>NZ_CP071444.1 GCF_017352215.1 Alkalibacter rhizosphaerae
AATTAGGGGAGGCAACGATGAACAAACGAGCTACGATACGATATGCATTAAAGAAAAGTTTGCGGTTGGTCACGTTGCTGATAGCAATTTCCTTCATCAGTTTCATGTTGATCAGTTTTTCACCCATCGATCCTATTCAGGCGTATGTGGGGGCGGACATGATGCGGGTAGGGCCGGAACAGCGGGAAATGATCGCGGCGTACTGGGGTTGGATCAACCTCCAGTACAACAGTTTTTTCATTGGGGAGCTGCTGTATTGAAAGGAGATCTTGGGACATCCATGATCTTTCGAAGGCCGGTGCTGGAAATCATACAAGAACGGTTTGTGGCGTCTCTTGCTTTGATGCTGATCGCCTGGGTCATGAGCGGTCTTTTGGGTTTTGTTCTTGGTATTTTGGCTGGAATGAACGAGGGCAAGATGATCGATAAATCCATCAAATGGTATTGTTTGACACTGGCATCCACACCCACCTTTTGGCTGGGATTGCTGCTGTTGATCGTTTTTGCAGTCAATCTTGGCTGGTTTCCCATTGGATTGGGTGTTCCCGCCGGTGTATTGGCGGAGAACGTGACCTTGGGAGATCGGATCCGGCACTTGATCCTGCCGGCGTTGACTCTGGGGATTCTAGGAGTTGCAAATGTGGCATTGCATACTCGTCAAAAGATGATCGAAATTTTGTCCAGCGAGTATGTGTTGTTTGCTCGTGCCAGGGGTGAAAGTGGCTTTACATTGTTTTGGCGCCATGGTCTGCGCAATGTGGCTTTGCCGGCCATCACCCTCCAATTTGCAGGTTTTAGTGAACTGTTTGGAGGAGCCGTATTGGCGGAACAGGTTTTTTCTTATCCGGGATTGGGACAAACAACGGTCCAAGCCGGGTTAAGGGGAGATGTGCCCCTGCTTTTAGGTGTTGTGCTCTTTAGTGCCATCTTTGTTTTCTTTGGAAACCTGGTGGCGGATCTGATTTATCAAATCGTGGATCCAAGGATCTCCAAAGGAGGTTCGTGCTGATGATCAAACCTTTGGAAACGACCATGAAGAAACGAGCTTTTTTAGGATTCAATAGAAGACAGAAGACGTTGACCACCATTATTTTTTCCGGAGCCATCCTTTTGGCCATCGTGATAGGTAATGCTGTCGTTGGTACGCAACAGCTGCAGACTTCTTTGGACATGCGAAACCTGTCTCCATCTCTGGAACATTTATTTGGAACAGATTGGTTGGGAAGAGACATGTTTGCCCGTACGATCAAGGGATTGGCCTTGAGTCTGGGGGTGGGTGTGCTGGCTTCCACCACCAGTGCTTTAGTGGCGTTGGTCCTTGGTTTGATGGCAGCCACCTTGGGAAAGAAGGTGGATGCACTCATTTCCTGGTTGGTGGACCTGTTTCTCAGCGTGCCTCATTTGGTGGCCCTGATCCTGATCTCCTTTGCACTTGGGGGAGGAATGAAAGGTGTGATCCTGGGTATAACATTTACCCACTGGCCAAGTTTGACCAGGATCATCCGTGCAGAGGTTCTGCAGCTTCGAAACTCAGAGTTTGTGGAAGTATCCCGACAATTCGGAAAATCACCGGCATGGATCGCGATCCATCATATCTTGCCTCATTTGGCACCCCAATTGTTTGTCGGATTGGTCTTGCTGTTCCCACACGCTGTGCTGCATGAAGCGGCCATCACCTTTCTTGGATTCGGCCTCTCACCCCAGCAACCGGCCATAGGGATCATACTGTCGGAGTCCATGCGATATTTGTCCATTGGAATGTGGTGGTTGGCATTTTTCCCGGGTCTGGCTTTATTGATCATGGTCCGTTCATTTGATGTGTTGGGAGATAACGTGTATTCATTGATGGATCCCTACAGGGGGCATGAATAAGATGAACGGGCGATACGAGAAGAGGAGGATTCTTCCATGACATCAACAAATTGGAGCCATGAAAATGCAATGTTAAAGGTGGAGGATCTGTCCGTGTCCTTTGTTCAGTATACGAAAGGATTGAAACAAAAAGACCTGAAGGTCATAACCAGTTTAAACATTGATATCATGCCAGGCGAGGTGTTGGCAGTGGTTGGATCCAGCGGTTCCGGAAAGAGCTTGCTGGCTCATGCCATCTTGGGGATTTTGCCCACCAATGCAACGGTAAATGGCACGATGATGTACAAAGGAGAAGCTTTGACGACAAAGCGCCAACAGTCGCTTCGGGGAAAGGAGATCGCCTTGGTGCCCCAATCGGTGAAGTATCTGGATCCTTTGATGAAAGTAGGCAAACAGGTACAATCTGCAGTGCGAAAAGGAGATCCTGTAAAAGCACAAAAGGATGTATTTGCCAGATATCATTTAAAATCTGGAGTTGACGGTCAATATCCGTACCAACTATCCGGTGGGATGTCAAGAAGGGTCCTGGTATCCACTGCCGTAGTAAGTGGTGCATCATTGATCATAGCAGATGAACCGACACCCGGTATGGATACAGCGGCAGTCCAGGAATCCATTCGCGATTTGAGAAAGCTGGCGGATGAAGGTGCAGCGGTCATGATGATCACCCACGACATCGATACTGCATTGAAAATCGCCGATCGCATTGCAGTATTTTATGCAGGTACAACGGTTGAGGTGGCACCAGTATCCGATTTCGAAGGCAGAGGTGAAAAGCTTCGTCATCCTTACAGCAAAGCGTTGTGGAGAGCACTTCCGCAAAATGAATTTTTGCCGATTGAAGGATTTCAACCGTTGCCGAGTGCTTTGCCACCGGGTTGTCTGTTTGCACCCAGATGTTCCATGGCGACGCCGGAGTGCAGTGCAGGTCAACCGGAAGCAAGAGAACTTCGGGACGGAATGGTGAGGTGTATCCATGCAACTTAAAGGGGAAAATATTGGATTTCGATACGATAATGGTCCATGGATCTTGCAGGACATGAATTTTTCCATAGAATCCGGAGAAGTGGTCGGGATCATGGGATCAAGCGGGTGTGGAAAAACCACATTAGGAAGGATCCTGGCAGGTTATGAAGATCCTCAAGTAGGAAAAGTGACTTTGAATGGAGAGGCATTGCCGAAGAGAACCTATAATCCGGTTCAATTGGTTTTTCAACATCCGGAAAAAGCTGTCAATGGACGATGGCACATGAAAAATACATTGCAAGAAGGTTGGGATCCTCAAGATGAAATTTTAGAGGCTCTTGGCATCGAAAAAGCATGGTTGAAGCGTTGGCCCAATGAACTTTCCGGTGGAGAGCTTCAACGATTTTGTGTGGCGCGAGCTCTTGGATCGAAAACTAAATTCTTGATTGCAGACGAGATGACCACCATGCTGGATGCCATCACCCAGGCCCAAATTTGGCATGTAGTACGGGATGTGGCAAGAAAGCAGGATATCGGGCTGGTCGTTATAAGTCATGAAGAACATTTGATCAAACGATTGTGCGACCGGGTCGTGAAATTGTAAAGAGGCAAAGCTTGAGTGGGGACGGTGCTTGAGTGGGGACGGTGACTTTTTTGCAAAAAAGTCACCGTCCCCATTTTAGAGTCTCCGCCTTACCTACTCGATTTGACCAAATTCTCAGGATAATCGATCTACTTGTTTTTGGAATGCCAGCAAATGGCTTTCAGAGCCATTTTTCAAAGCGATGAATACTTGCTCAATATTTTCCGGTAGCTCGTATTCCAAAAATCTCTCGTACATGGCGATATTGTCGATTTCCGCTTGAACACCGGTTTGTGCTGCTTGAAGAAGATCCTCGGGTATGATCGAATGGTCACTGGAGGTATCTTCCGGGAACGCCAAGCCATAGGAATCATAGACTTCCTGCAGGAATGACAGATGCATTTCTTCGGATCGTTTGATATTTGCATAGGGATTTTGATTGCCAAATTTATCCATGATCGCTACGTATTCACCATGTGCCAAATATTCATCTTGGACTGCATAAGTCAACATGTCGATCAGGGTCAAGTCTTCATCGGCCAAGGCCCCCAAAGCACCATAACCATCCAGGGACAATGCTGCCTGATCTACAGACAAAGGATCCGGAGTTGGATTGATCTCATGGTCTGGTCGAATGACCTCATCCACGGGAGCATCTGTTGATGTTTGGTTTTGCGGTTCTTCATTGTTGGTGGGATCTGTTGTTGTATTGCTGCAGGAAACGGCCAGCAGCATGGCGAAAACCAGCAATAGCAGAAAACCTCTTTTTAGAAAGCTGTCTTTTGAAAGGTTGATATTTTTCATTTGATTCACCTCAAATCAAGTTATTTTTGCTTTACACCTTCATCATATACCTGTTTTGTGTCTTTTAGATGGCAAAGCAGGTCCATTTTCATGGATGGGTTTCTTTTCATGATGAAAGATTTTATGGAATTTGATATGATGGTATAGAGGGGGGTGTCGGCGTGGAAGATCTATATGTCGTCACCGGCGCGTCCGGTCATTTGGGGAATGTAATGGCCCGTACATTGGTACAACACGGGTGTTGTGTCTGGGTATTTCTTTTTACAGGGGAGAACAATGTAGTCGAAGGTGTCAAAAGAGTTTTCCATGGAGATGTATGCGAAAAAAACTCTTTGGATGTAGTCTTTCAAGCGGCAGGGGATCAAAATATTATTTTCATTCACTGTGCAGGTATCGTCAGCATCAAATCCCGATATTTTCAACATTTGCATGACGTTAACGTCGGCGGGACAAAAAATGTTGTGGACCTATGTTTGAAATACAAAGTGAAAAAGTTGATCTACGTCAGTTCGGTCCATGCCATACCAGAAAATCCACCAGGATCAGAAGTGACTGAAACGGAAGAATTCGATCCAAATAAAGTGGTGGGTCATTATGCCAAGACGAAAGCAGAAGCTACGAAATATGTATTGGACGCACGAGCCAATGGTTTGAATGTTCACGTGATCCACCCTTCAGGGATCATCGGTCCATATGATTATGGGAACGGCCACATGACCACCATGATCATGGATTATTGCAATAATCGACTTTGGGCAGGCATGAGTGGCGGATATGACTTTGTAGATGTTCGAGATGTAGCGGAAGGGATCTGGCATAGTTGCAATTTAGGAAGACCAGGAGCCTGTTATATCATGTCCAATCAATACTATACCATTAAAGAAATATTTAACGTAATGTACGAGGTGACTGGCAAGAAAAAGATACGATATTTTTTGCCGTTATGGTTTGTCAAGTTGACAGCGCCATTTTCAGAATTATATTATCGAGTACTTCACCAGTCTCCATTGTATACGGCTTACTCGATCTATACACTGATGGCCAATAATCGATATTCTCATCAAAAGGCGACCAGGGAACTGGGCTATAAACCCAGAGATATTGCAGAAACGTTGAAAGATACGGTTCAATGGCTGAAAGAGGCCGGACGGATCAAGTAAATACGAAGGAGGCTACTCTTGATAGGCAGATTGATATTTTTAGTCTTATTGATCGGTGTAAATGCATATTTTGCTGCTTCAGAAATCGCATTGATCACTTTAAACGATAACAAATTAAAAAGAATGGCGGAGGATGGGAATCCAAAAGCCATCCAGTTGACAAAACTGCTTAAAGAACCCAGCGGATTTTTGGCAACGATACAAATAGGGATCACATTGGCCGGTTTTCTGGCCAGTGCTTTTGCTGCAGAGTCTTTTGCAGATCCAATCGTAGGATCATTGATCGGTTGGGGTGTTCCGGTCGCAGAATCCATTTTGCGAGTCAGCATCGTTGTTGTCATTACAGTCATCCTATCCTATTTTACCTTGGTTTTTGGAGAACTAGTGCCTAAGAGGGTGGGAATGAAAAAAGCGGAAAAGATTGCATTTTTTGTGGTGAAAAGCTTGGTGATCCTCGCCAAACTGGCGCATCCTTTTGTCAAAATCTTGACGGCATCCACCAATTTCGTTGTTCGTTTGTTCGGCATCGATCCCAATGCGGTAGATGATGAAGTAACAGAAGAAGAAATTCGCATGATGGTGGATGTTGGCGAGGAGATCGGTGCCATAGACCAAAGAGAAAAAACCATGATCAACAATATTTTTGAATTTAATGATAAGACAGTAGAAGAGATCATGACCCATCGAATGGAATTGGTGGGCGTTCCTTCCGATATCTCTTTGCATGAGCTGATGGCAGTATTGGAAAACAAGACTTTTTCCCGGATCCCAGTGTACGAAGGAAGTTTGGATCAGATCATTGGCATTTTGCACGTGAAGGATCTGCTGTCTTTGATTGCAACGAAAAAAGAAGGATTTGACATTTTAGATCATGTAAGGAAACCATATTTTGTTCCTGTTACAAAAAAAATCGATTCCCTGTTTTTAGACCTACAACAGGAAAAAACACACATGGCAATCGTTATTGATGAATATGGAGGTACTGCTGGCATCGTTACATTGGAAGATCTGGTGGAAGAGATCGTTGGGAATATTTTTGATGAATACGACAGGGACGAGGACATGGAATTCAGGCAAGTGGATGAACAAAATTTTGAAGCGAAGGGGACAATTCGTTTGGACGAGTTGCAGGAACTTATAAAAGTCGAATTGCCTGTTGACGAATTCGAAACGTTGAATGGCTTGCTGATCAGCTTGTTCGGAAACGTCCTGCCGACAGGGCCTACTGGAGAAGTACGATATGATAACTTATTGATGCAGGTGATGGAAGTAAGCGACAAACGAATCGAAAAAGTTCGAATTAAAAAAACATCGATCCAAAGCAACGACAAACCAAAAGGCATGGGAGAGAATGGATTTAAAGATTTCTAAAATTTGTTCTTTACATTTTCGCTGGTATGGCTTATTATAGCTTTATTGCGGGTGTAGCTCAGTGGTAGAGCCCTGGCTTCCCAAGCCAGTCGCGAGGGTTCGATTCCCTTCACCCGCTCCAATGGATCTATGCGCAGAGAAGTCTGCGTTTTTTTTATTTTTTAATACTGACGTATGACTGAGTGAGTAAAACTGGAGAATACATTTTATAGTCAAAGGAGATCATTTCTGCAGCCCATTTGTACAAGCCTATGAAAAGACCATTAGCCTGGATGTTCACAATTACTAGAAACATATTCTATCACACGATTATGTAACGGAGTGCTTTCTTGCACAATTTGATAAAACTTGGAGAAGCAGGGTATAATGTGATTATGTGAATGTATTTTTCGGAAGAGAAACACAGTGGACAGGAGGGTATAGAATGGACAAGGAAAGAATTGAAAAAGCCGTACGAGAAATTTTAATAGCGGTTGGAGAAGATCCAGACAGGGAAGGGTTGTTGGATACTCCCAAGCGGATCGCTAAAATGTATGAAGAAATATTTTCCGGTTTGACAGACGATCCCAGCAAACACCTGGAAATCTACTTTCAGCAAGAGAAATATGAAGAATTGGTCTTGGTCAAGGATATCCCGTTCCATTCGGTTTGCGAGCATCATTTGGTTCCTTTTTTTGGCAAAGCGCACGTCGGTTATCTGCCTAAAAACGGGAAACTGACTGGCTTGAGCAAATTGGCAAGAGTTGTCGAAACCGTAGCAAAAAGACCGCAGCTGCAGGAAAGACTCACAGCAACTGTTGCAGATATCATCCAGGAGAAGCTGGAACCATATGGAGTCATCGTTGTGATCGAGGCGGAACACATGTGCATGACCATGAGAGGCGTCAAAAAGCCCGGATCCAAGACCATCACATCTGCAGTACGTGGAGTCTTTGCCAGCGATGCAAAAGCACGTTCTGAAGTGATGTCCTTTATTAAATTTTAAAGAATAGACGACAAGATGAATAGAAAAACATTGCAGATCCACGTACCTATATTAGAGCAAACAATAGAGGGAAAACAATTTGAGTATGGCAAGCAAACCTACATCATGGGGATATTGAATGTTACGCCCGATTCTTTTTCCGATGGTGGAGATTTTGTTGATGCACAAAAGGCTTTTGATCATGCAGTTGATATGCTCAAAGACGGGGCCCACATAATCGATATTGGTGGAGAATCTACACGACCGGGTTTTACACCGGTTACAGCAGAAGAAGAAATCAAAAGAACCGTCCCTGTGATCAAATTGCTGCGGGAAAAAACGAATGCCATCATTTCTGTGGACACCACGAAAGCGGTGGTGGCGGAAGAAGCCATTAAAAATGGAGCACATATCATCAATGACATCTGGGGATTGCAAAAGGATCCGGAAATGATTGCCGTAGCGGCAAAATATCAGGTTCCGGTGGTGATCATGCACAATCAGGATGGAACCTACTATGAAGGAGACATGATGGAGAGCATCATTCGATTTTTGAAGGAGTCCATCGCCATTGCCATAAAAGGTGGTTTAAAAAAAGAAAACATCATTCTGGATCCAGGAGTTGGATTCGGGAAAACTTCGGAGCAAAACATGGTGCTCATGACCCGGTTGAAAGAAATTCGGGATATGGGTTACCCAGTATTGCTTGGTACTTCGCGTAAATCCATGATCGGTAAGATTTTGGATGTTCCTGCAAAAGAAAGGGTCTTTGGTACGGTGGCAACTACTGTAATGGGGATCTTGCAGGGAATGGATATCGTACGAGTCCATGATGTGAAGGAAAATGCCGAGGCTGCAAAAGTGACGGATGTTATTGTGAGGGTAAACAATGGATAAGATCATCATGAAAAATCTAGGATTTTATGGATATCACGGCGTGTTGGAAGAAGAAAAACGACTGGGTCAGCGCTTTTTTGTGGATGCCGTCCTGCATTTGGATCTGTCGGTGGCTGGAAAAACGGATGATCTAAATAAAACCGTTCATTATGGATTGGTTTATGAAACTATCAAAAAGCAGGTAGAAGAGAAACGATATGACTTGATCGAAGCATTGGGAGAAAATATTTGCAAAGACGTTTTAAAGGAGTTTCCAAACATTATAAAGATCGTTGTTCAGATTCGAAAACCGCAAGCACCTGTAGTGGGATTGTTTGATTACATGGCCGTTGAACTGGAAAGGACACAAGAATTATGAAACAAGTATTTCTAAGTTTGGGAAGCAACATGGGAGATACGAGAAATAATTTGAAAGAAGCCATCCATCGCTTGGGCGAAAAGGTGAAAATCGACGCAATTTCTTCCTTCTACCAAACGGAACCGGTAGGCTACGTCGAACAAGACTGGTTTTTGAATGTGGTGTTGAAAGGAAGAACAGATCTGGAACCTTATGAGCTGCTGGAATACTGTCAGGGTATCGAACAAGAAATGAAGCGGGTGAAGACGATTCGATTTGGTCCCAGGATCATCGACATCGATATTTTATTATATCAAGATTTTTCATCCACTGATGTAGAGCTTACTGTACCACATCCCAGAATGAAGCAGCGTGCTTTTGTTATGGTGCCTCTATATGAGATCGCGCCGGAATTGACCATATGCGATACTTCCATTCAACAGATCGTAGAGCAGCTGGAAGGGGAGAAGATCATCAAAATGGAGGAAGCTCATGAAGAGGGTCAATAAAATTCTTTCTCATTCGACATACAATGCCCTTTTGGAGCGAATCAAAGAACTGGAACAGGAACGAATATTTTGCAAACACGACCTGGTGCATTTTTTGGATGTCTGCCGCATTGGATGGATCCTCTCCCTTGAAGAAGAACAAGCTTTGGAAAAGGAAGTGGTCTATGCTTCCGGTCTTCTCCACGATGTGGGAAGATGGTCCCAGTATGAAACTGGAGAGGACCATGCCCTGGCCAGTGCTAGAGAATGCGTAAAAATATTGAAGGACTGCTCCTTTACGGATGACGAAATCAAAAAGATCCAGGATGCCATAATCCGGCATAGGAAAGAACCCAGATCGAAGGAAGGTTTGCCTTCCATCCTGTATCGAGCCGACAAACTATCCAGAAGGTGTTTTGCATGCGATGCTATAGGAGCCTGCAAGCGATTTCAACATGGGGAAGAACCTTACTTGCAGTACTAGATAAAACCCGAACAGGAGGTTCGATCTTGTATAACGGTCTTTTGCAACAGCAAGATATTGAAAAAATAATGGAAAAGAGATTTGATCTAGGCTGGGATTATTGGACAACACCGGATAAAAGATTGACAAAAGGAGGAGTTTTTTCCGCAATTGGCAGCACATTGATGCTTTTAGAGCTGAGTGTGGACCGAGAGAGCGACCTTATGAAGGAGTTATCCGAACTTTTCTTTTCTTGCCAAAGAGAAGATGGACGTTTCAAGCTTTCTCCAAATGGTGCAATATACCCATGTCATACGATCTATGCAACCAATGCATTATGTCACTTAGGTCAGGGAAGCGATGAAAGACTAAGAAAGACATATGAGCACCTGTTTCAGATCCAATATGGTGATGGAGGGTGGCGATGCAACAAGTTCAGCTATGGTCGGGGTCCTGAAACGGAGTTTTCGAATCCTGGGACGACGTTACACGCTTTAAATGCTTTTCGATTTACCAAGTACTTGAATCATTCCAAAGAGCTGGACAAGGCTGTTGAATTCTTATTGAAACATTGGGAGGTAAAGGTTCCCATTGGCCCATGCCACTATGGGATCGGTACTTTATTCATGCAAGTGGAATATCCATTCTCCAACTATAATCTTTTCCTCTATGTCTATGTGTTGTCTTTTTATGATAGTGCACGCAAAGATCCGCGTTTTTTGGAAGCATTGGATCTTTTGCAATCAAAGCTTGTGGATGGAATGATCGTAGTCGAAAGGGTGAACTCCAAATTATCAGGGTTTGATTTTTGTAGAAAAGGAGATAAAAGTGTTTTGGCCACAAGAAGATTTAGAGAAATTTTGGAAAACATGAAGAAATAATAGAAAACTGATTTTTAAATGTAGGATTTTTGATAAGAGCTGCAGAATTTTGCAGCTCTTATTTTTATGAAAATAATAAAATAATAATGTTTTAAAAAATATATATTGAATATTTTAGAAAAAGGATTATAATAAAATCGTAAATTGAAAATGAAGGACATATTACAACATAACACTTGTTTAATCAATGTTTAAACATTATAAAAGGAGATGTATTGCATGGAAAAGAAACCTATCAGTAAAGCTTTAAGTACCTTCTTTGGCGTTGGAGACATGGGTTTTGGGTTGATGACAGCAGTTGAAATGTATTTCTTTGTTTTCTTCCTCACCAATGTAGCAAAGTTTCCTCTTGCAACGGTCGCTTTGATTGGTTCCGTCACCAGTATTGGAGATGCTTTATTGTCACCATTCTATGGAGCCGTAATCGATGGGATCAAACCCATGAAGTGGGGAAAATATCGTTCCTGGCTTTTGATATGTCCTCCTCTGGTTGTGATATTGTACATGTTCCAGTTTACCAAAATTGGAGGAGATGGTTTAGGAGCCATCATTGTAACACTCGGATTCATCCTTAGCCATGTTGCATGGAATATTCCCTGGGTGGCCAATATCGCTTTGATTCCGATGCTCTCCTCTACACCTGCAGAACGTGGATTGCTTTCTTCTAGAAGAGCGACATGGGGTGCTGTTGCCGGCATTATCTTCTCTTATACCGGTGCCAATTTGGCAGCATTATATGGCAGAGTCACAGGTAATGAAGTTCTTGGTTATACCTTGTTAGCCGGAACTTTCGCTTTCATCATGATGTTAGGATATTGGGCCCACTTTAAAATGACGGACGGATATGAGGAAACCGGAGTACAAAGCTCAGCCAGTCAAAAGGCAAAACCCCGACTCAGTTTGCCCCAAATGTTGAAGATGGCGGCAACCAATCATTATTTGATCGTATTACTCTTTGGAGACCTGATGCGCTATATGGCCAGTTTCATCATGACAGCAGCAGCAGCTTATTACTTTACCTACGTCGCAAAGAATCCCGCATTGTTTGCCACTTATTTGTTATTGGCTTCCATAGCTCGACTGGTGGGATCATACGTAGCTGCTCCTTTGACAAGAAAGTTTTCCAATCGCGGGGTATCTATTGCAGCTTTAGTACTTTCTGGAGTTTTATTAGTCCTTGCGAAAGTTGTCGGATACAATGTACTGTTGTTCTTTATCGCCATAATGTCTGCCGGTATCTTTACAGGAATACTGGGGGCTTCCATGGTAGCCTTGTATTCTGATGTATCGGTGTACAGCGAATGGCAAACAGGACAGCCTGCCAGTGCATGGATCATGGGACTTATGACCTTGTCTTTGAAAATTGCTGTAATATCCAGAGGTACCGTTATTCCATTCGTATTGGCAACCGCAGGATTTGTTGCAACAGCAGATCCAGCTACAGCATCCAAGGCACTGACGGATGGTGTTATCAATGTATTCGTGCTGATCCCGGCTATCTTTATGTTGCTGTCAGCAGTTATCCTTGGGTTTGGATATCGATTGACCAGCGAAAAGTTGGATGGATTTGAAAGAGAAATAGCAGAACGTAAAAGTTCGGCAGTTTCTTGAGACTGTTTGTGATCAGGCTTGAAAGTTTAGCATAAATAATTTAGATTCAATCAAAAAGTCCGGGGGCTTTCTCTGGACTTTAATGTTATCCATATATTGAGATGAATACAATAGTATTGTCACTTATTAAAACATATTGTAAAAGATGACAAATATAAAAATTAAGATTGAATAATCTAAAATAAACAAGTATAATTGAATCGTAAATTGAAAAACAAGTGATGATTACAACATAACACTTGTTTAACTATTTAAATCCAATAAAGGAGATGTATGTATGGAAAAGAAACCTATCAGTAAAGCTTTACGTACTTTTTTTGGCGTAGGAGACATGGGCTTTAGTTTGATGGCAAGCGTAGAAATGTATTTCTTCGTTTTCTTCATGACCAATGTCGCCAAATTTCCACTTGCGACCGTCGCATTGATCGGTTCCGTCACCAGTATAGGAGATGCTTTACTCTCTCCATTCTATGGTGCCATAATCGATGGAACAAAACCCATGAAGTGGGGAAAATATCGTTCTTGGATGCTTATTTGCCCGCCGATCGTCGTCATTTTGTATATGTTTCAATTTACCAAAATCGGTGGCGATGGTTTGGGAGCCATTATCGTAACACTTGGTTTCATCTTAAGTCATATTGCTTGGAACATTCCCTGGGTCGCAAATATTGCCTTGATCCCTATGTTGTCTTCCACACCTGCAGACAGAGGACTGCTATCATCCAGACGTGCAACGTGGAGTGCTATGGCAGGAATCATATTCTCCTATACAGGAGCAAACCTTGCCGCACTGTACGGCAGAGTAACAGGGAACGAAGTACTGGGTTACACATTGCTGGCTGGAACCTTTGCATTCGTCATGATGATCGGCTATTGGGCACACTTTAAAATGACCGACGGTTATGAAGAAACGGGTGCTCAAGCAGCTGCCAGTCAACAAAACAAGCCTCGCTTGGGTCTGATCCAGATGCTGAAAATGGCTGCAACCAACCATTACCTGATCGTATTGTTGTTTGGAGACTTGATGCGCTATATGGCCAACTTCATAATGACAGCAGCCGCTGCGTATTATTTTACCTACGTCGCAAAGAATCCTGCCTTGTTCGCCACATACCTGTTGTTGGCTTCACTTGCCAGATTGGTAGGTTCTTACATTGCAGCTCCTGTGACAAAAAAATTCTCTTCAAGGCGGGCATCCATCGCTGCGTTGATACTTGGTGGCGGTTTCCTGGTCGTTGCTAAACTTGTCGGTTATAATGTGTTGTTGTTCTTTGTTGCTGTAATGGCTGCTGGAATTTTTTTGGGGATCCTGCAAGCATCCATGGTTGCACTATATTCTGACGTTTCTGTATATAGCGAATGGCAATCCGGTCAACCGGCTACGGCCTGGATCATGGGCTTGATGACTTTGTCCTTAAAAATTGCTGTTATATCCAGAGGTACCGTAATACCATTCGTTTTAGCTACCGCCGGCTTTGTTGCAACAGCCGATCCGGCAACAGCTTCTAAAGCATTGACGGATGGCGTTATCAATGTATTTGTGTTGATCCCGGCCATCTTTATGTTGCTTTCTGCAGCGATCCTCGGATTTGGTTATCGATTGACGAATGAAAAGTTGGAAGGTTTTGAAAAAGAGATCGCAGAACGTAAAAGTGCGGCTGCTTCTCAATAAGTTAAAACTGGTACAAAAGAGCACTGGAAGATTCCAGTGCTCTTTTTCTACCACAACACGATACTTTCCACCTGAATACTGTGGATCCGTGGATCGCCTTTTAATTCAAGCAACTTTTTGGTATCTGCAGTGAAATAAGATCCAAAATAGCGGATGCCGTTTCTTTCAATCTCTACAATGGCCTCGTCCACTTTTAAAGCATCCAATAAGCCGGCATGAAAAAGGGTTTCCAGGAGTTCATCCCGACCCTGAAGTATTCTTAAGTTGCCGATCATGGAATTTGCATGGGACGAGTTGTCGTATGATTCGAATTGAGCTGACAGTTTCCCACGATTTTCATTGATATCCTCTTGATTCTCTCCATATGGATAAACGGGTGTATGCCGGTAATAGGAGGGATTGGACAAAACGATTCGATCGGATACCAAAGTCAATGGTGTTACCTGGCTCTCACTCGTGTCATCAGGATACAAAGCAGCGACAAAGGAATCTTTCAATTCTTGTGGGGACAAGGCTTCCTTAAACAGGATCAATACATTTGCCGTCGTGCCGGAAGGTGCCTTTTCCAAAGGTTCAAAGCCCAGATCCGGATCCGAGGGATAACCGGCCAGGGAGCTGAAGTCTTCCTTTTCACGGTAGAAAAGTTGAACATCCGCAGCATTTGAGTCTTTTGGTTGGCCCAGTTGGTAATTTACGGTGATTTCTTTGGTATCCAGTACCGTATGACCGGCATATTTTTTTAACAAGACACCCATGCCCTGTTTTGCAAACAAGCCACTGGTACTCCAACTGCTGCTGGATTCATAATCCGGCTGGAACATTTGCACCATTTGCGTAAAAGCGGATCGCTCTACATAGGATTCCTCGTGATCCAAAGCAAACAAGCCTGTCACGATGCGGGAGGAGGCAAATACAATGGTCACAAATGCGATCCATATCGCCAATGCGGTAATTGCCGACGTCCAAATAATTTTGGCGTTGATTTTACGTTTCCATTTAACGGGAGCTTCGAAGTTTGTCGTGTTGTTGGCAGGGACTTCGTTCTTCAATTCCTCCCACATTTCTTCTTCTTCATCTTTTATATGATCCAAAATGGCAGAGATTCGAGCGATCTCTTCCTCCACACGGCGGGCTTCTTCCTCACCAAGTTTGCCTGCTTTATACAATGACAACTGTTCCTCAAAGTTATTGTTCATGTTTATTCCTCCTGGTTTTCAGTGTCTTTCTTGCTCTATAGATCAAATTGGTGACGGCAGATCCCGTTAACCCCAAAATTTTACCTGCTTCCTGATGAGACAATTCGTTAACGATGCATAATAGAACAGCTTGTCGTTGCTTTTCCGGCAAGTCGAGGACCAGTTGATAAATTTCCCGACGATGTTCTTTATCGGTGATCAGAGTTTCTGTGTCACCTTGAGAGATGTTGTCGAAATATTCCGGATCAGGATAGGTCAGGCGTCGATTTTTCTTAACATGATCGACATACAGGTTGTGTGCAACTGTCAGCAACCAAGCTTTGATGGTAACACCAGGGGTTTGAAGGACGCTTAAAGCTCGTACAAAAGTTTCCTGTGAAAGATCTTCGGCGGTTGGATGATGCCTGGTCAAACTGAACAGATAACGGTAGACGCATATGTGATATTTCTCATACAGTTGGACAAACACATCCTCTTCCAAACCATCCCCTCCATTTCACCTTCTACTTTTATATACGATCCACAATGGCAAAGATCGCACGAAATCATAAAACAATTATAACGCATTACAAGAGGCGATAGGAGAGAGCTTTACCATTGAAAGGGGATTTGATTATTTTTTGTTGGAATGGGTAGGTTAGTATTATACATCCGTGCTTAAAGGAGGGAGGTCATATCTATGAACGAAGGTTACGTCAAAGCTATTCGAGGAAGTGTGGTGGAAGCGGTATTTGAAAGCAAGCTGCCTTCTGTCAACAATAAAGTTTTGGCAGGAAAAGATCAGGAAATGGTATTTGAGGTCAGTTCCCATGTTGATGAAAAAACTGTCATGCTGATCGCGCTGACTTTTACCGCGGGTTTGGCTCGAAACGACCTTGTATGGGATACCGGCAAGCACCTCCAAATTCCGGTAGGCACTCGAATTTTAGGAAATATGTATGATGTTTTTGGCAATAATTTGGTTCACGAAGAAGTATGGGAAGAAGAAGATCTTCGATCCATCCATCAAAAGCCGGTTCCCTTTGCGGATAGAAGTACCAATGATGAGATGTTTGTTACAGGGATCAAAGCTATTGATGTCTTGGCACCCTTGCCTAGAGGAGAAAAAGCTGGTTTGTTTGGCGGAGCAGGGGTGGGCAAGTCGGTTTTGATAACGGAACTGATCAACAACACGGCAAAAAACAATCGAGGCTATAGTATCTTTTGTGGCATTGGGGAACGGTCCAGGGAAGCAGAGGAACTTTATCGGGACATTCGGGACTCAGGAGTACTGGAAAGCGCCGTTTTGATTTTTGCACAAATGAACGAACCGCCTGGTGCTCGGTTTCGTGTAGGTCATGCAGCCTTGACCATGGCAGAGCATTTTCGAGATGTGGAAAAGAAAGACGTGTTGCTGTTGATCGACAATATTTTTCGTTTCATTCAGGCGGGGTCGGAAGTCTCCGGTCTGCTTGGCAAGATGCCTTCTCGAGTGGGATATCAGCCGACCCTTTCCAGTGAATTATCGGAGTTGCAGGAGAGGATATCCAGTACGTCCACCGGTTCCATCACTTCCATTCAGGCTGTGTATGTACCAGCAGACGATTTTACCGATCCGTCGGCCACCCATACCTTTTCGCAGCTGTCCGCATCCATTTTGCTCTCAAGAAAAAGAGCAAGCGAGGGACTTTATCCGGCCATCGACCCACTCAATTCAAATTCCAAGTTGTTAAACAAGCGAATCGTGGGCGAAAGGCATTATCAGATCGCACAGGAAATAAAACGGAACCTGGCAGTGTATGACGAGTTGAAAGATGTCATCGCCATGCTGGGGATCGAAGAATTGTCAAAGGAAGACCGGGAAACCGTATTTAGAGCCCGGAAGTTGGAACGCTATCTTACCCAGCCGTTTTTCACAACAGAACACTTTACAGGTATGGCGGGGAAATTCGTTTCCTTAAAAGATTCTCTGGATGGTTTCGAGCGGATCCTCCAGGATGAATACCGTCATGTGAAGGAAAGTCAACTGTATATGATCGGAAAGGTGGAGGAAGCGGATGGAGCTTGATATCATATTGCCGAATAAAACCATGGAATTTCTTGAAATAGAAGCACTGACGGCTCCTGGAACGGAAGGATCTTTTCAGATCTATCCCAAACATGTAGATTTTACTTCGACTCTGAAAGCTGGTATCCTGACCATCAAAAAAGAGAAGGAAGAAATATATATTGCCATCAACAATGGTGTACTCGTGAAAAAAGGCGAAAAGATCCATGTAGCCTGTCACCAGGCCATTCAGGGAGAGTCCCTGGAAAAATTGAGTACTACGGTAGAGGAGACATTTCTAGCTGCAAATGAAAGAGAAAAATCGACCAATGAAATTTTGGCAAAGATGGAAATTGAAACACTAAAGCGTTTTTTTGAGTTGGAGTGATGATGGTGGCAGATCAAAAAAAAACACCGGATGAAGAATTGAATGAAAAAATCGCAAAGCAAGCAAACAGTAAAATTCGTTCCAAAAAAGAAGGTAATGAAATTGCGTTCGGTATGGGTGTTTTTGGCATCATCGGATGGTCCATAGCCATTCCTACGTTGTTGGGTGTGGCATTGGGATCCTACTTGGATGAACGGTTTACTCAATCTTTCTCCTGGACCCTGAGCCTGTTGTTTTTTGGGCTCATTGTTGGTTGTTTCAATGCTTGGCGCTGGTTGAAAGAAAGAAGTGAAAGGAAGTGATGGGATGTTGATCGCCTTTATAACAGGGATTGGATTGGGGATCCTGTTTTTTGGAGGTTTGTATCTTAGTGTACAACAAATGAACAAAGTAAAGCATCCTGCCGCCTTGATGATCATCAGCTTGATCCTTCGAATGGCATTGGTAGTGGGAGGCCTGTATTTGATTCGGGGAGATTCTTACTGGAACATACCTATTGCCCTGTTGGGCATTGTACTTGTGCGAACCGTCATGACCGGCCGTATGAAGCGCAAAGACCTGATAAAAGAGACAGAAAGGGGATGATGCATCCATGTCCATCGATCCCAGCAGCATCGTTTATTTTGAATGGGGATTCATACGGATCACGGCGACCTTGGTTTTTGCCTGGGTCACCATGGCGATTTTAGCCATACTTGGATTTGTTTTAACGAGAAATTTGACATCGGAAGATAAGATCGGCAAAGGTCAAATCGTCTTGGAAGCCGTATTTGCCACGATCTTGGATCAAATCAAAAGCGTCTCTCATCAGGATGCACATAAGTATTTTCCTTTTGTCAGCACCCTGTTTTTGTTTATCATGAGCGCCACCTTGTTGTCCTTGATCCCAGGGTACAATCCACCTACAGGTTCTTTGAACACGACCATCGCACTGGCTCTATGCGTGTTTTTCGCAGTACCCTATTTTGGGATACAAAGCCAGGGCATCAAAAATTATTTAAAGCAATATACCAAACCATCCGTAGTTATGCTGCCCTTCAATATCATCAGTGAGTTTTCCAGGGTCATCTCCCTGGCGGTACGTCTTTACGGAAACGTCATGAGTTCAAGCATTATCGTGTTGATTTTGCTTGGGGTCGTGCCCTTCTTCTTTCCGGTGATCATTCAAATGCTCGGTTTATTGACGGGAGCCATTCAAGCGTATATTTTTGCCATTTTGGCAATCGTTTATATTGCTTCAGCTACCAATACCAACTAAATCATACAAGGAGGAAAAAAATAATGGATTCTATAACTATAATCGGAATGACATCCATCATAATTGCAGGATTGACAATTGCCATTGGTTCCATCGCCCCGGCCATTGGGGAAGGGAATGCAGTCGCCCAAGCGTTGCGATCCATCGCACAACAACCGGACGAGTCCAACACCATTTCAAGAACGCTGTTTGTTGGACTTGCCATGATCGAATCTACGGCCATCTACTGTTTTGTCATCTCTATGATCCTTTTGTTTGCCAACCCTTTCTGGAATGCAGTGATCGGGTGATCTTATGGAAATAAATCTATTCGAAATAATCGCAATGGTGGTCAACTTTTTCGTATTGTTGTTCATTCTACAGAAATTTTTTTATAAACCGATTCAGAACGTCATGGAAGAGCGGCAGGCAAAAATCGACGGTTTGATGGAAGAATCTCTGGCCAAGCGGAAAGAAGCCGATGCACTGATCGAAGAATACAAGGATAAAATGGCATCTCTTGCTACTCAGGAACAAGTCGCCATGCGGCAGGCTAGAGAACAAGCGGAAGAAGCCCGGGAAGCTTTATTTGTCGAGTATAAAATCGAGGCGGAAAAGCGTCGGGAAGCGCTTATGAAAGAAATCGAAGATGACAAACGGGCATTGGAGCGTGACATCCAAACCGTATTGGGAAAAAACTCCGTCATCCTGGCTTCCAATATTCTTTCTTACATAACCGATGAAGCCTTGGAAGAAAAATTGTTTTATGTATTTTTGGAGAGTTTGAAAAATTTGGACCCGGAAAAGCAGAAGGACCTGTTTGCATCCAAAAGCGGCAAGTTGGAATTGATCAGCGCCAATCCCTTGTCCAAGGAAAAAAAGGGAATATTGGAAGATGTGCTGGCTCATATTTTCCCCAATTACAATCAGGTGACATATGCAGTCGATGGATCCTTGGTGTTGGGTTTTGAATTGAAGATGGAATCCTATTTGATTCGAATCAGCATAAAGAAATACTTGGAACAGATGGAAATGAATATTTTGAAGACCATTGATGCCAGATTTTAGAGTAAAGGAGTCGACACCATGCTGAAAGAACAACTAAACCGCTTTGATCAAATAGTGAAGGATGCACTTGCTGAAGATCTGAACAAGATGGACGTGGAGGAAATGGGACAAGTCGTTTCCCTGGATCGGGGTATCGCCATCGTCGATGGTTTGAAAAAGGTGAAATATCAGGAGTTGATCCAATTTTCTAACGGAACCAAGGGAATGGCTTTCAATCTGGACCCGGACCAAGTAGGTGTTCTCTTGTTGGGAGAGTACAATCAGATCCACGCAGGAGAAGTTGTGAAGAGAACCTATGAAGTGGCGGATATTCCTGTCGGAAGAGGTTTCATTGGCCGTGTTATCAATCCTCTTGGAGAACCTATGGACGGGAAAGGAATGATCAAAAGCACGGATCGATTTTCCATTGAAAGAGAAGCGCCTCCCATTTTGGATCGTGCGCCGGTCATTGAACCATTGCAGACAGGCATCAAGGTCATCGATGCCATCGTTCCCATTGGGAAAGGACAGCGGGAACTGATCCTCGGGGACAGGCAAACAGGAAAAACGGCGATCGCCATCGATACCATTCTAAACCAACAGAATAAAAATGTGATCTGCATATACTGTGCCATCGGACAGCAGATCTCTTCCATTTCAAAAACCATTGATGTGTTGGAAAAGTCGGGTGCTATGGAACACACCATTCTTGTGATCGCACAAGCAGACGATCCTCCGGGATTGTCCTACGTCGCTCCTTATGCAGCTACTGCATTGGGCGAATTTTTCATGGACAAGGGAGAAGATGTGTTGATCATTTACGATGATTTGACAAAACATGCCAGGTCTTATCGGGAACTCTCCTTGTTGTTGGAACGGCCGCCGGGAAGGGAAGCATATCCTGGAGACATTTTTTACATTCACTCCCGTTTGTTAGAGAGGTCCACCCACTTAAAGGAAGAATTAGGAGGGGGGAGTTTGACGGCCCTACCTATCATCGAAACCCAAGCGGAAAACATTTCGGCTTATATACCAACCAACTTGATCTCCATTACCGACGGTCAGATTTTCGTGTCCCCGAAAATATTCAACAAGGGAAACATTCCGGCAGTAAGCATTGGAGCATCCGTATCCAGGGTGGGAGGAAAAACCCAACTTGCAGCCTATCGATCCATCACCAGTGCATTGAAGTTGACCTATTCTCAATTTGAGGAAATGGAAATATTTGCGAGTTTCGGAACGAAATTGGATGATGAAACCAAGCAGATCTTAAATCGTGGAGAGCGGATCCGTAAAATATTCAATCAACCTCAATTTGAACCGGTGAATGTGATAAAGCAAATCGGTGTTTTTCTTGCGCTGACGGAAGGTCTTTTTGATAATATACCGTTGGATGATCTGGAAAAGGCAGAAAAACTGGTTGGAGAAATTGCCCTGGAAGACACTGGTCTAAATGAAATCATATACGAGAATCAACAAATCGACGAAACAACAAAATCCGATTATTTGGAACGGATCAGATCCGTATTAAAGGAGTTGGTCGTCTGATGCAAACATTACAGGCACTACAAAAGAGCATCCATTCCGCAGAAAACTTGAAATCCATCGTTCGAACCATGAAAGCCCACGCTTCTTCCAATATTCTCCAGTTTCAGCAAGCAGCCAAAGCTTCCATGGATTATCGACAGGTGTTGGACATGGCACTTTACATTGCCCTTGTGGAAGAAGATTCTCTGGTAAATGAAGAAGAAAGCGGCAGTTCAGGGATCGTCCTTCATGTTGTTTTCGGATCGGATCATGGACTGGCAGGACGCTTTAACGAAAGAATGGCCAACTATGCAGTCTCTCAAATCGGTTCCAATGAAAAAAACCGGGTCATCGTTATTGGCCAACAAGTATTTCGTCGCTTGGAATCCATTCAACAGATCCATCAACTTTTATCTGTGCCTCAAACCACGGACGGCATCACTTCCATCGTCCAACAAGTACTGATGGAAATGGATGCCATCGGAGCCGGTAACGGACTGAACCGTGTATGGCTCCATTATGGAAAACCGCTTGGACATGCAGGATTTGAAGAAGAAAGCGCCTTGCTTTTTCCAGTGGATCTGTCCAGTTTTGATACGCGCAAGATGAACTGGAAATCCAAGACGTTGCCAACTTTCACCATGGATCGGGAAGTATTGTTGTCGGAACTTGTGCGCCAGTATATTTTCATAACACTATATCGAAGTTTTTGCTATTCGCTGGTTTCTGAAAATACCAGCAGGATAGAATCCATGACCACGGCGGAAAAGAACATAGACGAGCGATTGGAAGATCTCCAGTTTCATTACCGGTCACAACGTCAAAACGGAATCACAGAAGAAATCAATGATGTCATATCAGGTTTCAAGTCGATCCGAAAATCAAAAGAAAAGAAAAAAGACGAGGATGATGTAAAAGCATAACAAATCAAGGTGTAATATAGTATACTGGTAGGGCAGGGAAAGGATATATCGATTCCGGCAAAGTGGGGTTCTCCGGGGCTCCATATTTTTTTGAAAGGGGCGACAACCTTGAAGGCATACAAAACCCTAATGCCGTTTTTAAAAAGAAATGTTCATAGATATGTTATCGGTATCTTGCTTTTAATGCTGGTGGATGGTGCAAATCTTCTGGTCCCACAAGTTTTGCGGTCATTTACCGATTGGGCCCAAACGGGTGAATTGACGACCGACAGGATCTGGGTCTCCGTTCTTTGGATCATGGGTCTTGGATCCATGATCGCATTGGGACGTTTTATATGGAGGACTCAGTTGTTCGGTACTGCCAAGAAATTGGAGTACTGGCTTCGGGACAAGCTTTTCCGTCATTATTTGAGTTTGGATGCAGATTACTACAAGCATGCAAAGACCGGCGATTTAATGGCCCATGCCACAAATGACGTGAAAGCGGTGTCCAACACCATGGGTGCCGGGATCATGATGATCATTGATTCCATCTTCATGACTTTGCTGACGGTGGTCATGATGGTTATTACGGTAGGAATGAAAATATCCATGGTTGCGCTATTGGCGCTGCCTTTTATTTCGTTGGCGATCGGTCGAATCTCCAAACCGGTACAGCGTCGTTCAC
Source organism: Alkalibacter rhizosphaerae (assembly GCF_017352215.1). Taxonomy (GTDB): domain Bacteria; phylum Bacillota; class Clostridia; order Eubacteriales; family Alkalibacteraceae; genus Alkalibacter; species Alkalibacter rhizosphaerae. The sequence continues at coordinate 23,081 of NZ_CP071444.1, forward strand.
GAATGGTGCAAAATACATTTTCCAAACTCACTACGGAAGTGCAGGAAAATTTATCCGGAATTCGGGTCATTAAAGCTTCCGGAGTAGAAAAAATTCGATCCAACAGTTTTGCCAAAGTGAATGAAACCTACAAGAAAAACAACATGGACCTCGTCAAGTTGAACGGTTTGTTCCATCCTGTCATCGATTTATTTTCCGGGATCAGTTTTGTTGTTTTTATTTTATACGGATCCCAACAGATACTGACTGGAGTCATCACCTTGGGGGATTTCGTAGCTGTCGTCCATTATCTTCATATGATATTATGGCCCATGGTTGCATTGGGAATGATTGCCAACATGTTTCAACGGGGCATAGCTTCCATGGATCGCCTGAATCAGATTTTTGCAGTGGAACCGCAAATAAAAGAAGATGGAGAGGCCCTTTCACTAAAAAAGGCAGATGGCAGCGTCAGTTTTCGGAATGTTTCTTTCCGATACGGCAAGGATCTTCCTTTGGTCTTGGAAAATGTCAGTTTTGACGTTGAACCAGGAACCAGTCTAGCCATTTTAGGAAGAACCGGTAGCGGAAAATCTACGGTCATCGATCTTCTTTTACGACTTTACGACGTTGAAGCGGGAGAGATCCTTTTTTCCGGTGTTCCTATAAAGAAACTAAGTTTGAAAGCACTTCGCAGTGCCATTGCTGCGGTTCCCCAGGACAGTTTTCTTTTTTCGAAAAGTGTGGCAGAAAATATTTCGTTTTCATTGAAAGACGCAGCGCAACGACAGGTCATCGTCGAGGCGGCCAAATTTGCCAAAGTCCATGAAGACATCCTGACAATGCCGGAGGGATACGACACCTTGGTCGGAGAGCGAGGTGTTACCTTGAGCGGAGGTCAAAAACAACGTATTTGCATTGCCAGAGCTTATTTGCGTCAGGCACCATTGCTTATTTTGGACGATTCTCTCTCCGCCGTGGATACGGAAACGGAAGATGCCATCCTGCAGCACCTTCGGGAACTGGGACAAAGCTTGATTTTGATTTCTCAACGCATATCCGCTGTTAAGAATGCAGATCAGATCCTGGTCATGGATGAAGGGAAGATCATACAACGGGGAACACATGAAACCTTAATGGACCAAGTGGGAGGACTTTATAGAACCTTGAACGATCATCAGTTGTTGGAATCAAAACTGGACATCAAACTACGCACAAAGGAGGACCAGAACCATGATTAACAAAAGGGGCCAGTTGATTAACACGAAAGTGATGGGAAGGCTCCTTCGATATGCCTATCCTCATTGGAGATCCTTTTTCTTGGTTTTCGGGTTGATCTTGTTGATGACGATCACCTCTTTGGCCCAACCCAGGTTGGTCCAGTGGATCATCGATAATCATTTAGTAAATTTATCACCGGGAATGGAAGAAGGAGCGGTCCGACAAGAACTATTTCAAATCGGGATCATTGCCTTGACGTATCTGGGTACCGTATTGATCAACTTTGGATCCAATTATGCGCACTTTTGGGTTTTGAACAAAACCGGACAAACCATATTGTTGAATTTGCGACAAGAAGTATACGATCACGTCATGAGTTTATCCATGTCATTTTTTGATACAAACCCATTGGGAAACCTGGTCACACGGATCACTAATGATACGGAAAACCTGAATGAGATGTTTACTTCTGTTTTGACCAGTTTGTTTCAAAATATCGTTTCCATTATTGGGATCATCCTGATCATGCTGACCATGAATTTTCGTCTAGGTCTGATGGTTCTGGCATTGACACCGGCCATCCTGATCATTTCGTTTGTATTCCGAAATATTATACAAAAAGTGTATGAAGAACAGCGGCGGATCCTGTCAAAAATCAACAACCACCTTTCGGAGAATTTGTCCGGGATGAATGTCATACAAATGTTTCACCAAGAGGAAAAAGTATATCAAGAATTCGACAAGGCAGACCGAGATTATTTAAGGGAATCCCAACGAGAAGTCAAATACTTTGCCACGTATCGTCCGGCAGTGGAACTGATCCGTTCGTTGGGGATCGCACTGCTTTTGTGGTATGGTGGAGGAGGCTTCATTCGTGAAACCATTACTTTTGGAATTCTGTATGCATATATAGAATATATCCAACGATTTTTTCATCCAATTTTAAGTTTGGCGGAAACGTACAATGTCATCCAATCTGCATTGACCAGCTCCCGACGAATTTTTTCTCTGATGGATGAGAAACGGACGGTCATCAATCAAACAGATCCGATCCAGGTGGATCGACTGATGGGAAAGGTTGAATTTGATCACGTATGGTTTGCATACAAGGGAGAAGAATGGGTGTTGAAAGATGTTTCCTTCATCATCGAACCTGGTGAGTTTGTCGCCTTTGTAGGTTCCACGGGAGCAGGAAAGTCCTCTATCATGCATCTGATCAGTCGATTCTATGACATACAGAGGGGATCCATTCGTATCGATGGCATCGATATCAAAAATTTTGATGAACAACAGCTTCGCCAAGCCGTCGGAGTGGTCCAACAGGATGTTTTTCTGTTTGGTGGAACAGTGGAAGAAAACATCACCCTGGGAAGAGAATATGTAAGTCGGGATGATGCCATCCAAGCATCCAAATTGGTCAACGCAGAGACTTTTATTCGGCGTTTACCAGGTGGATACGAAGCGCCTGTCATGGAACGGGGAGCCACTTTTTCCGCAGGGCAGCGTCAACTTCTTAGTTATGCAAGAACGGTCGCAGCAGATCCATCCATGTTGATTTTAGATGAAGCCACTGCCAACATCGATACGGAGACGGAACTGCTGATCCAGGACGCTATCATCAAAATGAGTCGGAATCGGACAACCATTGCGGTAGCACATCGAATCAGCACCATTGCCGATGCAGACAAGATCATCGTCATGCATCACGGAGAGATCGCCGAAGAAGGAACAAAAGACCAATTATTGGAGCAGGACGGGATCTTTCGGGTACTGTATGAATTGCAATTTGATCGATAGACAAGAAATCGTTTCATGATATAATCAATACAAAAGTGTATGAACGGAGGAAAATGGATGGGAAATAAAGGAGAAGTATACATAATCGCTACAACAGACCGCAGAGAAGGGGTAAAGCGATGTTTCCAGTATTTGGGGGAGCTGCCCTATGCAGAGAAAAAAATATTTCTGAAACCCAATTACAACACGGCTGATCCGACCCCCGGATCCACTCATAATGAAACGCTGGAGCAGATCTTGACGGAATTGCAGTCGTTTAAACCTGCCCATATGGCTTTTGGAGACCGATGTGGACCTGCGATAATGGCGGAGGTCATACAGGAAAAAGGGTTGGACGATATCGCGAAACAGTTTCAAGTGGATCTTGTCAACTTTGAGGAAATGCCCCAGGAGGATTGGATCCCGGTAAAAGATGAACGATTTCATTGGCCGGATCATCAGATCCATTTGCCCAGAGCGGTACAGGATGCAGACGTGGTAGTCAGTACTTGTACCCTGAAAACTCATGGTTTTGGCGGTGTATTCAGCATGTCCTTGAAATTAGGGGTTGGCATTGTTCCAAAAGACTTCAAAACCCTTCATCATTCGGAGCACATGCGCAAAATGATCGCAGAAATCAATCTGGCCTATGAACCGGATTTTACGGTGATGGACGGGATCGATGCCTTTACCGATGGAGGACCCATGAAGGGAAATTTGGTCAAAGGAAACGTAATGATGGTCTCCAGAGACAGGATCGCACTGGATGCAGTCGGGATCGCCATGCTTCGCCATCTGGGAAGCAACGAAGCCATCATGAATACGCCCATCTTTGAACAGGAGCAGATCGCACGAGCGGTAGAGCTGAATTTAGGGGTATCATCAATCGATGAGATCCAAATCGTCACAGATGATGAACAAAGTGCCAAGTTGGCAGAGAAATTGAAAAAGCACCTTCATTAAAAAATCGAAAGCTTAACAAAAAGGAAAGGAGGGTTCCCATGATACAGGATATAGATCCAAAAGTATTTCGGAATGCTTTTAAAGAAAAAAAAGCGGAATCAAAGGACTTGTTTCTAGCGTATGATGCAGAAAATGTATTGGTCCATGAAGAGAAAACCAAGCTGTGGTACCCGTCCTTTGCAGACTTTGATGCAACATTTCCGGATTTGAAGAATAATGCCCAATTTTTATTTGAAATCGACGACATCAACTATTACTGGGTGGATGAAGAAGGACTGGACCAGGTGGAAGGCTGGGTCTACGTCAGCAGCAGAAGATTTCGTTCGGAACCAAAATATTGGAGATCCTTTGCCGGTGCCATTGGATTGCAATTGAGCCGATGGTATAAGGATCACGGGTTTTGCAGTCGATGTGGAGCATCCACGACCCATGCAGAAAATGAACGGATGCTATATTGCAAGTCTTGTGGTTTTCGCGTCTATCCAACCATTTCTCCATGCGTTATCGTAGGGGTACATGATGGCGACCGTTTGTTGTTGACCCAGTATGCAGGAAGAGAACACACCAGATTTGCCCTTGTGGCAGGTTTTGTGGAAATAGGGGAATCTTTGGAGGAGGCTGTCCATCGGGAAGTGATGGAAGAAGTGGGTGTACGCGTCAAAGACCTTCAGTTTTACAAGAGCCAGCCATGGCCATTTACCGATACGATCTTGGCCGGATTCTTTGCAGCATTGGATGGGGATGATGCCATTACCTTGCAAGAGGATGAACTGGCCTTGGCGGTATGGATGGATCGGAAAGACATTCCTCCGGAAGAATTGAAGATCAGTTTGACTGGAGAAATGATGGAATCATTTCGACTAGGCAAAGTATGAAGTGTTTAATGGAAAGATAAAACAAATAAATTTTCTTAAAGCTGAAAAAGAGCGAGGATCTTAAATAGACCCCCGCTTTTTTCTATATTCCTAAAATCATGAATTTGATGAACGCCATGAATGATTTACGAACGTAATCATCTGGTGGCAGAAAATCCAGCTCCTCTTTTTCGAGTCGATCCAGTAAATCAGTGATTTTAACATCGTTTTCCATTTCATGACCTCCTTTATTTGTATACGCCATATTCATGGACGAATTCGTTTACCGCTTTCAGGTTTTCCACATTAACGTCGCCGTTGGATAGAAGGGCTCTGGAAGTGGCAAAGATGTAACCACCACCTGGTGCACAGGTATCGATGATCCGCTTGGCTTCGTCGATGCATCGCTCCTTGTTGCTCAAACGCATCAACTCCAAGGGCATTCCACCTGCTAGAGTTATGTTGTCACCAATCTGTTTTTTTGCTTTGAAAATGTCATCTTCTTCGATCAAGCCAATGGCAAAATCTTTTGGCAAGCTGTTGAGCCAACCGTATTTGTCTTCCCAATTGCCTTCCAAAAACATGATCATTTTCCCACCCAGACGATGGATCTTGTCAACCATGCCCATGTAGGTTGGCAACATGAATTTTTCAAATTGCTTGTTGCTGATAAAAGTAGGGATGTGAAACATGGTTGCATAATACGGAAAGTCAGGTAATTCTTTTGTATCAGGGTGGATGCCTAAAAAATCATTGGCGAATTCATCCAGTGCATGGGTAGCCGCAAGCAATTCTTCTTGGTTGCGTCGAAGATCCAATGAAGTTCCTTTGAATCCGCGAAGATAGTCAAAAATGATGTCCAAAGGGGGATAGGCAAAACTTCCTGCAAGAATGGGCAAGCCATGACGTTCCTTGCAAGTTGCTCCCAATTTTCCAAATACATCAAATTTGACTTTCCAGTGATCCAACACTTCTTTCAATGTGTCGTATATTTCATCAGGTGATTGGTTGAATTTTTCATGTTTTCGAGGGAGCATTTTATTGAACAAATAGCCCATGGGATCGTCGATAAGCTCCGGATATTCTTCTACTTTCATAGGAGTAAATTCCTTGTGTTGGACGGTTTGACCATCTTCTGAAATAAAGTGGCTTGGGCTGCCTAGTATTTTTGCCGTTTTTGCATCAAATGCCAAACCGCTGGTATAGATGCCGTCAGTATAGATGTCATCGTAAGGCTTGCTGTAAATCTCGATCTCTTTTTCCGGATTTTCGTCCAATTCTTTTACATAGCTGTTTGCGTAGGAGAATACCCACGTTTCGTAGGTGGACAAGATGGGAACCCGAATGGGTTCTTTGTGATTGACCGTTGTTTTGAACATTTCCACTCGTTCATTGTACAACTGTTCCTTGGACATGCATTTCACCAACCTTTCAAATTTCAAAGCAGACATGCTTCGTATATAGAAAGTAACATACCGCGGTATGTTTGTCAATAAAAAAATAAAAACAAGGAGTATTACAGTATTTGAAACAATTAAAGAAGTTAGAAATATGTTATAATATAGCCACATCGTATAATAACAATGGATCCAGACGAAAGGATGATCTCCAATAGAAGAGTACATGAATGACACAAAAGAAGCGCTGCTCCAGGCAGCCATGGAATTGTTTCAAAAGGATGGATACGACAAGGTAAGTATCAACGCCATCTGCAAAAGTGTGGGTGTAACAAAAGGTTCCTTTTATCATCATTACAAGTCCAAGTCTGATTTGTTGCTTAAAGATTATAAACGGGCGGAAGGTCAGTTGCTGGACTACTACAACGACAGAATCTTTCTTCCGGCACAAGAGCAGCTTCGAGCCATGTTCGATTGGTACAATGATTTTTTTCAACCTCACCGCATAGGTGAAGTTCGCCTTTTTTTGAAGATTCAGCTGGAATCCCATTACAAGAATTACCCATATACGAATAAAGTACAAAAAATGATCATGAAAAATATTCTGTCAAAAGGAATTCTCCAAGGTTTTTTTCGTAAAGACATGGATCCAAAAGAGATAACGGACTATATTTTCACATACATGTATGGTATTCACTATGAATGGTCCATCGATGAGAACAATGTCGATTTTAAAGAAAAATTCGATTATTTTTATGAACATTATCTAATACCTCATATTTGTATAAAATAGGTAATGATCTGGATAGACTTGTTTTGAGGATGCTGTATAGGGTATAAATTGTAATGATTTCAAATTCAAAACAAGGAGGATCATGAATGAGTGAAAAAGGAAAATGCCCGGTAACGGGAATGACAAGAAAATCAGGAGGTGGGACCTCCAACAAGGATTGGTGGCCAAATCAGCTCAACTTGAAGATGCTGCACCAAAATCCGAAAGATAGAAATCCGCTTGGTGAAGACTTTGACTATGCGGAGGCCTTCAATTCACTGGATTTGAAAGCAGTGAAAGATGATCTTTTCAAACTAATGACAGATTCTCAAGAGTGGTGGCCCGCGGATTGGGGTCATTACGGCCCGTTCATGATCCGTATGGCCTGGCACAGTGCCGGTACCTATCGCATGCAGGATGGACGCGGAGGAGGAAATACAGGCAATCAACGTTTTGCACCCATCAACAGCTGGCCAGACAACGTCAGTTTGGACAAGGCAAGACGGCTTTTGTGGCCCATCAAACAGAAATACGGCAAGAAGATCTCATGGGCAGACTTGATGATCTTGGCGGGAAACTGCGCCCTAGAATCCATGGGACTAAAAACGTTTGGGTATGCTGGTGGCCGTGAAGATATTTGGGAACCAGAAGAAGATACATATTGGGGTGCCGAGACCGAATGGTTGGGCGGAGAAGAAAGATACAGTGGAGAAAGAGACCTTGAGAATCCTTTGGCTGCCGTTCAAATGGGATTGATCTATGTGAATCCGGAAGGACCCAACGGGCAACCAAGTGCCTTGGCGTCTGCCAAGGATATACGGGACACTTTTGCAAGAATGGCAATGAATGATTATGAGACCGTTGCATTAATCGCAGGAGGACATACCTTTGGAAAATGCCATGGTGCTGGTCCCGCTGACAATCTGGGAGCAGAACCGGAAGCAGCTGGTCTGGAAGAACAAGGCTTGGGTTGGAAAAACAGAATGGGAAAAGGCAATGCAGAAGATACCATTACCAGCGGGATCGAAGGAGCCTGGACACCAACACCCATAAAGTGGGACAACTCATATCTTCATACCCTGTTCCGTTACGACTGGGATCTGGCGAAAAGTCCGGCAGGTGCATGGCAGTGGCATCCTTCCGATCCAAAATCCGCTACCGTTCCAGACGCCCACATTCCAGACAAGAAAAACAAGCCCATGATGACAACAGCGGACATGGCACTTCGAATGGATCCGGAATACAAGAAAATCTGTGAACATTTCATGGAGAATCCGCAGGAGTTCGAAGAAGCTTTTGCAAAGGCCTGGTTCAAGCTGACCCATAGAGACATGGGACCTGTATCCAGATATTTGGGACCGGAGGTGCCGGAAGAAGAACTGATCTGGCAGGATCCAGTACCTAAAGTGGATCACGATCTGATCGATGAAAGTGACATTTTATCGTTGAAAGAAACAGTATTGAACAGTGGAGTTTCTGTATCCGAGTTGGTCTATACGGCATGGTCTTCTGCTTCCACTTATCGTGGATCTGACATGCGGGGTGGTGCCAATGGTTCCAGGATCCGCTTGTCTCCTCAGAAAGATTGGGAAGTAAACCAGCCGAAACAGCTGTCGAAAATTTTGGAGGAATTGGAGAAGATCCAAAAGGATTTCAACGGTTCCCAAACTGGAAACAAGAGAGTGTCTCTTGCAGATTTGATCGTTTTGGCAGGAACTGCAGCTGTGGAAAAGGCTGCCAAAGACGGAGGATATGATGTCAATGTTCCATTTGCGCCGGGTAGAACCGATGCTACTGATGAAATGACGGATGCCGTATCATTCCATGTGTTGGAACCAAAAGCCGATGGTTTTAGAAATTATTGCAAGTCACCTGCATATGCAAAGTCAACAGAAGACCTGCTGGTGGACAAGGCTCAACTTCTTGGTCTTACTGTTCCGGAAATGACGGCATTGATTGGCGGGATGCGTGTGTTGGACGCCAACTTCCAAGGAGCAAAAGAAGGGGTGTTCACGGAAACACCTGGCGTCTTGACCAATGACTTTTTCGTGCAGCTTCTGGATATGAGAACGGCTTGGAAACCAGTTGATGAAAACGGGTCGGTTTTCCAAGGATTCGATCGCAAGACTGGAGAAAAGAAATGGACGGCTAGCCGTGTAGATCTGCTTTTCGGATCCAATTCCGAACTTCGGGCTGTGGCAGAAGTATACGCCTGCTCCGATGGACAGGAAGAGTTTGTAAAAGATTTTGTGGATGCTTGGGTCAAGGTCATGAATGCTGACCGATTCGACTTGAAATAGAAGCGAAATCGAACAAAGGATGGAAATACGAAAAGGTCCGAGGTTATAGAAGCCTAGGACCTTTTTCATGAACAAAAACACCAGTGAATTTTTCCAATCCGAACCGGGACGTGAACAAATCGCATTTACACAAAAATGCATAAAAAATGTTTTTTCCGCATCCCTGTAAAGATTCAAAATTTCCTTGCCCTTTTGCTAAAATCAAGTCGGCTTCGTCAATAAGGCTTCGAATGGTCTCGGGAAGTTCTTCCCACTGGGTTCCCGGGTAGTCTCCTCCATTGTCCACAGTTCGTACTACATCAGACAACCTCACATATGCCGCATCTTCCATGGTCGCATCGTTGTAAACGGCGCTTCCTCGAACGACGGCCGTCAGTTCCAGAGCCGGGAAGTGATCCATGAGGATCTCCATGAAAACTTTGTCCAACACGATCTCTCCAGCATTGTCCAAAAGATAAACCATTTTATCGGCCCTTTTCAGATCGGAAAGAAACGTTGGAAAAGCCGTTAGATCCGGAATGTTGATGTTGCCTTTTTCCAAAATCTCGGTAAGTTGTTCCATATCCACTTTTTCCATGGCGCCAAAATCGATGAAATTACCTAGCATGGCATATTGTAAGGCCTCTAATATGGGATCTTCTGAGGATAGGATCCGATCTTTGATCCTGCTTTCCCATTCCAGCATATAGCGGTTGGATGCTTCCTTTATTTTTTTATAGGTAGGGTCCGGGTTAATGGATTTTTTTATTCGATCCAGCATGATCTTGCTTAGTTCTGGAGCCGTGGCGTCCATCGGTGCATCTGCAAGCAATCGGCAAACATCTTTGACGAATTCTATTTTATCAGGATCTCCGGGTCGAAGCTCCTCAAATAAGGCGTCCGCTTTTTTAAGGATACAATGAATGCAATCAGTACTGGATTTCATGTTTTCACAACCTTTCTCTTCTGTGATCGTCTATTTGTATGATATCATGAATTCATGGAGTTGTAACCTGACATACATTATGAATGGAGCCTTCTATGAATAGGATAAATAGGAAAAATGGAGATCGGTATGCCATCGTTATTTTGATAGGATGTTTTGTACAATTTGCCGTACTGGCAGGTCTTTATATCAACATAGGCCAATTATTTGAACCAGTTGCTACGACCCATGGCTTCACAATGGGTCAGATGGCGGCTGTTTCTACCTTCATGGGCATCGGAAGCATGCTGACCATACCTTTGGCAGGTCGGCTTTTGGATCGGGTGGACATTCGGATCATATTGACTGGAGGAAATCTGGCTTTTAACGGGGCCTTGCTGTCTTTTATCTTGTGGTCCGAATTGTGGCAGTTTTATCTGGTGTGTTTTCTTTCTGGTTTGGCTGTCGGCGTGTCCGTGATGATCACTGTGCCGGTGGTGGTGGGAAATTGGTTTTATAAAAGACTTGGTTTGGCTATGAGTCTGGCCATGAGTTCAAGTGCCATTGGAAGTGCCGCTATAAGTCCCATTATGGGGTATTTATTGTTCCATTTGCCGTGGGAAACGGCAGTAGCCATATTGTTCCTGTCGGCAATAGTAATGGTGACGCCAGTATCCTTGTTTGTCATTCGACTACGACCGGAAGATAAGGGTATGTACCCTTATGGTTACGATCCGGAAGATCCTTTCCATGTACAGGCGGCAAATGGGAAAGCGGATGGAATGTCGGAAAAGGAAGCAGTGAAAAGCTTGTCTTTCTGGTTGATTTTGCTTACCTTTGGCATGATGCAGTTCATGAACGGTTTTTTGGCCATGTTGCCCAGTTTCGGCCGATCATTGGGCATGACAGCTATAGGAGCTTCTACCTTGATCACCATCTCCATGTTGGGAAATCTAGTATTTAAATTATCATTTGGATATTTATCAGATCGGTTTCAGTTCCAACGGGTCTTGTATGGTTTGCTTTTTATCGTCCTTGCAGGATTCGGATTCATCTACAGTAGCCGAAATGCAGTCAGTGTTTTATTGTATGCAGGGATCATCGGATTTGGGGCTTCTCAAAGCTATGTATCGGTGGCAGGACCATTGTTTACAAGACGAACCTTTGGTTCAAAAGACTATAGCAAGATCTATTCCCACATGGTAGTAAGTCAAACGCTGTTTGGTGCCATAAGCCCTCCAATTGCCGGTTATATTTTTGATGCTACCGGTTCCTATAGTGGGATGTTGGTTTTGTTCATAGGTGCCGCACTTGTTTCAATAATATTTGTTTACATCAATCGCAAAATCATAAATGAAAGAGAAGGAAGCCAGATATGAGAGAAAAGGATTTTCGATTTACCTTGGACGAAACAGCAGGAGCATTAGGAGATTTTGGAACGTTGCTGCCCATAGTAGTCGGCGTTTCCGTCGCAACAGACATGGATCTATCCCGAATGTTGTTTTTTTTCGGTTTGGCATACATCGGCACCGGATTGTATTACAAGCTGCCCATGCCTGTAGAGCCCATGAAGGCTATGGGAGTCGTTGCTATTGCAGAACGATTGAGTCCCGGCGAAATCGCAGGGGCAGGTATCGTTATGGGAGTTGTCCTGTTGCTGATCGCAGTGACAGGAGCCATGGATCTTATCAAGAAAAATATCCCGATCCCGCTTATTCGAGGGATACAGCTTGGTTTGGCATTGACCTTGATGCGGCAAGCCCTAATTATGGTAGGGGAGGACTGGATCCTTGGATTGATATCCATCTTTATCGTTTTATTCTATACTCTCTCAAAAAAACTGGATATTTCTGCATTGGTCATTATTGTCTTGGGTGTAGCGGTAGGAGTATTCCGTCATGGATCGCCCGGTATCTCCATCATGACTCTGCCAAGCTTTCAATGGCCACTCTGGGGAGAAACGCTGGTAGGAATCACCAAAGCAACGATTCCGCAAATACCTTTGACGCTGGGGAATGCCGTATTGGCGACCGCACTTTTGATCTCAGATCTGTTGGATCGTAAAGTGGAAGAAAAGAAACTTCTATTAAGCATGAGCAGCATGCTTTTATTGGCGGTTCCTTTTGGTGGTTTTCCTATGTGTCATGGAGCTGGAGGGTTGGCGGCACAATACCGATTCGGTGCCAGGACGGGAGGGTCCAATTTGATATCGGGAGCGGTGCTTTTGCTGGTGGCGTTTTTCTTTGCAACGCCAAAGTTGGAATTGATCATCCCATTCGGTGCTTTGGGTGCCTTGTTGTTTTATTCAGCATTATCTTTGTACAAGACTTCTAGAAAAACTACGGAAAATTGGTTTACCATCGTAACAGGTGTGATTGCTTTTGTTTTTGGAATGACTTGGGCTTTTCTAGGAATGTGGGGATTTCATTTCGTCCGCACATGGATCCAAAAAAAGAGGGTATAACCAAATAAAAGCTGTACGTGTCACCACGTACAGCTTCGTTTCGGTAATACTGTTTAATGGTCGGTTCCGATCATGACGTTGGAAGCTTTTACTACAGCATAGACTTCATTGCCGACTTTTAAATCCAAAGATTTTACAGCATCCATGGTGATGGAGGAAGTCAATACATTGCCGCCTCCGATATCTACGGAAACGATGGCTGTAACGACGCCTTCCTTGATTTCCGTTATTGTCCCTTTTAATTGATTTCTTGCACTTAGTTTCATAATATCGATCGCTCCTTTTTCGTTTTTTATATGCCTTATTTATACCCATGGAACAAGAATTAAATCAGGATAAGGATGCTTGGGTGATCGACTGTATCTTTTGCTATGATGAAAATGACGCTGCTGTTATAATGAAGTTGGAAAAGAGGTGACGCCATGTCTTATAAAATATTTGTGATCAACCCAGGCTCCACGTCAACACGCGTGGCCTTGTACCTGGATGAAAAACAGCTGTTTTACCACAAAATCGATCACGATACCGAAGTTTTATCCAAGTTTAAAAACACTATGGAGCAGTATGTCATGAGGAAAGACGCAGTAGAAACACTGTTAAAAGAAAATATTGTATCCTTGGATGAACTGTCTGCCGTTGTAGGCAGGGGAGGTATGCTGCAAACCATTCGACCGGGCGCTTATTATGTAAATGAAAAAATGCTGCGGGAACTGGAAGAAAATCCATACATGGAACATGCGTCAAATCTGGGAGCGAAGATCGCATACGGGATCACCAAGCCCCTTGGCATACCTGCATTCATCTATGACTCTCCCAGGGCTGATGTTTTGACGGAAATCGCCCGAATCTCCGGACTGGCAAATTTTCCAAGGACAGCTACCAGTCATGTGTTGAATTCCAGAGCTACTGCAATGAAGGCAGCCGAACAAATTGGGAAGTTGTACGAAGAAGTTAATTTAGTGGTCGCTCATCTGGGGGGTGGAATCTCCATGAGTGTCCATCGAAAAGGACAGATCGTGGATATCTTGTCCGACGACGAAGGACCCTTTTCACCGGAATGTTCCGGAAAATTTCCGGCACGGGAGTTGATCCGACTCTGTTATTCCGGGATCCATACGGAGAAAGAGATGCAGAGACTCCTTCGCGGCAATGGTGGATTGAAATCCTATTTTAATACCATCGACTTGAGGGAAGTGGAATCGTGGATGGAAGAGGGAGATGGGGAAGCTTCCTTGGTTTTTCAGGCCTTGGGTTATCAAATCGCCAAAGGGATCGGAGAATTGTCGACAGTGGTTGCAGGCAAGGTGGACGGCATTGTATTGACAGGTGGAATGGCACGTTCCGAAGCGTTGACAAGACTGGTGGAGGAACGGGTGAAATTCATCGCTCCCGTAATCATATTTCCCGGCCAGTTGGAGATGGAGGCGTTGGCAGGGGGAGCTTTGCGCATACTGGAGGGAAAGGAAGAAGTACAGAATTTTGAAATATAAAAGGTAAAAACCTTAAAGGTCCAGGAGCTCTGAGTTATGGAGTTCCTTGTGATCCTTTAAGGTTTTTCTTATTGCTTGTTGGCGTCAGTTTCTCGGATCTCCACCCGACGAATTTTTCCGCTGATGGTCTTTGGCAATTCTTGCACAAATTCCACCACTCGGGGGTATTTGTAAGGTGCAGTCACTTTCTTAACATGGTCTTGCAATTCCTTGACCAATTCTTCCGAGGGCACATATCCTTCGCAAAGGACGATGGTTGCTTTTACATTAAAACCGCGAATGGGATCTGGAACTCCGGTAACGGCAGATTCCAGTACAGCTGGATGTTCTGCCAAGGCACTCTCCACCTCGAAGGGACCGATCCGATAACCGGAAGATTTTATGATATCGTCATTTCTTCCGATGTACCAATAAAATCCCAGTTCGTCCCGGTAAGCCAAGTCTCCAGTATGATACAAACTATCATGCCATGACTTTTTTGTTGTGGCTTCATCTTTGTAGTAGCCCATGAAAAGCCCTTTTGTTTTATTGTGGGGTCCGTCGGAACGAATACAGATCTCTCCAGTGACTCCAGGATCCACTTCTTCGCCGTTCTCATCAACCAAAAGCATATGGTATCCCGGTGTGATCAGCCCCATGGAACCGGGTTTTGGCTGTACCCAAGGGTACAGGATAGAACAACAGACGGTGGTTTCCGATTGGCCAAAGCCTTCAAAAATTCGAAGCCCGGTTGCTTCTCTCCACTGATTGAATACTTCCGGTGACAAGGCTTCGCCTGCTGCACAGCAGTGGGTCAGGGAAGACAGGTCGTAGCTTTTGACATCTTGGGTCAGTAGGAAACGATACATGGTGGGAGGAACGCAGAAAGTGTTTATTTTGTACTTTTCCAATTTTTCCAAAATATCTTTTGGTTGGAATGCGTCAAAATCGTAGGTAAAGATGGCGGATTCTCCCAACCATTGCCCATACATTTTTCCCCAAAGACTTTTCAGCCACCCTGTATCGGAGATGGTGAAGTGCAATCCTCCCGGTTCAACACGATGCCAAAAGACTCCAGTCATGATATGGCCCAGGGGATAGGTAAAGTCATGGCTGACCATTTTTGGATATCCTGTGGTGCCCGATGAAAAGGCGACGATCATGCGATCGCTTGCTTTTGTTGCCTGATCACCTGTAGGGCGCTCCCATTTTTCGGAAGCGGCTTCAATGCCTGCTTCAAAGTCCAGCCAGTTGTCTCCCGCATTTTTGTGTTTGGTCACTGCTTTGATGGTGACGGATGGACACTCCGGATGTGCCATGTCAAATGATTCGGTACTGTCTCCATCTGCTGTGATGATGGCCATTTTGATGTCGGCAGCCTGGCAGCGATATACGTAGTCCTTGGGAGTAAGCAAGTTGGTCGCTTGTACGGCCACTGCTCCGATCTTGTGCAGGGCCATCATGATGTACCAGAACAAGTAGCTTCTTTTAACGACGATCAAGACGAAATCGCCTTTTTTAATGCCTAGAGATGCAAAATAATTGGCGGTTTTATTGGACCAAGTTTTCATATCTTTGAAGGTGATGTATTTTTCTTCTCCATCTTTGCCAACCCACAGCATCGCCAATTGATCCGGCTTTTCATCGGCCAGCTTGTCCAATACGTCGTAGGCAAAGTTGAAATCTTCATCGCATGTAACATTATAATTACGGTAAAGATCTTCCAGGGTCACATATTCGTCTCGATGTCGTCCGGTATATTTTTCATAAGTGATCATTGGCATTCCTCCATCATTTTACGACGACAGCAAGGAATACTGCCGGTTCATTGCCGTGGGCCCGCATGGCATGAGGCACTGTGGCATCAAAATAGACACTGTCGCCTTGTCCAAGTTCATAGACCATGTCGGCAATATAAAACTCCATGGTTCCTGAAACCATGTAATTGAATTCCTGACCTTCATGGGCGTGTCGCTCTGGAATGGAATCATTGGGTTCAACAGTGACCATGAAGGGCTCTGCCTTTTTGTTGCGAAAAGTAAAAGCGAGATGCTTGTAATTGTAGGCTTTTCGCCGGTCGACCTCATATCCGCCGCCATTTCGGACCACGGTGCAGGTGGAAAGTTTAGGAGATTCTCCACTGATGATGTCCAGTACATCCACACCCAAAACCTGAGCTGCATTGTACAAAAAACTGAAAGAAAAATCACTTTCTCCTGTTTCATACTGAAGGTATTGTGTCAAAGGGATCTCCAGTATTTTTGCAATCTTTTCCGGGGAGTATCCTTGGGATTCCCGGAGCATGGTCAAACGTTGGCTCATTTCTTTGATTTGACTGTTCATTTGCTTGCCCCTTTCCAGATTATTTGTGATCATACCCCATTTTTATTGCTTTGATGTTGAAATCTATCAGATCTTTCTTTCGTTCGGGAACGCTTTTTCGGATTGCCTTCTCCAAAGAATCCAGCGAAAACAATCCAGTGGTTTTGGCGATCTTTCCTACGATGATCATGTTGGCCAAACCGGACAGACCGGATTCGATGGCCATGTTGGTGGCCGGTAGATAATGGGCATCCACATCGTCTCTGGAAATTTTACTGGAGACCAGGGAAGAATCCACAATGATGGTCCCGTCGCGGACCACATCCATTTCAAATTTTTCAAAAGATGGTTGGTTCATGGCAACCAGCATGTGTGGTTTGGTGATGATAGGGGAGCCTACTGGTTTATCGCTGATGATCACATTGATGTTGGCAGTCCCGCCACGCATCTCCGGACCGTAGGAAGGCAGCCAACTGACTTCCTTGCCTTCCAACATCCCGGCATAAACCAGGATCTTTCCCGCAAAGAGGACGCCTTGTCCTCCAAATCCTGCGATGACCAATTCCAATGAGTTGCTCATACTTCCGCCTCCTTGTCTTTGTACACACCCAACGGATAAAAAGGCAGCATGTTGTCCTGCAACCATTTCATGGCTTCTACCGGTTCCAATCCCCAGTTGGTGGAGCAAGTGGACAGCAACTCAACAATGCTAAATCCTTTTTTGGCTTGTTGATATTCAAATGCCTTCTTGATGGCTTTCTTGGCATTTCGTATGTTTTTGACGGAATCTAGGGAAACACGTTCTGCGTAAGCTGTACCTTCCAAAGTGGACAATAGTTCGCAAACCTTGATAGGGTGTCCCGCTGTTACTGTATCTCGTCCGTAGGGACTGGTTTGGGTCACTTGGCCAGGCAAGGTAGTAGGAGCCATTTGGCCTCCTGTCATCCCATAGATGGCGTTGTTGACGAAAATGACGGTGATATTTTCACCTCGCGCTGCAGCGTGGACGATCTCGGCTGTGCCGATAGCTGCCAGGTCGCCATCTCCCTGATAAGTGAACACCATGTTTTCCGGTATGGCCCTTTTTAAGCCGGTGGCCACTGCTGGCGCACGTCCGTGGGCAGCCTGTGCCATGTCGCACTCAAAGTAGTTGTAGGCAAAAACGGAGCAACCTACTGGAGCGACACCTACTGTGGAGCCGGTTATGTCCAATTCATCCATTACTTCTGCAACCAGACGATGAATGATGCCGTGAGTGCAGCCAGGGCAATAATGGTTGGCTATATCTGTCAATGCTTTTGGTCTATCGAATACGATTTCCATTTTATGATCTCCCTTCCTGGTTTGCATTCCGAATGGCGCCGATGACCTCTTCCGGTTCGGGGACCATGCCGCCGGTACGATTGCACAGCAAAACCGGTTTGCTGCATCGAATGCTCAGTTCCACGTCCTGGATCATTTGTCCCATGCTCATTTCAACGACAACAAATGCTTTGGCGGTCTCCGATGCTTTCAACAAGTCTTTTTTCGGGAAGGGCCACAAGGTGATGGGGCGGATCAAACCAACTTTGATGCCTTCTTCTCGAGCTTCATCGATGGCATTCTTCGCGATCCTGGCACAGATCCCATAAGCTACTACGATGACATCCGCATCTTCCGTTAGATAATGTTCTGCCCGTGCTAGTTCCTCGACTTGTTTATAACGTTCAAATCGTTTGATATTCAGGGATTCCAACTCTTCCGCTTCCAAGTAAAGAGAGTTTGCCAGGTTGTGTTTTCTCTTGTTTTTTGTTCCGGTCAATGCCCAGTCTTTTTCGATAACTTCTTGTTCTTTTCCCTTGCTGATGTCTACTGGTTCCATGACTTGGCCCAACATTCCGTCACCCAGGATCATGGCAGTCATGCGAAAACGATCTGCCAGATCAAAGGCTTCGATGGTCAGGTCAAACATTTCCTGTACTGTGGTGGGAGCCAGGACGATCATATGAAAATCACCATGTCCTGCAGCTCGCGTTGCTTGAAAATAGTCCGATTGGGAAGGCCGAATTCCGCCAAGCCCCGGTCCGCCCCGTTGAATGTTCACGATCACTGCTGGTAGATCTGCGCCGGCAAGATAAGAGAGTCCTTCGCTTTTCAGGGAGATCCCTGGGCTGGAAGAGGAGGTCATGGTTCGAACTCCTGCAGCGGACGCTCCGTATACCATATTGATGGCTGCGATCTCGCTTTCCGCCTGCAAGAATGTTCCGCCGATCTTCGGCATTTTCTTGGCCATATACGCGGAAATCTCCGTCTGGGGAGTGATGGGATAGCCGAAGAAATGTCGACATCCTGCGGTTAAGGCCGCTTCGGCGATGGCCTCGTTTCCTTTCATCAATACTTTATCTGCCATCTCACAGCACCTCCTTTTCTACTTTGATGCAAACGTCAGGACAAATGGTGGCGCAAAATGCACAAGCGATGCATTTTTCTTGATCGATGATCTCCGCCGGATGATACCCCTTGCTGTTCAACGTTTCCGGCGAAAGCCGGAGAATTTGCTTAGGACAAACACTGACGCAAAGGCCGCAGCCTTTGCATCGGTCCGTTCGAAATGTTACTTTGGTTTTCATTGCCATTGATGTTCCTCCAAATCTATGGGAAATATTGTGCCGATGTCTGTCGGCAATTTTGCTGCCAAATCTCTTCGCACGGTGGTCATGATGATGGGTAATCCCGTGGATTGTGACAATTGTTGCGCGTAGGGGAGGGAATCCAAAATATCTTCTGGTGTTGTGGAACTCCCTACGTTGGAATTGTTGATGATGCCGGTGCACTTGATCCGCCCAGCCCTCTCGATCTCTTCTATGATGGCTAGGGTGTGCTCCACATCCCGACTCAATGGACGGAACATGTTGACAACGATCCAGACGTTTATTTCTTCCTCCATCAAAATGTGATGATAACGCCCAAGGGCATAGGCGCCTCGGTCATCTCCACCCAGGTCGATGACGCCATAAGCATCCTTTTCATCAAAAAGGGCGTTCATTTCTCCGGTAATCGCCGGTACATCCACGTTGGTGTTGGCAAAATCGGACGAGATCAATCGGATCCCGGAACCGGTCAACCGTTTCGCACTGTCTTTTGTACGAAAATAGGGGTTGACGATGTCCAGATCTCCGATCAACACCTTCTTTTTGAATTGTTTTCTTAAATATAAGGCATAATTGACTGCGATATTGGATTTGCCACTGCCGTAATGTCCGGCGAAAATGGTGATCCTGTTTGGTTCCAACGACATTCCTCCCTACTGTGAAAATATGTTTAACATATATTGTATCATGATTAAACATGTACATCAACGAATCCTGCATATTCATTCGTTTAAACGGTGACGTTGGTTCCGTCTCCTTCCAACTCGAGGTGTTTTGTTGCCCATTCCCGCATTTTGTACTTCATGATCTTTCCGGCAGCATTCATGGGGAATTCTTTGACGAATTCCACATATCGAGGTGTCTTGTGTTTTGCCATGCGTGAGCGGATGTATTCTTTCAATTCCTCCTGGGTAAGGCTTTCACCTTCTTTGAGAATGACACATGCCATGATTTCTTCTCCATACTGCTTGTCGGGAACGCCGATGACTTGAACGTCGCTAACTTTTGAGTGGGTATAAATGAAGTCTTCTATCTCCTTTGGATAGATGTTTTCTCCACCTCGGATGATCATGTCTTTGATCCGGCCGGTGATCTTGTAATTGTTGGCAGCATCTCGACAAGCCAAATCACCGGTATGAAGCCAGCCGTCTTCATCTATAGCTGCTTTGGTTGCTTCCGGCATTTTGTAATAACCTTTCATG
The DNA here is from genome assembly GCF_017352215.1 of Alkalibacter rhizosphaerae. Lineage (GTDB taxonomy): Bacteria > Bacillota > Clostridia > Eubacteriales > Alkalibacteraceae > Alkalibacter > Alkalibacter rhizosphaerae. The sequence goes on from NZ_CP071444.1 coordinate 43,334, forward strand.
ACATTGTAACCCCGGACAACAAATTCACCATCCGTATCATCAGGAAGGTCTTCGCCAGTTTCCGGATCAACGATCTTGCACTCCACGCCGGGGAGGGGACGTCCCACCGTTCCGACCCGAACCTCGACAGGGTCGTCGATCCGACTTTGGGTGCAACCTGGAGATGCTTCTGTTTGTCCGTAAACGATGGTGATCTGGGAAACATTCATTTTGTCCACCACATCTTGCATCACTTTTACGGGACAAGGGCTTCCTGCCATGATGCCGGTCCGTAGCTTGGAAAAGTCGGTCTCGGCGAAATCCTCATGCTCCAGCATGGCGATGAACATGGTAGGCACTCCATTGATGGCGGTGATGGGTTCCGTGCGTATGCATTCCAAAGCAAGTCGGGGCGAATAGGCAGGGATGGGAGACATGGTGCTTCCATGTGTCATACACGCGGTCATAGACAAAACCATGCCAAAGCAATGGAACATGGGAACATGGATGAGCATCTGGTCTGCTGTGGACAGATCCATGCAGTCGGCAATGTTTTTCCCGTTGTTTATGATGTTGTAATGGGTCAACATGACGCCTTTTGGGAATCCGGTTGTGCCGGATGTGTACTGCATGTTGCATACATCATGCTTTCCCATGGTATAGGCTCTTCGGTATACCTCTTCCAAAGGAACTTCTTTGGACAGGGAAATTGCTTCCTCCCAGGTCAGGCAACCGGGTTGTTTGGATTCGATGGTGATGATGTTGCGAAGGAAAGGCAATCGTTTGGCATGAAGGGGCCTTCCTGGTGTGTGGGTGTCTAATTCGGGACAAAGTTCTTTTAAAATACCCACGTAGTTGGAATCTTTGAACCCATCGATCAGGATCAGGGTATGGGTGTCGGATTGTCGAAGGAGGTACTCTGCTTCATGGATTTTGTAAGCCGTATTGACGGTGACCAGTACGGCACCGATCTTCACAGTGGCCCAAAAAGCGATAAACCATTCCGGGACATTGGTGGCCCAAACGGCGACGTGATCTCCGGAACGAACACCCAATGCGATCAAGGATCGGGCAAAAGTGTCCACATCATCTCGAAATTCAGTGTAGGTACGCGTATAATCCAGTGTGGTATAACGAAATGCATATTGATTGGGAAAAGCTTCGACGACCCGATCCAACATTTGGGGGAATGTAAGGTCGATGAGTGTGTCTTTTTCCCAGATGTATTTACCCGTTTTCTGGATGTTGTCGAACAAACGCCCTCCTGTTTGACTCTTTTGCAGATAACGATCCATATAGGAAGCGAAATTTGGGAACACAACACCGGCATCATCCAGGTCCGATGCCCAGCGTTTGACCCATTCCAGCGATACATAACCTTCGTAGTTGATGGAAAACAGCGCCTGCATCATGTCATCGATGGGAAGATCTCCTTCTCCCATCATACGGTATTTGGTTTTGCCGTTTTCAAGGACAGAATCCTTGATGTGGACGTATTTGATGTATGCTCCCAGGTTTTTGACCGTGGTGGCTGGAGTTTCTCCGCCGTACCGGTAGGGATGATGCAAGTCCCAAAGTGCTTGGACGTTGTCACTGGCGACTTCATTGAGAAGCTCGGCTAGCCGTCCTGTATTCGTATAAACTCCATTTGTTTCCACTAACAGGGTGACATTCAATTCTTCTGCAATTGGAGCCAGCTTTTTCAATGCGGATAGGACAACCTGATCATCCACTTCTCCGGTGGGATGAGGTTCCAAGTCACCAAGGATCCGTACATATGGAGTTCCCAGCTTAGAGGCAAGGGTCATGTATTGAACGATCTCGTCATGATTGGCTTGTGCCTGGTCTGGAAATCTCAAGCAACAACCGGAAGACAAGCAGGGGATATCCAACCGCAATTCCTTTAATTTATTTTTGGTTTCCTCCAAATGTTCCGGATGAAAAGGCTGCGCGTGAAAAGCCGCCAGTTCATTACCCAGTCCTCGAATTTCGATACCGTCAAAACCAAGGTCTTTTGCCATGGCATAGATCTCACTCCAATTAAAGTCCGGGCAACCCAGGGTGGAAAATGCAATTTTCATTTTGTAACCTCCTTATTGTTTGAACATCTGTGTCGTTGAAAACTAAATTCTTTAGCATAGGAACATCTTTTTGAAAAATTGTGATGTAAACGATATCGAATTTGTCTTATTAGAATAACAAAAAAGCAAGCAACTGTCCATGAAAGGATAAAAAATGAGAAAAGAAGAGAAAAAAACGATCAAGTTATTGACATATGCCAAATATAAGGTATAATGAAAGTATAAATGACATATGCCAAATATATAACGAGCATATATCATCAATTAAAAGGAGGGTCTAGAAATGCCAAGAAGAGATGGAACAGGACCAATGAGTCAAGGAGCCGTCACAGGTAGAGGTTTGGGACGATGTACTGGCGTCAACGCCAATGGAGCCACACCTTTTGCGGGTAGGGGCATGGGGAGAATGGCCAGAGGCATTGGAATGGGTATAGGTTTCGGACTGGGTTGTGGTCGAGGGCTGGGAAGATTTCTTTTAGGCAGTCGACAAGTGGGCAATGAACGTGCTATTCTTGAAGAAGAAAAACAAATCTTGAAAAGTAGAATGGACGCCATCGATCAAATGTTGAACGAGTCTACCGACGACAACGCATAAGAACATGGCAGGGGGAACTCCTTTCCAGAGGGGTTTCCCAACTGCCTTTCCGTGTGGAGGAGGAAAATCCGTGCCAAGACCAAGAAAAGGGAAAAAAGTTTGCTGTATTCCGGAAAACACATCTTTTGGTCCATTGAATGATCGAGACGGAAAAAGAGATGTCGTTTTCATGAGCGTGGAAGAATACGAGACCATACGGCTCATTGACTATGAGGGATTGACGCAGGAAGAGTGCGCCCAGAACATGCAAGTAGCCAGAGGAACGGTACAAAAGCTTTATACGGATGCACGCCGGAAAATATCCCAGTCCTTTGTAGACGGTAAAAACATTCGGATCCAGGGCGGAGATTACCTGCTATATGAAGAGGGAGAAAAGGTCCATGGATGTCGCCGATGCCGAAGGGGTCGGGGACATGGGAACGGTTAAATAAGCATGGAAAGGGACTCTTGCCGGCAATAGGTGAGCCAATCGCCGTTTTCGATCATGCTCTCTTTTGCAAGTTCTTTAAATACCAGTTCCTTTTGGAATCCAGGATGTTCGTAAAGGGTGGACGCCAGTCGGTATAATTGGATCATTTTATCGTGGTCGGCAATTTTTCGATTCAAGGAAAGTTTTCCGTAATAATTGCTGGTAAAAACAGCTGCGGAGGAAATCACTCCCATGAAGAGGTCAAAAGCTTTTCGAACAAGATCCAGGTCGACTGTACCGGCGTAAACCAACGGATCAATCAGACGAAGCACACAAATGAAAAGAAAAGATACGATGGAAGCTCCCATCATTATTTTTTTTGTCAAAGATTGGAGTGCTTCTTTTTTGATGTCTTCTTTTCTTTTTTTGATGTGATAGGATAGTTGGTCTTCGATCCACAATTCCTTCAATTCTTTTGAAGAGAGTATGGCATTCTCCGGGGAACCTGCCAGCAGAGAAGTTACTCCGTCTCGGATCCAGATATTGTTGGGGCGGTTGGGCCATGTCAGGTTTTCACAAATATTATGATGGATCCCGATCAACAACAGATAGAATTGTACCCTTATGCTTTCTGACAAGACCCGATACTCGAGATACTTTTGTTGATATTTCCTGTTGTTGGTTCTTCGCAAAACGACAAACATGCTCAATAAAAACAGACCATATCCAATCAGTAAGGATCCCTGATCCAATTGGTTGTATAATAAAAAAGCCAAAACCATCATGACAGCGAAAATGGAAATCTGTAGCATGGAACGCAAGTATTTGTCCCGAAATGCAACGGACAATCCATCGGAGATTTGAAAGTTCTCGTGCATTTCTTTACAAATAGGGCCTAGAAGAGGTAATAATTCCTGATCCAATAGATTGTTGGAATCCCTGATCGGAATGGTTGCAGCGTCCTGATTGAAACGATCTGTTTGGTTCAAAGAATAAGCCAAAACGCCTGGATCATTTTCATGAAGATAAATTTCAAAAGGATCCGTAATGTTCGGATTGGACTTTCTAGGTGTACTGATCTGTAAAACGGCGCCGTCGTTCATGGCTTTGAACGGAGAGTCCTCCGAGTTGTAGAAGGGATGCAGCATGAAATCTACAACGGCGGCAGTGCCACAGTTGCTGACGTCTTCCTTGTTACCATCCCAAAGGGCGAGGAGCAGGTGACTGACCGAAGCGATATAGATCCCTGCTTGTCGATAATAGAAGTCCCGATCCTTAATCGTAGATTTTTCCTTGACCGGAGCGACAAAAACTTCCTTAGCCTGATGGAGACAAGATCGAAAGGTCTCTAAAGATTTTCCTTGAAAATCTTTTTCGTATTCTTTCTTTTCCATCGGAAGGACCGCTACCAGTTCGATCCCAAGCTCTAAGGCCATCTTTGCGCAGAGCTGATCGGCGCCTGCAGCCAGACTGTTGACCATGTGCAATTTCGTATGAGGATACGTGTTTATCAGACGTTTCAATTGGTCATGGACGATTTTTTCCAATACCATTTCATGCTCTTCTATAAGATCTCTATGTCCGGTAACACCCAGGATCATTGGTATGCCCATGTTAGTATTCCTTTCTCGTTTTATGGATTCGATTATTGATTGCATCCAACAGTAGATCCTGTTGGGAAAACAGCTTGCCGATCTCGGCGGATCCATCTCCATTGATCAGAACGGCTTGTGTATTGTTCCTGTCAAAACCCATGTCGTTTATCATTGGATCCTTGCTTTTTAATGTAAACAAGTGTATGGCCTGCTGTGTGTCAAAAACCAAAGCTTCTTGTTGTTGGGAACAAAAGATCATGATTTTTCGTCCATCCGGCGAAAACTCCAGCCGGTCTACTGCTCCTGTTGCAGGAATGACAGAGCGGATCTGGCCAAGTTCCAAATCAAAAAGCATGACCCGGCCATCCTTGGAGGCACTAGCCATTAATCCTTCATGGAAAATCATGTCCGTCACCGGCAGAGTGTGTTCGGCGATTCCGTATAAGGCCCTGTTGGAACTTCCAATTTTCCAAATTTCAACAAAGCCGTCGCTGTGGGCAAGGGCAAGAAAAATACCGTCTGGAGAAGAATACATTTGAGGCGGTGCAGATCCAAAAGTGGGATCCGAAACATGGTTCGTTTCCAATTGGATCTCTTTATCGTCCGGAGGAGTGAACCTGGGTGTGAAAAATAAAGGTTCATCGTAATCGGGCATCGTTGTCACAGTAGCGTTGTCCGGTGTGGCGAAGGCGCCAACATGGCCGTTTTCTGTGGATAATAGGAGTGATCCGTTACGATGAAAAATAGCATCGCTTCCTTTCAAATCATAAAAATCCGTTAACAGAACTCCTGTTTCCACATCATAAAGTCGAAATCCCCATTGATGGATTAAAAGATAAGACCCGTCCGGACTGAAAGTGGAACGACAAATTTGATTTTCCAACATTTCACTGTCGATTTTCTGATTTATTTCCTCCTCTTCAAGATCCAGAAGATCGACCGACAAGGTGCTGGAAAGGGCCAGAAGATTTTGGGAGGGAGAGAAGCTCATATCCGTTACATCGCCGCTGGTCATTTCATACGAAAAGAAGATCTGCCTGCTATTCATGTTCCAGATCTCGACAGTTGGACCGCTTGAACTGGCCAATAAGCTTCCATCCGCATTGAAGGCCAACATCTCTTCGTACCGATCGTCTTTGTCATCCAGGGTCCACGTCCCCTTGTTTTCCAGATCCCAAATATGGATCTTCCCATCCAAATCACCCAGCAAACCCAGTATTTTGCCATCATCGGAGACGGTAACGGAAGCGTATCTGGTGGCAAAGGATTGGAGATCTTCCATCAGCACTTCTTCTTGGTTTGTAGCTGTATTCCAAAGGAGGAGGCGATCTTCTTCTTTGATCACCATCTGATCGGGTGTGGAAGTAAAAGAGGCAAAACCCAGCACCCAGGATTCTCTGTCTTCCATTTTATATTCCCACAGTTTTTCGCCGTTGTTACTGTCCCAGATCGTCAAGCTGTTTTCCCAATGACAGATGGTGAAGAACTGTTGGCCATCTTTCGAAAAACCTACAGAACCCAGGGGTTCCAGGTTGTTGTTGACGGTAAAAAGCATTTCTCCGTCGTATGGATCGATCAGGACGGCTGAATTGGTGTTGGCAATGGCCAGTAGACGATCACCAGTTGGAGAAAAGGTCAAATCTGTCAAGATCATGTTGTTGTTTTTGATATAGGAGATCTCATCTCCAAGATTGGCATACATGGAGGATTCCAACGCATTTTGCAGCGTTTCCTCCTGATCGTGCTGGATTTTCGAACTGATTTCCAGTGCATCCAAGGCGTGGATGGAAGCTGCGATTTTGTCACCTTGTCTGGTTGCCAAGGTTGATTTTTCCAAAAGCAAAAGCATTTCGTTTCGGTAGGAATTGTCCCTTTCTTTGGCGATAATGGCATTCCTGTTTATGGCATACAAGCCAAAAGCGGCCAACAAGAGACTGGTGGCTGCGGAAATTTTTGCAATATTTCTCAGCCGCTGTTCTTTTGCGCGCTGTTTCAAATCGTCGAAGGAAACGCCCAGGATGGGTGCCAGGATCCGAAGTTTTTCCACTTTTAACTTCTTCAACATTTCTTTGGGGTCCGTCGATCGAACATCTGCCGCCAGTGGTTCCACTTCTACTTTGACTCCGTCAATGGTTCGAAAACGAAGTTGGGGAGGGAAGGACTCTTCCGGTTCTCCTTCCACCAACAAGGTCAAGATATGATCTTCTTTACCCATGGCTATAAAAGCATCGATCTCCTTCATGCACCATTTGGAAGCAGGAAGCCGGGGTGTGCAAATGACGATCAACCAATTGCTCTCTTCCAAAGCATGTTGAATGTCCATGCCCAGATCTGCAGATGTGGGAAGCTCTTCCTGATCGCGGAATACTTTTCCCATTTTTTTAATACCGAGACGCTTTTTTAAAGTGGACGGTATGGAATAGGACTCTATTTGACGATGGAGTTCTTTTGCGATGTCCATATCCGGCTTAATGTGGCGATAGCTGATGAATGCTTGATAAGTATAGGATCGGTGGTCCATGATCGATGCCTCATTTCATCTTTTGATCTACCTCATATATATCATAAAACAAATAAATCAAACCTTCCACCAATGAAGGATGATGATTATTTTTTTGTGATAGATGAGATGTAGCATGGTTCTGGGTTGGGCATGGAGGCAGAGCATGATATAATGACAGAAAAAGTTTTAGGAGGGTCCAATGAAAAAATTAGGCTTTGGATATATGAGATTGCCTCTCATGGATGATCAGGACAAAAAATCTTTCGATTTCGAGACACTTAATGCCATGGTGGATGCTTTTATGGACAGAGGATTCACGTATTTTGATACGGCGTATGTCTATCATGATTACCAGTCGGAGAAGGCGCTGCGGGAAAGCCTGGTAAAAAGGTACCCCAGAGAATCCTTTACAGTGGCAACAAAGCTTCCCATGCGGGATTTTCACACCAAAGAGGAAATGGGAAAGATCTTTAATGAACAGTTGGAAAATTGCGGAGTGGACTATTTTGACTACTACATGCTCCATAACATCGGTCATAATTCCTACAAAAAAGCGGTAGAGTTTGACAGTTTCGATTTTGGTTTTCAGAAAAAGAAAGAAGGGAAAGTCAAGAAGTTTGGTTTTTCTTTTCACGAAACACCGGAGTTGTTGGAGGAGATCTTTCAAAAATATCCAGGACTGGATTTCGTCCAGCTCCAATTGAATTATGTGGATTGGGATCATCCCAACATTCAGTCCCGACGTTGTCTGGAGTTGGCAAACCAATATGAGATCCCTGTCATCGTCATGGAGCCCATCAAGGGAGGGAATCTGGTTCAAGTACCAGAAAAAGCAGAGATGTTGATGAAGACTTACGACTCCAACGCTTCCATACCATCCTGGGCCTTGCGTTTTGCAGCCAGTCAAAAAGGGGTTTTCATGGTTTTGAGCGGCATGAACGCCATGGAACAGATAGAAGACAATATGAATGCCTTGGATCCATTTATTCCTCTGAATGAAAGGGAGTACTCCATTATCGGACAGGTAGTAGAGGCGATCAACGAATATACAGCCATTGACTGCACCACATGCGGATATTGTGAGAAAGAGTGTCCCCAAAACATTGCCATTCCAGACTATTTTTCCTTGTACAATAGCGCAAAAAGAAACACAGGGGACAATCGTTCCAGCCAATTTGTCTACTATATGAACTTGACGGCCACCAGAGGGAAGGCATCGGATTGTATCGAATGCAGAAAATGTGAAAGTGCCTGTCCCCAGCATTTGGAAATCAGCCAACTCTTAAAGGATGTGGCAGCAGAATTTGAAAAAGGGCCGGGGCTACCTTCCAGAAAGTAAACCGGTCTTCTTTCAGGGGATTTCATCGGTTCGTATATGAAAAGGTATAGGATCATTCTCTACTGGCAGATCGATGATGTCCACGGCGACAACTTTCGCCCGTTTTAAAGATTCCATGAAATGAATGAGAAATCGTATCCTGTTTTGTTCTCCGTGTATTTGAGCTTCCACGCTGCCGTCCTTTTGATTGCGGACCCAGCCGGAAAGACCCAGTTTTTTTGACAATTCAAAGATCTCCAAACGAAATCCCACTTTCTGGACTCTTCCGTGAAAGACCAAACGTTGATGTACGGTGGGACCTTCTTCAAAATGGGGAAGTTCGATCTTTTGCACTTGCCGGAGGACGTAACTGTTTTTTACATCTTTAAAATATTTTTTCAAGCTCATGAATCTGCTCCTTTCATGGTTCCAGGTGGAATCGCTTCAACGATGTCGGATCCAGGATCTCGATCTGTCGATATCGGGTGGCGATCCACTTTTTTTGTGCAAACTGTCGTAAAATACGACTGACGGTCACACGGCGTACTCCAACGGCGTTTCCGATCTCTTCCTGTGTCCCTTTGATCAGACCGTTGTTTTGATCCCCCTGCTGCAACAAATACTGGGCGATGCGTTTTTCCGCCGTCAAAAACGTCAAGTCGTCGATTTCCCGGCTTAGCATTCGAACTTTTTTTGACAGATGGACCATCAAGGTGAAGGCGAATGTGGGATGGGCTTGAAACAAACTCAACACGTCTGTTTGGTTCAGGGAGATGACCAGTGAATCCTCTTGAGCTCTTGCAGATGAAATGCGTGGGAATCCATCAAAAAATGATGCTTCACCAAAAATGTCGCCGGGTCCGTAACTCGTCAATTTTTTCTCTGTTCCATCGGGCGAAGTGACAAAAGCTTGGATCCTTCCTTTTTTCAAGTAATAGAAATGATGGGCGGTTTCTTCCTGACGATAGATTCGTTCTCCCGTTTTGTATAAATTAGCTTCTGTGGTTTGAATGGATTGAAGCCAGTCTTCCGGCACATTAACAGATTGGTCGAAATAGCGAAGTTTTCGGTTCATTGGCACCTCCTACAAAAATTTTCTACATTGTATCATTATATACATTCTTTTAGCAATATATATGGCATAATATAGGTAGTATATGCGTTTCGTGTAAAGGAGAAGAGAGTATGGGAAAAACAATCGCAGAAAAAATATTTGATGCTCACCGAGTGGAAGAACCTTTTCCAGGAACCCACGTTTTAAAATTGGACAGTGTCTTTTGTCATGAAATCACCACACCCATCGCCATTACAGACCTGATGGCTCGCGGAATGGATCGAGTTTTTGATCCGACAAAGATCAAGGCAGTCATCGATCATGTGACACCGGCCAAGGATTCAAAAACGGCGGCACAAGGGAAGATCCTCCGAGATTGGGCAAGAAGACATGATATAAAGGACTTTTTTGACATCGGGAGAAACGGGGTATGCCACGCTATATTCCCGGAGAAAGGATTTGTCCGACCCGGATATACAGTGATTATGGGAGATTCCCACACATGTACCCATGGCGCTTTCGGAGCTTTTGCAGCCGGGGTGGGTACTACCGATCTGGAAGTGGGGATCCTGAAAGGCGTTTGCGCTTTCCGTTTTCCGAAAACCATTAAATTCGTTTTAAAGGGGACCTTGCAGCCCGGAGTCTATGCAAAAGATCTGATCCTCTTCATCATTCGAGAGCTGACCGTCAACGGAGCAACGGACATGGTCATTGAATTTACAGGTCCCGTAGTGGACGACATGAGCATGGAAGCGCGAATGACCTTATGCAACATGGCCATTGAGGCAGGCGGAACCAGCGGGATTTGTTATCCGGATCGGACGACGGTGGATTATCTATGGGAATTCATCCAGGATGAGTTCGACTCAAAGGAGCAAGCTGTCGAAGAGTATGCAAAATGGAAATCGGACGAAGATGCCGTTTACGAAAAAGTGTACGAGTTCGACATTTCCCAACTGGAACCCATGGTGACATTTGGTTACAAACCGGATCAAGTGAAGACGGTCCATGAAATGGAAGGGGAACCTATCGATCAGATCTACATCGGTAGCTGCACCAACGGGCGGATCGAAGATTTGCGAGAGGCCGCCAAGGTGCTAAAAGACAAGAAGATCAGCGATCGTGTCCGAGGGATCGTCAGTCCGGCAACACCGGGGGTGTATAAAAAAGCGCTGCAGGAAGGCATCATCGAAATATTTCAAGACGCCGGCTTTTGTGTGACGAACCCTACTTGTGGTGCATGTTTGGGCATGAGCAATGGTGTTCTGGCGGATGGAGAAGTTTGTGCATCCACCACTAACCGAAATTTTAATGGAAGAATGGGCAAAGGGGGCATGGTACATTTGATGAGTCCAGCCACTGCCGCCGCATCTGCCATTGAAGGAAAGATCACCAATTCTCCACTTTACGAAGGCGGGGTGCTTTAAATGAAAGTATTTAAAGGTAAAGCATTATTTTTGGACCGAAATGACATCAATACCGACGAGATCATCCCAGCCAAGTATCTGACAGAGATCACAAAAGAAGCATTGAAGCCTTACTTGCTGGAGGATTTGACGTTGCCTGGCTTTGACAGTGAAGCAGATGTGATAGACAAAGCCTTCATCGTAAGCCGGGAAAACTTCGGATGCGGTTCTTCCCGAGAACATGCGCCTTGGGCGTTGGAAGTCAACGGGATCTATGCGGTCATAGCGGAAAGCTTCGCTCGGATCTTTCGACAAAACATGTTCAATTGCGGAATGTATGCCATCGAGTTGCCCGCAGAAACCATTGATCATCTGTTTCAAGACTATGCAGGGAAAGACGTTACCATGAAGATCGATGTGGACAAGGACCAGTTGATCATAACGGCAGACGGTAGGGATGAGATCATTGGATTTTCCATTGGAGGTTTTGATAAAACCTTGGTAATGGAAGACGGATGGGTCGGCTACGCAGACAAGAACTATTGAAAGGATGGGAAGCAGGCCGCTGCTTCCCATTTTACATGTTTTATAGAAAGGAAAGCCCTTTCAAGAGGGATAAGAATGTGGGATCTATGGTATAATAATCAAACATGAAAAAGATTGGATGGGATAAAAGAATGATTCTCGCATTTGATTTGGATGGAACGCTGCTGGATGAAAATCAACGCATACCAGACAGTACAATAAAACTATTAAAAGAATTGCAAAAGAAGGGAATGCAGATCGCTGTGGCCACAGGAAGAAGTTATTCCGCCTGCAAATACTATGCAAAACTCATCAATGCCGATTATGTGGTCGCCTGCAATGGAGCTCTTATCGTTGACGGGAGTGACGACCGGATCCTTCATAAAAAGCCGATCCCCAAAGAAACTGCAGAGGAAGTATTGTCTTTGCTGTATGCTCACGGGGATAAGTTGAAAATACAATGGGATAGTTTTGAAACTTATTACACCAACAGTATTTTGCCGTTTGAACAGGAATACGTGGATGCTTTTCTTCGACATTATCCAGACGAGATATTCTCCATGGAAGTGGTGGATTCTCTTGCCAAATGGGAATATTTGCGGATGAAGAAAGCCCATAAGGAAATCTATCAGATATTTACTTTTTCCATGGTGAAACCACCAGAGGAATATGAACAAGTCCTTGCAAAATTGGACTGCTATGAAGATATCCAGTACGTAGACTTCAAAAAAAGTTATACGGATGTTACTCACAAGAACGTAAGCAAAGGAAAAGCCTTGAAATTCTTGGCGAAAAAGCACGATTATACACATGAACATGTTATGGCATTCGGTGACCAGTACAACGACGTGTCCATGCTTTCTTATGCCGGTATATCTGTGGCTATGGGAAACGCAGACGAATCCATCAAGGATATTGCCAAACACGTGACCAGTTCCAATAAGGAGGGGGGAGTGGAAAGCTTCTTGATCGACTTTTTTAAAGTTTAAAGAAACAAGAGACTTCGAAGTACAGGCCCCATTGTATTGTTTTAAAAATTAACATATTGGGACTGTTTTAGGAACATTCACCCATTGATATTTTCAAAACAATATCTTTTCGACCAAAAAAAACGTAGTGCGTGGCAAAAAAAATACAAAAAGACATACAAAACACTTTGATTATTGTGTATAATATGCTTTATATACACAATCACACACAAAGTATTTTGTGTACATGATACTAAAAACAATTGGTTCCATGTACAATCCACAAATCATTATGATATAATTAGGAAAATCAAAAGAGCTGTACGTCTTGATTTTTCTATTATTATTATGAAGAAAAAGAAGAATTTTAAGGAGGTTCATTCATGGCAAGAAAAATGAAAACAATGGATGGAAATACCGCTGCCGCTTATGTATCTTATGCATTTACGGAAGTTGCCGGCATCTATCCAATCACTCCGTCCTCTACCATGGCAGAGTTGGTGGACGAGTGGTCCGCCAAGGGACAAAAAAACATTTTTGGTGAAACTGTAGACGTGATCGAAATGCAATCCGAAGCAGGAGCTGCAGGTGTGGTTCACGGTTCATTGGCTGCTGGAGCATTGACAACCACCTACACGGCATCTCAAGGATTGTTGTTGATGATCCCGAATATGTACAAAATGGCAGGAGAATTGCTGCCGGCTGTTTTTCATGTAAGTGCCCGAGCCATTGCCGGTCATGCTTTATCTATCTTTGGAGATCATTCCGATGTTATGAGTGCTCGACAAACTGGGTTTGCCATGCTGGCATCCAATAGCGTGCAGGAAGTCATGGATCTCGGTGGGATCGCACATTTGTCTGCCATCAAGACAAGAGTACCGTTCTTACATTTCTTCGACGGATTCCGGACATCTCACGAAGTACAAAAGATCGAACAGATCGAGTATGATGAATTTGCACAACTGTTGGATTTCGACAAGGTGCAGGAATTCAGGGATCGTGCATTGAATCCGGAGCATCCAGTCACGAGAGGAACTGCGCAGAACCCGGATATTTTCTTCCAGGCTAAGGAAGCATTGAATCCTTTCTATACAGACATTCCGGATATAGTAGCGGATTATATGAAAGAGATCACAAAATTGACGGGTCGTGAATACAAGCCATTTGATTACTACGGCGCAGAGGATGCAACACATGTGTTGATCGCTATGGGCTCTGTTGTTGACACTATTGAAGAAACTGTGGATTATTTGGTCGCAAAGGGAGAAAAAGTCGGTGTGATCAAAGTTCGCTTGTATCGCCCTTTCTCCGAAAAATACTTCTTTGATGTTCTTCCAAAGACGGTAGAGCGAATTGCCGTGCTGGATCGCTGCAAAGAGATGGGTGCTCCTGGTGAACCACTGTATGAGGACGTTCGATCCATGTTCTACGACAAGGAAATGAAGCCGATCATCGTGGGTGGACGATACGGTTTGGGATCTAAAGATACCACTCCTCCCCAGATCGTGGCGGCATTCGACAATTTGAAAAACGAAAATCCCAAAAATGGATTTACCTTGGGGATCGTCGACGACGTGACCTTCACATCTTTGGAAACTACAAAGGAAATCAATACGACACCGGAAGGTACCATCCGATGCAAGTTTTGGGGATTGGGATCCGACGGAACGGTTGGGGCCAATAAAAACTCCATCAAAATCATTGGAGACGAAACCGATCTTTATGCACAAGGATATTTCTCCTACGACAGCAAAAAGTCTGGTGGTGTGACCATTTCTCACCTTCGATTTGGAAAAAAACCCATCAAATCCACTTACCTGATCGATGAAGCAGATTTTGTTTCCTGTTCGACCCAGGCATATGTGAACCAGTATGATTTGTTGAAAGGTCTGAAAAAGGGTGGAAGTTTCCTTCTCAATACCGTTTGGTCGGAAGAAGAACTCAACGAGAAGTTGCCCGCTGATCTTAAAAAATATATTGCCGAAAACAACATCGAATTTTATATCATCAACGCGACAAAAATTGCAGAAGATCTTGGATTGGGCAACAGAACCAATACGATCATGCAATCAGCATTCTTTAAGTTGGCCAAAGTCATCGACTTGGATGACGCTGTCAAGTACATGAAAGAAGCAGTAGTCAAGTCGTACGGCAGCAAAGGAGAGGCCATCGTCAACATGAATCACAAGGCCATCGATGCAGGGATCGAATCTCTTCACAAAGTGAATGTACCTGCGGACTGGAGCAGTGCTGAAGAGTCTGGAGTACAACAAGATGACAACGCACCAGACTTTATCAAGAATGTATTGCGTCCCATGAACCGACAAGAAGGCGACAGCCTGCCAGTAAGCACATTTACCGGCAGAGAAGATGGAACCTTCCCTCTAGGAACTGCAGCCTATGAAAAACGAGGTATAGCCGTAAATGTGCCGGAGTGGCAGATCGACAACTGCATCCAGTGCAACCAATGTTCCTTTGTTTGTCCCCATGCAGCCATTCGTCCATTCTTGATCACGGAAGAAGAAATGGTCAACGCACCGGAAGGTTTTGCAGCAAAAAAACCTGTAGGGAAAGGGTTGGAAGGATACCAGTACAAGATCCAGGTTTCCGTGTTGGATTGTACCGGTTGCGGCAATTGTGCTGACATCTGTCCTTCCAAAGAAAAATCCTTGATCATGAAGCCCATTGGAACCCAATCGGCTGAAATCAAAAATTGGGAGTATGCAGCAAGTCTGCCCGTTCGAGACAAGATCCTTCCAACAAACAATGTAAAAGGGAGCCAGTTCGTCAAACCGTTGTTTGAATTCTCTGGAGCATGTGCCGGTTGTGGCGAAACTCCATATGCTCGAGTCATCACTCAACTGTATGGAGATCGGATGATGATCGCCAATGCTACAGGATGCTCCTCCATCTGGGGGGGAAGCGCACCTTCCACTCCTTATTGCACCAATTCGGAAGGAAAAGGTCCATCCTGGGCAAACTCCTTGTTTGAAGACAATGCAGAGTACGGTTTTGGAATGGCCATGGCTGTTAAGAAAAATCGTCAAACCATTGAAAATGCCTTAAACCATCTGGTGGATTGTTGTGAAGATGCCTCCTTGAAATCCGCTGCTGCAAAGTGGATCGAAAATAAAAAGGATGGAGAAGGCTCCAAAGTTGCATCCGTCGAATTGTTGGGAGCATTGGACAATGTAAAAACAACTTGCAGCGATTGTCAAAAGAGCATCCAGACGGTATTGAACCTGAGTGATTTCCTGGTGAAAAAATCCGTATGGGCTTTTGGTGGAGACGGATGGGCTTACGACATCGGATACGGTGGTTTGGACCACGTCATTGCCAGCGGTGAAGACATCAATATCATGGTATTTGATACAGAAGTTTACTCCAATACCGGTGGTCAAGCATCCAAGGCGACACCTGTTGCAGCTGTCGCAAAATTTGCAGCCAGCGGCATGAAAAACAAGAAAAAAGACCTTGGTCTCATGGCCATGACTTACGGCAACGTTTATGTTGCACAAGTAGGAATGGGCTCAGACAAGAACCAGTTCATGAAAGCGCTCATGGAAGCGGAAAGCTACGATGGACCATCCGTATTGATCGCCTATTCACCTTGCATCAACCATGGCATCAAAGGCGGCATGGGAAAAGCGCAAGAGCAGATCAAAAATGCGGTAGAAACCGGGTACTGGCATTTGTATCGATACAACCCGATGTTGAAGGAAGAAGGGAAGAATCCGTTTGTTCTGGATTCCAAGGAACCGACGAAATCCTTCCAGGACTTCATTCGAAGCGAAGTTCGATATACCAGTCTTCAGCGTTCCTTCCCGGGATTGGCAGAAAAGCTGTTTGAAAAAGCAGAACAAGATGCTAAAAACAAATACGAGATCTACAGAAAATTATCGGAGACGCAAATATTATAAAAGGATCAAAAGAACAGCCTCTTTCCAGAAACGATGGAAAGAGGCTGTTTTCTATGTGTTTGGTTTCCAGGAACTTTTGAGGCTGACTGTCAAGTTGAACACTGGTTTTTGGGGTTGAGAGTCTTTGGGGTCAACGGCAAAATAACCATGTCGTACAAACTGGAATCGTTCTCCGGCGTTGACTTCCTCCATACTGATTTCTGTCAATCCCAGTTTTATGTTCAATGAATCAGGATTGATGGTATGACCTTGGGCGTTTTCTACTTGGTCGGGGTGATCTTCCGACAACAAAGTATCGTAAATGCGAAATTCCGCTGGATGGTGATGGACAGCACTGACCCAATGAAGGGTCCCTTTTACTTTTCGTCCGGTAAAACCGCTGCCGGATTTGGTTTCTGGATCGTAGGTACAGTGGATCTCCGTCACTTGTCCGTTTTCATCGGTCGAATAATCGTGGCATTTGACAAAGTAGGCGCCCATTAATCGAACCTCGTTCTCCGGGTAAAGTCTGTGATATTTTTTGGGCGGGTCGATCATGAAATCGTCCCGTTCTATGTAGATCTCTCTGGTGAAAGGGATCTTTCGTTTGCCAAGTTCCGGGTTTTCGCTGTTGTTATCCATTTCCAGCCACTCCAGATGCGTTTCCGGCAAATTCGTAATGATCACTTTTAAAGGATCCAATACTGCCATACAGCGAGGGGCTTTTGGCTTTAGATCATCTCGGATGAAATGTTCGAACATGGCCATATCTACAATACTGTTGGATTTTGAAACGCCGATCTCTTCGCAAAAATTTTGGATGGCTTCCGGCGTAACACCTCGTCGCCGCAAACCTGCAATGGTCATCAGGCGAGGATCGTCCCAACCGTCCACTACCTTGTCATCCACCAATTTCTTTAAAAACCGTTTGCCGACGATGGTATTGGTCAGAAAAAGCTTGGCAAATTCGATTTGTCTGGGTGGTTCTTCCTTGAAAGCATCCAGGTTGGACAGCAACCAGTTGTAAAAAGGTCGGTGGTCTTCAAATTCCAAAGAACACAGAGAATGGGTGATGCCTTCAATGGCGTCTTCGATAGGATGTGCATAATCGTACATGGGATAAATGCACCACTGTTCTCCTGTGTTGTGATGATGCGCCCTGGAAATTCGATACAATACAGGATCCCGCATATTGATGTTGGGACTTTCCATGTCGATTTTTGCTCGAAGTACTTTGCTGCCGTCTTCGTACTTGCCATTTTTCATATTTTCGAATAAAAGGTGATTCTCTTCCTTGCCACGGTCTCGATAGGGGCTGTTTTTACCGGGTTCGGTCAACGTCCCCCTGTAGATTCGGATCTCATTTGCGGACAGATCGTCCACGTAAGCCAGACCTTTGTCGATGAGCTCCAAACCGCATTCATACATCTTATCAAAATAATTGGATGCGTAGAATAAACGATCTTCCCAGTCGGCACCAAGCCAGGCAATATCTTCTTTGATCGATTCTACATATTCCAGATCTTCCTTGGCTGGATTGGTGTCATCGAATCGAAGATTGAACTTGCCACCAAAGCGTTTTGCAGTATTATAATTTAGCAAAATGGCTTTGGCATGTCCGATGTGCAGATACCCGTTGGGCTCCGGTGGAAAGCGGGTATGTACTCGATTATCGGTAAAGGTGTTGTTTTTTATGTCTTCTTCGATCATATTATAGATAAAATTGGATGGGGTCTTTTCTTTTTCCATAGTTGACGAATCGCTCCTTTTCCGTGTTATTCATGTAATTTTAACACAACAAGGCAGTTTTTGCATCTCCGTAATGGTGAAGAAATGGATATCTGCGTGTTGCATTTAACTTGACATGGTCATTCATGGATGATTTTGGATAAATAAGCTTCCCGTTCCATTTTATGGAGCAGTTCCTCTTCTAGAGATTGCTTTTCTTCCTGAAGTTCTTGAAGTCGGGTAAAGTCTGTCGAAAATTCCAAAAACAAGGGTTCCAGTGCATCCAACCGCTCTTCCAAGTCTGCCATTTCCCGATGGATCACCTTGTATTCCTGTTGTTCCTTGAACGACAATTTCCTCGGACGATGGGAAGATCTTGTTCTCCCATTTACTGGGTTTTGTTTTGTTATGGTTGAATCTTCCATCTGTATTTCTTTTTTCGTTTCTTTTTCTTGAACATAATCAAAATAATTTCCTGTGTGCAGCTTTATGATCCCGTCTTCATGAAAGGAAAGGATCTTATTGGAAATCCGATCCAGAAAAAAGCGGTCGTGGGATATTGCCAACACAGGTCCAGGGAACCCGTCTATGTATTCCTCCAAAACTTGCAACGTGGGGATGTCCAAATCGTTGGTAGGTTCGTCCAGAAGCAGAACATTAGGTGCCGAAACTAAAATGTGCAATAAATAAAGTCTTCTTTTTTCACCTCCGGAAAGTTTGGAGATGGGGGTGTATTGTTCTGCGGAAGAGAAAAGAAACCGTTCCATCATTTCAGCAGCCGAAATTAGGTTTCCATTGGCTTCTTCCAAGTACTCTGCTGTTTGTCGTATGTAATCGATGGCTCGAATCTTTTCATCAAGTATTGGAACATTTTGTGAAAACAAACCGATATGAACGGTTTCTCCCCGGTCGACGTTGCCCTTATCCGGTGTACGATTGCCGGAGATCAATTCAAAAAGAGTTGTTTTCCCCAATCCGTTTTTACCGATGATCCCGATGCGATCGTCTCTTTGCATAACATAGGAAAAATCATGTACAAAGGTTTTCCCGGAGTAGGATTTGCTGACATGGTCCAGTTCGATGATTTTTTTCCCCAGCCGATGGTGGGGGCTATCCATGGTTAGCCCGGTTTCCTTGTCATTCGATAATTCGCTTTCCAAAGAAGCAAAACGCTGGATCCGTGCTTTTTGTTTGGTGGTCCTGGCTTTAGCGCCTTGCCGCATCCATTCCAGTTCCTTTTTATACAAGCTTGTGATTTTTTCGCTGATGGAACGTTCCCGGGCTATGCGTTGTTGCCGATGGTCCAGATAATAAGCATAATTTCCTTGATAAACATGCAAATTGCCATTTTCCAGTTCAAAAATAGTGTCGGTTACATGATCCAAAAAATATCGGTCATGTGTTATGACCACCAAGCTGCCTTTTCGATTGTTAAGATTAGATTCCAGCCAATCGATCATGTCGCTGTCCATATGGTTGGTAGGTTCGTCCAAAAGTAAAAGGTCGCAGGGGTTGACCAATGCTGCAGCCAAAGCAACTCTCTTTTGCTGGCCACCGGAAAGGGTGCCCATTTTTTTTGAAAAATCATCGATCCCCAATTTGGTCAAAACTGTCTTGATCTGACTTTCCAACGCCCATGCATCGGAAGCATCCATCTCGTGGGTCAGAGTGGTCGCCCTGGATTGCAGTGTCGGGTTGTTCGGGTCTTTTGCCAATGCTGAAATGGATGCTTCATAATCTCGGATCCGATTCATTTCCTTTGTATCGGTCAGGAATATTTGCTCCAAAATACTGCAATCATCGATGATTTCTGGTTCTTGGGGTAGATAACCGATGATCAATTTATTGCTTTTTACGATATTACCGCCAACTGAAGTTTCTTTTTCCGCCAAAATCTTCAGAAGGGTCGATTTACCCGTTCCATTTCGACCGATCAACCCGATTTTCTGATCGTCGATGGAAAAATCCAATGATTGAAACAATGTTTTTTCCCCATGGATCATGGTGAGTTTTTCCGCTTTAATTAGACTCATTTTTTCCTCTTTCTTCGACACGTTTCAGATTGGCCAAAACTTGAATATCATACAAGTGATTTTCCAATCGCTTCTGATCGTAGGGATGTTTGTGAAAATCACTTACTTTATCGAACACATAACTGCTGAATATTTGAACGTGTTTACCGTTTGCCGGAGAGCAGGAACGCAAAATGGTTTTTAAGGATTCAAATACCGCATTGATGACACTCAAATCCGATTTTCCATAATGGACGATTTGCTGATAGGTATCGAATAGTGCGTGAGGAAGATGAAATTCCTCGTAGACGATCCGACCTGGTGATTCTTCTTTGTGGAGTACCGAATACATTCCCTCCGATTCCGAAATTCGAGCCATAAGCACGCCAATGAATCGTATGCAGTGTATGGCGGTATTGGGATCATTGATGCCGGGTGATATGGCACGTAGAGCGATCTCCACGATTTTCTGTACGGTGAAGGTATAGTCGCTGATCACCATTTTTTCGTTGGCGAAGGTAAAACAATTCTCGATTCGTTTGTCCAATTTATTCGGAAGGGTTTCTTGATTCCAATAATACACGCTGAACAGTGGCATGTTTTCCGAAACAAAGGTTCCAATCTTGGTGTGGATGACGATCGTGCAATCCACTTCGGATATCATTTCCAACATGGAGTGGAAATTGATCAATTCCAAATAGCCGTATTCGGAGGTATGGACCGTATAATGGGATGGATAGGATTCTGTGGAAAAATAAGATGTTGTCTCGTGCTTGTCCCGAAACTCCAGTGTTTCTTCGATCAATTCCATGGATTCTAAAAACAAGCGAGTGATCAATTTAGATGCTTGGATGGATGAAGACACGGAAAATACAAAAAGAATGAAATAGGCAATGCATACGATGGAATAAACCACCGCCACTGTGGCGGAAAGGACCAATTGATTCTGAACGGTGGTTCTCATAAACAACAGGGTCGTTATGCAGTAAAAAAACCCTCCGGTGAATATTCCGAGAACTTTCATGGAGATTCGATCCGTCAAAAAATTTTCCACGACCCTTGGTGAAAAATTGGAAGAATACGTGGTCAGAACCACCATAATGGTGGAAAAGGTAAAGGTGGTGATCGTCAATAGGGCGCCAGCCAGGGTTCCCAGGATCGTTTTTGCCAAATCGATGCCTGTGAGAAAGAAACCTGGAATATACTGGATCAATGGAAGAATCCGGGAATCGATCAACAAGATCAACATTGCAAGCAATAGAGAAAAAAACAGATATTTGCTCAGAAAGAGCCAGACCTTGTTGTTTTCGTAAAGTACGCGAATCTTTTGGATCATGGACTATCCACCTGCCTTCTATTTGTATATAATTATTATAGCATGTCAAATACAATGTTGGGGAAAGAGAGTGGTCCATCCATGAGATCCTGGAAAAAAATAGTTGTATTTCTGTTACTCTTCTTGCAGGTGTTTCCTTTTTTCATTCCTTTAAAAAACAAGGAATCCATACCTGAAAAACCGTACTACAACAGTTATTTTTATGAAGGAGAGGGAACGTCCATCCATTGGAGGCTTTATGATTCTTTTAAAAATCGAGGAAACGTGCTGATGATCCACGGACTGGGAGGATCCACCTATTCCTGGGAACAGACGGCACAACGCTTGCAGCAGGAAGGATTTGACGTTGTTGCTGTAGATCTGCCAGGTTTCGGATACAGCGAACGTACCCTGGATTTTGTTCATACCCAGCAAAACCGGGGAGAGCTATTGTGGAATGTTCTGGATCATGTGAAAGAGGACTATTCGGATCAACTTTACGGGGATCACTGGATTTTGATCGGTCACTCCATGGGAGGAGGAACGGCAACGGCCATGGCTTTGACACGTCAAGATCAGACAGACGTGGTGATATTGGCTGCAGGTGCCTTGTTTGACAATGGAAGGACCATGTCAAAAGTTTTCTATTATCCGCCTGCAGGGAAGTGGATGGAAGTTTTTCTGGATCGCTTTGGATGGGATGAAAATCGCATAGCAGGAATCCTGGAATCTGCCAATGGACAACCTGTATTGGATGGTCAGGTCGAAGGATATCTCCAACCTTTGAAAATAAAAAACACAGGTGCCTCTTTAGTGCAGATGGTCAAAACTTCAAAATCTTTGGAAGATGAGGAGTTGAGAGCACTACAGGTGCCTGTATATGGGATTTGGGGCGATCAGGATGACTGGGTAGCTGAAATCGAAACGGAACGGATCCGATTATTGATCCCTCAAGCCCGATTTGCGGTGATACCAGGTGCCGGGCATTTGGCCATGGAAACACACCCGGAAGCATTTCAAAAACATTTGCTTCAATTTCTCTCCACCCTTGAATAGACCTTTCGGATCTGAGTCGTGAATACACTGGATCTTCGAACCAAAATATGGCTGACTGCGATCACGATCAGTCCCGGAACCAGCATTTGAAAGCCGAAAAGTTCCAGACAAAGAGCCAAGGCAGATAAAGGAGCATTGGTGGCGGCTGCAAAAAAGCCGACCATTCCAAGTTCAGCAAACAACCCGACAACACCCTGGATCATTTGTGCGTACAAGCTGCCGGCAGTGGAACCGATGATAAAGATGGGTGCCAAGATACCACCCTTGCCACCACTGGCAAAGGTGATGGATGTAGCCAACATCTTTAAATACGGCATGGGAGCGAATTGGGCTTCTCCCGACAAAGATCGATATAGCAACGGTTGGCTCAGACCCAGCATATCGTTTTTCCCAGTGAAAAGGACGAGTAAAATCAGAACGACCCCACCGGCTATCGCTTTCTTTTGTTTGGTTGGAAATAACTTTAGGACCGTTCGATCCACCGTCTTAACGATACCTATAAAAATAAAGGCCTGGGCAGCCAAAAATATCCCGAAGAGAACCAATAGAAAAATCAGGTGCAGATCGATCTCCAAAGAACCAACTTGAAATACGGACATAGGTTCAAATCCCAAGGTCCTCATGGCAAGGATACCACTAAAGGAAGCCAGCAGCGAGGGCAGCAAACGTTTGTAGGTATCGCCATGGGTCCAAAGGATCTTGTTGGCAAAAACCGCACCAAAAAATGGGGTGCCAAAAACAGCGGTAAACCCACCGCTGATCCCGCAAAGGATCAATACTTCCTGTTGGAATGGAGTAAAAAGACCAGGTTTGATTCGTAGAAGTCCGTTGCTGATCCCTGCACCGATCTGGGCACTGGGACCGGCCTTGCCAACAGAACCGCCAAGCAGCGCCGTTACGACAAAAGCACCCAGCCGATAGGGTAGGGTTTGCAGCGTCACATTTCCCCGACTTTGGTGTAGCATATCCATAATTTTTTCATTGTTTAAAGAATCTTTTTCCTGGCAGCGGGATACGATGTGTTGACTTGCAAGAAAAGCAAGGGGCAACAAGAGATAATAGGGTCCCAGTAGCTGGATCCTAGCGCTTAGTTCCAAAATTCCCTTTATAAAAAGATAAGCGATAGAACTGGACAATGCACCGGTCAAAGGGATCATAAAAAGCAGCAATAATCTTGTTTTAACGTGTTTTGTGTTCATAGGTCCTCCTTTCCGTCATTCTTTTTTCTTCCATTATTCAATTATGACATCATTTATGATAACATACAACTATGACCTTTTTTCTCGATTATTGAGACAGAAGGCCCATGACAGCAAGGAAAGGAAGTAGATAAATTTTGAAGGAAATATTGTTGATTATTTTATTGCAACTGATTTATGTGCCGGTATTCACACTGAGAACTCTGTTTTTGGTGAAAAATAGAATTTCAATCGCAGCAGTATTGGGCTTTGTTGAATCATTGGTGTATGTATTCGGATTAGCGCTGGTTTTCAGTGGAGACCAAGGCGCTCTAGCCATGTTTGTTTACGCGGCTGGATTTGGTGTGGGGATCCTCATTGGAGGCTTCATTGAAAATAAAATGGCCATCGGCTACAACAGCTTTATAGTAAATTTGATGAATCGGGATGAAAAGCTGATCGATACCCTGCGCCTGGAAGGATTTGGGGTAACCGTTTATCAGGGAGAAGGCAGGGACAGTACCCGTTATCGACTGGAGATCTTGACGAAACGAAACAGAGAAGACGAATTGCTGGGCATCGTGGAAAAATTCGAACCGGGTGCTTTCATCATATCCTATGAGCCTCGAAAGTTCAGGGGAGGATTCATGGTGAATTCCATGAAACGTCGGAGAGCATCCTTTTTAAAAAGCAAGGAGAAAAAAGATAAATTACAATCGGAAGACTGTAATTATGAAATGAGAGATAAAAGTTGCAATAAGGAGGAGTAAGATGGTTTCCGATGACAACAAACGACGATTTGTCTTGTTTACGACCCTATTGGGATCCTTTTGGAGCGCATATATCATTACATCGGTCAATGTAGCCATACCTTCCATCTCCAAAGAATTTGCTTCTTCTGCAACCTACACCAGTTGGATCCTCACTTCATCCCTGCTGGTGACTTCCATGATCGTGTTGCCGGTCGGTCGACTCAGCGATGTGATCGGTCGGAAAAAGACATTGTTTTATGGTATGTTGAATATGACGATCACTACTTTTTTATGTGGTCTGTCCACATCCGTTACCATGATGATCGTGTTACGGGGCATTCAGGGGATCGGCAGCGCCATGGTTGCAACGACACTCATCTCTATCATAAGTGGTGCATTTCCAGGAAATCGCAGGGGTAAGGCCTTGGGGATCAACGTTGCATTTACTTATCTGGGTTTGTCGGCAGGACCTTTTATCGGTGGATGGCTCGTGGAACAGTTTGGATGGCGCGGCATCTATTATTTCAGTTTTCCCGTGGGGATCTTGTTATTGTTTTTGATCCATCGGATCGACCAGGAATGGAAGTCCAATGAACCTCTGCGTATTGATCACAAAGGTGCTTGGATCTACGCTATTGGCATATTGGCCATTATTTGGGGGCTGAGCAATTTGAAAGGATACCCGGTAGCGCCTTTCATTTTTGTTGGGGGTCTGCTGATGATCTTTTACTTTGGACGATATGAGTCTCGAATCAAGGAACCTCTTATTGATGTAAGAACCTTGAAATCGAATCGTGTATTGATTTTTTCCACCTTGGCATCTTTTATCAACTACAGTTCCACTTATGCCATCAGTTTTATGATGAGCATGTATCTTCAATATGTAAAAGGGTTCGATCCAGGATTTACGGGGACGATATTGTTGATCCAACCGGCATTGCAGGCGACGTTTTCACCCTTTGCAGGATTTCTGTCTGATCGTGTAGACCCCAGGTACGTGGCTTCCTCCGGTATGGGATTGATCGCTGCCAGTTTGTTTTTTCTAAGCGGCTTCGACCAGAACACGGCCGTTTGGCAGATGCTGCTTCTGCTGGGTCTGATCGGTATTGGATTTGCACTTTTCAGCGCACCCAACACCAACTCCATCATGAGTTCCATGGACCGCAACCAATATGGTATTGCCAGCGGGATCCTGAGCACGGCGCGAACCGTTGGCCAGTCTTTCAGCATGGCGGTGACGGGCCTGATCGTATCGTTGTATGTACGGTCAGAAACCGTCACTACAACCAACTTTGCTGCATTTTCTCAAAGTTTTCGTGTTACATTTGTTCTTTTTTCGATATTCTGCATCATCGGTGTGATCGCTTCCCTGGCTCGGGGTAGAAAAGATGCACAAAACTGATTTTCACCGGCTCGAACCTGCGAAAGGATGAGATTATGATCGATCAGACCAAGGCTATGAAAGAACGGAAATTCTACAAGGATTTTTTTGACAACAGCAGTGAATTGATCCATAGCATGGATTCAGAAGGTCGTTTTTTGCAAGTCAACAAGGCCTGGAAAAATGCATTGGGATATAGTGATATGGAACTGAAGGAATTGACACTGTGGGACTTGTTGCGTCCGGATACCGTTGAGCAACATCAGTCGCGCTTTCAAGAAGTGGTGGCAGGTGCCGAATTCCCAGAAAATGTACTGATCCTGCGGACAAAAAACGGGGAGTATCTGGAACTACAGGGCAGTTCCAGATCCGTCTTTGACGATCATGAAAATTTCATATGCACACAAGGGATCTTTCATGATGTGACCATGGAACGAAAAAAACAGCGGGAAATGAAGCAGGCATTGAATCGGCTGCGTGCTTTGTTGATCCAAAGTCCCAGCGGCATCATTCTTTTTGATGAAAAGGGGACCTGTCTGGAAATCTCCGATTCTGTAGCGGAACTGTTTGGAAAGAACAAAAATGAGATCATCGGGAAAACCTACGAAACAGTGATGCCAAGTGAAGCGGTCCACTATTTTCAACAAGTCGTACAGCAGCTGCGTGAGATCGAAGAACCTATTGTACAGCAAAACTCGGTGGAGATCGGCGATAAAAACAGATTCCTTGAAAGTCGTCTATTTCGCGTCTCTGCCAGTGAGAACGGTGGTTTCATTTTTGGTTGCATCATCCATGACATAACAGAACAAAAGGAACTGGAAGAAACCTTGTATAAGGAAAAAGAGCTTTTTCGTACGACCCTCATGTCTGTTGGAGACGGGATCATATCCACTGATGAAATGGGAACAGTGTTGATGATGAATCCAATTGCGGAAAAACTGACAGGTTGGTCCAGCAGGGAAGGGGAAGGACTACCTTTAGAGGATGTTTTTAAAATTCTGGATGACGATGGAAATCCGATCCAGGACGATCCTGCTAAACGGGTATTAAAAACAGGGAAGGTCACCAAGTTGCAGCATCATCGGATACTTCTTGCAAACAATGGCGTACAGATACCCATCGAAGATGTGGCCGCACCGGTAAAAGACAGACACGGCAACTTGACGGGAGCCGTACTTGTTTTTCGAGATTATCGGGAGAAAGTGGAAAAACAAAAGCAAATCGAATATTTGAGTTTTCACGACCATATGACGGGATTGTACAACCGAAGATATATAGAAGATGCCTTGCATCGACTGGATACCCCCAGAAATTTGCCCCTGACGGTCATGATACTGGATGTCAATGGATTGAAATTGACCAACGACGCATTTGGTCATGAAGCAGGTGATCAATTGTTGATCCATGTGTCGGACATTTTGAAAAGTGTCTGTCGTTCCGACGATTTGATTGGACGCATCGGAGGCGATGAATTTTTGATCCTGTTCCCTAACACGGATGAAAAAGCGGCCCGGCAGATCAAAGACAGGATCAATGCTCAGGCACAAAAAGAGAAACTTGGGCCGGTGATCGTCAGTGTTGCCATCGGATGCGCCGTCAAGACCAAAGAGGAAGAAAACATCAAATCGATCCAACAACATGCAGACAACAATATGTACCAAGATAAAATCAAACATGGCAAATCCATGAAAACCGGTACGATCCATGCCGCCATTCAGGAAATCTACAAACGTTATGACAACGAACAGCGTCATACTATCGAAGTAGCGAATTTGTGCGTTTTGATGGCCCAAAATCTTGGCTTTGAAAGATCGGAAGTGGAACTGATCAAGAACGCAGCCATGCTCCATGACGTTGGAAAAATACTCATTCCAGAAAAGGTATTGAACAAAGTTACCACCTTTACGAAGGAAGAATTAGACATGGTCCATCGCCATCCGGAAACCAGTTATCAGATCTTGAAAAGTGTGGACGACTTTGCGTCCATTGCTGAAATCGTTCTTCACCACCATGAGCGATGGGATGGGAAAGGGTATCCTCAAGGATTAAAAGGGGCGTCCATACCATTGATGTCTCGTGTCATGTCCATAGCCGATGCATACGAAGCCATGACATCGCCGCGAACATACCGAAGGCAGCTTGACAAAGAAGAAGCCGTTGAAGAATTGCGCCGCTGCAAAGGGACCCAGTTTGATCCTGCCTTGGTGGAAGTATTCATCGAAAAAGTTTTGCCGCATTTATAAAAAGAAACGAAAGAATGACAGAAGAGAGGAAAACCATTCATGTATACGGAATTGAGTGCAGCAGACCGATTGGAATTGCTGGAACTGTTGATCGAGAAGGCAGAATTCGGTTTTGTGATCATCGACCAATCTCATCAAATTATAGAAGCCAACAGTCGTTTTGTCGAAATGTTGGGATACGATTCTTTGGAAGAAGTCATTGGTCTGCATACCTGGGATTATGAATATGAGATGCCCCAAGAAGAAATCGTTGAAAATTTCAACGATCTGTCCAAAGTGGCTCGACGCTTTGAATCGGTCCATCAGCGCAAGGATGGAACCACATATCCGGTAGAAGTCAGTATGGCAGGTGCCAGCATCCACGGGGAAAGCAGGTCCTATAAAGCTGTCATGTGCATTTGCGAGGATATCACCCTTCGTAAAGAAAATGAAGAAACACTGCGGTATCTAAGTCTTCATGATCAGCTCACCGGTGTTTACAATCGTGTATATTTTGATGATCTTCTGGAATCGTATTCCCATACTGGTCCATATCCGGTGACATTGCTTCTTTGCGATTTAGATGACCTGAAGATCATCAATGACAAGCTTGGACACATGAATGGAGATGAAATGTTGCGTCGAACAGCCATCTTGATCGAAAGTTCTCTGAGAAAAGGAGATACCATCGTACGATACGGTGGGGATGAATTCGTGGTGATCTTACCGGATACAGAAGAAAAAAATGCAATAAAGGTCATTGGCCGGATCAATGAGCGGATCCACCATTATAATCAACGAAGCCGTTCTTCGATCGGAGTAACTATAGGAATGGCCACCGCCCATGATGGTTCCATATCGCTGAAAAGGATCTTGAAAATGGCAGATCGAGATATGTACACCCAAAAAGAAACGAAGAAAGCTTCTGCCACATCTACAAAGCTGGGAGGATAAGATGGAAGAACGAATAAAAAACCTTATTGATTACTGCCAGGGTGTTTTACGCAAGGAAAATGGAAAGGTATTGTATGAGCGATACCTGAAAGACATTCAAACCATCACACCCATGGACTTGATCCATATCGAAAACGAACAGTTGAAAATGGGGAACAAACCGGAAGAATTGTTGACCGTAGTGGACAAATTGATCAACGTGTTTTACAAGTATCTGAAAGAATTTGCGATGGAAGCACCAACGGAAGGGACCTTTCTTTATTACTTGATGGAAGAAAACAAGGAATTTACTGAAAAATTGCATACTTTCAAAATGGTGGTGAAAGAGAGGGAGTGGGACACATATAAAGAAAAAACGTTGGTCTTCCTTAATGAGATGATGGAGTATGAGGAACATTTGCTGAAGATTGAAAACATCCTGTTTCCCATGTTGGAAAAAAAGAAAGATCGATTCAATGGAATGCAGATCATGTGGGCTTTGCATGATCAAGTCCGAAAGAAATTAAAAAAATTGCATGCTCATATAGAAAAAGACAGATTGGGAACCGAAGAAATCAACATGGAGATGGGTTTGCTTTATTTTCAACTATTCGGTCTTGTTCAAAAACAGGAACTGATCCTGTTTCCGGCGGCAAAAGAAACATTGTCTGCAGAAGAATTTTCAGACATGCATTATCAAAGCAGAGAGTACGGATTTCCTTATATTGAAAAACCGAAGCACTTCACAAAACCTGAAAAAGAAGGTAAAATGAACGAAGATCCAACGGATAATCACCAAATTCTCCACTTGGAAACCGGTTCGTTGTCCATGGATCAAATCAAAAGCATGCTGGATGTTCTTCCCCTAGATATGACGTTGGTGGACGAAAAGGATCAGGTCGTTTATTTCAGCAGGCCGAAAGAACGGATATTTCCAAGGTCACCAGCCATCATTGGAAGAAATGTTCGAAATTGTCATCCACCCCAAAGTGTCCATGTTGTGGAAGATATTCTGGAAGCCTTTAAAAACAATGAAAAAGAGCAAGCCTCCTTTTGGATCCAACGAAACAGCCAATTTATCCTGATCCAATATGTCGCTTTGCGAGACGATGAAGGAAAGTATGCAGGAACCTTGGAAATCAGTCAGGAAGTTAGCCAAATCCGTGCATTGGAAGGGGAAAGACGTTTGCTCCAATGGATGGATGAAAAATAAAGAAAGGGGAAAATATGAATCGTAAAATCACGGGAGTATATTTTAGTCCTACTGGAGGAACAAAAAAAACTGTGGAGGTCATTGCCAAGGCAATCGACGGCAATGTCGTCATGGAAGATTTGACAAAACTAGCCCAGCGTTTGGAACCCTTGTCTTTTGACGAATCCGATTACGTAGTAGTGGGAGTGCCGGTATATGCGGGCAGGATCCCTTTGGAGATGGAAAAATATTTCAATGCCATGAAAGGAAACGACACTCCGGCAGTTTGTGTGGTCGTGTATGGCAATCGAGATTACGATGACGCCCTCCTGGAATTGACGGAGTTATTGGAGAAAAATGGTTTCCGTGTTCATGCTGGTGGAGCCTTTATTGGAGAGCATTCCTATACGAACCTGGTCGGGGGAGGTCGACCCGATCAAGAAGATGTTGAGGTAGCAAAAGATTTTGGAAGAACGGCATGGGAAAAGTTTAAGAAACGTAATGATGTGTCAAATAAATGGAAACCATTGCAAGTTAAGGGTAAGCATCCATACAAAGAAAGAATGCCGTCTGCACCAATGGCACCGATCACAACAGACGATTGTGTTTTTTGTGGTCTTTGCGCAGAAGCATGCCCCATGGAAGCGGTGGATTTTGAAGATTATTACAGCGTCGATGCTACTCGGTGCATTCGTTGTTGCGCCTGCATAAAAATCTGCCCTCAGGATGCAAAACGTTTTGAGCATCCGATGGTAGAGAAGATCACGGAGTCGTTGATCGCAAATTGCAGCAATATACGAAAAGATCCGGAATTGTTTTTTTAAGGAGAGGGAATGAATATGGACATAAACTTTATCGAACGTATCCCATTTGACTTGGACCCACAAGTGATCGGTGAGTTGCTCAAACTTCGATCCAGGGAAAGTTTGATGGATATATTGGAAGAACAGATCGAACTGGCCAATAATGTAGCGGTACCAAAAGCCGCATATTTCGAAACACCGATCACGGGAATAGATGGCGAAGATGTCATGTTTTGCAACGAAACTTTCCGTAGCAAAATGTTGTCCGACTTAGTGAAAGTTCAACAAAAGATCTATCCGTATATCATAACCATAGGTATGGAATTGGAAGAAAAGTATCAAGCATTGGACGATATCATGGAACAATACATACTGGATGGTGTCCAAGGTGTCATATTGAGTCAAGCAACCGCTTTTGTTGCAAAAGAATTGAAAGAAAAGTACGGTATCGGAGAGGTTGCTTTCCACATTCCTGGAGAATTGGATGATTGGGATCTTTCTGAACAACCGAAATTATTTCGTTTGTTCGGAGAAACACAAAACGACCTCGGCGTTGTTTTAAGTCACAGCAACTTGATGAAACCAACAAAAAGTGTTTCGGGAGTTTATTACGAAATCGTATAAGAAAATAATTTTTCGAAGTTGTGAAAGCAATGGATAGGTGGGATAACCCTTGGAATTTAGATCGATGTTGGGAAAAGCGCTGTTGGTCGTTGCCTTGTTGGCATTGGTTGTTACCGGATATAACAGTTACCGGGAAAAACAGTTGATGGAAGAATTGCGCAGCAAAACTCAGGTGGAAGAACCAGAGGATAACAAGGAAGAAGAACCGGAAGAAGATGTCATGCTGACCAAGTTTGAAAAACTGTTTGCAGAAAACAACGATTTGGTCGGTTGGATCCGCATCGATGGAACAGCCGTAGATTATCCGGTTTTGCAATTTGTTGACAACGAGTATTATCTAAACAAAGATTTTCAGGGAAACAAAAGCAAAGCAGGGTCCATTTTTATGGACTACAGAAACAGCCCGGATACGGAAGGCTTCAATACCATACTGTATGGGCATCACATGGCGGATGGATCCATGTTCAAAGATTTGATGAACTACAAGGATGAAGATTTCTTTAAAGAACATTCCATCGTGGACTTTGATATTCTAAACAAGGAATACGAATGGGAGATCTTCAGTGTATACGTAACCGATGTAGGATTTTATTATATCGATACGAATTTTCCCACGAAAGAGAAAAAACTGGAATTCATCAAATCCATAAGAGAACGGTCCCTGTTTGAGAGCCCTGCTTATGTGGGAGCAGAAGATCATATCCTGACATTGAGTACTTGTACCTACGAGTTCGACAATGCCAGATTTGTTGTCCATGCCAAGCGAGTGGATCATCAGGAGATCACAAATCAAATGCAGGAATGAACAAAAGGGGGAAACGTATATTGGAATGGAACAAGTGGACAGTGGAAGAATTAAGACGAAAATTGGACGAACTGGAGGATGACCTGGATGAAGTGATTTTAGAGAAAACCATGGTATTGAGCCAAACAGGTCTTCATATTTCAAGTAAAAAAATTATGCAGCAAAGCAAGGAATTTGCGGAATCCATTGAACGGTTAAGTGGAGAAATTGCTGCCATCGAAGAAGAATTAAAGCGTCGTAGTCAATAAGAACTGCGACGCTTTCTTATATCAGGGTCATGATTGCAGCCATACGACCTGCTGCAGATCCCTCTCTACGATAGGAATAATACAATTTGTCGTTGCATTTGGTACACAATGCTGCAGTTTCTATATTATGGTTCAGCACCCCCGATGCCATGAATTGATCCCTATTGATTTGCCAGAGATCCACATGGAATTTATCTTTGGATTTTGATTCCATGTATTTTACCCAACCAGGATGTGCATCAAGCATGATATCTGCCACATCCTTCCCAATTTCAAAGCAACAGGGACCGATGGAAGGACCGATGCCGACAAGAATATCGGCTGGATCGGTGCCATATGCTTTTTTCATGGCTCGTAAAGCGTTTTTCCCGATCTCTAGTAAGGTTCCTTTCCATCCCGCGTGGGCCAGTCCAATGGCCTTGTTTTTTGGGTCCAATAAAAACAAGGGAACGCAATCTGCATAAAATGTAACCAAACCCAGCTTTCTTTCATTGGTGATGAGTCCATCCATTCCTCTGTGCTCGGCCCTGATGTTTGTTCCAAATCCGGTATCGTTGCCACATACCTCCCGAATTCGGTTTCCATGGACTTGATCGGAGAGGACCAGATCTTCCAATGCAAGGTTCATTTCTACAGCCAATACGGCAAGATTACTCCCGGTCACCTCAAGATCTGAGGTTTTCGTGTTGAGATCCCAGGTGGATCCATTTTTTAAATTGCGGGTGGTGAAACCATGTTGAACAAGTTCCGTCTTTTGAAAATGAGTAAATGTACCAAAAGTACCGTGTATACCAATATTTTGTGTAAAAGTCATGAGAAATTCTCCTTTATCAATATTGCTCTCATTATACACAAAAACTTGATTTTGTTGTACAATGATTTCATCAGACAGACAAGGCAAAAGAGTGATCATCGAAAGGTGGGATACAATGAATGAAATAAGAGAAGTGGCCGTCATCGGGTTGGGTGCCTTGGGAATCATGTATGGAAAGCATTTGATGGATCATGGTGCACAAGAGCATCTTTCCATCATTGTGGATAAAGAGCGCTTGGAAAGATACGAAAGAGAAGGGGTTTTCTGCAACGACGAAGTATGTTCTTTTCATTACGTAATACCGGAAAAGTGCAAAAATACAGTGGATCTGCTCTTGATCGCAGTAAAATTCAACGGACTGGAACAAGCCTTGAAAGATGCCGCTCCGTTTGTAGACGAAAATACGATCATTATGTCCTTACTCAATGGCATCTCCAGCGAGGAGATCATAAAAGAGCGTTTTGGCAGTGAAAAAGTGGTTTACTGTGTGGCTTTGGGTATGGATGCGATGAAGCTGGGAAACCAGATGCATTATACCAACAAGGGACTGTTGGCTTTTGGAACCTTCGATCAATACGAAAAAAATCCTAAAATTTCTGCGGTTGCATCATATTTCGATCGTATGGAAATTCCATATCGAATAGACAATAACATGAAATACCAATTGTGGAGCAAATTCATGGTGAATGTAGGGGTAAATCAAACGACCATGGTCTATGAAACCAATTATGCAGGGATCCATAAAGATGGTGAAGCAAGGCAGACCATGATAGCGGCCATGAGGGAAGTGATGGAATTATCCAAAGCAGAGGGTATCAACTTGACGGATGAAGACTTGCACTACTGGCTTGAAGTATTGGATGGATTGGATCCGGAAGGCATGCCTTCCATGAGACAAGACAGTGTACGGGGTCAAAAGAGCGAAGTAGAACTTTTTTCAGGTACTTGTATCGCTTTAGGTAATAAACATGGCATATCTGTTCCGGTGAATGAATATTTGTATCAGCAAATCCGAACCATGGAAAATAATATTTAAGCGTTTTTTACGGATGTACTCGGGTATATTATTAAGGAGTGCATCTGTTTTTATGTGTATGGGAACACAAGTATTACTACTTTGGTTTAAAAATCACAATGTTGCGTAGCTGAAGATACGGAATTTCGCCAAAGATGTTGTTATAATAAACCCATGAAAACAGATAGACTAAATAAAAAGGAGAGATCACACTATGAGCATGTTTTGTTACCAGTGTCAAGAAGCTGCGAAAAATGAAGGATGTACTGTAAGAGGGGTCTGCGGCAAGAACGAAGCTGTATCCAATCTGCAGGATTTGTTGATTTATACGTTAAAAGGAATTTCACAATTGGTATTGAAGGCGGAGGAAGCTGGTGTTTCCGTTCCATCTACGGACCATTTCATCATGAATGGGTTGTTTGTGACCATTACAAATGCAAACTTCGACGATGCTGCCATCGTTCAAACCATCAAAGACGGGTTGGAACTACGTGATTCCATTAAAGACACTTTAACGGAAAATGGGGTTTCTCTGGATGGACTTCACGATGCAGCCCAGTGGACTTGTGCAACAGAAGCGGAACTTTTGGCAAAGGCGGATGCGCCGGAAGTTGGCGTACTTGCTACGGAAAATGAAGACGTACGTTCTTTGCGAGAGTTGATCATCTATGGTGTTAAAGGAATGGCAGCCTATGCCGAGCATGCTTATAACCTGGGAAAAACCAGTGATGAAGTCAACAAGTTCATGGTAAAAGCATTGGCAGCAACTTTGGATAATACCTTGAGTGCAGACGATTTGGTCGCTCTGACGCTGGAGACTGGAAAATTTGGCGTTGATACCATGGCCATGTTGGATGCAGCCAATACAGGTGCATACGGCAATCCGGAAATCACGGAAGTAAATATCGGCGTTCGAAACAATCCGGCTATTTTGGTATCCGGTCATGATTTAAAGGATTTTGAACAACTGCTGGAACAAACGAAAGGTACGGGTGTGGATGTTTACACCCACGGAGAAATGCTTCCGGCCAACTATTATCCTGCATTCAAAAAATACGACAACTTCGTAGGAAACTATGGAAATTCATGGTGGAAACAAAATGAAGAATTTGAAACATTCAATGGACCGGTTTTGTTTACAACAAACTGCATCGTTCCTCCAAAAGGGGATCAAGGTTCCAGGATCTACACGACAGGAGCATCCGGATATCCTGGGTGCACCCATATCGTAGCAGATGAAAATGGTGTTAAAGATTTCTCCGCAATCATCGAACATGCGAAGAAGCTGAACCCGCCGACAGAGATCGAAAACGGGACCATCGTTGGTGGATTTGCTCATGCACAAGTATTCGCATTGGCCGACAAAGTAGTGGATGCAGTGAAAACTGGAGCCATCAAAAAGTTCTTTGTCATGGCAGGCTGTGACGGACGCATGAAATCCAGAGATTACTATACGGAATTTGCTGAAGCGCTTCCAAAAGACACGGTGATCTTGACTGCCGGTTGTGCAAAATATCGATACAACAAGTTGCCATTAGGCGACATTGGCGGGATCCCAAGAGTATTGGACGCCGGACAATGCAACGACTCTTATTCCTTGGCCGTTATCGCATTGAAATTGAAAGAAGTTTTTGAACTGAACGATATCAACGAGCTGCCCATCGCTTACAACATAGCATGGTATGAGCAAAAAGCTGTCATCGTATTGTTGGCACTGCTGTATCTAGGAGTAAAAAATATCCACTTGGGACCAACACTTCCAGCATTCCTGTCTCCCAACGTGGCAAAGGTTTTAGTAGAAACCTTTGGAATCGCCGGAATCGGAACCGTTGACGAAGACGTCGAACTGTTCATGGCATAAAAGTAGTATAAGAGTTAAAAGGGTCTGCAGAATTGCAGGCTCTTTTTTTTACCGCTAAAATGTATCGAAAGTGTAAATAAAGTTTGTCTAAAAGGTCTCTTAGTGTTACAATGTGTTTGTGTAAATATTTTGATGAATGGGGTATGAATATGAACGGATTCAAGCGAATGACCGCAGCATTGATTTCCATCGCATTGACGGCATTCATCGGACTGGGCATCTTTTTCTACCAAAACAGCTTTTCTTACGAAGTTTTTTTGAACGGAGAGCGGATCGGAAATGTTCTGGAAGCGAAGACTGTAGCAGACGCTTTGGAAGATGCAGATCAGGAATTAAAAGAAAAATACGGTTCCAACATCATTTATGAAAAAGAAATTACGTTGGAAAAAGTGCAAATAAAAACAGACCATGAGGATCTGTTGACGGTCAAAAACAATATCTTGAACACGGTTGATGTACAAAAACCTGCTGCTGCATTGATCATTGACGGAGAAAGTCGTTTCATTCTTGAAAACGAAGAGGAAGTCGATCAACTACTGGCCGCCATTATGGATCCTGTTAAGCAAAAATTGAAGGACCTGCCGGATCATGCACAATTGTTGGAAGTGGATTTCAAGCAAGAGATCACGATTGAAGAACAAATCGTTCCTGTGGATTCGTTGTACAAGCTGGAAGAAGTGATGGATCTGGTGTTGACAGGCACTGAATCCGCATTGACCTATCAGGTAGCGACGGGGGATTCCGCATGGACCATTTCCCGATCCTTTGACGTAGGCCTTCGATCCCTGGAAGAAGCAAATCCGGGCAAAGATCTAACGGAACTGGCGCCAGGAGACGTTCTGGTCTTATCAAAAGACAAACCATATTTAGATATTGTTTATACTCTGAAAGAGACTACTATAGAGAAGATCCCGTTTGAAACCATCAAGAAAAAAGAGGACACTTTGTATGTTGGACAAACAAAAGTTGAGCAGCAAGGCATTCATGGCAACAAAGAAGTCGTACGGGAAGTGACCTACATCAACGATGTAGTGGATTCCCAAAAAGTGCTGTCAGAAATCGTTGCGAAGGAACCTGTAGAAAAAATCGTTTTGGAAGGTACCAAGGCCCGGCCAGTTGCAGCAAGAATTGTATCAACAACCCATGCAGCCGCTCATAACGGATCGATTGGGTCCTCCATAGTGGCTGAGGCAAAGAGATATTTGGGTGTTCCATATGTACGTGGCGGCAGTACTCCATCCGGTTTTGATTGCAGCGGATTCACCTCCTATGTCTATCGTCAATTGGGGATCTCCATACCAAGGACCAGTGGGGCACAGGCAAGAGTTGGCGGGTATGTTGCCCGAAGTGACCTGAAACCCGGTGACCTGGTAGCTTTTACCGGACATGTGGGGATCTATGTGGGAGGCGGAAATTTCATACATGCACCCTCACCAGGGAAAAGAGTAATGATCAGTTCCATGAATACATCTTATTGGAGAGCAAGATACATATCCGGACGTCGAGTTTACTAAACAATAACATATAAACACCAGGAAATCACGACGATTTCCTGGTGTTTATTTTTGATCAAAAAATGAAAAAATATCAGAAAATTTGGAATAATTGTGATTTCATCTTTAACTGTTGATTGGTCTTGTGTATAATGTTATTTGGTTTTGTAATATTATACATACTATAACCAAATACAATGAAAGAGGTGAAGGGATGACCGATGCAAGGATCCATGCAATAGTACTTGTTTTCTATTTGGCCGTACTGATGGGTATTGGTTTGTATTTCTTTAAAAACAGCAAAAGTCAAAACGATTATTTTCTAGGAGGACGAAACCTCAATGTTTGGGTAACGTCCATGAGCGCCCAGGCATCTGACATGAGCGGATGGCTTTTGATGGGATTACCGGGGACCGCGTTCTTACTAACGAGAAACAGCGGGATGGGGGAGGCAGTCTGGACAGCAGCCGGATTGGCGGTAGGAACCTATCTAAATTGGCTGATATTGGCTAAAAAACTCCGGCAATATTCGGAACATGCCGGAGATTCCATTACGATCCCTACGTTTTTGGAAAACCGATTCCAAGATAAAACTCATCTGATCAAAATGATTTCCGCTTTGTTTATTGTGATCTTTTTTCTCATTTATACTGCAGCTCAATTTTCTGCTGG
This sequence comes from Alkalibacter rhizosphaerae, assembly GCF_017352215.1. Lineage (GTDB taxonomy): Bacteria > Bacillota > Clostridia > Eubacteriales > Alkalibacteraceae > Alkalibacter > Alkalibacter rhizosphaerae. Next base: position 81,770 of record NZ_CP071444.1, read on the forward strand.
AGCAAAACTGTTCAATGCCGTCTTTGGCATTTCCTATGAACTTGCATTGATTCTGGGAGCCATTGTAATTGTGTCCTATACTTTTTTGGGAGGATTCCTGGCTGTTTGCTGGACCGATCTGATCCAGGGCATTCTCATGTTTTTTGCCATATTGATCTTGCCGATACTTGCAGTAAGTCAGTTGGGAGGTCTTAACGGGACCATGGATATAGCAGCAAGATTGGCGGATTTACCTCAAGGTTTTGGAATGAGCGACTGGTTGGGAACGAATACTTTGAGCGTTTTGTCCATCGTCTCCATCGCTGCCTGGGGATTGGGATATTTTGGACAACCTCACATATTGACCCGTTTTATGGGCATCAAGCACTCCAAAGATGTTGCTCCAGCCAGACGGATCGCAACCCTTTGGGTCATTGTCACTTTGGCGGCGGCCACCGTATTGGGTGTGATCGGTAAGGCATATATGTCCACAGTCGTTTCAACGGAAGTTCTTTCCACCATGGACGGTGAACGGATCTTTATTTACCTGGTTCAAAATTTGCTGCAGGGGCCGGGATTTGCCATTATTGCAGGGATATTGCTGACAGCCATCTTGTCGGCCATCATGAGCACGGCAGACTCACAGCTGCTGGTAACCTCTTCTGCCGTTTCGGAGGATATTTTTAAAAATCTTTTCAAAGGAAAGATCAAGGAAGATCGATTGATATGGATCAGCAGAGCTACCGTATTGGTGGTGGCGTTTATTGCTTTTTTCATCGCCAGAGATCCAAACAGCAGCGTATTTGATTTGGTTTCTTACGCCTGGGCTGGTTTTGGTGCAGCTTTCGGCCCGGCGATTTTGTTGTCTCTCTATTGGAGAAGGATGAATTGGCAAGGTGCCTTGGCCGGGATCCTATCCGGCGGGGCAACTGTCTTGATCTGGCGAAATTTCATCAAAGCCACCATCAACTTATATGAATTGCTGCCGGCATTTATTGTATCCCTGGTTTTTATCGTTGCAGTTACCCTATTAACGAAAGAGCCGGAATCGAAAGTTACTAAAGTATACGATGAGTATTTAAAATCAGAATTGTAAAGAAAAATCCCGGTTCGATCTCGAACCGGGATTTTTCTTTATTTTACTACAAGTACAGGGCAATTTGACTGATGCAATACCCGTTGACTGACGCTTCCGAGAATGGTACCAGCCACAAATCCATGGCCATGGCTCCCCATCACGATCAAGTCGATCTTTTCATCTTTTGCCACATCATCGATTTGAATGGCCGGGGAACCGTATCGGATGATTTTATGGATGGGAATGGTGGTTTCGATATCGTTCAATGTAAGATCCAGTGCCATTTTCCCCAACTGTTCCAAAGCTTCTTCATTGACATCGATCCCGTAAGAGGCGGTATAGCCCCAATAGGAATCGGGAGAGTGGGTAACATTCAGCAGTACGATCTCGCCATTTGTAAGTTCTGCAATGGCCAAGGCTTCTTTTAATGCTCGTTTGGAAAAATCTGATGAATCGGTGGGTACTAGTATTTTTTTATACATGAGGTCCTCCTGTAAAACGAATTTTTGTTGTAATCAGTTTATACCCCGTTTTATATCATGAAATCAATGAAAGTCTTCTTCCCACTGCAGGGAACGGGATACTGCCTTTTTCCATCCCTGGTACAGTCTGTTTCTTCGTTCTTCATCCATCGTACTATTGAATTCCCGGTCCAGATCCCAGTAGGCCTGGATCTCCTCCAAATCTTTCCAAAAACCGACTTTCAGGCCTGCAAGGTAAGCTGCACCCAATGCCGTTGTTTCTAAAATCACAGGTCGCTGTACGGATACATCCAACATATCGGATTGAAATTGCATCAGGAAATTGTTGGCTGAAGCGCCACCATCCACTTTAAGGGCTTTTAGATCCATGTTGGCATCCAATTCCATAGAGGTCAGAACATCCTTCGTTTGATAGGCTATGGCTTCCAGAGTGGCCCTGACCAGGTGTTCCCGCTTTGCTCCTCGGGTAAGTCCGAAGATGGCTCCTCTGGCATACATGTCCCAGTGAGGGGCCCCCAGTCCAGTGAATGCAGGGACGATATAAACGCCGTTGGTATCTGGTACCATGTTTGCATAATACTCCGTTTGGGCGGAATCATACACAAGCCGCAATTCATCACGAAGCCATTGGATTGCAGCACCTGCTACAAATATGCTCCCTTCCAGGGCATAAGTGATCTTTCCATTCAACCCCCAGGCAATGGTAGTCAAAAGACCGGCTTCAGAGTAGACTGGTTCACTGCCTGTATTCATCAACAGGAAGCATCCCGTTCCGTAGGTGTTTTTTGCCATGCCGGACCAAAAACAAGCTTGCCCAAATAGAGCGGCCTGTTGATCACCGGCGACACCGGCAATTGGGATGTTTGCCCCGCCAAAAGTGGAAGGATCCGTTTGACCAAAATTGCCGCTGGAGTCTCTCACTTCCGGCAACATGGAACGGGGGATCTCCATTTCCTGCAGCAATTCTTCATCCCAGTCCAAAGTCCGTATATTGTAAAGCATGGTCCTGGAGGCATTGCTATAATCTGTGGCGTGGACTTTTCCTTTGGTCAAGTTCCAGATCAGCCAGGTATCCATGGTGCCAAAGAGAAGTTCACCTTTTTCCGCCTGTGTTCTGGCACCTTCCACATTGTCCAGGATCCACTTGATTTTTGTTCCACTGAAATATGCATCGATGATCAGTCCAGTTTTTTCCTTAATAGGTTTGGACCATCCCTTTTCCTTTAACGTTTCACAGTAAGCAGCGGTCCGCCGACATTGCCAAACGATGGCATTGTAAATGGGCTTCCCGGTGTTTTTGTCCCACACTACCGTTGTTTCACGCTGATTGGTAATGCCTATAGCGGCAACTTCCTTTGGAGAGATCCCGGTTTTGTCCAGCACCTGCCTTGCCACACCGCTTTGAGTACCCCAAATCTCCATGGCATCGTGTTCCACCCAACCGGGTTTTGGATAGATCTGCGGAAATTCGCTTTGGGCGATATCGATGATGGCACCTTTCTGATCGAACAAGATGGCTCTGGAACTGGTTGTTCCCTGATCCAATGCCAATATGTATTTTTGCATATATAAAGACCTCCTTGTTATTTGTATCTTGATTTTAGTATAGCATAAGGTCGACTTAAAAATTTATAGAAAAGATATGGAATATTTGGTATAATGGCATTTGTTCGGAAGAGTATCGAAGAGGTCATAACGAGCCGCACTCGAAATGCGGTTGTCCGCAAGGGCACGTGGGTTCGAATCCCACCTCTTCCGCCAGAATGAAAGCAAGCAGTTTTCCCAAAGTCGGGAGGACTGCTTTTTTGATTCGTGTGAAATTGTGTAATCTGAGCCAAAACGGTGTATATATCTATTGCACGATCACGTGATTCGAATGATTCAAGACGACACACCCTTTTCCATCAGTGTATATCCAGAAGAGTTGAAAGGGTTTTCCATACCTGGACAAAGCATTCACTATTTGGTCACGGTACAGGATGAAGGTAAGGACAATGCTGTAACTATTTCGGCTGTTGCTTCGGACGCAACTGTACAGATCATTCAACCTGAGCTTTTGGAAGGACAGGTCGCGGAAGTCATTGTAATCCCGGAGTCCAATAGCGCAGGCAAAAAAATTGACGTTTTGATCGAAGGGAAGCGAGGCTCTGTCACCGAAGAGATCACTCGGTCTTTAGAAGTGATCGAAGGGGAAGACGACCGTTAAGAAAAGGCAGCGGAACTTCTTGTACCTTTCATCGCGCACCTTGAAGAAAGGTATCCGGAACTCAACATCGCTTCAGATACAAAATGGGAAGGAACCATGGTCAGCCCCCAATGGTTGGTGGTCTCTCATTATTTGTTCTTTTCAGAAGAATGGGAGCTTCACTTGGAGTGGCATGTGATGATTCCTCCATCGGACTGGGTGCGAATCGATTTACGGCATCGAAACGATGAAACCAAACCCTCTTTGGCTTTTGAAATTACTTCCCTTGCTTCGCAGTCCAATCCGACACCCACGGCCGTCCCCGTTGAAATCTGGAGGTAAATGACTGAAATTTCGTAGTAATTCGAATAAGGAATCATGTGATCCAAGTTAGAACGAAAATGAGCGGTTTTCCTGAAGAAAACCGCTCATTATATTGATTTTAAAATCATTCGCCATAGGGTCAAACTTTATGAAGACCCAAATCGCCCCACAAGGCCAACCCATCATCTTTGATGGCGACGATTCCGAGAATATTGGAAATTTTAGAAGCATATTGGACGGCCCCTTCTAGATCGGATATTTTATCAATACGATTGGCGGTTGCAGTTGCAACAGCGTCCGCCAATGCCGTATCATGAGATACAATCACCACAGCATCCGCTTTCCCAAAACTCAAGGAATGACCAAAGGTTCCGGATGAAGTACAGATGCCCATAGGCGTGTTTTCCGGTTTGATCTCCAAAGCCAAACGATTTGATAGGGGAGAGGCACCAGCATAAATCAAGACCCGCCTCGTTGTTGACAAAGACAAATAGAGATCACCGCCATTTTCTACGATCACATCCGGATTACATTTTGCAAGTTTTCTTCCAACCATCTCAGCCATCGTGCCTGCTACGGCGGCCATGGGTCCTACTCCTGCCTGAAATGCAGCTTCTTTCATTTTTTTGATCATGGATGGATCGTCTGGATCCACTGGGAGCGGAACCAAGCTGTCTTTGAATAATGGATCTTTTTCCATGTGTGCAATCAAAATTTTTCTGCAAGCAGATAGGACCTCTGCTGCACCATCTACATGATCCGTCACGTACAAATCCAAGTCGGATTCTTCCTGTGTGACATTGAATCGAACAAGAGGTTGTTTTAAATGACCCCCTGTCCAATCTCGATAAAAACGAGGTTCATAAAAATCTTTCATGTCTGGGCGCCACAAGTTCACGATTTAAAGAACCGGTTCCGGTACCAATCCGGAAATGGCTCGGGATGGACAAACCGGGATACAGTGGTTGCAGCCAACACATTTATCCGCATCGTAAGACAACTTCCAATCCGGGCTTCCGATGGCCAAGGCCTTGACCCCGCAGACAGAAGTACAAAGGCCGCAGTCCGTGCAGCGATTTTCATCAATGGTGATGACGGTTGCGATCAGTTCCGCATCCAGTCCCAAATTTTTCAGATAGGTTATTGCTTCTGCGATGGCCTGTGCAGACCCTTCCACGTCATAGAGTATGGTACCGATCATGTTGAAGTCGATGTTGGCTTTTAAAATGTTTACTTTTAAATCGAAGTGTTTGATCAATTCATACGTCACCGGTGTATCGGTCAATTTCGTGGGAAAATGCATATATAGTTTTGTTTTCATTATTCCAACACCTCCGAATTGGCCATTGGCTTGACTTTCTGCCCCTGTGCAAAAAACGTGATCGGTTCCTGCAAAAAGAATTCACCGTTTTGGATTTTTTGTTTTAAGATTTCTGCGATCTCTCTGGATTTTCGCATGCTTGTAGTTGGTGAAGTCTTGACCCTTTTGCCGTTGATTTCGATCTGTCCACTTTGAAGTTCTTCATAGTTTACCTTGCGTACCACTGGTTTTGATCGGCTCGGAACAGAGTAGTCGATCAAATTCGTTTCGATGTCTTTGTTTCGGACAGCACAAAAACGTAGCATGTCCCGGTTTAGAATGGGGATGGGGATGCCAATGCCAACATTCAGGGAAGTACCATATGCCTTAAAAACCGCCGGGGTGATGTATTGACCGTCCATTTGCTTCAAGTCGCCGATGATCGCCAGTGTGGCTCCAGTGCCGATGGGTGTGCTGTTTTCGTTTCGAACCGGCGCCGTGTTGAATTGGGTACCATTCCAGGCCACATATCCGACGGCTCCACCAACGAGCAACCTGGTCCCGACGCCAATGGTCCTTAATTCCGGATCATTGAGAAGTGGGCTCAAGGCACCCGATGTAGCATAGGTGACGTTGCCGTAATTCGGCAACAGGGTACCCATATAAGTGTAAACGGCTTTTGTGGATCCGTTGGTTGCTGCTGCATAATTCTGGTAGGCATTTCTTGGATTGAACAAATAGGCTTCATTCAAATCATCCAAGGTCATTTTTGCTTGAACCTTTTTGGCCGGATAACAGTCCGTGCCTTTACTGGTAGCTTCCAGGTAGACTTCCTTCCCATTGATTAGATCACAAATGACATGAGCACCGCCATATTCCAAACCCCGATCCTTTGATTCCGCCGTGGCTCCGATGTAGGTATCCACCGCAGCCAGACCGCCATAGGCTTCTACGTTGTTGAGGGTAAGCTTTTCCAATCGTATGGGTGGATCTGAATGTCCAAAATTCAGAAATGCACCCGACGAGCACATGGGTCCGAATGTCGCAGTCGTTACTACGTCCACCGTTTCAAATACAGCTTCTTCGCCATCCCGATCGATCAGATCCAGGATCTCTTCCGCCGAACAGACAACAACGGAGCCATCCTTGATTTTTTCGTTGATCTCTTCAAATGTTCTTTTCTCTCTCAAAATAGTCCTCCTTTTCTTAAACGACAAATGACTTGGAATATGAAAAAAGTTCTGCCGAAGCAGAACATACGTAGTCACGCATTCCTCATCTTTCGGTCAAACCGCTGGATTTGGCACCACGCCTCTTGGGCAGGTTGCCGGACTTCAATGGGCCAGTTCCCTCCGTCTCTCTGGATAAGTGTCATCGATTTCGACGACGCATATTTAATTGAATTAATTATAGTAATCTGGAAGTGAGTTGTCAAGAAAGTTTGGAAAAAACATGTCAGGATCTGAATTTTGTGATTCCTTATCATCGATGATCCAGACCACAAAGTGTTTATCGAATAAAAAATTAAATTGTAAATTGCCAAATATTTCTTATTAATGGGTGTGAATTTGCGTTTAAAAGACCCAAAATGGTATACTAATAAAATATAAGTTTATAATCATTATAAAGACTGGAGGAGATAGAATGATCGTATATAAAGATGTAAAGAAAAAGTACAATGACGTCACCGTAGTCGACGATCTGAACTTGACGATCAATGATGGGGAATTTGTCGTATTGATTGGTCCTTCCGGGTGTGGGAAAACCACCAGTTTGAAGATGGTCAATCGTTTGATCGAAATGAACGGTGGTGCCATTTTCATCGATGATCAGAATATCAATGACATGGACGCAGTAGAATTACGAAGAAAGATCGGATACGTGATCCAGCAGATCGGATTGTTTCCAAACATGACCATTGAAGAAAACATTACCGTTGTTCCTAAGCTGCTTAAATGGAGCAAGGAAAAAAGACATAAAAGAGCCGTTGAATTGCTCAACATGGTTGGTATGCCTTATGAGGAAAATGGACACAAATATCCCAATGAATTGAGTGGTGGGCAACAACAGCGGATCGGTGTTCTTCGAGCATTGGCGGCGGAACCACCTATAATACTCATGGATGAACCTTTTGGCGCATTGGATCCCATTACAAGGGATAACCTTCAGGATGAATTGAAAACACTTCAAAAAAAATTGAAGAAAACTATTGTTTTCGTTACCCATGATATGGATGAAGCCGTCAAGATGGCAGATAAAATAGTCTTCATGTACGATGGAAAGATCCTTCAAGTAGCAAGTCCCGAAGAAATGTTGAAAAATCCTGCAGACCCGGTGATCAAAAACTTCCTGGGCAAGTTGTCCTATACTACTTCGGGCGAAGATTTGACTTGTGAAGACGTCATGAGAAAGAAGGTCCTAACAGTTCCCCATACGAAAAAAACGTTGGAATCCATCAACTTGATGAAACACAGCCAACTGAATTCCGTTATCGTTGTCGATGACGATGACAAGTTTATGGGAGTAGCAGGAATCAAGGAAATCATGAAGGTTGGCAAGCCGGGTGAATCTATCGAAAAAGTGACAGAAAAAAATCTGAAAACCGTCTTGATCAACACCAACGCAAAAGAAGCATTTGATTATTTGATGGAATCGGACAAGGATTTTGTCGTAGTTCTGAATCGAGATAAAACAGTCGCTGGCATCATCACGGAAAGCAGCATGACCAATGCACTGGCCAGTGTGGTCTGGGGTGATGAAGAATGACAGTAATAACTGGTTTTTTTGAACGATATGGAGAAATGCTGATTCGAGCGATTTTCGTCCATATACAATACGTTATCGTTTCAGTGATGATCGGTTTTGTCATTGCCATGGTATTGGGAATTTTGTTGTCAAGAGTACCAGGGATCTCCAACTATGCAATCCCCGCCCTTGGAATTCTACAAACCATACCAGGGTTGGTGTTTATCGGTGTGTTATTCATTTATTTGGGTATTCGTCCATTGACCATCATCATTGCTTTATCCACTTATGCCGTTTTTCCGATTTTAAAGAATACTTATACCGGGATCGTGAATGTGGATCCTGCATTAAAGGAAGCGGCAAAGGGTTGTGGCATGAGCAATATACAAATATTGTTCAAGGTGGAGATCCCAATGGCCATGAGTGCCATATTTACGGGTCTTCGCATGTCGACGATCTATACGGTAAGTTGGGCCGTCTTGGCGGCAATGATCGGACTTGGTGGCTTGGGTGAGTTCATTTATCGAGGGATCGATACCAACAACAACGTCTTGATCGTCGGAGGGGCAATCCCTGCAGCGATTCTTGCGATCCTGCTTGGATTTGTTATCGATTTGGTGCAAAAGCTGGTCACTCCTCGCGGCTTGAAAGGAGAATAGACATGGATATGAAAGTAGTGTTGGAACATTTGTTTTTGGTCAGTGTAGCATTTGGGATCAACATTATTATTGGTTTGGTCCTGGGTGTTGCTGCATACATGGTGAAAATTTTAAGACCAGGGATATTGTGGATCGTAGACTTGTTGCAAACCATTCCGGTATTGGCGCTGCTGGGTATTATCATGTTGATTTTTGGAGCAAACAGTACAACGGTCATCATTGGGATCGTTTTGTATTCCTTGTTGCCCGTCGTTCGAAATACGTACGTTGGTTTAAGTGACATCGATCCCAGCATCAAAGAAGCAGCAAAAGGCATGGGCATGACCAGTCTTCAACGTCTGATCCAGGTAGAGTTACCTCTGTCTTTTCCAATCATTTTTACAGGATTGCGGATCGCATTGGTTACTTCCATAGGTATCGCAGTGTTTGGTGCTTTTGTAGGCGGCGGAGGACTTGGTGCAACCATCAACCGGGCGATTTTACTTCAAGACATGACGACTTTGGTTCAAGCTACTGGAACGTTGATGGTCATGGCCGTAGGCTTCGATCTTTTGATGGGGTCCATAGAAAAACGGTTAAAGAATCGGCATTCCGCCGGTTGATTTTATATAAGAAAGGGGAAATGAAAAGTAATGAAAAAAAAATCAGTACTGCTGCTTGTTGTTTTGTTGATCGTAACAATGATGGCAGGTTGCGGAGGCAACAACAACGGAGAGGAAGATGGAACAGATTTTGTGCTTGCAAAAGGACAATTTTCTGAAGTCAACATAATTATGGAAATGACGGGGATCCTGTTGGAGCAAAATACGGATCTGAATGTGGTTTTCAAGGATACCATGGCAACAGTCATAGCAGCCAACGCTTTGGAGGCTGGAGAAATTGACATGTTTATGGGATATGATGGCACCCTTTTGACCACTGTAAGTGGTGGAGATCCCAGTGACGTACCAGCTGGTACGGACCTGTTCGATTATGCAAAACAGGTGGGGGAAGAGACCCGTGGTTTGACATTGACGTCAAAATTCGGTTTTGAAAATACATACGCATTGGCCGTAAAAAGAAGCTATGCGGAAGAGAATGACATCAAAACGATCAGCGACTTGATCCCGTATACGGACGAATTGGTTTTTGGTGCTGAACATGAATTCTTTGATGAAGAAGGTTCCATGCGTTTCAATCCTTTTAATGAACATTATGGCGCCAATTGGAAAGACGGAGTTTCTATCGACCTTGGATTGAAATATTCGGCCATGGATAGTGGAAACATCGACGTAACGATGGTATATTCCACGGATGGCTTGATTTTGAAGTCTGATTTGGTCATTTTGGAAGATGACAAAGATTTCTTTCCACAATACTTTGGTTCCCACATGGTTCGTGACACGGTCTATGAAGAATTTGGAGAAGTTGCACCGAATTTAGAAGAAGTTCTGTTTATGCTGGAAGGACAAATCAGCAACGAAGAAATGATCGAGATGAATTACAAGGCGGATGTGGATGGGGAAGAGCCCTATGATATCGCGTTGGAATTCCTACAATCCAAAGACTTGGCAGATTAAGAATAATGAGAAAAAGAGCCCGCAAGGGCTCTTTTTCAATAAAGGAGTTAGTTTAAATGAACAAAATCGATTCTATAAAGCGTATGACACATGAAATGAAGGAAATCGTATTCCTTGAAGAAAAAACAATAAATGAATTACTGGAAAAAAGCAATGGAACTCTGGATGAAAAAGAACTTTATCGACAATCAAGGAAATATTGGAATGAAAATATCGAAACTACAGTTGAAACGATTGATGGAGTATTTGATGGTCCATATGGGGAAATCTCATATCGCTTGTTTTATCCGGAGGGAGCAAGAAACAGAAAAGACAATCCGGGCATCGTTTTTTTTCACGGTGGCGGTTTTGTTGTAGGTGACTTGGACACCCATCACGGAATTTCTGTTCACTTGGCGGAAGAAACTGGAGCTGTTATAGCATCTCTTGGTTATCATCTGGTTCCAGAATATGGTTATCCTGTGCCCTTGGAAGAAGGCTTGGCGTTTATATCATTTATACGGGAGAAGGGGTATGATTTACATATGGATCCCGAGTGCATTTCCCTTGCTGGTGATTCTGCAGGTGCACAAATTTCTTTGGGCGTTGCATTGATGATCCGAGATCAAAAGAAAGAAATGCCGATCCATTCTTTATTGTTGTTTTATGGTGTTTTTGGTTTGAGAGATTCCATGAGCCGCAGATTATTCGGAGGTTCTTGGGATGGTTTGTCCGAAGAAAACTTGGAAGATTATGAGAATAGGTATATTGGTGATGATCAAAAAGACGCTCCTTACGCAAAACTATTTGATTGGGATCTGACTTATGGCTTGCCCCCAACTTTTCTTGCTGCATGCGATTTGGATCCCTTGTTGGACGACAGTAAGCTATTGAACGCTATTATGAAAGAAAACAAAATGGATGTTCAGCTGGTGATCTATTCCGGTGTCATTCATGGTTTTTTACACTACGCGAAGCAATTAAAAGAAAGCAGAGAGGCAATTCTTGATAGTACAAATTTTTTCAAAAATAGATTGCCAAAGACGTATTGAGTTTTAGTGAAAGAACAAATTTGAAATGATTGCATATATCAAAAATATGTTATATTCTGTCTCTAAATAGCTTTATTTGAAAAGGAAGACTTTCATGGGGCACACCAGGAATGTTTACGAAACCGTTGTCGTCGGCGGTGGAATATCTGGTTTGACGGCAACTGCCTATCGTTTCAACAGACCAAGAATATTGAAGTATCAGCAAAAAAGATTGGATCGTTTTTAAAGCAATTTTATTGCAAGGAGGCCTCTATTGCGATAATATGAAAATGATAGTGTAAAGGAACCATACACGTGAAAACAAGTTTGTGAAAGAGATTGACAACGTATGTAATATTTAACAGAAAGATGAAAACAGGAGGCGAATGATGCATATAAAAATCATCTACAATACAGAAGAAGTGGATTGGAACGCAGTCAGTTACTTGCTGACGGTAACGGATATCGGTAGTCCGGATGCAGATAGCTGTGAAAAGGCGTTTGGTGGTAGTTGGGCAAAGGTGTTTGCCTATCACGATGATATTCTTGTAGGTTGTGCCAGGGCCATTTCGGATGGAGTCAAGGAGGCTGCCGTTTATGATGTAGCAGTCCTGCCTCCTTATCAGGGTCATGGCATCGGCAAAAGAATGATGGAAGTATTGATGGACTTGTTGAAAGGACAAAGTATTTTGTTGTTTGCAAATATTGGAAAAGAAGTTTTTTATCGAAAGTTGGGTTTCAGTGGAATGAAAACCGGCATGGCAAAATTCGTCCATGAGGAACGAATGCGGGAAAAGGGATTTATTGATTAAGAAAGGGAGGGACCAATGAAAACAGCAGTGATCTATTACTCCAGAACAGGCCATTCCAAACGGATCGCTCAAGCAATAGGGGAGAGTCTGGGAGTGGAACCAATGAACATCAAACAGAAACCAAAACTGTCGGACGTGGACTTATTGTTCGTTGTAGGAGGCATTTACGGAGGGAAATCTTCACCGGATCTGCAATCCTACATGATCAATGTGAAAAATGATCAGGTAAACAAAGCGGCACTGGTAACTTCCTGCATGAGCAAAAATACGAAGCAGAACGAGATCCGTATCGTTATGAAGCTCAATGGTATCGATGTGGCGGAGGAAGAATTTATTTGTCAGGGCAATTTTTTATTCTTTGGGAAAGGTCATCCCAGTGATGAGGACGTGAACAATGCCGTCGCTTTTGCCAATCGGATGCTGGCAAAACAATCCATGTCGTGACCCGTGTTTTCTAAATGAAACAACTTTTAAAAAAAACATAATTTTGCAAATTAAAAAAAGTAGACGAATTTATTGAATCAATTATAAATTGATGATACAATGTATATACATATACAGCAAAACAAATGTTAATTCAAGGAGGAACAGTACATGTCAAAAATTCAAGAAGTTCAAGAAATGGTAGCAAAGGGTAAAACCAAAGTAGTAGCAGGATTGGTCCAGGAAGCATTGGACGGGGGCGCACAACCGAAAGAAATTTTGGATGCCATGATCGAGTCCATGGGAATCGTTGGAGACAAATTCTCCGCCGGCGAGATCTTCGTACCGGAAATGCTGATTTCTGCAAAAGCCATGAGCAAGGGTGTAGACGTGCTCAAGCCGTTGTTGGCCGGAGACGCTTCCACATCGTTGGGAACCTGCGTTATCGGAACGGTAGCCGGAGACCTTCACGATATCGGCAAAAACCTGGTAAGCATGATGCTGGAGAGCGCCGGATTCACCATGATCGACCTTGGCGTAGACGTACCTGCTGCAAAATTTGTTGAAGTTGCAAAAGAAAACAACGCCGTCATCGTTGCCGCTTCCGGATTGTTGACCACCACCATGCCTGCACTGAAAGAAACTTCTTTGGCGCTGAAAGATGCCGGATTCACCGTGATCGTTGGTGGAGCACCTGTTACCCAAGCTTATGCAACAGAGATCAAGGCAGACGGATATGCTCCGGACGCTGGTAGTGCCGTAACCAAAGCAAAAGAATTGGTAAAAAAGTAAATATGAATTAAAAAAGAACCGGATCCTTTCAAGGAGACCGGTTCTTTTTTCTACTTTCTCAACTCTTTTAAAATGGCTTCTAGGCTACTGGTACCCAGTCGACTGCATCCTGCATCCAAAAAATCGACTGCAGTCTGCAGATCCCGTATTCCGCCGGCAGCTTTGATTTTCATTTTTTCACTGACCGAGGCTTTCATGATTCGTACATTTTCCAAAGTTGCGCCTTCATGAGCCAAGCCAGTACTGGTTTTTACAAAGGCAGCTCCTGCCTCTTCAGAAATTTGACAGGCTCGGATGATTTCTTCCATATTTAAATATGCCGTTTCCAAAATAACTTTTACATCGACGCCGGCAGCTCGAACAACGGTGGATATGTCTTCTTTGACCAGATCGAAATTACCGGAGAGCAAAGCACCGTAATCCATGACCATGTCCACTTCCTGTGCACCATTCTTCACTACTTCTTCCGCTTCTCTTCCCTTGATCAAAGGGGAATGACAGCCTGTGGGAAATCCGACGACGGTCCCAAGGAGAGTGGTGGTGCCTTTGATGAGGGGTCGGATCAAGGATACCTTGTTGGCCTGAACACAAACGTTGATCACGTTGGATTCTACCGCATATGCGCAGGCGTCCAGAATTTGTTGATCGGTCCATTCCGGTTTTAAGATGGCAAAATCGATGGTGCGTACCAGTACTTCTTTTGATATCATAAAGACAGCTCCTTTCTTCGTTGTTTTCATTATACGTCAGGGAAATACCATTTGCAATTTAACATTGGTACTGGTATAATCCTTATGTTAGCAACCTTTATCACGGTACGCCGAATCTCCGACGGCCAACTGGGATATGGGGGATTGAAAATTAGGAGGAAAGAAAATGCCATTAGAAAAGCAAAAAAAAGCAGAAATCATTGAAAAATTCAAGAAAAGCGAGAATGATACCGGTTCTCCAGAAGTGCAGATCGCATTATTGACCCAACGGATCAACGAATTGACAGAGCATTTCAAAATACACAAAAAAGATCACCACTCTCGTCGTGGATTGCTCAAGATGGTTGGTCAACGAAGAGGTTTGTTGAATTATCTGAAGAAGAAGGACATCAACAAATACAGAGAGATCCTAGAACAATTGAATCTTCGAAAATAATAATGTACGGGCGGAGCAATCCGTCCTGTATTATTATAAGGCCGTTTTGGCTGCTGAAGAAGTGAAAAAGTATCATATGAAGGAGGTAAACTATGCTTAAAACATTTACCATGGAACTAGGCGGTAGGGAATTGAAAGCAGAGATCGGAGAAATGGCGGAACTGGCCAACGGATCCGTTTTTATGCGATATGGTCAAACCAATATTCTGGTGACCGCTTGTGCGTCCAAAGGACCGAGAGAAGGCATCGACTTTTTTCCGTTGAGTTGCGATTATGAGGAAAAAAGATATGCTGTCGGCAAAATACCGGGTGGATTCATTAAACGGGAAGGACGACCTTCAGAACGAGCCATATTGACTTGTCGTCTAATGGACCGACCACTTCGCCCACTGTTTCCAAAAGGTTTCCGCAATGATGTTCAGGTAGTGGCTACAGCCATGAGCATTTGCCAGGATCACGCGCCGGAAGTGGTGTCCATGATCGGTTCATCAATAGCACTATCCATCAGCAACATTCCCTTCCAAGGACCTACCGGTTCTGTGATCATCGGGTACGTAGACGGAGAATACGTAGTTAACCCTACAGCACAACAGCAAGAAGTCAGCGATCTGCACTTAACGGTTTCCGGAACAAAAGAAGCCATCATGATGGTAGAAGCCGGCAGCAATGAAGTCAGTGAAGAAGTAATGTTAAAAGGTATTTTGCGAGCACATGAAGAAATCAAGAAGATCGTTGCTTTCATCGAATCCATCGTAGACGAAGTCGGTGAAGAAAAAATGGATTATCCTGTTGCGAAACCAGTGGAAGAAGTAGAAGCAGAAGTTCGAGCATTCGCAACGGAAAAATTTGTGGAAGCGATCCAGACCGAAGAAAAATTGGAACGACAAGAAAAGATCGATCAAGTCAATGCACTGGTGCAAGAAACCTTTGCAGAAAAATATCCGGAAAATATAAAAGACATCAAGGATGTTTGTTATAACTTGTTGAAAGAACAAGTTCGACGAATGATCGTAGAAGAAGGAATTCGACCGGACAACCGAAAAACGGACGAAATTCGTCCTATTTGGTCGAAAGTCGGCTTGCTGGATCGAGTACACGGTTCCGGCATGTTTACCAGAGGCCAGACCCAAGTCGTGTCTGCATTGACATTGGGAGCCATGGGTGACGTTCAGATCATCGACGGTTTTACCGACGAGGAAGTAAGCAAACGTTACATGCATCACTATAATTTCCCGGCTTTCAGCGTAGGCGAGACCCGTCCCCTGCGAGGACCCGGTCGACGTGAGATCGGTCACGGAGCCTTGGCGGAACGAGCGTTGTTGCCCGTTATCCCATCGGAAGAAGATTTCCCTTACGCCATTCGAGTGGTCTCGGAAGTCATCAGTTCCAACGGATCCACATCCCAGGCCAGTGTCTGCGGAAGTTCTTTGGCCTTGATGGATGCAGGAGTGCCCATCCGATCTGCTGTTGCAGGTATTGCCATGGGATTGATCAAGGAAGGCGACAAAGTAGCTGTATTGTCCGATATCCAGGGAATGGAAGACTTCCTGGGAGACATGGACTTCAAAGTGGCTGGAACGAGAGAAGGAATCACAGCCATCCAAATGGACATCAAAATCGACGGCATCGATGAAGCCATCCTGAAAGATGCTTTGGAAAAAGCCCGTGTAGGAAGACTGTTTATCCTGGACAAAATGAATGAAGTGATCTCTGCTCCAAGAGAAGATCTCTCACCATACGCTCCGAGAATCATCTCCATGATGATCCATCCGGACAAGATCCGTGAAGTCATTGGATCCGGTGGAAAAGTCATCAACAAGATCATCAGCGATACCGGTGTCAAAATCGACATCGACGACGATGGAAGAGTTTTCATCGCATCTCCGGATCTGGAAGCGGCGGAAAGAGCAAAAGCCATCATTGAAGGCATAGTCAAAGAAGTGGAAGTAGGCGAAGTCATCACCGGCAAAGTCACCCGTTTGATGAACTTTGGCGCATTCGTCGATATTGGCGGAAGCAAGGAAGGAATGATCCACATTTCCAAACTGGCCCATGAGCGGGTGGAGAAGGTGGAAGACGTGGTCGCTGTCGGCGACGAAGTGACCGTAAAGGTCATGGAGATCGACAAGCAGGGTCGAATCAACCTGTCTCGAAAAGCTACTTTGCCCAGACCTGCAAATAAAGACAACGACAAGTGATCCAAAGCACGACAAATGGCATAAACCCTCGTGGTTTATGTTTTTTTGTTTACAAAATATTTATACGAATTGTTTGAAGTAACTACTTCTTTTCTATATAATTTAGTATGAGTTGAAGAGGAGGAAAGATATTGGAACATTGCAAGGTAAAAATCATGAATCGATCAAAAAATCCCCTTCCCAAGTATGCCACGGAGGGAGCGGCAGGTATGGACCTACATGCCGACATAGATTCGGAGATCCTACTGAAACCCATGGAAATCAAAATGATCCCCACCGGCATCCATATAGGGTTGCCGGTAGGTTACGAAGCTCAAATCCGGGCAAGAAGCGGTTTATCAAGCAAGTTTGGCATAACATTGATCAACGGGATCGGCACCATCGATTCCGATTATCGTGGCGAGATCAAAGTCCCTTTGATCAACCTGGGATCTGAAACATACGTTTTTCAACCTGGAGAACGAATTTGCCAAATGGTGGTCAAAAAATACATTACAGCCACACTTGACCTGGTAGACATTTTGGACGATACGGATCGGGGCCAAGGTGGATTTGGCCACTCCGGAAAAAAGTGACAGGAGGACAGGATGAAAATCATCGTACAAAAATATGGAGGAACTTCGGTCAACAGTCCGGAACTTCGGGATATCATCGTTGAAAACCTTCAAATCGCCAAATACAAGGGATTTCACAGCGTTTTAGTAGTATCTGCCATGGGAAGGGATGGAGAACCCTACTCTACAGACTCTCTTTTTAAACTGATGCCTTTTCGAAACCCGGGAGATCGGGAAACCGACCTGTGCCTGTCTTGTGGAGAAGTCATCAGCGCGTCGGTATTGGCGGCTCACCTGAAATATAAAGGATTCAAGGCAATGGCCTTGAACGGTGCCCAAGCGGGTATTTTGACGGATGATCACTTCGGAAAAAGCACCATACTATCCATCGACACAACACGGATCCTGCAGTTGCTGAAGGAAGGGATCACTCCCGTAGTAACAGGATTTCAAGGCGTTACAGCCAATGGAGACATGACCACATTGGGTCGTGGAGGCAGCGATATTACCGCGGTGGCCTTGGGCGGAGCCCTGGAAGCCGATGAGATAGAGATCTTTACGGATGTGGACGGTGTCATGAGTGCAGACCCCAAAGTGGTATCAACGGCTTTGCTCATTGAATCCATTGATTATGGAGAGGTATTTCAGTTGGCGGAATACGGTGGCAAGGTCATCCATCCAAGAGCCGTAGAGTATGCAAGGGATCATAATTTATCCTTGAAAGTGCTCAATACAAGAAAATATAAAGACAATATCGGTACCATCATCAGTGGCATGTTGCCCGAATCGTCCGATCTGATTACGGCCATCGCCCATGAACATGGGAAGATCCAAGTGGAAGTAGCCCTCCATGGAGAATCTGCAGATATTTTGGATCACATCGCAAAGCGTCATATCAGCATCGACATGATCAACATTTTTGTAGACCGAGGTTTGTTCATCATAAATGAAGAGGACCAGGAAGCCCTTATTTCCGTATTGGACGGCTTGGGGATCCAGGCGAAGATCACGCAAAAATGTACGAAAGTTACATTGATCGGCAGTAAGATCAAGGGCGTACCAGGTATTATGGCAACTGCCATGGGAGCGTTGATCGGCTGCGTGGACGTACTCCAAACATCCGATTCTCATATGACCATTTCCTTGTTGGTGCGTTCCGATCAAGCGGAACAAGCCATTGTTTTACTGCATCATCGCTTCAAGGGGAATCGGTGATGGATCACATTAGAAAAATTGGAGGCACACATGAACATTATTGACGCAATATTTTTAGGAATATTACAAGGATTAACTGAATTTTTACCTGTAAGCAGTTCAGGACATCTGGTTATAGCACAGCATTTTATGGGTATAAACGAAGGGAACTTGGCCTTGAACGTCCTCTTGCATCTGGGAACACTGGTGGCCATCGTGATCGTTTACTTTAAATCAGTGACCAGTATGATCATCGAGTTCTTTGCCATGATGGGTGACCTGTTCCGGGAACGAAGTTTGAGCATTTACAAAAGCAAATACAGAAAATACATTATGTTGATCGTCATGGCAAGCATTCCAACGGCCATTATTGGCTTGCTGTTCGATGATGTGTTCGAAGAGTTGTTTTCTTCCATTCAAGTAGTCGCATTCACCTTGATACTAACGGGTATCCTGCTGGTACTGGGAGAAAAACTTGGGAAAAAGAACCAGCTTCCCATCGAAAGACTGACATTGAAACAAGGTATTTTAGTAGGATTGTTCCAATCGCTGGCCATTACACCAGGGATTTCCAGATCCGGTTCCACCATTGTCGGCGGTCTTTTCAACGGCTTGAAAAAGGAAGAAGCAACAGAGTTTTCTTTTTTGATCTCCATACCGGCAGTTTTGGGTGCTGTAGTATTCAAAGGAAAGGATATTCTTTCTTTGGATGCATTGGGAATGGAAGGGACCACTTTGGGAGCATCTTTTTTGGCGGCGGTAATTTTTGGTGTACTGGCCATAAAGCTACTGGTCAAACTGGTAAGAAACGGGAAACTGCATTACTTTTCCTACTACTGTTGGGCCATGTCCGCAATTTTATTGATCAACGTTTATGTACTGGCATAACAAATTTTCAGTCCTCATCAACGGACCCGCCCAGGACAGACAAGGAGGTACTGCATGGCAACCAGAAAAACTACAAAGAAAAAAAGCAAAGCTCCCAGCACATCAAAAGCACTGATCATACGGGACGTGATCGCCCTTTCCATTATTTTCTTTGGTATCTACATGATCTACTTTCTATCCTCTGAAAATGCAGGAACGGTAGGCAACGGATTGCGAACCATCGTCTCTTTTTTGTTTGGACGCGGATCTTATTATTTGTCTTCCGTACTCATATTAAGTGGATTCATGGTTGTCTTTGGAAAAGTGGAATCTCCCAAAAAGCGTTTATTGATCGCCGGGATTTTACTCATGGTATTTTTGGTCATGCTTTTTGCACTCTTGGATGAACAGGTGGCAGAAAAAATCTTTTCCAGAGAGTTGTTTGCCTTTACCTTCACACCAAGTATGGGTGGAGGATTGTTGGGCACTTTTTTTGCTACATTGAGCATTCGACTATTCTCCCTGACCGGAACCATTATTTTGTTGGTATTGATGGCGTTGATCGTTCTGGTATTGATCACCAGCAAATCCATTCAAGAATATCTGGAGGGCGGAAAAAGCAGAGTCAAGCAGGATACGAAGCGCATCGGGGAAGCCATGCGAACTGCAAAACCTCCATTTGCCGATAAATCAACTGGAAAAACCAGCAGACAGGAAGTCAAGCAACTGGATACGGACGACATCAAGATCCTGGACTATGCAGAGATCCGACCACAAATCAAAAAAACGGACCAGGAACAACAAATAAAAGAAACCGATGCAAAGAAACCGGTGGACGCGACGGATAAGAAGCCGATCAAAATGAAACCGGAAGAACTGGAAAAGGAAAAGGAAGCCGTTGAACATCTTATTGAGGAACGAAAAGCATTGGAAAAACCCTATCAGTTTCCTTCGCTGCAATTATTGGATGACTTGAAACGAACCGGCGGCCAGCGAAATCGATCTGAAGTTATGGCCAGGGCCAGACTTTTGGAAAAAACTTTGTCCGACTTTGGCGTTATGGCAAAAGTTTCGGAAGTATCTGTCGGTCCTACCGTCACCCGTTATGAGCTGCAGCCGGAGCCAGGTGTAAAAGTAAGCAAGATCGTCAATCTTTCCAATGACCTTGCATTGAGTTTGGCCACTTCCGATGTTCGGATCGAAGCACCGATCCCGGGCAAAGCCGCCATCGGTATCGAAGTTCCCAACAAGGAAACGGATCTTGTCCATATGAG
Organism: Alkalibacter rhizosphaerae; assembly: GCF_017352215.1. Lineage (GTDB taxonomy): Bacteria > Bacillota > Clostridia > Eubacteriales > Alkalibacteraceae > Alkalibacter > Alkalibacter rhizosphaerae. The sequence continues at coordinate 102,351 of NZ_CP071444.1, forward strand.
AGAAATTGTGGAAAGCCCTGTTTTCCGAAACCATAAAAGTAAGATATCGTTTGCCCTGGGCAAAAAACTGTCCGGCAGTGTGGTTATGGCAGACATTGCGAAAATGCCTCACATGTTGATCGCAGGAGCGACCGGTTCCGGAAAAAGCGTGTGCATCAACAGCATCTTGATCAGTATTCTGTACAAAGCCACTCCGGAAGAAGTAAAGTTGATTCTGATCGACCCGAAAATGGTGGAACTCAACAACTATAACGGAATACCTCATTTGCTCATTCCCGTGGTAACGGATCCCAAACATGCGGCCGGCGCCCTAAACTGGGGTATCAAGGAAATGACAAAGCGCTATCAGGCATTTAAGGATGCTGGCGTTCGAGACATCACACGCTTCAATGAATTGGCAAAAGAGAAGGGGGAAGAGGCAATGCCCCGCATCGTCATCATCATTGATGAATTGGCGGATTTGATGATGGTTTCTCCCAGAGAGGTGGAAAATGCCATCTGTCGTTTGGCCCAATTGGCCAGGGCGGCAGGGATCCATCTTGTTCTGGCGACCCAACGACCTTCTGTGGATGTCATCACCGGCTTGATCAAGGCGAATATTCCAAGTAGGATTTCTTTTGCAGTTTCATCCATGATGGATTCCAGGACCATATTGGATATGGGTGGCGCAGAAAAACTCCTGGGCAGGGGAGACATGTTGTACTATCCTTCCGGTGAGCCCAAACCAGTTCGGATCCAGGGAACATTTATCAGCGACAAGGAAGTGGAACGGGTGGTGGAATTTGTGAAGAAGGATGGCCAACCCGATTATAGTGAAACGATCATCGAAGAAATAAAAGAAAACAAGAACCCCATAGACGATGATTTTGACGATGACATGCTGCCAAAAGCCATTGAGATCGCCATGGAAAATGGGACCATATCCACTTCACAGGTCCAAAGAAAGCTTCGGTTGGGCTACTCACGCGCCGGCAGGATCATCGATGAAATGGAAGAGAGGGGCATCATATCCGGACCGGATGGAAGCAAACCTCGAAAAGTGTTGGTCCAGCGGCATGAATTGGCGGACTCGGATGATACGGAAGAATAGAAAGGTGATCAAATGACAAAGAAAATCGCCATGGTGTCCCTTGGTTGTTCAAAAAACCAAGTCGATGCGGAAATAATGGCAGGACTTTTGGAAGACAAGGCGTATAAGATAATAGAGGATTGTGAAGACGCCGACTATATCGTGGTAAATACTTGCGGATTTATCGAAGCAGCAAAGGAAGAATCCATTGACACCATTTTGGATATGGCGGAGTTTAAAAAATTTGGAAAGGCAAAAGGTTTGATCGCAACCGGTTGCTTAAGCGAGCGATATCACGAAGAATTGATGGAAAGCATTCCAGAGCTGGACGGCATCATCGGTACGGGCAACTATGCAAAGATCGTGGAAACCATTGAAACTCTGGAAAAAACAGGAGAAAAAGTGGTCCTTTACGGCGGGATCGACAGCCCATTTGATGAGACTTTGCCCCGACAGTTGCCACAAGGAACGGCCATTGCCTATGTGAAGATCGCCGAAGGCTGTGACAATCATTGTACTTACTGCATCATACCCAAATTGAGAGGCAAATACCGCAGTCGAAAACCGGAGAATATTTTGAAAGAGATCCGACATTTGGGTGATCTTGGGGTGGAAGAGATCGTGCTGATCGCCCAGGACACCACCATGTATGGTTGTGATCTGGAAGGAAATTGGAATCTGTCCAAACTTTTGAAAGAAGTCGACAAGATCGACCAGGTAAGCTGGATCCGTCTCATGTATGCATATCCGGAAAACATCGATCATGATTTGATTGAGACGTTGAAACACGCAAAACGGATCCTTCCGTACCTGGATATTCCCATTCAGCACACGGAAGACCGCATTTTGAAAAACATGGGACGACGTACCAGCAAGGCGCAGATCCTGGGTCTTTTTGAAACCCTTCGTCGAGAGATCCCGGATATGGTGATTCGAACGACATTGATCGCGGGTTTTCCCGGTGAAACGGAAGAGGAACACCAAGAGATGCTGAAAACCATCAAAGAACTGCAAGCCGACAAATTAGGTGTTTTTGACTATTCCAGAGAAGAAGGTACTCCTGCTGGAAGAATGAGAAACCAGATCGACGAGGAGACGAAAAAGGCCAGACAGGAAGCAGCCATGGACGTTCAGTTGGAGGTATCAATCCAGCGTATGGAAAAACATGTAGGGAAAACGATGAAAACACTGGTGGAGGAACACACGGAAGACGGATTTATTGGAAGAACCTGGATGGACGCACCGGAAATCGATGGGATCGTGGAAGTGTCTGCGATTCAACGCCCGCCTGTTGGAACCTTGGTGGATGTTCTCATAACGGAAGCGTTGGAATTTGATTTGATAGGAGTGTTAGACTATGAATTTGCCGAATAAACTCACTATTTTGCGGATCATTATGATTCCTTTTTTCATTTTCTTTTTTCTGTCGGATATGAAATATGGATCTATTATCGGTGGGATCATCTTTGTTATTGCCGCACTGACAGACATGCTGGATGGCCACATCGCACGAAAATACAAACTGATCACCACCTTCGGTAAATTCATGGATCCTTTGGCAGACAAGCTGTTGGTCTGCTCTGCTTTGATCTGCCTGGTGGAAACAGGCGATATCTCCTCATGGGTCGCCATCATCATCATTGCCAGAGAGTTTGCAGTGACAGGTCTGCGGGTCTTGGCCGCTTCCGACGGCATCGTCATCGCCGCCAGCTGGTGGGGCAAAATCAAAACCATCACCCAAATGGTTGCCATCGTCAGTTTGTTGTTCGGCAACTGGCCCTTTGAATCCATGGGCATACCCTTTGGTCAGGCCGCCATGTACCTGGCTGTGCTGTTTACGATCATTTCCGGGTACGACTACTTCCGTCTGAACAAACAAGTGTTCAGTGGGATGTCTTAGAGGTTTCCCATGAGAGGCGAAATCATCAATGTTGGTACGGAAATACTGATCGGAGACATTTTGAATTCCAATGCCCAATACATCAGCAGGGAATTGTCCCGGATCGGTATAAGCATCTACTATCACACGACCGTGGGAGATAATCCAACCCGATTGCAACAGGTATTGCAACAAGCAAAAGAAAGAAGCGATCTGGTGGTATTGACCGGTGGATTAGGTCCGACACAGGATGATCTGACCAAAGAATCCGTTGCCGAACTCTTTGGACTGGATATGATCCTTCACGAAGAAAGCAAAGTTAAGATCCAAGGTTTTTTTCAACGAATATCCGCAGAAATGACCCAAAACAACTTAAAGCAGGCGTATATGCCAGAGGGGGCCCGGATCATTCCAAACGACAATGGAACAGCACCCGGGATCCTGTTGGAGAAAGACAACAAGATCTTCATTCTCCTTCCTGGCCCGCCAAGGGAATTGATCCCCATGTTTCGAGATTTTTGCATCCCTTATTTACAAGACAAGAGCCCGATCAAATTTTATTCCCGATACTATAAAATCAGCGGATTGGGAGAATCGGCACTGGAGGACCGGCTGTTGGACATCATCGACGGACAGACCAACCCCACCATCGCCACCTATGCAAAACCGGGTGAGGTCATGCTGCGAATAACAGCCAATGGGAATACTTCGGAAGAAGCAACGAAATTGCTGGATGAGATGGATCATCAAGTCATGGACAGGATCGGCAGCTGGGTCTATGCCAAAGAAGATCTGTCCCTGCACGAAGTCGTAGCCAGCATGTTGATGGAGAAGGATTGCAGCATCAGTGTCGCCGAATCCTGCACGGGTGGCTTGATCGCAGCCAAGTTGACGGAGATCCCAGGCATTTCTTCGATTTTCCATAGTGGGATCGTTTGCTACAGCAACGCTTCAAAAAGCGATTACTTGGGTGTAAAAGAAGAAACTCTGGAGAAATACGGGGCGGTCAGTCGAGAATGCGCCATGGAGATGCTGGCAGGCTTATTGAAAAACAACAAGACAAAAATTGCCGTTGCCACTACCGGCATCGCCGGTCCAGGTGGGGGAAGCGAAGAAAAACCTGTTGGTCTGGTCTTTGTAGGCATTGCCTATAAAGGAAAAATGGAAGTCCATGAAGTAAGATTGCATGGGAACCGCCAGCAGATCCAGGAAAGAAGTGCCAACATGGCTTTCAATATGGTACGAAAAATGTTGGAGAATGATTGACGAAAGCCTTAAGATTCGATATAATAAAACAGAACAAATGTTCTATATGACTTGAAAGGATGTGAACCGAGGATCTCGGGCAAACATGATAGAAAAAGATAAGGCATTACAAATGGCACTGGCACAAATAGAAAAGCAATTTGGCAAAGGTTCCATCATGAAACTTGGCGAAGAGTCCGGCAGACAAAACATACCTGCCATCTCAACCACCTCCATAGGTTTGGATATCGCACTGGGTATTGGCGGAATCCCAAGAGGCCGTGTCGTGGAAGTGTATGGACCGGAATCTTCCGGTAAGACCACTGTGGCTTTGCATGTTATTGCGGAAGCACAAAGAAATGGCGGCAATGCGGCGTTTATCGATGCGGAACACGCGTTGGATCCCAATTATGCAAAAGCCCTGGGCGTCGACATTGAAAACCTCATCGTATCCCAGCCGGATACGGGAGAACAGGCTTTGGAGATCTGTGAAGCATTGGTCCGTAGTGGAGCCGTGGATATCGTTGTCATCGACTCTGTTGCAGCATTAGTGCCAAGAGCAGAGATCGAAGGAGAAATGGGTGACTCCCACGTCGGTCTGCAGGCAAGACTTATGAGTCAGGCACTTCGGAAATTGACAGGTTCCATCAACAAGTCTGGAACGACAGCATTGTTTATCAATCAACTCCGAGAAAAAGTCGGTGTCATGTTCGGAAGTCCTGAAACCACACCTGGAGGACGGGCATTAAAATTCTATTCCTCCGTCCGTTTGGACGTTCGACGGATCGAAACGTTGAAGCAGGGTCAGGAAATGATCGGTAACCGGACCAGAGTGAAAGTTGTAAAAAATAAAGTAGCTCCTCCGTTTAAAACTGCAGAGTTTGATATCATGTATGGCCAGGGGATCTCCAGGGAAGGGGATATTCTCGACGTAGGAAGCAGTGTGGACATCATCAACAAATCCGGCGCATGGTATTCCTACAATGATGAAAAAATCGGTCAAGGTAGAGAGAATGCCAAGCAATTTTTGAAAGAAAATCCGGAGACTTGCAAAGAAATCGAAAAGAAGATCCGAAGCCACTTCAATTTGGATCGAAAACCCCAAGAGGAAACCCCAGCAGAATAATGAATAGAAGGAGATCTTTGGCAGATCTCCTTTTTGTATATATTCAATGGGATACAAAATGAATCATCTTGACAGTCCTTTCAAAAAAGGATAAAATTAGTTTGTTACTTGCAGGTTTTTACCTGTCCATAATGAATATGGAACTACCATCGAAAAGTGAAACATTTAACGTTATTCAATAACATAATAAAGGAGGTGTAGACAGTTGATTGAGGCATTAGGAAACTACATCATTCTTGTTATTGTTGGTTTCACATTGATCGCTTTTGTTGCAGGATATTTTGTACGAAAGAACATCGCTGAAGGCAAGATAAACAGTGCTGAAGAGACTGCAAAAAGAATTGTGGAAGATGCATTGAAAGATGCAGATTCACAAGCAAAAGAAATGCTTTTCAATGCAAAAGAGGAAGCACACAATACCAGAATGGAAGTAGAAAAAGAAAATCGAGAAAGACGCAACGAGATCCAACGGCTGGAGAAAAGATTGATCCAGCGGGAGGAAAACATCGATAAAAGAAGCGAACAGATCCAAAGCAAGGAAGACAGCCTAAACAACAAAATGAACCAACTAAACAACAAGGAAGCCAAGTTGGATGAAATGATCGAAAATGAAATGAAGGAACTGGAGCGAATCTCCGGTCTGACATTTGAAGAAGCCAAGCAGATCTTGCTTGGTGATGTGGAGAAAAAAATTCGAAGAGAGTCTGCCATGTTGATCAAACAGATCGAAGGCAATGCAAAAGACGAAGCGGACAAAAAAGCAAAAGAAATCCTTTCATACGCCATACAAAAGGTGGCCGCAGATCACGTGGCAGAAACCACAGTATCTGTTGTCAACTTGCCTAATGACGAAATGAAAGGCCGCATCATCGGTCGGGAAGGTCGAAACATACGAACACTGGAAACGTTGACCGGTATCGACTTGATCATTGACGACACGCCGGAAGCAGTCATCTTGTCGGGATTCGATCCCATACGACGAGAAATTGCACGAGTGGCTTTGGAAAAACTTATCATTGATGGCCGGATCCATCCAGCTAGAATCGAAGAAATGGTGGAAAAAGCCAAAAAGGAAATCGATCAGCAAATCAAGGAAGACGGAGAACAAGCCAGCTTCGATACTGGGATCCACGGATTGCATCCGGAGATCATCAAATTGCTGGGACGATTGCGTTTTAGAACCAGTTACGGTCAAAACGTGCTGAAGCATTCCATCGAAGTCGCTCATCTTGCGTCCATCATGGCACACGAACTGGGTGTCAATGCCAAAGTAGCGAAAAGAGCCGGATTGCTTCACGATATCGGAAAAGCCGTAGATCACGAAGTGGAAGGTCCTCACATCGAAATCGGTGTGGACATTTTGAGAAGATATAAAGAATCCAGCCAAGTGATCCATGCAGTAGAAGCACATCACGGTGACGTGGAAGCAACATCCGTTGAAGCAGTATTGGTCCAGGCAGCAGATGCCATATCGGCAGCGAGACCGGGAGCAAGAAGAGAAACATTGGTATCGTACATAAAACGACTGGAGAAATTGGAGGAAATTGCAAACTCATTCGATGGTATAGAAAAAACATTTGCAATCCAAGCTGGCCGAGAAGTACGAATCATGGTAAAACCGGATAAGATCGACGACGTGGAAATGATCCATGTAGCAAAGGAGATCGCAGCTAAGATCCAGAGCGAAATGGATTATCCAGGACAAATCAAAGTCAATGTGATCCGAGAAACAAGAACTATAGAGTATGCAAAATAAGGAGATTTTTATCTCCTTTTTTTTTACGTTTTTTTCTTGAAAGGTACCTTATATGGTATACTTATGGATATGTCGAGGAGGATTAAAAATGAAAATCTTGATCATAGGAGATGTCGTTGGACGTCCAGGCCGCACTGTCTTAAACGAAAATTTGGAAGCGTTGAAAGAAGAATTTGATGCTGATTTTGTGATTATCAATGGAGAAAATGCCTCATCCGGAACAGGGATCATCGAAAAGCACGCAGCGTCTTTTTTTGATATGGGCGTCGATGTGATCACCACGGGAAATCACGTTTGGGACAAAAAAGAAACAGAAAGCTTCATTGACGCTTATCCAAAGCTTCTGCGACCGGCCAACTACCCATCTCCCTGCCCAGGTAATGGATACGTCCTGGTGCCGTATAAAGACACAGAAGTTGCGGTCATCAACCTGTCTGGTCGTTCTTTCATGAAAAGCATGGATTGTCCTTTTCGGCGATTGGATCAAATATTGGAGGAGATCCCAGAATCCATCCATGTGAAAATTTTAGATTTTCACGCAGAAACCACTTCTGAAAAACTGGCAATGGGATATTATGGGGCAAATCGCCTTTCTTTGGTTTTTGGAACCCATACCCATGTACAAACCGCAGATCATCGTATTCTGGACGAATATACCGGTTATATAACCGATGTAGGAATGACCGGACCTCTTGATGGGATCATAGGCGTACAAAAAGAAAAAGTTTTGGAAGGATTCTTGACCCAGCGACCGGTACGTTACGATTTAGCAAAAGGTAAACGACAAATCAATGGTCTTGTCGCGCATATCGACGAAACGGATGGAAAAACTACAATGCTCCATGGTTTCATAAAATTTTATGATTGAATTTAGATCATTTGTCCAGCGGTTTTTTTTACGATTGTGGTATAATGGAAAAAGATTTTAGAGGGGCTGTCTATGAATAAATATGCAGATCTACACATTCATTCCAGTTATTCGGATGGAGCGTTCACACCAAAGAAAATAATGGAAGAAGCTTCCAATCGAAGACTGCATACCATTTCCATTACAGATCACGATACATTGTCCGGTTCTATATTGGCCTGGAAAATGGCGGATGATTATCCAGTCGAAGTCATCGTGGGCATTGAATTCAGTTGTGTGTATCAAGGGGAGGACGTCCACGTTCTTGGTTATTTTCTCCATGATGTATCCCACGCCTTAAATCCTTTTCTGGAAGAATTACAGCGAAAAAGGCAGGAGCGAGCCATTAAAATGGTGGATCGTTTTGGTGAACTGGGCATCGACATGGACACCATGGATCTGAATGCTTACGGCGACAGCATAGGACGACCACACTTTGCAAAAGAACTCTTGCGGTTGGGTGTCGTAAAAACTTTTGATGAAGCATTTGAAAAATATTTAAAACCAGGGTGTCCCTGTTACATTGAAAAATCGAAGATCAGTGTTTCGGAATGCATAAAATCGATACATGAAAACGGAGGTATTTCTGTTTTGGCCCACCCGGGACTTTTGGAAAAAGAAGATACTTTGCTTGAACTTTTGGATTATGGACCGGATGGATTGGAAGTTTATCATTCCAAACACGATCAAAAAGATAAAATTCGCTTATACAATTTGTCAAAAGACAGGCATCTGCTGATCACCGGAGGATCCGACTTTCATGAAGAGACCAAAAGTCGGCTGACAGGCATCGGATCGGAGAAAATACCCGTTCGATATGTAGAAGCGTTGAAAAGACAAATCAAAAAAAATATGGAAAAGCAACAGGTATAATTAAATCATCGGAGGGATCGATTAGTGATGAAAACAAGAATTTCGGAAAAGGTATTGGAAGTAAAGCCATCCATAACTTTAGCCATAACTGCCAAGGCCAAAGAAATGATAGAATCTGGAATGGATGTGATCGGGTTTGGAGCAGGAGAACCAGACTTTGATACGCCTGAATTTATCAAAGATGCTGCCATTAAAGCCATACATGAAGGAAGGACCAAGTATACTGCAGCTGTAGGAGTTTTGGAACTGCGAAAGCTTATTGCACAAAAGCTCAAACGGGACAACGGTTTGGAATATTCACCAGATCAGATCATCGTTAATAGCGGAGCAAAACACAGTTTGTCAACGGCATTTCAAAGCATTTTGAATCCCGGAGATGAAGTCCTTGTTCCAGTGCCATATTGGGTCAGCTATCCGGAGATCGTCCGAATCGCCGGAGGAGTTCCTGTTTTCTTAAAGACAAAAAAAGAAAATGATTTTAAAATGACAGCTGAGGATTTGGACAAGGCCATAACGTCTAAAACAAAGGCAATTTACCTGAATTCACCATCAAATCCTGTAGGAGCAGTTTACACAAAAAAAGAATTGGAAGAATTGGCAAAAGTTATCCTACGTCATGAAATTTTCGTGGTATCCGATGAAATTTACGAACGCTTGCTCTATGATGGAGAAAAACATATAAGCATCGCATCACTTGGTGAGGAAATAAAAGAATGGACGATCCTGGTCAACGGCATGAGCAAGTCTCACGCCATGACCGGATGGCGGATCGGTTATACTGCTGCATCCAAAGATGTCATCACCGCCATGGGAAAGGTACAGGGTCATGCAGTCAGCCATCCTTCCTCCATTACCCAGTATGCCGGGATCGGTGCACTCCAATGTCCAGACCATTTCCTCTCCGAAATGGTGGAGGAGTATGATGTTCGTCGCAAATTTTGTGTGGATCGTTTAAATCAGATCAAAGAATTGAGCTACATTTATCCTAAAGGCGCTTTTTATGTCTTTATCGATGTTTCCAAGTTGTTTGGCAGAACATTCAAAGGGAAAGTGATCGAAGGATCCATGGACTATGCCAACTTGATGTTGGAGCATTATCAGGTAGCCTTGGTTCCCGGCATCGCATTTGGTGCAGACGAATTCGTCCGAATTTCCTACGCTACTGCCTTGGAACAGATCGAGAAAGGCCTGGATCGAATGGAAGCTTTTATTAAGGAGTTGGATTGAACCATGAATACAGCAGAATACACGAGCCCATTGATCGAACGTTATGCTTCTAAAGAGATGAGCTACGTTTTTTCCCATGAAAACAAATTCGGAACCTGGCGGAAATTATGGATCGCTTTGGCGAAAGCAGAAAAAAAACTGGGTTTGAATATTACAGAGGATCAGATCCGGGAGTTGGAGGAAAATGCCGAGGACATCGACTTTGCAAAAGCCAAAGAATACGAAAAGAAATTACGTCATGACGTCATGGCCCACGTTCATACATTTGGAGACCAATGTCCGACGGCAAAAGGCATCATTCATCTTGGTGCAACCAGCGCTTTTGTTGGAGACAACACGGATGTGATCGTTTATATCCAAGGTTTAAAACTGGTTCGGAAAAAGTTGATCAATTGCATCGACAAACTGGCTGCATTTGCTTTGGAGTACAAAGATCTACCCACACTGGGATTCACCCACTTTCAACCGGCACAATTGACTACTGTTGGAAAAAGAGCCTGTTTATGGATCCAGGACATGTTGATGGATCTGGAAGAGTTGGATTTTGTCCTAGAGCATGCCAAACTCCGAGGAGTGAAGGGTACCACCGGTACTCAGGCCAGCTTTTTAGAACTATTTGAAGGAGATCATGAAAAAGTGCGACAACTGGACCGAATGGTGGCTGAAGAGATGGGCTTTACTTCCAGTTATGCAGTGACGGGACAAACATATCCCCGAAAATTTGATGCCAGAGTTTCCAATGCTCTAAGCGGTGTGGCACAAACCCTTTATAAATTCAGCAACGACATGCGTTTGCTACAACACCTGAAAGAAATGGAGGAGCCTTTCGAAAAAAACCAAATTGGATCATCTGCCATGGCATACAAGCGAAATCCCATGCGGTCGGAGCGTATTGGAGCATTGGCCCGCTACGTGATCGTAAGCGCCCTGAATCCGGCGATCACCGCCTCCACCCAGTGGTTCGAAAGAACTCTGGACGACAGCGCCAACAAGCGGATCGCCATCCCGGAGAGTTTTCTTGCCGTTGATGCTATTCTAAATATCTGTTTGAATATTACCGAAGGAATGGTTGTCTATCCGAAAGTCATAGAACAGCATATTGAAAAAGAACTTCCTTTCATGGCGACTGAGAACATCATCATGCAGGGTGTTAAAAACGGTGGAGACCGACAGGCTCTCCATGAACGAATTCGTATTCATTCCATGGAAGCGGGAAGAAGGGTGAAAGAAGAAGGGAAGGACAACGATCTGATGGATCGGATCAAGCAGGATCCCGCATTTCCCATCCAGGAAGAAGATTTTGTCCATATACTTGATCCAAAAACTTTTATTGGTCGTGCACCCCAACAGGTGATGGAGTTTTTTGAAAATCAAATTCGGCCTGTTTTGGAGTCTAATAAAGAATTGCTGGGTGAACACGGCGAAGTGAGTGTCTGACAAAAAAAGAGCATTAAAAAACAGGTGAAGATTCACCTGTTTTGTTTTATAAATGGCAGGGGTAGAAGGACTTGAACCCTCGGCACGTGGTTTTGGAGACCACTGCTCTACCAACTGAGCTATACCCCTTTAACGAAGACAAGTATTATTATAATGGTAGAAATTAAAGAAGTCAAGAGGGATTTGGTATAAAAACATGGTAAAGAATGATCCTTTACAAAAGTCGGTCCTTTCGGTATAATAAAGATATAATTGCGCATAATATATAATATGCGCAATTATAAAGATCTAGAGAGGAGCTAACATGTTATGCCCTATAATGAATTGATCGCATCTTTTTCTGATTACCTGGCGCACAAGTTGCAGATTCGCTCCGTCAAAGCCTATAAATATGATATGGAGAGCTTTTTAGGATTCATGGAAAAAAGAAGCAATGTTGATTTTTCCAAATGGGATGACGAGCAAAAGCTGGTGTTTTTTAGAAAGATAAGACAACCGGATTTTTATGCCTATATACATTACTTGAAAGACGAACACCATAATTCAGATAAGACCATCAATCGGAAACTGACGTCCTTGCGAGCATTTTACCAATTTTTGATCGATGACCGTGGTTGTGATGGTAAAAATCCCATCGATGAGATCCCACGTTATCATTTACATGAGAAAGGTCCCAACTATTTGGAGGAATCCGTACTGGAACGGATTTTTGAAAAGGTAAGGATCCGAAACAAATATCGAGACATGGCCATTTTGATGCTGATCGCAGATTGTGCATTAAAGGCATCACAAATCGTTTCCTTAAAGTTGACAGACTACGACGGCAGCAGTTTACAGATAAAAGAGGGAAGTATCCGATTGAGTCCTGCAACGATCAACGCTTTGGATTCCTATATAAATCTAGAACGAAAAAATTCCAATTCCACATATTTGTTTGTCAGTCAGAAGAATGAATCGATTAGTATACGAACTATTCAACATCTTATTAAAAACATAAAAACGGATTTGGATCTGGACCAGCCTTTGACATCGGAAGCAATACGAAATACCACCATTTTGAAATTGATGAAGGACAATGTGGACCATACCGAAATAAAAAGATATTTTGGCTACAAGAAAACCCTTCAACTGGAAAAAACCCTTTCTAACTCCCAATGGTCCGAAGAAAAGCCGGAATTTGATTTTTCCAAAGTTGCCCGTAAAACACCAAAAAAATGAAGCCCATATTTGCGATTTAAGCGGTTTTTTTTGATGAGGGTATACCTAAACACCTGTGAATTATGGGCTTATTTTCATTCAGAGCCTTTAAAAGCCTTTTAGAGGGTCCCAGATAAAAAATGCAGCAGAAGAGAGCAAATGAGATGAAAGGTGTTCAACTAAACATGAAGAGAACTGATGAGATCGATATAGGATCTGTTTGTAGATTCATGAAAATATGAAGGATCGAATGACATAGGGTTGAGATCAAATTAGATTACAAGGAATGGTGCAAGTAATCAAGCTGGACCCAGGAAAGTTATGATCGTTTGTGATTTGTTATTAAAAGCAGCAAATCAGCGCTAAAATGCCTACATGTTTACCTTAAACTTTTGTTTAACGGAAAGTTATATCTATTCTTCTCTCGTGTTTCATCTTGTGTTATAATAAAAAACAGGATGGTTTACAAATGTTGAACCAATCAACATTTCTAGAAAGGATGTTCCCTAGTGGCGGAAAAAAGTACCACATACGATAAAAAGCTTCATCAGCAGCTAACATTAAAATTGCGGGAATTAGTCAATCAAATGCCGGTATTTTGCGAAACCTTTTTTCGAGGCATCGAACCCACCACGTCCATCAAAAGCAGGATCGCCTACGCTTTTGATTTGCGCAGTTTTCTGCATTATCTAGTGGAAGAATCCTTTGAAGAACCTTTCAATGGAAAAACGCCAAAAGAAGTTACCTTGGAGATGATGGAAAACATCACTCCTGTACAAATCGAAAAATTTCTGGAGTATTTATCCTTCTATTCCCTGCCCCATTATAAAAACCCTGATGAGTTTGTCACCTATACCAACGGAAATTCCGGTAAGGCTCGCAAGTTGTCTACATTGCGGACTTTCTACAAGTATTTTTACAAGAAAGAAATGGTCAAGAAAAATCCGGCACTCTTGGTGGATATTCCAAAAATCAAGGAAAAGCCCATTGTGCGGCTGGAAGTGGATGAAGTGGCGAATCTGTTGGACCTGCTGGAAGATCCCAAAGGAATGACGGACACACAAAAGAAATTTCACCAGCGAACCAAAGAACGGGATATGGCAATGATCGTCCTCTTGTTGGGCACCGGCATTCGGGTCAGCGAATTTGTCGGACTGGATCTTTCCCATTTCGACTTTAAAAACAACAGTTTCAAGATCACAAGAAAAGGCGGCAGCCAGGTGGTCTTATATTTCAGCGATGAAGTTGCCAACGTATTGGAAAACTATTTGGAAGTTCGAGACGAGATCACTCCCCTACCCGGCCATGAGGATGCCATGTTCCTCTCCTTGCAGCGAAAGCGGATGGGTGTCAGTGCCGTTCAGAAACTCATCAAAAAATATACCCAAATCATTACCCCGTTAAAAAATATTTCTCCTCATAAACTCAGGAGCACTTTTGGGACGAATTTATATCGGGAAAGTGGAGATATTTACCTGGTGGCGGATGTATTGGGCCATAAGGATGTCAATACCACGAAAAAGCATTATGCGGAGATCAGCGACGAACAACGTCGAAAAGCCGCCAAAATGATCAAATTGCGAGACGACGATGATAAGGGGGATTTAAATGAATGAACTGGCACCATTGAAAGAAATGGCCTTGAAAATGTGTGTTGGTGGAATAGAACGTAGATATAGAAAAGACTTGAAGAGCAACTCCGTCATGGAGGATGACCTTCAAGTCTTCTTTTTGATTCAAGCTTCCGCTTTCAGCCGGCTCATATCGATGATCTCACAAAGAGCCTCCGACAATTGGTCCGGACATGAGGTGATCTTGCTGCCGCAAGGGATCCCTTCCAGTCGCTGGATCACGTCTTCTATGTCCATTCCCACAACCAGGCTGGACAGCCCTATTGCATTTCCGGCGCAACCACCGATGAATTCCACGTTTGAAATATATCGGCCTTCCAGTTCGATTTCGATCTCCCTGGCACATACGCCTTTGGTTTTGTACACATATCGTATTTTATTTTGCATGGTCTTTCTCCTTTATTTGTTCCTGTGACCAATCGATTATACCATATTTGTCCATCAAGTAAAATCAATTTAAATAGTTTTCCATCAGCTTTCCTGCAATGGGTGCTGCCGAATTTCCACCAGTAGAGCCGCTGTATTCCAACAGGACGGCAACGACGATCCTGGGGTCTTCTGCAGGAGCAAAACCCATGAACCAGGCATGATCTTCCCCATCCCGTTCGTTTTGGGCCGTACCGGTCTTCCCTGCCACAGATATTCCGGAGATCCTTGCATTGGTGCCGGTACCACTTTCCACGACTTGGACCATCAACTCTTTCACCAATGCCGCCGTATCGGAAGTTGGTCCATCCATCCAGATTTTTCTTGAATGTGCTTCCACCACTCGACCGGAATCCATGGTAACACGCTCCACCAGGTAAGGTTCCATTATAGAGCCTTCGTTGGCGATGCCGGCTCCCATCAAGGCCATATGCAGGGGTGTGACCAACAACGTTCCCTGACCGATGGAAGTGGATGCCAGCTCGGTTTGAGACATGTCCCCCTGGTCGAGGCGACTGGGTGATACCTGCAGATCAAAAGGGATCTTTTGATTGAAACCAAATTGGGCTGCCGTATTCTGGATGGCATCTTCTCCCATCTCCAACCCCAATGCTGCGAAATAGGTATTGATGGATTTTGTAAAGGCTTGATCCAGGTCTACCCGGCCAAATACTTGAGAATTGAAGTTGCGTATGATCATTCCATCCACAAGGATGGAGCCTTCGTCCTTCCAAACAAGATCCAAATTTCCTGAAGCGGCGGCTGCTGCAGTCGTCAAACACTTGAAGGTGGAGCCTGGCGGATAAAGACCCTGGGTCGCTCTTGGCAAAAGAACGGAATCCCTACTGTTTTGCAGATCCTCCCATGCACCTGACAGTTTATCCTGATTGGGGTCGTAGGAAGGATTGGATACCATTGCCAGTACCGCTCCGGTTTTTGGATCCAGGGCAACCACAGCTCCCTTTTGTCCTTGAAGCAGATCCCATGCCTTCTTTTGCAGATCATGATCCAGGGTGAGCTGCAACTGATTTCCAAACAGCTTCTCCCCGGTCAACTGTTTGGGCAGATCCATGATTCGATTCAAGGCCTTGTTGCCGCTAAGCTCATCTTGGTAGGCGGCTTCCAGCTGTGCATTTCCATAGATGGGCGTGTGGTATCCGATGACATGGGCATAGAGTTCCTCAAAAGGATAGAAGCGAACTTGTGTATCATCTTCCGTTGATTCACTGTAGGCAAGAGTTTCCCCGTTCCGATCCAATATGCTCCCCCGGATCCGTCCCGTATCCACTTCCCAAATACGTCGATTGTAAGTATTTTGTACGATATCCTCTTTTAAAAATAGTTCAAAATAGGTCAAATACCCGATCAGCAGGACGAAAAGAACTCCTATAAAAAGAAAACCCTTGAGGACTCGTTTGTTTTCATTCAACTTCGTCACCCCCTTGTTCACCAGTCGGGAAAAAGGAAATGCCGGTGGCAGAGATCCCCTGCAGGATGCCCAAGGCAAGAAAACTGCTGATCAAACTGCTTCCACCGTAACTGACAAATGGCAGGGTGATCCCTGTCAATGGGATCAACTTGATCACACCGCCGATGATGATGAAGGTTTGAAATCCGAAAATGGAAGTAATACCAAATGCCACCGCCCTTAAAAAGGGTTCCTGCATTCGAATCACCAGTTTGAACCCTCGATAGACCAAAATGAAATACAGGAGGATGATCCCCACTCCACCAAAGATCCCCATTTCTTCCGTAATGGCAGAAAAAATAAAATCCGTGTGCACGGCGGGAATCAGATGAGGGCGCCCCAGACCAAGGCCTGTCCCAAAAAATCCGCCGGAACCCAGAGCAAACAGGGATTGGGTTATTTGATAGCCGGTTCCATCCATGTCCCGCCATGGATCCAACCAGGTGGCCACCCGGACCTGTATGTGAGATAAAAGCAGATATCCGCCCGTGCCACCTGCTGCTGCTGCCAATGCATTTGCCAGCAGATGTTTCTTGTTTCCATCAAAGACATACATCATGGCGATAAAAACAAGAAAGAACAGGATGCTGCCTCCCCACTCCCGTTGTAGTACAAGAAAGAGCAGGTGCAAGTACACTCCTCCCATGAAAAGCAGTTTATGGGGAATTTGGATCCCTTTTTTCCCCAATGGCACAGATAAGGGACTGTAAAATTGTTGATGGGCATAATAGGATGCCATAAAGAAAACGAAGAGCAATTTGATCCCTTCCCAAGGTTGAACCTGGATGCCGTTGATCACGATCCAGTTGATGGCTCCGCCGATCCTCTCCCCCATGGTCAAGGTCATGACGAAAAACGTGAAAGAAACCAACGGATATACCAGCAGCATCTTTGGATGGGACCACAGGCGATAGCCTATGACAAAGACCAGATAGCCAAGAAAAAAGGCAAGGATCCCCGCTCCAAACCACAAGATCTGGCGTTGTCCGATCTGGGGGTCCAACCGATAGAGAAAGACGATCCCAATGCTTGAGATCATGGATGTGATCAAAAACAAATAACCATCCCCCCATCGAAACCGTTTCATGAATACAAGAACGACACCGATGGACAAAGAAACGACGGCAGCATATATAACTGGAAGGATCTCAAAGGATCCGTTGCGGATGGAAAGGAGAAAAAAGGACAAAAACAGATACAAAACGATCAGAAAATAAGGTTTGGAACTTCTCATGACCGGTTCCTCCCCGGTTCTACAAACAAAAAGTCCAATTGACCCAAGTGGACCAGATCTCCATCACCCAGCTCATAGGCATCTTCTCCCAGTTGCTGATGATTGAGCATGGTTCCGTTTTTGCTGTTTAGATCGTTGATGAACCAACGTCCGTCTTCAACATGGAACTTGGCATGACTGCCTGACAAAAAAGGGTCTTTGATCACAATATGGTTTTTGCCGGATCGGCCCAATATCATGTCGCCTTCCAGAAAATAGCTTTCTTCCACGCGAAAGGTCAAACTTTCCCGTCGATTGACCAGTTTCAAATATGGCAGATTGCCTTCCAGTTTCCGTCCGATCACCGTTGTTGTAGCAATGTCCAGATAGATCAACCGGATGATGACATACATGAAATAATAAATGAATATGATGAACAGGTATTTAAACAAGGAAGCCAGTAGATCAAACAAGTCCCAATCCCCTTTCCGTGTGGCGGTCATTGTCATTATACTCAATTTTTTTAGCACGTGCAAACAAAGGTTTTGTAAATATATTGTCTATTCTATGTTAAGATAGAATTGTAAGCAAAGGAGGAGAAGCCGTTGACCCATTTGTTCGATCCGAATAAGGTAAAGCATTTCGCCATGAATTTGGCCGGGATCCTGGTCGGAACCTGGTTGTTCTTTAAAGTGTTTCCATATATCGCACCATTTGTTTTTGCTGTTTTGCTGGCTTACGCATTGGAACCTGTGGTTTCTTTTCTGCAAAATAGAAGACTTCCAAGAAAAGCGGCCACCTTGTTGACGCTGCTTATGTTTCTTGGCGTATTTTCCTTACTGGTGGCTTTTTTGGTTGTTCGAATGATCGGTGAGGTTCGTGGACTTATGGAGATCTTGCCGGAGCAGGTCAACAATTTTTATGAACGGGTCATTGCATTGATGGCGGAAGAGAGCACCATTTTAAGCGGTCTGCCGGAAGAACTCGCTTCCTTTATTCGAGTGTCATTAGGAAATATTGTAGAATATGCAGGAACCTTGGTCAATGACATCGTCAAAGGTGCATTGAATATTGCCATCTCCCTTCCCTCCGCTGTTTTGTTTCTATTCATGACACTGATCTCCACCTATTTTATTTCCAGCGATCGGGAAAAAATAGGGACTTTTCTCCAAAGCCAGCTGCCGGCATACTGGATCACCAAATTTCACGCCATCAAGGGAAACATTCGTCAGTCTTTTTTAAAGTTGATGAAAGCCTACTTGATCATCATGTCCATCACCTTTACGGAATTGATCATCGCCTTTTCCATATTGCAAGTTCGATTTGCTTTGGCTTTGGCGGTCATCATCGCCATTGCAGATATATTGCCTGTAGTGGGTACCGGCGGTTTTCTGGCTCCCTGGGCCATCTATTCTTTCGTTACTGGTGATCCCAGAATGGGGATTTCCCTGTTGATCGTCTACGGCATCGTCTTACTGGTTCGCCAGGTCATCGAACCCAAGATCGTGGGAACTCAAATCGGCGTTCATCCTGTACTGACTCTTGGCTCCATGTACGTTGGGATCAAATTGTTGGGCGGCATCGGCATTATTTTAGGGCCTGTCATCTTTATGGTCCTTCGCAGCATCAGTCAGGTAGTATTCCGACATCAATCCATCAAAGAGCTGTTGATTGCCGATGATTGGATCAAAAAATGACTTAAGGACCGGCGTCATCACGTTGGATGTTCCGGCCCTTAAGCCTTCGATGCATTAGTCATTCCTTCATTCCTTTCGGTCGGCTAATGTATTTTTATCAAAGTCTGTGATCTTTTGGGCTTCCATTTATCTTCATCCTGATCGGTTTCCCTTGTTCCGAAACACAATTGCGGTGTTTGGACTTGAAGGGCTGTTTGATTTTTTGGTTCCCTCTAGATTCAGTTCTTTGTTACTTATAATGTACCCGGTAGCATGCTGTTTTAAACAGAATGCTCTTTTTTTTTACATATTTTCTACATTCATGGTATCATAAACGGCATGGAGATGATCAAAAACGCGATTTGAAATTTCAAGGCGTTTCCCATACTGGGCAAGGGTTTGGTCCAGTAGTTCCTTCTTCGTCAAGTATCGGGTCAAGGGAGCTGCCGGTTCCCGATAATAGGCGGACAACTTTGTCAAAACATCCATTTTTGCTAAATATTTGTATTTTAGCGTGGATAGGGATCGATCCACCCTGTCAAAGCGCTTGTATTGTACTTGTTGCGCCAATTCATTCAACAAGGGAAGCAATTCCAGCAAAAAATCGGACAGTGCCTCCAGATCCATGCCCAAAGCCTTCTCCAAGGATCTTTTCACGTTTTTTTTAGTGAAATAAGGCAATTTTGCCACTTCCCTGTTCGTTTGCAATAGAGCTTCCGTCAACACCAAAATATCCTGTCGGGTCTCCACGATCAAATTTTCCAGCATATGCTTTTTCCTTCCGATTTTCGATTTTAGCTCAGCGTGTGTTTCAATTCCAAGGTAGAATGAGGCTCGATCCGGATGAATCGTGTATCGTCATCCCATGGGCCAAGGACGAATGCGTCCAAAAAATTCATGGTCCCTTTCAACGGCTCTATTTCCAGATCCATCATTGCAGCAGTGGATTTGGCTTGTTCCAGCATGTCATCCATGTCAAATGCTCCTGTATCGATGACTCCCAATCGCTCATAGTGTCGGTAATACGATCGGAATATTTTTTCCGCCCTTTCCTGTCCGTAGCGTTTTGTCATGCGATGGTATTCGTCCATCATGGTTTTTTCGACGTCGTCGAACATGTCCAACCATCCTTTTGATAAAAAGTAGGTATTCTTTTCCCGTTGCACTTCTTTTCGACGATCCATGGAACCCAACAGCAAGGTCAGGCAGTCATCGGCTTTGGGTACTACCAGGCGAAAGTCATTTGTTTTCAGCCCCACCACGGCATTGCCGCAAAAACCCATGATCAATAACACTTGATCCACGTTGGATACTCGATCCAAGATCTTTTGCATTTCTTTTCGAAGGAGATCCGGCTCCAGATGCAGCCCGGATTCCAAATATATTACCGGGTATGGAATGTTCCATTGTTGGATAGTCAGGTCCAATTCGGCCCGGATGGTGTTGCAGGACAATATCAGAGTCTTCATGTCGTCGTCTTCCTTTCCTAATAGAATATATCTTACCACATTCAAAAAGCAACTGGCAATATTTTTGATTTGTATTTGCCAATAAGGCAAGGTAGCTTATAATAGAGTATAAGAGAAAAAAAGAAGAGGTGACGTATGAAAAATCTCCACGAACTGATGAAAAAATACGCCGCATTGATGGTTGAAAAAGGGATCCATCTGGAAAAAGATCAAATATTGGTCATCACAGCATCCGTTGAAAATGTCGAATTTGTCCGAATGGTAGCGGAAACGGCTTATCTGCAGGGTGCCAGCAACGTCCATGTCAACTGGAATGATGGTCCATTAACAAAATTGAAGTACCAGTATGCTCCCATGGAAGTTTTTCAAGATTTTCCCCTATGGTATGCCCAGGGAATGGAATCTTTTGGAGAAAAGGGAGCTGCATTTCTGTCCATCATTTCTCAAGATCCTGAATTGTTGAAAGAGGCGGATCCAAAAAAGATATCCGCGTACAACAAGGCAGCATCCACTGCCTTAAAAGGATTTCGTCGATACACCATGAACAGCATCAATAGCTGGTGTGTGGTGGCCATTCCCGGCGCAGAATGGGCAAAGTCCCTGTTCCCGGACATGTCGGAAAAAGATGCCGTTAATGCGTTGTGGGAAGCCATTTTAAAAGCCAATCGGGTCGATACACCGGATCCTTTCCACGCATGGGACGAACATGTCCGCAATCTGGACGAAAAGGTCCGCTATCTCAACGAACGGCATTTTGACAAGCTCTTGTATCGATCATCAAAAGGGACCGATCTGGAAGTAGTGCTGCCGCGAGGCCACGTGTGGGCCGGCGGATCCGAGAAAAACGGGAAGAAGCGGATGTTTATCGCAAACATGCCAACGGAAGAGGTTTTTACCCTGCCCTTGAAGACCGGCATCAACGGGATCCTGTTCGGCACCATGCCCTTATACTACAGCGGCAACAAGATCGACGGGTTTTCCTTCGTCTTCAAAGATGGACGAATCGTCGAGTTTCAGGCAGATACTGGAATGGATGTGTTGACGGATTTGCTGAATACAGACGAGGGCTCCCGATATTTGGGGGAAGTGGCCCTGGTGCCCCATGATTCTCCCATATCCAATACAGGCATGATCTTCAAGAATACCCTTTTTGACGAAAATGCTTCCTGCCATTTTGCCTTGGGCAAGGCCTACCCCACTTCTTTGAAGGATGGAGGCAAATTGTCCGAAGAGGAACTGAAAGACCGGGGTGTCAACGACAGTCTGGTCCATGTGGATTTTATGGTGGGCGGTCCGGATCTCGAAATCGTTGGAGTGGATGAAAAAGGAGAAGAAACACAACTGTTTATGAATGGAAACTGGTCCATCTGATTTTTAAATGTAAATGGGGACGGTGACTTTTTTGCAAAAAAGTCACCGTCCCCATTTAAAAGGGTGCTTTTATTCTATTCTTTGTTCTTATAAGAATCGATGATCTGACGAATCTTTTCGTTGGGATGATCTTCATAAAGTCCTCCATGATAACAGATGATTCTGGCGATGTCATATTCCAGAAGCTTCTCCAAGGAGGTCATGGCCTGATCCATGTTTGGGGTATAAACGGGATTGGGGCCGATGAGTTTGCCGTCCAAAAAATTGAAAGTGTCACCGGCTATGAGGGTCCTGCTGTTGTAGTGGTACAGGCAAATATTGCCGGGTGTATGTCCTGGAGTATGAATGACCCGAACACCGCCGCCAATGGGCAGCAGGTCTCCGTCTTTGAGCATGCGGATCACCTTGATGTCGGAACCGTCTTCATATTCCGATTGCTTCTCCCCTTCCATCTTCCTGCGCAACAGTTTGAAAAGAGAAGGCATTTTCTTTTTTGCACCTTTGATCAGTTCCTGATCTCCGACGATATAGCTTTTTTCCGCTTCATGGAAATAGACTTCAATAGTTTTATCAAAGGATTCCAGAATGCCATGAAGACCGCCGATGTGGTCGAAATCCTGGTGTGTCAGGATGATCGTCTCCAATTCGTCAAAAGACAGATCGTCTTGTTGAAAAAGGTCCATGATCTTTCCCAGGTATTCGGGACCTTCCAGTCCAGTATCCACCAAAACAAGAAAATTCTTGTCCTTGATGACACTAGGATGAAGAAAGGATGGATGGGGCATCTCCACCGGCAGTTGCAGCATGTATAGTTGATCGGTTATTTTCAAGACTTCCACTCCTTTTGGTTTCGGAAATTTTATACAACGTTCCTTTTTTTCAAAACCACTCATCAATATCATACCACAAAAAAGAGTATTTTTCATTCTTCAAAATACTTTGGAAACGAATGTTGGCATGAAATTCAACCGATTGGTCGCATCAAACAGGCCTTTTGGGGTATATATAGTTTAATAAGGAAAAATATGGACAAATTCGATACGAGGAGTGAGGATGATATGAAAATTGGAATCATAGGTTTGGGAAAAATGGGCTATCCCTTGGCTCTCCAATTAAAAGACCGGGGACACACGCCTGTTGCCTTCAACCGGAGCCCCGAAAAAGTGGACAATATCAAAAACGAGGGCGTGGAAGGTGCCTATACACTGGAAAACCTGCTCTCCAAACTGGATATCCCAAGGATCGTCTTCATGATGATCCCGGCCGGTGAAGCCGTGGACTCCATGATCGCTTCCCTGTCTCCTCTGCTTTCGCAAGGAGATATCCTCATCGACGGCGGCAACAGCCACTACAAGGATACAAAGAAACGATATGCCATAATGAAAGATCAAGGGATCCATTACATGGATGTAGGAACCAGCGGTGGTGTGGACGGTGCAAGAAACGGCGCCTGCATGATGGTAGGCGGCGACAGAGAGGCCGTCGCTCAGGTGGAGAAGGCGCTGCAAGACTTATGCGTCGAAAACGGTTATGCCCACGTGGGACCAAGCGGATCCGGTCATTACGTCAAAATGATCCACAACGGCATCGAATACGGCATGATGCAAGCCATTGGAGAAGGTTTTGAGATCTTGTCGGAAAGCGAATACGACATCGATCATCAACAAGTTGCTAAACTGTGGCAGCACGGTTCCGTCATTCGAAGCTGGTTGATGGAATTGACCGAAAATGTCTTTATCCAGCATGATGATCAGTTAAAAGACATCGTGGGTGTGGTAAACGCCAGCGGCGAAGGGCTATGGACCGTAGAAGAAGCCCTGGAGCGAAAAGTGCCGGCTCCGGCCATCACCGCTTCCCTCTTTGCCCGTTATCGCAGCCAGCAGGCAGACACGTTCAGCGGCAAGCTTCTAGCCGGTCTGCGCTTTCAATTTGGCGGCCACAAAATGGAAACGAAATAGACATTGGAGAGATGGATATGAATGAATTGTCCTGTACCATGATCATATTTGGTGCCACTGGAGATCTGACCCGGCGAAAGCTGATCCCCGCCCTCCACCAGCTGCAATACGGTGGACATTTACCGGAAGATTTCCAAGTGGTGGCCATCGGTCGAAGGGAGATCACCCAGGAGGAATATCGAGAAGACCTGTTCCACGCCATGGTCGCATATACCAGGATCCTCATCGACGAAGACAGTTGGGAAACCCTGGCCCGGCGCATCACCTACTACAAGATGGATCTGACCAAAACAGAAGAATACCGGGGATTGCAGACCTTTTTAAAAGAACGACAGCATGGAGAAAACTTTTCCTGCAATCAACTTTTTTACCTCGCCATGGCACCGGAATTTTTTACAGTCATCGTGGACGGCTTGAAAGACACCGGGATCCTGGAAGAAACGGGAAATTGGAACCGGTTGGTTTTGGAGAAACCCTTTGGAAAGGATCTGGCCAGCGCCAAAGTCCTCAACGAAAATATCCAAAGAGCTTTTCGGGAAGAGCAGATCTTCCGGATCGACCATTACTTGGGCAAAGAAATGATCCAAAACATCACCATGCTTCGCTTTCAAAACACCATCTTTGAACCCTTGTGGAACAGCCGCTACATCGACAACATTCAAATCAGCGTGTCTGAACTGGACGGAGTCGGTTCCAGGGCCCCCTACTACGACCAAACCGGCGCACTTCGGGACATGGTCCAGAACCATCTGCTCCAAACTCTGGCCATTACAGCCATGGACCCACCAAAGACCATGGAGGCCGACCAGATCCGGGATGCAAAAGTGAAGCTGTTGAGTGAACTGATCCTTTTCACGGAGGAAACCAGCAAGACCAACGTGGTGTTTGGACAATACGAAAGCTACAAAAATGAAATTGGCGTACAAGAAAATTCCGTCACGGAAACGTTTGTTGCCCTCAAGCTTTTCATCGACAATGCCAGATGGAGGGGTGTCCCGTTTTATTTGACCACGGGCAAGAAGCTGCCGGAAAAATCCGCCCAAGTGACCGTAGAATTCAAGGCGCCCAACCAGTGTGTCCAACCAGAAGGAGAACCTTGCCAGGTCTTTGACATGCAGCCGGGATCCCAGGTGAACATCCTGGAAATCAAGATCCAGCCTAAAGAAGGCATCAGCCTGCGCCTCAACACCAAGAAACCATCCGTGATCAGCGAAACGGTGGTTGCGGAAATGGAGTATTGCCAAAGTTGTCAAAACAACTTCAATACACCGGATGCTTACGAGAAGCTGTTGCTGGATGTCATCCATGGGGATTCCACCCGATTCACCCGTTGGGATGAACTGGCTTTGACCTGGTACTTCATCGACAGCATCCATCTGGATCAGGTCCCTCTTTGCGAATATGAGGACCTGGGCCGGGGACCATGGGAAGCCCATGAACTCCTGGAACGGGACCAACGCAAGTGGTGGCATGTAGAAACTCATAAAAAGGAGGCACCCAATGAAGATCCATGACATCACCATGACCATTGAAGAAACCATGCAGGTCTATAAAAACAAGGAAGAAAAGAAGCCATCCATTACCGTCACCAGGGATTTCGCGTCATCCAACGCCATGGAGAGCCATATTTCCATGGACATGCACACCGGGACCCATCTGGACATGCCACTGCATTTCGTGCAAGGAGGTCCTCCCCTGGAGACCTTGGACCTGGATCGTCTGGTCACCAGGTGTCGGGTACTTGATCTAACCCATGTGAGGGATGGCATCACCAAAGCGGATCTTCAACAAAAGGACTTGTCCGGTGTTTCTTTTGTGCTCTTAAAAACAAAAAATTCCTTGGAAGACGACTTTCGCTTTGATTTTATTTTTTTGAAGGCAGACGGCGCCGCTTATTTGAAAGAGCTTGGACTGGATGGTGTGGGCATCGATGCTTTGGGGATCGAAAGGGATCAACCGGACTACGGGACCCACAAGACCTTGCTGGAAAACGGCATCCTCATTCTGGAAGGTCTCCGTTTGGCGCAAGTGAAAGAAGGGATCTACCAGATGATCGCCCTTCCCTTAAAGATCAAGGGAGTGGAAGCATCACCCGCCCGGGTGATCTTGCTGGAAGAATAGCAACTTGGATAACTTAAAAAGAGGAGGAAAAACAATGGCAAACATTCAACATGTAGAAGGACAGGACAAGGGAAAGGTCTTGATCTATACCTTAAGCACCTGTTCCTGGTGCAAGAAAACAAAACGATTATTGAAAGATCTGAAAGTGGCCTATGATTATATCGACGTGGATCTGGAAGATATGGAAGAGCAGGATCGGCTGGAACTTATCATCATGAAATTCAATCCCCGAGCCAGCTTCCCCACCATCGTCATCAACGATACAGAATCCATCAACGGATACAAGCCGAGAGAGATCAAGGAGCGATTCAAATGATCGATCAAGAAAGAATCAATGAATATTTAAAAACCCTGCAAGCAGATGCGGAAAACGGAGGATACCTTCTAAATCCCGACCGGGAATTCCTGGAGGATCTGGCACAGGGACTCTTGGAAAATACGGATCGATACGGTTATCAGGCCTGTCCCTGCCGTTTGGCCAACGGGAACATGGAAAAGGACCTGGACATCATCTGTCCCTGCGACTACCGGGATGAGGATCTTAACGACTATGGCGCCTGCTATTGCGCCCTGTACGTCAATGAATCCATTGCCAATGGCGAGCAGGAACCGGAAGCCATACCCGACCGAAGAAAGGAAGTCTTGGCTAAAAAATCCGATCCAATCAAAAAGGGAGCCGCTGTTTCCAAAACGGCCTTCCCTGTATGGCGCTGCAAGGTATGCGGTTATTTGTGTGCCCGAAAGAATCCTCCGGAGCGTTGCCCCATTTGCAAGGCACAAAAGGAACGATTCGAAGAATTTGTCTTTTAGTCCATATCCAAATCGTTTAATATAAATTTTTCAATAGCGTAAGCAACACCGTGGGAATCGTTGGTTTTTGTAACGTAATCCGCGGTGTTTTTTACATGGTCGGAAGCATTGCCCATGGCCACTCCGAAACCGGCATGACGGAGCATCTCCAAATCGTTATAGCTGTCGCCGAAGGCGATGATCTCTTCCCTATTGATGCCGTAATGCTCCTGCAATACGATCAGCCCGTGGGATTTGGTAACATGGACGGGCAATACGTCAAAGTTTTTCAACCCGGAATAGGATATTTTTGCACAGTCTCCCCAATGCTCTTCGATCCAGCGGGAAGTCTCTTCCATGCCGTGGGCCTCCGGATCGTTGTTCAAGGTGGTCACCTTGTAGGCTTTGTGTTTTTTATCCAAGATATCAGAAACGATCTCTTCATGGGTCTTGGTTACACGGACTCCCTTTTCATAGATCCCTGCGGCGATGGCTCTTAAGCCCATGCGCTGAAGAAATCCCAAATAATTCATGGAACGGTTGGAGACGCTAGCATAATCAAAATTGATGGTATAAGTAAGTCCATGGCGATGAATTTCCTCCAAAATTTTGACCAGGCAATCCGGTTGAAAATAATCTTCGAAAAGAACTTCCCCCGTTACAGGATCTTTGATCAAAGCCCCGTCGTTGGATACAATGGGCTCTACAATTCCAAGTTTCTTTACGATGTGAAGCATGTTGTTGAAATTGCGACCGGAGGCCAGTGTGACCCGGATCCCAGCTGCTCGCGCCCGATCCAATACATTTCTGCTTTGTCGGGAGACGTTGTGGTTGGATTTCAATACCGTACCATCCATGTCCATTACGATGAGTTTGTATTTCATGCTGTCTCCATTTCTCCTTAGTCGGCGATCAAACTTTTTCGCAACGATTCTGACGTTTCCAAGTCGATGAACAATTCCACCAGCTTCAACGCAAAGTCCACTGCTGCTCCAGCACCTTTTCCTGTAACGAAATGAGAGGAAACGGCAACTTTTTCATCCACCAGGACCGCTCCTTCCAGGTATTGTTCAAACCCTGGATAACAAGTGGCAAACTGGCCCTTCAATAATCCCAGTTCACCCAAGATCTTAGGTGCGGCACAGATGGCGGCGATCCATTTCCCCCGGGAATCATGGTCCATCAACAGTTGGATCAATCCGGAATGATTCCCCAGATTCAAAGTACCCGGCATTCCTCCAGGCAACACCAACAGGTCTGTATTCACAAAAGATCTTTCGGAAAAACGGTCATCTGCCACGACGGAAATGCCATGGGCGCCTTCCACGATGTGATCTTCTTCCATACTGACGGTTTTTGTGTCAAATCCTGCGCGGCGCAACACATCCACGGTGGCCAACGCTTCGATCTCTTCAAATCCATTGGCTAAAAAAACTGCTACTCTCAAAGGATCCTCCTCCAGTCTTTTCTATCTGTTTCCATTCTATTACTTCCATGAAATATTTTCAAGTTTGTGGTATGATATCCTATATCTCATTCTAAAGGAGACGATCATGAGCACGAGTTTCGGCATCATACTCCATGTTTCATCCCTACCTTCCAAAGAACCCTTGGGTAATCTGGGAAGGGATGCATTAAAATACCTTGATTTTTTGCAGCGAGCAGGCGCCTCTTATTGGCAGATCCTGCCCATTCACCCCATCGACCACGTCTATTCCCCTTACGCCTCTTCTTCCGCATTTGCCGGTGAAATTCGCTACATCGATATCAACATGCTGGACGATGATGAATTAAAGGATCAATATCAAATTCTGATGGAAAAAGTATCCGGTTCTTCCCAGGCAAATTATGAGCTGGCTTATCAGTTGAAAATGCCCATTTTAAAAGAGTATTTTTTGCGCAGGCACAAGGAATCAAGTCCTGTCCTGGAAACCTTTCAAAAGGATCATCCATGGGCATGGGATTACTGCCTGTATGAAGCATTGAAGATCCAATTTGGAGGCAAGCCCTGGCTTCTCTGGCCGGAAGGGATCCGCACAAGGGACCCCCATTCTTTGGACTTTTACGGAAAGTTGCTGTCAGAAGACATTCGCTTTTTTCTCTTCACCCAGTACTTGTTCTTTTCCCAGTGGAAAAACTTGAAAAAGGAAGCCAAAAAACGAAACATCGAGATCGTCGGTGACATTCCCATGTACGTGCCCTTGGACAGTGTGGAAGTCTGGTGCAACCCTTCCCTGTTTTCTCTGGACCATACCTTTCATCCCCACCATGTATCCGGCGCACCACCGGATTATTTCACGCCGGAGGGTCAGAAATGGAATACACCCGTTTACGAGTGGTCCAACCACGCCAAAGACGGCTATTCCTGGTGGAAAAAACGGATCGCCCATGCTTTTCGCTGTTTTGACGTGGTCCGTCTGGATCATTTCCGGGGCTTCGAATCCTTTTGGGCCGTACCACCGGCAGATGAAGATGCCCGAAACGGCCACTGGAAACGGGGACCCGGCATGGATTTTCTCCACCAGCTGAAAAAAACCTTCCATGATAAGAAATTCATCGTGGAAGACCTGGGAGATATCACACCGGAAGTGGAATGGCTAAAATCAGAATTTGGATATCCCGGCATGCGGGTCCTCCAATTTGCCTTCGACAACGACCCTTCCAATCCCCATTTGCCCGGGTCCGTCAATGACCATTATGTTTACTATACCGGCACACACGACAACCCTCCCCTGCCTTACTGGTACGCCACCTTGGACGATTGGGGACGGCAAACGGTAGATAAAATGATGGGCACCAAGGATGGGACGCCTGTCATCGACCAGTTGCTGGAAGCGGTTCTAAACAGCAATGCCGCTTTTGCCATGATCCAATTCCAGGATCTGCTGGAGCTGTCTCCCGCCAATCGGATGAACCGCCCCGGCACCATCAAAAACAACTGGGTATACAAGGCAGATCCGGATCCAGACTGGAAGCAGCTGGAAGACAATATTAAGAAACTTCGTCAATAAAAGCCCCTTTTGAAGGGGCTCTTTCTATGAGGTGGTGCAATCTTCCGTCAATCGGAAAATGCCAAAATCGTGTCCGTTCAAGTAGATGCCGTGAGGGTCCAGGTTGTTTTCCCGATTTTCCATGGAGATCTTCCCTTCCATGTCGAAGAGTTGCTCGATGCATAGATGTTCGATGGAAATTTCGTATTCTTTGATCAGATGGTCCGTCAGATTCCTGGTAGTGATCAGCTTGGGATCTTCTCCACTGTTGACGGCAATAAACAGAAAACGGTTGTCTAGTTTTGGATCTCTGATGGTATAACCCAATACGTGGCAATTGTCTACCTTCAAATCCATGAATTTCAAATGATTCTTGATGTCCTCCACGCTTCGCAGGCGAAATTCCACATGCCTTCGTCGAAAGTCGATAAGATCCTTCATAAAATGAAAAAATGCAAGATTTTCCTTTTTTTTGTGCCAGTCCATGGCGTTGATGGAGATGGGGGCATTGTAGCTGTTGCTGTTTCGCTGCTTGCTGCGAAGAAATTCATTGCCGGCATGGATCAAGGGAACTCCCTGGGCCAAAAACAACAAGGCAAAGGACAATCTGTTTTGCCGATCGATAAAGGATTCGGTCCCATGGGGATACACTTTTTTCATTTTGTCGTACAAGATCAGATTGTCGTGGGAATTGATGTAATTGATGCTTTCTTTCGGGCTGGAGGCAAAACCGATGTGGCCGTCGTCGTAATAGATGGATCCGGCGATCCCGGTCTCCACGCCATGGAGCTTGTCGCAGTCGCCCTGCACAAATCCCCGGCCTTCTCCATTGCTGTCCCCTTTTACCGCATCCCGGAAATTGTCGTTCAAAAATGCATAAGAAAGGGTCATTTGCTTGCCCTTGGTGGTTCGCTGTGCATCGGGCAGTACCGACTCTCCACCCATCCAGGGTTCCCCGTAGATGAAAACATCCTCCCGTTTGGAGCGCAGCCGTTCCACCAGAAGATGGACCGTCTCCATGTCGATGAGGGCCATCAGGTCAAAGCGAAAGCCGTCCATGTTGAAGCTGTCCAACCAATACTCCAGAGATTCAAAGAGGAACCTTCTAGTCATAAACCGCTCCGATGCCAGCTCGTTGCCCACGCCGGACCCGTCGGACAAGGTCCCGTCGGGCCAGGTCCGATGGTAATATCCTGGGGCCAGCTGCTCGAAATTGCTGGTTTTTCCACGATAGGTATGATTGTAAACCACATCCATGACAACGGAGAATCCTTCCTTTTGCAGGGTCATGATGAGTATTTTCAATTCATAGATCCGGTTGTAGTAGGAATTGGGATCGGTGGCATAGGAGCCTTCCGGCACGTTGTAATGCTCGGGATCGTATCCCCAGTTGTAGTTGTCGTCTTCGTAAAAGAGACGGGGATCTTCATCCACCGTTAAAAAGTCGTATACGGGCAGCAGGTGGATATGGGTGACACCCAATTCTTTGAGATGGTCCAATCCTGTGGACAATCCGTCACAAGTGGTCCCTTTTTCCACCATGCCCAAATATTTGCCCCGATGCTCCGCTCCAGAGCTGGCATCCACGGTAAAATCTTTCACATGGACCTCGTAAACGACGGCATCCAGACAATTAGTGCAAGCGGACCGATGATCGGCCACATGTTCCTTCCATCCAGGAGGATCCATTTTCTCCGGATCCAGAATCACGGATTTGGTGCTGTTTTCCGTAATCCCCAAGGAATAGGGGTCCGTCACTTCCTTCCCTCCGTCCAAAAGAAAGGTATAGCACTTGCCGATGAAATGTCTTTCCAAACGGCATTCAAACACATGGTTCTCATCCCGTATCATGGGGTATGTCCTTCTTCGCACTTGTTTTGGGTGATCGTATAAAGCCAGTTCCACTTGATCACAACCGGGGGCCCATACCCGAATGACGATACCGTCTTCCGTCACGATGGGGCCCAGTGCTTTTGTGGTGGTCTTGTAATCGATCCAGTTCATAGAGTCACCATCCCTTTCCATCCGTCAGGCTCTTGATGTTCCATATCTCTTTTGCATAGCGCTGGATGGTGTAATCCGAAGAAAAGACGCCGCTGGCCGCCGTATTTCGAAGGGACATGGCCGCCCATTGCTTTTCATCCTGGTACAAGTCGTTGATGGTGGCCTGCGCTCTTTTGTAGTCGTTGAAATCTTTAAGGACAAAAAACTTGTCCCCGTATTTGACCAACGTGTCGTAAATGGCCCGAAACTCTTCCTGGGATACATGGAATTCGCCGCTGATCAGGCTGTTCACTGTTTCCCGTATGACCTGGTCGCTGTTGTAGAGGGCAGCCGAATCATAGGATCCAGTTCGGTACAGTTCGTGGATTTCATCTGCCTTCAGGCCGAAGAGGACGATGTTCTCCTCTCCCACCTCATCCCGGATCTCGATATTGGCTCCATCCAGCGTCGCCAGGGTGATGGCTCCATTCATCATGTACTTCATGTTGCTGGTGCCGGAAGCTTCTTTTGTGGTGGTGGAGATCTGCTGGCTGACGTCGGCTGCCGGGATCATGTTGGTGGCTACGCTTACATTGTAATTCTTCAGAAAGACCACCTTGATCTTTTCCTTGATGGTCAGATCGTTGTTGACCGTCTTGGCTACGGTGTTGATCAGCTTGATGATCTCCTTGGCGATATAATACCCTGGTGCCGCTTTACCGGCAAACACGAAAGTCCTGGGTGTAATGTCCATATTGGGGTTCGCCTTCAAGGTCTTGTACAGATGCATGACGTGGAGGATGTTGAGCAACTGTCGCTTATACTCGTGGATCCGCTTTGCCTGCATGTCGAAGATGCTGTATGGGTTGACAGTGATGCCAGTGGTATAGTGGATGTATGTGGCCATGGTCACCTTGTTGCGGTGCTTGATCTTGGCGATCTCCTCCAGGACTGCAGGATCGTCTTCATAGGCCCTCAATTTGTGCAATTCCCTTGGATTGGTCATGAAGTCGTCTCCGATCAGGTCCCGAACCAGAGATGTAAGACCCCGATTGGCACTGAGGAGCCAATGACGATGGATGATCCCGTTGGTCTTGTTGTTGAACCGCTCCGGATAGATCTGATAAAAATGATTCAATTCCTTGTCTTTCAAAAGATCGGAATGGAGTTTTGCAACCCCATTGATGCTGTGGGTCCCGACGATGGCTATGTTGACCATGTGTACCGCATTGTTTTTGATGATGGACAACTTCTCCAGTTTAGCTGGATCTTGGACGTTGTATTTGGATTTTAAGGCATGGACAAACCGGTGGTTGATCTCTTCCGTGATCTGCCAGATCCTGGGCAACAGTTCCCGATAGAGGCCTACATCCCAGGTTTCCATGGCTTCCGCCAGCAGAGTGTGGTTGGTGAAGGCGCAAGTCTTTACCGTGATCCGCCAGGCATCTTCCCACTCGAAATTATACTCATCCATCAAGATCCGCATCAGTTCCGGTACGGCCATGGCCGGGTGGGTGTCGTTGATGTGGATGGCCACATACTCCGGCAGTTTTGCCAGGGGTCTTTCCAACCGCAAATGGTTTCTTAGAATGTCCTGGATCCCGGAAGAAACCAGGAAGTATTCCTGCTGCAGCCGCAACCGCTTGCCATCATATGTGGTGTCATCCGGATATAAGACTTGGGAAATGCTTTTGACCCGGTTGATCTGTTCAAAAGCTCCGCAAACGTTCCCCTTGCCGAATTCCACCAGGTTCAAATCGTCCTTGCTTTCCGCACCCCACAATCGCAGGGTGTTCACGTTGTCGTTTCGAAATCCCAAAACGGGGATATCATAAGGAACGGCATAGACCGTCTGATAATCCACATGTTTGAAGGTGTATTTATTGCCTCCTTTGGGAATGTAGAGGATCCTGCCGCCGAAGCGGACCTCCAGTTTTTCCTGGTACATTTTTCGTTCCCAGATGTTTCCTTCCACCAGCCAGCTGTCCGGTTTTTCCCGCTGTGCTCCATTGTCGATGACTTGCTGGAACAGCCCCTTTTCATAGCGAATCCCATATCCATGCCCAGGCATGGCCAAGGAACTGAGGGAATCCAAAAAGGCCACAGCCAGTCTACCAAGACCTCCGTTGCCCAGGCCCGGTTCATGTTCCGCATCCAGCAAATCTGCCATGCAGACGCCCCGTTCTTCAAAATATTCCTCTGCAATATCATAGACATCCAAATATTCCAGATTTTTTCGTAAAAATTTTCCGGTCAAAAATTCCATGGAAAAATAATAGACTGCTTTTTCTCCACTTTCCTCCTGCTTTCTCCTGGTGGCATGCCACCGTTTTCCGCTGAAGATCTTCACCAGGGCGCAAAGGGCCGTATATTTTTCCTGGATCGTGCTTTCCTCAAAATCGTCTCCAAAAATGGAGTACAACATCTTTTCATATTCTGTCACAAAAACATCTTTAGTCAGCATTCTTCCACCTCTATTTTTTCATCAGATTGCCGTACAACTTTCGATATTTTGCCGAAGAGGCATTCCAGTCGTTTTTTGACTTCATGGCTCTTCGGATCAGTTCTTTCCATGCATCTTTGTCGTTGTACGTGCTGAGTGCATGTTTAATGGTAAATAGCATATCATGTGCATTATAATCGGTAAAGGAAAATCCGTTGCCTGTTTGCTTCTCCCGATCGTAAGGCTCCACCGTATCCCGCAATCCGCCGATGCTCCGCACGATGGGTATGGTACCGTAACGCAGGGAGATCAACTGGCTGATCCCGCAAGGTTCAAACTTGGAAGGCATTAAAAACATATCGCTGCCTGCATAGATCTGGTGGGCCTCCCCTTCGGAGAAGTGGATATTGGCCCGAACTTTTTCCGGATAGCGGTGTGCAAAGTAACGGAACATGTCTTCGTATTCCTTGTCTCCTGTTCCCAGGACGACGAACTGGATGTCCTCCTGGATCAGTTCTTCAAAAATGTGGGCCACCAGGTCCAAGCCCTTCATGTCTACCAGGCGGCTGACCATGCCGATCATGGGAATGTCCCCTTCTGTAGGTAGTCCCCAACGGTTTTGCAGCCAGGCCTTGTTCTCCCGTTTTCTGGTGTGGACGCTGCGCAGGTCATAGTTGCTGTATAAGTGGGGATCTTTGGAGGGGCTGAATTCCTCGTAGTCGATGCCGTTGACGATACCGTGGAGTTTGTCCTGGTGCTTTCGAAGGATCCCATCCAGCTGTTCGCCGAAATACGGATCCAATATCTCGGTGGCGTAGCTTTCCGAGACCGTGGTCACTGCATCGCTGTAGACGATGCCCCCTTTCATAAAATTGATCTGGTTGTAGAAACGGATCCCGTCTTCGTGGAAATAGCGGATGTCGATCCCCATGACGTCTCCCATCATGTCTGCATCGAAAACGCCCTGGTATTTCAGGTTGTGGATGGTGAAAACCGTCTTCATGTTTTTATAGTCTTCATCCCCGATGGCAAAGTCGGCCACATACAGGTTCATCAACGCTGTATGCCAGTCATTGGCGTGGATGACATCCGGTTTGAAATCCACATGCTTGCACAAGAGGACAGCCGCTTTGGAAAACCAGCTGAATCGTTCTCCATCGTCAAAAAAACCGTAGATGCCGTCCCGGTTGAAATAATATTCATTGTCCAAAAAATAATGAAGGACACCATTGTGTTCCAGGGAAAAAACGCCGACGTACTGGTTGCGCCAGCCCAAGTCCACAGTATACTCCGTCACTTTCTCCAAAAGATCTCCGTATTTTTCTTTGATGCTTTTATACAAGGGAAGCACCACCCGCACCTGGGTAGTGCCCTTGTTCAGCGCCGCCGGCAAAGAACCGGCCACGTCGGCCAGTCCTCCTGTTTTTATGAATGGGACCACTTCTGCGGCTGCAAATAAAATATTCATCGTTGCGCCTCCTTGCTGATGACCATGTCTTTTTCCACAACATAAGGCACCGTATGGTTTCCGATGATCTCCACCCCGTCTTCCACGGTGACGTATTTGTCCAGGATGGCGTTGACGATGACGGCATTCTCTCCAATGACCGTCTTTTGCATGATGACGGAATTTTTGACAATGGCGTTTTTCCCGATTTTTACGCCCCGGAACAAGATGGAATTTTGGACACTGCCATCCAGGGTACAGCCGTTGGCGATCAAAGAGTTTTTCACGACGGCGTTCTCCTTGTAGAAGGTGGATGGCTCGTCCTGATTTTTGGTATAGACGATGCCGTATTTGAAGAACATTTCGTTGTAGATCTCCGGCTCCAACAAGTTCATGTTGGCGTCAAAATAATTCTTTACATTTCGTATGCTTTCGATATGGCCTACATGTTCGAAACAGTTGAATTTGTATTTGTTGATCCCTCGTAGAAGGGCATCCCTCAAATAACGGGCATTCCCCTCTTCAATGGCTTCCCGGACCAGTTGCCGGTATACCTCTTTTTTGATGAACAGGCTTCCTACATACAAGTCGAACTCTTCTTCCGTACCCAGGTTGGCTCCCACGCTTTTCACACACCCGTTGTCGTCCTTTTTGATTTTTTCACAGTTGATGAATTTCCCGTTGGGATCTTTTACCCGTTTGCAGATCAAGGTGACATCTGCATCCGTCTCCTTGAAATGTTTGTAGGCTCGCTCCATGTCGATTTTCACCAGCATGTTGGTGTTGCTGAGAAAAATATTGTCTTCCGTACTTCGGGCAAAAAATTCGTCATTGTTGAAGAATTGCTGCAAGTCACCATACCCACCGTTTTTTTCCTCATCAAAAAGGGGCGGGAAAATAAACAGTCCTTTGAATCGCCGGTTCAAGTCCCAGGGCTTTCCACTGCCCATGTGGTCCATGACACTTCGGATCTTGGTGCCTGTAAAGACACCGATGTTGTTGATGTCGTGATCCACCATGTTGGACAGGAAAAAATCCGCCAACCGGTATCGACCGCCAAAGGGCAGCATGGCCATGGGCCTGCTTTTGCATAACTTTCCGAAATTTTCTTCAATATTGTTGAAGTCGATGATCCCCATGCAATTATCCATTTTTGTCCCCCCTATTATTCTTCAATGATGGTGTCTTCTGATACCAGGAAAACCTTGCCATTGTCTTTGTCTCCAATAACCTGGCCCTTTTTCACCGTGACCCCTTCCATGACCACGGCGTTGTAGACTCGTGCACCTTCTTCGATGGTGGCGTTGGACAGGACCACGCTGTTGTGAACGTAGGCATCCTGTTTCACCCGAACTTCACTGAACAATACGCATCGGTCCAGGTGACCTTCTACGATGCATCCTTCGTTGATCAGAGAGTTGTACACTTCTGCCGTGTCGGAAACAAACTGGGGCGGCAAGTTTTTGTTTTTTGTAAAGATCCGCCAGCTCCGATCATACACATTCAGGGTATCGTCTTCGGAGAGCAGGTCCATGTTTGCTTCCCAGTAACTTTTTATCGTTCCTACGTCTTTCCAATATCCTTCGAAGGTGTAGGCCACCATCTTTTTGCCGTCTTGCAGCATGGTCGGGATGATGTCTTTTCCGAAGTCGTTGCTGGAATCGGGATTTTTGATGTCCTCGATCAGATATTCGCGGAGTACCGGCCAGTCAAAAATATAGATCCCCATGGAAGCAAGATTGCTTTTTGGTTTTTCCGGTTTTTCTGCAAACTCCACGATCTGTCCTTCTTCATCGGTGGCCATGATGCCGAAACGGGATGCTTCCTCCCAGGGCACTTCAATGACAGATATGGTGGCCTGGGCATTTTTCTCCTTGTGGAACTCCAGCATCTTCTTGTAATCCATTTTGTAGATGTGGTCGCCGGACAAGATCAACACGTAATTGGGATCCACATGATCGATAAAGCTGATGTTCTCGTAAATGGCATTGGCCGTCCCCTGGTACCATCTGCCTCCAGCTTCATTGGTATAGGGAGACAAGATCCGAAGGCCTCCCGTGTTTCGGTCAAAATCCCAATGGGATCCGATCCCGATATGTTCATTGAGCTGGAAGGGCTTGTACTGGGTCAGGATCCCTATGTCTGTAATGCCCGAATTGGCGGCATTGCTCAAAGGAAAATCGATGATGCGGTACTTCCCGCCAAAGGGCACGGCAGGTTTTGCAATGTCCTTTGTCAAGGTGCGAAGCCTGGTTCCCTGGCCGCCTGCCAGGAGCATGGCCAATACTTTTTCTCTCTTCATGTTATTGCCCTCCTTTTTTTCCGCGTGTCGTTTGGTTCGGTGAATTTTTTAGAACGACCCCTCCCAGGGCCGGTATGTCCACGGTTATGGAATACGGTCGATGGTGATGACCTTGCTTTCGGGTCCTGGCGGACTTGGGCCGGAGGGTGTTTCCACCATACCGGATCCGGTCCGAATGGAACACGGTCTTGTAGGATCCCGGTTCCATCACCCCGATGGGATAATCCGTTCTGGCTACAGGGGTGAAGTTCAAGGCAATGAGCAGGCGATCCCCCCGCCTGTCCACCCGTTCGTAGATCAGAATGCTCTCCTGATGATTTTCATGCTCCACCCAGTCAAAGCCGTCGAAACTTTCATCCAGTTCGTACAGGGGTTTCTCTTCCTTGTAAAACTTGTTGAGTTCGCTGACGTAGGTGAGCATTTTCCCGTGAAGTTCATAGTCCAGTAAAAACCAGTCCAGTTCCTGCCATTCGTTCCATTCGATGAATTGGGCAAACTCCCCTCCCATGAATAGAAGCTTTTTGCCGGGATGGGTAAACATGTATAAGTACAACAGTCGAAGGTTGGCAAATTTTTGTTCGTATTCCCCGGGCATCTTGTCCAAGAGAGACCTTTTCCCATGGGCCACTTCGTCGTGGCTCAGGGGCAGTACGAAATTCTCGGAGAAGGCGTAGGTGATGGAAAAGGTCAGGGCATGCTGTTTTCCTTTTCGATATAGAGGATCCGTCTCCATGTAATCCAGGATGTCGTTCATCCAGCCCATGTTCCACTTGAAGTTGAAACCCAGTCCTCCCTGGTCCACCGGCCCGGTGACCAGTGGCCATGCGGTGGATTCCTCGGCAATCATCATGGTGCCGGGAAAATGTTCAAAAACCACCTTGTTCAGTTTTCGAATAAACTCGATGGCTTCGAAATTTTCAAAACCTCCTTGTTCGTTTTTCAGATCCGCACCGGCAAAATTCAAATAGAGCATATAGGCCACTGCATCGATGCGCAGCCCGTCAATATGAAAGTATTCATGCCAGTACATGGCGTTGGAAATGAGAAAACTGAGAACTTCCGGTTTGGAAAAATCGAAGTTGGAGGTGCCCCACTGGATGTTGTCAGCCCTGCGGTTGTCCACGGATTCAAAACAGGCGGTCCCGTCAAACATGCG
This sequence comes from Alkalibacter rhizosphaerae, assembly GCF_017352215.1. GTDB lineage: Bacteria > Bacillota > Clostridia > Eubacteriales > Alkalibacteraceae > Alkalibacter > Alkalibacter rhizosphaerae. The sequence goes on from NZ_CP071444.1 coordinate 141,510, forward strand.
AAGGCCGTGGTCGTCCCGGCAGAAATGGGCCGGGGCCCAGTCCAAAATGACGCCGAACCCGTTTTGGTGAAGAAGGTCCACAAAGGCCATGAAATCCTTCGGTGTCCCATATCGGCTGGTGGGTGCATAATATCCGGTGGTCTGATACCCCCAGGATCCGTCGAAAGGATGTTCCATCACCGGCATCAGTTCCACATGGGTAAAGCCGGTCTTTTTCAGATAGACCACCAGTTCTTTTGCGATCTGGCTGTAGGAGAGCTGGCTCTCGTCCCTCCCCTTCTTCCAGGATAGAAGATTCATTTCATAAATGGAAATGGGGCGATCATAGGGTCGGGTCTTGTTTCGGTTTTTGATCCAGTTTCGGTCTTTCCATCGGTACTTGGTAATGTCGAAAAATTTGGATGCCGTCCCCGGACGTTCCTCGCTGTGAAAACCATAAGGGTCTGCTTTCATTCCTACAGAACCGTCCTGGCCGATGATCCGGTACTTGTACTTGTCGAAGGTTTCAACACCGCTGATGCAGATCTCCCAAAGGCCGCTGTTGTGGATCCGCTCCATGGGCAGGGAGTCTTCCTGCCAGTCGTTGAAATCGCCTACGACAAAAACTGCTTGAGCCCTGGGGGCCCAAACGACGAATCGGGTGGCTTTTTCATAAGGATGTGCTCCGAGAAATTCGTAGCTTCGATAAAACGTACCTTCATGAAACAGATGGGCGTCAAAAGAACCCTTGTTGGAATAGTAGTAAGGGGGATTTGCCTTTTCGTTTGCCATGGAAAACCTCCTGTGGAAACATTTGTATTACTGGTATTATACCCTTCTAACTTTTTCTAAACCAATTATATGCTCCAACAACTGGGTACAAAAAGACCCCAAGCATTCCTGCCTGAGGTCTTTGATGTTTTCTTATTCTGTTTCGTCTTCTTCCGAATCGCTGTGACAGTCACAGTCTTCGTCGTCGCATTCGCACATCAGGTCCATAATGTCCAAAACGTAACCGCATTCGGGACATTCCAGTTGGAAATCTTCATCTTCCATGTCGTCGAAATCGGTGATGAATTCCGCTCCGCAATTGGGGCATTCCACTTCGAAGATGTCGTCTTCGTCGAAATCGTCCTCATCATCGTCGTCATCCAGCATTTCCAGGTCGTAGAGTTCGTCTTCCACTTCCATGAGATCTTCATCGATCAGTTCCACATAATCTTCCAGATCGTCGTAGGCTTCATCCAGCCCTTCTACCGCGTCGGTCAAATCTCCTAAAATCTCGATGATCTTCAGAAACAATTTGCCTTCTTTTGTGGTCTCGTCGATTTCCATTCCATCGCACAATCCCTTGACATAAGACACTTTTTCTTTAATGTAGTCCATCATGCAAACCTCCTTTTGTTCATTATAACCCAACCTGGATCATATTGCATTACTTTGCATTAAACTCTTTCCATATACTCCCCGGTCCTCGTGTCGATGCGGATCACATCGCCGATCTCCACGAACAGCGGTACGGTGATCTGGGCACCGGTCTCCACGATGGCCGGTTTGTTGGCTCCTGTTGCCGTATCCCCTTTAAATCCGGGATCCGTTTCCGTCACTTCCAGTTCCACAAAGAATGGGGCTTCTACCGAGAAGGCCTGTCCCTTGATGAACTTGATGGTGGCGTTGTTGTTTTCCTTCAGGTACTTCATGGCTTCTTCCACCTGGTCGTAGTTCAGAGGGATCTGTTCGAATGTCTCCTGATCCATGAAGTAATACAAGTTGCCGTCGTTGTAGAGATACTGCATTTCCTTTGTTTCGATGTGGGCTTTCGGAAACTTCTCCGACGGATTGAATGTCCGCTCCACAACACTGCCTGTTTTGACGTTTTTTATCTTTGCACGCACAAAGGCCGCACCTTTTCCCGGCTTGACGTGCTGGAAATCGATGATCACATAGACATCGTCATCCATTTCAAAGGTGATCCCTTTTCTAAAATCTCCTGCAGATACCATATTATCCCTCCGTATGATTGCTGTAATACCTTAATTATACTATCATAAAGCACTCCGCTTTTCCATATAATTTTCCATAATAAGTGACACACTATCCGCTACATTATGCCGGTCCGTTTCCACGCTGAAATGGTTCTGGTTGTAGTAGGGATAGCGCCTGTGCATCATGTGTCGGATGGTACGTTCCGGATGGGGTCCCTGGATCAGCGGTCTGGTGGTGCTTTCCTTGAGTCGGAAGTATAGATTACGGGGAGTTGCCTTCAAGGCCACCACAAAAGAATGCTCCATCAGCAGCTGCCGGTTCTCCTCTTTTATGACGATGCCTCCACCGGTGGAGATGACCTGTTTTTCCTTCTGCAAGATCTCTTTCAGAGCCTTGGTCTCCAGTTGGCGGAAGTAGGTTTCCCCCCAGCAGGAAAAGATCTGGCTGATGGTCATCCCTTCCTGTTCTTCAATAAACCGATCCACGTCCACGAATTCGTAGTTCAAGGCTTTGGCCAGGTTTCGTCCGATGGTGGTCTTCCCCGTCCCCATAAAACCGATCAGGGAGATGTTGTTTCTACTCATGGGGTATCATCCTCATCGTTCAGGATCTCCAGGACCCGCCGGAGTTTTGTTGTCTCTATCTGACCCGGTGCCGAGGTCTTGTTCTTTTCCGCTGCAAAGGTCATGCAGCTGCCGAAGGTGGAAGCCCCGATCCTTGTTATTTTGCCAAGATCCCCCATGGAGATCCCCACATATGGAATGGTCAATACATCCCAGGCGTTGGCACAAGCGGCAAAAAGACCGGCCACATCCTTGGGAGACTGGGGCATGACGGCGATCTTCACCAGGTCGGCTCCCATTTGTTCCCCCTGGATAAATTGGTTGACCATCTCCTCCACTGTTGGGGTACCGTCAAAATTGTGGTAGGAGACCAGGGTGGCCACCCCTTTTTGGGTAAAATGCTCCAACCCCTCCTGGAGGATGGCGGGATCCCAAGACATCTCCAGATCCACCATATCCACACATCCGGAAGCATCGATGGCCCTGTAAAGCCCAAAAACGCCTTTGGCGTCCATTTTTCCATTGCCCCCTTCTCCTTGACTGCGGTAGGTGGCCAAGAGAGGCAAATAGGGCATATGCCCCCTTAATGCAATAAAAATGTCCTGGGCGTTTCCCAGCTGGTTTTCTTCCAAAAGATCCAGGCGGATCTCCATCAGGTCCGGTTGGGCGATCCCCGCCTGCTTGCCTTCCTTGATGGCCTCCACCACGGTTTTTTCCAGAACTGGAACACAGATGTTGGTGTTTTCCTTATTCAGTTTTAAATTCTTGATCGTGACCGTTGATTTCTTCATGACCTGCTCCTTCATTCAATGGGAAAAAGCCCGAAACCATATGGGAGTTTCGGGCTGGTGTTTATTTCTTCAAGGTAAAAGTAAAAGTGTCCGTATTTCCGTTGATGTCTTCCACCACCACTTCGAACGTTCCCGGAGTGGTGACCATGACGTCGTTGTACTGGAGACTGATCTCCCGACCATTGAGGGTCGCTTTCTCCAAAGGATGGAAACTGACAAATTTCAGATAGACCCGGTTTCCTTCCACGGTCCCGCCGCTGATCAGATCCAAGGGATCATCCACAACGATGCGAGGTCCGAACAAACCGGTTTGCGGATTGTCTCCCGTGTTGGCGTTTCCGTTGGTGTCACCATCATCATCATCATCTTCGTCATCATCATCGTCGTCTCCATTGGTACCACCAGTTCCGCCAGTACCGCCTGTACCACCGGTCCCACCGGAAGCAGGAGGTATGTAGTCAAATGGGTTTTCCTTGCCGAAATCCTTGCCTTCGATGAATTCATAATCTTCAAAAGCCGTAAAGCTTTCTCCATCTTTCAAGAATGCATAGGAACGAAGGACGATGTTGGCATTGACCAAACCGTCGCTCAAGTTGTAGTTCACCGATTCCACCGTCAGTTTTCTGCCGTTGGTATAGACCAACCGGACAAACTCATCCAGGGTCGCATATTTGCCGGACAGGTTCATCCGTACATCTATGCTGTTGAGGAAGGTGCCTTCATGCCCTTCCGTTTCCGCTTTCACCGGCAATCCGAAGTCTACGCTTCCCAAGTCCACGTCGGAGTCTTCCACCTGTTTCAAAAGATCCAGATACAACAAGGGTAGCATGGTGTCTCTTGGTATGACTTCATCCAATTGGTTGGAGAGTTCCTCGATCCTGGCTTCTTCCACTTCCAAGGTGTTTCCCCGGTCCAGTGCCTGAAGCTCGTCCAAAACCGTCTGGCGTTGGGCCAAGGTAGCCTTATTGGCTGTCCACTCGTCGTATTTCGGAAGAATCAAATAGTTGATATATAGGAATCCGATTCCCACGACCAACAACAAAGTGACAAGTATTCTTTCCCGTCTGCTCAAACTCATTGCTGATCACCTCCGTTGCTGTACACTAAATTCATGTTGAATTCATAAATATCGTTGTCTGCGGCCCGTACGGAGTTGATCCATACGTTGGAGACATTGTCGATCTGGTTCAGTTTGGCGGCAAAATCGGCCACTTCATCCCGTGATTTGGCTACGCCGCTGATGGTCATGGTACCGCTGCCCGTATTTTGCGTGATAAAGCTGACGCTTTCCGGCAAGGTGGTCTCCACTTTGGTCAACAAGTTGTAAAAGTTGATCTTGTTCACGTCTAGTTCAGATGATCTTTGCTCTCTATAAGCCAATTCCTGTTGTTTTTTCTCCACCAGGGTCTTTCTGGCTTGTACTTCCGCTAAAGCGGCGATTTGGTTTTCCACATCCACCAAGTCCCGTTCCGTTTGACGGTTGAAACTGTACAAGGCTCCGTAGCCCACCAAAAGGAGTGCCAGAACCAGTAAAACCAGAAGAATATTCATGGAACGTTTCTTCTTGACATCTTTTTTTAGATTGAGATCCTTAGGTAGCAGGTTGATATCGCGCATGGTCACACCCTCCTAACGACGGCGCCGATGGCATCCACAAGGAACGGCACATGATTGTTGCTCTTGAGATCTTTGAACGCTACGTTCACCAACCGGTCCACCCACACGGTAGGAATGTTGGTGTAGCGCTGGATGTATTCACCCACGCCGGGGATGCAGGACCCGCCGCCCACCAGGAAGATCCGGTCCAGCTTTTTCTGTTTGGACATGGATATGAAAAATTCCAAGACTTGATTTATTTCCATGGTGATGTCGTAGAGCACGTTGGTGATCTGGTCGTAGAGCATTTTTTCCACTTCGTTGAGTTCCTCTTTTCGGAGAAATGCGAAGTCGTTGTTTCGTTTCCATTCTTCCGCCTCATCCATGGACATGTCCAGTGCTTCGGATATGATCTTCGTTATATCCCGTCCACCGACGGCCAAAGAACGCTGCAGGAATAATTTCTGATTTTCCAATAGGGTGATGCCTGTCTTCTGGTTTCCCAAATCGATGATGGCTATATCCTTGGCTTCCCCACCGTCGGGCAACCGCAAATCGAAACAAGTCACCGGTCCGTTCACCAACTTGATCAGGGCGTTGGACTGGACGTCCACCACTTCGATCTCCACGTTGTTTCGGTTGAAGATCTCCAGGTACTCGTAAACCATGTTTTTGGGAACGGCGACACCCTGCATGGTGTTCATCATGACCTCTTCACCGTCTTCGTTCTGGCGCACGAATTCGTCCACCAGGCTGCTGTCCACGATATAGTTTTCCATCCGGTCCGGCAACAATACGGACATTTCGTACTTGACGGCTTCCTTGAGTTCGTTCATTTCCATTTTTGGAAGATCAAAGGTCCGTATGACCACATCGCTGGATGAAAGAAGGAGCCTGGCTTCCCCCAACTTCCCGTGCTTCAAAAAGGTATCCACCATTTTCCCCACGGCTTCCGGGTCCGTCACGTTGCCATTATCGATGGCTCCGTCCGGTGTGGGCAAGATCTGATAGCCTTCCACCTGGATCTCCCGGTCCCGAAGAGTGGCGGTGACCATTTTTGAATTCTTGCTGCCAAAATCAAACACCGTTACTGATTGCTTTTTGCCTAACAAACTTCATCCCCCCTTTTACGAAGTTTACTGCGATTGCGTAAACTCCTCCACGTACACTTGCCCTCGATTCGCCGGTTCGGTGATCTCCATGGTCAGGTATTCTTCCAACCCTGTCAGGAACTGGGGATCGTACTCCAATTCCAGATCAAGGGGAGTGGACCCGAAGGTCTCCACCAACCCGAAAACACCATGGATCCGTCCATCCACCATGGAATGGACCTGGCAACCGCTCAAGATCATCATTCCGGTGATCTCCACATCCTCCAACACCACCCTGTTGCAGCGACGAAGGATCAGAAGTCCCGAAAAACTTCCCCCCACGGTCAGTTCCTCCACGTTTTCAACCACGAACACATCCAAATCATCCGGCATGGAACCAAGATCCACAACTTGTGAATATTGATTCCCTTCAATTCCCATTCTATCACCACAACGGTTCTGAAGTAAATAAATAAATTCACCCATCATGATGTCGTCGTATAATGGCAGAACAGATGGGTTCAAGACGTAGGAATTATGAAAACTTTCCCAACGGATAGACTCTAAGTATATATTGCCATTTATATGCATGTTTAAACGGTTTGGACCGCCAAAATTGAAAATATTCATATTTTTAAGGGTTCCGATGCCTACCAATGGCGGTGTTGCCCGGATCTTTGCCAGATCCTCGATGAAAAGATCCTCTGTAGAATAGATCCCATAGCCGGCCATGTCCTTCAAGGATAGAACAGGCAGGCTTTTGACGACCCTACCGGAAAAATGTCTTTCCAGTACATTATTTTTCACAAACACGTCCAAAGTTCTTTCGTAGTCGGAAACATAAGAGATCCGGTACCGGTAAGAATGTTCCTCGTTCCAAACAACCCAGCCCGAATCCCATGCCGTCGTCCATTCCCTCTCCAATAGTTCCAGGGCAAGTTCCCGGACGCCATAAGCCAATTTCTCCATGGAGATGCTCTCCCCATAGTGGACGATGCTTTTGTGGTGGAGGAGGGTCATGGGGGTGAGAAGCAGGGAAAAAAGGGACAAAAAAAGAACCAGCATCAACACCACAAGCAGTATGGCACCTCTGGTGGATCCGGTTTTCCCTCCCCTACTCAAGGGTAACCACCGGAGAAGCCGGTGTGACCACTTTGGTCAGGCGATAGACTTGTTCTTCAAAAGTACTCTCCACGGTCAACAGAACAGTACCGTCTTCCTGGGCTTCCATTTGAAAGGAAGTTATGGGATAGGCCATCTGGGACTTGGATCCCAAACCGATGGAACGCAGATTTTCATAGACCTTGTTCTTGTGCAAATAGATCCCCTCCAGGCTATAATAATTGAGATAAACAGGATTTTCCAGATCCCTCAGATACATGGTTCCATTCTCAACAATGATCCGGTCCGACTGTTCCAGTTGTCGTTCCAGCAGGATCATGGTGTGACGAACGTTGGTTTCCACATCCATCCGGTTGGTCAAAGCACGTACCGTCTTGAGTTGGTTTCCCAGAATTCCCATGGCCATGCTCCATGCCAAGCTCAGCAAGAGCATCCCTATCAGCAGTTCAATCAAGCTATACCCTTTGGCTTTCTTCATGGCACATGTACCAGGGTTTGGAGGCCGATTCCATTTTCTTTCTGCCAGACTTCCACTTCCAGGGTCCGATCCTTCCCCTCATAAGGTTTGATGGTCACCTCATAATATTCACTGCAATGGAGCTGCTCCAAAGCCTCATAGGTCGCAGGTGATGCCGGTCCTTCCTTCAGATCCGATACCACGGCTTCCAACACTTCCTCCGCCCGATTCGTCTGTTCGTAGCGACTGGACGCCCTGGCCATGGCGGACAAATAAAAGGTAGACATGAATAGAAAAGAAATGGATAAAATGCAAAGAATAAAGATGGATACGATGATCTCGATAAACGTAAAACCTTTCACCTTCAGGATGATCAACCCTCTTTCCAGTAAATTCTGCCGCTTCCGATTTGCACGACAATGGTTTTCTTGGTTCCTGATTTATTTTGGAAGGTGATGCTTCCACCGGAACTGACGGTGCCTTCCGGATAGAAGATCAATTTTTTGCTGCTGTAGGTGTTGGTGACCAAACGCAGGTTCTCATGATAGGGTATTTTTTCCGTCGTAGTGCCGGAAGGAGTGACGGTCTGAAGATACATGCAACTGCCGGATACAAGGACCTGCCGCTTCCGGCCATCCAGGATGGTCTGGTTCCTTGCCTCCACCAGACTCTTATGGATCACCCGGATATCCTGGTCCAATGCCCGCTGGTCTTTGATGGTGGAAAACACGTTTGACCCAAAACCGGCCACAGCAAGCAAGATGCCCAGGATCCCAACCACCACCACAAGCTCCAGATAGGTGATCCCGCGGTTTTTCAAAGGAGGAAGCCCAAATACCAGCTGATGAGGTTGGAGCCGAAATACAGGGTCGTCAGAGCCGCCAGGGCGATCCAGGGACCAAAGGGTATGGCATCCTTCCGCTTTTTGATTTTAGTCGCCAAAAGTACTACTCCAAAGAACCCCCCGTAGATAAAGGACAGAAACAAGGTCAACAGGGTATGCCACAGTCCCAGATAGAGGCCCAGTACAAACATGAGTTTCACATCCCCCATGCCCATGCCGGCACCACCGGTGAGGAGGACCAGTAGAAACAAGGGTATAAATCCAGCCAAAGCGCCAAAGACGGCATCCTTCCATGGGATGAAGCCCAGGGCCAGGTTGGCGACGACAAAGATCACTAGCAAAAAGACATTCAGTTCATCGGGTATGATCTGATGATCCAGGTCGATGAAGGTCATGGCAATGAGGACTGCCACAAAGACAAGGTGGACCAAGAGCATCCAGGAGAGACCAAACTGCAGATAGGTGAATAAAAACAAAAACCCCGTCAACAACTCTACTAACGCATACCGAGCCGGTACCTTGGCCTTGCAATAGCGACATTTCCCTCCCAGCATCAACCAACTCAAAACGGGAACCAGATCCACCGGTTTGAGCGGTGTCCCGCACTGGGGACAGTGGGAAGGCGGCGATGCAATGGACTGCCCTTCCGGTAGCCGATAGATCACCACATTCAAAAAACTCCCAATCAACAAACCGAATACAAATACGACGAACATGTAATACCATTCCATGATGTCAACCCCTTACATTACTTCCTGATTTCTTTTTCTCCATCTTACCATGATTTCCTTCAAAAATTTTAGAGAGGAATAAAAAAACTCCGGCAAGTTGCCGAAGTTTTTAAAAAATTTCATTTAAAATTTATTCATAGTAGATCACCGAACCGCTTCCCGGCGTAGTGTTTGTTATGTTGTTTAGTAAAACATTGGTATCGATTTGATAATTGTTTTCTCCAGATGCATCGCTTCCTTGGATCGTGTAGGATACCATATAATGAGTACCGCTATTTACGATTTCAAAACTTATTCCATTGACCAAAGGATACTTTGCCGAAAGAGATGTTAAATCCATACTGTCCGCCAATGCATTGTCTGTGGTGCTGATTTCATCCACATTTCGCAATTCTTTCGTCACATATTGGGAAGCCATACGTACGTCAAACTGCACCTGGGAAAGTGCTGTACCTTTGTTGTATAGGCTGTTGTTAAAGAAAAAGAAGCTAAAGATCGCACCCAGGATCAAAATTGCTATGGCAAGAGTGATGACGAGCTCAACCAACGTCAGACCTTTTCTGTTTTCACGAAACCATTTTTTTGTCATTTTCATCGCCTATCATCTTCCTACAACAGATTTCAAATCTACACCAAGACCTGTTGTCGGGATCCAACTTGTTCCATTGTTGGAATATAGAACTGTTCCGCTATCTCCGACAATAATATAATTTGTTCCACGTGCATGGATACTTCTTAAACTGTTTGTTCCAACGTATTGGATACTCCAGTTACTTCCTCCATCAACGGAAGTTAAAATCAAACCATTATCTCCAACCGCAATAAAACTACCGTTGAAATATATAACATCATTGATATTTCCAACAGACGCTATTGTACCTGTTGTCCATGTGCTGCCATCGGATGAAGAAACGATTCGTCCATTATCTCCAACACCGATCAGTAAATTACTGCCACTATACGCACCGGAAGTAATTGCACGCAAGTCATCGCTTATATTCGTCACAGCTTCATTCCATGTAGAGCCGTTTGAAGAATACAATAATCTTCCGGAATCACCGACGGCATTCAACACATACGTACCAGCAAAGTCGGTAGAAACAATATCGTGAAGGGCATAACTCATACCAGTATCCGGTGTGCCGGGATCATAGTTGTTCGACCAAAAGCTACCATCCGACGATGAATAGATCCTGCCATCTCTTCCCACTACATAAAACTTCTCATACTGCGATGACCATGCAACCCCAAGAAGATCTTCCGCTGATACAGACGTTCTGGTCCAAGGTTCTAAGTCATGAGACAGTAAAAACAAACCATCGTCTCCTACTACAGCATAAGATGTTCCATTGCTTGCCGATGCGTTGATTACACTTGTAACAAGTCCGTTTAAACCGATCTTAGAAGATCGATCCATCCAAGTAATATCAGTTATCGTTCCTTCCAATTCAGTAACGAAGACAGATGTATTCCCGATGGCCAAAAAGTCCGGTTGATCTACACGAAACTTTGCTCGCGCCAACTGATCCGGTTTTCCTGATATGGGGGTTCGTACACGAACGATGAACTCATTACTCAGCAAATGATCATAATAGTAGTTCCATGAATAACTGGGATCCACAGTATTTGGCAGTGTAAAATTCAAAGATGTATCACTGGAAACCGTTGGAGTGTTGATGGTTGCCAAAACGATACTTCCAAACTTGTCCAACAATTCCACCGTTGTGCTTCCACTTGTAAAATTTGTATTTTCACCATTCACCACGATTGTTCTGTTCTGATATCCTTCGGATTTAGACGTCGGATCGATGGATATGGTCGGAACCTTTGGCAAAAACGTGACCAATTTAGAATCCTTGTCTCCAACCGTCTGTTCGGATTCAACCAATCCACCTTCGATGGTAACATCTGTTCCACCAAAATCGATCACCAAATCCTGACTGGCTCCTGCATCCTTTGTTCCCAATCTCGTTTCGATATCTCCTTGCGCATTGCTATATGCTTCTCCACGATCTCCTGCTCCAAATATCCAAAGGATGGATGACGTAAAGAGAGAAATGAAAAGTATGGCCATGATCGCAAATACAGCCACCGCAATTACGACCTCGATCAAGGTCATTGCGTCTTTATTTTTTATCCGTTTTATCATGTTCACACCTTCTAACTGTATACTTGAATTCAATTGATCCATTTATATCCTGTATACCTAACTCCCACACCAGAAGTGTCTATGTTGAAACCATCCATGCTGCCGTTGTAAACTATCGTAGTGTAGTTGTGGATCATGACATCTTTTGCAATGATGATCCCATCCAAAACCTTGCTTGGATCGTTACCTGTGGAATTATTATAATCAACAAGTCGAAGGGGTGCGTAGATACCTACATTTGTAAACGTCAAACCGGAACCTGCCATGCTAAAAGCATCTGTTCCCATCGCGTAGATGTAAAGTTTTGAACCATCTGCAGTGATCGATCCCTTCAATTCCACAACACCGTCGACATACAGATGCACTTCTCCGCCTCCAGTGATCATGATTTTTTCGTTATCATTTCCTAATTTAACGCTGGAAGCATACAAAATCAACTCTTCACCTGCATTGACATTGATCAAATATCCATACTTTTCTTTTCCGGAGTAAGTGTAATCACTCAAGTCTCCATCGTATGATGCTGGCTCTTCAATGGGCGGCAAGTCCGTTATGGACGTGTGCCCTTCTTCGTATACAACCTTGTCATTTAAATCGATCTCATCCGTTATGGAAGCTATTTCACCACCAGTAATGGTTGCTCCATTACCGTTACCGTCATTAGATATGATATTCTTTGCCAATATTGCAAAATCAAACAAACCACCAAGGGATTCTTCCAGCTGTATCTTGACAATGTCTTTCTTCCCGTTAAAAGTCCCTTCCGAAGTAATAACGATGGCACCTGTTGTTGCATCCTCATCGACACTGACTCTAAATTCTCCGTTTCCTATTTGAGAATTTGGTGCAGAAAATCCCGCATCGATCAAGTCATCGGCATCATCATTTCCGTCTTGTATCATATATTCCGCAATAGCCTGTGCGCCTGATCGTGCAACATAATATGCTTGCAACTGCTCTTCATTGTGTTTTGCAAATGTATTTTCGGATACACTGACCCGCAGGATGGAAACGCCTAATACCATCATGATCATCATGACGACAAGCACCGTAACCAATGCGGATCCTCTGTTTTTATAGATATACTTTTTCATTTCGATTCCTCCTCGAAATAACATCCACTTTATCGTAAACATTATACCCCAAATTTATAAAAAAAAACAGCAATCAAAATTTGCTGTCTAAATCAAGGATCTTTTATGGCTAATGCAACAATAGAATAAGTCATTTCAAACTTTTCCTCTCGAACTAACTTAGTAGAATCCTTAATGGAATTCTTTAAAAGTATATATTTTGATTTAATTTGGTATTTATCATAATCGGTGATTGTCAAATTGGTTGTCGTTTCTCTTATGAATCGATTCAGCCAAAAAACTTGTTCTATGGTACAGTTATGAACCAATCTAACTATCTATCTGGATTTTTTACCTTTGCAACTTCCAGTATTGCTCTCTGTTTGCCAAAGAATTGGTGTCGAGATTTCTTAGTCTATTATTCTTCTACATAATCGCGATAATTAATTTTCCCAAAATATCTTATTATCTAAGAATTACTTGAAATCAATGTGATATATTCCTTGATAATTAATTAGCTTATGAAAAGCCTTGTTTGCCCAAGGCTTCGAAGTTCTTTTTCTTCTATTTGATCAATTTGTCTTAAAATTCTTTACTGTAGGTAGCCACGGAATTCTTCACTCTTGACCACTTGCATAGCATATAATATTTTGATCACCTGACAGATATCCAAACTAAGGGGCAATAATTTTGTTAGATTTCTTCAGTCATAAAATTTATTAAAACAAATGACCCCTGTTTATTTCAAGGATCACTTGTCAATTGATATTTTAAATTTTCCTTTAATCACTTTTCACTTCTTAGTATGGTTTGATGTTTTGATCTAAAAAATCTTTATCACTATAAACCTATGGCCTAGCTGGTGTTGTTCCAGTTAAATTACCATTAGCATCTACGGCAATTGCGGTAATGGCATTCCCATCTGACCAAGCAGAACCTGGTTCTAAATAATTTGGTTCCAAATCAGCTAATGCTGGAATCGCACCATTATTATCTGCCATATACAAAGTAACAGCGCTTTGTATCACTCGCTCAGTCGCATCATCAGCAGTAGTTCTAGCATTGTTAAGTGTACCAAGAAATCTAGGTACTGCTATTATTGCTAAAATAGCCAAAATCGCAATTACAACGATCAACTCAATAAGCGTGAAACCTTTTCTGTTCTTAAACAATTTCTTTCGGATGCTTAACATTATTATTCCCCCTAATTTAAATTTATGAAACTAAATTTCTATGACAATTATATATCCATAATTATCATAGTTCAATCATTATTTTGTAATTTTTATGAAATAATGCTATAAAGATCGAACATTGGAAGAAGCATACTGATAATTATAAAGGCTACGATGATCCCTAAAACGACGATGATGATCGGCTCGAGGATGGTGGTCAGCTGGCTGATAGCGGTGTCCACTTCCGTTTCATAGAAGTCAGAAACTTTGCCAAGAACGTAATCCAAAGTTCCGGAAGTTTCCCCTACCTCAACCATCTGGTACACCAAGGGCGGGAATGCTCCGTTGTTTTCCATGCTGGCTCCTAGACCAAATCCTTTTCGGATCCCGTCTTTGACATCCCACAGGCTTTCTCGAATGTACTCGTTGCCTACGACTTTTTCCACGATATCCACTGCCTGGATAATATCAACCCCTGCAGTCAACATGACTTCCATGTTGCTGGCAAATCGGTTCATGGCGATCTTGTTGTTCAACTCTCCGAATGCGGGGATTTTCAACTTGATCTCATCTACCTTGAGACGTCCCTGCTTTGTACTGACATATCGCCTATACAATAGGATGGCAGCACCAATAACCAAAATATATACATACCAGAAATTTTTAATGCTGTCACTAATAGCTATGAGTGCTTTTGTAGGTCCCGGCAGCTCCGCATCAAAGGATGCAAACATGGTAACGAAGGTCGGCACCACGAAAGTAAGCAGTAAGATAACCACGGAAACGGCGACTATGGATACGACGATCGGGTAGGTGATGGCGCTCTTCACCTTCTGGTTGATTCGGTATTCCTTTTCAAAGTGGTAGGCCATCTTGTCCATGACTTCATCCAGGTTTCCGCTGACCTCCCCCGTTTCGATCATGTTGACCAGAATGCTTGGGAAGATTTTAGGCTCCTTTGCAAAGGCACTAGATAGACTGTTCCCCTTTTGCACGTCTTCGTGCAAGGCTTCCACTACTCTTTGGAGTTTTTTGTTCGTAGATTGTTTCTTTAAAATATCCAAGCTGTCCACTACCGTGATGCCGGAGCGGAGCGTTGTAGCAAATTGTCGGCAAAATAATGCCAGATCCCTCAACTTCACTTTTTTTTCAAAGAATGTGACATCCGTGCTCAACTTGCTCTTTTGTCGTTCTTCTTTTATTTCCACCGGAATGTAGCGCTTCTCCCGGATCAGGCCGACGACCTCGTCCTGGGTTGCGGCTTCAAAGGTACCCTTGATGGTTTTTCCGTTCATGTCTTTGGCCGTATAAGAATATGTTGCCATGTTGCGATCCCCCCTTTTTTTCCTATACCATCATGCGTTTTCGCATGGCTTCCTGGTCTACGGAGTAGAACAGGGCATTGTCCATGCTGATGACTCCTTTGGAATACAGATCATATAAATAGCTGTCCATGGTGACCATGCCTGCTTTGCCACTCATTTGGAGTATGGAATTGATCTGGTGGTTCTTTCCTTCCCGGATCAGGTTTCGGATAGCTGGGTTGGCGATCATGATCTCCAAGGCCACGATCCGTCCATGTCCGCTTTTCTTGGCCAACAACTGTTGGGATACAACGGACTGGATGACGCTTGCCATCTGGGTCCGTACCTGTTGCTGCTGATGAGGCGGAAAGACGTCGATGACCCGGTCAATGGTCTTGGCGGCACCAATGGTGTGCAGGGTGGATAGGACCAAGTGGCCTGTTTCTGCCGCCGTCAGTGCAATGGCGATGGAATCCAGGTCCCGCATCTCCCCTACCAGAATGACATCCGGGTCTTCCCGAAGGGCGGCTCGTAGAGCATCCTGATAGCTGGTGGTGTCCTGGCCGATCTCCCGTTGGTTGACCATGCTTTTTTTGTGACGGTGAAGGTATTCGATGGGATCCTCCAAGGTCAGGATATGGGCGCTTCGCTCGCTATTGATGATGTCGATCATGGAGGCCAGGGTGGTGGATTTACCACTACCGGTAGGACCCGTAACCAAAATCAATCCCTTGTTGATCCTCGTCAGTTGTTCCATGGTCTTTGGCAGGTTCAACTCTGCCATGGTTGGGATCCCGGAACCGATGACCCGTAGAGCTACGGTATAGCTGGTCCGCTGCTTGAAGGCGTTGACCCGGAACCGTCCGTACCCGGACCAGGAATAGGAGAAGTCCACTTGTCCCGTTTCTTCCAGGGCTTTTCTCTGGCTGTCGTTTACCATGGCCGTTGCCAGCTGTTTCGTCTCGTCCTGGGTATAGGGAGCAATGTCCCATAAAGGATGGAGCTCTCCGTCGATTCGGATCATGGGTGGCAGCCCTACAGTGATGTGCAGGTCGGAAGCCTTGCTTTCAATAGTCGCTTTGAGCAGTTGGTCGATATCGTTTTTCATTTGCTTCACCTCGTCATTCTGATGTAAAGAACGTGATTTCCAGTGTTTCTTCGATGGATGTGACTCCTTGAAGGATCAAATCCCTGGCGTTTTCCATAAGGGGGATCATGCCGTCCGCCTTTGCCTGGTCCAGCAATTGGTCGTAAGTGGCGCCGGTTGTGATCATTTCCCTCATGTTCCGGTTGATTTTGAGCACTTCATGGATTCCCATACGTCCCTTATACCCAGTATTGTTGCATGCAATACACCCTTTTGGTTTAAATATGATAATTTTTTCACCCGGATCCACTCCAAGCATCTTCTTTTCGTGGTCGTTGGGCTCGTATTCTTCTTTGCATTTGACGCAAAGTTTCCGGATCAAACGCTGGGAAATGATGCCGTACAGGGAGGACGATACCAGGTAAGGGGGTATCCCCATGTCCACCAGACGACTGATGGTGCTGGCTGCGTCGTTGGTGTGGATGGTACTGAAGACCAAGTGGCCTGTGATGGAGGACCGGATGGCGATCTCTGCCGTCTCCACGTCACGGATCTCCCCGATCATGATGATGTCCGGGTCCTGCCTTAAGATGGAGCGAAGGCCACTGACAAAAGTCAAACCTGCTTTTACGTTGACCTGGACCTGGTTGATCCCGTCCAGCTTGTACTCTACCGGATCTTCCACCGTAACGATGTTATCCGTCATGGTGTTCAGGTTGCGTATGAGTGTATACAAGGTGGTGGACTTACCGCTTCCGGTAGGGCCCGTCACCAAAATAATGCCGTAAGGTGCAGAGATGAAATCTTGGATCATGGGCATCTCTTTCTCTGTAAATCCCAGATCGGACATCCGCATTTGAAATTGGGCTTGGTCCAGGATCCGAATGACCACTTTTTCCCCATAGATGGTGGGAAGGATGGAAACCCGAAAGTCGATGTCCCGGTTGTCGATGCGCATGACAATGGCCCCGTCCTGGGGGATCCGCCGTTCTGCGATGTTCAGATCAGAAATGATCTTGATCCGGCTGACAATGGCGTTGTGGGTACGGACATCCAGCTTCATCATTTCCAGCAGGACCCCGTCCACCCGCATCCGGACACGGATCCGGTCGGCAAAAGGTTCGATGTGGATGTCACTGGCTTTGCTGCGCACCCCTGTTTCAATGATGTTGTTGACCAGACGCACCACGGGAGCGTTGTTGATCTGCTCCATGTTGTCTGCCGTGGTCTGGTCCAACTCCTCCAGGCTTTGGGACCGGTTGAATTCCTCCACGGCCCGGGCGGCGTCGTCCGTATTGTAGAAACGTTCGATCAGGTCGATGATCTCCCGCTTTGTAGCAATGAGTGGAATGATGTGCTTTTTCGTCACCAGGCGAAGGTTGTCCAATGCGATGATGTCCAGCGGATCATTGATGGCCACCACCAGGTTGTCCATGGTGTCGTAAAAAAGCGGAACGGTTACATGCTTCTTAGCCAGCACGTAAGGAATGGACTTGACTGCTTCCTTGTCCACAAAAGTATTTTCAAAATCCACCCGGGAGATCCCCAACTGCTGCTTCAGGGCCTCGATGATGTCGTCTTCATCCACATACCCTTCTTCCACCAGAAGTTCTCCCAGCTTGTTTTTCTTTGCCTGTTGAAGCTTGATGGCTTCCGTCAGTTGTTCTTCCGTCAATTTTCCGCTGGAAACCAGGATGTCTCCGATCCTCTTTACGCTTCTCATTGCCTCACCTTCATTCCGTTTCAGTCTGCTTGTTATTATTATACCACGATTTATAAAAATGCAAAATTTTATATATTACAAATCTGCTTGCATGTCCTGTCTGGGGTATTCCTTGTCCATATAGTCCGAATGGATCAGATAATTGGCCGCCGTGGTGTTCATGGCCACGGGAATGTCGTAAAGGACGCTGATGCGCAGCAAGGCTCGTATATCCGGATCGTGGGGCTGGGCCGTCAACGGGTCCCAAAAGAAAATGAGCATGTCGATGCGGCTGTCGGCAATGGCGGCGCCGATCTCCAGATCCCCGCCAAGGGGTCCGCTTTTGTAGGCTTGGATGGTCAGACCCGCCTCCCGGCTCAAAACACCGGAGGTGGTCCCTGTGCCGCACAGGTGATGTTGCTCCAGGATGTGCTTGTTTTCTTTGGTCCAGGACAAGAGTTCTTTTTTCCGGTTGTCGTGGGCCACCAATGCGATGGTTTTTTTCTTGGGGCTGAACATGTTAGGCCTCCTTGTTCTCCTTGCGGAGGATGTCCCAGATGGTGGGGGTTTCCTCCATGGGGATGCGTACGATCTGTTTGGGATGGGGGGCGCTTTCCATGGAATTCCCATCTTCATCCACGATGGAAGCAACAGTCAGGGATTTTGCCGGTCGTCCCGGGCCCATCCATTCCAGCTGGTCTCCCACCACGATCTTGTTTCGTACTTCCACTAGGGCTTCCTTTTTCTCTTCATCATGACCCACCACGCTGCCGACGAAGTCGTAATTCCTTGTATAGGAGCTGGTGGAGTAATGATGGGCATCCACCCCGGGTTTTTCAAAGGCAAAGCCTTCCGTGTAGCCCCGGTGGCTGATCTTTTGGAGTTCTTCCATCCAGGTCGGATCTTCCTTGTATCCTTCCGGATCCGCCATAAAGGCATCGATTGCCTGGCGGTAGACGTTGGTGACGGTAGATACGTAAAACAGGCTCTTCATTCGTCCCTCGATCTTGAAACTGTCCACCCCTGCCCTGATGAGTTCCGGGATCCGGTGGATCAGACACAGATCCTTGGCGTTAAAGATGTAGGTGCCCCGTTCGTCCTCTTCAATGGGAAAGTATTCTCCAGGTCGTTTTTCCTCCATGAGCCGATAGTTCCACCGACAAGGTTGGGCGCAGTCTCCCCGATTGGCATCCCGGCCTGCCATATAGTTGCTGAGCAGGCATCGACCCGAATAGGACATGCACATGGCACCGTGGACAAAGGTCTCCAGTTCCAGGGACGGATCCGTTTTCTTTCGCAACTCCGTGATCTCGCCCAGACTCAATTCCCGGGCCAGTACGATCCGGGATACACCCTGCTGATGCCAGAAATTGGCGCTGTGATAGTTGGTGTTGTTGGCCTGGGTGCTTAAGGACACCTTTAGTTCCGGTGCCGTTTGACGCACTACATGAAATATACCCGGATCTGCCACAATAACACCATCTACGCCATATTTGCTCAAATTTTTTACATAGTCCTCCAAACCGGAAAAATCTTCGTTGTGGGCGAAGATATTCAGGGTAACATATGCTTTTTTCCCGTGCTTATGCACAAAATCCAGTCCTTCCAACATTTCCAGACGGGTGAAATTCCCCGCTTTGGCTCGAAGTCCATAGGCAGACCCGGCCATGTAGACCGCATCTGCACCATAGGCAATGGCGTATCGGAGCTTCTCCAGATTTCCTGCTGGAGCCAACAGCTCCGGTTTTTTGATCATGTTTTCATTCATGGCCTTCTCCTCCTGTGTTTTCCATGTGGTCTCTGTTCCATATGCTGACGGCCACCCCATCCCCCAAGGGAATTATGGTGGTATGTATTCTGGGATCTGCGCTGATCTCTTCCAAAAATCGCCGCATCCGCTTGACGATGGTGATCTTTCTTCTCTTTAACACCGTATTGCTGGCCACCATGCCTCGAAACAGTACGTTGTCGGAGATGATCATCCCTTTTGGAGACAGCAGGCGCAGACAATCTTCCAGCATGTGGACATAATGTCCCTTGGCGCCATCGAGGAAGATCATGTCGTAGGGTCCCTCCAAGGTCTTGATCACCTGGGAGGCATCCCCCGGATGGATCTTTATTTGGTTTTCCAACCCGGCTTCTTTGATGTTTTTTTCCGCCTTTTCGATCATCTCTTCACTTAGTTCCACCGAATCCACTTGCATGGCATGGTGGATGGAAGCAAAGCGGATGGCGGAGTAGCCGATGGCAGTGCCGATCTCCAGGATCTTCTTGTAATCGTGGGAACGGACCATCACTTCCAGATACTGGGCCACTTCCGGGTGGATGATTGGTACGTGTTCTTCTGCGGCTTCTATTTCCAATCGATTCAACAGATCGTTTCGTTTGGGCAGGAGACCCCGTATATAGTCTTCGATGTAGTCCTGGTTGATCTGGCCCATTCTACAGCCCTAGGTCCATGCCTTCCGTTATGATCTTCATGACGTCCTGATAGATCTGGGAAAAGGCATACTGGGCTTGAAAATATTCTGCAATGGCCGGAATGGCCATCAAGGCCCCCGTCATCTGGTTGAAGCTTTCCACCTGTTTCTGGGAAGGTTCCTGGCCCATCATCTGCAGGGTCTGGACTTCCATTTGCTTTTTCATGTAGTCGGTGACCATCTCCCAGTCTTTGGGGTTTTCCATGACCCGCTTCTGGGTTTGGACCATCCGCTTGTATTCGCTGCTTTCCTTGATGGCCTTGGCCAACGCGTGTGCTTCATCATAAATTCTCATCATATTCCTCCTTGGATTTGAAAAAGCGATGCACCGTAAAGTGCATCGCCGTTGTTCCGTTTACACTTCCATCAATATGGGGAGTATCATCGGTCTTCTTTTCGTTTTTTCATACAGGAACCGATCCAGGGCGTCCCGAAGTTCGCTTTTGATCTTGTTCCAGTCGGTGATCTTCTTCTCTTCGCACTTGATCAATGCGGCTTTTACCACGTTTCGGGCTTCGTTAATCAATTCTTCCGATTCCCGTACGTAGACGAACCCTCTGGATATGACATCCGGTCCGGCAACGGTCTTCCCTTTGCTCAAGGTGACCACCACCATGAAGATGCCGTCTTCTGACAGGTGCTTTCGGTCCCGCAGTACGATATTTCCCACATCGCCGATGCCGGAACCGTCCACCAGGACGATGCCCGACGGGGCCTTGCCTATATCCCGACAGCTGTTTTTATCCAGTTCCACAATGGTGCCGTTGTTGACCACCAGGGTGTTCTCTTCCGGCATTCCCAGGCTTTGGGCCAAGTCCACGTGATGCTTGAGCATCCGGTACTCTCCATGGACGGGAATGAAATGCTTGGCATTCACCAAGGTGTGGATCAATTTCAATTCTTCCACACGGGCGTGGCCGGATACGTGGACTTCCGCCAATTTCTCGTAGACCACTTCCGCTCCCAATTTGAACAGGTTGTTGATGACCTGATAGACCATCTTTTCATTTCCCGGTATGGGAGATGCGGAAAAGATGACCAGGTCCCCTGCCGTAATGGAAAATTGTCTAAATTCACCAACAGCCATCCGGCTGAGGGCTGCCATGGTCTCTCCCTGGCTTCCCGTGGCCACGACCACGATCTCATGGGGTTCGTACTTGTTGATGTCCCGGATATCGATCAAGGTCCCATCCGGGATGTCCAGATATCCAAGCTCGGTGGCGGTCTTGCTGACGTTGATCATGCTTCGACCGCTGACGGCCACCTTTCGGCCATGGGCCACGGCAGCATCTACGATCTGTTGCACCCGATGGATGTTGGAGGCAAATGTGGCCACCACGATCCGGGTCTCCACCCCGTCAAATAGTTCCATAAAGCGCTTCCCGACGGATTTTTCCGACAGGGTCACTCCGGGCAGCTCCACATTGGTGCTGTCCGCCATCAACAGGTCCACCCCTTCTTTGCCGATCTCTGCAAACCTCGGCAGGTCGATGACTTCCTCGTCAATGGGGGTATAGTCGATCTTAAAGTCTCCCGTGTGCAGGACCGTGGCGGCGTCGCAACGGACGCATACGGCAACGGCGTCTGCGATGGAGTGGTTGACCCGGATGAATTCCACGTTGAAACCTCCCAGGTCGATGCGGTCTTTGGGGCGTACGACTTTTCGTACGGAATCCCTCATGAGGCCGTGTTCCGTCAACTTGTTTTCGATGAGTCCCATGGTCAGCTTGGTGGCGTAGATGGGTACATTCATTTCTTTCAATAAATAGGGGATGGCGCCGATATGGTCCTCATGACCATGGGTCACCACGACCCCCCGGATCCGATCCTTGTTGTTGATCAGATATGTCATATCGGGCAACACGATGTCGATCCCGTACATGGTTTCGTCCGGGAACGTGATGCCGCAGTCCACGATTATTATATCCCTCTTGTATTCGAATACGGTGAGATTTTTTCCGATCTCACCCATTCCTCCGAGGGGTATAATCTTCAATTTGCTGTTTTTCTGTTTTGCCAAAAATATTCTCCTTTCGATTAACTCTTTCCGCTCTTTTTCTGGCAATCTTCACAAATGCCAAAAAAAGTAACGTTGTGATTCGTTATCTTGAATTTTTTTTCTTTTTCGATGTGTTGTTCCAATGCGTCGAAATACTCATCTTGTATTTCGATTACCGATCCGCAATGATTGCAAACGAGATGATGGTGATTGTGATGTTTTTTCCCGTCGGATATTTCGTACCGATGGCATCCGTCGTCAAAATACTGCTTGGACAGAATGCCCACTTCTTCCAACAGCTGTACTGTTCGATATATGGTGGCAATGCCGATTTCCGGGCAGTTTTCTTTCACTTCCCGGTAAATTTCATCAATACTCATGTGACAATCCTTGTTGTCCGTGATTGCGTTGATTACGTGTCGTCGCTGTGGTGTCAACTTGTAGCCGTGATCTTTCAATAATTCCTTGTAGCTTTCGATAGGCACGAAATCACCTGCTTTTATCAATTAATAACAATTCTCAATTGGGATTCTATCGGTTTTGCCTATTTTTGTCAAGGAAAAGAAAGAGGGAGGAATCAGTCCTCCCAGGAAAGCTCGTCATAGATCTTTTGGATCAAATCCAGTTCGGCGTCGTCTTCCACCGGCATGAGCACTTCCCCTTCTTCGTCTTCTTCGATGCGGAAGGCGAACATGTCGTCGCTGTCATCTTCTGCTTTTTTCAGCAGGGCGTATTCGGTTCCTTCATGTTCCAGGGTAACGATGATCTCAAACTCCATTTCCTCCCCTGTTTCTTCATCCACCAAAAATATGGTGTCTTCGTGCTCGTGTTCATGATCGTGATTGCTCATTGTACTACCTCCTGTTTTCATTTTTTAATGGAATCCATGTAGCTTTGCAAAATGTTTTGTGCCGCCAGCATGTCTACTCTTTCTTTTTTTAGTTTCTCTTTTGTATTGGTGTCCTGCATGGTCTGGTAGGCCAGCCTGCTGGTCAGCCGTTCGTCCCAAAGGACCACTTCCACCGGCAACCGCTTTTTTAGGAAATTTGCAAACCCAACGACCTTTTGTCCCTGGGAGCCTACACTTCCGTCCATGTTCTTGGGCAGTCCCACTACCAGGACGCCTACTTCCTTTTCTTCTATAATGGATCGAAGATTTTCAAGGTCTCCGTCCATGCTGGATCTTTTCAGGGTCTTTAAACCCTGGGCCGTGATTCCCAACAGGTCGCTTACCGCCAACCCGATGGTTCGGTCTCCTACGTCCAGTCCCATCCATCGCTTCATAATCCATTATACCACCTTTATGCAAAATTGGGGACATACTGCGGCACAATAGCCGCAGAGAATGCATGCATCCCGGTCCACCCTTGCCTGACCATCTTCGAACCGCAGCGCCTTTTGGGGGCAAACCGCCACGCAGTTGCCGCACCCCTCGCACCAGCTGTCGATGTGGAGATGCCGGTTTTGTTTCTCCGTCTTTTCGGACAGTTCATGGGATACGGGTCTTCCCGCTACCAGAGCGGCATTGTATTCCACTTCTTCCACCGTCTGCATCCCCACCGCCATGGAGTGGATGTATTCCTTCTCCAAGACGAAGCGAAATGCTTCCCTTCGGTCCTTGATCAAATGGCCCCCGCCCAGAGGTTTCATGGCGAAGATGCCTTTTCCTCGGTCATGGGCTTTTCGAAGGGCCTCTTCCATCTGCAAAAAAGATCCGTCGGCAATGCCAAGTCCCTTCTTGTTGAAAATGGGATGGATCACCCCGATTTCCGGATATTCCATTGCTCCATAAACCCCCGCCACATGGTGGGTGGAAATGCCGATATGGCGGATCAAGCCCTTTTGCTTTGCCTCCATCAGGCATTCTACGGCTTCCCAATGTCCCCGAATGGTGTGAACGCTTTCCGTTTCGTGGAGCATCCAGATGTCGATCATGTCCCGATCCAGGCCTTTTCTGGCTTTTTCGAGGCTGTCTTTCATGGCCTTCCATGTATAGTCGTAGGATTTGGATGCAAGGATCCAGTCCCTGCTGGTCCGCTTCAATCCTTCTTTTATATGATCGTAGTTTTGGTACAGATCGGCAGTATCCAGGAAATTGATCCCCAGATCCCAGGCCCGTTCCAAAAGCAAAGCCCCTTCTTCCCGGCTAAGGTTGGCCTGGAGGGGCCCCATGGTCAGGGTGCCGAATGCCAGCTTTGACACCGTCAGGTCTGTCTGTCCCAGTTGGATGTAGTGCAAAGGACCACCTCCCATGATATAAGAAAGACCCTTTTACAAGGGTCTTCTACTCAATCCAAATGTTGAAAATAGTACTTTACCAGTTCTTCCAAAAGTTCATCTCGTTCGATTTTTTTTATTAAGTTTCTCGCGTTGTTGTGGCTGGTGATGTAAGTAGGATCTCCAGACATGATATATCCCACCAGTTGGTTCACCGGTTTGTACCCTTTTTCCTTCAATGCCTGGTACACTTGCCGGACCAGTTCCTTGATCTGTTGGGATTTGTCATCTTCAATATCAAATTTTACCGTATAGTCCTTTTTGTTGTCCATACAAACCCTCCTTTTCAACGCCATTTCTGTAGTACCGTTACATCTGAGTTTACTCTATCCTGCTTTATTTTACAAGCATTTTTTCCAGTACGGACTTTCCGGTTTCCAAGGCTTCCTGGATTTTAGAAGGATCTTTCCCACCGGCCTGGGCCATATCCGGTCGTCCTCCTCCACCGCCTCCGGTGGTGGCCGCCACTTCCTTGGCCAGTTTGCCGGCATGGAAACCTTGGGACACGGCTTCTTTCGTGCCCATGGCCACGATATGAACCTTGCCGTCCTTTTCTCCGGCGATCAGTACCACGCCCTGGGTCTTGTCTCGCAGGCCGTCTGCCAGGTCCCGGATGTCGTCCATTTCATATCCCTGGACCGATGCAGCCAGGAAGGAAATTCCGTGTATATCCACGGCTTTGCTTAGAAAATCTTCAGAAGCGTTTTTATTCAACTGTTGTTTCAGTCCCTGGATCTCTTTCTCCAGCGATTTAATGGTAGAAAAGAGTTCCTCGATCCGCTGGTTCACATGTTCCGGATTGGATTTGAGAAGGACGGCCGTTTGTCGAACCTGCCCTTCCAGACCGGCTACATATTCCAGGGTGTTGACTCCCGTCACCCCTTCGATCCGTCGGACACCGGCTGCGATGCCGTTTTCCGAAACGATCTTGAACAGGCCGATCTGGCTGATGTTGTCCAAATGGGTTCCTCCGCAAAGTTCCATGCTGTAGTCGGCGATGCGGACCACTCGGACCGTCTCCCCGTATTTTTCCCCAAATAGAGCCACTGCTCCCAATTCCCTGGCCTTTTGGATGTCCGTTTCAAATTTCTCCACTTCCAGGGCCCGTCGAATGGCTTTATTGACCCGGCTTTCCACGTCTTCCAATTCTTCTTTCGTCAATTTCTCAAAGTGATGGAAGTCAAAACGGAACCGCTTGCTGTCCACCAGGGATCCTGCCTGTTCCACATGGTCTCCCAATACTTCTTTCAAGGCTTTGTGGAGAAGATGGGTGGCCGTGTGGTTTCTGGCCACGCTCATGCGATGGATCTCATCCACTCTTGCCCGGACCATGTCATTGACACGAATGGAGCCTTCCACCACGGTGCCGTGATGGATATGACGTCCCAGGCTTCCTTTTTTGCAGTCATCCACCTGGATCTTGCACTCATCATGCTCCACCGTTCCAATGTCCCCCACCTGGCCGCCGCTTTCTGCATAAAAAGGCGTGGTGTCCATGACGAAAAGAACTTGTTGTCCCTCTCTGGCGTCTTGGACCGGTTGTCCGTCCACCACCATGCCAAGGATCTTTCCAGTGGCCTCCAGTGTCTGGTACCCTACGAATTCCGTTAAAGTATCTTCCGTCAAATGGGTGAACAAGTCGTCCCCCCATGCGTTGTTGTCCTTGTCGGATCGGGCTTTTCTGGCCCTTTCCTTTTGTTTTTTCATCTCTTCATGAAACGTGTCTTCATCCACGTCCATCCCCGACTCTTCCAGGATGTCCCTGGTCAGATCCAGGGGAAAACCGAAGGTGTCGTAAAGTCGGAAAGCCGTCTCTCCGGAAAGGATGTCTTTTTCTTCCTTTTTCAACTTCTCCATTTCTTCTTCCAGGATCATCAGACCCTGGTCGATGGTTTCTTGAAACTTCTCTTCTTCCAGGCGGATGATCTTGGCGATGGTCTCTTCCTTTTCCACCAGTTCCGGATAGGCTTCTCCGGAAGTCTTTTTCACTTCCCTGGACAACTGGGATAAAAAGGTTCCTTCGATCCCCAAAAGCTTCCCGTGTCGGGCAGCCCGTCGAAGCAGACGGCGAAGGACATAGCCTCTTCCCTCGTTGCTTGGAAGAACCCCGTCGCCGATCATAAAGCTGACGCTTCGAATATGATCCGTAATGACCCGGATGGAAATGTCATTCTTTACGTCGTCCTTGTATTGGATCCCGGCAAGTCCGCATACCGTATCCAGTACGTGACGGATGGTGTCCACTTCAAAAATGGTGCCTACATCCTGCATGATGGTGGCCATACGCTCCAGGCCCATGCCCGTATCGATGTTGGGATTGGCCAGAGGATGATAGTTTCCTTCCCCATCCTTGTCGTACTGGGTGAATACCAGGTTCCAAAACTCGATGTAGCGGTCGCACTCGCATCCGACGGCGCAATCCGGATTTCCGCAGCCATGATCTTCTCCACGGTCAAAATAGATCTCCGAACAAGGACCACATGGTCCCAGGCCGTGCTCCCAGAAGTTGTCCGCTTTCCCAAGTCGGACGATCCGGTCCGGTGCCAGACCCACGATCTTGTGCCAGATGTCGTAGGCTTCATCGTCTTCTTCGTAGATGGACACGTACATTTTATCTTCCGGGATCTCCATGACTTCCGTCACGAATTCCCATGCCCATTTTATGGCTTCTTCCTTAAAGTAGTCTCCAAAAGAGAAGTTGCCCAGCATCTCAAAGAAAGTGCCGTGACGGGCCGTTTTTCCTACGTTGTCGATGTCCGGTGTTCGAATGCACTTTTGACAGGTGGTCATCCGCTTGCTGGGCGGGATCTCGTCTCCTGTAAAATAAGGCTTCAAGGGTGCCATCCCGGAGTTGATCAACAAGAGGCTGTTGTCGTTGATCGGCACCAGGGGTGCGCTTTGCTTTCGCAAATGATCCTTGCTTTCGAAAAATTCAAGATATTTTTCCCTGATTTCATTTAATCCCATTGTTTTCATATTTCATACCTCCATGGTGTGTTTTTCAAAAACTGTTTCCTGCAAACAAAAAAATCCCCAAAAACCCAGGGACGACATATACCGCGGTACCACCCTGATTAATCTGTAGGATCCTCTCTCTGGACGTAACGAGTCCGACGCGGATGTTTTCATCCGTGCTCCGGATCAGCATGGCAAAGTCGTTTTCTTAAAAACCTTTCAGCCTGGGGTTTTCTCTCTGACAAGTCGTCTCTCTGCCACATGGTTCCTTCACTGCAATTTCTTCAACTCCTTCGTATTATAAGGTTTTCCATCCTTTCTGTCAACGGAAAGCCAAGGAAAATCACCAGAAAATTCCTATATACAAAATGTGTACAAGTCCCGTCCAAAAGGTAATATTCCTTGAAAATGATTGATATTTAGGGACCATTGATATTATAATTGGAGATGATAATTTCTCTAATCAAGGAGGCATACGAATGTCAGAGCATAAGAATGAGACGAATCCCGTTTCAGAAGCACAAAAGAACGACACATCCAATAATAATAAAAAGAGTAAAAAAAGAAAGAAAAAACCCTTAACGGTGAAGCAAAAAATATTCAAAGTTTTCAAATGGTTTTTCCTGCTTCTCTTTATCCTGCTCCTCGTTGGAGGCAGCGTAGGCGGATACATGGTCTACAACTGGGTCAAGGACGCACCTCCCCTGGACATGACCAAGTTCGACTACATTGAGCCATCCCGCATCGTGGACAAAGATGGAGAGTTCTACCAGGAACTCCAGGGAACGGAAAAGCGGGAGATCGTCTCCATCGATCAGATACCGGATATCGTCCAGAAGGCCTTTATCTCCATCGAAGACGAGCGGTTTGAAGAGCACAACGGCGTGGACATCCAAGGCTTCACCCGTGCAGGTCTGGAAGTGATCCGAACCGGATCCCTCAGCGGTCCTGGGGGCAGCACCATCACCCAGCAGCTGATCAAGCTGACCCACCTGACTCCCGAAAAGGCTTTGGAGAGAAAATTCACCGAGATCTATTTGGCCATGGAACTGGAAAAAGTCTTGACCAAGGACCAGATCATGGAGGCCTACCTTAACAAGATCAACTTTGCTTACGCATGGGGGGTCCAATCCGCATCGGAAGTGTACTTTGGCAATGACATATCCGAAGCGACCGTAGCACAAGCAGCCGTTTTGGCCGGGATCATCAAAAGCCCCACAAACTACAAACCTTATATCATCGAAGAAAAAGAAGAAGGTGTTTTTGGCATCAAAGTGGACGAAGAAGGCAAAGTCGTATACAACGAGAAAAACCTTCTCCGGGCCAAGGCCGTCGTAACCCAGATGCTCAAGCTGGGGCACATCACCCAAGCCCAGCACGATGAAGCGGTCTCTCAGTTGGAAAACAACGATTTCGGATTGCAGCTGCCGGAAGAAAATGAGATCTACAGCTACTTTACAGATGCCTTGTATGAACAGCTGATCACCGATCTGGTGGAAACGGATCAGTTCAGCTTCAACACTAGAGAAGAAGCCCAGGTCTATCTGCTCAATTCCGGATTGACCGTCCACTCCACCCTGGATCAACGGATCCAAAATATCCTGGAAGAAAAGATCCAGGACGACACCCTCTTCCCCAAACAGAGTTCGACGGCCAGAGCCGCTTCCGCCGCTTTGACGAAAGAAAGGGGCGAGGAAGTCAACTTCATGCCGGAAGGTGCCATGACCATTATTGAGAACGGTACTGGCCATGTGGTCGGCATCGTCGGCGGTCGATCCAAGGAAACCAGCCGGTCCCTGAACCGGGCAACACAGAAATTCCAGATCGGTTCCTCCACCAAGCCTTTGACTACTTATGCACCAGGCATTGAGACCAAGCGGATCACTGCAGCGAGTACTTTTGACAACATCCCCATTCAGATCGGCAGCTGGAAGCCTGGAAATGCCGGCGGATTCACCGGAATGACCAGTGTTCGGGAGGGCATCAAGCGGTCCATCAACGTCATCGCTGTTCAGGCTTTATATGCCACTGGCATCGAAAATGCCGCCCATTACGCTGAACTTTTAGGACTGGAGATCGTACGGGAAGGCGACCGTAATGACATGAACGGCTCCGCCCTGGCCCTTGGCGGTTACACTCATGGGCAAACAACCTTGGCCATGGCCAGTGCCTATAGTACATTCCCGGACCAGGGAACCAGAACTGTTCCCATCATGTATACGAAAATCACCGATCACGACGGAAATGTCGTATTTGAAAATCCGGAAGAGAAAGTACGGGTATTTTCCGAGCAGACGGCCTACATTGTCACCGACATGTTGCGCGCCGTCGTTCGAGGAGGGACCACTTCCGTCTCCGTTTCCGGAATGGACATCGCAGGAAAAACAGGAACCACCAATGACCAGATGCATGCGTATTTCGCCGCTTTTTCCAAATACTATACTGGAGCGGTATGGTATGGTTATGACCAGAATAAAGTGACAGCAGGTGGTCGAACCTACAACCTCAACATCGGGATCTACGGAGGAAGCAGACCGGGACCCGCCTCCTTATGGCAGTCTGTCATGCGGGAGATCCACAAGGACCTTCCCAATGCCAATCTTCCTTCCCGACCAAGCGGAATCGTGACAGCAAGTGTAGATAAAGTCTCTGGCCTGCTTCCCACGGAATTGACCGAAAAGGATCCGAGAGGGTCCATGGTTGGATCGGAAATGTTTATATCCGGAACCGTTCCGACGGAATCCGACGATTACCACATCGAGGTTCGCATGGACGTGAGCACCGGCAAAGTCGCATCGGAATTTTGTCCGGAACATCTGGTAGAAACGGTGGTTCGGATCGAAAAACCGGAGGACCGGTTCCCCGGAAACATTCGACCAGCCAATGCAAATTACGTACCCAATTCGGAAAAGGGCGTCCTGGCCCCGGACTTGGAGGATATTTGTACCGTACATACAGGCAACAGCATCATCGATTTGGCCATTTTGAACGCCAATGGCGGTACGGTGGACAACATCACCATCACTCAAGGTGAAAGCACAGTGATCCGCATCCGCGGCGTCACCCAAAGAGGAGAATATGTAGATTTTAGTGGAGGCAAGCTGACGGTGACTCCGTCTACAGGAAATGTATCCGTTGTTCCCTCTTCCGCCGGCAATTATACGGTGACGGGAATATCTCCTGGCAGCGGGAAAATCGAAGCCACCATAACCTACGAGTACAAGGTCCCTGTGGGAGAAAAAACGGAAACACGGACCTATTCCTACTCGGACAGCATGAACTACACCATCAAGCAAAGCAATCGTCCGCCCACCATCACCCTATCTTATAAAGGGAAAAACGGTGTCAACATCACCGATGAGATTTTTGTAGGGACAAGTTTCAGCACCAGCAACATCAGTGTGAAGGCAACGGATCCGGACCAGGGAGATCAAGCAAACATAACCGGTCCGGCCATCACCTTCAACGGAGCAGCAGCCGGCCAGGTGGATACCAGCAAAGCCGGTACCTACGTCATCACCTACACCGCAACCGACAAGAGCGGAGCCGCCACCAAAGGCACCTTGACTTTGACGGTTCGCGAACAGGAAGTTCAGGCAGAACCTGTAGAAGACTAAAGAAACCAACAGAATATTCAACTACAAAATCCCTCCAAGTTCGAGACTTGGAGGGATTTTTGATCGATCTTTCATTTCATTTTATTTATGCTCTTTCCTTTTCCTTTGCATCATCCATCCCGATGCAGCCAAAACCAACCACGGGATCGTCGACCCTGTCATACTTCCAGTTTTGGGATTATCCGCTTCCGCTGGTTCCTCCGGAGTGGCTTCCGGTTCTTCCTCTTCTGTTGGCTCTTCCGGTTCCGGTTCCATCAGGCCGATACCGAATTCTGATCCGATAAGATGAGAAAGGGCAGGAGTCGTCTGAGGGCCTACAATGGCCCAAACATAGTTTTCGCTCCTATTGACACCGGTATTGGAACAAATGGCCCATTGGCTGCCGTTCCACCAATACAATACCAGTTCTTCTTCCGGTTCCGGATCTCCTTCATAAAACAAGCGGATCATCAATTCCCCAAGTTCTGTAGGCTGTGCCACTTGAACATCAGCATAGATCCCCAGTTCGCCATAAAAAGAAGAATTCGTCGGATTGTCATCGTAAGCACCCAAAGTGAGGATACCATTTCCGTCAGTTGCACCAACGTACACTACGCCTTGCAGGGATGCACTCTCCCCTTCTTCCAAGTGGAACGTCTTTGTATCTGTCAATTCCACCGGATCTTCACTTGTTAACAACCATGGAGAAAAATCGATGTTGTCCCGTACCGCATCCCCCGATCCATAAGGGTTTGTTGTTGGATGATAGGGACCGGTCCCGCTGCCCCACCAGTTATGTTCTGCAACAAGTGGAACAATTCCGTTCGATTCAGATACTTCATCTACATTTACGTATCCATAATAGGTATAAACACCATAATTGATGTTGTCGTAGATCCTATTGGCATATAGGACATCCCCTTCGTCCACTCGGATTCCGCCGGTATGTCCCCTTTCCAATAGACCATTTCCAGTTACAGTATTGCCTTGGATCTGGTTGGAACCACGAGAACTGATTCCATATTCCTTGTTGTCCTGGACGACGTTGCCTTTTAGTTCACTGTTAGAATCGTTGTTAACCATATGGATTCCGTTGGAACCATTACCGATCAAGGTGTTGTTTGAAACATTAAATGTTGATCCTCTCAATTCCATACCGTCGTCCCTGTTTTTGGAAACCGTATTTCCTTGAATGATATTGCCGATGCTCAATCCATTGCTATTGGAATCCGCCTTGATCCCTGCACTGTTGTTCTCGTTGACGGTATTTTGCAGGATCTGGTTGTCGACTCCCTGTAGCTCGATGCCTCGCCATCCTCCCAGATCTCCATTGTTGGAAGCGCTGTTGCCCTGGACCACATTTTCGTCACCTAGGATGTAGATCCCTATTTTCCCATTACTGTCCGCCGTGTTTTCTGAAATCGTATTGCCGTTTCCTTCCACCTTGATTCCGGCAGTATAAGAGGTAGAGGCCACTCCATTCCCTGCAATCAGGCAGTTTTGAACGGTATTGTCATTCCCTTCAATGTGGATGCCGTTTTCGTTCCAATGTTGGACCGTCAACCCATCCAAGATGACTCCACTGGCTTGTATTGTGATCCCATTGTGGAGAAGATTACCGGAACCTTCCAGAATGGAACCATCCTGCCCGAGAATGGTCACTCCGTCTTTTGCGACCAAAAAGCTCTCTTCATAAATGCCAGTCGCTATATGTAGGGTGCCGTTTTCTGTCAAGCCATTCAAACCGTCTTGGATCGAGGCAAAATGGGTGGTTCCCCATCCGCTGGTCCCGGCATCAAAATCATCGTCCACCCAGGCTTCTTCCACCAACACTGCCATCGTCTGAGATTCCGTTCCAAAAACCGATCCTACGAGAAAGATCCCTGTCAGTAAAAAGAAAATCATTGCAAGGAACAAGGATCTGATCCCCTTGTTTCTTTTCAACATCATGTTGCATCCCCCTTTTTATAAAACATAGTATAAATATTAAATTTATGATATACAAAATATTAAGATCTGTCTACCCTTTAACAAGGCAGACAGACCATTTTTTTGATCTATGTAGGGTATACTTCCAGCCGTTCGCTTTCTGCTATG
Organism: Alkalibacter rhizosphaerae; assembly: GCF_017352215.1. GTDB lineage: Bacteria > Bacillota > Clostridia > Eubacteriales > Alkalibacteraceae > Alkalibacter > Alkalibacter rhizosphaerae. Next base: position 174,564 of record NZ_CP071444.1, read on the forward strand.
GCCCGTTCCATCATCTCTTCGATGCCCTCCATGTAGGACTCCTGTTTGAGGACATGCTCCATTTTTGGCTTTGTCTGGGGATGCTTCGGGACAAAAATGGTACAGCAATCTTCATAAGGAAGAATGGATGTTTCAAAAGTATCGATCTCTTCCGCAATGCGGATGATGGCGTGCTTGTCCATGCCGATGACGGGACGGAATACAGGCAGATCCGTGGCAGCGTTGGTCACCATGAGACTTTCCAGGGTCTGGCTGGCCACCTGACCGATGCTTTCTCCAGTTATCAGGGCCGATGCCCCGTTTTGCTTCCCGATCCGGGTGGCGATCTTCATCATGTATCGCCGCATGATCAGGGTGGAATATTTTTCATCGCAAAACTCCCCAATGGCCAGCTGGATCTCCGTAAAAGGAACCACGAAGAGGGTGATCTTCCCCGCATAAACGGCCACCTTTTCCATCAACTTGATGACTTTTTCCTTGGCCCGGTCGCTGGTATAGGGATAGGAATGAAAATGGACCCCCATGACCTCCACTCCCCTGCTGGCAATCATATAACCGGCAACGGGGCTGTCGATGCCGCCGGATACCAGCAAAGCGGCTTTCCCTCCCGTTCCGACAGGCAAGCCGTTTTTCCCTGGAAGGATGTCCGTGTAGACATAGGCTTTCTCCCGGATCTCCACGTAGATCTGAAACTGTGGCTGATGGACATCCACCGACAATGCATCGAACCTTTTGAGCAGGTATCCGCCCAATTCCCCATTCAGCTCCGGGGATGTCATGGGAAAGGATTTGTCTCCCCTTCTCGCCTGTACTTTAAAGGTCGTTTGGCCTTGTTGGATCTTCTCCTCCACCAGGACAGCACTGGCTTCCTTGATGGCCTCCAAGTCTTTATCGATGACCGTGGCCACGCTGATGGAGGCGATCCCAAAGATCTGCAGCAAGCGATGGATGGCAAATTCCAGATCTTCCTCTTCCACTTGCAGAAGAAAACGGCCCTGGATCTTCTCCAATTTTTTATTATTGATGGAGCGCATGCTGCTTTTGATGTTTCGTATCAGTGTGTCAATAAAAAATCCTTTGTTCAGGCCTTTCAACCCGATTTCTCCGTATCGTATCAATATTACTCTTTTCAAATTATCTCCTCCTGGCGAACTTTCGCAGTCCTTCCACTTCTTGAACGATTTGCTTTATGGCTGTTTGGATCTCCTCCAACGTATTCAACCTGGAAAAACTGAACCGAATGGTCCCTTCCATGTAGGTTTTTTCCAAGGGGAGCTGCTCCAACACATGACTTTGTCCCCGTTTTTTCGAGGAGCAGGCGGATCCGGTGGAAACATAGACCCCTTTTCTCTCCAATGCGTGGAGCAATACTTCCCCCGAAGATCGGCAAAGCTGACACTTGCAATATGATGAACAAATCCATCTCCCAAGGGGCTGTTGATCTGTATGTCTGCAACGCTTTTTTCCAAGGTATCCAAAAAAGCAGTTTTCAGTCCTCTCATTTGTCCTTGGTCGGCTTCCATGTCCAAGTTTTTCAATACCTGGTGCCAACCGGCGATCCCAGCCACATTTTCCGTTCCGCTTCGCAACCCGCCTTCCTGCCCACCTCCGTGAAAAATGGGGTGGATCCCCAGGTTCTTCTTCATGTACAAGGCGCCAAGGCCTTTTGGACCATGCATTTTATGGGCACTCAATGAAACCATGTCCGCCTGCCACTGCCGTGGTTTGACAGGGATCTTTCCAAAGGATTGGATGCAGTCACAGTGGAAGATCGTGTTTTTATTGGCATTTTTTATCGCTTTGCCGATGGACTCCAGATCCTGGATCACGCCCGTCTCATTGTTCACATGCATGATGCTCACCAACATGGTATCTTCGTCCAGATTTTCTTCCAACTGGTCCAACCGGACCCTGCCTTCCGCATCCACATCCAGATAGACCACGTCCATTCCTTCCCTTTCCGCATGGCGAAATGCTTCCAGCACGGATGGGTGCTCCGTTTTGGAAGTGATGAGTTTTCTCCCTCTTCTTTTTTGTTTTTCGATCCCGCCCAAAATGGCCAGGTTGTTGCTTTCCGTTCCTCCCGAAGTGAAGACGATCTCTTCCGGTTTGACGGAAAGGATCTGTCCCATGGCTCTTCGACAGCCGTCCACGGCTTTTTCCGCAGTCAATCCCATCCCGTGAAGGGAGGATGGGTTGCCAAACCAAGTGCTGTGGTACTGGTTCATGACCTGGAGTGTCTCTTCTTCCACCCTGGTGGTGGCGCTATTGTCCAAATATATGATATTCAATGATTTCCTCCTAAAAGCATTCACAACTGGATGCGGTAGGTATCCTTGTTGGAATTAAAAAACAAATATCCCTGATGATAAAAGATCTGGGGCGGCGCTCCTGTAAAAATCGTGCCGATGGTCTTTCCCTGGTTGTTGATGTACCGATTGATCTCCACCAGATCCGGATATCGGTCGTCCCGTTCCGGAGGGCGTTCCAAAGTCAGGTAATCCTTCTCATCGTCGATGCTTTTGAATACCAGAATGTCCCGTTTTTCAATGGATGATGTGGAGATGAATTCTGTGGCCGTATTGAAGGTGCGATAGGTGACCGTTGTCACCAGACCATCTTCATTGGTACTCTGACGCAAATGACGCAACAGGATGTTCCCGTTGCTGGATCGATCCATATACTCAAGAGTATCTCCATAGGCATTTCCCGTGATGTTCCTCTGGTTTCCATTGGCCAGCTCTACGTAGATAAAGTCGATGCTGCTTGCCCGAATGGTTCCTTCCCCGCCTTCCAGTTCTTCCGAATACTCCGCCAAGGCGTACAAACGGTATGGAGTCAGGAACAGGGGTTTGGTGATGCGGAAGGTGTCCTTCTCCCCGACCTTCAATTCCTTCACATTTCCCGTCGAATCCACCACTATGCTGCGATACTCGTCTCCATCCAGCAAGGATAAAAACATGTTTTTCCCGTCTGTGGACAACACATAGTCCCGAATGATCACGTCCTTTTCCCGTTCATAGAGCAATTTGTCGTTTTGACCGTTGGGAGATATGGTATAGATCCCTTCTTCATTCTCATAAGCAATGATCTTCTTGTCCACGGACAGCCGTTCATTCCAGGCTTCTTCCGCCAACAGGGTGGTAACTTCCGTTTCCAGATCGTAAGCGAAGATCTCGTTGTCCCGGGACGTCAACAATGTATGATCGTTCAACACATCGGTAATGTCTCCCACCATTGGTACCCGAAGGGAGGACGTGTTTTCTTCGTCCGACAATTGCAAACTTTCAAAGTATTCTTCATAGGCTGCAGGATCTTCTCCGTTATCCATCGGATCCGGCAATGGATCCGATGGATCCTCATTGGGAGCACAGGAGATGAACATGGTGATCATAATAACCATGACCATTCCCAGCAAGACTTTTTTAATCATTCGATTCCTCGTCTTTCACCGTATATTTCACGTATTCTTCTCCGATGACTTTTTCTTTTTTCTTTTCGTCCCTCTTTCGATATCTGCCAAGAATATCACTGAGGCTGTTCAATGCAGCTAAAATAACCAATAGATCATCGATGTGACCCAAACCGGGAAAAACTGCCTCCGGTATGAAGTCCACCGGCAAAATGAAGTAGACGACAGCAAAGATCAATACTGCCTTGTTCCACTTCGGCACGGTATTGTCTTTCAACATTTCAAAGACATAACGGATGTTGCCCAAGTTTTTCATCATGACGAACATCTTCCTTTCATTGCTGGCCTTCCTTGGCCTTTCGTTTTTTTGCCATCTGTCGTTTTTTTCGCATCCTTGCCGCGACTTCTCTTTTGTATTGGCGATAGTTGGCAGCTCCGCTTTTTTTGATCATACGATCGATGCCATGATTGGATTCCAGATAGAATTTCAGGAACACTCCCACCACCACCAGTAAAAAGAAGACAAACAAAATGGATCCTACTACGGTGCCCACCGGGAATCAGGCCTCTTCGTCCAAATAGACCCGGCTTCCCACCGGTTTCTTTTGTCCCTGGTATTTCCCCTTGTAGGGATTCATGGCATATTGGTCCATGGATGCGAAGACCAGCTGACAGATCCGCCGGTCGCTTTTCAATTTGATGGGCAGACGGTTGGCATTGTACAATTCCAGGGTGATCTCCCCTTCAAAGCCGGGATCCACCCAGCCTGCGTTTTGAATGAACAATCCCAATCGGCCGATGGAGCTTCTTCCCTCCACAAAAGCGGTCAGATTGCCGGGAAGCTTGATATATTCCCGGGTGGTGGCCAGCAGGAAGGAATGGGGCGGAATGATCACTTCGTCCGTTTCAAAGGACAGGTAGCGGATCTCGTCCGTCAAGGTCATGGACTCGATGCTGTTCTCGTCCAGTTTCAAAAAATGGTTCCCCAATCGGATGTCTACAGATGCCGGCTGGATCTGTTCCGGCGTGATGGGATCGATGATGAGTTCCCTGGTGCTGAGCAATTCCAAAATCTTTTTATCGGATAATATCATGGTGGTTCCCCCCGTCTATTTTAATGTGACGATGGTGGCGCCATCGCCACCTTCGTTGAAAGCTCCTATGCGATACGATTCCACCGACCGGTGATTCTTCAACAGATCATGAATGGTCTTTCGAAGCACTCCGGTCCCTTTTCCATGAACGATGGTAACGGTCTTTAAATTGGCAAGGACCGCGTCATCCAGGTATTTCTCCACATCCAGCATGGCTTCTTCTCCCGTCATGCCTCGAACATCCACACTGGATTTGATGCTGGCCGCTTTTCTAGCTACCGTCCTTCGTCCTCCGGCCATGGGGTCTTTTTTCCCTTCCAATCGGCTCAGATCGGAAAGTGGGATTCGGATCTTCATGATCCCCGCCTCCACCAGGACGTTTCCGTCCTTGTCCGGTTTGGAGAGCATGACGGCCTTTTGATTCATGCTGTTGATGAGTACATCGTCTCCCGGTTTGGGTGTTCGACCGGTTTTTGACGGGGTTTTCCGTTTGATTGGACCAAGATCTTCCGAGAGGACATCCTCCCATTCCTTCAGCGCCCGCCTTTTCGACTCCAGGTCCTTGAAGGCATCTTTGGTTTTCTCGCTTTTTATTTGCTTCATTTCCTGAATGATGTCCCCGGCCAGGGTTTTTGCATCCTCAATGATCTGCAGGGCTTCCATGGTGGCTTTTTCCTTGGCTTGTCGTTCCTTGTCCTCCAAGGCTTCCTGCCGCTGTTTTAGCTTGACCGTTTCCCGTTCCATAACGTCCTTTTGCCGCAGGATCTTCTCCAGTTCCGTTCTGGCCTTCTTTTGATTTTCCTGTATTTCGTGGAGGACGTCTTCAAAACGGATCGTATCCTCACTAAGATATTCTCCCGCCTTATCGATGATCTCCCTCCGCAGTCCCAATCGACCTGCGATCTCGAAAGCATTGCTTTTCCCAGGGATCCCGATGGTCAGCCGGTAGGTGGGCCGCAAGGTGGCCACATCGAATTCCACACTGGCGTTTTCCATGCCGTCCGTGCTGAGGGCATACTGCTTCAACTCGCTGTAATGGGTGGTGACCATGGAAAAGACCTTCCGATGGTACAAGTGGTCCAAGATGGACATGGCCAGAGCCGCCCCTTCCACCGGATCCGTCCCCGCACCCAGTTCGTCGAAGAGCACCAGGGACTCCTGATCCGCCTCCTCCACGATCCGTACGATGTTGGACATATGGGAGGAAAAAGTGCTCAAGCTCTGTTCGATGCTTTGTTCGTCTCCTATGTCCGCGTACACTTTCTGGAACATGCTCCAGCTGCTGCCTTCCTTTACGGGCAGGAACAACCCGCTTTGGGCCATGAGGCACAACAGGCCGGTGGTTTTCAGGGCCACCGTTTTTCCTCCTGTGTTGGGACCGGTCACGATGAGTATGGAATATTCCCCACCGATGTGGATGTCGCTTGCCACCACTTCATCTGCAGGGATCAACGGATGTCGGGCCTGGTAGAAATGGATGCCCCGCTCCTCCTGGAGCTTGGGTCGATTGGCCTTCAATTCCAATGCATAGCGACTTCTGGCAAAGATCACATCCAATTGTACCAAAAGATCATAATCGTATTCCAGTATTTGTTTCTGCTCTCCTACATACTCCGTCAATTCCTGCAGGATCCGCTCGATTTCCCGATCTTCCTCCAAGCGCAAGGTCCGAATGGCGTTGTTCATCTCCACCACGGCCATGGGCTCGATAAAAAGAGTGGCTCCGCTGGAGGATTGATCGTGGACGATGCCGGGAATGCTGCTTCTGGATTCCTGTTTCACAGGCAATACGAAACGGTCCTGCCGAATGGTGATCAAATTGTCCTGCAAGTGCTTCTGATATGCCGTCAAACCGATCATGGACTGGAGCTTTTCCCGGATCTGGGCATTCTTGCGATGGATCTCCCGACGAGTGCGGAACAACTCCGGACTGGCGCTGTCGCTGATCTCCTCTTCGGAAAGAACGGTGTTTTCGATCCGCCTGCGAAGATCCGATACAGGATCCAGGGCGTCGAACATCCGACTTAAAGTAGGCAGCAGTGTCTGTCTTTCTTGAATATCCTGATAATAGTGTACCACATCCAGGGTGATCTTGAGAAAATCCCGGATGGACAACAATTCCTTCAAAGACAGCATGGATCGAATGGCCGCCCGCTTCAATGTCGGTCGAAGATCGGCAAAGGGTGCCATGGGAATGTTGCCGTTTTTGTAAAGAGCCACCACCCCTTCGTCTGTTTCTTGAAGGAGTTGTTCCACTTTCCGGGGGTCGGTGGTAGGTCTGGTGTTTTCGATCCGCTCTTTGGCCGATCCGCTCCGGGCAAAACTATTCCAGATCAGCAGTATTTTATGGTATTCCAACACTTGGAAAGTTTTTTCGTTCATCTACAACACACCTCTGTTAAAATGTCCTTTTGTCCATCGTTCCTTTTGTTCGTCGAACCAGGCCGGGTTCCCGGAGGAGGGAGCTGTCAGGGCTTTCCGGTAGGATTCCACCATTTCCTCCATCCGATCCTCCTTTTCCAGAAAATCCAGGCGGATCTTGTGGAGGCTTTCCATCTCCGGGACTTCATCGATCAGACAGAGTTCCTTGGCGTTGTACACATGGGTCCGACCGGATCCATCGATCCGTACTGGGAAACTATATCCTTTTGGATCTTCCAGAGTGTACCCGCCGGTATTGGGGGGCAGATCCAAACCGTACTGGAGCAGCATCAGTTCTTTTCTTCCTTGAACCACCAGACCGGTCTTCATGTTTCCCGTCGGGATCAGATCCTTCAGCTCTTCCTGGTTCAGTTCAGCGGACAGGTAAGCCAGTTCCACCCCTAAGGATCCCAGCACGTCCAAGGTTCTGGCATTGAAAACATTCAAACTGTCATCCGTTTCTATGGAGAGGTGATGGTTTCGAACCATCTCCAGACCTTCATAGGATCCGACCAAAAAACCATGGATGGGTAGATCCACCAGTTTCTCCAACGATTCCTTGAGAACTTGGACTTCCCCTTCCCGAATGATCTTGGGCAAGGCAATACGAAGGCGTTTTCCCTTCTCGGCAGTCAGCTGGCTGGCTGTACCCACGTCATTCAGATCCAAAGGATCATCCCAGTCGTAGACGATCTCGTCGGCTGAAGTCTCCAACGCTCTTTTCAGCATTTCCAAGTTGTTGATGCGAAGGGAGATTTGTGCATTTTCCCTTTTCCGGGACCTTGTAGCTGTAGGATCTGGAGACCAGGTTTTAGCTTCTATCTTGGTACGACGGTATTTCGACAGCACCAGTTCTTCCAACGCTTCCACGGCCTGACGCCGCAACTGGTTGATGGCTGAAACGGGCATAAACAGGGATCCTTCCATTTCCACTTGAAGGGATTCTGCTTTAAACGGGGTATTGTTGAGTTTTCCCAGTTGTTCCAGGATCCGTTCCTTGGTCAAAGGCGCATTTTTCGCCTCTTGCACGGTTGTTTCTCCTGTCACTTCCAATCGGTCGTCTTCCATCTTCAATTCCATAACTGGAAAGGCATTTGCTTCCAGAGTCACCTTCCAATGGAATCCCCTTCTATTGCTCAGGTCTTCCCGCATGCTGCTTTCAATGGTTTGTCGTTGTTTGCCGTCCGATGTCTTGTAAATGTGATCTCCCATGACCGGGGCCCGATGCAGACTGACGAATCCGAGGGACCCCTTTTGTACCGTTTCCACCGGTTTTCCCTGCTGGTCGAAAAGATCGGACAAAGTTTCCCCGAACTCGCTTTTCGATCCGGCGATCAGGATCCCGTCTCCTTTCGAAATGTCTTCTTCGGCTCGAAAACCATATCGATAGCCAGAGATCTTGTGAATGGTCCCAATAAGGGTACGATCTGCCTGTTCCTCCTGGCCGACTAGGAGATCCTTACCTGCCGGATGGGCATTTGTCAGATACCCTTGAGTGAACTTTCTGTTAAATACTTCATGAATAGCAATGTTTGTCTTGTCTTTCCGATTTTCAGCCAATGCGTCCAATCCCCTGCGATACGCCTGGACCGCCGTATAAACGTACTCCGGATTCTTCAATCGTCCTTCGATTTTTAAGGAATCCACTCCCGTTTGCAAGATTTCCTCCAACAAGTCCAGTGTATTCAAGTCTTTGGGACTGATCAAGGGGCCCTTTCGAACCAGTTGCTTCTGACTGTCGTATAGTTTGTAGGACTTTCGACAAGGCTGTGCGCACCTTCCCCGGTTTCCGCTTCGTCCACCGATAAGACTGCTCATGTAGCACTGTCCAGAATAGGAAATGCAAAGGGCTCCGTGACAAAAGATCTTGATCTCTGCCCTGGCCTTCGCTTTTATGGCGCGGATCTCTTCCAAGGTCAGTTCCCTGGCCAAAACGATCCGGTCAAAACCAAGTTCTTCCAAGAGTCCTACTCCTGGAGAACCATGAACGAACATCTGGGTGCTGCTGTGCTGGGGAAAATCGGGATAACGGTCCCGGATCAGGGAGAACAATCCCAGATCTTGAACGATCAAGCCATCCAGCCCGATCTCATACAATTCATCCACCAAGGCCATGGCCGCTTCCAATTCTTCTTCCTTCACAAGGATGTTCACCGTACCATAGAGCTTCACGCCATGAAGATGGCAATGTCTGGTTGCTTCCTCCAGGTCTTCTCTGGAAAAATTCCCGCCTCTTTGTCTTGCATTGAATTGTTTTGCTCCGATATAAACGGCGTCGGCTCCTGCCCGGACCGCTGCATATAACGCTTCCAGCGTTCCTGCCGGTGCCAGTACTTCCGGTAATTTCATTTTTTCACCATCATTTTCTTTCGTATTCCAAGGAAAAGGATCAACACTACGGATCCCGTGGCTCCCAGGGGCAACCAGTCTTCCACAGGTGCCCGTCCCTTGACCACTGCTGCAGGGACATTCTCCAGCACCCTGTCCTCCAACACCATCTCTAAATTTCCTACGAGCTCCCCATCTTCCAGGGTTTTCAACAACCGATGGGTTCCTTCCTCATTGGGGCCAAGTTTATCCGTCTCCAGAACGAAACGAAAAGAAACGTCCTTCAATGAGTCCTTCTGTACCAGATGGGACATGGATCCCAGGCTGGTCAGCTCCAGTTTTTCACCGGGAAAAAACAAAAGGCCCTCCAATTCAAGAATATGATCCCAGTCCTCCCTAGCGGGATCTCCCACCCACTCCATGCCGTCAAAGATGCCGTCCATGATTGCAATGCCTTCTTCATAGACCAAAGGGATGTCGCTGTGAAGGACAATGCCGATGATGGACGTATCACCCTCTTCTGCCGAGAATATGAGACAGCGTCCGGCTTCATTGGTATTTCCGGTTTTTACCCCGGTCACTTCCTCCCGGTATTGGGGGTTGGCTCCCTTCTGGTACAAAAACCAGACATCGTCCAGCTTTTGGTGATGATAGAGATTGGTGGAGTAGAATCGGTACCTTCCATCTTCCGTCTCGTATAAGGGCATGTCCAGCAAGGAAGAGACGAAGTCGTTGCTTCTTATGGCTTTTGTCAGCGTCAAAAGATCCTTCGCTGAAGTGACATGGGAGGGATCATGAAGCCCGTGGGGGTTGATAAAGTGGGAGCTTGTCATTCCCAGCTCTTCCGCCTTTTGGTTCATAAGATCCCCAAAGACTTGCAATGCCTCGTTTACAGGGAGCCGGGGATCGTTATTCACCTTTCTGGCCGTATGGACGGCCAGGGCCATGGCGGCGTCGTTGCCGGAAGGCAGGAGAAGACCGGCCAGAGCATCCTTTATGGAGATCTCCTGATTTTTTATCAGATAGGCCCTGCTGCTTTGGGGGAGATCTGGTCCATCTCCTCCCCAGGCACCATGATGTCTTCCAAAGCGTTGTTGTCCAAAACCACCTGGGCCGTCATCAGCTTGGTCAGACTGGCCGGATACATGGCCTTCTCTTCATTTTGTGTATAAAGGACCTGTCCGGAACCTTCTTCCACCACCAAAACGGCTCGATCCTGGGGAAATTCCAACTCCAGCATGTCCCCCGCCAGGACCGGCTGCTGCAATGCCAAAAGCAGAAGAATGCTCCAAATCCATTTTTTCATCTTATTCTTCAAATACCTGGATGATCTCGCCAAACAGGTCTTTTTCCTTTTTGATTTTTTGCTCGTCTCCCAGTACACAGAAGTGGTTTTGCTTCATGGCATCCTCCACGATCTCGGCGGCGCCCACCACATCCTCTACGCTGCATTCCAAAATGGCCAGGCGCTCCTTTTGAAGCAAGGCATCATCCACATTTCGGAACAGATTGCCGGTGGCAAAGGCTCCCTTCATGTTTGGGGTCATGGGTGTATCCAAACCGCTCATGGTTCCGATGATGTACTTGTCCATGGTGGAGCGGTCCGCTTTGAAATTTTTCAGGTACTCCCCGGCCCGGTCAAAGACGTCCAGGGTGTTTTTCAAGTTGGGGTCCCGATAGGATCCCATGAAGAGGCTTCCGGTCCTTCCAACGGAGAAGAAGGCGCCATAGGCTCCACCTTGCACCCGGACCTTGTTCCACAGGTAATCCGTGCTCATGATGGTTTTCACTACTTGTAGCGATGCATCGTATTTGTGGCCCAAGGCTGCAATATTGTAAGCTTTTCCCACGTAGAGTACTTTGCCGGGGGTAGCGATCCCCTCGTTTTTCGGGGCCAGGGCAAAGGTCAAATCTGCGTTTTGCGCCGGTTTGTTACCAAGAAGAGGCAGGAAGTCCTTCATCTCCTTTTCCACCAGAGAAAGGCCTTCCCGGCTTCCTGTGTGGCTGATGCGCAGTCTTCCTGCATCAAACACGGACGTTGCCACCCTTTCCATATTTTCAAAGATGTTTTCCCAGCTCTCTTCAAAATTCGCATCCAGTCGGGAGATGAACCGGAAAAAGTCCAGGCCGCCGATCTGTTCCGCATATTTGGACGTATTGCTCAAATAACTCATGACGCGACCGGAGACGATCTTGTGGCCAACGGTCATGAAATCCATTTCCGCCTTGGATTTTGTGCTTTGAAGTACTTCTTTCAGCCGCTGTTTCTCATCCATACGGGTGCGCAGAAGCATTTCCTTCAGCAACTCGAACAACCGGGTAGTCTTTTCTTCCAGTACCCTTGCCTTTACCACCAGTTTTGGCCGGAAAACATCCAGGGCTTTTGCATCCCCAAAAATGTCGATATCCAGGTCGATGCCTCCAGTATGCATTTCGATGGCATGGTTCAGTTTTACGTAATCGTAGGCATGGGTCCCCGCTTCTCCGATATAGTGGGTCAATAAGGACAGATAACCCAGGTCCTCAACTGGGATGTGGTCCACATCGAAGTACAAACGAATGTAATTGATCCCGTTGGTGGCAATGGGATGATGGATCCACTGTACCCCGTCTGCCTCTTCCACTTCCATGGGAATGGGTTCAATGGTCCTTCGAATGTCGGTGATGGGCAGTACGGGCATCTTGTCGATGTCTTCCTGTGAATCCGGCGTATTCTGGACTTCCAGCAGATGGAGGGTATCCTTCTGCATCTGTTCCAGCGCTTCCTGTGAAAGACTGTTTTTCAATTTTTCCAGCTCCAGGGCCACTTCTTCATCTTTCTTGGCGGACAAGCCTTTTTCCGGCAAGAGGACCACTGTAGCCACATGAGGGTTGTCCAATAAATGGGTCTGGATCAATTCTTCAAAATATCCATTGTCCGCTTCTGCCTTGATCCGGTCCAAATATCCTTGGAATTCGAGATGGATGCTTGGATCTTCACCGTGAAGCCAGCTTTCCATGATCTCCATGTTATAGATCAAACCCTTGGGATAAGATCCGTGATCGGCTTCCCTTAATTTGAATTCGGTATAGTTGATGGCTCCCTGGACCATGTCTTTGTCCAGTCCTTCCCGAACCAGAGATTCCAAAGTGTCCCGTATGGTCTTTTCGAAAAGGACCTCGTCCCCTTCATTGGCATTTTTCGCCAAGATGCTGACCACCGGCTGGAGGATGCTGCCGTCGTAATGGCCTTCCACGTCCTTGCAGATCCCCGTTTCCAGCAAGGCTTTGTTGATGGGCGAGGATGGGGCGTCGGAAAGGATATGGGTGAGCATGTCCAGCGCGAGATGCTTCTCCCCGTCGGTGCAGCGATGGGTGACAAAACTCATGGACAGGTAAGTCTTGTCCTTGGCTTCCTCCCCTTCTCCGATGGGATAGGTCTTCATCACTTTGATGGGTTTTTCAAAGGGAGGTTGGATCCCGATATCCCCGGCATCTTCTATGGGTTCGAAATCCTTCAGGTAGGCCTCGTTCAAATAGGCCAGATGCTTCAGAACATCGCCGTTGCCATAGAGATAAATGTAGCTGTTGGACGGATGGTAATAGGTCTTGTGGAATTGCAGGAAATCTTCATAGGTCAGCTTGGGAATGACTTCCGGATCTCCCCCCGATTCGTTGCCGTAGGCGGTCTCCGGAAAGAGGATCTCCTGGATCCTGCGACCCAGGACGTCTTCCGGATTGGAAAAAGCGCCTTTCATCTCGTTGTAGACCACGCCATTGTAGGCGATGGGATCTTCCAGTTCTTCCAAATGATAGTGCCAGCCCTCCTGGTAGAAGATCTCCGGACTGTCGTAGATCCGCGGATAGAAGACCGCATCCAGATACACGTCCATCAGGTTCATGAAATCCCTCTCGTTCATGCTGGCCACAGGATACATGGTCTTGTCCGGGAAGGTCATGGCATTCAAAAACGTGTTCATGGAGCTTTTCATCAACTCCACAAAGGGTTCCTTCACCGGATATTTACGGGATCCGCAAAGGACGGAATGCTCCAAAATATGGGGCAGTCCTGTTGAATCGGCAGGAGGTGTTTTGAAGGTAATGGAAAAAACCTTGTTTTCATCGTCGTTGGACAGGTAGAACAATCTTGCTCCCGTCTTCTCATGTTCAAACAAGAAACCGGTGGATCGATTCTCCTCGATCCAATTTTTTGAGATCAATACAAATCCTTCATATCGTTGCGCTGTTGTAAGTTCCATGGCATTACTCCTCGTCCTTGTATTTTGTTTCATGGAGATAATCGTATAGTTTCTTTTCATAGCCCAACTGGGTGGGATGGTAATATCGAACGTGCTCCATGCCTTCCGGCAGGTACTGTTGCTTGACGTAATGATTGTCGTAGTCATGGGGATACAGATAGCCTTTCCCATGGCCCATGGACTTTGCTCCTTTGTAGCTGGCATCCCGCAATGGCGGGGGAACGTCTCCCGAACGTTTGTTCTGTATGTCCGACAAAGCCCGGTTGATCCCCATATAAGATGCATTGCTCTTGGGTGCGCTGGCCAGGTAGGTCACCGCCTGTGCCAGATGGATCCTTGCTTCTGGCATGCCGATGATCTCCACGGCCCGAAAGACGTTGACGGCCACGTCCAAAGCCTGTGGATCCGCATTCCCCACATCTTCGGAGGCGGAGATGACGATGCGCCTGGCGATAAACTTGGGGTCTTCCCCTGCCCAAAGCATCTTCGCCATCCAATACAATGCTGCATCCGGATCGGAACCTCGAATGCTTTTGATAAAGGCGGAGGCATGATCGTAGTGGTTGTCTCCCTCCTTGTCGTACTGGACGACCCGCTTTTGTATGCATTCCACGGCAGTATCCACATCGATGAAAATGATCCCCTCGTCATTGGGTTGGGTCGTCAATACTGCAAGCTCCAATGCATTCAGGGCGTTTCTGGCATCTCCATCCGCCACTTTTGCCAAGTGGTCCAGCGCTTTCGGATCCGCCTGGACCTCCAATGATCCAAATCCCTTTTCTTCGTCTTTGATGGCCCTTTCCAACAAGGTCAAAATAGCGCTTTCGTCCAGTCGATGGAGGCGAAAGATCCGGGAACGGGAAACCAGGGGTCCGTTGACTTCAAAATAGGGGTTTTCCGTGGTGGCGCCTATGAGAATGACCAGACCTTCCTCGACGGAAGGCAAGAGAGCATCCTGCTGGCTTTTATTGAATCGATGGATCTCGTCGATGAACAGGATGGTGCGTTTTCCATAGAGCCCCAGATCTTCCCTGGCTTGTTCCAGGACTTGCCGAATATCCTTGACCCCGGATACTACTGCATTGAGTTGGACAAAGTTGGATTTGGTGGTGTTGGCAATGATCCTGGCCAAGGTGGTTTTCCCTGTGCCAGGCGGTCCATAAAGCAGGATGGAAGTGATCCGGTCGGCCTGAATCATTCGATACAATAGCTTGTCCTTGCCCAGGATGTGTTCCTGTCCCACGAAAGCTTCCAGGGTGTCCGGACGCATCCGGCTGGCCAGGGGACCCGTCGTTTTCAAATTTTCGTCCGCGTTTTGTCGAAAAAAGTTCTGCTGCATGGGCTCCCGCCCTCCTTCTCCTTCTAAGATTTCTTCATGATCTTAGCAAATACTTCCAACGTTTTATGGATGTCTTCTTCCGTTATGTAGTAATGAGTGACAAAGCGCAACCGTCTGGCGCCCATGGCATTGACCAAAACGCCTTCTTCCCGGGCCTGCTTCATCAAGTCTTCCAGATCCACCTCTTCATCGGTCACATCGCACATGAGGATGTTTGTCTGGACAAAATCCACGTCGACGGACAAACCGTCCATGGCGTTGAGACCTTGTGCAAGAACCTTGGCATGGCGATGATCCTCTTCCAATCTCCCCGTCATCTCCTGTAAGGCGATGATGCCGGCAGCTGCCAGGATCCCTCCCTGTCGTATGCCGCCGCCCAGCATTTTTCGTACTTTTCGGGCCCGGTCAATAAAATCTTCCGTTCCCGCCAACATGGACCCCACAGGAGCGCACAGCCCCTTGGACAAACAAAACATGACAGAGTCGGTATACTGGGTCAATTCTGATACAGGAACTCCCAGGGCGGTGGCCGCATTGAAGATTCGGGCGCCGTCCAAATGGACCGGAATGTTTTTATGTTGGGCGAATTCATAAATGGCTTTCATGGTGGGAACATCGGTGACGGTCCCACCCGCCTTGTTATGGGTGTTCTCCAGACAGATGAGGGCCGTTTCGGGGTAGTGGATGTCAACTCCCCGTACTGCTTTTTCAATGGTTTCTACAGATAGAACTCCCTTATTTGATGGGATCAAACGACTTTGCACGCCGCTGATGGCACCGATCCCTCCTGCCTCGTAGGTAAAAATATGGCAATTTTCTTCCAGTATCACTTCGTTTCCATGATCGGTAAAGACATTGACGGCGATTTGATTGCCCATGGTCCCGCTTGGGACAAACAATGCTTTTTCTTTCCCCGTCATCTCCGCTGCCAGATCTTCCAGTGCGGTCAGTGTAGGATCTTCCATATATACGTCATCCCCTACCTGGGCATGGGCCATGGCCTCTCGCATGACCGGTGTGGGCTGGGTGATGGTATCGCTTCTAAAATCGATTGGTTTCATATTTTGATCTCCTTTCGCCGTTCAAGATGTGTTTTTTCTTCTTTCGTAATGGAAAAGTAATCATAGACCCATTGATTCAATTCCTTCCAACCTTCCTCACGACGGGAAGGATCTAAGGACGCGATCTGGTCGTGACAGCATTCCAATGCTTTGACTTCCTGCTGTCCCATAACGGGTATGATCAGCCGGCCCACCGTGTTTGGATAGTATTCGTAGAGATCTCCACCCAATTTTTTACCGAAGGTTTTAAAATAAAAATCATATAGTTGAGAATTGAGAAGGGCTATGACACTTTTGTTGGTGTGATGGTGGATCCCTCCGGCAGGTATGGTAAACCCATAGATATCGGCACTGTAAAAAGATCCGTTTTGGTCCAGTGCAAACCGGCTGGAGGAGGCTTTGTAGGGGTAAACCACCTTTTCCCCTTCAAAAAACAACCGATCCCTACCCCATTGCAGATGATGCCAGGCTCGCAAGCCCTTTTGGCATTCCCGGCGGTTTGCCAGACGATCCCGATAGGGTTCCAAGCGGTCCCTAACAGATGGAGTTTCCTCCAGATTGTCGATCCCATCCGTATGGAGAAGTCTTTTTTCAGACGTTACGATCTTAAAAGGTCGAACCTGACTGTTTTTGATCCACATCTTAATGAATTCTTGGGGAAAGAATGTTGCTTCCTCCTGATCCAGAATGAATGCTTTGTCCAAACCCGTGATGATCCCCTGGCGGGAACGCCAGATCTCCTTCAACATCAGAGATCTTTTGCTTTTTATTTTATCCACGATGGCTCGTTCCAAAGGTTCCAGCAACGTCCATCCTTCCAGCTGCAGATTAGCGTCATTGACCATAAAGGGTTTGCTGAAGGATTCATTCTCTTCCTGGAATCGCCGGACTTCCACCCGTTGGGACACCGGTGTTTCCAGTGTTTTTTCCACTACTGTTATGGCCGGATCCACTTTCACTTCCGGTATGGGTCGCTGTCCGTAGTAGTCCAGGATCTTGCGGATCCGTCCATGTTCCAAAAGATATCGTCGCAAACCTGCAGCATTTTGCGCTTCGAAATAATATCGAGATGTGATGAAAGCCAGCTTGCCGCCTTCCTTCAAGGTTGAAAGACCCTGCTGAAAAAAGCAATAGGCAAGATCCCCCTTGTCGTAGTAAACGACAGGATACCTTTCCTTCAGTTTCTGAAAATATCCTCGATCCAGCTGCTTGTGTCCTACATATGGAGGATTGCCAACTACCAGGTCCATTGCCGGCATATCTTCACCATCCAGAAGAAAGTCACCGCTGCGGATACCGGGAACCGGAATGTGGACAGGGTGATGGAGTTGGATCATGGTTGCTGTGACCCAGGCCGCCATTGGGTCCAGGTCCATGCCGTACAACTGATGCTCCAAGATTTCCCGATGGGCCAACAGATCGCTCCAACCCTTATTTCGATATTCATCACGCAACCGCTCATACCAAAAGCATAGTATGAAACCTGCCCCGCAAGCAGGGTCCAGGACCCTTCTTCCTTCCAGGACGGGTTCCTCCACCATGTCCCAAAGGATTTGGATCAGTTCCAATGGTGTATAAAAAACGCCGTGCTGCCTGTTTTTTTCCTTGTCCATTTCCATTTGAAAGGTTTCCCCCAGCAAAATCGGATCTGCATCCTGGAAACTGGGTGCCTGTTTGAAAAAATCAAGCAATAGGATCTTCTCGTTTTCATCGGGCAATATATCCTCCCATGGCGGTTCAGGGATCGGTTTGCCCGTCCAACCTTCCATAATGTGATGGAGTCGGAAATCAAATACCAGAACTTCCGGCAGGATGGGATCCACATAGCCTTTGTCCATCAGCATTTTGGACAAGACCGCCTTGACCATGGTCAGGGATCCTTTTTCGCTATTTAGCTTGTTCAAATATCCTTCGATGCACCTCTTGTGATCCTTCAACAAACCAACGCCTCCAATGAACATTCTGACATTTAATTATATCACTATTGTTGTTGCTTTAAAAGGTGAAAGCCCCATTCCTCGTGATGAGAAACAGGGCTTTTTCATTATCGTTTCATTTGGCGTAGGCCGGGAACTCCTTGACCAGGTTTTCCACCTTTTTCATAGCTGCCTCATTGTCTTTTTTTACCAGGCAATCGTGGATGGCTTCTCCTACGAGGACCATCTGGGCTTCCTTCATGCCCCGTGCCGTAATGGCCGGTGTCCCCAATCGGATTCCGCTGGTGATGAATGGACTTTCCGGGTCAAATGGGATGGCATTCTTGTTTGCTGTTATGTGGACCTGATCCAACGCTTTTTCCGCAAATTTACCCGTCAGACCTACATTCCGAAGATCCAGCAGCATCAGATGATTGTCCGTTCCATTGGACAAGAGTTTGAACCCAAGATCCATCAATGTGTTGGCCAGCACGTTTGCATTGGCCGCCACTTGTTTTTGATATTGGGAAAACTCCGGCGTCAAGGCCTCTTTCAAGGCTACAGCTTTTGCAGCGATGATGTGCATCAACGGTCCACCCTGGCTTCCCGGGAAGATGGCTTTGTCAATGGCCTTTCCCAGTTCCTTTCGGCAGAGGATGGCTCCTCCCCTGGGTCCTTTGAGGGTCTTGTGGGTGGTGGTGGTGACGATGTCCGCATGAGGGATCGGCGATGGATGGGCTCCACCGGCGATCAAACCGGCGATATGGGCCATGTCTACCATGAAAAGTGCGCCCACTTCTTTTGCCACTTTTGCGATCCGCTCGAAGTCGATGAATCGTGGATAGGCGCTTGCGCCGGCAACGATCATTTTCGGGTGGTGTTTTCGCGCCAGCATTTCCAGCTGCTCGTAATCCAAAATCTCCGTGTCTTTATTGATGCCATAGGAAATAAAATTATAATAGCTTCCCGACATGCTGACAGGACTGCCGTGGCTCAAATGACCGCCATGGGCCAGATCCATCCCCAGCACCGTATCTCCGGGCTTTAAAAAGGCAAAGTAGACGGCCATGTTGGCCTGCACGCCGGAATGAGGCTGTACATTGGAGTATTCCGCTCCAAAAAGTTTTTCGATCCGCTCTTTGGCAATGGTTTCTACAACATCTACATATTCACAACCGCCATAGTAGCGTTTCCCGGGATACCCTTCTGCATATTTGTTGGTCAAATGGCTACCCATAACTTCAATGACTTCCTTGCTGACCAGGTTCTCGGAAGCGATCAGTTCCAGGTTGTTTTCCTGCCGGTACAACTCTTTTGCCATGGCATCGTAAATTTCGGGATCATAATCCTTGATAATAGAAAAACCCAATGTTTCATCCTCCTTGATTGTTATTGTCCGACATTCGATCCGAGATCCGCTGCAGGCTCAATGCAATGCTGCGAAAATAGGATTCCACCTTGTCCACCTGCTCTTTCATGTGGAGCAAAAAAAATACGGCAGACAGGAGTAAAAGAAATGTCATGATGGGATTTAACAGTGTGGTGATACCCGACAAGCGTACGATAAAATTGTCCATAATTCACCTCCATGTAAATCATAAGGTATTATCTCATATTTATGCAAAAAAAAGAAGCAAAACAAGAATGTTTTTCCTCTTTTTTTTAAAAACGTACGTATATTAGCGAATCAGATCTTTCACGACTTCCCCGGCTAGGATCAAGCCCATGACGGAGGTCACAAAAGAAATGCTGCCTGGCGTCTGTCTTTTCGGTTTGATGACCAATTGGTTTTCCGGACGATCCACCAGATTGGTTTCACAGTGTTCTTCCAAATCCAGGGGGGTGATGGGCGTTTCCCTGGAATATACCACTTTCAACTTTTTGACCCCTCTTTTTTTCAGTTCCCTGCGCATGACTTTGGCCAGGGGACAAACGGAGGTTTTGTGGATATCGCTGACTTCAAATTGGGTGGGATCCAGCTTGTTGCCTGCTCCCATGGCACTGATGATGGGGATGTTTCTCTCCTTTGCCTGCATGATCAAATGAAGTTTTCCAGTCACCGTATCGATGGCATCGATGATGTAGTCCCAGTCCCCTTCCAATACTTCTTCTGCATTTTCCGGAGTATACATCACTTTTTGGGTCCACACCTGAGCCCTGGGATTGATTTCCAGGATCCGTTCCTTCATCACATCCACTTTGGCCTTGCCGATGGTTTTTCGAGTGGCGTGAAGTTGACGGTTCAAATTGGTGCTGCAGACCACATCTGCATCCACCAATAAAAATTCTTCCACTCCGGAACGAACAAGACCTTCCACGGCAAAACTTCCAACGCCGCCGATCCCAAATACGGCTACCCTGGCCTTTCCCAGTTTTTCCATGGCTTCACCGCCCAACAGCATCTGGGTGCGAACAAATTCTTCCGAAACAACGGTGTTTTTCATCGAATGGACCTGCCTTTCACATATTTTTCCCGAATCATGGCAATGTCGCTTTGAATTTGTGCGATCAGCGCATCTACAGAGTCGAATTTACGTTCTTTCCGTATCTTCTTGTGGAAAAACAGCTGGACCGTATTGCCATATATGTCCCGATCAAAATCATAAATGAAAGTTTCGATGCTGAAAGGATGATTTTCGAAAGTGGGATTGTGCCCTACATTGGTGAGCCCGTGATACATCTCCCCTTCCACTTCGATGGTGGTGTAGTAGACGCCTGCATCCGGCAAGATATGATTTTCTGCGATCTTTATGTTTGCTGTCGGTATGTGGAATTGCCTTCCCAGCCCCTTGCCCCGGATCACTTTCCCCAGTACGGAAAAATCCCGGCCAAGGTATTTTGCCACTCGGTCCACTTTTCCATTGACGATAAGGTTTCGGATAAATGTGGAACTGACCACCTGGCCTTCTTTGTCTACAATGGGATCCACCACCTTCACGTCGTATCCCAATTCTTTCGACCAACTTTCCAGCATTTTGGAATTACCAGTACCTTTTTTTCCGAAGTTGTAATTGAAGCCTACAACGATGCCCTTGGCCTTGAGTCGATCCACCAATATTTTCTTTACAAAATCTCTAGGTTCCAGATTCATGACTTCATCCGTGAACTCCATGAAGACAACCTGGTCGATCCCCATTTCTTGCAGAATCCGCAATTTTTCTTCATTGCTGGTGATCAGTTTGGGTGCATATTTAGGAAAAACTTTGGTGAGGGGATGTTGTTTGAAAGTCAACACGCAACTTTTCCAGCCGTTGTCGCCAGCCATTCGGATCATCTCTTCCATCAAATGTCGATGGCCCAGATGGATGCCGTCAAAAAAACCCAAGGCGATGGCAGTCGGCTGGTTTTGGGACGCATCTCTCCAATCGATTATTTCCATGGTCATTTCTCCTTGCTGAATATGAATTTGGGTTTGATTTTTTTCCAGTTTCCATCCAGAAAAATTTCACCCACTCCGTAAAATACACCCTGGCACAACAATTGAACCAGTTCTCCCGGTCTTCGATCATCCAGGGTGCCCTGGATGTTTCGGCCATAGAGCACGACGCCGTTTACCAGATATTTTTTGGATGCTTCTGCGATCTCCACCGTTTCCATATGGGAAAGGGCTTTCTCCATGGGAATGAGAATCTTTTGAATATCCTCCAGATCCATTTCCAGCAGATCATTCAGGAGAATGGAATCTTCCACCCGAAAAGGACCGCTTTGCAGTCGTTCCAGTGCGCTCATGTGGGCCCCGCAACCCAACATTTCCCCCAAATCGTAAATCAAGGACCGAATATAGGTGCCTTTTGAACAGGAAACGATCAGATCCACTTCCGGAAGATCCACACGAACGACCTCCAGTTGGTGGATGGTCACTTTTCTGGCTGGAATATCCAACGTGATCCCTTCCCTGGCATATTCATATAGCTTTTTCCCGTCTTTCTTCAACGCGGAATACATGGGAGGCACCTGGTCGATAACGCCCAAAAAAGAGGCGGTCGCCTCTTTTATTTGTTGTTGTGTCACATGGACCGGGCGAAGGGTCAATACTTCTCCTTCCCGGTCGTAGGTATCGGTGGTGGCCCCCAAGGTCATGGTGGCCCCATACGTCTTATCCTTGTCCAGTAAAAAACCGGAGATCCTGGTGGCCTGTCCTATACAGATCGGCAGCACTCCTTGGGCCATAGGGTCCAGGGTGCCGCCATGACCTACTTTTTTTATGCCGCATTTTTTTCGGATCTTATGGACCACGTCGTGAGAAGTCATTCCCGCATTTTTGTAAATGTTCAATAAACCGTTCATGTCGCTCCTTATATCGTCAACAACGGATCCAGTCGATCCATCAGCTGTTCAAATGTCACATCCCGGACCGTACACCCAGCCGCTTTGGCATGGCCGCCTCCGTCAAAATGAACGGCTACGACGCTGACATCGAAGGTGGTGTTGCTGCGCAGGGAAACCTTGAATACGTTGGCGTTGGTTTCCTTGATCAACAATGCTACTTCAACACCGATGATGTCCCGGGCGTAGTTGATGATCCCTTCCATATCCGTATCGTCCACAAACTGCTTCATGTCTTCATTGGTCAAGTGGATCAAAGCCACTTTCCCCTCCTTGATCAGGCGGATCTTTCCAAGTGCGAATCCAATGATCTGCACCTTCTCGAAAGACAACTCATCAAAGAGCTTTTTGCTGATCTCCCAGTAAGGATTGGGAAACCGGTATAGCTTGCCCGCGATCTCATGGGTTTTATAGGTCACATTGCTGTACTTGAAATTTCCCGTGTCCGAAACGATCCCGGTATAAATGGCCAGAGCCATCTCGTCATCCATTTCCACCAGCAGTTGTTGGATCAGATCATAGACGATCTCCGCAGTGGCACTGGCATGAACGTCCACAAAGTTGATGTTTCCGTACCCCACATTGCTTACATGATGATCCACGTTGACGCGGACCCGGCATTTTTCCATCAACTTGCTGTCGTAGAGATGATCCGGATCGGAGGAATCCAAAAATAAACCTACCTGAAATGTTTGTTCCAGGTCGGCATTATCCAAGGCATTCAATTCTGTTAAAAAGGAAAACTTGGTGGAGCTTGGCTTTTCAAAAGCGTAAGTCACCTGTTTTCCCATTTTTTTTAAAGCAAGTCCCAGGGCGATGCTGGAACCTAAAGCATCGCCGTCGGGGGATTTGTGGGTGCTGATGAGAAACGTATCATTGGACCGTATGGTCGTCAGAACATTATTCATCCCCATGGTCATCGGATCCTTTGCTGTTTTTGTTCAGATCCCGAAGGATCTCATCGATGTGGGCTCCATATTCGAGGGAATCATCCAGTTGGAACAGCAGTTCCGGCGTATAATGGGTCTTCAGTTTTTTACCCACGCTTTTACGCATAAATCCGGCTGCTTTGTTCAAAATGTCGATGACCTGCTGCTTTTTTTCATCCGTATCGTACACGCTGATGTACACTTTCGCATAGCGCAGATCTCCGGTGGTATCTACTTTCAGTACGCTGACCAGATCCGTCAATCTGGGGTCTTTCAACCCGAAACGGATCTGATGACTTACTTCATGTTTGATGGTTTCATTGATTCGATTGATTCGGTTGGACATGGTTTTTCACCTGCATTCCTTATGTTCTTGCCACTTCTTCCATGGTAAAGGCTTCCAAGATGTCGCCTTCCTTGATGTCGTTGAAACGTTCCACACCGATACCGCATTCGTAGCCTTGGGCCACTTCCTTGGCATCGTCCTTGAATCGTTTCAGAGAGTCCAGTTTCCCTTCGAAGATGACGACGTCGTCTCGTATGACGCGGATGCTGCTGTTTCGACTGATCTTTCCGTTGGTCACATAGCAACCGGCGATGGTTCCCGCGTTGGGCACTTTGAAAGTCTGGCGAACTTCTGCGGTACCAAGGACCACTTCCTTGAATTCCGGAGCCAGCATTCCCTTCATTGCTTTTTCGATGCTTTCAATGGCGTCGTAAATGACCCTGTACAGTCGAATGTCTACGGATTCCCGCTCGGCTGCTGCCGTTACGTTGTTGTTGGGTCGAACGTTGAAGCCGATGATGATCCCGTTGGATGCCGCTGCCAGCATGACGTCCGATTCGGAAATGCCGCCGGCGCCTGCATGGATGATGTTGACCCGTACTTCTTCGTTGCTGAGTTTCTCCAAAGACTGCCTCAATGCTTCTACTGAGCCCTGGACATCTCCTTTGATGATGATGTTGATGTCCTGTACTTCCCCTTGCTTGATTTGGTTGTACAGATCGTCCAGCGACAATGGGGCGCTTTTTTTGACTCGTTGATCCTTGATATAGCTTTTTCGCTTTTCTGCAATTTGTCGGGCCGTTTTATCGTCGGTAACGGCATAGAACTCTTCTCCCGCTTCCGGCACTTCGTTAAGACCCAAGATCTCCACTGGAGTGGACGGACCTGCCGTCTTTACTTTTTTCCCTTTGTCGTTGATCATGGCCCGAATCTTTCCGTAGGCGATGCCGGATACCACTGGATCTCCAACTTTCAAGGTCCCTGCATTGATCAATACCGTGGATACAGGGCCTCTGCCCTTGTCCAGTTTTGCTTCCAATACTGTTCCCTTTGCCAATCGGTCGGGATTGGCTTTCAGTTCCTGCACTTCCGATACCAGCAGGATCATCTCCAGCAAAGTATCCAGGCCTTCCTGAGTTTTTGCGGAAACGGGAACACAGATGGTGTCTCCACCCCATTCTTCCGCCACCAGGTTGTATTCCGTCAGTTCTTGTTTGACACGGTCCGGATTTGCTTCCGGCTTGTCGATCTTGTTGATGGCAACGATGATGGGAACCTTGGCTGCTTTTGCGTGATTGATGGCTTCTACGGTCTGAGGCATGACGCCATCGTCTGCGGCTACCACCAAAACGGCGATATCCGTGATGCTGGCTCCCCGATAACGCATGGCCGTAAAGGCTTCGTGACCCGGCGTGTCGATGAATGTGATGTTTTCTCCATTGGCTTTCACCGTATAGGCACCGATGTGCTGGGTGATCCCTCCGGCCTCTTTTTCTGCGACACCGGTTTTTCGAATGGCATCCAGCAAGGAGGTTTTTCCATGGTCGACATGACCCATGACGGTGATGACCGGTGCTCGATGGATTTTTTTGCTCTCGTCTTCTTCCACGTCCTCCACCTGGCTCAGGATCTCTGCTACTTCTTCTTCCACGTCTTCCAGTTCAATGACTACATCCAGCTCGGTGGCTACGACTTCCGCCGTTTCGTAGTCGATTTCCTGGTTGATGGAAGCCATGATGCCCAATCCAATGAGTTTTTTGATGATCTCTGTGGACGGTACGTTGATTTTGGCCGCGAAATCACCTACCGTTAAAGACGTGGGTATTGGAATGATATCCACTTCGGTTCCATCGTCTTGACGTTTTTTCTTATAGATGGCTCTGCTTTTCTTTTCTTTCTTACTGTTGTCGATGGCAACAGGCGTAATGACCCTTTTTTTCTTGTTGGTCTTTCGATTGTCTCTTTTGCCGTCTTTTTTCGGCGGTCCGGATGGTGCTTTCTTCTCTGTTGTTGCGGCTGGAGTACTGCCGGAAGCATTCCCGGTGGTTTTCTTGACCGGTCCTTTGCCCGATGTCTTCGGCGCTTCTTTCTTCTCGGCAGGCGCGACTTTCTTCTCTATAGGTTTTTCTTCCTCTTTTGCCGCGACAGCTACACCGTCCTGCTTGAAATTGTTACGGAAATACTTCTCCTGTTGTTCCGTCAATGCGCTCATGTGGTTCTTGACCGGAATGTCCATGGACTGCAGGATCACAACCAATTCCTTGCTGTTGATGTTCAATTCCTTTGCCAGATCATATACTCTTGATTTGCTCATAAAACTCCCCCTGTTTCTATGGTATTCTCATGCAGTTTTATCAGGTTTTCGCTTTGGTTTTTGTCTTTGAATCCCAATACGGCAGCTTGGTCCCTGCCGATGGCTTTCCCCAATACTTCTTTCGTTCCGGCTATTCGCATGGGTATGGACAATTCTTTGCAGAATCGTTCGTATTTGTTCCGGATCCGAATGGAGGTGTCTGTCGCCACCACTACCAGTCGAAGGGTCCCACGATTCAATTCCTTTTCCACCATGTGATCTCCGGACACAACAGCACCGGATTTCTTGGCGATCCCTATAAAACGGTAAAATTTATTTTCTTCCATTTTTTATCTCTTCCATAACTCTGATTTTATCTTCTTCGGCCACATCGGTCTTAAATGCCCGATTCAGTGCATTTTTCTTTAGAATGCCCTCGATACAGGCATCTTCTCCACATAAATAGGCACCTCGCCCGTTTGCTTTTCCTGTAGGATCGAAAAAGATCCGACCTTCCTTGTTTTTTACAACACGGACCAGATTTCTTTTATCGATCTTGTTGCCGCAAACGATGCAGGTTCTTTGCGGTATTTTCTTCATAACAAACCTCCATCAAAGCTCGAGATCGTCCAACAATTCTTCTGCAGCCGTTTGGACTTGTGCCATGTTTTCCGCCTGGGTCTTGCTCTTGATGTCGATCTTCCACCCCGTCAACTTGGCTGCCAATCTTGCGTTTTGTCCTTCTTTTCCAATAGCCAGGGACAATTGGTAATCGTCCACCACCACCAAAGCGGATTTCTCCATTTCATTGATGTCCACCCGCAATACCTTGGCAGGTGACAGGGAGCTGGCAATGTATTCTTTGGGATCGTCGCTCCATTTGATGATGTCGATCTTTTCCCCATGAAGTTCGTCCACGATATTTTGTACCCGGATCCCTTTCGGTCCCACGCAGGAACCTACCGGATCCACGTTGGCATCCAGGGCAAACACGGCGATCTTCGTTCTGGACCCTGCTTCTCTGGAAATGGATTTGATCACGACGGTACCGTCGTAGATCTCCGGCACTTCGCTTTCGAAAAGGCGTTTCACCAAACCCGGATGGGTCCTGGAAACCAAGATCTGCGGTCCTTTTGTGGTTTTTTTCACTTCCAGCAAATACACTTTGATCCGCTTGTTTTGTTCGTATTCTTCGCCTTGGACCTGCTCTGTAGGAAGCATGATCCCTTCCGTTTTTCCCAGATCGATAAAAACGTTGTTTTTTTCCTTGCGTTGAATGACCCCGTTGATGATTTCGTCTTCCCGCTCGATAAACTGGTTGAAGATAATGTTTCTTTCCGCTTCCTTGATTCGCTGGACCACCAGTTGTTTTGCATTCTGTGCGGCGATCCGTCCAAAGTTTTTCGGTTTGATCTCGATTTCTGCGACATCACCGATCTCATACTCGCCATGGATCTGTCTAGCATCCTCCAGGCCGATCTGAGTCACTGGATCCTCTACGTCTTCCACGATGTCTTTCAACGCATGGACGTCGATCTCCCCTGTCTCCCGATCGATGTTGATCTTGATGTTGTGGGCGCTGCCGTAATTTTTTTTGTAGGCACTGGCGATTGCCGCCTCAATGGCATCGATCAATTCCTCTTTGTCGATTCCTTTTTCTTTCTCTACGGAATCCAATGCCATGATAAATTCCTTGTTCATATTGTTATTAACCCTCCGATTCCTTAAAATTCAAAATAAAGTTTTGCATTTGCCACATTTTTAAAGGGGATCTCCAATGTTTTACCATCCGGCAATTCCAATATCAGCACATCCTCCGCCAGACCCTTGTTGATTCCTTTGTATTTCTTGCTGCCTTCCAATGATGTATACAGGCTTACTTCGATTTCTCGATCCATGTAACGCTCAAAGTCTGCCACTTTTTTTAACGGTCGATCCAACCCCGGCGATGATACCTCCAAAAAGTAACTGTTGGCGATGGGGTCTGCTTCGTCCAAAAGAACATTGATGCGACTGCTAAAGGTTTGGCAATCTTCCAAAGTCACGCCACCTTCCTTGTCGATGTAAAAACGCAGATACCAGTTCTGGCCTTCCTTGATGTATTCTACATCCACCAGTTCGTAGCCCAATGCGTCTGCTAGCGGCAACGCGATGTCACGAACCAACCCTTCCGTATTTCTTTTGGTCATGTCTACCCTCCTGATTTAAACAAGAAAGAGCGGGTTTATCCCACTCTTCGCAAAGTTCACTCAAATTGTTGTTAACATCATACCATACTTTTAAACATTTTTCAAGGGGATGGGCCTATCTGCTACAAGATAAACTCGGAGACCATATCCGGTGTGACTATGGGTCCGTCGTACTTGGAACCGGCACGAATGCGCATGAAGGGAATGTCGCCGTCGCTTGGCAGATGATACAGGCACAATTTCCCCACACCAGCTGCTGCGGCTGTCATTCCCGCTTCAATATCCGACATGTGCCCCCTCCCCGTAGAGTGACGTGTTCCCAAACTGACGGTGGCTTCACAAATCAGCAGGTCCGCTCCCTTTATGAAGTCTATATGAGATTCATCATAGGAAGAATCCGTATAGAAGACGACGGATCTTCCATTCCGTTCGATCCGGAATGCATAACATTCAATGGTGTGGTTGACTTTTTTCACGGTCACTTTTGCTCCGGCGATCTCCAGTTCCATCCCGTCCTCCAACACCCTGGTATCGGAATAGGGGTACTGGATGGCCTTCCACATGATGGCTGGAGAGTTGGGTGCATAGACGATCATCTTGCTGCTTCTAGTGCCCACCCGGTTGGCATGGTTGATGGCATAACAAAGACAGCCGATGTCTCCCATGTGATCGTAATGAAGATGACTCAACAATACGCCTTGGAACTGTTCCGACAAGTTTCCATGTTCAAAATACTTGGCCAGGACGCCACTGCCCAAGTCGATAAGAAATTTCCCTTCACTGGTGGTGATGAGCACCCCGCTGGTAGCTCCTCCTGGCTGGGGAAATGCTCCCCAATAGCCCAATATATCCACTTTTAATGTAAAATCCTTAGTCATCCAACCACACTGCCTTTTCTATCCCGATTTCTATGACGCTGCCTTCCGGTTTTTCAAAGTCCACCTCCATGAGCATCCGGATCAAGTCTTCTTCTTCACAACCATCCACTTGGAGGTAATATTCGATTTGACTGCCCTGATAAAGGTTTCTTCTTACGATGGCCTTGAGTCCGGAACCGGCTTCATCCTCGATATGCTGTGCCCGGACTGCTGCGTATCCTTCCGTCTGGTCGCTGTCCTTGAAAGGTACTTTCATGGTGTAGCGGTCACAAACACGGATGGTCATCATATTATTCTCGTCCGGCTCTTGGCCCGCCTCTTTCGTCGCGGGCAAAATATTGGCCGTTCCTATGAACTGGGCCACGAATCGATTGATGGGATACTCGTAGAGTTCTTTCGGGGACGCATATTGTTCCAGGATCCCATCCCGGATCACAGCCACCTTGTCCGACATGGTCATGGCCTCGATCTGGTCGTGGGTGACGTTGATGATGGTGATCCCCTGATTCATTTGGATCTCCTTGATCTCACCCCGCATTTCTTCCCGAAGTGCGGCATCCAGGTTGGACAGGGGTTCGTCCAGCAAGAGGAGCTTGGGCTTTAAAATCAGGGCCCGAGCCAAGGCGACCCGTTGCTGTTGTCCTCCGGAGAGTTCATGGGCCATCCGCTTCTCCAGACCTTCCAGATGAACCACCCGCAACACCCGGTTGACTTCCGCTTCCAGGACCCGCTTGTCCGTCTTTCGAATTTTAAGGGGGTATCCAACGTTGTCGAAGACATTCATGTGGGGCCAGACGGCATAGGATTGGAAGACCATGCCGATGTTGCGATTTTCCGGAGTCACTTCCGAAATCCCGTTTTCGATATCCACCAGAGTCCGTTCATCCAAGTCGATCCGTCCTCCCGTGGGTGTGATGAACCCTGCGATCATGCGAAGGATGGTGGTTTTCCCGCATCCGGATGGTCCGACAATGGTGGTGAGTTGACCGTTTTCCACGTCCAGGGTCATCTTATTGACGACGGTATTGTCGCCGTATTTTTTCGTTAAATTTTGAATTTGCAGTTTTGCCATGTGTATCCTCCCTTTCTCAAACGGTTTCTCTTTCGGTGCTGATGACGGCATTGATCAGCATGACCAGAATGATCATGACGATGGCAATGGATGCCGTCAGAAGAATCCTGCCCTCTTCCTTAGCGGAATAAACGATGGTACCAATGGTCTCGTTGCTGACGGACCAAAGCAGCGACGACAGGGAGATCTCTGAAAGGGTCGGCGCCACTACCAGGAAAAAGGATCCGATCAAGCTGGATTTCAACAGTGGCAGCATGACGTCCCGAAAAGAACGCAAGTGGGATGCGCCGGATATTCGAGCCGCCTCTTCCAGGGAAGGATCGATCTGACTGATGGCCCCGGAGATGTTGTTGTACCCAAGATTCATAAAGCGGGCGATATAGGCTACCAGAAGGATCCAAATGGTATTATACAGCCGGAACCCCAGAAAGGGAAACGGTTGGGAAAAAGACAAGATCATGGCCAATGCGATAATGGTGCCTGGAACGGCATAGGGCAATGTCACCATGGTTTGCATGAACCGAATACCCCGAACGCCCTTTACCCCGCCTCGAATGGCGATATAGGAAACGATCAGGGTGGTGATTGTGATGACCGCTCCGCTGGTCACTGCCAAAAACATGCTGTTGGTAAAAGCCCGTTTGATATTTTGGATCTGCAACAGCTGGCTGAAATTTCGGAATGTGAGATTTTCCAGACCAAAAGGCAAACCGTAGATTTTCGTAAGGGATGTGGTCAATGTGGCAAATATAGGAGCCAGGGTGGTAACGGCAAAAATCAATGCAAGTATGGAAAATAATACCACTTTCGTTTTTTTGCCAAGTTTCGTTGGTTCCACCGCTGCACTTTTCCCGCTGACCACCACAAATTTATTGGTTTTCAGTACCCGGTTGTACATCCACAACCCCACCAATCCGAATAAGGCAAGAAAAAGGGAGTAAGCGGATGCGATCTGCAGATTGTTTGCCATGTCCGTACGATTGACCAGATAATAGATCTGGGTGGTCATCAAATTGATCCGGTTGGGTGCTCCCAAAATGGAGGATACGCCAAAGTCTGCCAAAATAAACATAAAGGTCAGCAACATGGCTCCCACAATGGATGGTGTGATCAACGGCAATGTAATATCACGAAGGGTCCTCCAGGGAGATGCGCCGGAGATCCTGGCTGCTTCCTCCACCGATGCGCTGATCTTCTTCATGGTCGGCAATACGACGATGAAGGATACGGCATATCGGTACATGGTCATGACGAAGATCATGCCTCCGATGCTGTAGACGTTGAACAGGGGTTGACTCAAGTTAAAGATGCTCATGGCCGCCTTGTTGAAATACCCAACGGGTCCCAATAAAAAGGTCCATGCAATAGCGCCTATAAAAGGTGGAATAAAGTACGGAATGGACAAGAGTCGTCTCCAGTACTTTTTCCCGGGCACATCGGTCCGTACGACGGCCCATGCCAGAAACACCCCAAGGACCGTAGACAAGAATGTGGATGTCAATACCACTTTGAAGGAATTGGTCATGCTGCGCAAAATGGTCTTGTCCGTAAAGACAGTAACGTAATTTTGCAGGCCATATCCGTCTCCTACGATAAAACTGTTGATGATCAGTCGAATGGAAGGGTACACGACGGCAAACAGCAAAAACAGCACCACTCCCCACCAAATAAAGGTGGGACCAATGGCGCGCTGATCCTTGGTGTTTCGTCCTTTGGTCATCTCATCACTACCTCTCCTGCGATTTGTTTCTTTCTGCATTTGATGAAATAGAATACAGAATGCTGCTTGGAAGCAGCATTCTGCCTGAATTTTTTATGTTTTGCGTTGCCGGATTACTCGGCTCCGAACAGTCGAACATACTCTTGGCGTACCGCGTCGGAATTTTCCACGTAGAATTCCAGATCAAAAGGCATGACCTCGATCTCGTCGATGGTGGGAACATCGGTCCCTTCCGCCGCTGCGCTGTTCATGGGCACATATCCCTGGTCTACAAAGAGTTTTTGGTTGTCCGTCGTAAACATGAAATCCACCAAAGCTTTGGCTGCTTCCACGTTTTCCTCTTCAATGGTGTTCATGATGCAAAGAGGAGTCGGTACCATGACGGCGCCGGAAGCCGGATAGATGTAATCAACAGGTGATCCGTCTTTCTTGGCATTTCTCGGCAGATAATCGATGACGACCACTGCTTCGTATTCGCCGGATGCTACTTTTGTCGACAAGGTTCCATTGGATTGTTCCATTTTTGCATCAATGGCTTTCAACTTGTTGTACCATTCCCAACCCACCAGATCTTCATTTTGAATGTGGGCCATCAAGGTAGTGAACGCTCCACCGGAGTAGTTGGGATTTGCCAGTGCAACGACACCCCGATAATCTTCTGTAGTGATATCATCCCAGTCTTTTGGAGGATCTGTGACTTTCGTCGTGTTGTAGGCGATTGCTGCGTAAATGGCTCGAACTTCGTGTCCCATACCGTCGTTGTATTTGTAGTCGTCCGGCAGGTCTGCTGCTGCATCTGGAGAATAGTGCATGATCAAGTCTTGCTCGTCCAGGTTGTACATGTACCCGATGTCGGCAAACCAAATCAGGTCCGCATCCGTACCACCGGCCTGCAATTCCGTATCCAGTTTTGCTTTTACATCGCCGGTACCGGAACGGAACAACTCATAGGTCACACCCGGATTGGCGGCAATGAAAGCCTCCAACATTTCCGTGACAAGATCCTGAGGTTCTGAAGTGTATATGACCAGATGACCGGTCAAACCTTCTTCTCCGCCACCTCCGTCGCCATTGTCACCATTGTCTCCACCGCTGGAACAGGCAACCAGGCCAAAGGCCAACATCAGCACCAAAAGCAGTGCTACCATTTTTTTCATTTCTGTACCTCCTTGTTTTGAATTTCCCTACTTACCTTTAGAATAAGCTTCCAACAAGGCATTGTCAACAAAATAGTCTGCGCTAAATAAATGACATACCCTATTGCAAGAATACCCAAAAAACAATAAAATAAACAAAACCCTTATTTGGGATTTCGGCATGGGAAAAAAGGGTATAGAAAGACCGGGTGATGATATGTATCTGGAAAGTTTGGAATTTTTTCGAGAATTGAATCTATTCACGGTGATCTTGCGTTTGTTTTTAGCCATGGTCCTTGGAGGCGGATTGGGTCTGGAGCGCACAAGAAAAAGAATGCCTGCAGGTTTTCGTACCTATCTTGTGGTTTGCGTGGGATCCGCCATGGCCATGATGACCGGACAGTACCTGAAAGACTATATGGGCTTGGAGGATTCCTCCAGGATCGCCGCCCAAGTCATCAGTGGGATCGGTTTTCTTGGTGCCGGCACCATTGTCTTTACCAATCGCAATCAGGTTCGTGGATTGACTACTGCAGCCGGATTGTGGACCGTGGGTGCCATGGGGATCGCTGTTGGCAGCGGATTTTACACGGGGGCTTTCGTCGGATTTATATTTGTATTTTTCGCTTTACGGGCCTTGAGCAATTTCGAGCAATACTACTTTAAAAGATCAAAAGTCCTGTTTTTGTATGCGGAGTTGACGGACATTACCAATCTGTCCAACATGCTCCAATACGCCAGGACCCATTGGATGAAGATCCACGATCTGGAAGTGTACAACAACAAGCATGCTTCAGAAAAGCTGGTCTCCGTCACTCTGACCCTGACCATCGAGGACGACACGCCAAAGGAAGAGATCCTACACCAGCTGCAGGGTCTCGACGGTGTGATCCATGTGGAAGAAGCCAGGATCTAAAAAAGAAGGGAGCAACCTCCCCTCTTTTTTTATTTGCTTCTAATTATTTACCTTGCAAGTTTTTCCTTCATTTTTTTCACAAATTCATATGGGACCCTCAGTGCGCCATAACCGGTCCCCAATTCCAGATTTTTTTTCATTCGTCCATGAAAATCACTGCCTCCCGTCTGCAAGACCCCCAGTTTGTTGGCCAACTCCGCCGTTGTCTTTGACCAAAATTCGTCGTATTCCGAATAGACGGTCTCCAACCCGTCAGCACCCAAGGCAATGATCTTCTCCGCGATCTCCAGACTATGATCGGGACTTTTGGGGTCGATCTGGTGGAGATGGGCGACAAAGATCAGCCCCCCTGCCTGATGGACCATGTCGATGCACTCTTCCACACTCAACACTTCCTTCATGACATATCCGGGGGTTCCTTTGACCAGGTACCGATCAAGGGCGTCTCTCAAGTTGGTGGCATATCCTTTGGCAATAAGGACTTCTGCGATGTGACCTCTGGCGATCTGTTTCCCCTCTTCTGCTGCAGGCAGATCCTCTTTTGTAATAGGGATACCTGCATCCTGTAGTTTTTTTATCATTTTTTCATTACGAGTAGCTCGGGACATGGCCATGTCTGCGATCCTTTTTAAAAGTTTTTCGTCCTTGTGGTCCACAAACAATCCCAACAAATGAACATCCCGCTGATCCAGGTTGGAACTGATCTCCACTCCGGGAATGACTTCCAATCCGACTTTTTTACCATGGACTAGAGCCCGCTCCACACCGGCAACGGTGTCGTGGTCCGTTACGGCCAGGGCTGCCAGCTCACTTTTCTTTGCCAGATCCACCAGTTCTTCCGGTTGTAAGGAACCATCGGAAGCAGTAGTATGGGCATGCAAGTCTGCAAACATGATTTGACCTCCTTTAAAACAACGATATTTGATTGGACAAGGGCAAGTTGTTGATGGTTCCGTGTTTGATAAGTACTTCAATATTTGTCTTGCTGATTCTCGTTCTGCTTTGAAGATCTTCGATGGATATAAATTCCCCATTATTTTGGGAATCGTAAATGCTTTGTGCCGCCTTCAAGCCGATGCCTTCCAACGCATTGAAGGGTGGCAGCAATTTCCCGTCCTGTATTTGAAACTTTCCGTAATGGGATTCGTATAAGTTCACCGGCAAGAAATCATACCCCCTGCAAAGCATTTCCAAGATCAACTCCAAGACTGTAAGGGTGGTTTTTTCCTTGGCTGTCGCATTGTTTCCGTTGTCTTTGATCTCCTTGATCCGCTTTCGCACGGCGTCTTTTCCTTGAACCGCCAGATGTGCATCAAAATCGTCCGCCCGGACGGTAAAATAGGTGGCATAGTATGCCAAAGGGTGATGGACCTTAAAATAAGCGATCCGGTAGGCCATGGTGACATATGCCACGGCATGGGCCTTGGGGAACATGTATTTGATCTTGTTGCAGCTGTCGATGTACCATTGAGGGACTTCCTTTTCCTTCATTAGTGCCACATCGTCGTCGTTGAGTCCCTTCCCTTTTCGAACCTTTTCCATGATGCTGAACGCTCGATTGCTGGGCAATCCCTTGTGGATCAGATAAACCATGATGTCGTCCCGGGTACTGATGAGTTCGTTGATGGTGGCGGTCTTGTTGACGATCAGATCCTGTGCGTTGTTCAACCAGACATCCGTTCCGTGGGAAAATCCGGATATTCGGATCAGATCCGCAAAGGCTGTCGGCTTGATGTCCAGAAGCATTTCCCGTACAAAACCCGTTCCAAATTCCGGGACACCGTACGTCCCAACGGTGCTGCCAATGTTGTCATCCTTCAGGTCCAAGGCTTTTGTCGACGTAAACAAGCTCATGGTTTCCACATCATCCAAAGGAATGGAAGTAGCATCCACTCCGGTCAAGTCTTCCAGCATGCGGATCATGGTGGGATCGTCATGTCCTAAAATATCCAGCTTCAGTAGTCTGCCGCTGATGGAATGATAGTCGAAATGGGTGGTGACGGTCTCGGTGTTCACGTCGTCCGCCGGTTTCTGGATGGGACAAAAATCGTAAATGTCCTTGTCCGATGGAACGACCATGATCCCTCCCGGGTGCTGACCTGTCGTTTTTTTGATGCCGGTACAACCTTTCACCAATCGATCGATCTCTGCATTGGTCACCAGAAGTCCGTTTTCTTCCAGATAGTTTTTCACGTAGCCGAAAGCTGTTTTTTCTGCAAGGGTCGAAATGGTCCCTGCACGAAACACATTTCCCGTCCCAAACAATTCTTCCGTGTATTTATGGGCCACATTCTGATACTCTCCGGAGAAGTTCAAGTCAATATCCGGTTCTTTGTCCCCTTCAAACCCCAGAAATACTTCAAAAGGAATGTCGAAGCCGTCTTTCTCATAAGGTGTACCGCATTTGGGACAGTTTTTTTCCGGCAGGTCCGGTCCCGACCCAACCGTCGCACTGTCGAAAAACTCGTTGTTTTTGCATTTGGGACAAACGTAATGGGGTGGCAGCGGGTTGACCTCGGTGATCCCGGAAAAGGTGGCCGCCAGAGAACTGCCCACAGACCCCCTGGAACCTACAAGGTATCCATCGTCCATGGATTTTTTGACCAGTTTGTGGGCAACCAGGTACAATACGGAGTATCCGTTATTGATGATCGAGTCCAATTCCCGCCATACTCGTTTCTCCACCAACTCGGGTAGAGGGTCTCCATACTTTTCTTTGGCCGCTTCCAACACCATGTTTCTGATCTCTTCATCAGAACCTTCGATCTTTGGAGGAAATGTACCGTCTGGGATCGGAAGGATCTCTTCTACGGAATCGGCGATGCGGTTGGTGCTGTCCACAACGATCTCCATGGCTTTGTCCACGCCCAGATAAGAAAATTCTTCCAACATTTCTTCCGTTGTTCGATAATACAACGGCGGCTGTTTGTTGAAATCATCGTATTTTTGACCGCATTGCAGGACTTTTCGGTAACACTCGTCTTCCGGCTCCACAAAATGAACATCTCCAGTTGCCACCACCGGCTTGTTGTGTTCTTCTCCCAGGGCCACGATCCGCTTGTTGATCCCTTTCAACTCTTCTTCGTTGGATACGATCCCTTTGTCCAATAAAAAGCTGTTGTTTCCCAATGGTTGTACTTCCAAAAAATCATAGAAGGAAACGATATTGTCCAGATCTTCCTTGGATCGATCGTTTAACATGGCGGTAAACAGCTCACCACTCTCACAAGCGGTCCCCAGGATCAATCCTTCCCGATACCGGTTGAGCAGGCTTTTGGGGATCCTTGGGCGCCTGTAGAAATATCGCAGATGAGCCAGGGATACCAGTTTGTACAGGTTCTTCAACCCGGTCTGGTTTTTCACCAGGATCAAAATATGATGAGTGTCCATTTTTTTGATGGCCGTTTCCGAATCGTACAATTCATTCAGCTCGGATGTGGTTTGGGCGCCTTTTTCCCGGCTTCGGGCAACCAGATGCATAAATACTTTTGCAGTGGCAATGGCATCATCGCTGGCCCGATGGTGATTGGTCAGGTCCACTTTAAAGTATCGGCTAAGTGTCTTCAGATTGAAACGACTCAGATCCGTCAGAAGGTTACGCGCCAGGGCCAGTGTATCGATGACGGAGAATTCTTGCTGCATGTCCAGTTTTCTGCAATAGGCTTCTATGAAAGACATGTCGAATCGTGCGTTGTGGGCCACCAAGGTGGCCCCCCCAACGAAATCCAAAAATTCTATCATGACTTCCTTGATGCCTCGGGCGTTTCGTACCATATTGTCGGAAATTCCTGTGATCTCCGTGATCCGTACCGGCACTTTCCCTTCCGGGCGCACAAAGGATTGGTACGTTTCGATGATCTGGTTGTTGTTGATCTTTGCAGCGCCGATCTCGATGATCTCGCTGTTTTTTGCCGATAACCCAGTTGTCTCTATGTCGAATACCACGAATGTTCCGTCAAGTGCCTCGTCCCGATCCCCCCATTTTGGAAGGTTGTCGTCATGAACGAGATATCCTTCCATGCCGTAGATCACCTTGATGCCCAGATCCTTCGCCAGCTCCATGGCTTCCGGATAGGCTTGCAAAACCCCATGGTCTGTAATGGCAACGGAAGTATGTCCGAATTCTTTTGCTTTTTTCACAAGATTCGCCACTTTCGCCACACTGTCCATGGCACTGTATTGGGTATGGGCATGGAGTTCCACTCTTTTTTTCTCCATATCGTCCACTCGGGGCTGGACGAAATGAGTTTCCAGAGATTGCACGGCCAAAATATTTTCTTTGGCGAAGGTGTCGAACTGTATTTTGCCTTTGACTTTGACCCATCCATCCTCTTCGATTCCGGACAAAACTTTTTTCGTTTTCTCTTCGTTGAGAAACAACTTGCATGTGACAGAAGATGTATGGTCCGTCAAATGAAAGGACACAATGGTCAAATTGTTCCGAATGGCTTTGCTGGTTATGGAAAAGATCTTCCCCAGGATCACCACATCTGTTTCTGCTTCCAAAGAGGCGACCGGTGTAGGTTCTCCTTTGATGACCCGCCCCAGCAAAAGGGCATTTGGCCTGTTCTTGCCTTTTTCTGCCTTGGGCGGAACCGTGGGAGCTGTAAAAGCTGCCAGTTTTGCATCTTCGATCTCCTTTGACACTTCCTCCATGTCTTCCAAGGCAAAAAAATCAAAATCCATCTTCTTGCCGTAGGTTGTTTCAAACCATGTGGAAAGACGCGAACCGATCCGTTCCTTCTCAAAGAGAGACAGGTCCGAGGAAGAAATGAGAGGTATGGAGACCCGGCACCCTTCTTCCTTCCAGCCGTTCTTCGTCAAAAGAACACTGGCGTGGGTCTGGCGGATCCACTGTTTGACGGCATCCCGTCGTTCTTCGTCCCATTCAAAGATCTGCTTGTCCATACAAACCAATTCCAGTGCTACTTGCTGGCGGAGAGCCTGGCTCAAATTTGCATGCAAACGGTCCAGGTCAAGATCCTTCCTTGGCTTGATATACAATGTCCAAAGTTCCTTTTCCGTGTGGACTTCCACTTTTTCTATGTGAATATTCTCAGCCATAATGACCTCTTTAAAAGAGTTCATCATGATTTTCATTTCTCGTGTCATTTATACCCTGTCCTTTGCTTTTCATTTTTCCAAAAGCGAAGAAAAGTCCGATTAATCTTCATTATTCGGACTTGAATGCGTTGATTTCTTCGATTAGTTCTTCCATGATGCGTTCTTCCGGTATGCTGCGTACAACAACGCCTTTTTTAAATAAAATGGCTTTGCCGTCCCCTCCGGCAATACCGATGTCTGCATCCCTTGCTTCACCCGGTCCATTGACAGCACATCCCATAATGGCGACTTTTACTTTTTTGTTGATCCCCGCTGTTACTCTTTCCACATCTTTTGCCAATTTGATCAAGTCGATCTTGCATCGTGCACAAGTAGGACAAGAGACGAATTCGATATCCGGTTTGTTGTAAAGATCAAGGGACTTGAGCACTTCCTTGGCAACGCTGATCTCGTCCACCGTATCAGAAGTCAAGGAGACCCGAAGGGTATCCCCGATGCCCATGTTTAAAATGATCCCCAGACCAACGGAAGACTTGACGGTCCCCCGAAAGGAGGTTCCCGCTTCCGTGATCCCAATATGGGTGGGATAATCGTATTCTTCAGCAAAAAGTCGATAAGATTCTACACTGGTTTTCACGTCGGAAGCTTTGATGGAAACAATGATGTCCGTGAAGTCCATGTCTTCCAATATTCGGATATGTTCCCTGGCGCTTTCCATCAATACCCTTGCATCGACTTTCCCCTGGTATTTATCCAACAATTCTTTTCCTACGGAACCAGCATTTACCCCGATCCGTATGGGAACCTTTCGCTCTTTTGCTTCTTTGACAACTTCCATGACCCGCTCCCGGCTGCCGATATTCCCCGGATTGATGCGAAGCTTGTCCACTCCTGCCTGAAGGGAGGCAATGGCCAACCGGTAGTCCATTTGAATATCCGCCACAAGGGGTACGGTCACTCGTTTTTTTATTTCTTTCAATGCCAAAGCACTGTCCAGGTCCGGGATCGCCACCCGGACGATATCGCAGCCCGCTTCTACAAAGGTGCGGATCTGCCCTACGGTAGCTGCTACGTCCCTGGTATCGGTAGTGGTCATGCTTTGTATGGCTATGGGATTCCCATTCCCTATTTTTAAATTCCCAATGGAAATTTCTTTCGTTTGGTATCGGGTGTTCAACTCATCACCTCATCATTGATATTCGTTCATAGTACTAGTTTAACCTTAAAATATCATTATACGCAATAAAAATTGCCAAAATCATCAATAAAGCAAAACCGATGAGATGGATCATGCCTTCCTTTTCCGGATTCACCGGAGATCCTTTGATCCATTCGATAAATATGAATATGATCCGGCTTCCATCCAAAGCCGGTATGGGCAACAGATTGAAAATGGCAAGATTCAAGCTGATGACTGCCGCCAGGTTCATCAACGCCACTGCACCATATTGTGCCGTTTCTCCCACGACGGAGACGATGCCGATAGGCCCCATTAAATCGTCTGTGGAAGCCCGTCCCGTGACCAACTGGCCGATGGTGTCCACCATCATGACGGCGTAAAGAACCGTCTGTCGTACCCCTTCTCCAATGGAAGAGAAAAACCCGCTTTCTCTTGCCGGTGCGACTCCGATGCGATAACGCCCGGATCCCTCATCGTAACGTGATGTGATCTGCGCGGAAAAATGGGTCTCTTCCCGCTGGTAGACCACATTATAGGTTTCTTCTTTGTCGTCGGAGATGCTGGCATTGATCTCATCCCAGGTAGATACGGTATTCCCGTCGATGGAAACGATCTGGTCTCCAGACCGGATGCCTGCTTCAAATGCCGGATAATTCGCTTCCACTTCCGCCAAAGTAGTAGTCGGTGTCCCGATCATGAAGAACACCAAGGACAACAATATCACCGTGCCAAAAATATTCATGATGGCTCCGGCGGCAAGAATGAAGATCCGGGATGATTTCCCCTTGGCATTGAAACTGCCCTCGGAAAAATCGTCTTCGTCTTCTCCCCGCATCTTGCAAAACCCGCCAATAGGTAAAGCCCGTAAAGAAAACTTGGTTCGTTTCCCTTGTCGTGCATAAACGACGGGACCCATGCCAATGGCAAATTCCAGAACGTCTACCTTGCTGATCCTGGCAGCCAGAAAATGTCCGAATTCGTGGATCACGATCAAAAATCCAAATATGAAAATCGACAAAACGATGGTTGTTAACAAAAAATCACCTCATGTGGCTATATCAATGCCATGATCATATAATAGATTGCCGGAGCTGCAAAAATCACACTGTCAAACCGATCCAGCATGCCGCCATGGCCCGGCAGCAGATTTCCGAAATCCTTGATGCCAAATTGACGCTTGATCATGGATGCGGCCAGGTCTCCCAACTGGGACACCAAACTGGCAACAAAAGCTATTATACCATACTTTGCCAAAGATAAGCCAACCCCACTGGACGCTTCAAAAAAATAACCAAAGACCATGGTCAGAAGGACTGCCGCCACTACGCCGCCAACGGATCCTTCCACGGATTTTTTCGGACTGATCGTCGGTGACAGCCGGTGTTTTCCAAACCGCATGCCGACAAAATAAGCAAAAGTGTCCGTTCCAAAACTGATGATGAAGATCAGCCAGATCAGCATGTTTCCATGATCCATTTGATCCAGCAGCAGCAGATGTCCCAGAAAAAAAGGAATATACAGTAGCCCGTATACACCAAATACCGTATTGAAGATGTTCACATTCCCTTTGAATACATCCCTGCCGACCAATAATGCAACCGACAAAACCAACAGGCCAAAAACCCATTGGGCGTCGAAATAAAATGCCGCCAACATCAATAGACCCAAGAGGATCTCCAACCAAAAATTCATGGAAATATCGTAATTTCCGTTTACAGATTTCACATACTCGTAAAGGGCCATGGATGCGACCAGACTGATAGCCGCGTACAAGACCGGTCCTCCCAGTATGATCACTGCAGCAAGCACCGGTATGCCTATTATTCCCGTCCATATCCTTTTGCTCATCATACCCCTCCAAATCGCCTTTTACGGCTGCAATAGTCATCCAACGCTTCTTTGAAAACTTCTTCTGTAAAATCCGGCCACAACACGGATGTGAACCACAACTCCGAGTAGGCGCATTGCCAGATCAGAAAGTTGCTAAGACGTAATTCGCCGCTGGTTCGAATGATCAGATCCGGGTCGGGTATGTCTTTTGTATAGAGAGATTTCTGCAAAACTCTCTCATCGATCTCTTCCGGTTGAAGTTGTCCCTCTTTCACCTTTTCTGCCAGGGATCGAACAGCATCCAACACTTCCAGACGCCCTCCATAGTTTACAGCCACGTTGAGGATCATCCCTTTGTTGTCTTTCGTCAGTGTTTCCGCTTCTTCGATCAGGTGGACCAATGACGGCGCCAGAACATCCCGTCGGCCGATGATGCACAAGCGGACTTGGTTTTCATGCAAGCTTTGGACTTCTTTTTTCAAATAATCGCCAAAGAGCTTCATCAACCCGTTTACTTCCGCTTTTGGTCTCTTCCAATTTTCTGTAGAAAAAGCATACAAGGTCAACACCTTGATCCCCCATTGGGATGCAAGTGTCACCACATTTCGAATGGTTTCAACTCCGGCCTTGTGCCCGTATAACCTCGGTTTATTTTTTGATTTTGCCCATCTGCCGTTGCCATCCATAATAATGGCCACATGAGCCGGCAGGGTTTTCCAATCCGTTTTCATGGATGACCTCCCTGTTGTTCTTGATGTGTCCTGATGATTTTCATGTAAAGATATTATATAACAGATGGAAGAGAAAAACACCCATGCGGGTGTTTTTTCTATACTTCCATAATCTCGTCGTTTTTCAAGGCCACCACATCATCGACTTTTTTAGTTTCGTCATCCGTCATCTTTTGGATCTCTGTCTCCGCATGCTTTAGTTCATCTTCCGTGATCATGCTTTCCTTTTCCAGGTCCTTCAGATCTTGAATGGCATGCCGCCGTATATTTCGTATGGCCACTTTGGCGTCTTCTCCAAACTTTTTCGCCATTTTTGACAGTTCTTTACGACGTTCTTCTGTCAACTGGGGCATGACGATCCGGATCACTTTACCATCGTTGCTTGGGTTGATCCCAAGATCGGATTTTTGAATGGCTTTTTCGATCATGGAAATGGCATTGGCATCCCAGGGCTGGATCAGGATCATTCGTGGTTCCGGGGCGCTGACATTGGCCATTTGATTGATGGGTGTCATGGCTCCATAATAATCCACGGTCACTCGATCCAAGATCTTGGGATTGGCTCGTCCTGCACGCAGTCCGTTCAATTCGTACTTTAGACTGGCAACCGCCTTGTCCATTTTTTCGATGGTTTCTTTTTTGATTTCCTTGATCATAAGGCATCCTCCTTCACTATGGTACCAATATTTTCGCCACAAAGAACTTTTACGATGTTTTCCGGTTGTTCCAAACCGAAAACAAGAACGGGTATGTTGTTGTCCATACAAAGAGATATGGCCGTTGAATCCATGACTTTCAATCCTCGGTTCAACACATCGATATAGCTGAGTACGTCGATCTTTTTGGCATTGGGATTGAGCTTGGGATCGCTGTCGTAGACACCATCCACTTTTTTTGCAGACAGGATGACTTCTGCGTCGATTTCAGCCGCTCGCAAAGCCGCTGTGGTATCCGTGGAAAAATACGGATTGCCTGTTCCGGATGCAAAAATGACGATTCGTCCTTTTTCAAGATGACGCATGGCTTTTCGTCGTATGTAGGGCTCCGCCACTTCCTTCATCTCAATGGCTGTCTGGACCCGTACGGGTACGCCCATGGCCTCCAACGCATCTTGAAGGGCCAAACCATTGATGACGGTTGCCAGCATCCCCATGTAATCGGCTGTGGATCGATCGATCCCCTCTCCGTCTCTGCCTCGGAAAATATTGCCCCCTCCAACGACGATGGCGATTTCCACGCCCAAATCTTTTGCGTCTTTTATATTTTTACAGATCGAAGTTATAGTGCCGGGATCGATGCCGAATGCTTTATCTCCGGCCAATGCTTCCCCGCTGAGTTTGATGATGACGCGATTGTATTTTGGTTTCATGCCCGTACCTCCTCCATATAATATACCATTTACCCTTCATTATTTGAAGTGGTAATTTGTTTCCTTTCAAATGTGCGACAAAAAAGGACACGATTAGGTGTCCTCTTTCTTATTGGTTCATTTGCTTGGCAACTTCTTCTGCAAAATTCTCTTCTTTTTTCTCCAAACCTTCGCCCATTTGGTATCTGGTGAAACGTCGAACTTTGATGTTCTCACCGATCTTTGCGATTTTTTCGCTGACGATCTGAGCAATGGTCTTGTCTGGATCTTTGACAAAAGACTGTTCCATCAGACAAATTTCCTGATAGAATTTGCTGATTCGGCCTTCCAC
Source organism: Alkalibacter rhizosphaerae (assembly GCF_017352215.1). Taxonomy (GTDB): domain Bacteria; phylum Bacillota; class Clostridia; order Eubacteriales; family Alkalibacteraceae; genus Alkalibacter; species Alkalibacter rhizosphaerae. Next base: position 218,623 of record NZ_CP071444.1, read on the forward strand.
CATTTTTTCAACGATTTTTTCCGGTTTGCCTTCATTCAAAGCCTGTGCTTTCAATATGGCCTTTTCTTTTTCAACAACGTCATCCGGTACGTCTTCCTTGTTCAGGTAAAGGGGATTTGTTGCAGCGATGTGCATGGCGATGCCGCGAACCATGTTTTTGAAGTCGTCGGTTTTTGCCACGAAATCCGTTTCACAGTTTACTTCCACCAATACGCCGATTTTTCCACCCATGTGGATATAGGATTCAACAACACCTTCTGCAGCGATCCGGCCTGCTTTTTTTGAAGCGGCAGCCAATCCTTTTTCACGAAGAAATTCGATTGCCTTGTCCATGTTGTCGTTGTTTGCTTCCAATGCTTTTTTGCAGTCCATCATGCCTGCACCGGTTATTTGTCTCAATTCTTTTACTAATTGTGCACTTGCCATAGTACGACCTCCTTCATTTATCCGGACAATGCCTTTGCCCGTATTCTCATGAAAATGGAAGAAGGAGGGCAACTCCCCGTCTTCTTCCAGTCTCTTTCTATGCTTCGACTTCTTCTGTTTTTTCCGTTTCTGTTGTTTCCTCGGCTTCCATTTGAACGCCTTGTCTTCCTTCCAACACGGCATTTGCCATGGCTTCGGACAACAGGTTTACTGCACGGATGGCGTCGTCGTTTCCTGGAATAAGATAGTCGATCTCATCCGGGTCACAGTTGGTATCGACGATCCCGATGATCGGAATACCCAATTTTCTTGCTTCCAAAATGGCGATCCGTTCTTTTCTTGGATCTACGACAAACAATGCACCCGGCAAAGTTTTCATGTGCTTGATCCCACCCAGGAATTTTTCAAGCTTTTCCCGCTCGTTTTTCAACTGGATGACTTCTTTTTTCGGCAATACATCAAATGTTCCGTCGTTTTCCATTTCTTCCAACTTGTGCAATCGCTTGATCCGCTTGCTGATGGTTTCGAAGTTGGTCAATGTTCCTCCCAACCATCGATGGTTCACGTAAAAGCTTTCACTTCTTGTTGCGTGATTTTTGATGGCATCTTGTGCCTGTTTTTTGGTTCCGACGAAAAGGATCTCTTTTCCCTCTTCCACCAATTCACGAACAAATTCATAAGCTTTGTCGATCAAACCTACCGTCTGTTGCAAGTCGATGATGTAGATCCCGTTTCGCTCGGTAAAGATATACGGAGCCATCTTGGGGTTCCATCTTCTTGTTTGGTGTCCAAAATGTACACCTGCTTCCAGCAATTGTTTCATTGATACATAAGACATTGCTACACCTCCTCTGGTTTTTCCTCCATCTTTTTCGACTGAAAACCCCACCCGTTGGGCACCTGGGCTTTCATCCAAAGATGTGTGTTTTGTGCGCAATGATTAGTTTACCATAGGCGCAGTGCTTTATCAATTCTTTTCTTCTTATTTTTCGTTGTTTTTTTCCAGTTCATCGGTCAGTTTGGGATTGAGTACGCGAATGAAAGTACCTTTCATACCCAAAGACCGTGTTTCGATAACACCGGCACTTTCAAGCTTGCGCAAGGCATTGACGATGACGCTTCGTGTGATCCCGACCCGATCGGCGATCTTGCTGGCCACCAACAAGCCTTCGTCTCCGTCCAGTTCGCGGAAGATATGGTTCACCGCTTCCATCTCGGAGTAGGACAAGGTACCTATGGCCATTTGCACCACATTCTTTTCCCTTGCTTCCCTTTCCAGCGTTAAATTTTTCAAACGCATCATTTCCATTCCAACCACTGTAGCAGATACTTCTCCAAGGATGAGGTCCTGGGTGGTGAATTCCTTCCCAAACCGGGCCAAGACCAAAGTCCCCAAGCGTTCACCGGCACCATTGATGGGCACAAATGTGGAATATCTGTTCTTGAAGAGACATTCCTCGCTGTGATCGTAAACGCAGCAAGGGTCGTCATCGATCCGATTGGAGATGGTTTCCTTGATCTCCCCTAATTCTTTGCTGAACTCCTCCGGAAATTTGGTTCCCTGTTCCTGCAGGGTCTTGATGTTCAATTCACATTCAAAATCCTTAAAAAACGAATATCCAAGCAGATCCCCATCATTGCTGGCTATATAGACATTGCAGCTCATCACTTCATTGAGAGTGTTGCTCAAATTTGAAAAGGGGCGCTCCGTTCCTCTTGGATCCTGCAATACCTTGTTTACTTTTCTTATTTTTTCCAATAAGGTCAACATGCTTTTCTCCCTTATAAAATGTATTTTTTTAGATCTCGTTCTTTTTCTTGTGCCGCAAATATTCGTTCCACATATGTCCGGTCGATTTGAAAGGATTCCTGATCGTAATCCGGAGCGTGGTATGATATTTCTTCCATCAGGGTCTCGATGACGGTATGAAGTCGTCTTGCACCGATGTTTTCCTGCTGCTCGTTCATATACACTGCTACGTCGGCGATCTTCTCGATGGCCTCCTCGGAAAACTCCAGTCTTACTCCTTCCGTTTCCAAAAGCAGTTGATATTGTTTGATGATGGCGTTCTCCGGCTGGGTCAAAATCTTGATGAAATCCTCTGCATAGAGACTGTCCAGTTTCACCGTGACAGGGAACCGGCCCTGAAGTTCCGGTATCAGGTCCGACACCTTGCTGACGTGAAAGGCACCGGCTCCGATAAAGAGGATGTGGTCTGTATTTACGGGTCCATACTTGGTGTTGACGGTGGAACCTTCCACGATGGGAAGAATGTCCCGTTGAACTCCTTCTCTGGAAACATCCGCTCCAGACCGGTTAGCGCCTCCTGCAATTTTATCGATCTCATCCAGGAACACGATGCCGTTTTGCTCGGCTTCCCGAAGACCTTCCGTGATGACCGCATCCATGTCGATAAGATCCTGGGCTTCCTGCTGGACCAAAATTTCACGGGCTTCCTTCACGGACACTTTTCGTTTCTTCATTTTTTTGGGGATCAAGCCCCCAAACAGGTCGCTCATATTGAAGGAAGAATCGTCCCCGGGCATGCCTCCCCCCATCATGGCCATAGGAGCAGATGCAGAATCCTCTACTTCCACTTCCACCATGGTCTCTTCCAGGTCCCCCCGGTCCAAAGCTGCAGTGATTCGTTCCCGTTTTTGGAGCATGCCTTCTTCTTCTTCTGCATTGGTTTCTTCCTTTGGAGTATCTTCAGATGGTTTATTGTTTTGAAACAAATAGTCGAATGGTGTTTTCAGTTTTTTCCCTTGTCCCGGGCCTGGAGCCAGCAGATCGATCAGTCGCTGTCTGGCATTTGTTTCCGCCTTGTCGAGAACCTGTTCCATGTGGTTTTCTTTGACGTTTCGAATGGAAACGTTGACCAGATCCCGAATGATGGATTCAACGTCTCTTCCCACGTATCCTACTTCCGTAAATTTGGTGGCCTCCACTTTGACAAATGGAGCATCTACCAGTTTGGCCAGTCTTCTGGCGATCTCCGTTTTCCCAACACCGGTAGGACCCATCAATATGATGTTTTTGGGTGTGATCTCACTTTGGATCTCATCCGGCAATTTTGATCGCCGATATCGGTTGCGAAGGGCGACAGCCACCTTTTTTTTCGCTTCCTGTTGTCCGATGATGTACCGGTCCAGTTGGGCTACGATATCCCTGGGGGTTCGATTCGTCATAACGGCTTCACCTCCTCCAACAATTCCACGTGTACGTTTTCATTGGTATATACACAGATCCGTGCCGCTATGGCCAAAGATTTTCTGGCGATCTCTTCCGCAGAAAGCGTCTCTTGTTCAATAAGTGCCAATCCTGCAGACAGGGCATAATTGCCTCCAGAACCGATGGCTGCAACTTGTTCATCCGGCTCGATGACTTCTCCGCTGCCGGAGATCAACAACAGGTTGTCTCGGTCCATGACCAGAAGCAATGCCTCCAAATTTCGTAGTATTTTGTCGCTTCTCCATTCCTTGGCCAATTCGACAGCGGCTCGCTGCAGGTTCCCGCTGAACTGGTCCAGATACGCTTCGAATTTGTCACTTAGCGTAAACGCATCTGCAACGGATCCGGCAAACCCGACCATTACTTCGTCATTGTATATTTTCTTTACTTTTTTTGCCTTGTTTTTCATGATGGTGCTTTCTCCGAAGGTCACTTGGCCGTCGCCGGCCATGGCAGCCTGACCACCCTTTCGAACTGCTACTATCGTCGTTGCATGGTACATATCTTCACCCCATTTTCCCTTGTTTGAAAATTTTGATGGAACAATTCAAGAGTAACACAGCCGTCTTTTTAATTCAATTTATTTTTCAGAATATTTTGTTATTTAAAACAATTTAAAGAAACAAGAAAATCCTGGGGTTTCCCCCAGGAAGAGATCGTTGTTATTCCTTTTTCTTGACAAAGTCACACTCGTCATTGGAGCAATAGATCTTTGTCATTTTACTGTAGCCCTTTTGCAAAAGCAAAGAAGAACATTTTGGACACTTTTCATCTTTTACCGGCTTGTCCCATACCATGAAATTGCAGTCCGGGTAATTGGTACATCCGTAAAAGATCCGGCCCTTTTTTGACTTTTTCTGTACGATGCTTCCGTCTTCACATTCCGGACATGGGATCCCCAGATCTTCCACGATAGTCTTTGTGTTTCGACATTCCGGGAAACCGGGACATGCCAGAAACTTTCCATACCGGCCGTTTTTGATGACCATCATCCGGCCGCATTTATCACATTGGACATCGGATACCGGATCTTCAATGACGATTTTTTCCATCACTTTTTCCGCATGCTTCAGGTCTTTTTCGAAATCCTTGTAAAAATGGCCGATGATTTCCTGCCAACGGGTCCCTCCGTCGGCGATCTTATCCAAGGTAGCCTCCATATCCGCTGTAAAATCATAATCCACGATGCTCTTGAAATACTCCTCCATCAGCTCCGTGATCATGATGCCCAATTCTGTGGGCTGGAATTTCTTGTCGACGCTTTCCACATAACCTCGAGCACGTATGGTTTGGATCGTTGGAGAGTAGGTGGACGGGCGCCCGATCCCTTTTTCTTCCATGGTCTTTACCAAAGTTGCTTCCGTATATCTGGGTGGTGGTTGGGTAAATTTCTGTTCCTTGTCGAATTTCTTCATATATAAAGGATCGTTTGCTGCCAGCTCCGGTATTTTTCCTTTGCTTTTTGATCCTTCCGCTTCATCTTCTTCGTCCTCTCCCAAATCATAGGTCTTCATGAATCCCTTGAAAACCAATTGAGAATCTGACGCCTTGAATCCATAAATGTCGCACTGCATGTCTACAGAGGTGGTATCATAGACCCCGTTGGCCATCTGGCTGGCCACAAATCGATCCCAGATCAACTTATAGAGACGATACTGGTCTCTTTTTAGAGAATCCTTCACCGTTCGAGGATCCAGCATGACGTCGGTGGCTCGAATGGCTTCGTGGGCGTCCTGTATGTTTTTCCCCTTGTTCTTTACGGCGGCGCCTCCCAGATACTCCTTGCCAAAAGTCTGTTCGATGTAGTTTCTCGCCTGATTTCTCGCTTCATCGGAGATTCGGATGGAATCGGTTCGCATATATGTGATCAAACCGATGCTGCCCCGACCGGTCACATTCAGACCTTCATACAACTGCTGGGCAATGCTCATGGTCTTTTTCGTCGTAAAATTCAATTTTTTAAAGGCTTCCTGCTGCAGGGTACTGGTGGTAAAGGGATTTGGAGGCTTTCGATTCTTTTTGCCCTTTTTCACATCCACTACCAACAACGGATGGGTTTTTACCGCTTCCAGGATCTTGTTGACTTCCTCTTCGGAAGCAATATCCTTTTTCTTTCCCTTGATCCCATGATATCTTGCTGTAAAGGTATCTCCTTGATCCTGCTGCTTGCCCACTTCCAGTTGAAGGGTCCAATACTCTTTGCTGACAAAATCCAGGATCTCTTTTTCCCGGTCTACGATCATGCGGGTTGCCACGGATTGGACACGACCTGCACTCAGTCCTTTTTTTATTTTTTTCCAAAGGAGTGGACTGATGCTGTATCCCACCAAACGGTCCAAGATCCGTCGTGCCTGCTGTGCGTCTACAAGATCTTGATGGATCTCTCGTTGATTTTTTATAGCGTTTCGCACGGCATTCTTCGTGATCTCGTGAAACTCGATCCTTCCCGACTTTTCCTTGGTCAGGTTCAGGTAATTGGCAATATGCCAGCTAATGGCTTCCCCTTCCCGGTCAGGGTCCGTTGCCAACAAGACAAGATCGGCTTTTTTTGCCTCACTTTTCATTTTCTTTAAAATATCGCCTTTTCCACGAATCGTCACGTAGCTGGGTTCGAAATCATTTTCCAGATCGATCCCCAGTTTGCTCTTCGGCAGATCTCGCACGTGTCCCATGGTGGCTTGCACGGTGTAACCTTTCGGAAGATATTTGTTTATTGTTTTCGCTTTTGCGGGAGATTCCACAATTACCAGCGTTTTTGCCATTTCATCACCTCAAATTATTTAACAGTTGTAAATTATAACAGAAAGAATGAAACTATTCAACCAAGCTCTTATCTTCCTGTCTCATGGCGCCATCATGGTGTAGCGTCCGGCACTACCTGTGATAATCCCCTTTAATTCCAAATTTGTCAAGTGAAAAAACAAATCAGAGATGGAAATTTCTGTGCTATCGATCAAAGAATCCACCGTATCCACCCCAGATCTGATCGCGTCGCAGATGGACTTTTCTTCCTTCGCCAACGCTTTCGACTCAAAGACATCCAACTTTTCCGGAATGAAAAACATGGGTGCCATGTCTTCCAAAATATCGTTGGCTTCCAAGACCATTTTCGCTCCGTCTCGAAGTAGCAGGTTGGATCCCAAGGTATTGCTGCGTTGCAGATCGCCAGGAAATGCATATACTTCCCTGCCTTGCTCCATTGCGTGTTTTGCTGTAATGAGGGACCCGCTTTTCTTTTCCGCCTCCGCCACTAAAACTCCCATGCTCAGTCCGCTGATGATTCGATTGCGCTGGGGGAAATTTCTTGGCAGCGGAGGCGTGCCAAAATCGAATTCAGAAAACACGGTGCCTCCCTCATCCAGGATGGCATCCAAGATCCTCCGGTTTTCTTTCGGATAACAATGATCCAACCCGCATCCCATGACGGCAGTCGTTTTCCCTCCCACATCCAAGGCCGCCTGATGAGCCTGTGCATCGATGCCCAAAGCCATCCCGCTGACAATGTTCAACCCGGCATATGCCAGGTCTCCTACGATCCTTCTGGTGTTCTTCCTGGCGGAAAGACTTGCTTTCCGTGCTCCAACCACGGCGAAGGTTTCATCAAAATCTTCCTCGTCATAAGTTCCCTTGTAAAGCAAGAACAAGGGCGCCTGGGGGATTTGGGATAAATGCATGGGGTAATCGTCATCCATGATGGTCATCATCGAAACTCCATGTTTTTGAAGATCTTCTAAAAACCGATCCGGCCAGCAATCGGATGGATCTTTTTTTATACCGAAAAAGCAGCCCTCCAAAAATGCATCATACACCGCTTTGGCGGTCCCATGCTCCCGCATGATCCGATACTTCTGATCCAGGGTCCAATCTTTTTGGGAGCCCAACCAACAAAGTGCCAAACGTTCGTCCATTCCACCACATCCATTTCATATTTATTATGCTAAATATGATAACACAAAAAATAATCTTTGACTAAATATTTTTTCACTATTTTCATGTTATATTTCTAAAAATAATAAATGAATATCTTATAATCCGTCGTATATTATAGTGAGGTGATATTATGTTGACTACCGTTTACAGCAGCTGCATCAAAGGTGTGCAAGGACATCCCGTTCAGGTGGAAGTGGATGTAACCAATGGTCTTCCCACTTTTGCCCTGGTAGGATTGCCGGATGCAGCCGTCAAAGAATCCAAAGACAGGGTCTATTCCGCCATAAAAAATGTCGGATATCCCTTTCCCATGCAACGCATTACCATCAATCTGGCTCCGGCAGACATCAAGAAGGAGGGGCCCATATACGACCTGCCCATTGCCTTGGGTCTTCTACAGTCCTGCAAGCTTCTTGTTCCAACGTTTGATCTGAAAAAGCACATGTTTATCGGCGAACTTTCCCTTTCGGGAAATATTGGGGCGGTCCGAGGGATCTTGCCCATGGTTTTATGCGCCAGGGATCAGGGGTTTTCCCATATAGTGGTACCAAGAGAAAATGCCTCGGAAGCCTCCATGGTGAAAGGGATCAAGGTCCTGGCGATGGCTCATTTATCAGAAGTGGCCGACTACTTGCTCGGTTCTTTTCATCCAATCCCCGTTTCCGATACGGGCAGGATCCTGTTGAATAGACAGCCAGACCCTTCCGGAGATTTCGCAGATGTACAGGGACATCATCAAGTCAAGCGGGGTTTGGAAGTGGCGGCAGCCGGTTTTCACAACGTGTTGATGATCGGGCCGCCTGGATCTGGAAAGACAATGCTGGCAAAACAATTCCCCACCATCCTTCCTCCCCTCACTATGGAAGAAGCCCTGGAAGTGACGAAACTCCACTCCATCGCAGGAGCTTTGCCCCTGGGCACACTTATGACACAACGACCTTTTCGCAGTCCCCATCATACCATCACCAAATCAGGATTGGCCGGCGGCGGTGCCGTGCCGAGACCTGGTGAGATCACACTTGCACATTTAGGTGTATTGTTCCTGGATGAAATGAGTGAATTCAACCGAGCTTGCCTGGAGATCCTTCGCCAACCATTGGAGGACAAGTGCATACATTTGACTAGGGGAAACATCCAAACCACCTTTCCTTCCTTCTTTTTGCTGATTGGATCCATCAATCCCTGTCCTTGCGGCTACTTCGGGGATGAGATCCATCCCTGCACCTGCACCGACCGGCAACGACACCAATATCGCCAAAAAATATCCGGACCTCTTTTGGACCGGATGGACATTCAAATGGAAGTTCGTAGCATGGATTACGAAGACATGGTTCAAAAAAAGTCGGTGCCGGATTCTTCGACCATCCGTAAAAAAGTGGAAGTTGCCAGACAGATCCAACTGGATCGCTTTTCAAAAGAATCTTACGGATACAACGCTTTGATCCCGGCAGGAGACATCGATCGGTTTTGCAGCGCCTCCCCTTCTGCGACACACCTGCTGGAGATCGCATTCCGACGATTTAAAATGAGTGGCAGAAGCTATCATCGCCTGCTGCGCATGGCCAGGACCATCGCCGATCTGGACGGCTCTCATCGGATCGAAGAAGGACATATGGCGCAAAGTCTTCAGTACCGGCGGATGGACCGGGAACTGCTTTAAAAAAACCTCGCCTAAGCGAGGTTCTTGCACTAAAACATTTGATATGGGAAGGCATTTTCAATGTGATGGATGCCTTCTTTTTCCACTTCCACCACATCAAATCGTACATTCATTTCTACGGATCCGTACTTTGTCAGGTAGAACATGGCGGTCTTTTGGATGTGACGCTGTTTTTTCCACCCGACAGCTTCGCAGGGTCGTCCAAAATTTCTGTTGTTTCTTGTTTTGACTTCAATAAAAACAAGATCTTCCCCTTGGGTGGCAACAATATCCACTTCTCCATGGCGACATCGAAAATTTTGTGCCACAATGGTGTACCCTTTATTTTTTAAATACCCGCAGGCCTCTTCTTCTCCTGCTTTGCCGATTTTGATCCGGTCCATGATCCACCATCCCTACTTTAGAGAAAATTGGTGCAAAAACTTCGTCGATGTATGGGGGACAAGCCATATTTTTGAATGGCTTCCACATGTTCTTTCGTTCCGTATCCCTTGTTGGAATCAAAATGATACATTGGATAGATTTCGTGGTATGCTTCCATGATACGGTCCCGATGAACCTTTGCCACAATGCTGGCTGCTGCTATGGAATAGCAACGGGCATCTCCTTTTATGATGGCTCTTTGCTCCAGATCCAGACCTTTCAACTCCATGGCATCCACCAAAATCAAATCCGGTTTTCTTTCCATTTGATCCAATGCCAGATGCATGCTTTTTTTTGTCGCTTGAAGAATATTGATGCGGTCTATTTCTGTATTTTCCACCAACCCGATCCCAACGGATAGGGCATTTTTCAACAATGTCTCGTAGAGTTTTTCCCGGGTGGTTTCGTTGAGTTTTTTCGAGTCATTGACTTTTTCCACCATGGAATCTTCCGGCAATAGGATGGCGCAACTGACAACGGGTCCCGCAAGGGGTCCTCGACCGACCTCATCCATTCCTCCCACCAGACGAAACCCATGGGTGCGGAAATTTTCTTCCATCTTTTTCATTTCCAACAGCCTGTCCGCTTCCAGTCGGGCACTTTTAATACGATGCTCCAACGTGTTGGCGATTTGCCGGACACCGGCCCGTTCATCCAAAGACAAGGTTTCGATCCAGGACGGATATTCGCCCGGATCGACGGATTCCATCAGCTCCTTGATCTCTTTGATCGATTTTTGACTTATTCCCATGTGAAATCCTCCGGTTTTTCAAAGGATACATTGGCGAAAATGTTCTTTTTCATTTCATCCATCAGCATCGCGGAAGTTCTGGCGTAATCTACTTCGCCACCTTTTGAAAGGAGCATTCGCTTTCTGGCAATGGTTTCCATCACTTCGAGATCGGTACTCTCCTTCTGCGGAGAAACTCCATAACGATCTTTCAACTCTTCCAGGTAATTTTGTCGCAAAAAGCCGATCAGGCGAAGTGCCGCCTCCTCCCGGTCATAGATGGTGTCCTTGATGGACCCGATCCATGCAAGTTTCAATCCTATGGCATCATCTTCAAATTTCGGCCATAAAATACCCGGTGTATCCAACAAGAGAACGTCTTTTCCGACTTTGATCCATTGATTGGCCTTTGTGACTCCAGGTTTGTTTCCTGTTTTTGCCGTCGCTTTTCCGCTGATCGCATTGATCAATGTGGATTTCCCCACATTGGGAATGCCCAGGACCAGACAACGGATTTGCCGGTTCATTCGCCCTTTTTTCCGATCTCGTTCCAGCTTGGGTTCCATGACCTTCTTGATAGCGGCCACCAGATCCTTGATCCCTTTTCCTGCAAGAGAATTGACAAAAACATAAGGCTGCCCCATTTTTTTGTAATGAGCCTCCCAAAGTTTATTGACTGCAGGATCTGCCAGATCTGCCTTGTTCAAGACCACGATTTTTTTCTTGCTGCCCAGCAGTTGATCGACTTCAGGGTTTGTGCTGCTTACAGGGACCCTGGCGTCCACCAGCTCCACTGCCAGGTCGATCAATTTTAAACTTTCCCTAATTTCCCGTTTGGCCTTGGCCATATGACCGGGGTACCATTGAATATCCATTTTTACACCTACTCTATTCTTCCCAATCGGTCAAAGGGATAGATCCGAAGAAATACTTTGCCCACGATGTCGTCTTTTTTAATGAAACCCACATCGGCAAACCGACTGTCCCTGCTGTTGTCCCGGTTGTCTCCGAGAACAAAATACATGCCTTCAGGCACGGTGGAGGCCGGATAATCGGCATATGTGGATCCATCGGTATATGTTTCTTCCACGGCCGAGCCATTGACATAAAGTACGCTGTCTTTGATTTCCACCGTGTCTCCCCCCACTCCAACTACTCTTTTGACAAACTCCACTCCTTGGGAATAGTGAAGGATGATGATCTCATTGACGTCCGGTTCCTGAAAATAGTATTGCACTTTTGCTACGACCAGGCGGTCCCCATCGTTCAATGTAGGGTTCATGGAACTGCCCTCCACCAAAACAAATTCAAATATGAAAAGTTTTATAAACAAAGCCAATACGATGGCAATGACCGCCGACTCCAGCCATTCTCGCCATTCGCTTTTTTGTTTTTTCAATTTGACACCTTCATTGTCCATGGTTGCTCATCTCCGTATTGTTGCTTGTAGTACTCGTTTATTATACCTTTTTTTCGAATCAAAGTATACAAAACGGGACTGTTGACCAGTCCCGTTCGATTACATTTTTTCTTTGATTTTGGCCGATTTGCCAACACGCTCTCGCAAGTAGAACAGTTTTGCTCGTCGAACCTTACCTTTTCTAGATACTTCGATTTTTTCCACTCTTGGGGAATGCAGGGGGAAAGTTCTTTCCACACCAACTCCAGAAGAGATCTTTCGCACCGTGAAGGTTTCACGAATGCCTCCGTTTTGCCGCTTCATGACAGTTCCCTCGAAAATCTGGATCCGTTCTCGTTTACCTTCCACTACTTTCACGTGAACTTTAACGGTATCACCAACATTAAAGGTCGGTACTTCTTGTTTCAATTGCTCTCGTTCAATTTCTCTTAAAATGTTCATGTTTTACCTCCTCTCTTTTTGGACGTTCATGCCTTTAGCAGAGGACCGCCTGAGATAACTTCAATATTATAACACAAAGATATTGCGTACACAATATTTATTCTTTTCCTTTTTCATACTTTTCATACAAGTCCGGTCGTTTCTCCCTTGTTTCCTCCAAGGATCGTTGATGACGCCATTGGTCGATATCCTTGTGATTGCCTCCCAATAGCACTTCCGGAACAGGAATCCCTTCGTATTCTCTCGGCCTGGTGTATTGGGGATACTCCAGAAGATGACTGGAAAATGATTCGTTGTCTGCACTTTCTGCATTGCCCAATACCCCATCCAGCAACCTGGATACAGAATCCACCAGGGCCATTGCCGGGATCTCTCCTCCCGTCAAAACGTAGTCTCCCATGGACAACTCCATATCGACAAAGAGATCCAGCACCCGCTGGTCCACCCCTTCGTAATGGCCGCAAAGAAGGATAAGGTCTTGACGTGTTGCTGCAAGGTCAATGCAGATCTGCTGATCGTATACTTTTCCTTTCGGTGTAAAGTAGATCACTTTCCCGTTTTGGACCCTGTTCTTTGCTTCCTTGATGGCATCGGCAATGGGTTGGGGCGTCATGACCATGCCAGGTCCCCCTCCAAAAGGATAATCATCCGTCTTTTTATGTTTGTTCTCGGAAAAATCTCGAATATTGAGTACTTCCACTTCCACACAGCCTTTATCCATGGCTCTTTTGACGATACTGGTATCCAGGAAACCTTGAAATATTTCCGGCACAACACTCAATATGACGAATTTCATAGATCTCTCAATCCTTCCGGCACAAACACATCCATTCGATTGGCTTCCAAATCCACGTTCAAAATATTTTCCTTGGTAGCAGGGAGCATCAGATCCTTTTGTTCTTCTTCAATGATGTACAAGTCGGCAGCTCCATGCTGCAGCACTTCCTTCAGGCGACCGATCCTCTCTCCATTTTCAAATACGTCCATGTCAATAAGGTCTACTATGTAATACCGGTCTTCTTCCAGCTCTATGCCTTGTTCCCGCGGAATGACGATTTGTCCATTGCGGAGTTCATCCGCCTGATTTTTGCTGGTGATCCCCTCCAAGGTCAACAGGACCATGTTCTTGTGGTAGCGGACGTGTTGAATGGCATAGGTTTGTTCTTTGCCGTTCATTCGTACGGTCGCTTGCTCCAATAAGTCAAAACGGGTCATGTCGTCCGTCAGGGCCTGCACCTTCATCTCTCCGCGAACACCGTGGGGAGAGGTGATCTTTCCGATGATCAGTTTGTCTTGCTTCATGAATCCAACCTCTTTCTTCCAAGAAATAAAACAAGTCAGGTTACCCTGACTTGTTTATTGGATGATTTCCAGAATAACTTTAATGTTGTCTTTTGTAGCCGCTGCTTTGAGAACGGTTCGGATGGCTTTGGCGATCCTGCCTTGCTTGCCAATCACTTTTCCCATATCTTCAGGAGCAACATGCAATTCCAACACAATGGTATGATCTTTTGTCGTTTGGACAACTTCCACTTGTTCCGGGAAATCTACCAGGTTTTTTGCCAATACTTCTACTAATTCTTTCAAAAAGACACCTCCGGCAACTTGCTTACTCCATGATTCCATTCTTTTTGAACAATGCTTTCACCGTATCGGAAGGTTGTGCACCATCAGCCAACCATTTTTTTGCTCTTTCCTCTTCGATCTTTACTTCATTCGGTTCCGTCAACGGGTTGAAATATCCGATCTCTTCGATAAACTTGCCGTCTCTCGGAGATCTGGAATCTGCAACGACGATTCTGTAAAAAGGTTTTTTCTTTGCACCAATTCGCTTTAGTCTGATTCGTACTGCCATGTTTTCACCTCCTTTTATTACATGAATGGAAATTTCATTTTCCCATGTTTCTTATTATTTAAACCACTCAACTGCTTCATCATTTTTTTGGATTGTTCAAAGCCTTTAAGCAATTTATTAACGTCCTGTACTCGCGTTCCGGAACCTGCCGCAATTCGCTTTCGGCGGCTGGCATTGATGATGTTTGGCTGGATCCGTTCATTTTTGGTCATGGAATTGATGATCGCTTCCGATCGTGCAAATTCCTTGTCGTCAAAATCCATGCCTTTCAACGCCTTTTTGTTGGCACCGGGCATCATGTCGATGATGTCCTTGAAGGATCCCATGCTCTTCATCTGCAGCAACTGTTCCTTGAAATCTTCCAAGGTGTATGTCTGCTTGCGGAATTTATCCATTTGTTCTTTTGCTTTTTCTTCATCAAAGTCTGCCTGGGCTTTTTCGATAAAGCTCAATACGTCGCCCATACCCAATATGCGGGAGGCCATCCGATCCGGATAAAAGATCTCAAGATCCGTCAGTTTTTCGCCCATACCGGCAAATAAAATGGGCTTCCCGGTGACGGCAGACACCGATAATGCAGCACCGCCTCGTGTATCTCCATCCAATTTGGTCAATATGACACCGGTCAAGTCGATTTTTTCGTTGAAGGTTTCTGCCACTTGAACTGCTTCCTGTCCTGTCATGGCATCGATGTTGAGGACGATGTGGTCCGGAGCTACTTCTTCCTTTATTTTCGCCAGTTCTTCCATCAATGTCTCGTCGATCTGCAGACGACCGGCGGTATCGTAAAGAACCACATCAAAAAAATGCTCTCTTGCAAAACGGAAGCCGTCTTTGGCGATCTGTACCGGATCTTTGCTGGTTTCATCGGAGTATACCTCCGCATCCACCTGTTTCCCGACGACTTGCAATTGTTTGACGGCTGCCGGACGATAGACGTCACAGGCAACCAGTAAAACTTTTTTCCCGTCTTTTTTCATGTGGTTGGCCAGTTTTCCTGCCGTGGTGGTTTTTCCGGCACCTTGCAGTCCCACCAACATCAAACCGGTCAGTCCTTTGGATGCATAATCCAACTTCACCGGTTTCTCCCCAAGGAGACGGGTCATCTCGTCTTTGACGATCTTAATGACCTGCTGTCCCGGGGTCAAGCTTTTCAGCACTTCCGCTCCCATGGACCGTTCATTGATATCGGCAACAAATTTTTTGACGACCTTGAAGTTGACATCTGCTTCCAACAAGGCCAATTTTATTTCCCTGGTGGCTTCCTTTATATCTTTTTCCGTTAGTTTTCCTTTGCCGCGAAGCTTTTTGAACGTATCTTGCAGCTTCCCGCTCAATCCTTCAAATGCCATGGTAAACCTCCATTACGCTTCTTCCATCAATCGTGTCAACTGTTTTCGAACCTGCATCAAAGATCCTTTGGCGTTTTCATCGTCCATTCGGGCCATAACCTCATCCAATCCTTTTACACTATCCTGGAGGAGGGTCTGTTGTCTTTGGTATTTGTCCACCAACCCCAGTTTTTCATCAAAACTGTGCAAGAGTTCTTTGGCGCGGATCAATTGATCTCGAACACCTTGCCTGGTGATGCCCATTTTCTCTCCAATTTCGGAAAGGGAATAATTCAAGTTGTAATAGTATTCGATGGCTTCTCTTTGCTTGTCCGTCAGAAAAGACCCATAGAAGTCATACAACAGGGATATTTCCACAAACTCTTCCATTTCCTCACCTACCTGTAAAGCTTTTTACCTTTACAGTAGAATTTTAAATGAGATCGGTCCTTCTGTCAAGTCTTTATTCGAATAAAATTGCCGAAAAATCTGCCGGTTCAAAAACCTGGATATCATCCAGTCCTTCTCCCACCCCTACGTAACGTACAGGTATGTCGTACATGTATTTGATGGGGATCACGATGCCGCCTTTGGCACTGCCGTCCAGCTTGGTCAAAATAATTCCATTCAGATTGGTCACTTCGTGAAACACCTGGGCTTGATTTACCGCATTGCTTCCACTGGTGGCATCTAAAACAAGATATCGATACACGTGAAAATGTCCAGCGTTGTTTTCTATGATCTTGTTCATCTTCGCCAGTTCTTTCATCAAATTGTCTTTGTTGTGAAGACGCCCCGCCGTATCACACAGCAAAACATCCACTTGTTTTGTCTTGGCGGCCTGCAGTGCGTCATAAAGGACAGAGGAAGGGTCTGCCCCCTGGGCATTTTTGATGATAGGCACTCCTACACGTCCTGCCCAAGTTTCCAGTTGCTCTACAGCAGCGGCACGAAAAGTGTCCCCCGCAGCAAGCATGACGCTTTTGCCCTGATTTTTGAACATTTTTGCCAGTTTGGCGATGGAAGTGGTTTTTCCAACACCATTGACGCCTACGATAAGAAATACAGCCGGTGTTTCCAGCTCTTCTTTCCCCTCTTCCGTCAACATGTCCCGAACAACTCTCTTGATGGCCTTTTTGACTTCCTGTTTGTCCGTGATGTTTTCGGTGGTCATGATCTCCCGGGTCTTCTCGACGATTCGTTGCGTGCTTTCGTAACCGATGTCGGAAAGGATCAGGATCTCTTCCAGTTCTTCAAAGAAGTCTTCGTCATAAACACCGGAATAGTTGATGAGTTGATCGATTTTTCCGGAGAAGCTTTTTTTTGTTTTCTCCAGACTCTTTTTTAATTTATCAAAAATATTCTCTCCCATTGGTTCCTCCTATACGATATCGGACAACTGTACCGACAGCATTTTCGATACGCCGTCTCTCCCCATGGTCACGCCGTACAAACGGTCTGCTGTTTCCATGGTCCCCTTTCGATGGGTAATGGTAATAAACTGGTTTTCTTTGTTCAATTGGGCCAGAAAATGTGCAAAACGATCCACATTGCTGTCATCCAATGCAGCGTCGATCTCGTCGAGGACGCAAAAGGGTGCCGGCTTGATGCGGATGATGGCAAAGAGTAGGGCGATGGCTGTCAGGGATTTTTCTCCGCCAGACAACAACGTGATGTTTTTCAGTTTCTTCCCTGGGGGTTGGGCCACGATCTCGATGCCTGTGTCCAAAATATCTTCATCGTCCACGATCAGCAGTCCCGCATTCCCGCCATTGAAGAGGCGTTTGAATGTCTGGTTGAACTGGGCCTGGATCAGTGTGAACTGCTCTACAAATTGAACCTGGATGTCTTTGCTGATGTCCTTGATCATGGTCTTCAATTCTTCTCTGGCTTTCAACAAGTCTTCCCGCTGTTCCGTTAAAAATGCATGCCTGTCGTGAACTTCCTTGTATTGATCGATGGCTGCCAGGTTGATGTTTCCAAGACCTTTGATCTTGTCTTTCAACGCTTTGGCATTTTTCATTTCCAGTTCCATATTCTCTACCGGATAGCGGTATTCTTTTGCCATAAGGTAAGTCATCTGATAGTCTTCAAATATGTTCTCTGAAAGGTGTTCTTTTTCCAGCTCGTTGGCGTTGATCTTTACATCCAGCTTTCCAATGGTTTCGTTCAACAACATTTGTTCGTGATTGTACCCTTTCAGTTGGCTTTCCAGATAATCGAATCGTTGATTCTTCTCTTTCCGTTTCTTTTGTTTTTCTGCCAGATCCTCTTTGAATCGTGCAATTTGAGATTCTGCATCGTTCATGAAATCAGACTTGTTGAGGATGCCTTCCTCCCCTTGCTGGATCATTTCCTTTAGTTCCAGGATCTGCTGATCCTTTCGATGGTTTTGTTCTCGGGCCTCTTCCAGCCGCATTTTTTCGTTCATTTCCTGCTGTTCCATACCCCGATACTGGGTCTCCAGGCGGGCAGCTTCGATGCGTCGACTGTTCAAACGTTCCGTGCAATCTCTCAACTGATTTTCCATATCATCGTCTTGCTCGGATTCATCCTGTACAGGTTGATGTTGAAGATCTTCCTGGATCTTTTTTCTGGTTCCATCCATTTCTCGGATCTTCTCTTGCAAGGATCTTATTTTGTCTTGATTATCTTCCATGCTTTTTTCATGCTTCTCCATCCGTTGTCGAATGGATGCCTGGTCTTTATCCAAAGATTCCAATCCCTGATCGATAAGTCGAAGTTCTGTCATCACGTTGTGCACCTTGGCCTGACGGTCTTTTATTTCGACCTCCAGGTCCTGGATCTCCCGATCGGCCAGATCCAGCTGTTGTTCCACCTGTTTCCATTCTTCCGTCATTTCCAGGATGTTTTGTTTCAATGATTCGATTCGGTTGTTTCGCTGTAAAAGAAGATTGTTCTTGTTGAAGGTTCCTCCGACGATGGCTCCACCCGGATGGAACACTTCTCCCTTCCGGGTAACGATCTTTCCCCGGTAATTATTCTTCCTGCTCCATTCCAAACCGGTTTCCAGATCGTCGACGATCAGGGTCTTGCCCAAAATCTGCGAAAAAATGCCTTCGTACTCGGAATCAAAGGAAATCAAATCGATGGCAAGCCCCAACACACCGCTCTTGGAAGTCATGTTGGATGGTAGGACCTCCCTCTTCCCCTTTACCGCGTTCAAAGGCAGGAAGGTGGCTCTGCCCCATTTTTTCTCATTGAGCAGTCCGATGCATTTTTGGGCCATTCGATCATTGTCCACTACGATATGTTGAAAGGAACCTCCCATGGCGGTTTCGATGGCAATGGCATATTCAGGATCAACTTTCAGCAAGTTGCCGGCTATGTCCCGCATGCCTTCCATGCCTTTTGGGTCCCGTTGCTTGTGGGACAACAGATTTTTTACACTGCGATAATAGCCTTTGGCATCCTGGTCTTCTTCCAACATATGCAATTTCGATTTTTCCGAAGCAAGATTGTTGTTGAGCAGGCTTCTCCTGGATGACAGCTGGCTTCGCTGTTCTCTCCGTTCTTTTTGCTGATTTCGCTGTTCTTCCAGTTCCGTTTCTTTAAGACGCAAAACCTCTTCCCATTCTTTTTTCTGTTGAAGGGCTTTCTCCTTGCGTTGTACCAGAACCTCCACTTCACTCTCCATGGACTGGTATTCGTCTTTCAATGTTTCGATCCGGTCTCCTGCATATTCCACGTTGCTTTTGGCTAGGGCGGTTTCCTGGTCGAGTTTTTGCAGTGTTTCCTGCATCTTTTGCATTTCCCATTCTCGACTTCTATTTTCCATCCGTTTGATCCGGATCGCTTCTTCCAACGTTTCTTTTTCCGTCAGGCTTTCTTCCACCAAAAGGCGGATCTGATCCCACTTTTTCTTATGTTCTTCCTTCTCGTTGGAGTTTTGCTCCAGTAAGGAAGTCAACTCTTGGATCTTCTTTTGGGATTCCGCTTTCTCTTCTTCGTATTGGCGAATTCGGTCTGCGGCATTTTTCATGTTTGTTCTGGATACTTGGATCTCCGTGTTGAACCGTTCTGTACGCTGGCTCAGGTCCAGCATGGTCTCGTTGATTTCGTCGATTTCCGCTTCCAGTATCCCGGTCTCCCGTCGAAGAGCCTGATAAGTGTTGTCCGCCTCTTCTGTTTGCCGTTTCTTCTCTTCCAGCTGGATCTGGCTTTCCCGGTGCTGCTGGGTAAGATCGTTTAGCTGGGCATCCAGCTGCTCCGTTCGATTGACAAAGACGTTCAATTGGATTTTCTTCAGTTCTTCCGCATGCTCCAAATAGATCTGTGCTTTTTTTCGTTGTCTTTTCAACGGTCCCAATTGCTTTTCCAGTTCCGTTACAATGTCCGTCACCCGGTGGATGTTGTCAACCGTACGCTCCAATTTTCGTTCCGATTCCTGTTTTCGATTTTTAAATTTTACGATCCCTGCCGCTTCATCAAACAAATGACGAATATCCTGTGGATTGCTACTGACAATGGAATCGATCTTCCCCTGACCTATAATGGAATATCCTTCTTTTCCCAAGCCCGTATCGGCAAAAAGCTCCTGAATGTCTTTGAGGCGACAAGGAGTTTTATTGATCAAATATTCGCTTTCTCCAGATCGATACAACCGTCTGGTGACGCTGATCTCATCGTATTCCAACGCCAAGACACCTTGGCTGTTGTCTAATACCAGGGTCACTTCCGCATAGCCCAAGGGTTTTCTCGCAATGGTTCCGGCAAAAATGACATCTTCCATTTTAGAGCCTCGCAGGGACTTGATCTTTTGCTCTCCAAGCACCCATTTGATGGCATCTGCTATATTGCTTTTCCCGCTGCCGTTGGGACCGACTACTGCTGTGATCCCTCGATCGAAATCCAATTCGATCCGATCCGCAAAGGATTTGAAACCGTATATTTCAATTCTTTTAAGATACAATAAGGTCACTTCCTTGTATTGAATTTCCGTTGATAGAATGCTTCCATCCTGTGCAAATGGGATTTCATCTGCAGCCGATGTCTCTCCCCGTTCCGATCCAATAAAACATCGTCTCCCAGGTCCTCCTGCTGGACCAGTCGGAGGATCACCCCTGTTTCCTCCAACAATTCCTTCACGACGAAAGACTTGTTTCCTATGATTTTCGAATGGATCTTTTTCTCGGCTCCAACAATTATGGTTTCTCCTTCTACGTTTTTGTCCAAGATAAACTCTTTCAACAGATCTTTGTAGATGGACGAAACCACCATTTCCCCAAATGCCGGGTGGAACGGTCCTGCTATCAGGGAATCCGCTTGCTGCAAGGATTCAGAAGCATGCAATCCCATTCGAATGATGGGGATCTTCCGGTTCGTAAACATGGCGTATGGGATCTTGGTCCATTCCACAGCTTCCCGAATCTCCAATGGTCGGTATTCTCCCCTTTGATACCATGATTCCAGCAGGGTGTCTGCCAAAACCAGACAAGGATAGATCCGGATGCTGCCAGGATCCCCTTTCAGCAACTGCCAAGTGGTGGCATAAAGCTTCTCTTCACTGTCTCCGGGCAACCCAACCATCATCTGATAGCCGTGGCCGATGTTGGCTTTTTTCAATTCTTCCACCCCACGTTGGATCGTCAAAACGTCGTAATGGCGCCCGGCCAGGGACAACACGACCGGATCGGTGGACTGCACTCCGATTTCTACGTAGTCAACGCCGTACTTCGAAAGGAGCTGTACATTTTCCCTGGTCAGATAATCCGGCCTTGTGGAGATCCGAATCCGCTGGATAAACCCTTTCCGTCGGGCCTCTTCGGCCAACTGCAACAGGCGTATTTGCCGCTCTTTTTGAATGGCTGTGAAGCTTCCTCCATAATACGCCAGAGTGTAAGTGGGGTGACTTGTGGAATTGCTGCTGCGATACCGCCCAATGGTCTCCTTGATCTCTTCTTCATCCGGACTGGACACAGCACCTGCGATTTTTTTCTGATTGCAAAATGAACAATCATGTGGGCACCCTTCGTGGGGAATAAAAATGGGGATGATCTTATGCTTCATATAGAACGCCCAAGTCAACCAGCCCGTGATAGGCGGCTTCCTGTTCCGCTTCCTTTTTGTTGCTTCCTTTTCCCACACCGATCACAACACCATTATAATACAAATGCACATGAAAAATCTTGTTGTGTTCGGGCCCGGTTTCCTTTTCGATGGTGTATTCCAGGGTCGATTCCGGTTTTTGTTGTGCGATCTCCTGCAGTTTTGTTTTGTAGTCAAGGATCAAGTTCCCCTCTGCTGCATGGAGGATCGTCTCCTCCAAGAGTTGCAGGATCATGGATCTTGCCGGCGACAAACCGCCATCCAGATACACTGCACCAACAATGGCTTCAAAAGTATTAGCTAAAATAGATTTTCTTTCCCGTCCTCCGGTATTTTCTTCTCCCTTTCCCATGTTCATGTAACTGCCAAACCGGTGTTTGGCAGACGCTTTGGCCAAGGAGTCCGTGCAAACTATTTTAGCTCTTACCTTTGTTAGTTCCCCTTCCGTTTTGTCCGGGTAGTTTCGATACAAGAAATCGCTGGTCACCAGTTCCAACACTGCATCCCCTAGAAATTCCAACCGTTCGTTGTTTTTCAGGTGAGATTTTTCGTTGATGTAAGAACTGTGGGTCAATGCATTTTCCAGCAGCTTCTCGTTTCGAAAGGAATAGCCGATGGAATTTTCCAATTTTGACAAGTCCAATTGCATCCCTCTTTCCTTCTGATAAAAGGACAAAAGAATCCGAAGCATGCGCTTGAGATTCTCGTCCTTTTAATGTACCTGTGGTACTTGATTATAGTTTGTCCAAATAATCTACAACATCTTCAATGGTTCTCATGCCTTCCAACTCTTCTTCGTTGATTTCCAAGTTGAACTCATCTTCAATGGACATAATCAATTCTGCCACATCGAGAGAATCGGCACCCAAATCCTCCATAAAATCCGCACTGGGAGTGATGTCGTCTTCGCTTACATCCAGATGCTCTAAAATGATTTTTTTGATTTTATCAAATGTATCCATGTCACACCTCCTACTACTTACTATTATGCGCGAAATCTATTGGATTTCAACTATTTTATTGGATATTTTCTCTAAAACTTTTTTTTCTTGAAAAACGATCCCCTGGCGTATGGCATTGTAGAAAGCTTTTGCATCGGAACTGCCATGGGCTTTGATGATCCCGGACTTGATGCCAAGGAGGGGTGCGCCGCCATATTCCTTATAATCGAATTTGGTTTTGAACTTTTTCAATGCCGGTTTCAACAACATGGCACCCATGGTGGACCGTAGATTTTCCGTCATGGCCGTTTTCAACGCCCCCATGATGTAACCGCTCAAACCTTCCGTCAATTTCAATATGATATTGCCTGTAAACCCGTCACACACCAAAATATCCGCTTCTGATGTCACCAGGTCCCGGCTTTCCACGTTTCCTATGAAGTGGAGACCAGATGTTTCCAGCAAGGCATATGTTTCTTTATAGAGTTCATTCCCCTTGTTGGCTTCCGTTCCTATATTGATCAAGCCTACTTTCGGATCTGGTATGTCCAGGATGTTTTGTGCATAAACAGACGCCATCATGGCAAATTGGACTAAATAAGAGGCTTTGCAGTCTGCATTGGCACCTACATCCAACAACAGCGTTGGCGTTGCTTTTCCGGACGGCAGCGCTACGGTCAGCGCCGGTCTCTGGATCCCTTTGATCCGTCCCAGCAACAATGTGCCTCCGGCAAGCAAGGCGCCTGTACTTCCGGCAGACACCAAAATGGCATCCGGTTCTTCCTTCAACAACCGCATACCCACCACCATGGAAGAATCTTTCTTTTGTCGAATGACCCTTGCCGGTTCGTCTTCATTTTTCACTACTTCAGAGGCGTGCACGATTTCAATAAGCCCTTCTACGGACCCATGCTTGACCAATTCCTGTTCCAGAAGTTCCTGGTTGCCGATCAAGTGGATCTTTCGATCGAAATCCCTGGCTGCTAAAACAGCCCCTTTCACGATTTCGGCAGGTGCGTGGTCTCCACCCATGGCATCGACATAA
The DNA here is from genome assembly GCF_017352215.1 of Alkalibacter rhizosphaerae. Classification (GTDB taxonomy): domain Bacteria; phylum Bacillota; class Clostridia; order Eubacteriales; family Alkalibacteraceae; genus Alkalibacter; species Alkalibacter rhizosphaerae. Next base: position 242,126 of record NZ_CP071444.1, read on the forward strand.
ATTTTCATGATATCTCACCTCATCGCTAATTTTAAAAAAAGAAATGCATAAAAGAAATGGCAGAGATGAACTCTGCCTAAATTACGCTTCGACGGATATGACTTCTTTGTCTTTGTAAGTTCCACAAGATTTGCACACTCTGTGAGGAAGCTTCGCCTCACCACATTTAGGGCAAGTACTGATTCCCGGAACGGTCAACTTGTAATGGGTCCTTCTTTTATCTCTTCTCGATTTTGATGTCTTACGCTTTGGTACAGCCATGTTTACACCTCCTATTCGTCCTCATTTAATAAATTGCTCAGAACAGATAAACGAGGATCAAATTGTTCTGATTCACAGGTACAGTCGACTTCATTTCGGTCTTTGCCGCAAACAGGGCAAAGGCCTTTGCAGTCTTCCCTGCAAAGCGTCTTCGTTGGCAACTGTACAAGAATATTATCCCGTATCAATTCTGTTAAGTCAAGCTGTTCGCTTTTGTTCTTTTGTTCTTCCGTCAACTCCATCTCTTCCGTGAAGGACAACTCCAGGATCGAAACGAATTTTTTGGTGCATCGACTGCATTCCTGCTCCACTTCTGCACGGGTCGTCAAATCGAAGACCAGTCCGTCCGTAGTGTTGGCGACGAAGCCTTTTACTTGGATGGGCGACCGTTGTTGAAACCCGTCCCCGCTGATGTAATCATCCTCGATCGTTGCGTCGATTTCCAAAATTGTTTGTTGCCCATGAATTAGATCTGAAATATCGATCTTCAAAAGAACCACCTCATAACTTGCAAAGGTTATTATAACTGCTAAACGAGCGCTTTGTCAAGTGCCAACCCCTGTACGATTTTTCGAGTATCTCTGGCAATGGCAAGCTCTTCATCCGTAGGAATGACCAGGACCTTCACCTTGGATCCAGGAGTGGAAATCATATTCTCCTGACCGCGGATCTTGTTTTTTTCATCGTCGATCTCGATCCCCAGGTAACTCAAGCCCTCGCATATGGCTTTTCGATTGCTGCCGGAGTTTTCTCCCAATCCTGCAGTAAAGACGATGGCATCCACTCCGTTCATGGCCGCCACATAACTTCCTATGGACGTTTTCACCTTGTAATTGAAAACGTCAATTGCTAGCAGGGCTCTTTCATTGCCATTTTCTGCTGCACTTTCGATGTCCCGAAAATCGGAGCTGACACCGGATATTCCCAAAACACCGGATTCTTTATTCAGCACTTCGTACACTGCGTCGGTGCTCATGTTTTCCTTTTCCATTAAAAAAGTGACGATGGATGGGTCAATGCTTCCACAACGGGTCCCCATTGCCAACCCTCCAACGGAGTGAAACCCATGGTGGTATCGATGGATCTTCCGTGTTCCACTGCAGAAATGCTGGCGCCGTTTCCCAAGTGGCAGGTGATGATCTTCATGTCGTCGATGTTTTTTCCCAAAAACATGGCCGCCCGCTCGGAGACAAACTTGTGGGACGTGCCGTGGAAACCGTACTTCCGGACTTTGTATTTCTCATAATATTCATAAGGCAAGGGATACATGTAGGCTTCCTTTGGCATGGTTTGATGAAAAGCGGTATCAAAAACCGCAATTTGAGGAACGCCCGGCAACAATGCGGAACATGCATTGATTCCCGTAATATTGGCGGGATTGTGCAAAGGCGCCAATTCGATGCACTTTTCCAAAGCCGTCATTACCTGTTCGTCGATCAGAACTGATTCCGAATAGTACTCTCCGCCGTGAACGATCCGGTGCCCTACCGCATTTATTTCATCCAGGGATTCGATGACACCATATTTTGCTTCCGTCAATGCGGTCATGACCAGATTCAACGCCGCTTTATGATCCGGAATGTTTTCCTTTTGAACGATCTTATGTTTTCCAGCAGGACTATGTGTAAAAATGCCTGCCTCCAGACCGATTTTTTCCACTAGTCCTTTTGCCAAAACAGTCTCGGTATCAGCCTCGATCAGTTGGTATTTAAGGGAAGAACTTCCGCAATTGATCACCAGTAAGTTCATTAGAACATCTCCTAACTAAATATTGTATAGTTATCATTTTAACATAAGGTTATAGACATGCAATCAAAAAAACACATTTATTTTCCTTGTATTTTTTGATTATGCAAACGATTTCGTTAAAAAAATACGCTTTTTTGCAATATTCAATTTGATTTTTTAAAATTGTATTCAATAAACACACTATTTTCGTTATATTATTAACGTTTAATGCGATTGCCACCTTCCCTTTCATCTAGTATGATGAAAGGGAGATTGGAGGAATCGATATGAAGGTATTGGGAATCATTGCAGAATACAACCCTTTCCACAACGGTCACCTGCATCATCTGAATGAAAGCAAATCCAGATCCCAGTGCACCCACACCATCGCCGTCATGAGCGGTCATTTTCTGCAACGGGGCGAACCGGCATTGATGGACAAATGGTCTCGGGCGCGCAGCGCTGTACACAACGGGATCGATCTGGTCCTGGAATTGCCCTTTGCCTTCAGTTGCCAAAGTGCAGAACCTTTTGCCTATGGCGGCATACGGATCCTTCAAGACCTGAATGTTGTGGACACCATCGCCTTCGGAAGTGAAACCAACGACCTGACCCGCATGATGGATGTGGCCGCAAAACTGGCATATGAAACACCGGAATTCAAGTCCTCCTTGCATAGGTATTTAAAAGAAGGCCTTTCCTATCCAAAAGCCAGGGAACTGGCCTTAAAAGCCAATTTCAAGGGTTTGAACCTGCCTGCAAGCTCTAACGACATTCTTGGGATCGAATACTTGAAATGGTTGATTCGATTGGACAGCAGTATCAAACCACTGCTGATCCCTCGATACAAGGTGGACTACCACAGCACCTCGCCGAAAGACGACATGGCCAGCGCCACCTACCTTCGCAATCAGGTATGGCAGGAAGGATTTTCCTGGGAAGATCTGATGAAATACATCCCAAAAGAAACCCTTCTTGAAATGGAGCGCTACCTCCAAGAGAACAAGTTCAACCGACTGGATCAATATCTGGACAACATCCGGCTTGATCTTATGCGGACCTCTGCAGTATCTCTGCTGCAATACAGTGAGATCAAGGAAGGATTGGAAAACAAATTGAGAGAAAGCATCTACCGTGCCGGCAGCGTAGCCGACCTGATCCACAGCACCCAATCCAAAAGGTATACCTATACTCGGATCTCCAGGATCCTGTGCCATCTCCTACACCATTACGACATGGTGAAACACTTGACGTACTTTGTTGACAGGGATTTCACACCCTATATTCGCGTTTTGGCATTCAACAACAAGGGTCGACGTCTGCTTCGTTCCATTCGGGCAAAAACAGACAACCCCATCATCACTAATGTAGGACGGTCCAAAAGGCTCCTCAACAAAGACCAGGAGGCCTGTTTGGATGTGGACATCCTTTCCAGCAACCTTTACTTCACGAAAACCAATCCGGAACGGATCCAGGAGGATTATTACCGCAATCCTGAATACGTGGATATATGAAGATATGAATGCAAAACTCCATCCGCCATATTCTCTGACGGATGGAGTTTCTAATTTCCTCGCAGTTGTTTTCGATTGTTCTCCAGCGTGTCGGAAACATCTTTCAGTTGCCGCTGCAGGTCTCTCAAGACAGTGTCTGCATATTCGGTGGTGGATTTTCGAATTTCCCGGGATATTTCTTCCGCTTTCTTTCGAATTTCCTGTGCTTCCTGATAAGCAGACTGGGTGATCTGGTTTTCATCCACCATGGCCCGGATCTTCGATTCTGCATCGTTGAGGATCTTCTCCGATTCCTTTTGGGCTTCCATCAATATTTTCTTTCGTTCTTCTTTGATCCACTGGGCCTGTTTGATTTCATCCGGCAACGACAACATGATCTCCTGTATGATCTCCAGGGCCTCCTCCGTATTGACCATCACCTTGGATGAAAAAGGCACATGGGTCCCTTCGCTTAAGATGTTTTCCAGTTCGTTGAGCAGTGCGATGATTTTCATGGATTTCCCCCTTGTACTTTGTTTTGATGGTATCCATTGTTTCTGGCGGTACCATCTCTTCCACATTTCCCTGAAATTTAATAACTTCCCGGACCATGGTGGAGTTGATGTAGGAATAGTTGATGTCGGTCATGAGAAAGACGATCTCGATGTCCGGATCCAGCCGCTTGTTCATGGCGGCCATTTGAAATTCATATTCAAAATCACTTAGAGCACGCAATCCCCGCAAAACGAAACCATACTTGTTTTCCTTCAAGTAATTGACCAGCAATCCACCGAAGGAATCCACCGTCACATTGGAAAGATGGCTCGTTGCCTTTCGGATCATATCCATGCGTTCTTCCGTTGAAAAAAAAGGTTTTTTGGTGGAATTCTCCAAAATGGATACCACCAGGCCGTCGAACATGCGGGCTCCCCGCTCAATAACGTCCAAATGTCCTTTTGTGATGGGGTCAAAACTCCCCGGGTATACAGCTATCTTCATGTCATCACCTTTTTTCTTAAAAATAGGACTCCCGTCCTGCCATATTTTCTTTCGTCGATTTGATCCAGAAATGATTCATCATATACAGGAGCATGGGAATAGTCAAACTCCAATAGTATGATGCCATCGTCCGTCAGCAGATCCATGTCCACAATAGACTCCAGCAATTTATCCTGACCTTCCATGGCATAGGGTGGATCCAAATATATGAAATCTGCCTGGATCTTCTTTCTTTTCAATGCTTCCAAAGCGGTTTTATGATCGGCTTGCCCAATGGAATACTTGTCTCGGGGCAATCCGCAATGCTCCAGATTCTTTTGGGTCAGTTGGATGCTGTCCCTGCTTGCGTCGAAGAAATAAACCATTTCACTTCCCCTGCTGAGTGCCTCGATGCCCATGGCTCCGCTTCCGCAAAAAAGGTCCACAAAAATGCATCCCCTCAGTTGGAAAGACAGAATATTGAAAATGGATTCCTTCACCCGGTCCGACGTAGGCCGTATGGCGGCGTCCTTCGGTGAAAACAGTTTTTTTCCTTTGGCTGATCCGCTGATCACACGCATTTTTCTCCTCCGTTAGTCTAAAAAGTCCAGTTTGCTTTGGAATGTTTCCAGCAACTTCTCCATAGGTTTTTGATCCGGCCATTGCTGCAGTTGTTCCAACAATGTTTTCGCCGTTTCTACCTCCTCCTGATCCTTTTTCAGATCCGTCAGGGAAAAGTTGGGCAGTCCATGTTGCTTGAAACCAAAGTAATCACCAGGTCCTCGAAGATCAAAATCCTTGTTGGATATATAAAACCCGTCATTGCTTTCCGTCAATACCTGCAGTCGTTCCATGGTCTTTTCATTTTCCGTATCAGTTGCAAGTATGCACCAGGATTCCTGATCCCCTCGGCCGACCCGGCCCCGCAACTGATGGAGTGTAGCCAGGCCAAAGCGCTCTGCATTCAGTACAAGGATCACCGTGGCATTGGGTACATCGATGCCTACTTCCACCACGGTGGTGGAAAAGAGCACGTCTATTTCCCCGTCTGCAAATTTTTTCATGATGGATTCCTTGTCATCCCGCTTCATTCGTCCATGGACCAAACCTGTCTGCAGATCTCGGAAAAGGCCCTTTCTCATTTTTTCATAAATTTCTTCCGCAGCAAATCCTTCCTCTTCTCCTTGTTCGATCTCCGGTGACACGACAAAGATCTGCCTTCCCTTTGCTGCTTCCTTCTGAATGAAGGCAAAGACTTTTTTCAATCGGTGATTGCCTACTACATGGGTCTGTATGGGTCGACGTCCCTGGGGCATGGTCTCGATTTGGGAGACATCCAAATCACCATAAAGCACATGAGCCATGGTTCTTGGGATGGGAGTGGCGCTCATGACCAGGGAATGGGGTCTGCTTCCCTTTTCCGTCAAACGTTTTCGCTGCTCCACACCAAAACGGTGTTGTTCGTCGGTGATCACCAGGCCGAGTCGGGCAAAAGTCAGATCCGGTTGGATCAGAGCGTGGGTGCCAACAACGACATGGGCCTCGTGGTTTCTGATCTGCTCATAGACGTTATCTTTTTGCTTTTTGTTCATGCCGCCCTTCACAAGGACGACACGGACGCCAAAGTCCTTTAAAAATCCTTTCAAGGTCTTTTCATGCTGTACCGCCAATAGCTCCGTGGGAGCCATCAATACAGACTGGTAGCCTTGAAGATGAAACAGATACTGAGCGAGAGCCGCCACTACTGTCTTTCCGCTGCCCACGTCGCCCTGCACCAGACGGTTGATTCGGATCCCCGTCCTTGCATCCTGTTGTATGTCCGACAATACAGACTGCTGCCCTTCCGTTAGTGAAAAAGGCAGACTGTTTTCCAGCGCCTTCATTTTTACTTCTGTTTCCTCATCCCAAACGACGGGAATATCGGTGGTATTGTTGCTCTTCATCCGGGCAAATCCGGCAAGCACTTCCAGCAGCTCGTCCACTACCAGCCGTCTTCTCCCTTGTAGAAGGGTCTCCATGCTGTCCGGACGATGAATGGCTCGTATGGCTTCCTGTCGGCTCCAAAGCCCATGCTGTTGCCTCAATTCATCTGGCAAAAGATCTTCGATAAAATCTGCCATTTCCAGGGCAGATTCCACCGCTTTTCTCAGATCCCGCTGGTACAATCCCCGGGTCAAAGGATAAATGGCTGCAAATCGCTGTTCCAGCAGATCTTCCGCCTTATCCACGTATTCCGGGTTCTCCAGATTGTATGTCCCATATCCCCAACGAAATTTCCCATGAAAATAATAGGTGACATGAGGCTTCAAGGCATTTTTTATGAATGGTGTATTGAAGAAAGTCACACGAAATCGCTGGGTCTCTCCCTGACACTCGAAAGTGGTGATGGAGAGTTTGGAACGGACTTTCCTCTGGGAGGCGGGACCCAGGATCATTCCCTGGACAACTACTTTTGTACCAGGCTGGGCTTTTGACAAATCTTCTACGTAAACTCGTTCTTCATAATCACGGGGAAAAAAAAGAAGCAGATCTTCCATATTGAATATTTTCAACTTGTGAAAAAGTGCTTCCTTTTTTTCTCCGATCCCTTTCAAGATCCGAATGGTTTCATAGGGGTTCATTTTACTCTACAGACACGATGTAATAATACAACGGTTGTCCGCCGTAATGCAATTCTACATCCAAATCGTCATATCGCGTTTCCACTTTTTCCGAAAGTACACTCGCCTCATCTTCCGGAACGTCTTCTCCATAATAAATGGACAGCAATTCACTGTTTTCGTCCACCATGGATTCCAGCAGCTCTTCACAGATCACCGCCGGATCCGAACCGACGCACTGGATCTCTCCGTTGTAGATCCCAATGACATCGTCTTTTTTGATATCTTTTCCGTTGATGGTGGTGTCCCGTACGGCAAAAGTCACCTGTCCCGTTTTGACTTGTTCCATGGATCGGGTCATGGCTTCCAGATTCTGATCCGGCTCCGATTCCGGGTCAAAACCCAGCAAGGCCGTGATCCCTTGCGGAATGGTTTTGGTGGGTATCACCACAACATTTTTTTCACTCAATTCTTTGGACTGATTTGCCGCTAGGATGATATTGCTGTTGTTGGGCAGTACGATGATATTTTCCGCATGGATCTGATCCATTCTGCTGAGAAAATCTTGTGTGCTGGGGTTCATGGTCTGTCCGCCCAGGACAACCTCGTCCACTCCCAGGTCCATAAACAAATTTTTCATTCCCTCGCCGGCAGCAACGGCAATGACCCCATATTTCTTCAATTTTTCCGCCACTTTAGGTTTTGCCGCTCCAGCCTTGGCGATCACCTGCTCCCTCATATTGTCGATCTTGATCCGGGTCAAGGATCCGATTTTCAATGCTGCAGCCATGGCTTTATCAGGATCGTCCGTGTGCAGGTGGATTTTAATTTTTTCTTCATCCCCACGACGATGATGGAATCTCCGATCTTCTCGTAATCGCTTGCCAGAGCTTCTCGAATTTCTTCATTGTTCTTTCCGATGATTATAAACTCGGTGCAATATCCGTAGGTAAGATCTGCCGGAGACTGATAGGTGTCCTCCACCGGCTTGTCCCAGTCGATTTGTGGAACAAAAACAGATTCTTTTCCGGTCAAGGCATTCAACGCTCCTTCCAAAATGAAGATCAATCCCATGCCTCCCGCATCCACAACACCTGCATCTTTCAAGACTTGGAGCATATCCGGGGTCTTGTCCAATACGCGACGGCCTTCTTCAATGGCATCCTTTAAAAAGTCTTCCATGAATTCATAATCCTTGACGTGTTCTTCGCTCCATTCCGCCATGCCTCTGGCGACGGTAAGTATGGTCCCTTCCGTTGGCTTCATAACGGCTTTATAAGCCATTTCCGACGCCTGCTTCATGGCTTGGGACGCCAGTGCCAGGTTCATGTCGCTATGGCCTTTGCAGGCCTTTGCAAAGCCTCTGAGCAACTGAGACAGGATCACTCCCGAGTTTCCTCTTGCTCCCATCAAAGCCCCACTGGAGGCAACGGCGCTTATTTCCGAAACCGATTCTTCAGCAGTCTCCTCCAATTCTTTGGATGCATATTGGAGTGTCAGGGACATGTTGGTCCCCGTATCCCCGTCCGGAACGGGAAAGACGTTCAAGTCGTCTACCGTTTTTTTGTTCGCATCAAGGTTGGCCGCAGCTTCTTGAAGCATCCTTTTAAGCAATGCTCCATCGATTATTCTCGTTTGCATAAGTTTTCCTCCTTTGCTGTCATACCCTGACGCTTTCTACCATGACATTGATTTTTTCGATTTTCAAGCCTGTTTGATTTTCCACATTATAACGAACCTTTTCAATGATGTTTTCCGCCACGACGGAAATTTTTACACCAAATTCGATAATGACGTACAAGTCGATGTTTATTTTTCCGTCGTTTTGGTGAATGCGGACGCCTTTGCTCAGGTTTTCGCCTTTTAGCAATTGAACGATCCCGTCGGTACTTTTTTTCGAGGCCATGCCCACCACTCCATAACACTCGGTAGCAGACAACCCTGCAATGTTCGCGATCAGATTCTCGGAGATGTTGATATATCCCAACTCGTTGTATATTTTTGCCGACATATGGTTTCCTCCTTGTTTTGTTTACATACTTATTCTAATTTATGGACCACGATTATTCAAGTGAACTGTTAAAGTAATTTAATTATTGAACTGAAATTCCAGTTGTGCTATAATATGAACGCTATGTACGAGGCAAAGGAGGGTTGTAAATGTCAAATGTATGCGAAGTTTGTGGTAAAGGTTCCGTTGCCGGAAATCAAATAAGTCACTCCGTTATTCACACAAAAAGAGTATGGAAACCAAATTTGCAGAAGGTTAGAGCCATGGTAGACGGCACTCCGAAAAGGATCTCCGTTTGTACCAGATGTCTCAGAAGCAACAAAGTTCAACGAGCCTTATAAGAAAAGGGGATGCCATGGCATCCCCTTCTTTCTTTTGCCCTTTTTTCATAAGTATTCCAACATCGTTATTCTTCCTTCACACGGCCAACCAATAAAACCCCTCGAGAAAATTCAATAACCGCTTCCGATCCTTTTGCAATATTGCTGATCCCTCTGGAATAACCCATGTTCAAGGTTTCCTTCACCAAGGGATACGCAAAACCTTCCAGGGTCACTTCCTCCACTTTTTCAGACAGGGGGATCAGGGAAATGATTTCTCCCGGCTTTGTTTGGATCTTTTCGGATGACAAAAGAACTTCCAATTCGTTGGTTTCATCGATCAACCTGGCCTTGACTCCCTTTCGGGCCATCTCCACCAGCAAATAGACGTTGGCCAGGGCATGATCTACCCTGTTGCCCAGACATCCGAACATGTCCAACGACCGACAGCCAGCTCCGATCAAATATTCCAGTGCGATCTCCGTGTCGGTTTCATCTTTTTCCGGCGGGTGACACTGAAATTCCACATCTGTTGATTCGTAGTATTCCCGAACATCCGGATGAATGCTGTCCATATCGCCTACAATGGCATGGGGCATGATTCCGGATTTGTAAGCGTTGTTCGCCCCGCCGTCGGCGCAAACCACCAGGTCGTAGACCTCTGCTTTCATCCGATCAAGATAAAATTCCGCATTCACCATTTTCCCATTGGCAATCAATAGACCTTTCATCAAATCCCCTTTTCATCTCCGAATTCCGTTGTTGATCTCCTCGTGGATGGTTTTATAGAACTGATATCGCTCCCGGGATATTCCCCCTCCGATCGCGTCTTTTACGGCACAATCAGGTTCGTTGATATGAAGGCATCCCTTGAAGCGACATTGTTCCCTATAATCATCGAATTCCGGAAACAATGTCTCCAGTTCCTGGACGTCCATATCCTCATCCAATGCCAGATTTCCAAATCCTGGTGTATCCGCAAGATATCCATCTCCTTCCAGACGAAAAAGCTCTACGTGCCTGGTGGTATGTTTTCCCCTGCCGATTTTTTCACTCAGTTCTCCGATCTCCACCCGGTGTCCTCCACGGGCGATCTTCTCGATCAGGGAAGATTTGCCAACTCCGCTAGGACCGGCAAGCAGGCTGATGTGCCCCTTCAGTTCTTCCACCAACAGGTCCAGGTTGGTTTCTTCCGCAACGGAAGTGAACAGGATCGGGTATCCGGTGTTCTTGAACCAGTCCGTCACCATTCGTCGATCTGCATCCTTCATCAATTCGGATTTGTTGAAACAGACCACCATGCGAAGTCCCTTTTGTTCCCCTGCAAGGAGCATGCGGTGCAAGAGCGTGGCATTCAATTTTGGATCGATCCATGAAAATACAGCGATAGCCTGGGTGGCATTGGCCACTGGCGGCCGCAACAATAAACTGGTCCTTGGCAGGATCTCCTCGATATTCCCGGATCCGTCTTCATTTCTGGTCACCGACACCATGTCTCCCACATAGGGTTTTTGACTCTTGTTGCGAAAGATCCCCCTGGCGCGGCATTCCAGGATCCCCTGGTCCGTTTCTACATAATAGAAACCACCGATACCTTTTCGAATTCTACCTTTTTCCATACATCACCTTTCAAACATTCCTTAGAATGTAATGATTTCCGCGTTGTAGGTCTGGCCATCGATCTCCAATTGATAATATTGGACCCCCAGTCCCTGCAATTCCACATTGACGGTCTCATCTGCCTTGTGCATGCGGTCATAGACCACATTGGAACCGGTTGTTTGGTCGATAAAAATGACTTTCACCGGAACCGTGGGAACTTCTTCATCCTTGTCGTATTCCACATAATCCTTCAATTTGATCTGGATGGTCTTGGTTTTCAGGATCCCCTGGCTGACCGTTAAGGACACTACCGTATTTTTGGCCACTTCCATGTTTGCTTTCGGTTCCTGGTTCAAAACGATCCCCCGGTCAAACTCGCTGCTGGCCTCTTCCCGTATTTCTCCCACTTGCAAACCTGCTGCTGCAATGGCATTTCGTACCGTTTCCAGAGATTGGCCCACATAATTTTCCATGATCACCGTATCTTTGCCCTTGCTGACATAGAGTATGATCTCCGTTCCTTCTTTGAGGAGCAACCCCGGTCTGGGATTTTGATCGTAGATCACATCTTTTTCATGTTCGTCGTTGAACTGCCGGTTGATCTCCTTGATGACAAAATTTGCATTTTCCAGTTCCTGGATGCCTTCCACTTCAAACTTGCCGATGACATTGGGGACTTCCAGTTCCCTTGGCCCTGCACTCAAGACAAGGTGGACCACCTGTCCCTCTTTAATAGTGGTGCCGGATTGAGGCGTCTGTCGGATCACATGATCTTCCGCTATGGTGGCATTGTTCTCCGGTGGGTCGATCTCATAGGTCAGTCCCGCTGCTTCTATTTTCGCAATGGCTTCTCCCCGTTCCAATCCATCCACACCGGGGACCTCCACGTCTTTGACCCGGTTCATGTTTGCCAGTACGGTACCCAGTACCACAAGCAATGCCACTCCCAGGACGATGGCTCCCCAAAATATGGGTTTTTTATAGATGGGTTTTTCCTTTTTTCTCTTCACCTGTTGCGTTTCCGCCTTTGGTTTTGCCACCGGCAAGATCCCGGGCAGGATGCCGCCCTTTTTGTTCTGGCTCTGATTTTTTACCTTTTCACCGCTTTGGGCCGCAGAAATATCCTGGATCAGTTCCCTGGCGTTGGCATAACGATCTTCCGGATTTTTTTGGATCAGTTTTAATACGATGTCTTCCATGGCTTCCGGAATATGATCCAAGTCTTCTTCCAAAAACTCGATCTCTTCCTGTATGTGCTTGATGGCAACGGAAATGGAACTGTCTCCGTCAAAAGGCACTCGGCCCGTCATCATCTCGTACATGACGATGCCCAGAGAATACAGATCGGAACGCTCGTCGACAAAACCACCTCTTGCCTGTTCCGGTGACAGATAGTGGACAGAACCCATGGTTTCCTCCACCAGGGTGATGGTAGATGTTGTGATGGCCCTGGCAATGCCGAAGTCCGCTACTTTGGGGACCAGATCTTCCGCCATCAGGATGTTGTGAGGCTTGATATCTCGATGGATGACGTTGTTTTTATGGGCATGGTCCAATGCCAAGGCGATCTGCTTGGCAATGTAAGCTGTTTCTTTCCAAGTCAGATGCCCTTTCTGTTGTATGTATTCCTTCAGGGTATCTCCTGCTATGTATTCCATGACGATAAAATGATGATTCTCTTCCACGCCCACGTCGTACACGCTGACGATGTTGTTGTGGGACAAACTGGCAGCTGCTTGAGACTCTCTCTTGAATTTTTTTATAAACTGCTCGTTGTCGTTAAATTCGCTCTTCAATACCTTTATGGCTACCAGGCGATTCAACAAGTTGTCTTTCGCTTTGTAGACGAACGCCATGCCTCCTTGGCCTATGATATCTATTATTTCGTATCTGCCAAGTAAAGTTTTTCCCTTCATCCGATTACCTCCGGTTTATATATGATTGCCGTAATATTGTCGCCGCCACCGTGGGCGTTGGCCGCATCGATCAGTTGTTGTACGCTGTCCGATGGCTGGTCCGTCATTTTTATGATCTCCCAAATTTGCTGTTCATCCACGTAATTGGTCAAACCGTCGCTGCATAACAAATATAGGTCTTCTTCTACCCAATCCAGATCCAGAACATCCACTTCCAATGTGGGATCCGTGCCGATAGCTCGCATGAGCATATTCCGGTTGGGATGCTGTCTGGCTTCTTCCAACGATATTTCTCCGGATTCCAACAGGCTTTCCACCAATGTATGATCTTTCGTCACCTTCTCCATACCATCTTTTCTAATGCGGTACAATCGGGTATCCCCTACATGAAACACATGGATATGGGATCCGCTTTGGATCATCATGGTTAGAGTGGTGCCCATGCCTGCTAATTTTTCATCGGATCGGCCGGCTTCGTAGATCTCTCGATTTGCCCGCTGGATGGCATTTACCCAGTCCCTTTTCAACAGGTCGACTTGATCCCACTGATGAGTTTCGGCAAATGTTTCGATAGCAGTCACCAACATTTGGCTGGCAACTTCACCGGCCCGGTGGCCGCCCAATCCATCGGCTACTGCCAGTACCGGTCTACCATCCTTGCTAGTGCCGACCCAATAGGCGTCCTGATTTAGTTTTCGAATTTTTCCAATGTGACTGCCATGTCCTACTTTCATGCTCACTCTCCTGATTTATCCAAATAACCTTTTCGCAACTGACCGCAGGCTGCCTCTATTTCCGACCCCAGCTTTCTACGAATCGTATGGGGGACGTTGGATCTGGCAAGGATCTCGCTAAACAGCTTGATGGATCTTTCATTGCTGGATTCATAATTGTTCTCTTTGATCTCATTGACCGGGATCAGATTGATCATGGAGTTCTTCTGACCTTTCATCAAGGCAGCCAATTGTCCGGCTGTTTCCTCCGAGTCATTGATACCTTTTATCATAGCATATTCATAGGTGATCCTTCTATTTGTTTTTTCTTCATAAATACGACATGCCTCCAATAACTCCTCCAGGGTATACCGGTTGGCGATGGGCATGATCTTTCTACGCATCTCATCCGTGGTTGCATGGAGGGAAATGGACAAATTGATTTGGAGGTCCAGTTCTGCCAATTTCAGGATCTCTGGCACCAATCCACAAGTGGAAATACTCAAATGCCGTTGCCCCTTGTTGAGGCCGTCCTTGTCGTTGACCATGTGGACGAAACGAACCGTTTGGTCAAAATTATCCAGGGGTTCCCCGCTTCCCATGATCACTACATTGGAGATACGTACACCTTCCAGAGATTCCACTGCAGCGATCTGGTCCACCATTTCACCAGCAGTCAAGTCTCGATTCAATCCGTCGATGGTGGATGCGCAAAAACTGCAACCCATCCGGCACCCTACCTGAGAAGAGATGCAGATGCTGTAGCCATACCGGTATTTCATCAGCACGGTCTCGATGATGTTTCCGTCTTCCAGGGAAAACAGATACTTCTTCGTATGATCTTTCATGTCTTCCAATATTTTCACCGGCTCGATCCGATAAAAAGCGTACCGCTGGGCTAAAAGCTCTCGATGCTTCTTGGACAGGTTGGTCATCTCGTCCCAGTGTCTGGCTCCGGAATGGATCCACTGGAACAACTGGGTACCTTTGTATTCTGGGATCCCCAAGCCTTTCATTTCAATTTTCAATTCTTCTTTTGTGAAATCCAATATATTCTTCATGATTCCTCTTTTTTCGTGATTTTTGCCATAAAGAATCCATCTGTATGATGGACATGTGGCCAAAGCTGGATGTATCCGTCCTTTCCCATCAAGCTTTGGATGGATTCGGGCAGACCGTTTTTATCCAGACCGGCTTCTGGTCTCTCCCGCAACAAATATTCCACTACCTGGCTGTTTTCCCTGGGATTGACGGTGCAGGTGGTATATACCATGGTCCCTCCAGGCTTTAAAGCATCAAATCCGTGGAGGATCATCCTTTTTTGCATCTGCACCAACTCATGGAATTTTTTTGGGGAAAGATGGTACTTGATGTCCGGCTTTCGCCGCAGTATACCCAAGCCGGAACATGGTGCATCCAAAAGGACCCTGTCATATTTGCCTTGATCCTCCTCCTCCAATTCTTTTAAACCATCGTGGAGTTCAACGAGGATATTGTGCAAACCCAAACGGGTGGCATTGTCTTCGATCAACTGCAGTTTGTGTTCATGGATGTCCCGGGCCACGACACGGCCTGTGAGACCGGCATGTTCCGCCATATGAGTGGTTTTACCTCCCGGAGCGGCACACATGTCCAAAACAAGATGTCCCCTCTCCACGCCAAGCATTTCCACGCTGAGCATGGCTCCTTCATCCTGGATGATAAAATCTCCATCTCGATAGCTGCTCATCAATGCGATCTGTTGGAGACCACGTGTATGCAGGCACTGGGAAGCATAAAGACCATCCCATGCTTCCACCCCTTCCAGCGCCAAACGGGTTTTCAAGGCATTTTTATCCGTATTCCATGTGTTGCATCGAAGGGTCATGGGTGCTTCTTCAAGAGACGATGCGAAAAAGGCTTCCGTCCATTCTTCACCATAAAAAGAAAGGACAAAATCAAAAAGCTTCTTTGGCACGGAGTACCGAAGATGGGCCGGCAAGGCCTTGTCGTCCCAAGTTTCCTTGGATCGAACCACTTTACGGAGCACTCCATTGACAAAACCGGATGCTTTCCCGTCTTCTTTGGTTTTACTCAGTTCGACACTCTCATTGACGGCAGCAAAAGAAGGCACTTTATCCAAATACATGATCTGGAAAATGCCTGCTCTTAAAATGGCCAGTGTCCAAGAGGTGATCCGGCTAATTCTCCGGTTGCTCGCCTCTTCGATCATATGGTCTATGGTCAATTTGTGTTTTTCCGTTCCATATACCAAGGCTGTGACCAGATTTTTGTCCCGTTGGTCCAGCTGCTTTTGTTCCCATAATGCTTTTTTTAAGGCCAAATTGGAAAAAGCGCCTTGTTCCTCGATGTCGTGCAAGATCTGAACCGCCGTTTCACGGGCACTCAAACCCATGCTTTCCTTCCCACTCAATCTCTCGAACCTCGCAAGGCGATCAATCGAATGAGTTGAAGGAAGGACATCAACAATGCTGCAACATAGGTCAATGCCGCTGCATCCAATACTTTTTTCACGCCGACCCGCTCATCGCTGAGTACCAGTCCATTGTCGGCTAGTTGTACTACGGCCCTTCGACTGGCATTGAATTCCACCGGCAAGGTGACCAGATTGAAGATCACAGAACCAGAGAAAAACAGGATCCCCAGATCCATGAAACCAGTCACTTGAAAAAAGAACCCGATAAAGAACAGTACCCAAGCCGCTTTCGACGCAAGGTTCACCACGGGAACGATGGCATTTCGTATCTTCAAAGGGCCGTATGCCTGCTGATGCTGGATTGCGTGACCCACCTCATGGGCGGCGATCCCCACAGCGGCAACGCTGCGTCCGTTGAAGACCTCATTGGACAAACGCAATACGCGTTTTCGCGGGTCGTAATGGTCCGTCAGTTTACCCCCCACCAACTCGATGTTGACCTGGGTCATTCCGTTGCGATCCAGTATATGTCTGGCTGTTTGTGCTCCCGTCAAACCACGGGTGTTTGGAACTCGCAGATATCTATTATACGTACTGCTGACCTTGCCTTGCGCATAGGCCGCAAAAATAAGACCTGGTACGAGGATCAGCATGGTTATATCGAAAATAAAAGGAAAATACATTTTCAACCCTCCATCCTATATTTGCATATAAGACTACCCTAAATTACTTAAAGGAAGCTTAATGTCCCAGGGCCGTTCCAGTCCAGGCATCATGCCCTTTCAGATACTCCGCCACCGGCAATCGCTTTTTACCCGGCACTTGTATTTCCCGGATCAGCAAGGTTCCCCTGCCGGTTTGGACCACTATCCCACTTGGATCCATGGCTACGATTTCCCCCGGCTCTCCAACAGCTTCCTCATCCATCAACTCGCTGGAAAAAAGTTTGATCCGCTGCTCTCCCATAGTTGTGAATGCGCCTGGATAAGGTGTGGTTCCTCGAATTTGGTCATGGATCTTTTTTGCAGGATCCTTCCAATCCACCCGTCCTGTCTCCCGATAGATCATTGGGCTTATGGTTGCATCCTCGTCGACTTGGGGCAAGGGGGTGATCTCCGAATTTTTAAATTTGAACAGCGTTTCCAGGAGAAGTTCGGCGCCAATGACTGCCAATGCGTCATGCAGTTCTCCAGTGGTCATGGCGTCGGGGATGGCAATGGATCGTTGCAGCAGGATGTCTCCCGTATCCAATCCTTCATCCATCAGCATGGTGGTCACACCAGATTCTTTTTCCCCGTTCAATACGGCCCAGTGAATGGGTGCCGCACCCCGATATTTGGGCAACAGGGAGGCATGGACATTGATACTTCCATATCTGGGGATCTGCAACATGGCTTCCGGCAAAACCCTTCCGTATGCTACCACGACAAAATAGTCTGTCTCCAAGTCCTCCAATGCGGCAAGAAGTTGCGGATCTTTGAGATCCGTAGGTTGCATGACCGGGATCCCTTCCGACAGCGCCAACTCCTTTACCGGCGAATATGCGATTTTTTTACCTCTTTTATTTGGCTTGTCCGGTTGGGTCAATACCATAGCTACTTCGATATCCGATCTCAGCAATTGCTTCAGGGTCTCGACGGCGAATACCGGCGTTCCCATGAAAACTACTTTCATTCTTCCACTTCCTCAAAGATTGCCGTTTCTTCAAAATCCTCGTCGTCTTCTTCTTCTTCGTCATCTTCCTCTACACGATCTGTAAACAAGATGCCGTTCAAGTGGTCGATTTCGTGGCATACGGCGATGGCCAGCAAGCCTTCCCCTTCCAGCACCTGGGTTTCCCCTTCCATATCCATGTATTCGACCTTTACTTTTTCCGGTCTGGTTACTTTGCCGGTCACTTCCGGAAGGGACAAGCACCCTTCCAGTCCTTTCTGGCACCCTTCTTCGTCGATCAGCACCGGATTGATCATGGTGATGGGTCCTTCGCCTACATCGATGACAATGATCCGGCGCAGTATGCCGACCTGGTTTGCCGCCAAGCCAACGCCCTCAGAATGGTACATGGTCTCCAGCATGTCCATCTGCAAGGTGTGGATCCGGTCGGTTATTTCATCAATATTTCTTGCTTTTTTTCTCAATATGGGATCTTCATCCACTCGTATGTTACGCAGTGCCATAACGGCCCCTCCTTAAAAAATAAAATTTGGATTTACGTCCACAAAAATAGTGGACTTGAACTGTTTTGTCTCTTTACTACGTTGTACATGGTGGATGGCTTCCTGAAAAGCATCCACATGTTCCGTCTTGATCAAAATATAATACCTGTATTTGTTGTTCACCCGAACGATGTTGGATTTGGATGGCGGATATGCTTCAAAGACCAAAGACGGGTCCGTTTTTGTCACCTCTGCCGAAAGCAGTCGATGGTACTCGGAGCACTCCTTTGCCACTTCCTTTTCATCGTTTCCGGAGAATCCAATGTACATCAGCGTGGAAAAAGGGGGATATCGATTCATTTTTCGATAGGCCACTTCTTTCTCATAAAAACCTTCGTAATCATGCTGCTGTGCATGGGTGATGGCATAATGATCCGGTTCGTAGGTTTGAATCACCACATTGCCTTTCTTGTTTCCCCGTCCGGCCCTTCCGGCTACCTGGGTGATGAGTTGAAAGGTTCTTTCCGAAGACCGGTAATCCGGGAAATTCAAGGTCAGATCCGCCAGCAGGACACCCACCAGCGTCACATTTTCAAAATCAAACCCTTTTGTGACCATTTGGGTCCCCAAAAGGATGTCTGCTTTCCCCAGGGTAAAATCTTCCACGGCATCGGCAATGGCATCCTTCTTTTTCATGGAATCCGTATCCATCCGCAATACGGTGGCATGGGGAAAATATTTCTGCAACATGTTTTGCATCCGTTCCGTTCCTGTTCCGGAATACTTCATTTTACGGCTGCCGCAAGCGGGACATTGGTGCTGTACCGGTGCTGTCGCTTTGCAGTAATGACATTCCAGTCGATTGTCCTCTCCATGGTATGTCATGGTGACATCGCACTGCTTACATTTTACAACATAACCGCAATCCCTGCAAAAAACATAACTGAAATATCCCCGTTTGTTTAAAAAAAGAATGATCTGTTCTTTTCTTTTCAATGCCTCCCTCATGGAAGCATACAGGGTCCGGCTAAGAAAGGATCGATTTCCAGACTGCAACTCCACCCGCATATCCACCACCAATGAGGCCGGCATGTCCTGCCCGTTCATTCGATCCGGTAAACGATGGAATCCGTATTGTCCGTTTTTGGCCAAATAATAGGTGCCGATGGACGGGGTGGCACTTCCCAAAACCACTTTTGCTCCATGTAGTCGTGCAATTTCCTGTGCCAGGGATACGGTGTCAAACCTGGGTCGATTGGAGGATTTATAAGTATTCTCATGTTCTTCATCAATAACGATGAGTCCTAGATCCTGAAACGGCGAGAGAATGGCGGATCGGGCCCCCACGATGATCCGAATTTCCTTGGTGGCGATTTTCTTGTATTGTTCCAAGCGTTCCCCGTCGCTGATCCTTGAATGGATCACTGCTATTTCCTGACCGAAACGAGCTTTGACCCGGTGGATGGTTTGGGGTGTCAATGAGATCTCAGGAACCAGATAAAGACACGTTTTGTCCTTTTTCAGCGCAGCTTCCATCATATGGAGGTATACTTCGGTTTTACCGCTGCCGGTAACACCATGGATCAGATGGGTCTGTTGAAAGCCTTTTTCAAAATCTTCCAAGATCTGCTGCTGGGCTTCCGTCAGCCGGGGCGCTCCCTGTACTTCCAAGGGCCCCGGATCTTCCAATTCCATGGACTTCATCCGATGCTTCTCCAAGAATCCTGCCGATCTCAATGATTCCAGTGTTTTCTTCACTCCACGAAAACGAGCCGTCAATACCGCTTCTTCTATTGGTGATTCCCACAGCAAGGTCAAAATCTCTCGTTGTACTGTGGCATTGGAACGCACAGTGCTCAACAACTGTTCCAATGTTTGATTGGGATTTCGTTGGGATATTTTCCATAACCAGCTTTCCCGGTCCTTTTGACCCACGTAATAACGAAGGACACCGTTGCTGTCCTTGTGTTTTCGGATTTGGATCGGCCCCGGATAAAATGCATTGGCCACGTCCATGAACAGGCTGTGATGGACCTGTTGGAGAAAACGGCAAGTTTTCAGTTGCTGGTGATCCAAAACCGGAAAATGCTCTACCACCCCCAAAATGCTTTTCAACTTCGAGGAATCGGATGGAGGACTTTTCAGGTCCCAAACCAGGGCATCGATGCTCTTGTTGCCAAATCCGAAAGGAACCACAACCCGGCTGCCCGGTATGACCTGGGATTCCAAATGTTTTGGAACAAGATAGTCAAAGAGTCGATCCAAATGGATATTCAGTTGGTTGATGTAAACTTGTGCGATCTTCACAGACGTTTCCTCCCAGACTTCTTCCCACGGTCATCGACAAAAAAGGGCAACGGCCACTGGCCATTGCCGGATCCTAACCTTTGAAATGAAATTTTAGCTTGTCTTCGGCAACTTCTCCTGTAGCAATGGAAACCGGATTCTCGATTTTAGTTTCGTCGATCAGATTTTTATCCACGATCTGTCTTGCTCGCTTGGATACGACCAAAACCAATGAATACTTGTTTCCCGTTTTCTCGATCAAATCGTTCAATGCTGGATATCTCATGGTTACCTCCCTATGATTTCTTCAATTTTGCTTTCCAACCGCTCCGAGCGGCATTTTTCCGCTGTTATGATGGCTCGTACCTTTTCTGCTGCCAAAGATACCTTGTCGTTGATGACGATATAACTGTATTTTGTTGCATTTCGGATCTCTTCGCAAGCGCAGTCCATACGCTTGTTCATTTGTTCTTCATCTTCCGTGCCGCGTTCCGTGATCCGCTTGCGAAGTTCATTGATGGATGGCGGCACCACAAAGATGTAGATCCCTTCCGGGAAATTGGCCCGTACTTGGGCGGCTCCCTGGATGTCGATCTCCAGGATCACGTCGACGCCTTCTTCCATCTTTTGCAGGACCGGATCTTTTGGGGTTCCGTAATAATTGTCGTAAACCTTGGCGTATTCCAGGAAATCGTTGTTTCCGATCATGTCCAGAAAGTGTTCCTTGTCGATGAAATAATAGTTCTTCCCTTCCACTTCCCCTTCTCGCGGTTGTCTCGTGGTGGCGGAAACAGATACCTCCAGATTGTCTTCATTCTTTAAAAGTTCCTTGCAAATGGTCCCTTTGCCTGCACCGGATGGTCCGGATATGACAATAAGGAGCCCCTTTTCCTTTTCATAAAAATGCTTCGTCATCTTATTCTCCATCACTCTATATTTTGTATCTGCTCTCGCATTTTCTCGATTTCGCTTTTAACATCCACAACCAGGTTGGACAACTCCAAATGGTTGGATTTGGATCCGATGGTATTGATCTCCCGATGCATTTCCTGGATGAGGAAATCCAATTTTCGACCTACCGAATCGATTTCTTTCATGATTTTTCGAAACCGCCGTATATGGCTGTTGAGTCGGGTGATCTCTTCCGTTACGCTGGCTTTTTCCGACAGATAGGCCACTTCTTCCATCAGCCGCTTCTCGTCGATCTCCAGATCTTTCGTATATTCCTCGATCCGGTTGCGCAACTTCAATGTATTTTCTTCATTGACGACTGGTTCTAACGCCTTGATTTGTTCCACGGTGTCTTCAATGATGGACAACCGCTTTAAAAAATCTTCCTCCAAAACGACTCCTTCGCTTTTGCGGGTCTCCACCAATCCTTTCAATGCTTCCGTCAAGGCATCATGGACTTTGCCAAAAAGCTCCTGCTCGTCCGTATCCTTCTCTTCCGTGTAAATGACTTCCGGATAACGGGCGATCAGGGAGATCCCATATTCCCCGGTTGCCTCCGGAAGTTGGGTCTTCAGTTCCTTCAGACAGGCCATGTATGCTTTGGCCAATTCCAGATCTACGCGAACTTCCTTGTTTTCCAAACCAAAATAGTGGATCTTGATGTGGACTTCAATGCGTCCCCGCTGGATCTGTTTGCCGATCTCCTTTCGCAAGGCGTCCTCGGCAAAATTCAAGGTCCGGGGCATTCGAATGAAAAAATCCTTGTAGCGGTGATTGATGGTCTTCAGTTCCACGGCGATCTCCGTTCGATCGTCCCGATAACTTCCCTTTCCGTATCCAGTCATGCTGTTCATCGCTTTTCCTCCTTGTCGGCTTCGGTGGATCCGTCAAAAACCCAGACGGCTGGTCCTGTCATGATGACCGTATCTCCCAACTCGATGGTAAGAACACCTCCAGGTATGTGAACGGTGACCGTGTCGTTGACCAGACCCTTTTTATGCAGCAAAGCTGCAGCCGCACAAGAACCGGTGCCGCAGGCCAGGGTCAAACCAGATCCCCTTTCCCATGTCACCACCCGGCAATTGTCTCGATCGATGACCTGTACGAAATTCACATTGGCGCCATTGGTAAAAACAGGATGGGTCTCCACCACAGGCCCCAGTTCAACACCGGATGATTTTCCACATCCGCCACTTCAATGATGGCGTGGGGATTTCCCATGGAGACTGCAGAAAAAAGAACGGGACCCATCGTCGTATCCAGGGTTTGATCCAAAACCGGATCAACGTTCATTTCCACTCCTATACGATCTTTATCAAATATTGGGGCGCCCATGTCAACGCGGATCCTGTTTGCTGTTGATTTCCCATCATCGATGATCTCGATGTGTTTGATGCCTGCCGCCGTTTCCACGTCAAAGCGACGAGTGTCAACCAAGCCATGATCAAAAACGTATTTTGCAAAGCATCGGATGCCGTTGCCGCACATGACGGCCGGCGATCCGTCTGCATTGAAATACACCATTTTTACATCCGCTTCTTCAGATGGTTCTACCAGGATGAATCCATCGGCACCTATGCCAAAGTGTCGCCGGCACAGGCCTGCAATTTCTTCTCGGGTAGGCTGTAGCTTCCTGTTCCAATCGTTCACCACAATAAAGTCATTGCCTGTTCCATGATATTTACTGAATTCTATAGGAATCACCTGCCAATCGTATCTTATTATTATAGCATATCTCAAGACCAATCTTATAGTATTTTTCAACAAGCTTTGTTACAATGGTAGTGCACTCCATCGTCTCACAAGAAAGGGGGCCTTGCCATGGCTTTAGACGGAATTGCCGTACATCATTTGGCAGAGGAACTGTCCCGGCAACTTACCGGAGGCAGGATCCAAAAGATCTATCAACCGGAAAGCGACGAACTGCTGTTGACCATCCATCGAAACAAGGACCGGCATCAACTGTTGCTCTCCGCAAACAGCAACTACCCCAGGGCGCACTTGATCCGGCAGACAAAAGAAAACCCGGATGCACCTCCCATGTTTTGCATGCTTCTTCGCAAAAAACTCGTTGGCGGGATCATTGAATCGGTCCGCCAGGTGGAATTCGACCGCATCCTTGAAATCATCATCACATCCAGAAGTGAACTCTACGAGACCACCAGTCACCGCTTGGTGGTGGAGATCATGGGTCGGCACAGCAACATCATCCTGCTTGAAAATGACATTATAACAGACAGCATCAAACGAATCAACAAGTTCATCAGTTCCTTTCGGGAAGTCCTTCCCGGACGCAGCTATGCCCTCCCACCCATGGGAAAATCCGATTTTCGTACATTGGATCCATCGGAGTTTGCAGCCCTTCTGACCCAACAGGGAAACCGCTCCCTGGATAAGGCCATCATGGACAACATACAGGGGATCAGCAAGCTGGCGGCCCTGGAACTTGCATACCGCAGCGGCGTCGATCCGAAACAACCGGTGGGACAGGTGCCCTTTCCCATTTTGGAAAGTCTTCACGGACTGTTGGAAGATTTGGTGGTTGTGCCGGATTTCGGCATCTATCTGGAAAAAGGAACGATCAAGGATTTCACCGCTTTTCCCTGTCGACTGTATGAAGAACTGGAAAAGAGAAGCTATGACGAAATCAGCCCCATGCTGGAGGATTTTTACCTGGGCAAGGATACCCAGCAGCGGATCAAACAGCGCTCTGCAGCCTTCCATCAGACCATTGCCAACAAATTGGAGCGAAATTACAATAAGTTCAATCATTTGATGGAGGATCTAAAAACGGCGGAAGATGCAGAAAGATACAAGCAGTACGGGGACATTCTCTACGCCAACCTATACAACCTTCAGGAAAAGACCACTCATGCCCTCCTGCACAACTACTACGACGAAACGATGGTGGACATTCCCCTGGACATCCGTTATACGCCGGCAGAGAATGCCAAGAGGTACTACGACAAATACAACAAACAAAAACGGGCCTTGGCCTATATCGACGAGCAATTGAAAAAAACGAAGGAAGAGATCTACTATCTGGAAAGCATCATGGACAGCGTGGACAAATGCAGCTCCGTGGAAGAATTGAAAGAGATCCGGGACGAACTGGAAGAAACCGGTTTTATCAAAACCACCCGAAAAAAGAAAAAAAAGGAACAATCGAAAGCCAGTCTTCCCATGACATTTCGATCTTCAGAAAGCTTTGTTGTCCTTGTTGGAAAAAACAACAAGCAAAACGACCAGCTGACCATGAAAACGGCATCGAAAGAGGACCTCTGGTTCCATGTGAAAGACATTCCCGGATCCCATGTCATCGTGCGGACAGAAGGTAAAACACCGGGAGAGGCCACCGTCCTGGAAGCGGCTCTTTTGGCAGCCTATTTCAGTAAAGGAAAACAATCTTCCAACGTTCCGGTAGATTATGCCCAAGTCAAGCATGTGCACAAGCCAAAAGGAGCCAAACCGGGTATGGTGATCTACACGGACAACAAAACCATGTATGTCACTCCGGAAAAATCGACCATTCTGGCGTTTGCAAATGTGGAATAAGGGGTAAGAAATCAAAGAGTAAATTGGAGGAGGTATTGCTTTGAGCTTATATGACGTTGCACTGAAAATGGAAACCGATAGCAGGGCTTTTTACTTGAAACAGGCGGAAGCCTCGGAAAATGAAGGCTTGAAACAGATTTTTCACAAGCTGGCAGACGATGAAAAACGCCACTATGAATATGTTCGCGGCTTGGGTTTTGTCAACGAAGATTTTGTGGAAACCGATGTGCTGGTGGACGTGAAAAACGTCTTTACCAAACTCCTGGAGGACCAAGTGTTCTTTGACATGGAGCTTTCCACCATTGAAGCCTATGAATTCGCCAAAAAAATGGAACGGGAAAGTGCAGAATACTACCGTAACATGCAGGACCAAACTGAGGACGAAAAAACCATCAAGATCCTAAAAATGTTGGAACGAGAAGAGAAAAAACATCTTCTAACGCTGGAAGACATCATCTTGTACATGCAAAAACCCGAAACCTGGGTGGAGGATGCGGAGTTTACCATACGGGAAGAATATTAAAATCGAAGCTAAAATGGGGACGGTGACTTTTTTTAAAAAAAGTCACCGTCCCCATTTTACACCTCACTTTAGTCGCGTCACGAAGGATCTGTCTTCGTAGACGTCAAGCTGCAAGGTCCGGTCTCCTTCTGGAATTTCCACAGTATAGGTATCCACCGGTTCTTTTCCCTCTTTCATCCAATCCGGTATATATCCTTCTTCGATCCTCTGCATCATGGCTTCCATTTCTTCCATGGTCAAGCCTGCTTCCGGAATATATTCTTCCACATCGCCAAAATAAACGGAATTTCCTTTGATGGGCGTTGAACCGTAAGTGGACAATGACTCATCCGAAGAATCGGCCAATATCAATATATCCTCGTTCCATCGATAAGCTGCCTGGAAATTATCCTCACCCCTAAACACATAAAACCAAAGGTTTTGATTGCCCTGATACAAGCCAATAATGGACTCCCCTTGAGAAAATGCTGCTTGGGCCAGATCGTATCCCTCGTCTTTGGCCATCTCCAACACTTGCCGGGTCCGGTCTTCCAGGCTTCCCGCCAGATCCCGTACCTCATCATGATCCACCTTGCCGGCTTGCTCATGGATTTCCAGAATTTCTGGACTAGTAAACCCTGGTATCTCTGCAATCAGTTCGACCGTCTCCCCCACTCTGTAAGATACATGAACTACTTGGTTTTCTTCCAATTCCTTCTTGTAGAACAAAAGTTGATACTCCGGTTTTTCATTGTCATAGGCTTCCTGGTCCGGGTAGATGTACATGCCTCCGACGTAGATTAGTTCTTCCTCCGAGGCTTCCACGACTGCATCCAATGCATCCACCATGGAATGGACTTCCAAATCTTTCGATCCCGTCTCACTGCAAGCCACCAGCAACAATGTCAATAGAGCCAGCAAAAATACGATGGTGCCTTTTTTCCCTCTCACGATCCTCCCCCTATTCCCAATAATTTTTAAAATGGTTAAATACTATTATATATATAACCATTTTCAAGCATTATACACAAGAATATTTTAGCTTTTTATATTTTCATGTAAAATGGGGACGGTGACTTTTTTGCAAAAAAATCACCGTCCCCATTTTACATATTACCGTCTCGCCAGTTTTCGCAGCACCTTCACAAAGTAGACCGGCAATGGGATCTGAAAGCTCAGATCTTCTTTTTTTATGGGATGGGTGAATGCCAGCCGGTAGGCATGGAGCATCTGCCCCTCCTGGGTCAATGCTTGTTTTTTTCTGCCGTACACCGTATCACCCACCAAGGGGTGGCCGATATAGGCCATGTGGACTCGGATCTGGTGGGTCCGTCCAGTCTCCAGATTGGCTTCGATCAAGGTATGTTTGGCATACCTCCGCTTCACGGTAAAATGGGTCACGGCCTTCTTGCTGTTTCGATCCGTCACCGCCATTTTGATCCGATTTTTCGGATCCCTGCCAATAGGTGCGTCGATACGGCCTCCATCTTCCGTCACCACTCCTTCCACCAAAGCCAGATAAGTTCGACGGATCTCATGCTTTTTCAGTTGGGCCGCCAATCCCCGATGGGCCTCATCGTTTTTAGCCACCAGCAGTAACCCGGAGGTGTCCTTGTCGATACGATGGACGATGCCAGGCCTCTTGACGCCGTTGATGCCGGACAGATCCTTCACTTGATGAAGAAGGGCATTGACCAGGGTCCCCGACGGATTCCCGTGGCCGGGATGGACCACCATGGCTTTGGGTTTGTTGACCACCAGCAAATGAGGGTCTTCGTAGACCACATCGAACGGTATATCCTGAGCGATCACATCCGTCTCTTCCAGCTCCGGCAGTCGAATCGTTATTTCGTCGTCTTCCCGCAACTTGTATCCCGCCTTGGTGTTCTTCCCGTTGACCCACACCGATCCATCGTCGATCAGCTTCTTCAAAAAACTGCGGCTATGCTCCTCATACTGTTCTGAAAGAAACTGATCCAGCCGTTTTCCCTCGTATTCACTTGTCGTTCGAAATGTATTTGTCTCTTCCATGTTCCCTCACTTGTACCAATGGATCTCCGCTTTCTGATTTCCCTTCCTCGTCGATCCTTCCAAGGATCGAAAAATAAATCGACCATACCCCCGAACGGAGACCAGGGTCCCGTCGGAAACATTTTGGGTTCCTTTATCCGCCACTTCATGGTCCACTTTCACCAACCCTTTGGAAACAAGTTCCCCCGTAGCAGACCGGGACATTTTGCAGGCTTTGGCCACCACATTGTCCAAACGGAAAGAAGTGAGCACACAATGCTCGATCTTGAACTCCGGTTTTGGAAGTTCCACATCCTCCATGGAGCAAATGGTCACATTGGCCTGCTGGTTTCGTATATGTTCCACATTGGTCCTTATATAATTCGCCATGTTCTCCAGAACGAAAACGTAGGCCTTGCCGGAAGAGACCAGGATGTCTCCAACCTGATCCCTTTTTATGCCAGTGGACAGCAAACTCCCCAACACGTCCCGGTGGGTTGTCTTCTCCGGCACATCCATCTGTAAAAGCACCAGGGGCGCCGATTCCTCCAGTTCATCCCAAGATGCCTTAACAAAAAGGATCTTCCGCTCTGCATCCTCATGACCGCCAAAAAAAGAATGCTCAACCCCCTGTTTGAAGAGGGCTGAGGCCAGTTTCTTTTGTTGTGTCGGATCAAAAAACTCCGTCCAAAAAGATGAAGCATCCTTTTGGGCCAGATCGCACACATTTTTCACTTTCAATGATTCTTCGTCGTATTTTTTCATGAGATCATCCAAACAACCGCAATATCACGTAATTGTACAGCGGCAAGGCCACGTACTCGATCAGCAGGATCATTGCAAAGGGCGATAGGTCGAAAGACCGGACCCGCAACACACGTCGCAACGGCTGCAGCAGAGGCTCCGTCATGCTCAATACAAATCCGGCAAAGGGCCCCTTCCCCTCAGGATTGATAAAACGCAACAAAACATTCATGATGATCATGACGCTGAGAAACTGAAAAAACATGCTTCCGATCCGAAGCAGAATCTCCGTCATCTATCTGCTCCTATTTTTCGTTGTTCCAATCTAAAAACTCCCTGCTGTGATCTGTTACCAGATTTTCTGCGATGACATCCACGGTGCTTGGGGCCAGGATGAAAACATTCTCGCCGATTTTTTGAATCGTGCCATCCAATGCATAGACCGCGCCATTTAAAAAATCAAAAATTTTTCTCCCGTCTTCATAATCTGCATTTTCCAGATTCACGACAACGGTTTTGTTGCTTTTCAAATTGTCGCATATGACCGGTGCATCGTTGAAAAACTCCGGTTCCACCACCAATACTTTGGAACCGCTTCGTACAGGTACTGTCGGTTTCGCTTGCTTTGCTTTTTTCCCATAACCGGAAGTCGTTTCTGTTTCTTCCTCTACGGCATATCCTTCATCATCAAATTCTTCATCCAGGTCGTCTTCGATCTCCAACCCTAAAATATTTTTACCTTGCCCCAGGTTTCTTTTGCCATGATTATGCCTCCTCTTCTTTGAAAACACCAGACCCGATACGTACCATGTTGGCCCCACATTCAACCGCAATGGTAAAATCATTGGTCATTCCCATGGATAGATATTCCATCGTCACATTGGGATAACTTTCTTCATTACTTTTCATTCTATCATACAATGCTTTTGTTTGATGAAAAATATCCTTAAGCAAAGGAATATTTTTTGTATTGGGTGCCATGGTCATAAGTCCTTTGATCCGTATGTTGGAGAGCTTGGACAAGTCGGACAGCAGACCTTCCAATTGATCTGGATCGATCCCCTGCTTTGCATCTTCACCCGACACATTGACCTGGATCAGGATATCCGTGACCAGGTCCAGCTTCTTGGACTGACTGTCGATGGCCTTGGCCAATCCCAGGGAATCAACAGAATGGATCAGAAACACTTTTCCTACAACGTACTTCACTTTATTTTTTTGGAGATGTCCAATAATGTGCCAACGAATGTCTTTGGGGAGCTGTTCTTCCTTCTCCCGAAACTCTTGGACCCGATTTTCTCCCATATCCAAGATACCGGCTTCGTATACGGCCTTGATCTCCGGTATGGAACGATACTTGGTCACGGCCACCAGAATGGTGTCCTCTTTCAGCTTATTCTTGATCTCGTCGATATTTTTTTTTATTTGCTCCATGGTATTCCTCCTTCCGCCTAGGGATTGATCAACAGCTGCATGCCTTCCGTGATCGATTCATTGTCACCTCGGCTTAAAAAAACTTCATCATCCATGGTCTTTGTGACCGTCACTTCCAGATTCTTGCGCAAATATCCCTTGTTCAACACGACTATGGAAGTGACTCCGTCCTTGGTGATCAGCGATTTTTCGGGCAATACATACCCGTTGTTCGTATAAGTGATCAACTGAATGTCCAGTTTTCTTTTCTTCAAAAAATCGTAGGTCAAATACTCTTTCAACTGCAGCACAAATACGTCCTGGGCTTCATCGTCGCTATCCAGCACCGCAACGACCCTGGCCGTGCGCTCCTTTCCTTCCAGGAAAAAACTGACCTGGGGCATACCGTTCAATACGTCGACTCGTCGATTCAAATAGGAGAGATATTCCTGCAAATCGTCATTTTCCAGGTTCTCTTCCAAACCCCTTCTTTTTTCCTCTACTTGTTTTTTTACCTCCGGCAACGATTCTTTCGGGATGGTGATCATCATGTATGCCGTATCATCGTCGATGACTTTCATGCCTGTTGTATCATCTTTTATGATCCCTGCTGTTTCTTCCAGATCTTGAGCATCCATACCCACTAAGGCTTCTATGTTTCCCGGCGCAAGGAGGGATTCATATCCATCCAGCTGGTTTGACCAATATCCAGGATGGATCCCGCCCAAACGGATCAAGGTCTTCCCCTGGTAGGGGTCCACTGACAGATCCCTTATCTCTTCTTTCCGGGATTCCAAGGCTTCTTCATCCAGATCCGCATAGGAAAACTGGTAGACCAGATCCATGATCTCCTCCATCAGGGGATCCTTGTTTTCCTCATCGGAAAGATCCTTGAATTCTTCTTTCTTGTCGACAAGAAGCTGGAAAAGTTCCTCTCTCTTGGGTATTTCCGTCATCTTCTCCAAAAGGGATCGTTGGTCCCGATAAAAATTTTGCAGCGTACCGTCGTTTTCAAACAATTCCGTCTGTCTGGAGACCCGCTCTCCGTCTGAAACGACGAGCACTGGGTTTTTGTCAAAATAAAAAACCTGTTCATTTTTGAGCAGGAATGTTTGGGTGTCGTATGTTGTTATATATCGTTGGTTTTCCAAGACCAGGGTCTGTTTGCTCGTCAGACGTACCCAGGACAAAACCACTAAAACAACAGCCAACAGGTATACCAACATCCTTCGCTGTTTTTTTACATTCTGTCTTTTACGACTGCTCACACCATCACTTCCGATGTCTTCTGATTTTTTGTACAAAAATGGTCTGAGTGAGAGGATTCGAACCTCCGGCCTCGTGAACCCCATTCACGCGCGCTACCAAACTGCGCTACACCCAGACATATACTACATTATAAAGAGTTTCATCGTCTATTTCAAGTATAATTTCTATTGTACCGAATTAAAAACAATGAGACAGGGAGAAAACCTCCCTGTTCTCTCTAGTTCCAGCCATAATAGTAAAGCGAGTTGATCTCTTCCATTTCATGTTTGTTGCTGCGGGTCATGATCTCCGTCACC
Organism: Alkalibacter rhizosphaerae; assembly: GCF_017352215.1. Lineage (GTDB taxonomy): Bacteria > Bacillota > Clostridia > Eubacteriales > Alkalibacteraceae > Alkalibacter > Alkalibacter rhizosphaerae. Next base: position 273,346 of record NZ_CP071444.1, read on the forward strand.
ACGTCCTTCGGGTCGGCATCTTCGAACAAGATCTTGAACAATCCATTGGTGATGGGCATTTCCACACCGTGTTTTTCGGAGAGTTCCCTGGCGACCTTCGTGGCCCGGACACCTTCCACGACCATGCCGATGGAATCCAATACTTGATCCAGCCGTTGTCCTTCCCCCAACAAAATACCCGCCCTGCGGTTTCTGCTGTGCATGCTGGTACAGGTCACGATCAAGTCTCCGATCCCGGCCAAGCCGGCAAAGGTTTCCGTTTTTGCGCCCAATATTTTACCCAGTCTGCTGATCTCGGCGATCCCCCGAGTCATCAGAGCGGCCTTGCTGTTGTCTCCATAACCCAAGCCATCACTGATCCCAGCACCCAAGGCGATGATATTTTTCAACGCGCCGCCCAACTCCACACCGATCATGTCGGGATTGGTGTAGACGCGAAAAGCGGGGCTGGTGAAAAGGTCCTGGAGACACTCGCAGGATTCCCGTTCTTCCCCGGATATGACGACCGTCGTGGGCAATCCTTTGGCCACTTCTTCCGCATGGCTTGGTCCCGTCAAAACAAATACGTTGTTGTACGGCAATTCATCGTTGATGACCTGGCTCAATCGAAGGTGGGTACCCTCTTCCAGACCCTTGGCCACATTGACGACATATTGGTCTGCATGAACAAAATCCTTGATCTGAACGCAAATATTGCGAATGCTGTGACTGGGCACTGCCAAAATGATCACTTCACTGTCTCTGACAGCCTCATCCAACTGACTCGTAGGAAGGATGCCGGAGGGCAACTCCACACCCGGCAAATATTTGGTGTTTTCTCTATCTTCTTTCAGCTGCTGTACCAGCTCTTCCCGACGATGCCACAGTGCCACCTGGGTTCCCTGTCCTGCCATCAAAATAGCCAAGGCGGTTCCCCAACTGCCTGCTCCCAAAACACATACCTTCATTTGGATCCTCCTATGCCTTCTCTTTTCTTTCCCGAATGATCAGGTGAATGGGGGTTCCAATGAACCCAAATGCCTGACGGATCTGGTTTTCCAAAAATCGTTCATAAGAAAAGTGCAACAGCCGTTTGTCGTTGACAAAGATAATAAACGTTGGGGGCTTGATAGCTCCCTGGGTCGCATAGTAGATTTTTAAACGGCGTCCCTTGTCCGAGGGTGGTTGATTCATCAAGACCGCCTCTCCGATCACTTCGTTGAGGGTCCCGGTAGTGATCCGCTTGGCATATTCGTTGGACACCAAAAGAATGGTCTCCATGACTTTATTGAGCCGCTGTCCCGTTTTTGCAGAAATGAATATGATGGGCGCATAGGCCATGAACGACAGGGTGGAGCGTACATCGCTTTCAAACTTCTTTTGACTCCCCTGATTTTTCGCTTCGTAAGCATCCCACTTGTTTACCACAATAACACTGGCCTTGCCCCGGTTGTGGGCGATCCCGGCGATCTTTGCGTCTTGTTCGCTGATGCCGTCATTGGCATCGATCAGAATCAGACAAACATCGGATCGATCCACTGCCGCCACACTTCGCACGATGCTGTAGCGTTCAATGTCGTCGTAGACTTTGCTTTTTCTTCGAAGTCCCGCTGTATCCGTCAGTACATATTCTTCCCCGTAATATTGGAAAGGGGTGTCTATTGCATCTCTGGTAGTACCCGGCACATCGCTGACGATCACCCGTTCTTCTCCAATCAAGCGATTGACCAGGGTAGATTTCCCTGCGTTGGGTTTTCCCAAAACAGCAATTTTCAGTCTGGTGTCTTCATCGCCGTCCCCTGCTGTTCTCGGGAAGTTTTCCACCACCCGGTCCAGCATGTCTCCCAAACCCAGGGCTTGTTCTGCAGAAATGGGCATGGGATCGCCCAGTCCCAAATTATAAAACTCATACAAGTTGTTTTCGATCTCCTTGTTTTCTACCTTGTTGACCACCAAAACAATGGGCCGCATGGATTTGCGGATCATATTGGCTACGTCCAGGTCCGCTGCTGTCATGCCTTCCCTGCCATCGACGATGAAGACGATGACATCTGCCGTATCGATGGCAAGCTGTGCTTGTCTTCGCATTTGGGCCAAAATAATATCGTTGGAGTGGGGTTCAATCCCACCAGTGTCGATCAAAGTGAACGGTTTCCCGATCCACTCGCAATCGGCGTAGATACGATCTCTTGTCACTCCAGGAGTATCCTCCACGATGGAAATTCGAGAACCTGCTATTTTATTGAATAAAGTGGATTTCCCCACATTGGGTCTTCCCACTACTGCTACGATTGGCTTTACCATTTGTTCCTCCTAATTTTTCAAATACTTCAAATTTGCGACAAATGCATCCCCGTCCAGAGAAACCGGTATCACTTGAGCATCCAAGGCCTTCATTGCCTCTTCCAGGGTCATGTCATCCAGAAAAAGAGGTTCATCGTGTTTCAACATGTTCTCGGGTATGAGTATGGTTTGATGGTGTCCATCCTCTTTCAATTGTTCCACCAGGTCTCTGCCGGTCAGCAATCCCGTTACGGTGATCTTCTCTCCAAAGAATCGATTTTCGATGCAATGGACCTGAACGTCGGCTGAGGGTATTCGCTGTTTGAAGCGATCCACCAGATCTTGTATGGAGTTCTTTGCCAATTTACCGGTGGCAACGGATACGGCCCGTCCTTTTTCCGTTCCATCCAACCTTTCCAATGCCGCTTCGGCCTGTTCCATAAACAAACGAAGCATTCCCACTCCATTTTCAAGTTGTCGAAATCCTTCATAATGGTCTGCTGGAGGCAAGTCTCTGTTGGCCGTCAAATAAAATTCGTCACTGGCAAACACAAAACGGGTTTGATGTTTTTGAAGCATCAGCTCCTGCATCTTTTGGATGCGACGGATGGTTTCTTCCGCTTCTTCTTGTGTAAACAACCGCATGGCCGCCAAATTTTGACGGAATTTGGTGATCCCTACAGGTACGACGGATACAGTTTCCATATATGGATAACGCTCTGCCAGATCCTCCAGGGACCGGCTCAGTTTCACCTTATCGTTCAAATCGGGACACAAAACGATCTGGCTGTTCATCAACATGCCGTGATCGGCAAAACGGTCGATGTATTCCATGATCTTCCCGGCATTTTTGTTGTTCAGCAGCTCCCGACGCAACTGTGGGTCCGTGGAATGAACGGAAATATTGATGGGTTGGATCCGATAGTCGATGATCCGCTGGATCTCTTCCTCTTTCAGGTTGGTCAGCGTTACATAATTTCCATGCATAAAAGACAGCCTGGTATCATCGTCTTTGAAATACAGGCTGGGTCGCATTCCTTTTGGCAATTGATCGATAAAGCAAAAAACGCACTTGTTGAAACAACTTTTTGGTTCGTCCAAAAGACCTTCCTCAAATTCCAGGCCCAAGGATTCGTCCAGCTCCTTTTCGATCTCCAGTTCCCAAATTTCTCCGGAGGGTTTTTGGATCTCCAAAAGAAGCTCCTCATCGTTTACCAGATAATAATAATCAAAGATATCTTTTGGAACCTTGCCGTTGATCGTCAGCAACTGATCTCCAGCTTCCACTTCCAACTCTTCTGCTATGCTTTCGGCCTCGATGGCCGTGATGCGTATCTCTTTCATTGGTCTCCCACGTTCCTTCGAATTCTTAGAGTATCTTATCATTTCACCGGGACGGGGTCAAGTTATATGTTTTGCTAAAAATTCTTCGCTTTTTCTTCAATACCTTACGATTTCAATGGTTACAGTAAATGTAGATCCTTTTCCCGGCTCGCTGTCCACGGTAATGGTGGCACCCTGGGACTGGACGATATGCTTGACGATGGCCAATCCCAAGCCGGTACCGCCTTCTTTTCTGCCCCGACCCTTCTCCACCCGGTAGAAACGTTCAAAGATCCGCTCTTTTGCTTCTTCGGGTATTCCCATTCCCTGATCCGCAATAATCAGTTTCAGATATTTTTCCTCTCTTTTTAAGGTTACCCAGACCTTGCTTGCAGGTGGGCTGTATTTGACAGCGTTGTCCAACAAATTCAAACACATTTGCCGGAAGTATTCTTCTTTAAATGGTATTTCTGGAAGATCAGACTGGATCTGGGACTCGATCCGAATATCTTTTTCCCGGGCCAGTTTCGAAGCCATTTGGATCATCTCCCGTAAAACCACACCGGGGTGGATCCGATCTTCCACACCTTCCCTGCCTGACTCCTCATTTTCCAGAAAGGACAGTGTCAGAATGTCTTCCACCAGTTCAATGAGCCGTTGGGTCTCCATCTCGATAATGTCATAAAAATGATTCCTTGTTGCCTCATCATCGACTCCCTCCCGCAAGGTTTCCACAAACCCCTTGATGCTGGTTATTGGGGTCTTCAACTCGTGGGACACATTGGCTACAAAATCTTTTCGGATGTTTTCCAACCGGCGAATTTGCGTGATGTCCTGCAATACCAGAATGTATCCATTCACTTGGTCATTGTCGTTGATCTTGCCGTAAGCGACACGTACCGTCTTATCGCCGATCTTCACTTCCTTGTAATAAACACTCTCATCACCATCTTTTGCGTAAACGTCATCCATCTCCCGAAACAAAGAATCCTTAGGCAGGATCTCCCTCAAGTTTTTACCGACCCAGTGTCTGTTTGGATCTACGCCCAGCAATTGAAGAGCACTGTTGTTGATGATCTTGATATGATAGGTGGGGTCCACTGCGATGATCCCGTCTAAAATACTTTTCAAGATCACTTCCAGCTCCACATTTCGGTTGGATAGCATCTGGAAGGTCTCTTCCAATCGATCTGCCATGTCATTGAGGGAGGTGGCCAGATCTCCGATCTCATCATTGGCGTACCAGCTCATCCGTTCTTCATAATCTCCCCCGGCGATCTTCTTTGCAAAAAAGCTGATATCCTTCACGGGACGGAGCATATATCCGATCAAATATCGGGAAAACAAGGCTGCAGCTGCAAAGGCAAAAAACAGATACACAGCCAGTTCTCGAAGACTCATGGTCAAAATATCCCTTGTCAGACTGAGTTTCATGGATACCCGCAAGATCCCTGTGGATCCGTCGTCCAGTTCCATGGCCACTGCCTTGTACATCATGTCTGCACCGATGGATTCACTGTATCGGACCGACCGGGTCGGGTTTCCCGACAGTGCATCCAGGATCTCCGGTCGATCGGCGTGATTTTGCATGGTCTCCGCATCCCGGTCCGTATCAAAAACCACCCTGCCTTCTTCATCGATCAGGGTGATCCGGTAATCGCTGCTTTCCATGGTGTGGCGGATCATCAAGTTCTCTGAAGGATCGTAAAAATCCTCCGAATCGAGGATGGATCCCTCGATGGCCGTCAGGGCCCGATTCAAACCGTCTTCAACAAAATCGTAATACAGGCCTTTCGTATTATGGTAGGTAAAAATCCCCATAACCAACAAAGTGGCCGTGAGGATCAGCAAAACGGAAGGAAATATTTTTTTGATCATGTTGCCCCCTATTCCTGAAAACGGTAGCCGACGCCGCGGACCGTTTCAATGAATTTTTCTTCATTTTCCCCATCGCCCAGCTTTTGCCGCAAATGACGAATGTGAACATCCACCGTTCGAGTCTCTCCTATATAGTCGTATCCCCAAATATGATCCAGGAGGTCGTTTCGACTGACCACTTTTCCCCTGTTTTTCACTAAAAAAGCCAGCAGTTCATATTCTTTCAAGGTCAGATTCAATAATTTTCCATGATGAAACACTTTGAATGCCTCCGTATGCAATTCCAAATTCCCGATCCGCAGGATGGGATCTTCCGTCTTGTCGGTCCGGCGCAGGATCGCCTTCACTCTGGCAGAAAGTTCCTTGATGCTGAAAGGTTTCGTCAAATAATCATCGGCTCCCACATCGAACCCCAACACCTTGTCAAATTCCGTATCCCTGGCAGTGAGCACCACCACCGGCAGCTCTTTCCATTGCGGATCACTACGCAATTCTTTCAATATGGTCAAGCCGTCCTTGTTGGGCAGCATCAGATCCAGGATCAACAGGTCCGGATCCACAGAACGCACCAGATCCACTGCCTTGGCGCCGTCCTGTGTTCCAGCCACCTGGTATCCCTGTTTTTCCAGATTGAATTTGATCAGTTCGAATATGTTGGTTTCATCTTCTACGATGGCAATTTTCTTCGTCACCTCTGCACCTCCCTGCACCTTCATTTCATTATAACAAACAATTGTTAAATCCATGTTAACTTTCCAGGAAAAAAGACAGCCCTGCTTGATATAGGGCTGTCTTTTTCAATCGCATTTGTCAAGGATCGCTGTGATATGGGGTTCGTACCCTTTTGTAAAAACGCCTTTCTTTTCCAAGGCCCGGATGATCATGTAACTTAGTGCGGTCAATCCCAGTCCTGCGAAAAATGCCGGCATGGGGCTCTCGCCGGCTCCAAGGATCGGATTGAGCATGTAAAATCCGACAACGGCTCCTATGAAAAACATCACCAGCGGAATGCCATAAGCGATCATGGCTGCTTTCATGACGTTGGTAAACTGCATTTCCACTTCCACCAGTTCGCCTTCTTTTGCTCCGATGGCGTTGACAGCAAAGGCATTCATGGTCATTTTATCCCGTCCTACATGGCAGGCTCCACAATCGCCGCAAGCTGCGTGGCGCTGGATGGAAACTTGTGCCTTATTTCCATTTTGATTTCGGACGATTCCTACTTCCTTCATTTTTTTCTCCTGTTCTCACTTTAAGAATTTCTTCATCAATCCCAACAGGTCATCCAGATCCATGGTTTCATTGTTTGTGATGATGCCGGTCAAACACTCCTTGGCATGGGTATCCAACACAATGGCAGATGTAGAATCCAGTGCAGATTTGACAGCACTCAGTTGGGTGAGGACCGCCTTGCAATCCTCATCGCTTTCGATCATTTTTCGAATACCTCGGATTTGTCCCTCAATTCGGTTCAACCGAACCAAAATATTCTTCTTTTGGTCCTCCATCTTCCATCTCCCCTTAGATCTTTTTCAAAATCAAACCCAACTCTTCCAGTCGGGCCATCTCGGCTTCATCCGGTGCATTGGTCATGGGACAACTGTGATTTTGGGTCTTCGGGAAAGCAATGACGTCCCGAATGTTTTCCGTGTGGAGGATCTGCATGACCAAACGATCCAGTCCAAAGGCAATGCCGCCGTGGGGTGGCGTGCCATATTGGAAGGCTTCCAACAGGAATCCAAAATTTTCGGAAGCTCGCTCTTCACTAAAACCAAGGGTCTCAAAGAGTTTTTGCTGCAGATCCTTGTTGTGGATCCGAATGCTTCCGCCACCGATCTCCGCACCGTTCAATACCATGTCATAGGCTCTGGCACGGACTTTCAAAGGATCCGTGTCCATAAGGTCGATGTCCTCCGGCTTCGGACTGGTGAAAGGATGGTGCTTTGCCACATACCGTTTTTCCTCTTCGTCGTATTCCAACAAGGGAAAATCGGTGATCCATGCGAACTCATACTTGCCGGAAAGATCCAACTCCATTTTTCGGGCGATCTCCAAACGAAGGGCACCAAGAGAGTCCCAGACCACATCCTGTTTGTCTGCCACGATGAGCACCAGGTCTCCCGGTTGTGCGTCTGTTTTTACCAGTATATCATTGATTTCTGTTTCTGTTAAAAACTTTTCGATAGGTGACTTTACTTCCTCTTCCGTGACACGGATCCAGGCAAGTCCCTTGGCACGGTAGATCTTTACGTATTCTACCAAGGCATCGATCTCCCGTCGGCTGAAGGCATCACCACACCCTTTTGCGTTGATGGCCCGAACGTCCCCACCCTTGGCAATGGCATCGGCAAATACTTTAAATCCCGTGTCCTGCAAAGCATCCTTGATATCCATCAGTTCCAAACCGAAACGAAGATCCGGCTTGTCACTGCCAAAACGGTTCATGGCATCCAGATAGGTCATTCGACGCATGGGCAGTTCCACATCCACATCCAGCATTTCCTTGAACAAGGATGCGATCATTCCTTCATTGATGGCCATCACGTCATTTTCGTCCACAAAGGACAATTCGATATCCACTTGGGTGAACTCCGGCTGACGGTCTTGCCGAAGGTCCTCGTCCCGAAAACATTTGACGATCTGATAATATCTGTCAAATCCGGCCACCATCAAGATCTGCTTGAATAGCTGTGGAGATTGGGGCAATGCAAAGAAGTTGCCTTTTTGTACCCGGCTGGGCACCAGGAAGCTTCGCGCTCCTTCCGGTGTGGGTTTGGTCAAAAACGGTGTTTCCACTTCCATGAATCCTTCATCATCCAAATAGTTTCGAATGAACTTGGATACCTGATGACGCACTTTCATGTTCTGGTGCATGCGGCTCTTACGAAGATCCAGATATCTGTATTTCAATCGAACGCTTTCCTTGGACGTGTCATTGTCGTCGATGTATATGGGTGGGGTCTGGGCCTGATCCAATACTTCCACTTTGTTGCACAAGACTTCCAGCGTTCCTGTAGTGATATTATCGTTGACGTTGTCCGGATCCCGTTCTACTACCACGCCTTCCACTTGGACCACATATTCGCTTCGCAAACGGTCTGCCACCAAAAATGCATTTTTATCCGTTTCGCTGTTGAATACCAGCTGGACGATCCCCGTTCGGTCCCGAAGGTCGATAAATACAACGCCTCCCAAGTCCCGTCGATTTTGTACCCATCCGCTAAGCTTTACGGTGTCGCCCACCTGCTCCTCGGTAATTTTTCCACACATGATCGTTCTGTAATAAGTTTTCATTGTATCCTCCTCGTTTGCTCTTATAACGGACCAAAGGCTCGCCCCTGACGATGATCGTCAGGGACGAGCCTTCAGCCCGTGGTGCCACCCTGTTTGGTCAAAATGCGACCCACTTATTTCATAACGCGCTACTGCGCACAAGCTCCAAAGCGTTCTTCCAATGAATGTTTCGTAAAGATGCTTCCAGTCGCGGCATCTTCTCCCTGGTCGTCTTAGACATTGTACTCCCTTTTTCATAGCCCTTGTATACAATTGTTTATTATTATAATTATATATCCCGAAAGTGTCAACCGAAAGTCGTTCTAAATTGTTCCATTCAATCCAAGAGCCTCAGTTGTTTCACCTTCCGATCGCCTTCATCCAAAACCTGTTTCACATAAAGAGTAACGTTTTTCACCGTTTCCATGCGCTCATACCCATCCGTTTTTGGATCGTATACTTTTCCCGTAGAACCGGCTCCCAACCCGATGACCGTACGCTTGTCCGACATGATGGCCATGTTGTAGAAACATTCTTTTCCCCTTTTGGCAAAACCGATGTTTTCCCCATTGTTGACGCAATATTTCTGACGGTAGAGATAATAAGGCTCATACCCCTTTTCTTCAAACAGTTGATAGATGGTCTTGGCCGCCAATGCGGCTTCCTGGCCCTGTTTGTCCCATCCATCTGTCTGATCCTCTTTTTTTGCCGCCAACGCAGAGGATCTTTTTAAAAACAGGCTATGGATGGTGATGTTTTCCGGTTCCAGCATCAAAAGAGACCGGGCGCTTTTGATCATTTCTTCCGCCCTTTCTTCTTCCAAACCCAGGATCAGATCGCAATTGACGCTGGAAAAACCGGCATCACGGACCAGACCGTATGCGTGATAAAAATCCTCCACGCTGTGTCCCCGACCCAACCTGTCCAGTGTTTCCGCTTGCATGGACTGGGGGTTGACAGAGATCCGGTCCACCTTGTACTTGCGAAGCACTCGAAGTTTCTCTTCGGTGATGGTATCCGGCCGACCACCCTCCAGGGTATATTCTGTTAAATATTTCATAGGCAGGTATTGTTCAACGGATCCCAGCAAAAGTTCCAGCTGGTTCGGCTCCAAGACCGTAGGTGTTCCTCCACCTACATATATGGATTCCACTTCCCAGGTGGTTTCCTGCAGATAGGTCCCTAAGATCCTTATTTCTTCCACCAGGGCTTTCAGATAATCATCCAGCAGTTCCCTGTCGGTCCCTGCTTCCTGGGTGATGAAGGAACAATAGCTGCAGCGACTGGGACAAAAGGGAATATTGATGTAGACCTGGGCCTTGTGTCTATCCAGTGGATAGAGCCGTTCCAGTTCCAGTCTGGCTATATGTAGCATGGGAGCGATGGCTTCCTCTGATAATCGATAATCGTTTTTCAATCGACTCCTTATATCATCCAGGTCCGTTTTTTTCAACAAAGCCTCATGGGCGATCCGTACCGGTCGGATCCCTGTCATGGTCCCCCACTTCAATTTTCTATCCGTCGCTCTTACCAGCAAGTCATATACCTGCTTTTTTGCGGTTTGGCGCAGATTCGACCCCGGATCCATCCTTTCTTCACTTTGAAACTTGTTTCCAGTACCGTCCTGAAACACAGCCCTTATTTTGCCTGCCGACTCTTCTACCTCCAAATGGCCCCATTCTTCTTCCTTGCTTTCACTCACTTGCAAATTCTCATATGGAAAAAACGCCATGAGCAATTCCCTCATGTCGTTTGATCGAATGCTTCCTTCGATTTTAAGTGTGATCGTTTTTTCCATGGATCTACCTCATATAAGGATTCTCAAGAAGCTCCTCTTCGATGGTACTGGAATCTCCGTGGCCGGGATGAATGGCCAGTCCGGGATCCATGGCTTTCAACTTTTGCAGGGAGGATTGCATGATTTTTGGATCACTGCCTGGAAAGTCGGTGCGTCCGATGGAACCTTCAAAAATGGTATCTCCGGTAAACAAGTCCGATTCCCATTGCAAACAGACGGAACCTGGCGTGTGGCCCGGCGTATGATAGACCTGCAATAGAATGCCTCCAAAAGTCAATACTTCAAGGTCTTCAAAAGTTATTACGGGAATGCCTTCTTCCAGCGAGAAATTTCTACTGAAATACATGGAAAGATTCTTTTCCGGAAAGTAGAACATCTCCCGGTCTGCGCTATGGATCTGCAGCGGCACCTGGAATTGTTGGTAAAAAGCATAGGCCGATGCAATATGGTCGTAATGGCCGTGGGTATAGACGATGCCGAGGCATTTCGCCTGGTTTTCCTCTAATGTTTTTGCAAATTCTTCTGGATCTCCCACAGGATCCACTAAAACGCCGTGGCCATCCTGTATCAAAATATAGCTGTTTGTCGTAAACGGATTGATCGTCTTCTTGATGATCATGAGCATCACCTCTTAGAAATTTTTTTCGCTGTCCAGCAACATGGTCACCGGACCGTCGTTGACCAGGGACACCTCCATATGGGCTTGAAAGACCCCTTCTCCAACGGGCAGTCCAAACTCTTTGAGTCGCTCCACCACTTCCCGGTACAGGGTATTGGCCATCTCCGGCGATGCTGCATCGGAGAATCCGGGCCGTCGTCCTTTTCGACAATCCCCATACAGGGTGAACTGAGAGACGACCAGAAGGCTTCCTCCAATGTCTGTCACGGAAAGGTTCATCTTTCCATCCCCGTCTTCAAAGATCCGTAAATTCGCGATCTTGTCTGCAATATAGATGCCGTCTTTGGTGTCGTCGGACGTTTTCACTCCCAACAATACCAACAATCCTCTCTCGCAACGGCCGACGACCTGGTCGTCTACGGTGACGGAAGCTTCCTTCACCCGTTGGATCACTGCTCTCATGTCTTCTCCTTCGTCAAGCCCGGTAAATGTTTTCGATCTCCGGGATCTTGTGCAATTTTTTGATGACCATGTTCAATTCCCTGGTGCTTTTTACTTCAAAAGAGATGGTGAAGTAGGCATAATCCTGGTCCGTCCGAACATTGAGGGACACGATGCTGATGTTCTGATCCGAAATAACAGTGGTCACCTTGGTCAGCAGCCCTTTGGTATCTTTGGCCTTGATGTGGATCTCCGACGTAAAATTTGCCACCGTATACTTGACCCATTCCACATCGATCAATCGCCCGACATCGTCGGCATTTCGTATGTTGGCGCAATCCGCCCGATGGACGCTGACGCCCCTGCCCCTGGTGATGTATCCGATGATCTTGTCTCCCGGCACCGGATTGCAGCATTTGGAAAAGCGGACGGCCATGTTTTTGAAGCCGGAAACTTTTACCGCCTTTTCCAGCTTGTCCTGACCGATGACCGGCTTTTGTTGTTTTGCTTCTCCGGAAAATTCATCCAGAATGGCCTGATCGTCCACCAGGTTCAGTTCGCTTTTGAACTGATTTTTTATTTTCTGCAGAATGAAATTGGGCTTGATCCCTCCGTATCCGATGGCAGAATAAAGATCCTCCACCGAATTGTAGTTGGATTTCTTGGCCACGAATTCCAAATAGGTTTGTTTGAGGATGTTGGCCTGCTGAAGTCCCTGTCTTTTGACTTCTTTTTCCAGCATGTCCCGGCCTTTTTGGACATTTTCTTCCTTTTTGTCTTTTTTGAAATACTGCTTGATCTTGTTGCGGGCATGGCTGCTCTTGACGATCTTCAGCCAGTCCCTGCTGGGTCCATTGGAATGGGCGCTGGTCAACACCTCTACGATATCCCCGTTTTGCAGGGTATAGTTCAGTGGAACGATCTTCCCGTTGATCTTGGCGCCGATGCACTTGTTGCCAACATCGGAGTGGACCCGATAGGCAAAATCCAAAGGGCAGGATCCCTTTGGCAGCTGGATCACATCGCCTTTTGGCGTAAAGACGAATACTTCGTCCGTAAAAAGATCCACTTTCAGTGTTTCCATAAACTCGCTGGCATCCTGCAGCTCCCGCTGCCATTCCATGATTTGACGCAGCCAGACCAATTTTTCTTCAAAGTTGTCGCTTTCCTCGATGCCTTCCTTGTATTTCCAGTGTGCAGCGATCCCAAATTCCGCTGTACGATGCATTTCCCACGTCCGGATCTGGATCTCAAAAGGGTCCCCTTTGGGTCCAATGACCGTCGTATGAAGGGATTGGTACATATTGGGCTTGGGCATGGCGATATAATCCTTGAACCGCCCAGGTATTGGTTTCCACATGGTGTGGGCCACTCCCAAGACACCGTAGCAGTCCTTGATGTTGTTGACGATGATCCGAACAGCGATCAGATCATATATTTCTTCGAAGTTCCGGTTTTGAACATACATCTTTCGATAGATGCTGTAAAAATGCTTGGGTCGGCCCTGGATATCTGCTTCGATGCCCACTTCTTCCAGTTTTTCCTTCAGGATCTCGATGACGTTTTGGATGTAGGCTTCCCGCACTTCCCTCTTTTGCGCCACTTTGCTGACCAGGTCGTAATACCCTTTTTCATCCAGATAGCGTAGAGAAATATCCTCCAACTCCCACTTGATCTTGGAGATCCCCAGCCGGTGGGCGATGGGGCTGTATATGTCCAGCGTTTCCTGGGCTTTGGCCTTCTGCTTGTCTTCCGGCATGTATTTCAAGGTCCGCATATTGTGGAGCCTGTCTGCAAGTTTGATCATGATGACCCGTATGTCCTTGGCCATGGCGATGATCATCTTTCGAAGGCTTTCCGCCTGCTGTTCTTCCTTGCTTTTAAATTCCAGCTTGCTGATCTTGGTGACGCCATCCACCAGCTCGGCGATCTCATCGCCGAACTCCCGCTGCATATCCTCGTAAGAATACTGCGTATCTTCCACCACATCGTGGAGTATGGCTGCTGCAATGGTGGGCACGTCCAATTGGAGTTCGGCCAAGATCATGGCCACCTCCAATGGGTGGATGATATAATCATCTCCGGAGACCCGTTTTTGCCCCTGGTGGGCATTCACCGCCAGATCATAGGCCTTTTGAAGGATGCTCACATCCGCATCTTTATTGTATTCAAGCACTTTTGCAATCAATTTGTTGTTCATCTACATCACCTGTCTTAAGAACCGGAGCGAATCTCGCTCCATTTAAAGAAAGCAGCAAAGCTGCTTTTTAGTAAGGATAGGATACCAACGAATGAACGTCGTACTTTTCCAGCTTGTCTCTGCCCTTCAGGTCCGTCAATTCGATGAGGGTCATGATGGACACCACTTCTCCTTGCAGCTGCTCTATGAGCCTGGCAGTAGATAACAGGGTCCCTCCTGTTGCCAGCAGATCATCAATGATCAGTATGCGCTGCCCCGGTGTGATGGAATCTTCGTGGATCTCCAGGGAATCTTTCCCGTATTCCAAAACGTATTCCTGACTGATCTTTTTATGGGGAAGCTTTCCCGGCTTTCGAATGGGTACAAACCCTGCATGTATGTTGTAGGCCAGTGCCGTTCCAAAAATGAAGCCGCGGGCTTCCGGGCCGACCACCAAGTCGATCTTCAAATCTTTGGCCAGCTCGGTAAACTGGTCGATGGCATCCTTTAAAGCATCTTTATCCTTTAACAATGTCGTAATGTCTTTGAAGCTGATTCCTTCTTCCGGAAAATCCGGTATGACTCGAATGGTGTCTTTTAAATTCATGATTACCGCTCCTTTACGCTTATACTATATTCTATCATTAATTGGATTTGTTGAATACCATTTTAGCGGTAATCTTTCAGGATCAGCTGGATGGACCGTTGATTTTGGTATTCGTTGATTTGGGGCTGATAGGCAATGTCCATGGAGTAGGCGACTTCCTTAGGACCCAGAAGTGCCTTCATGGCTCCGGGACCAAACTTGCCGTCCATGTAGGCGTCAAATTGCCCGTCGTACTGGAACATGACACCCTTGTAGACAGCTCCTTTTTTGTCCCGGATCTGCAACAGCAGGACGTTTTCGTTTTTTCCGACGATCCGGCCTCCCGTGAAAAGGACACCCTTGTCTGCAAAGATCGGTGCGGGATTGGCTTTCCCATAAGGTTCCATCAACGCAACTTCCTCTACAAACTGCTCCTGGGCAAAACGAATGGGCAGATACAGATCCAGGGACAGTTCCGGGATCAAGGCTTCATCGGATAATGGAAATGTCTCGTTGAGCCCCCTTCGCAGGATCTCGATGTTTTCCACTTCCAGGCTCAATCCCACTGCCATGGGATGTCCTCCAAATCCAAGATAGAGCTCCCGATATTGGGAAAAGGCTTGAAACATATCGTAGCCGTCAATGGAGCGTCCGGAACCTTTTGCACTGGTTTCTCCGTCGGTAAGGACCACCGTAGGGCGGTATTTTTCTTCCCGTACCCTTCCTGCAACAATGCCGGCAATGCTTTCATGGATGTTTGGAGCGTGGATGACCAGGACCCGGTCCTCCCGATGGCGTTCTTCCACGATCTCCAACACCTGGGCGACCCCTTCCCTGGTCTGATCTTTTCGCTCTTCGTTCAATGCCACCAGTTCTTCAGCCAGCTTCCTTGCCGTTTGGGGATCCTTTTCAAAAAGAAGGGCAAGGGCGGAACGGGCATGGGTCAATCGCCCGGCGGCATTCAAACATGGTCCGATGGTGAAACCGAGATTGTAGCTGGTTGGCTGTTTCCCGCCCAGTCCATTGGCTTCCATCAAGGCCAAGAGGCCTGGATTATCGCATTTCAGCATTTTTTCCAATCCTGCTTGGACCAGATATCGATTTTCATCGATCAGGTCCACCACGTCGCACACCGTGGCCAGTGCTGTGACAGGAAGGAAGTCCAGTCGTTCATTCACGTCCAGTCCCACGGTCTCGAACAGGTGGCTCACCAACTTGTAGGCTACGCCGGCTCCACAAAGTCCCTTGAAGGGATAGGCACAGTCCAACTGCTTAGGATCGACGATATGGTCTGCCGGCGGCAGGACCATGGCCCCATCCTTCATTTCCACCTGGTGATGATCGGTAATGATGGTGCGGATCCCCTTCTCCCTGGCATGGGCGATGGCTTCGTGGGCGCTGATGCCATTGTCACAGGTGATAATGAGTCCGATCCCGTCCTTCGCACAACGCTCCACCATGTCCGGATTGATGCCGTAGCCATCGCTGACCCGGTCCGGGATGGCATGGTCCACCGACCCGCCGCAAGCCCGTAAGCCCTCTACCAACAGATAGGTGGAGCATACGCCGTCCACGTCGTAATCGCCGATGACCCGGATCTTCGTCTCTTCATCGATCCGGTCCATGATCTCAGCCACTGCATCATCCAACCCCTTCATCTGCTGGGGAGGATGAAGGGCCTTGGCATGAGGATGAAGGAAAGAACGGATCTGGTCGATCTCATAAAATCCTCGGTTCACCAAGAGATTGCAAAAGGGTTTGGAATATCCCAGGGTCCTTGATAAAGCATCGATATCTGTTTTCTTATTTTTTAAGGTCCATTTCTTCATGGTCCGTTCCTCCTTGAAAAAAAGAGATAAAGGAATCTTTATCTCTTTTTGGTGTCAATATTGTGGGGTGTTCATATCCGTTCCAAACTCCGGTTGCCCCGTTGCTTCTTCCTGTGGCGGTTCCGTTGACGAAGAATCATCCGTCTGGGTCAACTGCTCCTCTTTTATAGCCAATCGCTCTTCCAAAGCGGCTTTTTCCTGCTCCAGTGTTCCCAGTCGTCCTTCCAGCTCTCTTTTTTCGCCTTCCAAGGCTTCTTTTTCCTTGGATACTTTCTTCAAGTTCTTGCCTGCCTTAAACTTGCTGTACAGGTTGAGCATGGCCATGATGGCGGCACCCAATGCCACCGACAGAAGGATGACCAGGGCGAGAGACGCTTCCCCTTCCATGGTCAAAAACTTGATATCCACCGGTTGGGCATTTTGTAAGGCAAAAATGCTGACGATGATGGCGAAAATGATGGCAATGATCACTCCTGCTTGCATGGATAAAACCTCCTTATATTTGAACTATCTTTTGGCCGGGTGGCGTTTTCGATTTTTCAAAACAAACCAAATGCTGCTGGCCACAAAAATGGATGAATAGGTTCCACTGAGGAAACCGACGATCATGGGCAATGTGAAATCCTTGATGGATTGTACCCCAACGGCATACAAGGCTCCGATGGCGATAACCGTTGTCAGCGTGGTGTTGATGGAACGACGCAGGGTTTGGTGGATGCTGTCATCCACCAGGTTCTCAAAGTCGTATTTTTTGTATTTGCTTCGATTCTCCCGGATCCGGTCAAACACCACGATGGTATCGTTGATGGAATAACCCAGGATGGTCAAGATCGCCGCAATGAAGGGTGTGTTCACCTGGATCCCCAGTATGGCATAAACACCCAGCACGATGACCACGTCGTGGATCAAGGCGATGACTGCCGCCAATCCGAACAAGGGTTCAAAGCGGAAAGAAATGTAGATCAACATGGCCAAAATGGCGACCACGACAGCCAGCAAAGACTGCTGCTTCAATTCGCCACCTACGGTAGCACTGACATTGTCGATGGAGAGTAGATCTTCCTTTTGGTCAATGTTGAACTTGCCTGCCAGATCGTCCAAAAACTGGGCCCGCTGGCTTTCGCTCAAATCGACGCTGGTGCTCAAGATCATCTGGCTTCGCTCTTCGCCAGCATAGGTGATATCCGCACTCTCGTCAAATTTATCTGAAAATTCCCGTATGTCTTCCGTTTCAAAGGACTGGTTCAAATCGACTTGAACAATGGTTCCACCTTTAAAATCGATCCCAAGGTTCAACCCGCCAAACAACAGTGCGACCACGCAGATGACCATCAATGCGGCAGACAGGATGAAAAACTTGTTGTGGTTCTTCGTTATGTTTACTTTTATCATGGTCTCCTCCTATGCCCCGTACATTTTTCTATTGTTGATCAACGATGCGTTTATAAATGTTTTCAAAATACGCTTGGTCAGGAACATGGAAGTAAACAAGCTCCAGCCGATCCCAAGCATCAATGTCACTGCAAATCCTCGAACGGAACCACTGCCCATGGCAAATAGAACAACTCCGGCGATCAGCGTGGTGACATTGGCATCCACGATGGTGGTAAAACCCCGTTTAAAACCGGCGTCTACCGCAGCCAGCAAGGACTTGCCAAGCTTCAACTCTTCCTTGACCCGCTCGAAGATGATGACGTTGGCATCCACGGCCATGCCGATGGATAAAATGATCCCGGCGATCCCAGGCAGGGTCAGGGTATAGCCCAATGCCGCAGAGCTCAATAGGAACAGCAATATATAGATGGAAAGGGCGATGCAGGCAACAAATCCGGGAGCTCGATAATACAGGAGCATGAATGCCAGGACCAAGGCGATCCCGATCAATCCTCCCAAAAGGCTCTTGGAGAAGGAATCTTGTCCCAGTGTCGGTCCAATGGTTCGGATCTCCACAGGATCCAGGGCCACCGGCAAGGCACCTGCCTTGATCAGCATGGCCAGATTTCCGGCTTCTTCGATGCTGCCCATTCCTTCAATGACCGCTTCTCCGTTGGAGATGACGGCGCCAACTACAGGAGAAGAGATAACTTCCCCATCCAGCTTGATCTCAATGACTTGATTCAAAAACTCTTGGGTGGCTTCTGCGAAAGCTTCCGTTCCCTCTGCGTTCAACTTGAGGGAAACCACTGCCTGCTGCACACCCATGGAATTATTTTGATACACCGCATTAGATTCCACCACATGCGCACCGGTGATCACTACTTCTTCATCCGGCGTGATGAATTCCAGCTGGGCCGTTTTTCCGATCAACTCCAGTGCTTCCTGCTGATCCTGAATATCCGGTATACTGATCCGGATCCGGTCGTCTCCCTGTCGGGCGATGACCGGTTCGCTCACACCAAGGGCGTCGATCCGTTGCCGGATGGTGGCGATGGCACGATTGATTTTTTCATCGGTGACCGGGTCTCCCTCCGTCTCCTGTGCTTCCAATACTACATATACTCCACCAGTGAGATCCAACCCGTAGTTGAGGGCATCCTTTACCGGTATTACTTTATAATTCCCTAATGAAAGTCCATTGACCAGAACCCATCCCACAAATGCGACGATGAGGATCAACACGGTCAATTTGATCCTGTTTTTCCCTTTCATACAAACCCTCCTTATGTCGTAAACAACAGATTTATTATATCGGCTTTGACTTTTTTCGTCAATTTTATCTCGTTCAATTACGGTCCTGGAGCGCAATTTTGATCATAATGGCGCATTCCACTCTTTTTTTCTCCAAAATGCACCCCAGTTCATACGGAACGGCAATATCCTTGTTGAAGTTATAGGCATTGGCAAAGCATCCCCCGCCGCAATAATACTTGGCCCAGCAATCCTTGCAGGCCGGCTTGTCCGCCAGATTTACTTTTTCAAAATCCTTGCGGATCGTTTCCGCCACGATACCCTGTTCCAGATCCCCCAGTATGAACTCTTCCAACCCGACAAACTGATGGCAGGGGTAGATCTGCCCTGTAGGGGTGATGGAGATATAGTCCGTACCGGCTCCGCACCCGGAGACCCGCTTGTAGGCACAGGGTCCTCCCGCCAGATCGATGTTGAAGTGGAAAAACTGAAAATCCTTTCCTTCTTCCCTGCTTTTCAGATAAGCTGCCGCCAGATCTTCATATTCCTGAAGCAACAATTCTACATCCTCTTCCCGAAGCGCGTAGGGTTCCTCCGGCGATGCCACCACCGGTTCCACAGAGATACTTTTGAATCCCTGGTCTGCCAGGTCCAGGACGTCCTTGGAAAAATCCATGTTGTTTCGGGTAAAAGTACCTCGAACATAATGGTCCTTGTCTCCCCGGATCTCGGTCATCCGCTTGATCTTGTCGATGATGTATTGGTAGGTCCCGTCCATGTTGACCGTCTTTCGCATCCGGTCGTTGGTCTCCTTGCGGCCATCGAGACTCAATACGATATTGGACATGTTCTCGTTCAGATATGCCATGTTCTCTTCATTGAGCAACAAGGCATTGGTGGTCATGGTAAAGCGGAATTCTTTGCCAAATTCTTCTTCCTTGCTTCTACCGTACTCCACCAGGGCTTTGACCACATCCAGATTCATCAGGGGTTCTCCCCCGAAAAAATCCACTTCCAGATGTCGTCGGTTTCCACTATTTTCAATGAGAAAATCAAAAGCCTTTTTCCCGGTTTCCAGTTCCATGAGGACTTTTTCTCCGTGGAAGCTTCCCTCGGAGGCAAAGCAATAGGCACAGCGCATGTTGCAGTCATGGGAAACGTGAAGGCACATGGCCTTGATGGGATGATCCGTCGTGACCTTATCTTCCAGTACGATCTCCGGAGAGTTCAAGAGTCCCTGTTCCTCCAAAAACTCCAGCTCTTTCCAGCTTTCTTTCATTTCCTCTACCGGGTACTTGTCTTGCAACGACGATATGGCCTCTTCCCAGTTGGGATAGTATTCCAATAAATCGTCGGTGATAGGATCTATCTCAAATACGGAACCGGAATTGACGTCCAGCAGTATGTGGTATCCATTTAAAGTATATTTGTGTATCAACGCTCTTCCTCCCAAAGATTTCTTTCTACAGAAAATGAGCAGTAAATATTTGCATATTTACTGCCCTCTTCTACTCTTGTGTGTTTTCGCACTTTTGATTGCCAACGGTACAAGAAGTCTTGCATGCGGACTGGCAGGATGTCTGGCATTCGCCGCAACCCTTGCCATCCAGGTTGTTCAAATTTCCCTTGTTGATGATTTTGATGTGCTTCATGATTTCACACTCCCTGTTTATGCAATTTCAAGGCAACGGATCATTCCGTTTCCGTTCGTGTCGGTTTTTCTTCCACGTAATCGCTAACGTCCTTGTTCAAAACGTCGGCTACTGCGGATCGGCTCATCTGTACTTTGATGTTGTCCGGCTTCAGTTGTACGATCAATGCATCGTCTTTAAAACCGAAAATTTCGCCGTAGAATCCTCCGATAGTCATGATTTTATCGCCTTTTTCCAAGGATTTTCTCATGTTTTGAACTTTCTTTTGCTGCTTGCTCTGCGGTCGGATCACAAAGAAGTAAAAGAACGCAAATACGAGTATGATCGGTAAGAATGATGCTAATTCACTAGCTCCCATAAGTTGTGTTGTCCCCTTTCAAATTATTGTTTTCATTATAGCATTTTTTTTGGTCAATATATATATTTCTTGAAAAATTCCTTTTTGTATTCCACAAAGGAATCTTCCATGATGGCCTTACGGATGTTCTCCATGGTCTTGAGGGTGAATCTCAAATTGTGTTCCGACAAGAGGCGAAGACCCAAGATCTCGTTGGCCTTGATCAAATGTCGCAGATATGCCTTGGAAAAGTTTTGGCAACAATAACAGTCGCATTCTGCATCCAGGGGAGAAAAGTCTTCCTCATACTTGGCATTTTTGATGACCACTTTCCCTGTGGACGTCATGGCGGTTCCATTTCGGGCGATCCGGGTTTGAAGAACGCAGTCGAACATGTCCACACCACGCTCCACTCCTTCGAAAAGAGCGTCGATACTGCCTACACCCATCAGATATCGGGCCTTTTCCCTGGGCAGATGGGGCAGGGTGTAATCCAACACTTCGTACATAAGGGGCTTTGGTTCCCCAACGCTCAATCCTCCGATGGCGTATCCGGGAAAATCCATGGCCACCGTTTCCTTGGCGCTGATCTCCCGAAGATCTTGATACATGCCTCCCTGTACGATGCCGAAAAGAGCCTGTTTATCCGTATTTTTGTGGGCATCCTTGCACCGCTTCGCCCAGCGAAGGGTCCTCTCCATGGACTTCTTGGTATAATCGTATTCCGCCGGATAGGGTGCGCACTCGTCAAAGGCCATCATGATGTCGGATCCCAAAACGTTTTGGATGTACATGGCCTCTTCCGGACCGATAAAATGCTTGGATCCGTCCAAGTGGGACCGGAAAGTAACTCCCTCTTCCTTGATCTGGCGTAGATCCCCCAGGCTGAAAACCTGGTATCCGCCGCTGTCCGTCAGGATGGGTTTGTCCCAGTTCATGAACTTGTGGAGTCCCCCCGCCTTTTCCATGACCCGGGTCCCCGGGCGGATGTAGAGATGGTAGGTGTTGGACAGGATGATCTGGGCACCGGTCCGCTTCACATCTTCCGGTGTCAGACTCTTCACCGTTGCCTGGGTTCCCACGGGCATGAAGATGGGTGTTTCGATGACACCGTGGGGCGTATGGAGCTTGCCTACCCGTGCACCGGTATCTTTGCATTCTTTGATCAATTCATAACGTACTGCCATGTCTGGCCTCCTCTATCGAATGAACATGCTGTCTCCAAAGCTGAAAAACCGGTATTCCCGGTCCACTGCTTCCTGGTAGGCATGCAGGATGATCTCCCTGGTGGAAAATGCGGAAACCAGCATGAGCAGCGTGGATTCCGGCAGGTGAAAATTGGTGATGAGGCCGTCGGCCCCTTTGAATTCATAAGGTGGATAAATGAAAATATCCGTCCAGCCACTGGATGG
This sequence comes from Alkalibacter rhizosphaerae, assembly GCF_017352215.1. Classification (GTDB taxonomy): domain Bacteria; phylum Bacillota; class Clostridia; order Eubacteriales; family Alkalibacteraceae; genus Alkalibacter; species Alkalibacter rhizosphaerae. Next base: position 295,563 of record NZ_CP071444.1, read on the forward strand.
GACCAATGGAAAACCGTTTTTTGCCACGCTTTCCAAGGTTCGCACCGAAGTGGTCCCCACACAGATGATGCGACTTCCGGAAGCTTTCGCTTCGTTGAGGATGGCAGCTGTTTCCTCCCCCAGTTCATAGTACTCGGAATGCATCTTGTGTTCTTCCAGCTTGTCCACTTTTACCGGTCGGAAGGTGCCGATGCCTACGTGAAGAGTGATAGTGCAGATCTTTACGTCTTTATTTCGTATGGCTTCTAAAAGTTCCGGGGTAAAGTGAAGACCGGCTGTGGGTGCCGCCGCAGATCCTGTTTCTTTGGAATAGACCGTCTGGTAGCGTTCCCGATCTTCCAAATGCTCGTGGATGTAAGGTGGCAAGGGCATGTGACCCAGATCATCCAGGATGTTCTCAAATATACCATTATAGTGAAACTCCATGATGCGAAGTCCGTCCTCTTCAATGGACAATATTTCGCCGGAAAGGATCTCCCCAAAAGTGATGATGTCCTTGGGTCTTGCCTTTTTCCCGGGTTTGACCATCACTTCCCACCGGTCTGCAGAAAGTCGCTTCAAAAGAAGGATCTCCACCACCCCTTCCCGTTTCGTGTTCTTGCCGAACAATCGGGCAGGAAGGACCCGGGTGTCGTTGAGAAGAAGGACGTCCCCCATGTTCAAATGATCGATGATGTTGTAGAAACGCTGGTGTTCCATATGACCGGTCTTTCGGTCCACCACCAGCAGCTTGGAATCGTCCCTTTTCTCCAAGGGATGCTGGGCGATCCGCTCCTGGGGCAACTCATAATAAAAATCCGATGTTTTCATAATTACTCCTGTTCTCGATTCATTCAATCATGATACTAAAATTTCCCCTTGAAATCAACCGGAACACAAAAAAACCTTGGGTCCTGTTTCAAATCAAGACCCAAGGAAGTGTTATTTTATCTCCTTGTCAAAAAAACTGATGGCTTCCGAATCCATGGCGATCCCCATGTGCTGATAGGCCAGCCTGGTGGCGACCCGTCCTCTGGGTGTCCGCTTGAGGAATCCCAACTGGAGCAGGTATGGTTCATACACATCTTCGATGGTCGTTTTTTCTTCGTCGATGGTGGCTGCCAGGGTATCAAGACCAACAGGTCCTCCGGAAAATTTGACCATGATGCTGGTGAGCATCTTTCGGTCCACTTCATCCAGGCCGATCTCATCCACTTCCAGCAGATCCAGGGCCATTTTTGCCGTTTCCTTGTCGATGGTCCCATCGCTTCGGATCTGGGCATAATCACGGACCCGCTTCAAGAGCCGGTTGGCGATCCGGGGCGTTCCCCGGGAGCGACCCGCCATTTCCATGGCTCCTCCTTGATCCATGGGCACATCCAAGATCTGGGCGCTTCGCAGGATGATCTGGGTCAACTGTTCCTTGTTGTAGATCTCCAATCGGTTGATAATGCCAAAACGATCCCGCAGAGGCGATGTTAGAAGTCCAGCCCTGGTGGTGGCACCGATCAGGGTGAAGGGCGGCAACTCCAGGCGTATGGATTTGGCTCCCGGTCCTTTTCCCACAATGATGTCGATGACATAATCCTCCATGGCCGGATACAAGATCTCTTCGATGTTTCGGTTGAGGCGGTGGATCTCATCGATGAAGAGGACATCCCCATGGTTCAAGCCGGTCAGGATGGCGGCCAGGTCTCCCGGTTTTTCTACGGCCGGGCCCGAAGTGATGCGGATCTTGACTCCCATCTCGTTGGCGATGATGTTGGCCAGAGTGGTTTTCCCCAACCCTGGAGGTCCGTAAAGGAGCAGATGATCCAGGGTCTCGTTTCTCTCTTTTGCAGCCTGTATGAAGATGTTCATTTTTTCCTTGACCTTCTCCTGACCGATATACTCCGTAAGCCGTTTTGGTCGAAGGCTGGTTTCCATGTCCACATCGGTTTTTGTGGCTTCCGTCATGATGATTCTATTTTTCAATGGATCCCCTCCATTCTACTGATCGTACGATGCACGTACCGCCAACGCCTTTTTGATGACATCCTGCAGCTCCATGCCGTCGATATAGACAAACTCCACCATCTGAAGTGCTTCCGAGTAGCTGTATGCCAATGCTTCCAGTGCCTCTACGGCTTCTTTGGCGGTACTGGCCGTTGCCGACGAACCGGTGTTGCCATCGCTGGTGGACAAATGGTGTTTGTATTTGTCCTTTAGTTCCAAAATAAGCCGGTTGGCCGTCTTTTTTCCGATGCCCGGCGCTGTTGATATGGCTTTTTCATCGGATGCATTCAAATAACCGATGAACTGATCCAATGTGAAACTGGACAAGATCCCCATGGCCGCTTTCGGACCGATGCCAGAGATGCCGATCAGATCCCGAAAAAGCCGGCGTTCTTCTTTGCTACCAAACCCATACAGGGAGATCTCGTCTTCCCGCACGTGCTGGTGGATGTATATTTTCACCTTGTCCTTGACCCCCTGCATGTTGGCCAGGGTGGTGACCGGGACCAGGATGCTGTACCCGATGTGATTTGTTTCCAGGACCAGACGGTCTTCCGTAAAGTCCGTTATGTTTCCAATGATGTATTCGTACACGCAAACGCCTCCCAAATATTCTAAAAGATCCCCATACAACGTCTGTTAACATTATATAGGAATCTTCCCAGTGAAGCAAACATATATTCGGTTTAATCCTCTTCTTCCCAGTTGTGGTAGACTTCCTGGATGTCGTCGTTGTCGTCGAACATGTCCAGCATTTTCTGCATCTTTTTTTCGTCTTCTTCCGGCAACTTGGTCCATGTGGTAGGGATCATGGCCACTTCCGCGGAAGCAAAACTGTAGCCAGCCTGCTCCAATGCCTTGTAGACCCCGTCAAAAGCATCCGGGTCCGTGATGATCTCAAAGCCTTCCTCTTCGGCGATCATATCCTCTGCCCCACTGTCGATGGCAAGCAGCATCAGCTCCTCTTCATCCACCTTGTCGTCTTTTTCGATCATGATCTGGCCTTTTTTTTCAAACAGGAAGGATACACAACCACTGGTTCCCAGATTGCCTCCATTTTTGTCGAATGCATGGCGCACATCCCCTGCTGTTCGATTCTTGTTCTCCGTAAGGGCCTCTACGATCACGGCCACTCCGCCGGGGCCGTAGCCTTCGTAGATGATCTCCTCGTAATTGGTGGAACCCAGTTCCCCGCTTCCTTTTTTAATGGCACGGTCGATGTTGTCGTTTGGCATGTTGTTTGCCTTTGCTTTGGCAACGGCATCCCGAAGCCGGGAATTCATTTCCGGATCCGATCCGCCCTCTCGAACGGCAACCGCAATGGCTTTGGACAGCTTCGTGTATACTTTTCCCTTGATGGCGTCCGCCTTGCCTTTTTTATGTTTAATGGTCGACCATTTTGAATGTCCTGACATGAGTTTACCTCCTCTTAAATATTTTGCTTTCCCATTTTAACACAGGGATCACCGATGATACAAGATTTTACGCTTCCGGTAAATAATGTTCTTTTGATCCTTCCACCAACACCTGCCCGCTGGTCATTTCCCGGATGCCTTCCTGAAAGGATCCCACCTGGGAAACCGCCACATCGATGTGAAATGTGACTTCCTCCAAATACTCGATGTGGGCCAGCTGATGGTCAAATTTGTCCAAATAATGCTGAAGGCTCCCGATCAGCCCATAATCGACGTCCAGCTTCACCCTCTGGTATCGCTTCATCAATACCGGTACCGCGGCTTCCAGGGCATCCTTGGCGCTCTGACCATAGGCTCGTGCCAAACCGCCGGTCCCCAATTTGATCCCACCGAAATATCGGGTGACCAGGACCAGGACGTTGGTGAAGCCCATGCCCATGATGGTATCGTACATGGGCTTTCCTGCAGTCAGGGATGGTTCCCCGTCGTCGGAATATTTAAAGACGGAAGCATCCGCCTCCAAAACATATGCGTAGGTATTGTGGGTGGCCTTGTAGTGCTCCTTTTGTATCTTATGGATGATCTCTTCCGCTTCCTCCACGGAGGAGACGGGAAAACACATGCCGATGAACTTCGATTTTTTGATGACCAGTTCCACCATGACGGCTTCCCGGATGGTCTTGTACTGTTCAACCATTGCTTTTTCCCTGTTCCAGCAAATATTTGTTTTTTTCACTGATCTGAACGGACAAAACCACGCCGTCCTCTTCAAATGTCTCCTCTTTCACCACACCGAGGCTGTGAAGATAACTTGCATACTTGGTATCCGTGTAGGGCACTTTGATGGTCATTTCCAGCAGGTCTCCAAAGATCTTTCCAAGGATCAGATCCATCAGTTCATCCACCTTGTCTCCATCTTTGGCACTGACCATGACTTTTTCCCCCCGGACCATTTCATAATCCGGTACGACCTTTCCCTCCAGCTTGTCGATCTTGTTGAAAACCAGGATCATTTCCTTGCCGGTGCAACCGATGGAATCCAACACTTCTTCCACCACGCGGATCTGCTGAAGATAGTTGGGGTTGGCACTGTCGATGACATGGAGGATCAGATCTGCATCCTTCACTTCCTCCAAGGTGGATTTAAAGGATTCCACCAGATCATGGGGAAGTTTTTCAATGAATCCCACCGTGTCCGACAGGAGAAATTCCTTGTCGTCCACAATGATCTTTCGGGTCGTGCTGTCCAGGGTGGCAAAGAGCTTGTCTTCCGCCAATACGCTGCTGGTGGACATGCGGTTGAACAAGGTGCTCTTTCCCGCATTGGTATACCCCACCAGGGAAACGACGGGCACTTCATTTTTCACCCGTCGGCTCTTTTGGATCTTTCGAGCCGACTCCATGTCTTTGAGCCTTTTTTCCAGCAGGTGTACCTGCCGGTAGATGGCCCTTCGGTCCGTCTCCAGCTTCTTCTCTCCAGGTCCCCTTGTCCCGATGCCTCCGCCGGTACGGGACAGGACTTTTCCCATGCCCATGAGTCTTGGCAGCCGGTATTTGAGTTGAGCCAGCTCCACCTGAAGCTTGCCTTCCCCGGATCTGGCATGACTGGCAAAAATGTCCAGGATCAATGCTGTTCGGTCGATGATCTTGACACCCAGGACCATTTCCATGTTTCGAAGTTGCACGGCCGTCAGCTCATCGTTGCAAAGAACGATGTTGGCATCCCGGATCTGGATCAGCTCCCGGATCTCCATCAGCTTGCCTTTTCCGATGTAAAAAGCCGTATCGAACCGGTCCTTGTTCTGGGTGATCACATCCACCGGCACCACCCCGGCGGTTTTTGCCAGCTCCGCCAGTTCCACCATGGACGACTCCACATCCATCACATCTTTTTTGCCTTTGACATGAACACCGATCAAGATGGCCCGTTCCTGTTCGTCGGCCACTTCCGTCAGTGCATGACGCTTGTGCTTCCCCGTTCGCTGGACGAATTCGTCCAGGTCCAGCCGGTTGAGCTGGCGAAGGTTTAAGGCTCCAAGCTCCCGAACCAGGAGACCGTCGTCCTGGGCATCCAAAACGCCGACGCCCACCAACAACCCTTTCTCCGTTTGGGCAATGGCTCCAATAAGGTCAAAACCGAGATTTTCCATAGCAGAGGTATCCTGGTCCGACAAGTGGGGATTGCCGTTGGGATGGGTGTGAAAACTCTTCACCCCGGAGATCTTGTCGTAATCCACTTCCGGGAAAGAGGCGCTTCGAAAATCCCCCACGCCAACTTCCAGGATCTCATTACGTTTGTCTGTAACGATAATGACCTCCCGGTTGATGTGGAGGCTGATTTCCATCAAATAGGCAGCCGTCTCTTGATCCAGATAAGAACCTTCCTCCATCCGGTATCCCCGCAAATCTTCTAATTGGTCCAGTGTGCTCTTTTTTAAACCGTCGATATTTCCATAAATCATTGAATCATCACCTTATTCTTCATCGATCAATCGGTTCACCTTGGATTTGATCATCGTATCGATGATCTTCTTGATGATGGCAAACCCAAATACAAGGGCGTACACCAATTGTAGATCCAGTCGTGAGCTGATGCCCATGTACCCCAAAAGGACGTACAAGACACCGGACGCGGCATCCACCAGGCTTTGGTTCATCTGTAGCTGCTTGATTCTGGGATTGTCGAATTCCGGGTTTTCATCTTTCATTTTTTTTGTATAGTCCATGATCCCGATCACGATCATGGCAGCACCGAATAAAATCAGCGCCCATATGATGACTTCCTGCATTTCCATAATCCATCTACCTCTTCTCTGATGATATATCCTTTTCACTTACCACTTCATTATACAAAAGGCCAGGGGTCAATGCCACACATTTCAAAGAGGCAGCAAAAAAACCACCCACTAGGGTGGTCTTCGTGCATCAATTTTTTCCCCGCTTTTTAAAATCCTTGTCGATGGCTTTCTTCCAGTCTTTTGCAATGACCTTGTCGGAACGTATCCTGCTGACGGTCTCGCTGATCACCTGGTAGTTGAGCATGGTTCCTTCCTTGTCTGCATGATAGGTGGCCGCACGATCCGGATCGATGCCGAAGCGCTGTGCCGTGTCCACTGCATCCATGTTGGCTCCAAGGAACAGGAACTCCCAGTTGTATTTGGTCTTTTGCCGTTCGATCATGTATTTGATCTTGTCGTAAGTGTACTCCCTGCTTGCATTTTCCATACCGTCGGTGGTGATGACGAACATGACGTGTTCCGCCCGTTCTTCTTCTGCCGTATGCTTTTGGGCGTTGTCGATCTTGTGGATGGTCTTTCCGATGGCATCAAGAAGCGCCGTCGTTCCCCTCACATAATATTCCTTGTCGGTGATGGGCGCAATGCCTCGAAGGTTGATCCGGTCGTGGAGCAATTCGTAGTGGTCGTCAAAGAGGACCGTTGTCAACACCGCTTCTCCCGACTCTTTCTTCTGCTTTTCCAACAACGCATTGTAGCCTCCGATGGTGTCCTCTTCCAATCCCCCCATGGATCCGCTTCGATCCAAAATGAATACCAGTTCCGTCAATCCTTTTTTCATCGATATTTCCTCCATTCCTTATCTTTGATCCAAGGATATCATGGAAGAAAGTTGGAAAGGTCGCACGCCAGGCGACAAATATCAACAGGCGCCTAGAAGATTTTGATCAAAGGCAAACAGGGCTTCGTTGATCTCGAATACGTTGTAATTGGCTTCCTGGATGAAATACTCCACGATGATGTCAAATTTGCTGCTGTGGGACAAGGCAAATCCGGCACGTCGCAAAAGATCCTCCGTCTCATCCAAACTCAACTGCAAGGCGATGGCAAAAGCCAGAACAGTTGGTTTGCTGGGTTTGTAGCCCATGTCGTTTCGGATCTTGGAAAACAACTTTCGGTCGATGTTGGCTTTTTTGTAGGCTTGTGCATCCGTCATTCCCTTCTCGTCGATCAGACGCAAAAGCATCTGGGAAAAGGTTTCATCCATTTGATCCACCAGTTCATCCAGTTTCCGCTTTGCTTTCTTGACCGGCTGAAGCGCCTCTTCATGAGAGATGCTTTTTTCATATTGCAGGAGCCGGTGATCGTGGATCCGCTCGTTGTTGTAGACGGGTTGTTCCTCTACGAAGCGGTCGTCAATGAATTCTTCGATGGATGCAAACAATTTTTCGGACAAGGTAAAGGATCCTCGGTCAAAAACCACCAGATACACCAGCATGTCATGTTGGAGGAGGAAGTCTCCGATGACGGATATGGCGATCTTTAATGCCTGGTCTTTGGGATAACCATAGGCACCTGTCGAGATCAGCGGAAAAGCAACGCTCTCCAGCTTATACTCTAGAGCCAGGGCCAGGGAATTGCCATAAGCCTTTGCCAGCAATACGGGTTCGTTTTCTTTCCCACCACTCCAAATGGGACCTACGGTGTGGATCACATATTTGGCAGGCAGATCATAGCCTTTGGTGATTTTTGCCTCTCCAACAGGACATCCGCCGAGAGTCCGGCATTCTTCCAACAACTTTGGACCAGCTGCCCGATGGATGGCTCCATCCACTCCTCCTCCGCCAAGCAAGGATGTATTGGCAGCATTGACGATGGCATCCACATGCATTTTTGTGATGTCGTTTCGGATGATTTCCAGTGGCATGGAGCAGGCCTCCTTCTACTATTTCATTTGGATTTTGAAAGTCTTCTATCTAGGAATTCATTGCGTCGAAATTGCAGCGCATCATTGATTTGATCAACAAACCACTGGGTTCTTTCCGATTCCTTCTTACCATCTGATGAACACCAGGAAAAATTCAGGCGAATATGGAGCTGTTCGTCTTGGAATGAAAAGATGTCACCGTGGGTTTTACATAAGAAATGGATCGGATTGCTCTTGATCGTTTTCCACCAATCCTCATCAGTAAATGATCCAGTATTTTTCGTGTTATTGAATCGGACCAGATCCAGCTTGTTTCGGTTGTTTTGATAGAAGGTTTTAAATGTCTCTATGATCAATGGTTTATCAACAGATCTACTGATCCCTTTATCTCCAATAAAACTTGCTATTACCGGAAGTTTATACAAACGACTCATATTCGTATTTTCAACAATTTTCAAGAATTCATGTTCATTCGTTCCCAAAAAATCATCATCAAGAGCATCATCTTCCCACTTAACTATGTATGAAACGAAATCCTTAAAGGGATTTTGTTTTGAATTCTGCACCAACAACTGATACTTTTGATTATCCAACCAGGAAAAGAACTCCACTCGACTCGGTACCGACTTCGAATCTTCCCCTTCCTCCTTGCAGGCAAAGTACCAATCTTGGACCATATCCTGAAGCTTCCTTCGGCTGTTTAGAACCTTTTCAAATAAATCGATCACTTCAAAATCAAAATCCACATGACAATCAAAAGGTAAAATGCTACTATCCCCTTTACTCCGAACAAAGTCTTTCAAGGAAGCGTTTCTCCTGCCCAAAAGTAAAGGAATCAAATCTACATTTTTGAAATTTCCAATAAAATCAAGAACTTTGATTTCCGACTTGCCTTGTGCCTTCCGAAGTCCCCTACCCAATTGCTGTAAAAAGACGACTGGTGATTCCGTCGGCCGTAAAAACAGCAACAAGTCAAGATATGGAATGTCCACTCCTTCGTTAAGCATGTCCACCGAGAAAATGACATCCAATTTTCCATTTTTCAACTTCTCAATCCCAATTTTCCGGTCACAATAATTTTTTCTGCTGCTGTCACTATGAATACAACTGCTCCTGATCCCCATCTTGTTGAAATAATCCGCCATAAACTCTGCATGGTCGATACTCACACAAAAAGCCAAAGCGCTCTTGCCCCGGTATTTCAAATAATTCTTATAAATAAGCTCTGCCCTGGTGTTGATGGAGAGTGCTTTCTCCAGTTCTTTCTCAACATACTTTCCCTTCAAAAAAGTTATATTCTCATAGTTCACACTGCCATCATAAATACCATAATATTTGTATGGAACCAGCCAACCTCTGTTGATGGCACTGAACAGATCCACTTCATAGACACTGTTAAAATCACACAGTTCGTAAATGTCTTTCTGGTCCATCCTGTGAGGAGTTGCCGTCAATCCCAACATGAATTCAGGTTTAAAATGATCCAGAATTTTTCGATAGGAACTTGCCGCACCATGATGGATCTCGTCTATGATTTCATATTCAAAAAAAGCAGCATCAAACTTTTCCAGATTCTCTTTTTTACTCAGCGACTGCACGGAAGCAAATAAGATCTTTGCGTGAAAATCTTTATAACCGGCAAATAATCGCCCCAGTCCGTCTTCTCCCCGAATTTTTGCAAAAGTATGATATGCCTGATTCAATATTTCTTCCCGGTGTGCAACAAACAGGACGTTTTCGTATTGTATTGAATCAAAAGCAGCCAAATACGTTTTCCCGATCCCTGTAGCTGCTACAACCAGTGCTTTTTCATTTCCTTCCTCTCTCGTGTTGGCCAACTCCAACAGTGCTTCCTTTTGGGCGCTGTTCGGCTCAAAAGGATCTTTAGACTTGGATATCAAATAGATCGGCAAGGATTCGTTTATTGCAGAATTATCTTTAAATATGTCTCTATTGCCCTGATTATCCGTATAGTGCTTATTTACATGCATTTTATACTTTTGCGTCAACGGTTGAACATAGTTGTCCCTATAGTCCTCAATTTTATCTTTAGTCAGAGGATAAGATTCAAAGGTGAAGAGTTGATCAAACGCACTTTTGTAATTCTCAACAGCTTTTTCATCTCTAGCTCCTTCAAGGATGTAATTCCACTCCACCCCATTGGTTAAAGCAGCTTTTGATAAATTTGAACTCCCAATAAACACCCGGCTGTTTACCGTGTCTTTTCCATGAAAGAAATACGCTTTTGGATGAAAGCTGGGAGCATCTCCGTTATACAATCGTAGAGAATTCTCACCCAGGAGATAGTACATGGACAATAGCGCCGTAGGATCCGTGACGTTCAAGTATGTACTGGTCAACACTCGGACAGGTATGTTGTGTTCCAATGCAGATATCAAGATTGGTTCAATCAATTGATACCCTGACCATTGAATAAAGGAGACGATCATGTCTATTCCCTTGATTTCCGTTGGATTAAGATCCATATGATGGATCAATCGGCTTGTTATTGCTCGTTCAGATATCATCTTCCACTTCCATTTCTTGGAATTTATCATCAGCTGTATTCTATCATGATTAACAAAGTTAATAACCTATCTTGTTTTAGCAAAAATTCAATCCTTCCAAAAAATCTTTGCCGGATTTTCTTCCTTTTCTATGGAAATCTCTTTTAGATACTCCAACATCCGCCCACACTCTTGTGCCGCGCATTCTTCCAACGCTTCCCACTTTGCATCGGTACCCAACGTCTCATAGGCTACTGCCAGAGCTCCATAAAGAGCCAAACCGATGCAGTGCCTGGCGGAATGGATCGTTGATGCACTGTGTGCCATTGCCCGGGCTACTCCCTGCGCCATTGGGATTTCTTCCGATTCCCTGGCGGCTTGGTGACAACTTAGAATTGCCTTCTTTGCTTCCGGCAATTTGATGATCTTGTCCTTCCATTTCAATGCGGAGTCCAGCGCATTTTGCGGCCGCTCATCCTCTGGTCGATATTTGAGCCATATGGGAAGCATGACAATTTTACTGTATTGAACTGCCCACAAAATCAGCGTATCTTTGCTTTGCGTCTCGATCTGTTTCATCAAATCCTTGATATATGGAGCTTTCAGGTCGTTGAGTGTCTTCCTGTATTTCGGCACGCCTGCACATTCTTTCTGTTAAATATTTCATATGTGGTATGCTTTAACACATAGTCTTACTATGCATAGTCTATACAATCATTATACTCATCCTGGTTTCATCCGTCAAAAATTAGCAGCTTTTATATTTTTGGGTAAAACGAAGCTTCCATCTATTAAAATGGAAGCTTCCATGCTCATATTTAAAGTTTTTTTAAAAATGCATCATGACAACGGATTCGGGATGATCACAGGAACGCCCCGCACCTGCTCGACTGCCACATCCATCCTGTATACCGTCTTGAGAATTTCTGATGTCACTACTTTCCTGTCTCCATAAGCCAGAATCTTTTGATTTTTAACAAAGAGAAATCGATCGCAATACCGCAAAGCCAAGTTTAAATCGTGAATGACGATGATGACGCTTATTTTTTCTTCCCTGGCAATTTTTCGAACCAATTCCAATACTTCATATTGGTTGCTCAGGTCCAGACTACTTGTCGGTTCATCCAGTAAAAGAACATCTGGCTCTTGCACCAAGGCTCTCGCCAGCATGACTTTCTGCACCTCACCTCCCGATAATTCATCCACATACCGAAGTTGATAAGATGTCAATCCTAATCGATCCAGCACCTCTTTTACCATTTTGTGATCATTCTTTGATGGCTCTATCGTAATGTATGGTTTTCTTCCCAACAACACCGCATCGAACACTGTGACCCGCTCCGCAGTATTCTTTTGGGCAACGTAGGCCATGGATCTGGCAATATCATTTCTACTGAAAGAACTTACATCCTTTCCGGCCACATGCACCGTTCCATCTTGAGGTTCCAAAATCCGATTCAAGCATTTGATCAACGTACTTTTTCCGGCACCGTTATTGCCAAGGATCGCTGTACATGTGCCAGGTTCCCCCCGAAAAGAAATGTCTTCCAATACAGGCTGTCTTTTATTGTAACCAAAATCTAGACGATCTACGAAAATCATCGATGACCCACTCCTTTAAATAATAGATATAAAAACAAAGGTGCTCCTAAAAAAGAAGTAATGGCGCCAATGGGTAAAATAATGGGCGCAACCACCATCCTAGCGATAACATCACTGGCCAACAACAACAATGCTCCTGTCATTGCAGAAGCCGGCAACAAGTAACGATAATCATTCCCTACAAATCGGCGGATCAAGTGGGGTGCAATCAAACCAATAAAATTGATGATCCCTATGTAAGATACGATGGTGGCCGCCGTCATGGAGGAGACGAACATGCCCGTCATTCGCAACTTTTTAACATGTACCCCTAACCCCTTCGCCGTCTCTTCTCCATGTTGCAACGCATTCAAATTCCAACGGTTCCATAGGAAAAAGATCGTAGCTGCGGTCACAACAACGCCCATGACCAAAATCTCCCTCCAACCGGTTCGCCCCAAGTCTCCAAAGGTCCAAAAGACGACTGCCGCCACTTTTACGTCCGCAGCAAAATATTGAAGCAGGGTGGTAGCTCCCGCAAACATGGTGCTAAGGGCAACTCCTGAAAGGATCATGGATTCCGGTGTCACTTTACGAAATTGGGACAACCCCAGGATCATGACGGTACTGATCATGGCACTTAAGAAAGCGCATAAGGAAACCGTATAGGGATTTGATATGGTAATGGCATCCAGCGTTTGATTTTGCATTCCCGCTCCCAACACGATGATCGCAAAAGATGCTCCAAATGCCGCACCTTGGGCAATACCCAACGTTGAGGCGGAGGCCAGGGGGTTTTTCAGCAAGGCTTGCATTACGCATCCCACGACAGCCAAACCAACACCTGCCACCAATGCCGTAAAAACACGCGGCATCCGAATATTGAATAAAATCATCTTCGTTTGATCGTCACCCAGGCCGGTAATGGTCCGTAAAACCTGCTGTACGCTCAACCCTGCAGAACCGATCCCTATGGCAAACAATGCAAATACAACTACACATAAAGCAAGCCCCATTAAAAACATCCATTTATGCCTCAAATATCCTTCATAAGTCTTGGGACTCTCCAATAGCTTCACTCTCCTAATTTTATATTTTTAAACTCGTATCCTTCAGCAACCAGGCGATCATAAAATGGTTGTCCTAATAAAACAGTGAATATTTCATCCGCTTTTGCTATTGGATCCACTCCTTCGAACTCCTGAGGGAATATAACTTTACCGGCATAAAATGCATTGGCAATGGCCAATTCCATGTTGGTCCAGTTGTAATTATATGGTATTTGCGAGTAAATCCTATTGTTTTGAACTGCTTGCAAGCTTTCATAAAAAGCTTTATTCTTTATGTAATCTTCATTGACCAGATTCATGTTTGCCGGATTCAAAAAAACGATTTCCGGATCCCATATCGTGATTTTCTCCAAATCAACTATAAAGGCACCCTCTTCTTCCGTTTCATCAACAACATTATTTGCATGAATGGCCTTAAAAGGCGGGTACTTGGCATAGGTTCCTTCAAACCCGTGAGCACCCCGATAGCTTACAGCCCCGGTATAGACAGAAGGCTTTTTCTCATTAGAGATATCTTTTGTCAATAGATTCAACTCTTCTTCCCAGCCTTTGAGCGCGTCGATAACGGAAGCAACGTGTGCTTCTTCACCCGCGATTTCTCCGATCAGCTGCAACGACTTATAAAAGCTTTCATCAAACATTCCATCCGGATAGATTCCTATGGTGGGGATACCCGTTTTGTCCGCAATATTCACCAATGCTTCCTCATCGGTCAAACCAATGATCACATCCGGATTCAAAACAATCAATTCTTCCATATACGGGGTATCGTTGCTTCCGCCACTTCCTACAGATTTTAGATTCGCAAAATGTTCTGCATTGACGACACTGTAAGGCATGGCTGTAATGTTTTCCTTGTCCATCTCTGTCACGCCCACCAGAAGGTCTGCACAGCCTGCATACGTTATTATGCGCGCTGCACCGCCTACCGCTGCGATTGTTTTGACCTCATCTGGTATTATTACCTCCCGGCCGAAAACATCGGTGATCCTTCTGCTATCCTTCCCTTGAACGTCTACGTTGCCGTCGACATTTTTATCTTTTGCTAAAGAATTTCCGCATCCCGACAAAAGCAAGAGTGCAACCATTATAATGATCATAGAGCGAATTGCGCCTTTTTTAGACATAAGCTTCACCATCCCCGCTTGTATTCTTTGAAACAATCAAGGCAAACAACTTGATCTTCCTGAAGACGCATTTTATGATCCGGCGCACCTTCCCCACAAATTTCGCAATACATGGTTTTAAATAAACGTGCTTTTTCGGGCAAATCATACATGGGCTGTGAAACAGAAAAAACATCTTCTTCCGGGGCCTCCAAAATGTATTTTCTCCAAGATTCCCGGTCCATTCCCGTGTTGTTTTGGGCTTTTAAATACAGACGAAGTTTTTCTCCCGTCTTTCGATTGAAAAATGAAAAAGCCTGTTTTCCCGTATTGCGATGAAGTAAATTCCCTTTGCCTACAGTACAGGAGAATATAACTTGTACCGCATCCACACCACAGGCATCGTTTTCCGTAATGCAGACGATCTCCTCATCATCAGAAATACCAATCTCCATTTTATTTTTTGCAATTTCACATGCTCGAAATCCAATGGCAAGTCCCGGACAAACATGTCCGTGAAACTCCACTGCTTTATCCCATAATTTTTCATTCATTGATCCAGCCCCCTTATATTCCAATACAACGTAGTTATGGTGGTATCTACGTCTTCTTCCACAAATCCATCTTTCTCCATAAAATCGATATAATCACGTAATCGTTGTTCTTCCAATGGCGTAAGCTCACGAAAGGTTTTTACACGGTTTATATAAAGTCCATATGCCTCTTCTCTTGTTTTACGCAAATTCCAACGTTGTTTTTCATAATGAAATTGAGGCAGGAATCCTTGATCCCATAGTGCATGAAAAGCATTTGCAATCATTTTGTCGCTGCGTTCTTTTTTGTTTTCTACCCCTGCCATTTTTTTGATATTGTCAGATATGGGATCTCGCCTATGGGTTGGTTTTGAGAACACACACCATTGTTTGCTGGCTTTTGTCAAGTTCCCAAAAGTATGATCGCATTGTATTGCCGGTGTGTTGTGGGCAATCACCAAATCAAACTTTTGTGTAAAACCGATCTCATCAAGATCCAGGTCATGCCAGTCCAAACAATGAAATTTTACATTCTTCACATCGTTATTTTCTGCTGTTTGTCTGGCCAATTCGATCATTTTCGGAGAAAGATCGACACCAACCACGTTCTCGCAATATTTCGCTAAAACAATGCTGTATGTTCCAGTTCCACATCCTACATCCAATACAGAAAAATCTTTCTGGATCATGCCCTTGGCCTGAAGTAATTGAAGAAATGCATCTTCGTCAAAGGTTGGTAGTTTTTTGTTCAAAAAACTTTGTGCCATGGAATCCCATAGAGCAATGCTTGCTTGCTTTTTTGTGTTCCTGTTTTGATTATTAAAACTCGACATCACTTCACTCAAATTTTCATCTCCTTTCAAAAAAAAGAAGGCCTATTCGGCCTTCTAGCTCTTTTTCATCAACTTCTCGTCAATGCCAAAACACAAATCAATCACAACTTCACAATAAAGATGCACTTCTGTGCACTCATTGTGTTAATTCTATCACAAGATAGATTAAATATCAAGACTTCTGATTTTCTATCGGAAATTCAAAATTTCGTCGCACTAGATTGTTTGATACAGAAAATCGAGTTCCATATGTATGAAACTCGATTTTCATATTAAGTCTTTAATCACATTGGTCAATAATCAAAACATTTCCTTACTAAGCTGATCAATTACGTCGTCTGTCGCTTCATACACTCCTGGGAAAGAACTGATATTTAATCCTTGGCTCAAACATGGAATAAAATACAGTTTTCCCGCCTCTTCGCAGGCTTTTCTTGCATCTTCATATATTTTTTCTCGAGTCCAATCAGGAGTATCTACACGTCCGCTGTCGATATTGCCCATGAATGTTATTTTCCCTTCATATTTTTTAATCAGCTCAGGAATGTTGTTTGTGGTCATTGCTCCTTGCCAAATATCGATTCCCATTTCAATCATGAACGGAACTAAATTGGCGGCGTAACTATCACAATGATGAACGATCAATTCTACTCCGTTAGATTTCCAGTAACCATAGACTTTTTTATAGGCCGGTAAAATGAACTCTTCAAACATTTCCGGCGACAAGAAACTGCTGATTTGGCTACCCCAATCATCGTGATGAAACAATGCATCTGGTTTTATGTGCTTCAAATATTCCTGAGCATAAGCCAGCTCATATTCCACTACATAATCGATGAGTTCTTTCATATATTCCGGTTCTTCATACAGTGCCATCAATGCATCTTCCATGCTCATCAAATGATGGGTCATTTCAAAGATTCCTGGGGCGCAAAAAGCTGTAACGTATTTTTCATTGCGGTCTACGTTGTTCGCATGCTCAATAGCCGCAGCCCATTCTTCATCCGAATATTTGACAGAAGGCGCTTTTACGACCTCTCTCCAACGGGTAACGTCTTTTAGCACTTTGTGTTCATCGTCGTGCATCGGAAAAGATCCAATTTGATCAATGGGCCAATCGAAGGTGATTCCCCATTTATTCTTTACTCGAGTACCAGGGGCCGGAGCCAAAGGAAGATCCATAGGGGCCTCCATGATCATTTCCATGAACTCATATTGTTTCACAAATCGGTCTGGGTTTCCTCCGGAAATAACTTCCTTCAGGTTTTGTTTGATCGTTAACATCTAAATTCCTCCCTCTCTATCGTTGTTGCAATGATGGTTATTTTACCAATTCTTTTGCTTTGGTAACGGCACTACCAGCGTCCGGAGCGTATCCGTCTGCCTTGATCTCTGTTGCATAAGCTTGGGTAACAGGTGCTCCACCAACGATGACGGTGAATCCGGCATCTTTCAGCGCCAAAGAAGTTTCCTTCAGTGCAGGCATGGTTGTAGTCAACAGACCGGAAGCAGCAACGATGACTGCGTTGTTTTCTTTTGCTGTTTCAACAAATTTTGCAGCAGGTACGTCTACACCAAGGTCGATCATGGTGAATCCGGCGCTCTCCAGCATCATGCTTACCAGGTTTTTGCCGATATCATGAAGGTCTCCGGCTACGGTTCCGATTACGCAGGTTCCCAACGATGTGGAAGCGTCTCCGGCCAGCAAGGGCTTGAGTACGTCTACACCCTTGCTCATGGCTTTTGCAGAAATCAGCATTTCCGGTACGAAGATCTCGCCGGCGGAGAATTTGTCTCCAACGATTCCCATGGACTCGATCATGGCATCCAAAATTTCTTTCGGTTGTGCGCCGCCGTCCAATGCTTCCTGGACCAATCCTGCTACTACTTTGGTTTTACCCTTTGCCACCATTTCTTGGATTTCTTTTATTCTCGACATTTTCTTTTCCTCCTTGTCCCTACCAAAACCCATCACAACTATAGATGAATTTTATAAAATCTACCTCAATATTAAATTTGCTTGCAAGCAATTTTAATATACTTGATGTTGTCATTTTTGTCAATATATTTTGTAATATATTTTGTTTATTTTAATTTTAATGCAATTTTATCCAATATTGAAATAAAAAAAACAACCCGCAGATTGTTCATAAACAATTAACGGATTGTTCTAATTCTTGTATAAATAGTTTTTCACTTCTTTAAGATGGGGATGTTCTTCCAACAATAATTCCACACTGCTTCCGGAAGCATTGAAAAGTGTTCTCAACACCAGGGGATTTGTTTCAATGTGGAGGGCATAAAACATTTGTGTCATACATCGATCATAAAGCTCTTCTTTGCTCATTATGATGTCTTTTTGAAACTGTTTCATCGTCAACTCTCGCATCACACCAAAAGTAATTGCAACTCCGATGTCGCAGATCCGTTCTTTATCCGAGCTATCGATCAAGGGATTTTTATCAACAATCGTTCTGTATAAATTGTAGAGATTTCCATCCCGAGTTGCCTTTTCCAACAGATCCAGTTTGTTCATTTCGTAAATGAATCGATCGTAATCAGGATCTATTTCTGTCAGTTTAAAGTGCAATTTGAAAAACGTGACGATCTGCAGCAATTCATCTTCCGTCTTCAAATGATTCAAAACATGAGAAAACAGTGTTTCATAATTGTAATTAAGCATGTCGCTGGCAATGACATCTTTTGTTTTAAAATAGTAGGTGATCAATCCCAAGTTAACTCCAGCTTCTTTGGCAATCATCGTATTTGTAGTATCACTAAATCCGTTTTCCATGTACAGTCTTTTTGCAGCCAAAAGTATTATGTCGCGTGTATTCATGTAGAAATCCTCATTTTCTTTTTGCTTTATTATACCATAAATAATTCAACGCGAACAATGGTCATTGCTTGTCTATTGATTCATCGATGATAGGAAAATCGGTTTCCCTTCAATGAATTCCAGATCTCGTCGCATTTTGACAGGACATCCTCAGGAAGGGACCCTTGATTGCAGGCTTGTATATTGCTTTCCAGATGTCTTAAGCTGCTGATCCCCAATATGATACTGTATACTTCTTCATTGCTCAAACACCACCGCAGGGAGAGCTCCACCAGGGGTATGCCCATTTCTTCCCCGATCTTTTTCAAGCTTTCTATGGCTTGAAAATTTTCTTCATTCCAATACCTGGCGTAATATCCTCCCAGATCGGAAAAGCGGGTGTTGTCCAATGGTTTTTCCATGGAATGTTTTCCGGTCAGCAAGCCACCAGCCAAGGGATTGTACACCACCAGACCCGTATTCCTGTTTTGGATCGAGGGAATCAACTCTTCCTCGATTCCTCGGGTCAACAAATTGTAGACGTTCTGGGTCACCTGGGGCAATTTCTTTCCGCTTAGATGATAGAGATCGACCATTTTCCAAGCCGGGAAATTGCTGACACCGATATGGCAGGCTTTGCCGCTTTCCACCACATATTTCATGGCTTCAATGGTTTCTTCCAAGCTAGTATCGACATCGGGTGCATGCATATAGTAAAAATCCAGGTAATCGGTCTGAAGTCTTTGCAGCGTCTCGTCAACAGCCTTTAATATGTGCTTTTTCCCAAGCCCTCGATCTTTCGGCTGATCACTGGTTGGAAAACCCACCTTGCTGGCCAAGACCACTTCACTTCGTTTGCCTTTGATCGCTTTTCCTACGATCTTTTCGCTTTCTCCTTTGGTGTATACGTTGGCGGTATCCAGGAAATTGACACCAAGATCCAGTGCGGCATGTACTGCATCGATCCCCGCCATTTCATTCATCTGGTCTCCAAAAGTCATGGTTCCAAGACAAACTCTGGATACATCCAGGGTCGTTCCTTTTAATCTTCTGTATTCCATGCGGTTTTTCGCCTTCCTTTCTTGAAACTGTTTGTTCCTTTAACCTATATACCCTTACCACAAGAAGTAAACCGACAAACAAAAAACCCCCGGTATAAAACCGAAGGTTTGATGTGTGGATTCCGCAGCGACATACTCTCCCAGGACGTCACCATCCAAGTACCATCTGCGCTGGAGGACTTTACTTCTGTGTTCGGGATGGGAACAGGTGTAGCCCCTCCGCCATTGCCGCGGAATCATTTAGTTATAAATCTCATCAATGAGATTTGAAAACTGCATGGGAATCATCGTAAAGTATTCTTCTTCTTATCATCTACTTGGTCAAGTCCTCGGTCTATTAGTACCAGTCAGCTGAATGTATTTCTACACGTACACCTCTGGCCTATCAACCCAGTCGTCTACTGGGGACCTTACTCCTTGCGGATGAGATATCTCATCTTGAGGGGGGCTTCGCGCTTAGATGCCTTCAGCGCTTATCCCGTCCAGACTTAGCTACCCAGCTGTGCCCTTGGCAGGACAACTGGTGCACCAGAGGTCTGTCCATTCCGGTCCTCTCGTACTAGGAACAGCTCCTCTCAAATATCTTGCGCCCACGACGGATAGGGACCGAACTGTCTCACGACGTTCTGAACCCAGCTCGCGTGCCTCTTTAATGGGCGAACAGCCCAACCCTTGGGACCTACTACAGCCCCAGGATGAGACGAGCCGACATCGAGGTGCCAAACCTCCCCGTCGATGTGGACTCTTGGGGGAGATAAGCCTGTTATCCCCGAGGTAGCTTTTATCCGTTGAGCGATGGCCCTTCCACTCGGTACCACCGGATCACTAAGCCCGACTTTCGTCCCTGCTCGAGATGTCTCTCTCGCAGTCAGTCTACCTTTTGCCTTTGCACTCTACGAATGATTTCCAACCATTCTGAGGTAAACTTTGGGCGCCTCCGTTACTCTTTCGGAGGCGACCGCCCCAGTCAAACTGCCCACCTGGCAATGTCCCATAGCCGGATCACGGCTACTGGTTAGAATTCCAGTAGTATAAGAGTGGTATCCCAACAGCGGCTCCAACAAGACTAGCGTCCTATTCTCTCTGCCTCCCACCTATCCTGTACATACACTACCAAAATCCAATGCCAAGCTACAGTAAAGCTCTACGGGGTCTTTCCGTCCTGTCGCGGGTAACTCGCATCTTCACGAGTACTACAATTTCACCGGGTGTGTTGTTGAGACAGTGCCCAAATCGTTACGCCTTTCGTGCGGGTCAGAACTTACCTGACAAGGAATTTCGCTACCTTAGGACCGTTATAGTTACGGCCGCCGTTTACTGGGGCTTAAGTTCATGCCTTCGCCGAAGCTAAGCATTCCCCTTGACCTTCCAGCACCGGGCAGGCGTCAGCCCCTATACTTCATCTTTCGATTTAGCAGAGACCTGTGTTTTTGCTAAACAGTCGCTTGGGCCTTTTCTCTGCAGCCTTTCCGTATCATTTTACAACAATCGGATTAGGCTCCCCTTCTCCCGAAGTTACGGGGTTATTTTGCCGAGTTCCTTAACAACACTTCTCCCGCTCATCTTAGGATTCTCTCCTCATCTACCTGTGTCGGTTTGCGGTACGGGCGCCTTCTTCCTCAATAGAAGCTTTTCTCGACAGTGTGAAATCAGCTGCTTCCCTACTTGTTTTTCGGTCCCCATCATAACTCATGCTTCCCGGACCCCGGATTTGCCTAAGGTCCACACTCGTTATTTAGCCCGTCTCTTCCATTCGACGGGTCAGCTTATCCTCCTGTGTCACTCCTTCTCTCAAACAGTCAAAGGCGGTACCGGAATTTCAACCGGTTGTCCATCGCCTACGCCCTTCGGCCTCGGCTTAGGTCCCGACTTACCCTGAGCGGACGAACCTTCCTCAGGAAACCTTGGATTTTCGATGGAAAGGATTCTCACCTTTCTTTCGCTACTCATACCAGCATTCTCTCTTGTGTAGAATCCACCTCGCCTTCCAGCTCAGCTTCGCCTCCTACACAATGCTCCCCTACCCCTGCATCTTACGACGCAAGCCATAGCTTCGGTGACAGGTTTTAGCCCCGGTAATCTTCGGCGCACAATCACTCGACTAGTGAGCTATTACGCACTCTTTGAATGAGTGGCTGCTTCTAAGCCAACATCCTAGTTGTCTTAGCAATTGCACATCCTTTCCCACTTAACCTGTACTTTGGGACCTTAGCTGATGGTCTGGGCTGTTTCCCTTTCGACAATGAAACTTATCTCACACTGTCTGACTGCCAAGGTAAAATATATGGCATTCGGAGTTTGATATGGTTCGGTAAGCTATACGCCCCCTAGCCAATTCAGTGCTCTACCTCCACTATTCATCCCTTGACGCTAGCCCTAAAGCTATTTCGGGGAGAACCAGCTATCTCCGTGTTCGATTGGAATTTCTCCCCTACCCACACCTCATCCGAGCCTTTTTCAACAGACACCGGTTCGGGCCTCCACGAGATTTTACTCACGCTTCACCCTGGACATGGGTAGATCACACGGTTTCGGGTCTACAACATGCAACTATACGCCCTATTAAGACTCGGTTTCCCTGCGGCTCCTCACCTGAAGTGATTAACCTTGCTACATATCGTAACTCGCTGGTCCGTTCTACAAAAAGCACGCGGTCACTTGCGCTCCCACTGCTTGTAAGCATAGGGTTTCAGGTTCTATTTCACTCCCCTCCCGGGGTTCTTTTCACCTTTCCCTCACGGTACTATTCTCTATCGGTCACTGGGTAGTATTTAGCCTTGGGGGGTGGTCCCCCCAACTTCCCACAGGGTTTCACGTGTCCCGTGGTACTCCGGTAACATGCCTGTATCTGTCCATTTCGCCTACGAGACTCTTACTCTCTATGGTTGGCCTTCCCAGGCCATTCGGCTTCTTTCCAGATCTCCTTTACATGTCCCATTACCCCGTATAAATACGGTTTAGGCTCTTTCCCTTTCGCTCGCCGCTACTTGGAAAATCGAGTTTTCTTTCTCTTCCTTCGGGTACTTAGATGTTTCAGTTCCCCGAGTTCCCTCCTCGCATACTATTTTATTCATATGCGGGTAACAGAGCTTCTCTCTGCTAGGTTTCCCCATTCGGATACCTGCGACTCAACGGTTATTTGCACCTAATCGCAGCTTTTCGCAGCTTGTCGCGTCCTTCGTCGGCTCCCAGTGCCAAGGCATTCTCCCTATGCTCTTAGTAACTTGACCTAAATCTTTTGTTTCGTTTCCAAAACGATAGATGTTTAGATGATCGTTTGTTTCTTTACTTTACTTTTTCTTCCTATGCAGTTTTCAAAGATCACTGAGGATCAGCGAGGATCGTATCAGCGGGCTGCGGAAAGCTTGCTTTCCTAAAGCCGGATGATTCGTGTCTCATTTGTCTGATACTCTTTCTGGCGCTCCCCGGGTTTCTAGAGTAAAAACCGAACCGTCTTTTCGACCGATTCGCTCTGTCTTCCCGATTCACTTAAATGGTGGGCTTGGGAGGACTCGAACCTCCGACCTCACGCTTATCAGGCGTGCGCTCTAACCACCTGAGCTACAAGCCCAAGTATGGTGGAGATGAGGAGATTTGAACTCCTGACCCCCTGCTTGCAAGGCAGGTGCTCTCCCAGCTGAGCTACACCCCCACACGCTTTCTGAGAAATACAAGATCTCTCAAAATAAAATAGCACATTACTCGCTTGCTCCCTAGAAAGGAGGTGATCCAGCCGCACCTTCCGATACGGCTACCTTGTTACGACTTCACCCCAATTACTAGCCCCACCTTCGGCAGCTGCTTCCATAAATGGTTCGCTCACTGACTTCGGGTGTTGCCAACTCTCGTGGTGTGACGGGCGGTGTGTACAAGGCCCGGGAACGCATTCACCGCGGCATTCTGATCCGCGATTACTAGCAACTCCGACTTCATGCAGGCGAGTTGCAGCCTGCAATCCGAACTGAGATCTGTTTTTTGAGATTGGCTCCACATCGCTGTTTCGCTGCCCTCTGTTCAGACCATTGTAGCACGTGTGTAGCCCAGGTCATAAGGGGCATGATGATTTGACGTCATCCCCACCTTCCTCCGTATTATCTACGGCAGTCTATCTAGAGTGCCCAGCACTACCTGATGGCAACTAAATACAAGGGTTGCGCTCGTTGCGGGACTTAACCCAACATCTCACGACACGAGCTGACGACAACCATGCACCACCTGTCCTCCTGTCCCCGAAGGGAACTCCTCATCTCTGAGGTCGTCAGGAAATGTCAAGACCTGGTAAGGTTCTTCGCGTTGCTTCGAATTAAACCACATGCTCCGCTGCTTGTGCGGGCCCCCGTCAATTCCTTTGAGTTTCAGTCTTGCGACCGTACTCCCCAGGCGGAGTGCTTATTGTGTTAACTACGGCACTGAGTTACCCCAACACCTAGCACTCATCGTTTACGGCGTGGACTACCAGGGTATCTAATCCTGTTCGCTCCCCACGCTTTCGCGCCTCAGCGTCAGTATCTGTCCAGTAAGTCGCCTTCGCCACTGGTGTTCCTCCTAATATCTACGCATTTCACCGCTACACTAGGAATTCCACTTACCTCTCCAGTACTCAAGTTCTCCAGTTTCAAATGCAATTCCGGGGTTAAGCCCCGAACTTTCACATCTGACTTAAAAAACCGCCTACACGCCCTTTACGCCCAGTAATTCCGGACAACGCTTGCCCCCTACGTATTACCGCGGCTGCTGGCACGTAGTTAGCCGGGGCTTCCTCTAAGGGTACCGTCATTTCTTTCTTCCCCTTCGACAGAACTTTACGATCCGAAGACCTTCATCATTCACGCGGCGTTGCTGCGTCAGGGTTTCCCCCATTGCGCAATATTCCCCACTGCTGCCTCCCGTAGGAGTCTGGGCCGTGTCTCAGTCCCAGTGTGGCCGTTCGCCCTCTCAGGCCGGCTACCCATCGTCGCCTTGGTGAGCTGTTATCTCACCAACTAGCTAATGGGACGCGGGTCCATCCTATGGCAATAAATTTTTCATTGGTCGATCATGCGATCATCCAACTATATACGGTATTAATCCCGGTTTCCCGAGGCTATCCCCTTCCATAGGCCAGGTTACCCACGCGTTACTCACCCGTCCGCCACTTTCACCAGGTCGTAGTAAACTACTTCCTGGATCACGTTCGACTTGCATGTGTTAGGCACGCCGCCAGCGTTCGTCCTGAGCCAGGATCAAACTCTCTATTATAAATAGTGTTTGAGTCCGTCTTAGAACTCTCTTTGGCTTTTGATGCTTTTGGCATCAACGTTGTTTGGTTTCTTTCTTCTAAGCTTGTTTTCATGTGCTATTCTATTTTCAAAGATCTTAAGCATCAGCAGGGATTCTGGCGAGTGATGGCGGAAAGCTTGCTTTCCGATCATCCTTCGGCGGAAGACCTATTGGGCGCAGCCCACGGACGGAGACCTTCTTCGAAGGTCGAAGTCTGTTGATGCTTCCTGCTCCACTCCCCTTACCCGAAGGTTGAGGTCAGCTGAAGCGCTATGAAACTGTGTTCCCCCCCGCCTGCTTTCTTCTTCCGAAGTCCGCTGACACGAAGGTTTGTCGCCCTTTATGTTGTCTCGTTCGTTGTTGGCATCTCTTGTGGCGACTCTTACTATTATACGCATCACCCTACCACGTGTCAACCGCTTTTTTATCTTTTACGCCAATATTTAGCTCTTATTATAGTTTCTACTTTACCAATTTTCAAATGACTGGAACATCATATGGAAGAGAAAATTTTTCAACCGACATGATCTCATCAATTGGCATTCAAAATGGCTTGATTTGACATTTCTCGGTAGTCCATGATAGAATAAAGCAATGACTGACTGTCAGTCATTTTTGGAAGGAGTGAAATTGCCATGGCGTCAAAGAGAGAAAAGATCCTGGAAACATCCATGGCCTTGTTTCAAGAGCAGGGATATGAAAAAACATCAGTATCTCAGATCGTTAAACAAGCCGGCATGGCCCAAGGAACTTTCTACTTGTATTTCAAGAGCAAAAACGCTTTAGTCAGTGCCATCGCCAACAAGATCTTCGACGAGCAGCTGGCGATCATACGCACTTCTTATGATAAGAAAGACCGAAATTTGGATTCGCTGTTGACCAGCATGATCGACGCCACCTTTGCCATTACGGAAAAACACAAGGACGTGATCTCCTTTCTCTATTCCGGTTTTGCATACGACCAGTCCTTTTCTACATGGGAGGAGATCTATCGTCCCTATTACGAGTGGCTGGAAGATGCACTGTACATCATTTTGGAAAGAGACGAAGGATCGAGTTCCAATAGCTTGTCCCATCTTTCCAACTTCATCGTCGGCCTGGTGGAACACGGTGCAGAAACCTGTTATCTCTCAGGCTTGCCGAAAGAAGAAATCACTGCTTACCGCAACGATCTGCTTGCCTTTCTCCATGGATCGATTTCGACCATGTCGGGCAACAACAACCACTAATAATAACAAAGGAGCATTTTTATGATGTCGGAAGACATTCTGTTTGAAAAGAAATTATTGAAATTTTCCGCTTTAGGAGCCGTATTTTTTGCTGCAGCCGGAATCGTGTTGGGAGTTTTTTCCGGTTCCCAGATGATCCTCTTTGACGGACTTTATTCCCTTTCCAGTGTAGTGTTGTCACTATTGTCTTTGGCAGCCACCAACTTCATCCACAAAAAAGACAAACGATTCCCTTTTGGTAAAGACATCGTGGAACCCCTCTGGGTCATCGTTAAATACATCGTTCTGCTTGTCCTTGTAGGCTCCACCGGAGTTTCCGCCTTTCGATCCCTTTTTCAAGGTGGTCGAGAGATCGTCATGGGTGCGGCACTTGGATATTCCGGCATCGGCAGCCTGGTCTGTCTGATCGTATATCTGATCCTTCGAAAGAAATCTAAAAATACGGCATCGGCTTTGGTCAAAGCAGAATCTACCCAGTGGTTTGTGGATACCATGCTCAGCTTCGGTGTATTGGCCGGCTTCGGGATCTCTTTCCTGATCCAGCAATTCGTACCAGCATGGCATGGGATCCTGCCTTACGTAGACCCTATCATGGTAGTACTGGCAACCCTCTATTTCATCAAGATCCCCGTCTTGGAGATTCGAAAAGCCATGCGGGAAGTTCTTGAAATGTGTCCCGACGATACGGTCACGGACAAGATCAACGGTCAGGTGGCTTTGATGGAAGACAAATATGAAATGAACGAATCTTTTGTTCGCATCGCCAAGGTCGGCAAAACCTTATGGATCGAAATCGATTTTGTGGTAAAAGGATCCACCAAGGTAAAAACCATTTCCGACCAGGACCGGCTGCGGGAAGAGCTATCCAACTACATCGAAGGATTCAGCAAAGGTAACTGGCTGACGGTATCCTTCACCAATGCACGAAAATGGGCTGTCTGAGGACGGCCCTTTTGTGTTAAGATAAGTAGGAATATCATAGTAGAAAGGATGGATGACACGCAGTGATCAGAAAAAAAACAGGCAGCATCTTGCTGATAATGACACTTTTATTTGGACTTTTTGGACTGGCTGGATGCAAAGCGCCAGCCGATGAAGAACCTGTGAACGAAGATCTGCAGATCCAACAGGAGATCATGGAATCAAATCGGAAAGCGGATCAGGATCTGTGGCAAGAGATCAATAAAGGAGATCATACTTTTCAGGATCCATATATTGCACCGGATCCATTTGGCGTATCTCCCTTGACGGGGGTGGTCGGATTTAAAAATACGGAACCTGTCGGCGTGATGGTGACCATACCAGGCGACGTGCCTACTGACTCCGTCACTTATGAGTTGGCCGCTGCCAAGGAACATATGGTGCCCATCATTGGATTGTACCCCAACAGGATCAACACGGTCACCCTTTCACTGATCGATGCCAATGGTACTACCCTGGACGAAAAAGAAATCGAATTTGAAACGACGGCATTGCCGGAGACCCTTGAAAATGCCGTAGAAATCACACATGCAGAAGCTGAACCGATCCCCGGTCTCACCCTGGTATCCGGAGGGTTCATGCGACATCCCTACATGTATGACACCTCCGGAATGATCCGATGGTATCTGGAAGTGGAAACCGACGCCCATGGATATTTCCCGGCAGAAAACGGCCGCTTCTTTCTTATTGGAGGGTATGGATCCATTCCAACAGAGACCCGGGATTATGCCCGTTTCGTCTTTGACATGGACTACCTGGGTCGCTTGCACAAGGTTTATGACATCCCCGGAGGGATCCACCATGAGATCGTGGAAAAGGAACCAGGGGGTAATTTGCTTATTTTGGGCAACTCCCTGGAAGGACATGTGGAAGACACCATTGCAGAGGTCCATCGGGAAACCGGTGAAATCGTTCGGGAGATCAACTTTGCCGATTATATTTCCGGAACCAAGTACAATGAGCGCTACGACTGGGCCCATATCAATTCCCTCTCCTATGACCGTAGTGACGGCACCATGATCTTGTCTCCAAGAGATGTCTCCTCCGTCGTAAAGATCGACTGGGACAAGGAAGAGATCCTATGGATCCTGTCCGATCCGGAAATGTGGGAAGGGACTGCCTACGAATCCTATGTGCTCCAACCTGTCGGTGATACCATGTGGCACTATGAGCAGCACGCAGCTTTTGAGATCCACTCCGATATCGACAATGATCCGGACACCTTGGACTTGATGCTCTTTGACAACCGAACCATCCGAAACGAATTGAACGACGTTCCCATCAAAGGGGATGAAAACCGGTCCTCCATCACCCAGTATGCCATCGACGAGGAGGCCAAAACCGTCGTTCAAGTACGTCGCTTCCCCAACAGTCATGCCATCATCACATCCAACTTCGAGCTTTATCCAGAAAAAGACCGACTCCTAGCCAACCATGGCAGCGTACGTCCCAATGCAGACAGTCCTCTTTCCGACATGTACGGGGAGATATTCGAATACGAGTACTCCACGGGGAAATTGCTCCATAGCGTTCGCCTTCGATACGGGTTCTACCGGGCCCATCGGATCACCTTGGATGGCAACGCTTCAGCTCGACCCATGGAAAACTAAACTAAAGCCTTGAAAAAAGCGTGATTACCACTTTCTTCAAGGCTTTAGTTATTTCTTATATCAAGATAATCTGATTCATTTCTTAATCTTGTCCGTGTTTTGACCTGTAGTCCTTTATCGCAGCCTTGATGGCTTGTTCTGCCAGGACGCTACAGTGTACTTTTTCCTGAGGCAATCCACCCAGCTCGTCCACCACCATGGAATTGGTCAGTTTTTCCGCTTCTTCCAGGGTCTTTCCCATGATCATTTCTGTGGCGACGCTGCTGGTGGCAACAGCTGCACCGCAACCAAAGGTCTTGAACTTAACGTCGACGATGACGTCATTTTCGATCTTTAAAAACATTTTCATGATGTCTCCACACGCCGGACTGCCTACTTCACCTACACCATCTGCATCTGCGATCTCTCCAACGTTTCTCGGGTTTTGAAACTGGTCTATCACTTTATCTGTATACATTATTCTTCCTCCTCAGCTATTATATAATGGCGACATATCCCGCAAACGCTGGATAATGGTCGGCAATTTTTCCAATACGAAATCCACTTCTTCATCGGTAGTGTACTTTCCGATGGAAAAACGAAGGGATCCATGGGCGATTTCATGACTCAGGCCGATGGCCAGCAATACATGAGACGGGTCCAGTGCCCCGGATGTGCACGCCGATCCGCTAGAAGCGGCGATCCCGATCAGATCCAAACTCAAAAGTATGGACTCTCCTTCAATGTATTTGATGCTTACATTCACATTTCCCGGCAACCGCTGGGTGGGATGACCGTTCAACCGCACTTCCGGAATGGATTCCAAGATTCCATGAATGAGTCGATCCCGAAGTTTTGCAGATCTCTGTGCATATGACTCCAGATTTTCTACCGCCAATTCGCAGGCTTTTGCAAACCCCACAATAGCCGGTGTGTTTTCCGTTCCTGCACGCTTTTTCTTCTCCTGTCCGCCCCCATGGATCAGGTTGTCGATCTTGACGCCTTTTCGGATGTAAAGCGCACCGATCCCCTTCGGTCCGTAGATCTTGTGGGAAGATATGGACAACAGGTCCACATTCAGCTCGTTGACGTCGATCTTCACACTGCCCAACGCTTGCACAGCATCGGTGTGGAAGAGTACGCCCCGATCTTTGGCGATCTTCCCGATCTCGGCGATGGGTTGTATGGTGCCGATCTCATTGTTTGCAAACATGACGGAAATGAGGATGGTGTTGTCCTTGATGTTCTCCTCCACCGTCTTTGGATCTACCATACCATATTCGTCCACCGGCAGGTAGGTCACTTCAAACCCCTGTTTTTCCAAATACTTGCATGTATGCAATACCGCATGATGTTCTACAGAGGTGGTGATGATGTGATTTCCCTTCTTCTTTTTTGCATATGCCGTTCCGATGATGGCCCAGTTGTCCGACTCCGTACCGCCGCTGGTAAAATAGACTTCCTTGGGATCTGCCCCAATGGCATGGGCCACTTTGTCCCTGGCTTCATCGATGGCTTTTTTTGCTTCTCGTCCATAAGAATACACACTGGAAGGATTCCCGAAGTTCTCTTCCAAATGAGGGATCATTGCTGCCAGTACCTCTTTATCCAGCGGTGTGGTGGCTGCATAATCAAAATATCTTCGTTGCAAAACTATCAGCTCCTTTTGCCTTGTTGCTTGAAATTTTTATTTTTGTCCATTAGATCGCCCAACGTAACATGATCGATGACGCTGTTGATGCTGTCGTTGATCTGCTCCCATAGATCCTTGGTGACGCAATGGGGAGATCGGTCGCATGGAACCGATTCACTGCCGCCTACACAAGTGGAAAATTCAATGGGACCTTCTAGAGCCCGAATGATCTCTCCCACGGTGATGCCGTGAGGTTCCTTCGACAAACGATATCCGCCTTTGGGTCCGCGATGGCTGGTGATCAACCGTTCCTTTTTCAACAGTGCAAACAATTGTTCCAAATATGCATCGGAATAATCCATCTGACGAGCTATATCCTTTAATGAAGTGGTGCCTTGGTCGTAATGCATTGCCAGCTGAAGCATGGCCATGACACCGTATCGACCTTTTGTTGACAATCTCATTTCTTACCCTCCATTTTATACCCTACTATTCCACTCGGAATATACACATATTAACACAAAATAAAGAAATCTGTCAACAAATCCAGAAAGAAAACATTAAAAAAAGGTGTTTCCACCTTTTTCTTTAATCATCGTATCCGGAATTTTTATTAGCCTTCACAAGTTCTATCTGGCTTTCAAAAAGTTGGTTTTGCAGATCGAGTATGGTCTTTCGGCTTTCTTCCACATCATACTTGTATTGACGCATTTTTTTATTCACTTGAGTGGCACTTTGTTTGACGGCTTCCATTTCCTCCTTCAATTTCTCGTTTTCTCCCGCCAATTCTTTATAGATCTCGTTGTTCCTGTTGGCGTATTCCTTGTAGATGCGAATCTGCTCCCGAAGTTCTTCCACACTTTCCATGTCTCCCAAACGCAGGGTCAGCTCCTTGATCTTTTCGTCTTTAAACTTAAGTTGTTCGGAAAGATTCAATGCACAAAGCAACAAAGCCAGATTCCTGTTCATCAAAGGATCCGTTTTTCGAATGTCTGTCAGCAATTCATTTACCGTTTGGCAGATCTCATCCATGTATTCCTGGCTGATCTCCCCAATCAACGAGTATTCGGCTCCGTCAACTTTTGCGGTGACTCTGTTCAACTTATCCATTGTATTTTCCTTTCTCCTTCCATTTTTCAAAAGGGATCCAGTGAGCATTCTGATCCGATGGGATCAAAATCCGCCTCCGCCTGAACCGCCTCCGCCTCCACCGCCGCCTCCGCCACTGAAGCCGCCTCCCCCACCTGTGCCGGAAGAATGTTGGGTGGTCGCTGTTTGCACGGCACTTCTTGTTACGTTGGTAAGGGACGTATTCAGTGTACGAACTGCAGTAAAGCCGCCATATCCGTAACTTCCCCGCAGAAAGGTCAAGCCCGGTTCGTTGAAGTCGGAGGGATTTAGCACCACTTGCATGGTCTCTATGACCTTGTCCGCGATCCCCAGGGATACGGCATAAACCAGGTAGTGTTCCCACAAGATGATGGATGGCACCACTGCATCGTCCAACTTGCTGAAATCTTTTAGAAATTCGGCAAACGCTTTCCATTTAACGTAGTCTTCGTTGCCTTTTTTGGTTCGACGTTTGATGGTGGCGGCATAAATGATCACAATAATGCCCACTGGAATATTGGCGATCCCAATGAGAATGCCATTGAATATGGCGACCACTCCCACCAGGATCCCGACAAAGCCGAGAAGAAGACCCAACAAGGTCCCTTTCCTTGCAGCAGGATCAAAAAATCCCTGATCTTCCGCTTCTCCTTCCACCATGGTTTTCCAAAGATCATAATCGTCAAAGAATTCCATGGCATTTTTCTTGTCTTTGGAATAGTCTTCGATCTCCTCAAAGGTGGTGGATCGTCCATTTCCGATCTTTTCGATCAACCAATAACGGACAAGTTCCTCTTCCCGGGTCAATTCCCGGCGGAGGTTTTCACGATTGTCCACAATAGTATATTCATCTACAAACTTGCTGCCCAACAAGAATCGTTTCTTTTCCACCTTGTTGATCTCCAAGTTGAACACTTTCTTTCGGATGAGATCCAGAATGGTGGCTGTCAGATCCCTTGGTGAGATCCGTTTTTGAAAATAGTTGTAACTCATGACTGCGGGACCATAGTCTGCAGGCAGTTCCCTGAAGTATTTTCCTTGGAATTGGGATTTTTTCTCTTTGTCGTATTTGAAATAGATTGCAACACCGCCGACGAGCATCCCCAACAATCCCAGGATACCCAATCCTCCGAAAAGGCTTTGCCTTCGCTGGGCGTCCTCCCGGATCTCGTTGGCTTCATCGGCCAAGGCCTGTTCCACCCGCAAAATCTCTTCCAACGCGTTCACATTGGTGGTCTTTGCACTGGATATGAGCAGATTCCTTGAAAAGATCACCCGTCCATCCAGCATCTCTCCCGGATACATCCGGTCAATGCTCAGTCGGACCTGATCATCTGCCACTATTTCCGAAGAACCTTCCAATGGCCCATGAGCGAACACCCGAAGGTCTTCACTGGATCCCGGCAAAAAAATATTGATCTCCACATTGTTCAATACATCTTCCCAACCGGAGCCGATAAAATTCCAATATACTTCTCCTACATCCTGGTGCAATACGGCTACATTTTCCAAACGGTAGGTGATCAACATGACTTTGGTGGTGTTTCTCGTAGGAGAAAAGATCTTCAAATCGGCAGTTCGATCCGTCACCGTTTGTTCGTAAACACCGCTGTCACCAGGTTGCCCCGATCCTTGTGGTATAACGGCAAATTCCACCAGATTGTTCTGGTTCAACCCTGCATTGGGGTCGATCACGGAAAAGACTTGAATATCCGTCATACCGTGGGCATTGTACAAGGGTGAATTTCCGGATAGATCTTCCAGGCCTCCCGTCGTCGGTTTGGCTCCGCCGGATGCGTATTCCAAATTCCAGAACTGACCGTTGAAACTGCCGTCATACACCAACATTTCGTGGACACTCATGGAACCGTCTTCTTCCACGTAAGCGTCGATATAATAGCCGTCGATGTCGAAATCCACATCGGATACGGCGGCCCTGGCCGTTGTCGGCCACCAAACCAATACCAAAAGTGCGATCCAGGCAAACAGGATCCCTTTTTTCATTTGTATGGAGCTTTTGTTAAAATTGGACATTGGGGGTTTCCCTGGCGGCTTCATCGATTTCAAAGAATCGTTCCTGTTGAAACTTGAACAAGCCGGCTACAATATTGCTGGGGAACATTTCCACCTTGTTGTTGTACATCAATACCGTATCATTGTAAAACTGTCGTGCAAAGCTGATTTTGTCTTCTGTTTTGGACAATTCGTCCTGCAGATTCAAAAAATTCTGATTGGCCTTCAGGTCCGGATAACTTTCCGCAAGGGCAAACAAGCGGGACAAAGCTCCGGTCAGCATGTTGTTGCTTTCCATTTCTTCTGCCGGCGTCGTTGCTTGGGTAAATTTGTTTCTCGCGTTTATAACCGCTTCCAGGGTCTCCTTTTCATGGGCTGCATACCCTTTTACGGTGTTGACCAGGTTGGGGATCAGGTCAAAACGCCGCTTCAGTTGAACATCGATCTGAGCCCAGCTGTCTTTCACTCGATTTCGCAGCGATACCAACGAGTTGTAGATTCCTGCTACACCGATGGCCACTACTGCCACTACTGCCAATACAATGATCCATTCCATTTGAAACACTCCCTCGTTTATTATTTTAATCAAAATAAGGTTCCAGATCCCTATTGTGGAAAAACGGCTCCATCATGCCCAGCTGCCGCTTTGTTACACGATAGGTGGACAGCTCCGGCAGATCGTCCAAAGCAAAATATTGGACATCCAGGGTCTCGCTTCCCGGCTGTTCCACCCCACCCACCTTTTCGCAAAGCATGAAAATAGTATATAAATAATACAAGGTCTTTGGGTGTTCGTGTTTTCGCTTGTCCAAAACTCCCAGCAATCGAACAGGTCTTACATTGATCCCCGCCTCTTCCCAGGTTTCCTTGACGGCCACTTCAGAAGGGCTGAACCCCACATCGCAGAAACCTCCCGGCAAGGTCCACTTGCCGTCGACTTTCTCCTTTACCAATAAAAAACGGCCTTTGTCATCAAATACCACCGTTCTCAAGTCCACTTTCGGCGTTACGTACAAGGATTCGCTGTGCAGCGCCATATGGATCCGCTCCGGTTCCTGGGCACTGAGCTGTGCGATCAGTTGGATCGTCGTGTCCATGATCTGCTCGTAACGTTCCAATTCATAATCGTTGGTGACAAAATGGAGGCCCGTCTTTGCCTGAGCCTGGATCATTTTTGCCAGTTCCAGTACATCTCTTTCCATTCCTGCTCCTTCTGTCCATTCGGATTCTATCTGGGAGTGACCACGGATCGTTGAATGAATCTTTCGTCTGTTTCCTGGATGAAATCTTCTTCTTCCCCGATAATAAAAAACATCACATATAAAGACTCGTCTTCAAAATATCGGGCATACATGCGTCCGTTCAGATCCACCTTTGGAAAATCCTCCTCTGCATTTCCCAGAGGAAAACCGTATTGAAAATAGGCGGGATGAAATCTCGACCAATCATGGTCGGGACTGTTGGTATGGACTTTTGCATCAAATCGAGTCCAATCATCGAATCCGGCAACAGCGATCCCACTTTTTCGATCCGTGATCTCGTAGGAAGAATTTGTATCAAAACAACCCAAGCTGCTCAAAACAAGCACATCCAGATCATAGTTGGGGATCCGCTGCAAAAGCTTTTCATCCCACGTACCGTCTTCTTTGTATAGAACCCGTGGGTCATCATCCAGACTTATTATATAACATCCATAGAAAGAAAGAAAATATTTACTGTCCTTATCGTAAATTTTGGAATGGACCCCATCCAAAGCTCCAAAACTGTAATGCACCACCATGCGGGCATCCTGATTCAACACCCGGCTCACACTGGAATTTCCGCTGGTCAACACAATGGGATACCAGTCTTTTTCCAAAGTCGACCAACCTCCAGGCATGGTCACTTTCAACGCAGGACGCCACAAGCTTTGCTGTTGCACACTGTACAAAGCCATGACAGGGATACTGATCAGATAACCACCGATCCACCAAAGAAGCAAGAAGACTATGATCCAGATCCCCTTATGTTTTTTCATGGAGATAACGGTCCAGATCACCGTCGTTTTCAATGCAGCGGATCCGGTAATCCGGATGGATCATCAGTACCCGGTTTCCTCTTCGACTGTTCGGATCCATATTGGGATAACCTACCACTGCAATGGGTTTGTCCAGATCTTTGGCAAAATTCACCGTATGCATGGTCCCGCCGACGATATCTGTTTCCACTACCAGCATCCTGTTGCTAAAGATAGCTTGCAGCCGGTCTCTGGCAATAAATTTATATTGTTCCGGTTTTTCATCCGGCTCATACTCGGAAACCAGGAGCCCCTGGTTGTCCAAGATTCTTATGGCCAATTCTTCGTTAATGGCGGGATAGACCCTATTGATCCCACCTGGCATAATGGCCATGGTCCTTCCCGTGGTATCCAAAGAACCCATATGGGCATAGGTATCACACCCTGCCGCCAATCCACTGATGATGGTATGCCCTCTCTCTCCAGCTCTTTTTGCAAAACGAAAAGCCCTTTCCCGACCTTCCTGGGACGGTTTTCTGGTACCAATGATCCCAATAGATTCCTTGTTTGCCAGCAGTTTTTCATTCCCTTTTACATAAAGGATGGAAGGGCGAACATCCAACCTGCCGAATTTTGGAGGATAGTTCGGTTGATCAAACGAAACAGGCCGGATATTGGATCGGTGGCAGGTTTCCAAGATCCGGTCTTTTTTGCGCAGTGCCTGTTCCAACACATGTTTTTTCACCGTACTTTTCTGAAGCATCTGGACAAAACGCAACAGATCTTCCATGGAAGGCTGTTCCAGACCCCCAAAAAACTCATATGCGTGATGAATGGTACGGGACCCGATCCCTGGAATCGCTCCCAATGCGATGATTTTTTCAACGGCATCCATGCTTGTCCCCCCTACCCTTCTGCATTCTATCGAAAAAAAGAACCGAAACGGTTCTTTTTCTTATTGCCTGGAAAAATACCCCGGTACGAAATAATCTGCGGGTATCCCCTGGTCTTTCCCGCTTCTTGGAACCAGCGTCCAGGATCCTTGCAGCCCATATTCCGACATGATCTTCTCCAGATAAAACATGATGATGCCCGCCTCCAGCATCTCGTGTTCTGCGTTGATCTTCAATTCCTCGTCTTTTCGAATGGCCACATATATTTTTTTATTTCGAAGGATAAATCGCCAGGGCTGACGATTCAACGTGGATGGAGCAAATCGTACATAATGAAAAACATCTTCCAAACCATAGGATCTCAGTTCATCCCAAGTGGGGTTCTTTCCCCATTCATCCAGGTAGACCAGCTCTTCCGGTTTCAACCGATAGGACGTATTGTCGTCCACCACTTTCAAGGTGGCCTTGGAATAATTTTGCCCCGTTTCAAGAGGATTGATCACTTTTTTGTCCCATTTTTTATACCCGACGGCAATCAAGGCCGCAGCCTCCCGCTCGTCAGAGATCCCCAAAGCTTCCTTGACGTCAGATCCGTCTTCCGGAACGTTCAGCCAACAGCTGTCGATGTCGGCCATGGCCAGTTTCAGCATCAGACTTTCTGCATAGTATCCCGTTTGGATTTGATGATTTGCTATTTCCTTGCTTAGAAACAAGACATAATGGGGGGCTTTGACCATGTGGCCATTGTATCCTGCAATGCCCTCCAGTATCTTGCAGGCCCAGTCCCCGTCTTCCAGAAGCATGGCTTCCAGGTCCGTATCCTTTACCAATGCATCCCGGTATTGCACATCGGTCAAGATCGCTTGCAACGTATCCAATGGCACGTTTTTTTCCTTGAATTCCCGAATCGATTTTCTCTCCGTTAAAATTTTTCGTAAAGTCATGTGAATCATCCTCTCGTTCGTTGATCGTCGATACAAAATCTATACCCTTGAAACCATAAATAAATCAAAGTTCTACTGATTGAACATGACACTTTCCTTCTCAAAAAGTGTTTTGATGACATACACCAAAATGACGGTGACCACCAAGGCAGCCCCCACATTGAGCAACAGTCCAACCATGGGCATTTCAAAATTCAACACGCTTTTCATGGCCAAGATGCTTCCATATACCGGAATGGCATACTCCACGATCTCCGGAGTTTTCGTAGAATACATGTTGCTGAAGGCCGCGATCATGACGACAAAGTAAATGGGCATCAGATAAGTCCCTGCTTCTTTTACATTTTTTGCCAGAACGGAAGCAACGCTGATGAGGCCAACGAAGATCCCTTCCAGGGCAATAAGGATCGCCAGGATCATCAAATAGTCTTTGGGCCCATATTGAATAAATTCACCCAAATTCATCCCCAGATCTCCAGTCATGGATTCTGCCAACATGGGCAAGGCGATGATGATGCCGATAAATGACGACAGGGCACTTAAAAACGCCAGGATCCCCAAGCTGATCACTTTTCCAAAGGCAATGACGTTTCGACCAACCGGTGTCATGAGCAGGGTCGCCATGGTGCCTCTTTCCTTTTCTCCGGCTATGGAATCCGGACCCAGGGACATGGCCCCTGCAAAGAGAAATATGGTGATCATCATGGGGAGCAGCATGGACAACAAACGGCCGGACGCTTTTCGGTCATCCATTACTTCCGCTTCCTCATTGTTGCGGTTGATGTCAAAGACCGAGGCATAAGCCGGGTTTCCCAACCGTTCTCCCAGCAATTGGTTTTCATAGGCGCCAAGGACCTGCTGCACCAAATAATGGGCGCTGGAGGAATAATCTTCACTGGGATTGTGATAGGTGTCGATGTTGGGCTTTTCGCCCCCTTCGTAGTTTAACACCTTGGATTCAAACTCCGGATCCACCACCAAGAGGACATCCGCATCTCCTTGAAGGATCTGCTCCTTGATCCCGTCGACTTCACCAGTCCCTACCGTTTCCACTTCTGCACCTGCTGCAGCAATGGCCTGGTTCAAGGCGTCCGGTGCCTCAACAGTATAAACGGTAGACACGTGTTCTTCTACATCGGTGATCATGCTTCTGGCACCGATACCGATCACACCATAAAGCACGATCAGCATCACTGGCGGCAAGATCAATGTGGTGAAAACCAAACGACGATCCGTAAACAGTCTTCGAAGTTCTTTTTTTACGATGATTCCTATCATTTTACCCAAGATGACCCACCTCCTGATTCTTTAAATACATCTGGAAGAAAGCATCCTCCAAATCTTTTTGTCCCATGGATTCACAAATGGACGCAACGGTCCCCTCCGCTGCGATCTTTCCATCCAAAATGATGGCGACGCGATCGCATAGTTTTTCCGCCACGTTCATGATGTGGGTGGAGATGATGATGGTTTTGCCCTTGTTTCGCATTTCCACCAGGTAATCCGTGACCCCTTTTGCGGTGATGATGTCCAGACCGTTGGTGGGCTCGTCAAAAATAATGATTTTCGGATCATGGACCAGGCTGACGGCAATGGACAATTTCTGCTTCATCCCCGTGGACAACTCTCCTATGGCCACGTTTTGAAAATCATTGATCCCAAAACGTTGGAACAGTTCCTCTTTTCTTTCCTGGATGACTTCCTTGTCCAGACCATAGAGCTTTCCAAAAAATTCAATGGTATAAGCCGGCGTGAAGTGGGTGTCCAGCTTCAGTTCGTTGGTCAGAAAACATAGGGAGCTTCGCACATCCTGTCCGGATTCCACCACGTCATACCCTTCCACCCGAATGCTTCCGGCAGTCGGTTTGATCAGGGTGGAGATGCACCGCAGGGTCGTGGTTTTCCCGGCGCCGTTGGGCCCTAGCAAGCCAAAGATCTCCCCTTCCCGGGCTTGAAAGGAAATGCCGTCTACGGCAACTTTTTCCCGCTGGGCCGTCTTTTCCTTTTGCCGGTCTTTCTTGCTTAACGTGTAGACTTTTTTTAGATTGGATACTTCGATCAAATGGATCCCTCCTTGTCTTTTACCATGATAACAAATTAACAAGATGGAGTAAACGATTCCCAACAGGTTTTAATCAAATTTTAACGAAACAAAAAACACAGATCCTTATTGTACCTGTGTTTTTCTCATCAAAGAAACAAATAGATCATTCCTATCAGGGCGATAAACAAGACTGCAGACATGAACATCAGATGTATCGTACTTCGAATGTCCTCTTCCCTTGCTTCCCGTGTCCCATCTCCTATGGTGGGTTTTTCCACCAGCACCCCTCCATACTCGTGGGCTCCCCCCAATTGGATCCCCAATGCGCCGGCCGCTGCACTTTCCGACCAGGCGGAATTGGGGCTCTTGTGGTTGGCATGATCCCGTTTCAGGATCTTCCATGCCCTTTTAAGATCCAGACTCAAAAAAAAGGAAGCAACCACCATCAGCGGTCCTGTCAATCGAGCCGGTATATAGTTTAAAACATCATCGGTCTTGGCGGAAAACCGTCCCAGATCGATGTATTTGTCGTTTTGATAGCCCACCATGGAATCCAGGGTACTGACAGCCTTGAAAGCCATGGAGCCCAACGGTCCAAAAAGCAGGGCATAGAGCATGGGTGCGATGACGCCGTCAGTGGTGTTTTCCGCAATGGTCTCCACAGTGGCTTTCACCACTTCCTGTTCCGACAAATCTTTTGTATCCCTGCCCACGATATAGCGCAGCCGCTCTCTTCCGGCTTGCAGACCACTCTTTAAGGCTTTCACCACTTGAAGGCCTTCGTAGCGGAGAGATTTTAGGGAAATGGATGCATACACGAAATAGACTTTAAGGACATATCCCAGGATCGGATGAATCCGATCCCCCAACCACAAGATCCCCCATACCACCAAAACGGTAACCAACACCGTATCCAGGGCAAGGGCGACTCCAGCGGCTCGCA
Organism: Alkalibacter rhizosphaerae; assembly: GCF_017352215.1. Lineage (GTDB taxonomy): Bacteria > Bacillota > Clostridia > Eubacteriales > Alkalibacteraceae > Alkalibacter > Alkalibacter rhizosphaerae. The sequence goes on from NZ_CP071444.1 coordinate 335,757, forward strand.
GTGCTCCGTCTTCCTTGAAATAACGTCGGATCAGCCTCTCTTCAAAATTGATGTAGGCCCCAATGGCTCGTACGGGATGGTAGAGCCAATAGGGATCTCCCAAGATCAGATCCAATAGAAAGGCGAGAAACAAGATCTCCATGTTTTCTTTCAGCACGTCCCCACCGTCCCTTTATCCAGGAGTCGATCCAACACTTTTCTCAAAGATTCCAACAATTCGTTGTTTGCCTGTTCATCCTTGATCCCGATTCGAAAATAGGAATCGCCCAAGGCCACGTAATTGGAACAATCCCGGATCAGGACCCGGTCCCCCAACAATTCTTTCTGCAGATTCGCTACGGACCATTGACTCCATGGGATCTTGCACAACAAATAATTGCCCATGGACGGAAAAACCAAAAATCCCAACTTCTCCAGTTCCATTTTCATCTCACTGCGTCTTTTTTTATTGACGGCAGCCGATTTTTCGACAAAAACTTTCAGTTCGGGCAAGGCTCTTGCCGCCCCCACTCCTTGGGCCGACAAGGTCCATGGGGTTTGAAATCGTCGGTAGCGATCCAATCGGCTGGTATTGGTCAATACGTAGCCCAAGCGAACGCCCGGTATGGCAAACATTTTTGTCAGGGATCCGGCAATGATCAAGTTGTCGTATTCAAACACCAGATCCCGGCAGGACAGATCATCGCAATAATCGATGAACGCTTCATCCAGCACCACCAAGGTTCCTTTGTTTCTGGCTTGAGTCAATACAAACTCCAACTTGTCTCGTTCCAAAATGCTGCCAAGAGGATTGGACGGGTTGCAGACGAAAAGCATGGTGTCCTCCTCCATCTCCCTGCAGATCCGATCCAGATCGTAGATCACTTTATCGTCTTGCAGTATGGGAACGTGCACAGTTTTTGCCCCGATATTTTCACTGAGCCGCTGATATTCTACAAAAGCCGGTTGTAGGATCACCGTTTTTTTCGGCCGTTCCTTCTCCACGATCAGTTGAAGTGCACCAATGCCCCCATTGGCGGGCAATATGTTTTCCTTGGGAAATGATAAAAAATCTTCCAAGTTTTCCTTGGTCTCTTCCATGTTCACATCGGGATAAAACCCGATCTCCTCCACCGAATCCAGGATCGCCTGTTTCATGATCTCCGGTGTTCCTTCCGGATTCAGGTTCGCCGAAAAGTCCTTCCATTGAAAGGGAGAACCTCCCTGCCATACATTACCTCCATGCTTGAATTCGCTCATATTCCGTCTCCTTGCCGATAAATTCTAGTCGATCTCCTTCTATTTTAACACAAAGCCGCCTAAGGGACATGCTCGTTTTCAATCGTTTTACAGGAGTTTTTCCGTCAATTCCGGTGCAGTGTAAAACATCAAATGAGGGTACCCGGCAATCGTCTGTTTCTTATGTGCTCCACATTCCCAGTTTTTGATGATGGTTCCGTCTTTTTCTTTGGCCAGTCGATAAAAGCCGGGAAGGTGTTCTCTACCCTCCCATATCCTTGTGTGGTGAAATTCATGACCTTTGGTTTCTTTTGGAGCTTCCGGAAAATCCATTTCCAGCCGTACATATCCGAAATTCTGCAACCGATCCGTCATTTCCATGTGAAAGGGCAGATACCCCACAAACTCATGGGTCCCTTTTTCTTCTTGGGTGATGGTAGTGGAAAGATACATGTAACCTCCGCACTCGGCGTAGCATTTTCCGTCATTTTCCAGGTATTCAAGAATACTTTCTTTCATGGACACATTTTCTTCCAACTCTTTCGCGAACACTTCCGGAAATCCGCCTCCGATATAAAGGGAATCGATCCCTTCCGGCAGACGAGCATCCTTCATGGGAGAGAACTCCACCAGGATCGCTCCTGCGTCGGTCAATAGATCCAAATTGCTTTGGTAATAGAAGGTGAAAGCCTTGTCTCTGGCGATCCCTATTTTCCTGCCGGCAAAATGAGTCGCCAGTTGTTGTTGCATGACCATAAACCGCTCCTGGTCCACTTCCATGGTCTCCACACCCTTGGCCATCCTCAGTAATCCATCCAGATCGATGCAGGCTTCCACCGTCTCTACCAGTTTTCCCACATTTTCATGAAACTTCTCCACTTCATCGATGGGCACCAAACCCAAATGTCGACTTTCCAAATGAAAATCCTTGTTCTTCGGAAGATAACCAAAACAGGGGATCCCTGTCTTGTACTCGATGGCTTCTTTGATCAATTGATAGTGATGTTCTCCGGAAACTCGGTTCACCAAAACCCCGCGGACCTCTACATGTGGGTCCATCTGCTGGAATCCCAAAACCATGGCGGCTGCACTGCTGGAGATCCCGCTGCCATCAATGGCCAGGACCACCGGCGTCTTGGTCATGGAGGCAGTATATGCACTGCTGCCTCTTGGATCTTTCAAGCTTAAGGAATCAAACATTCCCATGACGCCTTCAACGATGGCAACATCCGCCTGCTGTTCCACCCGATCCAACAAGTATTTTATGGTGTCCTCGTCCAGAAGATACGTGTCCAGGTTGTAAGATGGCCTTCCTGTGACGATCTGATGAAACCCTGTATCGATATAATCCGGTCCGGTCTTGCAGGGACCGACTTTCATTCCCCGTTTCGTCAACGCCGCCATGATCCCCAAGGAGAAAGTAGTTTTCCCCACGTTGCTGCTGGTTCCTGCAATCATAAATCGACTCATGTGTTGGTTCTCCCTTCTATTCTACCGGTCGTCCATAGACAAGCACTTGTATTCCCATTTCCAAAGCCGGCAATACTTTTTCCAAAGTACCTCCAGGTTTTCCACTGTCCTTTGTCACCATATATTCGATATCGTAATCTCGATAGATCGCTAGATTGAGCTCTTTGCTGAACGGACCCTGCAGACCAAGGATCCTGCTCGGATCCAACCCCAACCCTTCGCATTTCATCAACACCTGGGATGTGGGCAATACTCTCACATAGGAACGGTGGATCAGATCCTTTATCATCACCTGATCCAACCCATTGCTGCCAATGGTCCACAGTATGTTTCCTTTCGTTTTTTTCAGGTATTCTGTCAATGGCTCATATCGATGGAAGGTGTACATCTTGGGATGTTCCAAACCAACCAAGGAAGTTTCCCGATGGATCCTTCCATAGGGAATGACCAGCTCTTCACAGGCTTTCTTTATATTTCTGGAGACTTCTACCGCATAAGGGTGGGTCCAATCCACTACCCGCTTCGGATCGTGAGCAAGGAGAAATTTCTTCATTTCCTCCAGGTTTTTTCTTCCGGATACCACCTGCAGCTTCTCCTGTTCCGGATAGAGACTGGCACCGTAGGCCGTAGCCACACTGACCACGATCTCCTCCCCTTGATCCAATCTATCCAATACCCAGTCTCTGCCGTCCTTTGTTCCGGCAAAGACCACGATCATATCTGATAACCCCTTGGCGTGATCATATGTCCATTTTCTACGTAAGTGGCACTGTTTCCAATGAAAACGGTAGTGAACATATCCACATCCAATTGGTCCAAGACTCCCAATGTGGAGATTTGATGGATCTGACCATCTCTAAATGCATTTTTCACGATGCCTACTATCGTATCTGCAGATTTATACTGCAGCAGGATCTCTTGGGCCTTGTTCAAATAATCCGGTCTCGATTTGCTCTTTGGATTATAGAATACCACACCAAAATCCCCTTGTCCTGCACAATGTATCCGCTTTTCGATCAGTGACCAATCCGTCATCAGATCCGACAGGGATATGGTCACGTAATCGTGCATCAGGGGAGATCCCAATATGGCCGCTCCTGCATTGGCGGAAGTAACACCCGGAATGATGGCCACATCGAATTTCGACAAGTCATGTTCCTTGGCGAGGATCTCCAAAATGAGACCGGCCATTCCGTACACTCCCGGATCTCCACTGCTGACAACGGAAACCACTTTATTTTTCATAGCCAGTTCGATGGCCTTTTTGCATCGTTCCACTTCTCGGGTCATTCCATTTTCCACGATCTCTTTTCCAACCGTCAGTGGACGGATCAATTCCATATAGGTTTTATATCCAACCACTACTTGAGAATCCTTGATCGCTTGTATGGCCTGACCAGTCATGTTTTCTTCAAATCCGGGACCGATCCCGATCACATTTATTTTATACATTCGTTTTTCTCCTCCATATGGACAGCGTCACGCCATCCTTGATTGTCTTGGGAACCAAAAGTGTCCCGTTTTTGGATGCGATGTAACCGCAAGGCTCGGCCACTGCACCAGTACCGATGGTCTTTTTCACAAAACTGGACTGAACGAACTTCTCTTCCGTCCTTGCAAGCTGATCCCTGGAAAGAACCACCAGTGTGATATCCAGCCATTGTACCGTTTCCAGGATACCCGCTTCTTCCGCCTTGATGTCCACCGTCGCCATCAAAGCCAATCCGTCCAAATCCAAATTATTTTCTTCAAAAGTTTCAAGCAACGCTCTTTTGATCGTTTCAAAAGGAATATCTTTACGACAACCCAACCCTACCACCAGATCTTTCGGGATCAACTGGACAAAAGGAAGATCCATGGTAATGTTCCGTTGAGAACTTACGACTAAAATTCCCTTCGGTTCTTGACACGAAGGAAAGGTCTCCTTGTTCATGTAACCAAAAGGATCCACCACTTTTACCGGTTCATCGTTGACGAATAGGGAGGTGATGACTTTTGCCCCCTCCAGATCTTTTAAGATCAGATCATATTTCAAGGCTAAAACATCCACCGCATGTTTATCGGAAACATCGGAAGCTGTAGTGATCACCGGCTGTGCTCCCAACCATCGACCCAATTTCCTTGCCAGATCATTGGCGCCACCCAAATGACCGGAGAGCAGGCTAATGACATGAACTCCCCCTTCGTCCATTACCAGAACTGCCGGATCCTTGTCTTTTGAATCCAACATGGGAGCAATGCTTCGAACGACAATACCCGTGGCCATTATGAAAAGAACGCCAGCATGGGACGAAAGCGCCTTCTCCACCGTTTCCCGGAAGAATGAATAGCCGACTTCTGTCCCCAAGGTCCATTTCTCCGGCAAGTACAGGGTCACAGGTCGGTCCGGTACTAAATTCTCCACCCTTCTGGCCAATGCGCATCCCTTTTTCGTCAAAGCCATGACGCCAAGGGAATGGTCTTTTATCATTTGGGGATCCCGTCCCGGAACATGTGGGTGAAGTGTTTGTCGTAGAGCAGACTTAATTCATACTCGTCTCCAAGGAAATCTCCCACAAGGATCTGTGCCGTTTTGGTGATTCCCGCCGTTTTCACCTTTTCAGCGATGTCTTCCAGTGTTCCCAACAGGATCCTTTCTTCCGGCCAGCTTGCTTTTTCCACGATGGCCACAGGAGTCGTTCCGGGATAATGAGTCATCAGACGGGCAACCACGTTATCCATGTCCTGAACGGAGAGAAAAATGGCCATGGATGCTTGATGGGACGCCAGTTTTTCAAGCGCTTCTCCTTCCGGTACAGGCGTGCGTCCTTCCAGTCGGGTGCATATGACGGTTTGGGATACGCCGGGAAGAGTAAATTCCTTTTTTAGTGCAGCAGCTGCCGCAGTAAAAGAGCTGACTCCCGGGATCACTGCGTATGTGATTCCTTTTTTTTCTAGTGCATCCATCTGTTCCCTTATTGCTCCGTAGATCGAAGGATCTCCAGTGTGGACTCGGGCAACCAACAAGTTGCTTGCCGTTGCTTTTTCCATGACTTCCAGAACTTCCTCCAGAGTCATGGATGCACTGTTGTAAATGGCTGCTTCTTTCTTTGCACACGCGATGATGTCCGGATTGACCAGCGAACCGGCATAAATGATCACATCGCTGCTCTCTACGATTTTTTTCCCCTTCACTGTGATCAGGTCCGGATCTCCCGGTCCTGCACCGATAAAATATACTTGTTTTTCCATCATTGGATCTCCTCTTCTTTGTTTAGTTTTCCAGTGACGATATAAATGGGATTGTTTCCCTCCATCATGGTAACTCCTCCTACCGACCGTCCCCTGGCAACGCTCACCTGTATGGTCTCGCAGTCAAACCCGGCTGCTTTCAATCCTTGGATAAACATCACGGCGTTTTCCAAAACGATAAAATTGCCGACCACAATACCATCCGCTTTCAAATGACCTGCGATCCATTCCACGATTTGGGGCAAATTCCCCTTGCTGCCTCCAACCACGATCCGATCTACCGGTTCTACAATGTCCAGATCTTCGGGGGCCTTTCCCAACACCGGGATTACATTATGAAGGCGGAACAAGGACAGATTTTTCCGGATCAGATCCATGGCCGCTTCATTGGTCTCGATGGCAATAACTTTGCCATTAGGGGTCTGCAAGGCCATTTCCACCGTGATGGATCCTGTCCCGGCACCAATGTCCACACCGACCAAACCATCTTCCATCCGCAATTTGGACATAGTGATGGCTCGGATCTCTTCCTTGGTCATTGGAACGGCCCCTCGTTCAAAATGTTCATCCGGGATACCCGGGTAATATTTTTTCATCAATCAACACCACCACATTCAGATTTTCAAATCCCATTGCCTTTGCTTCCTCCAAGCTGCACCGGGTGATCTTCTCCTGGGGATAGGAAAGATCTTCCCCCACGATCATGGTGCGGTCCACTCCTTTGTCCAACAAGATCCTGGCTATTTGGCCCGGAGTGTTTTTAGGATCGGTCAGCAAAACACAAACAGGCGCAGACCGGATTCGATCCAGCGGAAATTCATTGTTGCCATGGAGACTGACAATATCTGCCGGATGCCACATTTCCTGCAACCTTGAAAAGAGATAGGTAACGGAAGATATCCCAGGAACCACACGAAATGTCACTTCCGGTGCATTTCTTTTCAAATAGGCGGTCAGACTGTAAAACCCCGGATCGCCGGATACGAGACAGGCCACCTGTTTTTTCTTATGAAAGGTTTTCATACACTCCAATGCCCCGGAAAGACCATCCTCCACGTACATTTTTTGTTTCCCTTCCATCTGCAGTCGTCCTTCCAGACTTTCCAGATGACGTCGGCCTCCGATAAGGACCTCTGCATCCTCCAGTGCTTCCCAGGCTTTGGGCAACACATAATCGGGATGCCCTGGTCCCATACCCACAATAGCTACGGGGTAGAGTTCCCTGATCAGGGAAAATGCAGATGGATTCCAACCCAGGATGCCATGGTCGTTGGAAAAGACCAACAGCTTCAAGTCCAATTCCTGTCCCAACTTATAGCGTAGATGGTACTCGATCCGTTCCATGATTTTTTCCATCACCGGCTTCATCCGACCATCTTTTTTCAAGTGATCCAAGGCATCGTCGCATGTAGCACTGGACAGGATCTTTTGCAGCAATTCCTTGTCTGCACCACATGCTCCTGCATGGGCAGCCAAAATCTCCATGCGCGCATCCGAATGATGGGAATGGGTATTCATGATACCGCCTGCCAGTTTCACCATTTTACCGATGTGTCCCACAAAAACCGCTTCTTGAAACTTTAAATCGGAGATCATTTCCAGTACTTCGCCAAAATGGTTCCCGATCTTGATGCTGTTTTCCATGGAAACATCCAAGTGATCCGACGCAAACTGCCTTCCATAGTTTCCAGGGAAAACGATCACTTGATGAGAACCGTTGTTTCGTATTACGTTCAGCTCCACTCGAAGAGAATCCAACAACGCTTTTTCACTCATGGGTTCCACGATCCCAGTCGTTCCGATGATGGAGATCCCCCCTTCGATTCCAATACGGGAATTGTAGGTTTTTCGGGCTCGCTGCACTCCATCGGGAACAAAAATCGTCACTTCCAGCCCTCCTTGGTACCCCGTTTCCTGGATCACGGTTCGGGTTTCCTGAAGGATCATCTGTCTGGGTATGGAATTGATGGCAGCCGAACCCACCGGTTGGTCCAATCCCTTTTTTGTCACGACACCAATTCCTTCTCCTCCAAGGATTCGTATGCCCGCCTCTTTCGTTTTTTTTACACGGGCACCAATGTACATGCCATGGGTACTGTCCGGATCATCCCCGGCATCTTTTCTGATCATGCAGGAGACCGAACTTTCTTCCACCCTTGCATTTTCAACCGATAGCGAAAGCTCCCAGCCCTTCGGGGTGGAAATGGAAACGGTGGATATTTTTTCATCCGATAGAAGCATGATCGCAGCAGCTTTAGCTGCCCCGGCGGCGCAGGAACCGGTAGTAAATCCGTATCGAAGGCGTTTCCCGCCTTTTTCAACAAACCGCTCCACTGCCCTACCTCTCATCATCCATCAGATAGAAGATGGCGTTCAAACAGGCGACTGCAACCGTAGAACCGCCTTTTCTTCCCTGGACGATGATGGATGGCACATCCATGCGGGAAAAATCTTCCTTGGATTCCGCTGCGCCAACAAAGCCAACAGGCACTGCAACGACAAAATCCGGTCGGACTCGACCTTCTTCTATGGCTTTTGTCAAGGTAAACAAGGCCGTGGGAGCGTTGCCGATCAAATATCCCTTCACTTCCGGGTCATCGAACGCTTTTTCCATGGACACCATGCTCCTGGTGATCCCTCTTGCTTTCGCTTCTCGGATCACGTCTTCGTCGGCTACAAAATTGACGATCTCACAGCCCAGACGTTTCAGTGTTCTTGGGTTTACACCGGATTTGATCATATTGGTATCTGCATAGATCTTGACCCCCTTGCCCAACGCTTTTTTCGCAGAAGCAATGGGTCCATGTCGAAATCGGAGCAGGGATGCATATTCAAAATCGGCGGTGGTGTGGATCACTCGTTTGACCACCATCCTTTCTTCGTCGCTAAAAGATGCATACACACCAGGATCCACCTCCGATTCGATGATTCGAAAACTTTCTTCTTCAATATCCATTGGCTTTTTAATAAACTCCATGGGTTTTTCCTCCCTTCATGGTCAATCCCTTGCCGGCGATGGCCTCTTCTACATGTCTGCAATAGATCTGCCTTATTTTAGGCAATTCCCCAAGACCCGCCAAAATTCCTTCTACGTGGTATCCTTTGTTTAAAAGGATGCTCTTCCAGGATTTTTCGTCATCCCCCAACATGTCTTCTTCAATATGATCTCCAGCCACCAGCATGAGGGGCACCAACTTCACCTCTTCTAATGCCTTTTTCTCCAAAAAGTTCACTGCCATGTCGAAAGAAGGGTATCCTTCCACAGTGGCTATATAGGCATTACCTCTGCCAGTATCTTGCAGCATGAAGTTCATGGCGGGATAGGCAGTATTTGCATGATGTTCCGAACCATGTCCCATAAATATCACTGCTTTCCCGTCGTGAAAGTCATAGACTTCATCCAAAATCTCCACCACTTCACGAAAGTCATCGGTGGTGCTCAAAAGGGGGCGGCTGATGGTCAATTTATGGAAAGATCGGCTGTTCTCCTGGCAAGCCCAGATCACTTTTTCAAATTCATAACCGTTGATGATGTGTGTGGGCACCACCACAACTTCTTCCACTCCCTCTTCTTTCAGGAATTCCAGTGCCTCTCGCACATTGTGGATGTGGAGTTCATCCCTGTTTTTCAGTTTTTTCATGATCATGCCGGAAGTAAAGGCACGATGGTGCCGGTAGTCCGGAAATCGATTTTTCATTTCCGATTCGATGGCATCAATGTTCTTCTTTCTCGTTTCATGATAGCTGGTCCCAAAACTGACGACCAGCATTGCTTTTTTTGTCACGCCTCCTCCTGCCTTTCCCATTCTTCATTTTTTTTCAACAAGATCAGGGTAAAATACCCGATTTTTTCTTCCAACGATCCATAAGTCACCTGTTCGTTTTCTCCACCGCAATCTGTTACGGAGAACATTCGTCCTTCCAACCCCTGACGTTGGACCACCCGATTGATCACATCGACAGAAGCACTGGCCTTCATGATGATCAAATTGTCGTAGATTTGAAGCGCCTCTTCCAGATCCCGGTCCTCTCGAATGTCTGTCAGTACTCCGAAGGTCTCATTTCCTCTGGCGATGGGAATGTTGAGGTGAGCTGCACTGGCACAAAAGGAGGGGATCCCCGGCACGGTTACCGGATGAACGCCCAATTTGTTGAAAAAAGGCAACATGTATGCATATGTGCTGTAGATCATGGGATCCCCCAGGGTAATGAATGCCACGTCTTTTCCTTCCTTCAACACGGAAACGATGGCTTTTGCATTGGATTCCCACACCCCATGCAGCATCTCTTCGTTTTTTCGAAGATCCACCATGGGAAACTCCAACAGCATGGTTTCTACGGCAGGATTGATGTATTCCCCGGCGATTTGATTGGCTTTGCTTTTTTTCCCCATTTTTGTAATGGGAGAAACGATGACATCGATCCTCTGTAAAATGCGTATGGCTTTTGCTGTAAGTAGCTCCGGATCTCCCGGTCCAACGCCGATGCCGTACAAAGTGCCAGTTGTCATTTTGCCATCTCCTTTACCTGTTGAAATGCGATCTGTGCAGCTTGTATTGTGCGCTGCACGTCTTCTCTACTATGGGAGGCAGATAGAAACCATCCTTCATACTGGGAAGGTGGAAGCAAGATGCCCTCTTCCAGCATAGCCTTGAAAAACACTTCGTATTGCTGTGTATCGGAAGTCATGACTTGGGAAAAAGTTGTTACAGGTCCGACTGTCATAAAGGGAGAAAGCATCCCCCCTATTCGATTGACGGTGATCTCAACTCCTGCCTTGGTTGCTGCATCGATCAATCCTGCCTCCAGCAACTTTGCCATGTCCTCCATCCGATCGTAGATGCCCGGATCCGCTTTCAAGTGGTTCAACAGGTTCCACCCCAAGTGCATGGCCAAAGGATTTCCCGACAAGGTACCTGCCTGATAGACACCACCCAAAGGAGAAACGTGTTCCATGATTTCCCGTCTTCCTCCATAAGCACCCACCGGCAATCCGCCGCCGATGATTTTCCCGAAACAAACCAGATCCGGTTTCATGCCGAAAAGGCCTGCAGCACCTTCCAACCCCAATCGGAATCCGGTGATGACTTCATCAAAAATAAGTAGGGCACCATTTTCTTTCGTCAATCGTTCCAGTTCTTGCAAAAATTCTTTGGTTGGAGCTACCACTCCCATATTGCCTGCCACCGGTTCCAAAATCACCGCTGCGATCTGATCTCCCATGTTGGCAAATACATCTTTCAGTTCATGGACTCCATTGTATTGTGCTACCAAGGTATCCTGAATCATGGCCTTTGGAAGGCCTTTGCTGGTCGGCGTATTGAATGTCAACGTACCCGAGCCGCTTTTTACCAGCAAGCCGTCGTAATGCCCATGATAGCAGCCTTCAAATTTCAAGATCTTGTCTCGTCCGGTAAATCCTCTGGCAAGGCGAATGGCGCTCATGGTTGCTTCTGTTCCAGAGTTGACCATACGGATCATCTCCGCTGCCGGATAAAGTTCCCGGATCAGTCGAGCCAGATCCAGTTCTTTTCCCGTTGGCAAACCGTAGCTGATCCCGGCGTCAAAGACTTCTTCCACTCCTTGATGGACGATGGAGCTGGCATGACCCAAGATCATGGGACCCCAGCTGGAAATGTAGTCAAGATATTCGTTGCCGTCTGCGTCTACGATGCGACTGCCCTTCGCTCGTGCTGCAAAGATGGGCGGCATTCCCACACTGCCAAAAGCTCTCACTGGAGAGTTTACGCCTCCAGGCAGCACTTCCCTTGATGCTTCGTATAGAGCTGCGGATCTATTTCGATTCATGTCTTCTTTCTCCTTTCCACGTCTGTGCCAACTCTTTTGCAAAATAAGTGATGATCAGATCAGCTCCCGCCCGTTTCATGGAAAGAAGACTCTCTTCGATGACCTCCGGATTCATCAATCCCTGTGCGATCGCCAGTTTGAGCATGGAAAACTCCCCGCTGACATTATAGGCTACTACGGGCACCTTGCAGGCCTCTTTCACTTTAGAGACAATGTCCAAATAGGACAAAGCCGGTTTGACGATGACCAGGTCGGCTCCTTCGTCCAGATCCAGTTCCAACTCTTTTAAAGCTTCTCGACTGTTGGCCGGATCCATCTGATAGGTTTTTCGGTCTCCGAAGCTTGGCGCGGAACCCGCTGCCTGGCGAAATGGTCCATAGAAGGAAGATGCATATTTTACACTGTAGGACATGATGGGAATATGGGAATATCCGCTTTCATCCAATGATCGACGAATTCCATCTACACGCCCGTCCATCATGTCGGAAGGCGCCACCATGTCCGCTCCCGCCTTGACGTGTGACAACGCCGTTTTGGCCAGCAGGGCAACGGTGGGATCATTTTCCACGCTGCCGACCTCGTTCAGTAAACCGCAATGGCCGTGGGATGTATATTCACAAAGACATACATCGGTGATGAGATATAGTTTTCCCCCGTACACTTTTCGCAAGGCTCGAATGGCTTCCTGGACGATCCCCCGGTCGTCGTATCCTTGAGAACCTACCGGATCTTTTATCTTCGGGATCCCGAAAAGGATCAATTTGTTGATCCCGGCTTCGATCAGTTCCCCGCATTCCTCTACAAGGGAGGGAATGGAATGACGATACATGCCGGGCATGGAATCGATGGATTTTCGCCCTGTCTCCATTTCCTCTACGAACAAGGGATATATGAAATCCTCCAATTCCAACCGGGTTTCCCGGATCATCTGCCGCAGGATGGGGTTTCCCCGCAGCCTTCTGGGACGCAAGTTTGTATTCATCATGCCTTCACTCCTTCCAAGAGTGCTGTGATCAATCCATCGATATTATGGGGATCCGCTTCTTTCGCCACTGGAAATCCCAGTTCTTTCATGGTTTGACTGGTGACAGGTCCTATGGAAATCAAGGGGATCCCATCCAACAGTTCCTCTTTTCCTTTCAACGCCTCCCACAAATATGTGGCTGTAGAAGAGCTGGTCAGGGTGATGGCATCCATCCGGTTGTTTTTCAAATAATCCACCAAATCTCCTTCTTCCCATGCATTTTCTCGTACGGTTCTATAAACATCCACCGAATCCACCATGCAGCATATTTCCAATCCGTCCTTGAGAACGGGACGGGACCCTTCTGCCTGCAACAAAAGAACTTGATCCGTATCCTTTAGCTGGGACGATAAGGCCGTTAGTAGAGATTCTGCCACAAAATGCTCCGGGATCAAATCCGCTCGGATCCCATACTTTTTCAATGCATCCGAAGTGGCATTGCCGATCACTGCAATTTTTGCTTTTCCTATTTTTCGCACATCGAATCCATTTTCAAAAAGGGAATCAAAGAAGAACTCTACTCCATTTTGGCTCGTGAAAACGAGCCAATCGTAGGAACCCAGTTGTTTCAGCACGGTTCGAAATGCCGGTGTATCGGTGCTTTTTTCCACATGGATCATGGGAAATTCCACAGTTTCTCCACCCAGTCCGCGAATCCGCTCCGATAATTTGCTGTTTTGTGCTCTTGCACGTGTCACCAGCACCCGCTTTCCCCTTAATGGTTTGCGTTCGAAGAAGTTCAGCTTGTCTTTGAGTTCCACCACTTTTCCGACCACAATAAGTACCGGAGACGAAATTTTTTCTTTTTTCGCCGTCTCCATAATATTTTCCAGATTGCCCGTTACACTGCGTTGATGAAAAGTGGTGGCCCACTGGACCAATGCGACAGGGGTGGTTTTGTCCATGCCATATTCCATCAAACTTTGGGCAATGGTCTCCAACTGGGCCATGCCCATATAGAACACCAGCGTTCCTTTTAACTTCGCCAGAGTCTCCCAGTCCAGTTCCCGGTCTTCATCCTTCAAATGCCCGGTAATGATATGAAAACTGGAAGCATGATCCCGGTGGGTGATGGGGATGCCGGTGTATGCCAGACCGCCAATGCCGGAAGTGATCCCGGGGATCACTTCATAAGAGATGCCCCTTTCTTCCAGGTACAGGGCCTCTTCTCCACCTCTTCCGAAAACATAAGGATCTCCTCCTTTTAATCGGGTCACGATGTGACCTTCCTTTGCTTTTTCATAAAGCAACCGGTTGATCTCATCCTGCGTCATGGTGTGGTTGCTGGATTCCTTGCCCACATAGATCTTCTCACAATCTTCCGGCGCTTGGGCCACCAGTCCCGCTCCCGCCAACCGATCGTATACCAGCACCTGGGCATTCTTTATCGATTTCAGACCGGCGACCGTGATCAAACCTTCATCACCTGGACCGGCTCCTGTAATATATACCATTCCCTGCTTCATGCCGTCCCCCCTTTTATTTGTTTTGCCAAGGCCAGGCCAACCATTTTTGCATCTTTTGCGGTTCCTTCCATTTCCATTCGATTCAGATAAGTTCCTTTTACATCTCCAAAGACCCCCTCCAAGCGGATTCGATCTCCTTCCAAATGACAGTAGGCGCCCATAGGAATATGACATCCTCCATTTGTCCCCACCAGAAAAGCTCTTTCCGCTTCCATTTGGATCCTCGCCGTCTTTTCTTCCAGGCACATAAGGACTTCGTGAAGTTTATAGTCCTCATCCCGGATCTGCAACCCCAAAATCCCTTGGGCCGGACTTGGGATCACCAAGTGTACATCCAAAGGCAAAACGACGTGTTCCAGGTCACCTGCCAATCCAAGTCGATTTAGTCCCGCCATGGCCAATACCAGTGCATCAAACCCTTGCTCTTTCATTTTTCGGATCCTTGTCTCCACATTCCCTCGAATGGGTTCCAACTGAAGATCCGGACGATGGATCAAAAGCTGGGCCCCCCTTCGCTTGCTGCCAGTCGCGACGCGAGCACCCAGCGGCAACTCCTCCAGGCTTTTTCTTCCAAAGTTCAATACCAGTCCATCTCTTGGATCTTCTCTCTTGGGAACTGCTGAAAAACGCAAACCTGGTGTCGTTTGTCCGGGCATGTCCTTCATGCTGTGCACTGCCAGATCGATGCGACCGTCCAGTAACGCTTCTTCGATCTCTTTGACAAAAACCCCTTTTTCTCCCAGTTTATCCAAACTTACATCCTGGATCCGGTCCCCCGTTGTTTTTATGATGTGCAACGAACAATCCACTTCCGGATGGTGCTTTTTTATCTCGGCCATCACCCATTTTGTCTGGGTCATGGCCAAATTGCTTCCTCTGCTACCTACCTTTATGATCATGATCTTCTCCTTCCAATGCGACGCTGAACCGGTGATTCAACCCGGCCGTGGCTGTTTCCGACAATTCTTTCAACATCTTGCTTCGATCTTTCGGCGAATCCACTTCTTCACGGATCCTTCTGCGGATCTTGGCGTAGGTTTCCAGACCGATCAATCGTTCTTCATCCAGCGCTTCCACCAATTCTTTGAGTAGTTCTCCTGTTTGTCCCGGAGAACCTCCTTTCGAGGATGCGAAAAAAAACAAACCGGACCTTTCCACGCTACTCATATTGGAAAAATCGGAAGCCTGCCCGTCAGAAACGTTGTTGCACCAGATTCGACGTTCTCTGCAGTCTTCATGGATCTTTCCATTCAATATTGGATCGGAAGTGGCGGCGATCACCAGATCCGCTTCCTTCAGATATTCGATCCGGTATTCATCCCATATAAAATCCAATCCTTCCCCATAAATGCCTTCAAGTGCCTGCAGCTCCCGGGTGCAAGCCGGCGCAAGGACACGGACACGTGCGCCTTCCCTCAATAGGGATCCGGCTTTTCTGGTTGCAACGGATCCACCGCCAATGATCAATGCTGCCATGTTCTCCACATTCAAAATCACTCCATATGCCATATCAACCACCATGCCTTTTCGAAAGTCCTTCCATAAACACTTCCAAGTTGGACTGCTGCAGTTTGTCATCCGGCTTTTTCATCCGAATAATGGGTTTTTTAAAACTTTGTTTCAAATGTCCCATCAGTAGCCGGCCGATCTCTTCCAGTTGATCCGGCGTTAGTTCTGTATTTTCTTCCAGATAGCCGATGGTTTCCCGCTGGATCCCTTCGCATTTCTCACTGACGTAATCCAATAGCGGATCCAGCCTGCTGACTTTTTTCCAATGAATGTAACCCTCGACTTCTTTCTGGAGATCTTCCTTGCACTGCTCCACGATCTGCCGTCGCTTCTCCATATTCCCATCCACCACCTTGCGAAGATCGTCGATGTCAAAGAGTGAGATCCGATCCCGATGACGAAGTTCAAGATCCACGTCCCGTGGGATGGCCAGGTCCAAAACGGATAAAGGTTTTTTTCGAATCTTCACCCGGTCTGCCATGTACACCACATGAGGGGAAGCGGTGGCCGAGATCAGCACATCGGCTTCGTCCAATGCATCAAACCTGTCGTCATAACGAACCGGGATCACTTGCTGGTACTCCGATAAAGTTGCCATCAGATTGTCGTGCCTCCGGTTGGTCATGAGAACCTTTTCCGGTTTTTCAGATAGGACATGTCGAAGGGCCAACGTTCCCATGTTTCCCGCACCGGTGATCAGCACTTTTTTGCCCTCCAGTCCATTTCCGGACTGTCTGAGCAATTGGATCCCTGTATAGCAGGTGGATATGGGTGTTTCGGAAAAACCGTAATGATGGCGGATCTTCTTGGAAAAGGTAACCCCCTCCCGAAACAGCTTGTTGAGAAATTTCCCGCTGTGCTTGTATTCCATTCCAAATTCCAAGGCTTGTTTGACCTGTCCCAGGATCTGGTCTTCCCCCAACACCATGGAATCAAAACCGGAAGCCACCTGGTAAAGGTGCATGATACCTTCTCTTTCCTGCCAGACGTTTAAATAGGAATCGATCTCCTGGCCTCCAAAAATCGATGCGAAGGCGTTCCGCGCATCCTCCACCGCTTTTTTCGGTTGTTTGGACACCATATAAATTTCGCTTCGATTGCAGGTGGAAAGGATCAGCACCTCTCTATGGCCTTGATCCAGCAAATGCCGGGCCCACTTGTGTTTTTTTGCGTTGGTATCGAATGCCGCTTTCTCCCGAATGCCAACAGCGGCCTTTTTGTAGTCCAGTCCTACTACGACGATTTCCATGATTTTTCACCCCAATAGTGATATAAGTCAGACTCCTCTTTGAATACCGGAACCTGCATGTGCCGGTGGACCTTGATCAACCAGGGGATCTCCAACCCGCAATCTCGAATGATCTCTTCTTCTAGAAACACCTTTTCCGGCGATCCTTCCAATCGATTTCTCCCTTGGTGGAGTACGTACACATAGTCGGTGATACGATAAATAAAGTCCATGTCATGGCTGGAAACCACCACTTTTGTCCCCTTGTTCTGCAGGAATCGAATGATCTCCACGATACCTTCCTTCATGGCAGGATCCAACCCTGCGGAAGGCTCATCCATTAGGATGACCTCCGGATCCATGGCCAATACGCCGGCAATGGCAACCCTCTTTTTTTGACCATAACTGAGCAGATGGACCGGCTTTTTCTGCACCTCCAAAAGTTCCATGACTCTCAGAGCTTCCTCTACCCGCTCATTTACCAAGATTTCATCAAGACCTGCGTTGCGCAGGGCAAAGGCAACATCGTCAAAGACGTTGGAAAAGAAGATCTGCTTGTCCGGATCTTGGAAAACGACCCCCACCTGTTGACGATAGTTATTTAAAAAAGATTTGCCGTAAGTCATTGGATCTTGTTTGTAATATATTTTTCCTTGGGATGGCCGAAGAATTCCCATTATATTCATAAACAAAGTGGACTTTCCGGCACCGTTGGCTCCAATAATGCCAATAACGCGCCCTTTCTTCAGATCCAGAGAAATGTTGTTTAAAGCTTGACTGCCATCTGTGTAGTTATAATACAATTCTTTGATTTCGATCATGTTATCTCCTCAGACGTGAAAATCGCCGTTAAAATTTTTTGTCGCCAGTACCATTTGCCAGTCGTTGTAGCTTTCCATCATCTTCGAATAGGTCATGACCACCAACATGGCCAGGGATTTTCTGGAAATTTTCATGGTTGCGAATCCGTTGCGCAGCTGCAAAGCATGATAACTGTCATGCACCGAAGCAAGAAAAATATGAAGAAACCGGTAGATCAGAACAATCAGTTCAATGAGGATCACGGGGAAACGAAACCTCTTCAACACACCAACCAACTGGTTCAGGGGCGTGGTCAAACTTAAAAAGTATAGACAGGACAAGGAAGCCACACACCGACCGGTCAACACTCCCACGATTCGGATCGATTCCCTTGATATTCCTATATGATAATTCCCCATTTTCCAATACCATTCCAATCCATCTCCCGATCCGGAAATGGAAACCAGCAATGTCAAAACGCTCAACAACAAAAACGACACCGGGATCAAATATAATTGAACATAGGCTCTCCATGGGATCCGGGCGAATCCGATCACCATGACGGTCATGGTGATAACAACGATCATATGTAAGAGTCCTTTCGACGTCAACAAGGATGATGTGAGCCCCAACAAAGCGAAACCCAGCTTCCATTCCGCCGATCTTTCAGCCATCTTGTTGCTGTATGCATAAGCATCCATATCAAGCATTTTTCTTGCAACCCTTTCGATAACCCAGGTAATAGGCAATCACACCGGCACCTAATGCAGCCTGCGAGGCAAAGAGCATGCTTTCGATTTCCCCACTGGCCGGTTCCACCAAAGGCTGGAACCATGGTTCATAGTCCGGGTCGATTTCTGCGATGATCCCTTCCGCTTGACCATCCGCTCCTCCGAATTCCGCATCGGGAAGCAGGACCAGCGGTACGGTCACGATCAGAACCAATAAAAGCACTAGGATCAATATGCTAGATTTTTTCATAAAGCAATCCCTCTTTCTCGTTTTCTTTGATCTTGTTGAATACCAACGCACTAAGCAGGCCTTCCCCAAAGCGATGGGTATTTGGGTGACGGCAAAGACCATCAGAAATTTCCCGACAGAACCCATCAATCCACTGACCGGATCAGGGAATGCCAATCCTAGTTGGAAAGAGGTGACTACGTAAGTAGCCAAGTTTCCAACAGCTGTCGCCGCAAAAACACTGATGTACACATTCCAATTACCTTTCCGGAGCAGTCGAAACAATCCATAAGCCACAAATGGTCCCACCACCGCCATGGAAAACGCATTGGCTCCCAGTGTCGTCAAGCCGCCGTGGGCAAGAAACAACGCTTGAAACAACAAAACGATGACGCCCAGGACGGACATGATGGACGGGCCAAATAAAATAGCCCCAAGGCCAGTTCCGGTGGGATGGGAGCAACTGCCCGTTACCGACGGCAGCTTTAAAGCGGACAAAAGGAACACAAATGCTCCAGCCAAAGCCACCAATAATTTTTTTTCCGGTTCTGCCTGGAAAATCTTGCGCAACTTCAAATAACCAAGTATCAGGAACGGTATGGTGGCTCCTGCCCACAAAAGAGCCCAATGCAATGGCAAAAAACCCTCCATGATATGCATGGCATGGACCTGTTTTTGATAAAACAACATTCCTCCAACGATCATGAGTACTGCAGCTGACTTGACTTTCTTTTTTTTCACGTTGATCATCCTTTCCATTTTACCGAAGGGAATAAAAAAAGCCCGGCTTTCAGCCGGGCATAATAGCAGAACAAACGTTCTACGACAAGCAAACATCTTCCCTCCGAAGCTTTACGAATCTCTCCAGACACAGGCAGGTCTCCTGGCTCGGCATCATCCAAACTCCCAGCCTTCCCACAACTTTCGTTGCAGTGGCATCTTTGGGGGTTTGTCCTCCTCACAGTAGCGGGGGCTGCTGAGGTATTGCACCTCATTCCCTTTTAATCGTTAGAACCTATATCGTTTATTTAGTTGTTAAATCTAGGGTACCACAGGCAAATTTTTAAATCAACATATTTTTCACAAATGAATATTTATACATTCAATATTTGTCCGAATGGGCGATCCTGCTGGCTGCAGCTGCAGCAATGGCACAAACCAGATCATCCATGAAAGTGTTGACCCGTTCCCCTTCCTTGGTGTCCAGATCCTTGACGATCCCGATCTTTTCCTTGTCCAAATAGCCGTAATTGGTCAGTCCAATGGTTCCATACAGGTTCACAATGGATAGGGGCAGGATCTCGTCGATCCCATACAGGGACTCGTCCGTTTCCACGATCTGCTGCAATGGTCGGGGCAATAACTTCTTTTCGGCGATCTCATCCAAAGCCACACCGGTCAGGATGGCATGGATGGACTCTCTTTTGGAGATGACCGCTTCCACGTTTTCCACGGCCTCTTCCAATGTCATCTCCGGATGGTATTTTGCCTGGATCGTCATGACCAGCTCCCCGATCGCTTCCAGGGTGACCCCTCTTTCATTCAATTTTTCCAAGGTGACCTTGTATAACTCGTCCATGTCGTATCTTGCCATAGTGCACCGCCTTTATTCATATTATGCAACAATTATTCCGTTGTGACTTATAAGATCTCATCCCCCATGGTCTTCATGGCTTCGATGGTCTCTTCCACCAGATCCCGCACTTCCAATCCCAGCATTTCCGCTCCCTGGGCGATGACATCCCTGGAGCAACCTTTCGCAAATGACGGTGTTTTGAATTTTTTCATGACAGACTTCACACCCAGATCCGACAAGCTTTTCGACGGCCGCATGATGGCTGTAGCGCCAATAAGGCCGGACAATTCATCGGTGGCGAAAAGATACTTTTCCATAATGAGTTCCGGTTTCACGTCCGTACAGATGCCATAGCCATGGCTGACGATGGCACGGATCAACTCCTCATCCAACCCATTTTCCTTCAAGATCGCTTCTGTTCTTTTGCAATGTTCCTCAGGGAACTTTTCAAAATCCAGGTCGTGGAGCAACCCTACCACCTTCCAGAATTCCACTCTGTCCGGATCGTGTTTTGCGGCAAAATGACCCATGATGCCGGAGACGATCTTCCCATGACGCAGCAAAAACTCGTCGCTGTTATACGCTTCCAACAATTGTTGCGCTTCTTCCATAGTCGGTATGGTACCCATATTTTCACCTCTGCTCATTTTTTGTTGTGCTTACATTATAATGATTTTACGGGTGGAAGGCAAATCTTTACAACAGCTTCAATATCTCCTCTTTCAACTCCATGGTCCTGGGCGATAAAAACCGTTTTTCCTTGTGATCCCTGTCATAATCAAGAACGATCTCCCGTTCGATGGTGGCCGGGATCTTGGACAGTACATAGATCCGGTCGGACAGGTAGATGGCTTCATCGATGTCATGGGTGATGAAAACCATGGTATTGTCCAAGGTGTCTTTCATGTCCAACAGCCAATGCTGCATCTGTCTTCTGGTAGCATAGTCCAATGAACCGAAGGCTTCGTCAAAGAGCATGATGTCTTCCGCCCGCATCAAGGTACGGACAAAACTGACCCGCTGGCGCATGCCTCCGGACAACTGGTAGGGGTATTTCTTTTCCGTTCCCTCCAGCCCGGCCAAGGGAAGATATTTTTCGATCTTTTCTTGAATGATCTCTTTGGAGACATGCTGCAGTTTTAGGGGCAGGGCAATGTTTTCATAAACCCGTTTCCATGGAAGAAGCAGATCTTTTTGCTGCATGTAGCCGACAGAGCCCTCTACTTCCACCTTTCCCCGATCTACGCCGTACAAGCCGGCAATAATGTTGAAGAGGGTGGATTTTCCGCTGCCGCTGGATCCAAGCAGGGTGACCACTTCCCCTTTTTCCACATGGAGGGTGATGTCTTCGAAAACGATCATGTCGTCAAAGGATTTTGCAACGTGCTCCAGAAGGATCACCGGTTTTCTATTGGGGAAGGAACTCGTTGGTATAGGCATTTTCCACATCCAACTCCTTTTCCAGCAGTCCGTATCCTTGGAGGAAGTCTGCGTAATTCTGCCATACTTCTTCTTCCATCAAGCCCCACTGAGGGGCCTCACCCTTGTATTCTCCCGCCAAAAACTTCTGGCTTTCCACTACCAGGTCCTGGTCCAGTTCCGGTGCATACTCCAGCAAGATCGCCGCTGCTGCTTCCGGGTCGTCCATAGCGTATCGATATCCCCGTTCCGTCGCTTTCAAAAATCTGCGGACTTTCTCCGGATCACTATCTCGAAGGGCCGTATTGGTCACCAAGACAGGAGTATAATAGTTCAAGTCTTCATGCAGGTCCTTCAGTGGCATGTAATCCAGCTCCACACCCCGCAGTTCCGCTTCGAGGCCGGTCCAGCCTTCGAAGATCCAAACGATGTCGATGTCCTTGTCCGTCGCGGCAAAAAAATCATCGGCACCAATATTGACATTTCGAAGTTTGGTATAATCCGCTCCGGCACTGGTCATGATTGCCTCCAAAATGGCTTCTTCCGACGGCGAACCCCAGCCGCCGTATACTTTTCCTTCAAAATCTTTGACGGTTTGGATGTTTTCCTCTTTTCTCCAGGCAAATCCCGAAGTATTGTCCTGGATGATGGTGGCAATGGCGATCACAGGCAGAGGATCCTTTCCAGTTCGTGCATAGGTCACATCTTCC
This sequence comes from Alkalibacter rhizosphaerae, assembly GCF_017352215.1. Lineage (GTDB taxonomy): Bacteria > Bacillota > Clostridia > Eubacteriales > Alkalibacteraceae > Alkalibacter > Alkalibacter rhizosphaerae. The sequence goes on from NZ_CP071444.1 coordinate 358,177, forward strand.
TGATAGGTGACACCAAAGTCTCCCTGACCCGCTGCCACCAAGGTAGTGGAAGAACCTTCCATGGGCTGGACGATCTCCACGTCCAGTCCTTCTTCTTCATAATAACCATTCTTTAGTGCCACATACAGACCGGTATGGTTGGTGTTGGGGGTCCAGTCAAGGATCACTGTGGTTTTCTCCAACTCTTCCGATCCATTGGGTCCCTCCGGGCCATTGGAACAACCAGTAAACAGCAGCAGTACAACCAGCATGCTCACCAAACAATACATTACATATTTCTTTATCATCACTCTTCATTCCTTTCATTTTGCCATTTCAATACACGGTTGCTTATCAGGTCGATGATACCAATGAGTATCACGCTCAATGCGACGATGACCAGAATGGATGCGAACACCCGATCCAACGCATAGGCATTTTTGGCCCGAAGCATATACACGCCGATGCCCCGGTCCCCACCCAACCATTCTCCAATGACAGCGGACATGATCATGTAAGTGGCAGCGATCTTCAATCCTGCAAAGAAGGTGGACATGGAAAAGGGCAATTTTAAATGGACCAGGGTTTGGATCTTGGAAGCCTTCATGGTCTCAAACAATTTCAGACAATCATCATCGATGGCTTCCATCCCATCCACCAGACTGATGGCGATGGGAAAAAAACAGACGATGATGACGATAACGATCTTCGGTAATACCCCAAATCCAAACCAGATGATGAACAATGGCGCCAACGCGATGATGGGAATGGTCTGGGATATGACCAAAATGGGATAGAGGGTCTTTTTCACCGCCTCAAAACTGTCCATGATCACTGCAAGACCAAATGCCAAAGCAATGGCAAAGGCAAATCCCACCAGGGATTCGTAGACGGTGACTTGCAAATGATGGTAGATCAGCTGATGATCACCGATCAATGCCTGGCCGATCTCCACTGGCGTAGGCAAGATATACCCGGGGACTTGGCGGATCACCACAACAGCTTGCCAAAGGATCAGGAGTACTACGACCCCGAAAATGGGATAAAACCTATCGATATTTTTTGATTTTTTCATCCATGGTCACCCCTGTTTTTTTGGCGTCTACTTTGATGACGGACACCACCCGACCTGCGCCTTCTTTAAAGCAAATATCCTGGGCTTTTGCCACGATGTCCATCAATTGATGGTAGGGCCCTTCCATGGTGGTCTCCATGGGACCGACCAGGTACTTCACTCCAGTAGATCCGATGTATTCCAAAACACGGTCGATCCTTTCCAGGGAGATCTCTTCTTCCCCGATGGGCAAAATCTGCAAACTCACATTGACGATTTCGTTGTTCATGTTTTCACCACCTAACCTTTCAGCAGGGACAATGTCGTATTATAGACGGTCTCTACTACTTGCTCTTTTGGGATCCCTTTGATTCCCGCCACGGCTTCCACCACATGGATGATATCCTCTGGAAAACCAGGAGTTCCATCCAACCACTGCCTGGTTTCCATTCCATCCGTTTCCGTCAGGATCCGCTCTAGAGGCAGTTGTTCCACCATTTCTTTGGTTTGCTGTGATGTGTGGACATCGATGCCGATGGTGAAACAGCAACCGAAGTCCTTCAGTCGATCAAAAACGTGCCTGGAACCGCTATACCAGTGGACGACGGCTTTGGGATGGTCGTATTTCTTCAGAAGAGCCAGAACTTCCGTCTCCGCTCCTTTGGTGTGGAGATTGCACATCTTCCCCATTTCCCTGCTTCGTCGGATCATAAAATCGCAAACCGCCCGCTGGGCCGGGTAGGTTGCCTTGTCCGTCACCCAATGAAAATCCAGACCGATCTCTCCTATAAATGCTGCTTCTTTCATCATGGGTTCCAACTCCTCCAGATTTTCATGAAACCGATGGGCCTCCCAGGGATGGATCCCAAAACCACTGATGACATACGGACTTTTTCGACCAATGGATCTGCTGAAGGCGTAGTCTTCCGGATGGATCGTACAATCCAAGGTGAGGATCCCTTCCTTCCGGATGAAGCAAAGCGCCTCGTCCAACCGGTCTTTATAAGAATGCAAATGATTGTGAAAATCTACGAACATACCCTTCCCACCTTCCAAAAAAACAAAAAAACACTGTAATCAAATACAGTGCTCGGGTCCTACAATGAAAGCTTTCCTACGGCAGTCCTAACCGCATCAGGTTCAAAGGGTTAAAGTAATCATACTTCTCTCAGCCTTAACAGGCACCCCCAGCACATTTATGATCTTTTCACCGCCATTTTATCACAAGCCATATAGGAATGCAATGAAGCAAATTTTTTCACCTGCTTTTGTTGACAAGGAACAATACTGGGTCTATAATGTGACTAAGAGGTCATATGACCGCCAGGACACATCCAACCCAAGGAGGTTTTTTCATGATCACCGTAAAAGAATTGTTTCACGCCTACGAAAAAGGAGGTGCCTACGCCGTCCACAATGCAAATTTTACCGTCGAGAAAGGCGAGGTTTTTGGATTTCTCGGTCCTTCCGGTGCCGGAAAGTCCACCACACAGGGCATACTAACGGGACTGCTTCCCCTGCAGCAGGGTGAAGTGACCGTCGCAGGTTTTGACATGCGGCACCCGAAAAGAGAAATGTTCAACAAGATCGGCGTATCTTTCGAACAGTCCAACGCGTATGGAAAGCTGACAGCATTGGAGAACTTGGATTTTTACAGGAAATTGTTTGACGTGCCAACGGTAGATCCTATGAAACTGCTGGAAATGGTGGGCTTGGATCACGTCGCCAACAAAAAGACCGAGGAATTCTCCAAGGGTATGAAACACCGCCTTACCTTTGTACGAAGCATGATCAATCATCCTGAAATGTGGTTTCTGGACGAACCCACCACAGGATTGGATCCCACCATCGCCAGCCAGATCAAGGATATTGTAAAGGAAGAAAACGCCAAAGGAACTACGGTGTTTCTGACCACTCACAACATGTTCGTCGCGGACGAATTGTGTCATCGGGTGGCATTTATCATTGACGGCGAAATCAAATTGATCGACTCTCCAAGAAATTTGAAGCTGAAATACGGCGAAAAAATGGTGGCCGTTGAATATATGGAAAATGCTGAATTGAAGAAAGAAACCTTGTCTCTCGTTTTGGAAGAGGAAAAGAACCGTTTGGCCCAAATCATCCAAAAGGGAAACATCCAAATGATGCATACAAAAGAAGCCACCCTGGAAGAGATCTTCATCAAAGTCACCGGAAGGGGGCTGCAGTAAATGGCAAAGCTTTGGACGACCTTTCTAAAAGATGCCAAGCTTTCCTTTCAAGGCCTTTATTTCTACATCGAGATCGGATTGGCGCTGATCTTCATCGCCGTCATGCTCTTTGTGGTTCCGGAAAACTTTGATCAAAACCAAAAGGCCTTCATCTTTGCCAACGTGGATGAAAGCGTATTGGATCAGTTGAGCGATGAGTGGTCGGAGGTGGATCCATCCTATTTTGTGGACAGCCGCAAGGACTTGGAAGCCGCTCTGGAAGAGGACCGCAGTGCCGTCGGTGTTGAACTTCGACAGGAAGATGGAAAACTGGTATTCGACTTTGTACTGCAAGGCCATGAGAGCCCTGCCATGAAAAACTTGCTGAAAGGAACGCTGGAAGCATCTTTTCTCACCCAGATCCCCGGTTTTGATACCCAGGTGGAGGAATCGGTACTGGAGCCGGACGCCAAGAGGCTGTCGGATCGGGAAAACGTTCTCCCCATCTACTTGACGGTCAATATGGGCCTCATGGGATTGTTCATCATAGCCGCTTACATATTTTTGGACAAGGACGAAGGGGTCATCAAAGCCTATGCCGTTGCTCCGGTGCGGATCTGGCAGTACCTGGCTTCCAAAGTGATGATCATGATGCTCATGGGCATTTTGACCTCCCTGTTGGTGGTGGTGGCTCTAACGGGCTTCAAGGTCAATTTTATCCTGTTGCTGGGATTGATCGTCGCCTTCAATTTCTTCGGCTCTGCGTTGGGATTGCTGCTGTCCAGTTTCTTTGACTCCATGACCAAGGCCATGGGTGCCTTGTATGCAGCGGTGATGATCATGATCCTGCCCGTCATTTCTTACTTTGCACCATCCTTCAATCCGGTGTGGATTCGATTCTTCCCCACCTACCCCATGATGTTCTCCTTTCGTTCCTTGTTGCTGGAAGATACGAATCTGGCATACATGGGCATGAACATTGGGTTGTTTCTTGTGTTGGGGGTACTGCTCTTTATTGCAGCTGCCGCCCGATTCAAGAAATCATTGACGGTTTAAAAGGAGGTTCCCATGAAAAAAATACTTGCTATCGTTCGAAGAGACGTAAAAAGCGGAACCAGGGACTGGCTGATCCTCTACTTGAGCATCGCCCCCATCCTATTTGCGTTGGTCATAAAAGCCTTGATCCCTGGAGTGGAGTCTTCCACCTTGAATGTAGTACTTCTGGAAGACGTGGACAAGGAACTGTCCGGCTATGTGGAAAACTATGCAGAAGTAGAATATGTGGATTCCATGGAAGCCATGGAGGAACGGGTCCTTCGCATGGATGACATCTACGGTGTAACGGAAGGCGAATCCGAAGTCTATCGTATCATCCGGCAAGGCAACGAAGTCGGCGACACCCACGAAGTCCTTTCCATGCTGCTGGATCAACTGGCTTATGAAGAGCCTGTAGAGATGCCCGTCGATGTCCGCTTTTCCGACGTTGGCTGGGAGATGTCTCCCTTGAAGCTATATGGCGGCAACATGATCATTCTTTTTACCACGGTCCTCGGCGGCATGCTGATCCTGTTGAATCTGGTGGAAGAAAAAATGAGCAATACCATCAGCGCCGTCAACGTCAGTCCCGTCACCAGGGTGGAGTTTGTCATCGGCAAAGGAATGTTGGGATTTTTGCTGGCCCTGCTGGGATCTTTGGCTGTGGTTTGGATCCTGAATTTTGGCGCTATACGATATGACATGCTGCTGGTCAGCCTGATCAGCATCGCATTTATCAGCGTGATCATCGGATTCAGCATTGGTGTGGTCCACAATGAACCCATCGCCGCCATTGCCAGCATGAAGGTGACCTTTGTCCCCGTATTGGCTTCGGTTTTCGGCGCCATGTACCTGCCGGACAAATGGCAGTTTGTATTGTATTGGTCCCCCTTCTACTGGGCCTATGACAGCATCCGGGACATTTTGCTGCAGACGGCAGACTGGCCTCAAGTACTTCGCAACAGTTTACTGATATTGGTATTAACATCGTTGGTTTTTCTTGCGCTGCGAAAGCGGATCTCGCAAGGTTTAAGATAATAGGAGGAGGTAGCACACATGAAAGGTTGGGCATTGTTGGGACTGATCCTGATCGTATACGGGATCGCCGTCATCGGGATCACGGTAAAAAAACCGAAAAGCATTTGGGACATGGCAAAAATTCGCATGTTCCGCAAAGTTTTGGGAGAGCAGGGCACCGTTGTATTCTTTTATATTTTTGCTGCAGTGGCCATTGGCGTCGGCGCTTGGCTCATGATTTCCCAGTAACCCGTAAAAAAAGGCCCTCAGGCCTTTTTTTTGTGCTATAATGAGGGCTGTTTCTACATGATTAATACAAGAACAGAAGGTGTTGTTTTGGATACAAAATTATTTTTTACAAAAAAAAGAAATATCGTATTGCTGGCCATTTTATGCACTCTGCTGTGGGGCAGCGCCTATCCCGGGGTAAAAACAGGATATGAGCTCTTTGCCATTGAAACATCGGACATCTACGGCAAAATCGCCTTTGCCGGATATCGATTCACCCTGTCCGGAATCCTGGTGCTGATCTTTCACTATCTGGTATATAAAAAAATCGAGATCCCGACAAAAGTCCAGTTGCCCCGGGTCTTCTTCCTGGGCCTGATGGTCACTTCCCTGCAATACTCTTTGTTCTACGTGGGTTTGGCCAACACGACAGGCATCAACGGCGCCATTCTCAATGGGACAGGCACCTTTTTTTCCGTCCTCCTTGCCCATTTCATCTATGCAGACGATCGGTTGAACCTGCGAAAAGCTTTGGGAACGGCCGTTGGTTTTTCCGGAGTGGTTTTGATCAACCTGGCCGGCAATCCGGATGCACCTTTGCAGATCAACTATCTGGGCGACGGACTCCTGATACTGGCCGCATTAATGAGTGCCATCGGCTTCATTTACTCAAAGAAACTCAGCCAGTCCATCAACAGCGTCACATTGACTGGCTTTCAGCTATTATTCGGTGGAAGTGTACTGGTCATGATCGCCCTGGCCAACGGAACCCCCTTCGGGGCTTCACCCCCACCTCCACTCTATTGCTCTTGTATTTGTCCTTTCTGACAGCCACGGCCTTTTCCATATGGACCACCTTGTTCAAGTACAACCGGGTCAGCAGCATCAGCCTGTACAAATTTTTGATCCCCATTTTTGGCGCTGTTCTCTCCGCACTCTTTCTGGGAGAAAGCCTGTTTCGATGGGTCAATCTGATCGCATTGGTTCTGGTCAGCTCCGGAATCTACTTTGTCAACAAAACCCGCTGAAATACCGGTTTCCTGGTTGGGATATCGGTTGCAGGCAAGGAACAAGCGTGATAATATTTAATTGAATAATGATACGGAAGGAACGTTGTCATGAATAAAACAGAACTATTGGGTCGTTGGACCAAAGAAAAATCAGAAGAACTCTACGGCATCAAAAACTGGGGTGCCGGATATTTTTCCATTTCCGACAATGGAGAAGTGCTGGTCAATCCATACCGAAACAACAAGGAATCCAGCATTTCTTTTATGGACATGATTTCCGGGATCCGGGAGCGGGGCTTGGACATGCCTGTTTTGCTGCGTTTTGAAAATTTACTGGATGCCCAGATCTCCTTTTTGAACGAATCCTTTTTAAAAGCCATGAAGTCCTTGAATTATCAGGGCACTTATCGGGGTGTATATCCCGTCAAAGTCAATCAGCAACAGCAGGTCATCGAAGAAGTGACCAAATTCGGCCAACGATACCACCATGGACTGGAAGTGGGAAGCAAGCCGGAGTTGATTGCCGCCCTTGCCCATCTCAAGGACAAGGAGGCCTGTCTGATCTGCAACGGATACAAGGATGCGGAGTTCATCGACCTGGTCCTTTATGCCGTGAAAATGGGCTACAAGTGCTTTTTTGTCATCGAAGTACCGGGAGAGCTGGACCTGTTGATGGAGCGAAGCAAGGCACTGGATATCGATCCTTACATCGGGATCCGCATCAAGCTCTCTGCAAAAGCCGGCGGCCACTGGACCGATTCCGGTGGAGATCGAAGCATTTTCGGACTCAACATGTCCCAGGTCATCACCATCGTCGATCAATTGAAAGAACATGGCAAACTGGATTGTCTTCGTTTGATGCACTATCACCTGGGATCACAGATCCCCAATATCCGGGACATCCGTTCCGCTGTTCTGGAGGCCACCCGGGTCTACGCAGAATTGGTCAAGGAAGGTGCTCCCATGGGATATCTGGATCTTGGCGGCGGTTTGGCCGTCGATTACGACGGATCCAACACCAACTACACCAACAGCCGAAACTACTCTGTTGAAGAATACTGCACCGACATCGTGGAAGCCGTCATGTCCATATTGGAGCCGTCGGAAGTGCCCCACCCCATCATCGTGACGGAATCGGGAAGAACCACGGTAGCTTATTATTCGGTACTCCTGTTCAATGTTCTCGATGTGGAAAAACTGGAAGAATACGAGTTACCGGATCAACTGACGGAAGAGACGCCGGATCAGATCAAGTACCTTTTTGAAGCATACAAGGGACTGACCCTGAAGAACATCCAGGAATGCTACAATGACGGTCTTTATTATCGAGACCAGATCCGGGAAATGTTCAAACACGGAACCATCAGCTTGCGCCAACGATCTTTCTCGGAAAAAATCTTCTGGAGCCTGATCAGCAAGATCGCCAAGGAAAAGACAAAACTGAAAAATCCTCCACCGGACTTGGAAGATCTGGAAAGCGCCATTGCCGACATATACTATTGTAATTTTTCCGTGTTTCAATCCATTCCGGACAGCTGGGCCATCGATCAGCTTTTCCCCATCATGCCCCTGCACCGATTGACGGAATTGCCGAAGCGAAACGGGATCATCGCCGACATCACCTGCGACTGCGATGGAAAGATCGACCGGTTCATCGACTTGCATGATGTGCGAAGCACCCTGCCCCTTCACGAACTGAAAAACGGGGACGATTATTACCTGGGCGTCTTTCTGGTCGGTGCCTATCAGGAGACCTTGGGAGACCTCCACAACCTCTTTGGCGATACCAACGTGGTCAGCGTGCGGATCTACCCCGACGGCAATTACGATTTCGTCAAGGAGATCCAGGGAGACAGCGTGGCAGATGTTCTTTCCTACGTGGAATACGACCCGAAAGAACTGCTGGATCGGTTCCGGGAAACCGCCGAAGACGCAGTGAGGGAAGGACAGATCAATCCAACAGACCGACGGGAGATCATGCGGGCTTATGATACCGGCCTTCGCGGGTATACCTATTACGAACGGTAAATACACGTAAAAACAAGATGTTGTGTTTTGCCTTCGTCATTTGTGGTATATAGTATAAAGATGTGAAAGATCACATCCAAATGAAAACATTGGAATGGAGGCAATTATGGAAAATTCGAAAACACTAAAGAACCTGATGGATGCTTTTGCCGGAGAATCCCAGGCAAACAGAAAATATCTGGCTTTTTCTAAAAAAGCGGCAGCAGAAGGCAAAAACAATGCAGCCAAGCTGTTCAAGGCTGCCAGCGACGCGGAGACACTTCACGCGCTGAAGCACTTTGAAGTGGCAGGTAAGATCAAAGACACGGCAACCAACCTTCAAGCTGCAGTAGACGGAGAAAACTACGAAGCGGAAAGCATGTATCCAGAATTTTTGGAAGCTGCAAAAGAAGAAGGCAACAAGGAAGCCATCCGCACCTTTACTTTCGCCCTCAAAGCAGAAGAAGTCCACGCCAAGTTGTACCAGGAAGCCCTGGAAAACATGGATGAAGAGGAAGAAGTATTCTACTATCTCTGCCCTGTCTGCGGCAACATCGAAAAAGCTCGACCGGATACCTGCTTCATCTGCGGCGCACCTGGCGACAAGTTCATCAAATATTAAAAAGAATAAAAAACAAACGACCGGATCACATCCGGTCGTTTGTCTGTTTAAAGCTGAATGGGGATGGGCCGGTCCAGAACAATGGCATCCCTTGCTACCAAAGTATCGTAACAAAGGATCTCCACGCCCATGTTCCTGGCATGACGAAGGGCTTCCCCGAATTTCGGATCTGTTTCATCATTGGGCTCAAAACGGATGGGCCCTTTCATCTGGATGAGAAAAAAGACAAAATTCCGATATCCTTCCATTTGCAACTCTTTCAACTCGTTCAAATGTTTCCTTCCCCGTTCCGTCGGAGCGTCCGGGAACCGGGCCACACCATCTTCTTCAAGGGTCACGCCCTTTACTTCGATGTATCCCTTGGCTTCTTTTGTCTCACAATAAAAGTCGAACCGGGATCTTCCCACCGTCGCTTCCCTTTTATAAAAGGTCACTTCTCCGATCTCCGGGATGGACCCTTCCTTTAAACCTTCTTCTACTACACTGTTGGGAACCTGGGAATCCATGTTGACCAAAATATATTTTCCGTCGTTCCCCTTTTTTTCTACGGCGATCAGACTGAATTTGGTCTTCCGATTTGGATTGGTAGCCTCTTCCAGGTACACGATGCTGTCCTCCAAGAGCAGCTCTGCACACCGACCGGTATTTTTAACGTGGGCGATCTCTTCCTGTTCCCCCACCCCTACTCGAGCAATGAAACGATTGGGCCTCTTTATGAAATGTCCTTTTATGATCCGACCGTATTTCATGGTTCCTACTCCTCTTCCGCCTGCAGCTCGATATCTGTTTGGATCCGTTCGATCCGATCCTTGTTCAACCCATACATGGAGATGGCAACATAGGAAGCCATAAAACCAACGATGGAGCCGATCCCGATAAAAAGTCCCATGGATATGGCCGTAGTATTTCCCTGCATGGCATTGGAAGCATCAAACTTCACAAAATCCAAAAACCAGCCGATCAGTAGAAGGGTAATGGATTGGGACAATTTATAAAACATGGTGAGAAAGCCGTAGTAGCTGCCTTCCGCCCGTTCTCCGCTTTGGAGCTCGTCCTTGTCCACCACATCCGCCATCATGGACTGGGGCAGGGTAAACAATCCGGATGTACCAAAGCCCGCCAATGCTGCAAAGGGAATGAAATACCAGACGATCCCCTGGACTTGCTGGCGGAACAATACCATGACCGAAAACATAACGCAGCTAACCAAAGAGATCAAGATCCCGATTTTCATGGATGGTTTCTTGTCCAAATGCAAACTGATTTTATACCACAGGGGCTGTGCCAGGATGGATACGGCAAATTGAACGCCAACGATGATGGCGATCTGCTGGCTGCTAAAAAAGAAGGTGAAGGTAAACACATGGAGGCCCATGTTTGCCAATAACGCAGAGGCAATATTATTGAACATGTAGGATAAAGAAACGGCGCGAAATTCCCTGTTTATAAATATACGGCGAAATTCCTCCAGCATCTGTCTGGGTTGGAATCCCTTTTTCTCGGACAGCATATGTTCCTTCAGTACTGGAATGTACTTCTTGGTCGTCAACACGGTAAACAGGCTGAATCCCACCACCACCAGGCTGGAGAAAATGCCCATGAGCCGGTAAGACTGGGGATTGAGCTGACCAGACGGAAACAATGACGTTGGCTGAAAAAATACATACATGCCAAATACGGAGACAAAAGCCAGCCCCAACAGGAAAAAAACGGTTTTTACACTTTGGATCTCCGTTCTCTCATGATAGTCTTTTGACAATTCTGCTCCCAATGCAGAATATGGGGTGACATAGATGGTGCTGAATGTCTTGATGGACAAGATCAGCAGCAAAATCATCCCGAATTTCATGCCGGTAGACATATCCGGGTCCAGATTCCATAGAAACAGATTTGCCACGGCCATGCCCATGCCGCCTATGAGCAGGTACTGGTGACGTCGCCCAAACCTTTTGGATCGGGTCGAATCCGAAATATAACCCATGAACGGATCTGTCACTGCATCCCAGACGATACTCAGGCTCATGGCCGTACCGATAAACCCGCCCGGAATACCCAGAATGACCGTGCAATAGAATACCAAATAAGTGCCCACCACCTGCTGTATGACGCCTGTGCTGAAATTTCCGGAACCGTAACCGATTTTATCAAAAAAAGATATGTCGCTTTGTTGTTTTCTTATTGTCGTTTGCAAAAGATTCACCTTTCCTCCAATATCATGGATTCTTCATTCTATCATATTTTCCTTGCCTGTTCACTGGAAAATGATCCTTTGAATTGATATAATTATTTGATTCGATTATAATAGATAGTACACTTTGATAAATAATATCATGTTTAGATATACAGAAATGCAAGGAGGTATGCACATGTTAAAGGAATTGACCCAAATGGCGGAAAAGAGCAGCTACATCGATCCTGCACTATACACCAAATATGAAGTAAAAAGAGGTCTTCGAGATATAACCGGCAAGGGAGTTTTGACAGGACTGACGGAGATCGGAGAAGTCCACTCCTATATTATTTGCGACAATGAAATGGTCCCCGAGCCGGGACGATTGTTTTACCGGGGCATCGATGTCGCCGACCTGACCGAAGGATTCATGAAAGAAAATCGACCGGGCTATGAAGAAACGGTTTATCTTTTACTGTTCGGAAGCTTGCCGACAAGAGCGCGTCTGGAAGAATTCAACGAATTGCTGGCAGATTACCGGACCCTGCCAAGGAGTTTTGTTCGGGACATGATCCTGAAGGCTCCCAGCAAGGACGTCATGAACATGCTGGCGCGAAGCGTGTTGGCCCTTTACAGTTATGATGACAACGCCGATGATTTGAGCATTGAAAATGTGGTTCGGCAAAGTCTTGGACTCATTGCCCAATTTCCCATGCTAGCCGTTTACAGTTACCAGGCCATCAATCATTATCACGGCAACCAAAGTTTGATCATCCACAGTCCCAAACGGGAATATTCCACAGCGGAAAACATTCTTCACCTGTTGCGACCGGACAGTTCCTTTACTCCCCTGGAAGCGCAATTGTTGGATCTTGCTTTGGTCCTTCATGCAGAGCATGGCGGAGGAAACAATTCTTCCTTCACCACCCATGTGGTCAGTTCCACCGGAACGGATACTTATTCGGCCATCGCCGCAGCATTAAGTGCCTTGAAAGGTCCCAGACATGGAGGCGCCAACATCAAGGTGGTCCAAATGTTCGATGACATCAAAAACAACGTCAGCGACTGGCAGGATGAAGGTCAATTGAGGACTTATCTCCGACGTTTGCTGAACAAGGAAGGCTTCGACCGGACCGGGCTCATATACGGCATGGGACATGCCGTATACTCCATATCAGATCCCAGGGCGGAGATTTTGAAAGCTCATTGCAAAAGTCTTGCCAGCGACAAGGGGCTTGACGATGAATTCGATCTGCACCAACGAATCGAGCGTTTGGCCCAGGAAGTGATCCAGGAGGAACGAAAAATCTACAAGGGAGTCAGCGCCAACGTCGACTTTTACTCCGGTTTTGTGTATCGAATGCTCAACCTGCCACCAGAATTGCTGACACCCATCTTTGCCATATCCAGGATCTCAGGATGGAGCGCCCATCGAATCGAAGAATTGGTGAACAAGGGCAAGATCATACGCCCCGCATACAAAAGCATCTCCAAGCGATGCGACTACATCGCTTTGGACGAACGAAATAATGAATAGGAGGAATGCACTATGGGAAAAGCACTGATCATCGGAGCAGGCGGCGTGTCTAACGTTGTAGTACACAAATGCTGCCAAAATCCCGATGTATTCGAAGAAATTTGTTTGGCCAGCCGAACCAAGGCAAAATGCGATGCCATTGTGGCCAGCCTGCCGGAAACCAAAACAAAAGTAACCACCGCCCAGGTGGATGCAGACAATACACAGGAAGTGGTGGACCTGATCCGATCCTTCCAGCCGGACATCGTCATCAACGTGGCCCTTCCCTATCAAGACCTGACCATTATGGACGCCTGTCTTGAAACAGGAGTGGACTATCTGGATACAGCCAACTATGAGCCTCCGGATGTTCCCAAGTTTGAATACAAATGGCAATGGGCTTATCGGGAAAAATTCAAAAAAGCCGGCATCACCGCCTTGCTGGGAAGCGGATTCGATCCGGGAGTAACTGGTGTTTTCAGCGCCTATGCCCAAAAACACTATTTTGACGAGATCCACACCATCGATATCCTCGACGCCAATGCCGGAGACCACGGGTATTCTTTTGCCACCAATTTCAACCCGGAGATCAACATACGGGAGATCACCGCCAACGGTCGTTATTTCAAAGACGGCCATTGGGTGGAAACAGAACCTCTGGAGATCAAGAAAGTCTACGACTTTCCCCAGATCGGTGAAAAGGACATTTATCTTCTCTATCACGAAGAGTTGGAATCCTTGTCCCAAAACATCAAAGGGATCAAACAGATCCGTTTTTGGATGACTTTCTCCCAAAAGTACCTGACACACTTGAACGTACTGCAAAATGTGGGAATGACCTCCATCGAACCCATCGAGTTTGAAGGAAAACAGATCGCACCCATCCACTTTTTAAAAGCCGTTCTCCCCGATCCAGCTTCTCTAGGACCTCGGACCAAGGGAAAAACCAACATCGGCTGTATCTTCCAGGGAAGGAAGGACGGGAAACCCCAAACCTATTACGTCTACAATATTTGTGATCACGAAGAAGCATACAGGGAAGTTGGCTCCCAGGCCATTTCCTATACCACCGGCGTTCCCGCAATGATCGGAGCCATGCTCATGCTCCAGGGGACCTGGAAAAAGCCCGGCGTGTACAACGTGGAAGAATTCGATCCGGATCCGTTCATGGATGCTCTCAATAAACACGGTTTGCCCTGGCACGAATCTTTCGAACCCACCTTGCTGGATTAGGAGGACTTTATGACTATCGACTTTCAAAAAGTACCTACTCCCTGCTATGTGGTGGATGAAGAGCTCATCAAACGAAATTTGGAGATCTTAAGGTCGGTCCAGGACCGGACCGGCTGCAGCATTTTGTTGGCCTTGAAAGGCTTTTCCATGCATGCCTTGTTTCCCTTGATCGGCGAATATCTAAAAGGCATCACCTCCAGTTCCCTTTTCGAAGCCAGGCTTGGTTTTGAAAAAATGGGAAAAGAAGTCCACGCCTATGCACCGGCATTTGTGGAAGAAGACTTTGACGAACTGCTGGGATATGTGGACCACCTGGTTTTCAATTCCTTTGCCCAATGGACCAAATACAAGGAAAAAGTGAATTCCCTGACGGACAAGAAAGTGGAATGTGGCATTCGCGTCAATCCCCAATATTCGGAAATCGCCACACCCATCTACAATCCCTGCTACATCAATTCCAGACTGGGCGTCACCCTGGAAAACTTTCGGGAAGACCTGCTGGACGGATTGGACGGACTGCATTTTCATACTTTGTGCGAACAAAATTCCGACACTTTGGAGAGGACCATTCAAGTTGTGGACGAAAAATTCGGTCCTTATCTGAAAAACATGAAATGGCTCAACTTCGGGGGCGGACACCACATCACCCGGGATGATTACGACGTGGAAGCCTTGGTGCGCTCCATCGAGTTCATGCGGGACAAGTACGACCTGCAGATCTACCTGGAACCGGGAGAGGCCATTGCCCTGAACACCGGTTATCTGGTTGGATCCGTTTTGGACATTGTGGAAAACGGCATGGAGATCGCCATCATGGACACCAGTGCCGCCTGCCACATGCCCGACGTGCTGGAAATGCCCTATCGACCCAACATCATCGGCAGCGGACAGCCGGGAGAATATGCCTACACCTACCGCCTTGGCGGCAACACCTGCCTGGCCGGCGACATCATCGGGGACTATTCTTTCAAGGAACCGCTGAAGCCTGGGGACAAGTTGGTTTTTTGCGACATGGCCCACTACACCATGGTAAAAAACAACATGTTCAACGGCGTCAACCTTCCTTCCATTGCCCTTCACAGCAAAGAGCGGGGACTGGAGATCCTGAGGACTTTCGGGTTTGAAGATTACGCCGGCAGATTATCTTAAAATCAAAGGGAGCAGCAAGTGCTGCTCCTCTTTTAAGTAAGGAGAAAAAATGTATGCGCTTACGAAAAAAACCATGGGCGGAACCGGAAATGCGCCAGGATCCAAAAGTCCTCTTTGAACCGGTGGAAAAAAGGGGACACTGGCAAGCAGAATTTGGCAACGACCGTCCCATCCATCTGGAACTGGGCTGCGGCAAGGGACAATTCATTATCGAAATGGCCAAACAATATCCGGACATCAACTTCATCGCATTGGATTATCAACATGAAGTTCTGGTGTATTTATTGCGGGACGCCAATGAGGCCGGACTGAAAAACATCCGCATCCTTCCTTCCATGGCAGACTTGCTTCTAGAATACTTTGATGCCAATGAGATCGAAAAAATATACATCCAGTTTTGCAACCCCTGGCCAAAAGTCCGACACCAAAAGAGACGGCTGACCCATCCACGCTTCCTTAAGATCTACGACGGGTTTTTACAAGAGGGAGGGTCGATCCACTTCAAAACGGACCATGCCGACTTGTTTGACGACAGTCTGGATTATTTCGACCAAAGTGGTTTTGATGCTTTAAAGATCAGTCGAGACCTCCATCATGATGACCTACCCCCTATGCCAAAGACCGAATACGAAACCAAGTTCACGGCCATGGGCATGCCCATCCACTTCGGCCTGTTTCAAAAACAAAGGATCGATCCTTAGGATCGATCCTCTTCTTTTTTTGGAAACCATGGAAAAAACTTATTGGTAACTTTGGCATATTCCCGGAAATCTTCCCTTTTCATGTACTTTTTCTCCAGCAAGGGTACGCCCGACACAAACATCAGCAAATATGAAATGGTTGCAGGTCCGATGATCCCTAGGAGGCCAAACAAATCACCCAGCGTGACGAGAAAGATCCCCCACCACATGGTGGCTTCTCCAAAATAATTCGGATGGCGGGTGTATTTCCATAGGCCATACCGCATGAGCTTACCCTTGTTCTCCGGTTTCTTGAGAAACTGTCGAAGCTGGTAGTCACCCACCGCTTCGAAGAAAAATCCAACCAACCATATGGCCAGTCCAATGAGGCCAATCCAACCGAAACCTCCAGGATCCCGGGCTTGGACGAGGATCACCGGAAAGCTGACGATATAAAGAAAACCTGCCTGGGCCAGGAACACGTTGGCATAGGCCTTTAAATAGTAGTGGTCGGTCCCCCATTTTTCCCGCATGGCCACATAGCGGAAATCTTCCGGTTTGCCCCAATTTCGGATCCCGATATAAAGAAACAAACGCAGCCCCCAAGCGGTGACCAGGACCGTTGCCACAATGGAACGAAGGTCGAAAGTTGCGGTCCTGAACAACAGATAATTTGCCAGGACCACGAAACCCAGTCCCCAGGTAATGTCCACAATAGAGTTGTTTTTCTTCCATTGTGCGATAAAAAATACGATGGTAAAGTAGATCCAGACCACCAATGCACTTTCCAAATAAATATTCATGCGGTTTTCCCCTTCTCATCCGACATGACAGCCACTGCAGCACAACCAATCCCGGCACTCATGGCAACGATGGGAGAGATGCTCATGATGTATTCCGGTTCCTTGCCCAGGATACCTTTAAAAATCTCGTGATATTCCTGTGCCCTTTTTTCAGATCCGGCATGCACGATGGCATACCGCAAATTCCCATATTCCTCTTCCATGGCTTTGATCCGATTCTTGATTTTGGCCGTGTTCCCCTTGATGCTGAAAGCTTTGTCCAAAATGGTGCCCATTCCGTTTTCATCCAGAGAGATGACCGGTTTCAAATTCATCAATTTACCAAGAACTCCAGTCACCTTGTTGACCCTGCCGGATCGAACCATGTACTTCAAGGTATTGACGCTGACCAGGATCTTTGTCTTTGGTATTTTTTCTTCCAGCAAAGACACCACTTCTTCATGGGTTTTTCCCTCATGGATCCATTCCGCTGCCTTCATGACCAATAATCCCTGTGCGCCGGAATTTTGTTTGGAATCCACAACAGTGATCTTCTTGCCTTGCTGTCTTAGTTTCTCAGCCGCGTTTGCAATGGTTTGATAGGTACCGCTCAGTGCCTTGGCCACGGTCACTACGATGATGGAATCATAATGGGACATGATGCTGGAGAGGATCCCTTCCACTACCTTGGCGTTGGGCTGGGCAGAGGTAGGATACGTCTCCACTTCATCCATCAATTTATAAAAACTTTCACTGGTGATGGTCACCTTGTCCAAATAGGCCGTATCGTCCATCATCAAATTCAGGGGGATCATGTGGATCTGGTAATGATCCATCCACTCTTTGGGCAGATCCGCAATGGAATCGGTGACCAGGGCGATGGGGTATTTTCGATTGTAGATCGCATCGTATTGGCTCTTCATGTCGTCCACCTTTTGTTGGAGGATCCGGCCGTGACTTCGCAATTTCATGAAAACCTCATCCGGATGGTTGGTGTGGACATGTATGCGAGCCTTTCTGCTGTTCCCGGCTACGATCAGAGAATCTCCGATGCCTGCAAGATCCTCTTTCAACCGGTCCAGATCCAGACCATCTTTTGCGATCAGACCTTCCGTACAATATCGCTGGTCAAAGTGATCGTGGACGTGTTCCGGATGCTCGCCGAAATCGATGATCTCGTCTTGGCGCTTCAGTTTTTCCATTTCCCCGGTTTTTAAGAATTGTGCAAATCCTTCCACAAAATGAACGAATCCTTTGGCCCCGGAATCTACAACAGAAGCGTCTTTCAGCACCTTCAACTTTTCCGTGGTCTGGCGCAAGGATTCCATGGCGGTCTCCAGGGAATGGGACAACAATTCATAAAAGTCACCGGCTTGTTCCCACTTGCTGTGGACAGCTTCCGCCCAGTCCTTGATGACGGTGATCATGGTTCCTTCCACAGGGTTGGATATGGCGCTGTATGCATGAGGCACCGCATTTTTAACGGATTCGGCAAAAGAGCGAATGGAAATGACGTCTTCATCTGCCAAACTGTCCGAGATCCCGTTGATGTATTGTGCAAATATGATACCCGAATTGCCTCTGGCTCCCGTTAATGCCGCATCGGCAATGGACTGAAATGTTCGATAGGCATTGGCATCCACTTTTGCCTCTTCGATGATGGTCTCCATGGTGCTGGCCAGGTTGTTCCCCGTATCTCCATCGGGTACGGGAAATACATTGATGTCGTTGAGCACTTTCTTTTGGGCAATGACCTGATTGGCTCCGGAAACGAAAGAATAGTAGATGTTTTCTCCTGTCAATTGGGTAAATTTCATAAGTTTCTTCCTCCTACTGGCTTAGAAATGTATGGACCACAAAAAATGCAATGCCGGAAGTAAGTGCTCCGAGAGTCGTTCCCCAAATCAGGTCTACGACGGTAATAAACAAGGGCCAATCCCTTACCGTGGCGAGATTGGTCAAATCATAGGTTGCATAGGTAATGAAGCCAAACAGGGCCCCCACCAGGATGGCGTAGGAGAAGCTCCCCTTTTCCAGTGCAGGATGTATCACGAAAAAAACCATTCCTGCCACGAAAATCAAATAAAAAATAATGGCTGCGGCCCAATTTACCGGATTCCGCATCAAATAACCCAGGTATTTCTGATACAAGTTTTTTGCGATCACGCCCAGCCACACCAGGTCAATGGCAAAAAAGACCACAACAGAAACCAGATAGATCTTGACGATTTGCATAACTCACCTCTTTCGCATTATTATAATTTTATTACCCTTATTTTCTGTTTTATATCCATAAATTACAAGTTAAATCGTACAAAACCGAAATAAGGATTGAACTTTTTAGCCATTTTATATAATATGGTTACAATATTCTTTTATTCCAGGGAAAGGAGCACATTATGAACATGAAACTGTTGCAGCGGCTTCCCTCCAAAGAGGAGATCCGCGAACTCTTGCCAGTCTCTGCTAAGGCACAACAAGCCCGAAATCAAAAGATCATGGAGATCAAAAACATTTTCGAAGGCAAAGATCCTCGGTTCCTGCTGATCATCGGACCCTGTTCTGCCGATCAGGAGGACTCCGTCATTGAATACATTTCCAGATTGGCCAACATACAAGATGCCGTGAAAGATCAGCTTTTGCTGGTGCCCAGGATCTACACCAACAAGCCCAGAACGACAGGGGGTGGGTACAAAGGCATGTTGCACCAGCCGGATCCAAACAAGGCACCTGATATGTCCGAAGGTATCAAAGCCATGCGCAAGCTTCATATTCGCTCTCTAGAGTCTTTTCACATGCCCGCTGCGGATGAGATGCTTTATCCGGACAACTACTCTTATTTGGACGATATACTGGGCTACATCGCCATTGGTGCCCGCTCTGTAGAAAACCAGCAGCACCGATTGACTTCCAGCGGAGTGGATATTCCGGTTGGCATGAAAAACCCCACAGGGGGGGATCTCTCCATCATGCTCAATGCCATCAATGCCGCCCAACAAGGTCATCGCTTCATTTATCGAGGGTACGATGTGGAATCCACCGGTAATCCCTTCACCCACGCCATATTGCGGGGAGCGGTGGATCTATATGGGAAAAACATCCCCAACTACCACTACGAAGATCTTAAATTCTTTTGTGAATTGTACGAAAATACTGCCTTTGCCAACAAGGCAATCATCGTCGACACCAACCATGCCAATTCCATGAAGCGATACCAGGAACAACCCCGGATCGCAAAGGAGATCCTGTGGAGCCGCAGATACGATCCCACCATTAAAAATATGGTGAAAGGCCTGATGATCGAAAGCTATCTGGAAGAAGGATGCCAACCGGTGACCGATACGGTATACGGAAAATCGATCACGGATCCCTGCCTTGGCTGGAGCGATACGGAAAAGCTGATCTACGATATCGCAGACAACGTATGATCTCCATCGGCAAGAGAGGGCGACCGCTGAATCGGAAATCCATATCCGACGGAACCAATGTGGTCTACTGGATGAGCCGGGACCAACGGGCGGAAGACAATTGGGCCCTCTTATACGCACAGGAAGAAGCAGTAAAACGGGGAAAAACACTCAGCGTCCTGTTTGTTTTAGTTGAGAATTATCCATCGGCCCAGACCGCTCATTGGGATTATTTGAAATCTGGCTTGAAGCGTTGCCAAAAGGTACTCCATGACCACAACATCCCTTTTCATCTGTTGATCGGCGATCCGGTGGATCTGGTGCCCCGTTACGTAGCTCAGACAAATTCCTGCCTTTTGGTCAGCGACTTTTCTCCGCTGCACACCAGCGTTAAGTGGAAAAAGGACATGGAAGACGATCTGGGGATCCTTCACATGGAAGTGGATGCCCGTAATATCGTCCCCTGTTTCGTCGCATCCGGCAAAAAAGAATATGGAGCTTATACCATCCGTCCAAAGATCCATGGTCTTCTGGAATCGTATTTAAGCGATTTTCCGGCCCTGCTTCGTCAACATTCAAAAATCTCCACTTTAAAAAATCTTCCCGAAGCAAGCGGCACGCTGGAAGGACACACGGAAGGGGTCCATCCAAAACGATCCCTGAAGCGTTTTCTTGATGGAGGCCTGGAACGTTATCATTTGCGAAACGATCCCAATGCAGAAGCAACCACTCGACTATCCGCTCCACTTCATTTCGGCCATATCAGCAGCCAGCGGATCGCACTGGAGGTGATGCGGACCCACAAGCCGGACCATGGCTTCCTGGAAGAATTGATCATACGACGGGAACTGGCGGACAACTTCTGCTTCTATGAACCAAACTACACCAAAACTTCCGCCTTTCCTCCCTGGGCCTTGGAAACCCTCGAAAAACACGAAAAAGACATGCGGGACTATCTCTATAAACCCTGGGATCTGGAAAAAGCAAGGACCCACGACCCCCTCTGGAATGCAGCGCAAAACCAAATGGTCCATACTGGCTACATGCATGGATACATGCGCATGTACTGGGCCAAAAAGATCCTGGAATGGACACCCAATGCGCAAAGCGCCATGGATATTGCCATCGACTTGAACGATCGATACAGCCTGGATGGACGAGATCCCAACGGGTATGCCGGGATTGCCTGGTCCATGGGCGGCGTCCACGACCGGGCATGGAAAGAGCGACCCGTCTTTGGTAAGATCCGCTACATGAATTACAATGGGTGCAAAAGAAAGTTTGACGTAAATGTCTATATAGAAAACAACACATTTTAAAAATACAGCCGGACGATTTTGGTCCGGCTGTGTTTGTCTTATGGTTGCATGGCACCAAACAATACCAACCAGGCTAATATGGACTTGGCCACCAGACTCAAAATAATGTAGATCCGTTCACCATACAAGTAATCTTTCCATTTGCCAACTCCTTTATATTGCAGGATCATGTTGACGGGGAAAGTATTGAATGCTACAAAATAAGTACCTACGATGGCCCAGACAAACCATGGCACCATGTCGAAATTCCCCGTTCCGAACATGTACAGCAAGATGGCGATCCAAGGTGCGATGCCCGCAATGGAACCCCAGATAAAAGGGCCCCAGTTGACGGATCTCTTTTTCTCTCCGGCGTTGAGTAGTTCCATATCCAGACCAAAGAAATTCATTGCTGCATTGACAACGAAGATCAAGATCAAGGAGGCGATGTCGTAGATCCCGAACAAGGTGGCGATCAAGACGATCATCACCGAGGAACTAAGCGCATATTCAAACCATCGAAATTTGTTGACGCCTTGCTTCAATCCTGCAAAATACTTTTTGCTGTTCAGGGCGATCAAGGCATGGGCAATGGCGGAAATGAGTAAAAACGATGCCACCATGTATCCGAAAGGCAGTTCGAACAATTCTTTGACTGCCGGTTCCAGGGATCTGGTAGTGGTGTTGAAGCGCAGATAATACTGCACGATCATCGGTTTGAATTCCCCAATTTGCTGAATGACCGATGACGCCAAAAATATCATGATGATGCCTTGTACGAAATGAAACCCTCCCATAATGATGTTGAATCGTCTAAGCTTTTCCAATTTCTTTTCCACGAATGATGCCTCCTTTTTCTTTTGTGTCGCCGAAGCAGCACAATAATAATTATAAAATTATACCACTTCTAATTGTTACCGCTTTTTTTAATTCTTAAACGAAGATTTCATAAACTTGCAATATATTTTTCCGGATTTTTGCTTACAAAAAACCCCGAAGGCCAACTGGCTTTCGGGGTTTGCATTTTACAACAACCTTCTTATTTTTTGATGATCGCATCGAACTTGCATGCGTCGTAGCAAGCTCCACAACGAATACATGCGTTTTGGTCGATAAAATGAACTTCTTTTGGCTTTCCGGATATGCAGCTGACCGGACAAACCCTTGCACAGGCTGTACAGCCGACGCATTTATCAGGCACGATCTCATAAGAGAGCAGGGATTGGCAGACGCCCGCCGGACATCTCTTTTCCTTCACATGGGCCTCGTACTCGTCTCGGAAATACTTCAACGTGGACAAAACCGGGTTGGGTGCTGTCTGTCCCAATCCGCACAAGGATGTGTCTTTAATGGTGGTTCCCAACTCTTCCAACAAGTCCAGATCTTCCATGGTCCCCCTGCCTTCTGTGATCTTTGTCAAGATCTCCAAAAGACGTCTGTTTCCAACACGACAAGGAGTACATTTCCCGCAAGATTCTTCCACGGTGAATTCCAGATAGAATTTGGCGATATTGACCATGCAGTCGTCTTCGTCCAATACGATCATGCCGCCGGATCCCATCATGGAACCGATTTGTATCAGCGAATCGTAATCAATGGGCGTATCAAGGAATTGAGCACTGATGCAGCCTCCGGAAGGTCCACCGGTTTGTACCGCCTTGTATTCCTTGCCGTTTTTGATCCCGCCGCCGATCTCATAGATGATCTCCCGCAAGGTGATCCCCATGGGAACTTCCACCAACCCGACATTATTGATTTTTCCAGCCAAGGCGAATACCTTGGTACCGGAAGATTTTTCTGTTCCGATTTTTTTGAACCAGTCTCCACCACGATTGATGATGACGGGAATATTGGCCAGGGTCTCTACATTGTTGACAATAGTCGGTTTCCCCCATACACCGCTTTCCGCCGGAAAAGGCGGCTTGGTGGTAGGCTCCCCTCTCTTGCCTTCTATAGAACGGATCAGCGCCGTTTCTTCTCCACATACAAATGCTCCGGCTCCCAGTTTCAACTCGATGTCAAAATCGAATCCGCTGCCGAAAATATTCTCTCCCAGCATTCCCATCTCTTTTGCTTGATCGATGGCAATCCGGAGACGTTCGATCGCCAAAGGATACTCTGCTCGAATATAAATATAACCGATTCTTGCACCGATGGCATATCCTGCAATGGCCATGGCTTCCAATACGGAGTGGGGATCCCCCTCCAAAATGGAACGGTCCATAAACGCACCTGGATCTCCTTCATCAGCGTTGCAGACGACGTATTTGATATCCGCATCGTATTTTGTTGCAAAATCCCATTTTAAGCCCGTCGGGAATCCACCGCCTCCTCGACCTCGGAGACCGGAAATTTTTACTTCGTTGATAACTTCTTCCGGTTTCATTTTGCTTAAAACGGTACCCAATGCCAAGTATCCATCGTTGGCAAAATACTCGTTGATGTCTTCCGGGTCGATGAATCCGCAATTTCGCAAAGCAACACGAAGTTGTTTTTTATAAAAAGGCATATCATGGTGTACTGCCATTTTTTCTTGCAAAGTGGGTTCCACGTAGAGCAAGCGCTCCACCCGTCGTCCTTTGATCAAGTGCTCCTGCACGATTTCTTTTGCGTCGTCCGGTGTCACTTCTACATAAAAAACGTTATCCGGGTATACTTTGACGATGGGTCCCTTCTCGCAAAAACCGAAACATCCGGTCACCAGGGCTTGAACTTCCGCCTCCAACCCATTATCCTTTATTTCTTCTTTTAATTTTTCCAGCAAGACGTCGCTGTCGGATGCGTGGCATCCGGTACCACCACATACCAACAAATGCATTTTATAACTCATGAAGTAATCCCCCTATTCTTTGGCCGTATTGAATGATTTGTTCATTATTGCGTTTTCCAGTAAAACTCCCTGCTTGATGTGCTTTTGAACGATCTCTTTTCCTCTTGCTTCGTCCACCATGCTGTACACGACGGAAGGCTTGTCTGGGAACAATACTTCAACGATAGGTTCTTCTTCACAAAAACCCATGCAGCCGGTCTGCGTAACGCTTACATTGGTGATGTTTTCCTTTTCCAATTCCTCCAAGATGGCGCTCATGGTTTCCCGTGCTCCGGAAGCAATACCACAGGTAGCCATTCCAACTCGAATCACTACCCGATCTTCATCCTCTGAAGTGGATCGCAAGTTGAAAGTTTTTTCTGCCTGTTCTCTTATTTTCATTAATTCATCCAATGATTTTATTTTGCTCATGCTCTGACCTCCTACTCGTTATAATTGGCAAGGATCTTTTTGACATCCTTGGGCTGGATCTTGCCATATACTTTTCCATTGACCATTACTACAGGAGCCAAGCCGCAAGCCCCGACACACCGCAGTCCATCCAGTGAAAACATGCCGTCTTCCGATGTTTCACCCACGTGAATGCCCAATTTCTTTTCCAGTTCGGTGACGATCTTATCTGCGCCACGAACAAAACAAGCCGTACCAAGACATACGTTGATGGCATATTTTCCTTTTGGCGTTTGGGTAAAATAGGAATAAAATGTGACGACGCCATAAACATCTGTAGCAGACACGCCCAGCTTTTCTGCGATGAATTCCTGCACTTCTCTTGGTAGATAACCGCATATTTCCTGTGCTTTGTGCAAAGAGGCAATGACTGCATCCTTTTTATTGGGGATGGCATCGATAAATTGTTCCAGTTCGTCGTACATCTCTTTGCTGATTAGGTTGTTTTCCATACAAATCCTCCTTATAGTGAATGATCATTATGAGTGGTATGATTCCATAGTGCCTGTCTTCTTTTGCTTTCCACCAACCATGCAACCGTATACAAACGTGAAAAAACAAGGCCAACAGCCACACCTATCATTATACCTTGCAAATACTTTTTTTGAAACCGTTATCTAAATAATAACGATCCCTGCAATTCCACAACATCTGCATTTAATTTTACAACAGCTCATCTGCAAGTGCAAGTATTTTACCCCAGCCAACGTGTTATAATGGTAAAGTGAGGTGATATGATATGTTGTCATTAAAAGATTGGAGCTCCATCGACTTCCAATTGAATAAAAATCGATCTGTTGTCCTGTCCCTGTCTTCCAACGGATGCAACGTGTGTGTGGCTGTCAACGCAAAATTGCTGGAAGTGGAAAAAAGCTATCCGGATGCGACGTTCATCACTGCGAAACTGGACGACGTTCCTGAACTTTCCGGTCGATTCATCGTATTTACCGTTCCCACGATCCTCATCTTTCAGGCTGGTAAGGAGTATCACCGGGAATCCCGGTTTATTGATTTTGTCCGCCTTGAAAAATATTTGAAGGAATCCTTTCAAGAAAAAAGACCTTACGATGAAGGTCTTTTTGATAAACTCTAATTCAGCTGGGATGTACAGTGGGGACAACGAGTGGCATCCAGGTGAACTTCCCCAAAACAGAAGGGACACTGCTTCGTCGTTACCGGAGCAGGCGCTTCCTCTTTTTTTCGCATGCTGTTCATTTTTTTCACAACCAGGAAAATCGAAAAAGCTATAACGATAAAATCGATGATATTGTTGATGAACAGACCGTAATTCAATGTCAAAGCTCCAGCCGCCTGGGCATCTGCCAATGTGACGTAGGATCCATCCCCCAATACAGCAAACAGATTGGTGAAATCCATCTTGCCGATCAACAAACCGATCAAGGGCATGATGATGTCGTTGACTAAGGAAGAAATAATTTTGCCGAACGCTCCACCTATAATGATTCCAACTGCCAGATCCATCATGTTTCCTTTTAGTGCAAACTCCTTGAATTCTTTGATCATGTCAATACCTCCTGCAAATTAATGACCTCAAATTGATTATATCCATATTCAGACAAACAAAACAGCAACAGGAATCGACTCGTCATTCCTTATTGCTGTTTCTTTTACTGAAAATAAGACTTCACCCTGTTCCAGAAGCTTTTTCCCTGTTCGTGGATCTCGTGGGTTCCCGATGTCTCTGCAAATTTTCGCAGCAGTTCCTTTTGATCTTCGTTCAACTTTCTCGGAACTTCCACTTTGATCTTCACATACTGGTCTCCCCTGCCGTAGCCCATTGGGTTTGCGATTCCCCTGCCTTTTAAGCGGAATGTCTGATGAGACTGGGTCCCTTCCGGTATGGTAAATTTGATTTGTCCCACCTTTTTTTTGTTTTCATCCAAAGACGGGATGTTGATCTCGTCTCCCAAGGATGCTTGAACAAAAGTGATGGGGATCTCGCAATAAACATCGTTTCCTTCTCGCTGAAAAAATTCATGGGTTTGGATCGAGAAATATACGTAAACATCCCCGGTAGGACCACCAAGAACTCCCGGTTGTCCCTCTCCCCGCAAAGGTAGAACAGAGTCGCTGTCCACACCGGCCGGTATATTGATATTGATCTTTCGTTCCCGGCGCACTGTCCCCTTGCCGCCGCAAGTTTCACAGGGTTTTTCAATGGTTTTACCTTCTCCGTGGCAAACGTCACAGGTTTTCACGGTTTGCATCACGCCAAAAGGAGTCCGTTGATTGACTCGAACTTGACCGCTGCCTCCGCAATTGGTACAGGTTTTTACATCTGCCTCGGAAGCGGCTCCCAATCCGTCACAGGTGTCGCAAGTTTCGTCCCTTTTGATTTTGATTTCCTTTTCCGTTCCAAAAACGGCTTCTTCAAATGTCAAATCTACCTGAACGCGGATGTCCGCACCCTTTTGCGGCCGCCGAGCTCTGGAACCCCCACCGAATCCGCCGCCGAACATGTCGAAAATATCACCAAAAATATCTTCGAATCCGCCGCCACCACCGAATCCGCCGCCGAATCCACCAGCGCCATTGGCACCCATTCCTGCATGTCCGAATTGATCGTATTGGGTGCGTTTATTTTTGTCGCTCAATACTTCGTAAGCTTCGTTGACTTCTTTAAAGTTTTCTTCCGCTTCTTTGTCATCCGGATTGCGGTCCGGGTGATATTTCATGGCAAGCTTTCGATATGCCTTTTTAATTTCTTCTTCAGAAGCACCTTTCCCCAATCCAAGCACTTCATAGTAATCTCTTTTGCTCATACATTCTCTCCTAGCAATCTATTTAAAGGCTCATGATATCACAAACCAGCAACCTCTGCAAATCAGTGGTTGCTGGTTTGAAAAGTTTACTTGTCGTCGTCAACGACCTCGTAATCGGCATCGACCACATCGTCGTTCTTGCCGTTGTCGGCCGAGGCATCTTGCTCCGGTCCGGCTCCTTCTTGGGCAGATTGCTCATATAACTTTTGTGCAATAGGATGGAATGCATTGTTCAGGGCCTCTGTCGCTTGTCGAATCGCCTCTACGTCGGTCCCTTCCATCTTGGTTTTCAGATCAGCAATGGCATCTTCCACTGTCTTCTTTTCATCTGCTGTAACTTTCTCTCCCAGGTCTTTTAAAGATTTCTCTATTTGATAGATCGTAGAATCCGCAGAGTTTTTCACTTCCACTTCTTCTTTTTTCTTCTTGTCTTCTTCTGCAAATTTCTCCGCTTCTTTCACCGCTTTTTCGATTTCGTCATCGCTCATGTTGGTGGAAGACTGAATGACAACATTTTGGGATTTCCCCGTTCCCATATCTTTTGCGGATACATTGACGATACCATTGGCATCAATGTCGAAGGTGACCTCGATTTGCGGGATCCCTCTTGGTGCCGGCGCAATTCCTGCCAGTTGGAAGCGTCCCAAGGTTTTGTTGTAAGCGGCCAATTCCCGCTCTCCTTGAAGAACGTGGATGTCCACTGCCGTTTGATTGTCTGCTGCCGTCGAAAAGATTTGGCTCTTCTTGGAAGGAATGGTCGTATTTCTTTCGATCAGTTTGGTGAATACACCACCCATGGTTTCAATTCCAAGAGATAGGGGGGTAACATCCAGAAGCAGTACGTCCTTGACTTCTCCCGCCAGGACACCGGCTTGGATGGCTGCTCCTATGGCAACGCACTCATCCGGGTTGATCCCTTTATAGGCATCTTGTCCCGTGATTTTCTTCACTGCTTCCTGAACGGCTGGAGTTCGGGTAGAACCACCTACCAGGATGATCTTGTTGATGTCGCCTGCACTGAGTCCGGCATCTTTCATGGCGCTTTTGACCGGACCTACGGTTCTTTCCACCAGATCGCCAGTCAATTCATCAAACTTTGCACGAGTCAAGGTGATGTCCAAGTGTTTTGGACCTTCTTGAGTAGCGGTGATAAAGGGCAGGTTGATGTTGCTGCTCATGACACCGGACAGCTCGATTTTTGCTTTTTCTGCAGCTTCTTTCAGCCGTTGCAGAGCGATCTTGTCGTTTCGAAGATCAACTCCATTTTCTTTCTTGAATTCATCGGCCAGATATTCGATGACCCGTTGGTCAAAGTCGTCTCCACCCAAATGGTTGTCTCCGTTTGTTGCCAATACTTCAAAAACGCCGTCTCCCAACTCCAGAATGGAAACGTCAAAAGTACCGCCTCCCAAATCATAGACCATGATCTTTTGGCTTTCTCCCTTGTCCAATCCGTAAGCCAGAGAAGCTGCTGTCGGTTCATTGATGATCCGCAACACTTCCAATCCGGCGATCTTGCCTGCATCTTTTGTTGCCTGACGTTGGCTATCGCTGAAATATGCGGGTACGGTTATGACGGCTTTCGTTACCGTTTCTCCCAGATACGCCTCCGCATCCGCTTTCAGCTTCTGCAGGATCATGGCAGAGATCTGCTGGGGCGTATAGCTGGTCCCGTCGATGGTCACCTTATGGTCGGTTCCCATTTCTCTTTTAATCGAAGCGACGGTTTTGTCCGGATTGGTGACGGCTTGTCTTTTTGCCACCTGGCCAACCAGTCTTTCTCCATCTTTTGTAAAAGCCACTACAGACGGCGTCGTTCGATTGCCTTCCGCATTGGGGATCACTACAGGTTCTCCACCTTCCAATACTGCAACACATGAGTTGGTTGTTCCCAAGTCAATTCCAATGATTTTTTCTTTTCCCATTTTTTCGTCCTCCTAATTTAATCCTTATTGATTTTTTTACAAATCTTGACCATTGCCGGTCGTATCACTTTTTCCTTGAATTTATATCCCTTTTGAAAGACGTCTATGATCTCGTCGTCTTCGTGATCATCTGAATCCTCTACTGTCACACCATGATGCAGGTTTGGATCAAAAGATTCCCCATTGCAAAGGATCTCTGTCAGTCCTTCCTTCTCTAAAACATCCAGTAGCTGTTTTAATACCATACGAACTCCATTGGCGTATTCGTCCTTGACATGGCTGTCGTCCAAAGCCTGGATCGCACGTTCCAGATTATCCAATACCGGCAACATTTTCAAAGAAAAATCTTCCAGAGCATATTTGAAAATATCCTCTTTCTCCTTCGTTGTCCGTTTCTTATAATTGTCAAAATCGGCCTGCATGCGGATCAACCGGTTCATCAATTCCTGATATTCTTTGGAACTTTCCTCTTCCGGCATCTTCTCCTCGCTGGGAGTGTTTTCCTGAATCGGCTCTTCCGTCAAATTTTCTTTTGTCTCCATGTTTTCGTCTTTCTTTTTCTTACTCAATCTCATCACCCTTTGCTTGGACATTTTCGCTGCTGCTTAGCTGCTTGTTCAATTCTTCACTCAGAAAACTCATTACGGATACCACATGATCATAATTCATTCGTACCGGTCCGATCACACCGATGCTTCCGATGCTTTCTCCGTTGATCCGGTAGGTTGCAGTGATCAGACTGCAATCTTTGAACGCTTGGACATAGTTTTCTGTTCCAATGATAATGTTCAACCCGCTTCCGCTGGTCTGTTTCAATATTTCCGCCACCCGCTTTTTCTCTTCGATGACATCCAGAAATTCTTTGGCCTTTCCAATGTCATTGAATTCCGGGTAGTTCAAAATATTTGTGACGCCATTGGAATAAATCAGATTGTCGTTGCGGTTGATCATCACTTCTTTAAAAATCGGCACGATCTCCTGCAACAGTTCGTTCTCTTCCAAAGTCAAGTCGTTGATCTTTCTGGTCAGCCCTTCTCCAATATTTCGCAGGGAAGTTCCTTTGACCACATGGTTCAGGATGTTGTTCAATTTTACCAATTCCCCATCCTGGACTGGTCTGCTCATTCTCAGCTCATAGTTGTTGATGATGTTTTCCTTTGTAACGACCACCATCAAGACCCGTTCATCCTCGATGGGGATCAGCTGTACATGCTTGCAGTCCAACGTATCCATTTGGGGTAGAGAGACCATGGATGTATAGCTGGTCAACTGGGCGATGACTTGCGCGGTGTGCTTGATTGCCTTGTCGATCTCTTCCACGTATTGATGGTAGCTGTCCCGAATTTCCTTTTGCAGATCGGCTTTCAGATGTCCTACATTCATCAATTCATCCACATACAGCCGATAGGCTTTTTGAGACGGCACCCTTCCCGCAGAAGTATGGGGTTGGATCAAAAAACCCATTTCTTCCAGATCCGACATTTCATTTCGAATAGTGGCCGCACTTATTCCAAGATCATATTTTTTGGCAATGGTTCTAGAACCGATCGGTTCCGCCGTTTCTATATAATCTCGAATGATGGAATATAAAATTTTCATTTTTCTTTCCAGTTTATCGCTCATTGTACCCTCTCCATTGTTAGCACTCTTCCTAATTGAGTGCTAATCTATTAATAAAATACCATCAAAAAAGACTTTTGTCAATAGGTATCCCACACCTCGCTTTCAATCCAGCAAAAATGCGCGAAACACCTTATTGGCAAAAGTCAAACCCGTTTTCGTCAATCGAATGCCGATTTCATCCACTTCCAACAGACCCTGGTTCCTGAGCGTCTCAATGACCGGACCATAATCTTCTTCCAGTGTTATATGGAATCTCCCAACATATTCCCTCCGGGAGACTCCTTTCATCACTCGCAGTCCCAGAAACATCCATTCTTCTTTCCATGCCTTTTCATCCAGGATCACCACTTCTTCCGGAATCAAAGGCACTCCTTCCAAATATCGGCTCATCTTCCTGGTGTTCCTGTAGCGCGTCCCATCCATGAAGGAAGAAGCACCCAATCCCAATCCCAGATAATCGCCCATGCTCCAATAGATATTGTTGTGTCTGGACTGGTGGTGCGGCAGGGAAAAATTGCTGATCTCATAATGGTCGTAACCGATGCGGTCCATTTCTTCCAAGAGCCATTCGTGCATTTCCCGCTCCAAATCGTCCCTTAATTCCACCTGACCGGATTCCACCATTTCATGCAAGGGCGTATCTTCCTCTACCGTCAATCCATAGCAGGACAAATGTTCCGGTTTCCAGGCCATGACTTTCTGGAATCCCTTTTGAAAACTCTCCAGGCTCTGCCCCGGCAGACCCGTCATCAGATCCACGCTGATGTTGTCGCAGCCCATTCTTCGCATCTGATCCATGGTTGATTCGAAATCAGCAAACGTGTGGATCCTTCCAATGGCTTTCAGTTCCGCATCGATGGCAGACTGCAACCCCAGACTAAAGCGGTTCACCCCCGCCTCCAGGTACCCTTCGATCTTTCGTTTTGTAAGGGTGCCCGGATTTGCTTCCAATGTGATCTCTTCCGTACCGTCCCAAGATCCGAAGGAACGGAGGGATCCTAAAATGCTTTTGATCGCATCCCCCGAAAGCAAGGAGGGAGTGCCACCTCCAAAATAAACAGTATGGATCTTTCTGCCTGCAACATCCTGTTTTTTTTCTTCGATCTCCATCCGCAAACGATCCACATAAGAAGGGATGTCTCCCCTTTGGTTATCAAAGGACAGGAAATCGCAATAGAGACATTTTTGCACGCAAAATGGAACATGAATATAGATGCTTACTTTTTTCATGGCATTCTCAAGAGTCCAGTTTCAAAAC
Organism: Alkalibacter rhizosphaerae; assembly: GCF_017352215.1. Lineage (GTDB taxonomy): Bacteria > Bacillota > Clostridia > Eubacteriales > Alkalibacteraceae > Alkalibacter > Alkalibacter rhizosphaerae. The sequence continues at coordinate 390,422 of NZ_CP071444.1, forward strand.
GGACATGAAGGCTTCTTGAGGAATTTCCACATTCCCCACCTGGCGCATTCGTTTTTTCCCTTCCTTCTGCTTCTCCAGAAGTTTTCGCTTTCGGGAGATGTCTCCACCATAGCATTTGGCCAGTACGTCCTTTCGCATGGCTCGAATGGTTTCCCTGGCAATGATTTTCCCGCCGATGGCTGCTTGGATGGGAATTTCGAACATTTGCCGCGGTATGGCTTCCTTCAATTTTTCACAAATCATTCGACCCCGAGAATAGGCTTTACTGTTGTGGACGATAAAAGAAAGTGCATCCACCACGTCTCCGTTTAACAAAATATCCAGTTTCACCAAATCGCTTCGACGATACTCCTTCATCTCATAATCAAAAGAGGCATATCCCTTGGTCCTGGATTTGAGGGCGTCAAAAAAATCGTAAATGATCTCGTTCAAAGGCAGGTCGTATTCCAATACCACCCTGGTTTCTTCCATATAACTCATGGTTTTATACTCTCCACGACGTTCCTGACACAGGTCCATGATGGCCCCTACATACTGAGACGGCACCATGATGGAAGCTTCTACGATGGGTTCTTCCATATAATCGATCTCTACAGCTGGTGGCAGGTTGGTGGGATTGTCCACCCACATCAGTTCCCCATTGTTCTTTTTGATCTTGTAAATAACGCTTGGTGCTGTGGTCACCAGGTCGATGTTGTATTCTCTCTCCAATCTCTCCTGGATGATCTCCATGTGCAGCAATCCCAAAAATCCACATCGAAAACCAAATCCCAGGGCAACGGATGTATCCGGCTCGAACATCAAGGATGCATCGTTGAGCTGCAGCTTTTCCAGTGCTTCCTTCAGGTCTTCGTATTTGGCTCCGTCTGCAGGATAGATGCCGCTGTAGACCATGGGTGTTACTTTTTTATAACCCGGCAAGGCTTCCGATGCCGGGTCGGCAGCATCTGTAATGGTGTCCCCTACCCGGGAATCCTTCACATTTTTTATGCTGGCGGTAACATAGCCTACATCTCCGCTGACCAACTCGTCCACCGGCAGCAGAGTTTTGACGAATACCCCGACTTCATCCACTTCAAATACTTTTCTGGTGTTCATCATTTTGATCCGCATTCCTTTTTTGATTTTTCCTTCCTTTACTCGGATGGAGGCAATAACTCCCCGATAAGAATCGTAGTAGGAATCAAAAATCAAGGCTCTCAAGGGTTTGTCATCCTTGTTTTCCGGCGGGGGGACCCGATCCACGATGGCCTTTAGGACATCTTCGATATTGATGCCTTCCTTGGCGGAAATCAACGGTGCATCATGAGCTTCGATGCCGATCACGTCTTCGATCTCATGCTTGACCATTTCCGGGTCCGCTCCCGGTAAATCGATTTTATTGATGACCGGGATGATCTCCAAATTGTTTTCCAAGGCCAAATAGACATTGGCCATGGTTTGTGCTTCGATCCCCTGGACAGCGTCAACAACAAGTATGGCGCCTTCGCAGGCGGCCAGACTCCTGGAGACTTCATAGGTAAAGTCCACATGGCCCGGTGTGTCGATCAAATTCAAATAATATTCATTGCCGAGTTCATCCTGGTAAACCAAGCGGATGGCCTGCAACTTGATGGTGATGCCTCGTTCCTTTTCCAGATCCATATTGTCCAACACCTGGTTGGACATTTCACGATCGGTGAGCAAGCCGGTCTTTTGGATCAAACGATCCGCCAAGGTGGACTTACCGTGATCTATATGTGCAATGATCGAAAAATTCCTGGTTTTGTCTTGTTTTGTTTGGGTCATTCCAATTCCTCCAAATTTAAACTCTAATCACTACATTATATCAAAAGGACCACCAGGGAACAAACATATTATTTTTCTTGTTGCTGCACCATATATACTGCAGCTGCAATGGAATGGAGCTTGGTTTCAAAACGATCCGATCGGGATGTAAGAACGATGGGTACTTTTGCCCCCAATACGACGGCTGCCGTCTTGGATGGTGCCAAATATACCAATGCTTTGAACAAGATGTTCCCCGCTTCCACGCTGGGCATGAGGAGTATATCACTCCTGCCTGCAAAGGGATCCCTTATCCCTTTGATCTTTGCAGAACGCTCCGACAGGGCGTTGTCCAAAGCAAAAGGTCCACTCACATTGCATCCCTTGATGACTCCCTCTTTTGCCAGATCCACCAGTTTTATTGCATCCAGGGTGGCCGGCATCTTCTCATTTACTTTTTCAACAGCACAAATCACGCCAACATTGGGTTTGTCGTACCCGAGACTTTGGACAAAATCCACGGCATTTTCAAGGATTTGACGCTTTTGATCCAAGTCTGGTGCTATGACTACGCCACCATCGGTGATAAAAAGCAATCGGTCAACACCTTCTGTCTCCACCATGGCCATGTGGCTCAATATCTTTTCCTGCCGTTGGCCGTATTCTCTATTTAAAACGCCCCGCAAAACATCTGCAGTGCCCACCTTTCCCTTCATTAAGATATTGGCCTTACCGTCCCGAACCTGTTCCATGGCCAAGGCCACGGATTCCACTGGGTCTTCTCCATGAATGACGGTAAATCGATTTGAACGGATCCCCTGTTTTTTCATCAGATCGGCGATCTTGGTCCGATCTCCTACCACGGTCGCTTGGATCCATCCCCGATTCATTGCTTCATCCAAAGCCATCAACAAGTCTTCCTCTTCACCGGCAGCTGCGACCAGGGCAATGGGAGTATCCCCTCCAATGGCCTCAAACAGGTCTTTCATATTTTTGATCATTTCAACGCCTCCATTTTTCAATATCCCTTTCTTTAATACCCAAAATCTTATGAATTATACGAAACATGAGATTCATTTCGATTTTACTTGAAATAATCTCTCATTAAGTATAAACTTAATAGGTTATATAAATAGAGAGGAATGAACAATGAGTACAACAAATAGAATTATAAATATTGCCGTCATCGCCCACGTTGATGCTGGGAAGTCCACACTAGTGGATGCTTTCTTATCCCAAAGCGGAGTTTTTCGCGATAATGAGACCGTTGTGGATTGTGTTATGGATTCCAACGATTTGGAGCGGGAACGTGGCATCACCATCTACTCCAAAAACTGTTCCGTCATGTACAATGACATCAAGATCAATATCGTAGACACTCCGGGCCATGCCGATTTTTCATCGGAAGTGGAACGGATCATCAAGACTGTGGATACAGTGATCCTTTTGGTGGATTCATCGGAAGGACCCATGCCCCAAACACGATTTGTCTTGAATAAAGCACTGGAAATTGGATTGAAGCCAATTTTGCTCATCAACAAGATCGACAAAAAAGATCAGCGAGCCGAAGAAGTAGTAGACATGGTCTTTGATTTGTTCCTGGAATTGGGAGCCAACGATGAACAATTGGATTTCCCCATACTCTATGGCATCGCAAAAGAAGGGATCGTCCTCAAGGAAATGGACGACGAACCCAATGGCATCGCGCCTCTTTTCGAAACCATTTTGTCCCATGCCAAGCCATACCCCAACCTGAACGATGAACCTTTGCAGCTGCAGATCTCATCATTGGCTTACGACGATTATCTCGGACGACTGGGGATCGGCCGCATCTACAAAGGCACCTTGACCGAAGGACAAACCGTAGAGATCTACAAACAAGACGAAACGACAGTTCGGGGCAAAGTTTCCGGGATCTTCGCTTATGCCGGATTAAAGAGATTGCAGGTAGCCCAGGCTTACAGTGGCGACATCGTCGTGATCAGCGGGATCCCACACATTTCCATCGGCGAGACCGTTGGTGAACCGGATAAAATGGATGCCCTGCCATTGATCCACATTGAAGAACCAACCTTGTCCATGAACTTTCTGGTCAATACCTCGCCTTTGGCGGGTACGGAAGGAAAATACGTCACTTCCAGACATTTGAAAGCACGTTTGGAACGGGAGTTGGAAGTCAATGTAGGCTTGAAGGTGGAACCCCTCGACCAAACCGACGGATTTAAAGTCTCCGGCCGTGGAGAACTGCATCTGTCCATCCTTATTGAAAACATGCGCCGAGAAGGCTACGAGCTTGGCGTTTCCAAACCGGAAGTCATCATGCACCGGGAAGGGAATACCATTGTAGAGCCTATTGAAAAAGTTTTGGTCAGCGTTCCCCAGGAATACTCCGGTGCCGTCATTTCGAAGTTGAATATCCGAAAGGGCGTCATGGAATCCATGCATTCGGAGGGTGATTACGTTTCTATGGAATACCTGGTACCAACCAGAGGCTTGCTTGGTTACTCCACCGATTTTATCAACGACACTCGCGGTGAAGGAACCATGGTTCGCCGTTTTGACCGGTTTGAAGCCCACAAGGGAGAGATTCCCCAACGAACAAACGGTGTTTTGATCAGCCAGGTGTCCGGTGAATCCATGGGATATGCTTTAATGAACCTCAGCGAACGGGCCCAGTTTTTCATCGACCCGGGTACTTCCGTTTATGAAGGAATGATCGTAGGCTTGAATTCGCGAGGCGACGACATGACCGTCAATCCCTGCAAAAACAAGAAGATGACCAACGTACGGGCCAGCGGATCCGATGATGCCATCAAGCTGTCTCCCCCCTTGCACCTGACTTTGGAAGATTCTTTGGAATTCATCAATGATGATGAATTGGTGGAGATCACACCAAAATCCATCCGCCTGCGTAAAAAATTCTTGAAAGAATTGGATCGCAAGCGCAGCGGAAAAGTTTCTTAAAAATAACAAAACTGCAAACTATAACATGAAAGGCCTTGGGTTTAAACCCAAGGCCTTTTGTTTTGGAGAGGATCAATCTTCCTCTTGTCTGTAATTGTAGTCTCTCTTGTTGAAGAAGTTCAACCAAGAGGATGTTTTGTAAAGATCCCAGTTGACCGGCGGAATGTAGCGCAGTTTCATGGAGTATTCTTTATCTTTTGCTTTATACTGCTCGTACATTTCTACGTAGATGCATCGCTGCTTGCCAGGGTATACTTCACACCAGCCATCTCGGCTTCCACCACAAGCACCATTTCTTTGATTTTTGGGGCACTTGGACATGGGGCATTGGTAACCCAATTCATGCATGACGCAATCGCCGCAGAAACGGCATTCGTTCATAAACGTTTTTGAATAATACTCAAACCATGTAAATGGCTTGTTGAGGATCCCTTTATCGATCTTCTTTGCAAAATAGCTGACAATGGGATAGAAAATGGCATGCTCGCTAAAGAACAGGCTGTGAAAACTTCCGAAGAACCAAGTTTTCAAGTTTGCTTTCTTGTGTCCTGTTTTGGATCGGTCCACCAAAACTTCCTTGTTCAGGCCGGTTGCTTCGTCTTTTTCATAGAGGTAGAATCCGTTGTCCATGGGATAATCGAATTCCTTGACAAGTTCTTGCCACTGTGGAACCAATTCTTCTCCCTTTTCCAACAAGAAACACAAGTCTTCATAAGACATTCCGTGTCCTGCTATGGTCACCCCGTCGTAACCCATACCCTTCAAGATGGCATAAAGTTTCGCGGATCGAACCAGTTGCTGATGGTGATTGTCTTCGATTTTTTCTTTTTCTTCCACCAATTCCTGCAGCATTTTATCGGTTACCACACAACCGGGAATCATGTTTTTGTTCATCATTTTTGCAACTGGTACGGATAGAACAAAGATGTTTCCGATCAATGGTACATCAATGCCGTTGGTATTTGTGTATTGTCTTAATTCGTGATATTTTCTAGCATCCCAACCCAACTGGGTAATGAAGTATTCTGCACCGGCATCATACTTCTGATGCATTTTATAATACTGGGCCATCAGTTCCGGTTCTTGTGATTTAAACGGAGAAACGACAGCACCTATAAAGAAATCGGTTTTGTTCAAGAAAGTGGATTTTTTTCTGCCTTTGATTTCAAAGCCTTCGTTCATTTTCTTGATCATTTTAATTGCATGGATCGCATCATAGTCGAAGACCGGTTTGGGTCTTCCACCAAAACCTTCCGTCGTATAGTCACCTGTCATAACCAACAGGTTTTTCAGACCAACTCTGTTCATGGCATGAAGTTGACTTTCGATTTCGTTTCGGTTTTTGTCCTTGCACGTAAAGTGGTAGAGCGTCTCTCCACCGGTTTCCTGCAATATTTCTTGGGCCAATGGATACGGCATGATGGCAGGTTTACCGCTGGGATTGTCCGTGATGGTAAACGCATTGACTCTGGGATCGGCAGCAGCTTGCTTTGCAGCATCTATGGCTTTGTCCTGTTGCTTCTCCGTAGATCCTCTTCCAGGAACGATTTCCCAGGTTACGGAAAAATGCGTTTTGCTCGTGACCGCTTCTTTGTAGCTCATTTTGTTGGTGGTCATGATATTCCTCCTTAAAATTTCTCTTTCATACGTTGCTTCACTACATGTATATACAAGAGATCAATAAATTCCTTCATTAATATATCATACCTATGTATAGGTTTTCAATGGTTGACAGAAAAATAACTTTAATTTTTTATAATGAATTTTTTGTCTTTATTTATCCATGGTTGAATCGGCCCAAAGTAGGGTAAACATTTATATGAACAATAATCCTAAGGAGGTTTCCAAAATGAACCTACTGACGAGAAACGAACTGGAAACATTAACGAATATGGCACATCCCAATTCTGTGAGCATCTACTTTCCCATGGGGAAAAACTACACGGATGACAAGAGCAAACTGGTTTTCAAAAATCTGATCAAATCGGCGGAAAAAGACTTGACCGACCATGGCGTTCAAAACAAAGAAGTGGACCGCTTGCTGCAACCGGCCTTTCAACTCTTGGAGACGCCGGATTTTTGGACGGATCCGTCTGTGTCTGCCGCCATATTTTTACATGATGGCAAAGCCAGAATCAACAACCTGCCTTTCCCTGTGGACGAGATCCATTACGTGGGGCCCAATTTTTATTTGCTGCCCTTGTTTGAACTCTTTGCATTGGAAAACAAGTTTCACATCTTGAGCATGAGCCAAAACAGCATCAAACTGTTCCATTGTGATTTTTTGAACTGGGAAGAGATCCCTTTAGGAGACATTCCAACCAGTTTGGATGAGGCCTTACAATACGACGATATCGAAAACGAACGACAAACCTCCAGTCGCAGCCATGGCAGTGCCGGTGACAGCACCTCCGGTGTCTACCGAGGCCAAGGCGATGGCCGGGATGACCACAAAACCAACCTTTGGCGTTTTCTGGAAATGATCGACAACCAACTCCATCTGTATATCAAGGGAAGGGGAACACCCATTATCCTTGCTGGCGTCGATTATTTCACTGCCATGTTTCAACGGGTCAACTCCCGTTATAAAGTATTGGAAACAGAGATCAACGGCAACATGGACAATGCTACTCCTGCGGAGCTGCACCAAAAAGCGCTCCCCATCGCCAGTCAGTATTACCAACGGCAGGTGGAGCGGGATCTGTATCGCTATCACAACATGCTCTCAACAGATAAAACATCGACTACCATTGAGGAGATCGCATCTGCCGCTGTAAAGGGCAAGGTCCATATGTTGTTTGCGACAAAGCAAGTGTATATTCCAGGCATTTACAATCCGGAACTGGATACGGCATTTCTAAAAGACGGCAATCCCGATTCAGAAGACTTGATCAATTTTGCCATGGTAAACACCTTCAAAACAGGAGGTAAGATCCACGTCTTATCCAACGAACAGCTGCCGGAAACCACCGGATGCGCAGCCTTGTTCCGATATTGATTTACCTGTAACAAAAACAAGGAGAGCCTTCAAAGAGGTTCTCCTTTTCTTGGTTATGCCTTGATGTTTTTGACGAAGAAATCGCTTTCCCGTTGGGCACTCTCCGGTGAGTCGGAAGCATGAACGATATTTTCGTCTTTTGTCAGTGCAAATCTTCCCCGAATGGAACCATTGTCTGCTTCCATGGGATCCGTTGCTCCTGTCAACTTTCTAAATCCTTTGATGGCATTTTCACCTTCTACCACCATGACGACCACAGGTCCCCTTTTCATGTAAGAGGCCAACGATGGAAAAAATGGTTTGTCTTTATGCTCTGCATAGTGATATTCCAGATCTTCATCCGTCAAGTTTTTGATTGCCATATAGGTGATCTTGAAGGTTTTCTTTTCGATCATGGAAATGATCTCTCCCACGATTCCTCGTTCCATTGCGTCTGGTTTAAGAATTACCAATGTTTTTTCTACTGCCATTTCTACACTCCTTATTTGTTTAAATATTTTTTTATTCCTTCATGGATCGTTGGGACGATCTGCTTTTTCCTGGAGACCCAACCTTCCATAAACATGCCTTGGGACATTTTTTGTCCAAAAACACCGTCCACAAGCTTGCCTTCATTGTAAAAAATATAAGAACCCTGCTTGAGGATATCTGTTATTATACACAAGGTTAGGCTTTGGTGTCTACTTTCATTTACATTATCGATATAAGTTAAAAATTCATCAATGCTCTTTTGGATGGAATCCATGTCCAGGGTGAACACTTGGGAGATCCCCACCTTCCATCCTTCCAAAAGAAATTCCTTGTAATCGGCAAAAAATATTTCCTCCACCGACTTGTTGGATAGATCGGTTCCTTTTTTGAACATTTCCATGGCAAATTTGTCAATGTCCATCATGACCAGCAGATGAAGTGCCTCCAGCGCTTCTATATCTTGTTCCGTTGTCGTGGGGGACTTTAAAAACAAAGTGTCCGAAATGATCCCCGCCAGCATCAAGCCGGCTATGGAGGGTTTTGGTTCCATCCCTGCTTCCTTGTACATGTAGTATAAAATGGTATTGGTGGATCCTACCGGCATGTTGCGAAAAACGATGGGCAAACTGGTGGATATATCCCCGATGCGATGATGATCGATCACTTCAAGGATCTCCGCTTCTTCGATGCCTTCCGCGCTCTGGCTGTATTCGTTGTGATCCACCAGGATCACTCTTTTGCGTTGGGGACTGATGACATGACTGCGACCGATGATCCCCAAATATTCTCCATTCCGATTCAACAAGGGAAACTTCGAATGATCGGTTTCTTTCATGATTTCCCTGCAATCCGTCAAATAATCGTCTTCTCCAAAGAAGAGCAGATTGTCCCGAACAATGATGTTTTCAACATAATTGGTCAAAAAAACCATCTTTGTCGCTTCGTAGGTGTCAAGGTCCGTTGCAATGACGTTGATGCCGCTATCTTCTGCCGCTTCCAGAAAAGCGGGATCCGGGTGCTTCCCTCCGGTAAGAATGACCAACTGCACCTTTTGCTCAATGGCGTGTTTATATATATCCAAACGATCTCCAACGATGACGATGGAATCCTTTTGGAACAGATCCATTTCCTCAATAGTATCCATATGGAAAGAAACAACCAAAACCTCGCCGTCCACCGTGGCAGCAGCCTTGCTTAGCAGCACACCTTCCATGTTTTTCAATACGTTGTCCACACTGGTTTTCAAGAACCGTTGGTTCTTTTGGATCAAGCTCATGGCGATGTCTTTCATGGTGACGATTCCCAGCAGTTGACATTTATCATCGGTGATGGGCAGCGTTCTTAATTTTCCCTCACCCATGTATACGTAGGCATCGTAAATGGAGTTGGTGCGTTTAAGAGCCTGGGGACGATCATAATTCAAATCTTTCATTTGGATCTTTACGTTCTCCAACAACTGAGGTATGGAAACGCCAAAAAAATCCAATACGTATTTTGCTTCTGCTGAGATTTCGTCCAGAATCGCCGCTTTTGCAGGAAACCCCTGCCTTGTCTTCAAATCCGCCATGGCAATGGCGGAAGTTACAGTATCCGTATCCGGATTGCGATGTCCAAACACCAATAAATCGTTCATGGTTATCCTCCCCGTTTTCATGTCAATCCAGCCAAAACAGCAAATGGCCATTGTTTTTCAACCACTTTTTTGACTCCCCATAGTCGGGATGATGATGATCAAGCAAATTCCAAAACTCTTTGGAATGGTTCTTGTGTACCATATGGCAAAGCTCATGGACCACGACGGAATCCAACACTTCTGGTGGAGCCAACGCCAATCTCCAGTTAAACAACAATCTGTCATCATGGGTACAGCTTCCCCATCGTTTTTTCTGCTCTTTGGCCTTTACCATCTTGGGTGAACCGGCAATTTTGGGAGCATGGGCTTGTACTCTTTCTTCCAACAATTGCTGGGCTTCCACTTTAAACCAGGCAACGATCGCTGCTCGCTCTTCATCCCTTGTGGTATCGATTCCTTTCCACAAAAAAAATGCTCCACCGGTAAAATCCACTTTTGGTTTTCTATGGGGACCGGTCTCCCTTTGGATCGGATACCAACGTCCCCTGTAAAGCAGCTGATCATTCCGTTGCTCAGAAAGGGACGAAAATGCTGCTTCCTGCAACTTCATGCGTTGGATATGGGACAATATCCATTTTTTCTTTTTTTCCAATAAAGTTTCCAGCTGTTTTTGTGTCCACCCCATGGGTGTGATCGCCTGCAAACCCTTCCTTGGATCGATCCGCAGCTCTGCCGTTTTGCGCCGTCGACAGATCCAGTCATAAACGATGGCCTCTCCGCATTTTGTTGTATACACCTTCATTTTTTCTCCCGCCTTGTAGACAATGTCTTTGTATGGTAAAATGAATTGTTGGTGGCGTGCAAGCCAGATGATCGCGTGAACGATCCCGCAAGGGTGTTCATGAGGAAAGTCCGAGCTCCACAGGGCAGGGTGCCGGGTAACCCCCGGTGGAGGCAACTCCAAGGAAAGTGCAACAGAAAGGAAACCGCCTTGCGATGCAAGGTAAGGGTGAAAGGGTGAGGTAAGAGCTCACCGGCGGCCAGGTAACTGTCCGGCTATGTAAACCCCACCTGGTGCAAGACCAAGTTAGGACGCGAAGCAGTAGCCCGCTGTGTCCAATGGTAGGTCGCTTGAGCTTTTCGGTAACGGAAAGCCTAGATAGATGATCATCTAATACAGAACTCGGCTTATAGGCTTGGACGCTCCAACTATTTATTGCAAATCACTGCATTCCTTCTAAAGGTTCTTCCTTTGTCAAACGTTGCAATTCCTTAATCAAATTTTTGGTGATTTTTGCTGTCAAACCCCAAATGATCCGCTCTTCATATTCATAAAAATATACCGGATAACTCAACCTGCGATTTCTATAGATTTCGTGGTTTTTTATTTTTTCCACAGGAAACGTTTCGTCCATCCCACCTTGATAAAACATCTTGTACACTTTTGGCGGAGTTTCCACAAAAAAATCCAAAGGTACGGTAAAGATTTGTTCCACCTCATCCCGATTCAGTGTCAACGATGCATTTTCATAATCGTCTATGGTTCCGACAAAAGGAAAAATCATGTGGTTGATGGAATTTAGCTGGGAGTCCAGCTCACCAAAAACCGTCAGGTTCTGTTCAGAAACTCCCAATTCTTCGGACGTCTCCCTTATGGCCGCCTCGAGAAACGTTTCTCCCTTTTCTACCTTACCACCAGGAAAAGACACCTCTCCGGGTTGGTGGCGCAACGTATCTGCCCGCACCTGAAACAACACATGGAGGGTATCCTTTACTTTAACAATGGGTACAAATACGGAAAAGAATTTTTCAACATCAGAGACGGTTTGGGTCTTTTTTCGAAAATGGGATTCAATGTCCTTCAGATTCATGGCAACACCTCAAAATCATTCCGATTCATTTTCTCCGGGTATGTAGATGATCCTTCCGCAATTTTCACATACGATGGCTTCACTGACGACAACTTTGCTAATATCCTGACCCATGATCATGGAAACCTGCATATTGCAGCCTTTGCATATCCCGTTATGAGCTTGTACGATCACCGGCATTCGCTTGTTTGCGCGTTTTTCATACTCTTCCAGGGACTCCTTGTCGATGGATTTTTTCAGTTTTTCCGTCTTCTTCGTCAATTCAGACATGGAATCCTTGGTTTGACGCTTCAGTTTTTCCAACTTTTTCTTTTGTTGAGAAACGCCTTTTTTCATTTCTTCCGCTTTATCCCCAAGTCGTTTCAGATTCACTTGATCGATCTTCTGTTGGTGCAGATAGTGGTGGATCCTTTTTTCTACTTCTTCTTTCTTGGCCATCAATCCTGCGATGTCATCTTGCAAAACCGTCAATGTCTTGGTCTTTTTGACAGCACCTTCGTACAGGTAGGACTCTCCTTCCTGTATTTGCTTCTTGATCCTCTCAAGCGCTTCCTGCAACTCCGAAATTTGAGTGCTTGTTCGCTTGTACTCGTCTGCGATCTGCTTCATCGATTCGGCGATCCTTTTGTACTCAGAAATATCATGGTGCAATTTATCTGTTTCCCGATATAAACCAGCATCCTCTTCCATTTCTTTCTTTTCCATTTCCAAAGCCTGCAGCGCCCACAACTTGTCGATATCTTTCATTGCTTCATCACCTTTCCACGACGGCTATCCCGTCATACAACCTAATACCATTCAAAAAAATCATTTTCATTTTCGGCGACGAATAATTCCACCTCATCATTGAAAAGCCCTTCTTCGATCCAGGCCATCAACAACCCTTTTGTAAAAATTTCGGAAGCATGATGCCCCACATCCAGCACGATCAACTCTTCTTCGAAGGCCTTTTGGCCGTCATGGTATTTCAAATCGCTGGTAATGTAAAGGTCTGCACCAAGATCGTTTGCATCTTTCATCAAATCTCCACCAGAACCGGAACATATGGCTATGCGCTGGACCCGGTCTTTTCCTCTTCCGGCATGTCGGACCCGTTTCAAGCCAAAGAATTCTTTCACACGATCAAGAAATCCTTCCAACGTTTGTGATGTTTCCAAATCACCCACCACACCCAATCCATACCGGTCCTGCTTGTTCTGCAACAAGAAAAGATCATAAGCCGGCTCTTCGTATGGGTGGCTCTCTAAAAGAGCTTTTTCCACATTCTCCGCCGCCTGATAGGGTACCAGCACTTCTAACCTGGTTTCATCCACCATCTCCAATACATCTTGGGTTCCAATAAAGGGACTGGCACTTCCAATGGGCTTGAACTGCCCAACTCCTTCTTGACGAAAAGCACACGCTTCATAGAGACCGAGCTTTCCGGCACCTGCTTCAAAAAGGGCAGTCAAGACCTCTTCCGTGTAGTCTTCCGGCACAAATACCACCAACTTGTAATAGTTTTCCGCCGCCGATGCCCTTAGGGGCATGCAATTGGACAAGCCCAATTTTTCCGCCAAAAATCCGTTGATCCCCATGGGATACATGTCCACATTCGTATGTGCACTGATGACGGAGATGCCATTGGCGATCAGATCTTTGAGCAGCTTTCCGGTGTATCTGTCCCATCGTATATTCTTTATAGGAGAGAACAAAACGGGATGATGGCTAACGATCAGATCCGCCTTCTTTTTCACCGCTTCTTCCACCGTCTGCTGGGTCACATCCAATGCAAACAGGACCCGCTCCACTTTTTGGTTTGGATCTCCGATCAACAAACCCACATTGTCCCATTCCTCCGCCCTGTAGAATGGCGCTTTTCGATCAATTATTCGTAAAATATCTTCGCAAGTGGTCACGTCGCTTCACCTCCTCTAAAGCCGTCAACATGCTTTTTGCTTCTTCCCATCGCATCTTTGCTTCCATGGTATTCTTTTTTTCGCACTGGTGAAGAATGGTGTTCCATTTGTCTTCTTCCTTTTTCAACAAGGCCGGCAGCAGGGGATGACCCTTTTCCAAAATTCGTTTGCCAAGACGCAACTCTTCATTGGACCATTTTTCCAGTTTCTGATCCTTTCCATGGGTGACCAGCAAAATTTGATACAAACGATGCTTTTCTTTTGCCAGGTCTTCATCCACTATGACAAAACCTTTTTCCAAAAGATACCTTCTCAAATCATGCTGCCCGGTCATGGGTTGCAAAATCATGGAATCCACACGCTGAAAAAAAGGCAAGTCATTTTCAATGATCTCTGCAATCAGCCCGCCACCCATTCCGGCGATGACGACCTGGTCGATGGCATGATCCTTCAACCGATCTGCTCCATGAGAGAGGGCCAAGCCGATGCGATGGACCAGCCCTTGCTGGCGGACTTGCTCCCTGGCACTGTTTAGAGGACCCTGGTTTACATCCGACGCATATACATAGGGGCTGATGTTGTTTTTGATCAAATAAACAGCCAAATATCCATGATCTGTACCGATATCTGCGACGACGGATCCCGGTTTTACATAGTTTGCAACCTGCTGCAAACGATCGGTCAATTTCATATCCATTCTCCTTACTTATCTATTATATCACATAAAAAAAGAAGAAGCCTATCCCCGCTTCTTCCAATTTGAACATAAAAATGGCTCCCCAGGCTGGATTCGAACCAGCAGCCTACCGGTTAACAGCCGGTTGCTCCACCGTTGAGCTACTGAGGAACAATAGAACCACAATTATTAATTATAATGATTTTCTATGGATTGTCAATACAAAAACCCGTGCGACAATGCGCACGGGGTGTTTTTTAATCCAAATAATCCTTTAATTTTTTACTTCTGCTGGGATGCCGCAATTTTCGAAGAGCTTTTGCTTCGATTTGACGGATCCGTTCTCTGGTGACGTTGAATTCCTTGCCTACCTCTTCCAGGGTCCTGGCTCTTCCATCATCCAGTCCGAAACGGAGGCGAAGTACCTTTTCTTCCCGTTCCGTCAAGGTACACAGCACTTCCATCAATTGCTCCTTCAATAACGCATAAGAAGCCGCTTCTGCTGGAGCAGGTGCATCGTCGTCAGGAATAAAGTCTCCCAAATGACTGTCCTCTTCTTCTCCGATAGGCGTTTCGAGAGAGACTGGATCTTGTGCGATCTTTAGGATCTCACGAACTTTTTCCTCCGAAAAACCCATTTCCGCACCGATCTCTGCCGGAGACGGTTCTCTTCCCAACTCTTGAAGCAATTGTCTGGAAACTCGGATCAGCTTGTTGATGGTTTCCACCATGTGTACAGGGATCCGAATGGTACGAGCCTGATCGGCAATAGCTCTGGTGATGGCTTGTCGGATCCACCAAGTTGCATAGGTACTGAATTTATATCCCTTGCTGTAATCAAATTTTTCCACTGCCTTGATCAATCCAAGATTGCCTTCCTGGATCAGGTCAAGAAAAGACATTCCTCTTCCTACATATCGTTTTGCGATACTGACGACCAAACGCAGGTTGGCTTCCGCCAGTTTCTGCTTCGCCAGATCGTCTCCATTTTCCATTCGCTTTGCAAGTTCGACTTCTTCGTCGCCAGTTAGCAATGCAACTTTTCCAATTTCTTTTAAATACATTCGCACCGGATCGTTGATACTGACTCCATCGGGAATGCTGGTGTCCACTTCTTCTTTTACCAATTTTTCCACTTCTTCGTCATCGTCATCACTGCTCATGTCATTGGAGAAAATCTCAATGCCATCCGATTCCAACAAAGAATAAATATCCTCGATTTGATCGGGCAGCAGATCAATTTCAGAAAGAGAGCTTTCAATTTCTTCACCGGTCAACGTACCGTTTTTCTTGCCTTTTACTCGCAGTTCATTCACCTTAACATTGTCTCTGATATCCATTAAAAATTCTCCCTTCCCATGCTTTGCATCTGTTCCAGCTCTTTTTTCTTTTCCACCAATTCACAATAGAGCCGGTTGAATTCTTCTTCGTTCAAATTGAAATCCCCCATTTTTTTTTGCAAATATGCAATGCTGCGTTTGATATACATCATTTCCATGGCTTTCATGCAATCCATCAACAACTCATCAGTGGACTCCTCCACATCCATGATCATTCTGGAAAGTGCCTTTCGATGAGACTCTTCCTCTAAATTTCCGATGTAAGCGGAAGGATTTGCAGACTGTCCTGATTTTAGTTGGTGATAGGCATGAACCACTGCATCGCGGTATAATCCCTTTTGAAAATGTTCCGGTTGCAATTTGGAGGCAATTTTTCTTGCCGTATCCTTATCGGTAAACAACCAGCCGATCAACATCTCCTGAGCTTCTCTTTTGATGCTGCGTCGAACCGATGAATTTTCACGGGAACTTGTTTTTTCCAAGGCAATTGCCTTTGGATCGTCATTTTTGATTTCCTTGAAAATTACGCCAGGTTCGATCTGCATCCTCGATGCAAATCGTTGGATCTGCATTTCCTGCTCAATGGGATTCTTGATTTCTTTCAATATTTTTGTCGCTTCCGTCACAAATTGGATTTTTTCATCGTTGCGACGCAAGTCGACTGTTTCTTCCAAAAGTCCAATCCGAAAATCAACGGTGGACAAGGCATTGTTGGCCAATTCCTGAAATGCTTCTTTTCCTTCTTGACGAACAAAGTCGTCCGGATCCATGTTGTTTTTCAGTTTCATTACTTTGACACGGAGTCCCAATCCTTCCAAAACCTGAATGCCACGAACCGTCGCCCGAATACCTGCCCCGTCTCCATCATAACAAAGCACTACTTCCTCCACGTAGCGTTTCATCAAACGCCCCTGGCCTTCTGTCAAAGCCGTCCCTAGGGAAGCCACGACATTTCTTATTCCGCTCTGGAATAAACTGATAACGTCCATGTATCCTTCTACTGCGATCAATCGCCCGTTTTCCAGGTTGGTTTTTGCGAGGTTCAAGCCGTAAAGCTGGGTCCCCTTGTGAAAGATCATGGTCTCCGACGAATTCAAATACTTTGGCAGCTTGTCGCTTTTGCCCATGAGGCGACCGCCAAAACCGGTCACATTTTTGGCAACGGAAACGATGGGAAACATGATCCGGTCCCTGAAACGATCGTGGTATCCCTTGCCGTTTCGATCGGGCAAAACCAGTCCGGAATCTGCCAGATCTTCGTTTTTATACCCCTTGCTCTTCAAATAGTCGTAAAGTCCGGTGTATTCAGATCCTGCATAACCAATGGCAAACTGTCGTGCCGTATCATCATCGATCCCTCTGCTGCGAAGATACTCGTTGGATCTGTCATGAGCACAACGTTTTTTATAAAAAAAGCGAGCCGCATCCTTGTGCATACGATACAGCGCATCTCTTTTTTTGCTTTCCTGGTCATTGAATCCTTCCGAATCCGGCAATGTGATGTTTGCACGATCCGCCAGATATTTGACGCTCTCCACAAAACTAAGATTTTCGATGTTTCGAACGAAAGTGATCATATCCCCTCCAGCACCACAACCAAAGCAATGGTAGAGCTGCTTTTCTGCAGATACACTGAAAGAAGGGGTTTTTTCATTGTGGAACGGGCATCTGCCCATATAATGATTCCCACTCTTTTTCAGGGGTACATACTGGGATACGACATCAATAATGTCGTTGTTGTCCAACACCTGTTGTATTTGATCTTCTGTATAGCCTTTTGACATGGCCTCACCTTATAAACATCTTTATATTCCTACGCTGCACACTCTTAATATACCCGCCAGGGGTTTGGTATAAACAAACGTCCAAACAGGTTCATGGCATACCGATCTGTCATTCCTGCAATGAAATCGATCACCGATCGTTCCGTATTTCGTTCCAGGTAGATGGGATGATCCGCTTCATGGGGAATCTTCTCCGGTTGCTCCATATAATACTCAAACAAAGACCGGAGAATAAACTCGGTCTTTTTTTCTTCCTTTTTCGCAGCAGGACCAAGATAAACCGTTTCGAACATAAAATTTCTCAACTGATTCATGGCCTCCCAATGGTCCGGACTCATGACAACAGCATTTCCTTCCTTACTGTTTTCAATGATATTGTGGATCATGCCGTTGATTCTCATTCGCTTGCTTGTTCCCAACACATTAACATATTGGAGGGGCAAATCCGATTCTTTCAATATGCCAGCCCTTTGGGCATCCTCAATGTCGTGATTGATGTACGCGATACGATCAGAAAAATGGACCACTTGTCCTTCCAATGTTTCCGCACTATTTTCACCTGAATGATTCAGTATACCATCTCGTACTTCCCATGTCAAATTCAATCCCACGCCATCTTCTAAAAAATCCACAACTCGCAGACTTTGTTCCCGATGCTTGAAAGAAAAGGAACATGCTTCATCCAACACTTTTTCGCCGGCATGTCCAAATGGAGTATGACCCAAATCGTGTCCCAATGCTATTGCTTCCGTCAAATCTTCATTTAGCCGCAATGCTCTGGCTATGGTCCTGGCTATTTGGGCCACTTCCAATGTGTGGGTCAACCTCGTTCGGTAATGGTCCCCCTCCGGTGAAATAAACACTTGGGTCTTATGTTTCAATCGACGGAATGCCTTTGAATGAAGGATCCGATCCCGATCCCTTTGATAATCTGTACGAACATCACAAGGTGTTTCCTTTTTCCTTCTCCCTTTGGAATCGACGCTTTTTGCAGCCGTCGGGGAGAGGATCTGCAATTCCAACTGTTCCCATTGTTCACGAAGATTCATGATCCCGACTTCCTTCCTCAAAAAGAATCCCTCTTCAATCTACTTCACTGTTCTTCAGATTTCTATTTTTTTGCGTTTGAATTCTCGAATCTGGCGATTATAATTGGTTTTCGTATTTTTTGTTGAAGTGGTCCTCTTCAAAAAACGTGTAAAGTCTCCATAGAAAAACAAAAAGAAATTCGCCAACGCTACAATGGCCGCCACTCTTTGAGACATGGTACCTGTCACTATGGTATACGCAAAGAAAAACCAATTCAAATATGCAAGGTACTTCATTTTCACCGGTATGATCAAGAACAGCAGTACCTGAAAATTGGGAAACAAATGAGCGAAGGCCAAAAACAACGACAAATTCAAGTACATGGGTGTTCCAATGGATCCAGTCAGCAAAGATGCTACTACTGTGGCCAAAGCACCTATGAAATAATACAAATTAAACTTTGGCGTGCCCCATTGTTGTTCCAGTGTTCCACCGATCATATAGTAGAAGTATAATGCAAAGATGATCCAAATAATGGAGTTGGAGGGCGGGATGAAAATAAAGGTAATGATCCGCCATATTTCTCCCTGCATGATCAATGCCGGCGAAAAATACAGTCGACTTAAAAAGTCTCCTCCAAAGAACATGCTTAGTACAAACACCAGACCCGTCAACATGACGATGTAATACATTAAGTTATGAATCGCAAACTTTGCGATTTTTCTTTCCAATTTATTCAACCAATTCAAAAGAACACCTCGTTTCAATCTTTAAACTACTCGCTCTGCAAATTTTTTTTTACTCTTTCGGATCCGAAAGCATCTTATCATCCGAAAACGCCGCTTTTCGCACTGCCTCACTGACAGCCTCCACCACTTTTTTATTAAAAACATTGGGTATGATGTAATCGGACCGTAGTTCGGAAGAAGGTATAACATCCGCCAAAGCTTCAGCCGCTGCCAACTTCATCCCCATATGGATGGTGGAAGCGCGCGCTTCCAAAGCTCCCTTGAACAATCCCGGGAAAACCAGCACATTATTGATTTGATTATCAAAATCAGACCTGCCGGTGCCTACGATAAACGCCCCCGCCAAATAAGCATCTTCCGGCATGATCTCGGGAACGGGATTGGCCATGGCAAAAATAATGGGATCCATGTTCATGGTCTCCACCATTTCTTTGGATAAAACATTGGCTGCAGATACGCCTATGAAAACATCTGCTCCAATCAATCCGTCTTTCAGTTTTCCACTTTCCCCTGTTTGATTGGACCATGTCAATGCATCCCTTTTGTATCGATCCAAATCCGTTCGTTGTGGACCTATGATCCCCTTGCTGTCGCAAAGAACTATTTGTGCAAATCCGTATGCCTTTAACAGCTTCCCAATAGCCATTCCTGCAGAACCTGCACCATTGATCACTACTTTTGCCGTTTCTTTTTTCTTTCCGGAAACGCGAAATGCGTTGATCAAGGCCGCCAAGGTCACTATGGCAGTACCATGCTGGTCGTCGTGGAACACGGGAATATCCAGTTGTTCTACAAGCCGCTCCTCTATTTCAAAACATCGGGGCGCGGATATGTCTTCCAAGTTGATCCCGCCAAACCCAGGAGATATGTTCAATATCGTTTCAATGATTTTGTCCGTATCCTGGGTATTCAAACAGATGGGTATGGCATCGATCCCAGCAAACTCCTTGAATAAAATACACTTTCCTTCCATAACGGGAAGTCCAGCTTCCGGTCCTATGTTTCCCAATCCAAGCACCGCCGATCCATCTGTCACCACAGCTACCAGATTCCCTTTTCCAGTGTAGTCGTAGACTCTTTCCTTGTCTGCTGCAATTTCCTTGCAAGGAGCCGCTACACCAGGTGTATATGCCAGGGAAAGATCTTCCTGGTTCTTCAATTCTATTTTACTGCAAATTTCAAATTTTCCTTTTTTCTCTTTATGCATTTCCAACGACTTATTGTACACTTCCATTTATACACGCTCCATCAGTTATGGTTTTTTTATCATTTCCACCACAAGATCCACTTTTTCCAAAATCAGATCATAATTTCCCTTGATGTGGGGGATGTTGCAATGGGAACAGTTTTTGATCCCTTTATCTGTATACACAAAGTTGCCTCCGCAGGCATCACCTAAAGCATACAGCGGACAATAGCAAAACAGGCAATTAAATTCCTGTCCGGGTTCCAATTTATGACATGGATAGTATTCGCATTTGTTGTTTTGAAAGAACTTGAAGTTTTCGCTCATTTTATCTGCCTCCTACCGTACTTATCATTATCAATGATTGAAAAGATTCCGTCAATACCTTACGACTCGAAAAAGAAATCAGCCATTGAGACTTCAATGACTGATCGTTGTTTTATTATGGAGACACCCGTCCTCCGACCCGAAGATAGGAGAAATATCTGGTGATGACTTGACGAGCTCCGTAGCGACGGATCTCAAAATGGAGGTGAGAACCGGAAGAATTTCCCGTACTTCCCATGCCCGCGATTCGCTGTCCGGCTGTTACGTTTTGTCCAACACTGACGTTCATGGAACTAAGATGACCATACAGTGTGGAATAACCATTGCCATGATCGATGATGATGGCATAACCGTAACCGGAATACCAGGAGGCTCTGGTCACTCGACCGGAATCGGATGCGTAAATACTGGTGCCGACGCTGTTGGCGATATCTACGGCTCTACTGCCTGCATGAGAACCCGCTTTGTTGATGGCGGTCACCCTGCCGGATGTAGGCATGCGGAATCGTCCAGTTCCTTGTGCCGGCGGAAGGGGTTTCGTTCCTCTTGCTACCACCCGGTTTACAGAATCTTTTATTTTTTCTTCATTAGTGATCTCTTTTGCAACTTGGACGCCATTTCGATAGGTGACCAATGCAGTGATCTCTTTGACGCCGTTAACACCGGGACTGACTTCTTCCGATTTACCTACATAAATGGATGCATCCGTTTGGTACGTGGTTTCAAATGGGATCTTTTCGCTATATACCATTTCTTTGACAACTTCCACGTCCAGATATGGTTTAACTTCCGTCAGCTTCAAAACGTCTCCCGGTCGCAGGCTTGTGATGTCCTTATCGCTGTTTGCCGCTACCAGTTCGTTGACATTGATTCCCCTGTTTACTGCAATATCCCAGGAAGTATCGCCTGGCTTTACTTCGTATTCAATTATTTCGTCGGTTCCCTGCATGATATACTTCACAGCATCTTCCTTGGTGCGAAGATTCACATATGGGACAACACGTTGTACGATCTCATAATCTTGAGCGATGATCGGTTCAGATACGATCACTTCATTTTCTCCCAGTTGGGCGTAAGAGGCGATGACAGAATCCAAAACCTCTTCAGCTTCTTCATAAGATTTCAACGCTGCCACTTCTTCTTCTTCTATGACGATGACCGCTCCCTCCACCGTCATGGTCAAGTTTGTTTTCTCAATGGCGGTCGCCGATGCATCCGGTGATTCCAGCAGTCGATCTTTGCTGACAATGGCTCTTTCAAAGCGAACGTCGCTTGGAAGGATGATGTTTGCATCGTATTGTTCGCTAAGATTGTTTCGAACCAGATCCAAACCTGCCATGAAGTCACCCGTTTGGCGAACCATTCCGATTTCTTCTCCGTTAAAGAACACCCGATAACCCTGCACTGATTTGTAGACTCCCGCTGAAGCGGAAAAAACAGTCAATACCGCAACTCCTACTGCTACTTTCTTCAATGATATGCTATTATTCATCAATAGATCAGATGCTTTGGTTTTTATGGATAAGACGGCATCTTTTCCTGCATTTTTAATTTTTTCAACGAACCCATGGTTTTGGTTTTTTTCCAAAGGTACACCTCCAGGTAGATTTGTAACAAATCGATGAAATCTTGTTACAGTTTTGTTACATGCATTAGTGTACCATACCCTCTTCCAGAAAAAAAGGTTTTTTTTGATTTTTTTTACGACTTTTGAAATCTTAAGTTTCGCTTAAGTTTCAAAAGAAAAAACCCCTTTTTAAAAGAAGGGGTTTACCATTTTTTCATTACAGTAAAAACAGGCTGACAATAAACATGGCTATAAATCCGATGAAAACCGGAACAATGTTCCTCTTGGCCAAATCCAAAGGATTCACATTACAGATGGCTGCCACTGGGATGATGGCCCATGGAATGATGGTGCCTCCACCTACCCATATGGTGGTCAACTGACCCATGGCCGTAAGAACTTCCTTATTGATATCAACAGCCAAAGAGAAGGTGTTGGCCAGGGATCCAACCAGGGGCAGACCGGAAAAACCAGATCCATCCAATCCGGTTATGGCCCCTGTCACCATTTGGATCAACGCAACTGGGATCTTTGACAATGTGACGTTGTTTGCCAAGAACAAGCCAAAGTCCGACAACAGTCCTGTAGCATCTGGTCCCAAAATGGATTTTGCCATTCCTTCGCTTCCTAGGAAAAAGAACGCACCAATGACGATGACCGGCGCAAAGATCCGGATGCCAAAAACGAATCCTTCCTTGATGTAATCGGTTATTTTCTCCAGACAGTTGACGGGATTATGCTGCACAATAGCTACAAAGCACATGATCAGTACTGCAGTACCACCGACAAGGGCGGTTGCATCCCCTCCGCGAAGCTGGTATTTGTACATGATGATGATGTTCAAAACAAAGGCCAGCGGCGTCATTACGGCAACCAGGTATACGCCCCAGGTAGCTTTCTCTTTCTTTTCTGACAGATCTAAAGGTTGATCCAACACCGGCATGGTTTTGATTTCCTTTCGCATCATATAGTAACTCACTGCCACAGTGACGATACTCATGACCAGCCACAAGGGCAGCAAGGATTTGCTCAGCATGAAGGTATCTTCGATTCCCGCAGCTTTTGCTGCAATCGCAGGAGCCCCCTGGATAAAAAAGTCGCTGGAAAGAGCTATGCCGTGTCCAAAGATGTTCATGGCAACTGCTGCCCAAATGGGTGGCAGCCCCGCCTTCAAGGCGGCAGGCAACATGATGGCCCCAACAAGTGCGACTGCCGGCGACGGCCAGATGAACCAGGAAAAAAACAACATGACAAAACCCAGACCAAAATATGCGATGGTTGGATTTCTCATGATTTTTTTGATGGGCATGATCATCAATTCATCGGCTCCGATGTCTCGAAGGGCACTGGACATGGCAATGACCAGGGAGATGACTAAAATAATGCCCCAAAATTCCATTCCTGCTGCGATCAACGCATTAAAAATAACCTGGATCGCTGTGACCACGCTTCCGGAGTACATCCACCCTACTATGAAAATCCCGAAAATGCAGGGTAGCAAGGTATCTTTTCGAAACCCCATGGTAATGATCACGACGACGACCAATGCTATATAGACCCAATGCAACGCTGTTAATTCCATGGTGTTTATCCCCTCTTCCTTTTATATGTGCAAGTCTTTGGAAAATACTTCTGTCAAACCGGTTGTTTCGACTCGTGCAGTGATGACGTTCACATCCGTCGTGTATAAGCCCTTTTCTTTCATTCGGTCAAAATACACAGAACCGGAAAAGGTATATTTTTTTCCAATACCTTCTATAGTATGGACCATTTCTCCTACATGGTGAATGGCATCACCAATAGCGAGACTCTCCGGTATTCCCAACAATTCCATTCCCAATGCCTGTCGGACACTGTTGTGTCCTGCCAGCATTCCGGTCACCATGGCCTCCGTGTGACCTACCAGGGGTCCAGCCTTTTCTCCTCCACAAAACAAGTTTTCCAGACCTACGACCTGCAGTGCATCTGTACGAGGTGCCATGTTGAAATAGCGCATGGAATTTCCCTTGCCTCCTGAATATGGATCTTCATAACGGGCATTCTCGCATCCCGGGATCTTCCTCAAAGTTTCCAGCTTGTAAAACGGTGTCATCAATTTTGCATGTCCTGTGTCCAATAGCACCAGGTTTTCTTTGAACGCATCCAATGCATATTGCTGGCATGCCTTCTGGTCCAGGTGATCTTCCGTCAGTTCCACGGGAACAGGAACTACTGCTACTCCCGTTTCATTCAACAGATCTTGAATTTCTCGAGACAAGGATTCTTTGTATAATTTACAGGAACCACTCATTGCTCCCATAGATCCATCCTTCTTCTGTCCGGTCATTTCCTCGATTCCTGCCAACCCCGCCAAGGAAATTCGCCCTCCATAACTTGGGCAACGTAGAATGCACATGGCACACCCATTGCCATATTTATTGCAGTTGTTCATGGGACCCGCTGTTCCAGTGGCATCCACAAAAACATCTCCGGCGAATACCCTACCTCGATCATCTTGCACTTCCATGATTCGATTCCCTGTCTTTGTGATCTTGTTTACTCGGGATTCGAATACCAGTTCAACACCCATGTCCCGCAACAGATCCGTTACGGCCACCGGCGTAGTGGCGATATCATAAAGACTGGCATGATCATGCCCTGGAAATGAAATCTTTTTGTGTCTTGCATTGGAATCACATAGGCTAAAAAGCTTACCACCGCCCATTGCCATCATTTCTTCTGTTGCTGTGAATCGGCCATTGTTGCGCATGATCCCGCCAACCAATCCAGTGCCCAGCAGCATATCCGTACGCTCCAACAACGTTACCTTTGCTCCTGCTTGGATGGCGCCGACTGCTGCAGAGCAACCAGCCCAACCGCCTCCAACTACGACTACATGCTTTTGATCCATCTGATCCTCCTATTTTTTGCCGATTGTAAAAAAAAGCAATTGGTTTCGCACCAATTGCTTGTAAACACCAAACAAGATAGCACTTCACCTGATCCGGTGACAATTGCATAGCTCTTAACCCTGCAACCAGATGGAAACGTTGGAGCCGTTTCCTCTTCGGTGCCCTCCCCTTTTGTCTTTCTTCGCAGATTTCTCCAAATCTCCAAAAGACTACTCATGTCAAGCACGCCTCTATCGATATTTTTTTAAATATAATGTCATTATGATATCATAAACGCAAAAAAGAAGTCAAATATATTCATTTGACTTCTTTGCTTATTCTTTCTATTAATTAATTTTCATATTAGACTGTTTAGTTTGTTTATTGTTTCATTGGTAAGCTCCGGTACATGCAAGGTTAGAACTTTCAGTTTTTGAGATGCATTTTTATATCCGATCACCACATAATGGACCTTGTCCTTCCACATTTTCGCAAGGAATCGTTTGACCAAGGACTTGCTGTCAATGGGCCCGTTTTGCATATCCACTGTGACCCGAACGATGTTTCTTAAAGGAATGTGGTATTGGGTTGCTTCACTGCACAACAACAATCCATCCGGCTCCACATAAAACTCCAATTCTTCCTGAATTCGTATGCCATGATGCATATAAACCACGATGGGTTCATCATTGGATAACAGTTTTTCTCCGCTTTGCAATGCTGTTTCCTTCTGCGAAAAAAAACGTTCAGACATAACCGATTCTCTCCCCCATTGGATCAGAAAGATCAAACCGACTCCAGCAATAAAAAGAAACAGGTATATCATTGTTCTTTCACTCCTTTTCATGAAGAAACAACTTTATACCTGTATTATACCAAACTTTTAGTACTTAAATTGTTAATTGTTAAACATTTTTTCATGTATACTGTATTATCGTTTCAACTGTCCGACGTAATATCCGGTTCCTCCGGCGACATTGGTGACGTCGTAACCCATGTCGCTCAACATGGCGCAGGCTCTGCTGCTTCGGCCACCGGACTGGCAAATGATCTTGTAGTTCTTGTCTTTTTGCAAATACGCTTCCGGATTGCTCAAAAGCAACTGCATGGGAACATTCTTTGCTCCAGGAACGTGTCCTCGCAGGTACTCTCCCGGTTCTCTGATATCGATCAAATCTTTATTATGTGTTCCAGCCAAGTCATTGACATTGATTACCTTGTAGTTTTGGTTGTTTTTTAGGAAAGCAAACATATTCATCCTCTTTTCTTGTATTAGTTATTTCTTAATTACTAATATACTAAAGAGTTTAATCTTTGTCAATCCTATTTTGAAATAATTTTTCCTTTTTTCTTATTTTTTTTCGAAATTGCAGTAATTGTTTTTCAGTACACTGATCACTTTCTCGATTCGGCTGTCATAGATCTCATAGGTTACTGACAATCCCTGTTTTTCCGACTTCAAAATTTTGTGTGCTTTTAAAATCGACAAATGCTGGGAGAGGGCTGACTGGGTCATGTGTTCAAATCGTTCATGAAGCTGACTGACGGTCATTGCTTCCTGGATCAGATAACAAACGATCATCAATCGGTTCTCGTTGGCCAGCACTTTCAACAAATGGGCAACTTCCTTCATTTCAATTTGCGTATCAAACATTTGGTTGTTTTCCATGAGTGACCCTCTTTCATTCCTCTTTATCTTTTTTCTGACCTTTGAACACCAGTTCCGGGATCTTGATGCTCACTTTTGTTCCCGGCTCCACGGATTTCGTTATAAAAGCGTTGCTGCCTATAACTGAACCCTTTCCTATGATGGTCTCTCCTCCCAAGATGGAAGAGCCGGAATATACGGTCACATTGTCTTCAATGGTAGGATGTCTTCTGACCCCCGCAAACTTTGTCCCCCTCTAGTAGATAATGCACCCAGGGTGACACCTTGGTATATTTTCACATTTTCTCCAATCACCGTAGTTTCCCCGATGACCACGCCGGTTCCATGATCGATAAAGAAATATTTTCCGATCTTTGCACCAGGATGGATGTCTATTCCAGTGATGCTGTGTGCATATTCGCTTAAAATCCTGGGAATAAGAGGCACTTCCATCAAGTATAGTTCGTGGGCAATACGATGAACGCTGATGGCCAGGATTCCAGGATATGAAAAAATGATTTCGTCCTTGCCTGTAGCCGCTGGATCTCCTAGAAACGCCGCTTCCACATCGGCTGCCATGTAGGATCGGATCATTGGCAAGCGTTCCAGCAACTGATAGCTCATTTCTGATGCTGCCTGCTGGATATCCACACTTTTGCAGATATTTTCACTATTTCCTTGTGCGTGGGCCTGAAGGCTTAGTGCCAAAATGATTTGTTCTGTTAAAATTTCATGGACATTGACCATGATCTGCCCCACATGATACTCTAATATTTCATCCCTGCATGCATGTCGATTGTAATATCCGGGAAAAATCAACTGCCTCAGTTGATGAGAAACTTCAATGATCATGTCTCGGTCAGGCAATGGACACTCTTCATGAGGGAGAATAAACGATTCTCTTGCATAACTGTTGATGGTTTCATCCACCAGCCCTCGAACTCTGGCTTTATCCAATTTTAATGGCATGTTTCATCCTTCTTTCTATTTCATTCATTCACAACTATGTTTACTATTCTATAGTTTCTCATAGGATTCGTCAATAAACCGCAACATGGCAAAATGTGATATAATACGGATATATTTTGTTAGAAGAGGAAGGTATTAAATGAACAACACGACCAACGATTACCTGTCCATTGTACTGAAACAACGCCCTATGATCGATTTGAGGGCACCCATAGAATTTGCAAAAGGCAGTTTCCCCAACACTGTAAACATTCCTCTGATGAGCGATGAAGAACGACATCAGGTCGGAACCACCTATAAAAAAGAGGGACACGACGCTGCAGTTATTTTAGGCCATGAATTGGTTTCCGGAAAAATAAAGGAAGAAAGGATCGAAAAATGGGTGGATTTTATACAAGCCCATCCTCATGCCCTATTGTTTTGTTATCGAGGAGGCATGCGGTCTCAAATAACCCAACAATGGATCCGGGATGCTGCCAACTTGGACGTACCCCGACTGGAAGGCGGCTACAAAGCACTTCGCCAATATTTGATCCATTCCATGGAACCGAAAAACCTCCAATTCGATCCTCTTATTCTCACTGGAAATACCGGATCCGGAAAAACCGTTCTTTTGCAGGAAGTGGAAAATGCCATTGACCTGGAAGGACTGGCCAACCACCACGGTTCTTCTTTTGGTGGAAATGCCACCGATCAACCCACCCAGATCACCTTTGAAAATCGATTGGCATACATGCTGCTGCAACGACAAAATCAAGGCTATTCCCACCTTCTCTTTGAAGATGAAAGCCGCAACATCGGACGCAGCTATTTGCCAAAAGATTTATATGAATACATCAAAGCCGGTAAATACGTCCTGGTGGAAGTAGATTTGGAGACGCGGATCCAAAATATCCATCAAGACTATGTCTTTGCGCTCCAAGATCAATACCAGGCATTATCCGGAAAAGACGGCGGACTTCTACAATGGAAAAACATCATGGAATCCAACATCAACCGGATACAAAAACGGCTGGGTGCGGAATTTCATCAGCAGATTTTGTCGTCTTTTCTGGAGGGATACCACCGTCAAATAACGGACAACGACTTTTCATACCATAAATATTGGATCCAATTGCTTCTGGAAAAATACTACGATCCCATGTACGAGTACCAAATCCAAAAGAAATGGGACAAGATCGTCTTTAAAGGTTCTTACGAAGAAGTATTGTCTTTTTTAAAGAAAAAAACAACGGAAAAAAATGACCGGGCATAGCAGCTCGGTCATTTCATTTACCTTTTTTTACTTTACGACCAACACGGCCCGATCCACATGGTGAAGCACTTTATTGGTAACACTTCCCAATAAGAAGCTTTGCAATCCACCGTTTACACCCAAGGAACCCATGATGACAAGATCGATGTCGGGATCCTCTTCGATGAACTTAATGATGCGATTCCCCGGCTCACCATCTAATTCGAAAGTTTCAACATCTCCAGGTATATCTTCAAATACTTGGGCAGCATCATCCAAAATTCGTTGTGCGTTTTTACTGGCCGTTTCTGCCAATTGATCGATGGTGGCACCCATGTCAATAACATTTCCCGGTTCATATGGATACAATGGGAATCGAATGTCTTTCACGTTGATCAGAACGATATCACTTTCAAAGGCCAAGGCTATTTCTTTTGCTTTCTCCAAGGCTCTCATCGAATACTCTGATCCGTCTACAGGTATCAGTACTCTTTTCATCTACATCACGCCTTCCTTGTTTGTTTCTCCTAGAGATTATTACCCCTGTTTACTAAAAGAAAAACAAGAAAAATGGATTTATTTGGATGGAATCATCAATTTTTGGCTTGGATAAATATATCCGTCGTCATCAATGTTATTTTGCATGGAAATAATGTGGACCATTTCCCGCACGTCCTTGCCGTCTGGATTGTGAGCACCGGCGATGGACCACAACGTGTCTCCAGTCTTTACCGTGTATGTAACATATGTGGCCGGTTCTTCTTTCTGCATGAAGCCGGATGCGCTGTATGTCAAAAACCACAGCAGCAAGAATGCAACCAAAATTGCGCTGATGAATCTTTTTTGATTTAAAATGACAATTCTTTTCCCCATGATCGTCATGGCAAACACCTCCGAACGTTTGTTCTAATTACAATATAACAGAACGAACGTTCGGTGTCAACGTTTTTTCGAACATCTGTTTGCTTTGTTTCGATTTTTATTGTATAATAAGTTCGAATCGAAAGGTAGGCGATCTCATGGAAAAAGAACTGAGTAAAAAACAACAAGATATCCTTGAATTCATCATCAAAGAGGTACAAAAAAAAGGATATCCGCCATCCGTTCGGGAAATTTGTCAGGCTGTATCCTTAAAAAGTACATCTACGGTCCACGGGCATTTGGAAAAGCTGGAAAATAAGGGCTTCATTCGAAGAGATCCCACACTTCCCAGAGCCATTGAAATACTTGCCAGGAACGACAGCCCCATGGCACCGATCCACAAAGAGATGGTCAATGTTCCCGTAGTAGGCCGTGTCACGGCCGGACAACCCATCCTCGCAGTGGAAAACATCGAAGACAGCTTTCCCCTGCCAATGGATTTTATCGGCAAAAACGAATCGTTCATCCTCTGCATCCGGGGTGACAGCATGATCGATGCCGGGATCCTGGACGGCGATTACGTGATCGTAGAGAAGCGTAACACTGCACTAAACGGTGATATCGTTGTCGCATTGATCGATGAGGAAGAAGCCACGGTAAAACGTTTCTACAAAGAAAAGGGACATATACGCCTCCAACCGGAGAATTCCGCCATGGAGCCCATTATCGTCTCCGATGCCCGGATCTTGGGTAAAGTTACCGGCGTCCTTAGAAAATTATAGTACCATCATGTAGGCATCCGAAGGATGCCTTTTTCTTTGAACAATTGCAGCACACTGTAGATGCCAAACTTTCCATGTTCATGGGTCAACCCACCCTGCAGGTATCCAATAAATGGTTCCCTCATGGGGGCATCTGCGCTCAATTCGATGGAAGACCCTTGAACAAAAGCACCTGCCGCCATTATGACTTTTTCATGATAACCTGGCATTTCCCATGGCTGGGGAACAACATAGGAATCTACGGGTGCCGCCCCTTGAATGGCTTGACAAAATAGCTCCACTTTCTCTGGAGTGCCAAATCGAATGGCTTGAATGATGTCACTGCGAGAATCATCGTGTTTCGGACATACATCATAGCCCAACTCGGAAAATACTTTTGCCGCCAATATGGCGGTCTTGAGGGCTTGAGAAACAACTGTTGGCGCAAGGAAGAGACCTTGCAGATATATTCGGTTGATGCCCATGGTCGCTCCCGTCTCCCGTGCGATCCCTGGTGCGGCAAGGCGGCATGCCGCCAAGTACACCAAATCCGCTCGACCGGCCACATAGCCACCCATGGGTGCGATGCCGCCACCCGGATTTTTGATCAGGGAACCCGCCATCAGATCCGCTCCCACTTCCGTGGGTTCTTTTCTCTCGATAAACTCTCCATAACAGTTGTCTACCATGATCACCACATTAGGGTCTTTATCTTTGATGGCTCCTATGACACTTTCCAACTCCGTAATGGTGACTGCTTTTCTCCAACCATACCCTGTGGATCGTTGCAGATAGACCATTTTTGTTTTTTCATCCATGGCTTCCAGGACTTTATCCACTTGGATGCCGTCCCCTTCCAAATCGATTTGCTCGTATTCGACACCAAATTCTCGAAGAGTACCACCTTCCACGGATTCGTTTTTGTTCATGCCAATAAAAGTGGCTACCGTATCGTAAGGTGAACCGGTGATTGCCAGCAGTTTGTCTCCAGGACGCAATACGCCATATAGACAAAGTGCGATGGCATGGGTGCCGGAAATGATTTGAGGACGGACCAGAGCATCCTCTGCTCCCATGATGTCTGCAAAAATCCTTTCCAGAATATCTCTGCCTTCATCATTGTATCCATAACCAGTGGAAACGGCAAAATGTCGGTCGCTCAAGCGGTTCTTTCTCATGGCGTCGATGACTTTGAATTGATTGTATGACGTAGTATCCTTGATTTCTTCCCACAACCGCTCTAAAGCCTTCTCCGCCTTGCTGCAAAAGGTCACGATCTCCTCATCGATGCCAAAGCGCTTCATATCCAGTTCTTTTATCATAATCGTTGTCTCAATCCTTTTTATTCATGTATTCCACGATCTGCACCATGGCTTCTTCCGGATCCACCAATGCATCCATGTCGATCCAATGGATCTCTTCCAGACGGCGAAACCAGGTCCATTGCCTTTTGGCGTATCTTCTAGTGTCTCTTTTTAACAGATACAATGCTTCGTCCCATGTCGATTCTCCGTCCAAATATGCCAAAATTTCTTTATAGCCAAGCCCCTGCATGCTCTGCCAGTTTCTGTCGGCACCCATCTCCACCAATTGCCGAACTTCCTGCAGCAATCCTTGTTGGATCATGATGTCGATACGTTCTTCGATGCGCCGGTACAGACGATCTCGACCCATGGTCAATCCAACCAGGGTATGGTCGAATGGAATGGGAAGATCCGTCGACTGGGCATCGGACAGGCTTTTTTTCTTTCCCGTTTCCAGAAACACTTCCAACGCCCGGATCACCCGTTTAATATTATTGGGATGGATCTTCTCCGCCGATTCCGGATCTACTTTACTAAGCTCTTCGTACAAGCGGTCCCGCCCCTTCTCTTCATAAAAGGTTTGGATCTCTTTTCGTACAGTTTCGGAAGGGGGTGTATTGGAAAAAGACCAACCCCGAATCAAGGAATTGACATACAGTCCGGTTCCTCCAACTACTATGGGCAACTTTCCTCTACTGGCAATATCGTCGATGGCCTCTACCGCCAATCGACGATATTGGGCTACGGTAAAAGATTCCCAGGGTTCCACCACATCCATCAAGTGATGCACAATGCCTTGCCGCTCTTCCATGGACGGCTTTGCTGTTCCAATATCCATATGCCGGTATATCTGCATGGAATCTGCGGAGACGATCTCTCCGTTTCGTTGTTTCGCCAATTCTACGGACAATCCGGTTTTACCGGAAGCCGTGGGACCAACGATGATCAGTATGGGTGATTTCACTTTTTTCCCCCTTATGTTACTCTCTTGAACAGTTTTTCCACTCCATATTTGTCCATGGTGACAACAATGGGTCTACCATGGGGGCAAGTGAAGGGAATATCACAAGAGAGCAATTGTTCCAGCATGATGTCTATTTCGTTTTTCGACAGCTTTTGGTTGGCTTTCACCGCTTTCTTGCAAGCCGCCAATATGATCCGTTCCTGCAGGGTCCCGTTTTCCAGCATTTCTTCTTCCAGAATCTTCAAGAGCAGATCGGCAGAGGCCGGTTCTCCCAGCAATACGGGAACACCTCGAAGGGCGATCTGATTGTCTCCGAAGGAGGTGAACTCGAAACCCAGCGAAGCAAAGATATCTTGATTCTCCATCAACAAGACAAACCGATCCGGCGGAAGATCATAGCGCACCGGCATAATGGTCTGTGCATCCACATTCTTATCCCTTTGAGCCCTGGTCATTTTCTCATACAGGATCCGTTCATGAGCTGCATGTTGATCGATCAAGATCAGGGTAGATGCGTCTTTTTCCAACATGACATAGGTGGAGAACAGCTGGCCTAAGAATTTTCCATCCTTTAACAGAAGTGCCAATCGATTTTCCGTTTCTCCCTTTTGCTTTTCGCCTGCTTCTTCCACTACTATTTTCACCGTTTCATATGCCCTGTCCGGTTCGTAGGACGCAACGGGATGAGTATCCGATATGAAACGAAAGGTTTCGACCTGGTCGGATCTCTTTGGATCTTCCCGCAGTTCAAAGGGTGCCGCTTCTTTTGGTTTCATTCCTTCTACTTTTTTTGCGTCAAGATTACTTCTCAAGATCTGTCGGATCCCGTCTTTCAATAGGAGAAGAAACAGGCTTTCGTTATGGACTTGCACTTTGGTCTTGGCCGGATGGATGTTGACGTCCAGCATATGACTGGGCAAGTGGATGTTCAGTACAAAAACAGGATGCTGATTGATCATCAACATGCTGCCATAAGCGTCTTCTATGGCCTTGTTGAACCGGGTTTCGCTGATGTACCGATTATTGATGAATATAAATTGGTGATCCCGATTTCGCTTGGTTTCATAGGGACTTCCCAAATACCCATTCAACTGCAATGGTTCATTCTCATAGGTGGCTTCCATCCATCTCCCCACTTGCTGATTGCCGAAAACACTTTGAAGGACAAGCAAAAGGTCTCCTCTTCCCGGTGTCTTCATATAGGATGACCCGTCTAAAAACAAACCAAAAGAGATCTCTGGGTGGGACATGGACAATACTTGAACCATTCGGATGATTTTTCTGTTTTCATCGTTGCTCTTTTTCAAATGTTTCAATCTTGCGGGTGTATTGTAAAAAAGATCTTCCACCAATATGGATGTCCCCCGTGCCCAGGCTATGGCTTCCTTTTCCTGATGATTCCCGCGATGAGAGTACATGGTCCCCAAACCGTCCTTTCTGGATGACGTTTTGACACGGACACGGGATACGGCTGCGATGCTGGCCAGGGCCTCCCCTCGAAAGCCCAAAGTTTCAAGTTGATCCAAATCTTCCATGGTTTGGATCTTGCTGGTTCCATGACGCGCAAAAGCCAACTCCACATCTTCAAAATCAATGCCCAGTCCATTGTCGGTCACTTCGATTTTTGATTTTCCTCCATCTTCGATGTTGATCGTTATGGCAGTCGCTTTGGCGTCGATGGCATTTTCCACCAATTCTTTCACTACGGCAGATGGATCGACGACGACTTCTCCTGCAGCAATTTTTGCTGCCGTTTGTTCATCCAACAACTGTATTCTCATTCTTTGACCTCTGTGACTCTTTTTTTCAACGCATACAGATAGTTCATGGATTCCATGGGCGTCATTTCATCCAATGGAAGCTGGTCCAGTTCTTCAATGATCTGTTTGTCTTTATAATTGAAGAGATTGACCCGATCCTCCACAATGGGGAGGGTTTGTGCCAGGGACTTGCTTTTTTTTACTTTATCTTCCTTCTGTTCCAGGACCACCAGCAATTCATTGGCCCTTCGGATCACCGGTTCCGGCAATCCAGCCAGTTTTGCCACTTCGATGCCATAGCTTTTATCGGCACTTCCCGACACGATTTTACGCAAAAACAGTACCCCGGTTTCACGCTCCTGTACTTTTATGCAGTAATTTCGCACCCCTTCCTTGACCTCTTCCATTTCGGTCAATTCATGGTAATGGGTGGCAAAAAATGTTTTGCATCCCACGTGGTCCACCAGGTGTTCCACCACAGCCCAAGCGATGCTCAAACCGTCGAATGTGCTGGTTCCCCTACCCACCTCATCCAAAATGACCAGACTGTCTTTTGTGGCATTTTGCAGGATGTTGGAGACTTCACTCATCTCCACCATGAAAGTACTGTGTCCGGAAGCCAAATCATCAGATGCTCCTACTCGGGTGAAAATTCGATCCACCACTCCGATTTTTGCCTGAGCTGCCGGAACAAAACACCCGGTTTGGGCCATAAGGACGATCAGTGCGATTTGGCGTATATACGTCGATTTGCCGGCCATGTTGGGTCCTGTGATGATAATCATTCGGTTGTCCTTCGTATCCACTTCTACGGAGTTGGGAACGAAAGCGTTATTTTCCAACATGGATTCCACTACAGGGTGGCGGCCTTCCACAATGAGGATCTCTTTGCTTTCATCCACTTTTGGGCGAATATAATTGTTTTCAAAGGAAACTTGCGCCAGTGCGTATAAGACGTCCACCTGACTGATGATTTCCGCCGTCGTCTTGATCCGATCCAAACTTTTCAATATTTCACTGCGGATTTCCTGAAAAAGGATGTATTCCAATTCTTCAAGTTTCTGATCTGCTTCCAAGATACTGTTTTCCAGTTCCTTCAATTCCGGCGTAAAGTAGCGTTCGCTGTTGGCCAGGGTCTGTTTCCGAATATAATCCGGTGGAACGGAAGACAAGTTGCTGTTGGTCACTTCGATGTAATATCCAAAAACCTTGTTGTATTTTATTTTCAGGGAGCGGATCCCGCTTTTCTCCCTTTCCCGCTGCTCCATTTTTAACAGCAGATTCTTGCTGTCGGTGGTGATCTCCCGATAATGATCCACTTCCTCATGATATCCATCCCGGATCATGTTGCCTTCTTTTACGGACAAAGGCGGATCGGGATCAATGGAGCGCTCCAACAACTCGCCAATATCTCCCAAATCGTCTAAAGAGCGTATCATTTCTTCCCAAAGTGGAGCATTCAATGCTAGCATCACTTCTTTTATGGGAGGGATCTGATAAATGGAATCTTTCAATGCCAGTAGATCTTTTGCATTGCAGGTCCCCATGGACATTTTCCCCACCAACCGCTTCAGATCATAGATCTGCTCCAGCCGGTTTTTCAATGTATCCCGTTGCATCGGCTGGTCAAAGAGGATCTCCACCGCCTCCAACCGCAGATTGATTTTTTTCGCATCCGTAAGGGGTTCATCCAACCACTGCTTCAATTTTCTGGAACCCATGGATGTCCTGGTTTTATCCAACAATCCCAACAGACTGCCCTTTTTCTCCCCTCCGCGAATGGTTTTCGTCAACTCCAGATTGGAACGGGTGGCATGATCCAAGGCCATGAACTGTCCCACGTCGTAATAGTGGAGGGCATTGACATGCTGCATCACCTGCATTTGGGTTTCTTCAATGTATGCAAGGAGCGCACCGGCTGCTTTCATTGCCAGTTCTCTATTTTCCAATCCCAAACTATGGACGGAATATACGGACATGGCTTGGGCGATCCGGTTTTTCGATCGCTCCAGTTCAAAGTATCGGTTCGGCAATACGTTGATATACCCGTTGCTGGTTCTGCTCAAAGCATCGTTGATTCCTTTATCTTTATAAACCACCGTGTTCATCAACAATTCCGACGGGTTGATTTTTGCGATCTCGTCCAACAGTAATCCTTTGTTTTCATAAATGGAAAACTGGGTCACATAAAATTCTCCGGTGGACAGGTCCACGTAGGCTATACCTGTTTCCAAAACATTTCCGCAAATGCTCATCAGATAATTGTTGCTATGCTCTTTTAAATATTTCCCTTCCGTCATAGTACCGGGAGACAAAACCCGGACGATATCCCGTTTGACGATCCCTTTTGCTTCCTTGGGATCTTCTACTTGTTCACAAATGGCGACCTTGTACCCTTTTTCGATCAGTTTTGCAATATAACTTTCCGCTGCATGATAAGGAACACCGCACATGGGTGCTTTTTCATCCAATCCGCATTCCCGACCCGTCAATGTGATGTCCAGTTCTCTCGAGGCGGTTATGGCATCATCAAAAAACATCTCATAGAAATCGCCCAAGCGAAAAAACAAGATGGCATCTTTGACTTTTTCATGTACTTCCAGATACTGACGCATCATGGGAGTCAACTGTTCCATGTTTTCACCCTTTACTCGATGATCGTTCCGTCCAGACTAAACGTCTTGGCATCGGTGATCTTTACTTTTACGATTTGGCCTACCATGCTTTCATCTCCGGGGAAATTCACCAGCTTTGCTGTTTCTGTTCTCCCGGATACACGGTCCGGATTGTTTTTGCTCAACCCTTCCACCAATACTTCCACTATTTTTCCCAAATACTTTTCATTTTGCGCCCGGCTGATTTCGTGGTGCACCTCCAGCAACCGGTCCATTCGTTGATGCTTGATATCATCAGGAACCTGGTCTTCCCGCTGGCTGGCCGGAGTGAGTTCCCGGGTGGAATACAGAAACGTGAAGGCCAGGTCGAAGGAACAAAGACGCATCAGATCCAGCGTCTCTTCAAAATCATCTTCCGTCTCACCGGGAAACCCGATGATGATATCGGTAGTTATGGCGACTTCCGGTACTTCTTTCCTGATTTTTTCAACCAGTTGCAAATATTGTTCCTTGGTGTACTTTCGGTTCATTTCCCGGAGCACTTTACTGCTTCCCGACTGCACGGGCAAATGCACATGGTTGCAAACTTTCTTTTCTTCCGCAATGACGCGGATCAAATCATCGGACAGATCTTTGGGATGGGATGTCATAAAACGGATCCTCTCCAATCCCTCCACGTTGGCCAATCGGGTCAATAGCTCGGAAAATGTCGCAGGTTCCTCCAGGGAATCTCCATAGGAATTGACATTTTGTCCAAGAAGGGTCACTTCCTTGCAGCCATTGGCTGCAAGAGCTTCCACTTCCAGTATGATGCTTTCCATCTTTCTGCTTCTCTCTCTCCCTCTGGTATAAGGAACGATGCAATAGCTGCAGAAATTGTTGCAGCCGTGCATGATGGATACATACGCTTTGAAGGGATAACGGTGATCGACCGGAAGGTTTTCCACGATGTCCGCA
Organism: Alkalibacter rhizosphaerae; assembly: GCF_017352215.1. Classification (GTDB taxonomy): domain Bacteria; phylum Bacillota; class Clostridia; order Eubacteriales; family Alkalibacteraceae; genus Alkalibacter; species Alkalibacter rhizosphaerae. The sequence goes on from NZ_CP071444.1 coordinate 428,565, forward strand.
CCATCCTTCCAAACGTCTACGATCATTTCCTCTTTCTCGAGATGTTGATCCAGCAGTTGTGGAAACTCATGGATGTTATGGGTCCCAAAAATGATGTCTACGTGGCGATGTCTGCTTTTGACCTCCATGATCACGGATTCCTGCTGCATCATGCATCCACAAACGCATAAAACCATCTTCGGATTTGTTTCCTTCAGCCTTTTGAAATAGCCCAAATGTCCAAAAAATTTGTCGTTTGCATTTTCCCGCACACTGCATGTATTCAAAATGACGAGATCTGCTTCTTTTTCATCCACTACCGGCAAGTGACCCAGATTTTTCAACATCCCGGAAATTTTTTCCGAGTCATTTTCGTTCATCTGGCAACCATATGTTGTTATCTTGAATTTCATTATATCTTCACCTCTTGTTATTCGTTCACAAAGAGATATTATATCATATTCCCTTGCCGATCCCACATCTTACTTTGGAACCAAGGATTTTTTCATTGCGGCGATATGTTCCTTCACCGATGCAAGATCCACATCTTGCTTGCTTTCCAGCAGATCCATGACCTCGATCAGATCCTTGATGGCATCTTCCACGCTGTCGTCCTGGATCTCCGGAACCAGATCTTCCTCGTGGATCACACCATTGCTTTCCAACAATTCAATAGTGTCTCCCATGGCTGGCACCAACACATCGATACGAAACCGATTGGACAAAACCCCTTGCAGATGATAGATGGAATCTTCTTCTCCATGGACCAATACGATTTTTCTGGGGATCTCTTTGTTTCCTTCGATCCAGGATACAATGTCATCCATGTCCCCATGGGACGAAAATCCTTCCACCGAATATATGCCGCTCTTTACGGCTATTTCTTCGCCAAATACCCGCACCTTTTCATTCCCGCTTTTGATGCGATGGCCCAAGGTTCCAGGAGCTTGATATCCCACGAATACGACGGAGGATTCTTTTCTCCACAAATTGTGTTTTAAATGATGCTTGATCCTTCCTGCTTCACACATGCCGCTGGCGGAAATAATGATCTTGCTCTTCTGATCTTCATTGATGGCCTTGGATTCATCGCTGGTCAATGTAAAATGAAGATTTTCAAAGAGCAAGGGATCGTCTCCTTTAGCGATTTTTGAGGTTGCTTCCTTGTCAAAGAGTTTGCAGTTTCTGCGAAAGATCTCGGTGGCTTTTATCGCAAGAGGACTGTCCACATATACAGGGATGTTTTCGAATTCGCCAAGGAGTCCGTTTTCCTTGTATTCATTGATATCGTATAGCACTTCCTGGGTCCGGCCTACGGCAAATGACGGAATGACCACATTTCCACCCATACGGGCGGATCTCTTGATGATCTCCAACAAGTCGACGCCATTGTCTTTTTTCTCTCCATGGGTTCGATTCCCGTAGGTGGATTCCACCACCAGATAGTCCACTCGTTCCAAAACTGCGGGATCTTTCAGGATCGGCATGTTGTTGGATCCCAAATCCCCGGTAAACAAGTATACATTCCATTTCTCTTCTTCCAAAACAGAAATTTCGACGAAAGCAGAACCAAGCATGTGCCCTGAATTGATGAGACGAACTTTCAACCCTTCGTCGATGACCACCGTTTCTCCATAGTTTACTCCTTCAAAGTTCTTTAACGCTTGGAGGGCATCCTGGACCGTATACATGGGCTCGATCTCCTCCAGGCCTTTACGTACCCGTTTTTTATTTTTCCATTCCGCTTCCATTTCCTGAATGAAGCCACTGTCTTCCAGCATGATTCCGCATAATTCCTCGGTGGCGGTATTGGTGTATATCTTCCCCTTGAATCCCTCTTTTACCAGCTTGGGGATCCGGCCCGAGTGATCGATGTGGGCATGGGTCAATAGCATAAAATCCAAATCTTGGGGATTGAACGGAAATGGTTGATAGTTCAATTCGTCCAGCTGCTTGCCTCCTTGAAACATGCCGCAATCCACCAAAAATCGTTTCTTTTCGGTTTCACATAGAAAACAAGAACCTGTTACCATTTGTGCCGCTCCGTAAAATGAGATTTTCATGAATACACTCCCTTTTTTGTTTTATTGATTGACAAGGTCTTTCAGATGTTGTATATTATTATTTGTCACTATTGCGAGGTGTAGCGCAGTTTGGTAGCGCACATGGTTTGGGACCATGGGGCCGGGGGTTCAAATCCCTCCACCTCGACCATTTTTTTATAGCTTCCATCAACACATGGGGGCCTTTAGCTCAGTTGGTTAGAGCAACCGGCTCATAACCGGTAGGTCCTGGGTTCGAGTCCCTGAAGGCCCACCATTTATTTTTTTTCATTACAAGCCCAAGTAGCTCAGTCGGTAGAGCAGAGGACTGAAAATCCTCGTGTCGGTGGTTCGATTCCGCCCTTGGGCACCACTTTCAACAATTCAATGCAAAACCGTCAAATGAAAGAACCTAAAATGGTTCTTTTTTTGTGGTTGGACTGCTATTTGGATGAAAAAAATATAAAAAGAAGGTGGTTGCAGGCAACCACCTTTTTAATTACTCTTGATCGAAGAGGTCTCCGAACAGCTCGCCTATGGTATTTTCTGCCTTGTCTTCATAAACCGTTTCGTTGGCTTCCACTTCTTTTACCGGTTCCTGAAGCATGGACTTCAAGCTCAAGGAAATCTTTCGCTTTTCATCGTCGATACCAATGATCTTAACAGTGATCTGATCACCTGGCTTGAGCACGCTTTCCACTTTATCCACTTTTTCATGAGCCAGTTCGGAAATGTGGATCAGCCCCTCCACTTCATCGATAATTCTTGCAAAAGCTCCGAATGGTGCGATTCGAGTAATGGTAACATCCACTTCCATTCCGGTTTTGTAATTCTTTGCAAACTCGATCCAGGGTTCATCCGTCAAATCTTTGATGCTCATTTTGATTTTGTATTCTTCCTTGTTGATCTCTGTAATGACGGCGGTGATCTCATCGCCTAATTTATAAAGATCGGAAGGATGATTGATCCTCTTCCAGGAAAGGTCGGATACGTGAATAAAACCATCAATGGGTCCGATTTTCACGAAAATTCCGAAGTTGGTGATGGATTTGATGGGTCCGGTCAATTGTTGGCCCACTTCCACCGATTGAATGAAAGATTCCTTTTGTTCGGCTTCCATTGCTTTCTTTTCCTTGAATTCTCTCTCCAGAACGATCCGCTGGGAGAATATGATGCGATTTTTTCTTTTGTCGAATTCGATGATCTCTCCTCGAACATTTTTGCCAACCAAAGAATCCAGATCCTTGATGTATCGCATGTGATACTGAGAAGCCGGCATAAATGCCTGACCCAGTCCCAAATCGACGATCAATCCGCCTTTGACGGACTTGATTACGACACCTTCCAGAATTTGTTTTTCTTCAAAAGCAACATACAATTCTTCTGCAGCTTTCTTTTGCGCCATCTTCCGCTTCGAAACGACGACATTTCCATTTCCGTCGTTCAGATTGACGACCATGACTTCGATCTCATCTCCGATGGATACTTCTTTGGAAAGATCTTCTACATCTTCACCAAATTCATCCCTTGTCAGCAGCGCGTCCGATTTATAATTAATGTTCAGGTACACTTCATCTCTGCTTGCTGATAAAACAGTACCTGCCACTACGCTTCCTCTGCCTAGTTTTCGGAAACTTTCCTCGTAGGACGCTTCCATTTCTGAATCTTTTAACATTTCTTCAAACGATTTCGTCATCTTATTGATAACCTCCTTAATAATCCAATGGGGTGTTGATGCTCCTGCTGTGATTCCAATGATGTCGCATGTTTTTATATCATTCAAGTCCAATTCGGCTGCCGTTTCAATATGCAGGGTTTTCTTGCAATGAGCCCTGCTGATCTCCGCCAGCTTTACCGTGTTGGAACTGTGAAGTCCTCCAATGACGACCATGCAATCGGCCTTTGCCGCCAAAGCAGCCGTTTCTTCCTGCCTGGTCTTGGTTGCATTGCATATGGTGTTTAAAATCACCGCCTCCGGGTAGATCCGGAGTATTTCCTGGCTGATTTCGTGAAAAACACCTAAATTCATGGTAGTTTGTGCTACAACGCATATTTTATCATATTTTGCCGTTCTTGGCACACTATTTTTATTCCCGAGTATAATTCCCTCGTAATTGCACCATCCGTTGATGCCGATGACTTCGGGATGGTCCGCATCGCCGATGATAAATATTTGATATCCTTTTTTGTGGTATTCGTTCACTCTTTTATGGATTTTTTTTACGTAAGGACAAGTGGCGTCGATCAGCCGGTTCCCGCCATCCTTGATGGCAGACATGATGTCTTCTCCTACACCATGGGACCGGACCGCAATGATCCCGTTTTTGATCCCCTCTACATCGCTGATGATATGGGCTCCTCTCCGGTCCAGCTCATCGGTGACCTGTCGGTTGTGTATGAGAGGCCCCAGCGTATAGATGGCTTCTTCGTTTTTCAACAGGGCTTCTTCCACCATTTCTACTGCCTGATTGACGCCGAAGCAGTAACCGGCGCTTTTTGCCAATATTATTTCCATGATCTCACCTTGTCGTTCCCAATTCTTTAATTTCCTTCATCAGCTTCAACCCAATATCTTCCAAAGTCTCCCGGTCATTTTTCTTTCCGTAGTAGGGGCTCAAATCGATGGGTTTTCCGATCACGATTCGAATGGTACTTCGAAACTTGTAATTCCCCTCGATGGATACTGGCAGAATACCGCATTTCGATTTTATTGCCAGCACCACAAATCCTGCTTCCGGCGGCTTTTCCTCACCTTGTTTCACCCGGGTCCCCTCTGGGAAGATCCCCAGGATCCCGTTGTTTTTCAAGACCCGCAAAGCACTTTTTACGGCTGTCACATCTGCTTCTCCCCGGCGTACGGGAATGACGGTCAATTTTGTCAACAACCACTTCAACGCGGGATTGCGAAATAGCTCCTGTTTCCCCATGAAGCTGATGGTTTGAGCCGTCACTTTGCAGGCAATGACGATGGGATCGGCCCAGTGGATGTGATTTGGCGCCAGAATAACAGCCACCCCCTCCGGTACATTTTCCCTGCCGATGACTTCAAATCGATAGTAGATGTTCAGATAGATATTGGCTAAAAAGCGCACTGTCGAATAGAACATGTTCATCATTCCTTTATCCTTTTTAAGATCATCGCCACAACCTCATCCACCCCCATATGGGACGTATCGATAACGATGGCATCATGTGCAATGGTCAGTGGCCCGACGAGCCTATTGCGATCCTCTGCGTCTCTGCGGCGGATGTCTTCCTTTATGTCTTCCAGGGATTGCCCGTCCTTGTTTTCCGGCTGTTCATCGTATCGACGGCGGGCGCGAATATCGATGGAGGCATCCAGGTAGAATTTATGATCCGCATCCGGCAATACGACGGAACCGATGTCTCTCCCATCCATGATCACATCATTTGTTCGGGATATCTCTCGTTGTTTTTCCACCATCCACTCCCTAAGCTCCGGGATCTTGGCTACTTTGGAAACAAGGCGATTCACCTGGGGCGTTCGGATCGCTTCCCCCACATTTTCACCCTGAACGCAGATTTGGTTGTTCATAAAGGATATTTCTGCTTTTTTGGCCGTCTCCAATACTTGAACGGGATCTTCCGGATCCTTGTCTCCTTTCAGGACCTGCAAGGCTACTGCCCGATACATGGCTCCCGTATCCAGATAATCGATCCCCAACGCTGCTGCCACCAATTTGGCAATGGTGCTTTTACCGGCACCCGCCGGTCCGTCTATGGCGATTTTCATTTCATTTCTCCTGTGCTGTATTTATTCCGGCCAGATATCCGGTAGAAAACGCGATCTGCAGATTGAATCCGCCGGTCAGTGCATCCACATCGATGAGTTCCCCGGCAAAATACAATCCTTTCACGATCTTCGACTCCATGGTGGACGGATCGATCTCTTTCGGGTCGACTCCCCCGGAAGTGATGATCCCCAGATTGATGTCTGCCTTTCCCTGGATGTTCACCGTAAACTTTTTAAGCAGTCCCACCAAAGCAAGTCGTTCTTCCCTGGAAATTTGATGGACCCGCTTTTCTCCATCGATCCCGCTTCGTTCAATGACGATGGGGATGAGTTTTTTAGGTAGCAGATCGGACAAGCTGTTTTTGAATTCCCGATTGCTGTTTTTTTCAAAATCCCGCTGGATCCGCTTGTCCAATTTCTCAGCATCAAGTGCCGGCTTGAAATCGATGGCGATCTCAGTCTTTTTATTGTCTTTCATCAGGCTGCTCAAGCTTAAGATGGCCGGACCGGATACGCCAAAATGGGTGAAGATCATTTCTCCAAATTCTTCCGCCCTTTTTTTGCCGTTTTCATAGAGGGTCACATTGACATTTTTCAGGGACAATCCTTGAAGTTCTTTTACAAAAGCATCCCCAGATGCCAGTGGGATCAGCGCTCCCGTCGCCTCACGGACCCCGTGCCCCAGTTCACGGGCGAAACGAAATCCATCCCCTGTAGAGCCGGTTTGACGATAGGTGACCCCTCCTGTTGCAAGAACGACTTTGTCTGCAGGAAGAAATGACCCGTCTTGCAGCTCCACACCTTTGATCTGCCCCTTGTCTGTCACGATTTTCGACACTTTTGCACCAAGAAGGATCTGGACCTGATTTTTTCTTAAAAAATGTTCCATGGCTTTAATAATATCGCTGGAATGATCGCTTTGGGGAAAGACTCGGTTCCCCCGCTCGATTTTTTCCTTTACCCCCAATTCATTAAAAAAACGAATGGTATCCATGTTGGTGAAACCATACAATGCGCTGTAAAGAAACCGCTTGTTGGTGACGATGTTGCTAAAAAAATCCTCGATCTCGCATGCATTGGTAAAATTGCAGCGACCTTTCCCTGTAATAAAAAGTTTCTTTCCCAATTTTTCGTTTTGTTCCACCAGGGTGACCCGGATTCCCTGACTTGCCGCTATTCCGGCACACATCATGCCGGCCGGTCCTCCCCCGACTACAATTACTTCACTCATGAATTGCTCCTTCATCTTCTTCTTCTTGTTCGTTCCTGTCGTTTTGAAAAACCTCATGATCCGCCCAGACCTGTTCCAGTTCATCAAAGATCAAGCTCGTTTTCTTCCTGTTGCGATATCCGACGGATATGATCAAACCATTGATCAGACCCATAGGCGCCGTGATGCTGTCTACAAAAGCCATAATATTACTTCGGGCGACCAAAACCAGATCGGCGGCTTGGCCCAACGGAGACCTCTCATTGTCCGTAATTGCGATGATCTTCCCGCCTTTTTTCCGAACATAAGCAGCGATCTCTTTTGTTTTTGCAGAATACCTGGGAAAACTGATCCCGATAAACACGTCTCCCGGCTCCACTTTTACCAACTTTTCATATACATCGCCCAGTCCATGGTCTAAAACGACTACATTGCCGGCGATCATGTCCAAATAATAGCCAAGATAATTGCTCAACAATGCAGATGTCCGAAATCCTGCCACAAAGATCCGATTGGCATCGGTGATCCATTCCACCCCTTGTTCAAATTGTTCCATGGATAATTCCATCAAAGTGCTCTTCAAGTTGTCCATATCGGCGGTGATGGCTTTCTTTACAATGGACCCTGTTTCAAAGTCAGAGAACATTTCAATTCGTTGAGTGGTGGTCAGCTTCACTTTCAATACATTCTGCAGTGCTTTTTTAAAAGGCGGATATCCTTCATATCCCAAGACATGGGCAAACCGGACGACGGTCGGCTCGCTGATCCCGGCCTGCTCCGCCAGACTTGCACCCGTCATATAAGCGGCTTTTTCGTAGTTTTCCAAAATATAATCCGCCAGAAGCCGCTGGCTTTTGCTTAGATCCGGATACATGAATTGGATCCGGTTCAATAGATCATTGGCTTTTCGTTCCATCATTTCACCTGCTCTCCGATGAATATCCTGCTCTTTTGATCACCAGCAGACAGTAAGGACTGTTTGCTGCATTCAATGTCATGATTTTTAAAACAAATGCCGATTTTGAAGAGAGGCCGGAAAAATAGTGCTCCAATGCATCCTTCTCCCTCATGCCTTCCGGATGTCCCGGATAGATGCATATGGTCATGGCCTTGTTGTTCTTAAGGACCTCCAGGGTGTTTTTGAGTGCCTGCAAGGTGGTGTCCGCCTCCGTTGTAATGCTTTTGTCTCCTCCTGGCATAAATCCCAGGTTGAACATTGCAAAATCCAGGGGACCCTTCACGTATTCTTTTAACCTGACATGGGAATCCAATATGAATTCTACATTGTCGCTGGTTTTCAACAAGTCTGCTGCAGACCCCAATGCTTCCGGCTGAATGTCAAACGCATAGACTTTCCCCGATGGACCGGTCAATTCAGACAGCAGAAGGGTGTCCCATCCATTGCCGAGAGTGGCATCCATGACCACATCTCCTGCTTTTACCCACTGGCGCGCATATTCCTTTGCGATCTCTGTGATTCGGTAGGAAGTGGGATCAACCATGGGCGCATCGGCTCGCTTCGATAAAATCCTCCAGGACAAAATGACATTCGTCCTCCCTTTCCTGGATCGGAAAGTCATATTTTCCAAAATAGTCTTTTAGCAATTTGTCGTTTTTTGAATAAGAACCGGTTTGCAGTTCCTTCCAGAAAAGTTGATGAACAGCTGTTTTTATCAACCCGTCCAAATATTCCAGATGGTCCGCTTCCAAATTTGCCCTCTGCAATTTCCCGTGATTGGAATCCACTACCATGTAAATGCTGCCAAGGATCTTCCCGTCTTCTTCCACCCGGCATACATGACTCGCACGCTCTGCCGGCTCGCCTTCCAGTTCCACCAATTCGATTTGAATCATTTTGCCATCTCCTTCAACAGGTTTACTTCCTGTACATTCAATCTTCTCCACTTTCCAGGCTTCAAATCCCCTAATGTCAAGGGTCCCATGGATACCCGTTCCAACTCCAGTACCCGATGGCCGATACCTTCGCACATTTTTCGTACTTGCCGATTGCGACCTTCTACAAGAACGATCTCCAGCAAAGTATTTTCTCCATGTCGGCGTACCACTTTGGCCTTTGCAGGTGCATACTGGATTTCATCAACGATCATCCCGTTACGCATCGGCTCCAGTTGTGAATCTCTCACGTTCCCTTCGACAATGGCATGATAGGTTTTGGAGATCTCATGTTTGGGATGGGTCAAGGCATACGCAAAGTCTCCATCATTGGTCAGGATCAATAACCCGCTGGTCCAATAATCCAACCTCCCCACTGGGTAGATCCGCTGGGGTATGGCGATCAGATCCACTACCGTCCTTCGATTTTTTTCATCATGGACCGTAGTGACCGTTTCCAGTGGCTTGTACAACAATACATAAACCAACTCTTCCTCCGGCTGGACCAATCGACCCAAGTATTCCACCTGATCTTTTTGCGGATCGACTTGCCAGCCCATGGCAGTGATCGTTTCTCCGTTGACTGTAACCTTACCCTCGGCGATCTCTTCTTCCATTTTTCTTCTGGAACCCAGACCGCAACGGGCCAAATACTTTTGCAAACGCAAGAAAGTCACCTCATCCATCGATTTTTTCTTGAACGCCTTCCACAAACTCATGATAGGATGGCAGATCTTTTAAACTCGCAATATTGGCATACTTCAAAAATTCTGTCGTTGTTTCGTACAGGTTGGGTTTTCCCGGTGCATCCAGCTTGCCGGCTTCTCGAATCAAGTTTCGATCTGCCAGGGTCTGTATGGAACTGCTGGATTTTACACCCCGCAAGCTTTCGATCTCCATCCGGGTCACCGGTTGTTTGTAGGCAATGATGGCCAATGTCTCCAAAGCCGCTTGCGACAAGGTTCCCTTGTTTTTCTCATAAAGCAGTTCATGGATGAACTCATAATTGTCCGGATTTGTACACATTTGGTACTTTGTGTTCAGACGTATGATCCGGATCCCGCTGTTTCTCTTTTGATAGCTTTCCACCAGTTCCTCAAGGATGGGACGGATCTCGCCTTCCGCGACGTTCATGGACTGGGACAATTCGTGAAGGGACACCGGTTCGCCCATGGCAAACAATATGCTTTCAATGATGGATCTCCGTTTCTCTCTTGTCATGATCTACACCTGCCCGATTCTTATGATCTGAATTTCTGAAAAATTGCCTTCCTGTTCCAAGCGCAGCCAATTTTCTTTTACCAGCTGGAGCAATGCCAAAAAGGTCGTGATGACCGACTGTACGGTTTTTGCCGACGTAAACAATCCTCGGAAAAACAACCGTTCCTGATGCTTCATCAGTAGCCGGATCTCCAGGATCTTGTCCTCCACCCGAAGGATCTCCTTCGGGATGGTCCGCATGGGTTCTTCTTCCTCCCTCAACAGATCCACCGTTGCCAGCACTTGGCGAAAGGCTTTAAACAGTTCTTGGGTATCCACATCCGTTACAAATTCCTGGGTCCATTCTACATATTCCGGATCCTTGTAATAGGTATGCAAGTATTGGTTTTCCCTGGATTTCATAAAAGCGCTGATTTCTTTGAAGATTTTATATTCATACAGACGTCTGGCCAAAGCCTCTCTCGGGTCCTCTTCTTCTTCCTCTCCGTTGTCTTCAACTGGCAGCAGCATCTTGGATTTGATTTCAATGAGTTGAGAAGCGACAAGAATAAAAGCGCTGGTCAACTCCAGATTTCGCTCCTTCATTTTTTCCAGGTATTCCAGGTATTGGCTGGTGATGGTAGAGATGGGTATGTCAAAAATATCGATTTCGTGCTTGTTGACCAGATGCAACAACAAATCGAAGGGGCCTTGAAATTCTTCCAACTGGATCTCGTATTCCATGATTCCTCTCCTTAAAAAAACAGATAAACAAAGCGCAGCAATCCCTGCAGGATAAATCCATAGATCGGTGTGATCAACTTTCCGATGATCCCGCTGACAGCCAAAACCAGCAACAGCATGTAGCCGTATCGTTCATACTTCCAGAAGATCGTCTCCAAATGAAGCGGCAGCAGACTGGCAATGATCTTCGAACCATCCAAAGGCGGTATTGGCAGCAGGTTGAATACTGCAAACAAAATATTGAATTGTACCAGCGTACCAAAAAAACCAGCCAGTGCCTCAGGGGCCAGCATGAAGGAAAACATGGACGCGGTGGCTATAATCAGATTGGAGGCTGGTCCGGCTACAGCAACCGCCAAAGTGCCCATCTTTCTGTTTTTGAAGTAATTTGGATTGAAAGGCACCGGTTTGGCCCATCCAAAACGAAACAGAAAGAGCATGATCAAACCGGTAGGATCCATATGCTTTATTGGATTCAATGTCAATCTTCCCATTTGCTTTGCTGTCGGGTCTCCCAGCAAATAGGCCGTATATCCGTGTGCCAGTTCATGAAAAGTGATGGATATCAAAAGTGCCGGTAGTACGACTGCTATCTGCCGGACATTTGCCAACAGGTCGGTCATGAAGCATACCAATCCGGCAATCGGTCTTTCAATAGCAGATCGTCATAAGTCTCCCTTTCCACGATCAACTGATCTTGGTCTCCTTTTAAAAGGACCACTGCAGGTCTGGGGATCCGATTGTAGTTGCTGGCCATGGAATAATTGTATGCTCCGGTATTGAGTACCGCCAATATGTCACCGGCTTCGCATCGGGGCAGGACCACATCGGATATGAGGGTGTCTGTTTCACAGCACCTGCCGCTGATGGTCACCAATTCTTCTTCCTCTTCTTCAAAGCTTGTCTTGTTTGCTATAACGGCGTGATACAGTGCATTGTAGAGTGCCGGTCTTGGATTGTCTGTCATTCCACCGTCCACGCTGACATATTTTCTTGTGTGGGGAACTTCTTTGACAGTTCCGATCTCATACAGGGTGATCCCTGCCGGTCCAATGATGTAGCGTCCCGGTTCCACCAGCAGTTTCGGAAACTTCAAGGACAACTCTTCCGATTTTGTTCGGATGAAGGTCACCAAGTCATCGATGTAGGCATCGATATCAAAAACAGCGTCGTCTTTCAAATATGGAATGCCAAATCCGCCACCCAAATTCAATTGTTCCAAATAATATCCTTTTTCTTCCAGCTGCTTGAGCAACTTCAGCATGGTCTCCGAGGCGATCAAAAAAGGGCGATCGTCAAAAATTTGGGAGCCAATATGGCAATGAAGTCCCACGATGGACAATTTGTCGTATTTTCCAGCTTCCCCCATGACGGATTCCATGTTTCTCAAGGGAATACCGAATTTGGAATCGATCCGACCTGTCTGCACATATTCATGGGTATGGGCTTCGATCCCTGGTGATACCCGAACCAGGATCTCCGGCTTGTGTTCATATTCCCCCGCCAGATCGTTCAGCAAATGCAATTCGTATTCACTGTCTGCAACGATTTTCCCCACCTTCGTTTCAAATGCCATTCGAATTTCTTCGATGGACTTGTTGGATCCGTGAAAACAAATTTTTTCGCGTGGAAATCCGGCTTGCATTGCTGTATAAAGCTCCCCGCCGGAAACGACGTCCAGGGAAAGACCCAGACGATGAATGATCTTGCACATGGCCGTATTTAAGAAGGCTTTACCGGCGTAATTGATTTCGTAATCCACACCACTGCGTGCAAATGCGCGCTGAATGGATGTTGCATTTTTTTCAATGATGTCTTCACTGATGACATACAAAGGGGTATCGTATTTTTTTGCCAACGCCACCGTGTCATGATTCGAAAAAATATAATTGCTCATATCGTGTCCTCCAGTTTCATTTCTGCAATTTCTCAATACATCATTATACCATTATCTTTCCATAAAAAAAAGGTTGCATCGAGCAACCTTTTTACTGGAGATCCTCCGCAAAGCTGATGCCGTTTGGTATGGGGTCTGTTCCCAGCAGCTCTCCAACGGTCTGCCCGATATCTGCGAAACTGGATCGCACACCCAAATTCCTGCCGGGGATCTCTTTTCCGTATATCAAAATGGGTATATACTCCCGACTGTGGTCCGTACTTTCCGTAGTCGGATCACAACCGTGATCTGCGTTAACGATCAGCACATCTTTATCTTCCATGTGCTCCATAAGATTTTTCAAGTCAGCATCGAATTCCATCAATGCATGCCCATAGCCTTCCACATCATTGCGATGTCCGTATATCATGTCAAAGTCCACCAGGTTGGTGTATATAAGACCTTCTTTTACCCGCTCCATGGCCTCCATGGTTTTTTCCATGCCATCTTTGTTGTCTTTCATTTTTACGTATTCATCGATCCCGTATCCGCTGAAAATGTCATTGATCTTTCCAACCCCAAACACTTTCAATCCCTTTTGCTGGATCTTGTTCAAAATGGTTTCGTGTAATGGGAATAAAGAAAAATCCCTTCGGTTGGACGTTCGTTCAAACCCCTCTTCTGTATTTCCAAGGAAGGGTCTGGCAATGACACGGCCCACAGCCAGGTCATCTACAAACATTTGTCTGGCCGTCTCACAGATGGCATAAAGTTCTTCTAAAGGGATCACTTCTTCATGAGCGGCTATTTGAAAAACACTGTCCGCAGAAGTATATACGATGGGAGAACCGGTTTCCACATGGCGATCGCCCAGTTCCTGGATTATTTGCGTGCCGCTGGCCACCACATTGCCCAGGATCCGTCTTCCTATTTTCTTTTCAAATGCCTGGATGAATCCTTCCGGGAATCCTTCCGGAAAAACCGGAAAAGGTTTTTTCAAGACGATCCCGGCCATCTCCCAATGTCCGGTAGTGGTGTCCTTGCCGGGAGACGCTTCTGCGGCTTTCCCATAGGCTCCCAATGGGGCATCCACCTTGGGGATGCGGCTTACACCATCGATATGTCCCATGCCCAGACTCTCCATGGTGGGCAGGGTCAAGCCGCTGTGATCTCGATACAGGTGCTCCAAAGTATTGCTTCCTTCATCGCCGTACAGCCCGGCATCCGGAGCTTCTCCGATGCCTACACTATCTATAATGAGCCATATCACACGTTTTGTCATTCTTGGTCTCCTCCCTTTTTCGATCCCGACAATCGATCCTGACAAAAGGACAATGCCGCCAACGTTTTTGCATCGGTGATCTTTCCTTCCACCAAATAAGAAGACAGTTCTTTCAATGGGATCCGTTCTACGCCCATAAACTCGTCTTCATCCCTGTTCAGCGTTCCTTCGATCAGGTCATCGGTAAAATAAAGATGGATCACTTCATTGGAAAAGCCCGGGGATGTGTGGATCAAACCTACTTTTTCCATGGACAGGGCCCGATATCCCGTTTCTTCTTCCAGTTCCCGAAAAGCACAATCTTTTGGATCTTCTCCCGGATCCAGTTTTCCGGCAGGGATCTCCAGCAACTCCGTCTCCACCGGCTTTCGGAATTGGCGGATCAATATCAGTTCACCTTCATCCAATGCAAGAACCGCACTGGCTCCAGGATGGGTCACGATTTCTCGTTTGGCCATCTTCCCATTGGGAAGGCGAACATCTTTGATATGAAGGTCTACAATGATCCCTTTGTATTTGATTTCACTGCTTATGGTCTCTTCCCTAAACATATTCGGTATTCCTCCTATGAAAAAACCCTGTCTAAACAGGGTTGTTTTCTTTTATGAGTTTATTCAATTCTTCCATGAAGGTATTCAGATCTTTGAATTGGCGATACACCGATGCAAAACGGACATAGGCCACCTCATCAAGATCTTTCAAGTGCATCATGATTTTTTCACCGATCTCTTTGGATTGAACTTCCCGATCCGAAGATTGGTATACTTCCGTTTCAATGGCATTGACGATGGTCTCGATCTGGCTGATGGATACCGGCCTTTTTTCACAGGCCCGCAAAATGCCGTTCATGATTTTATTTCGGTCGAAAGGCTCCCGATGCCCTCCCTTTTTAACAACCATCAACGGAATGTCTTCTACTTTTTCATATGTCGTAAAACGCTTGGCGCAGGAGAAACATTCCCTCCGGCGTCGAATCACATTGCCTTCTTCCGTTGGTCTGCTGTCAACTACTTTACTTTCCATGTGGCTGCAATAGGGACATTTCAATAGGGCTCCTCCTAGATCACTTGTTTCGCTTTAAAAAGTTTGGTATGTCAAACTGGTCAAAATGATTGGCGTTTTCCGGTTTTTTAGCTGTTGGTGCCTGAGGACGATACGCTTCTGTCGTTTTCTCCGAAAACCCGGTGGCAATGACAGTGATCTTGATTTCGTCTTCCATGCTTTCGTCGATGGCTGCACCAAAAATCACGTTTGCGTCCGGATCTGCTGCCTCTCTGGCGATTTCCGCCGCTTGGTCCACTTCAAACAAGGTCAAATTGGAACCTCCGGTAATATTCAACAATACCCCGGTTGCCCCATCGATCTGTGTTTCCAGCAAAGGACTATGGATCGCCTGTTTTGCTGCCTCCACTGCTTTGTTTTCACCGGAAGCAACACCGACGCCCATGTGGGCCAATCCGGTATCTTTCATGATCGTCTTGACGTCGGCAAAGTCCAAACTGACCAATCCCGGGATGGCAATAAGATCGGAGATGCCTCGAACACCCTGCAAAAGAACGTTGTCCGCCATTTTAAACGCATCCCTTAAAGAAGTGGTCTTGTCTGCCAATTGCAACAACCGATCGTTGGGAATGGTGACCAGGGCATCCACATTTTCGCTGAGCAACTTGATACCCAATACCGCGTTGTTCATTCGAACTTTCCCCTCAAAAGAAAAGGGTTTGGTTACAACCCCCACCGTCAGGACACCCATCTCTTTCGCAACTTTTGCAACAATGGGGGCCGCTCCTGTACCGGTGCCTCCGCCCATTCCAGCCGTAACAAAAAGCAGATCCGTCCCTTTGATGGATTCACGCAATTTATCTTCGCTTTCTTCCGCAGATTTTTGGCCGATTTCCGGGTTTGCACCTGCGCCCAACCCTGCCGTTGTTTTTTCTCCAATTTGAATTCTTTCCTGGGCCAAAGACAAAGTCAGTGCTTGATTGTCCGTATTGATCACGGCAAAACTGACCCCTTTTAGTCCAGATTCGATCATTCTGTTTACCGCATTGTTTCCTCCACCGCCTACACCAATTACTTTGATTGATGCAAACTGTTCAAACTCCATATCAAATTGTAACAATTTCATACCTCCCGGAAAATTATTTGTGCATCATCGATGATATCTCTCTTCCAATCGCTTCAGCATGATTCGTCTTATGATTGCAAAATTTTGGAACATTCTGGTACCAAATGTGAAAATCGCCGCATAATATAAGGGAATGCCCACCCGGTCTCCAAAATAAGCCAAAAACGTAGCGATCAAAACATTTCCGAAAAACCCGGAAACAAAAATATGTGTGTCGAATTTGTCTTCCATTTCCGCCCGCAAACCACCAAATACTGAATCCAAAGATGCCAACAAGGCAATAGACATGTAGGAAGTGTACGAAGCCGGAAGGTCGATGGGCAAAACAAATCCGATCAAAATCCCCAATGCCAATCCCAATACAGCCAAAATCATTACGGGTCGATCCCCTTTCCAAACATTACAAATTGTCTCTGCTGGCGATAACGATCCGGTCTTTCTCCGCAACTTTCACCATGATGTCCCAGTGTCGGAGCAGTTGAACGATGCTGTCCTGGGATTCCAAGCCAGCGTACAGCTTCTCCTTGTCGCCAATGGCTTCGATGATGAATGGAGTACCGGCAACAAAGTCATCCACATAAATTACTGGTCCTGCACAATCGATCTTCGAATCCCACGTCAGACGATATCCGTTGATCGCAATGATTTCAGCCCCATTTGTTTTCAACTCGTTGATGATTTCCAAAACATCACTGTTGTGGATGATGAAATTGTTGATGTTCTCCCCCGGTTCCAAGATCCGGGTGCTGTCGGCCAATTCGATGCGAACACCCTGGCCTGCGACATCCAACTTTCCTGTAATTATATCATATTTAGACAATTCGTTGTACAATTCATTTTCCAATGCATCATAATCCGGTTCTTCCACCTGGTAACTGTCCAGTCGACTTTGCAGTTCATCAACTTTTTGTTCCAATTCTTCATTTCGAAGCTTATACTGATTGATTTCGTTTTGAAAACTATGGATGGTTTTTGCCGTAACGATCCCAGTCCAACCTTCCCTTTCCCTGGTGGTATTCATGAAAAATACAGAGATGAAGATGCCCAAAAACGCAAAGATGAAAAACAGGAAAAATTTCGTCCTATTCCACTTCATCCTTCTCATTCCCTTTCCACTGGTTTGGCATATCGATAAACAATGGCGCTTTGATATGCTTCCACGACCAAATCAGGAACATCCTCAATGGATACGCTGATGTAATTGGCACGCATGATGTCGGCGATCCCCGCCCTTATCAGTACAGCGGAACGAAGGGTTTTTGTATCACCGATCACCTTGAAAACAAAAGGCCTGGAGTGTTTTTTTCCGTTGATGTTGATGTGGCTTCCCGCCAATCGGATCTCCGACGTACTGATGATCCGCTCTCCGTTGATGGAGATGGCTTCTGCTCCTGCTGCATTTAGTTCATTGACCATCAACAGCAATAATTCCGAATTGTATAGAAATGGGTCGAAGCCATCGTTTTCAACGCTTTCGTAATCCAGTGTTATTTGGATCCCCGGTCCAGACACTTCCGTTTGTCCGGAATAAAGTTTTGCATTGTTTACATCGGATAGGAGCTTCTCGATGTATCGATTATTGTCGGCAGCCAGTGCTTCAAAGTCCCGGATCTCCGTTTCTAAAACGGAAGCTCTGGAAGATAATTCCTGGTTTTCTTTTTTTACTTGATTCAACTCGACCAGCAGTTCATCCGCCCTTTGTGTACTGACCAAACCGCCCATGTTCCCGATGGTTTGCAGTTGGGTGGCCAGCATGATCCCTATTATGGCACATATGATGGCTATTTCCGGTCTTCCTATGAATTTTTTCAATTATTTCTCTCCTTCATCACCTGGGTGTAAAAGTGGGGTTCCCCCCATGGGTTAGATCAATTACCATTCTATCATCTTTTTCTCTCAGGTATGTAAACAAAAAGTCAATTTTTGATTTCATATTCTCACTGCCTGCCGTTTTGATCAGACTTTCCCCTTTAGTATACAAATGCAATTGGCCGTCTTCCGTCACATTGATCTCTGCAACGAAAGTCAGCAAGTCTTCCTTTTGAAGGATCTTAAGCGCTGCCAGGACATCTTTCCCCAACCAGGACGGTGTCGTTTGAAAAGGGTCCGTCTCGTCCACCTTGCTGACGATGGCCTCCAATCCAGTGATCCATACCAGGTCCCATCGATCCGGACTTTTCGTTTTTTCCGCCACCACTCCATCCATGTCGATGTATGCGTACCCTTCCGTCCATTTCAATATTGCTGCCGGTTCTCGTGGAGTAATGTATACTTTGATCCGATTTGGAAAAACGCGTACGATGCTTGTGTTTTTGACATATCCCAGCTGGTTCAGATTTTTTGCCGCCTGCCCTGTATCCATCATGAGGATATGCTCTCCCACCCTTAGTTCAGATCGTTCCAGCAATTGATTTTCTTCCAAATATTCGTAATCTATAAATTCAATGGATCTCACTAAAAAAATATCCGTCAAAAAAACAAGACAACCCATCCCAACCAAAACAAGGGAGACGATCAAAAATCGGATGACATTTCTTCTTTTCTTGATCCTGGCTTCCTTCCTTCGCTGGGAACCGTCAACGCTCATGCTGTCCTCGCTCCAGCAATGGTTTTATAGCATGGTAAAACAGTTCTTCTGCTCCCTCCACCGCCACTTTTTCCACATTTGCCTTCATTTCTATCAATTGTTCCGGATGTTTTGCCCACTCTTCCAGTTGGTTCTTCAGCAGGAACGGCTCTTCTTTCAGGTCGGCATCCAGGATCAATGCTCCACCGCCTTTTTCCGTAATGCTCTTGGCGTTGAATTCCTGGTGGTTCCCTGTCGCATGTGGATAAGGCACAAAAATGGCCGGTATTCCAGAAGCAGCGATCTCCGCAACACTCATGGCACCCGCCCTGGACACGGCCACATCCGACAAGGCCATGATCTCGTGCATCACGTCGGAGTAGCTTAGTATCTTACACCAATTCGACTTGTCTGGATCCAATCCCTTATCCAACATTGATTGATAAAAGTCATCATAACGCTGTTTGCCGGTGATGTGGATCAATCGGATACTGGGATCATCCGGTGGATTTGTCAACCAATACATCACTGCATTGTTTAAGGTAGTCGCTCCCAAACTGCCGCCGACGGATAAAACGATGAAATCATCGGCTCCATAACCGTATTTTTCCCTCAAAGTTTTTCGGTCGCCCTGAAAAAAGGCTTTCCGCACTGGATTTCCACACAAAAAAACTTTTTCTTCTTGAGGAAACCACTTCGTCGCCTCCGGAAAACTCACACCGATCTTATCAACGAACCTGGATAACAGCCGATTTGTCGCTCCAGGATATGCATTTTGCTCATGTATGACCGTAGGGATGTTCTTTCGGGCAGCCAACAGCAACAAGGGTCCGCAGACGTAGCCACCCATGCCAATAACCAAATCCGGGTCGAAGGATCTCAAGAGTTTTCTGGCATCTCCCATACCCAGGAGCAATTCCTTGATGCTTTGAACGGTCCCCATAGAGATTTTGCGTTCAAACCCCTTCACTCGAATGGTTTCCAGGGGATATCCGGCATTGGGCACGATCGTCGTTTCCATACCCCGATCCGTCCCTACAAACCGAATGTCTGCTTCGGGATATTTTTCTTTCAACATATCGGCCAATGCCAAACCAGGATAAATATGTCCACCGGTTCCACCGGCACCAATCAAAATTTTCATAACCTGCTCCTTTTCGGCGTTATATGCTTCGAGATATTTAATAAGATACCCATTCCTCCCATGAGAAAAACAACAGAAGATCCGCCGGCACTTATAAATGGCAACGAGATCCCGGTTACGGGGATCAGCTTGGTAACGACTGCCACGTTGATGATCACCTGCAGTCCCACCAATACTACCAAACCAAAAGCCAGCAGGGAACTGAATGTGTCCGGCGCATCCATGGATACCTTGATCCCCCGCCAGATCAGTATCAGAAACAGTATGAGAATGACCAGGGTACCGATCAGACCCAGCTCTTCTCCTATATGAGCAAAAATAAAATCGTTTTGGGGTTCCGGCAAAAAAAACATTTTTTGCTTGCCATTTCCCAAACCCTGTCCAAAAACGCCTCCGGAACCCAGCGCCAAAATAGATTGTCTTGGCTGCCATCCCGTACCCATGGCGTTGGATTCTGCAGACAAAAAGTCATCCCACCGGTCTCTTCTCCAGGTAAATAGGATCTGGTAGACCGCCGTCATTCCGATCCCCACCAACAGGCCGATCAAATGAAACAAGTTTCCTCCTGCAGCAAAAAGCATGGCCAGGATCAGACCTGCGATAATAATGGCCGTACTAAGATTTGGTTGTTTGGCTATGATGCCGCTGAAGGCTCCCATCAGCAGGAGATACGGTAAAAATCCGACCTTGAAGCTACGCACCTGATCTTTGATTTTTGTCAAGGAAGCAGCCATATAAATGATGACCGCAATTTTGGCGATCTCTGATGTCTGCAATGTAAATCCGAAGATCTTGATCCAACGATAGGCCCCGTTGGAATAATGACCGATCCCTGGAACGAATACCAACACCAGGGAAACAAAAGAGATCACCAGTAGAATGGTGGCATATCGCTGATATATTTTGTAGGGGATCATGGAAGCTGCAAACATGACAAAAAGACCTGCCAATGCATATCCAAACTGCTTTTGGAAGATCGTGTACTGATCGTTGTAAATGGCGCCGGATTGATAGATGCTGGCGCTGAAAACCATGATGACGCCGATTCCAGTCAACGCTATGATGCAAAAAGTGATCCAGAAATCGCCGGAATACAATTTTTTCTTTTTTTTCTCTGCGTTCATATTCGTCACCTGCACTGCTTCCCTTTACAATTGTTCCACCAGTTCCTTAAAGCGGGTTCCCCGCACTTCGTAGTTTTCGAACATGTCCCAACTGGCACAGGCCGGAGACAACAATACTGCGTCACCCGTTTGGGCAGTCTGTGCACTTCTTTTTACCGCTTCCTCCAGAGAAGAACATATTTCCACGTCTGTAAAATCCAATTGGAGCGCTTGTTCCTTGATTTTGGCTGCTGTTTCTCCGATCAAAAAAACCTTTTTGACCCTTCCGTGAAACTGCTGGATCCATTCCTTGTAATCTGCATTTTTGTCATATCCGCCGGCGATCAACACAACTGGAGCATTCATGGCTTTTAATGCAATGATACCTGCATCCGTATTGGTTCCTTTGGAATCATTGTAATAGAAAACGCCGTTTCGGCTGCCCACATATTCGATTCGATGTTCCACGCCGCCAAATTTGCGAATGGCCGATCGAATATGTCCGACCGGGACACCCATGAAAAAAGCACCTGCAGCCGCAGCTAAAATATTTTGTACGTTATGTATTCCCGGAACCTTCAATTCATTCAACCCCATCAAATCCAGCGTTTCGTTGTCCCTGGATAGCATGATCCGCTCTCCTGCAACGAATGCACCATCCTTCACCGGTCCTTTTGTACTGAAATAGAGGATCCTGCACTTCAAGTTTACCGATGCCTTTTGGATCAGAGGATCTTCCCGGTTGAGCAATGCAAAATCCATTGAGTCACAGTTTTTAAAAATATTCATTTTTGCGTCGATATAAGCATCCATGGTATGATGCCGATCCAAGTGATCTGGTGTGATGTTCAAGATCATTCCCAATTTCACCCGAAAGTCATCGATGGATTCCAGTTGAAAACTGGATAATTCCACAACAACAAGATCATCCTCGTCTACAAGATCCACCAGATCCATCAATGGATATCCGATGTTACCCGCCAAATACACACTGGAGCCGCTTTCTTTGAAAATTTCATATACCAGGGTGGTCGTCGTGGTTTTTCCATTGGTCCCTGTGATCCCAACCATGGGCGCCTTGATAAAACGATATGCCAACTCGATTTCCCCTACGATAGGGATCCCCAGTTGTCGCACGACATCTACTAAAGGAAGATCTGTCGGAACTCCCGGACTGATGATGGCTTCATCCACGGCCTCAACATCTTTCAGCTTCCAATCATCTTCTAGGAGACGAATTTTCCATTTTTTTGCCACATCTTCCCATTCCGACTGACGGATAACTTTTCTCGCATTTTTATCGTAGACCACGATGTCATGTCCCATCTCCAGCATTTTTTTTGCGCAAGCCAGTCCACTTTTTCCCATGCCAATGATCAGTTTCACTTCCATTGCACCTCCAGGTGTCACAATACGCTGGCAATAGCCAGTAGACCAAACAGCGCAGCTGCTGTCCAAAATACCAATACGACTTTCCATTCGCCCCATCCAGACAACTCGAAATGATGATGGATCGGCGTCATTTTAAAGATCCGCTTGCCTTTGGTGGCTTTAAAGTACAGCACCTGGATCGCCACGGAAAGGGTTTCCAGAAAAAACACACCACCTCCAATGAGCAGGACCAAAGGCGCGCCAGACAAGACGATCAATGCACAAAGCCCGCCGCCTAAAGCCATGGATCCGGTATCCCCCATGAATACTTTCGCCGGATGTATGTTGATCCGTAAAAATCCTCCTAGTGCTCCAACCAAAGCGGCTGCAAAAACGCCGATGGTGGACCATTCAAAAACCAGCCCCATGACAAGGAATATCAGAAACGCAAAAATAGAAACACCCGCCGCCAGTCCATCCAGACCGTCGGTCAAGTTCACGGCATTGACAAAAGACAAAACAACAAAAACTTGAAAGGGTATGTACCAGAATCCAAGATCCCAGGATCGCTCCACGAAAGGGATCATGATGGTCGAACCGACTTTCGAATAGCCGATGATGGAAATGACGATAGCCAATACCAGTTGAAATGCGATCTTTTGCCAGGCACGAAGTCCCAAATTGCGCTTTAGCACTACTTTTATGTAGTCGTCAATGAATCCGATGGCCCCGAATCCTACAAAAGACAATACCACGATCGCCAATCGATAGTCTTTTGCAGCCAGGATCGCTGTCGGGATCAGCGCTCCCAAAATAAATACGATCCCCCCCATGGTAGGCGTACCGCTTTTTGCCAAATGCCGTTGGGGTCCTTCTTCCCGTATGGTTTGCCCGAATTTCCATTTTCGAAGCAAGGGCAACACCATTGGTCCCATAACCAGGGACAATGCCAAACCAAGAAGTCCACTCCAAATATATTGCGTCATTTACTCTTCCTTCTCTTTCATAATCTTTACCACTTCATCCAACTTCATTCCCCGAGATCCCTTGACCAAAAACACTCCCGCCTGTCTCCAAAATGGCAGTAACGATTTCAGAAGGTCATCTCGTGTTGAAAAATATTTTGCATGATCGCTTTTCAATCCCAGGGTCAATGCCCCTTCTACATAATACAATGCGGCTTGACCATATGCAAATAGGTAGTCGATCCCTTGGTCGGCCAGATACGCTCCTACTTTTCGATGGTAATCCGGCCCTTCCGGTCCCATCTCCAACATATCCCCCAATATGGCAATGGTGGGAGCCGGCCCTTTGTACAATGCCAGCACATCCAGTGCACTTTCCATGGACTGGGGATTTGCATTATACGAGTCGTCGATAAGGATCCGGGATCCCATGGTTTGGATCTCCATCCGGTTGTCCATGGGAACAAAAGCGTTCAACCCTGTCTGAATTTCTTCCTTTGATAGACCCATCATCCTGCCTATGGCGATACCGACCAGACAATTGTACACATTGTGTCTTCCGGGAAGTGTGAAAAAGTAGATGTCCTCTTGATCTTGATCCTTTTCTCTTACCGTCATGGTCAGACTGATGGCGTCCATTTCATAACTCGTACATGTCCAGTCCAGGTCCTCCCCCTCCAGACCAAATAGACAGGCGTGATACTTTCCAGGCGGCAATTGTCGCAGATATGGGTCATCGCCGTTGACAAGAGCCGTTTGATCCGGTCCCAGTGTGGAAAGAATCTCCGCTTTTGCTTTTAAAATATTTTCCCTGCTCCCCAACTGTTCCATATGGGCAGTCCCGATATTGGTGATGATGGCATAATCCGGTTTTGCGATCTGAACCAAGGTTTCGATCTCTCCAAATCCGCTCATTCCCATTTCGAAGACCGCGACTTCTGTATCATCGTCCATGTCGAATACCATCAAGGGCATGCCGATGTGATTGTTCTTGTTTCCACGAGTGCCGATGGTTTTGTACTTCTGGGACAAAACCTCAACCAGGATATTTTTTGTGGTGGTTTTGCCGCTGCTGCCCGTCAATGCGATGACGGGAACATCGAACAAAGCTCTATAATAGCTTGCCAGTCGTTGCAGCGCCTTTATGGTGTCATCCACCTGAATGATCGTCAATCCTTCAATGGGATCAACCGGCTGCTGGCAAAGGGCCGCCGACGCTCCCCCTTCTTTTGCCGATTTCAAATGAAGGTGACCGTCTGTTTTTTCACCGGGCAAGGCTACAAACAGATCCCCCGCTTTTATTTGACGGGTGTCGATCTTGACGCCGGTGATCTCTTTTCCCAGATCCCCACCAGATGCGCTCCCGTTGATTACATTGCATATTTTCTCAATTTTTATGGGTTTCATTGCTATCTAATAACTCCTTTACAATGGCACGTTCATCAAAGGGCAGTTTCTTGTCGCCAATGATTTGAAGCGTTTCATGACCCTTGCCTGCAATCAGAACCAGATCCTCCGGCTTTGCCATTTTAAGCGCTTTGCCGATGGCGTCTTTCCGGTCTATTGACACTGTGTATTTATGCATATATTTTTTCATGCCTTCTTCGATCTCTCCAATGATGGCCGACGGGTCTTCTCCTCTGGGATTGTCGGAGGTGACGATCACAAAATCGCTGTTTTCCACAGCGATGCTCCCCATAACTGGACGCTTCTGACGATCCCGGTCACCTCCGCAGCCAAATACGGTGATGATGCGACCCTGGGATGTTTCCCGTAAAGTTTTCAATACCTTTTCCAAACCATCCGGGGTATGTGCAAAATCGATGATGACGCCAAAACCTTCCGCCGTTTGGATCTTCTCCATTCGACCCCGGATGCCCTGCAGCCTTTTCGCCGATTCCATCATCCCTTCGATTTTCAACGATTCCATTTTGCCTGCCAACACGGCACTGGCCAAATTGTACATGTTGAAAGCTCCTACCTGATTTGTGGAGATCTTTATGGATTCCATTCCACTTTTCAAAGAGAAAACACCTCCCTGATCTGTCAACTGATGGATGTTCAACAAAAATTCCCCACCGATGTCCATCCCGAAGCCTATCGCTCTTGTCGACGTTTTCTTTAACCCTTCATGGATCCGGCGACCATAAGGATCATCCGTGTTGATGACTGCATAGACCTGATTGTATCGAAAAAGCTTTTCTTTTGCAATAAAGTATTCTTCCATGGTATGGTGAAAATCCAAGTGGTCCTGGCTGATGTTGGTAAAAATACTGCCATGAAAGGACACGTCTTCCACCCGGTACAAGGCCAACGCGTGGGAGGAAACCTCCATCAGACAGTACTCCGCCCCCAAATCTGCCATTTCCTTGAGTATTCCATGGATCTCCACGGATTCCGGTGTGGTATGGGTGGCTTGGCCTTCCCAGTTTTCAAAATAATTCCCCAAAGTGCCGATGATTCCAACTCTTCGACCTTGATCCTCCAGCAGCTCCTTCAGAAAAAATGCCGTGCTGCTTTTTCCGTTGGTTCCGGTTATACCAATCACTTTCATTCTATTTGAAGGATATCCATGGTAACAAGCAGCTGCCGCGCTCATGGCTCTTCGAACATCTTTTACCAAAATCACTGGAATGGAATTCTCCGATGCCGTACGCTCCAATGCATTTCTATTTTCTGAAACGACAGCTACTGCCCCTCTACGAACAGCATCTTCAATATAGGCATTGCCATCGGCCTGAAATCCGCCAATGGCAAAGAATACATCTCCTTTTTTACATGTTCTGGAATCATAACACAAGCCTGCAGCATCGATTTGCCCATCTCCATGAAACCATTCCATGTGGACCTTCTGGAACAGTACGCTTAGTTTCATTCTTCCACCTCAATGTCGTTATCCGGCAAATGTTCAAAGACGACGGAAATGATGCTTCCCCTTGGCACGATAGTACCGGCTTCCGGTTCCTGCATTACAGCAAAACCGCCTGTTCCTTGAAAATCCATGATCAAGCCTCTCTGCTCCAGCATCGCAGATGCATTGTGGACCGTCAAGTCCAGTACATTGGGAACAGAAATCAAATCGTCACTTTCACCAAGTATTTGTCCCACTTCCAAAGTGATCTTCGTGTTTTCTTCCATTCTGGCTCCAGGGTTTGGCTCTTGATCCAAAACCCCGATCCCATTGCCGGAGTCCGTTCCGTTCAACTCATAAGATACACCTAGATTGTTCAAGATTTCCTTCGCTGTGGAAATGTCCAGATTTCGAAGATCCGGTACGATGTCCGTTCGACCAAAATCAACCGCATCTCCAACCGGAACATTCATGTACTTCAAAATATCGGTGATTATTTCCACGGCCGGTACTCCAGCAGTACTGGATCCTGTCACGCTGCCGCCGGTCAATGCTTTCGACGGTTCATCGACGATCACAAGCAAACTGATCTTTGGATCATCCACTGGTGCAAATCCGAAAAAAGAAGTTATGTACAGCTCATTGGAATACGCTCCATCGACGATCTTCTGCGCTGTCCCCGTCTTGCCGCCCATGGAAAACCCTTGGGTCTTGCTGGACATGGAGGCAGATTCCAAAATCACATTCTCCATTGCTTCTTTAAGCCCGTCTGCTGTCTTTTTTGATATGATTTTTCTGGACACGTCGGTCAGATAGGATTCAATGACCTCTTCTGTCTCGCTGGATCTTGTTTCCTTGACGACCGTCGGTTTGATATAATCGCCGCCATTGACAATGGCTGACAAGGCAGTGATCAATTGGATCGGCGTTACACCGATCCCCTGGCCAAAGGATTTGGTGGCATAATCCACCTTGTTGATATTCTCATTGACCGGTACGATCCCGTATTGTTCTCCGTCCAGTTGGATCCCGGTCCGATCTCCAAATCCAAAATTATATACATATTGATAAAACGTATCCGGATTCATGCGGAGGATCGTCTCCACCAGTACCGGATTGCATGAATTGGATATGGCTTCCAAGAACGTCTCGTTTTCGTGGCCTCTGGGATAGATATGGCAGCGTATACGGACCCCGTCCACCATGATGAACCCTTCGTCGTAAAATGCACTGTCCGGTCGCACTACGCCTTCTTCCAAGGCTGCAGCACCTGTGATCACCTTGAAAGTGGAGCCCGGTTCAAAATTGTAGCTTACAGAAGGATTGTTCCACATGATCTGTTGTTGTTCTCCAAGGTTTTTCCCTTCCAACTCCTTGACCAGGGCATCCTTGATCTCCTGGGTCACCGTACGCGGATCATTCAAGTCGTAATCCGGATTAGCACTCATGCCCAGTACCTCTCCTGTACCGGGATCCATGGCAATGGCGATGACACGTTTTGCACCAGTATCGGTCAACAGCTTCTCCGAAGCAGACTCCAAATAATGCTGGATGATGCTATCCAAGGTCAAGACGACATGATTTCCAGGCTTGGCGGGGATCAGGATCTGATATCCGGAAGGGACACGTTGATTTTTTCCATCTTTTTCATAGACAAGTACTCCGTCTTCACCTCTCAGATCATGATCAAAGATCCGCTCGATCCCATAAAGTCCTTGATGGTCCGTTCCTGTAAATCCCAAGACATAGGATGCAAAATTTCCATTTGTGTAATATCGCTTCTTGTCTTCCGAGATCTCCACACCGGCGATCTGTTGGTCTTTGATCAAAAAAGCTTTTTCATTGTCCACTTTTCTGGCGATCAATACCAGGGAGCGAGTTTCATCCCTGCATTTTTCGATGGTCTCCTCCAAATCGAGCTGGAGGATCTCACTCAAATAAGTTCCGGTCGCTTCCGGATCTTCCAATGCATCCGGTCTTGCGTATACACTGCTGGCAGATGCATCCTGGGCCAGCACATTTCCGTTGCGGTCATAGATATTTCCTCTGGACGCCGTTACCGGGATCTCCCCCATTAATTGGTTGATCTGTGCATCCGACAATTCCATGGATTGATATGCTTGGATATATGTAAGTCTTGCTGCAAGTACGACAAAAAGTATTGAAAAAACAAAAAAGGCAAAAATCAGCCTTTTTTTTCTTCGTAGTTGATACAGGGACATAATCAGACCTCCATATCAGTTGATCAATTTTGCGATCCAAGAAACCAGTTTGCTTTGGGATGCTACCGAAACTGTTTTTACAGCATTTCCTTCCGCTGTTCGTACTCCTTCGTTGATGGCGAGATACGTATATTGGTCACTGGCAGGTTCTACCATGCCCAGCACGCTTTTTGCATAATTCTCGATATGATTCAAGTCCAAACTGGATACGATCTGACCTTCCTTGGAATCGTTGATCATCTGAATTTCTTTTAAGTCTTTCTCCATTTGAACGATATCCTGATTTACAGCATTGATCCGAGAGTATTGGTACAATACACCCATCCCCATGAAAAACAGCACGAAAACCATCATCAGACATTTGGCCTTGGTCATGGGTTTCATCCGTTGTTTTTTTTCGTATTTGTTTCGAATGCGCGTAATAGCGATATCGTCGTCTTCCAGATAGTAATTATATAGTTTTTTCTCGGATATGACCATACCCTACACCCCTTGATTTAAATTTTTTCTGCAATTCTTAGTTTGGCACTTCTCGCTCTTGCATTGGATTCCAGTTCTTCCTGTCCTGCCACGATCGGTTTTCGGGTTATGATTTTGATGGTTGCTTCCTTCCCGCAACGGCACACAGGAAAATCTGGCGGACAAGTGCATGGATTTTGCAAGCTCTTGTATTTGTTTTTGATGATCCGGTCTTCCAGAGAATGGAATGTTATGATGGCCAGTCTGCCACCGGTTTTCAAACTCTTTACTGCATCTTCCACCGTTTGTTCCAATATTTCCAGCTCTTGGTTGACTTCGATTCGGATCGCCTGAAAAGTTCTTCTTGCCGGATGAGGTCCCACACGGCGAAATTTTGCAGGAATGGCGGATTTGATGATCTCCGCCAATTGGGTCGTCGTATCAATGGGTTTCTTCGAACGTGCTTCTACTATAAATGAAGCGATCCTTTTTGCGAATTTTTCTTCTCCGTACTGTCGAATCACTTTTTCCAGGGAGGCCAAGTCGTATTCATTGACCACATGGTATGCGGTGATCCTTTGTCGATCGTCCATTCGCATGTCCAGTTTTGCGGTGTTGTGGTATGAAAATCCTCGATCCACATCATCCAATTGGAAAGAACTCACACCCAGATCCAATAAGATGCCATCCACCTTGTCCGGTGCGTGTTGTTCCACGATGGCGGCCATGTTTCGAAAATTATCACGGACAAAAACGGTTTTACAAGTCACACCGAGAAGTCGCTGTTTCGCTCTCTCCAATGCATATGCATCCTGATCGATGCCGATAAGCACACCCTCTTTGCCAAGCTTGCTGCATATGGCCAAGCTGTGTCCCCCTCCTCCAAGGGTACCGTCGATGTAAACGCCATCTGCCTTTATGTCCAAACCTTCCAGGCATTCGTCCAATAAAACGCTTTCATGTTTTAAATCCATGGTTTTCACCTATATCCCCAACATGGCCATTTTTTCAGCAATGGCATCATAACTAAGATCGTCTTCCTGATTGTAATCCACCCAGTTGGTTTTGCTCCAGATCTCCAATCGTCCGGAAACGCCGATGACGTAGGTGTCTTTATCTATTTGCGCATACTCGCGCAGATTATTCGGGATCATGATCCTTCCTTGTTTGTCCAGTGCGCACTCAGCTGCACCTGCGAAGAAGAATCGGGAAAAAGCGCGGGCATCTTTGCTGGAAATGGGAAGGGTACGAAGTTTCTCCTCGAATTTTTCCCACTCATCTTCCGGAAACACAAAAAGACATTTATCGAGTCCTTTGGTAACGATAAACACTTCTCCTAATTTGTCTCTAAATTTCGATGGTACGATCAATCTTCCCTTGACGTCCAAGCTATGTTGATACTCGCCAATGAACATGTTCCCACCTCAATCCCCACTATACTCCACATTATACCACTATCCCCCACTATGTACAATAAATTTTGGGATTTTTAGAATAATTATAAAAAAAACCCGACTTTGACAGTCGGGTTGGTTTTCTTCTTATTTCTAAAGCAATTTTTGATCTCGTCTTCGTTTTTTTAACAGCAGGGTACACACAACGATGATCCCAAAACTGATCAGTTGTGCCACCCTCATGTTCATGAACATCAAGCTGTCGGTACGCAATCCTTCAATAAAAAACCGTCCTGTGGAGTAGAAAATGCCATAAAGCAGAATCAGTTCGCCCTCCACTTTCTTTTTTCCCCGCTCGAAATACAGCAAAAGAAACAAAACCAGCAGATTCCATATAGATTCGTAAAGGAAAGTAGGATGTACCTGGATCAGTCCTTTTGCCGGATCATTGACGGTGATCGCCCAAGGCAGATCCGTTTCCCTTCCATGGGCTTCCTGGTTAAAAAAGTTTCCCCATCTTCCAATGGCTTGCCCCAGGGGGAACGCCGGTGCAAATACATCCAGCACCGTCCAAAAATGAAGTTTCTTCAACCGACAGACCACATAACCGGCAATAAAAGCACCAATAAGTCCTCCGTGAATGGCCAATCCGCCCTCCCAGATCATGAAGATCTCTCGGGGATATTTTATATAATACTGCCACTCAAACACCACATAATAAAGACGGGCACCAATCATGGCGGCAGGAACACTGACCAGGACGATGTCGAGGATATCGTCGGCAATGATCCCCTT
Organism: Alkalibacter rhizosphaerae; assembly: GCF_017352215.1. Classification (GTDB taxonomy): domain Bacteria; phylum Bacillota; class Clostridia; order Eubacteriales; family Alkalibacteraceae; genus Alkalibacter; species Alkalibacter rhizosphaerae. The sequence goes on from NZ_CP071444.1 coordinate 459,543, forward strand.
TTTCTTTCCTCTATATGTTGCTATGGCGATTCCAATTAGTATGGCTGCCGATATCAGAACGCCATACCATCGGATCTCTAATCCAAAAATTCGAAAAGCTATCGGGTCCGGCATGCAACCCCTCCTGTCCTTGTTTCATTCTATTCCATTATTATATCCAGTTGATAGTTTTGTTACAAGAAAAAAGCCCTGTTTTAACAGGGCTTAAGAAAGGATTAAGTTATAGGATCTCCACCAGCTGACCGTTGGAAACTCCTGCTGCATTGCCTTCTTCTACATCTACGTGCATCTCCAAGGCATACTTGTCGCTTACACGAACCAATACGTTGGAAAAGATCAGTCCACGCTTCCCGCCTACTTGCACTTGAACCTCGTCTTTATCCTTCAGTCCGAATTCCTTTGCATCATCCGTGTGCATATGAATGTGTCTAGAAGCAACAATGGCTCCTTGACCGATTTCCACAGAACCTTTGGGACCATCGATTTTTATGCCGGGTGAATCTGCAATGTCTCCGCTGTCTCGCACGGGCGGTTTGATCCCCAATGCATAACTGTCGGACACGGAAATTTCCAATTGGGTTTGGGGTCTCGTGGGTCCCAGGATCCGAACCCCTTTTATGGTTCCCTTGGGTCCGGAAACATCCACTTTTTCTTCACATGCATATTGTCCTGGTTGAGACAAGTCCTTCATGGGCGTCAACTCGTAATTTGCTCCAAACAACGTTTCCAAGTCCTCTGGCGACAAATGGATGTGTCGGTTGGACATGGCGATGGGTACTAGTTTTTTCATTATTAACCTCCAAGATTTAATATTTATCATTCTATCACAGCTGAAGTTTGTTTAAAAGATAACGATGTTGTTTTTTTTTGTATTTACAGAAGATCGTTTCGCTTCAACAATTCCATGGAAAGCTCTCTGCTTTTCGGGGTATCTTTGCCATCCATCATAACAGCCAGAGCTCGTATTCGATCGTCAGGTCCCAACTTTCGGAAAATAGTTTTTGTTTTTTCTCCGGTGGAATCTTTTGTTACTTCGAAATGGGTAGGCGCCATGGATGCAATTTGCGGCAAATGGGTGATGGCGATCACCTGGGCGTGGCGGCTCAGACCTTCCAGTTTCGCTCCAACGGAACCGGCGGCTTTTCCGCTGATGCCTGTATCCACTTCATCAAAAACCAGGCACTTGGTTCCCATGGTCAATCCGATGATGCTTTTAATGGCCAGCATGATCCTTGACACTTCCCCACCGGATGCGATTTTGATCAATGGTTTATGGGCTTCTCCCTTGTTGGTTCGGATAAAAAACTCCACCAGATCGGAACCTGTTGGGGAAAAGGAAGATTCACCCTCTGACCATTCAATGCTGATGTCCACATCGCTTTCAGGCATGGCAAGCTGGTGGAGTTGTTCGTTGATTTTTCCTTGAAAATCACGGCCCACCTTCTTTCTTTCTTCGTGAAGCTGGCCGGCTGCTTCCAAATAATCATTTTTTGCTTGATCCAGTGCTTTCTCCAGTTGGTCCAAAAATTCGTCTTTTCCCTCGATCCGCTGGATCTTTTCCTTCAGTTCTTCTTTATACGCCAAAACCTGTGTCAAATCAAACCCGTATTTTCTTTTCAATCCGTTGAGTTTGTTGAGTTTGCTCTGGGCCTGATTCAGTTCTTCATCGTCAAAGGCAATTCCTTCTTTGTAGTTTCTTATAAAAAAACTGATGTCTTCCAATTCGATGATCATTTCTTCGAGACGACGACCTGCGTCCTTTAGAAGGCCGTCGATCCGTTCCATTTCCTCCAGATCTTTCTTGGCTTGAAAAAGGAGACCCAATGCAGCATTTTCTCTGCCATAAAGGGATTCGTAAACCTGGATTGCATTGCGGAAAAGAACTTCTGCATGACTCAAGATTTTGATTCGCTCTTCCAAACGTTCGTCTTCATCCGGTTCAAAGGAAAGGGCATCGATCTCCTTGTGCTGGAATCGATACATTTCCAGTTCTCTTTCTCCGCGTTGGATGGCTTCCAACATGGCCCGTTTTTCTTGGCGCAGTTTATACCAGTTATCATGAGCCGTTTCCGTCTGTTGTTTCTTTTCTTGTATGGCTTCTGCTCCGTAGGAATCCAGGATCCCAAGATGTTCCTCCCGGTTCAAGATCAAATTATGATCTCGTTGGCTATGTATGTCCACCAGCTGATCTCCCACTTTTTTCAAATCGGAAACCGTGACCATCATGCCGTTGACACGACAAACATTGCGGCCATTCTCATGGAGTTCGCGATAAAGGATCAACGATCCTTCCACCTCGATCCCCATGGCATCCATTACTTTTTTCAAGTTATCTGGTACGATCTTATGAAAAAATTCTGCTTGCACCACCAGCCGGTCTTTCCCTGTCTGGATCATTTCCCGGCTTCCTCGGGCACCCAATACCATCATCAAGGCATTGATGATGATGGATTTTCCCGCACCGGTTTCTCCTGTGAGTACGTTGAGTCCCGGCTCAAATTCCATGCACAAATTGTCGATCAAAGCGTAGTTTTTAATATTCAATTCCGCGAGCATGGTTCACCACCCGGTTTTATTTAGTCAATTTCTTGAACTTCTCCATTGCCGGCATTACCTGTTCCTGTTCTCGAATAGCGACAAATATGGTATCGTCTCCTGCCAGACATCCAACGATTTCCGGCCACTCCAGCGAATCTACTGCTACAGAAGCGGCCATGGCAGCTCCCGAAAAAGTCTTCAAGATCACCAGGTTGCCGCTGTGGTCCACACTGATCACCGATTCGCGAAAAACATTCACGATTCGTTCATTCATCTGACTGTTGTTTTCTTTGAAGGACGCATAGTGATAAGATCCTCCGGACCCCATTATTTTGATCAGCCGCAATTCCTTGATGTCTCGAGATACGGTCGCCTGGGTCACATTGAACCCCAGATCTTTCAATTTTGTCGCCAATTCTTCCTGGGTCTCGATTTGATTGGATTCGATAAGCTCCAGAATTTTTTCCTGACGTTCTGATTTCATAGATTCTCTCCTCGTACCGTTGGATCTAGATCCGTTCGGATAGTTTTTTTCGTAAGATGTTAAAGAAATTATACTCCTTGAATTTGATCAACTTGACATTGGTCAGCGATTTCTTTATAAGAATGGGTTTATGATTGATCTCGAGAAACTTCTGCCCATCCACCGCCACGATCATATTGTTGTCTTTTGAATCGGCTTCAACACGTATGGTATTGGCTGCATCCAGCACAATGCTTCGATTATGGAGGGAGTGGGGACAAATGGGTGTAATGACATATACACTATCATTGGTTGGTTCAATAATGGGACCTCCTGCAGAAAGAGAATATGCCGTCGATCCTGTAGGTGTGGCAACGATCAATCCATCCGCTCGATACTCTTCGATCAACGTATCGTTTCCATAGACCCGGATGTCGATCAACCTGGTATTGGCTCCCCTGCTGATCACCACGTCGTTCAAAGCAGTGAATCCATGCTCCTTGGCATCAAATCCATCGATTTCCAAGTCGATCATCATGCGTTCCTCCACAAAATAATCCTTTTCAAGAAGTCGCTGGATGCTATCCACCATGCTTTTTTCTTCCACTTCCGCCATGAACCCCAGGTTCCCGTAATTCACACCAAACAAGGGGATCTTTCGCTCCCCCATTTTTCGAACAGCTTCCAGGATGGTTCCATCACCGCCAAAAACGATGATCGCATCCGACTTATCAAACATTTCCACGTCGTCGTTATCGATCTCTTGATCCTGGATCTCCCGTTTTGCGTTTTCCGATACATAGACGAATTTGCCGGCGTCTTTGAGCATTTTGATGGCGATCCGTGCATTTTCAAAACTATGGCTTTTGCTGGGATTGATGTACAACCCTATTCTTTTCATAAACAGCCTCCGTCACCGATCTATATTTATTATATAATGTCACATATTTATTACAAGGTGCTTTGGGCGTTTTTTACCACCAAATCGATTTCTGCAGACCACTCTTCATCCTCCGGAGAAGAATTCTCCAATAAAACCAGATATTCGATATTTCCTTTTGCTCCTTTGATCGGTGAAAAATCCAATCCGATGGGCTTCAGGCCATTTTCGACAAACGCTTTCAGCGTTGTTTCCAAAACTTCCCGATGGACCTCTTCGCTTTTTACGATCCCGTGCTTTCCCACTTTATCCTTGCCTGCCTCAAATTGCGGCTTGATCAAAACTACGGCCAATGCCCCTGCCTTTAAAAAGAGAAGCATGGATGGGATCAGCTTTGTTACAGAAATAAAGGAAACATCCATGACAAAAAAATCCACTTTTTCTCCAATTTCTTCATAGGTCAAATAACGAAAATTCGTCCGTTCCATGGAGATGACCCGTGGATCACTCCGAAGCTTCCAATCTAGTTGCCCATATCCCACGTCGATGGCATACACCTTGGCCGCTCCATTTTGCAGCATGCAATCCGTAAAGCCGCCGGTGGACGCACCGGCATCCATGGCAACCTTGTCTTTTAAATCAATGCCAAAGCGGTCCATGGCTTTTTTTAATTTCAATCCACCCCGGCTAACATATGGACAGTCTTTTTCTCGAACGTCGATTTGATCATCGTCTTTTACTTTGGTTCCCGCCTTATCGACGATTTGGCCGTTGACTGTCACGTTGCCTGCCATGATGTTCCTTTTCGCCGATTCCCGACTGTCAAAAAAACCATTCTCATGAAGATATACATCCAGTCTAGACACTGCCTTTCCCCCCTTTTCTAAATTCCATCGGGTGTTTTAGAAAAGCCAATACAGAGCCAAATCGATACACGATCTGCGTGTTGTGTTCCATAGCAATATTCTTTCCAAATGCTTTCCCACCGACCGTGAAAGCTGCGACAAACCCATTGATGATGATCACCAGTATGGTCGTGTCCCGCAAATTATACGAACTGCCAATTTGGTACACGATGCTGATCGCCGTTGCCCCACTGACGATGCCACAGATGTCTCCGATCACATCGTTGCAGAAATTGGAAACCTGACTTGCATTTTTGACGATCCCCACCGCTTCCCTGGCACCCCGGACCCGGTTTGCCGCCATGGAATTGAAAGGGGTCATGTTGGCAGAGGCGACCGCAATTCCCACCATATCAAAAAAAATCCCAATAGCAACTATTGTGATTAGAATACTGACTGAAAACAAAATTTTTGTATTTTGGATAAAAAGTTCCGTGATCAGATTGATGCCGATGGACAAAAAAAACGTCCAGATGGTAATGAAAATCATCCATCTTCGTTGTCTCTGCAGTTTCAATTCTTTTGTAGATTGTTTTGTGCGCCTCTTGGGCACCTCTTTCGAATTCAATACCATCCCTCATATCATAATAAAATATGGTGGCAGTGCAACAAGTAAACTTTGCGCCTTAGGTCCAGCAGGTTTTCCCAAAAAGAGACCGATTCGTCACCAAACCGGCGGTTTCCCTTGCCCTTTTTTCATTTTGTCACCAAAAATGAGGCTGGATTGCCACTTAGTACACACTGTAATCCTTGCTGCACTTCCTGCGGAACAGTCTAGGAGTTTTCCTCAACAGTCACATCGCTTCCTAGCCTCTTTTGCAAGACAGGTTTCGACGAGCAATACCCATTGGCTTGGAGCTCTCAAGCCGAATAGACTGATCCCATCATCTCCCTGTCTCACTCAAGGCAGGCTACGCTGCATCCATATCTTGCGCAAGCAAAACATTTCGGCAGGTTTCTCCCGATTGCTCGGGTCTCCGCGGAAGCAGGGTCCACGCCCGCATGCCATTGCGGATCGCCCCGTCTCCCTTTACTCCCTGTAAAAGCCCCCAACTGGGCGTCGAAAGCCAATACAAGAAACTTCATCGATGTGCCCTTCGACGGATTTTTAGCCCCGCCTTGAGAAGCGATAGATCTGACTAGAATACTGCACCACCATATAATCAATAAAATTATATCATACTGCATATTTATTTACAATCAACCTCAGTAGTCCCGGTTGCAGATGAACCCTGTCAATTCCACCAAAAAATCATTGGAAATCCCAGACTTGTGCAGGCAGTCCAAGGATTGGTGGTACAGTTCGTCCACGATTTTTACCGTCTTTTCCAAACCATAAAATCCCGGATAGGTGATCTTGTTGTTTTTGGAGTCATTTCCCGTTTCTTTCCCGGTTCGCGATGCATCTCCGGTGATGTCCAACAAGTCGTCAACGATTTGAAACACCAGCCCGATGTTTTCACTGTACTGCTCCAAATACTTTAGTTGCTCCTTCGTCTTGTTGGCCATAATGGCTCCAGCCATGACGGAGGCTTTGATCAGTGCACCTGTTTTCCTTTTGTTGATGCTCTCCAGTGTATCGATGTCTTGGATGTTCCCTTCGTTTTGAACATCATCGGCCTGACCTCCTACCATTCCCTGTACCCCGGCAGCTTCTGCGACTATTCTCATGGCCGCCAAGTACCTGTCGGCATGGGATCGGGGAATCCCGTCCAATAACGTTTCGAAGGCAAAATTCAACAATCCGTCTCCCGCCAGAATGGCTATTTGTTCTCCATAAACCATATGATTGGTGGGTTTGCCTCGTCTCATGGAATCATTGTCCATGGCAGGCAGGTCATCGTGGATCAACGAATAGGTATGGATCATCTCCAATGCCAATGCCAAAGGCAACGACCCCTCCATGGAACCGGCCATTTCCAGGAGCAACATGGGACGTATCCGCTTTCCTCCCGCCAACAGGCTGTACTCCATGGATTCAAAAAGGGGGGTCGGGATCTTTCCTTTTAATTCTTCCATGCGACATGCAAGGTTCACTTCTATATACGCCCTTTTCCTGTCCAATTCCTCTAAAAATATCATGAATCCACCTCGCCAAAAGGTTCTTTGATCGTCCCGTCTTTGCCGGCAGCCAATTTGACCACCTTTTGCTGGGTCGATTCCAGTTCTTCTTCACACAAACGCACCAATTCCATGCCTTCTTCGAACAATGCAACGCTTTCTTCCATGGTCGGCTGGTTGGTTTCGATCCGTTTGACGATTTCTTCGATCCGTTTGACACGATCCTCATAGGACTGTTTTTTCATGATTTTTCACTTCCTTTTCCGATGATTTTTGCCGTTGCACTGCCGGATGCAAATACCAGCTCTACCGGATCTCCCACGTTCAAGTCCTGTGGACCGGTGACAAAATCACCTTCTTGATTTTTAACTGCTGCATAACCACGACGTAAAATGGATTGGGGATCATATCCCTTCAATTTCAGTTCCAATGCTCCAATACGATTCGTCTCTTTCGTCAGATATTCGTGAAAGCGATCCGTCAATTGCGATTGCAATACATCCAGCCGTTGTATGTTTTGAACATAAAACATCTCCGGTTTTCCAAAATAATAGCTGTTTTTTAAACGATGGATCCGATCCTTTTGATACTTGAGCTTGGCAATGGCATCGGTGGTCAGCCTCTTTTTAAACTGATGGAGCCGTTGTTTTTGCTCCTCCATGGAAGGCACCGCCAGTTCTCCTGCTGCGGAGGGAGTAGGTGCCCGCAGATCTGCTACAAAATCTGAAATGGTAAAATCCGTTTCATGACCTACGGCACTGATGACCGGTATCCTCGATCGATGGATGCTTTCTGCAACGATCCGTTCGTTGAACGCCCACAACTCTTCTATGGATCCACCACCTCTTCCAACGATGATCACTTCCACTTCTTTCTGATCATTAAAAAAGTCGATGGCTTGGCTTATTTCTCCCGGAGCCCGATCTCCCTGAACGGACACCGGATACAATTGGATCTCCATGTTTGGAAACCTTCGGGTGATCACCGTGATCATGTCCCGAATGGCGGCCCCCGTAGGCGAAGTAACGATGCCAATGGAATGAGGAAGGTAGGGCAAGTCTTTTTTTCGATCCCTGTCAAACCACCCCAAGGCGTCCAACGCTGTCTTCATTTTTTCAAACTCTACATACAAGTCACCCAATCCCTTTTTTTCACACTGCTGTACGTAGAGCTGATATTGACCATTTTTTTCATAAACGCTGACGCTTCCGCGAAGAATGACCTGGTCTCCATCCTTTAGATCCGGAGCTTGAACAGCCACATTTCGAAACATGACGCACTGGATCCTTCCTTCTCCATCCTTCAGACTAAAATAGGCATGGCCGGAAGAATGAAGCTTGAAATTGGAAATTTCCCCTTCCACTAAAACGTTTCGCAGGATCGGGTCATTTTCAAAAATTGTTTTAATGTATTTCGTCAGTTTCCCGACGCTCATCACTCGCTGTTTCATCGGTTGCTCCTTTTGTATGCATCCAATCCGATCAATGCAGCACCGACTGCATTATCGGTACAATCCTTTTTACTGCAGAAAATGGGTTTTATATCTTTTTGCGACAAATGTTCCATTAAATATTCACGAATAAGGGTGTTGGCGGCAACGCCTCCTGTCAGCAAGACCGTTTTTTTCTTCTCCGATCCAGCATAATGGAGAATGGCCCTCTCCAATACTTCCGCCACATTTCGAAAAGTTCCATAGGCAATGTGATCCAGGGGATCTCCATGTTCCAGACGTTGTGTCAAATGATTTTCCAATCCGGATAAATTCATGATTCCGTCTTTAAAGAAACCTTTATATCGATATGACTTCTTGTATTCCTCCAGCTTTGAAGCCTCCATGAGTTGGTCCATTTGCTTCCCTGCGGGAAAGGCAAACCCCATTTTGACACCGATCCGATCGATCAACTGGCCGGCACTGATATCCGAGGTCCCCCCAAGGATCATCTCTTCCAGGATGCCCCTGGCATAGTTTCCAGTCAGCACTTCCGTCGTCCCCCCGCTGATATGAAGTCCGATGAAGGAAACGGGATCCTCGTCGACCCCTTCCAATGCGACCCGCAGATGTCCTCTTTGATGGGATGTCTCCAGCCAAGAGGCATCTGTCATGCCGGATAGAAATATTCCGACATTTTTGGAAACCTCGAATACAGGCATGTAGGAAGTTGTCTCCATCCTCGGTTTTGTGCTGGATGTGACGGTCTGGATCTCACCATGCAAATCATGTATGTCTTCCACCAGTGCCGATAGGTTTCGAATATGTTGAAAGACTGCTTCTTGTTGTCGCAGCCCCCGTTCCCCCAACTCCACTTGAAGGGGTATTCGACGATCCACGATCCGACTCCCCTGTTCGTCCACTACTGCCAAACTGGTGGTGTAGTTGCTGGTATCCAAACCTGCAAAAAGAAGATTATTCATGGCCGATTTTGTCCAAAACGGCATTGATGTATTTCGTGGATCCGGCATCCCCAAATTTTGCAATCAGATTCAATGATTCATTGATCACTACTGCTCTTGGTGTTTCCTTGTGAAAGAGGATCTCATAGGCTGCGATGCGCAATACCGCTGCATCCAGGTTGTTCAACCGATCCATCCTCCAATTGACCAAATGTGCATTGATTTGTTCGTCCAAATATTCTTTTTCTCGCTGGATCCCGTCGATGATCTCGTTGACGTACTCTTTATCCGGTTCTTTCAGCTGTACCAAATTTCCTTCTTCCAGCTCCATTTCCAATAGATCCTCCAATGGGATCTTTTCCGGATTGGCTTCAAAACTCAACTGAAATGCTGTTTTCAAAACCATCTCTCTTGCAGTTTTTCTACTCAAACTTACTCCTCCATTCCTTTCGCGGGGTAAAAATACCGCCCTTCAGCAAGATCTTGAAGGGCGGCATATATGGTCAATCCGTATGTTTCGGCGTCATTCGGACACCTTCTACATTGACGTTTACCTCCATGACCGTGGCTCCCGTCATGGCTTCTACGGCACTTTTCACCTTTTGTTGGATCTTCTTTGCAACCTTTTGAATCTGTACACCAAATTCTACGTCGACGGATAGTTCAATGGTCACATCATCGTCCTTCTGCAAGACACGTATGGTTTTCGCATTTTTCTTCCCAAGCTTTTCCGCTATGCCTCCTGTCAACCCATGATGCAGATTTGCAACACCTTCCACATCTGAAACGACAGAAGCGGCGATCGAAGAGATCACATCTTCACTGACGATAACATTTCCTTTTACCCGATCTTTATCTTCCATAGGTTCTACCTCCAACCTTCCGTTTTCGTATAACTCTATTATAGATTTAATTGAGGTAAAATACAAACCTTTCTTCCATCTTTCCCTTCGAAAACCTGGAAATGGTCCCCTTCAGGTTGCACTATGGATACCATCGTCGAACTACGTGATCCGCCGCTTCATCCAAGAGATGCAGTTGGTTCAAAAAAGTGAAAATAGTGAAACGATCGCGGATGAAGCCTGCATTTGTTACCAATTCTCTCAACAATGTTTTGTCCACTTCGTATCCGGAGGGCTCCAAGGACAAACCGATCACATTCAACCATTCTTCTGTTTGCTTTACGGATGGCAGATATGGATGGATCGCTTCCACGATTTCAGCCGCATCATCTCTTGCCTTGAACACGGGATGGTTCATAAGAAACTCATACAGGCTGCTGACGACCAAGGTGCCAAATGCCACCGTGATTCCATGGGAGGGAATGATCTTCCCCTTCTCTATGTCTTTCATTACCATATAGTGAGATATCAGGTGTTCTCCCCCAGAGGCCGGTCTGGTATCATCCGCCAGTGACATGGCGATTCCAGATAGAACGAGGGCATCGATCAATTTTTCGATGGCTTCTCTTTCCCGAAAGGCAATGGCTTCTCCATTTTCAATACAAGCATCTGCCGCATCTTCCACCAAAGATACGATATCGTCACACCAGTACTCTCCAGTGACCACTCTGGACAAGGCCCAGTCTGCCAGGGAAGTCTTTTTACCGATTATGTCTCCAAAACCTGCCTGGATCATCTCATAAGGAGCGCCTGCCACCACATCAAGATCGCCATAAATGGCTGTTACCGGTACTCCTTTCAACGTTTTTTTCGCTCCTTTGACGACCAGGGAAGATCCGGCTGCCGCATAGCCGTCCATGGATGGCGCTGTTGCAATGCTGATCACCGGACAATCCATACGGCTACCAACAAAACGGGCGAGATCATTGATGGTTCCGGAACCGATTGCTACGATACCCTTGGTGTTCCGCATCGATTCCATGAGGATGGCTCCTACTGCACGTTCATCCGGGACCAGCTTCGTATCCATAAATCGAATGACAGAAATGTCGTATCCTTCTTCTCTCAATATGCCAACAACTTGGTCGTTGATCTGCTCGTCCGTATGATGATCCACCACCACCAAAAGGGCATTGCCGTCCACCAATCGTTTCACGATGGCGCCGATTTGGTCTGGTTTGAATCCGAAATCCACTTCCTTGATGGGAACAAAATGCTTTCTTCCACACTCACATTCCAATTCTCTGTTCAACAATTCTTCGTACTTTTTCATTGATAAAGCCCTCCTTGGCAACTAGATTTGATCTTTCATTTCATCCACAGAATCAAAGATGAAATCCGCCTGGATCGGCGACGCCTGGTAATCTTCCATGGAGGTTTCTCCGGACAACACCAAAACAGAGGTGATACCCAGGTCTTCTCCCATTTTTATATCCGTGTAGAGCCGATCTCCCACCATGGCCACCGTCGTTTTGTCCAATCCGTAGATCTCCAAAATGGCATCCAACATGTGGGTTTTGGGCTTCCCGATCACAACGGGTTCCTTCTCCGTAGCTGCTTTTATAAACGCGATCATGGCACCGATGTCCGGCATGAACTTGCCCCCTTCCAATGGACAGTTGAAGTCCGGATGAGTAGCGATGTAGGGAAGTTCCCGGACGTAATCGCAAGCTGCCCAAAGTTTGTCGTAGGTCAGGGTCGTATCGAATCCAAGGACAACACATTCCACATTTTCGTTTCTTTCATTGTATACTTTAAAACCCGCTTTCCGAAAAGACTGTTCCAGGGCTGGGGTCCCAAGCAAAAACAAGTGCTTGTGATCCGTATGTTTTTTCAAGTAGTGAATGGTAGCGTCTCCGGAAGAAAAAACATCATCTAATGTGGCTTCAATACCCATGTTGGAAAGTTTTCTTACATATGCCTCCTTGTCTTTGGAGGAATTGTTCGTAAGAAACAAATAACTTTTTCCTTCTGCCTTGATTCTATGTAAAAATTCTTTTGCCCCTGGTATGAGTTCATTTCCAAGATAAATGGTTCCGTCCATGTCCAAAAGAAAGCATTCCACGTTTTTTAAATTCACTATAGTAACCTCTTTCCGTATGATTATTGGTTTCTTCATATTCATCTTACCACAGGATCTTCCGCTAAAACAGAAAACCGCAAAGAACCCAACTCAAGAGTCGGTTCTTTGCGGCCTACACATTTTACACTGGCTCGTTTATTCGATTATCCGATCAATGTTTCCTGCAATTCACGAAGTTTGTAGATCAGTGTTGTCTTGTCCAGTTCGATATCATCATAAGTAATGATCTCGCCTGTCTTCTTCGGTTTGAGCAATTTGGTATTCTTTGTGATCAGTCCCAATGGAACCGCTCTTTCTGCTTTTGCCGTTTCATACTCTTCGAATGTGCCAAACACTGTAAATCCTCCGATGCCATCCAGCATGTCTCCAGCGGCCAGGTCTTTCTTCACAACGGTGATGGTCTCTGCCACCGGTTTTCCAGGCAATGGAACGATGGTGGGCTCATTGTAGATGACTGCTCTTGCAGCAGACAAGGGAGTTTCCAGGCTGGTCAGATGATATGGTCGGAACAAGACATAATTCGGTCCCGGTCCCATGCTCAAATATTGCATTTCATGGTGGATCTGGGGAAGATCTGTCGTAACGATGACAAATACTCCAGGTGCAACTCCGTTGACGTAATCAACGATCTTTGTACTGCTCAAGATCCCTCCGTTTTCTTTCAGTTGGAAAATCCCTGGCAATTCATTGACGACAGCAGATGGTCCGTGTCCGCCTCGAACATCCGGGAGATATCCAGTGGCATTAGCCATGGCGGTCATTTCCACCATTGTTTTCGTGCCATCTTTGAATGCAGTAAGCATTTTGGGGCTAACGCCGCTGTTGATGGCTTGCTCCCGTACGGTATCCGGGTTGCATCCGGCTACGACCGGGTTGTTTTTGCCTTTTCCGATGGCGACGATGTCCATTCCCATTCCATCGGCAAAATCATACAGTTCCATAACGGCACCAGGCTCGTCTCCGGCAGATCCGGTATATATGACGCCTGCATTATCCGCCATTTTTTTCAAATAAGCGCCAATAACCACGTCCGTTTCCACATTAAGCATAACGACATGCTTTTTGTTCATGATGGCATCAATGGCGATCTTTGCGCCAACATCCGGTACGCCAGTCGCATCCACAACGACATCCGTCAAGTTTGCTGCTGCAGGGATATCTGCATTGGCGGATGCCACGTATTTGCCTTGTTCCATGGCAACATTTGCTTCCGACAACAGGTCGGTGACCACGATCTCGTCTCTGGCGATACCGGTCAGTGTGTAGGACTCAATGGCGTTATCCACATTGATGTCAACAACGATGGCCGGGATCATGCCTTTCATTTTCATGATTTGGCTGACCATGCCCTTTCCCATTTGCCCTGCTCCCACCAAACCCAGTTTGATCGGCTTTCCTGCTTCTTCCAACGCTCTCAATTTGCGATTCAAATTCAACATTTCGTTTCCTCCTTAAAAGATAATGATACTCGATCCGATCTCGATTTCCGGTACTCCGTCACCTTTCAAATGAACCGTTCCCGGCAATTGAGGTTCTTCTGCTCCGTCAAAACGCAGGGAACAATGTCCCATGGTTTTTAGTGTGTGATTTGCTTCATCTCCGACAGCAGTGACAAAATATTCCTTGCCGGCAATATCCATCAAATCTCCAACTTGTACTTCCGAAGCCAACTCCGAAATTTCATGCCATACAGAAATCTCCTTCAATTCCGCCGGGGCGTTCTCATTAAATATGATGAGCATGTTTTCCGACAAGAAATCCAACGCCATGTCTCCGAATCCGGTGACTTTTACATTGTACTTCATAGCAATCCTCCTTTGTTTTTTGACCTTTGTCAACGCTTCTATCCACTTATGCTCGACTGAGCTTGAATTACGATTTTATGATCCACTATATGTATGTATACCAAATTCAGGCATTTATTTTCGATTTTAAAATTAACAAAAATTCTATGTATCCTATCCCCTAAAATAGTGAAGAAAGAAGGTGCGGCAAGCCGCACCGTTTTCTTTCCATTTTTTAAAACAATCCAAAGCTGAACAAAAATGCGATCACTACGGAAATTGGTCCGGTGATCAATCGGGAGAACAATACGGCCGGAACTCCGATTTCAACGGTTTCAGGAGTTGCTTCTCCCAAACTCAAACCTACAGGTACAAAGTCGCAACCAACTTGCGGGTTGATGGCAAACAATGCCGGCAAAGCGTATTGAGGAGGAATGTTTCCTTTTCCAATTTCAACGCCCAAGAACACGCCGACTACCTGTGCGATTACAGCACCTGGTCCCAAGATCGGCGACAGGAACGGCAATGCGCAGACAATACAAACGATCAACAGTCCTATCAGACTTCCTGATATAGGAGCAATGGCTTGTGCAATGATATTACCGATACCAGACTCGGAAATGATACCGATCAACATGGATACGAATGCCATGAAAGGCAGAATGTTGTTGATGACCATTTGAACCGTTTGCTTTCCTGCTGAGAAGAACTTGTTTACAACGCCTCCAACAGATTTACCCAGTCGTACGATCAGACCGCTTTTCTTTTGATTGCCTGCAGCCGCGGATGCAGCGGCTTTCGGTGCATCTTCCGTTGCCTTCGCTGCTTGACTGACGGTTGCTCCTTCGTCTGCCAATGTTACGTTTTCCACTTTGACTCCGGATACGTAAATGTCTTCCTTGATGTATTGCGCCAGCGGTCCAGATTGGCCTACGGGCGTCAAGTTGACGGTGTACACGCCTTTTTTGGGATAAACACCACAACGGGCGGTGCCGCCACAGTCTACAACGGCAACAAACACTTCTTCATCCGCTACAGTGGTAGCGAAACCATCCACGACTCTGGCACCAGAAAGCTCTGCGATTCTTTGCGATACTGGGTCGATGCCTCCTCCGGTGACGGACAATACTACATTTCTTTTTTCATCAGGTTTGATGACCAACGGGCCACCCCAACCAGCTTTTCCTTTTTCAAGTCGAATTGCATTATAAGCCATATTATTCCGCCTCCCTTCTGGACATCATCATGATGGTGATTCTCTCAGTTACGATACCGCGAATGAGTATTACGATAAGTCCTACGATCAGATATCGAACCGCCAACTCGGAGATCCCCAGTCCCAATTGAGTGATCCCTTGAGAAATACCCAACCATACGAACAACTCCCCTGCATTGGCATGGGGGAACAATCCGGTGATCGGATGTACGAAAGATACAGCAGCATCATAGAATGCAGGCTTGTATTTTTCCTCCAAAAACTTCCCGAAAGTGTAAGCCATCGGGTTGGTCAGAAAGAACACAGCAAGAAACGGGAAGACGGTGTATCTTGTAAAGAAATTGCCCGTCATTTTCTTGGCAAAGCGCTCGACCTTCTCCTCCCCAACGATCATGATGATGGAATTGACGAAGGTGATCAACACGACCAAAGTCGGAATGATTCCTGTGACCAATCCCATGAAGGTAGCTCCACCGGCATTGAACAAACCGATAAAACCTTCAGCTAAACCAGCTAAAAAATCCATCTAATATCCTCCTTGTTGATATATTTAACAGAAATTTCTTTCTGTCATTAACCAGAATTTTATTCAGTAACGGAATCTGTTGATGTTTCATCTTCTAATGCTTCCAAGTCTGCCAGTTTTTTTGCTTCCAATTGTTCCATCATAGTGGTAATGGCGGTCTTGACCGCTTTTTTCAATTGCTCGCTCTTGATTTTTTTTACCCAGGGATCTGTCTCAAAAACATTTCTTCCATCAAAATCATGGATCACCTTGAATTTGTGCAAGACGGTCCTTCCCAACATGCAACGGGTTTCCAAAATGTTCCCGTCCGGATCCAGGGCCATCATGACGATACAGCCAGGTTTGAAACCACCCTTGGCCTGGCCGACCAGCATGTCGCCGATCATCCGTATTTCTTTGGCGTTCTTTTGATAGTTTTTTATCTGAAAAAAAGTCATGCCGCCTTGAACGACCATCATTCCGAAAAAGACAAATACCAGTTTTACCATATTATCCATTTGAAGAACTCTACCCTCTTTCTACCAGTGCTTTGGCTACTCCTATATCGGTTATCAAAACGTTTATTATTTTAGTTTTAACGACACCGCAGATCGCGTCCATTTTGCTCATGTGTCCGGCGACTCCTACGCGGATCGGGGTCTTTTTGATGTTTTCCAGCGTTACGCCGATGACCCGGTCATTGGACTCGAATCCCTCACCATTTCCATCTTTATCCACAAAGATGTTGCAAACGTCGGCAACGGCTCCCTTATCCTGGATCTGGGCGAGTTCTTCGTGATTCAAAAATTCTGCGATCATTTTTACTGTAGACTGCAGAGAAGAACTACCGATCCCCATCAAGGCCACATCCAGTTTCTCTGTTAAGGACAACACATTTTTGATCCCTGGATCTTCCACCAGCATGCGCTTGTTCTCAATACGTTCCACCATCGCCGGTGCATGAAGTATTTTTGCATCCGCCTTGAAAACCCGGGCAAAATTTAGAGCGATGTTGTTTGTTTGGATCTTGGGGATGTATTGTCCATTTCCCCCAACCATGGGAACAAATGTGTAGTCGTTGATCTTGTTGTTTTCGATGTATCGGGGGATCTCTGCCAAGGTAGTACCGCTAGAAACACCCACCAGCATTCCCGGTTTCAAGATTCGATTCAAATACTTGGCGGCTTCTCGTGCTATGGCCCGCTTTATTTCCCATTCATCGTCCGATTCCACATCGGCGATGATGACTTCCATGAGTCGGTATTTTTTTTCCAGTTCCTTTTCCAGCCAAAGGATCTCTTCCGGATAGGGGGTGTTGATTTTATATTCAACGATGCCAACTTCCTTTGCATAGTTGATGATGCGAGATACCGTTGCTTTTGAAATGCCCAGTCGATCTGCAATTTCGTTTTGCTTAAGATTTTCCTCGTAATGCATTTTCACACAACGGACGATCAACCGCAAATCATAACGATATTCCATTTCACCAACTCCCTGAAACAAATTTCATACTCTGATATTGATTTCATCTACATGATAACTTGTAAAAACCCTCTTGTCAATAATTTTTCACACATTTTTTTTGCACATCGCAACGCTTTTTTAATTTTTTACCCAATAACGGAAAAAAGAAGCAAAAGCTTACACTTTTGCTTCTTTAACCTTTTTATCGTTTTTCTTTTTAATGTTTTTGTTGGCAACGGCCAGCATCAATTTGATTCGATTCAATTGATTTACTTCACTGGCACCCGGGTCATAATCGATGGCTGCAATGTTTGCGTAAGGATATTCTTCCCGAATGGGCTTCATCATCCCTTTTCCCATGACATGATTGGGCAAGCAGGCAAATGGTTGCACCAAAACGATGTTTTCTATCCCGTCCTCGATCAGCTCCACCATTTCTCCAGTCAGGAACCATCCTTCTCCGCCCTGGTTCCCCAGATCGATAAGTTTTTGCGCCAAGGACGCCTTGTGGGTGATCTCGCTAGGTGCTCGGAATCGTTCGCTTTTCAACAAGGCATTTTTCATGGCCTTTCGGTACCATTCTATGAGACCGATGAAGCGATTGCTGTTGGTCTTGGATTTTTTGCTGGATCCGATGCTGGCGTTGTGTTTGTACACGCTATTGTAAGCACAATAGAGGAAAAAGTCCAAAATATCCGGAACAACGACTTCTGCTCCTTCTTCCTCCAATACTTTGATGATGTTGTTGTTGGCAGTGGGATGATATTTGACCAGGATCTCCCCAACGATCCCCACTCTCGGCTTCTGTTTTTCGATCAAGGGAATCTGGTCGAACTCTCGAACGATCTTTTGGATCGTTTTTTTAAATTCCACCAAATTTCCCTTTCGGATGTTTTGCTTTGCAACAGCCGCCCATTTCCGGTGCAACCGGTCCACCGACCCTGGAACCTGCTCGTAGGGCCGGCATCGATAAACCACCCGTTGGAACAAATCACCATAGATCATGGCCATAATGGCTCGATTGACCAAAGGCAGTGTCAGCTTAAACCCGGGATTGGACTCCAAACCGGTAAGGTTGGCACTGATGACTGGGATATGACCCATGCCTGCGTCCTGCAGGGCTTTTCTCAAGATCCCTACATAATTGGACGCACGGCAGGGACCTCCCGTCTGGCTCATGACCAAAGATACGTTGTTCAAATCGTATTTCCCGGATTTCAGCGCATTCATCATTTGTCCCACAACCAAAATTGTGGGATAACAGGCGTCGTTGTTGACGGATTTCAGTCCTTCGTCGATGGCACGATTATCCACCTCAGGCAAAACCTCCACTCGATATCCCGACTTGCCCATGGCATCTTCGATAAACTCGAAGTGTATAGGAGACATTTGCGGGATCAGGATCACATGGTCTTTTCGCATTTGTTTCGTGAATTCCGGATATTGGATCACTCTCGGTTGTTCCTTCAACACGTAGTTATTGTTGAATCGATCGTCCATGGCAGCTTTCAGGGACCGCAAACGGATCCGAATGGCTCCCAGGTTGTTTCCTTCGTCGATCTTCACCAACGTATAGATGCGGCCTTTTTCTTTGAGCAGCTCTTGTGCCTGATCGCTGGTCACTGCATCGATGCCGCACCCGAAAGATGTCAGCTGGACAAATTCCAAATTTTCGTTACGGGAGGCAAATTCTGCTGCTGCATACAAACGGGTATGGTATTTCCATTGGTCCAGGACCCGAAGAGAGTCTTTTATAACGCCCAAGTGAGAAACGGAATCCTCCGTCAGTACGGCCATGCCCAGGTCCTTGATGAGATCGGGGATCCCATGATGGATCTCCGGATCGACATGGTAGGGTCTGCCGGCCAGGACGATACCCTTCAGTTGATGTTCTTTGATAAATTCCAGCGTTTCTTCGCCTTTTTTCTGTATGTCTTTTCTGAAATTCTCCCTTTCTTCCCAGGCCTGTTTACATGCCTTGGTCACCAACTCTTCCGTAAAACCTCTTCCCACAAATTCCCGGATCAATTTCTTGTTCGCTTGTTCTTTATTCTCCAGTGTGACGAAAAAATTCACATATTCGCTCTTGGACGTTTTGATGGCGTCCATGTTGTGTTTGATGGTCTCCGGATAGGAGGTGACGATGGGACAGCTGTAGGAGTTGTCTGCGCCTTCAAACTCCTTTTCTTCATAAGGGATGCAGGGGTAAAACACCATGTCCAAATCATCTTTTAACAAGCTGGCAATATGTCCGTGGACCAGCTTCGCCGGATAACAGACAGACTCAGATGGGATGGTATCCATACCCATCTCAAAAATTTCCTTGGAACTGTGAGGAGAAGCTTTAACATTGTACCCCAAGCTGCGGAAAAATGTGACCCAAAACGGGAAGTTTTCATACATGTTCAAGGCCCTTGGGATCCCCACGGTGCCTACGGCGTTTTCCAATGGAGGCAGCTTGTCGTAGGAGGAAAGCTTGTTGATTTTATACTCGTACATGTCCGGCAATGTGATTTTTTTGCTTTCTCCGATGATCCCCAAACCTTTTTCGCATCGATTTCCAGATATGAACCGATGCCCGTCTTGAAACTTGTTGATGGTCAACAGGCAATTGTTGGTGCAGCGTTTGCATCGACCAAAGCTGATATCCACCGTGAAATCTTTCAACTCTTCTGCAGAGAGCATGGTGCTGACCCCAGTGCCTTCATAGCGCTCCATGGCTATGAGGGCTGCACCGAAAGCTCCCATGATCCCAGATATGTCCGGTCGAATGACAGTCCTTTCCGATACCAGTTCCATGGCTCGCAACACGGCGTCACTATAGAACGTTCCACCCTGAACAACGATTTTATCGCCAAGTTCATCCACGTTTCGAATTTTAATGACCTTCTGCAATGCATTCTTGATGACGGAATAGGACAGACCAGCGGATATTTCCCCAACCGTAGCCCCTTCCTTTTGGGCTTGTTTGACCCTGGAATTCATGAAGACCGTACAACGGGTCCCCAAATCTACGGGTTGGGCTGCCGTCAGAGCTGCTTCCGCAAATTCCTCTACATTCATACCCAACGATTTGGCAAAAGTTTCTAAAAAGGAACCGCATCCGGAAGAACATGCTTCATTCAATACTATGTTGTCGATGACACCATCCACGATCTTCATGCACTTCATGTCCTGGCCACCAATGTCCAGAATAAAGTCCACTTCAGGCTGGAAGTATTTGGCCCCCTTGTAATGGGCCATCGTTTCAATTTCTCCAACATCCAACTTGAGAGCCGACTTGATCAACGCTTCACCGTATCCCGTCACTGCGCTATGTACGATCTGCACGTCCACTGGAAGTAGATCGTATACTTCCGCAAGGATGGTCCTTGCCTGATTCAAGGGGCTTCCCTGGTTTCCGCTGTAATAAGTATACAAGATCTGTCCATCTTCACCGATCAGTGCCGCTTTTGATGTGGTGGATCCGGCGTCGATTCCCAAAAAAGCTTTGCCCTGATAGGAGGACAACTCCTGCCTTTTCACTTGTTCCTTTCGATGTCTTGCCCGGAATTCTTCCAGTTCCAAGTCATCGGCAAACAACGGAGGCATTCGATGAACTTCTTTTAGTTGCAGATCTCCCATTTGACGGGTCTTTTCCAACAACCCCTCAAAAGATACGATCTCCGTATTCTCTTCAGAATCATAAGCAGCACCCAATGCTACAAACAGTTGAGAGTTGTCCGGAAATCGAATTTGATCCTCCGACAAGTCCAGTGTTTCAATAAACCGTTGTCGTAGTTCCGACAAAAAATACAATGGTCCTCCAAGAAAAGCAATGTTCCCCTTGATGGGTTTCCCGCAGGCCAAACCGCTGATGGTCTGATTCACCACCGCTTGAAATACCGATGCAGCAATGTCTTCTTTTTTTGCCCCTTCATTGAGCAATGGTTGCACATCGGTTTTCGCAAAGACGCCGCATCGGGATGCGATGGGATAGAGTACTCCATAATCCTTGGCCAGCGTATTCAAACCTGCCGCGTCGCATTCCAGCAAGGACGCCATCTGGTCGATAAACGCTCCGGTTCCGCCGGCACATGTGCCGTTCATCCGCTGTTCGATGGACGTCCCGAAGAAAGTGATCTTGGCATCTTCTCCACCCAGTTCGATGACCACATCCGTGTCCGGTATGGTGGTTTCCACCGCCAAGGTGGACGCAATGACTTCCTGGACAAATTTGACCCCCAACCACTTGGACACGGACAATCCTCCAGATCCAGTGATGGATGCTTTAATGGAAATGTCCCCCACTTGATCATGGGCTTCCTCTATGATGTCTTTGATCGTTGATTTTATATTGGATAAATGGCGCTTGTACGTACTATAGATGATTTTTCCCTTATCCAGTATCACCAGCTTGACGGTGGTTGAACCAACATCCAAGCCCATGTTGAAATATGAGTTTTTTGACATGCCCTATTGATCCTCCTGTATATTGTTTCCGTTAGACTTTGCTTATTTACTTGCAATTAAATTATATCTTATTCCACATTTTATGGATTGTCAATATCATCGATCTTTTCCATGGCCATGTAGATCGGTTTAAGCCGATGATATAATCTTTTGTAAGCACCCTCGTACAGGTCCAGATAGATGGATTTTTTCCGTTCGTCCGGAACGTATCCCTCTACGATTCGAATCATTTCTTTGGAAGCCGTTTCAAAATCAGGATAAACCCCCAAGCCTACGAACGCACAAATGGCAGCTCCCAGGCCGGAGGTCTCAGAAGTTTGGACTTTGTAAATGGATCTGCCAAAAATGTCCGCCATCATCTGACAAATGATATCGCTCTGGGCACCTCCTCCAGATATGGAAATCTTTTCGACTTCCACCTTGGATTTTGCTTCGATCTTCAACAACCCTTCTTTTAATGCATAACCGATCCCTTCAAGGATCGCCCTGTAAATATGATATTTGGTGTGCTCCTCGCTAAATCCAATAATGGCCCCTCTCGATTCCGGTCGGGTCAGCTCATTGCCCCAAAACGGTTGAAGCATGAGTCCCTTGGACCCCGGTTCGATGGAGTCGATGCGTTGATTCAATAATTCTTCTGCTGGAATGCCCATCTTTTCGGATGCCAGTTTTTCTTCAAATGCAAATTCGTCCCGAAACCAGGATACCATCCAAAAACCTCGATACACGGTGATCTCCGGATTATAGATCCCTGGAATCGCCGATGGAAAGGGCGGAATAAAGGGTTGAACTTCGTAATAACGGCTGCTGGCGGTTTCTATGGTTGCCTGAGAACCAAGGGACAAGCTTGCCGTTTTTTCATCGACACATCCCGTCCCCAGGGTTTCGCATGCTTTGTCGGACCCGGATGCCAACACGGGCAATCCTATTGCTAGACCGCTGTCTTTTGCGAAGCTTTCGCTCACATTCCCCAATATAGTTCCCGCTGGATGTATGGGATAGAGCATTTTTTTGGGGATCTGAAAAATCTGTCCCTTAAGGCCAAAAGGTCCCTCCCATTCCTGCTTTTTAAAATTGAAGGGCATGTGTCCGGTTTGGGCGGAAATGGAGTCCACCAGCTTCCCCGTGATCTTATAGTGCAGATAAGTGGACAACAATACGTACTTGTGCACTTTTTTCCAGACGTTCTTTTCATTTTCCATCAGCCAGTGGGCCGGCGTGGTCTTGCTGAAATCTTCAATGGTTTTTTTCATACCGATGATCCGGGTCCCTGCTTCGTAGATGGGATGAATGGGTCTTGCTTTCTTGATTTTTCTTTTATCCAACCAAAGGATGGCCGGGCGCAATACGTTGAGATCCTTGTCTAAAACAATGGTGGTGTCCCGCTGTGTGGTGATGGTCAAACCTGCAATGCTTTCCATGATTTTTTCGTTTTTTTCACGAAGGGTACGGAGGATCTGCACCAACTCTTCATAATATAGGGCAGGATCTCTTTCCGCCCACTCCGGCTGGTCAGAAACGTAAGGCGGATCGTAGACCAGCTTTTCCTGGGCCACAATGATCCCTTTTTTGTCAAAGACCAACCCGCGAATGCTTTGGGTCCCACAGTCCACTGCAAGGACAAAAGGTCCATTCGTATTCATTCCATCCCACTCCGATCTATTTTTCTACAAATATTATACCTCATGATTCTTGATTTCAGCTGTACTTTTGCGCCGTAAGATCATTGACAATGATTTCGTCTCCGTTATAATGGATGTAGACAAAACAACTGGAGGTTTTTTCATGACATTGGAAAATCTATATCGCTCATCCATACTGCCGTTTCGTCAGCACCTGCTGGTGTCAAAAGGTGTATTCCGCTCGTCTTTGCGGATATTGCTGTATTTGGCTGCTCTGCCTTTGATCAGCTACAGTTTCATGTATATCTACATCGGAGACGGCACGGTTGAATCCATCATGGCCATGCCCCAATCCATCGCTTTCGTCATCTTTTTTTTGAATATACTGATCTTCATGGTGCTCATACCCTTCATCATGACCATCACCCAGCGCTTTGTTTACAACAAACCATTCAGCTTCTCGGAAATGCTTCGAGATGTAGGGAAACGACTGCTACCCCTCACCCTTGGCTTTTTATTGCTGGGTGCCGGGCTGGCATTGCTTTTCACCGCAGTATTGGCGGTCATTCCCCTGTTTACCAGCCAAACGGGATTTACCCTGTTTTCCTTGTTGTATTTTGCTGTGGTCGTCTATGTTTACCTGAACATCCTCTTTTGGAGTCATTTTGTCGTTTTGGCTGAAATGAACACCCTTTCTTCCTTTCGAGAAAGCAGAAAAGTATTCAAAAGGCATGGCAGACAAATGATCACCTATACCCTGTCCCTGGCATTTCTCAGCCTGATTTTTTTAAATGGGATCGCTTGGATCTTGTCTGCGCTAATAAGAAACGCCATGGCAGCAAATGTCACCTTGGCGTTCGTTCAAAGCATTGTTTTGATTTTTTCGCAGATCATGCTGACGAGCTTCTTTATGAATTTTTCCTTGTTTGGCTCCGATGCCCCCGATGCTACTTCATCCCAATCTTGAAAGTATCCATGGCGATGATCTCTTCTTCGTCCACTTTTGTTATCAACACTTTCGTTCTGGACCGTTGTGTGGAGACAACACCAGAACCTTTTATTTTTTTGTTTTTTTCATGATCCAGTTCTATCCCTAAAAATTCCATGCCGTCGCAAACTTTTTCTCGAGCATACCAGGCATGCTCCCCTACACCTCCGCCAAATGCCACCAGGTCTATTCCACCCATGACTGCAGCATAAGCACCTATGTATTTTTTGATGCGATGACTCAAGGCATCGATGGCTACCTGTCCGCGTTCGTTTCCCTTTTCGGCTGCATCATGTATCTCTCGCAGATCGCTGCTGATTCCGGACATGCCCAGCCATCCGCTTTGTCGATTCATCAGATCGTCGATTTGATCCGGTCCCCATCCTTCTTTTCTCATAAGAAAAGTGTATACAGCAGCATCCGTGTCTCCGGATCTGGTGGATTGGATCAATCCTTCGTGAGGAGTAAACCCCGTACTGACATCATAGCTGACTCCATTGATGGAGGCATTTGCCGTTGTACCGCTACCAAGCATGAGAAGGACGATCTTTTTGTCTTTCAGCTCACTAGCTAAAATCTTTTTGCTGCTTTGGAGCATGCTGCGAAAAGCGATGCCGTGAAATCCATATTTTCGAATGCCGTATTTCTCTGCTAGGCCATAGGGTATGGCATAGGAGGCGGCCGCTTTGGACAAGGATTGATGATAGGCGTTGTCGAATACGGCGATTTGCCGCACTCCTGGCAGGATCTTGCCACAAGCCAGGATACCGGCAACATGGGCCGGGTTATGCAAGGGCGCCAAATCGGAAATATCGACCAAATACTGGATCAACTCCTTATCCACCACAGTGGATCCTGTCATTTTCCCACCATGAACGATCCGATGACCGATCAAATCTATTTCTTTTTTATTGATGGACAATTCTCCCAGAAGAAGGTCCAAAATGATTTGGATCCCCTCTTCATGATTTGATACATGCTGCTGAAAATCCCGGTTTACCTTTTCAGACTGGATTTTTACTTCACCATAAGGAAGGCCGATCCTGCCAATATCGATGGATGCAAGGATACTGTAGTGAGGCATATCCACAAGTTTGCACTTTATAGAGGATCCTCCACAGTTCAAAATCAAAATACTTGCACTCTTGTCATGCATCCCGAAGCACCAGCCCCAGTTCTTCCTGACATGCTTCCAGGATCCTGTCCATTTGTTCTTTGATTTCCGGTTCTGTCAACGTTCGGTCTGTTGCTTGAAAATACAGGGAGTATGCAATGCTCTTCTTTCCGGATTGGATCTGTGCCCCCTGATACACATCAAAGAGCTCCACTTCCTTGAGCAATGTGCCCCCATTGTCAGAAATGACTTTTGCAATATCTCCTGCCGGAATCCCTTCATCGGCCAAGAATGCCAGGTCCCGATGAACGCCCGGATATTTTGGCAGCTCTTCAAAGCGGATCTCTCCGGTTCCATTTTCAAACAAAACATCCAGATCCAACTCTCCGACATAGGTTCGTTTTGGTAGATCGTAGGTTTTCACCACTTTTGGATGAACTTCCCCAATGATCCCGATCTCCTTGCCATTTACATGGACCAAGGCATGGCGGTTGGGATGAAACATGGGATGATCCCCTTTTTCAAAAGATACGGATTGCATGGAGATCCTGGATTTTTCCAGCAGCATTTCCACGATCCCTTTCAGATCAAAAAATGTTGTCTCTCCATACATGCCCAAGGACATTTTTTTGGTTTCCACCGGCAATTTCGCATTTGAACTTCCTTTTTCATAAACTACTGCCGTTTCATAAAAACTGCCTTCCGGAATATTTCTATTGAAGTTGTGGGATATGACCGGTAAAAGACCGGCGAACAAGGTTGTCCGCATCAATCGGTTCTCTTCCCCCAAAGGATTGAGCAATGGGATCGCATCTGCCATCCAGGAATGATCGGATCCAATATTCAGGTCCATCAATTTATTTTCACTGGTGAAAGAATAGGTCAAGATCTCATAGAAATTCTTGTCGGTCAAAACTTGCTTGAGATCCAGCTCGAAGCGTTGCCGCTTGGTTCTTCCGCCCTCTGTTGCCGTACCACTGATGATGGTGTTAGGTATGTTATTGTATCCATATAATCGGGCGATCTCTTCTGCAATGTCTTCCTTGATCTCCAGATCCTGACGGAAAGTGGGAACTTCGATCATCAGATCATTCCCTTGAACCTCTACATCCAGATCCAGTCGTTCCAGCAAGGACGCCATCTTGTCGATTTCAAGGTCGATCCCGACAAAACGATTGACCCAGGGTCCGTCAACGACGATCCGTCGTTTGGATGGTGCCTCTGTGTAAACATCCAGTTTGCCTTTGATCAATTGACATACACCCATGTCCAGTAGAAGTTGTGCCGCACGGTCTGCCGCAAAACCAGCCAGTTCCGGATCGATCCCCTTTTCAAACTTGGAGCTGGAATCGGTTCTGAAATTCAACCGCTTGCTGGTGTTGCGGACGTAATTTTTATCGAAATTAGCAGACTCGATGACGATTTTTGAAGTCGTATCTTCGATATCTGAATTTTCGCCACCCATGACCCCTGCAATGGCCACCGGTTCTATTCCATTGGTGATGACCAGATCCTGATTGGACAATATTCGTTTGTTTCCATCCAGGGTCACCACTGGTTCACCCTCTGTGGCATTTCGTACCAGGATCGTCTTGCTTCCTAGTTTGTCATAATCAAAAGCGTGAAGAGGCTGCCCCGTTTCCAGCATGACATAGTTGGTTACGTCCACAATGGCATTGATGGGTCGGATCCCGCAATGGAGCAAACGATGCTGCATCCACAAAGGGGAAGGCCCGTTTTGCACCACATTCATCATTCTGGCTGTATACCTGGGACATCCCTGGGGATCGTCCACCTCGACAGACAGAAGATCCTGGATGGATCCCGTTCCGTCATTTTCGGAGATCTCCACTACAGGTAATACCAAATGCTCATCAAAAGTTGCGGCAGTTTCTCTTGCCATACCGATGACGGACTGGCAATCGGAACGATTTGCCGTCAATTCAAATTCCACCACCACGTCATCCAATCCAAGAATGGGTTTGGCATCTGTGCCAACTGGAACTTCATCCGTAATGATATATATGCCGTCGATCTCTTCTTTTGACATCAGAGAGGTATTCATTCCCAGTTCTCCGGCAGAACACATCATTCCACTGGATTCCACTCCTCTCAAATCGGTGACTCCGATCTTCATTCCACCAATCAAGGTAGCGCCTGGCAGGGCGACCGGGATCAGCTGAGCTGGAGCAACGTTTTTTGCTCCGGTAACAATGGTCAATTCCTTGTCACCCACATCCACTTGACATATCACCAGTTTGTCTGCCTGCGGATGGGGCTCCACCTTCAATATTCGACCAACAACGACTTTGGAGATCTCTTTCCCCACGTCAACGACAGATTCTACTTTACTGCCGGACATGGTCATGCGGTCGCTATATTCTTTGGGCGACATGCCCTCCATATCCACATAATCTTTCAACCAATTAAATGTTACATGCATATCTGTGTCCTCCCTCTATTTGAACTGCTGCAAGAAACGAATGTCGTTTTCGAACATCAAACGCAGATCGCCAATGCCATATTTGATCATGGCGATCCGATCCAATCCCATTCCAAACGCGAATCCGCTGTATTTTGTAGAATCGATCCCACATACTTCCAAGACATTGGGATGGACCATGCCGCAGCCAAGGATCTCGATCCAGCCCGTATGGTTGCACACCCGACAGCCTTTTCCATGACAAACAAAGCAAGTCACGTCCATCTCCGCACTGGGTTCTGTGAAATAAAACTGGTGAGGCCGAAACTTGGTCTTCGTTTCCGGGCCAAACATTTCTTTTGCAAAAAGGTCCAGGGTCCCTTTCAAGTCACTCATGGTGATCCCCTCATCCACTACCAACCCTTCCGCCTGGTGAAACACCGGAGAATGGGTCGCATCGATCTCATCGGAACGATAAACCCTTCCCGGCGCCAAGATCCGGATCGGAGGTTTCCGGTCCATCATGGTTCGTACCTGGATAGGCGACGTTTGGGTTCGCAGAACCATGTTTTCATCCACATAAAAGGTATCCTGAAAATCACGGGACGTATGATCTTTTGGTATGTTGAGATGATCAAAATTGTATTCCGCCCATTCGATTTCGGGACCTTCTTCTATGGTAAAACCCAATCCGATGAAAATATCACTTAAATGCTCTACAACGATGTTCAACGGATGACGGCTTCCCACTGCTTTTTTAGTTCCCGGCAACGTGATATCGATCACTTCTTTTGCAAAAGTCTCCTCATATTCCAGCTCGATGATCCGTTCCTTTTGTAATGCCATTCGATTTTCGATATCTTCCCGAACTTCATTGGCCAATTTCCCCATCATGGGTCGTTCTTCCTTGCTGAGTTTTCCCATGTCCCGAAGCAGGGTCGTCAACTCCCCCTTTTTTCCCAGTACTTTTACCCGCAAGTCTTCCAGTACCTCCGATGAGGTCGCCTGGGCGATCTTTTCACCATACTGCTGTTGGATCTGTTTTAGCTTGTCTTTCATGTTCGTCTCCCTTCCTTTTCCATCAAAATAAAAAAATCCCCTGCTCTCGCAAGGGACGATATAAACCGCGGTGCCACCCATGTTGATACAAAATGCGTATCCACTTGAAATATAACGGCTGTGCCGGCGAAATGTACTTGTTTTCCAATTCGCACTCCGGAGTGAATTTCAACCTGGTTTCATAAGAATTCTTTCAGCTGTTGAATTCTCTCTCTTAAAAAAACCGTTTGGTCTCCC
Organism: Alkalibacter rhizosphaerae; assembly: GCF_017352215.1. Taxonomy (GTDB): domain Bacteria; phylum Bacillota; class Clostridia; order Eubacteriales; family Alkalibacteraceae; genus Alkalibacter; species Alkalibacter rhizosphaerae. The sequence continues at coordinate 488,629 of NZ_CP071444.1, forward strand.
GTCTCCATCATCATTTTTTTTATGCAATTATAAGAAATTATAACACGCTTGTTAAAAATGTCAAGAAATCTCTCCGAAATGGTACAATAGGATCCCTGCTGCAATGGAAACGTTCAAGGATTCCACTTTCCCGTGCATGGGGATCTTCACATTTTTATCGCTCTGTTCCAGTATTTCTTCACGGATCCCGGATCCTTCATTTCCTAAAATCAATACATGTGGTTGCTTTCTTTCCATGGAACGGTAATCCACACTATTGTTCAATGCTGCCGAAATGACATAAAATCCATTACCTTTCAAAAACGGCAACACGTCATCGCCTTTGGCTTCACAGGCAACTTTCATGGTCACCACGCTGCCCATGGTAGACCGGATGGTTTTTGGATTGAACAAATCGGCACAGCCCATGCCGCATACCACCAAATCATAGCCAGCAGCCTCCGCTGTGCGTATGATGGTACCCAGATTCCCCGGATCTTGCACTCGGTCCAAAAACAGGATCTGTTTCAAACTATCGTCCCATAAAAAGTCAAAATCTGTAGACGGTTTTTTAGCAACTGCCAAAACTCCCTGGGGACTTTCCGTTTCGTACAAGGGTTGCAGCAATTCGTCCTCCACAATAAATATATTATCCTCCGGGAAATCGATTTGATCCAGAAAAGACAAACGACCTCTGTCAAATTGGGTCTTTTCCAAGTAGATCCCATCTATGGTGGATTGCTCGGTCAAAGCCAGTTCGATGGATTTGAATCCCTCCAAAAGGTATTCTCCAAACCGGTCACGATATTTTTTGCTTTTCAATTTCTTCAATCTTTTAAGTTTTGTGTTTTGACTGCTGGAGATTCCCATCATTCTACTTCTCAAGCCCCTGCAATTTGATCAGATCGGAGTTTTCTCCGACGACAATAAGGACATCTTCCTTGAAGATAGGATCGGTGGCTGCTGGAGAAATGACGATTCCAGATTCCCTCTTGATCGCTATGACATTGACTCCATATCGGGCACGCAGATCCAATTGGGTCAAGGTCTTTTGATTCCATGATTTTGGCACTAGGATCTCCTGAACGCTGTGGGTCGGGTCCAGTTCGATCAAATCCAGAATGTTGCTGCTGGCAATGTGTTGGGCCACTCTTCTTCCCATGTCCCTTTCCGGCAAAAACACTTTCTCCACTCCGATTTTCTGCAACACTTTTGCATGCTGTTCGTTTTGCGCTTTTGCGTAGATCTCCTTGATCCCCAGATCCTGCAAATGAAGCACCGTCATCAAGCTGGCATGGATGTCGGAGGCGATGGATACCACCGCAACGTCAATATTTTTTAAACCGATGGACCGCAGAGTACTTATGTCCGTCGAATCTGCCTGGACGGCAAAAGTGACCAGGTCCGCTATTCCTTTAATGATTTCTTCATCTTTATCGATGGCCAGCACATCATAACCTTGTTCGTACAATTTCGTTGCAAGGCTGTATCCAAAACGGCCAAGTCCCAATACTGCAAATTGTTTCATGTCACATCTGCCTCCTTGTTTGATGATTATACAATAACTTTTCCATCCGGATAACGATATTTTCCGGACTCTTTGGAAGATTGGATTTCGCTGATCGCAAATGCGATAGTCAGTGGACCGACCCGACCAACAAACATGGTAAGCATGATCATCAATCTGCCTACAACTGTCAGCTCTGTGGTGATCCCCATACTCAGTCCTACTGTTCCAAAAGCAGAAACAGCTTCGAAAACGATCTCTGTCAGTCCGGCTGCTTCTGTGGTGGACAAGATCAGGATATCAACAAACAACAGTCCCAAGCCGATCATCGTCAAGGCCAAGGCTCTTCGTACCGTGTCTGCATTGATGGTCCTTCCAAACACTTCCGTATCTTGTCTCCCTTTCAACACACTGATCAAGGAAAAAAGCAGAACTCCTACGGTAGTGGTTTTGACACCTCCAGCCGTCGATCCAGGCGATCCTCCGATAAACATCAACAAAATAACCAGGAATAGCGAACCAGTAGACAAACTCGCAATATCCAAAGTATTGAATCCCGCCGTTCGTGGCGTCATGGACATGAACAGGGTAGAAAGGGCCTTTCCCTGTACCGGCAGCTGAGACATGGTATTGTTCTTTTCCAGTAAAAAAAGGATGATCCCAGAACCGACCAACAAAACCCCTGTCAGTGTCAATACTATTTTTGAATGAAATTGCAGTCGCTTCCACTTTCGAGTTTCAAATACGTCGTGTACAACGGAAAAACCCAGTCCCCCCATAATAACCAGAAAAGAAATGGTCAAATTGACGATGGGATCATTCACATAGGGCGTCAAACTCTGAAAGTTGCCGATCAAATCGAATCCGGCATTGCAAAATGCAGATATGGAATGAAAAACGGACAAGACCAGTCCATGTTGCCATCCATACTCCGGTACAAACACAAGAGAAAGAAGGACTGCTCCACCCAACTCCATGATAACGGTAAAAATCAAGATATAGCGAACAAATCGTACAATCCCTTCCAACGTATTGCTGTTTAAGGAGTCTTTGATCAATAGGCGTTCTCGCAGGGTGATCCTTTTTCCTGCAATCAAAAAGATCAATGTTGCCATGGTCATGAATCCAAGTCCTCCGATTTGAATGAGCATCAAAATAACGCCTTGTCCAAATCCAGACCAATAGGTGGCTGTATCCACCACCACCAGGCCGGTAACACAAACTGCCGATGTGGCTGTAAACAATGCTGTAACCAAGTCGGTCCCTGTCCCGGACGCAGAAGACACTGGCAATGTCAGCAAGGTTGCTCCAAGCAAGATCAAAATCCCGAATCCAATAACGAGAATTTGCGGAGGTCGCAATCGTTTTCTCTTGAAAATGTAGCCTATCCAGCTTGCTAAGATTCTTTTCATTCCAGCCTCCTTCACCCCATTTGCATTAATTATAACACATCCTTTTCCCCTCTCGGTCAGGAAGGTTTCACAATAAGAAAAAAAGACCGGACTTTGCCGGTCTTTACATTTCTTTATGGTGCCGAAGGCGGGACTCGAACCCGCACGAGATTACTCTCACTACGCCCTGAACGTAGCGCGTCTGCCAATTCCACCACTTCGGCAACAACCAATGAATGTATGATAACACAAAACTATTATTATTTCAAAACATTTGTTTTATTTTTATACCAATAGGGGTATAATTATTTTATTACATACTCAAGGAGGTCACCATGTCAAAAGTATATGTGAATCCAGGTGTTTGCGGTTTGGAAACTACCATACTCGTCGAAAAATCAGGACGAAGCGACCTAAAAATCACCTTGGACACCAAATGCCCCTACATCAAAAATATGGAACCAGATCTGCAGGAATTGGACGCTTACACAGAGTGCTTCAGCAAATTTGGCGATTCTGCCGTTTATGAATCCGCCAATCGAAATTGCAAGCATCTGGCTTGTCCCGTTCCAAGTGCCATCATCAAGGCCATTGAAGTGGAAAGCGGTTTGGCTTTACCCAGGGAAGTTCAATTTATCATTGAAAAATAGCGGACCATTCGGCCCGCCATTTTTTTACTCTTTCTTTTGATTACAATAAAATATAAACCAGGAACAGGAGTGCTACAAAATACATTACCGGATGAATATCCTTTTTCTTTCCACTCAACAACTTGATCAGAACATAAGATACGCCTCCGAAGGCAAGGCCATCGGAAATGCTGTAGGCAAGAGGCATCATGATGATGGTCAAGAATGCCGGAAGAGCTTCAGAATAATCCGTAAAATCGATATCCACCACGTGTTCGATCATAAATAAACCTACAATGATCAGGGCAGGAGCTGTCGCAAAGGATGGGATCACGGATATGACGGGACTAAAGATCAAAGCCAACAAGAACAAAATTCCTGTCGTCATAGCCGTCAAACCTGTTCTTCCTCCATCTGCAACACCGGAAGCACTTTCCACGTAAGTCGTCGTTGTAGATGTCCCCAAAACGGCACCGGCAGTCGTTGCAATGGCATCTGCCATCAGCGCTTGCTTTACTTTCGGCAATTCTCCTTTTTCATTCAAAAACCCGGCTTTAGTAGACACACCGATCAATGTACCCAGTGTATCGAAAAGATCCACAAACAAGAAGGTAAATATGACCATCACAAAATTGATGGACAACACCTGAGAAAATTCAAATTTAAAAAAGATCGGCGCCAGAGAAGGCGGTGTCGATACGATGCCGGACGGGATCAAAGAGAACATCCCCATGTCAGGATTTACAATGTAAAGTCCCGTCAGCTGGCATATAACACCTAAGACGTAGGTTGCCAGGATACCCCAAAGAATAGCTCCCCGTACTTTTTTTACCAGCAGCAGTACCGTTAAAATAACGCCAAACAGGGTCAATACGGTCGTGATCTCTTTGATGTTTCCCAAGGCCAGCAACGTCGCGTCATCGTTGACGATGATCCCCGAGTTTTGCAGACCGATAAATGTTATGAACAGACCGATCCCGACACTCACCGCTTTTTTCAGTGTTTGTGGAATGGCATTGAACAAAGCTTCCCTTACATTAAAAAAGCTCAAAAGAATAAAAATAATACCTTCAGCAAAAATTGCAGTCAACGCCAACTGCCAGCTGTATCCCATTTGTCCAACGACAACAAATGCAAAATAAGCATTCAATCCCATCCCAGGTGCCAAAGCAAATGGGTAATTTGCATATAATGCCATGACAAATGTTCCGATGGCTGCCGCCAGCGCCGTAGCTGTGATCAATGCGTTGAAGTCCATTCCTGTAGCAGACAAGATACTTGGATTGACGATCAAAATATACGCCATTGTCATGAAAGTAGTGATCCCTGCCATTACCTCTGTTCGAATGGTAGTATCGTTCTCTTTCAGTTTAAACCTTTTTTCTAAAAATGCTCTCATTTCTGCCTCCTTCAAGTTAGTTTAAAACCATTAATATTCTATCACATCCTGAAGAAAACATGAATATTTTTCATAAAAAAAAGCCTTTCGTTCGTGAAAGGCCGATCTACAAATGGTGACCCATCCGCGACTCGAACGCGGGACACCCTGATTAAAAGTCAGGTGCTCTGCCAACTGAGCTAATGGGTCAAAATGGTGGGGGAAGGTGGATTCGAACCACCGAAGGCGCTGCCAACAGATTTACAGTCTGCCCCCTTTGGCCACTCGGGAATTCCCCCTAAATAAATGGAGCTGGTGATAGGAATCGAACCTACAACCTGCTGATTACAAGTCAGCTGCTCTACCGTTGAGCCACACCAGCGTATGAAATGATTATTGGTTTGTCAAAATAAAAATGGCGACCTGGAAGGGACTCGAACCCTCGACCTCCAGCGTGACAGGCTGGCATTCTAACCAACTGAACTACCAGGCCGCAGTAAGTCACAAGCGAACTTGGACTTAAATATTTGTCTGCAAGCAGACTGTGTTAAGACAAATTGGTGACCCCTAGGGGACTCGAACCCCTGTTACCGCCGTGAAAGGGCGGTGTCTTAACCGCTTGACCAAGGGGCCAAATGGCTCCCCAGGCTGGATTCGAACCAGCAGCCTACCGGTTAACAGCCGGTTGCTCCACCATTGAGCTACTGAGGAATGGATTCCGCAGCGACATACTCTCCCAGGACGTCACCATCCAAGTACCATCTGCGCTGGAGGACTTTACTTCTGTGTTCGGGATGGGAACAGGTGTAGCCCCTCCGCCATTGCCGCGGAATCATTTGGTTATAAATCTCATCAATGAGATTTGAAAACTGCATGGGAATCATCGTAAAGTATTCTTCTTCTTATCATCTACTTGGTCAAGTCCTCGGTCTATTAGTACCAGTCAGCTGAATGTATTTCTACACGTACACCTCTGGCCTATCAACCCAGTCGTCTACTGGGGACCTTACTCCTTGCGGATGAGATATCTCATCTTGAGGGGGGCTTCGCGCTTAGATGCCTTCAGCGCTTATCCCGTCCAGACTTAGCTACCCAGCTGTGCCCTTGGCAGGACAACTGGTGCACCAGAGGTCTGTCCATTCCGGTCCTCTCGTACTAGGAACAGCTCCTCTCAAATATCTTGCGCCCACGACGGATAGGGACCGAACTGTCTCACGACGTTCTGAACCCAGCTCGCGTGCCTCTTTAATGGGCGAACAGCCCAACCCTTGGGACCTACTACAGCCCCAGGATGAGACGAGCCGACATCGAGGTGCCAAACCTCCCCGTCGATGTGGACTCTTGGGGGAGATAAGCCTGTTATCCCCGAGGTAGCTTTTATCCGTTGAGCGATGGCCCTTCCACTCGGTACCACCGGATCACTAAGCCCGACTTTCGTCCCTGCTCGAGATGTCTCTCTCGCAGTCAGTCTACCTTTTGCCTTTGCACTCTACGAATGATTTCCAACCATTCTGAGGTAAACTTTGGGCGCCTCCGTTACTCTTTCGGAGGCGACCGCCCCAGTCAAACTGCCCACCTGGCAATGTCCCATAGCCGGATCACGGCTACTGGTTAGAATTCCAGTAGTATAAGAGTGGTATCCCAACAGCGGCTCCAACAAGACTAGCGTCCTATTCTCTCTGCCTCCCACCTATCCTGTACATACACTACCAAAATCCAATGCCAAGCTACAGTAAAGCTCTACGGGGTCTTTCCGTCCTGTCGCGGGTAACTCGCATCTTCACGAGTACTACAATTTCACCGGGTGTGTTGTTGAGACAGTGCCCAAATCGTTACGCCTTTCGTGCGGGTCAGAACTTACCTGACAAGGAATTTCGCTACCTTAGGACCGTTATAGTTACGGCCGCCGTTTACTGGGGCTTAAGTTCATGCCTTCGCCGAAGCTAAGCATTCCCCTTGACCTTCCAGCACCGGGCAGGCGTCAGCCCCTATACTTCATCTTTCGATTTAGCAGAGACCTGTGTTTTTGCTAAACAGTCGCTTGGGCCTTTTCTCTGCAGCCTTTCCGTATCATTTTACAACAATCGGATTAGGCTCCCCTTCTCCCGAAGTTACGGGGTTATTTTGCCGAGTTCCTTAACAACACTTCTCCCGCTCATCTTAGGATTCTCTCCTCATCTACCTGTGTCGGTTTGCGGTACGGGCGCCTTCTTCCTCAATAGAAGCTTTTCTCGACAGTGTGAAATCAGCTGCTTCCCTACTTGTTTTTCGGTCCCCATCATAACTCATGCTTCCCGGACCCCGGATTTGCCTAAGGTCCACACTCGTTATTTAGCCCGTCTCTTCCATTCGACGGGTCAGCTTATCCTCCTGTGTCACTCCTTCTCTCAAACAGTCAAAGGCGGTACCGGAATTTCAACCGGTTGTCCATCGCCTACGCCCTTCGGCCTCGGCTTAGGTCCCGACTTACCCTGAGCGGACGAACCTTCCTCAGGAAACCTTGGATTTTCGATGGAAAGGATTCTCACCTTTCTTTCGCTACTCATACCAGCATTCTCTCTTGTGTAGAATCCACCTCGCCTTCCAGCTCAGCTTCGCCTCCTACACAATGCTCCCCTACCCCTGCATCTTACGACGCAAGCCATAGCTTCGGTGACAGGTTTTAGCCCCGGTAATCTTCGGCGCACAATCACTCGACTAGTGAGCTATTACGCACTCTTTGAATGAGTGGCTGCTTCTAAGCCAACATCCTAGTTGTCTTAGCAATTGCACATCCTTTCCCACTTAACCTGTACTTTGGGACCTTAGCTGATGGTCTGGGCTGTTTCCCTTTCGACAATGAAACTTATCTCACACTGTCTGACTGCCAAGGTAAAATATATGGCATTCGGAGTTTGATATGGTTCGGTAAGCTATACGCCCCCTAGCCAATTCAGTGCTCTACCTCCACTATTCATCCCTTGACGCTAGCCCTAAAGCTATTTCGGGGAGAACCAGCTATCTCCGTGTTCGATTGGAATTTCTCCCCTACCCACACCTCATCCGAGCCTTTTTCAACAGACACCGGTTCGGGCCTCCACGAGATTTTACTCACGCTTCACCCTGGACATGGGTAGATCACACGGTTTCGGGTCTACAACATGCAACTATACGCCCTATTAAGACTCGGTTTCCCTGCGGCTCCTCACCTGAAGTGATTAACCTTGCTACATATCGTAACTCGCTGGTCCGTTCTACAAAAAGCACGCGGTCACTTGCGCTCCCACTGCTTGTAAGCATAGGGTTTCAGGTTCTATTTCACTCCCCTCCCGGGGTTCTTTTCACCTTTCCCTCACGGTACTATTCTCTATCGGTCACTGGGTAGTATTTAGCCTTGGGGGGTGGTCCCCCCAACTTCCCACAGGGTTTCACGTGTCCCGTGGTACTCCGGTAACATGCCTGTATCTGTCCATTTCGCCTACGAGACTCTTACTCTCTATGGTCGGCCTTCCCAGACCATTCGGCTTCTTTCCAGATCTCCTTTACATGTCCCATTACCCCGTATAAATACGGTTTAGGCTCTTTCCCTTTCGCTCGCCGCTACTTGGAAAATCGAGTTTTCTTTCTCTTCCTTCGGGTACTTAGATGTTTCAGTTCCCCGAGTTCCCTCCTCGCATACTATTTTATTCATATGCGGGTAACAGAGCTTCTCTCTGCTAGGTTTCCCCATTCGGATACCTGCGACTCAACGGTTATTTGCACCTAATCGCAGCTTTTCGCAGCTTGTCGCGTCCTTCGTCGGCTCCCAGTGCCAAGGCATTCTCCCTATGCTCTTAGTAACTTGACCTAAATCTTTTGTTTCGTTTCCAAAACGATAGATGTTTAGATGATCGTTTGTTTCTTTACTTTACTTTTCTTCCTATGCAGTTTTCAAAGATCACTGAGGATCAGCGAGGATCGCTGATTGTCTCTTTCTGGCGCTCCCCGGGTTTCTAGAGTAAAAACCGAACCGTCTTTTCGACCGATTCGCTCTGTCTTCCCGATTCACTTAAATGGTGGGCTTGGGAGGACTCGAACCTCCGACCTCACGCTTATCAGGCGTGCGCTCTAACCACCTGAGCTACAAGCCCAAGTATGGTGGAGATGAGGAGATTTGAACTCCTGACCCCCTGCTTGCAAGGCAGGTGCTCTCCCAGCTGAGCTACACCCCCACACGCTTTCTGAGAAATACAAAGATCTCTCAAAATAAAATAGCACATTACTCGCTTGCTCCCTAGAAAGGAGGTGATCCAGCCGCACCTTCCGATACGGCTACCTTGTTACGACTTCACCCCAATTACTAGCCCCACCTTCGGCAGCTGCTTCCATAAATGGTTCGCTCACTGACTTCGGGTGTTGCCAACTCTCGTGGTGTGACGGGCGGTGTGTACAAGGCCCGGGAACGCATTCACCGCGGCATTCTGATCCGCGATTACTAGCAACTCCGACTTCATGCAGGCGAGTTGCAGCCTGCAATCCGAACTGAGATCTGTTTTTTGAGATTGGCTCCACATCGCTGTTTCGCTGCCCTCTGTTCAGACCATTGTAGCACGTGTGTAGCCCAGGTCATAAGGGGCATGATGATTTGACGTCATCCCCACCTTCCTCCGTATTATCTACGGCAGTCTATCTAGAGTGCCCAGCTTTACCTGATGGCAACTAAATACAAGGGTTGCGCTCGTTGCGGGACTTAACCCAACATCTCACGACACGAGCTGACGACAACCATGCACCACCTGTCCTCCTGTCCCCGAAGGGAACTCCTCATCTCTGAGGTCGTCAGGAAATGTCAAGACCTGGTAAGGTTCTTCGCGTTGCTTCGAATTAAACCACATGCTCCGCTGCTTGTGCGGGCCCCCGTCAATTCCTTTGAGTTTCAGTCTTGCGACCGTACTCCCCAGGCGGAGTGCTTATTGTGTTAACTACGGCACTGAGTTACCCCAACACCTAGCACTCATCGTTTACGGCGTGGACTACCAGGGTATCTAATCCTGTTCGCTCCCCACGCTTTCGCGCCTCAGCGTCAGTATCTGTCCAGTAAGTCGCCTTCGCCACTGGTGTTCCTCCTAATATCTACGCATTTCACCGCTACACTAGGAATTCCACTTACCTCTCCAGTACTCAAGTTCTCCAGTTTCAAATGCAATTCCGGGGTTAAGCCCCGAACTTTCACATCTGACTTAAAAAACCGCCTACACGCCCTTTACGCCCAGTAATTCCGGACAACGCTTGCCCCCTACGTATTACCGCGGCTGCTGGCACGTAGTTAGCCGGGGCTTCCTCTAAGGGTACCGTCATTTCTTTCTTCCCCTTCGACAGAACTTTACGATCCGAAGACCTTCATCATTCACGCGGCGTTGCTGCGTCAGGGTTTCCCCCATTGCGCAATATTCCCCACTGCTGCCTCCCGTAGGAGTCTGGGCCGTGTCTCAGTCCCAGTGTGGCCGTTCGCCCTCTCAGGCCGGCTACCCATCGTCGCCTTGGTGAGCTGTTATCTCACCAACTAGCTAATGGGACGCGGGTCCATCCTATGGCAATAAATTTTTCATTGGTCGATCATGCGATCATCCAACTATATACGGTATTAATCCCGGTTTCCCGAGGCTATCCCCTTCCATAGGCCAGGTTACCCACGCGTTACTCACCCGTCCGCCACTTTCACCAGGTCGTAGTAAACTACTTCCTGGATCACGTTCGACTTGCATGTGTTAGGCACGCCGCCAGCGTTCGTCCTGAGCCAGGATCAAACTCTCTATTATAAATAGTGTTTGAGTCCGTCTTAGAACTCTCTTTGGCTTTGATGCTTTTGGCATCAACGTTGTTTGGTTCTTTCTTCTAAGCTTGTTTTCATGTGCTATTCTATTTTCAAAGATCTTAAGCATCAGCAGGGATTCTGGCGAGTGATGGCGGAAAGCTTGCTTTCCGATCATCCTTCGGCGGAAGACCTATTGGGCGCAGCCCACGGACGGAGACCTTCTTCGAAGGTCGAAGTCTGTTGATGCTTCCTGCTCCACCCCCTTACCCGAAGGTTGAGGTCAGCTGAAGCGCTATGAAACTGTGTCCCCCCCGCCTGCTTTCCTCTTCCGAAGTCCGCTGACACGAAGGTTTGTCGCCCTTTATGTTGTCTCGTTCGTTGTTGGCATCTCTTGTGGCGACTCTTACTATTATACGCATCACCCTACCACGTGTCAACCGCTTTTTTACATCTTTTTTAGTTTTTTAAAACGGCGCTTTTGCACATGGATTTTACATGTCGGGAGAGTCGTATCAACATTTTATCACTTTTTAGTAATAAATTCACTACCTATTTCTTTGATCTTTTGAATATAATCCACTTTCTTTTCTTCAGTAAATCGGATTTGAGGTATGGCAACCGACAAGCTGGCTACCACGTTTCCCTGCTCGGAGAAGATGGGAGCTGATATAATGGTACTGTCGATATCTTTAAGGTATTCAACCAGGTATCCGTTTTCTCGGGCCAATGCAAGTTCCTTTTCGCATTTCTCCATATCATCGCAGTAACACACGATCCGTTTTCGAATTTCATCCGGCAAAAATGCAAGCATGATCTTGCCACAAGCACCAGCACCCAAAACTTTCGTATCTCCGACTTGCTTGACGACTCTTAAATCGTGATGGCTGTTGATCCTCTCAATAACCACACATGTATCTCCTTCTTTAATAGTAATAAAGGAAGTCTCCTGGGTATAATCGAATAATTTTTGCACAGCCGGGTAGGTGATCATTCCGGGCAGATTCATTTCTCGAACGATCTCAGCGTAAAATATAAGGTTTAGGCCCAATGTATACAGTTTGCTGGTTGAGTCCTGATTCACAAATCCGGTTTTCTTCAACGCCTGCAACAATCGGTGGATCGTAGAAATGTTCATATTCAACTCATTGCTGATCTCTGTAGCTCTCCAAAGTTTCTTATTGGGGTTAGAAACCATTAATTGTAAAATTTCTGAAATTTTTTCTACTACTTGCATAACTTCGCCTCACTTCTTAGATTTTTTCAATAATTTCATGAATGGTTCATTTAAAGTTTCTTGACGGAATCTCGAATGATCAATTCGTGTGGAACAATGACCGCCTTTTCGTCGATCTTGGAGTTGTTCAACATCTTGATCATGATCCTTGCACATATTGCCCCTATGTCATACATTGGCTGAGCAACCGTGGTGATGCCCGGCTTTAGCCATTCAGACAGTTGAAAATTATTGAATCCAACAACGCTCATGTCTTCCGGCACTTTTTTCCCGCTGTCCTCCAACTTGCGAATGGCTCCTATTGCCATCTCATCGTTCAACGCAACAACTGCCGTCGGCAGCTTGGTATTGGTCAGTAGTTCTCCCATCAAGTCGTACCCGCCTCTGATGCTGTACTTTCCTTTCAGTTCAAAAATCGGATTTTCTTTAAGCCCGTGCTTTTTCAATGCTTTCAAAAAACCCTTTTTTCTTTCCTGTCCAACGTATGATTTTTCATCCTCATCTGTAAAAAACGCGATCTCCCGGTGTCCATTTTCGATAAGATGGTTTGTGATGTCGTAAGCCGCCAATTCGTTATTGATTGCAACACTGTGATAACGACCCATCGCATCGTTTACTGCTCCCAACACGATAGGAGTTTTGTTGCTTTCGATCTTGTTGATCAAGGCTTGGCTCAGACCTTTCCCGATATACAGGATCCCATCCACCTGCTTCTCCAGGAAAACATCAAAATACTTTTCTTCCTTTGTTGGTTCTGAATCCGTATTGCACAAAATGATATTGTAATTATAAATATTACACACATCCTCGACGCCACGGATCACTTGAGTGTAATAAGGCCGGGATATGTCTGGAATCATTATGCCAAAAGTATTAGTCTTCTGCATCTTCAAGCTCCGGGCTATGGCATTAGGTTTATACCCTGTCTTTTCGATTGCTTCCTGCACTCTTTTTTTTGTTTCGTCATTTACTAATGGTATGTTGTTTAAAACCCTCGATACAGTAGCTACCGAAACATTGGCTTCTTTCGCCACATCCTTGATTTTAACGCTCATTTCATCATCCCCTTCACGATACTTGTTTATCAAACAACTGTTCAAATAAAGAAAATAGTTGATCCATGATTCGATCTAAAAATTCCACCAGCTTGTTTTCTTTCGCTTTTTCTTCCTGTTGGTCTGACTTCTGATATTCTTCCTGAATGGAAGCAGGTTCTGATTTGCTGATCAATGTCCCTGAATTGAAATCCATCAAGTAACTGTCCGATGAAATCGCTTCCCCATTGCGGCCTACCGCAATGATCCTCAAATCGTCGTAACCACCTTTTCCCAATTGCTGCACGAAGGAATCCGTATACACTCTCTGAGAAAAGCCATTGCGATCCAACACCGTTCCGATCACAGCGTTCTTAGTTTCACTGTCAGAGATGCTTTTTATCGGCAAAAATTGATGGGTATTGCTATTCATAGCAACCAAGGTATAGTTGATGGCTTCTTCGCCCTGTTCATTGATACTGGATGTCCATTCCAACGTTTGGGCGATATATCCATTACTAACTTCTTTTCGTTCCCCCAAAATAAGTTTCGGTTTTGAATATACACTTTTGTTCGAATCGATACCTGAAAGCTCCTGCCAATATCCCGTATTCACTTCTACTTCTAAAGCCAGCGGTATGTCCATATTTTCTTGAGGTACAATATTGAAATATTGTGAAGAGTAATTCAGATCGTTGGTCAAAAGGCCCTTTTCCAACCGTTCGCTTATGTCATATACTTTTACCGATTTTTTTGCCAGAGGTGACCCGTACAGTTGAACATAATCTTCCGCACATATCTCAGCGATCATCCAGCGATGGTCTGCTTGAGGGTCATCGCTCATCTTAGGATAAACATCACCTTCACGTATTTGGTAAAAACTACTTTCTTCCCAATCGAGAAAAAAATTCTTATCGTTTTTGGCCAAATAATATATGGTAAAATGATGTCCATATTCATGGGATAAAACTCTGGCCAGATCTTTGATCTCCTGTTTCTCATCCATGTGATATAAATGTATGACGCTTCCTTTTTCCAAACTCACCGAAGTCCCGGTCAAATAATTCCATTTTTTGAGCGTATAGGAATACAGCCCTTCTTCCAACCCGTTTGGACTGGGACCTCCATGCAATTGGACGGAAGACAAATGAGACAGTTCTTTTCCATGGGTGTTTTCCAGAAGTTCTTCATACACATTCTTAAGCTCTTCGCCTCTCCACGAAGGCGTATAGCTAACTATTTCGATCCCATCGGGGGCTGAATACTTATCGACATAGGCTTCTTCTCCTGACACTGGAGTGAGAAAAAGCAAGATCAATGTGAGCAGGATTGTTATTTTTGTTTTCATCATCTCACCAAACACTTCGTTTATATTATAACACATTTTATTTTTTTTCATATATTGAAATACCCAAATTGTCTATTCTTTTACTCTTGTTCCTTGCTGCTCATTTCTATTGACTTATGGACGGCAGCATCCAAGGCAGACAAGACTGCTCCCCTGAAGCCTTTTCGATCCAATTCCTCTACCATGGCAATAGTGGTTCCACCAGGCGAACAGACCCGATCTTTCAACACACCAGGATGCAACTTGGTTTCCACAACCATTTTTGCAGATCCCAATACACTTTGCGCCGCCAGCTCATATGCATCTTCTCTTTTCAACCCTGCTTTTACGGCGGCATCCGCCATAGCTTCTATAAGAATATAAACCATGGCTGGTGATGAACCGCTGGTTGCCGTAACTCCGTGAAAAAGTTCTTCCGGAATTACTTTGGTCTTTCCAAAACAATCAAAAATTTCGAGAACTGCATTCAATTCTTTTTCACCAACATTTTCATTGCCGGTGATCGCCGTCATACCCTCTCCTACCAAGGCAGGCGTATTTGGCATGACGCGAAGCAACTTTATGTTGGGAATGTCGATTTGCCTTTCCATCTGAGCCAGATCCACGCCCGCTGCTATACTAACCAAAACCGTTTTCTCCGGTTCCAGATGATCTTTTACTTCCTTTAATACCATGTTCATGATATTCGGTTTTACTGCTATGATCAAATAATCCGCCCATCTTGACACTTCCTTGTTGTCATTTGTAACGGAGACTCCATACTTTGTCTTTACCACTTCCAATTGTTCTTGGATCGGATTGGATACAAAGATATCTGCGGCATCGACCACACCAGATTCTACCATTCCTCCGATCATGGCCTGTGCCATGTTCCCACAACCGATCATTCCGATTCTCAATTTTTTCGCCCTCCCGTTCCTGCATTCGTTATTGCTTCTTGTTTCAACGAAGTTTCACTGTAGTTTCATTATACATGCTATTTATAAGTTTTGCCACGGGTCACTAGCAATATGCAAAAAGAAAAAGGCCCAAAGGCCTTTATCGGTACTCAAGATCGTATATTTCGGAATACTCGTCATCGTTAAACTCGAAATGATCCTTCAACCCTTCTGTGACGACGACTTTATGGTCGTGGGTCACAAAAACCGCGTCGACTCCTTCCATGGATTCAATGAGTGCCAATCCTTGATCCAATCCCAATAAAAACAGCGTCGTGGAAAGTGCATCACCATCTACGGAAAGGGGGGAGACGATGCTGACCTGTCGAATTTCCGTATCCGATGGATAGCCGGTGTCCGGATCCAGTATATGGTGATAGCGAATGCCGTCCTGTTCAAAATATCGTTCATAATCTCCGGAGGATACAAGGGATGCATCCGAAGTTTTAATGACGCCCAAATAGGTGTTTCTCGTTGCATCCGGGTCTTGCACGCCGATTCGAAAGTCAGTGCCGTCCACACGGCCGCCGACCAGTAAAACATTGCCGCCCAAATTGATGATGGCGTGTTCGATTCCTTCTTCCAGCAAAAACTCTTTTACGACATCTGCAATGTATCCTTTTGCTATGGCGCCCAAATTGGCGATCATTCCTTCTTCCTTTAAAAACACGGTTTGCTTGTCTTCATCGATCACCAGTTTTCTGTAATCGATCTTGGTTAGCGCAGCTTCGAGTTCTCCCTGCGTGGGAACATGACCTGTCGGCGGCTGGATATTCCAAAGGTCGATCAATGGGCCTGCAGTGATGTCGAATTTGCCTTCTGTGATTTTTGCATAATCCATGCTGCGTTGGATCACTTTTATGGTATGTTCCGATACGGAAACCGGTTTGATCCCTGCATTTATTTTGATATTATACAGATCGCTTCCGTCCTTATGAACACTCAACTGGTTTTCCAGCTCTTCGATCAGGTCAAAAGACCGGTCGATCAATTCACTCTTTTCTTCCGGTACATCATATAGCCGAATGCTGACTACCGTATCCAGTAAAAATTCATTGTCTGAGATGGATTCCACATTATTGTTTCCGCAACCGGTCAACATCATGGAAACAAGCACTACCAGAATTAGAATCGCTTTTTTAAACATAAATACCTCACTCATTTTCGTCGGTTTCTTCTATTAAAATACCGTTTTCCATTATACAGTAAACGATGCATCTCATCAATAAAAAAGAAAAAGCTTCAGGCAAGCCTGAAGCTTTTGATCTTGCTTGTTGATTACTGGATTCCCAAAGCGTCTTTGTAAAGATCTTCGTACTCATTCACGTGAATGGATACGCCGGTGATGGTGTCAGTGTGACCTTCATCATCCTTGTACTCTACTTCGAATCCGTTGTTTGCTTCTACAAAGGCATCAATTTTCTCTGCGTTGCCTTTCCAGTCCATTCCATAGTCCATGCCCAACAATACTTTGTTGGAAGGCTTGTTTTCGTCGCCATCAATAAAGTATTTTTCATTGTCTGCATTGAAAGGTCCTACGAATACAGAGTTGTAGCTGGAATCAACAATGGTTCCGTTAACTACGATCAGGTCCAATCGGTATTCCCAAACACCATCTGCTTCTGCCGGCAATACAGCAGTTGCTACGTGATCGTCCGGAGTCGTGTGCGGTCCTTCAGCTACCGGATCTCCAGCCAATGCTTTTTTCGCCAGTTCGAAGAATTCGATTACGTGTACAGAAACGGTGGTTCCATCGTCTGTTTGCAACGCGTCAGTGTGTCCTTCGTCGTCTGTGTACTTGTCATCAAACAAAGCAGGATCTTGGTTTTCGATCAACCAGGCAATAGCTGCGTCTGCTTGCTCGTACCATTCTGCTGCTCCGCCCATGTTGTAGTTTCCTTCAACAGAAGCAGTGTACTTGTTTCCTTGCGGTACCAGGTTGGTTCCACCCCAGTGAGCGTCAGCGATTTTGCCGTCTGCCACTTCTACCACAACAAAGTAAGTCCAGCTGGTGCCTTTTTCGTCTTGTGCGTAATAAACACCATCTTCGTACATTGCTGCATCGCCGTTGTCGCCGTTGTCGCCGTTGTCACCGTTATTGGTTCCTCCGCAACCTACTGCAAAAGCAGCAACCATGAATACTACTAGTAAGATTGATAATAGTTTTTTCATTTTTTTCCCCCTAAAATATTTGGTTTCTTGGTTCGTCCTAATTTTAACACTCCACCAAATAGTCGTCAATAGTTTTCGATAAATGAGATAGATATTTTTTTTATATTTTCTTTTGAGATTTATTATAGTCCTTATTTATAGGTGGCGTGAAAAGTAAAAATGCAAACTTTCAGGAACTTGCACGAAAAAAACCTGTTTAACTTTAGGCGATTTTGGCTGTGACATCCTTTATATTGCATCGGATCCCTTATTTTTACATTTCAGAAAAATATCTTATGAATAAATAAAATAATTTTTTATTGTCTATATTGAAATTTATTTAACAATACTATATTATAATCATGTACGATGAAAGATGCAGTACAAAGAATTTCTGCACTTGTTATGATTTTAGCATTTTTCATTCAAAACATAAACACGAGGAGGAAACTAATGTCTAAGAAACAGATTCTTATTCTTGGAGGAAGTTATGCCGGTGTCAAGGCAGCAAAAACATTGCATAAAGCTTTCAAAAAGGATGAAAACGTCGAAATCACCGTTATAGACAGGCACAGTTATCATACATTGATGACGGAACTTCACGAAGTAGCTGGTCACAGAACGGATCCCGAATCCATAAAAATCGACTTGAAGCGAATTTTCGCCGGTCGAAAAGTCAACGTGGTCGTCGACGACATTGTAGATTTCGATCTGGAGAACAAGAAGTTGTCTTCTAGATCCAAAACCTACAACTACGACTACCTTATTATGGGGACTGGAAATGAACCAAACTTCTTTGGCATCGAAGGAGCCAAGGAAAATGCACACACTTTGTGGTCTTATGAAGATGCCATCCGATTGAGAGAGCATATCGAGATCATGTTTATGAAAGCTTCCTGCGAGCCGGATGAGAAAGAAAGACGAAAACTTCTCACCTTTGCCGTATGTGGAGGAGGATTCACCGGAGTGGAAATGGTCGGTGAACTGGGCGAAGCCAAAAAGCACTTGGCCAAGAAGTACGACGTCAACCCTAAAGAGGTTTCCATCTACAACATCGAAGCCATGGATCGCATCCTCAACATGCTGGAAAGCGATGCACAAGTCGAAAAAGTAGAAAAAAGATACAAAAAGCTCGGCATCCGATTATTGAAAAATACGCCCATCGTCAAAATCGACGACGATTCCTTTACCGTCAAAGATGGAACGCAGATCCCTACCTATACATTGATCTGGACTGCCGGCATCAAAAATACCGGTTTGGTATCCAGCATCGGTTTGGATATCGGTCGATGCGATCGGGTCAACGTCAATGATTACATGCAACCATCCATAAACGGAAAAACGGTGGAAAACATCTACATTGTCGGAGACAGCGCATGCTATATCCCGGAAGACGATCAGCCCATGCCTCAAATCGTGGAAGCCGCAGAACAATCTGCTCATACGGCTGCTAAAAACATCATCTCCATGATCAAAGGCGGCGAACTCCACAAGCACGAACAAAAGTATCATGGTTTCATGGTTTCCGTAGGATCCCGATATGCTGTTGCCGATGTCGGTTTCAAAAGTTCCGGATGGTTTGCCATGTTTGTCAAGCACATGGTCAATGTATATTATCAATTCATGGTTGGCGGCGTACGACAAATCTGGAACTACGCAGGTCATGAATTCTTTCACATCAAGAATAAGCGATCTTTTGTCGGCGGACACTTCTCCAGCGCTTCCAAGAATTTCTGGAAGATCCCATTGCGATTATGGCTGGGTTACATGTGGCTGGTGGAAGGTGTAGTCAAGATCACGGAAGGTTGGTTTAGCGAACCGAAAGTCATCAACATGATGAACATGATCGCCGGTTATGACGCTGGCGGTGGTGATGGCGGAACGGCAGCTTCCGCTGCAACAACTGGAACTGCAGCATCTGGAGCAGCTGAAACTTATACAGCAGCCTCCGGTGCAGCAGAAGCTGTCACAGCAGCTTCCGGTGCTACCGGCGGTGGCGGTGCAGAAGTAGTCTCTGAACTTCCGGGCATCTTCCAGTGGGCCGTAGATAAAACGCCCTCCGGTTATGGTGATTCTCTGATGACTGCGCCAAAGTTCATGTTGGATATCATGAACAAGTGGATGACACCTATCGAAGTTCCAGTGCAAACAGTAATGGTAATGATGGAGATCATCATTGGTCTTTGCCTGATCGCAGGTCTTTTCACTTTCGTAAGCTCTGCTGCAAGCATCGTGATCGGAATCGGCATCGTCTTTACGGGAATGGCCGACGCGTCCATGATCTGGTACATCGTAGCCGGCTTTGCTACATTGCAAGGTGCGGGTTCATCCTTCGGTTTGGACTATTACGTCATTCCGATGTTGAAAAATTTGTGGTCAAAGATACGGATCGTAAGGAAATCGTATCTATACTTTGATTATTCTGAATAAAATGACATCAAAAAATATCCTTCTTCTTTACGGGGAAGGATATTTTTAATAAAATGTACTTGTCCCCGGACAATTTTGCTACGAGGTGAACTACTTGAAGAAAAAAGATCTTTTTTTTATCGGCATCGTCGTTGTCATTGCCCTTGCCAGTTTGTTGGCTTTTCAATTACTGAAAGATGCGGATGCCAAATTGGATCTGATCATCACCATCGATGGTCAGGAATACAAACGAATGCCTCTGACCGAAGACACAAATGAAGTGATCAGAGTGGAAAACGAGGGCAACCTCAATATTGTTACGATCCAAAACGGCCAGGTCAGAGTCTCAGAGGCCTCCTGTCCGGATCAGATCTGCGTGCACACAGCACCTGCTGATGAAAACGGGGAGATGATCGTATGTCTGCCCAACAAAGTGATCGTTGAAGTAAAGGCAAATGATTGAAACTGAGGTAATTGAATGAATAACAATACGAAACGACTTGTTTTTATCTCCATGTTGGTGACACAGGCCATGATTTTAAGTTATATTGAAACCTTGTTGCCCGCCATTCCCATTCAAGGTGCCAAGTTGGGACTGGCCAATATAGCAACTGTACTGGCATTATCTACACTTCCCCTCCGGTCTTGCTTGCTGATCGTTGTTGCTAGAACATTTTTGACCGGCTTGCTTTTCGGAAACATGGCTTCCATCATCTATTCCATTAGTGGTGGTATTCTGAGTTTACTGGCCATGTTCCTCATGATGCGCATGTTCAACAATACCATGAGTCTGGTCAGTGTCAGCATCTTGGGAGCCATCATGCATAATTTGGGGCAACTGGGCGTTGCCATGATCATCCTGGAAAACTCCAGATTGATCGTATTGCTCCCATACTTGTTTTTGATTGCAATACCTACCGGACTATTTGTCGGCATGGTTTCCAAATATCTGCTTCGATACTTGTCGAGCAATCATTTCAACTTTAAAACGAATAGGTGATAAGATGAACGAACTTTGGATGGAATATCCTGAAATTGGTAATATGTTGGAGGAAGTGAACGCATTGATCTTGCGTTCCACAAACGATGCCGACGAGTTTATAACAGAAGCGGTTTCCAGTGCTGTGGTTTCCAGCGGCAAAATGTTGAGGCCTGCTTTTGTGGTCCTTTCCGCAAAATTCGGAGATTACGACAAGGAATCCCTTCTCCGATTGGCGGCTGTTACGGAAATGCTGCATATCGCTACTTTGGTCCATGACGACATCATTGATGAAGCAAAACTGCGAAGAGGGATCGAAAGCGTGCAAAGCAGATATGGCAAGGACAGTGCCGTTTTTATCGGCGACTACCTTTTTGCCAAATGCTTTACCCTTCTCTCCGAGAAACAGCACAACAAATCCATGGAAAAATTGGCCAATGCCATTTTAAAGATCTGCCGTGGGGAATTGAAACAGTATCGACTGCGCTATATGTACGATGTAAATATCATGAATTATTTAAAAATCATTACCGGTAAAACTGCCGCATTGTTCTCCATGAGCTTCCATATCGGCGCAGCGGAAGGCAACTTGTCGGATCGCCAGATCAAAACCCTGTCACGGATCGGATACTATTGCGGCATGGCTTTCCAGATCATCGATGACTGTCTTGATTATTCCGACAAAAAAACCATTAAAAAGAGCACCATGAACGACTTGAAACAAGGATATCTGACCTTGCCGGTCATTTATGCCCTCGGCAAGGACAAGGACAACAAGTTGAAACACCTTCTGGAAACAACGGACTTCAATAAAACAGACATGGAGACGATCCATGATTTGATCATGTCTTACGACGGTTTGACACAAGCTCGTCAACTGGCCAAAAAATACACAGCCAAGGCATTCAAACTGATCGAAACCTTGCCTGCATCAGACAATCGAAATACCCTGGAGGATATCGTGAAAAAAATGCTGCACCGAAAGTATTAAGGAGGCGACCATGAAACCAATAGAAAGTTTTACCATCGACCACACCAAATTGTATCCCGGACTATATGCATCCCGAAAAGATCGATACGGCGACACTACCTTGACCACCTTTGATCTGCGAATGAAAAAGCCGAACGTAGAGCCTGTATTGGGAACGGACAGCGTCCACGCCCTGGAACATCTGGGAGCCACTTATTTGAGAAATCACCCCGATTACGCCAGCCGCATCGTCTACTTTGGCCCCATGGGATGCAGGACCGGTTTTTATCTGATTTTAGAAGGAAATCTGGAAAGCAGGGATATAGTTCCCTTGATCATCGAATTGTTTGAATTTATGGCAGGATACGAACAGGAAATACCAGGAGCAAGCGAAGTGGAGTGTGGAAATTTCAGGGACATGAACCTGGAAGATGCCAAAAAAGAAGCGAACGACTATTTGCAGCTATTGAAATCCATCCCCGAAGACCGATTGCATTATCCACAATGACAAGAACCAGGCACATGCCTGGTTCTTTCTTTATTACATGTTGAATTTTTCGTGGATGTGCTTCATGGCATCCTTGCCACTGCTGGTGTCTATAATACAGGATATTTTGATCTCCGAGGTGGAGATCATCTGAATGTTTACCCCGATCTCATACAATGCTTCGAAAAACTTGGATGCAACTTCTGCATTGGCCACTACACCTGTTCCCACCACCGAAAGCTTAGCAACACCTCGATCGAACTCCACTTTCTCAGCACCGACTTCAAATGCAAATTGCTGGGCGATCTTTACTGCATTTTGCAGCTCATCCAGTGCCACCGTAAATGTTATGTCGTTGACGTTGTTTCTGTTCACGTTCTGTACGATCATGTCCACATGAATGTCCGCTCCTGCTAAAAAAGAAAAAAGCTTGAATGCGATCCCGGGTTTGTCCGGCACCTCCAGGACGGAAATTTTTGCTATGTTCTCATCCAATGATATTCCTCTGATCAATACTTTTTCCAACTCGCTAACCTCCCCTATAATGGTACCACTATTGTTGTTGAAACTGGATCTTACCTCCAAGGAAACATGATATTTGCCAGCCATCTCAACGGCTCTGGGATGCAATACCTGGGCACCCAGTGCGGCCAACTCCAACACTTCATCGTAGGATATTTTTTCGATCTTTCTTGCTGCTGGTACGATCCTTGGATCTGCCGTATATACGCCATCAACATCCGTGAATATTTGGCACTTATCCGCATGCAACGCTGCCGCTAATGCAACCGCCGTAGTATCCGACCCCCCTCTGCCGAGGGTAGTAATGTCCATATCTTTATTGACGCCCTGAAACCCTGCCACAATGACGATCTTACCGGCGCTGAGCTCTTTCTCCAATCGATCTGTATGGATGGCGTCGATTTTTGCCTTGCTGTGCCTGGACGACGTCTGTATGCCGCATTGGGCTCCCGTCAAGGAGATCACTTCATGACCCAAACTCTGAATGGCCATGGCCAGCAAGGCAATGGAGATTTGCTCCCCCGTTGACAACAACATGTCCATTTCTCTTTTGTGAGGATCTTCACTGATGGCGTAGGCCATTTCTACCAAAACATCCGTCGTATCCCCCATGGCCGATACGACGACAACGACATTGTCCCCATTTTCTTTTGTCCGGACGACACGTTTGGCCACATTCTTGATCCTGTCAATATCTCCAACACTGGTGCCGCCATATTTTTGTACGATCAACTGATCCATCTTTCCGTCCTTTCCGGTCGATTCAAGAAAGAATTCTTGCATAAAACACCGACGTTCCCATCGATCGCAACCGATCGACCAGGCTGTTGACCACAGCAGCGTCCAATTCTTCGGTGATCACAAAAACATTATTCTTCTCTACCATCATTTTTTTGATCTTGGATACTTCATCCACCAGATCCAACACTGCTGTAAAGGTTGGATGGTCTTTCAGGGAAATGCGCAAATAATATTTGCCGTTAAATGCACCAAGGCCTTTGTTTGTCAAGTGCTGAGACAAATCAATGGACTCCCTGCTATTCTGATTGTTCATGATATACAGCAGATCCCCAACGACTGCATTTGCTGTGGGATTCTTACCGGCACCCTTTCCGTAAAACTGCAACTCTCCAATAATATTCCCTTTAATGGAAACGATGTTGAACTCTTCATTGACGTTGCTCATAATATCTTTGTTGGAGAGCAACACCGGTTCGACACTTGCAGAATATGTCCCATCCATTCGTTTCGAATGGGCCAGAAATTTAAGAATGTATCCCAGATTCGAAAACATTTCCATGTCTTCCTTTCCCACATCCCGTATGCCTCTCTTGTAAATGTCCTCATCCTTTATATGACTGCCAAAAGCAATGGACGACAAAATGGCCAGCTTACGCGATACGTCAAAACCATCCACATCCGCGCTGGGGTCGGCTTCTGCAAATCCCATTTCCTGCGCTTGCTGCAATACATCTGCAAAGGCTTTGCCCTCTGATGACATTTTACTTAGAATATAATTGGTCGTCCCGTTAAGGATCCCCTTGATCTCATCGATTTGATTGATCTGCAAGGTTCCCTTCAGGGATGTGATGATGGGGATCCCCCCTCCCACACTGGCTTCGAACAAAAACATCACGTTGTGTTTTTTTGCCAGATTCAAAAGTTCCTCAAAATATTCCGAAACGACGGCCTTATTCGCTGTTATTACGTGTTTCCCTTTTTCCATGGATCGTTTCATGAAAGTAAATTCCGGCTCCAGCCCTCCCATGGCAAAAATTACGGCATTGATCTCTTCATCATTCAAAATTTCATCAAAAGACTCCGTCAATATCTCTTCGTCGATAAAATCATTTCTTTTCTTTCCTTTATCCCGAACCAAAACTTTCTTGATGGTGATCTTCTCTTGTGCTTTGGCAAAGTAATTTCCTTTTTCTTCATTTATGATCTCATATACGCCGGAACCAACAGTCCCCATACCCAGCAGTGCAATTTTCATGACTCACCTCAAAATACTTTGTATTTAAAATAAAAACACTTGTTTTTTAGACAAAAACATTTTATCATAAGGATGAGGCAAACACAATACAAGATTAAAGAATCCATGGAGGTTTTTCACGATGAAATACATCAGTACACGTTCCAATCAAACTGCACTGCCATCGGAGGCAGTCTTAAAAGGCATTGCCAGTGACGGAGGTTTGTTTGTGCCGGAAATCTTTCCTTCTGTTCCATTGTCGACTTTGGTCCACAAAAGCTACCAGGACCTTTGTTTTGAGATCATGAGCCCCTATTTCGATGAATTCCCGGAAGAAGAACTCGTATCCTACATCCAGCAAGCCTATGCCAAATTTTTGAGTCCCAGAGTCACACCTACCGTATCTTTTGACTCTTATCACCTGCTGGAGCTTTTTCATGGACCGACCCTTGCTTTCAAGGATGTGGCCCTCAGCATGCTTCCCCATCTGATGACCGGTTCTGCATCCATACAAGGAGTAAAAGACGAGATCGTAGTATTGACTGCGACTTCCGGTGATACTGGCAAAGCTGCCTTGGAAGGCTTCTCCGATGTGAAAGGTACCAGGGTCGTCGTTTTCTATCCAAAAGATGGTGTCAGCACGATCCAAAAGAAGCAGATGACCACACAAAAGGGTGATAACGTTCACGTCGTCGCCATCGACGGCAATTTTGATGATGCCCAAAACGGAGTTAAGTCCATCTTCAGCGATAAAGAATTCAATGAAACCTTAAAAAAGAAAAATCACCTTCTATCATCTGCCAATTCCATCAACATCGGACGTTTGGTGCCGCAGATCGTCTATTATTTTGCATCATATAGTCAAGCGGTACAGGAAAATCAAATCTCCCTTGGCGATCCCATCAATTTCGTGGTCCCTACTGGGAATTTTGGAAACATTCTGGCTGGTTACTATGCAAAGCAAATGGGTCTTCCCATTAAAAAATTGATTTGCGCTTCCAATGAAAACAACGTTCTTTACGACTTTTTCGCTACTGGAAAATACAACAAGAACCGACCCTTTATTTTGACAAGCTCCCCTTCCATGGATATTTTGATATCCAGCAATTTCGAGCGTTTGCTCTATCACGTTTCACAAGGCGACAGCCAGTTCATCAACGATGCCATGAAGGATCTTTCAACGAAAGGGACGTACGAAGTCACTCCTTCCATGAAAAAGGCCATCGATGAAGACTTTTTCGGCGGCTATTGCACGGAAGAAGAAACAGGAGCCACCATTCAGAAGATCTATGGCCAATTCGGCTATGTTTTGGATCCTCACACGGCAGTAGCTGTAAAAGTATATGACGATTATGTCAAGGAAACGGGAGACGATACCCATTCCGTCATTTTGTCCACCGCCAGTCCCTTTAAATTTACGAAATCAGTGTACGAAGCCATTTTCGGCAGTTCTTCGGAAGACGACATTGCCCTGATCTCCAAGCTCGCAAAAAAGACGGACTTGATCATACCTGCAGACCTTCTTCAAATGTGCGAAAGCGATGATCGCCACACATCAGTCTGTGGAAAGGAAGACATGAAAAACTGTGTCAATGAAATATTGTCATGAAACGCCAACACCAACGCGTATCGGTTACCGTACCAGCCTCATCGGCAAATATCGGACCTGGTTTTGATGCACTAGGCCTGGCCTTTCAACTGTACAACCGCTTTACATTGGAAACCACCGATACCTTATCCTTTATTGGTTGTGCGGATCAATATCAAAATAAGGACAACACAGTTTACCAGGCAGCACAATTTTTATTCAAAAGACATGCAAATGATCCTGCATTCGAACAGCCCCTGACCATTACTTTCGATACAGCCATACCCACAGGTCGAGGTCTGGGCAGCAGTGCTTCCTGCATAGTCGGGGGGCTCGCTGGAGCCAATCTGATGTTGGGATCCCCCTATTCCAAAACCGAACTTTTCCAAATGGCCTGCACTCTGGAAGGACATCCGGACAATGTGGCAGCTGCACTTTATGGAGGTCTGACTATAGCGGTTCGAACAGAGAAAGAGGATTACTTCTGCAAGTCCATTCCTGTGGCAAATGCTTTTGATTTTTTTCTGGTCATACCGGATTACGAGATCTCCACAAAAACAGCCAGAGAGATCCTTCCAAAATCAGTCTCCATGGACCAGGCGTCCACGAACGTTGCCAATTCCCTGTTATTGACTCTAGGCCTTATGGAAGGAGATGCAATTCTGGTGGAGTTGGGCAGCATCGATCACCTATACGAAAAACAGCGCAAAACCCTGATCCCATCTTTCGATGAGATCAAGGATCTGGCCATGAGATCCGGTGCCATTCATTGCAGCATCAGCGGCTCAGGACCGACCATCTTGCTGATGGCACCCACCGGCCAATTTCATCCGGACTCTTTTCAAGACACATTGAGACTTTTGACCCCTTCGTCGTTGGTTCTGGAAGTCCTTCCAGATGACACCGGCGCAATTTCTCAAATACTATAAGGAGTGACATGCATGTTGACCAAATATTTGATCGTAAGTAAAGAAATTTTACCCACCTATTATGATAAAGTCATCGAGGCCCGAAACCTGATCGACAGCGGAAAAGTTGAAAACGTCAGCGATGCGGTAAAAGCCGTCGGCATCAGTCGAAGCACCTATTATAAATACAAAGATCACGTCTTTTCTCCTTCCACCCAATTTGGTCGAAAGGCGACCCTTAGTTTCGTCCTGGATCACAAGAAAGGAGTTCTGTCCCATCTGCTCAACTTGATGGCGGAAGAAGGCGCAAACATATTGACGATCAGCCAGGATATTCCCATTCACCAAAGAGCCATCGTGAACATGACCATCGACGTCTTGGACATGCAAAACTCTCTGGATTATCTCGTCGATCGATTGAAGGAATTGGATGGTGTATCCAAAGCGAAATTGCTGGCAATAGAATAAGAAAGCAGCCTCTATATAGAAGCTGCTTTCTCTTATTTTACTACCGCCTGTTATTCGTGGACGATGGCCTTCAGTTGAAAATCTGCATAGCTTTCCATGCCGTGTTCTGTAATATCCAATCCTTCCAATTCTTCCACTTTTGAGACTCGAAGTCCTATGGTTGCATCGATGACTTTGAACAGGATAAACGCACCTGTCATGGTCCATGCAGCAACAGCCACCACTCCAATGGCTTGCACTCCCAACAATGCAAATCCGCCTCCGTACAACAATCCGCCATCTACAGCAAAGAAACCGACCAGAAGCGTCCCAAGAGCTCCACATACGCCATGAACACTGATGGCTCCCACCGGATCATCCACTTTCAAAACATGATCCACAAATTCCACCGCAAAAACGATGACGATCCCCGCAATGCCACCGATGGCCGCAGCACCCATGGGAGATACGGCTGCCGTTCCTGCCGTGATCCCCACCAGGCCTGCCAAGGCACCGTTGAGGGTCATGCTGACGTCAGGTTTTCCGTATTTGATCCAAGTGATGATCATGGACATGATCGCCCCCATGGCTGCTGCCAGGTTTGTTGTCACAAAAATTCCAGCAATAGCTTGGGCATTCTCCGGACCGGAGGCTGCCAACTGGGATCCAGGATTGAATCCAAACCATCCAAACCATAGAATGAAAACGCCCAATGCTCCCAAGGTGATGCTGTGACCCGGGATGACTTTAGCTTTTCCGTCCTTGGTATATTTTCCGATCCTGGGTCCGATGATCTTCGCTCCTACCAGAGCCGCCCAACCACCGACAGAATGGACCACGGTGGATCCGGCAAAATCGACAAATCCCAACTCCGACAGAAAGCCTCCACCCCAAACCCAGTGTCCCACCACAGGGTATATGATCAAAGATATGAAAAAGCTGTAACTCAAATAGGAGATGAATTTTGTACGTTCCGCCATGGCTCCGGAAACGATGGTCGCTGCCGTTGCACAAAAGACGGTTTGGAAAATCAAAAATGCAAAAGTAGGTACCCCAAAATCATATGTATTTCTCGCAAACAGATCCAAACCACCGATAAAACCGCCCATGGAGTCTCCAAACATGATGCCGAAACCAAAGGCCCAATATACAACGGATCCGACGGCAAAATCCATCATGTTCTTCATGATGATGTTGCCTGCATTTTTTGCTCTGGTAAAACCTGTTTCCACCATGGCAAATCCTGCCTGCATGAAAAACACCAGTGCCGCTCCCAATAAAACCCAAACTGTATCCAAAGAATATGCCAAATCCATGTTCATCCCTCCACTTTCCACATTTAGTTTAGTGCGTCCACGCCTTCTTCACCGGTGCGTATCCGTATGACATTCTGCAATTCATAAATAAATATTTTTCCGGAACCGATCTCTGAAGATCCCAGCACTTCCTTCGCCACTCGTACCACTTCATCCACCGGTACTACGGATACCACTACTTCCACCTTGACTTTTGGCAATAAATCGATTTTGTATTCATTGCCCCGATAGAATTCCGTTTTCCCCTTCTGCCTCCCGCAACCCAGCACTTGGGTCACGGTCATGCCGGTGATCCCGATGGCATTCAACCCTTCTTTTAAATCCTCCAGCCTGCTGTTTCTTGTGATGATCTCGATTTTCGTTAGCTTTGTCACGGATTTCCCTCCTTTTAATAAAAAAGGCGTCTGCAACCATGGTTGGTTGCAGACGCCTTTGTCCACGAGAACGAAAAACGGCCTGTATAAAATTATACAGACCGCTTTGTCTCATTTACTTTTAATATACGTAGTTTAAGCTGTTTCTTGCAAAATGTCAAGTATATTTTTAATCAATTATTGATCTTTTTTGCGTGCCGCAATTTCAGCCTGCATTTCTGCCTGTTTCTCCGGGGAGATCTTGTACAGGAAGAAAATAACGATCAATCCGAAAAAGATAAAGATCGCAGGGATCAAGGCAATACCATTCTTTATTCCATTGATCAACTGCTCTGTCGGTGCCATGTCGGCAATATAACCGGCAGAAGTCAGGATGGCAGTGATGATGACGCTTCTTACGAAGATGGCGGTCTTGATAGGCATGCTGATCAGGGACATAACGAATCCTCTGGCATTCTTGCCTGTTTTCCACTCACCGTAATCGGCAGTGTTTCCATACATTGCAGGTCCCAAAGCATCCGGCATTCCATATCCCAAATAACCAATAAACATGACGATCAGGAATGTAGTGTAGTTCATTGGCAGAGCCCATACGATCAGCAACGCGATAACGAACAGAGACAAAGAGATCATGTAAGTAACTTTCTCCCCAAATTTCTTGGCCAATGGATTCGCTAAAAGAGCGCCTACGAAGGTGACCACATTCAATCCCAGGAAGAAGAAGGCAAGTCCGGCCAGGTTGTCGATGACATATTTGAAGTAATAGAAAGCCAAACCAAAGATGATGAATCTTCCCAAGTATCTTCCCAATTCTGCCAACATCAAGCCGATCAACGGTGGATTCACAACGATTTGACCAAACATTTCTTTGGCGCTGAGCTTGTCCGCCTTTTGTCCGCCCGGCTTGGCTAAACCATGAAATCCATAGTCTTTGGTCAAGAAGAACAGGGTGTAATAGGTGATGATCATGATGGATGCCCCTAAAATAGTGGTCAGGGTATATCCCAAAGCTGGTGTAGTTGCCGCACCAAAGGTATTGATCAGCGTGGTTCCAAAATAAGAAAATGCGATGGCGCCGATAGCGTTGAACATCCCCCGGTTGGAAGACATGCTGATCCGCTCTTCCCGAACAGTGGTCATGGAGTTGTTCATGGCGATATGGGCTGCGTAGAAAACGTTCCAGATCAAGTGGCTGACAATAAAGCCGATGGATACCAATACTGCTGTCATAGTGGGATTACCGAATTTGGTAAACTGCATGATGAAGAAGATCGCAGCAAAGGGTGGTCCCACAAGCAACCAGGAACGATAGCGACCCCACTTCATGTTGCTCTTGTCCAAAATAACGCCGGCAGTCGGCACCCAGACAATGTCAAAGATACTGGTGATCATCAAAACGGTTCCGGCCAAAGCGGCTGGGATCAGTGCAAAGTCGGTCAAAAATGCTGCGAAGAAGAAAACTTCCATGTTGACCATTACTTGAAAACCAAATGATGGCAATCCGTAAAGGTTGATGACACTTTTTTTCAAAGCTTTTTCTTGATTCATTCTTTTCTCTCCTTTTCTAAAATATTTTTTTATAAATATAAATGATGAACCTCCCTTTTGTGATGCTTGAAATCGTCTGCAAACAACACAAAACGGAATAATATTACTGTTATATAATATTACTCCGCTTGTCATTTGTCAAGATTTTATTGAAATTAGTTATTTATTTTCAATTATACTAGTATTACCCTCGAGAGGCGAAATTACATCAATCCCAATATGCTCAGGGCGATGGGTACCCATATGGCTACGATAACTGCCAGAAACAACTGAATGAAGGCTGTAACCTTTGGCATATCCTGCATTTTGTAGTATCCGGTCATATAGGTCAACAATGGAACCGTATCCAGTGGTAGCAAATAACAGTTTGCCACAGTCAGTCCCAACACCATCATGAGGAACACTGGAGAAATGCCGATGCTTACTGCCAACCCGACAAACGGTGCAGACAGCAATGGGATCAGTGCTGGCGCGACTGGAACGATGATGAGCATCAAGAAAACGATGATCCCAGCCACAAATCCGATCCCGATGGTCGGAAGATTCAGCGTTTGCGGGAAAAAGTTGGCAACAAGCCATTGGCTGACTCCATTGGAGATCAACGCACCACCTATAGTGATGACGCTACCCACCAGGAAAAATGCCGGCCAACTGACACTGGCCAGAAACTCATCCCATGTAATGATCTCGAATCCGGGAATGAACAAAAATGCAAAACCAACCAAAGCCACGATGGTGATATTGAATACTGGAAACCAGGAGCTCAAGATCCAAAGAGTGAACATGATCGTCATCAGAAGGAGCACATAGCGTTCCTTGGCATCCATTTTTTCCGGAACATCCAGTGTGTCCACATAGTCCATGATGTCCTTTTCCGGTATCTCAACAACAGGATAGATCTTCAACAAGATGAACCAGGCAAAAGGCAGTACTACCAAAACCACAGGCACCCCTATGACCATCCACTCCAGGAATGTTACAGACGCTCCCGTCAATTCTTCCAAGAAGCTCAAAGTCATCAGGTTCAAGGAAGAACCGGCCGGAGTCAACATCCCACCAATCATGCCGGCTACCGGCAATGCGATCATAAATGTTTTTCCAGTCTTTCTTCGGTCTTCCTCTCTTTTGTAGATCTGCAGGAAACCTAAAACGATGCTGATGAACACGGCAGTAGCTGCCACGTTGGATATGACGGAAGAAACGACAGCAATGGTGATCATGACAGCAAGCATGACCCGTTTTACATTTTTTCCGAATGTTTTAATCAAGACTTTCAGCAATCGATTGGAAAGTGGCACTTTCGTCAAGGCCCTGGATATTCCAAAGGATGCCAAAACAAAGAAGACGATGGGATTGGTAAACCCACCCAATGCCGCCGGTATGGTCGGAACGGCTTTAAACAACACCAACAATGGAATGCTCAACAAACAGGTCACCCCTATGGGTATCGGTTCCGTGATCAATAAAACAATAACCGTAAATAAAATTCCTAAAGTATTCCGGCCGCCGATAGACAGGGTTTCAGACGCAGGCAGAAAATTCATTCCGATCAGAATTGCCAATGCCAAAATGAGTCCGATGATTTGCGATTTTTTCATGTAAATCCTCCTTTGATGTAATTTTTCATGCTTGCTTTACAAGATATTCTCAATACGTTATAATTTTGTATACGGAAGCGAGTTATATACATATAAAATTATAACATCTATATTCTATATTATGTTGTAAACGATGTCAATTATATTAAATCTATTAATTAATTATGTGTAAATAAATGGAGGCCGGCATATGGCACAGTACAAAAAAGGTATCGAAACCAAGCATCGGATCCTATCTTCCAGTAAAAAATTGTTCTACCAAAAGGGATATACCCAAACATCCTGTAAGGCCATTTGTGAAGATGCCGGAGTAAACGTAGGACTGATCCCTTATTATTTCCGCAACAAGAACAGCATTGCATCCATCATTTATTCCTACTTCCTGATCGATGTGAAGGAAATGGTCCAGAAGATCATTTTGGAACAGGGTATTCCTTACGAGTTGAAGTATGCCACAGCCGTGGAGAACTGGGTCTATATGAGCCTGCTGTTGAAGGACGACAGATACAAGCGCTTTTACTATGAAATATGTCGCGACCACGTACTCATCGACGAGAATACCCGGGTCATCGAGTTTTTTTTCAAACTTCACAACAACAAGTACAATCTAGGATTTACCAGCAACGAAATCAAGCTCATTCGCGTCGTTTCCGTTGCTGCAGGAATGAGCCTGGTGGAAAAATACGCCCAAGGATACTTTGACATGTCTTTGGAATCCTTGATCGAATACAAGATCCGGATCATGTATCGGGAATTGAATCATACCCCGAAAGACATCGATGAGATCATTAAGACATCTTACGAAATATTTCAAAACCTGGATTTGGTACTGATGGAAAATTTCCGACTTCAACGAAAAAAACCGGATTGATCTCCGGTTTTTTCTTGTCTATGATCATTTTATCATGCTTTTCCCTGTCAAATATACATCCACTTCTTTCGCCGCCAGTTTACCCTCCTGGATGGCCCATACCACCAGGCTTTGTCCTCTTCTGGCATCCCCAGCAGTAAACACTTTCTCCTCACTGGTCTCAAAATCGCCGTAAGCCGCCAAAATATTGCTTCGGCCATCCCTCTTTAGGTGCAAGGCTTCTACCAGCGTGTCTTCCGGTCCTAAAAACCCCATGGCCATTAAAACCAGATCCGCTTTCCAAACCTTTTCGCTGCCTTCCACTTCTACCGGCACCATGGACCCTGCAGGGTTTTTCTTCCATTCGATTTGGACCGTGTGGACTTCTTTCACGTTACCAAGGTCATCACCTACGATGCGTTTCGTGTTGATCAAGTATTGTCTCGGGTCATCCCCGTACAAGGCCGCAGCCTCTTCTTGGCCGTAATCCATTTTTTGTTTTTTTGGCCATTCCGGCCACGGATTGGTTTCTGGATCTCGCTTGTCCGCCGGCTTGGGCATGATCTCAAATTGGTAGACGCTGTTGCACCCATGCCGGATGGCCGTCCCCACGCAATCCGTTCCCGTATCGCCGCCTCCGATCACCAAAACGTCTTTCCCCTTGGGGTCGATGTACTTTCCATCTTGAAAGTTGGAATCCAGCAAACTTTTCGTATTTGCCGTCAAGAAATCCACCGCATAATGTACACCCTTCAGATCGGCTCCTTCCACTTGAAGTCCCCTGGCCTTTGTGGCACCGCAACAAAGGACCACCGCGTCAAACTCCTCGACCAAAGACGCTGCCGACTTTGTTTTCCCGATTTCGCAGTTTAGGGCAAAATCGATGCCGGCTTCTTCCATGATCCGGATCCGTCGCTCCACGATCTGCTTTTCCAGCTTCATGTTGGGGATACCATACATCAGCAAGCCGCCAGGACGATCGTTGCGTTCAAAAACTGTGACCCGATGTCCTACCGCGTTCAAATAATAGGCGGTAGACAGACCAGCCGGACCAGACCCTACGATCGCCACCTTTTTGCCGGTCCTTTTTGGAGTTGCTGGTCCTACCCATCCGTTCCTGAAAGCTGTCTCAATGATCTCGTATTCGATGTTGCTGATGGTCACCGATTCCATTTGATAGCCCTCTGTACAGCTGCCTTCACAGGGGGCAGGGCATACCCTGGAGGTGAATTCCGGAAAGGGATTGGTCCTTTCCAACCGCTTATACGCCTCTTCCCACTGGTTGCGATAGACCAGATCGTTCCATTCCGGGATCAAGTTTTTCACCGGGCAACCAGCAGCCATACCCGCCAGAAGAACACCCCCATGGCAAAAGGGTATCCCGCAATCCATACATCTTGCGCCTTGGACCTGCATTTCTTCCTTGGACAAAGGGATCCGAAATTCGTTCCAGTCCTGGATCCGGTCTTCCGGATCCCTTTTATTTTGTTCTTTACGGTCGTATTCTAAAAATCCAGTCGTTTTTCCCATGTTTATCCCCCCTAATTCCCACTGACTCGGGAAACATCTTTGTAATTCTCTTCAAATGCCATCATCCAGGCTTCGTCGCCGGAAAGTCCAGCCTGATGCGCCTTTTCGATGTTTTCCAACATTCTCTTGTAGTCTTTGGGAATCACTTTCGTAAAACGCTCACTGTAGCTTGACCAGTTGTGCAGGATCTTTTTACCCAGGGTGCTGTTGGTATATCGTACGTGGTTCTCGATAAATGTTTTGACCTCGTCCTTTTCTTGGGTAGATCCCAGTTTTTCCATCCACACCATGGCATTGTTGCAATTTTGCTCATCCAGATCCAATACATAAGCAATTCCGCCGGACATTCCGGCTGCAAAATTTCGTCCCACATCTCCCAGTATAACGACGCTGCCTCCGGTCATGTACTCGCAACCATGATCCCCAACGCCTTCCACTACAGCATTCATGCCACTGTTTCGAACACAAAATCGCTCTCCGGCAATGCCTTTGATGTACGCTTCACCGCTGGTTGCCCCATAAAAGGCAACGTTGCCGATCAAAATATTGTCTTCCGGCACAAAGGTTGCGTTTTTAGGCGGATACACCAATACTTTTCCGCCGGACAATCCCTTGCCGATATAATCGTTGGCGTCCCCTTCCAATTCCAAGGTGATCCCCTGGGGTATGAAAGATCCGAAACTTTGGCCGGCCGACCCGACGAACACCACTTTTATGGTGTCTTCCGGGAGACCTTTTTCTCCAAATCTTCTGGTCACTTCACTTCCGATAATGGTACCGACCACCCGATTCGTATTGTTGATCTTCAATTTTGCTCGGATGGGCTTTTCGTTCTCCAAAGCAGGCTTGCACATACGGAGCAATTTCTGCATGTCCAAAGACTCCTCCAAATTATGGTTTTGGACCGATGTATTGTACCGTCCTGTATCTGCTGGAACATAAGGCTGGTACAAAAGGGAGGAAAGATCCAATCTTGCCGCTTTCCAATGGTTGACGTTGTCTTTTGGTCGAAGACGGTCGGATCGTCCAACTACGTCTATGATTCGTCGAAATCCCATTTTGGCCATGATTTCCCGCATCTCCTGGGCGATGAACTCCATGAAATTTACGACGTATTCCGGCTTTCCGGTAAAATATTTTCTCAATTTTTCATCTTGTGTTGCAACGCCTACAGGGCATGTGTTCAGATTGCATACACGCATCATGATGCATCCTAATACGATCAACGGGGTGGTCGCAAATCCGAACTCTTCTGCACCCAACATGGCGGCAACGATCACGTCCTTGCCGGTCAACAGCTTGCCGTCTGTTTCCAAAACCACTCGATCCCTCAGCCGATTCAACAAGAGGGTCTGGTGGGTTTCCGCCAAGCCCAGCTCCCAGGGCAATCCGGTATTTCGGATGCTGGTTCTTGGGGAAGCTCCCGTCCCCCCGTCATAGCCACTGATGAGGATCACATCGGCTTTCCCTTTTGCCACACCGGCGGCAATGGTCCCCACACCCACTTCTGAAACCAATTTTACGTTGATCCTTGCATTCCGGTTGGCATTTTTCAAATCGTGGATCAACTCCGCCAAATCTTCGATGGAGTAGATGTCGTGGTGTGGAGGCGGTGAGATCAACCCCACGCCAGGGGTGGAATGTCTGGTTTTGGCAATGGACGGATACACTTTCCTTCCAGGCAACTGACCGCCTTCTCCTGGTTTTGCTCCCTGGGCCATCTTGATTTGGATCTCTTTGGCGTGGATCAGATAATTGCTGGTCACACCGAATCTTCCAGAAGCCACCTGCTTGATGGCGCTGCATTTGGAATCTCCGTTTTCCAGAGGTTTGAACCGTTCAATATCTTCTCCGCCTTCTCCAGTATTGCTCTTGCCGCCCAGTCGATTCATGGCAATGGCCAGGCACTCATGGGCTTCCTTGCTGATGGAACCATAAGACATGGCTCCGGTTTTGAACCTTTTGACGATGTCTTCCACCGGTTCCACTTCTTCAATGGGGATGGCGTCTCCAGGGCGGATGTTGAAATCCAGCAGGTGGCGCAGCGTATAGATCTCTTCGTTGTTGATCTTCTGAGAATAGGCTTTGAACCCTGCGTAATCTCCTTCCCTGCAGGCTTTTTGAAGCATATACACCGTCTCCGGATTGTACAAGTGGACTTCTCCATCCTCCTTGCACTGAAAATATCCACCGATTTCCAGGGTGTCTTTGAAAAGGGCACCTTCTCCGAATGCGCTCTCATGGCGCATCCTGTTTTCGATGGCGATCTCCTTCAACCCGATTCCTTCCAGTCTGGAAGGTGTCATGGTGAAGTACTTGTCCACCAGATCCCTTTTCAGGCCGATGGCTTCAAATATCTGGGCTCCATGGTAGCTTCTCATGGTAGATATCCCCATCTTGGTCAAAACCTTCAGAATGCCCTTTACAGACGCCTTGATGTAGCTCTCTTTTGCTGCTTCTTTGGTTTTCCCCTCCAACAACCCTTTTTCGTGAAGGTCGTTGATGGTATCGAATGCCAGATAGGGGTTGATTGCCGTAACACCATAACCGATCAGTGTACAAAAATGATGGACTTCACGGGGTTCTCCCGATTCCACCACGATGCCAACTCTGGTTCTTATCTCTCGTCGGATCAGGTGGTGATGCAAGGCGGAGGAGGCCAACAATGCAGGTATTCCCGCCACTTTCTCGTCCACTCCCCGGTCGGAAAGAATAAGGATGTTGCAACCTTCCTCCATGGCTTTGTCCGCCTGCTTGCAGATCCTGTCCAAAGCTCTTTCCAGGGTTTGTTCTTCCCCGGCAGGGTCATAGAGCATGGAGATGGTGGTGGCTTTTAAACGCTTGTTGTTCAATTTTTTTATGGTTTGCAACTGGGCATTGTTCAAAATGGGATGGTCCAGAAACAAGCTGTTGAAGTCGGGATCCTGGGGATCCAGTAAATTTCCCGAACCGCCCAACAGCAAACTGGCAGAAGTGACGATCTCCTCCCGGATCCCGTCGATGGGCGGATTGGTCACTTGGGCAAACAGCTGTTTGAAATAAAGATACAGCATCTGAGGCTTTTCCGATAAAACAGCCAGAGGGGAATCCATTCCCATGGACCCCAATGGATCGATGCCCTCCACCGTCATGGGCAATAAGATCTTGGTGATGTCTTCAAAGGTATATCCGAAAGCTTTTTGGAGGGATACCAGATCTTTTGGGATCATCGTTTTCTTCTCCACTTCTGTCGGTAATGCTTTCAGGTCGGTGATCCGCTGTGTTGCCCACTCGTCATAAGGATGAAGCAGGGCAATGTTCTTTTTGATTTCCTCGTCAGATATGATCCGTTGTTGTTTCGTATCGATGAGGAGCATCTTACCGGGTTCCAGACGACCCTTTCTCTCCACATTCTCCGGCTTTATATCCAGCACGCCCACTTCAGAGGCCAATATGACCTTGTCGTCTTTTGTCACGTAATATCGGGACGGGCGCAATCCGTTTCGGTCCAGTACGGCACCAATGACCGTTCCATCCGTAAAACCCATGGCGGCCGGACCATCCCATGGCTCCATGATAAAATTGTTGAACTCGTAAAAACTGCGTTTTTCCGGCGACATCCGATGATTTTTCTCCCATGGCTCCGGGATCATCATCATGATGGCGTGAGGCAGGCTGCGACCCATCAAATACATGAATTCCAGACTGTTGTCAAACATGGAAGAATCGCTGCCAGTTTCATCCACGATGGGATACACCTTGTTCAAATCGTCAAAAAGATGGGATTTCAAACATTGTTGTCTTGCCTTCATCCAGTTGACATTGCCGCGAATGGTATTGATCTCCCCGTTATGGACAAGATAGCGGTTGGGGTGGGCCCTTTCCCAACTGGGAAAGGTATTGGTGCTGAATCGAGAGTGGACCATGGCCAAGGACGACACAAAATCCAGATCCGACAGATCCAGATAAAATCGCCGCAATTGAGCTGCCGTCAACATTCCCTTGTAAACGATGGTCTTGGAAGAGAGACTGGCTACATAAAACATGCCTCCCTTCTCTTCCCCCATGGGAACGATTTTTTTCTCCGCTCTTTTTCGAATCACATATAGCTTGCGCTCAAATGACAACCCGTCTTCCAATTCCTTGTTTTTTTCAATAAAAACCTGTATGAACCGCGGCATGACGGCTTTGGCTCCTTCGCCGACTTCCGTCTTGTCCACTGGTACTTCCCGCCATCCAAGGATCGTTTGACCTTCTTCTTCCACAATTTTTTCGAAGATCTCCTTTTGCGTTTGGCGAAAATCGTCATAGCGGTGGGCAAAGATCATCCCTACTCCGTAAGATCCCTCCTCCGGCAAATCAAATCCCAGAACCTGGCATTCCCTTTTATAAAAGTCATGAGGGATCTGGACCATGATCCCTGCACCGTCACCTGTATGTTCATCGGCTCCGCTGGCTCCCCGATGGCTCAAGTTTTCCAAAACGGTCAGGGCATCGTCGATGATGTCGTGGGCTTTTTCCCCTTTGATATGTGCAACAAATCCCATGCCGCAGGCATCCCGTTCCATTAATGGATCGTACAATCCCTGTTTTTTTGGTATTGCGTTAAACATGCTTCCACATCCTCACTTTGTTTGAATTTTCAGAATATTTTGCTTTTAGTTATTATAGACGCTTTTATAATGTAATTCAAACACTTTTTTCATGTAATCAATTACATCTTTACATGAAAAAAGAGGATGAAAAAACTTTTTCACCCTCCCAAATATGCTTTTTTGATCTCGTCCCGATTCATCAATTCCTTTGCATCGCCCTGCATGACGATCTTTCCCGTCTCCAGTACATAAGCCCGATCCGCGATCTGAAGTGCGCGGTTCGCATTCTGTTCCACCAGCAAAATGGTGGTCCCTGCATTGTTGATCTCTTCGATGATGTTGAAGATCTCATCCACTAAAATGGGGGCCAGTCCCATGGAAGGTTCATCCATCAAGAGGATCTCCGGTTTGGACATCAATGCCCGGCCGATGGCCAGCATCTGTTGTTCTCCGCCGCTCAAGGTTCCTGCAGTCTGGCTCCTTCGTTCCTTCAATCGGGGAAAACGGGTGAAAACCACTTCCATTTCCTGGGCCAGTTGGGCCTTGGTTTCTTTGCGTATGAAAGCTCCCATCTCCAAGTTTTCCAAGACCGTCATTTGGGAAAAGATCCGGCGACCTTCCGGTGCATGGGCCAGTCCCATTTTGATCATGTTATAGGGCTGGATGCTCTTGATGTTTTCTCCTTTGAAGATCACATCCCCGCTGGTGGGCTTCAATATTTTGGACAAGGTTTTTAAAATCGTGGTCTTTCCGGCGCCATTGGCCCCGATCAAGGTGACGATCTCCTTGTGCTTCACTTCAAAGCTTATATTTTTGATGGCATGTATTTTGCCGTAGTGAACGTCGATGTTCTGCACTTGAAGCATGGCTTCCTCCTATTCTCCCAGATACGCTTTGATAACATCCGGGTTGGATTTGATTTCATCCGGTTTTCCTCTTGCAATGATCTTGCCGTAGTCGATGACGGTGATGTTTTCACAGATCCCCATGACCAGACTCATGTCGTGCTCGATCAGCAATATGGCGATGTTGAATTTGTCCCGGATAAAATGGATGGTTTCCATCAATTCCTTGGTTTCGTAAGGATTCATCCCTGCCGCCGGTTCGTCCAACATCAAAATTTTCGGCTTGGTGGCCAGGGCGCGGGCGATCTCCAGTTTTCGCTGTTTCCCGTACGGCAAGTTTTTCGCCAGGGTATCTGCATACATTTTCATGTCGAAAATATCCAACATCTCCAGCGCATACTCCTGGGCCTGCTTCTCTTCCTTCCAGTACATGGGCAATCGAAAGATCCCCTGCAATACATTGTATCCCATGTGGTTGTGGTAGGCGATCTTCACATTGTCCACCACTGTCAAGTCTTTGAATAACCGTATGTTCTGAAAGGTTCGGGCAGCCCCCAGTTCAATGATGTCGTAGGGCTTTTTGCCCACTACCGATACACCGTTGAGGCGGATCTCCCCTTCCGTCGGCAAATAAACACCAGTAAGCATATTGAAGACCGTGGTTTTTCCGGCTCCGTTGGGTCCGATCAAACCAACCAAGTCGTTTTCTTCGATGGAAATCTCAAATCCGTCTACAGCGGTCAAACCGCCGAATTTTATGGTAAGGTTTTTTACATCCAGAAGCGCCATTATAGATTGCCTCCTTTTCCGTTATCTCCGGAAGCCTTCTTTCGAACGCTCTTGAAAAATCCTTTTGGGGAAGAGATCATGGATTCCAGAGAAAATTCTGCCGTACCGAAAATGCCTTGGGGTCGGAAGATCATCATGACCACCAATACAAAGGAATAGATCAGCAGCCGGTACTCTGCAAATCCACGAAGAAGTTCCGGCATAGATGTCAATACGGTAGCAGCCAAGATGGTTCCCGTCAAACTTCCCATTCCACCAAGGACCACGATAACGACGATCTCCACGGATTTCATGAAATTGAAGATCATGGGATCCAAATAGGCCATGTAATGGGCAAACAGGCCGCCGCCGATCCCGGCGAAGAATGCAGAGATGGTGAATCCAAGTGCCTTGTAACGCACCGTATTGATACCTACTGCTTCTGCTGCGATCTCATCTTCCCGGATGGATATGATGGCCCTTCCGTGTCTGGAACGAAGCAAGGCATACAGCAAAGCCAAGGTGAGGACGGCGATCCAATAGGAGTTGGTAAACGTCGCCAACTTTGGGATCCCGCTCAACCCCTGGGCTCCTCCGGTAAATTTCAAGTTGTTGATCACCACACGGATGATCTCTCCAAACCCCAGTGTGATGATGGCCAGGTAATCGCCACGAAGCCGAAGGGCGGGTAATCCGATCAAATAGCCAATGGCTGCCGCCACAAAACCTCCAAAAAGCAGGACCAGCCCCAAATGAAGCCACACCGGCAACTCCAAGGTTCGAAAATAGATGCTCAGCAGTGCGGAAGCGTATGCCCCAACCGCCATGAATCCGGCATGACCCAGCGCCAACTGGCCCAAAAAACCCAAAGTCAGATTCAAACTGCTGGCAACGATAACGTTGATGCATATAAATACTAAGATTCCCTGATAATACCGATTGATAATATTGTTGCTCATCATTAATTGAAGAATGGCGTAGAGCGCTGCAACAGCAATAAGATTGACGATGTAGTTCTTCTTGTTGTTTCGATTCATTCCGTCACACCTTCTCTCTAACGTTCTTGCCCAAAATACCGGTAGGTTTTACGGACAATACTAAAATCAGGATCCCAAAAACGATGGCATCCGCCCATCGGCCGGAAATATACGCTTTCGCAAGAGTCTCCACAAACCCCAGGATAAATCCACCGATCATGGCCCCCGGAATGATGCCGATCCCTCCCAGTACTGCCGCAACAAAAGCTTTCAAACCCGGCAATACACCCATAGTGGGTGCAACTTGGGTATAGGCCAACGCATATAGGATCCCACCCAATGAAGCCAGGGCAGAACCGATGGCAAAAGTCAGGGTAATGGTGCTGTTGGCATTGATCCCCATGAGAGTGGCTGCTTCCTTGTCTTCGGAGACGGCACGCATGGCTTTCCCTGGCTTGGTTTTACTAATGAACAAGGTCAGCAGTATCATGAAAACGACGGAAATGATAAATGTTATGATGGTGATGTTGCTGATTTGCAGGCTTCCTATCATTATTGGGTTGGATGGAATGATTCTGGGCATGACTTTAGGATCCGCCTTGAATACGACCAAAGCCAGATTCTGCAAAAAAAGACTCATACCAATGGCGGTGATCAACGCCGAAATTCGCG
Source organism: Alkalibacter rhizosphaerae (assembly GCF_017352215.1). Lineage (GTDB taxonomy): Bacteria > Bacillota > Clostridia > Eubacteriales > Alkalibacteraceae > Alkalibacter > Alkalibacter rhizosphaerae. The sequence goes on from NZ_CP071444.1 coordinate 531,328, forward strand.
GGGCTTCCCGCAAAGGCTTATAGGCGACCCTTTCGATGACCATACCCATCACTGCGGATCCCACCATGGAAATGAGAAATACCGCCCAAATGGGCATTCCTGCCGTTGCCGCCAAAAAAGCAAAATAAGCGCCCATCATCATGACTTCTCCATGAGCGAAATTGATCAATTTGATAATTCCATACACCATGGTATAACCCAATGCGATGACAGCGTAGATGCTTCCGATCTGCAACCCATTGATCATTTGCTGAATAAAAAGCAAAGGTTCTCCTCCTCACTGAATGAAAAGAATATAGGAGAGATAAACTCTCCTATACTCGAATCGTATTCTCGTGCTTATTTTGCGGAAATTTTTTCTTCCAATACATGCTTTCCATCGACGATTTTGATGATGGCGATGTTTTTATTGGCTGCGTCGCCCTCGTCGTCAAATCGGATCGGTCCGGTCACACCAGTGTATTCAATGTCCGCCAGAGCATCGATGATGGCTTGTGCATCCGTCGACCCGGCGTTTTTGATGGCTTCCGCCAAGATGTACGCTGCGTCGTATCCCAAAGCACCCAAGGCATTGGGTTCACGATCAAAAGCATCCTGGAATGCAGCGATGAAGTTTTGAACGATGGGGTCTGGATCGTCTTTTGCAAAGTGATTGACGAAGAAGAATCCTTCCACTTGCTCAGCATAGTCGATCTCCACGCTGTCCCATCCGTCTACGCCAACTGCGATCTGCTCCATCCCCAAGTCTTTCATTTGGGTGGCGATCAAACCGATTCGATTGTAGTAGTCCGGCAAGAAGATGATGTCGGGAGCTGCACTTTGGATCTGGGTCAAATAAGTATTGAAATCTCGTACTTCGCTGGTATATGCATCGTAGTACACTACTTCCAATCCTTCTGCTTCTACAGCAGCCTTGTAAGCTTCTGCGATCCCTTCCGAGTAAGCGTCGTCGCTGTTGTACAGAACGGCTACTGTTTCTGCTCCAAGTGTCTCAACACTGAACGCAGCTGCAGCAGAACCTTGGTATGGGTCCAGGAAGCAGGCTCTAAAGATGGATGGCGCTCCGATGGTCACGTCTGCACTGGTTGCGGTGGGTGTCAGCATTGGCATGTTATCAGCAATGGCCAACTCTTTCACTGCCAGGGTCTCTCCACTGATGGTCCCGCCGATGATGGCGACGACTTCATCCTGGTCTCTCAACCGATTGTAGATGTTGACGGCTTCCGCTTTGTCTGCTTTCGTGTCGTAAACGAAAAGTTCGATTTGTTTTCCATCGATCCCTCCGGCAGCGTTGATCTCCTCAACTGCCAGCTTGGCGCTGTCTGTCATTGCCGTACCATAAGCGGCAACTTCACCGGACAATGGGCCGAATGCACCGATCTTGATGGTTTCCGCATCGCCGTTGCCGCCGTCTCCGTTGTCGGATCCTCCACAAGCTGCGAAAGTAAACATGGATGCGATCAGCATCGTTGCGACTGCAACTTTCAAAAATTTCTTTTTCATTCCTTTTCCCCCTTGTTTTACATAAGATCATGTAATTTAGATATAATCTTAATATAAATTATCTGAAAATTCAAGCATTTTTTCTTATGGTCAAAAAATTATGCAAAAACCCGCTCTGCTTCAGAAATCAAACGTTTCAGAACTTGTTCCACTGTGGTGATCTCTTTGGTCTTTCCCACTTCCGAACCGCAGAAGATCAAACCGTTGTCCGTATCTCCGGTGACGGAGACGATCAAGGCATCGGAGATGCAGTACAGTGTGTCTTTGGGATCGCAGGGAACGATGCAGTTGGTGCAGCGCACCGGGGGGATCCTCCCTTTGTCGATCCGGTCTAAAAACTTGTTTTGAATGGCGCGCCCCGGCAATCCTACGGGACTCTGTACGATGACGGCATCTTCCGGATCGGCATTTACGTATGCTTCCTTGAATTTTTGGTGGGCGTCGCATTCCACTGTAGGTACCAGCACGGTGGATATTTGCACGCCGCTGGCGCCTTCCTTCAGGTATTGGGCGATCTCCTCCCCTTCTCTGATGCCCCCTGCAACGATGATGGGGATCTTTTTCTCGTACTCTTTTTCAAATGGGTGAACGGCTTCCAGTACTTCTTTGAGCAAGGTGGACAAGGTCGTCTTCCCTTCGGTGATCACTTCTTTTGCAAATCCAAGATGCCCTCCGGCTTTGGGACCTTCCAGGATCATGGCATCCGGAAGATACCCATGGTTTCTGGTCCATAGCTTGGACATGATCTTTGCCGCCTTGCCCGAAGAGATGACGGGAATGATCTTTGTTTTGGTTCCTTCCACATATTTTGGGAGATCTTTCGGCAACCCGGAACCGGCAATGATGACATCCACCTTTTCCCGGACGGCAGCTTCCACCAGTTCCTTGTATTGGGTGGCAACGGTCATGATGTTCACGCCGATGATCCCTTTGGGCGCCAGTTCTTTTGCTTTACGGATTTCCTTTTGTATTGCCCGTACATTGGCCGCCAAATTGTTCGTATAAAAATCCGGTTCCCGAAATCCGGTCTGTACACCGGAAATGATCCCGATACCACCCTGATTGGCTACCGCTGCAGCCAGGTTGGACAAGGATACGCCAACGCCCATTCCTCCTTGTATGATAGGAATTTTTGCGATCAGATCACCGATCACCAATTCTGGTAACTTCATGTCATCCACTCCATTAATTTATTTTGATTATCAAATTATTTGATAATCAAATATTATGATATTTTTCTGCGATTGTCAATGAAAGGAAAAAGCAACCCGTCAAATAGGTTGCTTCATTTTTTTAATGAATCAATACATGTCCACGATATCAAAAGGCTCCGGTTCCTTTTCCGGCACAAACATCTGCACGCCTCCCTTGATCATGGAAATATTCAAGGGCATGCTGGGTCCTCTTTCTCCATCCACATCGGTGACATTGTGGCAATAGGTCCCAACGCATTCGATTTTGATCCGATCGCTTTTGAAATAAAGTATGTTCTTGTTGTTTTTGTAATTCCCCATCAGGATCTGTGCAAAAATAATGGACAACTCACTCATGGGACACTCCCGGATCCCGATAAAATCCAAAAGTCCGTCCTGCATGGACGCTTCCAGCGCCAGGTTTCGAAAACCGCCTACGCTTTGCCCGTTGATGACCAGGTACAAAAACAAGGTTTCCTCGTAGGTTTGTTCCGGTGTTTCAATAAGGGTGTCCATACCCTGAAAGTTAGGCATCTCGCTGATCCCCTTGAGGTAATAGGCGACACGCCCCAGCATGTTCTTCATGTCCCGGTCCGTGGTGTGGGCAACATCGACAAACAAACCGGCTCCGCAGGAGTTCATGAAGTACTGTCCGTTGACCACTCCCACGTCGTATCGTTCCAACTTCATGTTCAACAAGGACTTGATCGCATTAAGGATGTCCTGTGGGATCCCCAAATTATAACTGATGTCGTTTACGGTCCCGGCAGGAATGATCCCTACGGGAATATCCAGGCCCATGGACAGCATCTCATGTATGGCCATGTTTACCGATCCATCCCCGCCGGCGATAAAAATGGCTTCGTAGTCTTTAATGTTGTCTCGATGAAAGACCGCCTTGAAGTCATCCGGTCCCTTGCTTCGGATCGGATGCACCTCGTAACCCTGCACCTGCATGAAATGAATGAAAATATCCAAGTGAATGGCGAAACCCTTTGTACCGGAGACCGGATTGTAGATCAGCAGTGCCTGTTTGTCCATAAATTCACCTTCCAATAATTCATTATATCATTTATTCCCCGGTCCAACTCTTTGACACATTAAATTTTCGAAAAACAGATATTTGTATGGTAAAATAAATCGGAGGTGAGAGATATGGATATGGATTTGGCGGTTTTTGATTTGGATGGAACATTGGTTGCTTCCCTGGAGGGAATCCAATATTCCATGAACAAGGTCTTGATGGAAAATGACTTTCCCACCCACGATCTGGAGTCCTACCGATTGTTTGTCGGAGATGGTTTGAAAATGGTGGTGGTGCGTTCGCTGCCTCTGGAATACCGGGACCCGAAATACATCGAAACCTTGTACGCACAACTTTTAGATGTTTACAGCAGTGGGTATGCGTTTGGCATGCACCTCTACCCCGAAATGGCAGAAGCGTTGGACGGACTGGTGGAGCGAAAGATCCGGCTGGCTGTCAACACCAACAAAAATCAAAACATCGCCCAGCGGATCGTGGATACTTATTTGAAAGACTGGCCCATCCTCCGGGTTGCCGGAAGTTTGGCGGACCGACCCAAGAAACCGGATCCCGCCGGGTTGCTTGCCATCATGACCGAACTGAAAGCCACCGCTGCGAATACCATATATATAGGAGATACAGCCGTAGACATCAACACGGCAAGAAATGCAGGTGTTCCCTGCATCAGCGTTACCTACGGGTTTCGCACCAGGCAGGAGCTAATGACAGCTCATCCTGACATTCTGGTGGACTCTCCCCAAAAGATCCTCCAAGTCATCGACAAGGGGATCTCTGCCTTCAACGATAGTTGAAACTCTACATGAAACAGTTGTAGGAGTTCAGCGGCTTATGATACAATCAGTCCTATTATCAAGCAAATATTGAAACGATATGGAGTGGATACGATGAAATTAGTTACGATACTGGTGGACGGCATGGCCGATCACAAAATCCCAGCCTTGGGAAACAAAACTCCCTTGGAGGTGGCCCTCATTCCCACCATCGACCATTTGGCAAAGCATGGTGAGATCGGCACAGTGGACACCATACCGGAGGGCATGTCCCCCGGCAGCGACATCGCCAACCTTTCGGTCATGGGATACGATCCGAAACGATACCACCGGGGCCGTTCTCCACTGGAAGCTGCCAGTATGGGAGTGGCCATGGAAGAAACGGACGTAAGCTTTCGGTGCAATCTGGTGACTTTGACTACAGAAGCAGACTATGCTTCCCGCACCATTCTGGATCATTCTGCCGGTGATATCACCACAGAAGAAGCGGCCGCTCTTGTTTCCGAAATAAAAAAGAAATTGGACCAGGAAGATCTTCACTTTTTTCCCGGCTTCAGTTATCGTCACCTGATCCTATGGAACCATGGGCCGGAAGGCTACGATCTGACGCCACCCCACGACATCCTGGGACAAAACATCGCCAACCATCTGCCAAAAGGACCTTCCGGTAAAAGATTGCTGTCCCTCATGGAATCTTCCGTTGCCATTTTGGAAAATCATCCTGTCAATCTCGAACGCATAAAAAGAGGATTGAGACCTGCCAACTCCATATGGATCTGGGGGGAAGGAAAAAAACCGAGCCTGGATCCCATCCATGAAAAATATGGCGTCAAAGGGGCTGTCATTTCAGCGGTAGACCTGATACAAGGCATCGGCGTTCTAACCGGTATGGAGATCATCAAGGTGGAAGGAGCCACCGGCACCATCCACACCAATTTTGACGGAAAATGCCTGGCTGCCATCCATGCATTGGAATCCGGAAATGATTTTGTCTATGTCCATTTGGAAGCGCCGGATGAATGCGGTCATCAGGGGGATCTGGACGGGAAGATCCGATCCATCGAACTGATCGATGAAAAGATCGTAAAGCCCATCTACCAGCACCTTGAAAAAAAGGGAGAACCTTATCGAATATTGATCCTGCCCGATCACCGAACGCCGGTGGCTCTTCGAACCCATACGGCGGATCCGGTGCCCTATGTACTCTACGACAGTCAACAGACGATAAACAACGACACCCATGCTTTTACAGAGGATGCAGGTTCACTGGGATCCCACTTTCCCAGCGGCGTCGCCTTGGCCGATCATTTCTTTTCCCCTCGTACATAATGAAAATATCGAAACAGGGATCCTTCATCCATGGATGAGGATCCCTGTTTCGATCAATTCCAATTTCTTTTTACGATTCCAACTCTTGATTTCCAATTCCCGTTTTGTTGCACTGCTGCGGTCTTCCGACTTTTCTGAATACACCATTCGTACTGGCCTCCGGGGTCGTGTGTACTTTGAAGCTGTTCCTTCATTATGTTCCATCAAACGGCGTTTCAGGTCCGTTGTGATCCCCGTATAAAATGTTCCGTCAGCACAACGAACTACATAAATATAGTACACGGCTTTACACCTTGTTGTACAAAACCAGGGTAAAATAACCCACATTGCCGGCACCTGCATTATACGTCATTTTCAAATTCATAGACATACGAACCACATCGATGCCGCTTCCCTCCATGGAGTATTCGATCTTTTCCGGAAATCTGCAGGGTTTCCCTTCCAGTGCGGTACAAGTCTTGCAGACCGTACAAGGGCCGGCACCCATGACCAGGATCTCTTCCCCAGAGACGGCCTTGCGCAGTGCTTTTGTTCGATTTGCTACCTTTTCCATGGATTCGATCATGTCTTTTCTGGTTTTGATGGGCACGATCATGGAAAGCATGTATCCATTCTTATATTGAAAAACGCGGTTTTTTCGTTCTTCTTCCGATCCGGCATGGGGCGGACAACCGTGATTCGTTCCAAAGCTGCCGCACGTATTTCTTTCGCACTGGTAAAAGACATCTTTTGAAATAATGATGTCTTCCGGAACCAGTTCTTTATATTCATCAAACTCCAATTCTTTAAAAATGCTTTCCAAATTTTCCTTATTCATATTGCCTCCGTTATTCTTCATTCCGTATTCTGCTCATGACCATTTCGTCCGCATATCGTCCGTTGCGTATGGCCGCTTTGCGTCGGATCCCTTCGATCTCAAAGCCCATCTTTTGATAAAGGTTGATGGCTTTCTCGTTGTCGGAAAACACTTCCAGTTCCAACCGTTTCAACATCAGCCAGTTGTCGGCCAGATCGATGACCGTTTCCAACAACCTGGTTCCGATCCCCATGCTCTGGTACTCCCGATGCACCATGATCCCCAAAGATCCACAGTGTCTTTTCCGTGGCAGCGGATTGACATGGAGTCCCACAGTACCAACCACCATCTCCGTGTTCCGATCCACTTTGACCACTGCAACGAATTGATGCCGCATTGCATCCATTCTGTTCAAATATTCCTGACTATTCTGCACCGTTTCCGAGGGCAGGCCCAAAATGTTTTCCATGATGCCTTCCATTCGTCGCATGTCGTTGATTTCTTTTGCATCGTTCATTTCTACAGGTCGTATGGTCAGATCCATGATTTCTCCTCCTCATAAATTCATCCTGATTTGAGTATAATCCAATTGCTCCTTTGCTTCAAGAAAAAGAAAGCAGTCCCATGGACCGCTTTCTTCTATTTTTTGTTTTCCACTTGAAATGGCCGACCTTCCCAATTTCGCATGACCACCTTGTCTTTTCCCATGTAAAGCAGATAGTTTGGCATGATGGGTGTTTTCCCCATTCCTTCGCTGCCGTTGACGATATACGTGGGTATGGCCATTCCGGATGTCCGTCCTCGCAACGACTCCATGATCTCCATCCCTTCCTCCATGTTGACCCAGAAATGAGATGTTCCCTTAACGGTTTTCGGATGGAAGATGTAATAGGGTTTCACACGGATCTTCAACAACTGTTGGTTCAATTTGCGCACGATAAACGGATCGTTGTTGACGCCGTTTAGGAGCACCATCTGGTTGCCCAGTGGAATACCGGCATTGGCCAGCATTTCGCAAGCTTCTTTTGATTCTTCCGTGATTTCACGCTGGCTGTTGAAATGGGTGTTGACATAGATGGGGTGATATTTCTTTAAAATATTTACCAATTCCGGTGTGATCCGTTGTGGGAGTGTTACCGGTGTTCTGGTCCCCAAGCGAATGATCTCCACATGTTCGATCTTTCGCAGTTCTCCCAACAGCCAATCCAGGCTTTGGTCCGACAACATGAAAGCATCGCCGCCGGTGATGAGCACGTCGCGGATCTTGTCATGGTCTCGCACATATTCGATGGCGTTTACCAGAACTTCTTTGGAAACGTGTACATCGTGTTCTCCGATCATTCTTCGTCTCTGGCAGAACCGGCAATACATGCCGCACATGTTTGTAACTTTGATGATCAGTCGATCCGGATATCTTCTTGTGATCCCTTCTACAGGAGACCAACCGGCTTCATCCATGGGATCCAGCATCCCGGTTTCATCCAGTTCGTCGTGGCATGGCATGGCCTGCTTTCGGATGGGGCAGTTGGGATCATCCGGATCGATCAATGCCATATAATAGGGCGAAATGGCATATCGAAAAGTCTCCCCCACTTTTTCGATCTGCTTTTTTTCCTCGTCGCTCAATTCGATGATGTCCCCAATGTCTTCCACCGTTTCAAAGCGATGGGCCATTTGCCATTTATGATCCCGCCATTGCTCTTCCGTTGCTTGAAATTTTTCTAAAATCCGCTTCTTTTGTCTTTTGATTTTTTCCTTGTCTTCCATGCCCGTTTTTATGGAGCCTTTTACGTTCTCGTATTCCTCTATGCTCGCTTCCAGCTTTTCAAATCTGTTTTCATCGTAAGAATGCAAGTCTTGAATTTGCATACGATCCCTCCTGTTTTCAATCTACCATTATTTGTTGCAACAAATAAGCAGTCTAAACCCTGGGGTTCGACTGCTTCGAAGGCATGCAAACAGATATACTCTGATTTCCTTCTAAGCTTCCGAGGTTAGCTGACGGATTCGGACCGAAGTTTAGCCCTATCGACTGATCGAATTCACCCCATGAATGGTTCCCCCGTATCTTGCAGTGCAAGAATTCAGCATCGTTGCATCAAAGATTCTTTAGCTTACTAATTATATCAAATTATTCAAATTATTTCAATGAAATCAAACTATGGACCCTACATAAACCAAGATCAGAACAAAAAAACCTGCGATGGTTCCGCACACACCGTTGAAGGACAATTCAAAAGAATTGAGAATGGCCAAATAATTTCTTTTTCGCAATATGCCAAAATACAGGAGACTTGCCACAACCACCGATCCCAAAAATATAAGGGTCTTCATCCAGTAGGCCAAAGGGTCCACCACAAAGGTAACATTATATACCTCTTGAATGATGATGCGTCCAAATATCCCGCCAACAAGGCACAAGGATCCCATGACCATGACCACTGCTTTTCTTAAAGGATCGCATTTGGCTCGATTCACACCCTTTTCTCCCCCAAAAAGCATGGTTCCATATTTGATAAAGGAAACAATGGTACCCAGATTGACTAAGATCAGCCCGTATTCCACCCAGCTGCCCGTTGCGCCATAGGACAAGAGGTACTTTGAAATGCTGCCGTTGAACAATGGGGCCCCGGTGATCCCCAAAATGGCAAAGAGAGTAGCCATCCCTACGGCGGGCATCTTTCTCATAAGGCCTTTCACTTCATAAACATTTCTGGTGCCGTATTCGTCGATGATCATGCCTGCCGTCAGAAAGAGAGCGGTTTTGAACACGGCATGATTCAAAATGTGGTAAACGGCACCCCAGTAGGTGTGGATCCTCCCCATATTCAGCCCCATCATGATCAAACCGATCTGGGAGACCGTATGATAGGCCAAAATCAATTTCATATCCTTTTGGGCAATGGCCAATAAGAAACCGATCACCGCCGTGATGAATCCCATCAACAAAAAGAAGTCTGATGTGTCCAGTACGGATGAGAACACATCCTGGATCCGAATAAAAAGATACAATCCATTTTTTACATACAATCCGGAAAGAACCGCCGAAACGATGGATGGAGCACTTGGCGTGCCGTGGGCTTTGGGTAGCCAGCTAAACAAGGGCATCAATGCAGACTTCAAACTGACTGCTGTGATAATGAAGGCATAGGGAAGAAGGATCCCTTTTGCAGAGTCCAGCTGGGAAACGGCTAGCTTCAATCCCGTCAGATCGATAACTCCAAGGCGCTTGTAAAGCATTCCCAAACCAAAGAGGAAAAAGGACATGCCTACAATATTGATCAACAAATACAGCATTCCATCATATATGGACCTGCTGTCTTGCTTGTACATGATCAGGATGCTGATCACTACCGTAGCAACCTCGACCAAAACAAAAATATTAAAGAGATCATTGGATAGAAAAATACCGGTGATCAGACCTTCCAGTACGGTAAATAGAAACAAGAACAACCGATCGCTGTATTTTTTCCGATAATTGAACAAGACGGTCATCAAAAACAGAAACGATGTCAGCCACACCATGGAAGCTGCCAGCAGGTCGGCCCGCAATGTGATCCCAATAAAGGTCGGCCAATTGCCCACATGTTCTACAATGGTCCCTTCCACCCGGACGCGACTCAATAGAATCGTGGCATTCAAAAGCAACACTCCGTGGAGTGCAAGCGTCATTCTTCTTCCTGTTTTTGCCGGGATCAGCATTCCCAAGCTTCCCACTATGACGGGGAAAAGAACCAACCAATGCAGATCTACCATTTATTTCACCCTTTTTTTCTTCACCTTCATCCAGTTCGTCGAACCATACCGATGATACAAATGAATGAACATGGTAAGTCCGGCTGCCGTCACACCAACACCGATAACGATGTCCGTGATCATCAAAGCTTGGGGTAGCGGGTCCGCAACCATTGCACCCACAGGCAACTGCCCAATGGGGGGAATGCTTCCCGGTTCCACATTCGCCGATATGAAATATAAGATCGTCGCCATTTGCATGATGCCGAGGGAAATGATGGACTTGACGATATTTCGTCTTGCGATCAATCCGTAGACACCCAGAAAAAACAGAAGAATACTGATGTTTTCTCCGTTGATCCAATCCAAAAACTCCATTATTCTCCTCCTTCGTAAAAGACAAATCGGTAGAATATGATGGTCAGACCACTGGAAACTTTCAATCCGATCAACAGATTCATGACGACCAGATAGATCGTATTGGCCATAGCGCTGTCGTTGCCTGTGGATGAAAACAAGAAGAGGGTCGGAATCAGAATGATGCAAAAGAAGAGAACTTTTTCCAAGGTTTGCATATACTTGATTCGAATGCTTTCTTCCGGAATCACCAGGTATCTGCTGATAAAAGCGGAAGCCAGCACGGCACCGCCTTGAAACCCCCCTCCTGGGCTGACATGACCATTGATGATAATATAAAACCCGATCAGGATGATAAAGGGATAGAGCAAACCTGTAACCCTGGCTATGATCTGGGAATTACTCTTCATGATCTCGCCTCCAGGAAAAATTGATGACGGCAGTCACGCTGACCAACAAAATCAAGGTTTCAAACATGCTGTCGAACATCCGATAATTCAAATAGATGGCTGCCACGGCATTTTGTGCAAAGGTATCTTTTGTGAAATTGGCAATGTAGTAATCCACAACATAGGGATCTGGCGTCAACGTGGTACCGTTATAAATGAAAAGCACATAAGCTGCCACTGCCAGGCAAAAGATCATTGCAAAGGCTCTTCGCATCATTTTCCACCACCTGCCTCATGTCGTATGAATTTGGAACGCAATGGATCGTATGGTTCCTTTTGTACGTGTTCTTCAAAGGCATCCACCTGGTAGTCTTCCTTATTCCCGTAAAAATATACTTCATCAAAATCCTGATGGATCAACAGATCAAAATTCCTGTTTTCCAGCACAAATCGATAGTCGTGGGTGGTGTAGATGATTTGAGGCTCCATCTCTCTCTCCGCAAAAAACTTTTCCACATCCCGCAGTACTTGGGCACGGCCTCTGGTGATCTGACTGTCCGTGATCTGGTTGTAATTGGCATTGGTGTAATAAATGGTGAACACGTGATATTTTTTTAGTGCGACCAGATACAAAACCGTAGAGATGGCACTTCCGATGATCGCTTCCGCAATGGCTACATCCGGCGCTCCATAAAGAAGATAGATAAAAGAACTGGCCAAAGACAGGATCCCCAGATATATGACAGCCCTACGAAGTTTCGGAGTATTCAGAGACAGCATGGCCAACAAGACCATCAGGATCAAAAACACTTTTTCAACCACGATCCTTCTTCTCCCTTCCTGTTTTATACCCGCTGATATAGGCAGAACGAGCTACCGCATGGGTGGATAGGGGATTGGTGATGATCGCCATCAGTCCGATCAGCAAGATCTTCAACGTAGAATAATCCCATCCGGTCCGAAGCATCATCCCAAGCAACATGGTGATAAATCCCACCGTTTCCACCTTGGAAGAGATCAGGATCCTGGAATAGAAATCATCAAAACGAAATATTCCGATGATGCCGAATGCCATAAAAAACAAGGCTACGGCGATCATGACATTTGACAGTATCAGCAACATCAGATCTTCCCTTTCCTTTCCACAAAACGAGCGATCAAAACAGTACCTATAAATCCCAGTACGGAATATACCAACGCGATGTCCAATAAATAGCTCCGCTCCGTCAATACCGCCAACACAATGATGGAGATGATGATTTTTGCCGTGATCATATTGAGGCCCAACAGGCGATCCCAAATGGTTGGTCCCATGATCACCCGGATCAGAACCAAAAAAATGTACACGGAAATGACCAGCAGTGTACTGTTTAAAGTAGTCATCGTCTCAGTCCTCTTAAGATCTTCTCGAACTCCTGAAATACGGAAACATCCATCTTCTCCATTTCCGGTGCTACAAAAGCCAATATTTTCAATCGTTTGTCCTTCTTGTTCGCCGTTACAGTACCTGGTGTCAGGGTGATGGAATTTGCCAAAAGACAAACAGCCAGATCGTCATCCAGATCCGATTCAAAATCGAAGATGTGGACTTCATATTTTCGGTGCAGAACGATTTTGATTGCAGAAAGCCCGGATTTGTAGATTTGAAAAATCAGGAAGAAAAGATATTTGACAAGAATAAAGGGTTTTAGGGAGTATTCGTCAGCATAATGTTTTTCCAAAAGAAAAAAGTCGGTCAAAAACAACGCAATCGCAGAAAACACCACTCCGGACAACATCACTCCCGCATCGGCTTTCTCGTTGAGTATGACCCACATTATGGTAAAAACCAGGATTAACATCCAATACCGTTTAAATACATTCATAGCATCACCTACTTTGAAATTTCATGAAACCCATGAAAAACCCATCATTTCCGTCGGTACTATGGATAACATTTACTTGTGTAACCCTATTTTATATAGCGATGGAACATACTGTCAATGTTTTTCGTGCACAAAAAAAAGCGACATTCCTGTCGCTTTAGAACTTCATCCGTTCCCCGGTCTGCATGAAAATTAGGCGTTCGCATATGTTGGTGGCATGATCGGCGATCCGCTCCAGGTATCTTCCGATCAAAATATGACCGATGATCCGGTCTTCGTCCGCCTTTTCTTCTTTGATGCTAAGCAGCAGATAGCGGTAGATATCGTCGTAGAGATCATCCACCAATTCATCCCTGCCGGCGGTACCTTTTGCCAGCTCGATGTTTCGATCAAAGTAAGCCGCCATGCTGTCTTTGAGCATGCCTTTTACTTCATTCTCCATTTCTTTCAATCGGGGCACCAGCAAGCCTTTGCCTGTATCACCCATCTCCAGCACCACTTCTGCGATGTTGCAGCTGTAATCTCCGATCCGTTCCAGATCCGTCACTACTTTAAGGATGGTGATCAGGCGGCGCAAATCACTGGCAACAGGACTTTGGGTGGCCGCAAATTTGACGCACAAATCTTCGATCTCTTCCTCCACGACATTGATGTCCAAATCTCGTTTCAAGACTTCTTTGGCCAAAACAAAGTCTCTATTTTCAAAGGCTTCGAAAGCCATTTCGATCCCTTCCGTCACCATGCTACTCATTTTCGTTACCATATTATTGATATTCATGATTTGTTCCTGCATTTTATCTCTCATGATCTGCTCCTTTTTTCAACCGAATCGACCGGTTATGTAATCTTCCGTGCGCTGATCCCTTGGATTGGAGAAAATGACAGAGGTATTGTCAAATTCGACCAACTCACCCAACAGGAAAAAGGCTGTTTTGTCCGATATCCTGGCAGCCTGCTGCATGGAGTGGGTGACGATGGCAATGGTGTAGTCCTTCTTCAGAGAATCAATCAACTCCTCTATTTTGAAGGTTGCTATGGGATCCAGTGCAGATGTGGGTTCATCCATCAAGATGACATCGGGCTGAACGGCCAAACACCGGGCGATGCACAACCGTTGCTGTTGTCCGCCGGAAAGTCCGTAGGCATTGTCGTTTAGCCGATCCTTCACTTCGTCCCACAAGGCTGCTGCCCGGAGGCTGGTTTCCGCTATCTCCATAAGAAGGTTTTTATCCCGGATCCCATGGATCCTTGGACCATAGACCACATTTTCAAAGATGGACTTGGGAAACGGGTTGGGTTTTTGAAAAACCATACCCACTTTGGTGCGAAGTTCTTCCACCCGCACCGACTTGTCAAAGATGTTTTGTCCGTGATAGAGGATCTCTCCTGTGGTTTTTACGATGGGGATATTCTCCACCATCCGGTTCAGTGTCTTAATGTAGGTGGACTTCCCACACCCGGATGGACCAATGATGGCGGTGACCTGATTCTCTTCGATGGACAAATCGATATTTTTCAACGCTTGATCGTCTCCATACCATAGGTTTAATCCCTTCGTATCAAAAACGATCTCCCGATCTTTTTTCATTTGTTCGTTCAACAGAAATTCCTCCACTAAAATTTTTTCTGAAACTTGTTGCGTATGATGATCGCCGCTGCATTCATCAGGAACAATACCAGCAGCAAAACCACGATGGTGGCCGCCGCCAGGTTGGCATATTCCGGCGTTAGTACCGTATCCAATGTCCAATAGTAGATCTGGATGGGCAATGCCGTAAAGTCATCCATGATGCTGGTGGGGATCTTTCGAATCAAGGTCGGGATCCCCAACACCACCAGTGGCGCAGTCTCTCCGATGGCACGGGACATGGCAAGGATGGAGCCGGTCAAAATCCCCGGCAATGCAACAGGCAGCACCACTTTTCGAATGGTGGTCCATTTATCGGCGCCCATGGCATAAGAGGCATCCCTCAAAAATCCGGGCACGGCACGGACCGCTTCCTGGCTTGCCACCACCACTATGGGCAAAACCAACAGGGACATGGTCAACCCCCCTGCCAAAATGCTGGACCCAAGACCCAAAAACCGGCTGAAAATCGCCAATCCCAACAAGCCGAAAATGACGGAGGGGACGCTGGCCAGATTGGAAATGTTCACACGGATAAAGTTTGCCACTTTCCCCCTGGACGCATACTCCTCCAAATAAATGGCCGTCGACACCCCCAAAACCAGGGTGGTCGGTATCACGATCAGCATCAAATACACCGAACCCTTGATGGCGCCCCATATACCCGCTTTTTCCGGGAAAATGGACAAGTTTCGCGTCAAAAATCCGGGGGTCAGCCAGCCGATGCTGTCTTTTCCCACGTTGAACAACAACAGCAGCAAAACCACGAAAGCAAATACCACGGCCAGGGAAAAAACATGCTTCGCCATGGCGCTGACCCAAATTCGACGGCGGATCCGCTCCCTGCTGATGGTCCATTCCGGTTTTTCCTTTGCTTTTTTCAATCGGATCCGATTGTCCTTGATCCGCTGGTTCTCCACACCCAACATGTCAATACTCCTCCCGCAGTTTTTTGCTGATGTACTGGGCGATCAAATTGACCACCATGGTAAATAAAAACAGGATCAATCCCACTGCATATAAACTATAATATCCCGTCGTCCCGCTGGCTGCATCTCCACTGGTAAACTCTACAATGTAGGCCGTCATGGTCTGCATGGATTTTGTAATGTCAAAGGTAAAATTCTTCGTACTCCCGCTGGCGATGGTCACGATCATGGTCTCTCCCACCGCTCTGGAAACGGCCAGGACGATGGAAGCCAGGATCCCTGAGATCGCCGACGGGATCACCACCTTTGTCGCCACTTCCAATTTAGTGGAACCCAAACCGTAGGCTCCTTCTCGCATGATCTCCGGAACTGCATTCATGGCGTCTTCCGACAAGGATGCTACCATGGGGATGATCATGATCCCCATGACGATGCCGGGGCTGAGGGCATTCTTTGGTTCCAAAGAAGGGATCAGGTTCATCAACAAGGGTGTAACGAAGGAATAGGCAAAAAAACCATACACGATGGTGGGAATCCCCGCCAGCACCTCCAGAACCGGTTTTAAGACTTTTCGCAATTTTGGGGATGCAAACTGGCTCAAGTAAACAGCTGCTGCCATCCCAATGGGGACTGCCACCAAAATGGCCACCAGGGTGGTCATGGCCGTTCCCATGAGCAAAGGCAGGATCCCATAGGAAGGTTGGGCACTAAGAGGCGCCAGTTTTGTACTGAATATTTCCCGCAGTGGCACCGACGCAAAAAACTTGGATGCATCCGTGACCAAGGTCAGCACGATGCCGATGGTGGTGGCAACGGATAACAAGGCCATCACCAAAAAAAAGGTGGGCATGACCCGGTCCAACCGGTGATTTTTCCTTGTTGCATTGTTTTGTATGATCTCTCGAACTTTCACATTATTCATTTATATCCTCCAACGGACTCGATTTCTAATAAGGTCATCATGAAAAAGAGGAAGAGGGGGCCCCTCTTCCGGACAACTTACTGGATCGATTCCAGCGTACTCAGGTAATCGTCGTGGATCGCATCAGGCAATGGTGCAAACCCATTGTCACCGGCCAGCTTTCGCGCTCCATCCTCGGAGACGATAAACTTTGCAAAATCCAACAATTGAGGTTTTTCTTTGGCATATTCCAGATTCAGATACGTATACACCAATCTGGTAAATCCTGCATATGGCAGATCTTCTCCAATGGTTTCCAAGCCGGGTTCCACCGGACCGTTGCCAAAATCGACCTTAACTGCCTGCAGTTTGTCCTGATTGTTCACGTAGTAGCCAAATCCGAAAAATGCAATAGCGTTTTTATCTTTTGAGACCAGATCCACCAAGGTGGAATACTCCTGCTCCAACTTTGCAGTAGTGACCATCTCCTGTTCGTCAAGGATCACTTCGTAAAAGAATTCGTAGGTTCCGTGATTCTCGTTTGGTCCGTAAAATTTGATTTCTTCCGCCGGCCATTCTGGTCGTATATCGGACCACAGTACTTTGTCGTCGGCTTTATATTGACCGGAAAGATACATGTTGACCACTTCTTCCCGGGTCATTTTTCTTGCCCAGTCGTTGTCTTTATTAATGACCATGGTCAATCCATCATAGGCCAGTTTTATTTCCATGATCTGTTCGTCCATGTTCCAACCTTTTGCTGCCAGCTCTTCCACTTCCGTATCTTTGATTTTTCTGGAAGCATCAGACAAGTCCGTTTCTCCGGGAATGAACATTTTAAATCCTGCACTGGAACCGGCTCTTCCCACTTGCACGCTCACATCGGGTGCCACATCCGTCATGTAGTTTTCAGCGATATGAGCCATCAGCGGATAAACCGTCCCGGATCCGTCCACGTTGACGGTGCCGCTCAAAACATCTCCATTATCATCTCCGTTGTTTGTGGTACCGCAACCTGCTACCGCCAGCAACATGGTCATTAACAACAACAGCGCCATCCATTTTTTCATCAAGAGTCCTCCTCGGATCATCATTATTTTTGCACCCTTTTCCTGAGCACAACTGAAGTATAGCACATCCTTTTTTCGGTTTTGTTTTGCCGGGGTTAAGGATTTGTTAAGCTTGTGTTAAATAAAAAAACGCCCTGCAGAAGTTTGTTCTGCGGGACGTGTCCTTACATCCTTGTTACTGTTTTCGATAAAACAGCAGACCGGCAACCAAGACTAGAATGGAGATCAACAGATTCATTCCAATGCTTGGATTACTGGCACCACCATACAGGATCACCATGGCCCCCATCAAGGCAAAAGTGGGGATCACAAATCGTTTGAACCACCCAAGATCGCGAAATCGTTTCATGTACCATATATAAAGAAACACATAGAGTCCGTAGACCATGACGATGGGGATCTCATCCAAAGCCACGAACCGACCCAATGCCCCGTTGAGACTGGCATGCCACAACAACAAATAGCCAAAGGAGATACATCCGGCCAACAGGGCAGCCGGTAAGGGCATGCGGATCGTAGGATGGATCCTGGACAGGTACCGGGGAACAGGGCCCTGGTTTCGAACCGCCATGCTGTATGGCAGCCGTATGGTGGACAGGACCAGACCATTCAAAGTCCCCAGACAAGAGACCACCACAAACCCCAGCAGGATCGTCGCCGCCAACGGGCCGAACAGGGTGTTGGACGCCAAGGAAACGGCTTGATCCCCCTGGCTGACGATCTGCTCCGTGGGCATCACTCCGGCGATCCCGAAAAAGTAGGCAATGTATGTGATAAAAACAATGAATGCTCCCAGGGTCAAAGCCTTGGGCAAATTTTTTCGAGCATCTTTAATTTCCGAATTGATGGTAACGGCAATGATCCAACCTTCATAGGCAAAGGCGGTGGAAACAACGGCAGAAGCCAGGGTCCCCCTGGATCTGGAAAGTGTTTGGGTCGCGACCAGGATATTATCCATGGTGATGCCTTCTTTCATTCCATAAATGGTACCAACCACACCGATCAACGCCAATGGTACCAATTTGACCACAGTGGTCCCCACTTGCAGGTTCCCCGCAAGTTTCGGTGCAAGGGCATTGAGAACATATGCCAAGAGCATGTATCCTGCTGCAAGGAGCCATGTGATCCCGGCGTTTTCCGGATTTTGTACACCAAAAAGGATCCCCGTATACATGGCGGATACCCAAGACAAAATGGCCGCCAGGGGTGAAAAGTACAAGATCCAGTTGAACCACCCTACCATATATCCCGCTTTGGGACCATACGCTTCTTCCGTATAATCAATGATCCCGTTGGATCGTTCGATCCGTTGTGCAAATTCTGCAAAAACCAAGGATCCAAAGATCATGGAGAATGCACCGATCCCCCAGGCGATCAACGCCAATATAAGATTTCCATCGGTCATGGACAATACGTCGTCAGCCTTGAAAAAGACGCCGCTGCCAATGACCACACCTACCACCATGGCTGTTGCAGTGAACAAGCCATATTTTTTCTCCAATGTATCCAATCCATCCCCTCCAAGTCTTTCCACTTGGGTATTATACTATGAATCTGCCTTCTGCCATAGAAAAAAATCGGACACCTCCCAAGGAAACGTCCGATTCCTGGTCTGAATTCTTTAAACTGCCTTTTTCATGGCATCGCCATTCTTGTTGGCATCGATATCCGCCTGCATGTCTGCAACTTTCTCCCGGGTCAGTTTGTAGCCAAGGAACAAGATGATCGATGACAGCACCGCCGTGATCCCCGGAACCAGCATGTTGACCGTCAATACTGCTTGTTTGACGGCTTCCGTTGCCATGGCGGGATCCAACGCTGCATCAAATCCTGCCAGGGACAATACCAGCGGTATGACCGTACCTCTGGAAATGATGGCCGTTTTTAAGGAGATGTTCATCAACCCCATGACAAAGGGTGTCGCATTTTCCCCGGTTTTCCATTCACCATAGATAGATACATCTGCATACATTGCCACAAAGGATGCGCCGACTGCTCCCAGGAACAATCGAGCCAGGGTGGCGAAAATGAAGAACATGGGAACGCTCAGGGATACAAAGTTTCCAAAGATCAGAACGATCCCTGTCAACAACAAACAAATCATGGTGGTGACCCTGCTGGAAAGCTTTTGGATCAGGGTGGAACTCATGGCCGCTCCTATTACACCGGCGATGGAACTGATCAACAAGTACAAAGGCAGCAATGCCATGTTTTGTGCCACATAATTGAAGTAAAAGGCTGCAGATGCCGTAATGATGAAAAATCCTACAAATCGGAAAAAGTCACCCAAAAGCAGTACCATGAGCGGTGGATTCTGATACAGGTTCTTCAACATCCCGCCAAATGTGACTCTGGCCTTCCCGGATGTCAATGCCATTGCTGCCTCTTCTTCACCGGTGGGCTCGTAACCTTTTGTCA
The DNA here is from genome assembly GCF_017352215.1 of Alkalibacter rhizosphaerae. GTDB lineage: Bacteria > Bacillota > Clostridia > Eubacteriales > Alkalibacteraceae > Alkalibacter > Alkalibacter rhizosphaerae. The sequence goes on from NZ_CP071444.1 coordinate 551,255, forward strand.
GTTTGAATACGACCATGTATCCCAAGAACATCAATGTAGCCATGATTCCGGCTAACAAGGTGTATCCCAACGCCTCATTGTTCGTAACGTTGCCGATATAGATCGCAGTCGGTTGACCAATGTAGGAAAAGAATACGCCGGCCAATGCGGTCCATGTAGCTCGTCTGGAAGAAAGCAATCCACGCTCTTCCGGATTGTTGGCCATTGCCGGGATCATGGAAACGTTTGCCACCCAGGCGATGTTCCAGACAATGTGGCTCAAGATGAAGCCGGCACACACGATGGCGGCAGCAATGATCTCACTGGAACTGATCCGGGTGTACTGCAGCATGTATAGCGGAATAACAAGGGGCGGTGCGATCAGCATCCAAGATCGATTGCGACCCCATCGCATCGGCTTTGTTCCGGAAATGATGGCTCCGTAAAAAGGTGATAAAAGTGCATCCCCGATACTGGTGATGGATCCGATCAATGCCACCATAGGCAAAGAGAATTTTGCCACGTTGGTCAAGAAAAAGACGAAAAAGAATAATTCCACACTGGTCATCAGGGAGAATCCCATGTCTCCCAGACCGTAAAACGTTTTGATGCCTTTGCTAAGCGGTTTTTTTGTAAAACCCATAAATAAATCCTCCGTTTCTGTAGTTGATTTTGTCATGATTTAAATTTAAACATATATAATATTAGTTGTCAACTGTTTCTCTACAAATTTATAATTCTGGTTGTTTTTGAAAAAAACTCAATTGTTTCAAAAACAAGACATAAAAATAAGAACCATGATGGAATCATGGCTCTTAGATCCAGATTTAAATGATCGAGCTTAGGCGTTGGCTTCCTGCTGCTTTCGGCTGTCGATCTCCGTTTGCAACTCGGCAACTCTTTCCCGAGTCAATTTGTAACCAACAAAGAGGATGATGGCGGATGCGATGGCGGTACCGCCGGGAACCAGCATGTTGACGGTCAATACTGCTTGTTTGACGGCTTCCGTTGCCATGGTGGGATCCAAGGTTGCATCAAATCCTGCTAGAGACAATACCAGTGGAATGACCGTACCTCTGGAAATGATGGCTGTTTTTAAAGACAGGTTCATCAAACCCATGACAAAAGGAGTTGCATTTTCTCCCGTTTTCCATTCTCCATAGATGGATACGTCTGCATACATTGCCACAAAGGATGCTCCACAAGCTCCCAGGAACAATCGGGCCAACGTTGCAAAGACGAAGAACATTGTGACGTTCAGTGCCAGGAAATTTCCGATGATCAGGGAGATCCCTGCTGCCAACAGACAAACCATGGTGGTAACTCTGCTGGAAAGCTTTTGGATCAGGGTGGAACTCATGGCCGCTCCTATTACACCGGCGATGGAACTGATCAACAAGTATAACGGGAATAGTGTCATGTTTTGTGCAACATAGTTGAAGTAAAACGCTGCGGAAGCGGTGATGATAAAGAATCCAACAAATCGGAAGAAGTCTCCCAACAACAAGCCGATCAGCGGAGGATTCTGGAACAAGTTTTTCAACATCCCGCCAAATGTGACTCTGGCCTTCCCGGATGTCAATGCCATGGCCGCCTCTTCTTCACCGGTGGGCTCGTAACCTTTTGTCAGCTTGAATACGACCATGTATCCCAAGAACATCATGGTAGCCATGATTCCGGCTAGCAAGGTGTAACCCAATGCTTCATTATTCGTTACTCGACCAATATAAAGTGCCGTCGGTTGACCAATGTAGGAAAAGAATACGCCGGCCATTGCGGTCCATGTAGCTCGTCTGGAAGAAAGCAATCCACGCTCTTCCGGATTGTTGGCCATTGCCGGGATCATGGAAACGTTTGCCACCCAGGCGATGTTCCAGACAATGTGGCTCAAGATGAAACCGGCACACACGATGGCGGCGGCAATGATCTCACTGGAGCTGATCCGAGTGTACTGCAGCATGTATAGTGGAATAACAAGGGGCGGTGCAATCAGCATCCAGGATCGGTTGCGACCCCATCGCATCGGCTTTGTTCCGGAAATGATGGCTCCGTAAAAGGGTGACAAAAGTGCATCCCCGATACTGGTGATGGATCCGATCAATGCCACCATAGGCAAAGAGAATTTTGCCACGTTGGTCAAGAAAAAGACGAAAAAGAATAATTCCACACTGGTCATCAGGGAGAATCCCATGTCTCCCAGACCATAAAACGTTTTGATGCCTTTGCTAAGCGGTTTTTTTGTGAAGCCCATACTACGTCCTCCTTCTTTTGGTTCTTCGTTCAAAGTCCCATTGCGGATATTCTTTAAACGATGTATAAGATTTTATAAAAATTTAACCACAACCAATATTATATGTCAAGAATATTTTTTAATATCTACCCGCAACTTTTATTTTAATTATTATAAATTTACAATATTTCATTTCATATATTGATATTATGAACCATCCCTTCCTATAAAAATCCAATATTCTTACATCGATAAGGGTTTCCCGTTTTTCAATAAAACACGTATGATTTATACATTGTTTATAAAAGATGGTAATCATTTCTTTTTTTGTCACAAAAAAAGATGCCTGCTGTTGCAAGCATCTTTTTTGATAATATTACAGGTGATAGGACAAAAATCGGTATACCGCCTTTTCGATGTCTTCCATGGTGTCTAGAAGATACACTTGATCGTCTTCCGACAAGTCATACCGTTCGATCAGCTCTTCCCTGCTAAGGACCAGTTTGTTGTTCTCGCTCATGATCATTCCCCCCCTTTAATACTTTCCATATTCCTTGACGAACTCAACCAAGGCTTGAACATTATCCATGTTGGTATCGTTTTTCCGCAAAAACGGCTTTGTGATGGCAAAAATATAGTTTTCTCCCGGCGCCAGAATGTCCAACAATTCCTTGGCCTTGTCGATGCACTGCTCTTTTGTGCCGGTTTTCAACAACTCCGTTGGATATCCGTTGGCAAATATGTGTTTCTTGGATACCACAGCAGCAATTTTTTTCGGATCCGATGTTTCAAAGGCGATCTGGCATCGTCCCGGCAGGTCGTTTAGTGCTTCCAAATGGGGCGTCCAGTTTTCTTCACAGTACATGTTGGCCTGGTATCCCCGCTCCTGGATCCCTTCAATAAGCCGTTGGAAAGTGGGCCAATAGAATTTTTCAAAATCAGATGGTTTCATGAATGGCGCCATATGAAGAGGCAGCAGTATGGTCGGTACCGTTCCGGGAAATGGCTTGGGAAGCATTTCCACCTGCTTGAGTTCATATTCCAAAATGGCTTCGCAGGCTTCCAGCACCCATTCGGGTTTTTTCCGAATGTCCAAAAGTACGTTGGAGAAACTGCGAATGTAATCGGCCAGAAAATCGAATGGGGCCCATATGAGCAACCCAACGGAGACGGCTCCCGATCGCTGGTACTTTTCCATCAACCTTGGTACCTGGCCGGCGAATTGATTGGCCACCACTTGTCGTGCGATATTGATGCGAACATGGCCGAATTCGGGATCATCTTCTAAAATGCCAAAGACTCTTGGTTGGATCTTTTTGACGATAAAGTCCAACGGGTTCTTTGAAAACTCCGGATACTCTTCCTGGGTCAACGGCGAAATGTTGGGATGTTGAAAAAAACCGTCGTTTCCGGGTACCATAAACTGGGCTTTGGTATAACGGAAAACCGCAGATTCATTGTTGGGAATCGTAGGCAAATTGTCGGAGTCGATCAACTCTGCCATTTTTTCAGCTGCCTCCACACATTTTTCCGCACTATAAAGTTCCCGTTTTAAGGAATAACCCATATACTCGATGGCATAGGTCAAATTTGCCATGATCTCAATGGGCACCCGCTTGGGACGCTTGCCTTCCCAAAGATCGAAGTAAAGTTGCTCCCTTTCCTGACGAAGTGTTGTCATCGTACCACCCTTTCTGATTTGTCCCTGATCGTATCTAGGAACATTTTTATTGTATTCAATTGTATCATCATTCTTGTAATTGGACAATCATTTCCAAACTTCAATTTCCTTTAGAAATCGATTATACTGATAAAAGTAAGAAATGTTTGAATTTCTTAAGATTTTTGTTTGCGGTTTTGACGAAAGTCTGTTTTATAATGCGAAGTAGTGAAGGAGCGATGGAAAATGAACGATGTGAAAATATTGGTGGTAGACGACGACAAGGAGATCGCCGGGGCCCTGGAAAAACTTCTCCAACCGGAAGGCTATCATGTATACAAGGCAGCAAACGGCGCCGAAGCCCTTCAGATCCTGGAATCGACGGACATCCAGCTGGTCCTCATGGACATCATGATGCCCAAGATGGACGGCCTGTCAGCCACCTTGAAGATCCGGGAAAAGAAAAACCTGCCCATCATCGTTCTCTCTGCAAAATCCGAAGACAGCGACAAGGTGCTGGGATTGACCATGGGCGCCGACGACTATGTGACCAAACCATTTCAACCTTCGGAGCTGATCGCAAGGGTACAAAGCCAGCTGCGACGCTATTTGAAGTTGGGGGATGTGGGAAACAACGGCATCTCTTCTATGCTGCAAACGGGAGGTCTGGCACTGGATCCGGATGCCAAGGAATTTTATGTGGACGGCGTCAGCATCAAATTGACGCCAAAAGAATTTCAGATCATGGAGTTTTTGCTTCGACACCCGGGCATGGTCTTCTCCGCCGAGCGCATTTATGAAAACGTTTGGAACGAACCGGCCTATGCAGTGGAAAACACGGTCATGGTCCATATCCGTCGAATTCGCGAAAAGATCGAGATCGATCCGAAAGAACCAAAATATTTGAAAGTTGTATGGGGAGTTGGATATAAAATTGAAAAATATCATTCGTAACATTTGGCTGAAAGTATTAGTTTTTGTGCTGGCTGCAGGATTTTTGACTTTTTCCGTCCTTCAAGTCCAGACATGGCTTTATCTGGACCTGTCACCCCAGTTGTTGTGGACCCAAACCTATGAGGAAAGTCTCTTTGAAGAGGATCTGAACGAGACGCTATATTCATTAAGTTATTTCCTGGAAACCGGCGATGAGGACAGCATCCCTGCAGATGCAGAATTTGATTACCGTATCGAACGCGGAGAGCAGATCCTTACCAACATGGATACGGATGATCCTGCTTATTTCAAAGATCTTCCCAAGGGACACTATGAGCTGGAGGACAACAGATGGGTTGCAAAGGGAAATGCCCTGGATGCAGTGGAGATCCACTATCCATCCATAACCAGCGACGCCGTCGTTTACGTCGGTTTCTCCGCCAATTTCTTTAAAAACCAGGAGGCTGGCTTCCAATCCCAAAAGAGCCTTGCCATGGAACTTTTCCGCAACGCCGCCCTTGGACTTGGCGCCTTCCTTGTACTTTTGGTATTTCTCCTGACCGTAGCCGGCAAAAAACCGGATGGGGACGACATCCACCTATGCTTTTTTGATCGGATCTATTCGGACCTGCTCCTGATCCCCTTTGTTATCGTCGGTTTTTTCTGGCTGGCAGGAATGGACGCTCTTCAAACCTACGGGTACAGGGAACTGATCCTCTCTGCCAGGCAAAAATCTTACCTGATTCTGGTGGGGGTCCTCACCTTCGCAGCCGCCCTAGCCTTTGGAACGCTCCTCTTGTCCTGGGTGCGAAAAGGAAAGAAGGGCAATTTGCTGAAACATTCGCTGATTTACCAGGTTTTTCATGGTTCATGGAGTTTTTTTACTAGTTTCCTGGACGGTCGCCGGTTTCAGCAGTTCCCCTTGACCAAATCCCTCTTCTATCGACAATGGATCTTTATCGGGGCGAGTTTTATGATGGTATTTTTGTTTTTGATTTTATTATCTACAGGACCCTCTCTCTTCTGGATCCCTATCGCAACGGAAGGGGTGTTGATCTACCTTTATGTAAAATACAACAACAAGACTTATGAAGCCATCAACCTGGGCTTCAACGAAAGCCTGGAAGAGCAGATGAAGGCGGAACGGATGAAAGTGGCCCTGGTCACCAATGTGTCCCATGATTTGAAAACGCCATTAACTTCCATCATCAGTTATACGGACCTCTTGTCCAAAGAGGAAAACCTGTCGGAAAATGCAAAAGAATACATCCAGATCCTTTCGGAAAAATCCAACCGATTAAAAAAAATCGTGGCCGATCTGTTCGATCTGGCAAAAAGCACTACAGGAAACATTCAAGTCAACCTGGAATCATTGGATTTGAAGACCTTGCTGCAACAGGCTGTTGCCGACATGGACGATGAGATCCGTTCCTCCCAGGCAACCCTGCGCACCAGCTTCCCGGAGGAGGGTGCACCCATCCTGTCCGACGGAAACAAGTTGTACCGGGTCATTCAAAACCTGATGGACAATGCTTTAAAGTACAGCATGCCCGGCACTCGAATCTTCTTGGACCTGACGACAAACCAAGATGAATCGATCGTTTCCCTGAAAAATACCGCCGGATACGAAATGGATTTTACAAAAGAGGAGATCCTCCAGCGCTTCAACCGGGGGGATTCTTCAAGAACAACGGAAGGCAGCGGCCTGGGCCTGTCCATCGCAGAAAGCTTCACCAAAGTCTGCGGCGGCGATTTCGATCTGGAGATCGATGGAGACCAGTTTAAGATCACGTTGCGTTTTCCAATAAGAAAAACGATTGATGGTTCATTGTAATCGACACATACTCAAAAAGACTCGAAGAGAACTCTTCGAGTCTTTTGTGTTTGATGATTGAAAGATGTGTTCATGTTCGGTACTGTCAAGGTGGAATGGTCACTGCCTACAATCGGGAACGATCGATCATGTTCTGATACTTTTCGTGAGCCGCCCGCATCAACGGTTCCACCCTTGGGTCTGCCGGCGGATGGTCTTTGGTCAATTCTTCGAAACTCTCCACATACTTGGATTCGAATTTCGGATACAGATGGGAGTATTTTTGTATGGAATCTTCTTTCTTTTCGGTAGTGACCAATTCTCCTGCATTGTCATACTTGCCGTTTTCCAAAATGTATTCCAGGACGGCAACGTAGTTTTCCGGATTGACGTCGCCTAGCGCCAAGGCCGATTTATCTGTGATGAACTGGTAGTTTCCACCGGGAGCCAGAATATCGATCAATTCTTTCGCCTTGTCGATGCACTGCTGCTTGGTACCGTTGCCCAGCAGCGTAAGGGGATAGAATCCACCCAGTACCATCTTTTTACCCAATTTATCCTTGAATTTTTGCGGATCTCCGTATTCCATCCAAAGCTGGGTACCTTGAGGCAATTCCTGCAGATGATCAATGAAACGGGTCCAGTCTCCTTCCAGGAAGATCTGCATGGGTTGTCCCTGCTCTGCCGCTATATGGCAAACTTTATTGAAGGTGGGGAAATAGAATTTTTCAAATTGTTCCGTACTCAGGAAAGCCGCCATGTGGGTCATGATCATGTTGCATCCAAGAGGATTGATCACATTGGGCTTGCCCAGCCAAATGGCATAAGGCATAATGGCTTCCAATGCCTCCAGCAGCTTCTCCGGACAACGTCTCATATCCATGGGGATCTTGGAGAATCCACGATACATGTCGGTTATAAAATCGAATGGGACGATCTGCATGCCTACACTGCCAAAAGGCCGTCTGAACAACCCATATCTTTCGACCATAGTAGCTTCCGCCTCACCGAATGCCCTTCCCTGCTCCATACCGGAAAGAAGGGATTTTGCATAATTATGGGCACGGTTGACGTCGTTGTCGTATCCCTTGTTGATCCTGGGCTGGAGTACTTCCAACACAAAATCATAAGGGTTTTTGATGAATTCGTCGTAATCTTCTGCATCCATGACCGATTTTTCCGCGTGTTGAATGAATCCGGATTTGCTCATTTCCATCAAACTGGATTTTTGGAACATCAGTCCGATGGGATCCCTTGCAAAAGCACTGACGGGGGTGTCTCCTCTGCAGATCTCTCGTCCTTTCTCAAAAATATCGACAAGCAATTCAGTACTGTACTGATACTGGGTGGTCATCAGGTCTCTTCCGGAGTACTGGATCAAAAATTCCAGTCCCACCGCATCTTTTACAGGAATGCGATCGGGGATCACACCGGTAAAGAGATCTTCAAACAACTTGGTTCTGTACTCTTTCATCTGCTGGGGGTTATCGGGTCGTTGTGTCATGCTATCACCTCATCCTCTTTTTATAATTTGATTTAATCATATCAAAATTTGTAAGTCAAGGCACGTATATTATTTTCACAACAAAGAAAGCGCCAAGTCAGATTTCTTGGCGCCTTGCGACGATCCTCTACAGGAAGAATCCTCGATCGATCATGTTGTGGTATTTGTTGTAATGCTCCCGCATCAACGGTTCCACTCTTGGATCTGCCGGCGGATGATCCTTGGTCAGTTCTTCGAAACTTTCCACGTATTTGGATTCGAACTTTGGATACAAGTGAGAATATTTTTGGATGGAATCTTCTTTTTTTGCTGTTGTAACTTGCTCTCCCGCATTGGAATATTTTCCGTTTTCCAATACGTATTCCAAAACCGCCACGTAGTTTTCCGGATTCAAATCCGACATGACCAAAGCTGCCTTGTCCGAGATAAACTGATAGTTTCCTCCAGGAGCCATGATGTCCATCAGTTCCTTGGCTTTGTCGATACACTGTTGTTTTGTTCCCTTGCTAAGCAGGGTAATGGGATAAAAACCACCAAGAACCATCTTTTTACCCAATTTGTCCTTGAATTTTTGCGGATCTCCGTATTCCATCCAAAGCTGGGTACCCTGAGGCAATTCCTGAAGGTGATCGATGAACCGGGTCCAGTCTCCTTCCAGGAAGATCTGCATGGCTTGTCCTTTTTCTGCGGCTATGTGGCAAACTTTATTGAATGTGGGGAAATAGAATTTTTCAAATTGCTCCGTACTGAGGAAGGCAGCCATGTGGGTCATGATCATGTTGCATCCCAAAGGACTGATCACATTCGGTTCCCCCATCCAGATGGCGTAAGGCATGACGGCTTCCAGCGCTTCCAACAATTTTTCCGGACAACGCTTCATGTCCAATGGGATCTTGCTGAACCCCCGGTACATGTCGGTAATGTAGTCAAAAGGAACCACTTGCATGCCAACAGAACCCATGGGGCGGGTAAATAATCCATATTTTTCAACGATCTCCGCTTCCGCCCTGCCAAATTCCATTGCCTGTTCCATATGAGACAAAACGGCCTTGACATAGCTTCTGGCCCGCATGACTTCATTGCTGTAGGCTTTGTTGAGCCTGGGCTCCAACGTTTCCAACACAAAATCGTGGGGATTCTTAATGAACTCGTCGTACTCGTCAGGGTCCATGACCGACTTTTCCGCATGCTGAATGAATCCGGATTGGCTCATCTCCATGACGATGGATTTTTGGAACATCAAGGCAATGGGATTTCTTGCAAAAGCGCCTACGGGCATGTCTCCCCTGCAGATCTCCATTCCCTTTTCCAAAATTTCAAGGATCAATTCATACTTGTACTGATATTGGGTGGTCATCAGATCCTTGCCTGCATACTGGATCAGGCATTCCCAACCGACCGTATCCCAAACCGGTATTCGGTCCGGTATGATGCCGGTATACAGATCCTCGAAAAGCTTGGTGCGGTAGGCTTTTTTCTCTTGCGGGTTTTTCACTTGTTCCGTCATGTTATCACCTCGTTTTAAAATTTATAAAAAAAATGGAGTCTCCGGCTTCGGCAGCTCCATTTTCTATATACATCAGGCGATCTTTCCTTACAGTGAATTTGTAATTTTTAAACCATTCATTTTTGTTTCCATCTTGATTTAATCATATTAGATTTTATAAGTCAACATGGATTTACACTTATTTCACAAAAAAAATACTGCTGCACTTGAAAGTGCAACAGTATTTTTGATTGCTTTTAATCTTCTCCCTCCCAGGAGTCCCCGAAATTCATGTTTCCGGTATATTGTTCCATAAACCCTGGTTTGTTGGCCAATTCAACGAATATGGCTTCCCGTCCCAAGACACGGCATTCCTGTTGTTTTTCCTTGGAAATGAGGTAAAGCTGAGAACCCGTTCCCGCTGCATTGCCAAGAGATCGTACCGGTACTCCCTCATATTTGGGGATCATGCCAATGGATTGGGCGTGGTGTACGTCGATGTAGTTTCCAAAAGCGCCGGCAATGACGATTTCCGTCAAATCTTCTCCCTTGATGCCGTAATCCTCCACCACCATGACACAACCAGTGTAGATGGCTGCTTTGGCCATTTGCACCTGGCGTACGTCGTTCTGGCTGAAGAATATATCCGTTCCAATGGAAGTTTCTTCTGCAAATGCCACGACGAAAACATTTTCATGGCCTTCCTTCCGGATCCTCTTCTTCAGATCTGGTGAAACCATATCCTCCGGATCATTGAAGGTTCCCAGTTCGTTGATGACTTCATTTTTATACATTTCCGCTACCAGGTCGATGACACCGGAACCGCAGACCCCTTCCGGTTTGGTGTTTCCAATCACTTTGTATTCCAATTTGCCGTCTACAATGGCGACCCGTTCGATGGCGCCGTTGGTCCCCCGCATTCCGTGAGACAATCCTGCACCTTCAAGCGCCGGACCACAAGCAGTTGATGATACGTTGTAGTTGGTGTCTTTACCGACAGCGATCTCGCCATTGGTGCCCAAGTCCAACATCAATCGAACCTTGTTGTCATTGGGTATGGACAACAATACAGCTGTCGTATCCGCACCGACAAACCCGCCCAGAAGCGGCAATATGGCAAATTTACCTGTGGGACACATCTTCAAGCCGATATGTTTTGCACTGGTTTCATACACGGAATGGATGGTGCTGGAAAAAGGCTTCTTACCCAAATACTCCGGATACAATCCCAGCAACAGATGTTGCATGGTGCTGTTGCCTACAACTACTGCCATATAGATGTCCACGATATCGATCTTATGGGAATCGCAAATATCCGTGATGATCTCATTCAAGGTGTCCACTGCCAGCTTTTGCAATCGAGGACCATATTTGTCCGGTTCCGTCACTACATGATTGATCCTGGATATGACATCTCCGCCCAGTTCCGTTTGTTTGTTCATGGTGGAACTGACACCAACGATCCTACCATCCTCCATATCATACAGATATCCTACTGCCGAGGTGGTCCCCAAGTCGAATGCAATACCGTAAACGGTCCTCTCGTCATCTCCCGGCATAACATCTAGAATTTCACAGTGGTTCATGATCAGGCGCAAACCGCTTTCGTGGTGATATGTTTTAGAAATCTTCTGCAATATCTCCAATTCGGGTTTTTGGATTTTTTTGTCCGTCAAATTCCGCAAGGTGGACCAATCGTTGTCGCCAAGTTCTGTAAACAGTTGCTCTCTGGTAAAATGCAGCGAGTGGATCGACGGATTATGGGCCGTTTGATCCATGGTGGAGGAAGTCAGGATCTGCACTTTCTGTTCTTCTTCTCTCAACAACACTTTTATACCATCGTATACAACTACTTGACAGGACAAGACCCGCTTGACTTCACCGTCTTCTTCAATGTCGACACCGCATTTTTTACACACACCCCGTCCACCGCAAACCAGGTTGAGGGGATATCCTGCATCTGCACATGCCTGGGACAACTTTGTACCTTCCGGCACTTCAATGGATTTGTTCAAATAAGGAAATTCTACTTTCAACATCTTTGCCATTTTATTAACTCCTTTTGTCATAAATTTTGCTTACTTTCCTTGATTTTTCAAGCTTTTACTCAAGCTAAATTTGTCTTCATTTTAATATTGTATAACAATATTTCTTTACAAACAAGATTAAATAATATATTGACAAAGCGCCCATTTCTATGTAAGATTTTAAGTAGACATAAATATTCATAATTTCATCCGGATCCAACCGGATGGGTTTGTCGATTAATGCAATCGATGACAATATTAATTAATAGGAGGGAACACATTGATTATCATTGGAGAAAAAATCAACGGATCCATTCCTTCGGTCGCGAAAGCCATCGCCGCCAAGGACGCAGATTTCATCCGAAATCTGGCAAAAATTCAAACGGAAGCCGGAGCAACATTCATTGACGTTTGTGCATCGGTAGACGACGACATCGAGCTGGAGACCATGAAATGGTTGATCGACTTGGTACAGGAGGTAACAGATACTCCCATAGCAGTGGACAGCCCCAACGAAATGACTTGTCTGGAATCCATGAAGTATTGCAACAAGCCGGGTCTTTTCAACTCCGTATCCATGGAGGGAAAGAAAATTGAAAACGTATTCCCGGTCATCGCCGACACAAAATGGGAGATCGCAGCACTTCTCAACGACGATACAGGGATCCCGCAAACGGCGGAAAAGCGACTGGAAGTATTTGCAAACCTGATGGCAAAAGCCAAAGAATACAACATCGACCCGTCCAGATTCCACATCGATCCATTGATCGAAATGCTTTGTACGTCGGAAGACGGCATCGCCATGGTGGAGACGGTCATCTCCGAGATCAAGAAACAATACCCGACCATCCACGTAACGGGAGCGGTAAGCAACATTTCCTTCAACCTGCCGGCACGAAAGATCGTCAACCAGGCCTTTACCGTACTGGCCATGAAAGCCGGTTTGGACAGCGCCATTTTGGATCCGACGGATCAAAACCTGATGGGAATGATCTACGCCACAGAGTGCATGCTGGGAGAAGACGAGTACTGCATGGAATACATCAGTGCATATCGGGAAGGCATCTTTGGTGCAAAGAAAAAGTAAGGGGAACCATTAAACAAACAATATAACAACACTACGAGGAGGAACAGTACATGTCAAAAATTCAAGAAGTTCAAGAAATGGTAGCAAAGGGTAAAACCAAAGTAGTAGCAGGATTGGTCCAGGAAGCATTGGACGGGGGCGCACAACCGAAAGAAATTTTGGATGCCATGATCGAGTCCATGGGAATCGTTGGAGACAAATTCTCCGCCGGCGAGATCTTCGTACCGGAAATGCTGATTTCTGCAAAAGCCATGAGCAAGGGTGTAGACGTACTCAAGCCGTTGTTGGCCGGAGACGCTTCCACATCGTTGGGAACCTGCGTTATCGGAACGGTAGCTGGAGACCTTCATGATATCGGCAAAAACCTGGTAAGCATGATGCTGGAGAGCGCCGGATTCACCATGATCGACCTTGGTGTAGACGTGCCTGCTGCAAAATTTGTTGAAGTTGCAAAAGAAAACAACGCAGTCATCGTTGCCGCTTCCGGATTGTTGACCACCACCATGCCTGCACTGAAGGAAACTTCTTTGGCGCTGAAAGATGCCGGATTCACTGTCATCGTTGGTGGAGCACCTGTTACCCAAGCTTATGCAACAGAGATCAAGGCAGACGGATACGCTCCGGACGCTGGTAGCGCCGTTACCAAAGCAAAAGAATTGGTAAAATAATAGACAAACCGAATGACCTGAAATATATCATTGCTTCCAATGTACACACACGAAGCAGCAGAAAAAGGAGGTAGTTAATGATGCTGACAATACGAGAAAATTTATTGGAGACCATCAAAGGGGGAAATCCCGACCGATTTGTCAATCAGTATGAATTCATGGAATTGATCATGGAGTGCCCACTGGGCCAAATGGTTGGCCCGGGTCAAACATTGAAAAACGAATGGGGCATCACTTTCAGCTGGCCGGAAGGTCAACTGGGTGGATTCCCGGTCCACGACGAAGAACACAAGGTTTTGAAGGACATCACCAAGTGGAAAGAACAGGTGACCATACCGCCGATCGTAACAGATGACGCTGCATGGGCAGCTGCAGAAGAACATGCAAAAAATGTGGATCGCAACGAACGATTCGTGACTACATTCGTGGCTCCTGGCGTATTTGAAATGACCCATCACCTCATGAGCATGGAAGATGCCTTGATGGGATTGTATGAAGAACCGGAGTACATGCACGAATTGATCGACGCTTTGACGGAAAGAGAATTGGCTTATGCCAAAGAAATGATCCGTCGCATTAAGCCGGACGCCATTTTCCATCATGATGACTGGGGCAGCCAAAAGGCATCCTTTGTCTCACCGGAAATGTTCGAAGAATTCTTCCTGCCGGCTTACAAAAAGATTTATGGTTTTTACAAGGAAAACGGTGTGGAGTTGATCGTTCATCACAACGATGCCTACAGCGCCAACCTGGTGCCTTTCATGATCGAAATGGGAATCGATATCTGGCAAGGAGTCATGACCACCAATGATACACCGGAACTGATCAAAAAGTATGGTGGAAAAATTTCCTTCATGGGAGATATCGACAGTGGAGTGGTTGACTTCCCTGCCTGGACACCGGAGATCGTTCATCAAGAAGTGGAACGAGCCTGCACGAACTGCGGCAAACTCTACTTCATCCCCAACCTGACACAAGGCTTGAACTTCAGTTCCTTCCCGGGAGTATATGAAGAAGCAAGCAAGGCCATCGACGAAATGAGCAAAAAACTGTTCTAAAAATTTTAAGAAGCACGCGATCTCGCGTGCTTCTTTTCCTTTTCTATGAACTTGACAAATGACGGATTTATTGATACGCTATTTTTGTAATATCTTTCTGATTAACAATTTCTTAATGCGTTAAATTTTATTATATTGTATTCGTTGGATTATTTTCAAATAATTTCTGTTTGCTTGTTGACTTACAAGCGTATCATTGATAAAATTTATACATATATAATGTTTTCGAAGCTTGCATTTTTATAAAACTGCAACCGTTTTCACTTGTCAGTAAGGCAACATATGTTGCTTGAAAATAAAAGGAGGAATAGTACATGTCAAAAATTCAAGAAATCCAAGAAATGGTAGCAAAGGGTAAAACCAAAGTAGTAGCAGGATTGGTCCAGGAAGCATTGGACGGCGGCGCACAACCGAAAGAGATCTTGGATGCCATGATCGAGTCCATGGGAATCGTTGGAGACAAATTCTCCGCCGGCGAGATCTTCGTACCGGAAATGCTGATCTCCGCAAAAGCCATGAGCAAGGGCGTAGACGTACTCAAGCCGTTGCTGGCCGGAGACGCTTCCACATCGTTGGGAACCTGCGTTATCGGAACCGTAGCTGGAGACCTTCACGACATCGGCAAAAACTTGGTTAGCATGATGCTGGAGAGCGCCGGATTCACCATGATCGACCTTGGTGTAGACGTACCTGCTGCTAAATTTGTTGAAACAGCAAAAGAAAACAACGCAGTCATCGTTGCCGCTTCCGGATTGCTTACCACCACCATGCCTGCATTGAAGGAAACTTCCTTGGCACTGAAAGATGCCGGATTCACCGTCATCGTTGGTGGAGCGCCTGTTACCCAAGCTTATGCAGACGAGATCAAGGCAGACGGATATGCTCCGGACGCTGGTAGTGCCGTTACTAAAGCAAAAGAATTGGTCAAGAAATAATTTTTGTTGATCGAATCGTATTTACTTTGGAACAGATGCAATTGAAGGAGGTCATTTAAAATGTTAACCATTCGACAAAATTTATTGGAAACCATCAAAGGGGGAAATCCCGACCGATTCGTAAAACAGTATGAATTCATGGAGTTGATCATGGAAGCCAACATGAGAAAAGGTGTAGCTCCTGGCGAACACCTTATTCCCAATGATTGGGGCGTCTATTACAGCTGGCCCGTAGGTCAACTTGGCGGATTCCCGGTCCATGATGAAGAGCACATCGTCATCAAGGACATCGAAAATTGGAAAGAGTATGTAAAAGCTCCGGAAGTCATCGATGACGACGAGTCCTGGGCAAAAGCAGAAGCTCACGCAAAAGCTGTGGATCGCAACGAAAAATATTGCGGCGTATTTGTTGCTCCTGGTCTTTTCGAGCAGTGTCACCACTTGATGCGCATGGAAAATGCATTGACTGCTTTCTATGAGTATCCCGATGAAATGCACGAATTGATCGATTACTTGACAGAGTACGAATTGAAGCTGGCGGAAGTATTGATCCGACGGGTCAAACCGGATCTTCTTTTCCATCATGACGACTGGGGTGGACAAATCTCCACATTCCTTTCTCCAGAAATGTTTGAAGAATTCTTCCTGGCTCCGTACAAAAAAATCTACGGATATTACAAAGACAACGGTGTTGAGCTGGTTGTTCACCACGCTGACAACTGGGCCGCAACATTGGTTCCTTACATGATCGAAATGGGAATCGACATCTGGCAGGGTGCCATGTCTACCAACAACATTCCTGAATTGATCAAGCAATATGGCCCACAGATTACTTTCATGGGCGATCTGGACAGTGGAAAAATGGACTTCCCAGACTGGACTCCTGAGATCATTCGGGAAGAAGTGGAACGATCCACCAGAAGCTGTGGCAAATTGTACTATATCCCTTGCCTCACAAGAGGATTGGGTTTCAGCTCCTTTGAAGGTGTTTATGAAAAAACGAATGAAGAAATCGACCGCATGAGCAAGGAATTGTTCTAAATCGGCAATTTCTACTATTTACGCCAGAGACGGCTTACGCCGCTTCTGGCGTTTACTTTGTCCTGAAAGAAAATTCTGCAAATATTGGATATTCTGGTCGCAAAACAATTTTCTTTCATATATAATAAAAAATGTATGGAAGTGACCATGCTTTCAACGTTTCCATTTCATTAGAGAGAGGTGCGTTTATGAACAGGAACTTGTTTAATGGTCGACAGGAACCAACCAATGTCGAACTGGAAAATCTTACTTTTACCAAGGAGAATTTAGATCCTGTTGAGTTGGATCTGCTCACCAGCACAGAGAATTTCATAAAAACCAGAAAATTGGATCAGAAAAAATTCCAGAGTCTTCAAAGCCAGATCCAGCTCATGGAAGATCGCTTGTCCCATCACGATGCCATCGTGGAACAAATCGAGAAAAAATCGAAAGAATATGAGAACATGGTTTTCAAGTTGGAAGACAAGCTTACGGAAAAACAAATGCAGTATGATCAACTGCTGGAAGATTTTACCCTTTACCAAAACAATTCCCAAGAAGAAATGGATAAAATCAAAGTAGCTTTAAAAGAAGAAAAGACAAAATTCGAAGAACTGTTCAAGGAGCATTCCAAAGAAAAGGAATCGGTGGAGAGCATTGAACAACGATTCCAAAAAATCATACAGTCCCTTGAAACAGAAAACAAAGATCTGAAAAATCGATTCTCCGAGCTGCAACGGGAAAAGAAACATCTCATTGATACCTTCAATGAGTTTACCGCCAAATTGACCAGTCCCATGGAAGAAGCCGGAGAATCCAAAGAAATCTGATCGTAACGCGTTGGAATCGGCAAAAATATACCTGCTAACGAGGTGGCTGCATGAACGAATATACTTTAAACTTCATAGAGATCCTTCGTGTGTACAAAGAATTGGACGCATTTTTTATGGAGATGCGACTGCATCATGGCATGTCATCCAGCACCAGCTCCATCAAAATCGACGAAGAGATGTATTTTGTCCTCGACAAGCTCGTTTCTAAGGACCATGGCAGAAGTCGCTATCGCCTGTCACGGCAATTTCACCGTCTTGAAAATGTAGACAAGTGGCTTGGTTCCTTGTCGGTCACTCAGCTGGACACCAGCCAAACCATCCATTTCCCATGTACCGAAAACTTTGTTCGACAAGTATACCTCGCCAATGAAAAAAATAAAAAAACCCAAAACAACAATGGGGCCAACGATCGACGGTTGCATCAGCCCTCCGAGAAGAAAAAACACAGCTTTTTCTCTAAAAAAACCGGCTTTTTCTCCCTTTTGTTCATCGCCGCTTTTAGCTTTATCTTTTTATCCAACGGCATCATTGCAAATTCCGGCAACAGCGAAAAAGGATCTTCCGATCTGCCGGTAGATGCTCCTTATGGATCCGAGGCATTCCCTTCTTTAAATGAAACGCAGGAAATATTCTTTGAAAAGGCAGATTCTTCTGCTCCTGTTGAAGACAAATCCATAAAGATCGCTACGCTGATCCAAATTCCCGTCCCGGAAAATTCCAAATCCGTTGTGCTCTTGGAAGATGTTCGATCCCGTTTTTTACCCATGGATACCATTGCCTTGACCTTTGATGACGGGCCTTCCGTATACACAAAGAAAATTGCGGATATCCTTACTTCTTACAATGTAGGCGGCACTTTTTTCTTCCTAGGAGAAAATGTAAAGGGCAACGAATACTTGCTGCGATACATTCACAAACAGGGTTTTGCTTTAGGAAATCATTCCTTTTCCCACCCATATTTCAAATCGTTGAGTAAAGAGGATCAATGGTCGCAAATCGAACAGACCAACGATGTTTTTCGAAAAATTATTGGCGTCGGCACCCATTTATTTCGTCCTCCTTACGGTTCCATGAACCGGACCACCTTCGAACTTCTGGAAGAAAAAGAAATGAAGATCGTACTTTGGAGCAAGGATACGGAAGACTGGAAAGTAAACAATGCCCAAGAATTGGTGGAGTACACCAAAGAAAACGTCACCGGCGGCAGCATCATACTCTTCCATGAAAAAGAAAGAACGGTGGAAGCCTTGCCGGAGATCATTGAATATCTTCAAGACAAAGGCCTGAAAATTGTCAACCTTCGTTAATCTTCTTCCCGATCCAACAAAGCTTTTGCATGATCCGGCACCAATCGTTGCCGGTCATAAGGGATCCTCTCCACAGACCCTACCTGATTGATGGAGGGTAAAACGATCTCTCGAGGTCTCACTTGCTTGTAGTCAAACTGTTCCAGCAGGTGATGGATGCAATTGATCCGGGCGTTGCGTTTCAGATCGCTTTCCACCACATACCAAGGGGAATCGTCCGTATCCGTATGAATGAACATGGTATCTTTGGCATGAGAATACTCGTGCCATTTTTTTCTTGCCTCCAGATCCATCTGACTGATCTTCCACCGCTTTGTCGGATCTTCAATACGATCCTGAAACCGTTTTTCCTGTTCTTCTTCACTGACAGAAAACCAATATTTGATCAACGTGATCCCCGAACGGATCAGCATGTCTTCAAACTGGGGGACTGTCTGAATAAATTCCCAATACTCTTCATCGGTACAAAACCCCATCACCCGTTCCACTCCGGCACGATTATACCAGCTTCGATCGAAGAGAACGATTTCTCCTGCGGAGGGCAAATGGGAGACATACCGCTGAAAATACCACTGGGTTCTTTCCTTTTCTGTTGGTACCGGCAGGGCGACCACCCGACAGTGTCTGGGGTTTAGGGTCTCGGTAATCCTTTTGATGGTCCCTCCTTTGCCTGCAGCATCCCTGCCTTCAAAGATCACCACCACTTTCAAACCTTGGTCAACTACCCATTTTTGCCATTTGACCAGTTCGATATGAAGCTTTCTCAATTCTCTCTCATACACTTTTTTCGGCAATTTCTTCGTTTGGTATTCCATGATCATTCCCCTTTCCTGTTAAACTACCTATACCCCTTCTTTGCTTTTCCGTAACAAAAGGAAATTTATCAGCATAAAAACACATTTGTTGTTTATTTTTATGCGATTGTTGTGATAATATACAACGTAACAAAAAGGAAAACAAATGGAGGAAATCATGCCGAAAAGAACAGATATCCATAAAATTTTGATTATCGGATCCGGTCCCATCATCATAGGTCAAGCCTGTGAATTTGACTATTCGGGTACACAAGCCTGTAAAGCCCTGCGAGGTCTCGGGTATGAGATCGTACTGGTCAATTCAAATCCGGCCACCATCATGACGGACCCGGAAGTTGCCGATGTCACCTACATCGAACCATTGAACGTTTCCAGACTGGAAGCCATCATTGCAAAGGAAAAACCGGACGCCCTGTTGCCGAATCTGGGTGGACAAACGGCCTTGAACCTTAGCATCGACCTGATGAATGCCGGGATCCTGGACAAATATGGTGTAAAAGTCATTGGAGTACAGCTGGATGCCATTGAACGCGGGGAAGACAGGATCGCATTCAAGGACAGCATGAACAAGCTTGGCATTGAGATGGCCCGGAGTGCTCCTGCCTATTCTGTAGAAGAAGCAGAAGCCATAGCCAATGAACTGGGCTATCCTGTTGTTGTTCGACCGGCATACACCATGGGTGGAACCGGTGGTGGCTTGGTATACAACAAGGAAGAGCTTCAAGTCATTGCTTCCAGAGGGATCTCTGCCAGCCGAGTGGGACAAGTCTTGATCGAAGAATCAGTTTTGGGTTGGGAAGAACTGGAACTGGAAGTGGTACGGGATGCCAACAATAAAATGATCACCATCTGTTTTATTGAAAATGTAGATGCCATTGGCGTGCACACCGGCGACTCTTTCTGTACCGCCCCCATGCTCACCATTTCTCAATCCCTGCAGAAACGGCTGCAAGACTATGCATACCGAGTCGTGGAAGCCATCGAAGTGATCGGCGGCACCAACGTGCAATTCGCCTACGACCCAAAAACAGACCGGGTCGTCATCATCGAGATCAATCCCAGAACATCCCGTTCGTCCGCTCTGGCGTCCAAAGCCACCGGATTTCCCATCGCTTATGTTTCTGCTTTATTGGCGGCAGGGATCACCTTGGATGAACTCCCCTATTGGAGAGATGGAAGTCTGGACAAGTATACTCCTTCCGGAGACTACGTCGTCGTCAAATTTGCCCGATGGGCCTTTGAAAAATTCCCAGGCTCCAAGGATGTTCTTGGCACACAGATGAAAGCCGTTGGCGAAGTCATGAGCATCGGGAAAAACTACAAAGAGGCGCTGCAAAAGGCCATCCGTTCCCTGGAGATCGGACGTTACGGCCTTGGCTTTGCGAAAGATTTTCACCAGCGTCCTTTGGAAGATTTGATGGCCCTCTTGGCCGAGGCTACCAGCGAACGACAGTTCATTCTCTATGAAGCCAT
Organism: Alkalibacter rhizosphaerae; assembly: GCF_017352215.1. Classification (GTDB taxonomy): domain Bacteria; phylum Bacillota; class Clostridia; order Eubacteriales; family Alkalibacteraceae; genus Alkalibacter; species Alkalibacter rhizosphaerae. The sequence goes on from NZ_CP071444.1 coordinate 572,083, forward strand.
CCGAAAAGGTGCCGATCTGGATCAATTACACCAGATCACCCACATCAAACGCTACTTCCTGGAACAAATGCAAGAACTGGTGATGCTGGAAGAGAAGCTCCGACAACATACCATGGAAGATCTCCCCGACGAATTGTTGATCCAGGCAAAAAAAGACGGTTTTGCCGACCGTTACCTGGCCATGTTGTACCAGACAACAGAGACGAAAATGCGAAATCGGCGAAAGGCACTGGGCGTGACGGAGGGCTGGGAAGCCGTGCCGGTCAGTGGCGTGGAGGATGCCTCCTATTATTTTTCCACGTATAATGCACCGGATCAAACCACGGCCACCAGCAACAAAAAAGTGATGATCCTTGGAGGCGGACCCAACCGGATCGGTCAGGGCATCGAATTCGACTACTGTTGTGTCCATGCCGCCTTTTCCCTGAGGGATCTGGGCTACGAAACAGTCATCGTCAACTGCAATCCGGAAACGGTCTCCACCGATTACGATACGTCGGACAAGTTGTATTTCGAGCCCTTGACCGTGGAAGACGTGCTAAGCATCTACGAAAAAGAAAAACCCTTGGGCGTCATCGTCCAATTTGGCGGACAAACGCCCCTGAATATCGCCAAGGAGCTGGAAGAACTGGGAGTGACCATCCTGGGGACCTCTCCAGACACCATCGATCTGGCGGAAGACCGGGATCGATTCCGGGAGATCATGGAGAAATTGGAGATCCCCATGCCGGAATCGGGAATGGCGGTCAACATGGTGGAAGCCCTAGCCATTGCACAGCGGATCGGCTATCCCCTCATGGTCCGACCGTCCTACGTATTGGGCGGCAGAGGCATGGAAGTGGTCCACGATGACAACATGCTTCGACAATACATGGAAGCTGCTGTCGGGGTCACTCCAGAGCGTCCCATCCTCATCGACCGATTTTTGGGGAATGCAACAGAAGCAGAAGCGGATGCTCTCTCCAATGGCAAGGATGTCTTTGTACCTGCCATCATGGAGCATATCGAGCTGGCCGGCATTCACTCCGGCGACTCCGCTTGTGTCATTCCACCCATATCCATTTCAGACAAGCACAAGGAAACCATCAACGAGTATACCAAGAAAATTGCCAAGGAGCTGAACGTGATCGGGTTGATGAACATGCAATACGCCATATCCGACGACAAAGTCTACGTACTGGAAGCCAATCCCCGCGCCTCCCGAACGGTTCCACTGGTCTCGAAAGTCTGCAATATCTCCATGGCAAAAATTGCTACAGCCATTTTGATGAAAGAACTGGACCAGGAAGCATATCCTATTTCCGGCTTGAAAAACAAGGAACTGCCTCACTTTGGCGTCAAGGAAGCTGTATTCCCCTTCAACATGTTTCCGGAAGTCGACCCGATCCTGGGCCCGGAAATGCGCAGTACGGGGGAAGTGTTGGGATTGTCCGACTCCTTCGGACTAGCCTTTTACAAGGCCCAGGAAGCAACCCAAACTGCCTTGCCTACAGAAGGCACCGTCCTGATCAGCGTCAATGACAAGGACAAGGAAAGCGTGTTGCCGGTAGCCAGAAAATTTGCCGAGATCGGATTCCACATCAAGGCAACTGGAGGAACCCACGCCTTCTTGAAAGATAACCACATCGACGCTCAAGAGATCAACAAACTGTTTGAAACCAAACCCAATATACTGGATGCCATCGCCAATGGGGAGATCCAATTGGTCATCAATACCCCGTCGGGAAAACGGAGCCAAAGTGATGGAAGTTTCATTCGAAAGTCATCCATCCGACATAAGGTGCCCTACATCACTACTGTTACAGCGGCCCTGGCCAGCGTCAAGGGGATCGAATCTCAAAAGTTCAATACGGATCCGGAGCCTGTCAAATCTCTCCAGGAATACCATAAAGCAATGGAGTAAGGATGTTAAAAGCGCCACAAAGTGTGGCGCTTTTTCTATTTCAAAATCATTGACTTGTAGTGGTCCAAGGCGGATGGAAGGGCAAAGCGATGCTCCAAGTCCTCCAGGGTGGCCCACTGCCATCCCGGGACATGGACAGGATCGTTCACTTCTACAAGATAGCCGATCATATGCCATTCTACATGACTGAACAAGTGCTTTGCTTCACCCATTGGAACAACCGATACTGTATGGAGACTATTTTTTCCTCCCCATTCCTGCACCTGCCCATCCTCCATCTTCCCTTCCGTGTTTGGAAACTCCCACATGCCCGAAAGCAGCCCACCTTCTATACGCTGTTGGATGGCCACCAAATTGTTGCTGACCACCACCAGGATGGTTTTCGCCTCTGTCCGGCGGGGTTTTTTCTTATCTTTATACGGGATTTCGTCGATCCATCCATTTTTGTAACTGATGCAGCTCGATTCCCATGGACAAGCTTGGCATAGGGGCTTGCCATTGGGGATGCAGACTTGAGCTCCCAATTCCATCAGACTTTGGTTGAAGGTCCCGGGTTCATTCTTTGGCATCATGTCCAACACCAGGCTTTCGATCTTCCTTTTTACAGCAATCTTTCCGATATTCTCCTTTATGCCATATCGCCTCGAAATGACCCGCAGTACATTTCCGTCTATTGCAGGTGTCGGCAAACCGAAAGAAATGGAAGCGACGGCACCGGCCGTATAAGGTCCGATGCCCGGCAGAGACAAGAGGGATGCGTAATCATCCGGAAGTTCTCCTCCATACCGCTGCATAACGATTTGTGCCGCTTTTTTGAGGTTTTTACAGCGCGTGTAGTATCCAAGGCCCTCCCATAATTTAAAGAGCCGATCCTGGTCAACAGACGCCAAGGAATCCACATCCGGCAACTCATCCATAAACCTCTTAAAGTAAGGGATCACCGTATCCACCTTTGTCTGTTGCAGCATGATCTCCGAGATCCAAGTTTTATAAGGTGCAGGGTCGTCCCGCCAGGGCAAACGCCTTGCGTTGTTCTTGTACCAAGCTACCAGTTGCATTCCCGATTCCAGTGCGTTCAATGACAACCCTCCCAACATTTTTAACGGTTCTTATAGTATAATATAGCTTGTAGCCTGAATATTCAAGAAATGAGGGAAACAATATGCCACGATCATCCAACAAAAACAAAGTCGTCATCATCGGCGCCGGTCACGTCGGCTCCCACTGCGCCTATGCCTTGAGCATGGGAGGATCGATCCAGGAGATCGTTTTTATCGATATCGACGAAAAGAAAGCCGCAGCTCAAGCCGACGATATAACCGATGCTTTGTCGTTCATGCCCCATCCTGTGGTCCTTCGCTCCGGGAGTTACCAGGATTGTTCCGATGCCCAGATCGTACTGCTAGCCGCTGGTGTTCCCCGAAAACCGGGGCAGACACGTCTTGACACCATGGGGGATTCCATCAAGGTGATGAAGGACATCGTACCAAAACTGAACGGTTCCGGATTCGACGGGGTCCTGGTATGCATTTCCAATCCGGTGGACGTGATCACCACCTACATGCACCGGCATGTGGATCTGCCGACCAGCCGCATACTGGGTACCGGCACTTCCCTGGATACCGCCCGCCTGAAACGGATCCTCTGGAAGGAATTAGAAGTACATCCTGCATCCATCCATTGCTACAGTCTGGGCGAACATGGCGATTCCAGCATGATCCCTTTTTCCCATGTACAGATCGGCGGACTTCCGCTGCAAACATTGATGGATCAATACCCAAAATCTTATGGCAAACTGGATCTGGATCATGTGCTCCAACGAACGCGAACCGTCGGAATGGACATCATCAACGGTAAAAATTCCACCGAATTCGGCATCGGTTCCGTCGTTGCGGACCTGGTGGGATCCATCCTCCACGACGAAAGACGGATCTTACCCCTGTCCTGCCTCCTTGAAGGTGCCTACGGCCAGGAGGGGATCGCCATCGGCGTACCTGCCATAGTGGGTGGAGACGGCATCCAGACCGTCCTGGAACTGGACTTGACGGCAGAAGAAGAGGCGTTGTTCCAAGCTTCCTGTGAAGTGGTCCGAAATCATGTTGAAATGTCCGAATCACATTAAAAAACACCCTTTCGGGTGTTTTTTTCATGCCAGTAATATGCGATCATCCGCCAGTTGCTTGTGTTTCTTTGCCGAATAATAACTCAACAATTTTTCCACCGACATATTCTCTCTCTCTTCTCCCCGGATGTCAAGAATGACCTCCCCTTCATCCATCATGATGGTGCGATTTCCGACCGAAAGTGCGGATCGGATGTCGTGGGTGATCATCATGGTTGTGATGTTGGACTCAGCCACCACTTCCCTGGTGATGTCCATGATCTTCACGGCCGTCGCCGGATCCAGGGCAGCCGTGTGTTCATCCAACAACAGTAATTTAGGAGATGCAATGGTGCACATCAACAGGGTCACTGCCTGTCTTTGGCCTCCGGAAAGATTCTTCACCTTGGTTTTCATCCGCTCTTCCAGACCAAGCTCCAGGCGACTTAACATTTCCCGAAAAACCTCCGTGTCTCTTTTATTGATGGCAAAAAGACTTTTCTTCGCCTTTCTGGTATGTGCCAGCGCCAGATTCTCCTCTACGGTCATGGAAGGGGCCGTCCCCTTCATTGGATCCTGCATCAACCGGCCGATGTCGAAAGAACGCTTGTATTCCGGCATGGCTGTAATGTTTTTTCCGTCCAACACGATGGCTCCCGTATCCACCAGAAAACTTCCGCCGATGGCATGGAAGAGTGTGGACTTCCCTGCCCCGTTGGAGCCGATGATGGTGACAAAATCTCCCGGTTCCAAATGTAGATCCAGATCTTTCAACGCCTGTTTCTCATTGATGGTCCCCTTGTAAAATGTTTTACTTACTTGCGCCAGTCGAAGCATCCGAATCCAACCTCCTTTGGTGTTCCCGCACGGATCGGCGTACCCGCTGTTGTTCCAGTCCCCGCCGCAGGGACGGACCGGACAATGCGATGACGACGATGGCGGAAGAAATAAGCTTGAGTGCGTAAGATGGGAACAAGTCCACCCGCAATGCCAAGGCGATGATGATCCGGTACAGGATGGAACCGCCTACTGCAGATGCCAGACCGATCGTTACTCCCCGTTTTCCAAAAATGGTCTCCCCGATGATGACGGAAGCCAGTCCGATGACCACCATCCCGCTGCCGGAGCCGACGTCGGAAAACATCTGGTATTGGCCGATCAAGGCACCGGCAAGTCCTACACAGGCATTTCCCAGAATCAATCCGGCGCATTTCATCAAATCTGCGTTGATGGACGAGGACCGGACCATGTCTTCATTATCCCCGGTAGCGCGAATGGCCAAACCAAACCTGGTTTTAAAAAACACTGCAAGCAGGATGGTCAAAAACAAGGCCACCACCAATGCAACCAAAGTCTTTGACTGGGTAAAGACTGTAGTATTTCCCATCACGGACAAGTTGGCCCTTCCGCCCATGATGAAGAGATTCACTGTATAAAGTCCAGTCATGACCAGGATCCCCGACAATATGGGATGGATGGCCAGTCTGGTCTGCAATAGTCCGGTAGCCAATCCGGCAAGGGCTCCACTCAACACAGCAACGATCAATGCCAATACCGGATGACCGGCTACCGTGATCACGGCAGCCACCGCCATACCCAGGGAGAAACTTCCATCCACCGTCAAGTCCGGGAGCTGCAATATGCGAAATGTAATGTAGATCCCCAGGGCCATCACCCCGTAGAGCAACCCTAGTTGTATGGAGCCAACAAGCAACGTCATATATATTTCCTTTCTTTATGCAAGATGGTTGAAATTCTACTCGCCGATCAAGACGAAATCTTCTTTTAACGATTCCGGTATGGTCACTCCCAGAGCTTCCGCCGTTTTTACATTGATCATGTTGGCGTATTCCGCGATCTGCTCCACCGGGTTTTCATTGATGTCCTCACCGTCCATGATCCTTGCAATCATGGCAGCCGTTTGTCGTCCCAATACGGTATAGTCGATGCCCACTGTCGCCAGGCCCCCGTCTGCAACCATGGAATCTGCACCTACATAGGTTGGGATCTTCGCTTCCATGGCCACCTGCATGTAGGTCGCCATGGCACTGGCCACCGTATTGTCGTTGGGAGTGAAAAATGCATCTACACTGCCCACCAGGGAAGAGGCCACTTGTTGAAGATCCGCCGTACCGGTGATGGTGGCTTCCCGATAGGGGATCCCATTGGCCTCGCAATACGCTTTTGCCCGTTCGATCCCCACGGAAGAGTTGATCTCGCTACTGTTGTAGATGAATCCAAATGTTTCCACTTCCGGAGTCAACACCCCAGCCAATTCAAAAATATCTTCAATGGCGATGGAATTGGATACTCCGGTGATATTCTTGTCCGTATTTTCAAAGGATGTGACCAACCCTGCCTCCACCGGGTTGCTGACTGCCGAAAATACGATGGGAATGGTTTCCGTCGTTGCCGCCGCTGCCTGTGCGGAAGGCGTTGCGATAGGCACGATCATGTCGACTTGGCTGTTGATCAACTCCTGCATGATGGTGGGCAGCAAGCTCATGTCCCCGTTTGCATTTTCAAAGACCAGTTCCACCTTGCCTTCATACCCAAGGTCATTCAATTCTTCCTCGATCGTATCACGGATCTGGTTCAGGGATGGATGATCCATGGGTTGGACCACCCCGATCCGATATATTTTCTCCCCGCTGCCTTTATCCGTTGCTCCGTCATCGGAACAACCTGCAAACAACCCCAAGATCAACATGCCAACAATAAGAACAGATACCGCTTTTTTCATTTTTTTCCCTCTTTCCTTATTATTTTGTTGGACAAATGAGGAAGGGAGCAGATTTCAATAAAAAAATTCCGTCCTTAAATATAAGGACAGAACTTATCTGTTTTGCCACCTTAATCATTCATAAAATTTTCCTGGAAATGCCAACACATTTCCTGTCGTTAACGCCGACCTACGTTTTGGATACTCGACCTTCCGGTCTTTCACCGCACCCTCCGTAGTCCATTTACCGATCTGCATCTCCGCAAGGTTCCACCAACCCCTTGCTCTCTGTAGGCGCATATAACGGCTTGATCTCTACTTCATAGGTTTATTTAAGCTAATTATAAAGACGAAAAAGGCCCCTGTCAAGGGCCCTCTCCTTTTTATTTGAGATGCTTGTCTAAAAACCGAAAAATTCGGTCTATTTTTTCATCCGTTTCAAATGCAGGATCTGCATGTTCGAACTCATCAAACAACTCCAATGTCACTTCATTTTTGCCGCCTTGTTTCTTGATGGCCTCCGCAAGGATCGTGGACTGCTGGTAGGGTACCACTCCATCCATTTTCCCATGTTGGATCAGGATGGGAGGCATGTTCTCATCCACATAAAGGATCGGATTGGAAAAGCGGAACAGGCCCAATATCTGCTCATAGGAAGCCCCCAACAGCACTTCTTCCGGCGACAGGTCCCCCAGATCGTCCAAACCCAGCGGTTTTACGTCGCTTTCCTCGAAATGGGGCTTCATCATGGTAAAATCCGTGGGTCCATACAAATCAACGACGGCTTGGACTACCGTATCCGGCGGGTTGGATCCGTCAAATTCCCTGCGATTCTGGGTGGCTGCAGCCATCACTGCATAATAAGCACCTGCCGATTCTCCCACTAAGGCGATCCGCTGGCCATCCAGCCCGAACTCTCTCCCTTTCTCCTTGACCCAGGCCACTACCGCTTTCACATCGAACAGTGGTTCCGGATACTTGGTTTCTACGGCCAGACGATAATTTGCGCTGATCACTCCATACCCTCGTTCCAATCCCTTTAAAAAGGGTCGAACCTGAAAATCCTGCTTGTCTCCAAACATGAAGGCCCCTCCATGCAGAAAAATGAGGACTGGATAAGGTCCAGTTCCATTCTCCGGTAAATACAGGTCCATCTTTTGATCCGCATGGTTGCCATAGGCAATGTCCAAATGTTTGTTGCCATACAGTTTTGTATCGATGTTGTCCATGTTGGTTCTTTCCATATCAAGCACCTCCCTTGATCATAGATCCAATATGATATCCTCCAGTTTGCGCTTGGGTACATGATGGACTTGTTGCGGATCGCGCCAGTACTTGATGTCTCCATCTTTTTCCACTTCGTCCAGAACCACCGTTTCTTTGGGTTTTCCCAACCCGATGACCAGGATCACTTCGTATTGAGGTGGAATGGCAAAGACCCCTCGGATCCCCTCTTCATTGGCACTGCCGAACATGCAGCCCCCAAATCCTTGTTCCGTGGCGCTTAAAAGAATACTTTGGCATGCGATCCCCGGATCCCAAAAGTAATTTTCGCTGATACTTCGATCCCCCAGCATGACGATATAAGCACTTGGCCTTTCCCCTTCTTCCGGTCCGGGCCAATCCTTCAAATAACCTGCCCATCGAATGTTCTTGAAAATTTCTTCATTCTTCTCTTCGTCTGTGGATATGATGTACTTCAAGGACTGTTTGTTCGCAGCCGATGAAGAAAGCCTTGCCAGGTCGATCCACTCCATTATGGTTTCCCGGTCCAGCTTCACCTCCTGGTAAAAACGTCGATAGGTACGGTTTTTAAGGATCAAATCTCGAATCATGAACCCTTCCTCCTTAACTTTTATTTTTTCCATATTTTGATCAGCATCCTTGCCAGGATCCCCAAAACCAGCAACCCTGCCAGGGGCACACCAAAGATCAATAACCCGTAGAGATGGTTGTTGATGTATCCCTTTATTCGGTCTGAAGTACCGATCTGCTCTTTCTCAAAAAGGGTGAACTGCAAATTTTCTGTTGGCAACTCTTGTGCAGCTGCAATGTAATTTCCATCTTCCGACCTCTCAAATGACATGCTGCTGTCGATCATGTAGGGAGCTTCCTTGGGGGGCAGGACCCTTATGGTCAAATTTTGAAAGGATTTCCAGTGTTCCGCTGGTTTCAAAAGATACTGATATGTGTAAGTAGGTGTGACCGTACGGGATCGATCCATGATCCCGCTAGTACTGTATGTGATCGTGCTGTTTTGGATCTCGTTTGCCTGAAATGGAACGTCGTACACGAAAATGATATACCGTTCCGTTGAAAGAATATGCTCCACGTCGCTTTCAGTAATAACTGCAGGTGAATGGTCCAAGCTGCGATCCAGTTCTTTTATATAAAAATCCAAATGGTCCAAGACCGTCTGTTTTGGCAAGCCACCATAACTGGATGCCGTCATGAATTCAACAATGAATGCATCCATGGGCAATTCCTCTTTTTCCAGAGAAACGGTAAAGGCATCCGTTGCTTGCCTTTCATTCCCTTCTTCCAATACCTCTCCGGAATACGTAAAATTCAAATCATTCTGCAAAGAATAGATTTTCAGTCCAATCCCATCATTCCGAATCCATGACGATGCGGTTCGTCCTCCATCCTCCCGAATTTGGTACCCGTTGAACCCCTGGGAAAAATGAGACTGGTTGCCGTTGTCCTGCCAACTCACTTCAAGATCCATGGCCTCCAGCGGTGTTTCCACGTTGAATGTGTAACAGGTCATTGCAGATTCCATGTCGAAATTCTCCGGCTTGTAATCGTTCCCATCCAGCTGTCCCAAAATGGTCTCCACCGACAAGTCCGCAAACACCTCATCCAGATCATCCACCCGATCTCCATAGACCGTCGCATGATCCACCTCTTTCCCGTCTGCAGTCAATTGAACGTCGTCCTGCAAACTTTCTGCAATGGAACCTATGATGGGAAAGGCCATGGAACTGTTCACCTTTTCAGATCCGGTGTTGATCATGGTATAAGAAGCTTCCACCCGGCCTTTGTAAGAAAAGTCGGTCTGCTCTTCTTCGGTGAAATCAAACGTCAGCACTTCTTCCGTAACAGCAATAGTAGTATTCGGATCCACACTCATCAACACGGAGATGGGAGAATCCTCCCATCGAACGGGAGTGGAATTCCCCAACACCCTTGCTGCCCAAAAGACCATTAAAAGCAAAAACAAAACCCGTCTTTTCATGATGTGCCTCCCTTTTGTCGACCTAGACCCCTTACTTTATCTCCATAATAAAGAAATGAACGTCATCTGTCCACTCCTGGTCTTTTGAAAAACTCTTTAAAGACTTCAAAACGGATCCGGAGATCTCTTTGGGCGTGGCTTTCTTGTTTTTTTCCAAGGCTTCAAAGAGTCGCTGCTCTCCGTAAGCTTTTCCTTTCGAGTTTCTGGCATCAAGCAACCCGTCGGTATAAAACATGATCTTGTCGCCTGGATCCAGGGCAATGGTGTAATTCGTAAATCCAGGGTCGTAATCCTTGCCGTACTTGCAAATGGGGAAACCCCGATGCTCAACAAAGGACACACCTCCCTTGTTTCGAATCACGGCCGGCAGGGTGTTTAGTCCAGCAGAAGAAAAGGTCATCTGCCTGGTCTGCTTGTGGATCAGACCGTAGATCATCACAGCATACATCTCATATGGGAAATCCGTATCGTTGTACTCATTGTACAGATTGCGCAAAACCACGTTTGGCATGAAAACATCATTCAGACCACTTTGGTACACCCGTTTGCTGATGATGCTCTGCTTCATAAAAATGGTCATCATGGCCGCAGGGATCCCATGACCAGCCACATCGCCAATATGAAAACCCATGTATTCATCATTCAGATCCTCCACGCCGAAAAAATCGCCGCCGATTTTTTCAAAAGGCACATATTCGCTGTAGAATCGAATGACATCAAATTCCATCTCCTTGTCCGGCATGATTGCCTTTTGGATGCTTTTGGCGTATTCGATGTCTTTCAATATCTCTTCATTTGCCTTTTGCACCTCGATGGTGCGCTGTTGGACCAGATTTTCCAAGTTGTTTGCGTATTTCCCGATTTCTTTTTTTGCCTTGCTCAGTTCCTCGTACGGGTAATAAATGTTGAATATGAAAATAACTTTAAAGATCATATAACTGGCTACAAGCTTGTACAAGTGTCCAAGCAGATTATAGGTGTCATAGACACTGGCATAGCTGGTAAAGGCCAGTTCGGAAAAAATGCTGACGATCAACGCAGCGATGAAAAGTGCCAAGGATCGTCGTCTGGCCACATGGTATTCCTTCAGCAATAAAATCAATGCAACCAGCATTATCCCGATCACCACATATTCCAACACTTGCTTGGTAAGTGTCAGTCCTTCGCCTTCCACGAACATGGCTGGAAAATAGTCGGAAAAAAAACTGATATAAATAAGAAAAAAAACGGCCAGGCTTACAGGCGGCAGGGCCATGGCTATACCTGCCGGTTTTTTTACCAGTTTGTTCATGGATGTCATGGAAGCCGCCAAGATACCAAAGGCAAACCCCATTCTGGCAATGATCCAAAAGGATGTTGCCGACTGGACGGAACTGGCCGTCAATATTCCGGGCATGCCGTCATAATAAAAAGTATGCCAAAAATCGATAAACGCAACGAAAAGCAGCATGGCGGCAGTGATCTTCATCCGCAGTCTCTTGTCGTTGTCCCCAACATAAAATACCAGCAAAAAAGCGGCAACATACATGATGATGGAGGCATATTCAATGATCATGTGAAAGATCAAGTACCTGTCGGCTATGTAAACTTGATAAATGAGATCCTCCGAAAAGCGAAAGATGTAGAACACAAAAAAAGACAGCACAAAACTTACTATGATCAACCAGTAATCACGAAAGAATCGATCCAAGGTCTTGTTCGGAGCAGTATCATAATCCATATCATTCGATGTCACATACAACCCTGCCTTTCTGCTGCATTATCCAATCATTTTGTATCAAGTATATCAATTTACACGGGTATTGTAAATTGCAAGTCGCTAAATTCGCTCTTTTCAAATTTAACACTAATGCCTGCCCTTCCTTTAACCATGCCATTTATTTCCATATTACCAAAATTAAATTGACTTCTAATTGAGCAATTTATATAATTAAAAAAGATTACTGATTGAAAATACAGAATATTTCAATAACTGTATCGTTTAAAATACGGTAATCAAAAAATTTCTCAGGGGGGGAAAATATGAAAAGATTTAAAGGAAAGAAAGCACTCTTGACTGTATTGCTCTTGTCTTTTCTGCTGATCGCAACCACGGCATGTGGCGGTGGAGATGATCCGGCAGATAATGGAGACAACGGCGGAGCAGAAAGAGAAAACGTTGTGCGAGTGCAGTTCAACGTGGAAGTTGCTTCCATGGATCCGCAAATCGCAACGGATGGTACTTCATTTGAAGTGATCGCAGCCATCACAGAAGGACTTTACTCCATCGACGCCGATGGTAATCCCATCGAAGCCATGGTAGATTCCGTGGAAAAAAGCGAAGACGGCAAAACCTACACTTTCACGTTGAAAGATGCGAAATGGTCCAATGGCGAAGCTGTGACTGCTAATGATTTTGTATTTGCATGGAGACGCCTGGTCGATCCGGCTGTTGCCAGTGAATACGCTTTCATCATGGAGATTGCAGGAGTAACAAATGCAGCAGCGATCAGCTCCGGCGAAATGGCTGTTGAAGAACTGGGCGTAACGGCTCAAGACGAAAAAACCCTGGTTGTAGAACTTGACATTCCGGTTCCTTACTTCGAATCCCTGATGGCGTTCCCATCCTTCTTCCCGGTAAACGAAGCATTCTTTACCGCAGCAGGAGACTCTTACGGAACTTCACCGGAGACCTTGATCAGCAACGGACCTTTCAAGATCACCGCTTATGAGCCAGCTGCCACCACCATTGAACTGGCAAAAAATGAAGAGTATTGGGACGCTGCCGCTGTAGCTCTTGACGGCATCGAATACCAAGTCATCAAAGACGCACAGCAATCCATGCTTTCCTATCAAAATGGAGACTTGGACGTAGCCAACCTTTCCGGTGAGCAAGTGGAGCAATTCCAGAACGATCCGGAATTCACCAATGTTGCTGCAGGCTATCTGTGGTACGTTTCTCCAAACCAAACAGTAGATGGACTGGAAAATCTAAATTTGAGAAAAGCCATCGCCTTGTCATTTGACAAAGACGCCATCGCAAACAATATTCTTAAAGATGGATCCATTCCAGCCGACTTCGCAGTACCTAAACTGTTGGCAACCGGTCCGGATGGTAAAGACTACCGTGAAACCACGGATACCTACTTGAGCATGGACAAAGCTGCGGCCGTAGAATTCTGGAATGCAGCAAAAGAAGAACTGGGCGTTGAAGAATTGACCTATACCATGATCGTGGAAGACACGGAATCTGCCATGAACGTGGCTCAGTTCCTGCAATCAGAGATCCAGACCAATTTACCGGGATTGACCATCGAATTGCAAACCATGCCGAAGAAAAATCGTGTAGAGCGCATGCAGCAAGGCGATTTTGAACTAGGTCTTACCAGATGGGGCCCGGATTATGCAGACCCCATGACTTACCTTGACATGTGGACTACAGGAAGCCCCAACAACTACGGCTTCTGGTCCAATGACGAATACGATGCCATCATCGAGTCCGCAAAAAAAGGCGAGCTGGCTCTAGACCTGGAAGCACGTTGGGACGCTTTGAAAGATGCTGAAAAAATCGTCATGGACGAAGCCGTCATATTCCCTGTCTATCAAAAGGGTGATGCCGTCATGATCCGAACCGGAGTTTCCGGAATCGAATTCCACTCCGTCGGCGTCAACAAAATCTTTAAAAACACGACAATCGAATAGAAAGAGACTACTATTCCAACAAATAAAACAGAGGACTTCAATGACGCTGTTACCATTGACAACAGCGTCATTCTGTTATTTAATTTACATCAACGAAAGGAGTATGATCAGATGAAAAAGTATATATTAAAGCGCGTCGGCATCGCAGCTTTGACCCTTCTCGTCATTCTTTTTATCCTTTTCATCATGTTGGAGTTGATGCCGGGTTCTCCTTTTAATGATGAAAAATTGACGGAAGCGCAGCGAGCCATCATCAACGCAAAATATGGCTTGGACAAACCAGTCATGTTGCGTTTTGTCAACTATGTCAAATCCATGCTCACCGGTGATTTTGGCGTATCATATAACATATCCAAAAACACACCCATAGCAGACCTTCTGCAAAGCAGGCTCCCCTTGTCATTGCGCATCGGCGGCCAAGCCATCCTTTTGGGTACCATCATAGGGATCATACTGGGTCTCATAGCTGCCATCAAGCACAACACTATTTTTGACACCTTGACGACGGTGATCTCCGTTCTGGGAGTGAGCTTGCCGTCCTATGTCTTTGCCATGGCGCTTATTTACGCATTGGGTTTTCGTTTAAAGTGGTTTCCACTGCTCTACCAGTTGTCTGCACCCTTTGAGTCGACCATCTTGCCCACAGTGGCGCTCAGCATGTTCACCATCGCTACAGTGGCCCGTTTTACAAGGACGGAAATGCTGGAGGTCCTTGGTACGGATTATATGCTGTTGGCAGAAAGCAAAGGGGTCAGTAATTTTAACTTGATCTTCAAACATGCACTTCGAAATGCACTCATCCCCATCGTCACCGTTTTGGCTCCTTTGGTGGTGAGCTTGATGACAGGCAGTCTGGTCATTGAAAAACTCTTCTCCATTCCGGGGATCGGAAGCCTTATGGTAACCGCCATCCAATCCAATGATTACAATGTGATCATCAGTTTAGCCTTTATTTACAGCGTCCTTTTTATAGCGATCATGCTGTTTGTCGATATTCTTTATGGAATTATTGACCCGAGAATTCGTTTGGCAAAGGAGGATCTCCATGAATAACGAGGAATATGTATTTGCGCCGGATGATTTTGTATTGGCTGGAAACGATCACGATGCCTTTATCGACGATACTTATTTCAAGCAGTCCTATTGGAAAGACATGCTTTCCCGTTTCACAAAAAACAAGGGAGCCGTCGTTGGCCTGTTCGTCATATTTTTGATCATACTCATGGCCATCATCGGTCCCGGATTAAACGAATACACCTATGATTTTCAAACCATCAGCCATCAGAACCTGGCACCCAGGATCGAGTTGCTGGAGCCTTTAGGCATTTTTGACGGCAGCGAGACCATGTCCACATCCACTGGAATGGTGGAAATCAACAAATACGTTTCTGAAGACGGCAGCTTGACTGGTTTGGAAGACACTTATTATTGGTTTGGCACCGATGTTTTAGGACGAGATATTTTCACACGGACATGGGAAGGTACGAGGATCTCCTTGTACATCGCTTTGGTAGCCGTTGCTGTGGACATGCTCTTTGGCATGAGTTACGGCCTCATATCGGGTTATTTTGGCGGTCGGGTAGACATGGTCATGCAACGGATCTCGGAGATCATCAACGGCATCCCAACCCTTGTCATGGTAACACTGTTGATCATCGTCATGAAACCGGGTCTGGGCACCATCACACTGGCTTTGGCAATACGGGGTTGGATCGGCATGAGCAGGATCGCCCGAGCCCAAGTCCTCAAACTAAAAGAACAGGAATTCATCCTTGCAACAAAGACACTGGGAGCGAAAGATTTCTTCATCATATTCAAGGAAATACTGCCCAACATCTTTGGCCAATTGATCATCATGTCCATGTTTTCCGTACCCAACGCCATATTTACGGAGGCTTTCCTGGCATTTGTCGGACTGGGTGTGCCACAACCATTGGCCTCGTTGGGTTCGCTGATCAGTGATGCATTCAAATCCTTTACCACTCATCCCTACATGATCATATTCCCAGTGATCGTCCTGGCACTGATCATGCTTAGCTTCAACCTGTTGGCCGACGGAATGCGGGATGCATTCGATCCCAAAATGAAGGAAATGTAGGTGAGAACATGAGCAAAAATGCAGTATTGAAAATCGAAAACTTATCCATATCCTTTGTGACCTCCGCAGGTGAGATCAATGCAATACGAGGTGTGGATTTTACATTGAACAAAGGAGATACCGTTGCCATCGTCGGAGAAAGCGGCAGCGGCAAATCCGTTACTGTAAAAGCCATCATGGGTATCCTGTCCGGCAATGGCAAGATCAACAGCGGAAAGATCGAATTTACCTATCAGGATGGAAAAAAGGAAGTGACCAAGGACCTCCTTACCCTGTCGAAAAAAGAGATTCGGGAGCAGATCAACGGAAAAAGGATCGCCATGGTTTTTCAAGATCCAATGACCTCGCTGAATCCCACCATGTCCATCGGAAAGCAAGTTATGGAGGGCATGATCTTTCACTACAATACATCAAAAGAAGATGCACATCGAAAAGCCATCGAATTGCTGGATCTGGTAGGAATACCGGAACCGGAAAAGCGAATGAAAAATTATCCCCACCAATTGTCCGGAGGCATGCGGCAGCGGATCGTCATCGCCATCGCACTGGCCTGCAATCCGGATGTTTTGATCTGTGATGAACCAACGACGGCACTGGATGTGACCATTCAAGCGAAGATCCTGGAACTGATCAAGGAGATCCAAACAAAGTTAGGCATCTCTGTCATCTATATCACCCATGATTTGGGAGTCGTAGCCAAGGTAGCTGACTATGTGGCTGTCATGTATGCAGGTAAATTTGTGGAAAAAGGAACGACGGAAGAAGTGTTTTTCGACCCTCGACATCCCTATACCTGGGGCTTGTTGTCTTCCATGCCCAGTTTGGACAGCAGCGAAGGCAGTTTGTACGCCATCCCTGGAAGTCCACCCAACTTGTTGAACAAAGTCAAGGGAGACCCCTTTGCAGAACGCAATGAATTTGCCCTAAATATCGACTTTAAAAAAGAGCCTCCCATGTTCAAGATTTCCGAGACCCACTACGCTAGTACCTGGCTGTTGCATGAAAATGCGCCCAAGGTGGAAATGCCCTCTCAACTTAAAGAGAGAATCCAGGCAATGTTGGAGGTGGATTGATCCATGGAACAAAATAAACCCCTTTTGAAAGTGACCGGTTTGAAACAATATTTTAAAGTCAGCAGAAAGTTTACCGTCAAGGCGGTAGATGGCGTTTCTTTCGAGATCTATCCCGGTGAAACCTACGGCCTGGTTGGAGAATCCGGCAGTGGAAAATCGACCATCGGTCGATCTGTCATCCGTTTATACGAACCAACGGCAGGACAGATCGAATTCAACGGGATGGACATCAGTGGAAAGCTGGATGCAAATACTACGAAAAGTCTGCGTCAAAACATGCAGATGATTTTTCAAGATCCCATGGCATCACTGAATCCACGAAAAAAGGTCATCGATTTGATCGCCTTGGGACTGGATATCCATTTTCCCCAGCTGACCCAGGAAGAAAGAAAAAACAAAGTGTACAAAATTCTGGAAATGGTCGGCTTGTCCCATGAACATGCCAACCGATATCCCCATCAATTTTCGGGCGGACAGAGGCAGCGGATCGGTATTGCCCGAGCATTGATCATGGACCCGGAATTGATCATCGCAGACGAAGCCATCAGTGCTTTGGATGTGTCCATTCAAGCCCAGGTGGTCAATCTGATGAAAGACATCCAACGGGAGACCAACATCGCCTACTTGTTTATCGCCCATGACCTGTCCATGGTAAAGTATATTTCCGATCGCATTGGAGTACTTCACTTGGGTCATCTGGTGGAAACGGGTTCCAAAGATGAAATTTTTGCCAATCCGGTCCACCCTTATACCAAGTCTCTCTTTTCCGCCATCCCGGAGCCGAATCCTCGAACGGAAAAAGACAGAACGGCGCTCAACTACAATTACTACACCAGCGGGATCGATTATCTTAAAGGAAAACTAACAAATATTAGCGGTACCCACAGCGTGCTTGGAACGGAAGAAGAGATCGCCAAGTGGACAGGAACGAAGTAACAGCAACGTATTGAAAAATCCCCATCGCCAAGAGATCGGCGATGGGGATTTCTTTTTCTTTCTTTTTCAAGCAGTCAGTACCTTGTTTAAAAACTCAATAGTTCTGGGGTTTTCCGGATTGGTAAACATTTTTTCCGGTGTACCCTGTTCCATAATGATGCCTTCATCCATAAACAACACACGGTCTGCCGCATCTTTTGCAAAACCCATTTCATGGGTCACCACCACCATGGTCATACCCATGGACGCCAGCTCCTTCATGACGGCTAAAACTTCTCCCACCATTTCCGGATCCAGTGCAGAGGTCGGTTCATCGAACAACATGACGTCCGGTTCCATAGCCAACGCTCTGGCTATGGCCACCCTCTGCTGCTGACCGCCTGACAATTGTCTTGGCATGACATCCGCCTTCTCCGACAACCCGACCCGGTCCAACAGTTCCAGTGCTTTTGCCTCTGCATCTTTCTTGCTTTTGAGCTTCAGCTCCAAAGGTGCCATCATGATGTTTTGTTTGGCACTCAAATGGGGAAACAAATTGAACTGTTGAAAAACCATGCCGATGTGTCGTCGAACTTTGTTGATGTCCGTTTCAGGTTTAGTGATCATTTCACCGTCTATAACGATCTCGCCATCCGTTGCCTCTTCCAGGCGATTCAAACACCGCAGGAATGTAGACTTGCCGGACCCGCTGGGTCCGATGACACATACCACTTCCCCTTTTTCGATGTTGACGTTGATCCCTTTCAAAACTTCCAGCTTTCCAAAATACTTGTGCAAATTCTTTACGACGATCTGGGCTTGTTCGGTCATATCTGCACCTTCCTTTCAACCACTTTGCTGATCTGAGTCAACGCAGTGATCACCACCAGGTACATCAAGGCAACCCAAGTGTAGGTGGCAAAGGAATCCATGGTACGGCCCACATAGATCCTGGCTTGATAGATCACTTCCCCAAAACCGATGACGGAAATGATGGAAGAATCTTTCAATGTAATGATGAACTGGTTGACAAGGGATGGCAAACAAATACGCAATGCTTGTGGTAAAACGACTTTCCGCATGGCTTGACCTTGAGAAAGCCCAAGGCTTCTAGCAGCTTCCATCTGCCCTTTTTCCACCGCATTGATCGCCCCTCGGAAGATTTCCGACATGTAAGCACCTGCATTCAATGTCAATGAAATCAACGCTGCATCAAATGCAGTCAACCGTACGTTATAGCCCATAAATTGCAGCAGTTGAGGAATGGCAAAGTAAATGTACATTACCTGCACCAGCATTGGCGTTCCTCTTATGAGCCAGACATAGGCTTTAGTGATGTATCGAAGCGGTGTTTTGGAAAGACCCATCAAAGCGGCGACCATCCCCAACACCAATGCCATGATCAATGCCAAAACCGTTACCTGAACAGCAATGCCCATTCCCTTGAGGAGCAACGGGCCTGCTTCTGAATATACTTTGCCTAAATTCATACGTTACCTCTTTTATTCTGCTGCGATATATTTGTCGATGATTTCCTGATATTTCCCGTTGGCTCTTATATTGGCCAATCCGGCATCAAACATTTCCAGCAGTTCTGTATTTTCGCCCTTCATGACGGCAAACCCGTAAGAAGAACCTTTTTCCATATCTGTGACCATTTTCAATCCGTTTCCTTGAGAAATTCCGTATCCCATGACCGGATAGTCTTCAAAACATGCGGCCGTGTTACCAGTTTTTACGTCTTCATACATCAAGGGAGATTCTTCAAAATAAGTCAATTCAAAACCATATTGGTCTTTGATGCTTTCGGCAAATGTTGCACCTTCCGTTCCAACTTTCACTGCAACGGTTTTTCCTTCCAGATCTTCGTAAGAAGTCACTTCCGTGTTGGAAGCGCTGATGGCCATGACAACACCAGAATCATAATATGGTTCGGAAAAATCATATTTCTCTTTTCTTTCGTCCGTTATGCTCATGCCTGCAATAACGGCATCTGTTTGATTGGATTCCAAAGCAGCAACTGCTGCACTGAATCCCAAGGGGTTCAATTCGTATTCAAAACCCTGGTCCTCCGCGATGGCTGCCAACAGCTCGATATCGATCCCTACATAATCTCCCTCCGCATTTTGGAATTCAAAAGGTGCAAAGGTGGTATCTGTTGCAATGTTATATACTTTGTCTTCTCCATCTCCGGAACCTCCGGAACAGCCTATTGCCAAAGCCAATACAAGGACCAAAACAATTCCCATTACTAATTTTCTGTTCATTCAGTAAATCCTCCTTTTCCCATTAAAAGTTTTCTTGCTTCATTATACATGATTCTCCTGAAAATATGAACTCTTTAATCCATTTTTATACAAAACGGTGTCTTCAACTGCATTTTTACTAACTTTTCATTTTTCCATCCTGTTCTTTGAAAACTTAAATATTGATTGACATTTTGTATAGTTAATGCTATTTATTATTTATAAGTCACTAAACATTGATTAAAATTGAAAGGTTGGTGTGTATGAAAAAGTCGCATGTCTTTGGTATCTTATTAGCCATTTTCATCCTGGTAGGAATGCATTTTGTTCCAGAAAGTCCAGGCCTTACTGTTCAAGGGATCAAGACCTTGGGAATTTTGTTGGCGTTGATCGTCTTGCTCGTAACGGAGCCCATCCCCATCGGCGTCACCTGCATCCTTGGGATCGCCTTCATGGTAGCTTTCAAGGCAGTTGACACCGTTGCCCAAGCCATGGTTGGATACACCAACCAAATCATGCTTTTCGTCGTTGTATCATTTGGTATTTCCTATGCCATCACCAAAGTTCCTCTTTCCCGTCGTCTGCTCGTATTGCTGATCAAAGTCTTTGGCAGTAAGATCAACATGATCCTGTTGGCATTCATGCTCAGCGCAGCCGTTCTTTCTTCCATCATGTCCAACGTAGCGACTACTGCTGTTCTTATCAGTGTCGTATTGAACTTTTTAACCATTTATACCGATCCAGTGGAGAAAAAACAAAGCGGCAAGGCCTTTATGATCGGATTGCCCATCGCTGCCATGATCGGCGGCATCATCACGCCGGCTGGATTTTCATTGATCTTGCTGATCATGGATTTTTTGGAGAAACAAGTAGGAATCACCATCACTTTTGTCCAGTGGATGGCATTGGGCTCCCCCATCGCATTTGTAACCTTGTTTTTTGCCTGGTTTCTCATTTGCAAAGTATTTAAACCTATTGAAGTGGGCAAGGAGCGAGTCGATGAATATGTAGCCAATATCGGAGTGGAAGAGAAGATGTCTTTCAAAGAAAAATATGTGTTGACCGTAGTCATCGTCATGTTCATTCTATGGGTCCTCAGCTCCTGGTTCCCGGTCTTCAATATCGCAGTTGTCTCCGCCATTGGATTCGGGTTCATGTTTTTGCCAAAAATCGAGATCCTCACATGGGACGAATATGTGGGCACGGTCAGCTGGGCCGCATTCTTTCTAGTCGGTACCATGCTGTCTTTGGGCAGCGCACTTTCCGCTAGTGGTGTCAGCGTTTGGTTGGTGGAAAGCATTTTTCCGGCGACCTTGGACCTTCCGGTTTCCATCATTGCATTTATCTTGAGCATCATCATCTTTATTCTGTTGATCCCCATCCCTTTGGGACCCGTCCTCATCACCATGTTGATGGCCCCCTTTGTGGTATTGGCTGGAGCTTACAACATCTCACCGGCAGTTTTGCTGGTACTGTTGGTCATGGTGGCATCCAACTGCTACATCCTGCCTTTGGACACGGTTCCCTTGCTGACCTATATGACCGGATACTACAAAATGAGCGACATGCCGAAAGTATCCATTGCCATCCAAATCTTTATGGCGGCCATGATCGGCATTTGGGTTCCCATAGGATTGAAATTGCTTGGTATCGCTTAAGAAAAAGCGCTCTTCCCGATCGGGAAGAGCGCTTTCTTTTTTAACTTAATCGAGTTTGCTTTTCGAACCTTTCCCTACATGGACCCATGCGCAGACTTTTCGGTCCAACCCATCGATCAATTGATACAGCAAATATCCGGCCAGACTCAAAGCCAATATGCCGCTGAACATCTCCTTGTAGTTGACCATGGCCCATTGGTTCATGATGTAATATCCGATCCCATAAGTGGTAGCAAAGTTTTCCGCAAAAAACAACACTGATATGGCTGCTCCCATGCTGATGCGCACCGTCGTAATGATTTTTGGCAGAATGGCGGGTATGATCAAATGGATCATGCGGTCCCACTTTCCCACACCTAAAGAGGCAACGGAAAAAACCAACTCTTTGGGGATCTCCTGTATGCCGTCTCTGGCCGCCATGGTAAATTGAAAAACAATGATCAACACGATCAGAAGTACTTTCGGTTCTTCTCCCAGCCCAAGGATGATCATCAAAATCGGTAAAAAAGCAATTTTGGGGATGGGGTAGAGCATATAGACGATGGGAGTGATCAGTCGGTCCGCTTTCTGGCTGGAACCGATCCAAATTCCCAAAGCGCTTCCTGCGACAACGGAAACCACCATGGCTGTCAAAACTCGACCCAAGCTGTACAATAGGTGAATGGACAGCTTCCCTGGCAAAGCCTGAACAAAATGGACAAGGGTTTCATGTGGGGATGGAATTGCTGCAGAGCCTACAGCAACATGCAAAATATACCAAAATCCCAAAATGATGGCCATGCTGTACAATCCTTGGCTGAAACGAGTTCTACGAGGACTCTTCATCCAATACCCTCCTCACTTCCAGGCATGTTTCATAAAAGGACATGTTGTTCCTTAGATCGTCCAATCCAAATACTGGATTCTCCATGGTTCGAACCACGGTCCCCTGTTTCATCACCACGATCTTTTGGCCTAAAAATACAGCCTCCTCGATGTTATGGGTCACTAAAACGAGGGTCATTCGATTCTTTCGAAAAACATCCAAAACCAGGTTTTGGATGTGCTCCTTCGTTATGGCATCCAGTGCGGAAGATGCTTCATCCATCAACAAAAGGTCCGGCTGCAGCACCAAGCTGCGTCCTATGGCCACTCGCTGTTGTTGTCCCCCGCTCAACTCGGAAGGAAATTTTTCTGCAAATTCCATCAGTCCCAGCTGTTCAAGCACTTTTCCCACATTGGTCTTGATATCATTTTTCCCCATTCCTCTGGTTTTCAGAGGAAAAGCCAAGTTTTCCCAAACCCTCTTCCACGGCAGCAATCCGTAATTCTGCAGGATCAAACCGGTCTTTTTTCTTGTCTTGTTCAAAACTTCTCCACCGATCCGGATGCTTCCGGAAGCAGGTTTTATCAGACCAGCCAGGGCATACAGCAATGTGGTCTTTCCACATCCGGAAGGTCCGATGATGGCACAGGTCTCATGATCTTGAACCAAAAGGTCAAGCCCCTTTACGGCTGCTTCCGATCCATAGTATACATCCAGACCATCCACGTCAATCATGGGTGAATCGATCCTCTACCAACTCTTCATAATCCAGTTCAATGGAGATCCCCAGCACTTCTTGGTTCCAGTCCAGGATTCCTTGAAAGAATTCCTTGCTTGGTACTCTTGCCTGATGATATTCAGGCATCAGGATATTTTCTTTGATTTGGGGATTCAGCTCCAATGTCTGGATCAGGATGTCACGAGCCGGACCATCGTCTGCGTTGATATCTTGTATCGCCTTGTTGTAGGCTTGATGAAACAATTTCAGGGCTTCTTCCTTCTCAGTTATGGCACTATCCGTAAATACCATCACATCAGGCGAAAACGCATCATCGTTTTCGATCATTTCCTTTTTCAAGCCATTGAGGGCTCCTTGCGATGCCATGGGTTCCGGAATAACTGCCATATCAAGATTTCCCGTTGCCACCATTTCCAGTCTGGCCGGGATCTCATTGATGTAGACTTTCTCCACCTCATAATCCATCAAGCTTTTATCCGACAGGTAATTGGAGACGCTTACTTCCATCATACCGACTTTGACCTCCTTTTTTCCATCATACTCTGGATGAATAAGAAACGGAAAGGAACCGTCGGTACTGGTGGTTACTTTGATGGCAAATCCATTTTCTACATTATTGACCAGTGCGATCACGTCTGTCATGGCTCCATCAAGTTCCCCGCTTTGCAATGCACTTTGTCGATTCATGGCATTGGTGTATATTTGAATTTCTACGTCCAATCCTAGCTCTTCATAATATCCATTTTCTTTTGCCAATAAAATAGGTGCAGAATCCACTGCCGGCATGACCCCGATCTTCAAAGACAAATTTTCGCCATCCCCACCACTTTCATTACTGCAAGCGGTCAACAATACCAATGCCAAAACAAAAAATATCACTAAAATTCTTTTTACCCTATACACGTCTTGTCCTCCTTAATGTTATAATGTCATGTATGCT
Organism: Alkalibacter rhizosphaerae; assembly: GCF_017352215.1. GTDB lineage: Bacteria > Bacillota > Clostridia > Eubacteriales > Alkalibacteraceae > Alkalibacter > Alkalibacter rhizosphaerae. The sequence goes on from NZ_CP071444.1 coordinate 596,202, forward strand.
TACCAAGATAATCCATAGGTAATTATACCGATAAGTTTTTTTTTTATCAACCAAAAATAAAGGAAAGGAAGTTTCCATGAAGAAAAAGAACACAAAGAACACTATAAAATCTGCAAAAGATCTGTGGATCGCCCTGCGTCCCCTATCCTTGACCCTTTCCCTGGCTTCGACGACCATGGGGATCCTCATGGCTCGACAGGATGGTTTTTTGTTCAACGGCGACACCGGTCTGGATCTTTGGAAGATCGTATTGATCACCATCGCGGGAATGAGCGTATTGGGATCAGCCAACCTCATCAATGATTTCTATGAAGGCTCTTTCAAATACCATCGACCTGGAGAAAAAACCTACCGCTTTTCGAAATACGACCGCACCGCTTTTGACATGCTGGTTTTTGCCTTCAGCATGCTGTGTATATTGTTGACTGCAATCATAGGTTTGATCCTCATGAACTGGAGTACTCATAACCTTATATACATAGGTTTGATAGGAATCGCTGGTGCTTATGCCTATACAGGAGAACCTTTTGTCTATAAACGAAAGGGGCTTGGTGCGGTCTTGTCTCTGATCCTGGTGGGTTCACTCATGGTGGAAGGCAGCTACATGGTATTCTCCCGTCAGTTCTCCTGGTCTCCGATCCTGTATACATTGCCTGCAGGATTGATGATCCCCTTGATGATGTTTTCCAATGAGATCCGGGATGTGGAACGGGATAAACGCCTAGGCATCAAAACCTTCACCGTCATATTCGGAAAGAAAGTAGGAAAGCTTGCTTATATAGGATTGCTGGTCGCCGCCTACGCATTGACCCTAACTTTTGTCATCCGTGGAAAACTGCCCTTGTTGAGTTTGTCGGTATTGCTCACACTTCCTTTGTCCGTTCACGCATACAGGACCGTTTCTCAAAAGACCAGCGGGATCCGAGTAACCAATTGGCTCCACATCGCCTTTAATCTCCTCTTCATTGCCTCACTTTCCTTTTCTGGATGAAGACAGCTCATATGCAAAGACCCCCTGGTTCAGGGGTCTTTTTGTACGATACTATCTACCTACATTACACTTTTCTGCATGCTCCTTGGAAGATAGTGAAGGACCAGTAATCCAATAAATCCTCCAATGAGAGCGGTGTAGAGCTGAGGCAATGACAGGGCAACAACGACGGGAGCCGGAAGATTCGGCACAAAAAACGCTGCCAGGATCCGTACACCTACGGCCATGGAAAGAAATTTTCCTGCAGCTGCCATTATGACCGCAATAAATTGATTTCTCTTATAAAACAACCAGAACACCAGGGCATAAATGGTGTTTCCCAGCATGATCACCGGTATCACAGGCAACAGACCCATGATCCCGACAAAAAATGCCACCAATGGAGTGAGACAACCTACAGTTACAGCACCCCATGGACCTACCAACACTACTGCCAGCAACAACACCATGTTGACCAGCGGTCCCACCACCGGTTGGGCAAACGGCGCCAGTCCGATCTGGATCATCAAAGCAAGTGCCAGCAACAGCCCTGTTTTTGTGATAAATATTACCTTCCTGTCCATGTTCACTCCTCTCCTTCTTATGTTTTATTTCTCATGGTGTAATTGGTATGAAGCAATTCGTGGGATCGATGTCCCAATGGTTTTTCTAAAAAGTTGCTGTAGATCTGTTCAATGAAAGGATTCTCATGGGACTTTCGCAACACTTTCTTCTCGTCTTCCCGATAGAGACCTTCCATTCTCTTTTGACGGATCTCGTCAGTGGTCATGCGAGGTTGTCCACCGCCGCTGATGCATCCTCCGGGACACCCCATCACCTCGATGAATAGATGAGGACTGGTCCCTTGCTGGATCTCATCCAAAAGCATGGTTGCCCCAACCAGCCCGCTGGTGCTTGCGATGCTGACGGGAACCCCCTGCAGGAATTCGAACGCTTCCAGGGGATCCTCAATGGTCAAGGAAGCTACTTTGATTCGATCCAAACCTTTCATAGGTTCCACCCTCAGTTTTTCAAAGGGGATCTCCCTTCCTGTTACCAGCTCATAAACGGTTCGAAGAGCCGCTTCCATGACGCCTCCAGTTACCCCGAAAATATCAGCAGCACCGGACGACAGACCCAGGGGATTTTCGAATTCTCCCTCTTCCAGAGCGACAAAATCGATGCCCGCATCTTTGATCATTTTACCGAGTTCTCTGGTCGTCAATACGGCATCTACATTGGGTAGATCGTCATTGACCATTTCCGGTCGCTTGATCTCATACTTTTTCGCCGTACAAGGCATGATGCTTACCACATACAGATCTTCCGGCCGTACCTTGATAACGCTGGCATAATAGGTTTTGATCAAAGCACCCAGCATCATATGGGGAGACTTGCAGGTGGATAGATGTTCCAATTGTTGAGGAAATGCATGTTCTGCATATTTGATCCAACCTGGAGAGCAGCTGGTGATCATGGGCAAAGCCGGAGGTTCTGCCAACAACGGCAATCCGGTTTTTTTCACCGCTTCCTCATCAATGGCTCCTTGATGGAACAGGTGATTCACCAACCGCACCAACAATTCCGTCCCTTCCTCGATAATGGTCAGGTCTGCAGCAAAGTTTGTATCGAATACGTGATCAAAGCCCAGTTCTTCCAGAGCCTTCGCCATTTTCCCCGTTACGTTGGATCCCGGTTCCATGTCAAACTCTTCTCCCAAGGCCACCCTTACTGCAGGTGCGGTTTGCACGACGACCACCTTTTTGGGATCCATGATGGCATCCCATACGGGTGTAATGGCATCCCGCTCCTTCAAGGCCCCGGTCGGACACACGGTAACGCATTGTCCGCAGTTGGTACACACCGTTTCCCCCAAAGGCAGATCCAATCCGCCGGCCACTGTGGCTTCAAAACCTCGATTTTGGGTATTGAGGATCCCTACGCCCTGGATCTCATTGCATACGGTGACACACCTTTTGCATAAGATGCATTTGCTGTCATCCTTTTCGATGGCCCATGAACTGTTATCCAGGGAGGATTTGGATTTGGAGCCTTCAAAGCGGCTGTTTTGCACCTGGATCTGCTCTCCCAGGTCCTGGATCTCACAGTGATTGTTCCTACTGCAGATCAAACAGTCTTTAGGGTGATCGCTCATCAACAATTCAAAAAGTACTTTGCGGGCATTCCGCACCCGTCCCGTATTGGTGTGGATCACCATTCCTTCCTTTGCTTGGGAGATGCAGGATGCCTGCAGGTTTTTCATACCTTCCACTTCCACGACGCACATTCGACAGGCACCAGACTGATGGACATCCTTCAAGTAACACAAATGGGGAATATTGATCCCATTATCTTTGGCCGCTTCCAATATGGTGGTACCATCCGGTACAGCCAATGCTTTTCCATTGATCGTCAAATTGATCAATTCCTTCACCTCCTAAGCCCGATAATCGCATCGCAGACAACGCATGGCTTCTGCCATGGCATTGAGGCGATGGTATCGGTACGCCACTTCTCTAAAATTGTTGAACCGTTCCTCCGGTGTCAAAAAGTCCATGGGGAATCGGGAATGCTCCATCAATTCCGAATCATCGATCTCCATGGGGATTTCGATATGTTCTCCCTTATAGAGTTCGCCACTGCCCCCCAATGCCGCATCAATGGCAGATGCCGCCCGCTTTCCGTCTGCTATGGCCAATATGGCCACGTTGGATCCGCGAACCACGTCTCCACCGGCAAATACCTGTTCCACGTTGGTTCTTTGAGTGCTTTCATCAACAATGAAGGTGTCCCAATTGGTCAGATCGAAGCGATAGGGTTTTGCAAAATCGATTTCCGTATGCTGGCTGACTGCAACGATGACCTGGTCACATGGAAATACCAAGGTATTGCCCTCATCCGCCACAACTTTATTTCTGCCGTCGGCGGAGTAGCCTTTTGCTTTCATCTTTTGGAACAATACACCTGTAGTTTTATCCACGCCCTGAATTTCTACAGGAGAAAACATTTCATGAAGAAGGATCCCCTCTTCCAATGCTTCATCGATCTCCCGCTCATGTGCCGGCATGTCTTCTTTTTTTCTTCGATAGAAGATATGGACCTCTTTTGCTCCTTTTCGCAAGGAAACCCTTGCCGCGTCTACTGCAGTGCTGCCCCCACCAATGACGACCACTACGTTTTCCTGTTCCGGCCATGTCCATTCTCCTGCATGCCGCAAAAATTCCAGACCCTTGTGGACTCCTGGCAGATCTTCACCGGGGATCCCAGCCGACTTCGATCCATGAGTCCCGGTGCCGATAAACACGGCATCGTGGGCTTCCCTCAACTGGCCAAAGGAAAGATCCTGACCGATCTCCACGTTGGTTTTGATTTTCACTCCCACCCGCTTGATGGAATCGATCTCTTTCATGAGGACATCTCTTGGAAGTCGATACTCCGGAATGCCGTAGGCCAGAACGCCTCCCGGCAATGGGTGCTTTTCATAGATGGTGACGTCATATCCCATTTTTGCCAAATAAAATCCACAGGTCAGACCGGATGGTCCGGCACCTACGATGCCCACGGACTTGTCTTTTTTGGACAATACAGATTCCGGTACTCCCCCTTCCACTTTCATGGCTTCATCGGCTGCAAATCTCTTCAGATCACTGATGGCCAGTGGCTCGTCCAGCTGGCTCCGTCTGCACTTGCTTTCACAAGGATGGGTGCAGATCCTCCCACAAACGGCAGGCAAGGGATTTTCCTGGCGGATCAACCGGTAGGCATCCAATGGTCTTCCTGCAGCAATCAGGGCCATGTAACCCGGTACGTTCACGTGAGCGGGACAGGCATTTTCGCATGGCGATATAAACAGATCGGAACAAACTCCAGCCTGACAGTGGTGATCTCGAATATGTTGATCGTATTCTTCCCTAAAATACTTGATGGTACTTAAAACGGGATTCGGTGCAGTTTGTCCCAAACCGCATAAAGCCGTATCCTTGATGGTTTCCGATAATTCGATAAGGAGCTCCACGTCCCCTTCTCTTCCCTGTCCCTGGGTGATCCGATTCAATATTTCCAACATTCTCCTGGTTCCGACACGACAAGCAAGGCACTTTCCGCAAGACTCGTCTTGAACGAATTCCATGAAATATCTGGCCATATCCACCATGCAGGTGTCTTCATCCATACAGATCAACCCACCGGATCCCATGATGGCACCCAGGTCCGACAAGGATTCGTAATCTACCGGAACGTTCAGATTGTCCCCGGTGATGCATCCGCCGGAAGGTCCGCCGGTTTGGGCGACTTTGAACCGTTTTCCTTTCGGAATTCCACCACCAATATCAAAGAGGATCTCTCCCAAAGTCATTCCCAACGGCACTTCCACCAATCCGGTATTATTGATGTCCCCTGCCAGTGCGAACACTTTGGTACCACGGCTTTTTTCCGTACCATGACGTTTGAAATGATCGGCACCTTTGCTTAGAATATTGGGAATGTTGCCCAACGTCTCAACATTGTTGATGACAGTGGGTCGTTTCTCCAAACCTTCATCCGACGGATAGGGCGGCTTTTGTTCCGGTTCTCCCCTTTTCCCTTCCACGGAAGCGATGAGGGCCGTTTCTTCTCCACAAACAAAGGCACCAGCACCGATGCGGACCTCCAGATCAAATGAAAAATCCGAATCCAGAATGCCCTCGCCCAGAAGTCCCGCCTGTCTTGCGATCCCAATGGCTTCTTCCAACCGGTCAATGGCCAATGGGTATTCCGCCCGCACATATACGTAGCCTTTGGTAGCGCCAATGGCATAACCGGCGATCAACATGCCTTCGATGATATTGAACGGATCTCCTTCCAAAAGGCTGCGGTCCATAAATGCGCCTGGATCCCCTTCATCGGCATTGCAGATCATGTATTTTTGACCTTCCCGATGTTTGGCGGCAAATTTCCACTTCAAACCCGTTGGGAATCCTCCGCCGCCTCGTCCGCGCAATCCGGATTCGATGACCTCTTCGATCACATCCTCCGGTGTCATTTCATGCAATGCCTTGTTCAGCCCTTGAAATCCGTCTCTGCTGATGTATTCTTCCAGCGATCCGTAATCGATAACACCACAATTGCGAAGGACCATTTTCTCCTGGCCTTTGAAAAACCCGATCTCATCCATGGTGCTCTTGTATTCTTTGTCTGCTTCATCATAATAAGTGAATGACACGACCACTTCGTTTTGCAAAAAATGTTTTTCCACCAGTTCTTTCATCATGGATGGTTCCAGATGACAGTAAAGTATCCTGCCCGGTTCCACCACCATCATAGGGCCTGCATCACAAAGTCCCATACAGCCGGTCACTTTGATGTGGACTTTTTCCTGCAATCCCTGCTTCGCCAATTCATCTTGAAATGCCTTCCTTACCTCTTCACTTTTTGAAGAAATGCACCCGGCACCGCTGCAAATGGATACGATCCACTGGTATTTGCTCATTCGATCCTCGTAAACTTCCCTGGCTGTCGATAAATCCCGTCCGTTTTCAATGGTCTTGGTTTTTACCATGTCCATTTTTACCCCTCCTACTCGTAAAGCTCCAAAATGTTTTTGATCCGGTTCGGGTTCACTCGCTTGTGGACATTGTTGTCGATGCTGATGGCAGGAGCCAGACCGCATGCACCGATGCAGCGTTTGATCTCCATGGAAAATCTTCGATCCAATGTCGTTTCCCCCACATCGATCCCCAGCAATTCATTCAGCTTCTCGATGATTTTTTTCCCGCCTCGAACATAACATGCGGTTCCCAGACAAATGCTGATGGTATGACGCCCTTTCGGCATGGTGGAGAAAAACGAATAGAAACTTACCACACCGCTTACCCTGGATAAGGGCAAGTCCATCTTTTCTGCAATGAAACGCTGGGTATCCGACGATAAAAATCCGAATATGGATTGTGCGTAATGCAAAATCTGGATCAGGTTTTTTTCGTTGCGGTTGTAGCGATCCATTACCTCTGTCAGCAAATCGTATTGTGCTTCCGGAGACTTCACTTTTTCTTCGCACAAAACTGCTTGACTCATGTTGACACCTCCTCATAGATTGTTTGTATGTCAGGTATGTATGTACAGGTAATTAACAGGATGTGGAAATTGGTTAAATGTTTAACTTTTTTGCATGCTATATATTTTGAACATTCTGATTATTTTACATAATCGTATCATATTTTATTGATAAATGCATCTTTTTTCTATTTTATATCGTAAATTCGCTATTTTTTATATATTTTTCGATTATTTTATTGTTACATTACTAACATTTTCAAGGAACATACTGTATTTTTTTGAATATATCTGTTGTTAAAGTTCAAGTTTTGTGTTAAATTTTGATTATTCTTAAATCATTCGGGGAATGAATGTCTCCCCTGGCTTGCCTAAACCGCTATCATTAGCTGATGACTTCTGCCTGGCAGAGCGTTGGCTTTTTTTGTTGAAGGAGGGATCGACGTGTTATTAAGCATTGCACTTATTTTATTGATGGGTTTTTCACTCGGTGCCCTTTTACACCGGATCGGCATCCCCGCTCTTCTCGGCATGATGGCGGCCGGCATGATTTTGGGACCTTACGGATTGGACTTGTTTTCTCCGGAGATCCTGTTGATTTCTCCGGAACTTCGAAAGATCGCCTTGATCGTCATACTGCTTCGAGGCGGATTGTCTTTGGACCTGAAAGATCTGAAGCAAGTAGGGCGTCCTGCCGTCCTCCTCTGTTTCCTCCCCGCTCTTTTGGAGATGATCACCATTACACTGCTGGCGCCAAAACTCTTTCCCATATCCACTCTGGATGCAGCTCTTATGGGTGCTGTGGTTGCCGCCGTATCGCCGGCGGTTGTGGTACCGAGGATGATCGAAATGATCGGAAATAAAATCGGAACAAAAAAAAGCATCCCCCAAATGATTTTGGCAGGAGCTTCCGTAGACGATATCTTTGTTATCGTCGTATTTACTTCGTTGCTTACCATGAGCACGGGAGGAGAAACCTCCATTGGAACGAATGTGATCCATGTACCCCTGGCCATCTTATCCGGGTCATTGATCGGTCTGTCCATCGGTTGGATCTCGACACTTGTCTTTCGAAAGATCTCCGTCCGGGACACGGCAAAAGTATTGATTTTGTTGAGCATTTCTTTCCTCATGGTTTCTTTTGAAGATGCTTTTCCCTTCATCCCTTTTTCCGGGTTGCTGGCTGTCATGGCCATGGGTGTTTCCATGCTGCAAAGCAACAGGAACATGGCCTCCCGGATCATGGGGAAATTCTCCAAGATCTGGGTCGCTGCTGAGATCCTGTTGTTCGTTTTAGTGGGAGGGGCCATCGATTTTCGATATCTTTCAGATGCAGGACTTCTTTCCATGATCCTTTTGGCAGCAGGTTTACTGTTTCGCTTCATCGGGGTATGGCTCAGTACATCCGGTACCATCCTTGAAAATAAGGAAAAGTTGTTTTGCGCCATCGCCTACATGCCAAAAGCCACCGTCCAGGCTGCCATTGGTGCCATCCCCCTTGCTATGGGGTTGGAAGCCGGCAATCTGATCCTGACCGTGGCCGTACTGGCGATCATAATAACGGCGCCCTTGGGCGCCGTAGGAATCGATCGTTTGCAGCGTCGTCTGCTGAAATGATCCTTATTCAACTATTTTTCCGACCACAGGCATTCGGCTCAGGGTCGACGTTCCATGGGGGGATACATTTTTGATTTCTTCGGTCAGGTCATTGCCTGCCTCAAAACCATTGTGTTCTCCATCCGCCCATCTGGAAGATTCGCTTACATCGTAAACGACACCGTCAACAGCGACATACGCCGGATTACCGTCTTTGCCGTTATATTGGGCCAGTTCTTCCAGAGTCAATTCCAGGTCACCTTCCGCCGTGTCATTTCCCCCGCCGCCGGAACATCCAACGATCAAGAAACCGACAACAAGCAACAAGGTGATCACCATCCAGATCTTCTTCACTTTATATTTTTCTTTCATTTTTTTGACCTCCTTCGTTTCCTTTCCAAAGGGCTAAAGAATATGATTGGCCATGGCCAGCAGTAGCAATACCGGGATGATCCGGTGGACGTACAACCACCCTTTTCCGGCACTTTTCTTTCTTGAACCATATCCACCCAACGTAGCCTGTACGATCATGAGAGCTGCGGCGATCGCCCCCGTGTTGCTAAAGCCCAAATTAAAATACTGAACACTAAAGTGGACCAAGACAAACACTACAGCCAATGCACCAAACAGGCGATGATTTTTCACAAAAAAAAGCATCCATGTAGTAAACCTTTTATAAAAACCTTCATTTTTTTTCATGGACTCCCGAAACGTCCGATGGATCCACTTAAAAACAAAGTTCATCAACGCCATCAGATAAAAAAAGACAATCAAATATCCAAGTACTCTTCCCAATTGATATAGTGTCATTCCAACACCTCCTTCTATCATCCTTGCAAGTCGCTTTTTCTTTCTTTTCTCTTTTTTACCCCCGCCGTGACAATGAAAACCATTTTTCTATGTTTTATTGACAATTCAATTATTTATCTCGTTAAAATTTTTCTATATTTTTGTCGAAAGGATGATATAATATTCCTAGATTGTTCAATATATAACAAAGGAGTGATCTCATTGAGTCTGCTGAAATATCCAAATCTCTACTCTCCCATCGTATTGGGAAATACCTTGTTCAAAAACCGCATTTTCGCTTCTCCCACCGGTTACCAAAACCTCAACGGTGATGGTTATCTCAACGAAGGTGCCACCGCTTATTACGAGAGAAAAGCACGTGGCGGGGCCGCCAGCGTTGCCACCTTTGAGGGCGTGGTGGACGGTGAATTGGGAAAAGGCGGTGCCACCCACATATGTTTGGACACGCCCCAGATCGATCGGGGATTGTCTCGGATCGCCCAGGCTGTAAAAAGTTATGGATCCGTCGCATCTCTTGAACTGCAGCACACCGGCATGTTTGCCAATCGGGATTTGGCCATGTTTGGCGGTTCGTCCAAAGGTTTGGCTTATGGACCAGTGGAAATGGAATTGAACGGCAGAAATATTTTGCCCATGACGGAAGATATCCTGGAGAGAACCATTGAAAAATACGCAAAAGGCGCCGCCTTGGCCAAACGATGCGGTTTTGGCATGGTGACCGTACATGCCGGGCACGGATGGCTTCTCCATCAATTCCTGTCTCCCATTACCAATACTCGTACCGACAAATGGGGTGGTTCCAGCGTGGAAAACAGGACCCGATTGGTAAAGTCCATATGTCAGGCGATCCGAAAAGAAGTGGGAGCCGCTTTTCCCATTGAGATCCGCATCAGCGGTTCTGAATGCTACGAAGGTGGATACGACCTGGATGAAGGGATCGCCATTGCAACGCAGTTGGATGGATATGTCGATCTGATCCATGTATCCGCAGGCAATCATGAAGTGGCAGAGGTATTTGCCGTCACCCACCCCAGCATGTTCATGCCGGATGGATGCAATGTACAATATGCGGCTGAAATCAAAAAACATGTAAAAACTCCAGTAGCCACCATCGGCGCTTTAAGCGATCCTGCCCTTATGGAAGAGATCATTGCCAGCGGGAAAGCCGACGTGGTCCAAATGGCGAGACAACTTCTGTCGGATCCGGATTTTCCGAATAAGGTAAGAACGGGCCGGGAGGATCAAGTAAAGAAATGCATGAGGTGTCTCTCCTGTTTCACCAATGAACTGACCGTAGGGGAACCCTACTGTGCCATCAACCCGGAAACCGGAAGGGAGTTGGAAATGAAATTCGCCGTCCCCTCTGCCATTTCAAAAGACGTGTTGATCATCGGAGGCGGTGTGGGAGGCATGGAAGCTGCCATCACCTGTGCGGACCGGGGTCACCAGGTAACACTGGTGGAAAAAAGCAATCGTCTCGGTGGTGTGTTGCGTTGCGAGGATGGGGTCTCCTTCAAGAAAAACCTGGATGCATACTTGGACGGGCAGGAACGACGAATCCATGATCATCCCAACATCCGCCTCATGACCGGACTTGAAATGGAACCAGAGACGGCCAAAAGAATGAAACCGGACGTGATCATTGCGGCCTTGGGTGCCAAAGCTGTTATTCCCCAACTACCGGGCATGGAGAAGCAAAACGTGTGGACAGCCCAGGACGCTTATGTTTCCATGGATAAGCTGGGAGATAAGATCATTATTTTAGGTGCCGGATTGGTTGGCGTGGAATTGGGACTTCACCTGTTGGAAAACAATAAAACCGTCACCCTTGTGGAAATGGCAGACCGGGTCAATGACGGCGGCAATTTCCTTCACATGTTGGGATTGCAAGCCGAATTGGATCGAACGAAACTCCCCATTCTGTTCAACACCACCGTCAAAGAAATTACCGATATTGGTGTTCGCTGCATTTCAATTGAAAAAGAAATGCATTTGCAAGCAGACACGGTGATCTTTGCCGTCGGCCAACACCCTCTTCGTGATCAGGGCATCGCCTTTCACGACTGCGCACCGGAATTTCACATGCTTGGCGACTGTGTTCAACCGCGAAACATCACTGCGGCCACGTCGGAAGCCTTCATGATCTCTCGAAACATAGGTTTGGCATAGAAAAAAAGCTCCCAATCATTGGGAGCTTTTTCTATGCCTCTACACGGACCGTGCTTCCACCCTCTCTGCTTTTCTTTACGACGATCTGCCGGTCCAACCGATTCTTCAACTCCGTCACATGAGATATGATCCCTACCAACCTTTTTCCTTCCGACAATTGATGCAGTGCTTTTATGGCTTGGTCCAAAGATTCTTCGTCCAGGGACCCAAATCCTTCGTCCACAAACATGGTATCCAAACGGATCCCGCCGGCACTGGCTTGGATCTCATCTGCCAAACCCAATGCAAGGGACAGGGAAGCTTTAAAGCTTTCTCCCCCGGAAAGGGTCTTCACACTTCGAGTGGAGCCGTTGTAGTGGTCGATGACATCCAATTCAAGACCGGTTTGGCTTCGTTGATTCTCCCCTTCGGTCTTGCGGGCCAATTCATATTGTCCGGAGGTCATGGTCATAAAACGGGTATTTGCCCGTGCTATGATCCGGTCAAAATAAGCCATTTGGATATAGGTTTCCAGCATGATCTTGTCTTTTCCCCGCAGATTTCCGTTGGCCGTATCCGACAGGGCTTTCATCCAGTTCCACCGCTCCTCCACTTCAGCCATGGTTCTATGCTGTTTTTCGATTTTGTCCTGCGATCGCTGATTGGACAGACAGCGCTGGTCCAGTTGGTCTTTTTTCCTTGTCTCTTCCTTTCGGCTTTCCCCCAGGACCTTCAATTCTTCTTCCAACTTCTGAACATCTGCATCTTCTCCTCTTTTGACCTGGGTCTCCAGTGTCTGGATCGCAGAAAGAAGTCGATTTTGCTCTTCTTTGGCTTTCTCATAGGCACCGGAAGCATCTTTCCATTCACGGTCCATTTGTTCCTTTTCTTCGCGAAGCCCTTGAACCACTTTGCTTGCAGCTTCCTTGTTCTCATGGGGCAGCCGGCGTTTTAGTTCTTTCTCATTGTTTTTCAGTGCTTCCAGCCGCTCCTTCAACCCGCTCAGGACACTCTCCAATTTGTTCAAATCTTCGCCATGATCCAACAATCTCTTTTCCAATAGGGGGATCTGCCGGTCCAATGCATCCTTCTGCACTTTTCGTTTCTGCCAAATATCCAACTGGTCGTTCAGCGTCGTCGCATCCTGCTTCAGTTTCTCTTGTTCCAATTCACGGCGTCGTTTCAACTGGTCCAACTGGATCTCTCCAAAAAGCCTTTTTCCAGCCACCATCACTTCTTCTCTGGCGCTCTCCATTCGGCCTCTTTGAGAGGAGGCTGCTTCGCTGGCTTGAGATACTTTTCCATACATTCCATCCACCCGGTCTTGCATGTCTTTCAACTGGTCCTCGTTGATGGTCTCTTCTGTCAGCAAGGCTGGCGCCGGATGTTCCAAAGATCCGCAAACAGGACAGGGTTTGCTTTCCTCCAAGGTTTGGGCCAACACGCCTGCCTGCTGATCGAAAAATTGCTTGTGGGCTTTTTGGTATCGAAGTTGCACCACTTCAAAGGCTTTTTGCGACTCCAGATACGCTTGCTGACGAACCTCCAGCCCATGCATCAGTGTCAAGTGATTGTTTTCCAATCGTTCCAGGTCATTTAGTGCCTGATTCTTTTGTTCCAGCTCCTTTTTTCGAAAATCCAGGGTTTGGATCTCTTTTTCCACCGGATCCAATCTTGATCGCTCTTCCTTGGCCTTGGTCAATTCTTCCGTGATGCGTTTTTTTTCTTTCAACTTTAGTTCTTGTCGTTGTCTCGATCCCTGGAGCTCCTTTTCCGCTCGATCGATTTCCACATTCCATTGTTCCAGTTTATCGTAATCTGCCAGTCTACCGGTCTCCTGCTGGAGACGTTCCAACAAACCATCTCTCGTCCCCACCTTTTCCAGAGCCTTTTCATAGCGGATCCGCTTCGGTTCCATCTGGGAATCCAGGATATTTTTTGCCAAGACCGTCTTCTCCAATTCATCTTTGGCTTTTGCTACATTTTTCGCTTCACCCAGCTGCTGGTTTCTGGCATCCATGGTTTTCTGAAGTTGCCTTATGTTCTCTGTCAAAACCGATATCGCTCCCTGATCTTTTTCGATCATGGTTCGAATCAATTGGAGAAGATCCCCTATGGGAGGCAGGCCATCCTGATCCAGGTACTTCTTCAAGGTCAAACCCAGAGTATCTTCTTCCGACCAAAGAATTCCCTCCAAATATTGACGGATGCTGGCCGTCAATTCACTGTAGCTTCTATTGAGTCTGTTGGACTCGAATTTCAATCGATCTTGGACATGTTCGTAGGGTTTGGTGTTGAAGATCTCCCGAAAAATCTTGCTGCGTTCTTCCGTTTTTGCCAGTAGCAACTTTAAGAAATCCCCTTGAGCGATCATGGCGATCTGGGTGAATTGCTCCCGGTCCAGTCCGATGATCTCCACAACTGCTTTCGTTACATCTCTGGTTTTCGTCACCGGCATTCTGTGGTCTGAAAAGGACAAGGTGGCTTCCGCCTTTTGCCTGGTCCAGCCCTCTCCGCTCATTTTTGGGCGGTCGTATTCCGGGTTGCGTTGAACGATGTAGGTTTTCCCCTGGTATTCAAACTCCATTTCCACATAAGTCGGGGTCTTGGGATCTGCATACTTGCTTCGAAACATGGCAGCTTCCCGGGTGTCTCCACTGGCTTCTCCAAAAAGGGCAAAGGTAATGGCATCAAAAATGGTGGTTTTTCCAGCTCCCGTATCACCAGTCACCAGGTAGAGACCTTGGTCCCCCAATCGTTTAAAGTCGATGGTCGTTGGTTCTGCGTAAGGGCCAAAGGCACTCATGGTCAATTTATTCGGTTTCATGATCTTCCCTCCCAGATCTCTTCCATGATCTCTTCCATGAAAGCTCGTTGGGAAGGATCCAGTTTTGCATTGTTCTGCATTTCATAAAAATCGCCGAACAGATCCAAAGGAGATTTCTTTTCCAGGTCCGTTGCCGCTCCTACCTGTTGATGGTTTTGCGTTCTGGCATTGTCGTATTCCAACCCCACCATGTTTGGATAGATGGTACGCAGCTTGGCCATGGCATCCAGGATATCGTGTTCGTCGGTCAACGTGGCATGAATGTAGTCTTCCGTATCGGTGTCCTGATAGCTTTCTTTGGCCGTCAGTTCCATGTAGGATCCTTTGATCTTTCGAAGATCCCGCATGGGTCGAAACGGTACCGTTTCCACGTCCAAACTACCTTTCGGGCCAATGTGAAGAAGGGTGAGACTCTTTATATGATCTACTTCAGAAACGGAATATTTTAAAGGAGTACCACAATAGCGGATCGTTTCCCGTCCCACCCACTGGGGACTGTGAAGATGACCCAGGGCCACAACATCAAAAGGCGCAAATGCTTCCACATCCACGTTGTCGACGCCGCCTACAGAAACGTCTTCGCTGTCGCTGCGTGTTGCACCGGTGACAAATTGATGGGCGATCAAAATATTTCTCTTTGCAGGATCCACTTCCATGTGATCGATCACTGCTTTTACTGCACCATGGTAGGTTTGGATCTCTTCATCGGGGTACGCTTTGCGAACCGTAGCCGGTTTGACAAAAGGCATCATGTAAAAATAGATCTCGCCATGGTCATCTTCCAACACCACCGGTTTGACATCCCCGCGAAATACTGGAGACAGGTAGATCCGCAACGGGTCCAGCAATCGGGAACCGTAGGCCACCCGTTCCGGCGAGTCGTGATTTCCGCTCACCACAAAAATAGATACCCCCAGCCCTGCCAGCCTGGTAAGAAAATCATCGAACAACTGGACGGCATCGGCAGAGGGAATGCTCTTGTCGTATACGTCCCCAGCGATGATGACCCCCTCCACTTCTTTTTCCTTGATGATTTCCAATGCCTGCGTCAAAATATATTCCTGGTCTTCCAGCAAGGAAAACTCATGGAGCCGTTTCCCCAAGTGCAGGTCTGACATATGCGCCAGTTTCATGTGATCCCTCCGATATCAAAGTCTTTTCAAACTCCATGTTACCACAAGTCATTTCACTGTCATAGAAGTTTGGTCCACAAAAAAAGAGAACAGCGAGGCTGTTCTCTTTTTTTAAATCCTAGATCCGTTCCTTTGGAGAATAGTGGGTGTGCAGCAATTGGTGGGCACGATCACCATACGGTTCACCTAGAAATTCTTCGTATAATTTTAAAACTTCTTGATTTTCATGGGACTTTCGCACTTTCATTCCAGCGTCTTCCCGGTATATAGCTTCTTGTCGCTTACGCAAGATCTCCATATCCCCGTGGTGATAGGGTTGTCCTCCACCACCGATGCAACCACCCGGACATGCCATGATCTCGATGGCATGATAATGGGATTTCCCGGCTCGAATGTCCTCCAACAGTTTTCTTGCATTCCCCAAGCCGTGGGCAATGCCGATATGGAGATATTGACTTCCAACTTTTACTGTGGCACTTCGAATCCCTTCCAATCCTCGTAGTTGCTGAAAGTCCACTTTTTCCAGTTCATCGCCGGTGACCCATTCATAAGCAGTTCGAACTGCGGCTTCAATGACACCGCCTGTCGTTCCGAAAATCACAGCTGCTCCAGTGCTTTCCCCTAAAATATTGTCAAACTCACTGGGTGGCAGCTTTGAAAAATTGGTGCCGGCTTCTTTCAACATAGCGCCAAACTCTCTGGTCGTCAAAACCAGATCCACATTATGCATTTGGTCGATGTCCATTTCCTCTCGTGCTGCCTCTGTTTTCTTCGCCAGGCAAGGCATGATAGATACAACGACGATGTCTTTTGGATCCACCCCTATCTTTTTTGCATAGTAGGTTTTTGCGATGGCTCCAAACATCATTTGCGGAGACTTGCAGGTGGAAGGCACGTCTAACAAATCCGGGAACTGATGCTCAAAGAATCGAACCCACGCCGGGCAACAACTGGTCAAAATAGGAAGTCTTCCATTATGCTCCAACCGATGGACCAATTCAGATGCTTCTTCCAAAATGGTCAAATCTGCAGCAAAGTTTGTGTCAAAGACACCATCAAAACCAAGACGTCGCAAAGATGTGGCCAACTGACCAGTTGTGATCGACCCCGGCTCCATACCAAATACTTCCCCAATTGCCACGCGAATAGCAGGTGCCACTTGGGCCACTACGTGTTTGGAGGGATCATTAAGAGCATCTACCACGTTTCGCACATTGTTCACTTCTGTTAAGGCTCCCGTCGGACACACTGCAACACACTGTCCACAAAATGTACAGGAAGTATCCACCATGTTCAATTCAAAGGCCGGCCCTACGTAAGAAGCAAAACCTCGAGAAACGGCAGACAAAATGCCACAAGTTTGCACTTCGTTGCACATGGTTTCACATCGTCGACACATAATGCATTTTTCCGGATCCTTGACTAGAGACAAAGACGATTGGTCCACCTCATAACGCATTCGTTCCCCTTCGTAACTTATTTCCATGACTCCAAGGCGTTGGGCAAGATCTTGAAGTTCACAATTCAGGTTTTTTCGGCAAGTCAGGCAATCCTTCGGGTGATTGGACAGAAGCAATTCCACATTCATCCGGCGAGCGGCGACCGCTTGGGGGGAATCCGTACGAATCACCATTCCTTCCGTAACTTTTTCCGCACAAGAAGGTACAAGGGTTGGTCTTCCCTCCACTTCCACAACGCATACGCGACAAGAAGCCTTCTCGTTGGCGATGTCAAATCCTTCTAAATTGAGGTAGCACAGGGTGGGGATTTGAATATCGATTTTTTTCGCTGCCTCCAAAATCGTCGTGCCTTTCTTCACTTCCACTTCCATATCGTTGATCGTAACTTTTACGGTTTCCATCGTCTGCTCCTCCTCTATTCTACGACAATCGCTTCGTACTTGCAGACTGCAAAGCAGGCTCCACACTTGGTACACATGGTTTGGTCGATGCGATGAGCCGGTTTTTGTACCATCTTGATGCAATGAACCGGACAAACCTTTACACAAGCCCTGCACCCGATGCATTTATCTTCGAAAATCCGATACGTTCTCATTCCCTTGCATGATCCGGTATCGCATTTGTGATCAGTGACATGACGTTCATACTCTTCCCGGAAATATTTCATGGTGCTGAGCACCGGATTTGGAGCAGTTTGCCCAAGACCACACAGGGCGGAAAGTTTGATGTTGTTGCCGAGGCGTTCCAGTTTCTCCAAATCCTCAAACTGCCCCTCGCCTTTTGTGATCTGATCCAGAATTTCATACATTCGTTTGGTACCGATTCGACAAGGTGTGCATTTTCCGCAAGACTCTTCCTGGGTGAATCCCAAATAGAATTTGGCAATATTCACCATGCAGTCCGTTTCATCCATGACGATCATCCCACCAGAGCCCATCATGGACCCGATTTCCTTCAAACTGTCGTAGTCGATGGGAGTGTCCAAATGCTCCACAGTGATCACACCTCCGGAAGGTCCGCCGGTTTGTACTGCACGGAATTCCTTGTCGTTGTTGATTCCCCCACCAATGTCATAGATTATTTCCCGCAAGGTGGTTCCCATAGGGACTTCCACCAACCCAACTCTGTTGACTTTTCCTACCAAAGCAAAAACTTTGGTTCCCTTGGATTTTTCCGTTCCGATCCCGGCAAACCAATCCGCGCCGTTTAAGATGATGGATGGTACATTTGCCAAAGTTTCCACGTTGTTTACTGTTGTTGGCTTCTCCTTGTAACCGGAAACAGACGGATAGGGCGGTTTCTTTGTGGGTTCCCCCCGTTCTCCTTCCACGGAATGGATCAGCGCGGTTTCTTCTCCACAGACAAAGGCACCTGCACCTAGTCGCAACTCGATGGAAAAGTCAAATCCGCTGCCAAAAATATTTTCCCCCAATAAACCCAGCTCCTTCGCTTGAGCTATTGCAATTTTTAGTCGCTCAATGGCCAATGGGTATTCTGCACGTATATAAATGATTCCCTGATTTGCTCCTGTGGCATAACCGCCTATGGCCATAGCCTCCAATACGCTGTGCGGATCTCCTTCCAATATGGAACGATCCATAAACGCCCCCGGATCCCCTTCATCCGCATTGCAGATGATATACTTTTCTTTTGCCGGTTGCAAGGCAGTGGCGTGCCATTTGTATCCTGTCGGATATCCTCCACCACCTCTTCCCCGAAGGCCACTCTTTTTGATGATCTCCAATACGCTGTCTGGATCTTTCTGTTCCAATACTTTTCCCAATGCTTCATATCCCCTATAGGCGATATAATCCATGATGTTTTGCGGATCCACAGACCCGCAGTTACGCAGTGCTATACGTTTCTGTCTTTTCTTTCCGCTTCCCTCCTGATCCGCTCTTTCAAAACCTATCTCCAACATGTTTCTTTCCGGCACTTCTCCTTCTCCGAAATGACTATCTACAATAATACCCGCTGCTGCTTCATCTACATAACCATAGTAAGCAGGAGCTTGGCCTGGTATATTCACTTGAATGGTTGGCTCACAATAACAGGACCCAATGCATCCAACCGGACTGACTTTTACATCCGACATCCCCTTTTTCTTCAAGGCCTTCTCCAATGCGTTAAAAGTGTTCTTTGCACCAGCAGCAATGCCGCAAGTTGCCATTCCCACCAATATTTCCGGTTTTGCCTCCATGGCTTCACCAGTTTCCCGCAACAGATATACATCTTCCAACGTTGCTTTCGCTTCAAACAGCTGACTCAGCGTGCTGATTTTCATGTTGCTCCTCCTTCCGATATACATCAAGGATTTCCTTTACGCTCTCTTCCGTCAAGTGTCCATAAACTTTGTCATCGATCATGGCAACGGGTGCCAACCCGCAGGCTCCAATGCACCGAACATCTTTAACGGTAAACAATCCGTCCGAAGAGGTCTCCCCGGGGTTCACACCTAACTCAAGACAAATCTTTTCCAAGATTCGATCGGCCCCCTTAACAAAACAGGCCGTACCCATGCACATGCTGATGGTATGCTTTCCTCGTGGCTCCTGCGTAAAAAAGGAATAAAAAGTAACGATGCCAAATACTTTCGCAGCAGGAATACCTAATCTTTTCGAGATGTACAATTGCACCTCCAAAGACAGATAGCCGAAAATTTCCTGTGCCTTGTGCAATATATGGATCAACAAACCTTCTTTGTCCTCCAAACTATCCATATACGCATCCAGTTCTAAAAGCTTTTCTTTCGGAAGTTTCACTTTTGCCAACTTGCTTCTTTCCATCCTCCCCAATCCTTTCTTAGTTAGTTTATATTGTCGACTCATTATGTTTGTTATTTAACGAACGTTTTTGGTTAAAAAAATAGCCTCCCAAGTTGTATTTTTTCATTATTTTGAAAAGACATTCCTTGGAAGACAATTTTGTTATTGACATCTTATTTATAAAAGCGCTGCTTGTCAACACTTTTTTGTTGAATGTTGAAATATTTTTATTTTTTTTATTAAATAAAAAATTAGTTTTTTTTCCTCAATAATTTGTAATCTCAACGATTTTCCCCATTGCTTTTAGCTTTTTTGCTAATATTCTAACGATCATGTTTCTTGGCATCACGCCCATCTCCTTGAAATCCAGTGTGCCATGGGCATCGTTGTAAGCCCCGCCAACCAAAAAATCGACACGGTCTGCTTGTTGCATGAGCAGGCTAATTTTTTCTACGACATTGGGCTCCTCCACCTCTTGCAAGGAATCCTCCAAGATGTTGCAAACCCGATTAAGAACCAGTGCTCCTTCGCTGACCACATCCAGTCCTTGGATCCGATATTCCGGGATACTTCCGTAAACGCCTTTTCGGTCTTTTTTTTCCACCACTTGACCTACTACCCTGGATACGATGTCCGCAGTCGAAGAACCGCAAACAACTTTCCATCCGTCTTTCTCCATTCCACTGAGCACATATTCACGATCCATGGAAGGGTTAGACGGCGGACCAGTCATGATGACGAGTCGCTTGCCCTCTCGGTTTTTCAGAAAAGCCAAGGTGGTATCGTCCTCCCAAACACCTCCACATTTTTCAAAAACCAGCTCCATGACCCCGTCGCAAATCTCTTCTTCATTTTTATCGTGATCAAGGAGGTAGTTCAAAACATCAGATATCCTTTTTTCCCCAACGCCCATGGGATACCCCCTGCCCATGCCCGCCTGGCTCACACCGTCGGTAAACAACATCAACCCGTCTCCTGGATACAATATTCCTGCGGTTTCTTCCACCCATTCTTTTCCGGCTCTTAATTTGGTCATGGCAGGAAGAAATCCCATCCCGTCTGCCACCACCAGAGGAACCGGAGACTCGTAGGTGTGGATCGTATAGTGTCCGTCTGAGAATATCTTTGCCAAGGTAAATGCGGCGAAAGGAAATGCTTCCTTTCTTGCTCGATGCATGGATTCTGCGGTCAGTAATGCTGCAGCTTGAGTGGACATGTTTCCCATGGCCAGCTGCAATAAACGACTCGCACAGGTCGTCGCTGCGATATTTGCATAGATCCCCGATCCGATCCCATCGCAAAGAACAGCCAGGGTATATTCTCTGCTTCTTTCCATTAGGAAAACATCTCCGCAGACTCTCTGGCCGTTTTTCTTTTCTTGTCGCAATACATCCTGGACGTAGTTCAACTTCCCGCCCCCTTGCTATCCCTATTCAAAAAGATTCATCAATCGTTGCAGCAACTCTTCGCTTTTGGCAGTATTTGCGCCTAAAAAATGTGCCAACTCTTGAGAAAAGTTGATCTGATGATGGAGCAACTCCTTGATATTTTCCATTGTTTGACCTTTGATCAAATCCAACTGTCGATCATCAAATTTAATTTTTGACAGATTGATGTAAATCCCGACATACTGATTTTCATCCGGCAAATAATATGCGATCTCCTGGTACTTGACGCCGTACTTGGCGTTGATGTATTCGTGTTTCGATTGGGATGCCTCCACCATTTTTTCATATCCGTAGCCATCCAAAAGGTAGGAGATCCTCTTTCCCAATACGGCGTTGTTGCATAAAAACATGGCTTTAAAAGCGGGATTCATGTGCAAGATATGGAGGTTTTCGTCCAAAAGAACAATGCCATTTGGGCTGGTTTCCATTATTTTATCCGTCTTCTGGATCGCCAGTCTTCTCATGTAAGGCATGCACATTTCCGGTTGCGCCATCCCTTTTACTACGGCAATGGCACTGTCCCGACAGGTCTTGTATCCACAAGCTCCACAATTGAGCTGAAGATCCGGGGAGGATTTCCCGGTTTTCTCCAAAATGTCGTTGATCAACTCTTCTGACACAAGAGAGTAGTATGTTTTTGGATAGGATTCATGAAAAGATGTGCCGCAAAGTATGGAACGATCGATATCTTCCTGTTGCGTGTCTCTTAACAATTTTGCATATGCTAACACATCTTGTTTTCTTAAGAAAAGATTCTTTTCCGAAGGAAACCCGGCTCCATTGATGCAGCCGCCGGCACAAAACAGCGGTTCCACATATCGGTACGTCCAACTATCCAGTGGCAAGTCAAACAGTGCTTCCACTTCCTCTGGGCCGCTGATGTGAAGTACGTTTGGATCGATGTTGTCCACGGGAAGTTGTCCTGTTTTCAACATTCCACCCTGCAAGGGAAACAATCTGGCCTCCGACAAAACACCTCTGCTTTCAAAGGTTTCTTCCTTCAATGACTGGAAATCAATACCTGCGTCTTCCAACCATTGGGCAAGTTCTTCGAAAGTCAAGACTCCATTGATGGCATCTCTGTTTTCCGGTCTTAAAGCCTCCTGTTTTTTGGCAGAACACGGTCCGATAAAAACTACAGACCAATCCGAACCAAGTCGATGTTTCAGCATTCTTCCATGAGCCACCATGGGAGATGTGACGGGGATCAGATGGTCCCTGTAATCCGGTCGGTACTTTTCTATGTAATTAACTACTGCAGGACAAGCGGTACAGATGGTTCCTCCATTATCTATGTTAAAAGAATCCTCCGTAATTTTCTTTGCTCCTTCCGCTGTTTCAGAAACATAAGAAAATCCAAGTTTTTTAAGCGCAGCAGGCAGTTTGAGCCATAACGTCCTCGGGAAAAATGCTGGGAAAGAAGGCGCCATGCTTACTGCAACTTTTTTATGAACGACCATTTCCTGTACTTCTTCAAGACTTCGACGTATTAATTTAGCATGTTGGGGACATTCCCGGACACAGGTACCACATCCTATACAAAGTTCCCGCTCCACAGAGGCCTGGCCATCATGGACACGAATCGCCTTTACCGGACAGACCCGTACGCAGCGGTAACAATCATGACAATTTGCTGTCAAGGTATACACAATTCCTCTTCCATCATCCATTGGCTTAACCTTGCTATCCTTTCCATTTCTGTCGTTTTCACTATTCTACCTTACTCGGGACTGTATTCCAACTGTATAATTAATTTTTTAACAATTTGGTCCATACTTTGTCATATTATCTAGTTCCTTTCAAATAAGACTGCCTTAAGTCTTCATCAAACCTTTCGATGGCATACCGCAACATGGTTCTTGGCATCTCCCGGTAGTACTTGTCCAAAAATTTCATTTCCACGGACTGATCTTTTTTCCCTACTTCCCGAAGCATCCATCCCACCGCCTTATGGATCAAATCATGGGGGTGGTCCAACAGGATCTCTGCAATCCTCAGAGTATCCTCATACTCTCCCCTTTGGATAAAATACAAGGTGGAGATCATGGAGATCCTTTGACTCCACAAATGGTCCCTTTGTGCAAGGTCGACCAGCAATCCCCGATCCCTTTCGTATAGATGTGCGCCAATGATCTTATGGGCCGAGGTATCCACCAGATCCCAATTGTTGATCCGATGAAGGTTTTGCAGGTATAACTTCACCAGCTGCTCCTTGGCTTTCTTATCCCCTTTTTCGTATTGCATGGTCATGACGATCAATGCAAAAAGACGTATCTCATGATAGGGACTCTGAAGCAGTTTTTCCAAATCTTCCACAGAAAGTCTTGGTGCATGTCTTTTTGCCACTTGACGCAGATTTGGTACTGTTATCCCCAAAAATAAATCTCCTTCGCCGTATTCCCCTGGCCCCGTTCGAAAAAAGCGTGGGAAAAATGCAGCCTTTTCCGGATCTATTCGTTCTTTCAATTCCTGGATCGCTGCTTTCATCATTTTTTCCTCCCCAAAATAAATTTCAACTTGGATGTTTCTATTGTAACACGTTCCAAAGAAAAGAAAAAAGACCTGAAGTTTTTTTCAGGTCTTTTGCTTATTCATCAATTTAGAACATTTCCTCTGTCATGCGATCAATGGCCGCATCCGTTGCCTCATAAACTCCCGGGAAGGAACTGATGGCCAAACCTTGGCTTGCGCCAGGAATGAAGTACAGTTTTCCACAGTTTCTGCAGGCTCTTTCGATCTCTTTTTGGACGATCTCTTCTGTCCAGCCTGGGAAATCGATGACGCCACTGTCCACGTCTCCCATAAATGTGATCTGTCCACCGTATTGTTTGATCAATTCCGGTGTGTCGTTTGTGGACATGACTCCCTGCCAGATGTCGATTCCCATTTCGATCATGAAAGGAACCAAGTTTGCCGCATAGCTGTCGCTGTGATGAACGATCAACTCAACTCCGTTTGCCTTATAGTGGCCGTAGATCTTTTTGTAGGCCGGCAAAAGGAACTCTTCAAATGTTGCAGGCGAAATGAAGGAATTCAACTGGCTGCCCCAGTCGTCGTGGTGGAACAATGCATCCGGCTTCAGATGTTTGATGAATTCATCTGCCAGTTTGATCTCCCAGTCTACCAGGAAGTCGATGATCTCTTTCATGTATTCCGGTTCTTCGTAGAAATTCATCAACGCGTCTTCCATTCCCATGAAGTAGTGAAGATGCTCGAAAATTCCCGGTGCTACGAATACGGTCGCGTATTTTTCATTTTTGTCGATGGCCGCTACAGCTTCTTGCGCCGGCTTCCAGGCTTCATCCGGCTTGATGATGTCCGGTGCTTTTACAACTTCTCTCCACTTGGTGATGTCTTTTACCAATTTATGCTCTTCGTCGTGGACCGGGAATGCACCCAGTTGTCCTTCTGGCCATCGAACGGTGATTCCCCACTCGTTGACGATCTCTCCGCCGATGGGCGGTTTCAATCTGGTGATCGGTGTGTTCATGATCATGGTGAAGGGCTCGTATTGTTTCACAAAACGATCCGGATTCCCCCCGGTCATGACTTCTTTCAGGTTTTGTTTGATTGTCAGCATGGTAGTACCTCCATCGTTGTTTTATTTTAGCTCGAATAACGTTTTTTGTTGATTATTTTACCAATTCTTTTGCTTTGGTAACGGCGCTACCAGCGTCCGGAGCGTATCCGTCTGCCTTGATCTCTGTTGCATAAGCTTGAGTAACAGGTGCTCCACCAACGATGACGGTGAATCCGGCATCTTTCAGCGCCAAAGAAGTTTCCTTCAGTGCAGGCATGGTGGTGGTCAACAATCCGGAAGCGGCAACGATGACTGCGTTGTTTTCTTTTGCAACTTCAACAAATTTTGCAGCAGGTACGTCTACACCAAGGTCGATCATGGTGAATCCGGCGCTCTCCAGCATCATGCTTACCAGGTTTTTGCCGATATCATGAAGGTCTCCGGCTACCGTTCCGATAACGCAGGTTCCCAACGATGTGGAAGCGTCTCCGGCCAACAACGGCTTGAGTACGTCTACACCCTTGCTCATGGCTTTTGCAGAAATCAGCATTTCCGGTACGAAGATCTCGCCGGCGGAGAATTTGTCTCCAACGATTCCCATGGACTCGATCATGGCATCCAGAATCTCTTTCGGCTGTGCGCCTCCGTCCAATGCTTCCTGGACCAATCCTGCTACTACTTTGGTTTTACCCTTTGCTACCATTTCTTGAACTTCTTGAATTTTTGACATGTACTGTTCCTCCTCGTAGTGTTGTTATATTGTTTGTTTAATGGTTCCCCTTACTTTTTCTTTGCACCAAAGATGCCTTCCCGATATGCACTGATGTATTCCATGCAGTACTCGTCTTCTCCCAGCATGCACTCTGTTGCGTAGATCATTCCCATCAGGTTTTGATCCGTCGGGTCCAAAATGGCGCTGTCCAAACCGGCTTTCATGGCCAGTACGGTAAATGCCTGGTTGACGATCTTTCGTGCCGGCAGGTTGAAGGAAATGTTGCTTACCGCTCCCGTTACGTGGATGGTCGGGTATTGTTTCTTGATCTCGGAGATGACCGTCTCCACCATGGCGATGCCGTCTTCCGACGTACAAAGCATTTCGATCAATGGATCGATGTGGAATCTGGACGGGTCGATGTTGTACTCTTTGGCTTTTGCCATCAGGTTTGCAAATACTTCCAGTCGCTTTTCCGCCGTTTGCGGGATCCCTGTATCGTCGTTGAGAAGTGCTGCGATCTCCCATTTTGTGTCGGCGATGACCGGGAATACGTTTTCAATTTTCTTTCCCTCCATGGATACGGAGTTGAAAAGACCCGGCTTGTTGCAATACTTCATGGATTCCAGACAAGTCATTTCGTTGGGGCTGTCCACTGCTATGGGAGTATCTGTTACCTCCTGTACCAAGTCGATCAACCATTTCATGGTCTCCAGCTCGATGTCGTCGTCTACCGATGCACAAACGTCAATGAATGTTGCTCCGGCTTCCGTTTGGATTTTTGCCAGATTTCGGATGAAATCGGCGTCCTTGGCGGCGATGGCTTTCGCGACCGAAGGAATGGATCCGTTGATTTTTTCTCCAATGATAATCAATGTGTTCCCTCCTATTAATTAATATTGTCATCGATTGCATTAATTGCACTCGAATTTCAAATTATTTGAAATTTTATTGATACTTTCAATAAACCTACTACATTATACATTACTCTCTCCAATAATTCAATTACATATTGTACATATGAAAAAATTAATGCACTAAAAAAATGGACCCAATATATGTTGCAAAATCGTTATAACTAATTTCTCTTAATTCGCTTTTTTACGTTGTCCCATTCCACAAAATGAGACAAAACCACGTCACCACATTATGACCATTCAAAAAAGACAAATGATTGTTCTCGCAAATCTCCGTCACCAATATGGTTTGGCTTTCAATGCATGGATACATTCGATCCGGATACAAGCATGGGTTATCAGGATAGGTACAGGTGTCACATACCCGGCAAGACTCTGCCGTCAGTATGAGCAGATCTTTTCTATTGTCGAAGACTACCTCATGGATCCGGCGAACGATCTGAATGTGTTCCTTTTGAGCGGCAAGCATTTCTTCCATGTCCATCATGTCCGTCACTTCAGAAACCGTACTGAAAATGAAAGCGTTGTCGTAGGACAAACATCTCGCCTTGCATTCCTCCAGGGAGCCCACTGCCGGAGGACATGACCAGGATCCGCCGTATTGGGGGCATTCCATTTCACATATTTTTCGAACATTAGGATAAAAATTGATTTCATTCGGATCAAAAAATGCATATTCCAGAATGGGAAATGCAGCGATCTTTTTTTCAATGTCTTCTCTACCAAGCATGAATACCCTCCCTTTCACTGTTTCTTCTACATTATATTACAAGACAAATGAGAATACCAAGTCTTCCCCATTGGATTGACGAAATCTTCATTAATGAGTATAATGGTTTTATTTAGTATACTAAGCAAAGTTTTGGAGGACGGTTTATGAAGAGCAACAACACACAAACAACTATTTGGAACAAAGGATTTATTTATGTACTGATCGCAAATATTGGCGTCAGCTTGGCACAGTTTTCCGTTAATACTTATGTTTCTTCCTATATGGGATATCTAGGAATGAGTGCTGTACTCACCGGAATCATCGCCGGCATTTATTTTGGCGTTGCATTTGCATTTCGACCTGTTTCCGGCCCTGCCGTCACCATGTTGAACAAGAAGAAATTGTTGATCATCATCTATGGTGCGGGAATCTTCATCAATTTGGGGTATGCATTATTTCCAACAGTACCCCTGTTCATTACCATGCGATTGCTTCACGGCGTTCAGTTGTCTTTCATGGGTTCTTTGGCCATGACTGTTGCTGCTGAATTTTTGCCGGAGGACAAAATGGCTTCCGGATTAGGCATTTATGGCCTCAGCTATATTGCCGCCCAGGCTTTTGGACCGACTTTGGCAGCAACCTTGCAATCTTTCGGCGAAGCACAGTTCGGTGCCGGAGGAGGATACCGAGCCATCTTTATCGCCGCAGCCATTTTTGCCGCCATTTCTACCATTCCCTGCATTTTGTTACCTTATGAGGGAAAGGCACTGGACAAGGAAGCCGTCCGTGCACTTGGACCCTGGTACAAAAACATCGTAGCCAAGGAAGCAGTATCTCCTTCAACGGTTATGATGCTCATGAGCATTGCCAATGTACTCATTCATACGTACATGATCCCTTACGGTGCTTACAAAGGAATCAGCAACATCGCCATCTACTTTACGATCTCGGCTTTTGTGACTGTATTGTCTCGTCCCATCGCCGGTAGACTGGCGGACCGGTTCGGCCCCGCAAAGGTTTTTTATCCCGGCATACTCTTGACCATGAGCTCTTTTGTATTGATCAGTTATGCCACAGATGTGAAATTCATCATACTGGCAGCCGTTCTGGCTTCCGCGGGAAATGGAACGGTTCTGCCGGCGATCCAGACCATGACCATGCAATCCGTCCCACCTCAAAGAAGAGGAGTCGCCAGCAATACCAACTTCTTGGGAATGGACCTTGGCAACTTTGTAGGACCGGCTTTATCCGGATTCGTTATCAGCCAGTTCAATTTCTCCGTCATGTATCGATTCGCCCTGATTCCCTTGTCTTTGGCCATTATCGTGTTTGCCATGGGCTGGAAACCCTATCTTCGCCAACGGGAGATCCTGGAATCCAAACAAAACGCCGTACACAAAACCATCCATCACAGATAAAACAAGCTGTCCGATTCTCCAAAATTTCGTAGTCCATGCACCGACTGTAACCAGTCGGTGTTTTCTTATACCATGATTCCACATCGCGGCAATTAATCATTGACTAATTTCACATGATGCGATATTATATTTTTGTAAATTATTTTTATTATACTAAATAAGGAGGGATGGTTTTGTTTAAAGTAGGAGAAAACAAAAGATGGTTTTATCCGATTTCTGCATTTTTCATTACGGCCGTTTCCCTGACGACCGGTCTTTGGACCATGTTTTATCCATTGATCATCGCCAAGTTCGAAATGACGATCACGTCTCCCGTCATGTTGGCCAGCATGTTTACCGGATTGGGAAGCATGATCATGGGACCACCGGTAGCCGGTTACATTTTTGACAAAAAAGGACCCAAGATTCCGGCTCTTTTATCCGGTTCCTTCATCGCTATCGGCATGTTTGTTCTTACCATCATGATTCGCCAGGAAACGTGGGCTTCCGCTCAACCACTGTGGTATTTCGGTAGTTTTCTGGTTGGTTTTGGCAGTGGATTATGGGGCGGTACCTATACCACAACCGTTGCCCGATGGTTCCCGGATCGAGTCGGGACCGCTATGGGTCTAGCTGTTGCAGGCGGTGGCACGGGTATCATCATTCTGTCGCCCATGGCCGGATACATCATACGAACTGCCGGTTTCAACGCCACCATTTTCACCATCTTGGGCACTATTGCATTTATCATGATCGTTGGAGTAGGATTCATGTTTTACACAGTGCCTTCTTCCGACTGGAAACCCAAAGGTTGGGTTCCCAAGCCTTCCGCCATCACCGGAAAAGTAGTGGAAGAAAAACACTTTACCTTGAAAGAAGCCATGGCAGACAAGCGGTTTTGGATCTTATACGGCGGTTTCCTGTGCTCCGCGTTTGCATTCATGCTTTTTGCTCAAAATGCTTCCCTGATTTTGATCGAAGGCTTGACAAAAAGCGGCATGACTGCAGAACACGTTTCCGTCAATGTGGTACCCCTGTACCTCTCATTGGTGGCTGCCACCGGATTTTTGGGCCGTTTTGGTTGGGGCTGGTTGATGGACAAACTGGGAAGTCCCTTTAAAACCCTTCCCCTGGTTTACTTCAGCTCCGGTTTGATGATCCTGGTCTTCTATTTGGGATACACCTCTTTGCCATTTGTCATGCTGTCCGCTGGTGTATTGTACTTTGCCTTTGGTGGAGAACCAACGGTTCACTACGCGGCTGTTCCAGCCATCTTTGGCAGAAAACACCTTGGAAAGATCATGACCACGCTGAATGCATTTTCTGTAGGGATCGGCATCGCCCTGGGTCCTTATTTTGGGGCATTCATTCGAGACAAGACCGGCGGCTACTTCTGGGCCATTATGCTGGCCATCGTCCTACGGATGATCGCTACCGGATTCTCCCTGACAGGTTTGATGTATACAAAGAAAATGGATGCAGAAGAAAAAGCGCGTCACGAAAGTTCTTAAGAATACAGAAAAGGAACTCATCTAGAGTTCCTTTTTTCATTCTCTATACCATAACCATGAGGTTTTCTTTAAAAAAGCAATCTGCCGGTCTGATAGATCAACATGGATATCAAATACGCAGTGCCTGTCTGGTACAAGATGGCAAATCCAGTTTCCTTCCATGAATTCAATTCTTTTCGCATGACGCTGATGGATGCAAAACATGGAGAAGCCAGTAGTATAAAAACCAAGAAGGAATAGGCCGCCAGCGGCGTGTATACCGACTGAAGGGAAGTGATAAGCCCGGTCTCCCCCACTCCGTGGAGGACGCTGAGTGTACTGATCACCATTTCTTTCGCTGCAAATCCGGTAATAAAAGCTACAGAAGTGATCCAATCACCGAAACCCAATGGTGCAAAGATCGGGGCGATGATCCTGCCGAACCCTGCCAATAAACTCTGATCGGCATGGACAAACTGGAGTCTTCCGTTGAAAGACT
Organism: Alkalibacter rhizosphaerae; assembly: GCF_017352215.1. Lineage (GTDB taxonomy): Bacteria > Bacillota > Clostridia > Eubacteriales > Alkalibacteraceae > Alkalibacter > Alkalibacter rhizosphaerae. The sequence continues at coordinate 626,636 of NZ_CP071444.1, forward strand.
GGGCAAACCACAAGATCACCGATGCTGCGAAGATCACTGTCCCTGCCCGGACCAAAAATTCTTTGGCTTTTTCCCATGTATGGATGACCACGCTTTTGACCACCGGCACTCGGTATGGCGGCATTTCCAGCAAAAAATCAGATTCTTCACCCTTGTATCTCAATTTTGACAAGAGCAAGCCAGACATCATGGCAACAACGACCCCCATAACATACAGGGAAAAAACGACCCAGTGGGAGTTTTTTGGGAAAAAAGCAACCGAAAATAACAAATATACTGGGAGTTTGGCCCCACAACTGATAAAAGGTGTCAAAATGATGGTCAACTTTCGATCCCGCTCGTTTTCCAAGGTACGGGTGGCCATGATCCCCGGTACGGAACAACCAGAACCCACCAACATGGGAATGATGGATTTACCGGACAGCCCGAAACGCTTGAAGATCCGATCCATGAGAAATGCAATACGAGCCATGTAACCACTGTCTTCCATGATGGAAATAAAAAAGAACAAAATCATGATTTGGGGTACGAAGACCAATACGGCACCGACCCCGCCGATGATGCCATCCACCACCAGCGATTCCACCAGGGCAGAAGTCCCCATCCACTGGAGGAGCCAGGTGACGGATCCCGTGATCAAATCACCGACGAGCCATTCCATAAACCGGATGGTGTAATCGCCCAGGCCGGTAATGGTCACATAATAAATAAACCACATGATCCCAAAAAAAATGGGGATGGACAGGATCCGATGGGTCAAAACTCGATCCAGTTTGTCCGTCCATGTTTCCTTGTTGATCTCTGTTTCCTGATTTTGAATGATTTGTCTTGTGACCTTGTTCAAAAATGCATAACGTTGTTCCGCCAGAAGCTGGATCAATGACTTTCCATACTTTTCTTCCACTGCTTTTGCCAACTGGTTACCCGCACCCACAATGGATTTATGCGTTTTCTCCAGTTCTGTTTTTATATTGTTGTTTCCTTCCAGGATCTTCATGGCCATCCATCGTGGATCCCGATCATGGGTCGCTCCCTCTTCAACGATGATCTTCTGTATTTCTTCGATGGCCTTTCGGATTTCTTCGTTGAAATAAGAAAATCTGGCGAATGTACTTGCTTCGTCCAGAATAACTACATCTTTTACTTTTTCTACGTTCTTTCGGTCGTGTGCTCCTGTCGGTATGACTGGTACTTTAAAAATCTCTTGAAACTTGGCCACATCAAAATTCATCCCGCGACGTTTAACTTCATCCATCATGTTGAGAATGACCGTCACTGGCACATTCATTTCCAGTAACTGTACCGTCAGATAAAGATTTCGCTCCAGATTGGAAGCGCTTACCACGTTGATGATCCCATCCGGATGTTCTTCTGAAATATATTCCATGGCAATGATCTCATCGATGGAGGTGGACGACATGGAATAGATCCCTGGCAAATCCACAACCTTAATGTCCGTATTCTTTATAATGCCTTCTTTTTTTTCCACCGTTACACCACTCCAGTTTCCAACGTACTGGGTGGAACCGGTCAGTTCATTGAAAATCGTCGTCTTCCCGGAATTGGGATTTCCAGTCAATGCATAGGTCTTCCCCATGGTTTCATCTCACTCCTATTGTCTATTTCAACAAAATGCTTTTTGCTACTGCTTTTCGGATCCCCAGGTTGAAACCTCGAACCTTGATATTGACTGGATCTCCCAAAGGAGCACACCGAACAAACTGCACAGTGGTGCCGGGGGTCATCCCCAGCTCCAACAGCTTGTTTTTCAACTTGTCGTCTGCATTTATTTCCAATATTTCTCCACTTTGTCCCGGTTTCAGATCCATAATGTTCATAGTAGATCCTCCTTCAATGTCTATCGATATTATATACTAATTGATAACAGATATCAATTAGTATATTTCCTCCTTCAGGCCAGTCTTTCCTTTGCTTGTTGGGATGATTATGCTATAATGGATTGATTACGAAAGAAACGAGGAAACCCATCAATGATAAATGTTAACAATGTCAGTCTCCGATTTGGAGAGCAAAAATTATTTGAAGACGTAAACTTGAAATTCAATCCCGGAAATTGCTATGGTGTGATCGGCGCCAATGGAGCCGGGAAAAGTACTTTCTTAAAAATCCTTTCCGGCGAGATGGAACCCAATACCGGCGAAGTCTCCATCGGAAAAAATATTCGATTGTCCGTTTTGAAGCAGGACCATTACCAGTACGACGACTTGAAAGTCCTTGATACCGTGATCTACGGCAACCCCAGACTCTTTGAAATCATGAAGGAAAAGGACGCTTTGTACGCCAAGGAAGACTTTACCGAAGATGACGGTCATCTGGCCGCTGAATTGGAAGGAGAGTTTGCCGACCTGAACGGATGGGAAGCGGAATCCGATGCCGCTTATCTTCTCCAGGGCCTGGGCATCCCTTCCGCCCTTCACGACAAATTGGTGAAGGAATTAGATGGAAACGATAAAATCAAAGTCCTTCTGGCTCAGGCAATCTTTGGCAAACCCGGAGTTTTGCTGTTGGACGAACCTACTAACCACTTGGATCTGAAGGCCATCAACTGGCTGGAAGAATTTTTGATCAACTTTGAAGGTACCGTCATCGTGGTCTCCCACGACAGGCACTTTCTCAATAACGTTTGCACCCATATGGCCGATGTGGATTTTGGCAAGATAAAACTGTTCAGCGGAAATTACGACTTCTGGTATGAATCCAGCCAACTGGCACTCCAACTGATGCGGGATCAAAACAAGAAAAAAGAAGACAAGATCAAACAGCTGCAGGATTTTATCTCCCGGTTCAGTGCCAATGCCAGTAAGTCCCGACAGGCCACTTCCAGAAAAAAAATTCTGGACAAGATCTCCCTGGACGACATTCAACCTTCCACCAGAAAATACCCCTTCATCTCTTTTAAACCGGAGCGGGAGCCAGGCAACGACATTCTTTTTGTGGACGGCCTGACCAAGACCCTGGATGGCGTCAAAGTTCTGGATGATGTCACTTTTACTGTGATGCGTGATGACAAGATCGCTTTTTTGGCGGACAACGACTTCGCCGTCACTACATTGTTCCAAATCCTGATGGGAGAAATGGAACCGGATGCGGGTAGTTTCAAATGGGGAGTCACCATGACAAAAGCCTATTTCCCAAAAGACAACACCTCCTACTTTGAAGGTTCCGATCTTAACCTCATCGACTGGCTTCGACAATTCTCTGAGGAAAAAGCGGAAAGCTATATCCGGGGCTTCTTCGGCAAAATGCTCTTTTCAGGAGACGAGCCCTTGAAAAACGTCAGTGTCTTGTCCGGAGGAGAAAAAGTAAGATGCATGCTGGCAAGGATGATGCAGCAAAACGCCAACATCCTGTTGTTGGATCACCCGACCAATCACTTGGATCTGGAGTCCATCACCGCCTTGAACAACGGGCTGAAGGATTATAAAAGTAACATATTGATCGCTTCCCATGACCACGAGCTGTTGCAGACCGTAACCAACCGTGTCATCCACATCAAGGATAAAGGCATCAAAGACAAACGCTGTACCTTTGATGAATATATCGATCAAATGTAAAAGAAGAAGGCAAACGCCTTCTTCTTTTTTTTCTTGAATGGTACTACTACTCCATGATCAACTGATTCACCTGGGACAGATCCCTCTTTCGACGTACAATGGCCGTCTTATCTTCTTCATATACCGGTTGAAGATCGGCAAAGGTCGCCAGCCCTTCCTTCTTATACAAAACGCCCAGTGGAAATTTGTCGGACTCCATTGCTGCCGCCATGGCCATGTTCCAGTCCGTCGGATCGTGACTTCCGTCCAAGGGATAGGTATGCTCCTTATACCAACGATACGTGTTCACCTTGTTGAAGCTGACACATGGGTGGAAAATATCGACCAAAGCATATCCCTTGTGTTCAATAGCTGCCTTGATCACGTCTTTGACCTGTTCCTTGTCCCCGGAGAAAACACGGGCAACAAATGTGGCTCCCAAAACCAGAGCCAAAGCCAGGGGATTCATGGGTTCGTTGACAACACCATTGATTTGGACCCCCGTTTTAAAATCTTTTCTACTGGTGGGGGATGCCTGACCTTTTGTCAGACCATACACCATGTTGTTGTGGACCAGGTGGGTGATGTCGGGATTTCGTCTTACATTATGGATGAAATGATTGCCGCCTTCTCCATACATATCTCCATCTCCACCTTCGGCAATGACGGTCAATTCCGGATTTGCTCCTTTGATGGCAACTGCCACAGGCATCGCCCTTCCATGAAGACCATTGAAATAGTTGGCGCCGATGTACTGGGGCATTTTAGCCGCTTGCCCGATGCCGGAACTAAAAACCACATTCTGCGGTTTCAACTCCAATTCCTGCAAAGCCTGTATGATGCTGTCTCTTATGTTGAAATTGCCGCATCCGGGACACCAGGCCAGATCCAATCCTTCCTTCATTTCAAAGTTTTTCATCTCAGCACCTCCTCCAATCGCGCTTTCAAGTTTTCTACGGCAAAAGGTGCGCCATCATATTGCAAAACTTGGTGGTCCACCTTTATTCCCAATTCCATTTGCAACAGCTTGGCCAACTGTCCATTGGAGTTGTTCTCCACCACCACTACGTTTTTTGCCTTTCGAAAGTATTCCACCAGGTCTTTTCGCAAAGGGTACAATTGTTTGAGGGATAGAAATCCAGTTTTCGGATAATTCCCGGTCTCCAGACATTCCTTCACCACGCCGTAGGTGGATCCCCAACCTACGACCAGTTGATCATAGTCCATATCCCCCTGTAATTCTTCCAGTACATAATCTTTGAGTATTTCTTCCTTTTTCGCCAGTCTTTTTTCGTGCATCTTCACCCGCACGCCAAAATCTTCCGTAATGGTGCCTTCTTCATCATGTTCGTCACTGTCCACTTTGACCAAACCTTTTCCATAACCTGGAATCCCTCTTTCAGAAATGGGACCTTCACCCAGCCGATAGCGAAGGTAATCTTCCTTTGTTTCTATTATAAAAGTCTCCGTATACTTTTCATCCAATTCAAATCGTTCCATCAAGCCAATGGATTCCAAATAAAACTGATCCGTCAATACAACGACGGGCACCTGGTATTTGTCCGCCAAATAGAAGGCCCGTTGTCCCAATTCTACGCCGTCCCGGAGGGTACCGGGAGCAAGGATGATCTTCGGATAATCACCATGACCGGCGAATACGGCCTGAAGCAGATCTCCCTGCTCCGTTCGTGTCGGCAACCCCGTTGCCGGTCCTGGTCTTTGTGCCAAATGGACCACACAGGGAGTTTCCGTCATGCCGGATAAACTCATGGCTTCTTCCATCAAGGAAAACCCTCCACCGGAGGTTGTTGCCAGTCCTCGACCACCGGCATACCAGATCCCCAACACCATGTTCAATGCGGCGATCTCATCTTCTGCCTGTTCCACCAATACACCGAAGTCTTTCGACTTCCCAGCCAGATAAATGAGCACACCTGTGGAAGGACTCATGGGATAGGAGCAAACTGCGTTGCATCCTCCCCCCAAGAATCCGATGCCGACAGCCTGGGTGCCATTGAGAACTTTCATGGTTTCATCCAAACGACCCACCTGTGAGAAGGACAAGGAAAAATCATAATCCTTTCCTTCCTTGTATCCCATATCGAATGCCTGAAAATTATCCTGAACGATCTTATCTCCCTTGCTGGAGAAGCGCTCTTCGATCAGTTCTTTGCAGGTACCATCATCCACGTTGAGCATGCCCGTGGTGAAACCAAAGATCACCGTATTCAAGAACAGTTTGCCGCCTGCCTCTTTCGCCATTTTTTCAAAATCGTATTTTAAAAACGTTCCGCCAAAAGCATCCAAAAACGCATCATCCACATAATCCTCCCGACCGACAAGGATGGTTCCTTTATGGATCCGGCTTTTCAATCGTTCCAAACTATGGTCATTCAACAAAAACAACACATCGATGGCTTCTTTGTACGCCGAAACTTCGCCGTTGCTGATGCGGATCTCCGTGGTGTTGTTTCCTCCTCGAACACGGCTCATGACATCGCTGCAGGAAAAAACAAAATAATCTTTGGATAAAACGGTCATCAGAAAATCTTCAATGGTTTGGATCCCCTGCCCTGCTTCTCCAGAAAAAACCAAAGTGATTGATTGATTCATGTTCTGCCTCCTCTTTCTATCATTTGTTTCTTTAAGTTATATATCCATCCCCGAGAAATATAAACCTCAATTCATGGAAAAGAGCATTCCCGGCGGGAATGCTCTCCTGTTTTTTATTCCATGGTCGATAAGTCGCCAGTCGGCAAATTCAATTCCCATGCTTTCAATACCCGGCGCATGATCTTGCCGCTTCGGGTTTTTGGCAATTTGTCCTTAAACTCGATCTCTCTCGGGGCAGCGTGGGCCGCCAAACCGTTTTTGACAAAGAGACGGATTTCTTCTTTTAATTCATCTGTTGGTTCATATCCCTTTCGCAAAGCGATAAAGGCTTTGATGATCTCGCCCCGGACCGGGTCTGGTTTACCTATGACTCCAGCTTCCGCAACTGCAGGATGTTCGATAAGCTTGCTTTCCACTTCAAATGGACCGACCCTCTCTCCTGCCGTCATGATGACGTCATCGATGCGGCCCTGGAACCAAAAGTATCCATCCTCATCCATATAGGCGGAATCCCCGGATACGTACCAGGTGTCGTTCATAAAATAGGAACGATATTTTTCCGGATTGTTCCAGATTTCTTTCATCATGGATGGCCAGCCTTTTCGAATGGCCAGATTTCCCATCCGATTGGGGGACAATACTTCCCCTCGGTCATCCACGATGGCCGCTTCCACGCCGGGAATGGGCTTGCCCATGGATCCCGGTCGGATCTCCATGGATGGATAGTTGCATATCATTTGTCCACCGGTCTCCGTCATCCACCAGGTATCATGGATCCTTTTTCCAAAGACCTGCATGGCCCATTTGATAACTTCCGGATTAAGCGGTTCTCCGACGCTCAATACATGACGAAGCGCAGACAAGTCAAATTTCTCCACCAGTTTGTCTCCGGCACCCATCAACATGCGGAATGCAGTTGGTGCACTGTACCAAATCGTCACCTTATAACGCTCCAATGTGTCATACCAGTGTTCCGGATTGAATCGTCCCCCCAATATGACGTTTGTGATCCCGCTCAGCCATGGTGCAAATATTCCGTAGGATGTTCCTGTGACCCAACCTGGATCCGCTGTACACCAGTATATGTCATCCTCTTTAAAATCCAGGACCCATTTCGCCGTTTGATAATGCTGGATCATGGCGCGATGAGCGTGCAACACACCCTTGGGTTTACCGGTGGACCCGGATGTATAATGAAGGATCAATCCACCTTCCAAACCTACCCATTCGATGTCAAAAGAATCGGACATGTCTTCGATGTCTTTTTGATAATCCAATACCGATTCGGATTCCTCTACATCATCCCCTACGACGACCAGGTATTTCAATTCCGGCAGGTCTTCTACCGGGATCCTTCCCATCAGTTCCGGTGTGGTGACGATGGCCATGGCGCCGGAATCTTCCAGACGATCACGGACGGCTCCTTCCATGAATGCCTCAAACAAAGGTCCTACGATGGCACCTGTTTTGATCAATCCCAAAATCGCAAAGTACAATTCCGGGGTTCTCGGCATGAACACAAAAACCCGATCCCCTTTTTTCACGCCTACTTTTTCCTTGAAATAATTTGCCGCTTTGTTGGATTCTTTCATCAAGTCTTCATAACTATAAAACTCTTCTCGTTGGTCGTCTTTGTAAATGAACGCTGTCTTATCTCCACGACCTTCGTGAACATGACGATCCACCGCCTCGTAGGCCATGTTGACCCTTCGGGGTTCCATGGCGGACCATGCAAAGTTTTTTTCCACGTCTTCCCATTGGAATGTGGCCCTCTCTTGTTCATAATCTTTGAGATTATATGTGCCCGGTACGACTTTCAATGGCTCCGTTTTCATATTTATACCCCCTTGATGGTAAATTTATGGATTATAATACCATACAAACGATTACATAACAATCGTTTTGTATGTCATATTCTTGTTTGTTTATTAACTTTCAGCATTGCAACACGTATTTATATTATAATATAATAAAATGAAATCCATTACAATAGCGGGGGATCCCATGAACCATATCAAATCTTTCTATTACAAACCCATACCTTCCAAAGGGGAAAAAATCGTCATCGAAGGACCTGTCAGCAGCAGCGTTCTAAGACGATTGAAATTCCATGAAGGCCTTCATGCGTTTCGCGAACCGGAAGAACAGCACCAGGCCATCATTGAAATTGCCGAACTGGAAGAAGGGCGGATCATCATTGCCAGAAAAGAAGACACCATAATCGGCTATTGCACCATTTTGTATCCGGATCCCATGGAACGGTGGTCGGAGGCACAAATGGACGATCTGCTGGAATTGGGTGCCATTGAAGTAGCAAATGAATATAGGAACCTGTCCATCAGCAAGTCGATCCTGGAAGTTGCCATGATGGATCCCTTCATGGAAAATTACATCATCATCACCACGGAATACTACTGGCACTGGGATCTTAAAAATTCAGGCCTTGATGTCTGGCAATATCGGGATGTCATGGAAAAAGTCATGTCCGCCGGAGGTCTGGAGTATTTCGCCACCGATGATCCCGAAATCACCGCACATCCCGCCAACTGCCTGATGGCTCGCATCGGAAAAAACGTTCCACCATCGTCCATCGAGAAATTTGACCGGTTGCGCTTTCGCAATCGCTTCATGTATTGATAAGGAGGCAAAACATGTTTGTAGAAAATATCATGATCAAAAAAGTAATTACCCTGCGCCCGGATTCCACCATTTCGGAAGCCATGGTGCTGATGCAAAAGAACCGCATCCGTCATCTACCCGTCGTTGACGACAATAACCAAATCCTCGGGATCATCTCGGACCGGGATGTTCGAGATGCCAGCCCTTCGGTCCTCTTGCCGGAAACGGACAACTCCTATTTGAGACTTTCCGTTTCAAAAATCATGACCCAGGACTTGATCACCGGTAGCCCTTTGGATTTTATCGAAGATGTGGCCGCCACTTTTTACGAATATAAAATAAGCTGCCTGCCCATCACCAATCAGGACAAATTGTTGGGGATCGTCACAGAAAGCGATCTTCTCCGCAGCTTCGTGGAACTTACAGGGGCAGGTCAACCGGGCAGCCGCCTGGAGATCCAGGTGGATCATACCCCAGGATCCTTGGGCAAGATCTCCACCATCATTTCAGCAAGAAACATCAATATTTTAAGCGTGTTCATCTATCCGGCAAAAGACGAAGACCACCGACTCCTGGTCTTCCGATTAAAAATCATGAATCCCATGGAATTGGCTCTCGATCTTCGGGAACAAGGCTTTGATGTCGTATGGCCCATCCTGTAACTTCACATCCGATTTTTATCTATTCACCGGTTTTTGACAATTACCGTTTTTCCCATGATCATCCTTTCGACCCCATCCGCATTCGATTGACCTACGAATTGTTGCGGGCCAGCGGCATATTGCAGGATCATCACTTGGTGGATCCAAGGGAAGCCAGCGTTGCGGAGTTGCTGCTGGCTCATCGGGAAGATTATGTGGAGTTCGTCAAAACGAAAGGAAGCACCGGTGAAAATATCTACTGCAAGGAAGCCAATCGATTTGGTTTGTGCACGGAGGATACACCCACCTTCTTTGGTATGCATCATTCAGCAGCGACCATAACAGGGGGTACCCTTCTCGGAGCCAAACATGTGCTGGAAGGAGTCAACAACCACGCACTGAATTTGTCCGGCGGACTGCATCACGCCACCAGCGGCAAAGCCTCCGGCTTTTGCGTGTATAATGATTTGAACGTGGCCATTGCTTACATTCGCAAGCATACGGATCTTCGCATTTTGTACATCGATACGGACGCCCACCATGGGGACGGTGTCCAGTTTCATTTTTATGACGACCCCATGGTCTGCACCCTTTCCATTCATGAAACAGGGAGGTATCTTTTCCCCGGCACCGGTTCCGTGCGGGAACGGGGCAACGGCAAAGGATACGGGTCCAGCTTCAACATACCACTTGACGCCTACACGGAAGACGAATCCTTTCAATACGTTTTGGAAAATTCCCTTTATATCGTGGCTGAACATTTCAAACCGGATATCATCGTTTCCCAACACGGGGCCGATTGCCATTACCTGGACCACATGTCCCACATGTCTTTGACCATGGATTCTTTTCGTTTCATCCCGAAGATCATCCATAAGATCGCCCATGAATATTGCCAGGGCCGTTGGCTGGCTACCGGTGGCGGAGGCTACAACGCTTACGATGTGGTCCCTCGCGCCTGGGCACTTGTCTGGAAAGAAATGGCCGATGTGCCATCAGGCCAGGTTCCAGATGAACTACCGGGATCCTACCTGTCCTTGGTACGCCAATGGACGGATGAACCCATTTGTCCCACATGGATGGATCACGGAAAAGACTACAACTCCATTCCTCGAAGGGAAGAAATATCCGACAAGAACAAAAAAAGCCTGATCGATGCCATGTACGCCATCAACAGCGGACAAATCGGAAACAATTTCTTTGCCAACCGCATCGTGGAGTGATTTATCGACTCCACTCCTTGGCGATGATCCGCTGTCCAGTCACTCCGTCAGATTCTTTTGATGCCAAATACAGCATGACTTCATTTAAAATGTCTGCAGGCAGCAGGTTGCCTCTGGCACGAAAGGCTTCTTCCAAACCCGATGGGATCAAGCCCGTATCTGCAGCCCCTCCAGGAAGGATCACGTTGACATCCACCCCGGTTCCTTCCAGTTCCTTGGCCATGACCATGGACAAGGCTTCCCCTCCTGCTTTGGCAGGACCGTAAGGAGAAAAATATTTGTTGGTCATGGTGGACAAGCTGGTGCTGACATAGATGATCTTTCCATACTTCTGTTCCAGCATCATGGGAACAAAGGCTTTCGCCGTCAAAAAGCACCCAAAAAAATTTGTCTCCATCATATCCCGAAATCCTTGGGAGTCCACTTCATAAAAAGGCACAGGATTCTCCAGGATGTCGTTGCTGATCCTCCCCATGCCGATACCTGCATTGTTCACCAGCACATCCAGGCTCCCCCACGCCTCTTTGACGATCTCCACGGCGTCGGCAATGGATCCTTCGTCTCGAACGTCCATGGGTACCACCAGAGGATCCAGACCGGCTCGGACAAGTTTTTGCTTTGCCGTTTCCAGCTTTTCACCCGGCCTGGAAGACAGAGCCACCTTGGCACCGTTTTCCAATAAGGCTTTTGCCATTTCATAGCCGAAGCCTGTAGAACTTCCTGTGATCAACACTCGTACTCCTGTAACATTTGCTTGCAATCGTAAAACCTCCATTTTTTTATTTTGGCCGGACGTTGAATCCGGCAGAAAGGACCTTTGCCATGAAATCCTGGAAAAACATCAACGTAGACGAATTGGATCGGTTGGAGATCTACGCCTTGCTCCCCAAAACCAATTGCCGTCGCTGTGGATTTGACACCTGTCTTGCCTTTGCGGCCGCTGTGGAAGAGGGAAAGCGACCCATCACCGCATGCCGGGTCTTGGATCAATCCTCCCGATAACGACCGGCGTCATTGGCTCGGTCAAATTCTAGAAACATTGGATACACCTTCAGCGCATCGTAATCCTCCCAGGCTTCCTTAGTCTGGACACTTCCGGTGAATTCCAGATACTGCTTCAAGACCGGCTCCACCTCATCCCTTCCCACTCCCAATTCAAACAAAATCACCAGGGCCCGGTTCATTTCCCGAAGGGATTTAGCAATGTGACGGTTGTAAGCACCCGTATCCCGCAAGCTTTCCCGCTGCATTTTTGCAAAACGGATCTTTTCCGCCAAGTCGAAGTAACATCGATTTTTCAATCCCTCTTCATATGAAGTGCCTTTTAGTACTCCAGCCTGATCTTCCAAACCATTTCTTTCCATAAACTCCTTGATTTCATCCAGTCCCAGCTCCTTGCCGGTTTCTACATATACCCTCAATTCATCCATGACTTCCTCCTTACTTGCCTTCAATAGAGAATTCATACCCAAAAAAGCTGGAATCATTGACGAAACTTGATAGAACTGATAATATTTTATCAAGTTAAATTTGCAAACATAAGGAGGCATTCCATGAACCCCAAATATCAAAAAGTATTTACTCCCATCCGAATCGGCAACATGCTGGTAAAAAACCGCATCGAAGTTTCGCCTGCTGCCCCCCGTCTGGCATCCCCAGAAGGGTTGGTGACTCCCGAACTTATCGAATGGACGAGGACCTTGGCCAAAGGAGGTGCCGGGATCGTCACTGTTGGCATTTCCCAAGTCACCCCTTTGCAAGCACCCCGGGAGCACATGAGCGGTTTTTGCGTCAACATGGGAAGCAACTTGGTCATTCCCGGACTTCGCGCCCTGGCGGATGCGGTCCATCGCCACGGGGCGAAAGCATCCATCGAATTGGCGGGATTTGCAGGCCATACCATGCCCAAAGAGGGGGAATCTCCCATCGATGCCATGAGCGTGGAAGACATCCAACACTGGATCCGTTTATTTGCCGACGCTGCAGAAAGGGCCTTGAAAGCAGACATGGACATGATCCTTCTTCATGGAGGTCACGGGATCCTCATCAGCAACTTCTTTTCTCCCCTGTTCAATCATCGAACCGACAAGTACGGAGGAAACATTGAAAATCGGGCCCGTTTTGCCTGCGAACTGCTCGAAGCCATTCGGGAGAGAGTGGGCAACAAGTTGGCCATCGAGTTTCGCTTGAGTGCCGACGAACTGGTTCCCGGAGGCGCAAAACTGGAAGAGACCATCGAATTCATCAAGATCATCCAGGACAAGATCGATCTGGTCCACGTTAGTGCAGGATTGCTGTTGGATGACGCCATGGTCCCCATCACCACCCAACCCACCTATTTAAAAAGAGGATACAATGCTCACTTTGCCGCCAGCATCAAAAGAGCTCCAGGGATCAAGGTTCCTGTCACCACGGTTGGTTCCATCGACTTGGACCTGGCTGCAGAGATCATTGAAAACGAAGATGCCGACATGTGTGCCATGATCCGTACCCTCATCGCCGATCCAGACAGTGTAAATAAAGCCAGGACCGGGAGAGAAGCTGAGATCCGGCCCTGCATCCGCTGTGTCTTGTGCTTGAACCGGACCCATGGCATGGAACCCTTGCTGGTGGCTTGTGCCGTCAATCCAAGAGCCGGCCGGGAAGTGGAACTCTCCTGTTCCCATTTTCCGGCAACAACACCGAAAAAAGTAGTGGTCATCGGTGGTGGTCCCGCTGGAATGGAAGCCGCCTGTGATGCTGCCGACAAGGGGCATCAGGTGGTCCTCTTCGAAGAAAAGGACATACTGGGGGGTACCCTCCGACTGGCAGTCGTTCCGGATTTCAAAGACGATCTGAAACGATATCTCCAATGGGCCATACGCCGCACCACCAATCATCCTGGTGTGGATCTTCGATTGGCCACCAAGGCAACGAGAGAAACGGTCGCCGCTGAAGACCCGGATGCCGTTATCGTTGCCGTAGGCGCCGTAGCCAACATGCCCCCAATTCCTGGTTTGGATGGCCGAAATGTGGCCTGGGTGGGCGATGTAGAATCCGGCGTCAAAGATACCGGTGAAAATGTCGTCATTGCCGGAGGTGGACTGACCGGTTGTGAAACGGCGTTGAATCTAGCAAGAAAAGGCAAGAATGTGACCATCGTAGAAATGGTGGACCGGGAAGCCATGCTTCAAGTCTCCCCCATCCCAATGACAGCACTTCTCCAGCTCTTGGACAAGGAAGGCGTCGCCATTTTGGACAACCACCGATTGATCCGTGTGGAAGAAAACAGCCTGATCGCCGAAGGACCAAAGGGAGAAATGGAGCGGTCATTTGATACCCTGGTCGTGTCTCTGGGAGTCAAGCCCAATACGCAAGAAGCATCCCTGTTCAGCGATCTTTGTGATGATGTCTTTTACATCGGAGATTGCACCTCCAACCGGGGCACCCTCTACACTGCAACCACAGGCGGTTACAACGCGGCCTTGGATCTGTAAACAGTAGAAAACCCAACAATATCATGTGAAGAGAGGGTCTCAAGTCCATTTGGACTTGAGACCCTCTCTTTGGATTTTAGATGGCTTGTTTGTCTGTTACATGTTTTGTTCGCTTCGTTTGATCAGGTCGTCTTGAAGATCCTTGTACAACTCTACAAAGTAGGCGCTGAATCCGGCGATCCGGATCACCAGATCCCGATACTTTTCCGGTTCATCCTGGGCAGCACGAAGGGTATCTGCACCAACCACATTGTACTGGATATGCATTCCGTCGTTGTCAAAGAAGGTTTCCACCAACTGGCGCAACTTCATGGTACCCTCTTCTCCATGGACTGCCTTGGGATGAAACTTCATGTTGAGAAGGGTCCCGTTGGCGTTGTTTACATGGTTGATCCTGGCCACGCTGTTCAAGACGGCGGAAGGACCGTTTTTATCCATTCCCTGCATGGGGGAGATGCCGTCGCTCAAAGGTTCTCCCTTTCGTCGTCCATCTGGAGTGGCGAACGTTCCTTTACCGAACGCGATGTGTACGGATACGGGATACAACCCGGCCCGGTATGTCCCTCTTGGTCCGGTGCTTTCGTTGACCCGGTCGGAGAAGACATCCATGGCCCAGCTGGTCAATTCATCCACGCTTTCCTCATCGTTGCCGTATCGGGGAACCATGTTGAATACGTCCTGTTGCATGTTTTCATATCCTGCCCAATCCGCCATGAGGGCGTCGTAAAATTCTTTTGCCGTATATTTCTTCGTATCATAAATCAAGTGCTTCAATGCGCTCAAACTGTCTCCCACATTGGCGCATCCGATCCCGGCGATCCCGGAGGAATTGTATTTGCTACCACCCCAGACCACATCAGCGCCGTTTTCCATACATCCGTCCATAGTGGCGGATGCAATGGGGATGGGCATGATCTCGGAGACCACCATCTCGTAAAAGTTGGTCAGTGTCACATGCCAGTCCACAAAGTACTGGATCTGTTTTTTATAGGCTTCTTTTACATCTTCAAAGGTCTTGAACTCATGAAGATATCCTGTGGGAAGTCCCACTTGCTTGCCGCTGAAGGGATTGATCCCGTTGTTGATGGCAAGGACCAGGGCATTGGCCATATTCCAGAAGGTTTCCCTTCCAGTCCCCCCGCAGGCCGGATATTCGTTGCCGCTTCCTGCCGGCTCCACACAACCGATGATGCAGTAATCTCTGGCATCTTCCAGGGTGAATCCTTTTGCCAGGAGGGACGGAATGATCACTTTGTCGTTTTGCAGGGTTGGGATCCCTCCCACACGTTTTGTGGTCTCAATGGCCATTTCCCACAGTTCGTTGGGGGTATCGTCGTGGACACGGACGGACAAGGGGGGTTCATGGATATAGAGTCTGGCCGCTACCTGAAGCATTAAATAGGATACCGGATTGGTAGCGTCTTCTCCCGATCGGGTCACCCCTCCCAGGGACATGTGCTGACCGGAGGAATACCCGCCGGCATTCAACGCACCGCCAACGCTTTTTAGTTTGTTGGTGTCGGAAATTTTCAGGAACATGCAATCCAGCACTTCCTGGGCCTCATCCAGGGTCGTTCTACCGGCTTTCAAATCGGCCTCCAAATATGGCCAGGTATATTGGTCAAACCTTCCGATGGTCAAACCATGCATGTTGCCGTCCAGGGACAGGAGGAGTTGGTACAAATAGGTTGCTTGGACCGATTCTGCAAAAGTCCGACATGGATTTTCCATGATCCAGTCCAAAGAATCCGCCATTTTCAACAACTCTTCTTTTCGCTTCGGTTCTGCCGATTCGGCTTTTTCACGACAAAGAGCGGCATATCGCTTGGACAGCAGAATGGCTGCATCGCAGACGATGACGATGGATCGATAGAAGGTATATTTTTTGGCATCGTTGCCAAAAACCTTTCCTTCCATTTGGTCCATTTTATCCTTTGCTTCCTGCCGGATGGATCCGAATCCCCGACTGCATACTTTGCCGTAATTGGCATTGAAATGTCCGGTGGGACCGTCGGAGTTGTCTTTCCCCGCTCCCAAAAATGTGGTGACCCCGTTGCCGGCCACACTGGCATATCCCTCCGGTATGACTTTGTTCATTCGCGCTCCTACGGAATGGGTCCTCCAAAAATCCTCGATGCTTAAAAATACTTCCTTGTCTTCTTCAGAGAGCTTGAAACCTTCTTCGATCTCGTTGCGATTTTCAAACACTCCACTTCGGAGTTCCTCGAAAAACCAGGTGACGCCAAATTCGGGAAACATGGTGGCTCCCCGATAATTCTTCGCCATGTTTCCGACGATCAGTTCATCGTCTTCCACCCGGACAGTCATCTTGCTGCATACCTCATACAAGGTTTTAGCCCGTTTGACGATGCCCATCTCATCTTCATTCTCCCTGTAAAAATCCGTGACGATCTTGGCCCGTTCACTGTCCAGTACGGGATAGGTGGTGCGGTACCGTTCCTTCAATCGTTCCACTCTGCTGCTGACCGGTCTAAATTCTACCATTTTCTTCCCTCCATTATTTTCATTGACATGCTATGGATCAATGGATCTTCACTTTTAATCCAAAGCCTTCCAGAAATGCCTTGATCTCTTCCATCCGTTCTTCCGATGGCGGTTCCAGATCTTCCAGTAGATACGGTTTGGCAAGACGTTCGTATTTGATGGTCCCCAACTTATGATAGGGCAGTATTTGGACCATGGATACGGCGTCTCCAAGCTGCTGGCAAAAAAGTCCTGTTTTCTCCAAATTCTCCATGGAATCGTTATGTCCTGGGATGATGGGTACCCGAATCTGGATGTCCACTCCAGACTGGGCCATTTTGACGGCATTTTCCAGGATGATCTCGTTGGGCACTCCCACCAGTTCTTTTGATGACTCTGAATCCATGTGTTTTAGATCCAGAAGGACCAGGTCCACGTATGGGATCATTTTCTCCAAAGTATCCCATTTTGCAAACCCCGTCGTATCCAGACAAGTATGAAGTCCCTCATCCTTGCATGCTTTCAACAGTTCCAGTGTGAATTTGGGCTGGCTCAACGCCTCCCCGCCGGAGATAGTGACGCCCCCGCTGCTTTTTTTATAATAAGCGCTGTCCTTTCTAATAATC
Organism: Alkalibacter rhizosphaerae; assembly: GCF_017352215.1. Classification (GTDB taxonomy): domain Bacteria; phylum Bacillota; class Clostridia; order Eubacteriales; family Alkalibacteraceae; genus Alkalibacter; species Alkalibacter rhizosphaerae. The sequence goes on from NZ_CP071444.1 coordinate 643,872, forward strand.
ACCATGGTTTCTTCCACGGTCTTGTCCTCCCCGATGACCACCAAGGCCTTGGACCGACATGCCTCCACACAGTCAAAACAGGAATGGCATTTATCAAAATCCACCTTGATCTTCGTAATGTCTTTTTTGTAGACTTCCGAATAAACAACTTCTCCTTCTGAAATGGCTTTATGGGTGCAGGCTTCCAGGCACTTTCCGCAATTTTCGATACCGATGCAACGCATCATGTACAAGCCCAGCTGGCTTTCATATGCCTGAGATTCAGGGCTGTGGCACCATAAACAGGTCAATGGACAGCCTTTTAGAAAAACTTCCGTCCGAATACCCGGCCCGTCGTTGACGGTAAATCGTTGAATGTCATAGATTTTTCCTGTCGTCATGAATGAAGACCCCGTTTCCGATTTTTTTGCACTTTTTTAAACGTATTTGATTTATCTGTTTTATTATATCATTCTTTTACAATTTTACAATATTTCCAACAAAGAAAAAACCCCCGGTCACCCGAGGATTTTAAGCTCATGCTGTTGGTTTTCGAACGACGACCTTGCTGTTACCAAAATCGATGGCGTCCAACTCTCCTTCCAATTCGATGGTATCTCCGAATATGGAAGTAAATACCCACTTGTTTCCGACTTTCTCCAAGGATTTCACATCTTCCAGCAAAGCCTTGTTGTCGTCTCCTTCATATACTTTTCCCAAGCACATGATTACATCCCCTTTACGATCAGGTCCAGAGCTTTTTTCAAAGTATCATTGGACAGGTTCATTTCATTGGAGCCTTGCACCAACAATTTCCCTGCATCTCCAAAACCCAATTCTTCCGCCGTAGCGGCCATTTCCTTTATTTCCAATGCATGATCCGTATTGTGTTTGATCAAGTGTTCCAACAAAATTTTCAGTTTTTCGTTTTTATCTGCCATTGGTATCCCTCCTTACCTAAAGTATAATACCCGTCCCACTCTTTGTCAATTTGTCCAACCCCGGACAAATCGCAAATATGCATTGCCTTCCCCAAGCAAATTCGATAAAATATAGGGAATACAAAACACAGGAAGGAGGCCATACGATGAATGAAGGTGTCGCCTTTTCAAAAGCGGAAACCTGCATGATCATGGAACCAAGGCACAGCAATGCTGCCGGCAATGTCCACGGTGGCGAATTGATGAAGATCATGGACACCATTGCCGGCATCACCGCATTCAAACATGCAAAGGGAAATGTGGTCACTGCAAGGGTGGACGAGATCGTCTTTCACAAGCCGGTCCATGTAGGAGACATCATCACCTGCAATGGGCAATTGACTTATGTGGGCAATACCTCCATGCAAGTTATGGTGACCTTGATGGTCCACGATCTGGAGAATGATTTTGATGCAGCTGTAGCTATGACAGCATTTTTCACCATGGTTCACCTGGTGGATGACAAACCAACAAAAGTGCCTCCCCTGATCCCTACCAATGAAGAGGAAGAAGATCTCTACCTTTTAGGGGAGCGGAAATACAAGGAAATCAAAAACCGATATATGTAAAAACACATGCCCATGTGTTTTTATTACTATGGGTCGAAGTTTCGGGCCAACGATAGAGAGGCGGGTTAAAACATGATTTGGTCTTCCCTGGAAACATTGACAAGAAAAGAAATGGAATCACTTCAGTTGGAAAAACTGAAACACACAGTGAACCGGATGTATCAAAATGTGGAATATTTTCGAAACAAGATGGACCACCTCCATTGCAAACCGGAAGATATCCAGTCTTTGGAGGATATTCAACGATTGCCTTTTTCCACAAAAGAGGATCTTCGGGTAAACTACCCCTATGGACTTTTCGCTGTATCGAGAAAAGAAGTGGTGCGGATCCACGCATCGTCCGGAACTACAGGCAAACCTACCGTGGTGGGGTATACAAAAAACGACTTGAAATGGTGGAGCCAGCTGATCGCCCGATTGGTGAGCATGGCTGGTGCCACTGCGGAGGATACGGTGCAGATCGCCTTTAAGTACGGTCTGTTCACAGGAGCCTTTGGTCTTCATTACGGTCTGGAAGAGCTGGGTGCTGCCGTGGTCCCCATGTCCAGCGGAAACACGGAAAAGCAACTGTTACTCATGAAGGATTTTGGGACCACGGCTCTGGTCAGTACCCCGTCCTATGCTCTGCATATGGGCGAGGTGGCCCAAAGCATGGGCATGGATCCAAGCAAAGATCTGCAGGTGCGATTGGGACTCTTCGGTGGAGAAGGCTCCAGCGAAGCCATGCGGGAGAAGATCCAGGAAATCTGGGGAATGCTGGCAACGGAAAACTATGGCCTCAGCGAATTGATCGGTCCTGGCGTTTCCGGGGAATGCAGCCATCTGACCGGCATGCATATCAATGAAGATTTCTTCTACCCGGAGATCATCGATCCGAAAACGGGAGAGGTTCTTCCCCCTGGCGAGCAGGGAGAACTAGTGATCACCACCCTTCAAAAGGAAGCCCTGCCTTTGATCCGATATCGAACCAGGGATATCACACGGTTGACATACGAACCCTGCTCCTGTGGTCGTACGACGACCCGGATGGAAAAAATCTCCGGACGCTCCGATGACATGCTGGTGGTCAAAGGTGTCAATCTCTTCCCCACACAAGTGGAAGAAGTTCTTCGAAAATTCCCGGCACTTGGTCCACATTACGAGATCACGGTAGAAAAGGTACATCACCTCGACAGTCTGGAGATCCGAGTGGAGTTGAATGAAAATCTGACCCTGGACTCTTATCAGGAATTTGAGAAGTTGGAAAAAGGCATACGATACGAACTTCGGATCATGTTGGGCTTGGATGCAAAAATTTCCATCGTCAACCCAAGGACCCTCCAGCGATTCGAAGGAAAGGCCAAACGCGTATTTGATTTGCGATGACAAGAACTCATACTGGAAAGGAAGTTATCATGAAAAAATTAATGCTAGGAAATGAAGCTGTTGCAAGAGGCGCTTACGAAGCCGGTGTCAAGGTGGCCACCGCTTATCCGGGAACGCCAAGCACGGAGATCACGGAATTTATCGCCAAGTACGAGACCATGTACGCCCAGTGGTCTCCCAATGAAAAAGTAGCTTTGGAAGTGGCCATTGGCGCATCCGTCGGCGGGGCCAGATCCATCACCTCCATGAAGCACGTAGGTCTCAATGTAGCAGCGGATCCCCTTTTTACCGTCAGTTACACTGGAGTCAACGGAGGCCTGGTCATCATGGTGGCAGACGATCCTGGCATGCACAGTTCCCAGAACGAACAGGATTCCAGATATTATGCCAGAGCAGCCCACATCCCCATGCTGGAACCTGCAGACAGCCAGGAAGCAAAGGATTATATAAAAGAAGCCTTTACGCTCAGCGAAAAGTACGACACGCCCATACTGGTCCGTCTCACCACCCGGATCTCCCATTCCCAAAGTCTGGTGGAGATCCAGGATCCTCAAGAAGTGGAGTTGAAACCCTACGAAAAGGACGTCATGAAATACGTCATGATGCCGGGAATGGCCATCAAGAGACATGTCATTGTGGAAGAAAGAATGAAAAAGATGACGATGGATGCCTCTTCCATGTCCATCAACAGGGCAGATTACAAGGATCTCTCCATGGGCTTCATCACCAGCGGGATCCCCTACCAATACGTCAAGGAAGTCTTTCCCGATGCATCTGTTTTGAAATTGGGAATGGTCCATCCTCTACCCAAAGATTTGATCCAGGAATTCTGTTCCAAGGTGGACAAGGTATATATCATCGAAGAATTGGAACCAATCATTGAAGAACAAATAAAAAGCTGGGGCCTGGACGTGGAAGGCAAGGACCTGCTGACCGTACAAGGTGAATACAGCGCCAACATGCTGGTAGAACGGATCAAAAAAGAAGACCTTCAATTGAAGACCCCTGAGGTCCTTCCCCAACGTCCTCCTGTGCTGTGTGCCGGATGTCCCCACCGGAGCGTATACTATCGATTGAAAAAATTGGGCAAGCACGCCACCGGAGATATCGGTTGCTATACCCTTGGAGCATTGGATCCTCTCAAAGGTCTGGACACCTGTGTGGACATGGGCGCCAGCATCGGCATGCTTCACGGCATCGAGAAGGCCCGTGGAAGTGATTTCATCAAGGACTGGGTGTCCATCATCGGTGATTCCACCTTCGTTCACTCCGGTATTACCGGCCTAGTGGACGTGGTTTACAACCAAGGATGTTCCACGGTGATGATCCTGGACAATTCCACAACAGGAATGACGGGACATCAGGAAAATCCGGCAACCGGGGTCACGCTGAAAGGAGAAAACACCAACCAGCTGGATCTGGTCAAACTCTGCGAAAGCGTAGGCATCCGGCGGGTCCGAACCGTCAACCCCTTCCGTTACAAAGAGTTGGAAGAGGCTATTTCGGAAGAGACCCAAATAGCGGAACCGTCTGTGATCATTGTAAAAGCACCTTGCCAATTGTTGGACAAGAGCGGCAGCTTTGTTCAAAACTATATCGATGAGGAAAAATGCAAGGATTGCGGTATGTGCCTGAAGCTGGGATGTCCAGCCATCAAAAAGCACAATGGCGTCATGATGATCGACGACACTCTTTGCGTCGGATGCAATTTGTGCGTAGGCGTCTGTAAATTCCAAGCGATTCGAAAGGTAGGTACACGTTCATGACAGTAAAAAATATTTTGATCGTCGGTGTGGGCGGACAAGGAACTTTATTGACCAGTCGTATTTTAGGCAATCTGGCCGTCGATCTTGGATACGATGTCAAATTATCGGAAGTCCACGGCATGAGCCAGCGAGGCGGCAGCGTGGTCACCCATGTCCGCTATGGTGAAAAAGTGTATTCTCCTTTGGTGGAAGTGGGACAAGCAGATCTGATCCTCTCTTTTGAAAAATTGGAGGCGATCCGGTGGAAACACTTCCTCTCCCCTTGTGGCACCATGCTGGTGAACACCCAGGAAACAGATCCAATGTCCGTTATAACTGGAGCTGCAGAATATCCGGAAATGATCATCGAAAGATTAGAGGAGGATTGCAACCAGGTCGTTGCCATAGACGCCGTCCGTGTAGCAAAAGAGTTGGGCAACGTGCGTGTTGTCAACACCATTTTATTGGGTCTTCTTGCACGACGAATGGACATCACCAAAGAATTGTGGATGGACGCCATTCGACGAACAGTACCCCCCAAAACCATTGGCATCAACTTGCAGGCATTTGAAAAAGGTTACTACTATGAAGGAGAGGTTGCTTCATGATCTGGAATCAACATTATGAATGCATGTCTAGAGAAGACATGAAAAAAGTGCAGGACGAGCGGCTACGCCAAACCGTTGAGCGGGTCTATTACAACGTGGAGTTTTATCGACGAAAAATGCAGGCTTTGGGTTTGGAACCCTATGACATCCAAGGAATCGAGGATCTGCCCAAACTTCCCTTCACCACCAAGGACGACTTGCGGGACAATTATCCCTTTGGCTTGTTCGCCACCCCCATGGAAAATGTGATGCGGATCCATGCATCATCCGGAACCACCGGGAAAGCCACCATTGTGGGATATACCCGCCATGATGTGGACATCTTTTCCGAAGTAGTGGCTCGCTCCCTTTCTGCAGCAGGTGTAGGAAAAAACGACATCCTTCAAAACGCTTATGGGTACGGCCTCTTTACCGGGGGCTTGGGGATCCACTATGGGGCGGAAAAATTGGGCGTCACGGTAGTTCCCATCTCTGCAGGAAATACAAAAAAACAGGTACAGTTCCTCATGGATTTTGGTACCACCGCCATGTCCCTGACACCATCCTACGCCTTATATCTGGCGGAGACACTGGAAGAAATGGGGGTGGATCCAAAAAATCTGAAACTGAAGGTTGGTATTTTCGGTGCAGAACCATGGACGGAAAGCATGCGACGTGAAATCGAAAAAAGACTCCAAATCAAAGCCATCGATATTTATGGCCTCTCGGAAATCATTGGTCCTGGAGTATCCATCGAGTGCATGGAACAAAATGGTCTTCATATCGCAGAAGATCATTTCTTCCCGGAGATCATCGATCCCGCCACCAAAGAGCCATTGCCTCCTGGCGAAGAAGGAGAACTTGTTTTCACCACCCTTACCAAAGAAGCCCTCCCCTTGATCCGTTACCGGACCAGGGACCTCACCACTTTGGATTACCAGCCTTGCAACTGCGGTCGAACCACAGTCCGCATGAAAAAATGCACCGGCCGAAGCGACGACATGCTGATCATCCGCGGCGTCAATGTATTCCCATCCCAGGTGGAAAGCGTTCTTCTGGAACTGAACGCCACCAGCCCCCATTACCTGCTGATCGTGGACCGGGTCAACAACTTGGATACACTGGAAGTGTTGGTAGAAGTGGACGAACAGATCTTTTCCGATGAGATCAAAGGGTTGGAGCACCTGACTCGAAAGATCACACAAGCATTGGAGAGCACGTTGAACATCGCTGTAAAAGTAAAACTGGTGGAACCTCAAACCATCGCAAGAAGCGAAGGAAAGGCCACCCGGGTCATTGATAAAAGAAAATTGAAGGAGGATCACTCATGATCATCAAACAATTAACGGTTTTTTTGGAAAACAAATCCGGTCGTCTCTCTGAAGTCACCAGGGTATTGGGAGAAAACAACATCAACATCAGTGCCCTGAGCATTGCCGACACTTCCGAATACGGTTTGCTGCGTCTGATCGTCAGTGATGGCGAAAAAGCGACGGATTTGCTAAAACGCAACGGATTTTCCGTCAATCTGACCGATGTCATCTGTCTCAATGTCAAACATACGCCTGGAACTCTCCATGACGCCATCAAGACATTATCCAATGGCGGCATCGACATCGAGTACATGTATGCCTACGCCGTTGGTGACAATGCAGCCGTCATCATGAAAGTATCCGATGCCAAAGAAGCCATATACATCCTGACCCAAAACAACATCGACTTGCTTCGATCCGATGAAATGGCCTGATCCGACGAAAAAGAAAAGCGGCTTCCAACGAGAAGTCGCTTTTTTTCATGCGTTCCATCCTAAAATTTTATCCAAAAATTTCTTCAACTCTTCCGTCTTGGGATCTTCGAACAATTCCTGGCTGTTGCCGTGTTCCACCAGACGCCCTCCGGCAAGAAATAGAACTTTGTCGCAGGCTCGTTTGGCGAATCCCATTTCATGGGTCACCAGCAAAATGCTGAGTCCATCGTTTTCCAATTCCCGGATCATGTCCAATACTTCCCTGGTCAATTCCGGATCCAGAGAACTGGTGGGTTCATCCAAAAGGACCAACCTTGGTTTTGCAGCGACGGCTCTGGCAATGGCGATCCGCTGCTGTTGTCCTCCCGACAGTTCTTGGGATATTTATGGCCGTCGTTGGCCAATCCAAAGCGTTTCAACAAGGCCTCCACCTTCTCTTCCGCCTCTTCCGGACTATATCCATGGACTTTGATCAGGGGCATGGTAATGTTCTGCCTCCCCGTCAAATGATGAAACAGACCGTTGGACTGGAATACAAAGCCGATGGTCCTGCGATATTCCAGCAATGCGCGGTCCTCCATTTTTGTTTCTTTTCCGTCAAATGCAAAACTTCCCGCATCCGGTAAAATCAGTCCTCCCAAAATACGAAGCAAAGTGGATTTCCCTCCGCCGGACGGACCGATAATGGCCAGGGAATCAAATTCTCCCTGATACTGGATCCGGTTCAATACTTCCGGTCCCCCGGAAAACCGTTTGGATATGCCATTGATCTTAATTTTCATAACTGAACCGCCTTTCCAGATATCGGGTAAACATGGATAAGGGGAATGTAAGCGCCAGATACATGAATCCTAGAAAAATATAGCTTTCAAAGATGGCAAAGTTTGTTGCACTGATCTCCCGTATGGTTTGGGTCGCCTCGATGACCGAAATCAGGGAAAGAAGGGATGAGTCCTTAATAATGGAAGCAAACTGCCCGGCCAGGGCCGGCAAGATCCTTTTGACGATCTGAGGAATGACCACAAGTCCCAAGGTCTGTTTGTTGCTCAAACCCACTGCTTTTGCCGCTTCCAGCTGGATCTTCTCGATGGAGTGGATCCCGCCTCGAATGATTTCTGAAATATAGGCCCCTTCAAATATGGACAAGATCAATACCCCTGCCCAAAACCGGTTGGTGATTCCCCATGCGGTACCTACGATGTAGAAAAAAAGATATACCTGCATGATCATTGGCGTTCCCCGAATGAATTGAACGTACATTTTCGCCAAGTAGGACAAGGGCAATAGTTTCGATTCATTCCCAACTGCAGAAACGACCCCAATGAACAGGCTCAAAACCAAACTAAAAATGCTGATGGCTACCGTCATGCGGAAACCATAGAACAGCCGATATCGGAACTGGTACAAAAACGCAAAATCCAACTCCAACCCCAGCCGCTGCAAAGAAATATAAAAAAACAGCACAAACACACCCAAGGCAATCAGAATGCTTCCGATTGCCTTGAATGTTTCGTTTTTGCCATCATTTGGCTTTGTGACCGTGTTATTTTTGTCTCCATCCATTGTCCATCATCATCTTTCTATTCGTTGACGTCGGAAAAAAACCACTCAAAATCCAATTCGTCAAAAACGACCTTCTCTTCTTTCAGGAATTTCTCCGTAATGTCATCAAATCCGCCGTCTGCATAAAATTCATCAATAAATGCATTCAATTGATCCAGCAGCTCCGTATTTCCCTTTTTTACCGCTACTCCCCAATATTCTACGTCCTGAAAGGGTATAAAGATGGCTTTGGTGGTATCCGGGTTGGCCTTGTTGTTTCGATAAATGGTCAACTGATCGTAAATGAATCCATCGGCTTTTCCTTGGGCGACCTCCGTGACACATGCACTTTCATCCGGCAGGGGGATGATGGTCGCCTGGCTCAAATTCTGCTCTGCATAGCTGTGCCCTGTAGACCCGATCTTGACGGCAATGGTTCTGCCCGGTTCGTTGAAATCGTCCATGGTCTCTATATCCGAATTTGCGTTGACCAGCATGGCCAGCAAGGCTTTTGCGTACGGTTTGGAGAAATCCACCTTTTCCATTCGTTCTTCCTTGATGGTCATGGACGATATGACCATGTCCACCTGTTCCGTTTGTACGGCCGGGATCAGACCATCCCATCCAATATTTTCGATGCGGACTTCCTTGCCGATATACTCTCCAAAAGCTTTGGAAAAGTCCACGCTGACACCCATGGGTTCTCCCTTGTCGTCTTTCGTTTCAAATGGTGGATAGGCCAGTTCCATGCCCACGACCAGTTCATCGTTTCCGCTTCCCTGGCTGCAGCCCATCAACATCATGACCGAAAATATAAGGATCAAACCCAGGATCGTTATTTTTTTCATTGATTTTCACCTGCTCTTTTATTTTTAACTCTGTAAATCAACTATAACAAACCACAGGTCCATAATCAATCCATTTTTGGCAGGCTTGAAAATCCTCTTTCCAGATCTTCATCCGTAGGCACGTAGTCGCTCATGGTTCCTTCATTGAATTGGGCATATGCTTTCAGGTCGAAATAACCGGTTCCCGTCAATCCAAACAATATGGTTTTTTCTTCTCCACTTTCCTTGCATTTCAATGCTTCTTGAATGGCACCGTATATGGCGTGGGCCGACTCCGGCGCCGGCAGGATCTGTTCCTTGTTGGCAAAGAGGGTTGCCGCTTCAAAGACGGTAGACTGTTCTACGGAAATGGCTTCCATGTATCCGTCATGATACAGCTTGGACAAGGTGGGAGACATGCCATGATATCGCAGACCTCCTGCATGGTTGGGTGAAGGCATGAAGCCGCTGCCCAAGGTGTACATCTTGGCCAATGGTGTGATCTTCCCGGTATCGCAGAAGTCATAGGCATACTTCCCCCTGGTCAAGGAGGGACAGGATGCAGGTTCCACCGCAACGATCCTGGGATCCGCTTTCCCCAATAATTTGTCCTGCATGAAAGGGGCCATAAGTCCGCCCAGGTTGGAACCTCCCCCGGCACAACCGACGATCACATCCGGATATTCATTTAGTTTCTCCATGGCCGCTTTGCTCTCCAATCCGATAATGGATTGATGGAGCAAAACCTGATTCAATACGGAACCCAGCGCATATCGGCAGTTGTCGTCTCTCATGGACACTTCAATGGCTTCAGAGATGGCACAACCCAAGCTGCCGCCAGTTCCGGGATTTGCTGCCAAAATGGCTCTGCCCACTTCTGTCGTATCGGAAGGACTTGGCACGATGGTGGCGCCAAAAGTCTCCATGACCGCTTTTCGAAACGGCTTTTGATCGTAGGACACTTTCACCATATAAACGGCAAGATCCAGACCAAAGAAGGAACATGCCATGGACAAAGCGGTACCCCACTGTCCCGCCCCCGTTTCCGTGGTCAACGACGTCAATCCCTGAGCCTTGGCATAATAGGCCATGGCTGCCGCTGCATTGAGCTTGTGGCTGCCCGAGGTGTTGTTTCCTTCAAACTTGAAATAGATCTTTGCCGGCGTATCCAGGGCTTTTTCCAGATTGTAGGCACGGATCAATGGCGATGGACGAAATGTTCGATAGTAATCCAAAACCGGTTCCGGTATGTCGATGTAATGGTTGGTCGTGTCCATCTCCTGCTTCGCCAATTCTTCGCAAAAGATGGGATACAGATCCTGGGCATGCAATGCCTCGCCAGTTCCCGGATGCAGGAAGGGATCGTGCTGCTCCTTCATGTCCGCCCGCACGTTGTACCATTGCTTCGGAATCTCCGTTTCTGTCAAATACGTTTTGTAAGGTACTTTTGCCATTGCTGATCATCCTTTCTTTTCTTTTTAAAATTTTGTATAAAAAAAACTTCCATCCCAACATTGGGACAGAAGTATTGTTCTGCGGTACCACCCGAATTGGCCCGTAGGCCCTCTCATTCCATGCACCATCATGCACGCTTCCTTGTTAACGGGCGAAGATCCCGAAGAAAGCTACTCTTTCCATTTCGCCTTCCCACTCACAGGGCCATTCCATCAAATCCACCTTGCCGCATTCCCACCACCAGCAGCTCTCTGAAAAGTTTTCCTTTGACATACTTCTCCTGTTCAACGTTTTATTTATTGTTACAACTATACAATCGGTCCACATCTTTGTCAACAACTATTTTCAAAAATTTCTGAAAATTTCATTATCCTTTCTAGCAGCCGATTCTCCTTTGATGTATAATACTTCTTAACAGCAAAGAAAGGAGTACCCCATGATCTCAAAAAAAATGCACGAATACGTAAAAAACAGTTCTGTGATCCGAGCCATGTTCGAAGAAGGCCGACGCCTATCCACCATATACGGCGCAGAAAATGTTTATGATTTCAGCCTTGGAAATCCCAATCTGGAACCACCGACCGAAGTAAAGAAAGCCATCCTGGAAATACTGAACGAGGAGGCTCCCACAACGGTCCATGGATACATGAACAATTCCGGTTACGAAGACGTTCGGGAAACCATCGCCCAGTCCATCAACAGAAAGTTTGACACCCAGTTTCATAAAGAAAACATCATTATGAGCGTAGGCGCCGGTGGAGGACTCAACGTGATCTTCAAAACCATTTTGGATCCAGGAGATGAAGTGATCACATTTGCCCCTTTTTTCGGAGAATACAAAAACTATGTGGCCAATTTCGATGCCACCCTTCTTGTGGTCCCTCCGGATACGGAAACATTTCAGCCCAACCTGGAAATTTTTGAATCCTATATCACAAAAAAAACAAAGGCTGTACTGATCAACTCTCCCAACAACCCTTCCGGTGTGGTCTATTCCGAAAGCACCTTGCAACAACTGGCGGATATTTTATACCAAAAACAAAAGGAAATGGACACCACCATCTATCTGATCAGCGACGAACCTTATCGGGAATTGGCATATGACGGCATAGAAGTGCCCTACCCCACCAAATATTACGACAACACCATCGTGGGATACTCCTTCAGCAAATCATTGTCTCTTCCGGGAGAGAGGATCGGCTATTTGGTGATCCCTTCCGAAGTGGATGATTTCGAGAACATGATCTCCGCCGCCAACATTGCAACGAGGATCCTGGGATTTGTCAACGCACCTTCCCTTTTTCAGAAGGTTGCAGCAAAATGTCTGGATGCCAAAGTGGATCTGGAGTACTATGACCGAAACCGGACCCTCCTCTACGACAGCCTTCGTTCCTTCGGTTACGAGTGCATCAAGCCTCAAGGGGCCTTCTATCTCTTCGTAAAATCACCGCTGGAAGACGATGGGGCCTTTTGTGCCAAAGCCAAGGAAAAACGCATCCTGCTGGTTCCCGGCAGCTCTTTCGGCTGTCCCGGATACGTGCGGATCGCCTATTGCGTCGCCTATGAAACCATCCAGCGTTCTTTGCCCAGCTTTCAAGCATTAATGGAAGAACTTAAATGATCACAAAAAAAAGGCCCTTCGGGTCTTTTTTTGATCCTATAATTCCAGGTAGTATAAAATAATATCTTCATAATATCCAGCCTTCATGTAAAACCCTTTCGGTATGATCCCCAAACGCTGAAATCCCAGCTGTTCATAGATGCGGATCGCCCCTTCGTTTGTTTTGACGACGGCGTTGAACTGCAGAAGGCCATATCCGTGTTCTTTTGCCTGGTTGATGGAATCCTCCACCAATCGTCGTCCGATCCCCTTGCCGCGCAAGTTTGGTGCTACCGCATAGGAAGTATTGCCGATATGGCCGCAGCGTCCTACGTTGTTGGGATGGAGTATGTAGAAACCGGCCACCTTCCCATCCATTTCCGCTACTCCGCAATGGGATTGGCCGGCAAAAAAATTTCTGGCCTCCGACAAGCTCAATCCATTCATCTGGGGAAACGAGTCTCCTTCTTCCACAACGATATGGTTCCAGATCTCCATCATGTCCTGAATGTCCCCATCCTCATATGCACGCAACTTCATGTCTGATCTCCACCTCCCCTTGTTCTACAACATCAACCGGTAGATCCCTTCGATCTCCAAGCCGGCTTCCAACGCCATATTTTTCAGCCCTTCTTCCTGTGTTGGATCGTCTCTCCACGCCAATCCGCAGCCGGCGGAAATGGCCCCCGGCAAAGGGATCATCCTCCCCTTCTGTCCCTTTGCTTTTGCGATTTTTTCAAAAGCCATGGCCCGGGATGTGGAAGAAAAAGACAATACCAGATACAACTTCCTCTCCCTCATAAAAGCTCCTTCGTCAAATTTTGTACAGCCTCCACGGCCTTCATTACTTCATCCGCCGCGTTGAAGTGCGAAAAGGAAAACCGCACCATTCCCTGTCGTTCTGTTCCAAAATATCGATGAACGCCGGGAGCGCAATGGGCTCCCGACCGGGTGGCGATCCCATATTCTTCCGCCAGCAGATCACTGACCTGTCCGGCATCCATCTCTCCCACATTCAAGGATACGATGGGCAGTCGAGCTTCTCCGGAAAAGTCTCCATAAAAAGTGATCCCTCTTCGTCCAAGAAGGCCATGGTAAAACATATTGGCAAGACGAATCGATTTTTCATAGACGACGGACACGCCGATCCGATTCAAATACCTGCACCCTTCCATCAATCCAGCCAGACCGTGGGTATTCATGGTGCCCGCTTCCAGTGCTTCCGGCAGGCCCTCCGGCATGTCACTGGAGAAGCTCTGTGTTCCGGTCCCTCCCCATTTCAACGGTTTTACCCGGGCCCTCGAACTCAGACAAAGGACTCCGATTCCTTGGGGGCCCAACAATCCCTTGTGACCGGACAGGCAAAGGGCATCGATCTTAAGCTCCTGAAAATCGATGGCCAGCAAACCGGCTGTTTGCGCGGCGTCCACAACAAATAACAAACCGTGTTTTCTGCATAGTTCACCTATGGGGCGAAGGTCCACCGCGTTGCCTGTCACGTTGGAACCATGACATGCTACCACCATTTTTGTTTCCGGACGGATCCGCTGTTCCAACGTCTCCCATTCCAGGATCCCCTGGTCTCTGGCTCCTATTTTCTCAACATGAACTCCTCTTTCCTCCATTTGGTGGAGAGGCCGCAATACACTGTTGTGTCCAAACTCCGAAGTGATGCAATGATCCCCCGGTTCCAGCGCTCCCTGGATCACCATGTTCAGACTTTCCGTTGCGTTGGCGGTCAAGACCACCTTCAAGGGATCTCCCACATGAAAGAAATCGGAAAGGACCTCTCGTCCCTCATACAAAGTACGGGCAGCCTCATGGGCAAAGTCATGGGATCCCCTGCCTGGAGAACCCAATGTTTTCATGGCTCTTACCATCCCGTCGATCACTTCCGGTGGTCGATGCAAAGAGGTCGCCGCATTGTCAAAGTAGATCATCGTTCGTTTTCCTTTCCTATGGGCGAACCACCTTGGCGGCTTTTCCCATGATCTCCGCAATGGTGTACATGTTGCTGACGCCGCCAATTTTCGGAGTTTTATCCAATCCCAAAAAATCGATACAGGTCCCGCAAGTGAGGATCTCCACACCCTGGTCTTCCAAATCCATCAGATCTTCCAGGCTTTCCGACCCTTCCGCCGTCAATCTGGCGCCACCATTATAGAACAAAATGGTTTCCGGCAAGGGATCCAATTCTGTTACTGCATAAATAAAACCTTTCATCAAGACCCGTCCCAGAACATCATCCCCGGTCCCCATGGTATCGGAAGAGATGGCGACCACCCAGGAACCCCCCTCATGCCCTGCCGAATTATTCTCCACCGATAAGACTTCCTGTTTCTTTTGAGTGATGACGATCCGATATTCATCCGAATCGATATCTGTCCATGTATGCTGCAAATGCATCTGGGTTGCCATCTTGACGATGTTTTCTACGGCAATGGAATTGTCCACCACCACTTCCAGTTCTTCTCCTGCTTCCATGTCGGCCAACATGTTTTTCGCCTCTATGACCGGTTGGGGACAGGCTTTCCCCTTCTCATCCAATATTCGTTTTGTCATATTCATATCCTCCCTATCTAATCACGATCTTGTTTTCTTCATCCTGTGTTACCGTACCGACGATGCCGCAATCCAGTCCCAGTTTTCGGACTTCAGCAAGTGCAATTTCCGCTTCATCGGCAGGTAGACTGACCAACAATCCTCCAGAAGTTTGGGGATCGTACAAAATCTCTTCCATTGCAAATGGTACCCCTTGAAAAACGACTCCAGACTGGAAATGATTTCGGTTCCGCTGTCCTGCTGCAGTATAGAAAAACTCATTGGCATAGCGTCTGGAATGTCGAATATGGGGTATCCGAATACTGTCGATCTGAGCACCTTTGTATGCTCCCAGCATCTCCCGTAGATGTCCAATGAACCCAAATCCGGTCACATCCGTACACGCATGGATATCGTATGCAAACAGCATTTCCGCCGCATATTTGTTCAAGGTGGTCATGGACGTTACCGCTTGCTCCATGGCTTTCGGATCGCATTGGCCCATCCGCTGAGCCGTCATGACGATCCCCACTCCCAGGGGCTTTGTCAGGATCAACCGGTCCCCAGCTTTGGGTGTATTGTTTTTTAAGATCTTATTCGGATGGACGGTCCCCATAACGGAAAGTCCATACTTCACATCCTGGTCCGCGATGGAATGTCCCCCCACCAAAACGCCGCCAGCCTCCATCACCTTGTCGTTGCCACCCTGCAGGATCTTTCCAAGTATGTTCAGATCCATGGATTCAGGAAAGCAGACGATGTTCAATGCAGTTTTGACAGTGGCGCCCATGGCGTAAAGATCCGACAAGGCATTGGCTGCTGCAATTTGACCAAACTGATATGGATCTTCCACCATGGGTGGAAAAAAATCCAAGGTTTGGACAACGGCCAAATCCTCCGTCAGTTGGTAGACCGCTCCGTCATCTGCACTGTCAAACCCAACCAGCAGGTTGGGATCCAATTTCTTTGGCAGTTTCTCCAAGACCGAAGAAAGGGCTCCTGCCCCTAGTTTTGCCGTACAACCGCCACCCTTGCAAAATAGTATATCTTCATTCAATGCAATCATCCTTTAACTTTCATTGTAATCATTATAACCTACCTGGTTTTGATTTCCAACAACCTTTCCCTTGGAAAAGAAATTGCATGTATACATTGACAAAGCTTCTGCTGTCTTTTATAATCTTCACTATACCCTTTGGGGTATGCAAAAATACATTCGGAGGTTGTATATGACAGATTTCTACATTAAGACAAATCGAATCTTTAGTCCCTGGAGAAAGTACGCTTGGATCTTTACCCTGACGGTCGCTGTTGGTGGCTTGTGGTTTCCAATTTTGGGACTGCTGGTACTACCCGTCATGGCGGGCTTGACCGTCACCGCCTTCTTCCGCGGAAGGTTCTGGTGCGGAAACATTTGCCCTCATGGCAGCTTGTTTGACAGTTTGGTATACCCCGTCACTTCGAATCGCAAGATCCCGAAATTCTTCAAATCCAAATTATTTGGATGGGCCTTTTTCGGATTTTTCACCTTCAACCTGGTTCGAAAATTCATCCGAGTATCCGCTTTATGGGGTACTTATCAGTTTTGGGAGAGACTGGGCTTCATCTTTGTTGCCAGCTATCTGATGGTGACCGTTGCAGGAGGATTGGCCTCTGTATTATTCAGTGCAAGAACCTGGTGCAATTTCTGCCCCATGGGCACTTTGCAAAAAATTTCCTATCGCATCGGTAAATGGACCGGACTCAACAAGGAAACCGATCTGAAGATCACTGCAGAGAGTACCGACATGTGCCATAGCTGCGGCAAATGTGCCAGAGTTTGCCCCATGCAGTTGACGCCTTACGAAGCCTTCGACGAAAATGGTCAGTTTGTCAACGAAAACTGCATCCGATGTTCCACCTGTGTTTATAATTGCCCAGGAGATGTTCTCCACCTCGCCAATGCCAAAGAAGCAAAAGCCATTCGTGAAAGTGTGGATTTGACCGGATATGAACATCGAAAAGCATTTCCGGCCACCATTGCCAGGATCACCCCTGTCAACGAAACCACCAATGAATACGTGTTCCACTTTGAAGACGACAACGTGGTATACCGATCCGGCCAGTTTATCCTGGTGAAGATCCAGGACATTCCGGAGATGTATCGGGCATATTCCATATCCGCTTTTGACATAAGTGCAAAAACCGTCACCATCGATGTGAAGAAAACACCCAACGGTTACGGTACCGGCATCATCTTCGACACCTTCGAGGAAGGTCAGAAAGTCACCCTTCAAGGTCCCATGGGCCATGAACTTCTGGTAGACAAGAATGCCAAAGAAGTGGTCCTGGTGGCCGGTGGTATCGGCATCACTCCCTTTAGAGCCATCGTCAAGGATCTGGTGGAAAATGATGACCACGAGATCGAAAAGTTCACTTTGGTTTATGGTGCCAATCAGGAAAAGGAATTCATGTTTGACGAAGAGTTCCGATCCTATGCCGATCAAAGCGACAAATTTGAGTACATCAAAGTCGTAGCCTTCGATGATTCCTATGCAGGACCAAAAGGCTTTGTCACCGACGTTTTAAAAGACATGGACTTGACCGACAATAAGATCTACATGTGCGGACCGCCTCCCATGACAAAAGCTGCAGAAAAAATGCTTTTATCCATGGACGTGCCCACAACAGACATCGCATACGAAAGCGCATAACAAAGAGGTGCCTCAGGCACCTCTTTTTCATGTTCCATACGTTCTTTCCCATAATTGCCGGTAGATCCCATACCACTTTTGCACGCAGTTTTCCAAACGTGCGTAGTGGATCAAGTAAGCGAAAAACAACCCTGCAAATATGACCTGCAAGATCAACACCAACAAGGATTCCAAAAGAAAAGACAACACAAAGAAAACCACCAGCATGCCTCCGGTAAACAAGGTGACGATCAAATGGACCAACCGCTCATGCTGCAAAAATTCGATCTGCTCTCCATGAAGAAGCAACAATGTTTCTGTGGAAATCACCCCCTTCTGGAGCTGCTCCTCCAACCAATCCTCATGCTCTTTGCATATCCTGATCATGTGCATTCTTCCTTTCCAGCAAAACAAAACACCACCGGATGTCCGTGTATGTCCAACGTCCGATGGTGTTTTATTAAATTTCTCCGATTCGGTGACAAGCCGCAAAATGATTTTCCTGCACTTCCCGAAATTCCGGTGTCACTTGCCTGCATTTGTCGATGGCATAGCTGCATCGATCCACAAACCGGCATCCTTCTTTCGGATTGATGGGGCTGGGTACATCCCCCTCCAGAATGATCCGCTGTCTGTTTCGCTGGATCTCCGGTTCCGGTATGGGTATGGCGGAAAGCAAGGCTTTCGTATATGGGTGCAATGGATTGTCGTAAAGCTCTTCGGAAGCTGCCAATTCCATCATGTGCCCAAGGTACATGACACCGACCCTGTCGGAAATATATCGGACCATGGACAAGTCATGGGCAATAAACATGTAGGTCAGACCCATTTTATCCTGAAGATCTTTCAGAATGTTGACGACCTGCGCTTGAATAGACACATCCAGTGCAGATATGGGTTCATCGCAAACGATGAATTTGGGATTCAATGCCAATGCTCTGGCGATCCCGATCCGCTGACGCTGCCCTCCGGAGAACTCATGCGGGAAACGCATGGCGTGCTCGTCGTTCAATCCGACGGTTTCCAAAAGTTCAATGACCTTTTGTCTCATTTCCTTTTTGTTTTTATAGATGCCATGGATCTGAAATGGTTCTGCTATGATGTCTTCTACGGTCATCCTTGGATTCAGGGATGCATATGGGTCTTGAAAGATCATTTGAAAATCTTTTCGAACTTCGTTCATTTCATGTCGGGATAATTCAAAAATATTTTTCCCGTTGAAGTGTACTTCTCCATCCGTTGCATCGTACAAACGGATGATGGTCCTCCCCGCCGTCGATTTTCCGCATCCGGATTCACCAACCAGACCAAAGGTCTCTCCCGGGTAAATATCAAAGCTGATGCCGTCTACAGCCGTCAACACTGCGCCTTTCCCAACTTCAAAATGCTTCTTCAGGTTACGTACTGAAATCAATGGTTCCTGCATCAGGATTCACTTCCTTTCCCGTCTTTTGCCATGGGATGATGCAACCAGCATCGACTCATATGCGTCGACGTATGCTCGGAAAATTCCGGCATGTGATCTTTACAAACCTTCATGGCATAATCGCAACGGTCGTAGAAGGCACAACCTTTAGGAGGTATGTAAAGATCCGGCGGGGTACCTTCGATGGATACCAATGCCTCGTCCCGATTCATATCCAGTCGAGGAACGGAAGCCAATAATTTTTTTGTGTAGGGATGTGCCGTGTTGGAAAAGATCTCATCGGTCAATCCCGTCTCTACGATCTGACCGGCATACATGACCACGACTTTGTCGCTGGTATCTGCCACCACACCCAAGTCATGGGTGATCAAAATGATGGACATGTTCATTTTATCCTGCAGGCTTTTCAGCAGATCCAGGATCTGCGCCTGAACTGTAACATCCAATGCTGTCGTTGGTTCGTCGGCAATAAGAAGCTGGGGATCAGAGATCAATGACAATGCGATCATGACCCGCTGTCTCATGCCACCGGAAAATTCGTGGGGATACTGATCGATCCTTCTATCCGGTTGAGGTACGGATACAAGTTCCAGCATTTCTATGGCTTTTTTCTTTGCTTCTTCCCTGTTGATCTTGTGATGCTTGACCAAACCCTCCACGATCTGTGCCCCTACTTTCATGGTTGGGTTCAACGATGTCATGGGATCTTGAAAGATCATTGCTATGTGATTTCCACGGATCTTCTGCATTTCTTTCTCTGTCTTTTTTAGCAGATCCTCTCCATTGAAAAAGATCTCTCCGTCTTTAAAAAATGCCGGAGGCATGGGCAACAGCTGCATGATGGAGTTGGCGGTCACGCTTTTCCCACAACCGGACTCTCCTACGATGGCTACTGTTTCTTTTCGCCCTACCTCAAAATTTATATGGCGGACAGCCTCTACTTCTCCAAAAAACGTCTGAAAAGAGACGGCCAAATTTTTAACTTCTAATATATTATCCATTGTTTCAACCTCTCTCTACTTGCGCAATCTTGGATCCAAAGCGTCTCTCAGACCATCGCCCAAAACGTTGAATGAAAACATGATCAATGAGATGAAAATCGCCGGGATGATGATCTGGTAGGCATTTCCTACGGCCATCCCTGCCAATCCATTGTTCGCCAAAGTTCCCAGACTGGACTTTGGTGCCTGCAGTCCCAAGCCCAAAAAACCCAAGGTGGCTTCCGCAAAAATAGCTCGGGGAATGGTCAGGGTAACGTTGACCAATATGGGACCCAGCGTATTTGGAAATATATGCTTGCGCAAGATCCATCCCTTGGTGGCACCCAGGGATTCCGATGCCAGGGAGTACTCGGCTTCCTTCAGTTGCAAGACCTGGCCTCGTACCAGGATCGCCATGGGGACCCAGCCGGTCAAACTCATGGCAAGGATCAGTACAAACATGGAACTGCCTCCCCCTTCCGGGTTCAATACAACGGAAAGAAGGATCACGACCAACAAATACGGGATGCTGTATATGACTTCGGCCACACGCATCATGATGCCGTCCACTCGACGGGAAGAGATGCCGGCGATACCGCCGTAAGTGATGCCGATCAAAAAGTCGATGAAGGCGGCAATGACGCCGATAGCCAGGGAATATCTGGCCCCGAACCAAACTCGCGTGAACAAGTCTCGACCCAATTCATCAGAACCAAACCAGAAGACGCTTCCTGGATGTATATTTTTCAATTTCAAATTTTGTTCAAAGTAGGTATATCCCGAAAGTCGAACACCAACGAAAGCCATGATGATCATCAAAACGATCAGGGTCAATCCGACCATGGCCAAATGGTTTTTGCGCAATCTTCTCCATACATCCGGCCAGAACTTGATGCTGGGACGACGAATTTTATCAACATTTACCAGATCTTTGTCTGCTTCAACAAATAATTCCGGCTTCAAATCCACTGGATTATTCACTTATCGTCCCTCCTTGGTCAGTTTTATTCTTGGATCGATCACCATGTAGGCGATGTCCACGATAAAGAGCATGGCAACCAGTATGATGGCGTAAAAAATGGTGGTTCCCATGATCAAGGGATAATCCCGATTGTTGATGGATTGTACGAAGAAACGGCCCAGTCCCGGGATCCCAAAAATCTTTTCGATAACAAAGCTGCCTACCAGCAGATTGGAGATGGTGGTCCCCAAAATGGAGATGACCGGCAAGATTGCGTTACGTACCGCATGTTTCAAAATAACGGCGGACCGCTTGATCCCTTTGGATTTGGCTGTTTTGATATAGTCCTGATTCAATACTTCCAGCATGGAGGAACGCATCAGTCTTGCCATGGTGGCCAAGGGCATCAATGCCAGTGCCAAGGATGGTAATAGCGTATGATTCCATGTTCCCCAACCTCCGATTGGAAACACTGCAAAATTTCTAGCGACAAATTGTATCAACACAGTACCCATGATGAACGAAGGAACAGATATTCCAATAATAGCGATGACCATGGACAAGTAATCCGGGAACTTGTTTTGATACAATGCGGCCAGGCTTCCCAGCGCAGGTCCGAAAACAATGGCGATCAACAACGCCTGTCCACCCAATTGCGCCGATACGGGAAAGCCTCTGCTTACCATGTCGTTTACGGTCTCCACCCGAGATTTCATGGACGCTCCCAAGTCGCCTTGCATCAAATTTCCAAGGTATATGACATATTGCTCCGGCAAGGGTTTGTCCAATCCATATTGGGAAAGAAGGTTTTCATAGACAGCCGGCGGCATTTTGCTTTCCGTTCGGAAAGGGTTGCCAGGTACAGAATGCATCAATAGAAAGGTGATGGTTACAACTGCCCAAATGGTTACAACGGACATGACCAATCTTTTTAATAGATATTTTGACATCTTTCTTCTCCTTTATGGACATGATCGCTACAACACGAAAGCAAGGTCCATACTTACTAAGATTTATCTTAAAAGAAACCGGGCTCTATTAAAGTAATAGAGCCTCGATTTCCTTAAATAGACTTGTAAATGGTATCAAACCATTCCTTGATTGTCAATACAAATACTTACTTTTCGATGTCCGCGTAGATGAAATACGGATATCTGTTTACGGGCTTGTAGATGCCTGTTACATAAGATTTTTGTGCATACGGTTGGGTGTAGAAATAGATCGGAGCTACTGGCATTTCTTCCATTAAAATCGCTTCCGCTTTTCTCATGGCTTCCATACGCTCTGCCTGATCCGTAGAAGTTCTAGCAGTTTTTACATATGCGTCATATTCTGCATTGGAGAATCTGGCATCATTGTACGGTCCGTCGGTGACCCAAAGGTCGATGAATGTCAACGGGTCGATGTAGTCGCCGATCCATCCAGCACGGGAAATCTCGTAGTCGCCTGCTTTTTCTCTATCCAGTTTGACTTGGAAGTCGACGTTTTCCAATGTGATTTCAATTCCCAGATTAACTCTCCACATTTCTTGGATCGCTTCTGCAATTTTTTGATGTCCTTCGCTGGTGTTGTACAGCAGGACCGGTTTGAAATCGGCTACTGCCATTCCTTCTTCTGCCAATCCTTCTTCCAGCATGGTCTTAGCTGCTGCTGCATCAAAGCTCAGGAAGTTTCCGGAACCATCTCGGAAATCTTTACCAGACTCATCCGGGATACCGTAAGGTACTACGCCTTCTGCCGGAGTTTGTCCCCCTTGGGCTACATCGGTGACGATGGATTCACGGTCGATGGTCAAGGAAAGAGCTTTACGAACTTTTGCATTGTTGAAAGGTTTCACTTCGCTGTTAAAGTTGTAGTAGTATGTAGCCAAATCCGCACCGATGACCAGTTCCGGATTGTTTTGTTCTGTCATTTGCGCTACTACAGTTTGAGGCAATGGAGTCAAGAAATCGAACTCGTCGCCTTCGTATCGTTGCCATGCCGTGTTTGCATCGTCAAGAATGGCAAACTCGATGCCGTCCAAATTTACCAGGTCTGCTGCATAGTAACCGTCATTTTTAGACAATGTGATGCTGGCATTGTGTACCCATTCGGTCAACAGGAAAGGACCATTCGATACGTAGGTGGACGGATCTTTCGCCCAGTCCGGATTGGATTCGTCAAGATCTTTGCTGATCGGGAAATAGCAGTAGAAAGAAGTCAGCTCCAGGAAGAATCCTGTGGGAGATTCCAACACTACTTCCAACGTTTTTTCGTCCAATGCTTTGACGCCCACGTCATCCATGGTTGCTTCGCCGGAGTTGAAAGCTTCCCCATTCTTCAGATAGAAGAATTGATAGGAATAATAAGCTGCCGTTTCCGGATCCAATGCTCTTTTCCAGGAATACTCGAAATCTTGAGCTGTTACAGGATCTCCGTTGGACCATTCCACACCGTCTCTCAATGTGAAGGTATAAGTCAGTCCATCATCCGACATTTCGTAGGATGCGGCCATACCAGGTACAATCTCCCCAGTTTGACTCTTTTTCATCAGACCTTCAAATACATGGTCCAATACCCAAGACTCATGGGTTCCTTGTGCCAACGCGGGATCCAGGGATCCTGGTTCGCTGGAGTTGTTCGTTCTTAAAATCTTCGGTTCTGCATTGCCGTTGTCACCGTTGTCACCATTGTCTCCATTGTCTCCTCCGGAACATGCGGTAAAGAGCAAGGCCAAAACCAGCAGTACGCTTAAAAGTACCGCTCTTTTTTTCTTGTTCATGTTACATTCCCCTTTCTTTAATAAATAGAATATACTACGGTACTATCTTATCATTTACACCCCTAAAAAACAATCGTTAAATGGTCACAATATTCCAACAAATTGTAATATTGCATCGTTTTCAGTATTTATATTCATATATTATGTATATTTACCAATCCTAATCAAATTTTGCTCAATTTCTTGAATGGCTATGCAAGATCTCCCCGGATGTTCCGATTCATTTTCATTGGACCTCCCTGATCATGAAACGGATTCTTTTCCCACCACCTTAACCTTTTCTTTATTTTTTCACCTTTTCTGTTTTCCGGTGCTCTTTCATGTATAATAGTACAATCAAAACATACGCATTGGAGGCAATTAAATGAAAAAAATCGCACTATTCCTGTTGTTGGCCGGCATACTGACCGTTGCAGCATGTTCTACTACCGACGATGAGGAATTTGGCTACAGCAAAGGAATCGATGAAGACGGATACTGGAAAGGGATCACCGCAACTGACCATGTAGAACTGGTGGATATTGGATCCATCGAGATCCCCGCAGAAGTCCATGAAGTATCAAAAGAGAGCCTGGATGAACAGATAAATAGTGTTTTAGCCTATTTTTCAAAAGAGGAACAAGTCAAGGACCGTCCTGTGGAATCCGGTGACAAGGTCAATATCGATTACGTGGGTACCGTTGACGGTGAAGCCTTTGAAGGCGGGGACACACAGGGCAACGGTACGGATGTCGTCATCGGGGAAACACAATACATCGATGACTTTCTGGATCAGCTCATTGGAAAAATGCCGGGAGAAACCTTCGACATCAACGTAACTTTCCCGGATGATTATGGGGTGGAAGAACTCAACGGAAAAGACGCTGTGTTCCGCACGACGGTGAATCACATCTCCATTTCAAACACACCGGAACCAACGGATGCATTTGTTGCAGAAAATCTTCAAGAAACCTATGGTTGGACCACGGTAAAGGAAATGGAGGAAGGATTTACGAAAGAACTCCAGGATACATCGGTATCCCTTTACATCCAGGACTACATCGTCCAAAACTCAGAAATACTTGAGACTCCGGAGACGTTGATCACCTATCAGGAAAACGCCATGGTGGAATATTACAAGGAATATGCCAAAAGCAGCGAAATGGAACTGGATGCATTCCTCAGCGCCTATGTCGGCGTGGAGAACACGGAGACCCTGCTGGAAACCTACGCGGATGACCATGTAAAAGCTGCCAACTATTATTTGATCCTGCAGGCCATTGCAGAATCACAAAAAGTAACAGTAACGGATGAAGATATTACCAACTATTTCAAAAAAAATATGGAACTGGACGATTATTCCGAATTGGAAGAGCATTATGGTCTGCCGTTTATCAAGATGAGTGTACTGCAACAGAAAGTCTTGGATACAGTGGTGGAAAACGCCACTTTCAAGTAGATCGCGAAACAAAAAACTTAAATCATAAAAGTCAAGAACCGGATCCATGGATCCGGTTCTTGTTGTCGCCTAGAACTCTAATGTAACATTAGCAACTCTTATAACATAACAGGGTAAATATTTGTTAAAATTAAGTCGTTAAAGAAATAACATTTGGAGGCCATGCATCGGGACCATTCCTTATTTTTTTGGGAAATTTTGAATTCTCGATCTGCTTTTAAAGAAGTGGTTTCATGGTGTTCGATGTAAGGTTTTAAAAAATATTTTAGAAAAAAGGAGAAATCAGTATGGGTAAAAATTTCAACAAGGGACAAGCAACTGTAGGATTTATTTTGATCTTAGCCATCGCTGCTTTCAGTCTGCTTTACTGGAAAGTGAACATCAAGTTTGACTCGGTGCACCTGGTCACCGGCGTTATCATCGGTTATGTTCTTTCCCGATCCAGATTTGGATTTGCAGGCGGAGTAAAAAGAGTATATGTAACAGGGGAAGCCAGCTTAACGACGGCACTAATGCTCATGTTCGGCATAACGACCGTTGCCGTTGGGGCGATCCATTACACCGGATTGGTCCAATTTACACCTTTTATCAATCCCGTAACCTTGGGACTATTCCTCGGAGGATTCCTGTTTGGGATGGGAATGATCCTTGCCGGAGGTTGTGCATCCGGAACATTGACCGACTCCGGTGAAGGAGAAGGTGGCGCCTGGATCGGTTTGATCTTCTTTATTTTAGGTTCTGTTTTAGGCGTTTATGTAAAAGATGCCATCACCGCAACCTCCATCGGCAAAGCAGGTACAGGCATTTATTTGCCCGATTACCTTGGAATCCCGGGAGCGATCCTTGTATCTTTGCTGGGGTTGTTCGCCATCTACTGGTTGGCCAAATCTTATGAAAACAAAAGAAAAGCCAACGATGCTTATGAGAAGACACAATTCGCCGATTTCGAAGCACCGATCCAAGATGATGGTCCTTTCCAATTGTTCAGCTTCAAAACCTATCATAAATTGTTTGTGGAAAGATGGACATTCATCACTGGAGGAATTCTTTTGGCCTTTTTATATGTGTTCATCGTTGTTACTTCTGGAACACAATGGGGCGTTACCGGTGTGTTCACTTCCTGGGGCGTTGGATTTCTTCAATTGCTTGGCATGGAATTTCCCGGTGCCGGTTTTGCAGGAGCCGTTTCCGATGTCAATAACGGCTTGGTCCTCAGCAGTGTGGGCATGAGAAATGTCGGTCTGATCCTAGGTGCATTGGCCTACTTCCTGACTGCAGGTCGATTCAAATTGAACTTCAAACTTAAGCCCGTAGACATATTGTTTTATGCCATTGGAGGCACACTGATGGGCGTTGGTGCACGGTTGGCCAATGGTTGCAACGTAGGTGCTTTGTTCTCCGGAATCGTCAACCTGTCACTAGGCGGTTGGGTTTTCTTATTGACCATGACTTTGGGCGGCCTTTTCTCATTGAAAGTGTTTGCAGGCAAAACCAGTACGGTACCCATCGTACGATGCAAGAAATAATCTTCCATTCACCTTATAAAAAGAGCAGGAAGTTCCTTTTTGGACTCCCTGCTCTTTGTTGTTTTAGCCTTCTATTGGTTTGTAATCATCCGGTTCAGGTCCTTCCCGGAAGGCAGCTGATACAGCTCTAAATCAAATCGAGGCGCCATTCCAATGACGTGTTCCATGATTTCCGACTGTATGCCTTCATAAATGACCCAATCCACTGTATCTGCAAAAGCATAGATCTCCAGTGGTATCCCCTTTTCTGTCGGAGCCAGTTGCCGGATGATCTGTAGCTGGCTTTGCTTTATGTTTGGGTGATTTGCCAGATACCCTTTTAAATATCGTTGAAATGCACCCATATTTGTGTCGGCACGTTTTTTTTCCTTTGGATCGGATCCTTCCATTTCATGAATGATCTTCTCGTAACGACCCCATGTTTCATCGCTGCAAAAACAAATGCTTGATACATCGATCAAGATCGCACGCATGATACGCCTGCTGCCTGTCTCCTGTATTCCACGCCAGTTTTTAAACGAATCTGAGATCAGTGCATAAGCGGGAACTGTCGTGATGGTCATATCGAAATTTTGCACTTTGACGGCATTCATGGTAATGTCGATCACATCTCCGTTGGCTCCATACTGGGGCATTTCGATCCAGTCACCGATGCGCAGCATATTGTTGACCGACAATAAAACACCAGCCACCAGACCGAGAATGGTATCTTTGAAAATGAAGGAAAATACGGCAGCAACAGCTCCCAATCCACTCAGCAACACAAAGGGATTGGTGTCCACGAAGCCGGCAACGATCAACAGCAAGGCCAAAACGTAAACGATGATCTTGATGACCTGCAAAAAACCCTTGATAGGTTTCTCCTTGGAAACCTCCAGCGTGGAATAGATATCGTTGACGCTGTCCAAAAAAGCACCTGCCACGTTGGCAAACTGCAACAGCAACAGCATCACCATTATGGTGCGGACGATGGATTCCAAAGATCCAAGGAACCCCGCACCATTGTAAAAAATCAATATGGGGATGAGAAATATCAATTTGTGTAATACTTTGTGCCGCATGAGAATACTGTCCCATTGATAGCGGTTTTTGTTGATCCGCTTGATCAAAACAGGTATGACTATTTTTTTTGTTACAAAGTATACGACCCAACTTACCAGGAGCAGCAGTAAAAATGTCAAGATCACTCCAAACACTTCTGAAACTCCGACGCCCCAATCCATGGTTTGCATAAAAAAATCTTTAAAATAGGAAATGGTTTTGACCTCCTTCCTGCTTATCGATCAAAGTTTCCTGCTGCTTCCGGCTGATAAAGGATCTTTTCAACAATGATTTTGACCTTCCCGTCCGGCACTTCCCATTCCACTTCATTTCCTTCCCGATGCCCCAACAGCGCCGTGCCTACCGGAGCCATTATAGAGATCTTGTTTTCCATGGCGGCTGCTTCGTTGGGATACACCAATGTGATCTCTTCCAAATCATCCAGATCGTCGTCAAATCTTATTTGAATGACGGAATTCATGGTGATGACGTCAGGTGGTATTTTATGAGAATCCACAACAATAGCCCTGCCCAACTCCTTTTCCAGCTCTTCCAAACCCCCACGGTTTCCACTCCCAAATTCCTTTTGATATCCTATTTGTTCCAATATTCTATTTTTATCCAGTTCTGTAATGTAGATCTGTCTCTCCACTGCTTTTCCTCCCGTTTATCATAAATTTAAATTTCCATGTGTATTTAAGTGGAATGTCCTTATTGTATCATATCTTATTGGTCAATTTTGCTTCTTCTCTCTATTTGCATCATTATCTATCGATGATTCCTTGTTATAAGAAAGGGAGGCAAGTTACCGCCTCCCCATATTGCTACCGAACTCTTCGCCGTCGCAGGATCTCTCCTGCAAACAACGCCAAACCCAATCCTGCAGCTATGACCCCTGGTACATACAAGTCGGAGGTCGATGCAAGGATGACTTGACTTGGATCCTCTGGATCGTAATACACGTCCACACGATCCCCAACCTGATAAGCAGACGCACCATTCCGAATTTTTGATACGCTGGACTGGGTCCTTTTCAGATCGCCTGCCATGGTACGATATTCCAAAACGGGATAATACATGGTCGAATTTTCGGAAGAACGCCCAGGTCTGTATACCTCTACCACTTCCACCACTTCTGCTTCCACCCGGATCCCGTCTCTTGCCATTGTGATATTGCGGAAGATCCAATAACTCCCTCCCAAAACCAGTATTGCACCCAACACTATAATCAAGCCCGGCAATGCTTTTTTCATAATGACGCCTCATTTCCCTTAACAGAATGTTACGCCTTTTCTCTTCAGAAACTTATTTTACACCAAGTCTGTTCAATCGTTCTCCCAAAAAATCGCGGACCGGTATCATGTTCCATTCAAACAGACCGTACCCCAAACAACTGCCTGTAGCTACCTTGATATCTGCCATATCCAACAATTCTTCATGATTCTTGCAAGCTTCATCCAAAGCTTCCAGCAATCTTGTATCCAACGGCTTGTGATTGATGAACAAAATCAAGTATTCCAGTTTGCCGCTGGAGTCGATCTCCAGCTTATGATTTACATTTCGAAACATTCCCATCTCCATTCGCTGATTGAACAATGTTTCCACTTCCAACGCCAATACCCGGTGTTGTTCGTCCCGAACAAACCCCTCCAGATCGGAAAAGCGTTTTTCAAATCCATTATAACCGGTCAAATCCCTGTCTCCATATTTTAGATCCAAAATGGAAAAGGTGGGGATCTTGCAGGCATTCCGCTCCTTGTCCAAGCACGGCCATTTGACAGCCAACATGTCAAACCGGGTATTTTCATGTGGATTCACATAATCCCAATCAACAATAAAATAATCCGTTTCTTCGGAAGCGCTTCCCCAGTTGTTTTCCCTCAAGATCGCTTGCTCGTATCCACGCACCTTTTCAGGATTTTCGAACAGCCACTGATTCATTTCTTTTTTCAGCAAGGGAATATGTTTTATATGGTCTTCAATGGTTTTCAGTTTATCTATGGCCGGAGAACCATGATCGCTTTTGTGCCGGTTTGTTGTGTGAGAATCGTCAAACTCCGCCCTGTATGTGTAGCGATTTGCTTCGACACGCAAAAGCACACCTCCCCGATAATATACCTCTACCAGATTGTCTCTGATGGCCAGATCAAGGGTATCATCCGTTTTTACTGTAGCGAGCAATTGCCTCAATTCCCCTTCCAACAAATCCGTCATGAATCGATGTGAAAGTTCTCTCATATCGCACCTCCATATTGTGTAATTCAGAATATATTTATAACTTTATGGTACCCATTCTCTTTCCTCAATAATCGTGTGTTTCAAGAATTTGTCAAACAAATATCAAAATGAAAAAGAGTCGCCGGAGCGACTCTGCTTTCCATACCATGATTTTTATTGGATTTGCTGCACATAGGTCTGGTTTGCACCATCCAGATCCATTACCGATATTCTTCGTTGGGCATCGTTGTCATGCCAAAAGATCTTCCCTCCGGCGATATTTACGTCAAACATGTTTTCTGCCTTAAAAATCAAAGTCTCTTCTCTGGAATCCTTGTTTCTCCTGTAAAATCCCTGGTCTTCATTGTCCTGTCTTCTTCCGGACCAATAATAGTACAAAATTCCCTCGTATTCGTTCAGATAGTTCACCCATTTATCCGTGAACACCGTCTGTGCTTTTGCAACCGTATCATATCGATAAGTGTTGCTCGTATTGTCTCTCAACTCGTAATAAAGATCTGTACCTCCCACATGAAACATTCCTCCGAAAGTATCCTCGATAATGGGTACCGGCGATTGACTGCCGTCCAGGGGCATCTCATATATGTTGGTGACATATCCGCCATCCAGGTCTGCCATTACATAGATCCTGTCATTGATGATGGCCACGTTATCGTAAATATCCTCCAGTAAAAGTGTTTCCTCACTGCCATCGGCTTTCATGCGGTACAAACCGCCATCGATGACCTCCGTAAAGTAGAGGTATTCGTCTTGGAGGATCAAAACCCCAAAAGTCCCTTCCTTCAGGATCGAGAAACCGGTGCCATCCGTATTGATGCGAAAGATCCCATAAATGTCGAACCCGTCACCGCCTTCTTCGGGTGGTATCGATCCGGCTGCAAATACCACTCCTCCGCTGACATTCAGGTGGTGGAGTCTTCCTTCCAACAGCAGTTGACTCTCCCCGGTCTCGATGGATGTCGTCCAAATATTCCCCTCATACATGCGATCTACATGGAAGATCTGGCCTTCATAGGAGGCCGCCATACCCTGGTGGAGAAGATTGGTTGGCGCATTTCCAGGCCCTTTCAATGCCGCAAGATCGATGGATCCAGGAGGGTCGCCACTATCGGCCGGCGGAGGTATTTCTTCTCCATCCCCGGTCGCACCATCATTGGAACCTCCGTTTGTACCACAGGCAATCAATGACAACATCAAGAAAAACAAAAGAATCACTACCCAGACAATTTTACTTTTTTTCAAAGCAATCCTTCTTTCATTGTTTTTTTTGTGTATGACACCCATGGAGGTCGAACCGTTTTTTGAGTGCTCTCTCCGTCGGCCAGATCCCCAGGATCATAACGATCATTTGAAGATATGCAAATACAAGGTACTCCCAACCAAACTTATCCAGATCCAGGGGATACGCCCAAAAGAATAGCAGCGTAGCCAATAACAGAAGCAACCCGCTGTATGCCCAGACCTTGCCCATATACTTGTGGGCAAATTCCCAGGACTCCGGACTTGCCATGGATCGTTTCGTCCGATAACCGTAAATGTAATTGATTTTTCCGGGTACTTTTCTCTTCCATTTCCATCCGAAGAAAATCATCATCAAGGGAATCGAAAGATAAACCACAACAATAAACACTTTCATGGTGAACTCCTCAGAATTAGGATGGGATCCAGGTGATCACGTATTCCTTGTCGTCCCACTCTGGTGCCGGCTCCGTTTGCTTCCAAGTTCCGTTCAGGCCCAGTTCTTTGGCCGTCCATTCGAAATGACACATGGCGATCCCCATGTCGTTCATTTGTATGTCGTATTCACCAACCCCGTATCCCTTGTTTCGCTCCAGAAAAAGATGATATGCATTTTCTTTTTTCAAGATCCTCCATGGCTGCTTGTTGGATGCACTGGGGCCCAATCGCACCATTTCCAACACGGTCCTGTAATCACCGGCTTTTTCTTCCAATAAGGCTTCATCCTGATCTCCATCGTAGAATAGGCTCTTCCAAGGTTTTCGCTTGTCGGCTCCGATGGTTTTACGCATGGTGGTTTCAAAGATCCGCTGTTTGTCTTTCTTGAATCCCACTGGCGTCACCAATGGCATGTATTCATTTTCTTTTACCCCGGCATTCTCTCCGAATGCTTCCTTGTCAAAGGTACCACCCAACCAACAGGTTTGGACCCCCAGATCCGTTGCAAACAGAACCAATTCTTCAAACAGATATCCCAGACTTCGTGCATCCGTCTCCGATTTGTCCAGCAATGCCGCTACATATTGAGACGCACCGGAAATAAAACCATAGGTTCCCAACTGCTGCTTTTCCTCTCCCGGATCCAGATCCATAAACACGAAGCGTACACGCAGTTTTGTGTTTTTATTCAGCTCCTCCAAGAGAACCAATAGTTCTTTCTTTGTTTCGTCGTTCAACTTTTCCTCATTATAGGTTCTGGTTGATTTGCGTTCCTTGATCAACGTTGTAACATCATGCTTGAAATTCATAGTAACCCTCCAGTCTTTATATAAGCATTATACCCATATCCACGAAGGCAATACAACAGGCAAAAAAAATCAGGACTCCGAAGAGTCCTGATTTCTAGTTAAGATCAAATACTATGTTCCGCACGGGAGATGATGTCTTCCTGCATTGCAGGAGTCATGTCAACAAAATATGCGCTGAACCCAGCGATACGAACAACCAGGTTGTGATATTCCTCGGGCTTGGCCTGTGCTTTTCTCAGTGTGGCGGAATCTACGATGTTGTACTGCACTTCCATGCCACCCATGTCAAAATATGCCTTGGTAGCATCTTCCAGCTTAGTAATGCCGTCGTTGCCTCGCAGGGCCGTCGGGTGGATCCTTAAATTGAGGGCCATCCCGTCCATGAAGCGAGAATGATCAAAGCTGGTGGACGATACAAATACAGACGTTGGTCCGTTGACATCTCTGCCTTGCGCGGGACTGGAAGCATCTGCAATAGGAGTACCCGCCTTCCTTCCATCCGGTGTTGCCCAGGTGATCTCACCCTGCACCACATGGTCTGAAGCGCCAAAGGTACCGCACTTGTACACATCACAACGGTGAGTGGAGAAATCTCTGGAAATATTATAATACAGATCCACAACATACTTCATTTCTGCGTCGGCATAAGGATCTGCGTTGCCGTAATGCGGGACTTCATTCAGGATCTTTTGACGCAACATTTCATAACCCTCCCAGTCGGCAAGGATCGCATCCAGATACTCTTTCCCAGAGACCAGCTTCTTGTCAAAGATCATGTACTTCAGTGCTGTCAAGCTGTCGGCCGTCGTAGCAAGTCCGGTTGCCGTGCCGCCGTATGAATTATACTTTGCCCCGCCTTCCGATACATCCTTGCCGCTTTCCATGCATCCCGTGGTGGAAATGGAGAGGTTGGGAAATGGGAATATTCGGGGATATTCATGCTCCGTGTAGTTGTTGAGTGTTGCTGACCATGTAAGCATCCAAGTCGTGATCTTTTCAAAAGCAGCACGGACTTCATCCATGGATCTCATATCCGTCAAATACCCGGAACGCAATTTCTCCGGGACCTGGGCTCCGTTCATGGGGTTGATGCCGTTGTTGAGGGCCATGTTCAATGCTATGGCCCAGTATATGCCGCTGTGGGACATGGACGATCCATTGGGCGCCGGATAGTCACATCCGGATCCGGTGATCTCCTGGCAACCGATAAATGCGAAGTTTCTGGCATCCTCCAACGTAAAACCAAGTTCCCGTATGATCGCGGGTACGATCACTTCGTCATTCTGAAGAAGGGGCAAACCGCCTACACGCATAGAAGTCGCCATGGCACAATCCCAAATTTCCTTTGGTGTATTCTTGTTTGTACGCAGCGATACGGTGGGCTCATGCAGCTCCAAACGGGACATGGCTTCCAGTACCATGTAGGAAACGGGATTTGTTGCATCTTCACCGGTCTCAGGGACGAGGCCGCCGATGGTGGTATGCTGGCCAAGGTGACCGATACCTGCGGTCTGCTGCATCTTGCCGAAGCCGCCGCCATATAGTGTGTTGATTTTAAGGAAGAAAGCATCCACAAGTTCCTGTGCTTCGTCCATGGTGATCCTGCCTGCTTCCAAGTCTGCCTGGAGATAGGGCCATGTATAATAATCGAATCTGCCGATGCTTGTAACTCCGGGATCGTTGTCGACCTTGAGGAACAAATTGTACATCATGACCTGCTGGCAAGCTTCCCAGAAGGTGCGTGCCGGTTTCTCGGCGATCCAGTCAAGGCCTTCCGCCATCTTTTCAAACTCTGCTTTTTTCTCGGCGGTCAATGCTGTCTTTGCCTTTTCTCTTGCGCAATCCGCATAACGACGGGTCATGGTGATCGCTCCGTCACAGGCAACCGTAGCAGCCTTGTAGAAGATGTACTTGCCCATGTTGTCGCCCTGTACATTGCCTTCATGATCATCCAGCCAATTCTGGGCTTGCTTGCGTATATCTGCATAACCGCGTTTGAGGATATTCTGGAAACCTGGCGTCAAATGCCCCGGAGGCAACATCGTCGGGAAACCTCCAACTTTTCCATAGTCCGAAGCTTGCAGATTGAAAAAGTCCATGGCTCCATCCGGCAGCCATTCTTCCGGCATGACGTTTCCGTATGCAGCCATTTGCTGTTTGAAAATATCACGCAGCTCTTTCAGGTCTGCCGGGGAGATCGCCAGCTTCTGGTGGGAATATAGGGGATCGTCGTCGGGCGCATGGTGCAGACCATCCTCCCCAATGGGCCAGGTGTTCTCAATATCCGCCATGAGCCAATAGGTGCCGTTGGCAGCGCCCCAGCTCTTGTTTCCAAGGTCACCTGCAAAGTACTCGTCTTCCCTGATTTCGATGGGCATGTTGGAAATGACGTGATGGGACACATAAGGCTTCTCAAGCATTGGTGGATAATTTCGATATTTTTGCGATGCTTCCAGCTTTAAACGAGCCTTTTCTGCATCTGCAATAATGGTTCTGTCGCGAACCTTGTCCCGCATTCTTTCAATGCGTTCTGTAACCGGTTTGAACGTATACATGATTGACCTCCTTAGTATGAAAATCTACTGATAGCATGTTTTTTAATACATTCAGTATATCATACGGAGAGAAACATGCATCTACGGTTTCCCCGGATTCATCATGCGATTTATTCATGCATTCATGCAATAAATACAGTCTACATACTAATATTTTAAAAATATACTCTATCAGTGCTTGAAAAGTATTTCATTCCTCTACTATATATTCCAAATGTACGCCATTGAACAGACTTTATCTGCTGTTGTGTTTTTTATTGCTAATAATGGGTATACTTTTATAATTCATATTGAGATTAAAATGTTAAAGGAGATAAGGAAATGAAAAAAAATTTATTTTTAGGTTTATTAATCGCCATTTTGGTTGCGGTTGTTGTCTCAGGATGTTCTTCTGAGTCTAAACCAATGTATGTAGATATTTCAGCAAAAGATGCTAAAGAATTGCTTGATAATAATCCTGACGTCGTAGTCATTGATGTATCACCCAATTATGATCAAGGTCACATTCCTGGAGCAATAAACTATTACTTGGGCGATGGTTCATTAGATGAAGCAATTTCTACGCTTGATAAAAGCAAAACCTACCTGATCTACTGCCATGTAGACAGTGTGGCAATTGCTGGCGCTGAAAAGCTAATAGAAGCCGGCTTTGAAAAAGTATACAGACTGGAAGGAAATTATTCTGCTTGGGTCGAGGAAGGATATCCAGTAGAAAAGTAGTTATTACACAATTTAAGATATCGCGCAGATGCTCGGCCACTCGTCTTTGCAGACGACAAGGGAAGTATATCTCCACTATGGAGCTGAAGATTTACGCAAACTGGTTAATGACATGTATAGAGGCTGAAAAGCCTTTTTTACTTTTTTTCTTACTTGGGTGTTATAAAGGTGTTATTTTGTAAATAAAAAAAGCGCCGAAGCGCTGAAACTGTTGGTATGGCGTGCCCGGAGGGACTCGAACCCCCGACGAACAGATTCGAAGTCTGCCACTCTATCCACTGAGCTACGGGCACAACACATGCATTTAAAAAAATGAACCGATGGCTCATTTTCAAACAAAATGGAGCGAAAGACGGGATTTGAACCCGCGACCCTCGCCTTGGCAAGGCGATGCTCTACCACTGAGCCACTTTCGCATATCAATGTTCTCAATCGAACTTGCTTTTATATTATACTCAGTATCCAACAATTAATCAAGAGTGTTTTTTGCTTTTTTCCAACAAATACCTTCATTGAGAGACAACATGTGTTTATATTCCGCCATGGTGGATACAAAGTATGATAGAAACCAAAGGAGGTAGCAGCATGAATTTTTTACATTTGGCAAAGAAACGATATTCCTGCAGACTCTACAAAGATCTGCCGGTGGAAAAAGAGAAGTTGGAGTATGTGTTGGAAGCCGGTCGGGTCGCTCCCACGGCAAAAAATCTGCAACCCCATCGTGTTTTGGTCCTGCAAAAGAAAGAAAATCTGGAGAAATTGTCGGAAGCGGCACGGATCTACGACGCTCCTGTGGCCTTGGTGGTGTGTAAAGACAAAAACGATTCCTGGGTCCGTCCCCTGGATGGAAAGGAACACGGAGACGTGGACGCTTCCATCGTCACGGATCACATGATGCTTGCCGCCACAGAACAGGGATTGCAATCGGTTTGGATCTGTTTCTTTGATGCCGTCCGGTTGAAGGAAAATTTTTCCTTGCCGGAAAATTTGGAACCGGTGAATATCCTGGTAATGGGCTATGGTGCCGACGAACCCAAATCAGAGCTGCGACACAAGGAAATGCGCCGGCCCTTGGAAGAGACCTTTTACTTTGAATCTTTTGGGGAGGTGAAATCATGACAAGCTTGTTTCAAGACGACCTGAACACAGCCATGGAATCCATGGCCA
Organism: Alkalibacter rhizosphaerae; assembly: GCF_017352215.1. Taxonomy (GTDB): domain Bacteria; phylum Bacillota; class Clostridia; order Eubacteriales; family Alkalibacteraceae; genus Alkalibacter; species Alkalibacter rhizosphaerae. The sequence goes on from NZ_CP071444.1 coordinate 680,780, forward strand.
AAGGCGGCGCCTTTTTAACGGTTTCCGATGGAGAACGGACCAACACCATGACCATCGGCTGGGGCTATGTGGGGCATCAGTGGCAGATGCCGGTTTTTGTGGCATTGGTACGCAAATCCCGCTATACCTATGAGATCCTGGAAAAAGGAACGGAATTCACGGTCAGCATCCCCGTACTGGGTACCATGAAAAAAGCCTTGGGGATCTGCGGAACAACATCCGGTCGGGACGGCAACAAGTTTGAAAAGGCGGAGTTGACCCTTTCACCCGGTAAAACCGTAGGTGTTCCGGTCATCGCCGGTTGCGGCAACTATATGGAATGCCGAATCGTTTACCGACAGGATATGGTCCCTTCCCAACTGGATCCTGCGCTGCGGGAAGTCCATTATGAGAAAAAGAACAACGACTACCACACCCTCTACTTTGGGGAGATCCTGCAAAGCTACTAAAAAATAACGGCCGGAATATTTCCGGCCGCTTCTTTTATAGTTCATCCTCCACCCAGTATGCGCATCAACAAAACTCTTTCATTGTCTTTAAGGATGCTTTTATAATCCGCTTTTTTCCCGTCGATCATAAAACTGGTGGTTTGAAAGTGTTTCGGAGTCAGATGAGGGTGTTGTTTCATTAGTTGATCCACAAGATCTCGTATGGTATCTCCTTCTTCCAGGTCCAATTCAAAAGGTTCCTTGTCCAATCCTTCCAAAGGTATGCCCAAATGTTTGACGACGACTCTCATGGTCTCCCTCCTCTCGTAACTCCTGTCTGTTACTTATAAAGATCTTCGGCAACAAAATCCAGACCGAGTTGTTCCAATACTTCCTTGCTCGGTTTTCCAGTTTCCTTGTCCCATCCTACGTGTTCAAAGAAGTTTTCACCCAGACGCTCGTTGTCTACAGTGACCCCTTCCAGAGGACCGGCCGTCAATGGAGGTTTACCAACAGATCTGCTGGGGATGGACATGTCTTTTCGAAGGATCCCTTCCCGAATGTTGAAAGCTTGTCGAAGGTTCAAAATTCGAAGCCCTGTCTCATCGGCGATCTCCGGACCAAACGGTTTTCCGAAGATGGCTTCCAGATACTCATTCTGGGTCGCCGGATCTCCCGCCACGCTCATGAAGAGACAGAATCCCCCACTATTGGTGATCTCTGTACTGGACGTCATCCGGGTATCCAAGAATCCTGTATCGCTGTAGTCGTATTTGTCTCCAATGGGTGCGTTGTTCATCTGTGCCAGACCAAGTCCCCCTTTTACGTGACGACCAGGTGTTGGATCATACTGGTATGTTCTTGCAAACCCAGGAGCCAGTCGGGGATCATGCATGGGCAACTCGATGCCGGAAGCCGTCTGCAGGTATTCTTCCCCTTTGCCGAAATGCTTGGCTGCAAATGCGGAACCGTTGAGCAGGACCGCTCCCACGCCTTCGCCGTCGGCCATCTTCTGGGTCAATGCGACGATGGCTTCACCATTTCCCCAAGTCAGATCGATGCCGTCCAGTTCTTCCTTGCTTAAAATACCATTGTTGTAGCATTCCATGGCCCAAGCCACTGTCATGCCGGCGGAAATGGTGTCCATTCCATAGCGATTGCAGATCTCATTGCATTTGAAAATGACATCCATTTCGTCACAGAGAAGCGTGGATCCAAAAGCTGCCGCTGTTTCATATTCCGGTCGTTCCGTTGGTCCAAGCGGCCAGCGCCCGTCGTTTACTTCATATTCTGCCCCGCATCCCAAGGGACAAGTGGAGCATGCGTATTTCTTGGTCTTATATTTTGCATCAAAAGTAGTCGCTGCCACCTTTTCCGCACTTTCTTCACCAAAGTCCACAATACCGACGCCACCCCAGTTTTTAACAGGGGAGTCCCCGTTCAGCGCGGATGCACCAGTTCCAACACCGGTTCCATACGTTCCAAAACCCTGGGCTCCCGGGTTACCTTTCATGCCTTCCGCAAACCTTTTATTGATCGCCGTGATCTTTTCAGGGTCCGCAACGGGAACATTTCCCGTACCGCGTACGGCAATAGCTTTCAGTTTCTTGGAACCCATGACTGCACCGGTGCCACCGCGGCCTGGAGCTCGATGGCCGTCATTGATGGGACAGGAGATCAGTCCCACTTTTTCACCGGAAGGTCCGATGGCGCTGATCCGAAGTCGCGGTTCTCCCGTTTCTTCCTTCAGGAGCTCCCAGGTTTCCTTGGCATCCTTGCCCCATAAATGAGCCGCATCCCGAAGTTCCGCTTTACCGTCATTGATATACAAATAAACGGGTTTTTCAGAAATACCGCTGAAGAATACGCCGTCATATCCCGCTTTTTTCAATTCCGGGCCAAAATATCCACCGGAGTTTGCATCGTTCCAACCCCCGGTAACAGGTGATTTGTGCACCACCGTATATCTTCCGCCAAAGAAGGCCTTGGTGCCGTTGGATGGTCCGGTCATAAATCCAAGCATGCTCTCCGGTCCCAAGGGATCCGTTCCTGCCGGCATCCTTTCGTACAAGATCTTGGCACCGATTCCGTAACCGCCTACGTACTTGTATGCCAAGTCTTCTGAAACTGATTCTTCCGTCATGGTGCCTTTTGTCAAGTCTACAAAAAGCAATTTCCCTGCATAACCGCCTATCATACAATTTCCTCCTCTTGATATGAACTTGCTACAATTTGTACTTATGGTTCTCCTTTTCATTTTAAACTCATTCGGTAAGGATGTAAAGGATAACAACCGCTTTTTTTAAGAAAGTAAAATTGTGATTACAGCTTGTTGATGATGCTGGCATTGTACGCCGCGCCAAATCCGTTGTCGATATTGACCACGCTGACGCCGCTGGCGCAGCTGTTTAGCATGGCCAATAGAGCTGCCAGTCCGCCGAAATTGGCACCGTAGCCCACGCTGGTGGGTACGGCTATGACCGGTTTGTCCACCATGCCGCCGATGACACTGGCCAATGCCCCTTCCATGCCTGCAATGACCACCACCACCTTGGCACCGCGGATCCGGTCCATTTTTGACATCAGGCGATGGAGCCCGGCCACTCCCACATCGGTGATTTTTTCCACCTGATTTCCCAAGATCAAGGCTGTTTCATAGGCCTCCTCCACCACCGGAAGATCGGAAGTTCCCGCTGCTACGATGGCAATGTAGCTTTCCGTCGTTTCCGGTTCATGATTTATTATGGTGATGGTCCTTCCCAGTTCATTGTAATGAGCATGATTGCACACTTCCCGGACCTTCCGGTACATCTCCTTGCCGGCACGGGTGGCCAGGATGTTGTTTCCTTGACTCATCATGTATTTGACGATGCCCTGGACCTGTTCCGGGGTTTTCCCTTGGCAATAGATCACCTCCGGGTATCCGTTTCTCAGTTCCCGATGATTGTCGATGGTGGCATATCCCAGTTCTTTGTAAGGAAGGTCTTCCAAAGCCCGGACCCCTTCTTCCACGCTGGTCTTGCCGGACTGGATCTCCTCCAGCAGCTGCTCCAATCGTTTTTTATCCATGGTGAACTCCTTTCCCATCCTGTTCGTTTTCCGGTCGAAAACTTCCCATTTTATATCCTTCCAGATCTAATGCGACAAAAGAAAATCCCATTTTTTTGATGCCTGCTGCGACCTGGTCCAGCAATGCTTCATCAAAGAAACGGCGCCTCTGGTCGGAAGGAACTTCGATGCGGGCCACATCCCCATGGGTGCGGACCCGAATGGCCGGAAATCCCAGTTTCATCAAAAACACTTCCGCTTTTTCAATCTTGACAAAGTCTTCTTCCTTGAGTTCTGTATTATAAGGGACCCTGGTCAACAAGCATGCATAGGCTGGTTTGTTCCAGGTTTCCAACTCCATCTCTTTGGAGAGTCTTCGTATTTCATCTTTGGTGATCCCATTGTCCTTCAAGGGACTGACCACCTTCAGCTCTTCCAGGGCCCGAAGTCCCGGTCGATAATCGGACAGGTCGTCTACGTTGGTGCCGTCCAGCACGTAGGGGATCCCCTTGCTTTTGGCATACTCCAGGATCTTCGAAAAGATGGCCCGCTTGCACAGGTAACACCGATCCACCGGATTGTATCGAATTTCTTCCACGATCCCCGTATGGATGAACTCATGGTGTATGCCCAGTTTCTCGGTCCAGGCCTTCGCCTCCTCCACCTCCCATTTGGGAATGTATGGAGAAACGATGGTGACGGCCGTCAATCCTTCTCCCATGGCCTCCTTGGCGGCATGGAGCAAAAAAGTACTGTCCACACCTCCGGAAAAAGCCACCACCGCCCGTTTCATTTCTTTTAATTCTTGCAATAGCTTCTCATATTTATTTCGTTCGGTCATACTTCCCCTCCAATTGCTTGTTTACTTCATCGTACACCCGAATCAGATCAAGATTGTTCTCTTTTGCAATGGCGGCGCATTGTTCGTATTCCGGCTTGTGCTTGATGGGTTTTCCTTTATAGATCCCTACTTTTACATCCACTCTTCCCCAGATGGTCTCCGCTTGAATCATTTTTCGCTCCATCATGACTTTTCCCACCGGATAAGTCCGCACTCCCAGGGTGGTAGTATGGGTGAAGATCAATTCTGTCATGATATCTTTATTGGATGTCTCACATAGGACGCTCAATTTCACTCCCGGCCTGCCCTTTTTCATGATGATGGGCGTTTTGAACACATCCAAGGCACCGGCATCAAAGAGTCGTTCTTCCACAAAGGAATAATATTCCGGATTCATATCGTCCAGGTTGGCTTCGATCATCAACTGGGCTTCTTCCTGCACTCCTTCTTCCACTTCTGCCAGATAAACCCGAAGGACGTTGGGAATCTGAAAATCCTTCGTTCCCAAACCATAACCGACTCCCTTGACATCCATTTGCAAAGAATCTACAAATCGGTCAGCCCCATATGCCAATATGACTGCTCCCGTAGGCGTCGTCGTTTCTCCATCCACCAGTCCGGATCGTATGGGGATCCCTTCCAGCAAGGCTGCCGTTGCCGGTGCAGGAACCGGCATCAAACCATGGGCGCATTGCACAAAGCCGCCTCCTACTTGAACCGGGGAAGCCAGCACCTGATCCACATTCCAGTAATCAAAGCAAATGGCCGCTCCAACGATGTCGACGATGGAATCGACGGCTCCCACTTCATGGAAATGGATGGCCTCCGGCGTTTTTCCATGGACTTTTCCTTCTGCCTCCGCAAGAAGACGAAACATGCCTTTCGCCGTTTCCCGAACACGTTGGTTCAGGGTGCTGTCATCAATGATCTCTTCAATGTCCAGCAAATGACGATGGGCGTGTTCGTGCTTGAGTTGATCCACGTGGGCCTTGGTGCCGGTGATGCCGTGTTTCTGTTGTTTTTCAAACCATACATGAAAAGAGTCCCGAATGGAGAGTTTGTTCAATTCACCTACCAGATATTCTCCATCCATCCCCAGGTCCACCATGGCTCCCAGGTTCATGTCACCGCTGATTCCACTAAAACAATCATAATATATTATCCTCATTACATCCTCCGATCAAACTGATTTCATGGGATAATTATAACAGACTCCAGGTCTGTTTCACCCATTTCTTCAAGAGGTGTTTAAAAATCTTCCACTTTGTCACTTTTTTACTTCTTTTTTTTCGAGGACTTTTTCTCTTTGCTGATGCGGCTTCCTTCATGAAGAAATTCTGGCTGTCCCATGGTTTTTGTACATTATCGGGTCCATTGGGTCTTTTATAGATCCCCGCGCTGTTCAGTTCACGGCTTTTCACATTGTCCTTGAGTCCCGCCTCCAAAATGTGAACGATCCTTTTTCTGCAATCCGAATCCAATACGGGACAACCGATCTCCACTCGACGATGCATGTTTCTGGTCATCAGATCTGCCGAAGAGATGTATAGCTTTGCACTTTTCCCCGATCCAAAGCAATAGATCCTGGGATGTTCCAAAAATCGTCCCACAATGCTTACAACTCGAATGTTTTCTGTTTTGCCGGGGATCCCCGGCAACAAACAGCAAATGCCCCGGATCATCAATATGATCTCCACCCCTGCATTGCTTGCTTGGGACAACTTGTCGATGATCTCCCGCTCTGTCAGGGAATTCATTTTGAACAAAATTTTGCCCTGGGATCCCTGTCGTGTTTTTTTGATCTCCTCATCGATCAATTCCAGCAGCGGTTTTTGAAAATGTTCCGGTGCCACCAGCAAATGTTTGTAGGTCCCACCCAGGTTGGCGATGGACATATTTTTAAAAAACTCGGCAGCATCTCGCCCGATGCCGGCGTCAGCCGTCAGCAAACTCAGATCCGTATAAAGTTTCGCTGTCTGCTCGTTGTAGTTGCCTGTCCCGATCTGTGTGATGTGGGATATTTTGCCTTTATCCACCATGGTGATCAAGCATATTTTGGAATGGACCTTGCAGTCGTTGACGCCATAGATGACTTTGCATCCTGCCTCTTCCAGACGTTCCGCCCATGCGATGTTGTTTTTTTCATCGAATCGAGCCCGCAACTCGATAAGGACCGTTACTTCCTTGCCGTTTTCCGCCGCTTCCGACAAGTATTCGATGATCCTGGAGTTGGGCGCCAAGCGATAAATGGTGATCTTTATGGATTGGACCTTGCTGGAGTTGACACTTTCTTTCAAAAGATGGATGAAAGGCTCCATGCTGTCATAGGGAAAAAACAGCAACATGTCTTTTCTTTGCACCTGAAGCAACATGGACTCCTTCGGCTGGTAGGCCGATGGCATTGCAGATTCAAAGGACTCGTAGGTCCATTTATCCACCAGACCAGCGGGTAGCTTGTCCTTCCAATCATTGGTCCAATGCATGGATATGGGAGCGTTAAAAGAATAGACCTGCTCTTCCGTTATGTCCAATCGCTGCAATAGAAGCTTGCTTTGACGTTTTTCCAGTTTTCCCTCCACTTCCAGGCGAACCGGCGCAAGCTTGGATCTCTTTTTCAAAATTTGCTTCATGTGATTTCGAAAATCCTGGTCAAAGTCAAATGCTTCATCTTCCGGATGAATGTCCGCGTTTCTGGTGACGGTCACGATACAGGCATCCGCCACTTCGTAACCCGGGAAGACCTCTTCCAGGTAATGAAGGATCACCAGTTCCGAGCGAATAAAACAAATTCCTTCCCCCGGCAGTTCCAGCAATCCCGGTAAAACAGCCGGAACAGGAACGATTCCCATGGTGGGTTCCTGGCCTTTGTATTTCACATTGGCTGTGATGTACAAAGCCTTGTTCCAAAGATGAGGAAAAGGGTGATGAGCGTCAATGATCTGAGGCGACAGTAGAGGAAGGATGTTTTTTCGAAAAGCTTCGGCCGCTCGTTTCTTTTGGCTTCCATCCAGTCCTTCCATGGTCATCAGATGGATCCCCTCGTCATGAAAGGATTTTTTGAGCTGCTCATACAATAGATCCCTTTGTTCATACAGGGGGCGCACCCCTCGAAAGACCAGCTGGAGCTGTTCCTTTGGCGTCCAGCCAGTTTTGTTGTCATAGGTATCCTTTTTTATGTGGGACAGATCCAACAAGCTTCCGACCCGGATCATGAAAAACTCATCCAGGTTGCTGTTGAAAATGGCCAAAAATTTGAGCCTTTCCAACAGGGGTACCGTAGGATCCTCCGCTTCTTCCATGACCCGTTGGTTGAACCGAAGCCAGGACAATTCCCGATTTTGGGTGTAACTGGTATCATAAGTCCATGCATTCTTAGACATCGAGCACCTTCTCCTTCAACACCTTGTCATACAAATAACCTTCCCGTACTCCGTATTGGCTCACATGAATGTCTTTCGCTTCAAAGCGTTTTGCCACCTCCTTAAGGATCATCATCCCCGGTATGATGGTATGGACCCGATCCGGCACCACCTTTAGGATTTGATCCACTGCATCCCGGTCGTCTTTGCCGAGACGCTTGAGTACCTTCTTGATTTTTTTCACTTCCAACAATCCGTTGGCATCAGGTAGATCGTAGGCGGCATTGTTCAGTTTTCTGGCACCCCGAATGGTTCCGCCCACGCCGCAGATGGAATCATAGGAATCGATCATCATGTCCTCCATAAGATCCAATTCCTTGTTGATCTCCCTCTTTATTTTCTTTTGTTCTTCCTTGGTCGGGAGCAACCCCTCCACCCAATGCTTGTAGAGATTCAACGATCCAATGGGGATGCTTGCTGCATTGATGATCTGCCGTTCCTTGAATGTAACGATCTCCGTACTTCCACCACCGATATCCACTACAATGCCGTCGTCCATATCCGTCACTTTGATGGCTCCGATAAAGTCCAGGATGGCCTCATCTTCGCCGGACAATAGGTCGATCTCCAACTCAGTGGCTTTTTTGATCTGCTTCAATGCAGCGTTGCTGTTGGCGATGTTTCTCAGAGATGCTGTGGCAAACACATAAAGCTGATCCACTTGAAAATTGGAAACGATGCCTTGAAAAGACCGAAGAACAGAAATAGCCTTGTCGATCCCCTTTTGGCTTAGAACTCCGTAGTCAACATAACCAGCCAATCCAGCCGGTTCCTTGGTTCCGAACAATAGATGGATGGTATTGTTTTCGCATTTGTACATATTCATTCGCATGGTATTGGATCCGATATCGATGAGTGCATAGATCATGGGAAACTCCCCTTCCTTTCCCATATATATTCCCAACCTGCTCTTTCTAAAACAAAGATCGCCGCTACGAAAAAAGGCCTCCCGTCCGGGAGAGCCTTCCTTCATTGTTGCTTGTCCTGTTTTTTCCGATACATCTGTTTGTCCGCCATGGACAATATGTCCTGGATGGATTCATCTTCCAATGTTTTGACTCCATATCCGGCGGCCACGGATGCAGATTTCCCTTTGATCTCCAATTCATCCACGCCATCCAAGATCCGTTCCACAATGCGTCTTACTTCTTGTTTGGATGTGGAAGGAAGCAAGACGATGAATTCGTCTCCCCCATGCGACAAATGATATCATCGCTTCTACAAGTCTCTTTGAGCACTTGGGCCACTCCTTTGAGCAGTTCATCGCCGATGAAATGACCATGGACATCGTTCATTTCCTTCAGATCATTGACATCCAGCACGATGACGGAAAAAGGCAGGTTTCTGGGTGTATCGAGCCGCTTCAAGGAATCATCCATGTATCGGCGGTTGTACAGCCCAGTCAAATGGTCGTGAAAACTCAGATATTCCACTTCCTGTTGTCTCTCCAACTTCTCCGTGATGTCTCTGGCCGCAGCATAAAGGAGACCTCCCGCAGGCTGGCTACGCCATTCCAGGGATCGATAGGTTCCATCGTAACTGCGATATCGATTGACGAAATCCCATACCACATTGTCGTTTTTCAACTCTCCCATGGCTGCTTTGGTTTTTTCCACATCCTCCGGATGGACCATCTCCAAAAAAGACCGACCGACCAGATCACTGCTCCCGTAACCCAGGGTCCGTTCCCAGGCATTATTGACTTGGACGATCCGCCCATCCAAGCTGGCAATGAGGATGAGATCCGGGTTGATGGCAAAGAAATACTCCAAAACCTGATTTTTTTCCATCAGCTGGTCGTTGATGGTTTTTACATCTGTAATGTCTCTGGCCGTTCCTACATACCCCGCCACATTGTCCCATTCATCCCAAAGAGGAGTAGCCGTTGTGGTGTACCAATGCCAGGAACCGTCTTTATGGAGAAGTCGATAGTTGTTGTGTTCCTGTCTCGTATTGGATTCCCGGATCCGCCGAAAAAATTCTTCCACTCCTTCCAGGTCATCCGGATGGACAAAAGGTCGAAAAGAGTTCCCCACCGCTTCCTCAATAGAGTATCCCAACAATTTCGTCCAGGCATTGGACACGAAGGTGAAAACCCCGTTCAGATCCAGTCGATAGATAATGTCAAAACTGCTATCCACCAAGACCTGATAGTTTTCTTCCTTTTCCCGCAAGGCCTCGGTCGTTTTCTTGTTTTCCGTAATATCCAAATGGATCCCGAACATTCGAAGTGGTTTCCCGTCGGAATTCCATTCCATCAACTTGCCGCGATTCATGATCCACACATAATGCCCCTTTTTGTGACGCATCCGGTATTCCATGGCGAAAGATTCAGACTCGCTTGCCAAAGCCTGTTTCAATGTTTGTACCGCACGATCTCGATCTTCCGGGTGGATCATGGAAGTCCACCATTCCAGCGTAGGAGGTTCCCACTCTTTCTCATCGTATCCGAGCATTCTCATCCACTGGAGGCTGACGTCTCCCTGATCGGCCTGCACATCCCAAACCCAAGCCCCGGCATCGATGGCATCCATGACCAGGTCCAGTTTTTGTTGGTTTTCCTCTCGATGCTTCTCCTCCAGTCGTTTGCTCAACAGCAGACCGACCTGGCTGGCGTAGAGTTCCAATATTTCAAAGTCGCTCACAAGAGAGTCCTTTTCCATCATGACCGTGAAATCACCAAGCATCCGGTTGTTTTTTACAATGGGCACTACCAAAACCGTTCCTATGTCAAAAATAGTTTCCAGGGTTTTGATCAAATGATCAGAGATCACTTCCCCGGTGAGTTCGTGAAGAGCTTCATAAACGACCACCGACTCCCCAAAAAGACGCTCATATCTCCGCGGATCAAAGGACCAACGCTTTCCAACGATATTGAACCCCAAAGAGCTTGCCGCCTTCTGCAAGTCCTCATGGAACCCGGAAATGCTCATGGTTTCAAACCCGTCTCCCTCTTCCTCAAAGAGGTTGAAAGCAACATACTTTGCTCCAGACAGGTCTTTCATCGTATCCGTCAACAATCCATATTCCATGGGCTCCTCGCCCAGATCGAGGAATATTCGAGATACGTGAATGATCTTCAACATTTTTTCTTCTCTTCCAGTGATCGCCGCCAATACTCTCTCTCCTTTTACGAATGATCTTCTCTTTTGTGAAAAATCATATCAGAGTTATTACACCACATTGGTCAAAAAAAATCAAAGAAAAAATGGCATCCTCTCAGATGCCATCCTCGTTTCTATTCTTGGAGTGCTTTTGAAGCTTTTATTGTTTTTATGGCTTCTCCGTTTGCCAGAATGTAGTTTCCGGTCAAAATCACAAAGGCCAACACGACCAATCCAACGGCGGAAATGAAAAACTTGAATTCCAACACCCCGGGACGCAAGGATTCCGCAAAGGAATTCATCACAAAGGGAGACATGAACATTCCAATGCTCATGGAGCCATTGGCTAGTGCAATGGCATTGGAGCTTTTCGCAGCAGATACTGCAGAAGAAACATTGAACATCACCGTTGGGATTATGGAAGACATGGCAAACCCGTTGAAGAAGGAGGCCAGGATCACGGCTTCGATGGTACCTACAAAGTAGATCCCCAGCATGCCAAGTCCCATCAAGCTCATGGCGATCGGCAAAATCTTGTCTTTCAACAGATTCTTGATCCTGCCGAAGAATATTCCAGTGACCATTCCGATGCCGGTACCAAAGGAATTGATGAAACCGGCGGTGGATGCATTTCCTAAATGATTGCTGCTGATAAACATGGCAATGTTGGATTGGTAGATAAAGATCAGCATGGCAAAGAGCATCATGACGATGCAATGAAAATATACGACCGCGTTCATTTTGCCGTCTGCATCCTCTTCCATCATCTCATGTTTTTGATTGTCCTTTGGAAGGTATCTCCATACGATCAGAATTACAGGAACAAACAACAAATATACCAGATAGGACATGTTCCATTGTATACCGGCCAATAGTCCGCTGGCAAACAAAATGGCCATGCTTCCACCATTGACGAAGGCCGACTGAAGTCCCATCATGGCTCCCCGTTCATTACCGCTGAAATAATCGGCGATCAGGGCCATGGTCATGGTGGAGTTGATCCCTTGGGAAACGCCGATGAGCACACTGGCAAAGATCAACAGGGCAATGTGGACCGTTCCCAATGTCAGTCCGATCATCCCTCCGGCAAATCCACTGATCAAGCCAAACAACACCAGTGATTTTTTGGATATTTTCCCGGACAATGGTCCAGACAACAGTGCAAAGAACATGGATAACAGAGAAGGTACCGCCAGGACCATCTGAACCGTATTCAGGTCCACGTCCGGATAATGGGCAGCGATGTCTGCTAAAATAGCCGATGCAGTCATGGATACCATGACGATGGCCGACAGACTCAAAATCGCCAATTTTATGTTTGTTTTTTTCATTCTAATGCGCTCCTTTATTTTTGTAACTCATTCAGTATTTAAGCATACTTAATTTATACGTAAAAAAAATAAACTTGTATATACAGATAGTATCACAACGGATAACAAACTTCAAGAAAAAACGGTCATGGCATATTTCACAAACCATAACCGTTGCTGTTGGACCCGTAATGGAAGTCCGGTGTTTCTCCTGTGCCGGCAGATAGATCTTTACGCATGAGAAAATCAGTTTCCGTTTTGCTGCCCATTTGGAAAGGATGCTTTCCAAAAATCCGAAATCCCATATGACGATAAAAATGCTGGGCCCTGACATTGTGCTCCCAGACGCCCAACCAGATATAGCGTTTTTTCTGCTCCCTGGCTACTTCCATGGCTCTGCTCATGAGCTTGCTCCCCAATTTTCTTCGATGAAATCTTTTGGCAATATAAAATCGCTCGATCTCCAAGGATTCCGGATCTTTGATGTCCGACTGAGCTTCGGGCAAATTCAGTTTCATGTATCCCGCCAGCTCTCCATCCCAAAGAGCAAAGAAAAAGAGAGTGTTTGGGTTTTTTAGCTCATCCATCAGCTTTCTGGTATTGTAAGCTCCATCCAGATATTGCTGCATGTCTTCAATAGTACTGCTTCCTCCAAATGTTTCATAATAGGTTTGAACCGACATTTCCTGCAACAAAAATACATCTTTACCTTTGCATCTCCTGATATCCCACATGGCCGATCCTCCTTGCCACGATTATTTGTATTCACTTTATACCCTCGTTTTTTTTATCGTAACGTGGAAATGCAAATCTATACCACTAAAAAAGCAAGTCTCTGCATACGAGACTTGCTTTCAGATTTGTCAGCTGCTGGATTGTGCCATTCGTTTCCTTTTGCTTCGCTCCGTCAGTTTTGCCAGAAACACGCTGAATTCAAAGAGTACTAGCATGGGACCCACCAGCAAAACCTGGGAGATCACGTCAGGAGGTGTGATGATCGCCGCCACTACCACGATGCCAAATAATATGTATTTTGTGTTCTTTTGCAAAAATGCCGAAGTCACCAATCCGAAACGACTGAGCAACAATACAAGCATGGGCATTTCAAAAACCAAACCAAAAGACAACAACGATGTGCTGATGAAACCAATGTAGCTTCCCACAGACATGACCGGATCAATGGATTCCATCCGCATGTTGATAAAAAAGCTCAACACCATGGGCAGCACCACGATATAACTGAACACAACGCCGGCGGCGAAGAAAAAGGATCCGCCCAATATGGAAACCAATACGTATCTGCGCTCCCTTTTTTCCAGTCCCGGTCTCAAAAACGCGTAAATTTGATACGCGATAATGGGAAAAGAAACCGTTATGCCGGCAACCAGGGAAAGCTTGACATAGGCCAAAAACAATTCCGGAGGGCTGATGTATATAAAATCGATTTTCCCTCCGGCCAATCCAATGACGTCTCCGATCAAGTGCTGCACAAAGAAGTAACCGACACCTGTAGCCGTCACCACCACCAGAAAGACAATAAACAGACGTTTACGCAACTCGGCCAGATGATTTAAAAAAGGTTGTTTTTTTGTTGTATCCACCGAATTCATTCCTCTCTGTCAACGTTGATGAACGTCTGACTACTTCTTCTCTTCCAATTCCACTTCCAGATCTTTCGATACCTTGTTGGCGTGTCCTTTAAAATTGTTGATGGCTTCTCCCAAGGATCTTCCAACTTCCGGTAATTTCGACGGTCCAAATACCACCAAAGCGATGGCCAATATCAAAACCAGTTCTCCTACTCCCAATCTTCCAAACATTTCATTTCCTCCTTTTCAACTAGCGATCCGCTGTTCATTTAAATATACGATGGGATTGTTCGACACGGCTCGGCCGATGATCGTGATCCCCAACTTTTCTGCCAATTCCAACCCGGATGATGTGATGATGCTTCGCGATGCAATGACGGGACATTTTACATTGGCCGCTTTCAACACCAGATCCGAAGAAATTCGGCCGGTGGAGAGCAACATGGCATTGCTCATGTCCACTCCCTGCATCAGCGCCTTTCCGATCGCCTTGTCTGCCGCATTGTGTCGGCCGACATCTTCACATTGTGTCAATATTTCACGATTGTCTGCGATGGCCATGCAATGCATACCGCCAATGGTTTTGTACATCTCTGCCCTGGCAAACATTTCTGCCATCAATTCCCGTACTTTCCCCAGACTGACGTCAAACCGGGAAGCGATCCGGGCTGTGGACATGGACTCTTCATTGAACTTGCTCCCGCTGCCGCAACTGCTGGTCAATACCGTCTCCAGCACCAGACTGTCAAAGTCGATTTCCTTGGACGTTGTTGCATAGATCTTTCGCATGTCTTTACAAGCTGCCATGGTGTCCAGATCAAAGGGGCTATTGATCATTCCTCTGCTGAACATGTGACCCAAAGCCAATTCCCGCAGATTTTCCAAGGTGCACATGAAGGTAACGATCTTGTTGCCGTTCAAGTACAGCTCCACTGGTTCTTCCTGGCATATGTTCAACTTACTGATATTCATATCGAGTCACCTCCTCGTATTCCGTCAAATACTCAGCCCTTGCTTTTACCAGGTGCTTGTCGGAATACAAACAGACTGCACCGTTGGAAGCTTTTGTCTTTTTGATATCCTGATATGCGTCGTCTTTTTCCATTTGAGCCAACACTGCGTCCAGTTCTTCCGTGGTCAGATGATAGGGTGATCCCAAAAATTTTTTAATATTCGTTGTCTTCGGGTACCTCTTCGAGTCATCTCTCACCGTATCGGCAATAAGCTGTAAAAAATCTTTCTCTTTGGTTCGCAATAAAAGTGATGCATATTGCTCGTTCATTTTTTCCGTGGAATAAAAGTAACGCGTTTCTTTGCCCTGGACTTCTTTGATCTGGATGTAATCCACATTGCTTTTCAATTCTTCCAGTAACAGCTCCATATCTTCTTCTTCAAAAGACAATGGTTTCAGGAGGAAATCCTCATAGGTGATGAAGTGACCTTTGGCGGATTCTTCCCGTATGTATTTGGTCAGAAAGTCCAAATCTTCCAGCAAAGCTTCCTTGTTGTTTTCGTATTTTCCCATTGGATCTCCTCCTGTAAAATTCTATCATTCACATTCAAGATGCTGTCAAATCAATTATGCCGGCAGCAGACCCATGCTTTCCATTTCGTCAGCAACGTATTTCAGGTCCAACCGCTCAAGGGTGGCTCTTGTAGGCGCACCAGTGGTCTCGTCCCATCCCATTTCCTTGTAGAACATGGTCAGAGCCAGCTGCATGTCGTCCCGATCCATTTTGACGGTACCTGGCGTAAACGCTTCCTTGTCCGGATCCATGTCGAAGATCCAGTCCATCATGACATCGTGCTTGCCTCTCATGTCTGTAGTCCCCATCTGTTTTACCGTCAGTGCGCGATGAAGGGTAAAGATCCGTTCACCCATGAGGTCCAGTTCTTCTTCGGAGGTCTCCACTCCAGTCACCACAGAGAAATAATGAGATTCCAGTGCAGTGTCTCCCATGTAATCCCGCTCTTTCAGCGGAGATACGGTCATGGGCCACATCCAGTTGCAAAGGGTCAACGAGTCGTGAAGAACGTTTCGGATGATGCTCCATTTAGCAAACTTTGCCTTGTACTCGTTCATGGGGGTGTAATCGGCAGGTGCATCCAAAGCATCTCCGGACCCAACAACTTTTGCAATAGCATTTTTTTGTATTTCGATGGGCAGTCCCGATCCAGCAAGGTTCATGTGGGAGTGGCATTGGGCGTCCCTATTGAACATGCAGGAGATCAATGCACCGACCTGGCCTGCCGCTTCATTGGAATGGTGTTTCGGATATCCAAATGGAGACCAGATGCCGCTGTCATAGGAGCTCCAGAAGTCATCCCCGAAGTTCCATCGCTTGGCGACCCAGTAAGTACCATCACCAAGGTGGCTGAATTCCCCTTCTTTCATGGCGATCCGACGATAATATTCATGGAGGAATGTGATATCTCCCGCTTCCAGCTTGTCCCAGGGGATGCTGTCGTATTCATCTTTCGGCAACACTTTTTTCAAGATGCCGTTGTCATAGGCGTAGCGCAGATCCCTGGAAGCCATCCCATAGTTGCACCATACACCATAGTCATCAGCAAGCTGGGATCCCAGAGCCATTGCCATCAGCGTTCCGTCTCCTTGCTCTACCTGATCCGCTTTTCCCTTGATCATGATCTGTTGCGGGGAGTGGAATCCCATGCAGGTATTGGCCACATATTTGGATACACCGAAATCCTCCATTTTGGGGATCTCCATTTGCGCATGACACCGGATCGGACAAGATTGGCATCCGCCCATGCGTACTGTGTATTTTTCTGCCAAAGGACCGGCATCGAAAGTGGCTTTCATGGTTCGATATCCTACTTTGTTGATATTGCCCGGTTCGTTGATCCCAGTCTCGATATTGCCTTCCGATGCACCCCAATGCAATCCTTCCCTGGACGTCCATCGGGATCGTTCACTGCTGAACTCCGCCCATGGTTGGGGTGTGCTTGGTACTACGTGCTGGTTGTTGGCTCCAATGATGTCGCTGAGCATGTACTTGTCCAACTGGATCAAATCGGACTTGTTTCCGCCGATTTTGACGGATCCCGTACCTGTGATGGCAATAGCCTTCAGTTTCTTGGATCCCAGGATACCGCCGTGACCGCCGGCAGAGTGGGAAGAACCGTTCATGATGACGGACATGTTGACCATGTTTTCACCGGCTTGTCCAATGCATGCCACTGTTGCTTCTTCTCCCATTTGGGATGCGATCTGGGCAGACGAGTTGTAGATTCCCGTTCCCCAAATATGGGATGCGTCTTCGATGGATACGGTGCTGTCTTTGACCCGCAACCAAACCGGTCGATCGGATGCTCCCTCAACGATGATGGCATCCCATCCTGCGTATTTCATTACTGCCGCAAAATTTCCGCCCATGTGGCTGTCTGTTACCAAATGATAAGGATTTGTCGGCAACAGGGATGTGATGTTGGTTCTGGAACTGCAGGGAACGCCGCTGCCTGTCAATGGGCCGACGGCAAAAACCACTTTGTTCGCTTCGTCATACGCTTTGGTTCCTGCAGGTACTTCATCATTGATCACTTTATATCCAATACCCATACCACCAATAAAATCCTGGTATTTGCTGGTGTCTTCTTCTGTAACTTTACCAGTAGTCAGATTGACTCGCATAATCTTACCGGCCCAACCGCCTATAGCCATATCTCATTACCTCCAAATTTAATTTTTTTCATCAACTGGTTTGTTGTTATTCGTTTTTTCATCAAGCCAGGTAGCCATATTTTCTCATGGCGTACTTTACATCATCCCATGGAACGATGGCCAATGCCCCCGTAGGACAGTTGTTTGCACACATGCCGCAGGAAATGCACTTGGTCGATTTTTTCGTCTCCGGATCGATGGTGGGCAAATGCCAGGGACATGCATCGTGGCAGGCACCACATCCGACACATTTTTCCTGGAGCACGATTCGAGCACCGCTGTCGTTGGTGGTGATGGCTCCCGCAGGACACGCCTTGCCGCAATAAGGTTCCGCACATTGCCGGCACGTTTCCGGTGTCATCAGTTTGTTTCCGAAGGCTCCATCGGCTTTTGCATAATTCAGCTTGGGCCCGTCTACGCCGAAAAAGTAATTCTTGCCTACTTTCACTCTGGAAATGTACGGCTGCAACTTTCCGTCGTTAACGATGGTGCAGTTGGTCTCGCATCGCAAACAACCGGTACACTTGTTTCGGTTTGCCACCAAAACACCTGCAGCCAGCGGCCATGCAACTACGTCTTCCGCTTCGTCTTTGGAGCAGCCCAAAAGATTCAACAGCGACAAGGAGATCGCCATTCCTCCGATGCCTTTACCGGACATCTTCAGAAACTCTCTTCGGGTGGTTTCCCTCTCCAAAATGCTTTTCTTGGTTTCTTTGTCTGACACTTCAAATCCCCCTTTTTGTGAGTTATCCATTAAGGATTATGATAAGATCAAATCAACTCCACCGCCGCAGATTTGGTTTGATACTTAACGAACGAATAGAATGAAAAAAATTAGAAAAATACATGAAGTCAAATGATTGTTATGCAGATCGATATAGATGAATTTGTTCGTTAATTAATTTACTATCTAAGATTTTACAGATTATTTTCCCATAAGTCAACAACATGAACGCAATAGAGAGAATATTTTTTATTTAATTGAATATATTTGAAAAAACTTTCTACATTTAAAATTATATTTTTAACGCTTACGCTTCTTCATTCACAAAAAAATAAAAATAAACCGTATGTTTATACCGGTTTATTTTTATCATACTTTTGCATCATATTATTTTTGAAGAAGTTTCACCGACAAGTTTCGCCCTTTTATCGTCCGTTTCGATAATTCTTTCGCAACCATGGGGGCCTTCCCGTTGAAGATCTCCACATATGTACAGGTAGCCTGTATGTCGATGATTCCGATATCCTCCACTGCCATTTGGGGGATGGAACCGATAGCACCCATGACGTCTACTGGCCGGATCTTTATCTTTTTCCCGCCATTGATTCGAATTCGACCAACAGCCTGGCGAATGTGTCTGGATTTATCCAGCTTGGGAGATCGCTGGGTCATGGTCCCCACTCTTGCATGCTCGGGGATATCCAGGTCCTCTACATGGATGCGTTGGGTAACATCCAGCTCCAATTCTTCCTGGAACGTTTTCCAGCGCGCAACCTCTGCCGGTCCCACCAAGGTGATGGCCAGACCGGTTTTATCCATACGCCCAGTTCGACCGATCCGGTGGACCAAACTTTCCTTTTCATAAGGGACCTGATAGTTGATGACGTGGGTCACATCCTCCACATCGATCCCTCTGGCTGCTACGTTGGTGGCTACTAGAAGTGGAATCTCCCCTTTTTTGAACTGATTCATGATGCGAAACCGCTCTCGTTGGGACAATCCTCCGTGGAGCACTCCAAGCCGATACCGTCTTTTTTCCAGAAATGTGGCCAACACCTCCACATCGTCTCTTGTGTTGCAAAAGAGGATGCTACTGCCTGCTTTGTCCTTGTAGAGGATCTGGTGGACAATTTGTTCCTTGGCCGCATTTTCCGAATAAATCACTTGATGCAGGATCCGGTCTTCCACCCGACTGGTCGAGGTCATCTCCACCATCTTGTGATCCGTTGCGTAGTGTTTATAAAGTTCCAATACTGGTGGCGGCATGGTGGCAGAGAATAAGTGGATTTTTTTCTCTTTTGGCAAAAGGGAGAGTATCTCATCCACTTGATCGATAAAACCCATACTGAGCATCTCGTCCGCTTCATCCAAAACAACTTGACGGATGCGTTGGGTCTGGAGGATCCCTTTTTGGATCAGATCCAACACCCTTCCCGGCGTCCCTACTACTACATGGACCCGCTGGCGTAATTCCTGCTGCTGAAGATGGACCGGATGTCTGCCATAGACCGCACTGACGCGGACTTTGCGAAACTTTCCGATATTGGCTGTTTCTTGTTTGATCTGTAGAGCCAGTTCCCTGGTTGGTGCGAGTATGAGGACCTGTGGATCCCGTTCCTCGATATCCAGCATCTGGCAAAGGGGGATAGCAAATGCCGCCGTCTTCCCGCTTCCCGTTTGTGCACGAGCCAAAACCCGCTCCCCCTGCAACAACAGGGGAATGACCTGTTCCTGCACGGCAGTGGCATCCTTGTAGTTCATCAATTCCAACGCATCCACAATGGCTGGTTCCAAATGCAACTGGGTAAATTTCATGATATTCTCCTTCATTTGTGTATAGGATACCACGTATTATATCACATCACTCCAGGGAAAACTTTGGTACTTGGCCAAGGAGATATTCTTCCGCTTCCCTGGACCAAACTCCTCTGGTGTTTTTTAAGATCCTTCCCAACTGGCTGTTTTCATCCAATGCAGTGATGTCTGTATACTTCAGATCCTGATGGGTGTACACCAGTTTTTTGCCGCCGCCTAGTTCGGGAAGGTCCTTGGTGACCTGTGCTGCATCTTTCAGTCCCAATATATGGGTGACGATTTTAGCCACTTCCACCTTTTTTTCTTCGATCAGGAAAATGGCCTTTCTCATGTCCAGGGTATCGCCTCCGCTGGTCCCTACATAGTGATGGGAGTTGTAATGGATGTCATATACGTTGATCGATGCATACAAATCCCTGTCTGATGGTCCTGCAAAGAAATTGAGACACCCATCCACATTCAAAAGTTTCGAACCCAGCGTCACCAGGAAAGGAACCGGAGCAAATACGAAAATATCGTCATACCCTTTCCCGCCTGTCAGGGATCGGAGTTCTTCTTCGGGATCCTCCATGTCCCCTGTATAAACAAACAACAGTTCCACGTCACTGGATGAATATAATTCCCGTGCTCTTTGCAGCTTCTTTTCGTCGATATCGGTGACAACCACTCTTTTGGGCTTACGATCTCCGTGAATGGCCAGGTCCACCCCCAACAGTCCCATGGGGCCGGTAGCGCCCATCAAGAGAAGGTCGCCTCCTTCCAGGATCCCCGTTTCGTGTTCATTGGCTCGAACTCCCAAATGGAAATTTGCATCAAATGCAGCGATCAAGCAGGACAAGGGTTCCACCAATGCACCTTCAAAGTAAGTGTCTCCTTTATAGGGCAGCAAACAGTCCTTTTCCATGACTTCATTGGGTATGATCACATAGGTGGCGTCTCCTCCCACGTGTTCGTAGGAATATCCCGGCGTCTCCAATTGATCGGGCATGTTCACCTGCATGACAAATTTTCCGCCTGGATGATATTGTTCTTTCCATTTGGCTCCCACCTCCAGGATCTCTCCACACATTTCATGGCCAATGATACTGGGGTGTTTCGATAGATCTTTTGTCACTCTTTTATGATGGTTGCCTTGACCGGTCAATTTCGTAGTGGACATGCAGATGCTGTCCACCACCACCTTGGCCAGGATCTCATCCTCTTTCATGACGGGCAACTCCCAGCTTTCCAGTTTCAGATCTCCAACGCCGTGGATCCGTACACCTGTTGTCTTCATAGTAAATCGCCTCCTGTTTTACTCTTGTTGACAAATAGACAAATTTTGTCCATTACATCTTCTTTCCTTCCCTTTTCGTTTCCATTCTATCCCTTTCTATTGACTTTGCAAATATTTGGCGTTAGAATTGATTATTAATCATTTTCAATCACTACCAGGAGGTTTTTATGATTGCTTTTGATCGAAAACAACAGATTTTGGAACTGCTTCAAAAGAAAAAGACGCTAAAAGTGGATGTTCTTGCAAGGCTATTGCATTCCAGTCCCGCTACCATTCGAAGGGATCTTCAACAACTGTCCGAGGAAGGTCTGATCCGGCGGGTCCGGGGTGGAGCATCCTACAAGGAAGACAGGGCCACCGATTTTCCCCTTGATTTTCGAAAAGTCCACGAAGGCGAAAAAAAAAGGAAGATCGCAGAGTTGGCGGCAGATTTTTTACAGAATGACCAGCTCCTATTCATGGATTCCAGCACTACGGTCATGGCCATGATCCCATACTTTAAAGGATATCGCGGAATCCACGTATTGACCAACGGCTTGCTCGCCGCCCATCTGCTTTCCCAAAACACCAATGTTCACGTGACCATTGTGGGTGGTCATGTCCATGACAAAAGCTCTTCCGTCAATGGATATACTGCAGCAGCATTCATTTCCAATTATCGTGCTGACGTGGCATTCCTATCCGGAAAATCCCTGAATTCAGATGGTGCCATGGAGATCACGGAGGAGGAAGCTGCGGTACGGCGTTCTTTTATAAAACAGGCAAAAGAAAAGGTGCTGTTGATCGACAGCACCAAATTTGACATTTCCTGTTTTTTTCAAAGCATTAAAATGAATGAACTGGACTACATCCTCACCGACAAGCAATTGCCGGAATCCATAGGAAACAGCGCAGAGATCCATGGTGTGGAATCCATTTCTTTTGAATGAGGGTCCCGTTCCAAATGGGTCGTCAACAAATCACTTCGTCAGTGCGTTGACAATGGTCAACAGGATCATTGCACCAACTACGGCAACAAACATGCTCCAAATGTTGAATCCGGTAACACCGGCAAAACCCAGTTGTTCAAACAAAAATCCACCGACATTTGCACCGATGATGCCAACGATGATGTTGCGAAGCAAGCCACCTTTTCGATCTTTTCTCAAAAGTGTGGTGATCCAGCCTGCCAATCCACCAAAAATGATCCAACCAATAAAACCCATAAAAACTCCTCCTTTACATACTTAATACGTACAATAACCCAAAAAATGCGAAGATGCCGATCATGACCAAGACGATCCGAATCGCAAATGCTTTACGAAAGTTATTTCCACTGTTGTTTATGACCATCACCTCCATCCCTATTGACTTTCTCTCCATCATTCTAATACAAAGGACCCTGATCCCACAAGGAAAGAATACTCCTTTATGGCGAACATATGTTTGCTTTTTGCTTCCCGCCATGATATATTTATGAGGGAGGTGTATCCATTGAAAGAGGATCTTTATGAACGGCTCATGGTCTTGGCGGATAGCGCAAAATATGATGTTTCCTGTTCCTCCAGCGGTGTTGACCGAAAAAGCAACAAGCAGGGGTTGGGAAGTGCCAAATCCTATGGCATCTGTCATACTTGGGCAGCAGACGGTCGCTGCATCTCCCTGATGAAAGTCTTGTTGACCAACAACTGCATCTACAATTGCGCCTACTGTGTCAACCGGGTCACCAATGATGTGGAAAGAGCCAGCTTGACCCCGGAGGAAACCGCACTTTTGACCATGGAATTCTATCGGAGAAATTATATTGAAGGTCTTTTTCTCAGCTCCGCCATTGAAAAAAACGCCGACGACACCATGGAAAAAATGTACCAGGTGTTACTTCTGCTTCGCAAGATCCATCATTTCAACGGCTATATTCACATCAAAGTCATACCCGGGGCCCAGGATACCCTTGTGCAGCAATGCGGCATGTTGGCCGATCGTATGAGCGTCAACATGGAACTCCCCTCCAGAGAATCTCTATCTTTGCTGGCTCCACAAAAGGATCCGGAAAAAATTCTCCTTCCCATGAAGCAGATCCACCATCAAATCATCGACAACAAGGATGCCAGAAAATACTTGAGGCACGCACCCAGCTTCGTGCCGGCCGGCCAATCCACCCAGGTGATCATTGGCGCCACTCCGGATACGGACCGGAGGATCCTCTCCGTCAGCGAACAACTCTACACCCGGTATCAATTAAAACGGGTCTATTACTCCGCCTACGTCCCGGTCAATGAAGGGCCTAATCTACCTTCACTTTGGACCAAACCACCCATGCTCCGGGAGCATCGGCTGTACCAGGCTGACTGGCTGCTGCGGTATTATGGTTTCACCGTATCGGAACTCTTCTCCAAAAATACGGAAAACATGGATACGGAAATGGATCCAAAACTGGCCTGGGCATTGGCTCATCTGGATTCCTTCCCCGTGGAGATCAACACCGCCACCTATTCCACACTGATTCGAGTTCCCGGTATCGGTGACATTTCCGCCCGCAGGATCCTGAAAGAACGTAGGATCCGACCTTTGGATTTTGACGGCCTCAAAAGAACGGGTTGTGTATTAAAGAAAGCAAAACACTTTATATTGGCCAAGGGCAGGTACTACGGTGAAAAATTGGAATTCGATACCATCAAAAACAATCTGGTGGAACGTCCCTTGGTTCAGCAAATCAGCATTTGGGGGTGAGAATTTGGCCGAATATCTTTACGATGGTACTTATGATGGATTTCTAACATGTCTCTATCGGCATTTTGCCCAGGAACCCGCCACCAATATTGCCATTTCCAACGCATATCAACTGAGTTTTTCCAGCGTTCCCGTTCCTGTGGAAACCAGAAAAAAAGAGGCTTCCTACATGTACGAAATACTGATTCGCCATCTGGGTCAACAAAGCTCAAAAGACATCTATTACGGATTTCTATCTCAAGTACATGGTTGGGAAAAAGTGACTTTGTCATTCATCGACCTGTGTTTCAAGGAAGGTTCCCGGTTCAAGGACGCCCATTCCCACGACCGGGTCTTCCCTTTCGATTCTCTTGTTCGCAAAGTCAAAATGGAAGTCCATCGGTATCAAGGGTTTGTCCGCTTCCGATCTTGGGGCGACTGCCTCTATGCCAAGATCCACCCCGATCATTTCATCCTGCCTGCCATCAAGAATCACTTTGCGGATCGGTATGCAAACGAAAAAATCATCATCCATGACGATAACCGGGATCTGGCCTTGATCGCTCAAGACGGCAAATCCATTTTGGTGCCATTTTCCGGAGACCTGCTGTCGGAGGAGGTTCCGGAAGATCCCTTCATCCATTTATGGCAGCAATACGTGAAGACCATCGCCATTGAATCCCGGATCAATCCAAAACTCCAGCGACAATTTGTTCCTCTGAAATATCGGCAAGACCTGGTAGAAATGGATCCTCCTACAGATTTTCATCCTCCTTCAAGAGATCCAAAAAAATCGAGCCTATAAAAGGATCAAACTGGGTGCCCAGGTTGCGTCGGATCTCCTGTGCCGCCTCTTCCCGGCTCATGGCTTTCCGGTAGATCCGGTCCTCTGTCATGGCGTCATAAGCGTCTGCCACGGAAAGGATCCTGGACAAGAGGGGGATCCCTTCCCCTGCCAATCCTCTGGGATAACCTCCCCCATCCCATCGTTCGTGGTGGGTCAATACATACTGGGCAATAGGCTCCAGATTGGAGGTGGACATGGTGATCCGAAATCCGATGTCGGGATGCTTCTTCATGTCCGTCCATTCTTCCAATGTCAATCTCCCTGGTTTATTCAGGATCCTGCTGTCGATGGCGATCTTTCCTACATCGTGGAGCATGGAGAACAACTCCAGCTTGTCTTGTTCCATTTCACTCAAGTTCAATCGTTCTCCGATCTTTCGGCAAACCATGGCCAGTCGTTTTGCATGTGATTCCGTTTCATGGCTTCTTTCTGCCAACGTCACCATCATGGTGGAGACCAGGTTGTTTCGACTGCTGTGGTGACTGAGCAATCGTTTGTTTTCTACGATGTCCTCTGCCGTCTTCAACACTTCATCCAAGGTCTGATCCGTGGTCGTCCTCGTACTCGAACCAATGGACAAATCCCAGTGGATCCCATCTTTCGTGTCTTCAAAAGGCAACACCAACGACTTGTCCGTCATCTCCCGTACCAACATCCCGGATCTATTTTCATCCACATGGGGGAGAAGCACCCAAAATTCGTCTCCGGAAACCCGGAAGATCCATTCCGTTTCAGAAAACACTTCTTTCAACTGTCTTGCTGTTTCCTGTATGCAGCGGTCACCCACTTCTTTTCCAAATCCGCTGTTGATCAGTCGCAGACCATTGATATTGACAAGAACTACTGATAAAGGAATAACTGTTTCCCTGTCCATCTCCATCTTTTGATGATTGTAGGATCGACGATTGTACAATCCCGTCAGACTGTCGTGGGTATAAAGGTACTGGATCTGTTCTTCCTGAACTTTTTTGTCTGTGATATCTTGCACCGTTGTTACAGTATACAGAGGTTCTCCCCCAGCATCCCGGATCATGGCCACTGACAAATCCGCATACACGGTATGTCCATCTTTTGCAATATAACGTTTTTCCAGTGTGAACCGAGAAATTTCACCCAGAAACAGTTTTTGCAACACCTCTTCCGTTAACCCAAGGTCGTCGATATGGGTCAAATCTTCAAAGGTCATCACAGACAGTTCTTCTTTGGAATACCCCATTATTTCTATAAATCTTTTATTAGAATCCGTGATCTTTCCATGAAGGTCCGTGTTGCAAACCCCGATCCCGGCAGAGTGGAACATGGCACGATACTTTTCCTCCGATTTGATCAGATCCGACTGCATTTGGCGATATTTTTTTTGACGGAGCAACAGCATAGTCAACAGTGTGGAGACTGCCGGATAAATCAGCATGACCGGCAAGGCGATCTGACGGATCACCAGAAAATTTTGAGGAGAAGGAATAAAAAGCTGGCACAGAAGCATGACAACATGAACGACAAGACTCATGAAATACACGTTGACCCATACGTTTTTAGTTTTTTCAGGATCAAAGTTACGACGCCATATAAGGCCGACCATTCCGCTGGTGATGATGGTCAGCACTCCCGCGATCATTCCTGCACCTCCGGCAGACAATCGGATGATAGTGGCGACGGCCATGACGACAATGGAGGGGATCAATCCGAAAATGAGAGATGTTATGCTGATAATAATGGTCCTGGTATCGAAGACGACTCCGGTATAGAGAACAAAAGGAGTGCTCATGACGGCAAAACAAATGACAGCAATAAAAAGGCTGCTGACACCCTGCCGCAAGCGTTGCTTCGAATCCGGTATCAGGTACGTGGCTTCGAACACGGCAAACAATCCCAGCAGCAACACGGCATTTCTGGTCAGTGTGATCCACATCACATCCATCATGGCGACCTCCTCGACTCTAGGAAAATTTCAACAAAATCTTTCTTCTAAACTACCCCACCGTAACCCGGTCAAACATTTTGCTACCCTCCAAGAAAGTCCTGTGCCACAACATGAACATGAGCACCGTCCAAATGCGACGGCCAAAATCAATTTCGCCCTTGCGATGGGATTCCAACATCCGCTCCACTTCGGCTTTGATCAAATACTCGTCCGTCTGGCTTTCTCTGATAAGGTCTTTTGCCCAATCGTGCATTTCGTCTCTCAACCAGTGGGAAATTGGTACCGGAAACCCCAACTTCTTTCTCATGGTCACGTGAGGAGGAAGAATATCCTTGAATGCTTCCCTCAATGCATGTTTGGTGACCTTGCCATTCACCTTGTCCTCAGTCTTCAATGTTGCCGCTACTTTGAATACTTCCTTGTCTAGGAACGGAACCCGCAATTCCAAAGAATTGGCCATGGACATTCGATCCGCTTTGTGGAGGATATCCCCTTTCAGCCAGGTATTGATGTCGATGTATTGCATCTTCGTGATTTTGTCGTAAGTCGCCGCTTCTTCATAAAAAACTTTTGTGATTGCTTCATTGTATAATTCTTCATCGAAATTTCGCAGGATCTTGCTCTTCACCTGCTGCGAGAATATGTTGGCATTTCCCACATATCGCCTCTCCATGGGAGTAGTCCCCCGGTACAAAAAGCTTTTCCCCCGAAGCCCCTCCGGCAACTTATGGGAAAGCTGATTAAGAGCGCCTTTTGTCCATTCCGGAATCTTGTCGAATATGCGCAGGGAATTTGGCTCCCTGTAAATGTTGTAGCCACCAAAAAACTCGTCGGATCCCTCTCCGGAGAGGACGACTTTCACATGCTTTTTTGCTTCTCTGGACACGAAATACAAGGGGATGGCCGCCGGATCCGCCAACGGTTCATCCATGTGCCAGACGATGCGGGGCAACTCCTTCATAAATTCTTCGGAAGTGATCACCTTGGTATAATGATCTACCTTTAAAAACTCCGCCGTTTCCCTGGCCAGGGAGATCTCGCTGAATCCCTTGTGCTCGAATCCTACACTGAAGGCTTTCACACCGGGGTGAACGGCTTTCGCCAAAGCAACAATGATGGTGGAGTCGATGCCGCCGGACAAAAAGCATCCCACAGGTACATCACTTCTCATATGGATCCCTACAGAGTCTTCCATGACACGTCGAATATTTTTCACCTTCTCGGAAAACGATTCCATAGTTGGTGCAAATTCGGGTCTCCAATAAGATTTCATCCTGGCGGGTGCACCAGCTTTTTTTAACAGAGTACATCCTGCATCCAGGATATGCACCCCCTGTAACATGGTTTTTGGTTCAGGGACATATTGAAATGTAAGATAATGCTGCAAGGAATCCTGATCCAATTCCCACTTGGTATCCAAACACTCCAACAGGCTCTTTTTTTCGGAGCCGAATATCAATGTTTCCAAGGATTGCACGTAATAGAACGGTTTGATCCCGAAGGGATCTCGGGCACAGAAGAGAACTTCCTCCTGTTGATCCCAGATGGCAAATGCGAACATACCCCGCAAGCGGGTCACAGCACCTTCCCCGTATCGATGATAAAGAGCCAATACCACCTCCGTGTCGGAATGGGTGGAAAAACGGTATCCTTCTTCCGCCAATTCTTCTCGCAGTTCGATATAATTGTAGATCTCTCCATTCAAAACGATCTGGAATCGTCCGTTGTCATAAGACAGCGGCTGGCTGCCTTTTTCCAGGTCAATGATGCTCAAACGTTTAAATCCAAGACACAAGCGACTTCCACAAAAATAGCCTTCATCATCCGGACCTCTGGACTCGAGGATTTGGTTCATTCTTTTGATTTGCTCCATATCTCCACGATCAATGCCTGCGTCCTTCCACATTCCTACAAACCCGCACATTTAAAACGCTCCTTTGCCTCCGTCTATTGTTGATGCAAAATGATTCAGCTTGTGCGTATATTTTTTTCATATTGTTTTCAAAAAATACTAAATACTTAGTTTTCCTATATACTTACGCACAGGGAGCATTATATCAAAAGGTTATAGAATATTTTCTGCCGGACGGTAAATTTTTAGTAACGAGTCACATGGTGAGTGCCTCAATGATTTGGTTCACCACCTGGCCTTTATGCAGGCCCCGTTGGAAAGCGATCCGCATTTCCTTTTGTTCCTTTTCATCTTGTTTTTTTTCTTGTTCCTTCAAAAAATCAGGAGTTTCATAAAATATGATCTTCCAATCATCTTCCTGCAACCATATCACCATGGGAATGCGGGCCTCTTCTTCCAGTTCCTTCATCAGATCTTCATATTTCTCCTGCAAGGCCAAACCCATTTTCAAACCGGGGCTATGTTTTTCCATGTTGTGAAGGGTGGCAGTCACGATCCTGCAATCCGGGCATTGAGGATCACAGAATACCAGGAGTCTGGCATTTAAGGATGCAGAACGGATCCGCTTTTGTTCCTCATCGTTCATTTCCATCTTTTGCAGGTAGTGAAGATGCTTGTCCCGATCTTCGCCTTCAGACAGGTCTACGTATTCTTCGTAAGTGATGGCATCTTCAAAAATCTCCATCAATTGCTTCGTCATATTTGTCATTTTTTATCCTCCTCCAATTTGCATATATATTATTTCATACCCAAAATCCTCATTGACAAAAGAACCCTTTTCCCATATAATCAGTTTAAATTACATAGTGTGTTCTTTGGTTCGATCAGGCGATCGATGAAAAGGGAAGCCGGGTGTAAATCCCGCACGGTCCCGCCGCTGTAACAGAAGAGTTGCGATCCACATGCCACCATTCGTTGGGAAGGCGGTCGCAATGACGACGCTGGAGTCAGAAGACCTGCCAAAGAAAGATGTTTTTGTTCTACGAGAGATGGAACGGACACGCAATCGAAATGATTTCGGGTCGTCTTCTCTTTGTAGAAGGCGATTTTTGTTTGACATTTACTTCCTCAAAGTAATGCAATAAAAGAAGACTCTCTTTTTCCAGCCACTGGACCGGGTGTGAAAAAGGGAGTTTTCCTTTTCATTATCCACTTTTTATTGTAAAATAATATTAAAATATGATTTATAGGAGGATGTTATGAGCGCAGTACAGGAAATCTTTGATTATTTGAAAGCATCAAAACTGTTCTACCTGGCCACTGTGGAAGGTGACCAACCCAGGGTTCGACCCATGGGAGCAATCGATGTTTTTGAAGACAGACTTTATTTTCAAACAGGAAACATCAAAAATGTTTTCCAACAAATGAAAGCCAACCCAAAGGTAGAGATCTGTACCATGGGACCGGAAGGCACTTGGATCCGAATTCAAGCCAATGCCATTCAGGACGATCGTCTGGAAGCAAGGGAACACATGATGGATGCCAATCCGGGATTGAAAAATCGTTATGCTGCAGACGACGGGATCTGCGAAGTCCTCTACTTGGAAAATGCCAAAGCTGTTATCGCTTCCTTTACCGCCGAGCCAAAAGTGATTGAATTTTAATCTGTGAATGTGTGAATGGGGACGGTGACTTTTTTGCAAAAAAGTCACCGTCCCCATTTTTTCTTTTTTTACTAGTCCCTTTTTCTTCTTGCTGCAATGAGCAAGGTCCTCAATCCCTCCAGATACTCCTTGTTTGCCAACTGGACCAACCCTCGTATGGTCAGCAGGGATACGTCCCCTTTACTGGCCATGTTCAGCGTTCGTATGGGAGATTCCTTCACCATGGCATCCAGTGCGTTTTGCATCCCTTCGTTCAGTTCCCCTTCCGGCATTTTCAAACTTTCTCTCTTTACTTTCCACAAAATGGCTTTCCCGATCAAGGTATGTTGCATGTCGTCCATGGTAGAGTTCAATGTAAATTCTTCCACTTTTTCCTTTTTAGTGGCAGAAACCGGGGACCCGTATATTGCCTGAAATGCAGCATCACTGACCCGAAAAGGTTCATTTTTCAAGTGGTGATATTCGGAAGCCGTCTCCAGATCGTAAGGAACGGGCGCATCCGGTTCAGAACTTTCCACATACACTCTTCCTTGTAGCCTCATATCCCTGGATGAGGCACCGATCAGGATCTCAAAAAAACCGGATTCCACGTGCCAGTTGTCAAGGGCTGTGTTGTAATAGGCAAAAGCCCGAAAATCCAACACAAATTCCAGTTCTTTGGCTTCTCCCGGATCCAAGTGCACTTTTTCAAAGCCCTTCAATTCCTTTTCCGGGCGAAAGACAGTGGTGTCAGTATCCCTCACGTACACTTGCACTACTTCTTTGCCGGGTCGATCCCCGATATTTCGAACGGTCATCCGAACCACCAATCGTTCATTGTCTTTCATTTTATCGCACGACAATCTCAAATTTTCATAGGAAAATTTCGTATAACTCAACCCGTGCCCAAAAGGAAACAAAACCTCCTTACTTGCGGTATCGTAAAATCGGTATCCCACGTAGACGCTCTCCCGGTATTGAACGATCTTAGGATCGATGCATACGAAATAGTTGTAGGTAGGATTGTCTTTCAATGCCACAGGATAGGTTTCCGCCAACTTGCCGCAAGGGTTTGCCTTTCCACAAAGAATTTCCAACATGGCAGAAGCTCCCGCCTGTCCCCCGAGATAACCGTTGACCACCGCCTTTACTTCATTGATCCATGGCATTTCCACAGGCGCACCACCTGCAAGGACCACTACCGTGTTGGGATTTGCTTTGGCAACTTCTTGAATGAGCCGTTGGTGGGATGCAGGCATCTTCATGTGTTTTCGATCCAGATTTTCCGCTTCATATTTTTCCGGAAGGCCTACAAATACAACGGCTGCCTCACAGCCAGCGGCAAGTGTACTTGCTTCTTTGATTTTTTCCTCTTCCACTTCATCCGAGTTCCATGTATAACCAGGAGCAAATGACACGTTCCAGCCTTGCTTTTCCATTTCATCCAAGGTGTTCTCCAAAAAGGTAGGATGAAGCATGGAACTGCCCAAACCCTGGTATCTAGGATTTTTCGCCATATCTCCAATGATCGCCGTAGATCTACCAGTATCCAGAGGCAGGAGATCTTCATCATTTTTCAGGAGGACATAAGATTCTCTGGCCGCTTTCCTCGCTAACCTATGATGAGTCTCCTTGTCGTAGGTCGCATTTTCGTCAGCATTGTTTTTGGCTTTTATCAAAATATCTACGATCCGCTCCGCAGTTTCATTCAGCGTATTTTCTAAAACCCTTCCCTTTTTCACACCCCGGTAGATCCTTCGATCCTGCTCCCCATAGGTTGAAGGCATCTCCACATCCAAACCTGCATTCAACGCCCGGATCCGATGGTCCGTGGCACCCCAGTCGCTGACGATGATGCCGGAAAACCCCCATTTTTCTCGAAGCACTTCTGTCATCAAGTATCGATTCTCGCAGCAATATGTGCCATTGACCTTATTGTAGGCAGCCATGACCACCCAAGGCTGTCCTTCATTCAAGGCCATTTCGAAACCGGTCAGATAGATCTCTTGGAGAGCTCTCTGATCCACGATGGAATCACTGACCAAACGAAACCCTTCTTTATTGTTGGCCACAAAGTGCTTCATGGTGGCTCCGATCCCCATGGATTGGATGCCACGAATCATGCCGGCCGCCATTTTACCCGTCAGATAAGGGTCTTCGGATATGTATTCAAAGTTCCTCCCGCATAAGGGAGAACGCTTTATGTTCATGCCCGGGCCCAAGAGGATGGAAACCCCCTCGCTTTTACACTCCGATCCGATGGCCTTGCCGATCTCCTCCAATAAGTGTGGATCCCAAGAACAAGCCGTCGTGACCGATGTTGGAAAACAGGTAGATGGTAGACTGGCCGTCACACCGATGTGATCCGTTCCCTTGATCGTCTTGCGCAGTCCATGGGGGCCATCTGTTGCCATGATGGAAGGCAGACCTGCTTTTTCCACCCCTTGAAGGCGCCAAAAGTCCTGTCCGGAGCATAAGGAGGCCTTTTCTTTCAATGTCATCCTATTCACGATTTCTTTTGCTTTTTCCACTTCTGGAGCCCCCTTTTCTTTCCCTTCAACCGGCACAGACTTCTTGACACGGGTATTCGTATCTTATATCATATGGTGTAGGGTTTTTCTGCCTTACTCATAAAATATGGAAGATGGTGAATCATGGATTCTATACTTAATTTTTTTGGAATGGTCCTCTTATCGGTTTATAATGTTTTTCAACCTTTTGCACTGACCATCGTGATGTACGCGGTTCTAATACGCATTCTGTTTATCGTTGTTTTCACCAAATATTTCGCCAACATCAAACTGGGTCCTGCTTTGCAACCGGAAATCGACAAGATGAACAAAAAATTCAAGAACAATCCGGAAAGAAGAAATCAGGAACTACCGGCCTTATTGATTTCCAAAGGATATTCTCTAGTGGGAAACATCGTCAACTTTGTGATCCATGCTTTATTTGGTCTTGGTTTGAGTCTGACCTTGTTGCAGGCAGACAAATTCCTGACCATTTCTTCTGAGACGATCCCCATGATGCTTTTCAATCTGCCATTGAATCTCTCTCCGGCTGATGTCATGTTTTCCGGTGTATATCCAAGCAATTATTTCCTTTATGCTGCGGTATTTTTTCTGACTGCTACAGGACTGCACGCTTACATCGATAAAATCATGGAAAAGAGGTCCCTGCTTGACACAAAAAAACCGGACACGGTCATCCTGCTCTTGGTCACCATCGGTTGTTTCGTCCTTCCTTTAGGATTCTCCATCTTCTGGTTTATTGTCAAGACATTGGACCTGGTTCATATCATGTTGGTGGACAAATTTTACAAAGTGAACTTGGATAAGATCAACAAGCTTAAAGCTCCGATCCGAAAAAAAGCAAAATAAACACAAAAAGGGTTTGCCGTCAGAGCAACCCCTTTTTATTGTCTTATGCCAAATGAAAAAGGATCCTGCTCTGATAAGTGACACCACCTGTTTCCCAATTGAATGCAATGACCCCGTGTTCCCCGGGCCAATCCTTTTCCAATAAAACCAAACACCCGATCCCTTTTTCTCCTTCTTTGCACTCCAGCATTTTCAATCGAAGTCCTGGAAGCGTTGTGGAAAGATAGACCAACAATCCACCACTGGCAACCTCGCAAATCTTCCACAGACCATCTTCCGATTGTTTTTCCACCCATCCTCTCAAATACTGCTGTTCAGGACCCTTGCGTATGGTGTCTCCAAAATCCTTCTCTATAGCCAGTCGATAAACACCGATTTCATTGCCTGATTGTTCTTCCGATTCTTGAGGGTTTGCACGGGAGGAAAAAACGGTAGCCGTAGCCGCTGCTGCTGCCAAACTAGCCAGCACACCCACTATGATGACTCTGCTTAAGGAAACATTTATCCACTCCGTCGTATCAAAAGCAAAAACGACTTCAGATCTCAGCAAGATAAAAATTCCAAAAAACAAATAGGTGTATTTGTTTTGGATCTTTTGGGCCAATTTGCTTTTGCCCAGGATCAAGCCCAGCGCCAGCAAGGGCAACCCCAAAAGATATCCAGTTTTTCCTCCGATATACAAACTGGCAGGAACTGCCGCAAGAAACCCTGCAGCCATGCCCAATCCCATGCTCCATCCTTGGCGCAAGTCCCTCTCCCGCCAGAAAGATCGAACCAGGGAAGAAAAATATCCTTTTTCATTGCCCATGGCCTTCAACAGACCTGCAGCTGCTAGAAGACCTATGACGCTATTATTCACGTTGTTGTCCCAGGTAAAAAAGTTGAAAAGGATCCAGCTGAGTCCCAGGCCTGCCATGGCCGCGCCGAAACTCCATCTGCCCTTCCATTTTTTATATTCCCATTTCCCATCCTTTGATATGAGTCGGAACAAACT
This sequence comes from Alkalibacter rhizosphaerae, assembly GCF_017352215.1. GTDB lineage: Bacteria > Bacillota > Clostridia > Eubacteriales > Alkalibacteraceae > Alkalibacter > Alkalibacter rhizosphaerae. Next base: position 715,341 of record NZ_CP071444.1, read on the forward strand.
TCCAGCATATACCCCTTTGCCTACGATACCGCCCATCGCACCAATAAATCCACCTTTTAACCCTGCAGTCGAAAAACTCAACCAGGTTATGCCGTGTTGAAATGGGAAGGATATTTGTTTTACCGCTAAAATCGCCAAAATCACCCAAGCCGCTCCCAAAAGATAACCGGGCATGAGCCGGTATGGTGCCAACAAACCGCGAAAAAATCCCCATAGATACTTCCCTGCACCACCGATCAATACAGGGATCAAACCGGGTCCTTTCCCCGGAACAAATCTGGTTTCGCTTTCCAGGATCCTGTTTCTGTTTTCAAAGGGAAAGGTCATCACTCCAGGAGCTTGGATGGCGATGTAATCATATTCCATTGTATGCAACGGCTTCCCGCAAACGGGACAAACCTGATCGATCCGTTTCTTGGATGTCATTTATAAAGATTCTCCTCCGTCTACGATCAATTCTGTTCCTGTAATAAAAGAAGAATCATCACAAGCCAGAAACAAAATTCCTCGTGCGATCTCTTCCGACGATGCAATTCGTCCCAAAGGAATGGTTTTAACGATTTCTTTGATGAAATCTTCATTTCCTTCATTGATTTCCGTATCTGTCAATCCTGGAACAATGGCATTGACCCGAATTCCGTCTCCAGCGTACTCCAAAGCCAAGGATTTGGTCAATCGGATGATAGCCGCCTTGGACATGGTGTAAGCCAGATGGGACGGCATGGGAGTGATCCCCCCAACAGAGGAAGTATTGACAATAACTCCGCACTTTTGTTGAACCATCACCGGGATCACTTCTTTTAATACCCTTAAATAGCTTTTGACATTCACATCCATGGTCACATCGAAATTTTTTTCCAGATCCATTTCCAGCAAAGGTCCCGGCAAGGATACCCCGACATTGTTGACAAGAACATCAATTTTTCCTTCTTTCGCGATGACTGTCGCCACCAATTCTTTTACCTGCTCGTCTACCGTACCATCACATGGAATAAAAAACGCTGAACCGCCTTTTTCCTGCCATTCCTTTTCAATGGCCGCTCCTCGCTCTAAACGGCGTCCGCAAAAATACACAATGGCCCCTTCCTGGACAAAAAGATCCACTGTCGCCTTCCCGATTCCTGAAGTAGCACCAAAAACCAACGCTACTTGATCTTTTAATTTACCCATATGAAACCTCCTAGAACATTTTGGCCTTTTCATCCATTGTATCATGCCATATTGTAAAATGTTCAACGTAATTAAATTTGATATGATTAATAATTTTATCCGTGGGTAGAAAAAACAAGAGCGATCATCGCATCGTGAAATTTAAGGGAGGTATGAACATGGAAAAAATAATGATTCCTATCGACGGATCCGAGTATTCTGACAGAGCGCTTGAAGTGGGCAAAGATCTAGCAGCTGGTTACGGTGCACAAGTAGTATTGTTGCACGTAGTCAGTATAGATATTCCCAACTATGTTGATTTTACAAATGCCGCAGCAGTAGGGGCAACCTTGGACAGTGTCCGGGAAACAGCAGCAGAGCAGGCAAAAGTTATTTTAGAAAAAGGCAAGGAATTTTTGGGAGATCTTTGCTGCGTAGCTACGTTGGAGACCTCCGGCGGCAAGCCGGCTGACGCCATCGTTCGTACGGCAGAGGCAGAAGGCGTAGACATGATCATCATGGGTTCTGCGGGCAGCGGCAGCGCTGCAAAAGGCATCCTGATGGGCAGCGTCACCAACCGAGTTTTGCACAACACTAAAATTCCAGTGCTGGTCGTTAAATAACAACGAAAAGATTTGTATAGAAAAGGGGAAAGCCGTTTGTTCGGTTTTCCCCTTTTAAATTCTATCGGGATGGTTCCCACTAAAGATGACATTTTCAAAGTAGTTGATTTGATCCATGGTCGCCAAGGAACAGGCGGCGGTAGGCTGTCCCTTGGTCATGACATGGATCGAAAAACACACATTTCAACCATCCGACAGCATGGATGCTACTCTTTGCAGGGTTTGAGAGGTAGCAGTGTCGCAAGGCCAAAAGTTTTCATTGCCCGTGCAATTGTGCAAAAAAAGAGCAACGTTTCCGTTGCCAGGTTTGACGTGCATCAATATTGAATAAAAAATTCAATTAAAGATAGCATTTCCATCCTTTCCAAGCACGGGTGGCATCATCGTTTCCTTTGACACCAATAGGTTGTTGCACCATGGACACGTCTTTAGGTTGCAACAACTCGGATGTAAATATGAACTTCCACCCCAATAATATCAATTTTCATATTCCCTGTCAATGCGTTATTCTTTTATTTTCATAACGCTAACAAGGGTTTCATAGTAGGCTGCCTGGTCCCCCTCGTCAGAGTATGCATCTGTGGTGATGGAATTTACGATTCCGCTGTGACTCCAGTATCCTTCATAGATATAGACCAATCCGGATTGCAAATTTTCATCCAGCTTCACCTTGCACCGCAACCTCCCCTGATCGGAAGCCACGACTACCATGTCTCCGCTTTCAAATCCAGGCTCGTTCATGTAAACAAGGGGCAGCTCCGTCACGGTGCGAAATCCCTGTGAATGAAGAGACTCTTTGGCATGAGGCGTGATCAGCCGATACTTGCCTTTGCTCCCAGGGTTTTCCGTCTTTGTCTCGATCATGGCAAATACATCAAGAGAGCCCTCCAACCATTGCAACTTTCGGTTTTTTTCTTTCTCCGATTCCGGGTCCATCCATCCCGTCGTCTTGAGATCCTCCCATGTCACTCCCTGTGCTTCCAATACCGGCTTAACATGTTGGAATAGAAATTCCTCCAAGCCGACTTTGGGGAAATCATCCAGCCCCAGGGCACCCGCCAACCGCTGAAATAGATCATACTCCGATACCACTTCAGGTGGTGGTGGGACGCATTCCTCTGTAAACTGGAGATAAGGGGAAAACATGGACGTGATCACTACATCCTGGCATTCGAAAACACTGGGTGCCGGAAACACCAGGTCCATTTCTTTCATGGTATCTGTCATAAACAAATCGATGCCCACTTTGAACGGGATCTTCTTTATAGCCTCTTGGACCGCTTTTGTATTTGGCAATTGGACCACCGGATTGGACTTGTCCACCAACAATACAGACCAGTCATCTCTGCTCGACACATAAGTCCCGAATGTGGATTTGACAAAGGTAAGATTTTCACGGACCACATCGTAAGGCTTTGCCAAGGATTTTGATACCCGTTTGTCGGAGAAATGAAAGCCGGTTCCCGGTTTGTTCACGTTGCCTGTCAAATAATGGAGTGCTATAATGGCCTCTACCGCTTTGGCACCATTGGTGTAACGCTGCAATCCATAACCGATATAGGTGATGATCCTTTTATCGCCCGCAAAATGAGTGGACAGACGTTCCAGCTGGGTCACAGACAAGCCTGTCTTTTCTACCAACATATCCATGGAGTAAGACGCCACCATGGCTTCATCTTTTGGAGCCAAATACAGGTTACCCTGTTGGCTCAGGATCTTCACAACAGCGAGGGCAAGTTCCAAATCACTGTTGGGTTTGATGCAGTAATACTCCTCCGCTTCTTTTGCTGTGGCTGTAACTATGGGATCGATGTAGATCATCGGTTTTCCCGCTTTTTTGATCTGCATGTACAAATGAAGATTGGTATCCTTGGCATTTCTTCCCCAAAGAACGATGGCGTCCGCATCGGGAATTTGAGTATGCCGCACTCCGGCATGGATCCCCAGGCTCTTTTTCAACGCAAAGTTACCTGCATCCCAGCAAAGGGAACCCCGATGGGTGGTGATGGGACCCAAATGTTGAAAAAACAGGGATGCAGCGGTTTTACTCAGTCCATTGTGGCCAGAATCCGTAAAATACAAGATGCTTTTCGTGTCCACGCCTCCAAGCTTTTCCGCCAGCATTTTCACCCCTTCCTCCACGGTCAGGGGCAACCACCTTTCGCCCTGCCGCAGCAGGGGCGTTTTCAATCGATCCTGGTCTCTGTGACGAACAAGATGGTCCATTCCTTTTTTGCACAACACCCCACAAGTCAGGGGATGCTCCTTCGCACCAGCGATTTTCTGTATTTCTCCGTCCACTACCGTTACATCCATGAGACACAGGTCAAAACAGTCCAGTGGACAAGTGGCTTTATAACTGCTCTCCATGTTATCCTCCCAGCTCCATTTGGTTGTCAATCGTCCACATCAAAGTGTTCCAATGCAGATTTCTTCGGCTTCGGTTTGGCATCTCCGTGTTTTACCATCAGCATGGTGCAAAAACTAAAAATGGAAAAGACCACCGCATATGGAAACAAGGTCCGGTAGGATATGTTTTCCAGCAGGAATCCGGAAAAAATCGGTGTGAAGATCTGTGCTGCCATGGAAAAAGTATAATAAAGTCCTGTATATTTTCCCACATCGGCACTTTTGCTCATTTCCACCACCATGGGATAGGAGTTGACGTTGATGGAAGCCCAACCTACTCCAGTAAAGACAAAAACCAGATTGATCAGCGGAGAATATTCTACAAAGAAAAATCCTGCAAAATAGGATAATGTCATCAAGGTGATCCCAACAAGAATCATTTTCTTTCTGCCGATTTTGGTAGAAATGATTCCCACCGGCAAAAAACTGATGATGGCTGCTCCCATAGCGACCATAAGGGCATTTGCGAAGCTTCCCCCCTGCAAGTCCCACACGGTAGTTGCATAGCGAGAAAATGCAGTAGTGACCGCATTATAGGCAGTAAACCACAAAAAGATGGAAGCCAAAATGAAATATAAACTTCGCTTCACTTCCGGAGCCATGTCCCCTCCGTTTGGTTCCTTGGATCCCACCTCTTCCTCTTCTTCCTGGTCAACAGACTGGTTCTCTTCTCTCATTTCGTTTTCCCGGATGGTGACTAGAAGCATGACCACTGCAAAAACCATCAAGCCAGCCACGGTGGCGTACACTAGGGTATAATTGGGACTTTCCACTTTCGGAATGAGCAGGCTGATCATTGCCAGGGCGTAGATGGAGCCTACCGCTCCCATGAGATTGATGATGGCATTGGCTTTGCTTCTAAGCGGTTTCGGCGTTAGATCCGGCATCAAGGCCACAGCTGGAGACCGGTATGTTCCCATGGCGATCAGAGCGGCTCCCAATGCAACAAAGAACAACACAAAATTTTTGGATTGGTTGGCCAAAGGTATGATCATCATGATCACGACGGCAAATCCGGTGCCCACCACAATGAAAGGGGTCCGTTTCCCTCTCTTTGTATGGACCTTGTCCGACAAGGCTCCAAAAATGGGCAACAAGAATAACGCCAGCACGTTGTCCAAAGCCATAACGGTTCCGGTCAAGGTATCCCCCAAACCAAACGTGTTCTTCAACATCAGTGGGATCAGGTTGTCATACAGCTGCCAAAATGCACTGATGGATAAAAAAGCCAAGCCTACAAAAAAGGTCCTCTTGTAATTCAATTTCATGGGTCTTCCTCCTCTTTTTCCCTTCGTCGTCTTAAAAACCATCTATATTCATAGTACCATCAGTCCCCTTTTTTTACCATGAAAAAGAACCCCTTCTCAGAGGTTCCAGTGAACGATTTGGATGGATGGAAAAAAAACCAGCAAGCGAAGGATCAAATAGACGAAGGTCACCGAAAAAGCCAGTCCAATGATCCCCAGCAATACCACACATCGATTCTTTTTGCACCAGTTTTTAAGTTTTTCCATCCTCGCAACCCGCTTTCTTTTCCTGTTGGATACAGTTTACCCCTTCCATGTTAAAAGCAAGCGAGAATTTTCTTAAGATCTTCTTAAAAATCCATTAGAAAACCAGCGTGACGTCATCTACGATCAAATTGTCGCACAGATCCTTTACCTCCAGGTATTCGATCCGGTTCTTCACCGTCCAGCCCAGGAGAGGAACCCCTAGTTTCTGGATCTTGATCAGACGGGCATGTTCCGTGTCCTGGATCTCATAGGCTATAAAATTTGGCCTGGAAAGAAAGTTGAACATCAGATTTTTCAACAGAAACTTTTGATATACGGGCAACTCCTCCGCTCCCTGGTATGCTTTTTCGTATTCATTGATTTGGAAATTCCCGGAAAGCTGGCCCCGGACCACTTCTCCGGCATGATCGTGAAACCATTTTACGGAAAAGGGATTGAAGGATTGAATGGCATAAGCTCCTTTATAGTGCTTCAAAAGATCATAAAGTCGTTTTTCCAGGGGACCTATGGCACCATGACTTTTGATTTCAACAAGGATAGGTACCTTTCCATCCACAAGTTCCAACACCTCCCGAAAAAGGGGCACACGCTGATCCGACCCAAGTATTGTTTTATCCTTGAAATCCGAAAAATTCAAATCCTGCACTTCTTCATCATATCCCAGAAGTCTTTTCAACTTTTTGTCATGGATCACTACTACTTTTTTGTCCCTTGTCAATCGAACGTCCAATTCAATGGGGTAGTTTTTTTCCACTGCCTTTTGAAATGCAGCCAGGGTGTTCTCCGGGGCGTTCCCTCCATTATTGTGGATCCCTCTATGGGCAATGATTTTCTCCGTCAGCCATCGGGTCTTTTCATCCGACAACTTCTCCGGCTTGCGCAATTGTTTTCGTCCAAGCACTGCCGATGCACCCAAGCCAAGAAGGCCCATGCCGATGGTACTTTTCTTCATATCAAGCAACTCCTTTCTATTAAAACCAACCTTCTATTCTATATTAATACACGAAAAAAGTGGCATTGCAACATGCCACTTTAAATTAACTCTTATCTTGCGTGTTCCACGATGACATCTCTTAAAAGTTCTGCTACGTCCATCCCGGCTTTTTCCTGATAATATGCTGCAAAACGCTGGTCTGCCACATACATTTCCGCCAGCCCTACATGGGCTTGGGGCTGGTAGGTGGGCCAGCTGAAGCACAGCCATTCCCGATGCAGCTCATATGCTTTTTTTGCAGCATCGGACTTGATGTCCTTGGTTTCCGACAATTCTCGAAGCAATTCGATCAGATCGACTTCCAACTTGTTCATTTTCTCCATGTCTTCCTGGGTCAAGTTCATGAACTTCTTGTTGGATTCGGCCACCGTTTTGTCGCCGTATTTTTCCCGGATCTCTTTTCCGTATTTTTGCTCATTCTCTACCAGTTTTTGCTTTTTGAATCCTTCAAATTTTTGTTTGTCGCTCATGATACTCTCTCCTTTGTGATGTGATATGGTCAATTCTACGGTGGCGATCAATCGCTCGATCTCATCCCGTTTCTCCAGCAAATTTTTTCGATGCTCTACCAAGGCCCCCTCAAAGTCAAAAGCATCGCTATAGAGGAGCTTTTGGATCTCTTCCAGGGGCATGTCCATGGATCGATAAAAAAGGATCTGTTGGAGCAGATCTACTTCTTTTTTCCCGTAGATCCGATAACCGGACGAACTGGATCGACAGGGTTTCAGTAGCCCTATCTCATCGTAATACCGCAGTGTTCTGGGTGTTACCCCTGCCAACTTTGCCAATTTCTGTATGGTATATTCCATCTTTCCCCTCCTGACTACTTCAATATAAACCATGACGCTACGTCAATGTCAAGAAAAAACCCTGAAAAATTTCAGGGTTTTTATCATTAAAATAATTATAGTTCATCGGGAGCCGGTGTCGATTCCGGAGCTAGAGGGGCATCGTTGGATTCACCATTGGCGTTGTTTTCCTGGTTTTGCTGTTCATCCAACAGACCGTTTTGTTCCTGTTCCTGATTTTGTTCCTGTTCCATGTCACCTTGCGGATCCATGATTTGCTCTCGATTTTGGTCTTGATTTTGTTGTTGCTCCTGTTCAATGACTGGTGGGGTTTTTGCTGGAGGTCCGTTGCCGGGTGTTGTTTCCGGTTTTCCCGTTGTCTTCTCCGGTTTGTTTTGGCCAGGTGCATCTGCAGAATTTCCCCGATCCTTGTACTTGCTCATCAGCTCTTTGATGGAAGAATCCATGTTTTCCTGGCTCGGTTCCTGTCCCAGAACATTGACGATGATATTGAGTTTGCCTGGTGTGATTCCCAGTTCTCTGGCTTTTTGGACCATGTCATACCCCAATAATCCTGCAGAAACTTCCGCCTTTACGCCATTTTCTTCCACTTCTTCTTCTACGGCGTTTTCCAATTTACCGGACAAACGGGCTGCTTTTTCTTCATCCTTGGACAATGTAGCCAGATAGATCATTTCATTTTCTCCAAAATAACCTTCTTCGTTGATCTTTTCCACAGTCATCCGGATCGCTTCATCCGCACTTTTGTTTTTTAGTTTCAGTTGTTGGAGCACCATGTCTCCATCGTCGTTTTGCCCTTCGAATCCGATGACCCGTTCAAAGCGGTTGACTTCAAATACGATTCCTGGATTGACATCCAAACTGACATAATAAGCCGGCGTGGTATACACTTTCGCACCGACGCCGAATACCAACAACAACATGGCAGCGGCGGAGACCAGCGCCCCTTTCCATCCAAATCCTTTACTTGTTGATTTCATATCCATCACATCCCCTACTTGATATTTGTCGCCTGCCACATGGGCAAAAGTGCCGTCATCCTTCAACACTACGACCTGATTTTTTTTCTTCTCTACGACGACCGCTTTCATTGTCCCTCTCCTCCATCCCTCGGGATATAGGCTGCCAGATACGGATAATCCCCGGTAAGGATCTCCATTGCAGCTATCAAATATTTACGATGTCTTTCGATGGTTTTTCGGGGTACCCCCGTATTTTTTTCAATTTCTTTCAAGGGTAAAAGTTTGCTGTCCTTGATCAACTCCGTTAATTCCGGATGACTCGTCAAAAAAAACAGGATCTTCTTGCATGCCTTGACCGTTTTATCCGATTTGGGGGATGCTTTGGCCAAATCAGCAAAATCCAGTCCGTACAGCTGAAGTACTTGTGTCAAAGCATCGATCTCATCCCTCAGATCTCTGGACGTTGGATCCGGCTTGTACACCCGAAGACGGTCCAGACTTTCCAATGGCAATTCTGATCCTGATCTTCCTTGTTTTCGAAAATGATCCACCAACCGGTGGTGGATCATTCTCCGGGCAAATGGAAGAAAGGCACCTTTATCCATGTCGTATCGCTGAACCGCTTCCATAAATGCTTCCAGGGCGACAGACCATTCTTCATCTTGTTTGCTCACATATTTTTTGGAAACGCGAACTGCTGATTTCAAAATAAAAAATTCCCACTCCCGAATCAACTGCTCCAGTTTCTCCTTGTTTTTTTCCTCTGCAATGCTCTTGATCCGTTGATCCAATTCTCTCATGAAATGCTCCTTTGTCTTCCTTTGCTCATTGATCGGTTAGCACGATACCATAAAATACGTTTTTCCTCATTGTTTTTTTGGGGTGCTTCAAAAAAAGACCCCCGAGACTGGGAGTCTTGACGCATCAATCCACATAGTTTATATTGTTCAATTCCCCACGATCTCTGCCAAAGCGGTCTCCTGCCTTGTATCCGATCAGAACTCCCACGATGGGTTCAAATCCATCCGGCAACCCCGCTTGCTTGCGAAAGGTCTCTCTTCCAATGACCATGGTAGGGGACATGACGTAGCAGCTACCCAGTCCAAGCCCAGTGGCAGCCGTGATCATATTCATGGCGGAACAGGCTCCATTGGCCCCATTGCCACGTGCCCCTTCCGGCCCGGATACCACGATCAACACCGGAGCATCGTACAAAGGCTCATATCCCGGCAAGGCGATCCGGCTTTTCATGAACTCGTTATCGGAGTTGCGCATCATGTCTGCTACGGTATCATTGATCTTCTTCAATAATTGCGGATTGCGGATCACCGTCAAATGGATCTCTCCGGAAATGGGTGCTTTATTCCCAAATTTCACGATTTGATCCAATTTTTCCTGTTCTACTGGTCGATCCTCATACCATCGGACACTCCTTCTTTTTTCCAGTGCTTCCAAAACGTTCAAATCCATCCCTCCCAAATTTGATCATTCGCTACTATCCTTCTATTACCCTTTTTCCTGGTTATTACACACGTTTCGTCAGTCTGTCAAACCCCACAAGCCCTCTCCATCGGATTTTGCCCGGTTTTCCGCATCCCGCAGCCTTGCTTCAAAGGCTACATCCGGAGGGAACACCACGTGTCTGGCATAGCCTTCTTCCAACAGCTTTTCATTGACAAAAGTTCCGTCGGCTAAATAAATGTAACGCAGCAGACGGTCGAACCGGTCTGTATCTGAAACATCCACATCCATGTACACCGTTTTGCCTTCCAACAATTCCTTGACATATGCCGACGCCTCCGGCCCATATGGCTCCGGAAGGGTATCCGGCTTTACAGATTCCGGGGCATCGATGCCGATGAGTCGCACCCGCTCATCATTGCCGGTGATAAACGTATCTCCATCGACCACTCTTTTTACGTAAGCTTCCTCCATTCCCGCCAGAGAAGGATCCCGTTGCCCGTCGCAACCGGCCCAACCCATGGCAATGGAGATCACCATCAGGACCAGCATCATCCATAAGGGCAGTTTTCGTTTGTTGAGGTTTACATATTTTGTCATGATGAACCCTCCAAAAGACGATAGGACATGATAAGAAAAAGCCTGATATCCGCTTGTTCCAAATCGATTCCCGTCATTTTTATTATTTTTTCCAACCGATAAGGCAGTGTGCTGCGATGGATCTGAAGCAACTGGGAAGTCAGGGTGGCGTTCCTCTCCTGCTTCAGATACACTTTCAAGGTCTCAAACAAGCTGCTGTGATGGATCCGGTCGTATTCTTTCAACGTAAATAGTGCAGGATCTGCCAGTGTTTTTTTTGAAAACTCTCCCATTCCATGGTGGAGCCAATAAGCAAGGGCATGATCTTTGAATTCATGATACCAACTGGTAAAATCTCCATTTTGTCCAAACTCCAATGCGACCCTGGCTTGTTTGAAATAAACCTCCGCATCAAAAATATCGCAAAAAGGATTGGACAACCCCACGTATAAGATCCCCTCCCGTATGATGGTGGAAAGGTGCTTTCTCAAATCGTATTTATCGATCTGACCTACGGTCATGTTGACGATCATGTAGATCTTGTTGTCGTGATAAAAGCTGTAGCTGCCCGGCACCTGGTGCTCAATGCCGTTGCATATGCCGTAAATGGACATTTTCGTCACTTCTTCTTCCGCAAAGGAAAACAAGCCGCAAATATATTGATGATGCACTTCCCATCCAAGCGTTGCGATGGCCGTTTGCAGTGCTTCCACTTCCATCTTGTTTCCTGACAGCATGTCCATGACCATGTTGTTGAAAGGGTGTTCTCCCCTGGAATGGATCCGATCCCTGCGGATCATCAACAGGCTGGCCAGCTCAGCAAAATAGCCTAGTTCATTCAGCTGGCTCTCCTTTATAACCTTGGTCAGCTCGTTGACGACGATCCGACCTCGAAATCTTCCATCGTTCCAGATGTTTGCATAAATGGTACGAAAGTCTGTCAATCCCGACAACCATTCATGACCCCCGCGTGTCACCAATGTTTCCTTGTATTCATCGCTGGTTCGGAAATAATTGATGGAATCCATGTCCTGCATGAATTTCCCCGTCTGCTGGTTGTAGGTGAACATGCTCATTCCCTCTACCCACTTTGGGCAGGCCAGGATGTTGAAATACTCGTCGTGGATAAAAAGGGGATTGCCAAAGTGATCCAACAATACTTGACTGAGATCTTCCACTTTTCCGTCATTGTATAGGATCTGATTGATTTTTCGTTCCAGTGTCAGATAGGTGGAAAAAATTTTTTGAAGTCCATTGGCTGCTTCGGCCAGAGAATAGGACTCCTGGATCACCAGCAAGGATCCTTTGTTTTTCACCGCTTCCGGAAGATCCCGTCCCACGACAACCAGGGTTTCAAACCCACGCATCCAGGCTTCCAACAGTTGATCACTGGTGCAAAGATAAACCAGATCCTCCTGTTGCTCCCCGTACCCGTCATAAAGTCGGAACCCAACCAAATCAACGAAAGACTTCTTACGAAACAAGATGTTTTCCAAACCGTATTCCGACAAACGATCTGCCAGGGTTTGCATGGTGATCTTCAATTTTGGCAAATGGTTTTCTTGAACGCTCATGAAATCTTCCTTTCAAAAAAGAACTGCCTTGACGGCAGTTCTCATGTTGCATATGATTTGGATCGACCTGCATTGTCTCTTTAACTATACCACGGGACGCAAACATCGTCCACGTCCGAAAGCAAGATTTAGAACAACTCTGCGCTGGCTTTGTTGATGGCTTCCGTCACGGCTTCATACACGCCTTCATAAATGCTGTTTGCTCCGCCCATGGTGGTCCCTGGAATGAAATAGAGTTTTCCACATGCCTTGCAAACTTCCAGAGTCACTTCGTCAATGTGTTCTTGTGTCCAGTCTTCCCGATCCACGATCCCATTGTCGATGCCGCCCATAAAGCTGATCTGGCCGCCGTATTTTTGGATCAACTCGGGAATATTGTTGGTACTCATGGCCCCCTGCCAAATGTCGATGCCCATTTCGATCATGCCCGGCACCAGGTTGGCTGCATAGGAATCACTATGATGTACGATCAATTCCACACCATGCTCCTTGTAGTATCCATAGACTTTTTTATAGGCCGGCACGTAAAACTCTTCAAACATTTCCGGGGAAATAAAAGATGCTTTTTGGCTGCCCCAGTCGTCGTGATGGAACAATGCGGTCGGTTTCAAGTATTTGCAGATCTGTTCTGCATATTGAACTTCCCAATCGGCAATAAAGTCGATCAGTTCATGCATCAGTTCCGGTTCTTCGTAGAAGTTCAGCAAGGTCCGCTGCATTTCCATCAAATAGTGGCATTGCTCGAAGATCCCTGGCGCAACAAAAGCTGTGGCAAAATATTCGTCCCTGTCGATGGCCATGGCCTGCTCCACGTAGGGTGCCCAGTCTTCTTCCGGGAAGAGGACGCTGGGTGCCTTCACGGTTTCTTTCCATTTGGTGATGTCTTTTACGACAATGTGCTCAAAGTCATGCACTGGAAAAGGTCCTGGCGTGTTGTCCGGAAAAGATCGGGTGACCCCCCATTTGTTGACCACATTCAATTCCCCTTTTTTCGGATTGGAATTGGAAGCGGAAAACGGATTTACCGCCATCATGGCAAATGCTTCATAGGAGTTCACAAACCGGTCCGGGTTTCCTCCACGAATGGTTTCCAATAGATTTTGCTTCTTTGACAACATACATTTACGACCCCTTTCTTTGTAAAATTGATTTCTTTTATTATTATATCCGTTATGTCGGGCCGAAACAATTATGCAAAGATGCGTAGTTTTTGTACTGCAATTCTACAAAGTGTCGAATAGGGATGGAATGCTCTTATTTTCTCCCGTATTTCTTGTTATAATACTTCAATGAATAGGAATACAGCTCATCTCTGGCAATTTTTTCTTGCTCCTTATTGAAATTTTCTGTCATGATCCAACACATGACTTGACCAGTATCTCCATATTTATCAACAAAATCGCGAATGGCTTGGCGAACTTCTTCTTCTCTTTATTTTCAATGAATTTGCTAAAATATTTTTGGGAAACTCGCTTGCCAACTTTCTTACATCTTTTCCCCAAACTTCCAAAATTACAGGTTATAATATTGCTATAAACCACAAGGGAGGTTTTCACATGTACTATGAAACAGAAAAAGACGACCACCATTTGCCAATGAGTCCTTTCAAGTCCTGTGTCGTACCAAGAGCCATCGGCTGGATCTCCACACAAAGCCCCGACGGCGTAGACAATCTGGCTCCTTACAGCCAGTTTCAAAACCTGACATTCGACCCGCCTTACGTAATGATCGCCATCAACCAAACTCGGGATGGAAAACGAAAAGACACCACCAACAACATCGAGGCAACAGGAGAGTTCGTCTACAACATGGTTACCTACGATTTGAGGGAACAGATGAACAAAACAGCAACCGGCTTTGAACCGGAGGTGGATGAATTTGAAAAAGCTGGCTTGACCAAGTCTCCTTCCAAGCTGGTAAAACCCTTCCGCGTCGCCGAGTCCCCCATCCAGATGGAGTGTGTCTATCATTCCACCATACGGCTTCCCGGTAGAGGAGACATGGGAACGGTGGATGTGTTGATCGGTAAAGTTGTGGCGGTCCACATCCAAGACGACGTCATCGGCTCTGATGGCAAAATCGATATCGTAAAGATCAAACCTTTGGCCAGACTTGGCTACGGAGATTACACCACCGTCGATCACAGCTTTACCATGCTGATCGAACCGGAACGGGAGGACATCACCCCGGAAGAAATGTTTTACGGACTCAGCGGGGCATCTGTCATTAACAGTCGAAAAAAAGAATGAGATGAGAACAAAAAATTCTTAAGGGATAGGATCTAAAATGCTTGACCGCTACCCCTTAAGAATTTGATTCATTAGTCATGTAAACTTCCTTTCTATGGCTAATGATTTTAACAAAGCAGATCTTGTTTTGGAATTCCCCTTTGAAACTTTGATACTGTGTTGCTTTGGTACTTCTTTCACTTTTGCGTACGATTTTTGGTCGTACTTGGGCAATTCGTAAAATGGTGCTTCAACAACGTTTCTCTTTCATCTCAAACTACTACAAACCAATGTTTCACATTCATTCTTTCAAACGCTCGTGAAGATTAAATCTGAAGCTTTTGGGATCTTCCTAACGCCATCTTTCTTTGTTGTTTTTTAGATACCCGGCAATAAATGACTTAAACACCCAAATCCGATTTTTTTTGAAAAATTTCGTAAAGGCTCCTTGTGGATTCCGGATCTTTTAGATTGAAAATCACGATTTGCCCATCCATTCTCACAAAAACATACGGCGCTTTCTCTGTATCAACGAACAGCTTTATTGTTCCGTATTCCGACGTTCGAAAATTTCCTTTTAGCATCGATCCCCACTCGGAACCGTTGGTCCTTTTTTCAATGATGGGCAATTTTTCCAAAAGAGCCACTTCTTCCACACTAGACCAGGAATACGCAGATCCGTAGATCCCCGATATCTCAAATCCATTGGCTCCAGTGTCCACCTGGATCGGTTTGGAAGTCAATTGAAAAACCAACAACACAAACAATGCAGAAACAACCAGGATGGCGTAGACCAGTTTCATCTCTCTTTTTCCCTTTCCCGTCCACTTACCCTTCTTGTCCACCATGTTTCCATCATATCTTTGGGCCTTGATCAATAAATAAGCCGTTGAAAGGAACATGAACGCCACCCAAATGGTAATGACATGATCCACGCCCAATTCACCAAGGATACCTGCCAAGATCATCAAGAGACCGTTGCTGTACATGTACAATCCCATCAACTTTCCCAGTTTTTCCACGTCCACGTTCTTTTTCTTTTCTTTTGACATGGTATTGTAGCCGGATATGAGAAAATGCCATTTCATGATATGAATGCCAAATCCGAGGATCAGAAATAAAACTCCTCCTGCAATAAAAAAGACCATGATCACCCCTCCTGGGATTATTTTACGGTAATTTTAACTAAATGAAAAGCAAAATCCCTCCGGCTTCTGCAGGAGGGATTTTTTTCGCCCAGGGTGAGTGGGACTTTGGCATATAAAAGTGGTTCTTTTATATCGGATTTAGAACAGTTCCTTGCTCATGCGGTCGATCTCTTTCGTTACAGCATCGTAGACACCTTCGAAAGATGACATGGGCAGACCGGAAGTCAGACAAGGAATGAAGTAGTGCTTGCCATTGGTTTTGCAGGTCTCTTCCACAAACTCGGCTGCAATTTCCGGGGTCCATTCCGGGAAATCGATCTGGCCGCTGTGCAAGCCACCCATGAAAGTGATCTTTCCGCCGTATTCCTTGATCAATTTCGGAATGTCATTGGTGTTCATGACTCCCTGCCAGATATCGATCCCCATGTCGATCATAAAGGGAACCAGGTTGGCTGCAAAACTGTCGCTGTGATGAACGATCAATTCCACACCGTTTTCCTTATAGTAACTGTACACTTTCTTGTATGCCGGCAAGTAGAACTCTTCGAACATTTCCGGCGACAAGAAGCTGTTGATCTGGCTGCCCCAGTCATCGTGATGGAACATGGCATCCGGCTTCACGTGCTCAACCACGGCTTTTGCAAAATCCAATTCTCTTTCCACAATAGCATCGATCAGGTCCTTCATGGCTTCCGGCTCTTCGTAGAGCGCCATTAACGCATTTTCGATGCCCATCAAGTGATGGCATTGTTCAAAGATCCCCGGAGCATAAAAAGGTGCTACATACATTTCGTTTCGGTCGATTCGGTCTGCGTGCTCTTTTGCTGCAGCCCAGGATGCGGCATCCATGGGGATCGGCGGAACGGTTACTTGCTCTCTCCACTTGGTGATGTCTTTGATGACGATGTGCTCGTCGTCATGGACCGGGAATTGTCCCAACTGTCCTTCTGGCCATTGCCAGGTGATCCCCCATTGGTCCTTCCAAGTTTCGCCGTAACGAAACTCTACGCCCAACGGCATTTCCATGATGATCTCCAAAAATTCGTATTGATTTACAAAGCGGTCCGGGTTTCCTCCGGTCATTACTTCTTTCAGGTTTTGTCTTTTCGTTAACATGTGGCGCCTCCTCTAAGTGATTCGATTCGTTTTCATGATGCGAGTTTGCCGATGATCGTTACTTCACCAATTCTTTCGCCTTTGTTACTGCACTACCAGCGTCGGGAGCGTATCCGTCTGCCTTGATCTCTGTTGCATATGCCTGGGTTACAGGTGCGCCACCGACGATGACGGTGAATCCGGCATCTTTCAGTGCCAAAGATGTTTCTTTCAATGCAGGCATGGTGGTAGTCAACAAACCAGATGCAGCAACGATGACGGCATTATTCTCTTTCGCAACTTCAACGAATTTATTTGCAGGTACATCCACGCCAAGGTCGATCATGGTGAATCCGGCGCTTTCCAACATCATGCTTACCAGGTTTTTCCCGATATCATGAAGGTCTCCCGCTACGGTACCGATTACACAGGTTCCCAAAGATGTGGATGCGTCTCCGGCCAACAACGGCTTGAGTACGTCTACACCCTTGCTCATGGCTTTTGCGGCGATCAGCATTTCCGGTACGAAGATCTCTCCGGCGGAGAATTTGTCTCCTACAACGCCCATGGACTCGATCATGGCGTCCAAAATCTCTTTCGGCTGTGATCCACCATCCAAGGCTTCCTGGACCAATCCTGCGATCAGCTTGGTTTTACCCTTTGCTACCATTTCTTGAATTTCTGCAACTTTTGACATGGGTACTTCCTCCTAGTGATTTATTGTATGTACAACTTGTGTGTACATGTACAAATTTATCTTAGCTTAAAATTTGATGTTTGTCAATAATTAAAAATTTGTAAAACCATCAAAAAAACGCCCCGACAGGCAGATCGGGGCGTTGTCCGGTCTATACCGGACAAAATTTTCAAGAAATTGGCATTGTCATTTAAAACATTTTTTCGCTCATCTCACCGATGGCTTTGTCGACCTCTTCATAGACTCCCGGGAAGGAGCTGATGTTAAGGCCCTGGGACAAACATGGAATGAAATGAAGTTTCCCACAACGTTTCACGGATTTTTCCACTTCTTCTCGAACGATCTCCGGCGTCCAGCCAGGGAAGTCCACGATCCCACTGTCCACGTCACCCATGAAGGTGATCTTGTCGCCGTATTTTTCGATCAATGCTGGAATATCGTTGGTGGACATGGCGCCCTGCCAAATATCGATACCCATGTCGATCATGAAAGGAACCAGGTTGGCACTGTAGGAATCGTTGTGATGAACGATCAGTTCCACGCCGTTTTCTTTCCAGAATCCATAGATCTTCTTGTAGGGTGCCAGGAAGAATTCTTCAAACATCTCCGGAGATACAAAAGATGCTTTTTGGCTGCCCCAGTCATCGTGATGGAACAGTGCATCCGGCTTGATGTATTTTACAGCCAGTCTTGCAAACTCCAACTCCCGCTCCACCAGTGCGTCGATCAATTCGTGCATGGCTTCCGGTTCTTCATACAGAGCCATCAATGCATTTTCCATGCTCATTAGGTGATGGGTCATCTCAAAGAGTCCTGGTGCATAGAATGGAGCTACATATTTTTGCGTGCGATCCACATTATTTGCGTGCTCTACTGCAGCAGCCCAAGAAGCTTCATCCGATGGAAATGACGGAATGGTCACTTGCTCTTTCCATTTTGTGACATCCTTAAGAACGATGTGTTCCTCGTCATGGACCGGGAACTGACCCAGTTGACCTTCCGGCCATTGCCAGGTGATCCCCCAGTTGTCCTTCCAAGTTTCTCCATATCGGAATTCTACGCCCAAGGGACATTCCATGATGATATCCAAAAATTCATATTGCTTTACATAACGATCCGGATTCCCACCGGTCATGACTTCCTTTAAATTTTCTCGAATGGTTAACATAATTTACCTCCTATTTGATTATTATTATTTCTTGACCAATTCTTTTGCTTTAGTAACGGCACTACCAGCGTCCGGAGCATATCCGTCCGCCTTGATCTCGTCTGCATAAGCTTGGGTAACTGGCGCTCCACCAACGATGACGGTGAATCCGGCATCTTTCAGCGCCAAAGAAGTTTCCTTCAATGCAGGCATGGTGGTAGTAAGCAATCCGGAAGCGGCAACGATGACGGCCTTGTTTTCTTTTGCCGTTTCAACGAACTTTGCAGCAGGCACGTCTACACCCAGGTCGATCATGGTGAATCCGGCGCTCTCCAGCATCATGCTGACCAGGTTTTTGCCGATATCGTGAAGGTCTCCAGCTACCGTTCCGATAACGCAGGTTCCCAACGATGTGGAAGCGTCTCCGGCCAATAACGGCTTGAGCACGTCTACACCCTTGCTCATGGCTTTTGCGGAGATCAGCATTTCCGGTACGAAAATCTCTCCGGCGGAGAATTTGTCTCCTACAACGCCCATGGACTCGATCATGGCATCCAAGATCTCTTTCGGCTGTGCGCCGCCGTCCAATGCCTCCTGGACCAATCCTGCTACTACTTTGGTTTTACCCTTTGCTACCATTTCTTGAATTTCTTGAATCTTAGACATTCCACTTCCTCCTATTCGATCTTTCTTTTGTACAACTTGTGTGCACATGTTCACTTTTATATTATATCAATTTATTAATTTTGTCAATAATTATAATATTGACAAAATTGCTACAAACAAAAAACGAACTCACATGGAGTCCGCTTTCTCATTTCCCTATTGTTTTTTGCAGAAAAAATCATACACGCTTTTTACATTTTCCACTTTGGTATCATCGCCAGACAGCAGCACCTTGTTGGTGGCAAAAACGAAATTATCAGTTTCTCCCAAAGTCTCCTTCATTAGGCGTGCCGCATCCAGGCACTCTTCCATTCCCGCATACCGCAACAGATGGGTTGGATAGAATCCGGAAAATCTGGTTTTTTCCCCTTTCAACTTCTCCACACATTGTTTCAAGTCGGTGGACTCAAAATGTAAAAGCAGATCCGGGTGGTCCGTTTCGGTCATCAGATCTATAAAACGATCCACATTCCCCTCCACCATGACCAGAACACGGTAACCACCCTCCAGCAATCCTTCCAACAACAGTTGGTAGGTCGGATGGTAATAATTCAAGTAATCCTTTCTTCCGAGCAAGGTCGGCAGATGCAGGGGAAGCAACACGTCCTTCATGCCAAAATATCTTTTATAGACTTCCACTTGCCGAAAGGTCAGCTCCACCATAACCTGGCAGGCTTCCATCACCCAGTGGGGATCGCTGTGAAGATCGGTCAACAATCCTTTGGTCCCCCGCAAAAAGTCCGCCAGCATATCCAAGGGAGCACCGATCAGAACCAAATTGCGGACATCGTATCCCATTTTCCCCAGTTCAACAAAGCTTCGATTTTCTTCCAGGATGCTTTGGTAATATACTTTTGCCTTTTCTCGAACCAACGCATCATTCAAGGGTGTTTCATAAAGTCTAGGCACTGCCGTCTTTTCGATGAATCTTGCCGGATCATCCAAAAACAGGGGATATTCTTCCCGGTCCATGATGGAAACGCTTTTTCTCGTAGCTACCCCTTTTGCCGTAGCCTGCCATGCCTTGTTGCCCAGATCTTTCAAAATTGTATGCTGAAGACCAGCCACATCGATGGAAAATGCGCAGGGAAAATCATCCAACACCTGACGAAAGTTGTCCAGTTTGGTACCATTCTCCGTGTTGTTTTTTTCTTTGCAGTAGTCTTCGATCCAACGATAATTGGAGATCAAAAAAGAGTCGTAGACGGCCATTTTATCCCTCCCGGTCTAAAGATCTGTTTCGCCATTGAGCTGAATCACGTCGGTGCGTATGTAAAACTCGTTATAGCTGATTGGTTTGGTCTTGTCTGCAGAAAATATCTCTTGAGAGACAAGAAACAGGGATTCTTCCGGATCCACATCCAAAAACTCTTCCAAGGTCTTGTTTGCCTGGACTACTTGGATATTCAAGGATTTGGTGACTTGAAAATGCATGTTCCTCTTTTCCATCACATTGTAAAAATTCGCGAAATTGATCACGTCTTCCACAATGGGACTCCCCTTTTCGTAGGGTAGATAGATCACGACGAATTCCACTTTTCGTCCACCGGCCTGGAATACCTTGCGGACGCGAATGACTTTGTCCTGGTGGGAAATTTTCAATTTGTCCATCAATTGTTTTCTCGGTTCGATGACTTTGACATCGATCAGATGGATGTCTTCCAGCTCCAGGTTGAGGCTTTCCACTTCGTCAAAATCCAGCTGATATTTTTTTCTCGCCGGTCGACATACGTAGTTTCCTTTTCCCGGAATGGTGTAAATGTAGCCCTCACTGACCAATAAGGCCAAACTCTTCCGAAGAGTGGTTCTACTCACACCGTATTTCTCCGAAAGTTCGTATTCCGGCAATATGACGTCTCCCGGTCCCAACAGACCATTTTGTATTTGACTTTTGATATCGTTGACAATATCGATATAGATGACGTTTCCCATTTATTTACCCGCCTGTCTCTTGGCCTTCATCCACTCCAGGCAGATCTTTACCCCTTCCACTGCATCTTGGGAATAAGCATCTGCTTCCAACCTCTCAAAGAGCTTCTCATTGACGGTGCCCCCGCCAACAATAACGTAGAGTCCATCCCGAAGGCCTGCCTGGCGCACTGCTTCCATGACTTCCACCAAATTTTCGCCAATGGTGGTCAACACGCCGCTGATCCCCAAAATATCCGGTTTTTCCTGTTGGATCGCCTCTACAAAACGACGGGCAGATACATCCACCCCCAGGTCGATGGTTCGAAATCCCGCAGACTGGAGCATGCTGACAAAAATGTCCTTGCCCACGTCGTGTATATCTTCAAACACCGTTCCCACCAACACCGTTCCCGAAGCAGGTCCTTTGGTTTTGATGGAAAAGGCCATACCTTTCAAATTCATGATCTGTTTCACCAATTCTCCGGCGACGATCAAATCTGCGATATAGTATTCCCCTTGTTCATAACGATACCCAACCTTTTGGAGGCCCATATTTACTTTATTCTGGATCTCCAATACGTCCTGCCCGGATGCAAGATAACTGCGAACCAGTTCCAATGCCTTTTTTTCATTCAATTCTTCTACAGCCAGTACCAGCAAATCTTCCATGACCATCTCTCCCGCTCCCTGGTTTTGTTGGATTCTTTTGTTTTTATTGTACCATAGATCACAATGGGTTAGTTGATGGTAGTGCTTGATTTTTTGACTGTATTGCGTTATAACAGAAGGGTAATGAAAGGACTGATCAAATGGCAAGAAAATGGTATCCGGTCATAGACTGGATGAAATGTACCGAATGTGGCGCCTGCATCGAACGATGCATGAACGGCGTTTACAAACAAGGAACGAAGAGGCCTTTAGTGCTTCACCCGGAAAACTGCACCGCCTGCATGGCTTGCCAGCGGGTTTGCCCGGAAAACGCCATCACTTACGAAGGAGACACCATCGGTGATGTGGGGTGTGGTTGTTCCCGCCTTCCAAAAACAAGCTGAATCTTATGAAGTAAAGAACCGTTTTCCTTCGCCGGAAAGGGTTCTTTTTTTATAAAAGGAAACGATTCTATGATACAATGATTCCATCTGATCACGAGGTGAACAAAATGAAACTGACGAACAAACAAACGAAAAACTTATGGGATATTGTAATACTGGCCGTTATCGCCGGTGCGATCTTTTTCATGCGTCACGATATCAGTGGGATCATTCCGCCCTTTATTTACGCATTGGTCTTGTCCTACTTTTTGAATCCATTGATCAAGATGTTGGAAAAAAGAAAAATAAAGCGCGTTTATGCCATTCTGCTTGTTTTTGTAGGGATATTTCTATTGATTTATTTGCTGTTCCTGTCTTTCGTTCCTACATTGGTTCGAGAAGTCAGAGATCTGGCCAACGAGGTGCCAAATATCATCGATTTCATCCAACAATTCTTTCAGGAATCCCAATTGGCAGACTTCAAGCTTCCCGCTTTTTTACCGGATGGTTTCTTTGATTTTCTGGATATCGACTCCCAACTGGGAAAACTATCGGATATTCTGACCCAATACATATCCAGCTTGCCTTCCGCAATCTTCGGCGCCATGAAAAGTTTGCTAAATCTGATCATGACCCCTTTGATCACCTTTTACTACCTGAAAGACAAGGAACGCTTCTCCGAGGCCTTGCTGTTTTTCTTTAATAAGGAAGGAAAAGAAAAGGTCAAAGAAGGCGCTCGCCGGATCGATGAAGTGCTGGGTGGATTCATTCGCGGGCAGCTGCTGGTTGCCGCTTTTGTTGGAACCCTAACAGGCTTGGGAAGCTGGATCATCGGCATTCCCAATGCCACCATCGTAGGTCTGGTTTCCGGCCTCACCAACATCATCCCTTATTTTGGACCTTTTCTCGGCGGGATCCTCCCTGTTATCCTGGGGTTGATGAACGAACCCATCATGGCTTTGTGGGTCCTTATCCTGATCGTCGTCATCCAGCAGATCGAGGGCAGCTTCCTATCGCCCCAGATCATGAGCCACAGCGTAGGACTTCATCCTTTGGCGGTCATGTTTTCCGTCTTGCTGTTCGGCAGTGCTTTCGGTGTAGCCGGAATGATTTTGGGAGTCCCCATCGCCGGGACCATCAAAGTACTGTTCTCTTACGCTTTGGAATACCGTCAAAAGATACGGGAGGAAAATATCTCCATGGACCTGGACGAAGATCCCACCATAAATACCGTGGACAAAAATGCACCGGAACATACCGAAAAACCAAAAGAAGAACCGGAAAAAGAATCGAAACGACCGGAGAAAAAAGTCTAGGACGATGCAGCCGCATCGCCCTTTTTTCATTTTTTGATCCAGTCTTCCTCTTCAATTTTCAGTTTTGCCATTCTCACCTGCTGGCTTTCCGCCACCATCCGAAAGGACTCCATCTTCTCTAAACAAAGATTCTGGTCCCCAAAAACAGTTGCTTTTGCGATGATCCCCCACTCCACCTGATCCTCCTTTAAAAAACGCGCATAACCCTTCCCGCTTTTTACGACAAACATATCCATTATCCGACGTTCCTTTCCAATGATAGCAACTGCTTCAGTCCTTTTCCTTCCATGCTTTGGTGCCGTACCCAAGACACCAGTTTTTCGTATGCCGCACCCGAATCGATCAATGCACCAGCCATTGCCACACCCTCTTGAATGGTTTTTGCGCTACCGGCCACGTAAAAGAGCAATCCACTGTTCAAACAAACCGCATCCCTTGCACCTTCTTGATCGGATCCTTTTAAAATTCTCAGGATCCGCATAGCCTCCTGAGTTCGATCATTCATGGGCATGATCTCCTCCGGTCTTGCCTTTTTCAAACCCAATTCTTCCGGTCGCAATGTTGTACGTTGAATGGATCCATCTTCATGTACGGAACAAATCTGTGTGGTGCCGCATATGGATGCCTCATCCATTCCCAATTCACTTCCATCCACTTGACCATAGACCACCATGATCTTTTCATATCCTATGCTTTTCATCAATTTGGCCACCGGTTCCAGCATGTCCTGGCGATACACACCACGCAATCCCCATTTTGGCAAGGCAGGATTGGCTAGGGAGGCAGAGATGTTCAACGTGGTGCCGAATGCGATTTGGGACAATATTCTTCCAAGGGCCTTGGGATGGACCATGGAACTGGTCCCATTGAAGATCCCGATCCCTGTTTTCATGATGCTCTCCACCGCCAATTCTGGAGAATCTTCGACTCCGACACCAAGGATCTCCAAGAGGTCGATGGTACCGCATGATGAGGTGATGGCTCGAGAACCGTGTTTGCCCATTTTCAAACCTCCTGCCGCAGCAATGATGGCTGCTGCCGTGCTGATGTTGAAGGTTTTGAAGGTATCCATTCCCGTTCCGGAATTATCCATCAGTGTCAATCCGCGGAGAGCTTCCGGCTTGATGGTGTCCACATGGTATATGGCTTTCCAGCAGGCAGTCATTTCTTCTATGGTCTCTCCTTTCGCCGTCAATGCAGATAAAAATGCTCCTTGCTGCATGGGTGTCTGCTCGTCAGCCAGCAGGGATAAAAATGCCTTTTCCGATTCTTCCGTGCTCAGATCCTCTCTTCGCACCAGCTTGCCGATCAATGCCCCAAATTCTTTCATTCCCAATGTTTGATCCTTCATCATTCGTCTCTCCTTTAATTGTGTTTTTTCAAATCTATGACAGCCCAGTGCAACTCCTTGGACGACAACAAGGTCATTGCCTTTTCTGTTTTCTGCAACGCAAATGTTCCACAAGACATGCTTTCCTCAGACACCAAGCCTGCCGCCAATAATTGCAACGCTTCCTGATTTCCCTTTCGTGTGCATCCATAGGAACCTGCAACATGCAACTCTTTGTAATGGATCTCATTCAATACCTTTGTCGGCATGGTATCCGGCAGCAATCCACTGAAATAACCGATGCTTCCCCCTTTTTCACAGATTTGGATTGCCTTGGCGAATGCTTCCATGGATGGAGTACATAAGATCACCTGACTCGGTTTGTTGGGTGACGTTACATTTTCGGTTTCCGGATCGTTCCAGTTCCAGGTTTTTTGAAAGACTGGATTTTTCAATCTTCCCGGATCCACGTCTGCCACTACGATATCCTTCCATCCCGTTCTTTGGGCCAATAAATACTGCAGGATCCCCAATCGACCGGCTCCAACGATCAGCAACCGATCTGTTTCTCCCTTTATCAATTTCTGCTGCATCTGGATACAACACGCCAACGGTTCTGCCAATGTCGCCAGTTTTGAGGACATTCCTTCCGGTATGGGAAGAAGCATTCGATCGCCGTCCTCCGGAGCCAACCAACATTTTTCCGACAAGCCTCCGTCCAAGTGAAAGCCTAAAATTCTCATGGAATCACAAAGATTTTCTCGTTCGGAAAGACAATACTTACATTGTCCGCAATAAGACCCCGGGAAAACTTGTACTCGATCGCCTACTTGCCATATGCCGGTGTAACCTTGCGGGAGCCTCTCGATCATCCCAGTGATCTCATGGCCCAGTACCCTGGGATACACAAGATCCCGATGACCCCTAATGTGACTTTTTACATCTGCACCACAAATCCCGCAATAATGCACTTCGATGACAAAACCATCTACGGCGACGTCTTTTTCCTTTTTTAAAATAAGGGATCCCGGTTTTTCCAATATCATTTTTTTCATAAAACACCTGCCTTTCCAAAAAAAATAGCCCGCACAATTAAGTGCGGACTTTCCAGCATCCTCACGAACTCCTTTCATGTCGCGTGAAAGGTCATTCCATTTCAGGCAGGTCTCCTGACTCAAAGTTTTCACCAACCATCCCTTCCCCATTAATATGAGTGGATACGACGGCTGGAACCTTCTTACAGTGGCGGGCCCGTTCGGGTCTTTCACCCGATTCCCTATTCTCTTCTTTCGAAGCACCTGAAACATGATATTCAATTTTGTATACCTCAATTATACGAAGCAACAAACTTCCTGTCAAGAGAGTTCATTTCTCGTCTGAAACTTATGCAAAATTCTCCCTGCGCAATATTCTCTCCAGAACTCCAACAAAACTTTCTTCCGCCCCCCATGAGAATCGCAAAAATACACCTTGCCCGCCACCGGCACCAATGGCATCCACCTGGATCTGATCTTGCCGGCAGGTCAAAACAACGGTCAAACTGGCGCGATTGGAGGATCGCATGAAATATTTCTCGAATACCATGATGTAGATGGTCACATCCCCTACCTGCCGGGTCACCGAATCCACCAGTTCCACACTCATGCCGCTTTCTCCGATCTCCATGGCGATCTGATTCGCCAATTCTTCTCCGTTTCCTCTTCCTTCCATGGACAAACGTGCCATTCCATCACTCCTTCATCTTTTTCTCCTATGATTCTATCATATTTTTCATACTCAAAAGCTCCTGAACTTCAGAAACAACATCCATCGGTCCTCTTCCTTGTGTGATCAAAACACCTATAGCGAAAAGACATCCCTCCACAATGAAAGGATGTCTTTTTAAACTAGGATCCAGCACATGTCAAATATGTTGCTATACTCTTACAGTCCTGCTTTGTTTACAATAGTTTCTGCCACATGCTCGGCGCTGTTGAAGGGAAAATCGTCCATGGACAGCAACTTGCCTGCTTCACCGGCAGTTACTTTCAAATCCCCTGCCTGACAGGTGGTGTCTGCTCCATTTGGAAATGCACCCAACAAGTCCTCCGGAGTAAGGATCGGAAATGCTGCGTCTGCCAATGCGCTTTCGATTTGGCCTTTGATGGTTTCTCGTACGTTCATGTTTGTTGCCTCCTTTTTTCTTATTTCTGTCTTCATATTACGACAATTGGAGGTGGTTTTCTGTATACCAGTTTACAAAACACAAACTTTTACGATCCATTCCATTTTTTAAAAAGTATTGGTCGATCTTCCATTGTGTTTTTCCAGGTCCTGGATGATCTCGAAGAGTAGAAGACGGGCGGATTCCAAATCTGCAGCCAACACTTTCCAAACCTCTATTATTTCCTCTACTGGATCGGCCGATCGATACATGATTCGTCATTCCTGTCTTTCAAATAGAAATGGTGTTTCGAGTGATGGATCACCCCTTCTTCCTTCAGCACCGCAAGAGTTCTGGTGACCATGACCCGAGAGGCATTGACCAGGTTCGCCAGATCCTGATGGTTCAAAACCACGTCAATGCGTACACCATTATTGGTCGCTTTTCCGTATTCCCTGGCCAATCGCTGCAATGTTCCCAAGACCCGTCCCTTCACATCCTGAAAGGCCATGGCAGCGATCTGATCCGTATAGGTGTTCAATTTTTCTCCCAATGCGCGAATGATCTTGACAGAAATGTTTGGATTGGACAATAGTGCCGGCAGATTGGCGTTGGAACAGGTGCAAACAAAAGTGTCTTCCAGGGCTTTCGCATTCATTGTATGAAGCAAGTTGTCAAAAATGGTGTTCTCCCCAAAGAAGTCGTCTTCCTGCAATAGATCCAAACTGATCTCCTTCCCTTCTTCCGAGATCTTGTACAGCAGGATCTTCCCCTTGCGTATTAAGTAGACCGTATCCGCAGGGTCTCCTTCCAGGAATACCGTTTCTCCTTTTTTAATGGTCCTTGCTTCTGCAATAGTTGGGATCTGTGCTTTCTCTTCTTCATTCAATGCAGAAAATATGGATAGATCTTTCATGCATTTGATTTGATCGTACATCTTTCATCACCTCGTTGATCATATATTTCCATGATACCACAATCCAGCTGCAACGAATGTATACTGGTTTACAACTTTCCATTCAAAAAATCCATCGGATATTTTTTTGAAGCATCGATGACACACAAATGACACAAAAGAATATTATTATTAATATATGAATTATAAGGAAGGAGTTTTATCATGATGAGATACTTTTCAAACAATAGGTTCCCCCGCAGCGGTGGGGACGGCTTTAATGGTTTTCAAGATTTCTGTGGCGGCATCGCCAACAATTTGTATCCTTGGGGAGGGATTATTTTGATGTTTATAGGTTTGGCAGTGATCGGCTTGTTGATCTATCTGATCGTCAAGGGAAACAAATCCGTTTCCAGTAGCAGTGATACAACAGCTGCACCGGAACAAAAGAAGGACACGGATTACTTTGTCCGCATCCTGAAAGAAAGTTATGCAAAAGGACAGATCAGCGATGAAGAATTCGAACGTAAAGTTCGGATCCTGCGAGAAAACGAGTAATTCAAAAAAGGCATCCTCGGGGTGCCTTTTTCTGTGTTCTGCTTCTTAATATCTTTGTTTCCACAGATGATTATCGGGTATACAACTTAGAGTGAATCCCTTTAGGAGGTGATGCAAATGACGAAAGTGCACGTACAACCTGGAGCCTGTGGTTTGAATTCCACCATTACAGTGACCAGATTGGACAACGATGAAGATGACTATATGGTAGACATCCACATCGAAACGGAATCCGACAACATCAAACGATTGGCCAAAGTGTTGACAAAAGTCAATGGGATGGAACAGTCCTTCAAGAATTTCATGACCTCAAAGATCTATGAACTGGGTGCCCAGCAAGGCCTTCATCTGGCTTGTCCAGTGCCCACCGCCATCATCAAGGCCATTGAAGTGGAATGCGGATTAAATGTCCCCAGAAACGTAGAGATCATTTTTTTGGACGAAGAATAGAAAAAACCCATACCGGCGATCAAAGCCGGCATGGGCATAGGGGGCTAAATTATTCTGCTAAAGATGCAGCGTTGGAACCTGCAACACGTCCAAAAGTCAGACACATCTGAATGGATGTACCACTTGCTGGATATACTTTGTTGTAGAAGTTTCCATTTGCCACTTCACCTGCCGCATACAGACCTTTGATCGGTTCTCCTGCAGCATCCAAAACTTCAGCATCCAGATTTGTTTCGATTCCTGTCATGGTTCCCAAAATGGCGGGAATCACTTTTACAGCGTAAAAATCTCCCTTGGCAATGGCCGGATGACCGGTCACATTTTTACCAAATTGGGTGTCTTCGCCGTTGGCGATCATTTCATTATAATTGTCTACAGTTGCTTGAAATTGTTCTGCATCGATTCCTGCAGCTACCGCTAATTCTTCCAACGTGGCGGCTTTAAATGCCGAACCTTTTTCCACTGCTTTATCCAATGCTTCCATGTATGTATTTCCATCAAATATCAAATATCCGACTTGTTCCGGTTGCTTGATCAGTTCCTCGTAAAAAATCGGGTAGTCGATGCTTTCATTCACAAATCGATTTCCATCCTTGTTCACATAAAGGTAAGGCATCCACATCAACATGCACACATCGGTGGTATATGCCACTTCCCCTTCAACCGCTCTAAAACCGATGACACCGCCGTTGGATAAAACATTTGCTCCCATCTCTTTGGCCATGAGCAAACCGTCTCCTTCATTTCCTTGACCTGCAAAACTCAAATGTCCATCCGCTTGCGGCGCATATTCCTTGACCAATTCAACGCTTCGATCAAATCCTCCTGTTGCGATGACTACTGCTTTAGATTCAACGATTAGTTCGTTTCCGTCCTTGTCTACCGCTTTCACACCGGAGACCGCTCCATTTTCATCCTTTAACAGTTCTGTCGCCTCTGTTTGCAGTAATATTTCTACATTCTTGGATTTTGCGTATTCTTCCATAGGTCTGATAATGCCACCACCATGTTCCGGCGATGTCACTGCTCTGGCAACGGGGCTGATCCCTGTAGGAGCAGGCGCACCGAATTCAACACCCATATCCACCAACCAGTCGATGGTTTCACCGGATCGCTCCGCTACAAATTGAAGGTAGGCCGGATCGTTTTTACCATCAGCTCTCTCCGTCCAATAGCTGACCAGATCGTCTACACTATCTTCCACGCCGGCTGCTTCATGAAGCTTGGATCCTGTTCCATACACGATCCCTCCGGACAAAATGGTGCTCCCACCGGTAACCGGCAATTTTTCCAGCAAGGCAACACTTGCTCCACCTTCTGCTGCCTCAATGGCGGCAGCCAGTCCTGCTGCACCTGCTCCCAAAACGACCACGTCATATTGTTTCGTCGTGATATTTCCATTATCTTCTCCATCATTGCCGGCATTGTCGGCACATCCGAAAAGTAATCCAGTAATCATGAATATGGCAATAAGTAAGGCTACGCTTTTCATTCTTCTCATGTTCATTGGGATCCTCCTGTTTTATAATTATTCCGCTTTGCTCAATGCATCGGATACTGCTTGCATGATGCCGTCGGATGTATACGTCACTCCTGCAACCACATCCACTTCTGCGCTTTGGTTTTCAACGATGATTTCGGGGATCTGTTCCAGTGCAGGTTCTGAAACGCCTGGTGATTCACGGTGTTCCACCACTTCCACAGCAGCTATTTTCCCATCTTCTATTGAAACGGAAACGGTGATATCGTCCTGAAGCCCTTCCCCGACCCCTGTATAGGTACCGTCCTGCCATTTGGGTCCGCCGGCACATCCGAATGCAAAAGCAACCATCAACGTCAATAAAGCAAATAAAAGCAACTTCTTCTTCATCTTTAACCTCCATTTTCATTCGTTATTTAACAAACGATATGCTGGAAAAAAAATGATATGTCATCATAAGGAAAACGGACTTCTCGCATTTTAGATCCCGGACATCCATAAAATGCACTTCATCTCCATATTTCATGATCCAACCATTCTTTTATCCATATTATACATGCATGCATGTATAATATGTTTTTATTATAGCCTTAGACGAACCACTATGCAACAAGTTTTTATTATTTTTTTCACAATCTGTGCCGCATTTGTTTTGCAATTCATAATTCATATGTCCTTTCGCACAAATTATGGTAAAATATTCATGACAGGAGGGAATCCAATGACGGCTACGAATTTAGACAAGGAAACAGCAGATCGACTGATTGACAAAGCCATTGAAATATTTTCAACAAAAGGTTACTCCGCAACGAAACTGACGGATATTACCGACAGCCTTTCCATATCCAGAGGACCAATATATTATCACTTTAAAGACAAGTTGGGGCTTTATGCTGCAGCATTCGACCGATTTGAAGAAGGGCTTCGCACCATTCACAATCGGGTGTTTTCGACCAATAAAATTTTGATGGACCAAATGGAAGACATGATTTTTGATTTTGTCAAACACATATCTGTTTTTGGAGACAATTTTTTCTTTATGGTGGATGACATCAAAGATCTTGAGGAGATCAGCAAGCGTTATCACACCATGAATCTTGAGCTCTACGAAGATAAGATCCGGCTGGTGGAAGAAGCCCAAAAACAAGGGCAATTAAAACCCACTATGACTCCTAAGAAGATCGTAGATTATGTGTATCTGGTTTATTTTGCGATCCTGGAAGGGATCAACAGCAATATACTGGAGTCTTACTCCGATGAAGAAATCAAAGAGTGGATCCGCATCCAGTTTTACGGACTTAATGTGCGAATCATGGAACAATGAAAAGAGAGTGACATGGCATCACTCTCTGAAAGCTTTGGAAATTGGCATCCATCCTGGATGTCTTTTTTCACGTTACACCAACAAAACTTTGTTTGAAACATCAAGTTTGTTTTCAAATTCTTGTCTTGATTTTATTACCTAGCAGGCGTACAATATCTATGCAATTGTATACAATATACTATATACGGAAAGAAGGAATGTTTCGGATGGACCAGCCTCTTCGTCCAAAGCTGTGGACCACTTTAAAAGGATACACGAAAGAACAATTCTCCAAGGATGTGACCGCCGGCATCTTGGTCGCCATCATCGCTTTGCCCTTGTCCATCGCCCTAGCCATTTCATCCGGTGTCACACCGGAAAAAGGCCTTCATACGGCGATCATCGCCGGTTTCCTCATATCTTTTTTGGGTGGCAGCCGGGTGCAGATCGGAGGGCCTACCGGCGCCTTCATGGTCATCGTCTATGGGATCGTCGCCACCCATGGCGTGGATGGGTTGATCCTTGCCACCATCATGGCCGGACTGCTCATGATCCTCATGGGGTGGTTGAAACTGGGGTCTGTCATCAAATTCATCCCCTACCCCATTATCACAGGATTCACCAGCGGTATCGCCGTGACCATCTTCTCTTCTCAGATCAAAGATTTTTTCGGATTGCAAATGGAATCTGTCCCTGTTGAATTTATCGAAAAGTGGCATGCCTATGGAAATGCCGTCTCCACTATGGATCCGCGAACCATGGCCATCGGCGTGATCGCTCTGGTCATCATTATTGCATGGCCCAAAGTCAACCAAAAGATCCCCGGCGCCTTTGTGGCCTTGGTCATCACCAGCGGTTTGGTTTCCCTGCTGTCCTTGGATGTAGCCACCATCGGTTCCACTTTTGGCACCCTCACCTCCGCCTTGCCGACTCCCCGCTTGCCCCACGTGACCTTCCAGGAGATCCGTTCTCTCCTGGGTCCGGCTGTCACCATCGCTTTGCTGGGATCCGTAGAATCTCTGTTGTCCGCTGTTGTTGCAGACGGCATGATCGGCGGAAAACACCGTTCCAACATGGAACTCGTTGCCCAGGGTGTTGCCAACATCGCCAGCGGTTTGTTCGGCGGCATTCCTGCTACAGGCGCCATCGCCAGAACAGTCGCCAACATCAAAAATGGAGGCCGTACCCCGGTGGCCGGCATGATCCATGCCCTGGTCCTTCTCCTTATCTTGTTGATCTTCATGCCCTTGGCCAAATCCATCCCATTGGCCACTTTGTCCGCCATCTTGATCATGGTAGCTTACAACATGAGCGAATGGCGAGAATTCGTCGGTTTGTTCCGCGCTCCCAAAAGTGACATCTCCGTATTATTGGTGACTTTTTTCATCACGGTCCTCTTTGATTTGGTCATTGCCATCGAAGTAGGCATGGTCCTGGCTTCTTTCTTGTTTATGAAAAGAATGGCCGACGTCTCCCACGTGCAGATGATCGACCTGGACGCTTCGGAGGAAGACCCTTCCCAGGACCGATCCGCCTTGCCCGACATCAACAACCAGGAACAGCAAAAAAAGGGCATCCAAATCTACGCGATCAACGGTCCTTTCTTCTTTGGCGCCACCGATCTGTTTTTGGAAGCCATCAACCAGTTGGGATATAAAACCAAAATCTTGATCATTGACATGAAAAGTGTCCCTGCCATGGACGGGACGGCCTTGCATGCTTTTGAACAAATGATCCATACTTGCGGAAAGCGGGAGATCCGGGTCAAGATCGCAGGCATCCAAAAGCAGCCCATGCAAGTCCTCCAAAAGTCCGGACTGTATGCCGAACTTGGCGCGGAAGAAGGATTTTTCGATTCAGTGAAGGAAGCGGTCGTGACGAAAGGAGAGTGACCTAGGCCCCTCTCCTTTTGTTCTTCATATTAGCAGATTCATGTAGGAAACAAAAATATCCTTGCTGATTTTTTCAAATCTTGCTTTTGCGTGATCCGGTGTATGCGGATACAGCCGCTTGTGTTCCTCCCAGTCAAAGAGATATTTGGATCTCACCTCCGGGATGACATCCAGGTCTCGTACGAACCCTTCCGCATTCAATGGTGTTCCAAAAGACTGACCAGGATTATCGTATACCATGTAGTCTCGCAGAAATTCATTCAACGCCGCCCACGTCTCTACGTTGGCATCCTTTCCGCCGATGGGTTGCTTGTCAAAGGAGAACAAATAGCCTCCTCCCGGCATCATAATATCCAAAAACTCCTTGGCTCGATCCACTATTTTTTCCGGTGTATCCAAATATAGGGATTGGACCGGGAACAAACCACTTAAAATAAATTTCTCGCCCAGTTTGTCTTTGATGGTCCTGGGATCCCCGTATTCGAAAATCAATTTTGTTCCTGCAGGGAATGCATCGTGGATGATGTCCAGATAGCGGCTCCAATCGTCTTCGCAAATGATGCTGGGACGTACTCCTACTGCAGCATATTGTTCCAGCTGCTTTTGGAAAGTGGGCAAATAGACTTCCACAAAGTCTTTTTCCCGCATGAAGGTAGGCATATGCAGTGGAAGAATGACCGCTCCTTCCGGATGGACCACATCCGGCATACCCCAGGCAAAAACTAAAGGCAGAACAACTTCACACGCTTCCTTGATCAAGGATCGATTTCTTCGCAGATCCACACTGATCCCACTGAAACTTCGCAATTGATCTGCAACAAAGTCAAAGGGGGCTTCCGCGATCCCCATGGATCCCATTGGGCCACCGGGATAGTATCCAAATTTTTGGATCAATTCCATGTAGATCGGGATAAAGCCCATGGTATCATTGTTCAGTGCCGTCTTTCCCATTTCCAAGGCTGTGGACCTCTTGATGGGATCTTCCAGGGACAACATGGGGTGCTGCCTTGGAACAACGGTCTCCAACAAAAAGTCAAAACCCTTTTCGATGAGTTGAGGATACTCTTCCGCCATCATGCCTACGACTTCCGGGTGCTGCACCTGGCCGGTTTGACCCATGACGAAATTTTTAGAATGAAGCAATTCGTAGATGGACGGCGTCCTGGTTCCGACGATATTTGGTGGTGCTATCGGGCAGGAATCGGAATAAATTTTCCCACACAGTTCCTCTGCTGGTTTAGCCAGCATGGCATAATCGTACTGATAGGACACTGGGTCCATCCCTGCATGATCTGCCAGCATGGCATTTGGAAAACTGGCTTCCACCGGCATTCTTTTTGGCAACTTGTTGCTGTAAAAATCGCTGTAGATCTGTCCTCTTTCCTGCATTTTTTCCATGACGTCCGACATCTTGATCCCTCCATTTATCTTTGGTTAATTTATTACTTGTAAGTAATTATAGCTTTAAAAACTGGTCCAGTCAAGATATTTTAACGAAAGAAGATTTTTCAATTTCCTTAAAGCTTTCCAACGTTTACTTGCAAGTATATTTTTGTTATACTCAATATTACAACAAGGTTGGAAAGAAGGTCCTCTGATGCAGGCAAAGCAAAAAATTTACGAAGTTGCCAAAATCCTTTATATTCGCGAGGGATACTACAAAGTTTCCAATAAACGACTGGCGGAAGAATCCGGCGTCAATCAAGGACTGATCACATACTACTTCAAGAACAAGTCCAATATCGCCGCCATCATATTGCGGGAGATCTATCAAATACAGATCTCTTATTTGAAAAACCATGTCGATGTCCATAAGGATCCTTTCCTGTTCAACATATCCGCCGATAATTTGATGAGTCGATTGATTTACTGTTCAAAGGACATGACCCGTTTTATATCAGAAATGATCAAGGAACGGATCATCCTGGACAATGTGTACGAAGGCGGGCAAAAAAACGACCTGATGATCATGATCAAAGCACTGGTACCGGATAGCAAGGAAAATTTGAACAAACACTTCCGAAAGTTTGTTGCCATGACCTTTCCAGTTGCCATGGAATTCCAATTGGAGATCTGGAACGGTCTGGACATGAGCTATGAAGAATATTTTGAGACCATGGTGGGTCTTTTTGTGTATGGGCTGGATCTGCCCCTTCAAAGGAAGGAATGGAAAAAAACAGCCGAAAGATCCAACGAGATCGTCCTGGAGATCATGGAGACCCATCCCCATTTGAAAGATCCGGAGACTTATCTATTCAACAGGGACCTGTTCCAGCCTTCCCTGGTGGAACAACTATTGGATCTGACTTGAAAAAGCAGGATCAGGAGACGGATCGTCCTCTGGTCCTGCTTTTCTATTTGGACAAAAACAAGGGCATGTTTCGAAGTTCCTCATCCTGGATCCTTGTGTTGATGACAGGGCCCTGATCAAACAGGAAATCCGAGTTTTGATCCGTCAAGCCTTGGGTCTTCAGTTCCAGAACCACTTTCCAGCTGAGTTCTTCGATCTTTTGAACATTCGCCCACATTCCCTCTTCATCTCTCATGTTCACCGCCAGGTCCTTCAAGGTCTCATGCGCTTCTTTACCCAGGACCGGAAGGGTTTCCAGGGAATGGTGCATCCACTTGTAATAGGGCATGAATCGTCGATTCAGCCCGTGGATCATTCCAGCTGTTGCTTCCATAAAGAGTCCCACGACGTAATGGGCTGTCAC
Source organism: Alkalibacter rhizosphaerae (assembly GCF_017352215.1). Taxonomy (GTDB): domain Bacteria; phylum Bacillota; class Clostridia; order Eubacteriales; family Alkalibacteraceae; genus Alkalibacter; species Alkalibacter rhizosphaerae. Next base: position 751,419 of record NZ_CP071444.1, read on the forward strand.
CAGGTCCTTTCGCTTCAGGCATCTGGAATAATTGTACTGTCCTGCCTGCCCCATGATCATGGCCCATCCGGCTATTTTCTTGATGCGGGCATCCTGGGGATAATAGTCGAAAAAATGATCCCGGACAGGGGTGATGATCCTTTTGCGGTCTTGAAAGACGGCTCCATTGACCATGGTGGCCAAGGCATATTCGGAAATTCCCCACCATTCCTGCAAGGTGCTGGGCAAATCATCTACACCCAACAGATGATGAACAAAGGTAGATACGTGGAATGCACCGATCCTCCGTTCTCCCTTTTCTGCCGGCTTTCGTACCGGATATCCTAGAAACACATCCGGAAGACTTCGATAAAATTTGTTCACCCCATCGACGGCCTCCCTGGGCGCGTGATCCGGCAACCAAATGCACAGACCTGCACCCCAGTGATGATCTCTGGAGATCTCATCGTCGAATCCAAAGCACTCCGACCCTTCTCCAACGAGTCCATAAGCGGAAGCCGTACCAAACTCCTGCCGCAGTTTTTCTTCCATGTCTCTCCAGTAAGTCTCATAAAACGACCTGGACAGGGCCAGCCCTTTCATGGCCGGCCCTCCTTTTTTCGTTGGATGCAGTAGTCTTCCGCCTGCTGGAGATCGGAAAAGCCGTAGCCCTTCATCATTTCATAAACTTCCAGTTCCGCCCGGTTGATCCCAAGGTTTCTCATGGTTTCGATGTCGTTGCAGTAAATTTCCAGGGTATTTTGAGAATAGGTCGCCAGTTCGCTTTCCATGTAGGTTTCAATGGATGTCACGCCCGGACGCTCTTCCTCCCTGGTCGATGGACGCCCCATGGCGGCCAGACACGGATATCGGGCTGCAAATTCCGACTGGAAATTTCTTTCCGTAGCCATGATTCGACGGATCCATCTTCTTTTTTCATCAGACAGCTCGGGTAGGATGGATCGGATCTCTTCAAATTCCCCAGGGCTGGTATACTTCATCATCCAGGCGTATTTCTCTGTCATCAGGTTGATCCCTGCCGTTCGGGCCTCTTCCAGATCTTTATGATAGCTGGCAAGCATCTCTGCAGATCTGGTCAATGCCTGGGACCTGCGCATCACCTGAAACGTTTTCGGATCCTCTTGGCAGGAAGCTTTTCCTCCCTGGTTGTTGACTCCCTGGAACATGTCCCATTCCATGGAAATGATCTCTTCGATCAACCTTTCTTTTGTTGCCATGTGCATCCCTCCATCGTTTGCTGATTTCTTCCATTATAACAAAAGATCACTGTTTTATCTTTCCGGCCAAAACGATGGCAGCCAATCCAAAAACTCCCGTCACGGCAAAACCCCATTGTAGGTTATACTGCTCTGCGATCATGCCAAGAAGCATGGGACCAATGATCATTCCGATCCCGTAGGTCGCTTGAAAAACACCCATGGCTGTGGCTCGATTTTCCGGATCGATCTCATCGATGGCCAGTCCCATCAGCAAGGGCATGGTCATGCTTCGACCTACTCCAGCGAAAAATTGTGCCAGATACAAGACGGACAAGGAACGGATCCAGGGCATGATGATGCATAGCAGGGCGCTGATCAAAAATCCGACCTGCAGCGTTCTTTTTTTCCCAATGCGCCTGGAAAACAGGTCCGTTGAAAGCCTGGCAAACAACAAAGCCGGAATGATCACAAGGGCCGTCAACAGGCTGAGTTGAAAATTTTCTGCGCCCAGATTTTTTGCAAGGATGGGGACGAAACCGAATGCGGTGCCAAAGGTGATCAGTTGGGACAGGACGGCTATGGATGACGCCAGCAGCAGCTGGTGGTTTTTCAGCACCTTTTTCAAGTTCAAGGATCTTGTAGTGGTTCTTTTGACAACTTCTTTCGGTAAGAAGGCTGCCAGCAAAAAAGCAAGGACTCCGCTGATCGCCGCCAGCAAATAGAGATATTTGACTCCAAAGTAGTAGGATGTTATCCCTCCCAGTACCATGGCCAGCAATTGTCCCAGCGCATTGTAGCTGTTGATGATGCCTACGGATTTGATGGTTTCTCCGGTTGTGAAGAATCCGGAGAAATAAATGGTAAAGACCACCCAGGTCGAAGCGGCGATCCCGGCAGACATTCTGGTCAAAAACAAGGCCATGGGTGACGGTGCCGCAAAGGTGGTCCAGGCGCTTATACCCAATATCAGCACACCCAACTGAATAAACACTTTCCGCTGTCCAAACCGGTCGGAAGCAATGCCCAAGGGGATCCTCAGAACCATTTGCGTGAATCCATAGGAACCGACGATGATCCCGATCATGGTGAAGCTGGCACCCAACTGTTGTGCATAAGTGGACAATTCCGGTACGTATACATATAAGGAAAACCAAAACAAAACGGTGATGGTGAAAAATAATGATTTCTGCATGAAAGAACCTCCGTTGGATCCGACTAGTCCGACTAGGGACGGTTCTTTTGATTACGAACCCCCCAGTGATATAATTTTTATAAAATATGAAACCTTACAGATAATCAACTTGTCATCCGTATGTTACCGAAATTCATTACCAATATCAACTTTTATTTCAACTTTGCTGTCGCGACAGGAATGCAATAATCAAAAGAACCGTCCCTATTATTCTAAATCAAAAAAGGGATGACACAAATCATCCCTTTCAGCAATTCTGCTATAAACTTATTTTACCACCATCACTGGGGTCGTCGTTCGATACAATACCTTATTGGTGACGCTGCCGAGCATAAAGCCCTTTGTTGCACTGCTAGCACCTTCCGAACCCATGATGATCACATCTGCACCCAGCTCTTCCGCTGCTCCGATGATCCTGGTGGCCACATCTCCAGGTCCCGTTAGAAGGATCGTTTCCACCTTGTTGTCAGGTGCGCCCTCCTGTATTTTAGCTTTCGCTGTTTCCAAAAGTTCTTTTCCTTGGCCCTCTGCTTCCATGAAATAGCCTTCTACGGTCATACCAGCCGTTGCGGCAAAGGTAGAGTCATAAAGGCTGGAAACATCACCCCCGGATACGTGAAGCAGGTACACCTCACTGCCGCAGGATTTTATCATGGACACTGCTTTTTCAATAGCTCGATCGGAGAATTCCGATCCATCAATCGGCAACAAAACTTTTTTCATATTACTATAACCTCCTCAATTTATACAATCTAAAACTCCCTTGTTAAAATACTTACCCGGTTAAGTCCCACTTAAACGATAAGAATTCTACAAAAACTCGATTTTCTAGCCCTGCCTCTTTATGGTATACTGGTGGAAATGATAACGCATTGTAAATCAAGGGGGAGTTTTGATGTCTCAAAAGAAACGATCCGGGTTGTATTTGAGCTTGTTGATCCTGTTTATTGCAGTAATTTTGGTTATGACCGGGTGCGTAAAGGAAGATCCTGCACCAGAAGCGGAAGAACCTGTTGAACAAACTGGCGTCTTGACAGGAAATGTACGAACAGCCATGGATGCAGACGACAACATGGTGGTAAAAGGGGTGGAAGTCCTTCTGGCAGACGGAAGCACTACCCATGCCTATTGGGACAAGGGAGTCACCGACCAAGTCATGAAGGACATGGAAGTTCTGGTGGAAAGCTACGACGATCCAACCTATCCGTGGAGAATCAAGGAGATCCTTTTCATTCCGGAGATCGATCACGAAACTGCAACGGAAGAAAAGGATCCTTTGGTCTGGTATTTGTTTTACAGCGGAGACGAACCCCTGGAAGACACTGGCGAAGCAAGGACCTTGGAGATCGAACTGTCCCAAAAATTGGACCGTCCCGTTACATTGGAAATAGCACCGGCCGATCATAGCCCCACTGTTCTGTCTTCGGGAGAAGCCCAGCTCGCATTATTGGATTTTGACGTTTTTATCAAAAGCGCCTCCCAGGCACCCTATCAGGTCGTACTGATTCCGGAAAACGAGTTTGCCTCTGCCTACTATCGAGGAGAGATCGTTGTGAAAGCTGACCACCCCGCTCAATCCTTTTCCGATCTGGAAGGATCCCGATTTGCCTACACTACCCAGGATGACCTGGCCGGATACCATCTGATCGCCAAAATGATCGCCGATCTTGGAAAGGATGCCGCCAGTTTTTTTGGCCAGACCTTATCCCTTCAATACTCTTCGGAAGCCATGATCGATGCTTTGATGCAGGATGAAGCAGATGCGGGTATATTGTACTCGACCCAGGATTTCTCCACCTTGGAATGGTTTGGTGTGGAAAATGATCTTCGAATCGTGGACACTACTGCCTGGCTGCCTTCCCAAATCCTTGTTCTCAGCGAATACCTGACGGAAGAGGATCGGGAAGAAATAACCCGGACTTTACTGGAACTGAATTCCGACCCGGAAGCGGCTGAAGCAATGCGCAATCTCTACAATGGATTGTTCAATATCACCGGATTCCATAAGCCGGATGCCGCTTTTAAAACCACCGACCAGAATGCGCGATCCGCCACAGAGATTTCCGGATGGTAGGTCATCATTGGTCGAATACTATTGGAAGTACAAATAAAGTTTAAAAAAGGGAAGCGGCTGAAATCAAACAGATCTCAGCCACTTCTCTTTTGTTTTTCGCTATCTTTTTCCCTTTGATCTTGTTTTTAAAACATTTCTCCGCTCATACGATCGATCTCTTCATTGACCTTGTCATATACACCCGGGAACAAGCTGGAAGGTCCACCCATGGTCAGGCATGGAATGAAGTAATGTTTCCCGTTGTTTCTACAGGCTCGCTCCACATGCTCTGCACAAATCTCCGGAGTCCAGCCCGGGAAGTCGATGGTTCCGCTGTCCAGATCCCCATGAAAGAGATCTGTCCACCGTATTTTTTCACCAGTTCCGGCACGTTGTTGGTGGTCATGCACCCTTGCCAGATATCGATGCCCATTTCGATCATCTCCGGCACCAGGTTGGCTGCGTAGGAGTCGCTGTGGTGCACGATCAGTTCCACTCCATTGTCTTTATAGAATCCGTATATTTTTTTATATGCCGGCAGGAAAAATTCATCGAACATTTCCGGAGAAAGGAAGGATGAAATTTGTCCACCCCAGTCATCATGATGGAACAATGCATCGGGTTTGAGCCGTTCGATCTGCAATTTCGCAAATTCCAACTCGAATTCTGTAATGTAATCGACCAATTCATGCATGGCTTCCGGTTCTTCATACAATGCCATCAAGGCGTTTTCCATACTCATCATATGGTGGGTCATTTCAAACACGCCAGGGGCCATCATGGCGGTGACAAATCCTTTTTCCCGATCGATGGATGCTGCATGGGCGATAGCCGGTGCCCAGGATGCTTCATCGGTTGGGATCTCCGGTTTCTTTACGTAATCCTGCCACTTGGTGATATCTTTGATCAAAATATGCTCTTTGTCGTGAAGGGGAAATCCCGCCACTTGACCTTCCACGAATGTCCAAGTTACACCCCACGAATCCTTTTGTCTTGTGCCCGGTTTTAGAAGCATCAAAGGAGCCAATGGGAACGCCGCTTCAAAAATCATGTTCAAAAATTCGTACTGCTTTACAAACCGATCCGGATTGCCTCCTCGAATGGTTTCCATCAAATTCTGTCGTACCGTCAACATCTAAAATTACCTCCTTTGTTTTTGTATCTGTTTCTATTTATACAAATTTTATCAAATTAAAAGTGTCATGTCAACGGTCCGTTTTCCATTATTCATTATTGGGATTCATCGGGTCCTTCTCCCCATGCCTTGAACACATGTTCCGGTACCTTGCTTGCATCGAAGCGGTAGTGACCGGTGATATCCCCCCGAAGCAGGTAGTCTTCCTCTCTGTTCGATTGTCCGCCGTTATGGAGAACATATGCGATGCCATCCCGGTTTCTCTTGTCGGAGATCAACCCGATGTGCTTGTCCTCACCAAAGATCACGATATCACCCGGTTGCCACTCCTGGATCTGCATTGGATCCATAGTCAAGGATTCCGCATATCTCTCAAAAAAGACGCGAAGGTTCACCACCCGGCGAAAGTCGATGTTGGTATCCGGCTTGTCGATCCTTGGGTAGGAATCCAGCCGAAGTGCTATATCTTGATCCACCATGGCGCGCAAACTGTAACCCGCTTCTTTAAAGGCCCGCCAGATGACGTCGGAACAAACTCCAACATCGTCGGGAGGATACCCATCCGGTAGATAGGTCCCGTCATAGCGGGGTTTGTTTTTGGCATCGATCTTGGCCCCCTGGAGAAGATCGGTGTAATCGTCCTTGCCATTTTCATTGTAGTCTATCGGACTTTTCAATGTTTCGATGCCGAAATCCCTAGCCGTATAGCTTTCTTTCGGAAACCAGCCGATCTCCTGTCCCACTTGGAACAATACAAATACGATCAACGTCAAAAAGACAAGGATCTTTAGGGATCCAAGTCTTCTTTTGATTGGTTTCTTTTTTATTCCTGAATTGACATAATTTCTATTCTTCACGGGATCCACATCCTGTCCTTGTTGCCCCACATCAAATGTTCAGGCTCCGCTTGTCGAAGATTTGGATCGCCACCGAAACGGTGATAACACTGGCTATCAACAGAGCCAGGCAGGATAGCAATGTAAAATTGTCCTTATTCATGATGTTCCCCATATTCATCAAAGTGTAAGGTGTAAAATATTTTAAAAACTCGACTTTCTCACCAACTCCGCTGAGCATCTTCAACAACAGGAACATCACCGGGATGCCCGCACCAACGCTTAAGGAACGTCCACTGTCATCAAAAGAGCAGGACGCCAAAAAACCGATGGATCCAACAAAGAGAAAAACAAACAGGGTGATCAGGTTGATCTGGACATAAGGCCCCACTTCCAGCATCCCCTTGTGCATGGCTTCCGCCATGAGGACGCCCAAACCCGTCTGGATGATGAACAAGGCCACCAGCATCATCACATAGCTGGCAAATTGCGTTCTGGCGATCTCTTTCCTGCTGTTGGGAGTGGAAAGCAGGTATACCATGGAACCCCGGTCCACATGTTTGGCGATAAGGCTGTTTATCATGATGATCATGAAGATCACGGGAAAGATGATGAAAATAAACCCATATAGATAGGAACCGATGTGGGTAGTCAACGTGAGGGCCACCGTATCGAATCCAAAGGCCGTCCCAAAACTCTTGGGCAGCATGTTGATCATCTCGATCATGGCGTTGGCACCTTCCGGATCGAACATGTAGATCATGATGGAGGAATACATCAAAAGCACCAAATTGATGATGATGAACAAGGTGCGATGGATCTTCATATTGGTCAAAAACAAGGTCTTATTCATTTTCCGTACCCTCCCCGTAATATTTCATGAAAATATCTTCCAGCGTTCTGGTCTCCGTATCAAAGGACGTAACCTCGCATTGAGATAGCAAGGCAAAAAAGTCGGAATAGGAACCATTTTGGTCCACGATCAAGGTCATTCCATCCACCCGTTCCACATCAAAGGAGCTTTGAAGGATCCTGGCAACACTTGCCTCATCCGCCACTGTCAACCGATACCGTTTCTTGTCCATGGCCTTGAGAGAGTGGATGTCTTCGATGGCCATCAACCGACCGTCTCGTATGATCCCTGCCCGGTCACAGCTTCGCTGGACTTCTTCAAATATGTGGGAACTCATCATGATGGTTTTTCCCTTTTCTTTTTCTTCCCGGATCAATTCCATAAAAACGTTCTGCATGAAGGGATCCAGTCCACTGGTGGGCTCATCCAGGATCAAGATGTCCGGATCGTGCATGAAGGCCGCTACCAATCCCACCTTCTGCTTCATCCCCTTGGACATTTTTTTGATTTTTCCTTTAGGATCCAGTTCGAAGAGTCGGATCAATTCGTCCCGCCGGTCCCAGCTTTTCATCCGTCGCATGTTGCCGAGGAAGGTAAGAAATTCCATGCCGGTCATGTGATCGAAAAACGCCATTTCTCCCGGCAAATATCCGATTTTTTCCTGCAATTTTTTGGTTTGGGTCCGGGCATTCGATCCATCGATCAAAACATCGCCATTGCTGGCATTGGAAAACCCCATGATGTTTCGGATCGTAGTGGTTTTTCCGGCGCCGTTGGGTCCCAGAAACCCAAAAACCTCCCCTTCCTTGATGTCAAAACTCACTTCGAAAATGCCCTTTCCGCTTTTGTAGATTTGTGTCAAATTCCGTACTTGGATCATGAAACATCTCTCCTCTTTTGTATGAAGTCATCCTTGCTTCTGTTCGAAATTCCAGGCATCCCGCACCATGTCGTCTATACCAAGAGTGGTCTGCCAATCCAGCTCCTCCTTGGCCTTGGATGCATCGGCAAAGCAGACGGCAATGTCTCCTGGACGTCGGTCAACGATTTGGTAGGGCACTTCCACCTGGTTGATTTCCATAAACGCATGGACCAATTCCAATACGGAAGTTCCCCGACCGGTTCCCAAGTTGTAGACTTGAACTCCATCCTGCATTTTTTCGATGGCCTTCACATGACCCTTTGCCAGGTCCACCACATGAATATAATCCCGAACGCCGGTTCCATCTATGGTTTCGTAATCCTTGCCAAAAACACTTAGTTTTGGCAGAACACCTTTGGCCACCTTGGTGACAAAAGGCATGAGATTGTTGGGGATCCCGTTGGGGTCTTCGCCGATCAGTCCGCTTTTATGGGCCCCCACCGGGTTGAAGTAGCGAAGGAGGGATACTGCCAGTTCCGGATGGGCGGCGGCAGCGTCTTCCAGGATCCGCTCGCTCATAGCCTTCGTTTCCCCATATGGGTTGGTGGTCCGTTTCAATTCCATCTCTTCCTTTAGCGGGGATGGCTGGTTCCCGTAAACCGTTGCCGATGAACTGAAAACGAGCCTGTTCACCTGGTGTTGGACGCATAGCTTGCTGACCACCATGGTGCTGACCAAGTTGTTATAGTAGTATTCCAAGGGCTTTTCCACCGATTCCCCTACTGCTTTTAGTCCTGCAAAGTGGATCACTCCGTCAAAAGAGTGGCTTTCAAAAACCTGTTCCATCGCCTCTTCATCCGTCGCATCCACCATATAAAAAGCTACTTCAGCTCCGATTATTTTTTTCAGTTTGCCCAAGACGGACAACTTGCTGTTTGCCAGGTTGTCCACAATGACCACATCGTGACCATTCTCCATCAATTCAACAACGGTATGGCTTCCAATAAAGCCCAAACCCCCAGTTACCAATATATTCATTTCTGCACCTTCCTTTAACGATCTTCCTTTTTCATTGTACCATAGCGAAATGGGGACGGTGACTTTTTTGCAAAAAAGTCACCGTCCCCACTAGAGCCCCCCACTCCAACATTTGACAAACTGTAAATTTTACTTCAGAATTAACATTGTCAAATATTCTTGATCGGGAGGTTTTAACATGGCACGACTCGCTTTTTTCGCATTGGTCCTAATTCATGGTTTGATCCACATCATGGGCTTCATCAAGGCTTTTGGACTTGCGGCAATCGACAATTTGACCCAGGACATCCCCAAACTTCAAGGGGTGGTTTGGCTTCTGGCCAGTCTTCTGTTATTAGCAACTGCTCTTCTGTTTTTGTTGAAAAAAGATCTTTGGTGGATCATTGGACTGATTGCCCTCCTGCTCTCTCAAGTGGTCATCGCTTTAACCTGGCAGGACGCAAAACTGGGAACCGTCCCGAATGTCATATTGTTGATCGCTGTGATCCTTGGCATGGCCTTTTGGAATTTCAACAATCAGGTGGCAAAAGAGACGACTGCCATTCTTGCGCAAAACCAAATGCAGGCAAACCCGATCACAGCTGAACAGATCCAAGATCTGCCGGAACCCGTCAAGCGCTGGCTGCAACATTCCGGAATTTTAGAGGCAGACCCCATTCATACTGTATATTTGCGGCAAAAAGGCTTATTGCGTTTGAAACCAGATCAGGAAAAATGGATGGAAGCAGAAGCCCAGCAGTATTTCACCGTCAATAAACCCACCTTCTTATGGCAGGTAAAAACCTCCATGATGGGTCTGCCCATACTTGGCAGAGACCTATTCCAAGAAGGGAAGGGATCCATTCAGATCAAGCTGGGCGGTTTGATCCCCGTCGTCAACGTGGATGGCAATAAGAAAGTGGATCAATCCACCATGCAGCGTTTCTTGGGGGAGACCGTATGGTTTCCGACAGCCGCACTGAGCCCCTACATCCAATGGGAAGCGGTGGATGATACCTGCGCCAAAGCAACCATGACCTACGAAGACACCTCCGGTTCCGCATATTTTTATATTGATGAAGAAGGGGCTTTGACCCACTTCATTGCCTACCGCTACAAAGAGACAACGGACGAGGAACCCACGGAATGGATGGCCAAAGTCGTGGAAACGAAAATTGTCGACGGGATCCGGATGCCTGTAAAACTGGAAGCATCCTGGATTTTGGACGAAGGACCATTCACCTGGTATACTTTTGAAATCTATGATATAAAGTTCAATGAATTTTAATGGACGAAATGGGGACGGTGACTTTTTTGCAAAAAAGTCACCGTCCCCATTTCACGTTACAATCCTTTGATCCTTTCCCAAACCACATCATCCACATAGATCCCCAGTTCATCGTGCTCTTTCCGAAACCGTCTCATGCCATCACCAGGTACGGACACCTTGCCAAATCCAGTTGCCTTCTCTGCGCCCTTTACAAACCTTATGGTATTTCTTATGGATTCCAGCATGGATTCCCGGTCCGTCGTTCGATCCGGATCGATGACGATCATCACCTGGGATGCGCCGGTGCAATTTCCGATCCCTTCTTCTTCCATGTCGGCGGTGCTCATTCCTTCCGTCAAAACAGATCCTAGGATGTCCAGCATAAAGCTGAGCCCGGATCCTTTCCAGTAACCGACTGGTAGGATCCGTCTTGATGCTTCAATGACGCCAGGATCATCCGTCAAATTTCCGTCTTCATCAAATCCTCCCGGATAGGGCAGGTTCTTCCCCGCCTGTCGAGTCACCTCCAGCTTTCCATAGGAATACTGGGATATGGCCATATCCAGAAGAAGTTCTTCCCCCTCTTTTTCGCCCGGTGCTGCCAGCACCAAGGGATTGTTTCCCAGTCTGGACTCCTTCGCTCCCCATGGCGGCATGTTTGCCTCCGTATTGGTCCACATGATGGCGATATAGCCCTTTTGCGCAGCCCTCAATCCGTAAGTGCCTCCCCGCATCCAATGGGTGGTGTTTTTCAATCCCACCAAACCTATTCCAAACTTGTCTGCCAGCTCCATGGCCCGATCCACGGCAAAAATGCCGTTGAGTACACCCGGACCCCGATTTCCATTGTAGACTTGGATGGCCCCAAATTCTTTCTCCAATACAGGTTCTCCATCGGCATTGACCCAACCGTTTTTTAGATACTCCACAAATCGGGCTACCCGGTTCACTCCATGGGAATAAATGCCGTCGTAGGTGGATTCCGTGTGTACCTTTGCACATAGAGAGGCCTTTTCTTCACTTAACCCGTTTTTCATGAAAACATTCTTGATCTCTTGGTAAATTTCATCAAATGTCAATCGCATGCCGATCCTCCTGTCGGAAAAACCCAAAAGCTCTTGAAAGCTCCTTCTTCATCTTCAACACTTCCGTTGCCAGCAGGTCGATCCGCTGATCGCTCATCCTGCTGATGGGTGCGGAGATGCTGAAGGCGTTTTCCGCCTTCCCCTTGTAATTTTTGATGACGGCGCCAATGCAACGTACACCCAGCTCGTTTTCTTCATTGTCCAGGGCGTATCCCTTTTCCCGCACTTCATCTAGTTCTCTCAAGAAATCATCAAAATCCACGATAGTTTTCGGCGTCAACTTTTGAATGTCGCTTTTCTCCCATATTTGCCTTACTTCCTGATTGGTGAGTTCCGCCAGCATGGCCTTTCCTACCGCTGTGCAATACAAGGGTTTTTCCACACCGATCCTGGAAACCATTCGTACGGAACTGCTGTAGGATTCCACCTTGTCGATGTAGACCATGTTGGTACCTTCCTTTTGGACCAAGTGGACGGTCTCTTCACTAAATTCCGCCAAGTGTTGTATGTATGGGCGGGCAATGGAGACGATGTCCACCTTGTCCAACAAGGCTTCCCCCAGTCCCAACAATTTGAAAGTCAATCGATACTTGTCGGAATCGTCTTCTTTTTTTACATAATCCATGGTGATCAGTGAAGCCAACAGCCGATGGACCGTACTTTTATTCAATTTCAGTGCCTTGGACAATTCCGTGACACCCTGGGGTCCTTCGTAGGCCAGCATCTCCAATACGGAGAAGATTCGACCTGCCGATTGGACCGGATTTTTTTCACTCATGATCCTTCCTCCTGTCCTGCATGGTTCTTCTTTCATCGTTCCAATATCATCATCAAAAGTATATCTGTTTTTCAACTGTTCCACAATGCAAAACACAAGTTCTTTTTTCCTGCTTTATCAAAGAAAAGCCGTTGATCCCATCAATCGGCTTTCCTTTTGAAATCTATATATAGTTATTGAACCTCTTCGACTATCGCTGCACTCGACCGGATGCGTCTCCGCCGGCCAATTTTTTCACTTCGTCGACACTTACTTGGTTAAAGTCACCTTCGATGGTGTGCTTCAAGCAGCTGGCTGCCGTTGCAAACTCGATGATGTCTTGGGGTGCGAAATCCATCAAGGTGGAGTAGATCAGTCCGGCGCCAAAGCTGTCCCCGCCGCCGACACGGTCTACGATGTGCATCTTATAGCTCTTGCTGAAATAGTATTCTTTCCCGTCAAACATCATGGCTGCCCAGTTGTTGTCACTGGCGGAAATGGATCCTCTAAGGGTGATGGCCACTTTGCTGAATCCAAATCGGTCTGCCAATTGCTTGGCCACATCTTTATATCCTTCGTGGTCCACTTTCCCGGCAGTGATGTCCGTATTGGCCGCCTTGATGCCGAAAACGTCGCTGGCATCTTCTTCGTTGGCGATGCAAACATCCACGTACTCGCAAAGCTCTCCCATGACTTGACCGGCTTTTTCTTTGGACCACAATTTGTTTCGGTAGTTCAAGTCGCAGCTGATGGTGATGTTTCGATCTTTGGCTGCCTTGCAGGCTTCCATGCAGATCTCTGCCACATTGTCCCCCAAAGCGGGAGTGATCCCGGTAAAGTGGAACCAATCCACATTTTTGAAGATCTCGTCCCAGTTGAAGTCGTCCTTGCTTGCCGTTGCAATGGCGGAACCGGCCCTGTCGTATACCACTTTGGACGGTCGCTGGCTGGCTCCCTTTTCCAGGAAGTAGATGCCTACCCGGTCTCCCCCTCTTGTGATGGACTTGGTGTCTACCCCGAAACGTCGCAGGGCATTGACAGCCGCCTGTCCGATCTCGTGCTTCGGAAGTTTTGTGACAAAGCTTGTGTCTATACCGTAGTTGGCCAAAGAGACGGCCACGTTGGCTTCTCCGCCACCATAGGTTGCACCAAAAGTTTCCGCTTGAATGAATCGATAATATCCTTCCGGCACCAACCGGAGCATGATCTCACCAAAAGTTACTGCTTTTTTCATTATCCATTACCTCCTGATTATATTTGATTGATTTTCTATTTCTTTTGTACAAGATGAAGGGCAAATCCCCCAAATGTTTCCTTCAGATAGACAGCCGTCAGCTTGCCCTTGGCGTCGTGCTTTGCCGTATCCATGTCAAAGTCAAATCCGTTGGCTTCCATGTATGCAACGGCTCGGTTTATGTAGTTGGTCTTGATGGCGATGTGGCCCTTTTCACCCAGATAAGGCTTCTTGGTCACTTCGATGCCATCCCCTGCAAAGATGGAACTGTTGCCTACTTTCTTTTCGAATCCGAAAAGAAGTTCAAAGCGGGATGCGATCTTTTCTGCGTCCCCTTCGTCATCTCCATTGATGCCGATGTGTCCCAGTTCAAAGCCCAGCATTTCCTGGACCGCTTTTTTGGTGATCTTCTTGATCTCGTCAAATTTTCCTTCGTTGATCAGGTCTGCACTGACCATCCAACTGCCGCCGCAAGCAACGATCTTGGGGAAATCCAGATAGCTTTTCAGATTCTTTTCGTTGACGCCACCGGTAGGCATGAACTTCATGTTGACGTAGGGTGCCGCCATGGCCTTGATCATGGCCAATCCGCCGGATGCTTCCGCCGGGAAAAATTTCACTACGTCCAAGCCAAAGGAGATGGCTTGCTCCACGTCGCTGGGATTGGAACAACCGGGTACGATCAAAATACCCTTGTCCACGCAATATTTGACGATCTCCGGATTCAGACCCGGACTGACGATAAAGGTGGCACCAGCTTCTACTGCATCATCCACTTGCTGCTTGGTCAACACGGTTCCTGCACCGATCAGCATTTCCGGGTATGTATCCGACATGACCTTGATGGAGTCTTTGGCCGCATCCGTTCGGAAGGTCACTTCCGCACAGGGCAATCCACCTTCCATGAGAGCTTTGGCCAAAGGCAATGCGTCTTCCACCCGATCCAATTTCACAACAGGTACGATCCCGATCTGTTGGATCTTTTTCAATACATCGTTCATTTTTCGAACCTCCATTTTATTGTTTCATATTATGAAACATCGTTCTGTTTTTGATACTTTCATTATATCCCTTCAAATCAGTTGCGTCAACGGTATTGTAATGGGGACGGTGACTTTTTTGTAAAAAAGTCACCGTCCCCATTTAATTCTTCTATAAGTAAGCTTTCAACGTCTCTCGGACGGCGCCTTCTTTTTTGATCATTTGGAGGAACATTTCCTCCACCTTGCTTCCAAGGCCAACCTCATAGAGGTCCACCCCGAAAATTTCTTCATTTTTCAGGATCTCCGACAAATCAGCAGTAGTGTCTCCCAACTTCACCGGTTCCAGGATCGGTTTCAAAACATCCAGCATGGGATCGGAAGACAAAATCATTTCCTGTCCCTGGTCGTCCACGCCCATCAGGTATCGAAGCCAGGCCGCAAGGGCCAAGGGATCCCTACCAAAGTAGACGGATCTAGCTTGGGATCTTCCTCGTAGGACTTGATGGTTTCTCCAAAACGGATGGCCACCTTTTGAGAGGTATCCGTCGCGATCCGCTGGGGCGTATCCGGAATGAATGGGTTGACGAATCGCTCCCCCACCACTTCGTCGATGAATTGCTTCGGGTCGATGATGCCGGGATCGATCACGACAGGCAGTCCCTCGTCGTATCCGATCTTCATCACCAGCTTCTTCAACTCTTCGTCTTTCATCTCATCAGCGATCAAAGTATGACCAAGAAGACATCCCGTCACTGCCAATGCCGTATGCAAGGGGTTCAGGCAAGTAGTCACTTTCATGGTTTCCACCTTGTTCACCGTCTCCCGGTCTCCAAAGAGGATGCCGGCTTTTTCCAAAGGGGGTCGCCCGTTGGGGAACAGGTCCTCAATGACCAAATATTCGCTGACCTCTGCATTGACAAAAGGAGCGGTGTAGGTGTTCTTCTCCGTAACGATGACGCCCATGTCCTCCAAACCGGTCGCTTCCAATGCTTCCTGTACCTTTTCAGAAGGTCGGGGGGTGATCTTGTCGATCATGGACAGAGGAAAGGATACTTTGGAAACATCTCCAAGGTACTCTAAAAATTCCGGTTTCACGATCTCTTTGCCTGCCCAAACTTTTGCGATCTCCGTTACTGCTGCCTTGATCTTGTCTCCGTTGTGGGAACAATTATCCATACTCACAACGGCCAAAGGCAATTCTCCTGCCAAAAATCGTTGATACAACAAGGCGGTCAACACGCTCATGGCGTGAAGGGGCGCTTGTGGACCCGCTTCCAGGTCCGCCTGAACGGCGCCCAGGTAATCGCCCATATGGTCCTTGATGGCGTATCCTTTTTCCGTGATGGTAAAACTTGCCATCTGCAGGGACGGATCGGTGAAATAACCCACCAGCTTGTCGAAATCTCCATTGTCCACCCGGGAAGTGAGAGCCTTCACGATGCTTCCCACCACCGCCTTATCCAGAGTGCCGTCCGCTTTCATGATCACGGACAAGGTTAGATTGTCATAGGCGTCAAAAACCCGCTCCACGATCTCAAAATCGAAGGTCTCCACAGCGATGATCCCTGTATCCGCCGCCCCTTGGTTCAACAGCATTTGATGGGCACGGGCCGGGAAGATCCGAAAGATGTTTCCTGCGCCAAAGTGGATCCAACCTGGATGTTCCAGGGTCTTTTCCGTTACCTTGTCCAGGTCGAACTCAGGGAGTGCAATACCTTGGTCCAACCAGGCTTGTTTATCCTTCAAAGCTTTTCGTTCCAGTTTCATTTTGCAGCCCTTTCCTTCTCCAGGGTATCCCAAATACCCCACATGTACATGATGCCCAGAGCCCGGTCATAGAGTCCGTAACCGGGACGACAGGTTTTTTCTTCGCCCCACAGGTGACGACCATGGTCCGGTCGCACGTATCCTTTAAAATCCATTTCATGGTATGCTTTCACCACTTCCACCACATCCACGTTGCCGTCTTGCGCCCGATGGCTGACTTCGATAAAGTCTCCATTTTCGTAGACCCGAACGTTTCGGATGTGTGCAAAGTGGATCCGGTCCCCAAATTCTCGTACGATGGACGGAATCTCGCTGGCTTGTCCCGGTCCCAAAGAGCCGGTGCATAAGGTCAGACCATTGTAGGGGCTGTCCACCAGACCCAGGAATTTTTTAATGTGATCCCGGCTTCGAATAACTCTAGGAAGTCCGAAAATCGGCCACGGTGGATCATCGGGATGGATGGCCATTTTCACGTCCACCTCTTCGCAGACAGGAATGATCCGCTCCAGAAAATACTTCAGGTTTTCGAAAAGCTTGTCTTCGTCGATGTCCTTGTATTTTTCAAAAAGCTCTTCCAACTTGTTCAATCGTTCCGGTTCCCATCCGGGCATGGTCTTGTCTCCCGCCCCTTCCAGGATCCGATCTGCGATCTCCTTCGGGTTGATCCCCTCTACCAGCGCCTTTTCATAGAAGAGGGCGTTGCTTCCGTCTTCCAGTTCCTTGTAGAGGTCCGTTCGGGTCCAGTCGAATACGGGCATAAAGTTGTAGCAGATCACTTTGACCCCTTCTTTTGCCAGTTTTCGGATCGTGTCGATGTAGATATCGATGTATTTGTCCCGGTTTTCGTTGCCCAGTTTGATGTCGTCATGGATGTTGACACTTTCCACCACGTCTCCGTTGAATCCTTTGGAACGTATGTGGTCCATGGTTTCCTTGATCCGCTCTTCTTCCCAAACTTCTCCGGCCACTTTATCGTGAAGGGACCATACGATGCCCGTCACACCGGGAATTTGTCGAATGTGGTCCAGGGTGATGTCGTCGTTGTTGATGCCGTACCATCTCCATGTCATTTGCATGATGTATTCCTCCTCTTCCTTGTATTTCACGATGAATCTTATAGCAGATCCTGCTTGTTTCTAAAAGGTCAGAATGACCTTGTTTTTCTTGATGGACTTGTCTTCAATAACGGCCATGGCTTTTTCCACTTCCGTAAATGGGAAACTTTGGGTCACCAGTGCTCTTGGATTCAATACACCCTTGTTGAACAGATCGATGACTTCCGGGAATTTGGAGGTCTGAAGTCTGGAACCAACGATGGTCAGTTCTTTTTTGGTGATCAGCACTTGTGGGATTTGAGAAGGCTCCACGTTGAAGCCCAACACGACCACACGACCTGCGGGAGAAGTCATTTCCACCGCCTGCTCGAAAGTTCGAAGGGTACAGGCAGAATCAATGGTCACATTGGGTCCGCTTCCACCCGTCAGTTCCAGGGCTTTTTCCACCACGTCCACTTCCAGGGGATTGATCACATGATCGGCTCCCATGGCTTTTGCGTCTTCCAGACGCTCGTTGTCGATGTCAGAGACGATACAGGTGGCTCCCTTGTACTTGGAATATTGGAGGATCCCCATGCCGATGGGTCCGGCGCCCATGATCAGGACCGTCTCTCCGGCTGTGACATTCCCTCTCCAGGTGCTTTGTGCCGCAATGGTGAAGGGTTCCACCATGGTTGCCAATTCCCAGTCTACATCGTTTCCGATGACGTGGACCTTGCTTACCGGCAATACCACGTATTCCTGCATGCCGCCGTCCCGATGAACGCCCAGCACTTCCAGGTTTTCACAGACATTGGGTCGTCCGCTTTTGCAGGCATAGCATTCCCCGCAATAGAAGATGGGCTCTGCCACGACTTTGTTTCCAACGGATACTTTTGTCACATCACTTCCCACTTCCACGATCTCGCCGGCAAACTCATGGCCGATGATTCGGGGATAGGACGCCATGGGATTGGTGCCATGGAAAATGTGAACATCAGAACCGCAGATGCCGGCCACTTTCACCCGCATCAATACCTCGTCCGGATTTTGTATTGTGGGCATGTCCACTTCAACGATTTGGATCTTTTTCGGTTCGGTTACTTGCACCGCTTTGATTTTCATCGATACGCTCCTTTTGCAAATTTATTTATTTGTGGTTCTTATTTATCAAGCGAACTGACTTCTTAATTGATCAGACTTGGCAGGAACATGCTGATGGCCGGTACGAAACTGACCAGCATCAATACGGCCAGACTGACCAGAAGGAAGGGAATGACGGCTTTGGACAACTTGACCAAACTGACGTCGGCGATCCCCCCTGCAACAAAGAGACAAACTCCTACAGGTGGTGTGGTCAATCCAATGACCAGGTTCAATACGGCCATGACCCCAAATTGGATGGGATCCATGCCCACGCTCACTGCCACCGGCAACAATACCGGGAACAGAATGATGAGTGCTGCAATGGTCTCCATGAAAGTACCCACAAAGAGCAACAAAACATTCAACAACAAGATAACGATGATGGGATTGGTGGAGATGGACAAGATCCCATTTGCGATCATTTGGGGGATCTGCTCACTGGCCAGGATCCAGGCAAACAAGTTGGCAAAACCAACCAAAATCATGATGGCAGCCGACATTTTGATGGAGTCGATGACGGCTCCCGGGATCTGCTTCCATTTCAGGTCCTTGTAGACAAACAATCCGACGATGACGGCATATACAACAGCCATGATGGATGCTTCCGTGGGAGTAAAGACACCGCTGAGGATCCCTACCAGGATCAACGCGGTCAAGCCGATGGCCCAGATGGCATCTTTAAAAGTACGAAGAATATATCCGATGGTCTGTCGCTCGCCTTTTGGATGGTTACGCTTCTTACTGATGATGTAGGATACGATCATCATGGACAGGCCCAGCAAAATCCCCGGCAGTGCTCCTGCCAAAAACAGTTTTCCAACGGAGATCCCGGTCAATGTTCCGGCGATGATCATGGGCAGACTGGGAGGGATGATGGGACCTACCGTAGAAGAGGATGCCGTTACAGCAGCTGAAAAGTCTGCTTCGTATCCTTCCTCTTTCATGGCCGGGATCAGCATGGCGCCAATGCTGGCCGTATCCGCCAAAGCGGTACCGGAGATCCCGGCGAAGAGCATGGACGCACCGATGTTGGCCAGGGACAATCCCCCCGGATATGACCCAGTATGGCATTGGCAAAATCGATGATCCGTCGGGTGATCCCTCCAGTGTTCATCAAATTACCGGCCAGAATGAATCCGGGTATGCTGACCAATGTGAAAGAATCCAGTCCCGCATACATCTTTTGGGCCATGATGGTCAATGGGATGTCTTCCAGCAGCAAATAGATCAACGAGGATGCTCCCAGTGAAAAGGCAACAGGCAGGCCGAAAAAGATCAATATAATAAATGAAACAAACAGAATGAGTGCGGTCAAGCTTCTTCACCTCGTTTCTTAAGATCCTGCAAATAATGAAACAGATTGATGATGGCGTAGATCAAAATAAAAAAGCTTGCTACAGAAATGGTGCCATGGGCGATGGACATGGGAAACCCAAGTGTCGGAGACAATTGGAACTGTCCTATTTTTACAAAAGTATAGGATTCTTTCAATACAATGGCAAACAATCCGATGGTCATAATGTGGATAATGATTTCAAAAACGTCCTTTGCCTTTCGGGAAAGCATGTTCAAAACGATGTCCACGTTGACGTATTCTTCATGCTTCATGGCCAAGGGTGCACCAAAAGCCACGGCGACTTTAAAAAGAAACCGGGATCCTTCCTCCGTCCAGACCAGGGTCACACTAGGGATCAAAAAACGAGTGATAACCTGCAGCATGACGGTGACGATCAGCGCACCAAAAGACAACAGTGCTCCGGCTCTTAAAAACTTTTCTAAATAATCATTATTTTTCATGATGTTGCAATATAATCTTTACTATTTCGCAAAGATTTATCGCCTTCCTCCTTTCGCTGTACAATATATGTGCATGTCATTGGCCAAACATGCCTTGTGTGAAATAGGATAGGATACCTCTCGGCGAGGTATCCTATGGATAGTCTTTTATGTCGGTCTATTTACCAGCTTCTACGATTCGGTTGTAAATATCAAGTTGTGCTTCGTCCAGGAATTCTTGTACCGCAGGTGCCATGGCCTCTTGGAATGCTGCCTTGTCTACGTCTGAGTTGATCTTCATTCCTCGATCTTGGAGTTCTTGCTTGTATCGAGCAATCTCTTCTTCCAGGAGTCCGTCTCCAAATTCTTGTGCTTCTGCTGCAGCTTCACGAACGGCAGCTTTGTTGGCTTCCGTCAACTCGTTGAACTGAGCTTCTCCAACCAATACGTAGATCCAACCATAAACGTGTTCTGTTTCGTTGACGTATTCTTGTACTTCGTTGAAGTTTGCAGAGTGGATCAAGTCGTAAGGATTTTCTTGCCCATGGATGACGTTTTGCTGCAGTGCGGTAAACACTTCGCTAAAAGCCATTACTTGGGGGCTGGCTCCAGCTGCTTTCCATGCTTCTACAAACAATGGAACGTTGGGAACCCGCATTTTGAATCCTGCCAAGTCTGCCGGAGTGCTGATGGGCTTGTTGGAAGTCAGGTTTCTAGGTGCACGTACATGATAGTACAGTGGGACCAAACCAACTTTTTCCGTGATCTCGTCTTCGATCTCACGACCGATGTCTCCTTCAACAACGCTTCTCATGTGAGCTTCGCCGTTGAATGCATATGGTACGGCCATCATGGCTGCGGTGGGTGCCCAGTTTTGCATGGACTCACCGGAAATGACCATGTCGGCTGCGCCGGACTGGATCATATTGATGGTGTCGATCTCATTACCCAAAGACTCGTTGGGGTATACGGTAACGGTGATCTGTCCGTCGGTCTTCTCGCTGACCAGCTCGGCAAATTTCAACGCCGTTACGTTCCAGATGTGGGTGTCGTTGCCCAAGTGACCAAGTTTCCACTCGATGCTTTGTACTTCTTCTCCGCCACCTTCATTGCCTCCGTCGGTGTTGTCTTCTCCGTCCGTGTCTCCACCGCCACAACCGATGAATACGGTCAAGGACAGCATGAGTACCAACAATAGTGCCAATAATCTTGTTTTCTTCATTTCCTACTTCCCTCCTAATTCTTTTGAATTGCGTTTTTTGTTGAAGGCTTTGCCTATCAACAACACCATACTACCATACTAGTATGTCTGTGTCAACGTTCTTGTAAAACGTATTCATAAGTTTTTTACCCGCGACTCTTCGCGTAAATCTTATAATATCATCTTTTTATACAATTATTTTTCATTATAAAAAAGCAGGCTGTGGGTTTCCACTGGCCCACTTTTGACTTTTCGAATTCTGCAACACTATTGAATCTTTTCCTCGTTTTCCTTGAAGTATCCCGGATATTTCTTTTGCAATTCCAGTTGATCCGCCAATATTTTCACCACGTGCTCCCCAACGATCTCTTCTGCCTTCTTCAAATCCTTGGTCACGATGGCTTCATAAATGGCCACATGCTGCTCGTATACTGTTTCCAGTGAATGGTAGAGTTCGAAGCTCAACAGCCGCACTCTTTTGTACTGGGTGTTCACCTGTTCGATGACTTCCCAGCTGCGGCATTTGTTGGTTGCGGCGAAGATCAATTTGTGGAAAGCCTCGTCTTCTTCCAAAAACGCTTCGTATTCTTTATTGTCGATGTATTTCTTCTGAAGTTTCAGGCTGCTTTCGATGGCTTTGGCATACTCCTTGGAGATCCCCTTTTTTACGGCCAACCCCATGACCGCCTTTTCCAAGCTGCCCCGAATGAATCGAGCTTCCTCCACCTGGTCCAGATCGATCTTGGAAATGTAGGTTCCCCGCTGGGGCAATACATAGACCACCCCTTCTTTGGACAGCTTGATGAACGCTTCCCGAACCGGGGTCCTGCTCAATTCCAGCATATCGGCAATTTCTTTTTCGCTGATCCGGTCTCCCGGTTTTATGTTCAGATTGATGATGTTCTTTTTGATCGTGTCGTAAACATATTCCCCTACCGATTGATTATTTTCTTTTTTAATTTTTTCCAAAACCACCATGGTCGTTCCTCCATTTCAGCGTTGTGACAAAAATCACAAACGTTCTAGGGAAATACTACCATACTAGTTTCTCGTCGTCAATGAACTTGTGGTACGGGTCCATCCTATTGTTGGATCCGGTCCACTTCCTTGGTGCAGATCACGTCTGCTCCCAGTCCCAGGATATCCTGGATCAAGACCTCCCCAGCACGAAGAGGAGCCGTGCAGGTCAAGGCCTTTATCGCTTCCATGACGTCGAAGATCCGGTCTTTGGGGATGGGGGCAGTCAGACGTACACTGGCCAGGGGGAGTTCCCCCCTTTCACCAAAACGGAAGTGGCGATGTTTCGTTGGGGATCGTTGATCTCCTGATCCGCAAATTTGTCTCCCCTGGGGCACTTGCCTCCCTCTACGGAAAAGATCTCTTTCCCGGAATATTCCACCTTCAATTTGCACCCGTTGGGACACAAAATGCAAGTCATTCGTTTCATCATCGGACATACACCTCCATAGGTTGATCGCTTTTGATTTTTTCAGGATCCAGAAGAATCTGGATCATCTCCGCCGGAAGGGCTTCCTCCAGTTCCAACCGGGCCAGTTCTTTCTCCCCTTGCCGGACAACAACAGCTATGTTCTCGGCCGGGCGTTGTACCCGCATGGACAACAAAGGTTCTTGATCATCTCCGATCTGTTGGGGAAGGACGTAGGTGATGCCTTCTCCTGCCAACACCGGAATACAGGACTCTTTCGAAGTGGCTCCTTTCAGATGATCCACCACTCCTTTTGCCAAACGCTCCGCTTCCATGGAAACATAGTCCACCAAGTCGTGGACGTGAAGCACATTGCCGGCGGCAAAGATCCCCGGTGTGGAAGTCTGGTAGGATGCATCCACCCTGGGCCCGTTGGTCCTGGAATCCAGTTCCACTTTGGCCATCTTGGAAAGTTCATTTTCCGGGATCAACCCTACGGATAGGACCAGGGTGTCGCAGGGAATATAAGTCTCTTTTCCCGGAATGGGGTTTCGTTCTTGATCCACCTGGGAGATGGTCACCCCTTCCACCCTACGCCCGCCATGGATCTTGGTCACCGTGTGGGAAAGATGGAGGGGGATGCCAAAATCGTTGAGACACTGTTCCACATTGCGCTCCAGTCCGCTGGGATATGGAAGGATCTCATAGACCCCTTCCACTTTCGCCCCTTCCAGAGTCAGTCGTCTGGCCATAATAAGCCCAATGTCGCCGGAACCAAGGATGACGACCTTTTTGCCCACCATGGTATTGTATAAATTGATGTAGGACTGGGCCACGCCTGCCGTATAGACTCCCCCGGGACGCTCCCCGGGGATCTGCAGGGCTCCCCGGGTCCGCTCCCGGCATCCCATGGACAAGACGACGGCATCGGCCTGCCAGGTCAACAGTCCTTTCTTGGAAGCCGCCCGTACGATCCGGTCTTCCGTCAATTCGATGACAGTAGTTTCCGTTATATAGGAAATGTTTCGTTTTTCCACTTCGTCGATGAAGCGCCTGGCGTATTCCGGCCCGCTCAAGGACTCCTTGAATCGAGTAAGACCGAACCCGTCGTGGATGCACTGGCGAAGGATCCCTCCCAAGTGCTTTTCCCGTTCTACAATGAGAAGGTCCTTGACGCCCAGATCATGAAGGGCAACGGCTGCCGCCAGGCCTGCCGGCCCGCCGCCGATAATGACGACTTGCTTTTTCTCCGTATTCATCTTATCGCACCCTCCCTGAAAACAATTCCGATTCCTCCCTGGCATAAAGCACCTGGGTGACGTCCAATCCTTTTTCTTCCTGAAGCAGCTGGGCGATCCGCATCTGGCAATAACCACCCTGGCACCGGCCCATCATGGAACGGGTCCGATATTTCATGCCGATCATGGTTTCCACACCCAGAGGGTTGTGGATGGCATCCAACACCTCCGCTTTGGTCACGGACTCGCATCGGCAGATGATCTCACCATAATCTGGATTTTCCCGGATCAATTCGGCCTGCTCTTCCGGTGTTGCTTCTGCAAACCGTTGGATCCTTTTTCTCGTGGGATCAAAGTTGGAGTTCATTTCCGGTTTTTCCCGTTCCACCAACAACTGTACCGCCCGTCTTGCCACCGGCAGTGCCGCAGTAAGACCTGGGGATTCGATGCCGATCAAGTTGACTGTGTTTGGAACATCTTCCCGCGCTTCGATGACGAAATCCTTCATGGGCCCTTCCCGGTCCAGCCAGGTGGGCTGGATGCCGGCATAGTTGCGGATGAAATCCTTCCGATGGATGTGGGGCCATAAGGTGGAGGCATCCTCCACCAAATAATCCATGTTGTGCTGTTCCACGCCATAATTTGCCAAATCCGTCACCCGATCTGCGTCCGGCCCTACGGTGACATTTCCTTCCACCGTCGGCGTCACGTGGATGCCCATATATGTGGTGGATGGCACTGGATAGACGGGCATGGGGAGCAGGTCTCCAACGGCTTTGTCCAGGACGATGTAATGACCCCGGGTCCCACCCATTTTATAGCCGGTGATCCCCAGCATTTCCGATATTTTTACGGCACCCAGGCCGGCTGCATTGATCACCCATTTGGTCCGGAAATCTTCTTTTGATGTTTCCACCTTGTAGGTTCCGTCCTCTTCCCTGTGGATCCCCGTCACTTCCCGCATCAAATGATAGCGAGCGCCATTTTTCACGGCATTTTCCGCCAACCCGATGGTGTATTGAAAGGGATCAAGAATACCACTCATGGGAGATAGCAGGGCAAAGGATCCTTCCACCGCCGGTACCAGTTCTTTTAGTCTCTTTTCGTCGATGATCTCCAACCCGACGGCACCGTTGATCTTTCCGATCCGCAGGGTCTCCTTTAAACTTTCCATGTCTTCCGGTGTGTTTCCCACCAATACTTTCCCCGTTCTTATGAAGGGTACATCTAGCTCCCGGGCCACCTCGTCGAATTCCATGCAGCCTTCCACGCAGAGGGCAGCCTTGTTGGTACCGATCTCGTAAGCAAATCCGCCATGGAGCACTGCCGAATTTCGGGCGCTCATCTCCAGGCAGACATCGGGATTTTTCTCCAGCACGCCGATCTTTAGTTGATAACGGGACAGCTCCCTGGCTATGGCGCTGCCCACCACGCCGCCTCCGATGACCAGTACGTCATATTTTTTCAAAATATTTCCTCCTCCATGATCTAAATCAAGTTTCTTTTATTGATCTCTCATTATTCATCCTATGTTTGTATCCATTTTATCATCACAAAAACGCTTTTTCAAGCATTTCAAACGATTAATTCCATTATTCATCCTATGTATTATGGATTTATAAAAAAAACCGTCTTTTAGACGGTTGGATCTTCCTGTTCGAAACGTCGCATGTTGTAGAGCAGATGATACCGCATGGCCTGTTCCGCCTCCACCGCTTTCCGATTTTTCACAGCATCCAAGATCTTTCGATGGGTCTCCATGGTCTGCTCATACTCCTGGGCAGAGACGGTAGCGGAGAAAACACGTACCCCTTGATGGATGACCGGGATCAGGTTTTTCATGACCAGATTCTTTGTGGATTCCGCCAACTTCCCGTGAAAGGCCCGATCTTTTTCGGAAAAATCCTTTTCGGCATAGATCAACTCTTCGATCTCACCACATAAACGGTCCAGTTGCACCAGGTCTTCCTCTGTGGCATTTTGGGCTGCCAGGGCGGCAATGGCCGGCTCCACGATGAGTCGAACCTGCATCAGATCCAACACCAGCTTTCGCCGGTCTTCCATAAAGGAAAAACCCAGAGGATCCTCCACCAGACCCGGCTGGTCCGATACAAAAGTGCCGGAACCCTGCTTGATCCGAAGGATGTTGCGGGAAGCCAAAATACGGACCCCTTCCCGGACCGTATTTCGGCCCACACCCAACCGCTTGGACAAGTCGTACTCGTTGGGCAACCGGTCCCCTTCTCCCAATTGTTGTTCCTGTATGTATGATAATAGATCCTGGGCCGCTTTCTCGGCCAACGTCTTGTTTTTCATTGCGCCCTCCAATTCATCCCATCATTTCTTTCATTATTGCAGATGCAAGCGGTTTCGTAAATGGGGACGGTGACTTTTTTGCAAAAAAGTCACCGTCCCCATCAACCGTTGATGTATACTGAAGATATTGCAAACAAACGAAATAAGTGGGGTAAACAATGGATTACAGCAACTATACAAAAGAGGAATTGATCCAATGGATCGAAGAACTGCAGATGTTAAATCGTGAACTGTTGACTCAAAAAGAGCAGGAAGACAAGCTGGACTTTGCCTGGACGGGAAACCTGGGACACTGGTATCTGAATTTCAAAACGGGAAACATCGTTTTTAATCCACTGAAAGCCTCCGCATTGGGCTATTCCATGGATGAGTTGCCGGAGAGGATCGGCTATGATTTCTTCACCGACAAACTCTATCCAGACGATTATCTTCCCACTATGAAAGCCATGAAGGACCATATGGATGGCAAGATCCCTGTCTATGAATGCGAATACCGAATCTATACCAAGGACGGTTCCGTGAAATGGTTCTTCGATCGTGGAAAAGTGACACAGCGGGATGAGGATGGAAAAGCATTGTTTGCCGCAGGCATCGTTTTCGACATTACGGATCAAAAGAACAAGGAAGAAAAATTGCGGGTGGAGAACGAGTTGCTGGAAGTGGAAAGCAACACGGATCCTTTGACAGAAATTAGAAACCGGGGCGCCATCATGGAAGAATTGGACAATCAGATGAAAACTTCCTTGTTCTCCAAAGAGAAACTCCATATTGCCATTTTTGACATCGATCACTTTAAGGAGATCAACGATACCAAAGGCCATGTTTTTGGAGATACTGTATTAAAAGAAGTGGCAAAGATCCTTTCCGGCAGCATCCGGGGTTTGGATTCTGTAGGCCGTTATGGAGGAGAGGAATTCCTGGTGATCCTTCCAAACACCAGCAAAGAAGGCGCAGAACACGCGGGCGAGCGAATCCGTTCCCGCATCGAAGAACACGTATTTGGTGAAGGGGTCAAGGTAACGATCAGTGGCGGGATCGCACAATATCAGATGGACAGCGCAGAATCGTTTATCAATCGAGCGGACAAAAAATTGTATGAAGCCAAAAAATCCGGGCGAAACCAAGTGATGGGATGATCTTTGATGGGGACGGTGACTTTTTTGCAAAAAAGTCACCGTCCCCATTTTCACATTTTCAACCCTATTCAAAGCTCCACACACCAGATCAAATGATCTGCGCCTTCCCCCCAATGGTCTTTCATGACATAGTCCGGTTCGCCGTATCGTCTGGTCCAGATCTTCTTTGAAATCGGATATCCACTGTCCAACACATAATGAGACATGCCCTGGTCTTTCAACATCTTTTCCATTTCCAGGATCATTCGATCCGCCAGTCCCTTCTTTTGGTGATCCGGGTGGACGAATACAGTACCTACCTCCAACCAACCGGCACATCGTCCCTTTGATCCTTCGATGATGGAATCGTTGGCAGGGCCTATGGCGATGCATCCAATGAGATCTCCGTCCAGTTTTGCCAATAGAAATCGTCGGCTCTTTTCGGGTTCAAGAACCGACTCCATAAAAAACGCTTCTTTTTCTTCGATCTCTTCCTTCAGATCGTCCTGCATGTCCCAAATATCATTGTCACGAAAGGTGTGGGTCAACACTTCAGAAAAGAAGGCAAACATCGATTCCTTGTCGTCTATCGTGCCATCCATGATCCGGATGTCTTTCATTCTGCACTCACTCCTTGTAGTGATTCTTTCTTTTTCCCATTTTCAATTCTTCAACCCACATCCATGTTTATCAAGAGCACATGATCCGGGCAACGGGTCGTCCCCAGCATGGTCTGATATATTTCTTCATAATGGCGGAGCCAATCATCCAGACCCGTCTTTATATGAGTGGGATCATCCACCAGATTCAACAAGATCAGTTTCGCATCGATCCCCTGTTTTCTCAGTTCCACCAGAAAACTCAAACGATTCACCAGGGTCTGCATCCAAAACTTGCTCCCCTTTTTCCCTCGTCCGATGCTGGTATTCGATGTCGTCATTTTCCTTCCTCCTACAGCTATCCATTGCAATTGTCCATTCTATACTTCCCTACATGATAGACAATACCGCCACCACCCAGATGACGAAATAGCTGAATATAATGGTTATGCTGTTCACCGTCCCGATGAAACTAACGTCGTAGCCCAGCTGCACGGAATAAGGCAGGGTGGTCATGCTCACCGGCAACAAAAATACGATCAGCAGCAATGGTGAAAGAATGGGATGGATCGGCAACAACAGATACATCAAAATTCCAAAAGCCCCTCCCAGTACATATCTGCTCAACAGAATGTTTCGTAGGATCCGCAAAGTATCCTTGTCAAAACTGGGCTTGATGCTCATCCCCAGAAGCAGGAAGGCAACAGGTGTATTGGCACTCCCCAGGGTCCCCACTACTTCCATGATCAGGTTTGGAAGCTTCCCACCAACCAGGTTGAAGAGGAGGGCGATGTTGTAGGTCATGAAAGGAACGGAGTGGATCAAACTGCTGAAGAGAACCTTGATGCTCATTTTCGTCGGTTCTCCCGTATAGAATTTGCTGAAAAAATAGCTGGATCCAAAAATGATATAGGCGTTGCCCATATCAAACATAATGACGTACACCAGTGCGGGGATCCCCCATATGGCCTCCACCAGTGGAAATGCAAACAATCCCACGTTGAAACCAGGCAGGGTCATGGCATAAAGCCCCCGTTCCGACCGCTCCTTGTTTCGTCCGATGAACCAGGAAACCACGGTCATAAATGCACCGAACCCGAATCCAAAGATCAGCATAATCAAGACGGAGCTGTCCAGATCGTTTTGCAGAGACCGAATGATCAGCGCCGGCAAGGTGATGTTGAACAAAATTTTGGACAGGGTCCCCTTGTCCTCTTCTTTCAAAAGTCCTATTCTTCCCGCCACAAACCCAATGACTATGATAAGCAAAGACACTAAAAAATGCTGGTTCAGCGAAGCGATGTCGATCATCCTTTCTGTCGTTTTCTATCTATACTTTACAGGGAAGATTCCTTGATCTTGAAGGTGGGTTCCAAGTGATAGACCGGTTCCACCGTCTCTCCGTTCAACATGGAATGGAGCGCTTTGGAGCAATACTCCCCGGTATCGTGGGTCCTGTTGTCAATGGTGGTGATGGTGGGAGTGGAGATGTCCGAATAAATGGAATCGTTGAATCCTATGATACTAATATCCTCCGGGATCTTCAACCCCAGGCTGTAGCAGGCCTTGATCCCGCCTACCGCCAAAATGTCCTCCGAATAGATGATAGCGGTGATCTCCGGTTTTTCCCGCAGCAACTTTTCCGTTTCTTCCTTGCTGACATAGTACCTGGTATGGATATCCAAGATGTTCTTTTCGTTCCACAAAAGATCGTTCTTTTGGATCCCATCCAGAAATCCCTGCTGCTTGTTGTTGGCGCTGACGGTGCAGTTGTCATTTATGAAAGCCAGATTCCGATGCCCTTTTCCCACCAGATGGTCCACCACCTGAGATACCGCTTTTCGTTCCTCCAGCAACACGCCGCAGACATTGTCCAGAGGCAAATATCCGTTGGCGATGACCACCGGTTTGTCGTTGAAATATTTCTTGATGCTTTTTTGCGCATTGTCGTTTTGGAACCGGGATCCGATGAGCACCAACCCTTCCACATTTCTGCTGGCCATGACCCGCAAGTATTCATCCTGCATGCTGTCATCCCACCCGCAAGCGGCTATGATACTGGCATATCCCAGTTTGGCAAAAGATTCTTCGATGTAAAAAGCTGTATCCGTGTGGTGAGAATTTCGCACGTCGATCAACAAGATCCCGATGATCTTGTTTTTATTGCTGGCCAGTCCCTTGGCACAGCTGTTGGGAAAATAAGCGTACTCGTCCAAAATCTTTAAAATTCTTTCCCGGGTCTCTTCCTTCACTCCAGGCTTGCTGTTGATGACCCTGGATATGGTCGTGTGAGATACACCGGCTATTTTCGCAATGTCATAAATATTCATTTGAAATCATCCTTTGTTTTTCTCCGTTTGGCACGATTTTTGTATTCCCGATCATACTTAAACATTATACATTATTAAACTACATATGACTACCAATCCATTGGTAGTCACATGTTTGTTTGTTCTATTCTCTTACGAAAATGAATTATTATGCTAGAAGTAACTGGGGCTGATGATCTTTGGAATGGCGATGACCATGTCCGGCAGCAATGCAACCGCGATCAGAACAACCACACCAATAATGAAATAGGGCAATACTCCATGAAAGGATCTTTCCACATCGATATTGGCAATGGAACCTGCTATCAAAAGGCACAATCCGTAAGGCGGCGTGACCAGTCCTAAGGCCAAAGTCATGACCACTACCAATCCCAGGTGAGCCGGATCGATGCCCAGGGCCAATGCACCAGGAAGGATGACCGGTACAAACAGGATCATGGCCGGCACTGCATCCATAAAGGTTCCTACAAAGAGGAAGAATGCCACTACCACCAGCATGAAGACGGGTGCGCCTCCCGGGATCCCTGCAAAGAACTCTGCCGCTTGGGTGGATATGTTGTAATATCCCAACAACTCCCCTAATGCATTGGCGGTAGCCAGTGCAAACAGGGACAAGGAACTCAGTTTCAAGGTTTCCTTCATGATCTCCGGAAGATCCCTGGGTTTGATGGTCTTGTATACGAACATCCCGATGAAAAGAGCATATACGCAGGCAAAGGCTGCCGCCTCCGTTGCCGTATAGGCTCCGGTGACGATCCCTCCGATAATGATGACCGGTGTCATCAATGCAGGAAAGCTCTTCATGAACAACTTGGCTGTATCCAACAGAGACACTTTCTCATATCGGGGAAAATTTCGTTTTCTGCTGATGAAAAATACCACCACCATCATGGCCAAACCCAATACGATCCCGGGCAGGATCCCTACGAGAAACAACTTGCCTGTAGATACGTTGGCGATGCCGGCAAAAACGACCATGGTGATGCTTGGTGGAATAATGCTTCCCAGAGTGGACGAAGCGGCGGTTACCCCGACTGCCGTTCCATCGTCATATCCGCTTTCCTGCATTTTCGGGATCAATACTTTTCCCACTCCTGCCGTATCGGCTTGGGAAGATCCGCTGACACCGGCAAAAATCATGGATACGATGATGTTTGCATGGGCCAGTCCTCCCCGCCGGTGACCAACCAGGGCATTGGAAAAATCAATGAGCTGCCTGGATATATTACCGTGGTTCATCAGGTTGGCGGCCAGTATAAACAAGGGCACTGCCAATAATACAAAGGAACCGAGACCGGTGAAAAGTTTCATAAAGACCACGATCCCGCCAAGGTTGGGGATCAGAAGGATCCCCAAAAAAGCGATGACACCGATCACGTAAGAAATGGGCACCCCTATGGCTATAAACAATACGAACAATGTAACTAGCACGATCTGGGTCATTGGGCTACCCCCTTTCGAATGCGTTTAATGGCGATGACGATACGATTAAGGGTATAAAAGGTTGTCGTCCCACCCAGAATGGGCAGACACAACCAGGTATAACCCATTTTCATCATGGGAAGATCGATCCAACGATAATTCCAAAACTTTTGGGTGATAATGACGCCAAAATACAAAATAGAGACGGTGAAGCTCAGTACGATCAAAGAAATGATCATTTCGACGATTTCTTTTTTCTTTGGAGTGAGCTTGTCTTTCAACGACTCAAAAGCAAAATGCTTGTTTTCATAGGTCATGGCACCTGCACCCAGAAACACCGCCCAGGTGAAAGAATATGTGGAAACCTCTCCGGTCCATGTTGCAGAGAACCCCAGATACCTGGAGGCCACTTGAATCAGGATCGTAATAAAAAATATGCTGATGAATAGCGTTCCCAAAACTATTTCAACATGTTGGATTTTTTTTGCAATTTTATCCATACCATTTTTCCTTTCCATACACAAGGCTTGTGTTAAATACTTAAGGCTATGGGATCATAGCCTTAAGTTTGATTCCTTTATTTCCTTGTCAACTTATTTTCTTGTCAGCTCCAGAAGATCTTCCATTCCGTTTTCTTGGGCATATTCATCTTGGATCGGAAGAGCCAGCGCCTTGAATTTCGCTAGGTCTACTTCGTTGATCTCTCCACCTTCTTCAAGGATCTTTGCTTTGGATTCGTCCAGCATTCGGTAAGTAACTGCTCTTTCCTCGGCTACAGAAGCTTCTGCCGCTTCCAGGATCCAACCTTGTTGCTCTTCTGTAAATGTATCAAATGTATGACCATTCATCAACAACAATCGAGTGGTATAATCGTGATTTGTCAAAGAAGTGTATTTTCCGTTTGGAGTTGTGTGGTGACTTTGCAGCATCATGTTGGTATGATCGTTTTCTGCTGCGTCAGCAGTTCCTGTGTTCAATGCTTGATACAATTCCGCCCAACCAACGCTGATGGGGTTTGCTCCTGCTTTTTTCCAGAACTCTTGTTGTACAGGAGATCCCTGCAAACGAATGTTCAATCCTGCAGCATCTTCCGGTACGACGATGGGCTTTTTGCCATAGTAGTTACGTACGCCGGAAGAATAGTATCCTACAACTTTGAAGTCGTTGTTGGTTTTTTCCGTGATCAGGTCTTTCATAGTGTCGCCAAATTCTCCGTCAATGGTGGTTTCCCAATGCTCAAAGCTGTCAAACAGATACAGCAGGGACAAAAGGTCGAATTCCGGTACGCCGGTTCCAGACATGAATCCCGGAGATGCAACCACCACGTCAACGGTATCCGTTGTCAATTTCATGGCCAATTCGCTTTCGTTGGTTCCCAAGGTTCCCGGGAATACTTCCGCTACCATGGTGCCACCGGACAAACGCTCCAACTCTTCCGCAAATTTGTTCAGGCCAAATTGGTAAGGGTTGTCCAAAGATGTCTGGTTGTGGGCTAGTCGAAGGGTGATCACTTCTGCGGAATCTCCGCCGTTGTCTCCATCAGATCCTTGGTCTCCGCCGTCGTTGGAATCTTGTCCACAAGCGACAAGGCCGAATACCATCATTACTACGATCAATACTGCAAATAATTTTTTCATTTTCCCTCTCCTTATAAAAATTTTATTGAAGGTCGCATCCTGGGATGCAACCAAAACAATCTATGCTTCCAGCTGCTGGATGCTCTCCCAGACCGACTCTAAAACGGGGATCCCGTTTTCCATGTTGTCCCGTCGGGTTTTGATCTCCATTTCTCCCGGATAGAAGATCTGACTGGTTCCCTCTGCTTTTTCCGATTCCTTGATGGATTCGATCACTTCGTCGATGATGGCGTCGGTGATCTCCACGGAACTCATGTGCTCCGGATCGATGGCGATGAAGATCTGGGACAAGCCGTATTCGTCTTCCGCCTTTTTCCCCACAGCCGTGGTGGAATTGGCACCGGAAAGAACTGCGGCGATCAAGTCAAAAGCGATGGACAAGCCGGAGCCTTTCCAAAATCCGATGGGAAGTACCCGCCAGGTCTCTTCGATGGCTGCCGGATCCGTAGTGGCTTTTCCTTCCTTGTCAAATCCGCCGACAACAGGCAATTGCTGGCCTTTCATCCTTGTCTCTTCGATCTTGCCGTAGGAGAACTGGGCCATGGCGCAATCCACCACTACGTGCTCCTTGTTGCTTCTGGGAATGGCCATGATGAAGGGGTTGTTGCCGATGTTCCGGTCTTTCGTTCCCCAGGCTGGCATGTTGGGCATGGTGTTGGTCCAGCACATGCCGATCATTCCCGCATCCGCCGCCTGCCATCCAAACGTGCCGCCCCGCATCCAGTGGTTCGTATTGCCCAGTGCCACGATGCCGATACCGCATTCTTTGGCCAGTTCAATGGCCCGTTCCATGGCTCGTACCGCATTGGTGTTTCCCATGGCCAGATTGCCGTTCCATCGTTCAAATCCTCCCATGCGACCTTCTACGGTAGGCTCTGCTTTCACATCGATGTAGCCTTTGTCGATGTAGCTGATCACTCTGGGAAATCGGTTCACTCCATGGGAGTATACGCCATCCGCACTGTTGTTTGCAAAGTTTTCTGCACTTTTTCTCGCCATTTCCAGGCTCAAGCCTTTTTTGATAAGAATGGACTCGAATTTTTTTACCATGTCCTCGTATTTAATTCTCAACATTTTTCATCACCTGCTTATTGTATTCCGATAACAGCATGTCCGTCATTCGAACCAGGTTGATGGCCTCTTCGAAGTTGGCGTTGCTTTTTTCCTTGCCGATGAGTTCATTGACGACCGACTGTTGGAAAGGCATGGCCACGTGTTCCGGTTCTTCAAATTCTATTACTTCTTCCTGTCCGTCCAGGATCAGGGTGAATCGTTTGGCACTCAATCCATCATAAAGGATCCGACCTTTTTCTCCCACGATCTCCACCCGGTTTTCTTCATGATCCGCCACATAACACCAGGTTCCGGATCCGACGATGCCGTTTTGAAATCGGAAGGTGGCAACCACTGTATCATCGGCTCGATAGAGACCGCCTTTGTTTTCAACGATGCCGCTCATGGACTCCATCTTGCCGAAGAAAAACTCCAGACAATCCAGTACATGTACTGCCATGTCCAGGAATTTTCCGCCTCCGGAGATCTCCGGGATCAGACGCCATGGAAGTCGTTCCGGATCCAGGTCCGTTTCTTCCGGCTTCATGATCTGGGTGACATAAAGATACCGAATGTCCCCAAGGATCTTTTGATCCAGCAGTTCCTTGATGCGAAGGAATTTTTCCATCCCCCTGCGATAGAAGGCAACATATACTGGTATGCCTTTCTCTTTGGATAAGGCTTCGATTTCCAGACATTCGTCGTGATTCATGGCCACCGGCTTTTCCACATATGGGATCTTGCCGTGGTTCAAACAGGCAATGGCGTATTCCTTGTGAAACTTTGGCGGTGTGGCAATGTAGATGATGTCGATCTCCGAGTCTTGAAGCAGATCTTCCACCTTCTCATATACCTTCTTTACATGGTGTCGTTTTCCGTAATCCTGCGCTCGTTCATAGGTATTGTCATAAACTGCCACCAGGTTGGAATTTTCGGACTTGTACAATCCTGGTCCGCTTTTCACTTCCGTTACTTGACCGCATCCGATGAGTCCCCAATTTACCTCTTTCATATTTCCTCCTTGCCGACTTCTTTTTTATAAAAATCAACGTTGATTTTATAGACGATTTTACGGATCTTGATGATGCCTTCTCTTTCGCATCCCGGCACATGGACGTCGCTGGGATAGAATACGCAAAAGTCTCCAGGTTTCATATCGATTTTCTTCAGATCTTGCACTTCTTCGTAAAAAAGCAGATCCCTTTGTTCCAGAAGGTTTTCCGATACTTTGTTCTTCCCGCTGTCATCCACAAACCCGATGGTTTCTTTTCCTTGGAAAAGAAATTGGATGTCGATGTATTTTCGATGGACTTCCGGCTTTCCCTCTTCCCATGGTTTTGTCTCCAGATCGATGACCTGAAAATAGACATCTCTTCCGTCGATCTCGTATTCTCCCGGTTCCATCTCCTGAAAAGAAGCTCTTTGGAAAAATTGGACGGCGTCTCTGACAGGTCTCGGATACCATTCCAGATCAAAGGCAGAATATATGGAGGAACAAATCATTTGGATCCCTTCTTTACTGGGTATTTGTTTTAAATACGTTTATAATTGTTAGCGCTAACATTAAATCTTAAAAAAAATCAACGCAATTCATTTTATTAGGATCATAGCTAATTGTTAGCGCTAACGTTATGTACCGATATTATCATGTTAATATTGGTTCGTCAACCCTATAATGAAAATATTAACAATATTTTTGCCTTGATTTACGAAAAAGGCACGCGAAAGCGTGCCTTTACTCTTTGATTCCCCGTACCCAGAATCGCCTTCTCATCAATGGGAACTTCGGCCAAGCCCGTATGGTCAGCTTGCCTTTTGTTTTGACCCCTTTCATAACGTGAATGGTGATTCCTTCATGCTCATAGGCATCGTAATGAATATTGTATCGTTCTTCCGGTTTTACCGCCCCTGACCAGGGACGATTGACACATTGGCCGTTTCAGGTGGTACCAACGGAGATCACTTCAATGACAAAATGTCCGCCAAGCTCTTTGATCACTTCCAAAGTTTTTTCGCTGATATCAAATTTCATGGTATTCCCGCCTTTCCATGCAAAATCTTTCGTTTTTGTATTAGAATATTAGCATATCATAATACAAAGGAGTCGTCCAATGCAAACAGAAACCGCCGCTTACTTTATGGATCATTTGATCGTAAATCCTAGGGACGGTTCTTTTGATTCTAACTGCTTTTAACCCTTGTTTTCCTTTTTCTTGACTCGAATCAAAGCCTCAACCACCGTCGGATCGAACTTTTTCCCGGACGATCCTTGTATTTCCTTCAAGGTCTCTTCCTCTCCCAATGGGATGTTGCTTCTGGGGTTTGTTCGATCGTCGTAGGCTTCCGCTACTGCCACGATCCGACCCATCAAGGAGATCTCCTCTCTCTTCAACCCTGCAG
Source organism: Alkalibacter rhizosphaerae (assembly GCF_017352215.1). Taxonomy (GTDB): domain Bacteria; phylum Bacillota; class Clostridia; order Eubacteriales; family Alkalibacteraceae; genus Alkalibacter; species Alkalibacter rhizosphaerae. The sequence goes on from NZ_CP071444.1 coordinate 788,355, forward strand.
GATGGCCTGTTCCATCCCAATGTTCGTGATGATGCAGTGCCGCCCTGGCAATATCCATGGTACTGTTGAATAAACTCAAGATCCGGTATCCAACAACGCCGTGCTTGTTCATCTCCCGTTGTTCTTCTTTGGATAATACACCAGACCGCGCCAAGATCTCTTCATCAAATACGATTTTGCCAATGTCGTGATAATATCCGGCATCTTTGAGTTTTCGGATCGCTTCGTTGGTCAAGCCCAACTCCCGCCCCAGTTTTTCGCTAAGTTCGCTCACATTCGCAGAATGGATTTTTTCCCTTTCCGATCGTTCATGTAGTTGTTTCATGATAAGCTGCAGCTGCTCGTCATGGTTTTCCATTTGTCGCAAACTCTTGTTGCGATACATTTCACCTTCTGCATGCTTGAGCACTTCTGCCATATCATCTAATGTATCGTATTTGGTTCCTTTCCCCAGGGAAATGCTGCTTCCCAGCTCTTTGGATTCCTCTTTTTCCACCTCACCTTTGATTCGCTTGAGGATGGCGCCTGCTGTTTCATTGTCTGTTTTTGGCAACAGGATCACAAATTCATCCCCGCCAACTCTTGCAATAATGTCTTCCTCCCTACAAGACCGTTGCATGGCTTCCGCAACTCTTTTGAGGAGAACATCCCCCGCTTCATGGCCAAAGATGTCATTGGTCAATTTCAACCCGTTCACATCCCCCATGATCACAGAGAATGGCAGATTGCGGTCTACATTCAGTCGTTTCAATTCTTCGTACAAAAACGTTCGATTGTACAGACCGGTTACGGGATCATGATAGGAAAGAAACTTGATCCTTTCTTCCGCCAGCTTGCGTTGGGTGATATCCATGAATGTGATGACGCCACCGACGACTTCCCCGGCTCTTATTTGAGGATAGGACCGATACTCCACCCGGATGGATGTTTCATCTGCTCTCCAGAATACTTCTTCATCGGATTCGTACGCCTTCCCTTCCCGGATCGTCGTAACAATGCCGCACTTGCCCAGTGGAAAGGGTGTCCCGTCTTCGTATGAATGATGGATCAGCGTATGCATATTTTTACCAAGCAAGTCATTCTGATTGTCATAACCCAGCAATTGAATGCAGCTGGCATTGCTGAAGGTGCAATTTCCGTCCAGATCGATGCCATAAATGGCCTCGGCCGTAGAATCCAGGATCAACTGCAGCTGGTTTTTGTTTTCTTCCAGATCGACGGTGGCTTCATTGAGTTGCGCCGTTCGCGCTTCCACGTTGGCTTCCAGGTTGTTGATAAGATCATGCATTTTGTCTGCCATGTTGTTCATGCTCAGAGAAATGACGCCAATTTCATCTCTTCTCTTGACCTCCACCCTTTTGGACAGATCCCCGGCTGCGATGTCTGCAGATGTCTGGAGCAACTCGTCCATTGGCTTCAACAGTCTTTTGGTGATCACGTGAAAGACGAGAACGGAAAGGAGCAGCACGAGAAAAATGATCGCCGCCGTCCATCCGATGCTTTTCTTGGCGTCTGTCATGTAGATGCCTTCCGGCAGGGCAGACAAGACGACCCATTCCAATCCTTCAAACCGGATCTCCCGAACATCAACGAAATACCGTTCCTCTTCGTCTTCATAATCAAAATCAGTTTCTTGACTTTCTACATATTGTTGAAAGGCTTGTCGGAGGCTGGCGTTTTCCAGATCCTCTACAGCAAAACGTTGAAAGGTGCCGTCTTCCGATACGGCAAAATTATCCAGCTCCATGGAATTTGCAATGAGCAGGCCGGATTCTTTTTCCACGATCAATGCGTATCCCTCGTAGCCGTTGACAGCATCGTCCAAAAATCCTCCCACAGAAGAAAGAAGCATATGGGCACCCATCACTCCCTCCAACTGGCCGTTTCCATCATAGATGGGCCAGGCTGCGGATATGGTGAGATCGTCCATGACGAAATGTTTGTAGATGGGGGAAAATGTGGACGCCTTTTTTCCCTTTGCTTCCTGGTACCATGCTCTCGTACGGGGATCGAATTCTCCGGCCCTGACCGTCAAGGGACCAGCCGTCAAATCGTCATTCACCTCAAAGTACCAGGAATTTCCTTCCGTTTCAGCATTGTTTTTCATGATCTCGATGTCACCTTCGGCATTACGACGAGCACCGTAATATTCTCCGGTCTCCGTCCCGTAGCTGAAACTGTAGATATCGTCTTCATGATTTTGCAGCACCCCAATAAAGAACTTTTCCCTTTGGGGTTCGTTGGACAGGTCCAAAATCTCATTTTGTATGATGTTGTGGTTGACTTCATTGATATGGACTGGAGCGTGGATGAAGTTGGAGACTTGATTATAGATGTTTTCATTGATGTTTCCGATCAATCGCTGTGTGTTTTCTTCGGCTGTAGCGATCCAATTTGCGAATACCATGGATCCGATCCCAACAGTCGAAAGCACCATGACAATTGCAAAAGCGATTATAATGATGCTTCTGATTTGGATATTCTTTTGCTTGAGTTTCACAGAGCACTCATCCTTGCTTAAATTTTGTTAATTTTGGGACGGTTCTTTTGATTATAGTACCACACATACTCAGTCATCAAACTATTATCGCCAAAACTTGTTCCAGTCTTTTTTATCTTCCATGTTGAAACGAATGATGTCGTCAAGAAGATCATAATCGACTTCGTCCTTCCACCGGATCTTGAACAGTTCCTTCGTCCTTTGGTATCCCGCCTTTTGGATGGCTTCTTCAAACTTGTCCAGAGCCACCCTTTCCGGCGCTACTGCCATGTGCTGTTTCGCGATGGAAAAAGCGATAATGAACGTTCCATGATCGACAAACATGGGCTGGTTCCATTTGACTTCTGTTTCAAGTGACGGAAATTGCTCCGCGATATGCTCGAAGATTTTTTCCATACGTTCCCTTTTGGCCGGATCGTCGATTGCATCCATGAAATCCTTGAATTCTTTCATCTTACTCTTCCTTTCCTTAAAATCATAGAAATCATAGGGACGGTTCTTTTGATTTCAGCTCTTTAGCCTCTTTGCCAGTTAGATGATCCACATCGATGGCCGCGATGAGGGATCTGCCGCACCCTGCGATCTCTCTTTCCTTCTCTTCTACCGATCGATGGCCGGAGTACTTCTCCACCAATGCACGAAAGGCATCCAGCCATTCCTCTCCTTCCGTAAACCGGGCACGACCAAATGCATGAGCACTACGGAAGTAGGAGGTGTATTCTTCGCTGACGATGGTATCTTGATCCACCACCGCAAAAGACACCTTGGGATCTTTTTTTATGGCGTCTATCTTGTGGCCGTCTTTGGCACAATGAAAATATATTCTTCCATTATAATAAACAAAGTTCAACGGCACGGCATAGGGATAGCCGTCGTCTCCATGGCAGGCCAATACGCCGTTGCTGCAACGTTCCAATACGGCAATGATTTCCTCCACCCGCATGGCTTGTTTGATCCGTCTCATTTCCCGAAACACGAAATCCCCTCCAGTTATTGAATGAACATTATGGATTGTTCATATTTTCTTGATCCTATTATCTTTCATAATTGATATATTGCCACTAAAACTAATATACACGAAAAACGGATAAAAATCTTAATTTTTATCCGTTTCGTTCATGATGGATCTATCTTGAGTTTTTGAGGTTGTAATCAAAAGAACCGTCCTTAAATTTCTGAATTTCTAGATTTCCACGTTTCCGTTTTCCCGATACCCTCTCCAGACATTTTCGAAAAAGTCATCCCTTGTCGGAATAGGCCGAACGGGTCGCCAACTGCACTCTACATTTCCATCTTTCAATACGACTTCCTGGATCCGATCGGCAAATGAGCCATCCTCCAGCAAGAATCGGAATTGCTCCGGCAGCTTTTTATCCGGCAATATCCCGTAATCGGTGGAATATAAAGCACTACCCCGGCTTTGGCCACCGTCTTTCATATAATCGACCATAGCGCTCATATACACGTATTGACTCAACAACACATCATGGAGCCGATACAACTTTTTCAAACGATTCTCCTTGTGATAGTGCACTTCTTTTGAGAAGTTTAGCAGTTCTGCTTTTGTCTCCTGAAGAGCTTCCCGGATCAATGGTTCATTTCGTATGGCAGCACCGGTCCTGCTCATTCTTTTCGTTGCCCGGTCCCACCATTCATCCAGGTTGTCTAGTGATTCGGATTTTGTTTTGGCTGCCAGTTCCATCTCTTCAAAAACAAGCTTTCGAGTGGCCGACAAAAACGCTTCCATTTCTAGCGGCTCTCCTTGCCGATTGGCTGCAATGAAACGGGCGGCTCGCATGGAGCCGACTTGCCCTGCGTTGAGGGCGCTGCCGCCTGGTCGGTATACTCCGTGGCTTGCACTGACTTCTCCAACTGCAAAGAATCCTTCCACATTGGTTTGCCACCAATGGTCGATGGACAATCCTCCGTTGTTGTGTTGGGCGCACAATGCGATCTCCAGCATTTCCTTTTCCAGATCGACACCCCGCTCTCTATAAAAATCCACAGCGGGTTGGTTCATATGCATCAATCTTTCAATGGGTGTGCCAAAACATGCTCCAGCCTGCATCAAGTACTCTCGTACTTCCTCCTGAAGAGCCTCGTAATCAATAGAACCGTCCCTTTTATTACTTTTATTACGGGGATTCTCTCGAAAGTCCAGAAACACCCGCCGGCCCTTTAAAATGGTTTCCACATACACCAAAAGGTCGATGATGCTGCTTCCGTCCTGGATCTTTCGTACATCAAAGGGCCATTGGTATCCTTTTAAAAATACCTTGGAAAGCATTTCATGGTCGCTGTCAAAAAAATCGAGCAAAAACTCCCGGGGATCTTCTCCATCCTGATCCGTAGAGACAAACTTCGGCAATACCTGCATATAAGTCCCCGATACGTTCCATCGGGGCTTTATGGATGCCAGTCCATACTGCCATTCCGTCAGATTTTTCCCCTTCACTCCAGCGCGAAAGGCGATGCCGGTGGCGCCGTAATGCCCTTTGGGATAAGCACTGTCCCCATAGATCCCTGCCGGGCCGCCGGTGGCATAGATGACGTTTTTGCAATGGAAGGCCACATATCGTTTCGCCGGATCATCCGGTTCTGCCAGGTTCAGGCATAGAAGTCCAACGACACGATCTTCTTGGGTCAAGATCCGGATGACCTGTAGCTTGTCCAGTACCGGTATCTCCTTCTTTGCAACGGATTTTTCCAAACACTCCGTCATGACTCTGGATGTATAGGGACCGACACTGGTGGCCCTTTTGCTGGGATCGTGATCCGTCTTGTACCCTACGTATTCTCCGTACTTGTTTCTGGGAAAAGGCACCCCCAACTGCACCAACTTAAAAAAGCATTCTGCAGAAGCTGCCGCTTCACATAATGCCAGATCTCCGTCCACGCATTGACCTTGAAACAGCACTTCTGCCAGATCCTGCACGCTGTCTGCCGTATCTCCGGACAAAGACAGCTTGTAGTAGGTCTGCTTGTCGGACCCGGTATTTCTCGAAGTACCGGCCTTGATGTGTTCTGTCACCAGCACTACATCCTTTTGTCCACTTTGAAACAGGGTATCTGCTGCATTGAACCCGGCGGCACCGCTGCCCACCACCACAGTGTTCACGGAGATCACTTCCACGGGATGGCCCTGATAGTTTTCCATGCTTCTTTTCACTGCAAATCCCTCCTCTACCATCTACAGCCCTATTGCAGTACAATCTTCCTACAGTCTTCGGATATGAAATCCGCCATCAACATCCAGGTGGTTTCCGGTGGTATATAGGATCTTGTCGCTGCAAAGAACACTGACTGCATCCGCCACATCTTGAGGGGTTCCCCACCTGGCGATGGGAAGCAATCCGCCTTCGATGAGCTTGTCGTATTTCTCCTGGACCCCGCTGGTCATGTCCGTTGCGATGATGCCGGGCCGCACTTCATGCACGTAGATCCCCTCCGGTGCCAGCCGGTCTGCATACAGGCTGGTCAACATGCTCACTCCTGCTTTTGACACGCAATATTCCCCCTGCTGATGGAAGAAACGGTGGCGGACATGGAGGAAATGTTGACGATGGTTCCCCGTTTTTTTCCTTCCACGGGTTGCTTTAGCATCTGCTTGGCCACGGCCTGGGTCAAAAACATGTTGGCCTTGGTATTGATCTCCAAAACCCGCTCAAAGCTTTCTTCCGTCATATCCAGCAGATCTGCCCGTACTTTCGGAGCCACACCGGCGTTGTTGACCAGCACGTGGATGCCCCCAAAGGCTTCCAGGGTCTTTTCCACGATCTTCACTCGGTCTTCTCCATGAGCCACGTTGGCCTGCACGTACAAATAGGTGATCCTTTCTTGACCCAGGGCCTCCAAAGCTTCCTTGTATGCAGAAGCATCCCTGGTTGCCACGACCACCACGTTGTATCCGTCCAACCCCAGTTGCCGTACAATGCTGTATCCGATCCCCCGGCTCCCGCCGGTGATGATCGCCGTTTTTTTCATATCCACATCTCCATCCTTTGACGTTTCAATATTTATCGTGCAAACTCCGTACCGCTCCATATCGATGGCAGCTACCTAGCAGGTGGCTCTCTCTCCCAAATACACCTTCTGGATGTCTTCATTGGCAAGTAAATCTTCCCCCTTGCCCTGGGTGAAGATGGATCCGTTTTCCAACACATAGGCGTAGTCGCTTAAGGCAAGGGATTTCTTGGCATTTTGTTCCACCAGCAACACCGTGATCCCCAAGCCATTGATCTTTTTGATCAGTTTGAACACTTCATTGACCAGCACGGGGGCCAGTCCCAAGGAAGGTTCATCCAGCAAGATCAACTCGGGATCGATCATGAGACCCCGGCAAATGGCCAGCATCTGTTGTTCTCCACCGCTCAAGGTCCCGGCCTGCTGCTGTTCCCTTTCCTTTAGTCGCGGAAACAAGGCAAACATCTCATCCACCAATTCGTTGCGTTTCTTCTGGTTTTTCAACAAAAATCCACCAACGACCAGGTTTTCCCGTACCGACAGTCCGCCAAAGATCTTTCGCCCTTCCGGCACCTGGACGATCCCCCGCTTGACGATGGCATGGGCAGGTTTGCCCTGGATCTCATCTCCGTGATGTCGGATCTTCCCCTGGACCGGTTTGACCAGACCGCTGATGGTGTTGAGAAGCGTGGATTTTCCGGCTCCGTTGGATCCGATGATGCTGATGATCTTTCCCTTTTCCACTTGGATATTGACGCCATTGAGCGCCTGGATATGCCCATAGCGGACTTCCAGATCTTCGATCTCCAATATGTATTTCTTCACTTCCGTCATGTCAATCCTCCTCCCCGATGTAGGCTTTCATTACTTCCGGATTGCACTGGATATCGGCCGGAGTCCCATCTGCGATGAGCTGTCCGAAATTCAGAACATAGATCCACTTGGAAAGCTCCATGACCAGAGGCATTCGGTGATCGATCAACAAGACAGACAGTCCCAGCTCTTCGTTGATCTTGTGGACCAGATCGATAAAATCGATGACTTCCCCTGAATTCAAGCCGGCTGCCGGCTCATCCAGCAAGATGACTTGGGGATTCGTCGCCAATGCTCTGGCGATCTCCAATTTCCGCTGGAGTCCGTAGGACAGGTTTTCCGGCCGCTCGTCCTTGTATTTTGCCAGCCCAACCATCTCCAGATGGACCAGGCTCTCCTGTCTGGATCGCTTCTCCTCCGCTTTTTTCTTCTTCAAAGAAAACAAGGTGTCCACCAAGTTGTATTTGGCAAAGGGATCCTGTGCGGTCATGACGTTTTCCAATACGGTCAGGCCCTTGAACAATCGGATGTTTTGAAAGGTCCGGGCGATCCCTGCGCTGGTCCGCTCGTGTTGCTCTTTCGTCTTGATGGATTCCCCGTTCAGAAGGACATCTCCGCTGTCGATCCAGTAGATCCCGGAGATCAGGTTGAAAACCGTGGTTTTGCCTGCTCCGTTGGGACCGATGATGCTGACGATGTTTCCCTTCTCCAGTTCCAAAGAGACATCTTTCACCGCCTGGACTCCACCAAAGCGCTTGCTGATGTTGTTGACTTCCAGTACATTCATATCGTTAACTCCCTTGCAAGTGATTGTTATTTTCGATTGGTTCGAAGCAGGTCTTTCTTCAGGGTCTTCAGATTCAACTCATATTCCCCAAAGATCCCCGTAGGTCGGAAATTTAAAATCAGCAGTACGATCACCGCGTAAATGACCAGTCGCCAGGAGGACGCAAAACGCAGGAGTTCCGGCAGGGATCCCAGGGCCAGGCTGGAAAAAATGGCTCCCGTCAGGCTGTTGAGTCCGCCGAAGAACAAGATGATAATCCACTCCGCCGACCGGGTCCAGCCAAAGGTGGATGGATCCACATACGTAGTGAAACTGCCGTACAATACACCGGCATAGGCCGTCAGTCCGCTGGCTACCAAGAATGTGGTCAATTTGACCCGTTTCACATCGATGCCCATGGCTTTGGCTGCCAGTTCATCGCTTTTTAAAGCCATGCACTGTCTCCCGTACTTGGAGTACTTGTAATTTCTTGCAAAGATGATGCAGACGATGGCGGAGATCAATGCCAGGGTGAAATTGGTTTTCATGGGAATGCCGCTCAGGCCCATGGCTCCCCCGGTGATGCTGGTCAGGTTGTTCAAAATGGCGATGACCGCTTCCCCAAACCCAAAGGTGACCAGGGCGATGTAGTCCCGCCGCAACCGCAGGGTGGGGAGTCCCACGACCAAACCGAACAATAATCCTACCAGGATGGCTAGGATAGTGGCAACGACAAAGGGCACTTGAAACTTGATCATGAGGATCCCTGCCGTGTAGGCTCCGATGGCCATAAAAGATGCCTGACCCAGGGAAAACAACCCGGTCAGTCCGGTGATCAGAAAGATCCCCGTTACGCCAATGATGGTGATGAATGTAAATGTCAATATGGATAAGTAAAATCCCATGTGTTGGCCTCCTTACGCTTTTTCATGAATGATGATCCCGGCAATGCCCTGGGGCCGCACGATCAAGAATACCAGCATGATGACAAAGATCACCACCGGTGCCAGTCCGGATCCGATAAAGCCGATGCTGGTCAGGGTCACTTCCATGATCCCCAGCAGCAATGCTCCAATGACTGCGCCGGAGATGTTGCCCAATCCACCGAGAACGGATGCGATGAATCCCTTGACCACCAGTTTCCCGATCATGGGATACAAGGTGTAGTTGATCCCTAAAAACACGCCGCTGATCCCGCCAAGAAAACCGCTGATAAAGAAGGTGATGATGATGATCTGGTTTACGTTGACGCCCATGAGGGACAAGGTCTGGGCATCGATGGACAAAGCCCGGATGGCCACGCCAAATTTTGTTTTATAGATGAGCAGCATCAATGCGCTCAAAGCCACGATGGAGATGATCAACATGATGGTATCCGTGGTGGCAATGTTGTATGGTCCCAGCTGGATGACCCGATTGGTGAAAAAGTTGGGATATGAATAAAAATTAGTGCTGAAATATACGGTGATCAAGTTGTCCAACAACAATCCCATGGTGATGGAGGACACAAAATAAAAAATCAATGGGCTCTGTTTTTTTCGTAGTCGTCGAAAGGCAAAAAATTCGATGATCAAGGCCAGAACTCCACCAACGCAGGCTGTGAGAAACAGCGTGACCCACAGGTTCGTCTGAAGTTTGGTTGCGATCAAGTATCCCGTATATGCGGTGACGGTCAAAACGCCTCCATGAGAAAAGTTGGAAAATTTCAATATGTTGAAGACCAATGCAAACCCGACGGCGATCAAGGCATATACCGATCCCAAGGACAGGCCGTACAACAATTGTTGAACAATCACATGTTCCACCCCTTTTAATTAATAAGGCTCTTTTTCTGCCCGAAAAAGAGCCTTAAGGTTTTACTCTTGCTTACTTACTTGTGAGACTCCGGCACGTGACGGCCCAGATCCAGATATTCTCCATTTTCGATCTTGTACATGACCATGGACAAGCCGAGAGGCTGATGGGTCTCCGGTGAAATGGTGATCACACCAGTGGTTCCCTGCAGGTTGTCGATGTTTTCCAAAGCAGCCGTTACTGCCGGTCCGGTGATCTCTTCTGCATTTTTCAGCGCTTCCACGATGATCATCATTTTGTCGTATCCCAAGTAGGCTTTGTTGATGGGCTCTTCCCCGAATTTTTCGACAAAAGCTTCTCGAACTTCCACCAGCTGGGGCTCCTCATCGGAGTAGTTGTTGGCAAAATAAATGTTGTCGCCTTGGGAAGGATCGCTAAGCAAGGTGACAAAGGGAGGTGCAAAGTCCAATCCGCCGAACATTGCTACATCCAATCCAACTTGTTCTGCCTGCTGGATGGTGATGATCAGATCCTGGACGTAGTTTGGCACGTAGAGTGCTTCTGCGCCTGCTTCCTTGATTTTGTTCAACTGGACTTTGAAATCCTTGTCGCCGGCCTTGTACACTTCTTCCGCCACAATGGTCCCACCGTTGGCTTCAAAATATTCCATGAAGGGTACTACCTGGGAAACGGCAAAAGAGTTGGACTGGTCGTACAATACGGCCATGTTCTTGACTCCGACTTCATTGAGCGCATAGTCGGATACGATCTCTGCATACTGGACGCTGCTTGGCTGCATCAAAAACATTTGAGATTGAGGCGTTCCGTCTTCGTTCAAAGTAACTCTCGGATCGATAAAGCTTCCAACCACGGGCACTCCCTTGGCTGCTGCAACTGGTGCAAGAGAAAGTCCCACGTTGCTAAGAGGCGGTCCGATCACGGCAACGGCCTTGTCCTGATCCACCAAACGATTGTAGGCATTCAAGGCTTCCTGGGGATCCAATTTGATGTCGTAGGTGATGATTTCCACCTCTCTACCATTGATACCACCATTTGCGTTCACCAAATCAGCATAAAGTTCCGCACCGTTTTTTACGGCTTCTCCCCATACGGATGTGGCGCCACTCAAGTCTTGAAGATTTCCAATGACGATTTTTTCCTGGCTTCCGTTATCTCCGGAATCCCCATTGTCCGAATCTGTACTGCATCCGGCAAAGGATCCCATCAAAAGGAAAACCGACAACAAGATCAATACTAGCTTTTTCATTCCAATCCCCCTAAATTTATTTAACTTCTTGACACAAAATACTTCTATCATAACTGCAGCAGGGCTGCAGATCGATACCTGTTCTTAATCTTTCTTTCCTTGGCGATAGATGTCCAGATAGATCTCCTTGTCCTTGATCACACAACCGGCTTTCCCGCCGTCCCGCATGATCTCGGAGCATTTGCTGCAGGCGATGCAGCATTTTTCTTTTTTCATGGCCCCGTTGCCAAATGCATCCTGGACGAATTCCGGATAGGCAAAGGCTTGTCTGCCAAAACCTACAAGATCAAACCAACCTTCCTCAATGCCGGCAGCAGCCACATTGGGTCCGAAGGTCCGAAGCCAGCTCAAGCCGCTGGTCACCAGGATCATCTGAGGTACCTGGTCTTTAAGATCCTTCAGAATCTTCAAGAATCGGGCCACCCCTTCCATGGGATGTTCGTCGGGTATGTAGTACCCGGCATCGTAAGGTCTCCCAATGTGGGGATTATAGTAAGGATTTCCAATGCTGATGTTGACCATTTTCACACCCAGTGCTTGAAGTTGTTTCAAGTAGACCACCGGTTCCGTCAGATCCGGCTTTCGATGGTCCGCCCTGTCCACTCCCCAACCAAAGGGATAGGCAATGGCATCGTAGGCGTTCATGCGAAGGGTGATCTCCAGTTCGTCTCCCAGGACCTCCTTGATCTTACGGATCACATTCAATGTAAACCGCATTCGATTTTCCAAGGTGCCTCCATACTCACCTTCCCTGGTGTGGGCGGAGAGGATCTCGGAGAGAAGATAGCCGTGACAACTTTTGATGTCGACAGCGTCAAACCCGATCTCTTTGGCCAGTACCGCCGCTTTTACGTATTCCTCTTCCAACTGGGCAAGTTCCGTATCGGTGATCACCTGATAGGTCTGGTCTGCTTTCTTCAGAAAAGGATTTTCCTCCACGGCAACAATGGGTGCCGGTTTCCCCTTGGGCTTGGAATACCTTCCCGAATGGGTCAACTGCAACACGGTGTATGGGGTAAATTCTTCCCCATAGGTTTCTTTGGCCGCTTGGATGGTTTTCTCCCGAAGTTTCCCCAGGTCCTGATAGGTGTCCTTGTTGATAGAAAGCTGTCTGGGATTGGCCCTTCCTTCGTCGACGACGGCAGTGGCTTCGAACCAGATCATTCCTGCTCCGCTTCGACCAAAGCGCTGGTATCTGCGGTAGGTCAACTCATCCGGCTTGCCGTCTGAGGTCCCGTCGCATCCTTCCATGGGATTGATGACGATCCGGTTGGGTATGGTTTTTCTGCCCAACACCAGTGGCGTCTTTAGTGCTTCAATATTTTCGGAAAAGGGAATATCTGCATCCATTTTCTTTCCCGCTTCTATAAATTCATTACTGTCGGCATAATCAAACCGATGATGCTCCATGTTTTCACGCTCCCTTGAAGGTCTGTCCAACGTTTTCAATTCAACAGATTGTAGATCAGCATCTTTTCCGCTGCTTCCTGCTGGTCCGCATCTGTGATCATCAAGTAATCTTTTACGGTTTCTTTGATCAACTCTTCGTTTTTTAGTTTTTCTTTATCAAACGTTTCCATGACTCACCTCTCATACTTTCCGTATTCTTTGACGAATTCATTGACGGCTTTCAGGTTTTCCGGGTTGGCGTCATTGGCGCTGTGGAGGATCCGGTTGGTGGTAAAAACGTATCCGCCGCCGGGAGCCAAATCATCAATGAGGCCTTTTGCCATGTCGATGCACTCCTGCTTTGTTCCGTAGTGAAGGGTGTAGGCTTCCATGCCTCCACCAATGGAAATCACGTCTCCCACCCGCTTTTTCACTTCCCGCAGGTCGTCGTCTTCAAAGAGTCCGAATACGCTGTTTTTCGGCAGATCCTGCAGGAAATCGTATAAATGTGCATAATTTCGCTCATAGTAGGACTGGACCACCATTCCCTTGGCGGCAAAGTGCTCCACGATTTTTTTGTAGGAAGGCCAGTAAACTTTCTCAAAATCCTTGGGCCGTAAAAACTGGGGCAGGTGCATGGGGTTGAAGATGGACATCCCCTCTTTGTTTTCGCTGTACTGCATCTCGCAGTTTTCAATGACTATGGGGATCATGGCATCCGCCGCTTCGATGATCTTGTTGGGGTTTCTTTTCACATCCATCATGATCCCGTGAAAATCTCTAAAAAAGTCCAACAACAAGTCAACGGGATGGACCAATGTAGCGCCTCTGGATATGGGCATGCTCCATTTGTTTTTCAGCTGCTCCTCGGATCGTTGATTAAGATCTTTGAATTTGTACAGCTCAGATACGGCTCTCTGGTATTTTTCCACTTTTTCACTGGAATGATCCATTCGCATCAAGCCATATTTTCTTGGTGCCACCACATCCCGAATAAAAGCATAAGGGTCTTTGATCAAATCGTCGTATTCGTTTGCATCCATGGACAAGGAATGTCCGGATTCGATCTGCATGAGGCCCTTGTTCTTGAAGGATCCTCCATCCAGCATGCCGATGTAGTTCATGGCCCTGGAAGTGGTGCTGGCGAACATGGAATCCCAGTAAAAGTCACTGGCGATTTTCTCAAAGGCCGCCAAATGCTTCTCGTCATCCTCAAATACTTCCTCCACCCCATATCCGGCATAAGAGAATGCCCAATTGTCGATCAGGGAATATACAGGGACACGGTCCGGTATTCCTCCCCGCTGGGCTATTTCCATCCGTTGGTTTTTCTGATCGTACGACTTTTTATCCATACAACACCTCAACCGTTCTTTAGCAAATTTAGTAATTTATCGATTATTACCATGTTTGACTTTATTATATTGGCAAGGAAAGGCCTTGTCAATAATATTTAGTAATTTTTTTATTTTTACCAGGTCTGTCTGTATTTATTTTTGGAAATGCTTGTGGTATACTGTGAAAAACCAACTCATCGTGACTACTGGAAAGGACGATGGAACCAAATTCCATCGGTGAAAGCCATGCGAAAAGAAAAAAACATGTACAAAAAAGGGATCACCACAAAAAATAATATTCTGAAAGCTTCCAAGGAGCTTTTTTACGAAAACGGATACAACAACACCACCGTGCACATGATCAAGGACCGGGCGGAAGTGTCCCTCTCCGCCATCCCCTATTACTTCAAGGAAAAGGACCGGATCCTTCAAGTCATCTACACGGATTTTCTCTCCAGCATTTACAAGCTGGTCCAAAAACACATGAAAGAGCCCATCGACAGCTACCTGCTCCACTTTCTGGCGTCGAAGATCTACTACTACATCATCCATGATGATGCCAACAACGACCGTTTCTACCGGGAAGTGACCTTCGCCCAGTCCAACATTCGCATTTTGTATCCTTTCATGGACACGGTCCATCACAACTACGCCAGGGATTTCAACATCCAACTGACGGAAGGGGAACTAAAGTACTACCGCTTGACGGACGCCGGCGGACGTCGGGAGATCATGATGGACTATTATAACGACCCGGCAAGCTACGATTTTAATGAACTCATCGACTACATCACTTCCATCGTGCCTAATCTGATGGGCATCGACAAGGAGGTCTCCAGGGAATACGCAAGAAAGTCCACCGCCTTTGCCAAGGAAGTGGACTATTCCGCCATCAAGTTTTTGGTGTAAATCTAGGGACGGTTCTTTTGATTACGCTTTCGATATGAGGGCTTGGGAAATCCCCAAGATCCTGGCCAGTTGACGTTGGTTCAACCCCTTTATGCCTTTCAATATCCGGATCATTTCATCCCGCTCCTCTTTCGGTAAGCTCTTGACCCGTGCAACACTCTTGCCCGCAAGGACCTTTTCGATTTCCAGCCTTGCCTCTTTCTCCTTGAGCTTTCTCACTTCAATATCCAGGCATTCATCCTGGTTTTCTCTTCCGTGAAATTCCTCAAACCCTTTAAGTGCTACATCCCTGCAAGTTCCAAAGGATTCGAGGATCGTCTCATCATCCAACAAATTCCCAAAATCCGTTTCCTTGCCCAAGTAGGCTCTATAACTGCTCCACTTCCATTCCAAACAGTCCTTTACAAAGCCCGCTTTTACAGGATTTTGATGGATATAGCGGATCACTGTTAGAAGATAGTGTTCATTTTCCACGCTTTCGCTTCGAAAACGATCTTGAAACAGATGCCCCGTCGTTTCATACTTTTTGTGATAGTATCCCACAAAACTCACACCGATCCTCTTCATGGCTGTGGCTAGTCCACCTTTTCCTTCTTTGATCAACAAATGGACATGATTGTTCATCAGGCACCAACCGTATATCTGTATTCTGGTTTTCCCCTTGCACTTTCCCAGTATTTCTAAAAATCGAATCCGATCCGAATCATCATGAAAAATCTCCTGCTTATTGGCACCCCGGATCATCACGTGATAGATCCCGCTTTTGCTCTGTTCCCTGGCAGTTCGTGGCATGGTTTGCTCTCCTTTGCTGGACTTGCCTAGTAGTCGAAATATTGTATGATATTACATCCTAATATATTGTTGTCCATTAAGTAGGAAAATCCTTTTTTATTTAGATCAGAAGCGAAAAAAACACCCCAGCTTGACCGATGGTCGAAGGTAGAGGTGATTTTTATGTGATTGGTTAGTAGCTAGGTTCAAAACGTAATCAAAAGAACCGTCCCTTAGATTACTTAGATTACTGTTCTTTATTAATACTTGTTTTCATCCAAAAACTCTTCACTAGCTCCAGCGAGTACATAAAACTTTCTTTTGTTTTTCTGGAACATGAACCAAACAAAGAAATATACTGCCAATGCAATAAGGATCGTTATAATTTTTGCTCCTCCTGGAACAGTGAATGCTTTGTAAATAACCCATAAAATCGGGTTAGATCCGACAGTCCAAGATGCAACACCCAGTCCTTGAGAAACAGCATCTGTAACAGCAGGTAAAGTATCACCAACACCTGCAGCTAATGCAGCGTCAGTAAATGTTTGACTTACCTGAGTCTGCAAAACATTAGCTATAGAGTACCATATTGTCCCGGCTACAACAGTATTCAGGATGTTTCCACGGAATACAAAGATCAATCCAATTGTCATAAAAGGAACAGCAGGAATGTCCGCCAACATCAGCACACCATTACCAGGCATTACAAGAGAGATGAAAAACAAGATGGGAATCAAAATCAATCCAGCAGCTACGTTAGCACTATCTCCAAAATAAACTGCAGGGTCTAAAGCAATGTGAACGTGATCTCGCTTCATTTTTCCACTTCTGATCTTGTCATTCATGGATTGACTCAAAGGCACCAGGCCTCTAACAAACAGACCGGAAACTGCAGGATAAACAACCATAACACCTGCAACTGTCAACATAGTTCGAACGATACCAGCCCAAGTATCTACTGAACCCAAAATCTTGGTTGAACCAAGTACTGCAACAAGCAAACCAACCATCAATCCTATAGTCGCCGGTTCACCCCAGAATCCAAAACGTTCCGTTAAACCGTCAACATCCATTTGTTTTTCTTTAATTTTCATTTTTTTCAGCATCCAATTCACAAACATAGCAAATGGAGCAACCGCTGCAGGCACACTTGTTAAAGTGACACCTTCATAACCATAATATTCTTGAATGGATGGAGCAATGATGTCGGCAATTAGAAGTACAATCAAGTTGCAAAATACTGCAGCAGCAATGCCTAGCATAAAGCTTCCTGTTACGTATTGTACGATTACCGCCCAGAATACGAACTGATAATAATTCCATATGTCCGTTGGCTGAAAGGTGTCTGTAAACTTTGTCAGGAACAAAAGTAAATTTAAACCCAAGCCTACCGCAAGGTAAATATAACCTAACTGATTTGCGTAGACAATAACGGAAGCGCCTTGCCATCCAACATCGATGAAGGGGAGTTGAATCCCTACATCTTGTGCCATTCCAATTACATAAGGAGCTATACCTCCGAGGAGTGTCCCCAGCAACACGTTGAACATGGTCAAACCGATCCCCATGAACAATGCTCCTTGAAAAGATTTTTTCACTCCAGCCCCAACGACCATACTGATCAAGAAAATGATAACCGGCACTACAATGGAAGAACCAAAGATTCCCATTACTGAATTGATTGCATTACCGATACTGATCAAAACACTCATAATCAACCCTCCATAATTTCTCTGATTTTAATTAACAGTTCTTCAGTAAATTCTTTTGCTCCAACACCTGTAAACAACGGAAGACCGATCATAACGGGGATGCCTAGTTTGTTTTCTTGTTTTGTTTTACCTGTCACGACAATCAAGTCCGCTCCGGTAATATTCGGTATTTCCGTAATTTTGTTGGGTGTTATTTTGTGGCTTATCTTCTCCTTTCTAAGAATGTCTTTGATTTTTTCTGTTACAACTGTAGTGGTAAAAATTCCTCCTCCACAAGCAACGACGATACTGATCGATTTCTTCACTTCAATCATCCTTTCTTTGTTTAAGATATTACCAAGTATTCCCCAAGTCCTATCTTCAAATGTTCTATCAAAGAGTCTTTAGTGGTAGCATTTTTACAGCCATTCATCCAGTCTCCATCTTGGAAAAGTTCGCAAAATTTCATGAGAACTGCACATTGTTGGGAGGGATCTGTGATTCCAAACAGGAATACGATTTCTGTCATGATCGGGTCGTCCGAACCATCCATCGATTCAAAAGCTATCGGTTCTCTTAAAACAGCCATGGAAAAGAAGGACTTCAAACAACCATCATGGATGTGTGGAATGGCTACCGGAACTGCTGAAGGCAAACCGGTTGGAAATTCATCTTCCCTTGCCAATATTTTTTCAACAAACTCATCGGTTATAAAACCTTTTGCCTTGGCTTTGCCGCAAAGAAGCTGGATTACGTCTTTATTATTTTTAACCGTCTGGTCGATTACCAGCATAGATTCGTCTGTTTGTAATGTTACGATTTCGGGGGAACATGCACACTCATCATCCAACAACGTTTCACACAACTCGCTTTCGCAATTGTAATCCTTGTTTTTCTCTTCCGTATTCAAATGATCACTCTCCTATTCTTAATGGGCTACTTGTCATATGTATTATAATACGTTTATATCCATATACAATTGAATTCGATTACTCTTTGACGTTGATTTCGATTACATCTTTATGTAGAAAATCTGCATTGTTTATATGTATAATACATACATTATATTGTACGTACGATATCACGTCATGTTCATTATAACCGGCTACACCATTCACGTCAATACTATTTTGTAATAAATCTTCATTTTACTACTATAAAATTATTTTTGGAGCAGTATCGAATTTGTTTTTCCACGCTTTCTCCGCCAACCGAATCCACTTGATCCCTACAGAAGATATTATAACCAACTGCAATGGTACACTGTCCGCATCCTCTTCTTTTACCTGAATGGCACAATTGACACAACTAATTTGGTGCACTTTTCCATTCAATACACCGTACCCTTTCATACGATAAGCTCCTGTACATACTTCTTTCAAAAACCCAATGAAACTTTCCCTATCTAGATTTTCTTCTAGATCAACTTTGAAAACTGTCAACCGGCTTTCTGGAGTGTTGGTGCTTTCGCCATGGAATCGCCAGCCAGACTCCAAATCCGTGAGTAGCGCGGAATAATCTAAAGCGCCGTATGTTGTCACTTCCAACTTGGCCACAGGATTTATAGATCGAATTTTCTCCTTGATTCTATCCAACTCTTCTTCTGTTCTGGTGTCCGCCTTGTTTAAAACAATCCAATCCGCAAAAAGTATTTGTCTTTCTATTGCAGGAAGCATGTCAAACAAATCTTCAAAAAACTCACCATCCACCAAGGCGATAGACCCACGATACTGAAACACATCTCCAGCTTTTTTGCCTAATACCTCAATGATTTTATCCATATTTGAAGGATCTGCCAATCCAGTACTTTCTACAAAAATATAATCAAAGTCCCATTGGACCAATTCGATCAATACATCCAAGAATTTATCCTTCAAGCAAGAACAAAAGATGGACCCATTGTTGATCTCAACCATATCAAATCCTTGTCGGCTGAGTATCTTGCCATCAATACTGATATCGCCGAATTCATTCACTATGATCCCGATTTTTTTGTCTTTCATATTTTCTAAAATTTGTGCAAGCACTGTAGTCTTTCCGGAACCTAAAAACCCGGTGATCAAAACAATTTGTACCATGATAAGACCCCCTTGGGTCGGTAAGGCCTGCCTTAGGCAGGCCCCCCAACAATAGCTGGTTTATTTTTTCATATGCTTTCGAATTTCTTCAAACAGTTCATCTTCACTTGGTATAATGGACTTCCATTTCAACTCACCGTTGATGTACAAACTGGGAAGATTTGTTACGCCCATCTTCTTGCATCTTGCAATATTTTCTTTCGTAGTATATTTGTATTCGACAATGTCGATGTCTACACCAAACTGTTCTTTAGCATAGACTGCAGCCCCCCACATGTAAGTACATGCAGCACATGTTGCCGAATCTAACGTAAATGCTTCAATCAGCGGCCGCTCCAGGTTTTCATAATCTGGCAAATCAACTGGAATATCTTCTTCTACTGCTTCATAGTTTTCAACCATCTTGCGTGACTCATCTGTGTTCAAGACAGCCATGGACGCTCCGATCGTGTTTTCAATGGGTACATCGTAAGGCATATCACACCCTGGGCTGATGATCAGATTTTTTTTGGAGATCCTATCAAGCAAATCAACAACGTACTTCATGTTGTCCTGCTGGTTCCCATGTAACATAACTGTTGTCAAAGGAATATTACCTCCAATGGCAATGTTATACCGATCCGTAACTTCTTTTGCTGCAACGATATCGACGTTTTCATCGATAGAGATATTGTCCGGTTCCGTCTTGCACATGTCTTCGATTTGGTTGGTGGCATCCCCGCACACAAAGAAGGAAGAAAGCTTGCCTTTGCTTCGAATGTAACTGAATACGGAGGAAAATGCTTCTGCCAGGTTTTTTTCGAAGTGCCGGGCAGAAACTTGGCTGACCAACGGGTCGACAATGGCGATAACATCCATCCCAGACTCTATATAATACTCCGCCATCTTCATATTAACTTCTGCGCAAAATTCTACCAATTTCTGGACGTACTCTCCATCCTTGATCATATCCTTAAATATTTTATTTCCTCGCAAATGAGAAGCTAAGGTGAAGGGTCCGCAAATCAAGCCATACAATGCAGTTTCCTGCCCAATCTCTTTACTTAAACGTGACATGACATCCAATACCATAGGGATACGTCCTTGATCCTTTTTTGGGATTTTACATTTACACGGCAAGTCTTTTGTTTCACTATACGGATGTGAGTTTACAGAAGGTGGAGCATCTTCCGCCCACAGCAATTCGCAGCCTAGTATTTCTGCCTCGATCTGCAAATCGAACACCACCGGCATCCCATCTGGTTTATAAAGACGATTCACTTCTATAAGGGATTCATAAAGTTTCTGACCGTCCGTCAATACTTCTTTAGCTGTATATCCTTTAAGTTTTCCTGCATGAACCCCAGCGAAAGGTACCCATGGCACTCGTTCGGTCTCTTCGTGGTTCATTACTTGTAAAATCAGTTCTTTTCCCATTCTGTACCTCCAAATTATTATTTCGCCATCAACGTCTTGACGAGTTGAACGGCACCGGATGCATCATCTGCATATCCGTCTGCACCGTTTTCCAACGCCCACTTTTCATAGATAGGCGCTCCTCCAAAGAGGACTTTCACATCTTTGTTCAAGGATCCTTGCTTAACCAATGCAGCTACTTCCGTCATGACCGGCATGGTGGTCGTCAAAAGAGCGGAGCAACCAATGATATCGGCATCATTTTCTTTGGCAGCTTGGATAAATTCTTCAGCTTTTACGTTGGTTCCGAGATCAATAACTTTAAAACCAGCACCCTCCATCATCACTCCAACAAGACTCTTTCCAATATCGTGGATATCACCTTCAACAGTACCTATAACTACTTTTACCTGAATGTCTCCTGGTTCTTCTACTAAAAGAGGTTTTATGATCTCCAAGGCCTCCGTCAAGCATTCTGCAGCCATGGAGACTTCCGGTACATAGATCTCATTATCCTTGAAAAGTTGACCAACAACATCCATCCCTTTGATCAATCCCTCGTTAAGAATCTGTTTTGGACTCAATCCACTCTCCAGTGCTTCATTGACAAGAGCCACAGTATCATCCGGTTCAAACTCCATTAATGAATCTGCAATTTTCTTTAATATCTCCATTCTATTTCTCTCCTTCTATTTGTACCAACCGAATTCCTCAACAGCCTGTTGCATCATATAAATATTGTAAGCCGGTGTACTGGAAGGAATTTCACATCCACTCATGAATAGGAATCGACCTTCCGCATACTTCATTCCGTCTTCGATCACTTTTTTTGAACCTTCGAATACTTCTTGTGGAGTTCCTTTGGCGATGATCTGCGGATCAAGGTTTCCTGCGATCACGTGATCCGGAAAAGTTTTCGCCGCCGTTTCAATGGTGACTTCATGACCAAAACTTAGGATTCCAGGATCTCCAAAGGGAATTTGCTGCCAGAGTTCCAGATTGTCGTTGTGTTCTCCACAAATATGCACATAAAACCGTTCTGCGCCTAGATCCAATACTTTCGTATGAAGCTCTTTCAGGTAAGGCAATGCAAATTTTTCAAAGTGCTTTGGTGAAATCAGTTTATTGCTTTCCGATGGTGCCGCAGAACGGGCCAATACACGGTCTTTTCCAAAAGTTTCAATAAAATATTCGGCAACAGATGTGATATGATCGGTCATCAGCCGCATGGCCTTGTGGGCAGCTTCCGGCTTTTTGATCAACCATTTCATAAAAGTATCCACACCACATAGGTTCGCTGCATGAGTGAAAGGACTTCCGCAGATAAATGCTATGGGAACGCCGTTTTCTTCTTGTAATTTTGCGAACTCCATCATTTTCGGAACACAACCTGCAGTTTTCGGATCCGGCAATACCAAATCATCCAGTTCTTCCGGTT
The DNA here is from genome assembly GCF_017352215.1 of Alkalibacter rhizosphaerae. GTDB lineage: Bacteria > Bacillota > Clostridia > Eubacteriales > Alkalibacteraceae > Alkalibacter > Alkalibacter rhizosphaerae. The sequence continues at coordinate 810,466 of NZ_CP071444.1, forward strand.
TGGAGATCGGTCTTTTAGACACGGATGGTCCTGATGCATATCGATCGACAGGCCAATGGATCTCTCCACCGAATTCCCAGGAACCATAAGATACAAAAGTGTAAAAAGGAGTTCCATCCGAGTGGAACTGTTCTGCTGTTCTTGACTGTGCCAGAAAACTTTTCATAGGATCTTCATAAATATCAGCTATACTAAATCCCGTATTTTTTGCACAAAATCCATAACCCCTATGGAAAAATAGGATCCTGTCCGTCTGTTTTCTGTCCAAAGTAGCTCTGTAACGTTCCATGCTTGTCATCGTTTCTTTTCCAGTAGACATTATTTCCCCTCCTTCATTACTCTACTTGTGGCAACAAAACTACTTTCATCGCTTTGCCTTCGCGGATCAGCTGTACTCCTTGCTCCATATCTTTCAAAGGCAAACGATGGGTGATCATGTCCATGTTTATCTGTCCGCCAGCCAGTAAATCAAACCCTTTCTTGAAATCACAGGGTGAATAAGAATACGCCCCAATGATTTTAAGTCGATTGTAGTGGATCAGGTTTCCATCCATGGTAGACCAGGGATCTTCCTTGCTCAAACCGCCAAAAATAGAAAGTCTTCCTTCTTTTTTTAGCATCAACAAACCTTCCTGATGGGGTTTTGCTGAAGGTGCTGCAACGATGACAACATCTGCGCCGATTCCCCCTGTCAGATCTTTTACATACTGCACCAGGTCCACTTCTGCGGAATTCACGAAATGAGTACCCCCAAAAGGACGAACAGCATCTACTCGCTCTTGATTGATGTCTGCCATGACGATGGTTGTCGCTCCACGCAATTTGGCAATTTGAGAATGCAAGCAACCGATCGGTCCTGAACCAACGATAACAACAGTATCGTTCAATCCTACTTCCAGTTGTTCTTGCGCTCGGATGACAGAGGATAACAATTCCGCCAAGATGACTTGATCGTATTCCAGATCTTCCGGCATGCGCAGGATTTGGCCCCTCTCAATGATATCACTGCCAACTGCCATATATTGGGCAAATCCCCCCTGAACTTGAGTGCCTACAACTTTTAAGTTTTCGCAAAGTCCCCGATTGTCGTTTTCGCAATAGTAGCATTTTCCACAAGGTATTGCAGGATTCAAAACCAGCTTATCTCCTACTTTATACTCTTTGCATGCTTCTCCCACCTCAACTACGATACCAGCATTTTCATGTCCTAAAACGGCAGGATACTGCAACTTGGAGTGGCCATGTGTATAGTTTCTTACATCCGAACCGCACAAACCAACTGCTTCGACCCGCATTAAAAATCCGTCGTCCGGACACTCCGGCGTGGGGATCTCTTTATATTCCACATCTTGTTTCCCATTAAGAACCAGTGCTTTCATTTTTTCACCTCATCTAAATTTTTATGCATTGAAATCCAATATCCATCTTTAAAATAAACAGAAACAACTACATTCCCCGCTTGATAGCGTCCTCAATGATTTCTACAGTAGATCTGGTCCCTTGACGAGTTGCACCTGCATTATAGAATTCCACAAACTGATCCAGTGTACGGATGCCACCTGCTGCTTTGATCTCAATGGATGGTTTGCAAATCTTTCTCATCAGTTTGATATCCTCTACAGTTGCTCCGCTTGGTGCATATCCGGTTGATGTTTTAACAAAATGAACATCCAAATCATCACAGATCCTGGAAAGTTCCGCAATTTCATCTTTCGTCAAGTAAGCATTCTCAAAAATCACTTTCAAAATCGCATTCTTTTTTACACATGCATTCAAAATTTCACCAATTTCCCGCTTGGCATAGTCAAATTCTCCAGAACGAACCAAACCGATAGGCACCACCATGTCAATTTCTTTTGCTCCTTCATCGATGGTATCGCTTGTTTCAAACACTTTGCTGGCCAAAGTACCATTTCCATGAGGAAATCCGATGACTGCACTTACAAAGACATCACTTCCCTGCAGTTTTTTTACACAATACGATACGTCGTAACCTCGGACACAAACAGATGCAGTATTATATTTAATGGCGATGTCACAGCCTTCGTCGATTTCTTCTCTCGTCATTTGCGGTTGCAACAAAGAATGGTCGATCATTTTTGCAATTTCACTGGCTTTTAGGTTTTTCATCATAATTCTCCTTTTATTTTTATTTTATTTTAAAACTTCCGGATTCACACAAAATTCAGGTTTGTTTCCATGGAGAATGTCATAGACTCCTTGTATGGCTTTGGTAGCACCAATCTCTGCCGCTTGAATACTGGCTCCACCAAGGTGAGTACAGGCTATGACATTATCCAAATCAAACAGCTTGCTGTTGTCAGCAGGTGGTTCACCTTCAAAAACATCCAATGCCGCACCTTTGATTTTTTTTGATGCCAATGCATCGTATAAAGCATCGTGGTCTACCAGCTCTCCACGAGCCGTATTTATCAAAACAGCGCTCGGTTTCATCAAAGCCAATAATTTTTCATCAATCATTTTTTCCGTCTCTTTGCTATAACGGGCGTGTAGTGACACGACATCGGAACTTTTCATCAATGTTTCCAAATCCACAAAAGTGCAATCATGTTTCTTCTGGTCTTCCTCTTTAATGTAAGGATCATAAACCAAGACACGACTCCCAAATGCATTCAATATTTTGGTCACTTTCATGCCAATAGCCCCAAATCCTACCAGCCCAACTGTGCTTTCACCCAATTCGTTTCCAATATATTCATAGGCGTACATGTCACCGCGCCATTGTTTATTATTGAAGAAAGAATCATGACAAAAGGTGATGTTCCGTGTCAAAGACAGCATCAACCCGATGGTAAACTCAGTTACCGCTCCACTATTTCTTCCTGGTGCATTGACCACCGGTATTTCTCTTTCCGTACATGCCTTTACGTTTATATTGACGGGACCTCCCCGCCCAACACCCAAAACCTTGAGATTCTTCGCAGCCTCGATCAATTTTTTTGTGACACATCCAGTATGTGTCATAATTACATCCACGTCTTCGACCAAAGAAATCAAATCGGAATCCGTTCCGCAAAATTCTGATACTTCATCATTTTTACAAATAGGATCGATGGGCCAGTTCCCGGTGTGGGTCACATATTCGAAAGAGTTTGCTTCTTCTCCAAATACTTCTGCTACAGCATCTCGCATAATGTCCACTGTAATGAACTTGTCACCTGACAATAATATCTTCATATTTCCCCTTCTTCCTCATATATTTTCGTTAAATATTGAGTTCATATCCTGGACTGAACAAGTAAATGGCTCTTGAACCTTTGATTGGGACACCTTCCGGATTAAGAGTTACACGGAATCGAATAAGTACCGGAACACCTGGTTCCATTCCAAACAGCTCCGCTTCCCTTTTCTCTAACGTCGCAACCGCCAGTTCGTCAACACCCTTTTCGGAAACATGTCCAAATTTCTCTTGCATGACCTTAAAAGTGGATCCGCCACCTTCGAACATGTCTCTGGACACGCCTGGGTAGAGTTTGCTCGGCATATAGGAAAATTCCAAACCAACTACATGTTCATCGGCAAGTAGCAAACGTTCCAAGACAACAACTTCATCTCCTTCATCCAATTGAAGTCGTTTCATCACCTGAGGCCATGCCGGTCTTTTTTCAAAAGTCAAAACGCGGTTCCCAGGCTTTTGCCCTCTTTTTTTCGCTTCATTAGTAAAACTGTGATTACCGCCTACCAGACCCCACAAACTCTCTGGTCGAACCGTTACTTCGTCTTGGTTCCTGGGGTTTCTTTGCAAAACTCCCTCGTATATCAAATCACCTATTCCATTTTTCACGTCAATTTCTTCTACTTGATACTCTTTCGCCAATTCTTCTACTGTTGGCAATGCTTGCTTGATTGTGTACTTTCCTTTAATAATTTCTCCATAAAGTGTTACTGCTACTCTGTTCATGGTCATCCTCCATCTCTTGTTTGTTATGTTATATCGTACGTACGATACAACCTATGTATAATGATATACGCATTTCTTTGATTCGTCAAGTTTTTATTTCAACTAGTTTTTACAGAATTTTCTTTAATCGTATGTATGGACAATAGTACCATTAAATGTTATATTGATATTAAATGCAGAAGAAATGAGGCTGATGTGAATGCGGTTCAAGGATACCAACCAAGATATAAACAATATTGCAAAAATCGAATTAAATCGGGATATGCCTATTCCATTGTATTATCAAATATCTCAAATGATACGACAAGAAATCAATAGCGGTGATTTAAAACCCGGAGACAAGATTTTGACAGAAGAAAAATTACAACAACAGTTTGATGTGAGTAGAGCTACCGTACGAAAAGCCATATCAGATTTAGTATACGACGGGCTTTTAGAAAAAAGAGCCAGCAAGGGAACCATCGTTGCAACGCCTAAAGTAGAGGAATCAATGTACGGTGTGGTGAGCTTCACCGCCTCCACTCTCCAAAACAATAAAAGTTTAAGAACAGAGATCATTGATTTTAAAATCGTATCAAACATTTTTGAAATTGCGGAAAAACTGGAAATCCCGGAATCAGAGACCGTATACTACATAAAAAGGATCCGTTACATCGATGATCATCCAGTTACAATTGAAGACTGGTATGCACCAACAAGACTGTTACCGGATTTCAATCCTGACTTGTTTACCAGCGAGGGCGAGGGGCAATCCAGTTATTCATTGATACAAAAAAAATACAAATACAACCTGGTCAGCATTCATGACATCATGTCCGCCGTATTACTGGACCCAGAAGAAAGCAAACTGCTGGATTGTCGAAAAGGAACTCCGGCACTACTTAGACAACGGGTCACATATGATGAGAATCGAGTTCCTATCGTTTATTCCAGCGGTCGATATTTGATCAAAATATCACTGGATTTTTACGCAGACCAAAAAGAAAAAGATCGTTGAGTTCAACTCAGCGATCTTTTAGTATGAAAGTTTCTATGGCATGGGCGACACCATCTTCCCAGACTGGTTTTGTAATAAAGTCTGCGTGTTTGCATACGCTACTCAATGAATTTCCCATAGCTACGCCAACGCCGGCTTCCAACAACATGGATATGTCTGTTTCCGCATCCCCGATCGCCATGACCTCGTGTTTATCTATTCCTTTCTGTTTCGCTACATATGCTAGTGAAGCACCTTTGCTGGTAGATGAGGGATATATGTCTACGTGATTATCCAAACCTCGTTCCATATTCAATATGCCTTTGCTTATTGGTTTGATTTTATCAATAATTTCTGCGATTTTTTCATTTTGCGTCATTGCCATGATTTTGTTGACATTGTTATTTTTAGCATGTATAAACATATCTTCCACTAGTAAGACATTGTCCTTTTCTTTCATCAAATATCTTACTGTTTCATGTTGTGCATATTTTGGCTCTACATACAAAGCAAGTCCTGAAAAAACGATTCGAGGAGTTTGATCCTGATCGAGGATTTTCAGCATTTTTTCCACCACATCCGAAGGAATGATCGATTCTCGCATGATCTTTTCTTGATCCGTGTTTACTACAACACCACCGTTTATGGTCAATGCTGCCCCATGGAGATTCAATTCACTTACGAATTTTTTCATGCTGTAGTAATTTCGTCCTGATATCAGAACTATTTCTATCCCTAAATCTCTTGCCTTCCGAATGGCAAATTTAACAGGTCTAGATATTTCGCTCTGGTTATAGTCAACTAAGGTACCGTCAATATCAATGGCAATCAATTTGATCAAATCTATCCCTCTTCCTTTTGTACGTATGTACTTAATTATATACAACAGGATGATAAGAGTAAAGATTTATTCTATATAAAACGCAGAAATCATAGGGACGGTTCTTTTGATCGCGCCCGTAATCAAAAGAACCGTCCCTATGATTTTTTAGATTTTACTCAAACTTATGATGCAACACCACATTCTGTGCCAATAGTTGCTCCTGCAATCCCTTGATGTCCACCTTGTCCACATCTCCATACAAGGCTGCAGCCGTACCAGCTGCTTCGCCGGTGACGGCACATACCGGGATCACCCGTGTGATGTCCCACATGGCGTCCGTTACGCTGATGTTTCGACCTGCAACATAAAGGTTTTTGATGTCATCCCCAATCAGGCATCGGAAAGGCAGTTCATAGACTGGTCCTCTCTTCCTCCAGTCGCAGATGGTCCCGATGCTGTCCTCAAAATATGTATGCATCTCGCTGTCGTCCATAGTGTATTTCCCACAGAGCCTTCGGGTCATCCGAACCAAGGGCAGATTGGAAATGGTGACAGGTACGTACTCCGGATTCTTAGCTTTCTTTTCCATAATGTCCTTGAACATTTCATGTCTGGCATTGATGACCATTTCGCTCAACTCCAGACCATCCAGTCCCGTGTATCGCTTGTTGCTGATCACTTCGACGGTTTCGTTGCCTGTTCCCTGTGTGTTGTGACCCTCCACCAGATCGGCCAATCCAAACATTTTTAAATGAACTTCCGATTGTTCGTAATAGTAATACCAGCTGGCAAGCCCATTTTTGTTTTTGAAAACCGCAGTTTCTGCTTCCGCATACTTGCATATGTCAGAATCTCCTGTGCTGTCGATAACGGTTTTTGAACGAATGGCACTACGTCCGGATTTGTTTTCTATGATGACCGAGTCGATTCGATCCCCTTCTTTTTTTACATCCACTGCGACGGATCCATATAAAACATGAACACCCAGATCCAGAAGCATCTGCTCCATTTCTATGGCAAAAATATGTGGATTGAATTGGGTCATAAAGCGCTTATTGATTCTTTCTTCCTGTGTTCCATCTTCCAGCCACGCCTTTGGGTAATGCTTCTCTGCGCCGTGCTTGATGGAAAGATGAAGTAATTCCTCCGCCAAACCAAAAGAGATTTGGTGTCCCATTCCATCACAGATGGGCAAATATATGGTGATCAAGCCGAGTGTGGCCAATCCTCCCAAGAGGAATTCCCTTTCCAAAAGGATTACTTTTGCCCCATTGCGGGCAGCTGCAATTGCTGCAGCCACACCTCCTATGCCACCACCAGCAACCAACACATCACATTCCAGTGCAATGTCTGTTTTTCTCTCTTTTTCTATAATGTAAGAAGTCATGCGTGTTCCTCCTGTATCAGATTCTTTGACAGACATGCTGCATTATTTTTTCGTGATCTCTACTATGCCAAGATCGGCATCCACAACGACCCAATCTCCTGTTTCAATGACCTCGGTCGGATCCTGATCCAAATTCGTAATCGCCGGCACTTTTGCCTCCATCGCAGCAAATATGGTCAAATTGTTGCCTTTTGTGTATACAAATGCCGCAGGATTCTGACCATAAAACTTGGATCTTCCAAAAGAAACAAAACCACCGGAACCTCTCGGTCCTGGGAAAACAAGGATCTTCCCTTTGAATGAGATTCCCTTTAATGGGTGATTTCTTTCGGTAATGACACCCTTCTCCGCATCTACGTTCAACCAGCCCATCAAAGGCATCTTGCTGACCAACGCTTGGCCTTCTACCCGGCCGGGATACACCTTTTCTCCTTTTAGAATGATTTTTCTTTCTTCATTCATCTACTTCCACTCTCCTTGCCAAACACCCTTGATGGCCGACTCTACGCAATCTTCTGTTGTTCCGTACCAAACATGAAGATCCTGATAGATTCCGTTGATGTAATAATTTTGCTTGGCGGCATCGGTTGCCATGACCGTACTGGGTGGAAGTTTACCGAGTATCCCCGGGCAGGTGCCTGAAAGAACATTCCCGCCGGCTTTTTCGATGATTTCGATGAGCCCCATGTCTTTCGCTACTTTATAACTGGACGGATTGGTGGTGATCCACATTGTTGCTTTCAGTTTTTTCCCGTCCACCAATCGGGCAACCTTGAGGATCTCTTCAATGTTGTAATGGGGACAGCCCAGGTACACGAAATCCACCTGATCGTTGGATGCGTAATTCATTTTGTCGTAAATTTTTCTCAGATCATCGCGACCAAGTTGAATCTTTCGCTGATAATTTCCGGAAAATGCAGCTTCCAGAGTCGGTGCTTCCGGTGTCAATCCCGGAACATGATACATCCGCACCTGGCCTCCCGTATTCAAGCTGGTGTTCATTTTAACCAACTGGGAAGTCGTCGGTTTCCCAACACCAATCAGCGCCGGAACTTCCAAACCAACCATTTCACCAACAGCCCATCCAAAAAGGTCATAATCCATATCCGTTTTCAGCTCATCCATGTATTCCACCAAAACGGTCGCTTTTCTGTTTTCATCCAGATGCATGTCATATGCCGGGACTTTTCCCAAATATGCCGTTTGAAAACAACCGTCAAAGTTGGTGCGGGCGCCAAGAACTGCGTTGCCCCAGGGGATCGCAGAACTCTCCACCCATGCGCAATGCTGTCCAACCGTGGGAGTGTAGGAACTCACCAAATAATAGTTGCAGGAAAGGATCGGGACCATTCCCATTTTCATGTAGGGTTTCATCATTTCTTCCTGCTTCATTCGAAATTCGGGATTTGTAAATGGTTCCAGATCGATCTTCTCCCAACCATCCACGATCATCCCCGGATTCACCGCTTTGTTGGCAAAGGTGGGTACTTTGAACTTTTCCCCTATTTCCGCCAGCTCCACGACCTCTTCATAGGAAACATCATAATCTCCCAGCCAATTGCCATAGGGAGGATGAAGGTCTACATTGCCATCCAGATCGATCAGATGCTCCGCACCGGCAACCTCGCCGTAATCCACCAAAAACTGCATACATCTCTGTTTTATTTCCCCATGGTCTCCATTCAACATACTTTTTTCTTCATCCGTCAGATACATATTCTTTCCTTTCTCATCCCACAGGTGATCATTTTTTGGTCACTTCAACAATGCCATTGTCTCCATCTACCTTGACCCAATCTCCTGTAGCGATAACTTTGGTCGGATCCTGATCCAAATCGGTGACGGCAGGGACTCTCGTCACTACTGCCCCAAGTGCGATCTTGGTCGTTGTCTCGTTAAAGACCATGGCCAGTGGTGCCACGTTGTTCAATCTCGCTTCATGGAATTGTCCGGACCATCCGGAAGAACCTTTTGCACCCTGATAAACCAACACTTTTCCTGCAAATTTTTCTCCTGCCAATTCATGCCGCAAGTCGATGATGGTTCCTTCCTTGGGATCGATCCCTCCCCAACCTGAAATAGTTTCCGTAGTGACCAGTGCTTCTCCTTCTACACAACCTCCTACGACTTTTCTACCGTGCAGTATGATTTTTCCCATTATAGTTTACCTCCCCATCGACCAGTGACGGCTGCATCCACGCATTCCTGTGTCGAACCATACCATGCTTCGATGCCTGTCATGTTGGGCAAATAATGTCCTTGCTTCGCAGAGTCTGTAGCCATGACCGTGGAACCCTCCGGCTTGAAACGGCCAAGTGCAGGACAACAATCTCTCATCAGAAGTCCGCCAAAGTCATTGATTATTTTTTCAAACCCGTTTCGGACGGCCAGATCTTTGATGGATTGAGCTGCAAATACCCAGAAATTCACACCATCTTTTACTTTTTTCCCTTCGATCATCTTGCACAAATTCCATATTTGATCAATAGAATAGTGAGGACATCCCAGCATGACAAAATCCACTTCCGTCTTTTTGCCGATGGAATTTAATATTTCGTAGGTTTCTTCCTTCTCTTTTTTGCCAAAAGTGATGAGCTCTCTAGGCTTGTTTTTTCCAAAAGCGTCCTGCAGGCTATTTGCTTCTGCTGTGATACCAGGAATATGATACATTTCGATGCCTCCTGCGGAAGCTGCAGCTGCTCCAAAATGTTTTATCATATCCATGGCAGGATTATGTTTGATGTTGTTGATGACAGGCACTTTATCCTGCACGATCTTACCAACGTAATATCCCAAGAGCCCCCAGTCTTTCGCTGTTTTAATGTCACATTCTACTTCCACCAAATGAGTCCCCAACCGATTCTCCGGAATATGATAACCCCAATATGGGATCTTACCTGTCAGCATGGCAGACGTTGTACTTTCTCTGCCTTCACAATTGGTTCTCGCTCCAAGTACGCTGTTGATGTATACAACGGCAGAAGATTCCATCCAGGCACAATGCTCCCCTTTTACAGGAACATTCCCCACCTGATACGGAGTGCATGTGCACATGAGCTGGATCCCCATGTTGGCCAGAAACTCCATGTTTTTCTGATAAAGATCATAATCTTCTTTTGTTTTGCCTGCCAAGTGATAGTAGTCCGGATCCATTGGTGTTTCAAACTGACAGGAACCTACTTTTACCTTCGGAAATTCAATGGCCGTATCGCTGTCGATGCTCAACTCGGAAAATACTTTGTTGAAACTTCCAAAACGTTCCATTTGAACTTTATCTGCAATCATGTAACCACCAACGTTGTTGGTGTCCACAAGCTTTTCAGCACCTAATGCTTCTCCGTAGCGGACCAACATCTCCATGGCCTTTTGAACAGCCAAACCTTCTTTTCCGTCTAGCATTGCTTTTTCATCGTCTCTTAAATACATGGTCTTCCTCCTCCATTTTAATTAATGGCTCCTAATACAAGTCTCGGCAACCACAAGGATAGTTCCGGGAAATATGTTACCAGGAACATCATGGGCAATGCCGCAAACAACAGGAACGGTACCAAGGGCTTCAACATGTCCTTCAATTCGACATCGCATATCTTACCCGCAATAAACAAGTTCATAGCCATTGGCGGTGTAATTGTTCCTACACCTACTGCAACAAACATCATGACACCCAACTGAACCTGGGTCAGTCCGATCAAGCTGGCAGTCGGCAGCAGCAAGGGTGTGAACACAAGCAACAGAACACCAACGTCCAGGAAGCAACCGGCAAAAATCAAAACGATATCGATGATCAACAAAATCACCAATCGATTCGTGGAAAAACCTGTTATAAACTCGGTGAGCATTGCTGGTACGTTGTTGACGACCAAGATCCTGGAAAACATCAAGGTCATGGGAAACATGATCAAAATGGATCCCAAAGAGTTTCCTGTATTTAAAAATGTTTTAAACACATCACGCAGTTTGATTTTTTTGTAGTAGGCAATTCCTACGATCAGTGCATAAAGACATCCAACAGCACCAGCTTCCGTAGCACTGAATATACCTGAATATATACCACCCATGATGATCACCGGCATAAGAAAGGCTGGAATGGAATCGATGACGATGGACAAGGATGATGTTTTCTTAACTGGTTCCATCAAAGCAGGATCATTCAATGAACTTTGTACCGTCTGCTTCTCCACAGATTCGGGTACCTTGTACCATTGCTTGTACGTCAAACGATTGATGATCAGATATAGAGCCAGCCAAATGATCCCCGGAATGACGGTTGCCAGAAACAAGGCTGCAACAGAAGCCGAAGAAACCGTAGTATAAATGATTGCATTCATATTCGGCGGAATCATGTACCCCAACGGACCTGCGGCTGCAATAAATGCGCTTAAATATCGTCGATCCCATCCAAGCTCTTCTAATCTCGGTGTCAACATGGTTCCCATGGTCGTAACCGTTGCCGTTCCAGATCCACTAAGAGCACCAAAGAAAGCGGAAACTACCGGTATGGTGGCGCCCATTCCACCTTTGAAACGGCGAAGCATCAATTCACCCAAATCGATGAGGGTCTTGGCAATACCGCTTTTTTCGATCAAGGTTCCTGCGATCATAAACAAAGGGATTGCCAATACACCGTGAGTGTGGGCGTTGAATGCCGTTGATACATAACCACCGGTGCTGGCGCCTGATAAAAATGCATAAAACAAAGATCCTGACAAAAAGCAAAATGGAACACTCATGCCCATGAAGATAAGTACAAGGATCAGTCCGGTTGAAATTAAGAGTTCCATTTGATTGCCTCCTTAAAGCTTTTGATCGTTAGCAAGATGTAATAAAAAGACATCATAAACGTACTGAAAACCAGAACGCTTTGGATCATCCAGAACGGGATTTGCAGTCCTGGAGTTACATCGCCATATTGACGACTGGTTGCCACAAATTTTACGCAAAGAACAAAAAATGATGATAATGCAACCGTGGTGATCAACCGTAAAACTGCTTCTATAAATTTATTGACTCTATCGTTTTTGATCACAAGATTCAACAGGTCGATCTTCACGTGTTGGTCCCTTCTAGCAACAAAGGGTGCTGCCAACCAAACAGAAATAATCATCAGGTATAATGGCAATTCTTCAAAGCCACCAATGGAAACATTTAAAACATATCTTGCAAATACTTGAACCAGAATAATTCCGGTCAGAGCAATCATTGCGATCCCGAGCAAGTTGCTAACAACCTGATAAAGCCGCTTTTCCAATCGCTCAAATATTTCTTTTGTTCGACTCAACAACATCGCCTCCTTTATAAATTTTCCCTCTTCACTAAATTTAGCAAAGAGGGAAAATAATTATTTGAATGCTACTCCAGACTTGCTATGGCATCCAGTACTCTTTGAACTGTCTCTTCCCCTATTTCTTCTGCAAAAGTTTCATCTAAAGATCGTGCGTAGTCGATCCAGGTAGCTCTTTCTTCGTCCGTCAGGTTATACACTTCTACGCCGTTGTTTTTCAACTCATCAATTGCTTTGCTCGTGTTAGCCGACTCCAACTCGTATTGAACTTCCATGGCTTCCCATGCTGCATCGGATACGATCTGCTTCAAATCGTCTGGCAGCTCATCCCATTTTTCCTGGCTGATGATGATGTTGGCACCCCAGGTCCACTGCCAGTTGATGTCGGAATAAAACTTTCCAACTTCGTAAAATTTCGAAGAGACAACAGATGTAGCAGCAAATTCCAATCCGTCTACAGCATTTGTCTGCAATCCGGTGTACACTTCACTGTAAGGCATGGGAGCTGCGTTGGAGATTCCAGCCCAAAATTGATGAACGATTGGATCTTCATATGTACGAACTTTCAAACCTTCCATATCGTCAACAGTTGCCACTCTTTTTTTCGTATTGAAGAATCCTCTAAACAGGGAAGCTCCTGAACTGACCAGGTGTCCTCCATTGTCCGCAACAAGTTCTTGTCCCAGCTTGTACAGCTCTCCATCTGGATTTGCAACCAACTCAAGCACTTGATCATAATCGCTCATGATATATGGCAGATTGAATACGCCAAATCTAGGATCGATGTTGGACATAGGCTGGCCATAAAATACTTCCAACTCTCCTCTTCGCATTTGATCGTACAATTCTCCGGAAGCACCCAAAACGGAATTGTAGAATGGGGTGATCACAATTCTTCCTTCACTTCGTTCATTTACCAAATCAATGAATGTCTGCATGGATTCACCAAATGCGTTGAAATCCGGTCTGGAAACCGGATCGTTGTAGATGGTGCCCATTTTCCATTCGTATACCTTGCCGTCGTCTCCTCCATCACCATTGTCGCCATCTCCAGAATCTCCTCCAGAGCACCCAGCAAAACCAATGATCAATGAAATCGTTACCATCAGTGCCAAAAACTTTTTCATTTTCATTCCATGTCCCCCTAAAAATATTTTTATAATAATCTGCTCTCGGCAGTTATTACTTATTTGACGTACAAACCATGTGCAATCGATGATATAATGTTAACTACCATGAAAACGATTGATATTTGTACTCGACTTGTTTCTTTTTTGTAATTCTATAGTATTTTATGGAATAAGAGAAATTGCTGATTCGACTAATATATATTCCATTTTGGAATATATTAAGAAAGGATGAAGAATATGATGGATTTTATGCAGATCAAATACTTCATACTGGTGGCCCAATACTCCAGCTTTTCCAAAGCTGCCAATGATGCCTATACGACCCAGTCCAACGTCAGCAAGCAAATCGCCCATCTGGAGGAAGAATTGGGTGTCAAACTTTTTGAAAGAAATACCCGTCAAGTCCAGTTAACTCCACAGGGTGCATATTTTTATAAAGAGATCAACCGCTTGCTCAATCATCTCGATGATATTGTCAAAAACGTTAAAACTATGGATGTGAACCGCAGTGGAACCTTAAAAGTCGGCCTACATGGTCAATTGGCCATGGATATCATCGCACCAGGCCTATTCTATCTGTTTCAAGACCGCTACCCGGATATCGATTTGCAGATCGTCAGCATGGGCTTTAAAAACTTGCGGGCAAACCTGCTCAACGAAACATTGGACGTGATCCTGACCTTTTCCTTCGAACAACAAAACAATAAGAGCATCAGCCATTTTGTCGTGTCCCGATCCACACCCAGGATCTATTACCTGAAAGAGCTATTCGAAGATCGAACCCCAATTTTTGAGGATTTTAAACAGATGCCCTTAGTCAGTTTGGATAATGAAGAATCAAAGCCGGCAATCGCTTACATTGATGAAATATGCAAGATCAATCAATTGGAATTCAAAAATCACATTCGCATCAACTCCATGGAAACCATGAAATTCTATCTGGAGTCCGGGCTCGGCGTTGCCATATTGGGTTGCAGCTATCAGATCGCCAACAGCAAGAAGTTAGGATATATCGACATTCCAAAAGTACCCTATTTGATCGGTACCGATGCCATCTGGGTCAAAAACAACATGAATCCTGCCCTTGAATTATTCGTTGATGTTCTCAAAGAATGCATTTGCGATAAAAACACTAAAGACCAATCTCTGTCTACGTAATCAAAAGAACCGTCCCTATTAACTCAAAGGAGTCCTTATGGAAACAAGAAAAATACTTTATAGCGATCAGGCCATCCAATTCGACCATGAAGCAAAACAACTTTATCTGACGGATTTGAAGAAATCCATTCCTTACAAGGATATTCAATCTTACCGTAAGATCGAGAAGAAGGGTTCCATGGGAAAAGGTGGTATCGCAAGAGCTTTTTCATCCACTATCTTTGGAGAACAAAATTTCATTGTTACTTCATTGTATTTGGAGATCCAGACAGAATCGGAAACATTTCACCTGGAATTCATCCAAACACCGCTGCGATCAAACTCGGTCATGGTCTCAAAAATACAAAAGAAAAACGATGAAGTTCTGGCGCAACTGAATGTTGCATGTCCCTCACTAGGCAATCCCGATCCTTCGGAAAACTCACCTTCCTACATCGACGAACTAAGAAAACTAAAAGAACTCTTGGATGAAGGGATCCTCACTGCCGAGGAATTCGATGAACAGAAAAAACATATTTTGAGTACCTCCAAAAAATAAAAAAAAGGTGGGGATCCCTAAGGCTTCCCCACTTTCTTCATCTTGTCATTGTTAGTTCTTCCGGTAAATCCGCTGTACCTTGTCCGTAATACTTGAAAACTTCTACAGCCTGGTCTACTTGTTCCTGGTCTAAAACTGCGACATCACCAACGGTCTTGGCTGCTATATACGTTTTTGCAGCCTCTTCCAAGTAAATGCTTGCGTAAAGCGCCTCTTTCAAGCTCTTTCCTATGGCAACAACGCCGTGATGTTTCAAAATGATCGCTAGACGATCTCCAATGGCTTCTACCGTGTCGATGCCCATGTCCAAACTTGCCGCAGAGCTATACTTTGCTACCTTTACCGATCCTTTGGTGGTGTTTGCCAAAGTAGTCAGCACACAAGGCAGTTCATCCTGCACAAGTCCCACAGCCGTTGCATAAGGCTGGTGGGTATGGACCACCGCATTGATTTCTGGCCGTTTTTTGAAGATATACAGCAATGCTTTTGTATCAACAGAAGGTTTTCTAGTTCCTTCCAACACATTTCCCTCCAAGTCCACGACTAGAACATCGTCAACCACCATTTCTTCGTAGATCATTCCGGAAGGAGTAACAAGAATGTCATTGTTGGGCATACGAACGCTTACATTTCCACCACTTAAAGCAATCAAGCCATAACGGTCCATGGTGATTCCTGCTTTGATCACTTCCCGCTTTTCATTTTCATACATGTTACGAAACCCCTCTTTCTATACCAGTTTTGCATCACTTTTGCAATCAACATCTTTAAAGAATGGGTCGATTTCATTTTCATCACTGACGACTTGATAGCAAGGCCGTACATTGAACATATTCTCTCGTCCCCGAAATTTCAAACTAATAGGGTGGATCTTCTTCTCAATCAAATACAGTTCGTCGATGAGCTCCTTTTGGTCCGAAAAATAATAATAGGAAACCCAGTATCTTCCCTTTTGTCCGGAATTGTCTTCCACTCGAATGTAAAACTGGGCATTGGCAAATTCTTTTATTTGAAATCTAGTCAAGTCTTCTAACTCATAGACTACTTCTCCAAAGGATATAAACCGAATCATGTTGTCATCGATTCGTATGGTTCCTGGATTGCTCTTCAAAAAAAATGTGTTTATTATACCATAAACAGCTACTACAGCCCCAAACAGGTACAACAACTGGGACGTATTCATGATAAAAAGTCCAGTCAACACTACTGCGATCAATATAAGAAAGTAACCTGTATAAACTACCTTGAATTGATACCTTTTTGGATCAAACTCATAAACTCGTTGCATTGGTCCATTCCTTTCCCATTAATCATCGTTTTAAGAAACAGCCGCTCGCTTTTTGACGAGCGGCTGTTGATTTTTAAGCAGCTATATCAGCACTTGCCATCTCGTTGGCTTCTTTTATAATTTTCTTTCTGTTATATACCGCCATTGCCACTCCTATTGCTGCAATGACACCGATTCCCAGCCAACCAAGCCCGGACATTCGGAAAAAGGCCCACGTCATCGGGTTGGATCCATCGCACAAGCTGGAGAAGTTTCCGGCCGCTGCATAAGATGCAGGGTCTGCTGCCACAGCGGCTTTAACAAACGTATCCACCATGTCCGTACCCATGTAAAGCATAATGATCAGCGTAAAGAATCCGGAAACCAAACTTCTCATGAAATCACCTTTTGCCGCCGGGATGAACAAAACAAACATCCAAGGAATAACAGCAAGGTCAGCAAATGGCAGCACTCGGTTGCCAGGCAGTAAAACAGCCAATAATATACTGACAGGTACCAAGATCAAAGCACTCGTCATACAGATCGGATGACCGATACCTACTGCAGAGTCCAAACCGATGTAGATCTTACCGCCACCTTTGATTCTCTTCTCAATAAATACTTGTGCTGCATCGGATACAGGGATCAATCCTTCCATCAATAATGCTGCCATTTTGGGGATCAACACCAAACAAGCCGCCAAGCTCATTCCAAGCGTTGTTACACCAAATACATCATATCCGGCAATGATTCCAATAACGATACCAAAAACCAAACCAATCAATATGGGTTCTCCGAAAACACCCAGTCTTCTTTGGATTTTTTCCATATCCACTTTTACATTGCTCAATCCAGGGATTTTGTCGATGATCCCACAGAAGAGATATGCAAATGGAACGAATGCGGTTGTAAAACCATGCGGTAAAGAAATACCGGGTAATCCATTGTATTTCTCCAACCCGGGTGCAGTCCAGTCTCCCAGGATCATAATGATGACCATGTTCAAAGCTGCCGCTGCAATACCCATCCAAATGCTTCCGGTATAACTCTGAACGATTGCTCCTGTAAATGCAAAATGCCAGTAATCCCAGATATCCACGTTGATGGTCTGTGTTGTTTTTGTCAGCAACATGACCACGTTGATCGTGATACCGATCGGAATGATAAAAGTTCCTACTTGAGAAGCAAAGGCGATTGCTGCCGATGCCACCCAACCAATGTCCACAGCGTCCAGTTTCAAGCCATATCTGGCTACCATTTCTTGAACTGCCGGTCCAAGACTGCCTCCAAGAAGACCTGTGACTAGGCCCAAACCTATGAAACCAACACCAACAGTCAAACCTGCACGCAAAGATTTACCAAAAGGTGCTCCTAGAGCCAAACCAAGAATCAACATGATGATAGGCATCATAACGGATGGGCCTAGATTAGAAATAAACTGAAAAAAACTTAAAATTACGTCAACCACTGTTTTTCCTCCTCCAACGTTTTTTTTAAATACACCTGGACGGATCCGATCCTGGTGTAGTGTAAACATAAGGAATACTACTTGTCTTCCGGCCAGAGAATTTCAATGACCTGATCTGCTACTTTGTCCATACCAACACCGGTAACCAGTGGTAGAGCATTGACGGTAGGTGTCGTTAAAAAACTGGGCACTGTCGTCGTGTGAACGATCACATCGAACCCACTATCTTTTGATGCCAGTTCCGCAATCTTGTATTGCGTTGTTTGATACTTGCCGGCATATCCACGTTTGTCCAACAATTCGGAAAGACGCTTCGTTGCCAATGTTGATGTTACAACTCCAGTACCGCATGAGATCAAGATTTTTTTGATTTTGTTGTTCGCCATGACAAACCTCCTTAAAATTTTTTATATTCAATCGATGTAAAAAAACTTGTCTATTCACAATTTATTCATTTACGATCGATCAAGAATATTTATCCAGCTCTGCCATTGAAATTTGAATTGCTAATGTGGTATAGTTGACCAGTATTCATATCAACTCAACGTCCAAATTTAGCGAGGTGAACCCATGATCACAGAATTTAAGAAAAGTCTTTTCCAGTATGTAATGATCTTGTTTGCATTAACAATCCTGGTCTTTGCATTGATCATTCCCGAAAGTGCGCCAGCAGGTGGATTGACCCCCATCACCAAACTGATCTTGTCGGTTTTTGCACTGTTGATCGCCCATACCATCGCCGCCATTTTTGCCACTAAAACGGGAAACAAGGAATTTCAATACTTGGGTCGCATCCTGATGGAAGAATGTAATGCCGGCCGTTTCTACTCCATGGCTGACCCCCTTTATAGAAAGGGCAGCCGACAATCCAATCTAGCCAAATATCTGTTGCTGGGCAATGCTGCATTGGCTGTAGGCGACTTCCAAAAACCCTTGAAACTACTGGAATCAGGCATTTCTGATTCCAACGTGGACTGGATCAGCGATGAAATGCGTCTAAACATGTGCGGCATCTTCAAGAATGCTTGTATCGCCATGATAGAGCAGGGTTCTCCAGAAGAAGCTATCAAGTCATATTCCCATTTGAAAAAACATGCAGACCTGATCAAAAACAATGCTCGCATGAAAGAACAGGCAACCGACATCACCAGGACGACCCGAGACTATATCGCTGTCTTTACGAAACCTTCTTTTGAAGACACGGACCATTTGGTTCATGCTTTTGAAACGGCTCCTACAAAGTACGACAAACTTTTTCTTGCCCACCTTCTGCAACGGTATTTTAGTAAGAAAGGAGATACGGACAACCATTTGATCTACCAACGATTTATTCACGACACGGACAATGATTTCTATTTCAGTGAGTGATCAAATCGATGACTGCCTTCGGCGTTTTACACTCCAGCAGTTGTTTCAAATGATTTTCATCCGCAAAATAACCTATCAGTTCTGGTAGTAGCTTGACGTTGTCGTCAAGCTTTTTCATTGTCATGCAGAGCACGATGGAAACATCCACATTCTGGGTGGGGTCTCCCATGTTTCGAAAAGTTACCGGTTTGTCCAAAATGGCGATGGTGACCGCCACTTCATTGATATGATCTGGATATGTATGAGGAATGGCTACGTTGATCTCGCCAATGGGTAGTCCTGTGGGAAACTCTTTTTCTCTTTGGATCAATGCATCGTAAAAGGTCTCTTTCACTATTTGCCGTTTACTCAGTTCATCGGATATAAAGCGCAAGACATCCGCTGATGTTTCTCCTTTTACATTCAAAAATACTAAGTCTTCACGAACTCTTTCTTTAAGCAATTCCATCGAGTTAACTCCTTACGTTGAATTTTTATTGAAGTCATAGGGCCGGATCAAAGCTCTCCAGTCACCTTTTTTTCAAAGTTTTCCATGATCTGCAACATCTCCTTGGATGTGGAAGCCTTATCCAACTCCTGAATAAATTCTCCAGTACCCAACATTTCCGTTAAATTGTACAAGCTTTTAGCGATGGCCTTACCATCCGTGATGCTGAAAGACAAGACATAACGAACTGGATCGTTCAAATCGTGATTGAAGGAAACTGGTTCTTTCAATCGAACCAAGCTGGCACCTGTTTTCAGTGCGCCTTTTTCTTTTTCTGCATGAGGTATGGCCAGGCCCGGATAAATAACCACGTAGGAATCCTTTTCAATGATCTGGATCATGGCTTCGATGTATTCTTCCGTAACCATATTCTCTCTTTTCATTAATTCGCCAGAGATCTGTACGGCATGTTGCCAGTTTTCCGCTTCAACATCCAGCGATATCCTGGAATCCGACAATAGGCCATATAGCTTTTCCATATCCTTTTTGCCGGGAACTTCGCGCAAATCTTCACTCATGTAATGATGGAAAGCATCTTTCAACTCCTGGATGGCATCCTCTTTGTAGTTGTTGTCAATGTACTTGTTGATGATGGATTCATATTGGGAAAAAAACGCTTTTTCATCAATGGGAAGCGGCTTTTGGGGATTGTTGATCCTTTTAAAGCGCTTGTCTTTTTCAATGGTGTTGATGATCTTGTGCAAGTTTACGATGTCCTCTTCCGTTGGAATGGGATGGACGTGTATGTATGGTTTTTCGCTGTTTTTCAAATATACTGTTGAAACGACCAGATCTATACTGTCCAACTCCATGTTTTCCAATTGATGAGATGATGTAATAGCTTCCACATTAAGTTTTGGAAAGATGGATTTTAACTTCGCCTTTAACAGCTGCACAGTGCCGCCGCCGGAATTGCAGACCAGGATCGCATGGACTCTGGTTTTTCCTATCAGGCTGTTTTCCAAAATAGCTAGAATGTACATGACGATAAAAGAGCTTTCGTCTTTAGAAATTTTCTTGTTCAGGTATCTTTCAACAGGTTCCAGCGCTTTCTCCACAATGGAAAAAATGTATGTGTTTTCTTCCAGTTCCTCCAAAAGTGGATTTGCCACCATGGTTTCATCCATAAGGCGGTTGATCATGAGTTTCATGTGATTGATCAACAAATCGAACAAGTCTGAGTTCAGGTGATATTGTATGTTCAACTCTTTGGAGATTTGGTAGACAAATTCAGTGATCAAAATCTGTATCTCCATGGAATCGATTTTTGTCCCAGAATCTTTCAAATAGCTTAGTGCGCATAAAATCTTGCACAGGTACTTCACTTCTTCATGAGATATTTCCAATTGCAGCTTTGCTGAAACGCGTCCACAAATCGTATTGGCAAAAGAATATTTGGAATTGTTTTCGATCGGTGTTTTGTTGACATCATCCAGAGATTTCCCATTTTCCAATCGGTTTACCATGACAACGAGATAGCTCAACACCCTGGAAAAGGAATACTCGGAAAGCAACACTTCCTCCGCAGCTTCACATTGGCTTAAAATGGTTTTCAATTCAGGATATCGCCCTTTTTTATCGACGCTGGCCAACAATAGCCGGCGGAAAATATTGAGTTCGTCTTCAAAAGGATCGCTTTCTTCCGTCATGCCGTTTAGGACCAACAGTTTCGTCATGGCACTTCGTATGGTGTTCTCATCCCCTTTGACCAGATAGCCACGGCGAGTTTGGGAATACAGCTCCAGGTTGTGGTCTTCAAACCAGTCTCGTACCGCATCGATGTCGGTCAACAAGGTATTTCGACTGACCAGTACGTAATCTGAAAGATGATAGGTAGTCAAGTAGGACGTGGCATTAAGTAGTTCCATCGCTAGGATCGTTCTTCTTTCGTTTTGGGACAACTTGTATGTCTGAAAAGAGTGAAACAGGGATAGGAGCTCGCTTGCGCTGGCTTCATCGTTTTCAAAAGTCAGCTCCCCTTGAGGATTGATGATGATCTGTGATTTGTCGTTGGCCAACAGACTATCATTTGCTTCCTTCAAATCATTTCGTATGGTTTGTTCCGATACGTTGAACAATTCTGCATATTCCGAGATGGAGTATCGCTTGTCATTGCTGATATCCGTAATGATAATATTGATTCTTCTGTTCACGCCATCTCCTCCTTGTTTTATTATAAAACTGCCGTGTTTTTATTAAAAGTCCAAATCATTCCAGCATGGAGTCAAGTCAATTGGGTCAATTGATATTTCCGTATCAAAAGAACGGTTCTTGTGGTCATGACCACGAGAACCGTCTTCGTTTCTATGTGTTTCACACTATTTCTTCCCCTTCAACCACAACTACCTCCGCCACCGCCAAAGCAGGCTCTACCCCCAATGCGTAATCAAAAGAACCGTCCCTTTGATTTCTCGGCTTTCGATTCACCCCATAGGCGCTGATGATAATGATCACCGACCCCAGCAACTGGAACACTCCGAAGTCCTCCTTCAAGATCAATACCCCTGCCAGGATGGAAACAATGGTGGTGATGTTGGAAAAGATGGTGGCCTGGACCACACTAAGATGGGTGGCCGCATAATTGAGCATCAGAAAAGCACCAACAGAGGAGGCCACCGCCAAAAAGGTGACGGAACCCCAAAAGACGGGATCTTTCATAGGTTCCAATACCGTCATCAGGGGCACGCCCCGGTTCTCCACCAGGGCAACTCCTGTAAAAACCACAAATCCCAGGGCAAACATCACATAGGTCCGCTCAAAGGAACCAAATTCCCTGGCCAGTTTCCGATTGAATATGTTGAAGAGGCCCGCAGAAAATACAGCTCCCATCAATAAAAAGAATCCGCCCCACTGAAAATCCACGTCCAACTGACCCGCCGTCGTGAAGAACACCCCCACTATAGAGAGCAATACGAAGAGCCCCTGGGTCAATCGGACTTTTTCTTTCAAGATCAGTCCACTCAAGATCAAACTGACCATGGGCACCATGGCGATCATGATGCCGGCAAAGGAAGCCGTCGACAGGCGCATCCCGAAGTTTTCAAAAATGAAGTACAGGATGGGTTGAAAGATCCCAAGTAGGAGCAGTCTCTTCACGTTTTTCCCTTTTAATCGAATGCGAAAGACGCCGAATGCCATCAGCAGGTTCAAGGTCAAAAAAGCCATGGAAAACCGTACCGCCAGCAGCACAAAGGGGGATACGACCCCCAGAGCAATTTTGGAGAACAAAAAACTGAACCCAAAAATGGAGTAAGCCATCAGGGCAAAAACCAGTGCCAATTTATTTTGTTTGTCTGTCGTCATGTCATTTTGTCCTTTCTTACAACTGCAAATAATGGTTTTCGGCATGATGAACTATTTGAAATTCATCATGCCGTTCCCCTGGTTCTTTTGATGCAATCAAAAGAACCGTCCCTTTTATTATTTCGATGCTTCGAAGTCGATGTAACCCAGGTACTCTACCCGATAATACATCAAGATCCTTCCAATCACATTTCCGTTTCCGTCGAAGCTCATCTTCACTTCCACCAGATCCCGCTCGTTGTCGATGACGGAAGCGTACAATTCATTTCCCCTGTATTTCAAATCTGTAAATGTGATATCGACATCATCAGTAACAAAGTTTCCTTTAATGCGAAGCTTGTCGGTCGTCAGTGTCAGCACAAAGGGATCGTTGCCTTTTTCCACCATGTCAAACATGCCGAATTCCGTAAATACTCCATTGTATTCTCCCGTGATTCCAACAGGTTGGACCGTCGTAGCTCCTTCGAATTCGCCAAACCCGCCTTCATCGCTTCCTCCACCACTTCCAGGGTCCGATCCTTGGGAGTCCGGTGGGCCGATTGGGTCTGCAGAGTCCGGATCTGTCGGGTCATCATCCGGTTTTGCCGGATCCTCCGGCATATCACCATCCACTACAAGCGGATCCTCTCCAGTTGCCGGATCATCTCCGTCTGCAGGTGTCGTCGGATCAGTATCTGCTTGATCCTCCCCTTGAGCGATGAGGATCTCTTCCTCCTTGTAAGCCGATTCAAAATTTTCAAGGGTGGAATTGATCATTCCGGGTATATACCCCAAGGCCAGGCCTTGGACGTAATTTTTGATGACATCGCCGCTGCTCTCTCCGATGGCGTTCTTCACCAGTGCATTGTTGATGGTCGTTTTGTTGTTGATGGTGACCAGCTTGTCCTTGACCTTGTTGCCGAAGTTGGAGAGTTGCTTGCCAGCCATCTCAAAAGTTTCATCGAAATACTGCTGGCTTTTTCCAATGGCGGAAACCGACTTATCATAAACAACATCAAGAACTGCCTTGCTTTTGGGGGATTTCCCGATGGTAGATACCAGCTTGTCGCCAAACTTGCCGACATTCTTGCTTATCACCTCTTTTAATTTTCCAACACTGACCAATGTCTTTTTCATGATGGTTCCCGTCAGCTCTGCCGTCGGTTTGGCAATCCTGCTGCCCAAAGACAAGGTCTTGTTGATGCCGGATTTGATAAACTTGCTGGCCGCATCGGCGCCTGCGGCTGTCGTCAAGGCCACGTCCACTGCCGCCTTGATAAAGTCGCCGGTTTTCGTCTTTGGATTGGCCATGGTGATCATGGCCTTGGCAGATCCGGTAAAGCACCCGACGGCAAATTTTGATCCTTCCTTGATCATCTTGGAAGTATTGCTGTCTTCTCCCAGCACATAGTCCGAGACGATGCCGATGCCGCCGTCCACGTACTTGTCGATCATCTTGATGGAATTTTCATAAACTTCCGCACCGGCTTCATTGTTGGCGATCCGACGTTTCTCCTCTACTAATACACGGGCCTTTTCTTCCGCAATGGTCTTTGCATCCACCCCTAAGTCGGATGCATAGGAATCAAACGCATAATTGTAGATCCGGTTGCTGGTCTTTTCCAGAATGGTCCCTGCAGTAGACAATACTTTCTTTTTTATTTTGCTGAAAAAACCTTCTTTTTTATTTTCTTTTACTGGAGCGATTTTTGTCAGTTCTTTGGCCTGCTCGTAATACAGCTTGGAACTGGTTCCATCGACACTTTCTGATGCCTGCACTGTTTTGGAACCGAAAAAGGCTTTTGAGAACAGGACTTGGTCATCCGATGCAGGTCCATGGTAGTGTAATGCCAGTTGGGAAGCCTCCATCAAACCGTACCCCTCCACCAGTTGTGCTCCATAGTAAAGACCCATTTCTTGATGGAAGACGTTGCTGTCTTTTGCCATGTCGATCATGTCCTGGGTTATGCCGTCTTTCAGCTCGATGGCATTAATTTTAGGAGATGCTTCCTCCGTAAAGTCCATCATCCCTTGCAGCAGGGACATGACCATGTAGGCATCCGCCTTCTCCAATTCCTTCAAGCCGGCAAAGATGGCGCCTACTTCATCTACGGTGCTTTGGATGGTAAACTCCTGTCCCTCCAATGACTCCAGATTCAATATCATATTTTCCATTTCCATCTTGGTTATGGAATCTCCAAAAGCCACCTTTTCGTACTCTTCAAACAGGATCACACCGTCACTGACCAGCCTAGTCGCAAACCGAGCTGCCCGGTCTCCCAGATCTGCACTTTTGTACACTTGCAGATACTTGTTCCAATCGTTGATATAATCATCTGTTTCGTTGGAATCGACGTACGCATTCAATTGTGCGGATAAAATAGATAGTTGAGTAAGTTCTTCTGCATATTCTTCCGAGAGTTGATCATAAAGATCCTGATAGGTTGGATCTGCTATAGCAGCTTTTTCATAGCTATCCAGAACTGTATATACTATATGATCCAAATGGGGCATCAATGCGATGTCCAGGTTTCCCTTGATCCGCGAGGACCGGATCAGCAGATCCTCCACTTTCCTGTCAAAAAGCTCAAAGTAACTTTGATCTTCGAAAAGATGTTGGATCTCCTCACTGATGTAGAAAGGACTGGCCGCCATGAAGTCACCAAGGGTATCTTCTCCGGCTTTTTCCAAATATTCCTCATCCGACATGCCTGAAATTCGCAACGTATCATTGTCCAGACTGTTGTAGCTCACGGATGAATTTTTCGGTGCACATCCTCCAACCACAAAGATCACTGCGACGATCCATACGATCATTTTGGACCAAGGTTTCATGGTCATCCCCCATTCCCATTTCAAATAAAACTTTATATCTTACAGTTTATCGTAAAAATTTCATGTGGACCAGTTTTATTGATGCTAATTTATGAAAATTGTTAAGACAAGGGGGCGTTTTAAATGTTTAAATGGGGACGGTGACTTTTTTGCAAAAAAGTCACCGTCCCCATCTCAACCCATCTCAATCACCTCAAAACATCAAATCTGCTGTTTGTTCCACTTCGTTCGACCAAGGGCAACCATAGCCAGAATCAGCAGGATCCCGCCGGTCATCCAGCCGGCATCCATTGCCTTCCCTTGGGATGCTGCATTCCCATCTCCTGTTGACGGATTGGCTTCCATGGTCTGCTCCACCAGGGCATAGTCGCTGAAATGGTCCGTTTCAAAGACGAAATAGGTCACTTTCCCTATGGTCTTCTTCAGTCCCTGGATGATCTCCACAGAGCCATCTTCGGTAATATAAGCAATGGCCAGATCTTCCTTTGCCGCCTGCTGGGCGGTCAATGGAAGATAGACGGATACGGGACCTGTTATGTCTTCATTGTCGATCTTTTCTTCCACCGGATCCCCCTCATAGGGCTCGATCCGCTTGTAAAGTTCGATGTCGTAGACGCCAAGGAGCTCGTATCCCTTGCCAGCCAGAGCCGTTTCCACCGCATCCTGAATGGAAGGATCCAATTCTTTCTCCAAGGCCTTTACAAAGACGGTGATCTTGGCAATGTCTTTGTCGTCTTTTTCCTCTACGACCACCTTGTCTTCCAAACCGGAGGCCATCACCCCGGTACCTTCATCTTCCTCTACAAATTCAACCACCTGAGGAGGTCGGTCCCACTTGGCGTAGAGGGTCACATCTTCTTCGACGGCATACTCGTCAAAGACGATCTTCTCTGCATACTCCGTATCGAAATACCATCCGTCAAAGAGGTAACCATCCCTGGTGGGATCTTCCGGTTTTACCGGATTTCCTCCCGGTGCCAAGATCTGGCCGGTGACGTCGCTGCCGCCCATGGAATCAAAGGTGACCAGGGGATAGGGCAGGATATGAACCACGCCGTTTTCATCGGGAGCGATGTAGTCGAATGTCTGGGCGACGTCCTGTTGGGTGATGTCCGGGTATTCGAAGGTTTCCACCGTTCCTTCCTCCGGAATAAGGATGTAGGAAGATTTCAACTGTATGTTTTTCTCCTCTGTCGTCTCCAGGGTGGTCATGTCGTCGTATTGGTAGTACGCCGCCACGGCATTGTAATCTCCTGTGTAATCATCCAGAAGGTCCACCTTGACTTCGCTGTAGTCGATGAGCAAAGCTCCATCCAGCACAAATCCATTGATGATCCCTTTTTTGAAGTCTTTCACCAGGACGGTGCTCTCTTCAATGGTCACCGGTCCCATGGGATTGACGATGCCAACATTGTTGTTTTCGGGGCCTCTTTTCAAAGAGTAGGTTTCCATAATGTCAAAGCCGGTGAAGGATAATTCACTATTGGTGATGGAAACATAAGAAGGCAGGTAATCGCCACGCAGTCCCATATAGTCGCTGGGGATGCTCATATAACGAGTAAAGCCTGTATTGATGCCAAACCAGAACCCGGTGGCCGTCACTTGGGCATTGGTAAGTCTGACGCTTCCTTGCAAGGCGTGGATGGCTGCCGTGCCGTCCGAATAAGGTCCCACTCCTGTTAAGAGGAGGGTTGCATTGTTGACATCAATGTCTCCAGATCCGGTAACTTCCACTTGCAGATCCGAGGACTGGGATAGCTGATCCAGGTAAATGTTTTCCGTTCCCGCGACGATGGCACTCTCATACCCATCGACGGTCACTGCACTGTCCTGGGATATGGTGATATCCCCCTTCTCCGTAGAGATCCCCGTATCCCAAACTATGGTTGTCAGGGTTTGTTCCTTCGCTTCCGCCGGGACCCTGCTGTCACCCCGGTCCAAGTCGATGGTGGAATTTACGATGGTGATGGGATGCTCCACAAGTAGGGTCAAGGAAAGATCATTCATGTCTTCATATCCCGCATAGAGCCCTACTCGAAATCCCTCCATGGCAATGTTGCTGTCTTCTACATCAATAGATGTACGGGCGATGATCCCAGCCTGATTATATGAGATCTGCAGGTTGGAAGTTTCACTCCTATCCAAATAGTAAAGATCCATTGCCACATCGGCTTCGGATAGGCTCAAAGCACCCTTGGCCAGGATCCCAGTGTCCTGGACCTCCATGACCAGATCCGACAAAACGGTCAGGTCCCCCTCCGTATCGATTCCTACGTAAGAGCCTTTTAAGGTCAGGGTCCCTTCCCCCTGGACGGTGAGATCGCCTTCCACATCGAACGCTGTGAAGACGTCCGATTCCAAGGTGATGTCCGAATCCACCTGTACCGTCGATCCCCCAGGGAGATCACAGGAAAAGGGAATGCTTTCCCCCACGCCGTCGAATGTCAGGGTTTTGGTGGTCTCGTCCCAAGCCCATCCGATACCGGAACGGCTGTCCGGGCTTGATACAAAGTCCTCAAATCCATCTGCCGCCAGTACCGGTCCGGGGAAAAACGACAGCAGCATCAGGAGACTCAACATGAGAGCCAATAATGCCTTGGTTCGTTTCATCAAATCACTCCTTTTATTTTTTGGGGACGGTGACTTTTTTGCAAAAAAGTCACCGTCCCCATTAAAAACTTACACACTTCTTTGTTTTCTACTCGTAATCAAAAGAACCGTCCCCAGGAAGAAGAAACTGAGGATCAACAGAAAAACGGAGCCAGTGTTTGCCGATTCCAAGAGACCAGTCTTGGGGTTGACCTCGTCTTGTAGCTGGACCAATGCATAAGTAGAGAAATGGTCCGCTTCAAATTCCACATAGGCTTTCCCATCCACCTCCACCATCATACCGGTGAGGATGGTGACATTCCCGCTTCCGTCCACATATGCCATGGCCAGGTTGTTCATGTCGACTTGCTCTGAAGTCAACTGGATCCGTACCGTAATGGGCGCCGTGATCTCTTCATTTTTCACCATGACTTCCGTGATGGTTCCATCCGTATGTTCGATCCGCTTCATCAGCGTCAGATCATATACATCCAAAAGGTCATATCTTTTCCCTTTCAGCTGTTGTTCCACGATAGCCTGTATTACCGTATCCAAGGTTGTCTTGTCCCCTTGGAGATATACGGTGATTTTCATGGTGTCTTCTTGGTCTTTTTCCGGCAATAGGATATTTCCTTCCATGTCAGCTGCTCCAGCAACCGATCCGCTTTCCTGTTCCAGATAAGTGATGACCACTGGATCTTTGGTCCACTGGGCGTAGAAGACCACGTCTGTTGCCCCCATCGTGTAAGCGCTGCCGGGCGCCAGTTTCGTGCCCGAGGCATCGGATTTTGTGTTCCAACCGGCAAAGGTGTATCCCATTTTTGCCAACGTACCTGCATTGGCAGATACAATCACTTCGTCATCCATATGGTAGGCGGCATCATCCGTTGGTACCGTCCCCGAGGTGGATCCGTTCCCGGCATAGGAAACCTGGTATTCTTCCATGGTCCACTGGGCATACAGGGTCACATCTTCTGTTCCCATGACGAAGGTTTCATCCGGTTCGTACGCCGTTCCGCTTCCATCAGCACTGGAGTTCCAGCCTGTAAAAAGATGTCCGGTTTTTTCAAAAGTGCTAGCCAGTGCGATGACCGTATCATCCATGTTGTAGACCTTCGTGTCCACTGGCGCCGTTCCACCAGTGGATCCGTTGCCGTCGTAGGTGACAGTATAGTCTACCATGTTCCACTGGGCATAGAGCACCGTATCTTCTTCCACATAGATGGCATCCTCTACCCCGTAGGCCGTTCCGCTGCCGTCTTCTTCCGTATTCCATCCAGCAAATATGCTTCCGGCTTTGTCTGCTACTGCGGGTTTTTCCACAGCCTCTTCCCCATCGTTGACATGGGACGTTTTCAGGAGTGTAGCCCCGTCGTAGAACTCCACCTTGGTAAACTCATAGGGAATGGCCAGTGCATCCATTTCCACTCCGATGGATTGCAACAGGGTTGTGGCGCCTGTATCCTTGTTGATCTGGTACAATCCTCCGTTACCGGTGCTGTCGTACAAGGTGCCATATAAAACATTGTTGATCCGATCAAAGCCCATCCCTTGGGCGTATGTGATGTCGACCCCCAAATTGCCGATAAAAGAGGCTTGGCCGGTAGGTGCGTAAATTTGATAAATGCTGTCCGTGGTGATATCGATGCCGTACAGACCGCCGTTGCCGTTAAAAGCAATGTCGATGATGGTCGATGAATTCGTCATTGGGCCGACCAAAGTGACCGTAGCATCTACCAAGTCGATGGTATACAAATTTGCGCCAGTGGACACATATGCCGTTTCCGTGGTTGTATCGTAGGCGAAACCTGTTACGTTGTAACTATTCAATCCGGTGTTCCCGATTTCCGTCAATGCCCCTGTATCCGTATCTACACCATACAGGATCCCGGTAAAAGAGATCATGTACAGATCCTTCCCGACAAAATCTCCTCCGGCCATGAAAGTCCCCAAGGTACTTGGAGTTATGTTGGTGATGGTCCCGTCCGGGATGCCGATGGTCGCCAGACCTTGCGGTGTCTGTTCAACGTTCACACTGTATGCGACCCAGCCATATGCAGTGATGGAACCACTTTTCAATGTCAATGTTCCTTGAGGAGTGTTATCCGTTTGATTCCTTGTTATCCCATCCACTCCAGGGTCTACCCCCAAACCCGAATCTGTATCCTGAGCGATGATTCCTCCCGGAATCCAGGTAAAGATCAACAATAAAGCCAATAATAATGAAAAGATTTTTGATTTCAACTTCCGTCCTCCTCTTTTGATTTTTAATGTTTATGATTATTTATAATTTTATCTCATTTTACATTAAATCATAAACATTTCCAAGGGTATAATTCATTGTATCAGACTATCAACCACACGCTTCAGTATACCAAAAATATCCGGTCACGAACCGTGACAAATAAATTGTCAATGACAAATGCTGTCACGATTCTTATATGGATCCATATGGGATAGAATAAAGGTAAAGAAAGGAGCGATGATATGTGATGCGAAAGAATACAGCGTGGTTGTTGACGGCATTTTTGCTATTTGGTCTGATTTTATCCCCCTCCGGAGTGCTTTCCGCAGAGGGATCGGCGGAAGACCCGGTCCTGATGGCCCCGGCGGTATGCCGACTGGACTATACAGACGGTACACCATCGGAATTTTACGCAACGATTCAGGAAGGTTTTCTGCAGGCAGTGGCTGGCCAGGATCTGGTGCTTTTGCAGGATGTGACTTTGAACCAGAGACTAAGCCTGGCGGGCACGGATTGCACCCTGGTCACCAACGGATTTGATTTGTCCGTTGTGGTCCCCGATGGACTGGGTATGGATGCTTTTCACGCCACTGTCCGATTGGACGACAGCGGAGGTGGCGGATTTTATGTCACCGGAACGGGACGGGGAGCCATGATCTCCAACTTTTCCGACATCACCCTGTCCTCCGTGGAATGCCTGCCTAATCCCGGCTATGGATCAGATAACGTGGGCGCTTACGTTCGGGAATTCAGCAACCTGAATGTACAAGGAAATGTTCAGGGTGTGACCGATGGACTATATATAGCGACGTCAAGCACCGCAACCATCGGTGGAGACGTGGTTTCCATCGCCGGCAAGGGGATCCAGGCTTTGAGTACGGGGGCCATCACCGTAGAAGGAGATGTTGTCGCCGAAACGGAGGGGATCTATCATAGTGGAACAGGCCAGATCCACACCAAGGGCAACATAACATCCAAAACCGGCACCGCCATCCAAACGGAATGCGACGATCCGTCCAACCTGATCACGGTGGACGGGAATGTCACCGTCACCGGCAACGACTCCCTGGGGTATGAATGGGGAATTTTTGCAACTCGCCATTCCAATGTTATTGTGAAAGGTTCCGTCACTAGCGCCATTGACGGGGTCAAGTCCTGGCAGTCCGCACAAGTGGATGTCTTGGGAGATGTTACATCCAGCGGTTTTCAGATCGTCCAGGTCCAATATGGCGGCCAAGTCAACATCGGCGGATCCCTGGTCAGTACGGACCTTGCTGCAGAAGGTGTCTATGTCAATAACGCCGGCACGGTGACCATTGACGGCTCCATCACCACGGACCCCGATCAATACATCTTTGTGGCAGAATGGCTGCGAAGAGAAGGAGTGGACGATTCCTACCGACCGACCATGAAAACCGGTTACTACACTTATACGGACGACTCTCTGGAAAATCGGGTTTTCGTCAAGAAAACAGTAGTCACACCCGGGGCCTTGCAATTTGAAGCCGGAAGTTATGGTACCTACGAAGGTTACAACGGCTACATTTGGGTGGAACGTCTGGACGGAGATGACGAGAAAGTCACTGTTGATTATGCTTCTGTGGATGGCACCGCCATTGGCGGGACCCACTACAACACTTTGAGCGGGACTCTGACTTGGCAGGACGGGGATAGGGATCGGAAGTACATCCCCTTTACCGTCTACAACGACTCCACTTACAACGGATATTTGAACCTGACCGTGGAGCTGTCCAACCCGACGGGAGGAGCCACCTTGGGAGCGCAAAACCCCTTGAGTGTTCAATTAAGCGACAACGATACTCCACTGGCACCAACTGGGTTAACTGCCACTGCCGGAGATCAGGAAGTGGTCCTGGAGTGGGATGAAATAAAAGACACCTATTACCGTGTCTATTATTCCACAGAATCCGGAAATTTCAACGAGACAGACAAGGTGTCCGTCTACGGGAAAACGACCTACACCTTTGAAGGATTGGACAACCAGACCACCTATTACTTCATGGTCAAGGCCGTCCACAATATTTACCCCAGTCTGGCTTCGGAAGAAGTATCTGCAACCCCCTTCACCACCTACACCGTTGCCTTCGACGCCAACGGCGGAAGCAGTGTGGAAGCACGGATGGTGGCACATGGGGATCTGCTTCCTTCACCGGCAGATCCTGCCAAGGAAGGATACACCTTCTTAGGCTGGTATGTGGATGAAGACTTGACCCAACTGTGGGATTTTGCCACAGAGACCGTCGTCTCCAACAACACCTTGTATGCCGGATGGGAAACCATCCCTCCCGCTGTTGCAGTCATCAAGACAGACGATGAAACAGGCGTGGAGGTCCAGGGGATCGAAGATGCGGTCACCATCCCGGAAGAAGAAATGGAAGGGATCAAGGAAGTTGAAATCTACGTGGCTGCCAAGGAGATCCTGTTGAAAGGAGACCTGCTGGCAGAAGTGGAAGACCAACTGGAACAACAGGGATACTCCCTGCTAACCACTCTGAACATCCAGCTTCGAAAGATCGTGAAAGACTACGAGGGCATAAAAAAAGACCTGTTGGTAGAGAACAAGGACATCACCGGGGACTTGACCGTTCGCATCCCCTTGACGGAAGAACAGGCCGCCATGGATGACCTGGCCATCGCCTATGTGGATGGAGACGGCAATGTAAGCATTTTGACCGGCATGGTGGAAACGGTAGGAGATAAAACATATTTTACATTTGAGACAGACCACTTTTCCATCTACGCCCTGGTGGAAGCAACCAGACCGGTGAATCCGGCTACTGGAACTGCCGGAAGCATGGGATTGGGTATGCTGGCATCGTTGCTTGGTTTGGCAGGCTTGGGCATGGTTTTGTGGCGGAAGCGGAAATAACGGGAAATAAAAGAAAACAAAGAAATCAAAGGGACGGTTCTTTTGATTCCACTCATATGGAATCAAAAGAACCGTCCCTTTGATTTTATTCCTTTACATCAAACAGTTCGCTTGCGTTTTAGCACCACATAGCCTGCCAGCAAGATCCCGAATCCTGCAACCGGAAGAACTCCCGTCATCCCAGACTGGGTCGTCTCTTCCACACCCGTATCCGGGTTGGTTTCCTGGTCTCCCAGTGCCTGGATCAGTGCATAGTTGCTGAAATGATCCGTTACAAACTGCACGTAGACTTTATCGCCTACAGTCACTTTTGTTCCCGTAATAACTGTCACATTCCCTGCATCGTCGATGTAGGCAATGGCTAGGTCGTCTTTGTCCACATCGTCGCCGGTTAGTAGTACCCGAACGGTGATGGGACCGGTGATGTCGGCATTGTCGATGGTCGATGTAGTAACGGTTCCGTCAAATTCCGTCACTTTTTTCATGAGGTTGATGTCCAGTATATCCAACAGTTCGTATCCCTTGTCTTTCAGATCCGCCATTACCTTGCTTCGAATGGCATCATCCAGGGATCCTGCCACGACATGGACATACACTTCCACTTCTTTGGTATCCGGATCTTCTAGTTCCGGAAGTATCACGTTGGTTTTCATTCCTTCCGTAACCAATCCCGTTTCCGGATCGGTTTCCACGTATTTTACCACCGGCGGGATCTTGTCCCACTGGGCATACAGGGTGACGTTGCCCAAAATACCAAAGGTGGCTCCCGGTGCATACGTTTCGCCCGTTCCATCTGCCTTGGTGTTGAAACTATTGAAGGTATACCCCAATAAAGTAAATGCATTGTCTTTCACCGTTACGGTAGCATCCGTCAGGTAAGGCCCTTCCGTATCCGTTACGGTCCCGGTGCCTCCGTTGCCGTCATAGGTGACCAGATACAGAGGTTCGACAATGACAGCATTCAGTGCCTGCCCCCAGTAAGATATGACACCCATCTCCAACTCTTCCAGGTTGGTAACAGACTGGCAGTTGAATTCTCCGATGACAACATCAGCGATATAGGCGTCAGCCGGCTCTTTAAAGACGGCATTGGACAGGATGATCTGTGCATGTCCCGTTTCTTCCAGGGTCTTGTCGTCTCCTGCAAATATGGCGGCATTCCCGGAAAGGGCATCCAAGGATACCGGTTGCAGATCCGATGCACAGCTGGCGTCCACGTAGCTTTGGTCGATGGTGATATCTCCGCCGGTCACTTCCGTGACCTCATTATAGGTCCAACCGGTGACCAGACCGAATTGGTGTCCGTAAACGACCAAGTGGCTCAGTTTCACCGTGATCTCCGTTCCAGCCATGATTCCATAGCCTTTGTTGCTCTGATAACTTGGCTCA
This sequence comes from Alkalibacter rhizosphaerae, assembly GCF_017352215.1. Lineage (GTDB taxonomy): Bacteria > Bacillota > Clostridia > Eubacteriales > Alkalibacteraceae > Alkalibacter > Alkalibacter rhizosphaerae. The sequence goes on from NZ_CP071444.1 coordinate 845,501, forward strand.
AGAGCTGTTGCTACAACGGTTGCATCCGGACAATTCTCGATCCAAGTGGAACCGGTGCTGTTGATCCCTTTTGCCAAACCCGAAATATCAACCACAGCAATGTTTTTTAAAACCACATTGCCTGGAGATTCGCTCTGGGACCATTCGCCGTATGCATAATCTTCGTATCGATAAGAGGAACCGACACGCAGACCTGTCCATTCGGAATCAATGTTCAACTCGTCCAGTCCATCCACGGTCAAGTTTCCTGTGATCCGCATGCCGTTGTGGCTGCTTCGAATGGTGATGGTACCGCAGTCCAGGAACTGGGCGTCTCCATTGCCTTCCACGTCGCTGTCCGGACCGAGACCAACTCGGATCCCCGTATGATACTGGGTCACGATCTCAAGCTCATCCACATTTTGAACAAGTAGGTCTCCAATGACCCGCATGCCCGTATGATCTGCAGTGATGTCCAATGTTCCCACGTTGGTGATGGAGGCGTTTCCGTTGGATCCGGAGTCAGTGTCAGCGCCAGGTCCTACACGGAACCCGTTTTCATCCTCCGTTACGACAAACATGATTTCCACCTGATCGATGACCAGATTTCCCATGGCCCGGATGCCGTTGTCCTCTGCTGTTATGGACACATCTCCGCAATTGGTGATGCTCACATCTCCATCCACTCCCGTGTCCTGATCCCCGTCGCTGTCCGGACCGGATCGAATCCCGTTATAATCCTCCGCAAAAATCGTCAGGTCTTGAATGTTGTCCAAAATGACGTTTCCGGAATTTCGAATGCCGTTGTCATAGCCGCTTAAATCGACGGTCGTACAGTTTTTGATGGTCACGTCTCCGTTTTCCAGGATGCCAAGACCATCGAAATAGTCGACATCATAGGGTTTGGCGTGGATGGCGGAATTGTCATCAGAATAAATATCCACCGTGGTCACACCGTCTATGGTCACATTTCCGCCCATCAACCGGATCCCGGCTTCGTAGGAATCAATGGATAGAGAGGTCCCATTCATGATGGAAACATTTCCTGCCGAATCCGTATAATGTTCCACATCATAATCCGGTCCACCCCGGATCCCGGAATAATCGGATGATGTAAGATCCATGGAGTCAAAACCGTCAATGGTTATATCCCCCAATACTCTCATGGCGCTGTCGTAGGAATCAAGGATCACATCCCCAACATCGGTAATGGTCAGATGTCCGCCATCTTGGTTGACAGATTCGCCTCCCGGACCGACTCGGATCCCCGAATCCCCGTCGGAATAACCGCTTAACATACTCAATCCAGTGATGTCCAAATTGCCGGTAGCCCGAATGGCATGATAATCAGCTTGGATGGTCAATGACCCGGACCCGCTGATGGTCAGGTCTCCATCGCAGACGATGCCGTTCCCGTTTGGTGAATTGACCATATTGGTTCCGTTGACAACGATCTCCGTCCCGTCGGGTACCAGAATGGCAAACTCGTAATAAGCATTCAGGGATACAAGCAGCGCATCGTTCAAGGTGATCCCGTTCAATGTCAGGACTTCACCTGTAGGATCCCATGTCCATCCTTCACCGGATGTCCCAGGATATCCTTCGTCCTCCGCAGCCAACGTGAAATCCAAGTAGGCTTGTGGCGGCGTTTCCGGCTCCATCAAGTTCAGTGTCTCCGTTTCTTTCAACTTGGCCGGATCTTCCACAAAGTCTTCTTCTGCCTTGTCTTCATATTGCGGCCCCAGTAGTGGCTGGTCCCCTTCTATGGCCTGTGCCGGTATGGTTCCGAAAACCAGCAACAAGGACAAGAACAGAACGATCAGTTTTGATTTCAAATGCATTCACCCTTTCTCTTAACGTTATAAATATGCATAAATACACAAAATCATCATATCACACAAAACCCTTGTCACGGTTCGTGACAAGGGTTTTGTCATTGACAAATGATAAACTTAAGTGGGGACGGTGACTTTTTTGCTCAAAAGTCACCGTCCCCACTTGCACAACTTAAAACGCTTTTCTTCTTCGTTGGATCCAGAGGATCCCTACTGCCAGCAACCAGATACCGAGGAAAGACAATAGGGACATTTCGTTGCCGCCAATACTGCTTCCTTCATCCATCGATCCTGTGGATGGGTTGGCTTCCTGATCTCCCAACTCCTGGATCAAAGCATAGTTGCTGAAGTGATCCGTTACAAACTGCAGGTAGACTTTATCGCCTACCGTCACTTTTGTTCCCGTGATCACCGTTACATTCCCTGCATCGTCGATGTAGGCGATGGCCAGGTCGTCTTTGTCCACATCGTCGCCGGTGAGAAGTACCCGAACGGTGATGGGGCCGGTGATGTCGGCGTTATCTATGGTCGATGTAGTGACCGTTCCGTCAAACTCCGTTACTTTTTTCATGAGACTGATGTCCAGTATATCCAACAGTTCGTATCCCTTGTCTTTCAGATCCGCCAATACCTTGCTTCGAATGGCGTCATCCAGGGATCCTGTTGCAACATGGACGTATACTTCCACTTCTTTGGTATCCGGATCTTCCAGTTCCGGCAAGGTCACGTTGGTTTTCATTCCTTCCGTAACCAATCCCGTTTCCGGATCCGTTTCTACATATTTGACGACCGGCGGGATCTTGTTCCACTGGGCATACAGGGTCACATTTCCTTTAATGACAAAGGAGGCTCCCGGTGCATACTCGGTTCCTGATCCGTCGGCTTTGGTGTTCCAACTGTCATAAGTGTATCCCAATAAATCAAAGGTGTTCTCCAAAACCGTCACGGTTGCATCTGTCAAGTAAGGATCCTGGGTGTCTTCCAAACTGCCTGTCCCGCCGTTGCCATCATAGGTAACGTAATACTGGGGCTCCAACACCACGTTGTTGAGGGCTTCTCCCCAATGGGTGATGGAATCCATCATCAGTTCCTCTTCATTGGTAAAGGACTGGCAGTTGAACTGACCGATGACCACGTCGGCAATGTAGCCGTCTACCGGCGTCTTGATAACCGTATCAATGAGGATGATCTGGGCATGACCGGTGTCTTCATAAGCTTTGTCGTCGCCGGCAAAGATGGCAGCGTATCCCCCAAAAACTATTGGTCCTTCATAACCGATCATCATCTCAGGGGCTGCATTGGCATCTACATAGCTTTGGTCGATGGTGATGTCTCCACCTGGTGACTGGTTGATGTCCGTGTATCCGTAAGCGTCGTATACCCAGCCGGTGACCAGTCCAAACTTGTCCCCGTATACATTCAAATGGCTGTTTACTATATCGATGGTGGTGCCTGCCAGGATCCCGTATCCTACATTGTCTTCGTCGTCTTTTAGTGCCTGTTCCGATCCGGCCACCGTTGCCACGATTTCTGCAAAGGTGCAATTTTCCAACAAGGTGGATCCGTAGCTGTGGATCCCTTTGGCATAGGCGTTGATGTCCATGGCTGCAACGTTCTTCAAGATGACATTGCCTGGAGAATCGCTTTGGGAATTGCCGTAGTCGGATCTTTCAGGATTGTCATAATAATAGGACGATCCCACCCGTAGCCCTGTCCATTCAGACTGGATGTTTAGGGCAGTCAATCCATTGATGGTCAAATCCCCGGTGATGCGCATGCCGTTGTAGTCACTGGTAATGGACAAGGTTCCACAATTGAGGATCTCTGCATTGCCGTCGCTGGCAGTGATGATTTCTTCATCCCCCAAACCGACACGAATGCCGTTTCGGTTTTGAGAGGTAACATCAATGTTGGTCACATTCTCCATGTACAGATCGCCCATGGCGCGAATGGCATTATCATAGGCGTCGATGTCCAAGGTCCCGCAATCGGTGATGGTGATATCTCCGTTGGCAGCCGTCTGGCGATTCTGGGTTGGTCCGATGCGCAACCCACTATTATCGTCACAGACGATAGTGAAAGTCCCAACATTGTCAACAGTCAAGTCTCCAATGGCTTTAATTCCATCATAATATGATTCGATCTCAAAAGTTTCCACGTTGGAGATGACAACGCTTCCTAAAGCTCCAGTATCTTTTGTGTCTCCGTCTCCAGGTCCCACCATCATTCCTCGATTATCCGAAGAAATCAAAGAAACGGAATCTACGTTGTCGATCAAAACATCACCTAGAGATCGGATGCTGTTTTCGTAGGAATTTATGGAGATATCCCCGCAACTGGTGATGGAGGTTTCGCCCAAGGTTCCAGGTGTATACCCATCGACGTTATACGGTCCGGACCGAAGACCGGAAGCATCGTCGGAAAGGATCGTCAGATTTGTGATCCCGTCGATGAAAATTTCGCTCATGGTTCGGATCCCCGACTCCTCGGAATCGATATTCACTGTATCCACGTTGGAAAGATAGACGTCCCCGTTGGATCCCATGTCGTTCTCCCCATAGTCACCGGCTCCGGCACGGATGCCATTATAGGAGGATGATGTCAGATCCAGCATCGTCAGTTGAGATATTCTTAAATCACCAATGGCACGGATGCTGTTGTAATAGGTATCCACCCAGAGGCTGCCGCTTCCATTAATGGTCAGATCTCCATAACAGAGAATGCCATTCCCGTTGTTGTGAGAAATACTGTTCATGCCCGTCACGGTAATGGTGCTGCCGTTTGGCACCTGGATGGCAAAAGCATGGGCTGCCAAGGTACTGCTCAGCTCTGACGTGGTGATAATGGACATATTTATTCCATTCAAGCTCAATACTTTCGTAGCTGCATCCCAAGTCCATCCTTCTCCACTTTCTCCAGGATAGGAAGGATCGGTAGCTTCCAAGGTAAAGTCCAGATAATCCGGTGGGACAAAATCCAGCTCCAGTTCATCTTCCGGCTCTGCCATCAATGGTTCCATCAGTGGTTCCATTAAAACGACCGGCTCTTCCGGTTCCTCTGTCGGATCCGGTGGCAAATCTTCGTCCTGTGGTGGATCTTCCTGCACAGGGGGTTCTTCAATCAAGGATGGGTCGTTTTCTTCCAAGGGTGGTTCATTATAGTCAGCCGGGGGATCTTCTCCCTCTGGTGCCGGTTCTTCCAAATCTGCCGGTGGATCCTCTTCCAACGGAGGATATTCATCTGCAGGTGGCAAGGTTTCTAGTGCTGGTGGATCTTCCACCAGTACGTCGGCCATGGCCTGTAACGGCAGGAATGAGAAGACCATAAATAGTGCAAACATCAGTACCAATACTCTGCGTTTCATCTTTCTCTCCCTTCTTGACAAAAAATAATAACACCATATATCGCATTTTCTTTTTTCCCTAACACAACCACCTTCTTTCTTGCAATTCTATTATTATTTAAAATATTATGAGCGTTATTCTCTATAGTTGATAATATTGGAATAAAATGTCATAACCTTATCTACAATATATCACAACTGCCTGCTTATGCAAGTGGGGACGGTGACTTTTGAGCAAAAAAGTCACCGTCCCCACCTTGATACCTCGATACCTTAAAACGCTCGTCTTCTCTTCCAAGCAACTGCTGCTATCCCCAAAAGTGCCACTCCCACATATGGCAGTACTCCCGAAGAATCCTCCGTTGGATCCACGTCGGTCTCATATCCCGTGGCCGGGTTGGCTTCCCGGGTCATTTCCACCAATGCATAAGTGGAAAAGTGATCGGTTGTGAATACAAAGTATGGGTCTTCCCCGACGGTCACTACGGACCCTTCCATGATGGTCACTTCTCCTGCTTCATCGATAAAAGCCATGGCCAGTTTTTCCTTAGCGGCCTGGTCTGCTGTCAAGGGGATGCGCACCGTGATCTCTCCGGTGATATCCTCGTTGTCGATTTCCATTTCCGTTGTGACGCCATTAAGATCCGTCACTCTTTTAAACAAACCGATGTCGTACACGCCAAGCAGGTCGTACCCTTTTCCCGCAAGCTCTGTCAAGACCTTGTCTTTGACGTCTTCCTCTACATCAGTTTCTTCCGCCTTCACAAACACGGTGATCTCCACAATGGACTCATCCTCTGTTTCCGGCAAGTTGACGTTCTCTTCCATGCCTGCCGCTCCCACTCCTGTGGTGTCGTCTTCTTCCACATAGGTGATCTTTTGAGGATCCCTGGACCATTTGGCGTACAAGGTCGTATTTTCCGTCATGGCTTCCGCTTCAAAATCCCATGGATCTTCAAATGTTTCATCATCGGTAAACCACCCATCAAACGTGTAGCCATAGCGATCAGGATTGGAAGGTTCCTCCGCCTTTTCGCCTGGCAGCACTGTCTGACTTTCTACCGGATCCCCACCGTTGCTGTCAAAGGAGACCACTGGATACGTGGATATGACCACTTCCCCTTCCAAAGTTGCTTCAATGTAGTCAAATATCAGGGATTCCGCCAACTGCATCTGCAGGTCCTTCAGTTCTGTTTCATAACGTTCTACGGATCCATCCACCGGCACTTTGATGTAGCAGTCTTGCAAGACGATGTGATCCGGTTCCACTTCTGAGACCATGATGGGCGCACTCACCGTTCCGATGACGGCCTGGATCATGGCCGATTGATCCCCTACAACTCCAATCGTCACGTTGCTGGTATGGAACAAAACTTCGCCCGTGCCCTGCACACCGGCTGCAATGCCGGAATGCACATCATCAATAATAGCGCTGGTCTCCGTCAATGTGATGTTTCCGTTTGCCGTAACCAATCCCAAACTTGGCATCCCGTATTCAAGGTCAGCATCGTATCCAAAGCCCCGGATCTCCACCTGGCTGTTGTTGACGGTGATGTTTTGTGTATCCAAAACCGTTTCGTCCATAGATCGATTGGAGGGTCGAATTTCAAAGCCTCCGCTGGCAGCGACCATAAAATCCGCCAATCCCACGTTAGAATCGGTGATGCTGATGTCGCCATCCTTCGCCAGCAGGCCATGTCCGGGATAGTAGGATTCCACCAAGCCGCTTCCTGTCAGATCAAGACTGGATCCGGTGATGTTGATGTTCCCGGAAGGAGCAATTCTTCCTTGCAAGGTAAAGGGTGCTTCCGCAGCAAAAAATCCGTAATCCATGTACCCTGCTACGATGGCATTTTGATATCCTTCTACGTCCACTGTACTGGCTGTTATATCCACGTCTTCTTCCACGGATGCTATGGCCGCAGAATTGAATTCCACTTCCGATAATGTCAAGGTCATGGAGACATTGCTATCCGTGATGGAGACCCCCATCTCTTCCGGTTCCACCTGGGAAATGCTTTTTGATCCTCCAAACATCCCGCTGTTGATCCCGAAAAAGAAATTTTCCAGTGTCAAATCCGTATCGTCCAACAGGACCTTTCCGTATTCAGCATACAAACCCAGCAAACTGAAAGGCGGAAGAGAAGACAAGCCGGTTTCTGTCGGGAGATACTCCGGATGGATCCCTTGCATTGCAATGGTTGTATTGCTTAAGACAAGATTTCCCTCGGCTACTATTCCAACAAAGGGTTCTTTTATGACGAGGGACCCGTTCCCGGTGATTGTCAGGGAACCCCAGCCCCAGATTCCAACTTCCGATGTTTCACTGGCAGTAATGACGTTTTCTCCCACCAGTACTACTGTTGAATCGTCCGGCAACAGAAACGCCGATCTCTTTTCCCCCAAATCAAAGTCGGTCAGGGTCAAGGTGTTGGTGTCCTCGTCCCAGGAAATGTCCTCCCGACCCGTCAGATCCGGATAATCGTCTCCGGCCGGATCCCGAAAGTCAAAGTCGACATAATCTGCCACGGCAAAGATCCCAACCGGAAAATAGGTCAGTACCAACAATAAGGCCAATAACAATACGATGATTCTTTTTGAAGCTTGCATTTATTCCCTCCCAAGTATAATATTTCAATTTCTAAGTGACTTAAAATTTTTAGCCGTTTTCATTGTATTGTTTTTTTGTGTATTTAGCAAGGGGATATGGATATTCTCATGAATTTCTTGACATTTGTATTACATTGTCATACAGTAAGAGCGAGAGGAGGGGATATCATGTTGTCCGTACGATGCAACCCAGAAGATGAATATTTGATCAAAACCTTTGCTGCTTCAAAAGGTATGAACGTTTCCGAGTTTTTAAGGGAAGCGGCTATTGAAAAAATTCAAGAAGAATTCGACTTGGAAATCATAAAAGAGTACCTGGCCGTCAAAGATGAGTTGCCACTATATACGGCAGAAGAGGTAGATCGGGAATTGGATTTATGAGCTATCAACTATTGTATACAGAAAAAAGCATAAAACAGTTGAAAAAACTCGATCGATCCACACAAAAATTAATTACCAATTATATGAAAAACCTTGGCCTGTTGGAAGAGCCAAGGGCAAAAGGAAAAGCACTGTCCGCCAACTGGAGAGGTTTTTGGCGCTACCGAATCGGTGATTATCGTGCAATTTGTGAGATCGACGATGGAAGAATCGTGATCGTTGTAATCGACGTCGGCCACCGGAAAGACATTTACAAGTAGTCGTGCTTGATGGGACGGTGACTTTTTTGCAAAAAAGTCACCGTCCCCATCGGAAAATCAAGCTTTTATCTTATTATTCTTCAGCAGCAATCCACCAAGTATCAAGATCACCATCAGTTCCAGCCCCGCTAGGAGGATCCAAATATTGATGCCTCCCTCTTCTTCCAAAGGCACCTTGGATGCTGTCAAGAGATAATCGGAAGTATGCTCCAAGGGAAACACGACAGCCCCATCTGTCACAACCAGGTCTTCCTGCACCAGCTCCAGCTTCTGGGTCTCTTCGTTGAAATAGTAAAGTCGCAGCAGATCTCCGTCTTGGTAGCCGTCACCGGTAAACAACTGGAACCGGGTTCCTTCCGGCAGGGTTTCATTGTCTTCAAAGGACAGGATCCATCCTTTGGCGTAGTTGGATGCGGCGTCCATCATGGCTCCATTTGGAGAAGTAAAAGATACCCTGGTTCGAAGGGTCTCTCCCCCTTGCAATGCTCCACAGTTCAAAGTCCATTCATAAAGGGACTTGCCAGATTCATCCCGACCTTTCACAATAAGGGTCTTCCCGCTGTCTTTCAATGCAGTGAGCATTTCCGTCGTCAATACCCCCGTTTCATCCGATATGACGGCGATCTCTTCACTAGTGACTTTCCCCAGGGCTTCCATCAATCCCGCCATAGGGACCGTAGGAGCCGAACCGCTTCGGTTGATCCGGATCACATAAGTCTTGTTGTCTCCGCTTTCAGAGGTGACCACCACTTCCACCACATTTTCACCCACCACAAAGGGGGTGGTTTTTTTGATCTCCATGGATGCCTTGCCGTCCGCCACTTCCGCCGATATCTCCACATCCGTGATCAAGTTGTCCACATCCAGGATGTAATCCAGTACATCCGCCTTGAATTCCAAGGGATATCCCTCTACACCCAAGGATTTCAGGTTGTTGTTTTTGGACAAAGCTCCTGCATTCCCGTCTTCATCCCGACGGACGATGTTGATGCTATAGGTTCGCTTGCTTCCGTTTTCCGCCGTCACTGTAACGTTGAAACGATTTTCATACACTTTCAAGGACTTTGTGCCAGTACCGGAAACAGATGCCTTGGGATCCGCTGCCGAAGCCTTGATGGCGGCAGAAGTGACATTGTTGTCCACCACCACCGTATAAGAGGTTTTGTTCTTGTCAAAGGAGATCCCTTTAGGGGATACGCTCAAAGAGGCCAGGTAATTGTTGGATGATTTGGGCACCGGCATGGAAACGGTTTTGGAAGAGCCGGATCCGCTCAAAGTAGCTGAGCCGTCCGAACCGATGACTCCACCCATGGAGACTTTGGCCGAACTCCCAATGGTAAAGCCGCTTTTTGCCTTGAAGGTCACTGTAGCAAAAGTAAAAGATCCACTTTTTGGTGATGCAGCGTCCACCACCACTTTTGAGCCCTGTGTCAGGGTATACCCATTCTTTCCCGTAGAAGAAACCAGCTGCAATTTACCGGTATCGTAGGAAAAAGATCCTTCAATGCCGTATAATGGCACGGAACTGGACGCCCGCAGATCCACGCTGAAGGTCTGACCGGCAGAAATGGTCCCCGGTCCGCTGATGGAGGTGGAAAATCCAGCGGCCTGGATGGTTTCTCCCGGCAATATGGAAAATATGCAAAACATGATAACTAGGATGATCCCAAACTTTTTCATCTCTTTCTACTCCAATCCGGCCAATCGTCGCCGTAATATGACGAGATCCGTAATATTGATGCTACCGTCGTTGTTGATATCCGCTGCAATCTTGCCTTTGCCTGCCACGTTGGTGAGTCCTGCCAGGTACCGACGCAAGGTGACCAAGTCGGTGATATTGCTCGTCCCGTCGTCGTTTAGATCCCCTTCCAGGACAAAAGTCACATTCACTGTAGTTTCCTTGTTCACCGTCACACTTTTCGACGTTTCCGTTCCTGCCACAAGGCTGTCGTTGACCTTCCACTCATATACCCGATATCGTTTCGACGGAATTGCCGTAAGCTGCACTGTTTTTCCATGGATGACTTTCGCTCCGGAAGCGATGGTCTTGCCGTCCACTGTGGCATTCAAGCTTCCACCGGGACCATCCACTGAAAAAGTCACCCCAAAGGTTTGTTGGACCACCGTCACTGTAAAGGTGGTGGTCTTGTTCAGATAAGATACAGTCAAGGTCTGGGTCCCCAGTTTGTTCGGATCAAATCCAGTCACCATGGCAGTCGTCAAACCTGCGTCCTGTTTTGCTCCGCTGGCCATGTTTGCTGTAACGATCCCGCCGTTGGTGTTCAGACTTTCACCCAGGTTATAAGTCCTCTTGGTGGGAAGTGTCTTCATCTGAATGGAGGTTGCATAATCGTCCACTCGGACACCAAAACTGGTGGTTTTGCCGTCATACGTAACCGTCAATTGCTGATTCCCAAGTCTGTATGGATCGTACCCGGTCACCATTTCCGTTGTTAACGGAATTTGTGTACTTGCTCCACTGACCATATTTCCTTGGACCATTCCGCCTGTTGGCGCAAATGCTTCCCCATACAAGTAAGCGATCTTGTTGGGCAGGGTCTTCATTTGGATGGATTCCAGTACATCCGCCACCTCCACCGTATATTGCAGCTGATATCCGAAAAACTCCACTGTTAGTTGCTGCTCTCCCAATACAAAAGGATCGTAGCCTTCCACCATGGATCCCAACAGCGGCATTTCATAAATCAAACCGCTGTCCATGATCACTTTCACCACCCCATCGGAAAGATCCATGGGAGTTCCGTAATCATGTTGTGTGTTGGTCGGCTGACTTTTCCATGCCAAGCCTGTTACCTGATCAACGGGCGCTTCCGAAACCACCACATCTGCCATGACACTCAAGCCACCAAATAGAGAGGTCCCAACCAGTACTGTGGCCCCATACCCGGAAGCCGTGACATTTCCACCATCATCTACTAAAGCCACCTGCTCATGCACCGATTCCCATGTCATGGATGGATCTGCATACTGGGGCAAAACATCCACTTGCATCTGTAAAGAATCCTCCGCTCCGTGGAGAAGGATCCGGTCTTGCACCAGTTCCATGGCATTTGGCATTTTCAGGGCTTTTTCCAAATCCACATACGGGTAGGAATAGACCACATTATTATATGTGATCCCTTGGGCAATGGTCCCCGACTGGATGATCTGCTCGCCAATTTCTCCAGGCGTCATTCCCACTGGGTCAGGATACAAGCCTCGAAGCAATCCCGCCATTCCCGTCACCACCGGTGTAGCCATGGAGGTTCCGCTTTTATTTCCGTATGCCTGATCTCCCGTAAAAAACGTACTAAGAATCGATCCCCCTGGAGCCATTACTTCGTAGCCAATGCCGTCATCAAGTTGATTGTCCCAGTTGGAGAAGTCGGACAAATAATCTCCGTCGGACTTGGGTGCAGGATCCGTACTCATTACACCAAGAACACCCGGATAAGCTGCCGGGTAGGATTTTGCAGAAGAAGTGGCTCTACCTTCGTTTCCTGCCGCCGCAACCAAAACAGCTTGCTCCGATGCCGCCAGATATGCTTCCGCTTCCATGACAGAACCGACGTATCCTCCATAGCTCATGTTGACGACTTGGGCTCCGTTTTCCACGGCGTAAGCCAGTGCAGCAATGGTGGAAGCAGCAGTAAGGGATCCAGTGGGACTGGATGCACGAACCGGCATGATGCGAACATTATCAGAGACTCCAGCTCCTCCAAGACCATTTCCCCTGGAAGCGGCAATGATGCCGGCTACATGGGTGCCGTGACCGTTCACGTCTTCAATATTGCTGTTATCATCATACGTGTTGTATCCATGGACATCATCGATGTAGCCATTTTCATCGTCATCCAGTCCATTTCCCGGGATTTCTCCCCCATTGACCCACAAAGTGTCCACCAGGTCTTCATGGGTGGTGCGAATCCCGCTATCAATGACGGCCACTACCACGTCTTCCAGTGCGTCATCGGGCAATCCCAGGGACTCCACATAACCCCAAGCTTCGGAAGCCTTGATGGCATCCAAGTGCCATTGATCCTCCAGTAGCGGATCCGTGATCCCTTCCAAAAGATACCTCTCCGGATTTTCTTCTACATATAGTACATCCACTTCCTGGCTCAGTCGCTCCATGATCACAGCAGAGTCTTCCCCTTCCGGGATCTCCACCGTGTACCACGCCGTTTCTTCGTATCTGCTCTTCTTCATTTTTTTTGATCTTGGAAGATCCACTTTCTTTGCCTTGGATATGCCCAAAGGGGCAAAGTCCGGTTGTTGATCTTTTCCAAACAATTCCTTGAGAGGCTCCTGCTTGATTTTTACGTTGATGGTCTTTATCTTTCCATCTGAAGATGGTCCAGACTCTTTCGCCTGGGCCAAGAGCTCCCCTTGAATACCAAAAAAAGGTCCGAAAAGCAGGAATAGGCACAGCAATATATTGATCCATTGTTTTCTTCCTGTTTTCATGACCTCACCTCCGAAAATTTCTTAGGTTTATCATACCATCAAGAGGCATTTTATTAAAGGTGAAGATCAACATATGATCTCTCATCTTTTTTTATGCACCACTTCCGTCAACTTCACATTCCTTGTGCCCCAAGAGGGACATCGGTTAAAGTCTGTTACTTCTTTATCCGGCAAAAAAGCCAGGGGCAAAAATCCTCCGATCGCCATCATTCCTTTTGACAGATTCAACAAGGCTGCATATCTTGCCTCCCTTACATCCCCTATGTGTTAAGCTAGTTGTCAGTAGGCCGAAAAAAATATATATTAGTTGAAAGACTAAATATCAGGAGGCTCTAATGGCTAAATATAGCGAAGAATTTAAGCTGAGTATCATAAAACAAATGATGCCACCACAAAATAAAACAGTAAGTATCTTGTCAAAAGAAAATGGCATCGCCGAGCAAACGCTCTTCAAGTGGAAACGCGAAGCAAAGGCCAAAGGTATTGTTATTACTGACGGAGAAGCTCAAAGTGAAAAATGGAGCACTCATGACAAGTTCATGATCGTAGTTGAAACAGCATCACTAAATGCCGCAGAACTATCTGAATACTGTCGCCAAAAGGGACTTTATGTTGAACAGGTCGAATCATGGAGAGACGCTTGTATGCAGGCCAATGGAGGCGTGGCAGAAGAAGCATCTCGATTAAATAAAGAAAGTAAAGAAAAAGACAAAGAAATTAAAAAATTGCAAAAGGAACTTAAACGAAAAGAAGAAGCTCTTGCTGAAACCGCAGCACTCATCGTGCTTAGAAAAAAGGCCCAAGCCATCTGGGGGGACGACGAGGAAGAATGATTTCTCGTGAAGACAGAATTCTTGCAATAAACCTGATAGATGAAGCAGTAAAGAATGGAGCTAGGGAATTAAAGGCTTGTGAAGTTCTAAATAGGGCTTGCTGAACGATTCACAGACTGTTGGCAGCAACCAAATTCTTTGCCTTAATGTCGCAAATGAAGCGAATCCAAAATTGCGACAAAAGGGACCGAAGCCTCCGGTCCAAGTTCATTACCAGAAACTGTAGAATAATGACGCTTTTCGTTGTATCTTCAAGCTTGGTTTTAATAAGGCCCAAGCCATATTTCCTCTTGCCGACACCGTAGGATCCTTCTACCGCATTACGTTCACCATTGTCTGCCTTTTGTATCTTCTTGACTTCCGGTGAAACAACTTTCGGTTTCCGTCCAAGCCTGGGTCCGCTGATGCGAATCCCTCGAAGTTTGAGCCATGCCAGGTTCTTGCGGTTACGAAAGATGGAATCCGCTAGAACGGCTTCCGGATAGCAGCCAAAGCGCCTGCGGTATTGTTCCACTGCTTCCTGCAGGAGAATCCCTTCGTTGAAAGTATCAAAGTCAAGCTTTTCTACGAAGGTGTAACCATCCACGACGCTTGTCATGACCTTGCACCCAAACTCTACGTCTGAGCCTGCTTTCCCTCGGACAATGGGTCTGATGTACGGCTGAGAAATGCTTACAATTCTCTCTTCTACACTGTGGGTTCTCTCATCGTACATATATTGTTGCTGCCCATACAGTTTTTCTATGGTACCAAGCTGGTCGCTCTGGCGTTTTGTCAGTAGTTCAGCCCTTGTGGGATCTTCAAGATAGGATCTTACATATTCCAGGTCCCGCTTCACATAGCCAAGCTGTTTACGAATTGCTTTTCGTATCGCCTTGCTGCGTTTCTTGCGCTGCTTCTCCAGGGACAAATAATCTTTACGAGCGCGATTTCTGTAGGTTCTAGGTTTTGGCAAAACACTGATATCTGGGGCATGGAGAACATCAATCATCTCTTCCAACTTTTCCCGGGCTTCGTTGAGAAGGCGCAGGTCCGTCGGAAAGCGAATATCGCTGGGTGCACAGGTAGCATCAAGGATCAATTTCCCTCTCTTCGGAATGTCATCAAAGCTGATTTGAACATCCTCATTTGGTGGCTGTGTTGGACCAGAACCATTATTGTTATCGGAATCGTCCTCCTTGTTTTTGTCAGCAATGGTTTCCAGCTCTTTCATGGCAATGATGTTGTTTATCTCCATAAGGATGTCCGGTTTGAACCGCTTTCGAAAGTGGGTGATCAGGGATGAATCAAACGGCGGCTTATCGTCTTCAAAGCTGTCATATCCAAGGAAATACTGGAGGTATGGATTTTCCATCACCTGCAAGGGTACTTCGGCATCCACCAGCTTCATTTTGGTTTGCAATATCAACGTTCCCAGAGCAACCCGGACAGATAGTGCTTCCTCTCCCTTGTTGGAGGGTTTGAAGTTCTTGGCATAGGCATCCTCGAAATCGGACCAAGGAATCAAATCGGCCAGTATGACCCAGCGATTGTTTTTGTTGAGCGTTCCACCAAAAGGCAGGAAAAAGTCATCCGAAAACTTGATCTGGTTGGTTTTTCTGATGTACATGAGGCGCCTCCATCTGCAAAGATTTTTGGACTAAAAGTGTATAATCCTTGCATCTATTATACCAAAAAATCGCATCAAAGTCAGTGTTTTCAATGGTCTTAGCTTTGTTCAGTAAGCCCTAAATATCAGTCAAAGAACTCTCTTTAGATGGCGAAGTAAAAACACACCCGATGAGGATCGGTAATTGTCAACATAGTTGTCGCTTTTCTCAAATATGCTAGCATGCTTTTTCACTGTTTTTTTCTTTTGATGGATTCAGCCAAACGGCTTGTTCCATGGTGCAGTTTTGAACCGGTCCGGTCCATCGTTCAGGGTTCTTTGCCTTTGCAGTTTCCAGTATTTCTTTTCTTCTTTGAAGGATCTCATCGGACGATCCATTGTGTCTTTGGTTGGGAGTCAAAAATTTCAAGCTGCTGTGGTGGTGGTCATTATTATAATAATCAACGAAGGCATCGACCCATCTGCGGGCAGTTTCAATATCTGAAAATCCATTATGGGGAAAAGATGGCATGTATTTGACCGTTCGGAACATTGACTCAATATAAGCATTGTCATTGCTCACTCTTGGCCTGCTGTTGGATCGCACGATCCCTAGATTATACAGCGTTGTCAACAAGGAAGCACCTTTCATCGGACTTCCGTTATCAGAATGTAACACCAAAGGCTCGTTCTTCATCAATACATTTTCAGAGTACGCAGCCTTCTTCACAAGAACACTGGCGTTTTCAGAACTCTCGTGATCCCAGATCTCCCAGCCAACCACTTTGCGGCTGAATAAATCAATGATCATGTACAGGTAATAGTATATTCCTTTCACGGGACCGGGAAGCCAGGTGATATCCCACATCCAGACCTGATTGGGGCCTGTTGCACAATGTGTTGTAATATTCTTGCTTATGGGTGCTTTTGCATAGCCCCGATGATTGACTTGACCAAAATATCTCAAGACCCGATAAAAACTTGAAACCGAAGCGATATATATTCCTTCTTTATCAATGAGCTTATGAAAGACTTGATTTGGTGAAAGGCTTCGATGTTCCTTTTGGTTCATCACCTCCAGGATCCTCTTCTCCTCCTCCAAATGCAGCTTGTTTGCAGGTATGGGTCTTAGCGCATCCGGACGACCGTCTTTTGTATCGTTACCTTGAACTTTCCAGCGCTGGTAGGTCCTCTCGCTGATACCGACGACTTCGCAAGCCTTGAACTGTCTGGCTCCAGAAAGGACTGCTTCGTCGATGGCCACAACCACTTTGATGCGATTTGATTGGCTGGTCAATCTTCCTCGTCCGAACTCCAAATCGCTTGCATCTTTTTTTTTAATACCAAGAGTGCGGCAGCTTCGGCAAGAGCTTTCTCCTTGCGCTCCAGTTCCTTTTTTGTAAGTTTAAGCTCTGCTTGACTGTCCTTGAGTTCTTTTTTGACCTTGGATTCTTCAGCTGTTTCACCGGTGATGAATGCTTGCTTCCAGACTTCGATTTCCTCCGCATATATGCCTTTGCGTCGGCAATATTCTGAGAGCTCATGGTTGTTGAGTGGACTGGTCTCAATAATGATTTGCAACTGCATTTCTTTAGAATATTTTTGTTTGGAGCCTGCATGATCCTGATAGACCGTCCCTTTGGATTTTGCCTTTTTACGCCATTTATACAGGGTTTGTTCATGAACATGATACTCATCAACCAGTTCCTTAATGGACCTGTTTTCGGGTGGTAACATCAACTTGATTAATTTGTCTTTAAATTCTTTACTGTAGGTAGCCATATTGATCCTCTCTCTCTCTTGGCTACTAGCATATAATATTTTTGATCACCCGACAACTATCCTAACACAGGGGGGGATCAACGGCCTCATGCAATCAGACCTGAACCAAGTAATAAACTAACTAGGCAAGAAAAAGAACGAATCATAGAAGTTGTTAACAGCCCAGAATATAAGAGTCTACCACCAAGTCAAATTGTCCCGGCATTAGCTGACAAAGGCGAGTATATCGCATCAGAATCAACAATGTACAAAGTTCTTAAAGAATATAGTATGCAACACCACAGAGGTATTTCTAAGGCACCTGTAAAACGAACAATATCAACACATTATGCTGATGGGCCTAATCAAGTTTGGATGTGGGACATCACATATTTGCCCGCTGGAATCAAAGGTAAATATTACTATTTATACTTGATTCTAGATTTGTACAGTCGGAAAATCATATCTTGGGAAGTCTATGAAAAAGAATCCGCTGACTACGCCAGTAAACTTGTACGCCGAGCTTTCATGAGTGAAAATCGCACAAAAGATATGAAACCACTTGTTCTCCACAGTGACAATGGCAGTCCGATGAAAGGCGCGACATTACTTGAAACCTTGATTATGCTTGGCGTTATGCCGTCAAATAGTAGACCACGTGTGAGTAATGACAATGCGTACGCAGAAGCAATCTTTAAAACACTTAAATATCGTCCCGGTTATCCACGTAAGGGCCTTGCAAGTATAGAAGATGCAAGAACCTGGGTACTGAAATTTGCACGCTGGTATAACAAGGAGCATCATCACAGTGGGCTTAATTTTCTGACCCCGGAACAAAGACACAATGGACTTGGAGAAGCTGTATTAGCAAATCGAAAGGGTCTGTCAATAATTTTGTGCTTTTAGCTAGTGATCCCTTTTACGGCAGATAACTTTTGACCCGTTCCGGAAAGAATACGGACAGCTGCAGGAGGATTTGCCCCCAGTTGTGCACTCGTCCAGTCCATTTTTTCATGACATCCTGCGTTACTAAATACAGCATTTTCATCAAGGCATCATCTGTGGGAAAGATAGCTTTCCCTTTGGTCACTTTACGTAATTGACGATGGTAGCTTTCTATGATATTTGTAGTATAGATGATCTTTCTGATCTGTGGCGGGTATTTAAAGAAGGTTGCCAGTTCCGCCCAGTTATTTCGCCAGGAACTCACAATAAGAGGGTATTTGCTCCCCCAAATGGCTTCAAATTCATTGAGTGCCTCCAATCCTGCTTCCTCACTGGGTGCTTGATAGATTGGTTTTAAATCAGCTGTAACTTTTCGTAGATCCTTATAGTTGACGTATCGAACACTGTTGCGAATCTGGTGAACGATGCATTTTTGGATTTCTGCTTGCGGATAGCAGGCAGCGATTGCTTCGTTAAAACCTTTTAGATTATCGACGCTGACAATAAGAATATCCTCCACACCCCGGTTTTTCAGTTCGTTGAGTACTACCAGCCAGAACTTGGAGGTTTCGTTTTCGCCAATCCACATGCCCAGGACATCCTTCTGTCCATCCATGTCGATGCCGATGACCATATAGGCCGCTTTATTGACAATCATACCATCTTGTTTGACTTTATAATGAATGGCATCCAAGAAAACCATGGCATAAGTCCTCATAAGAGGGCGGTTTTGCCATTCCTTTATGGTAGGCATAATTTTGTTTGTAATGTTGGATATCAAGGTAGGGGAAACCTCAATCCCATAGAGCTGCTCCAAATGAGCTTGAATGTCTCTTGTGCTGACCCCTTTGGCGTACAAGGCTATGACTTGATCTTCGATGCCGGTCACGTTTCTTTGGCCTTTCTTGACGATTACAGGTTCGAATTCACTCTCTCGATCCCGTGGAATGTCCAGACTCACTTCGCCATAATCGCTGCGGACTGATTTGGAACTATGTCCATTTCGACGATTTGCAGTTTCTTTTTTGGCATCTTCGTGTTTCTGGTACCCGAGATGAGTATCCATTTCCCCTTCCAGCATGCCTTGCAGCGTTTCTGCAAACATGTCTTTGAGGACGTTTTGGATATCCTCCACGGATTGAATCTCGTTTTCTTTGATAAACTGCCTTACTTGATCCTGGGACATAATTCTTGGATTTTTGCTC
Organism: Alkalibacter rhizosphaerae; assembly: GCF_017352215.1. Lineage (GTDB taxonomy): Bacteria > Bacillota > Clostridia > Eubacteriales > Alkalibacteraceae > Alkalibacter > Alkalibacter rhizosphaerae. Next base: position 864,708 of record NZ_CP071444.1, read on the forward strand.
TTAGCCATTTCCAACAACTCCTTAATGTTATTATAGTTGGATTAGCTAAAAGCACAATTTATTTTACACTCCCAATCGAAAAGCAGTATATGAAGCAGCAAAGCTAAAAAATCCTAATAGATGGTCTCGAAACATCCGTAACTGGAATCTAGAAGAGAGAGTTTGGCTAAACCCAGAAAATGAAGAATCTATTGAATTCATTGAAGAAATATCATCATAGATTTTATAGGATTTACTGACAACTATGTTGACAAACACCGGGGGTCTTAGCTATAGAATTATGCCTTTAAATCTTCTTAATATTTTTGCCCTTAAGATATTTTTCAATCACACTATTTATTGCTACTGAGTCGTTTGGCATTAGCTTGTATGTTTGATAGTATCCCTTATGAATCATAGATACAAACTCTGCCAACTCATACCTTAGTCCATCACCTTCAAATTTATAGTAGTGTTTTTTATTTCTACTGAAATCTTCATAACGAACTTCAAAGTATTCTGTCTTCCACCATGGAGACGGTACAAAAACGTAACCTTTAGTCCCAGAAATTATTAAATCACCTTCTGATTTAACTCCTAGACCAACCTTAGCTGAAGCAATTGCTTTATCAAACTTTATGTTGATTTTAGTAAACAAATCAATGTTCTTTTCTTCATCCATATATGAATAAAAATCAACATCCTCAAAATTAGTGCCCAATAGTTTAACAATCGCTAAAAGTGGATAAGTAGCTAACTCTGTCATACTACCACCAGCAGTATGTGCTTGAAGCTCACGAATATTTCCTTCCACTAATTTAGTAAATGTAGCATCTACATTTTTGATCTGACCTATTAAACCACTTTTTGCTACACTAACTAGTCTAATAAATCCTGGAGCATAAGCAGTTTTTATGGCCTCTAGCAGAACAAGTTTCTTATCGCTGGCTATCTTATAGACTTCTGTTGCTTCTTTTTCCGATAAAACCATAGGCTTTTCGCATAAAACATGTTTACCTCTATTTAGTGCACTTTTGATGTATTCGTAATGTGTCAGATGCGGCGATGCAATGTATACTGCGTCAATTTTGTCAAAGAAGCTGTCTAGATCAGTCTCATAGAAAGCTAATTCATGTTTATTAGCAAATTTATTAAGTGCTTCTGGATTAGGTCCATAAACACCCTCAACATTTACACCACTCACATATTTTGATTCAATTATAAACCTATTAGCAATTCTACCATAACCGATTACACCAAGTTTAAGGATCCCATTATTTTCTGCTCTTAATTGAGTGCTCGAAACGCCTTTGGTTCTTTCAAGATATACTACTTCACAGTATTCACGCAAATAATCAAATTTACCCAACCAGTCAGAACCTATAGCAAATATATCTACCTTATTTTTCTGTATGTCATTAATTTTTTGACCTTCATACTCTTCAATAATAATCTCATCAGCCAATCCGCTGTTTTTAACATTTTCAATTCTTTTCATTAAGCCTTCTTGGACATTTAATTTACCTCGGCTATCATCGTAATTCTCGGTAGTCACACCAACAATTAAATAGTCTCCTAATTTTTTTGCACGTTCAAGGAGCCTGTAGTGACCCTCATGAAATAAATCAAATGTTCCGTAGGTTATTACTTTTTTCATTATTTATCACCCTTTTTATTTGATAATAATTTAATCTCTACTAAATATATCTCTTGTATAAACCTTGTCTTTCACATCTTTGATTTCATCAGATAATCTATTTGCTACGATAACATCAGAGATTTTCTTAAACTCCTCAAAGTCCTTGATAACTCTTGAATGATAAAACTCATTTTCATGAAGAGCAGGCTCGAACACTACAACTTCAATTCCTTTTGCTTTGATACGTTTCATAACACCTTGAATTGCAGACTGACGGAAGTTATCAGAATCCATCTTCATTGTAAGTCTATAGATGCCGACAATCTTAGGTCGTCTCATAATGATCATATCTGCAATATGATCTTTTCTCGTACGGTTAGCATCAACTATGGCAGACATGATGTTCTGCGGCACATCCTGGTAATTCGCTAGAAGTTGCTTTGTATCCTTTGGTAAGCAGTATCCACCATAGCCAAATGAAGGGTTATTGTAGTGTGTGCCGATACGTGGATCGAGTCCTACGCCTTCAATAATCTGCTTAGTATCAAGACCCCTCACTTCTGCGTATGAGTCAAGCTCATTGAAGTAAGCTACACGAAGTGCAAGATAAGTATTGGCGAATAATTTAATAGCCTCTGCTTCTGTTGCATCTGTATAAAGAATTGGAATGTCTTTTTTGATAGCTCCCCCAGCTAATAACTCAGCAAATACTTTTGCTCTCTCCGATTGCTCTCCTACAACAATTCTTGAAGGGTACAAGTTGTCGTATAGAGCTTTTCCTTCTCTTAAGAATTCAGGTGAGAAGATAACATTCTCGGTATCGAATTTTTCTTTGATTGACTCTGTATATCCAACAGGTACCGTAGATTTAATAATCATTACAGCTTCTGGATTTATCGATAATACATTTGCAATTACAGCTTCTACCGTTCTCGTATTAAAATAGTTCTTCTCAGGATCATAGTTTGTTGGTGTTGAAATGATGACATAGTCAGCATCTTTGAATGCTTCAAAGTTATCTGTAGTCGCTGTTAAGTTTAAATCTTTCGTTGCAAGATATTCTTCAATCTCCAGATCAACAATTGGAGACTTTTTATTGTTTATCCTGTCAACTTTATCTTTAATTATATCCAAAGCGATAACTTCATTATGCTGTGCTAAAAGTATGGCATTGGATAAGCCGACATAGCCAGTTCCAGCGATAGTAATTTTCATGGATTCTTACCTCCTAAATTTATTAAATGTTTCACTTCAAATAACGAAGAGTTGCACTTACTTGATAATAGTCACCTTGAATTTTTACACTTTTCAGATATGAACAGCTTTTTATTTTATATGATAAAAATATTAATCGCCATATCTCGTGAATAAGGCTATAAAAACCTAGTCAATATTTTGTAAGTTGACGTTATGATTTTCGCAAATTCTGATTTCTTATAAATGCAAAAATTAAATTTATAATCTAGCAATAGTATTCTAAAATAACAAATACTATTTTATTCTAAACGATGTATTGATTCATACTTTTATATCATTTTTTAAGCTTAATGTCGTTACGACCACCATAAAAATTATTTTTATTATATTAGCAATAAGGACAGCAAAACAAAACCCTAGCAAACCGTGCTCATTCATCAAAAATACTCCGAGTAATACATATATTAATATATATAACATCTGTATTAACGGTTGCCATTTAGCGTTACAGAATCTAATTAAAGTAGGTTGAATGGTATTCCCTAATATAAATATGGTTGTAGCTAAATTTGCAATTCTGAAATATGGCAGAACACTATCAACTATTGTCGGATAAAAAAAACGTGTAATCTGTATTCCAAAAGTTAAAACAAATAAATAAAATATTGTTGAAAATGCGACGAAAATTCCAAATCTTAAATAAAATTGCTTTAAAGTCAAAACAGACTGCTTTGCGTAGTAAGTCAATAAAACTGCAGAAATTGGAGACATTATAATCCCCGCAGTCTTTCCTAAGAAGGATGACACATTGTATATTGAAACTTGTTCTGCACCTAAAAATGGAAAAATAAAAAATCTGTCCATATAAGTCATTGTAGTAGCTATAAAAACACCCGACATAATCAACAAATATTTTTTTAAAGTTTCATTAAAAACTAAACCTCTCTTAAATTTTTCATTAAACAAAGATTTTGATTGTAAAAAAATATAGCTGCATGAAAATAATTCGCCAAAAATAAAAGTAAAAAACCAGATGCCAGTTTTATAAGCTATCAGAGATCCTACTGCAATACCTAAAAATGCAAAAATGTTTGCCAATAGCATTTTTTTATAGTTAATAATTATTCTAAAAGTTACGCTATAGTATGATCTAAATAATACCAAAGATGAAATCACAACTACTCCCACGACAGTTAAAGAAAATCCCTTTTGCACAACAATTCCTAGTATTGTTACAAATAATGTATTTAAAAACAATCCAACAACAAAAATACTATTGAAGTCGCCTTTGTTCTTTTGTTCTTTATAACTTTCATGTAGAATTATTTTTGTGTTGTTAAGGGGATTCCCAATTGATACTCCAATTGCATTGGCAATCCCCATCATTGTTAGAATCATTCCATATTCCGATGTTGTAACAATTCTACTCAGATATGGATAAGCTATAAACTGCGTTGAAAATGTATATATTATAGACGCTATTATATTCAATATAAAGTCATTATAAATTTTATTATTAAATATTTTTAAATTTTTAAGTTTCATGTCGATACCTCTTCCGATTTATGCACAATCATTTTAGTCGCGATTCATACTTTCGATTTGGGCATTATAAATTATCAATAATAATATAATAATTACTATACCCCAGTCCACAAGCTAATCAACAAACCCGTATCATTAAATATAACCATTGAAAAGGCTAAGACCCCAGCTGAAACTACAACTGGTAAGTTGTAAGTTGCACAATCAGTTAACCAAAAAAGCAGACCAACTATTATTGCTGCCAAAATCATTCCTAGAAACCCAAAATCCGCAAATGCATATGAAAATACTCCTGTATTTCCATTACTCAGAAATTCTGTACCTCTAAAAAATTGATTTACAATAAAACCTATTGGTTTATTATATGGATACTCAATCGATAGTATCCTTCCAATTATTCCTTCAGAGAACTTCAATTTATCGTGAACCATAAAAAAATCGTAATATCTGAATTGCCCCATAGCTGGAACAAATAACGAGCGATATGGCAAAACATCTCTCAAAATTGTAGTTATTTTTAATTTTTCAAATACTAAAGCAATTAGATTCCCTAATGACATTAATCCGATAAAGAGTTTTGATGAATTTAAATTACTTCTCAATACAAACTGAATAAATATCAAATATGCTAATGAAAATAGGAATAATTTATTTCCAAAACTTAAGTACATAACCATCTGCATTACTAGTACTATCGCCGTTTTAACTACATTTTTTCTATGAAGAAAATAGATTAAGAAAAAAGGTGCAAATCCCTTAGCTGACCAATTATATAAATAACCAGATAAACGATCTAAATTATACTCTGATCTAAGATTATAAATCTGTTGAAAATTAAATGCTCGAACATCAATTCCACCTCTTTTAACTACAACATATACACTTATAAATATATATATCCAAAATATGAAGTCTAGCGCAACGTTTAATTTAATGTGTTTGAAACCAATCTTCTTATGTTTTAATCTCGTAACTGTTGAAACAATAATAAAGCATATACTTAAACTTAGAATATACACAGTGCTTTTGTTATTCAACCAATAGTACGATAGGGTCGGAATATACATCATAATTATCATTATTAGGTATAAAAAGGTCGAAGGATAGCTTTTATCCTTTGGTAAAAAACAATAAACTAAAAATAATATAACAAAAGAAATTAAAAGTTTACCTACATTCACATTTAATTCAAGACCATAATAATCAAATTGTGGCACCAAACTATTGACATAAATAATTTCAAGAATTATTTTATATACAACCAAGTATAAAAATAGAAATATATGTTCGTATATTTCAAACTTATTATTGAAACTATTTAGTAATCCCTTAATCATTTCTTTTGATTTAATTGGTCTATTTTTTTTCATCAAAAACATCCTATCAATTAATAAACAACACACAGATTTTCGCCTAGCATCTTTATCTTAGTGTTTTAGCTGCTACTATTTTAGATTCGAATTTAAAACTCAATGCTGCGTTTTGCAATCTCTGAATATAAAAATTTTTTTGATTCGTTATTCTTCGCAATTCTTTTCATTTTTTTATATTCGCTTTTATCATTTTTTAATATTTCCTCAATACTTGCTTTTATTTCTTCTACAGAATCATTATGTAAAAATTTACAGTTGCCTCCCAAATCGACGTGTGTAGTGCCATTCCAATACTTGATAATCAACGGTATCCCCATTCCTGTAATTTGTTCCCAAAACACAGAGTGGCGGCCTGGAAAAACAACTAAATCAGCAGAAGAAAAATATTTATAACTCTCTTCAGTGTTCAACCAACCAGCATAGTATACTTTGTTGCTATCAACTAATTCTTCAATTTCATTCTTTAATTCGTCAACTATTGAACCAAAAACTATCAATTTAACATTGTAATCTTTTATACTCTTAACTGCTTTTATTAGTAATAATGTCTGTCTTTTTGCTAAATCGATCTTTCCGCCTGTTACAATTAAAAAATCATTATCATCAATTCCATACTTGTTTCTTATTTCTATTTTAAATTTATTTTGGTCTGATAATGATACTTTTTCATCATCTACTCCCATAACCAATAATTCCACTTTTTCTTTTGGTATTTTATAAATATCTTGTAGAAAATCAACTCTAGACGGCATAACACCATAAAATTTCTTTGTGTAAGGTTCTATCTTTTTTGCACAAGACCGCCACAAAACTTTATGCAAAATATTTTTTGAAAATATATTCTTAGCACTATTCGAAAAATCTGCATGATTGTCAACAAACACCGTCACGTTTTTATTTTTTTTCGCGTAATTAACAACATGTGTTATATCCATAAATTGACACCCGTGTACAAAAATGATATCAGGATTAATGCGCTCAATATGTTTGTAAGTATCTCTATACCTACGAAGTTTTTTATTTATTTTCATTTTTTTATAGTCTATTCTAGTTACCGGTATCCCAAATTCATTAATATATCTTTCTGTATTTGGCATCAATCGTATTTTCCCATTTTCATTAAATGATACTAGCGATGCGACAATTTCCACATCGAGGCCCATTTTTTTATGGTATTTAGGTAACATGTTTTCTTGGTAAGTGTAATTATCAACGTAAAAACTTGCTAGACATAAATGCAGTATTTTCATTTTAATCCCCTTGCATGATTATTTATTTATTTGATCATGCTATCCTTTTATTTACTTAACAACACCTAATCATCATGTTGTTATCTTAGTTCTCTTTTGAAAAAATCCATTATTTGTTTAATTTATTTAATAACTCACTTATCTTCTTATCCCTGTGAAACATCATTTAAGCTCACGCGAATTTAAGTGATGCGCAATAATTATTTTTGGCTAATACTCTCATATTCATAAAATATTTTTATTTCGTCTTTATTAACTTGTTAACTTCAACCAAAAATTTTTCAACGTCATTGACCCACGGTGAAACTGTAGATAAGTCATCAAAAGACAAGCTCCACCATTGAGATTCTAAAATTCTTTCTATAACATCATCACTAAATCTTTTTTTAATCAACTTTGCGGGATTGCCGCCCCAAATTTCATATGCACCTACGCTTTTTGTAACCACTGCTCCCATGCCTATTACAGCTCCGTCACCAATAGTTACACCACTTTTTATATAAGCACCTGCTCCAATCCATACATCATTACCAATAAATGTATCATCATAAGGATCATAGTTTTTATCACTCATATTAGTTTTTAAGATATTTCGTCCCTCATGAAAAATCGGAGAAGTAGAAATCCAATCAATTGGATGTGCACCTCCACCAATAATACATCGATCTGCAATTGAGCAATAGTTACCTACTTTAGTAAAATTCATATTCGTAAAGTTCCCAACATATGAGTACTTCCCTATATCGCATTTTGAGATCTGAGAACACGAACCTATTCTTGATGTCTTATCAATTTTCGAATTAATCACTGCGGGTATCTGTATTTTTTTTATAAGTTTTGAATAAATATATTTTAAAGAAAACAAATCATTTCCCCCAAACAACTCTATTTATATAATCTGTATACGATAAAATAATTCTCAATACTTTCTCCGAGACATTTGGCATACTATAATCAGCAACTAATCTCAACGTGTCTTTCTTCTGAGCTTCCAACACTTCTAAACCTTGGAGTATTCTTTTTTTTTCAAGTCCCACCATCATCACTGATGCTTCTTCCATGGCTTCAGGTCTCTCATGTGCTTGTCTAATGTTAAGTGCTCTAAATCCTAGAATAGATGATTCCTCACTAATTGTCCCACTATCGCTAAGCACGGCTTTGGCATACTTCTGCAGCTTCACATAATCGTTGAATCCAAGAGGCTTCATTGTTTTCACCAATGGATTGAACTGGATGCCTTTAGCTTCTATCATATTTCTGGTTCTTGGATGTGCACTCACTATCAATGGCATATTATACTTGTCTGCAACTGTATTCAGGCTGTCTACCAAATCCATGAAATTTTGCTCAGAGCTGATATTCTCTTCTCTATGAGCCGATACCACAAAATACTTTTCAGCTTCGAGTCCCAATCTTTCAAGTACATCTGATTTCTCAATATCTTTTTTTCTTGAATCAAGTACCTCGAACATTGGGCTACCAGTTTTGATTATTCTATCCGCAGGCAGGCCCTCTTTTAAAAGATACTCTCTGGCAATATCACTGTAAGTTAGATTGACGTCTGCCGTATGATCAACGATTTTTCTGTTTGTCTCTTCAGGCACTCTCTGGTCAAAACATCTATTTCCAGCTTCCATATGAAAAATTGGGATATGTCTCCTCTTTGCTGCAATTGCACACAAGCAGCTGTTTGTATCTCCAAGCACTAAAAATGCATCCGGTTGAACTTCTTCCAATATAGGATCGATCTTAACTAGAATGTTACCTATTGTTTCTACTGCAGTTCCAGTAGCAGCATTTAGGAAATAATCCGGTTTCTTTAAGTTAAAGTCATTAAAGAACACTTCATTTAGTTCATAGTCATAGTTTTGTCCTGTATGAACAAGAATGTGGTCTATTGCTTCAGACTCTTCCAATTTATTAATAACAGCTGACAGTCTTATTATTTCTGGTCTGGTGCCTACGACTGTCATCACTTTTAATTTCTTCATCAATTATACCTCCAAAAAATAAGTGTCAGGCTTTTCAGGATCAAATGCTTCGTTTGCCCACATGATAGTTACCATGTCTGTTTCACCCAGATTTTCAATATTATGCGTATAACCTGTCGGTATATCTACAACTTCCATTTTATCACCGCTTACAAAGTACTCCAGTACTTTATCTGAATCTATATTTCTAAAACGAATAACACCTTTACCACTTACAACTAAAAACTTTTCATTCTTGGTATGATGCCAGTGGTTTCCTTTTATTATACCAGGTTTTGAAATATTTACAGATACTTGTCCACGATCAGGAGTTTTAATGAATTCTGTGAAGGACCCTCTTTGATCGACATTCATCTTTAAGTCATAACTAAATTGATCTTCCGGTAAATAACTTAGATATGTGCTATATAATTTCTTGGCAAATGCATCGGACATGTTTGGAATAAATCTATCTTCTCTGCTTCGCTTAAAGAAAGTAATCAAATTTACTATATCACCTAATAATATTGTGTGTACTACTGGCACTTTGCAAAATTCTTCAACTCTATTTTCATTGCCCTCTAGTGCATTTATAAGTTCGCTTACTACATCATCTATATAAACAAGGTTCATCTCTACAGTCGGATCATTTACCATAATAGGTAAATCGCGAGCAATATTATGACAAAAGGTCGCTACTGCGCTATTATAATTGGGTCTACACCACTTACCAAATACGTTAGGGAATCTATATACTAGAACTTTAGATCCAGTTTCTGTGCCATAAGCAAACAGAAGATCTTCTCCCGCCTTCTTACTTTCACCATAAGGATTATCTAACTCAGCTTGTATTGAAGATGAAATCATCACAGGACATGTGTTTTCATATTTCTTTAAAGCATTCAAAAGATCAGATGTAAAACCAAAATTACCTTCCATGAACGCTGATTGTTCTATTGGGCGATTTACCCCAGCAAGGTGAAACACAAACTCTGCTTCTCTGCTATATTCATCAAGCATCTTAGAATCCGTATCCTTGTCATATTCAAAAATTTCAGTATAATTTCTGTTTTTAAGTTCTGCTATTAAGTTTTTGCCTATGAAGCCTTTTGCTCCTGTTACTAAGATTTTCATTATTTATTCCAACTTTCAAGTTGTTCTTTAACATAATCTAGCTGTAGCAGCTTCTCTTTGATTTGGTCTATACTAAGTCTCTCAGTGTTGTGTGAGTTGTATTCATCTTCAGAAGATAGTTTTTGATCTCCTTCAACAAAGTATTTGTCATAATTAAGATCCCGTTTATCGGCGGGCACTCGATAAAAGCCTCCCGTATCCTTTGCGACTATGCGCTCTTCTTTTGTTAAAAGCGTTTCATATAATTTTTCACCATGACGAGTACCAATAACTTTGATTTCATTATCTGCATTAAATAGTTCTTTTATTGCTTGAGCTAAATCGCCAATTGTTGATGCTGGTGACTTTTGAACCATAATGTCTCCAGCTTCTGCATTATGGAAAGCAAATACAACAAGTTCAACTGCTTCTTCCAAACTCATCAAAAACCTTGTCATATTGGGATCCGTAACTGTCAACGGCTCTCCCTTTTTGATTTGATCTATAAATAATGGAATAACTGATCCTCTTGAAGCCATTACATTACCGTATCTAGTGCCACAAATCAAAGTTCTTTCAGGATCTATTGTATTTGCTTTTGCTACGAAAACTTTCTCCATCATAGCTTTAGAAATTCCCATTGCATTGATTGGATAAGCAGCCTTATCCGTAGACAAACAGATTACCTTTTTAACTCCCATTTCTATTGCACCCGTAAGAACATTGTCTGTTCCCAGAACATTTGTCTTAACAGCCTCAAGTGGGAAAAATTCACATGAAGGCACTTGCTTTAGTGCAGCTGCATGAAAGATATAATCTACACCGTATATTGCATTTTTGACACTGGCTAGATCTCTTACATCGCCTATGTAAAATTTCAATTTATCATTCTTATAAAGCTTTCGCATATCATCTTGCTTCTTCTCATCACGAGAGAAGATTCGAATTTCTTTTATATCAGTATCCAAGAATCTCTTCATAACTGCGTTTCCAAAAGATCCTGTTCCACCTGTAATAAGCAAAGTTTTATCTTTAAACATACACCCAAACCCACCTTTAATTTTTAATTTTTTCAATAATATCAACGTATTTTTTGGTGTTTTTTTCTTTTGAAAACATGGAGTCAAAAATATCATAAGCGTTCTCAGATTTTGTCCTAATATTCTTAGAATAAAACTCTAAGATTTGTTTGCTAAGAGATTCTGGATTGTCACTATCAACCACAGCACATTTATCACATTGTCTAATGATTTTGGAAAATGCTGAATTTTCGTCAACACAAGCAATAATTGGTTTGCTAGTAGCAAGGCATGTTGCTGTTTTGCTGGGCAGGGCGACTTTAATAATCCCTTTTTTAAGAGGTATTATATTAACGTCTGCCATAGAATAAATATGTGTTGCATATTTGGGATCCTGCATAGGAAGAAACTTGACATTTTCAAGGTTACTTGCTTTAACTTTCTCCGTCAGTTTTTTTCTATAAGCCCCATCTCCAATAATGTAAAAAATTAAATTATCTACTTTTTTCAGTTTACTTGCAGCTTCAATTATTATATCTACATTCTGTAAAATTCCTATATTTCCAGCATAAACAATTTTATATTCATTGACATCTATGCCATATTTTTTTATAAAAATATTTTCTGAATCTTTTATATCAATTTTTTTATCAGAATAACTCCAATTATAAACAACACTTACTTTATCAGTTGCTACACCTTCATCGATCAAGGTTTTTTTCATATCATCTGATATTGTTACAATCTCATCTGAGTATTGATAGGATTTTAATTGAAGAAATCTTAAAATTCGATAGATAATACTTCTAGAACTAATCAAGTTACCCATGCTAGCATTTACAGGAAATATATCTTGGACATTAAATATAATCGGTGCATTTACAAACAATTTCAACAGAAATACATGAAATATTGCTACATTACATGATTGCAGAAATACAACATCGTAATTTCTTTTGTCTTTATAGAATTTTATGCATTTAAATGCATATTGTATATCATTTAGATAACGCTTAATGAAACTCGTTTTTATAACTTGATCCGACTTAATTGCATTAAATGTTAACTTTTCATTTAATATTGAAACTGGTACACTTGGATTTCTACCTCCTGTATTTTTTTCAATAATATGAATGTGGTGATCATTTTCTAATAATCTTTTAATTATTGACTCAAGCAAATGATTTGAGGGACCTAGAGTATCAAATCCACTATTCATCAAAAAAAGTATTCTCACATCGAAGACTCCTATTCATTGACCTTCTATTTATTTATTATATTTTCAATACATAAATTTGTTGCGTTTCCACCATAATTCAGATATTTTTCTTTAAATTTTTTGGTATTTAGAGACTCCCTTGAATAATTCATTCGCAATATTTTATCAATTAATTCCGTTTCTGTTTTTGTTACCCCGTTCGGTAATTCTTTCTCAAGCTCGATATATAATCCTCTTTCTTTTTTATACTGCTCATAATCATAACCAAAACAAAATATAGGTTTCTCCAGTATCGAGTAATCAAATATTATTGCTGAATAGTCAGATATCAATAAATCTGAAACAATCATTAATTCATTAATTTCTGGATAAGATGAAAAATCTCTAATAAAGTCATTAAATTTTAATCCTAGAATTTTATTTGTATAAGCATGTACTCTAATTAAAACTATCCACTCATCGCCGAGCTTTTCTTTCCAGCATTTAAAGTCAATTGGTGGTTTAATCGAATAACTTCTCCCAACATCTGTGCTATCTCTCCAAGTTGGTGCATATAGAATTATTTTTTTATCAAGAGGTAGACCTAATTTATTTTTAATCACGTTAACTTGTTTCAAATTATAATTATACAAATAATCATTTCTCGGCAACCCTGTATTAATTATTGCTTTTTCAGAAACTTTAAAATCTTTAATATATATGTCTTTTTCAAACTGGCCAGCAGAACAAAACAAATCAATATTTGAGAAGTCAAAATCATTTCTACCCTTTACTGCATTCCCAACATATTTCAATGGTGTTCCATGCCATGTATTAAGATAGATTGTATTTTTTTTCTTAAAACTCAATCCTCTTTCGATATTCACACAAGAAATCCAATATTTAGACTTTAGTGCTGTTATGAAATAAGCAAAGGTGTCCATTTGCACTTTTTTGCAACCAGGTATATCATAATTTTCCGGCCCATCCAATGCCCACACAAACTCGTAACCTTCGAATCTCTTGTCTTCTATCATCTTTAAATAAATTGCTTTTGGGCTATCATTATATTTTCGCCCATGAGCATTAAACAAAATCATTTTATTATTTATAGGCAAAATAAACCCAATTATTCTAAACACTGTACTCATTGTAATTTTATAAACATTTTGAATAATCAAATAATGTTTTAATAAATAATCAATTCTTGCTCTCAAACCTTTCATTCTTTCACCTTATATAATGAACTCGTAGTCAAGCTACGGTCATTACCCTTTCTTATTACTGTATAATTGACATAGTGTTGTGGATTGGTTACTTCACCTACAGCTTGACTGTTCTTTTGAGGCTCCAACCACATTTCTATGTCTTTTTGTTTATTAGTTGGATAACGCTTCGACGTTTTATCTTGGGTAAAGATACATGGCATAGATATGTGTGGACCACAACCAATAATATTTATAAGGATGTGATTTTATGATCTACGTCGGTATCGATGTTGCCAAAGACAAACATGACTGTTTTATCGTCTCATCAGAGGGCGAAATCATCAAAGATGTTTTTACGATCTCAAACAGCATCGAAGGTTTTAATTCTTTGCTACTTGCTATTCCTGATGTTCCAAAGGACAAAATAAGAGTGGGGTTGGAAGCAACTGGTCATTACAGCATTAATCTCATGAATTTTATCACCGAGAACCAACTACCCCTAGTCGTCCTTAATCCGCTTCAAACCAATCTTTTTAGAAAGGCTCACACCCTTAGAAAGAGTAAGACGGATAAAATCGATGCGAAACTCATTTCACACATGCTGCATTCAGGAAACTTCAAACTCCACTCAAATGTATCTTACCATCTTCAGGAGCTTAAGTCACTTACCAGACACAAATCAAGAATAAAAGAGAACCTTTCCAAATATAAAATTTCTCTAGTTAGAGTTCTGGATATCATGTTTCCCGAACTTGCAGACTTAGTTTATTCACTAAATCAAAAATCTACTTATGCACTTTTACGAACTTTCCCATCTAAAGATGCAATCGCTTCTGCTCATCTGACAAAACTGACAAATGTCCTTCGCAATAATTCTAAAGGAAGGTATGGCAGAGAAAAAGCCATGCTCATCAAGAAAACTGCGGCCGCATCTATTGGATCGGATAGTCGTGCTTTGTCTTTTGAATTGTCTCAGATTCTTTTGTTTATCGATATGTATGCCAATGAAATCAGCAAAATCGATGCGCAAATCAAAGTCATCATGGATGATATACAAAGCCCGATTCTCTCCGTTCCTGGTATATCCTATGGCCTGGGCTCTGTCATCCTGGCTGAAATCGGAGATATCTCCAGATTTGAATCTCCTTCAAAACTCTTGGCATTTGCCGGTCTGGAACCGTCAACCTACCAGTCTGGCAGTTACACTGCCAGTGGAATGAAAATGGTCAAACGGGGGTCTTCTTACCTTAGGTGGGCCCTTTTAGAAGCCGCTCGCTTAATCAGTATCGGTAATTGTCAACATAGTTGTCGCTTTTCTCAAATATGCTAGCATGCTTTTTCACTGTTTTTTTCTTTTGATGGATTCAGCCAAACGGCTTGTTCCATGGTGCAGTTTTGAACCGGTCCGGTCCATCGTTCAGGGTTCTTTGCCTTTGCAGTTTCCAGTATTTCTTTTCTTCTTTGAAGGATCTCATCGGACGATCCATTGTGTCTTTGGTTGGGAGTCAAAAATTTCAAGCTGCTGTGGTGGTGGTCATTATTATAATAATCAACGAAGGCATCGACCCATCTGCGGGCAGTTTCAATATCTGAAAATCCATTATGGGGAAAAGATGGCATGTATTTGACCGTTCGGAACATTGACTCAATATAAGCATTGTCATTGCTCACTCTTGGCCTGCTGTTGGATCGCACGATCCCTAGATTATACAGCGTTGTCAACAAGGAAGCACCTTTCATCGGACTTCCGTTATCAGAATGTAACACCAAAGGCTCGTTCTTCATCAATACATTTTCAGAGTACGCAGCCTTCTTCACAAGAACACTGGCGTTTTCAGAACTCTCGTGATCCCAGATCTCCCAGCCAACCACTTTGCGGCTGAATAAATCAATGATCATGTACAGGTAATAGTATATTCCTTTCACGGGTCCTGGAAGCCAGGTGATATCCCACATCCAGACCTGATTGGGGCCTGTTGCACAATGTGTTGTAATATTCTTGCTTATGGGTGCTTTTGCATAGCCCCGATGATTGACTTGACCAAAATATCTCAAGACCCGATAAAAACTTGAAACCGAAGCGATATATATTCCTTCTTTATCAATGAGCTTATGAAAGACTTGATTTGGTGAAAGGCTTCGATGTTCCTTTTGGTTCATCACCTCCAGGATCCTCTTCTCCTCCTCCAAATGCAGCTTGTTTGCAGGTATGGGTCTTAGCGCATCCGGACGACCGTCTTTTGTATCGTTACCTTGAACTTTCCAGCGCTGGTAGGTCCTCTCGCTGATACCGACGACTTCGCAAGCCTTGAACTGTCTGGCTCCAGAAAGGACTGCTTCGTCGATGGCCACAACCACTTTGATGCGATTTGATTGGCTGGTCAATCTTCCTCGTCCGAACTCCAAATCGCTTGCATCTTTTTTTTTAATACCAAGAGTGCGGCAGCTTCGGCAAGAGCTTTCTCCTTGCGCTCCAGTTCCTTTTTTGTAAGTTTAAGCTCTGCTTGACTGTCCTTAAGTTCTTTTTTGACCTTGGATTCTTCAGCTGTTTCACCGGTGATGAATGCTTGCTTCCAGACTTCGATTTCCTCCGCATATATGCCTTTGCGTCGGCAATATTCTGAGAGCTCATGGTTGTTGAGTGGACTGGTCTCAATAATGATTTGCAACTGCATTTCTTTAGAATATTTTTGTTTGGAGCCTGCATGATCCTGATAGACCGTCCCTTTGGCTTTTGCCTTTTTACGCCATTTATACAGGGTTTGTTCATGAACATGATACTCATCAACCAGTTCCTTAATGGACCTGTTTTCGGGTGGTAACATCAACTTGATTAATTTGTCTTTAAATTCTTTACTGTAGGTAGCCATATTGATCCTCTCTCTCTTGGCTACTAGCATATAATATTTTTGATCACCCGACAACTATCCTAACACAGGGGGGTATCAAAGATCCTACATTTCGGTCATATTGCCTCAAGAAAAAATCGGAAGGGAAACATCATTGCATCGCTATTTCTCATGTTGCAAAAAAACTTGTCAGAGTTCTACACCATTTGTTGACTCACCAGATTGACTTCGTTCCACAAATTTAATTAACCTGGATTCCTTGATAATTCAAAGTAGCTTCCACTACTTCTGTTTGCTGTGCCTTTTTTTCGTATTAGATGACATTCTAATTAATCATCTTTACCTAAAAAATTACCTTGACTTCATATAGTTGGTCTCAGCACGCTTAATTGACTCTCTAAACCCGCAAACTCTATAATCACTCTCATATTCCGACATACTCATGTCATAAACCAAGTCACCAAACACCTTATTCACTATACTTACATTCAGTAGCCTTAATAAGGGGTTAAACAACTTAGTCATTTGCACTCGCTTGTCATGCGCTTCGGAAATCAACCTAACCATCTCGCTGGTATTCACATACTCAGCATTCTGTGGGAAAAAAAGTCCACTTTTTCTGTTATTAATAAGCTGCCTTACAAACTCACATAAATTATCTATATAGACCATACTTCGCTTGTTATCAATCTGTGGAAATATTGGAGTCCTAAGAGCTAGTCTGGCTAATCTAGGATAATTTCCTTTGCATCCTTTTCCATAAACCATTGGGGGCCTCAATGTTGCAACTGTAAATGAATTATCCTGCAACTTGTTGATCAATTCTTCTGCTTCGATTTTTGACTTCCCATAAGCACTATTTGGTTTAATCGGTGAATTTTTCTCGATACTGCCACTCTCAATCCCATATACACTCATTGAACTTAGAAAAACAAACTGCTCTACACCATCTTGTTTCGCCTTTTGAGCTGTTTGATAGGCCAAATCCCTATTCACTTTATAGTAAAGAGCCTCGTTATCACTTGTTTCCTTTATATGAGCTATCCCAGCTACATGAAAAACAACATCATACTGAGAAAAATCCTTCTCTTCCCATGACCCATCTTTCATATCTATCGTATCTACTTTATATTTATCAGGTTCTCTCATGAGCCATTTCTCAAGAGATGTACCTATGTAACTGTTCTTACCAGTGATTAATATATTTTTCATTATGTCACCCCTATAAGTTGGAAAGGAAAAGACTAAATATTCTTGCCCTTATCATTACTGCCTGTACCGCCCTCAACTACCCCTTCTGATCTTAGCACTGAAAATATTGTTCCAACAAAACATTTAACATCAAACAAGAAACTGATTTTATCAACATATTCCCCGTCTAATTTTGCTTTTATCTCTATAGGCAATTCATCTCTACCATTAATTTGCGCCCAGCCTGTAAGGCCAACCGGCACGTCATTGGCACCGTATTTATCTCGCTCGTTAATAAGATCATACTGATTCCAAAGCGCCGGTCTTGGACCGATGATACTCATCTCACCTTTAAATATATTGATGATTTGAGGTAACTCGTCCAGAGAAGTTTTACGTAGGAACTTACCTACCGTTGTAATCCACTGATCCGGATTTTCTAACAGATGCGTAGGCGTGTCCTTTGGTGTGTCAATTCGCATAGTTCGAAACTTCAATATACTGAAATGACTCTTATGGATTCCAACTCTCTTCTGTTTAAAAAGAACAGGTCCAGGGGAGTCAAGCTTGATTGCGATGATTAGT
Source organism: Alkalibacter rhizosphaerae (assembly GCF_017352215.1). Lineage (GTDB taxonomy): Bacteria > Bacillota > Clostridia > Eubacteriales > Alkalibacteraceae > Alkalibacter > Alkalibacter rhizosphaerae. The sequence continues at coordinate 882,824 of NZ_CP071444.1, forward strand.
ATTGCAAATATCGGAGAAAGAACGATTAACCCGATCGCCGATAGTAATATATCAATTAGTCTTTTTACTTTCATGTACATGTGGGTAACCTCCGAATGCAATCTGGTTGGTAAGTAGAAAGTTGGAATGTTGGAAAGGAAAAACTTCACCCCAATTTCCTAATTAATCCTGCCAATAGTCTTCCTACTTCCATTGCTAAATTTAATAGCTCTTTATACTTTTGTTCATCTATATATTTCAAATCTCTAGCTAAGAACATCTGATATTTCACTTCTTCTAGTGAGCCTCTAGCAATCAGTAAAAACCTGTTATAATCTTTATTAGAACCTCTAGCTTTACCTTCAACTATGTTGCTGGGTATTGAAACAGCTGCTCTTCTAAACTGCGAAGTCAAGCCGAACTGCTCGTCTTTTGGAAAGTTTTTTGTGACCTCATATATTTTTAAGACCAACTCTTGTGCCTTTTGCCATACTATCAATTTACTAGTATCTTCATACATAGTGAAACCTACGGTTTCTTTAGTCTTCAGTTGGTCGGCTTTCAGTTGGTCAGGAAGTTCAAAAGCTTTTCCTGTCCACTGTCCAACTTTCCAACTTTCCACTTAACGCTCTTCCTTTCCAACAGACCAACTGTCCACCTGCCAGCTCTTTATCCTTTCACCATACTCACGTCGAATCGGCAACTTCCATTTATTCCCATTTTGCAGGATCTGGCAGAATCATTTTTCACCTCTGCAACATCTTGTGTTTTCAATTTCACACTCATCCTTACATCACAACCAAGGCACTTCTTCCCCTGGTTTTTCGTCTTACTCACCTTCACTTCCACCAACGTGCACACTGCTCTTCACTTTTCCATTCTCATAGCTAATGACACCATCCGTTGAACATACATCATCAAAATTCTCGATAACAAATTGATGAAACACACTGTTTCTTACGATAAAACGATCCTTGGTGATTATCACATCAAAAGCCAAGGATGCTGACACGTTGCATTCAGTTGAGCAAATTCCTTAAATATCCCGTCTCTATTATACCAAAATCCATATCTACTGTATAGCAAGCCGAATTATCCGAGGGAATCACCGATTCTCCAATTTATACTGATACCAAGATACCGTTTCCCTCAGGCTTTCGTCAAATTTTCGATTTGGTTTCCAATCCAATTCATTCATCAATTTTCGGTTGTCGATAGCATATCGGCGATCGTGTCCCAAGCGATCAGGTACATGCTTCAGTAGCGTGATCGATTTTCCCAAAATTTGAAGGATCTCTTTTGCTACATCTAGGTTTGTTCTTTCACATGATGCGCCTATATTATAAATCTCTCCAGGTCTAGCACCGTTTAAGACCGCTTCGATCCCGGCACAATGATCCTCTACATGGATCCAATCACGGATTTGTAGTCCATTACCATAAATCGGGGCTTTCTCATCACGCAAGGCTTTTTGGATGATCATGGGTATGAATTTTTCTTTATGCTGGTTTGGTCCGTAATTGTTGCTGCATCGCGTGATGTTGACTGGTAGCCCGTAGGTTTTATAATACGACTGAACCAACAAATCAGCTCCTGCCTTGGATGCCGCATAAGGGCTGGATGGATCGATGGAGGAGCACTCTGTGAACAAACCTGTTTCCCCAAGGGCACCGTACACTTCATCCGTAGAAATTTGAACAAACCTCTTGTTCTTCATGTCCTTGGCCTTTTTCCAGGAGTTTAATGCAGACTCCAGAAGAATTTGGGTCCCCATGACATTCGTTGAAACAAAGACCTCCGGCCCTTCGATGCTTCGGTCCACGTGGGTTTCTGCTGCGAAGTGAACGACTGCATCGATCTCATTTTCTTGAAATATCAATTCTACAATACTTTTGTCTCGAATATCTCCATGGATCCATTGATGCCTTGTATGGCTCAAGAATTCTTCCATGTTTTCCATATTACCGGCATAGGTCAATGCATCCAGATTGATGATCTGCACCTCTTTATTATGGACAAGGATCCCATTTATGAAATTGCTGCCGATAAAGCCGGCTCCGCCGGTGACCAAGAGTGTCTTCATTTGCTTGAATATCCTTCCAACAGGGAAAGAATGTACTTCCCATATTCTGTCATGTTCATTTCTTTCCCCAACTCATATAACTGATTTTCATCGATGAAACCACGCCGCCAAGCGATTTCTTCAATACACGCGATATAAAATCCTTGCCTGGACTGTATGACTTCTACAAACTCTGCGGCTTTGATCAATCCATGAGGGGTCCCGGTATCCAACCAGGCCATGCCCCGACCCATCTGGATCCCGTGAAGCTCTCCACGCTGTAAGTACTCCCTGTTCAAGTCCGTGATCTCCAGTTCTTTCCTGGCAGATGGTTTCAACTTCTTCGCAATTTTCACCGCCTTGTTGTCATAGAAATACAAACCTGGAATGGCAAAATTGGATCTCGGCTTTGTTGGTTTTTCTTCAATGGACAACACTTGAGCATCTTCCCCAAATTCAAGGACGCCAAAATCTCTGGCATCCTTGACCGGGTAGCCAAAAACTGTGGCGCCACTTTTGTTTTCCTGTGCTTGAAGAAGTATTTTTGTCAGGTCTAACCCATAAAAGACATTGTCTCCCAAGATCACGCAAACACTCTCATTTTGAATGAACTCTTCCCCGATCAAGATGGCATCTGCAATGCCTCTGGGATTTTCCTGTATCATGTATTTCAATGAGATCCCCAAGCGAGAACCATCCTCAAAGAGACGTCGAAAAGAATCCACATCTTCCGGATTCGTAATGAGCAGGATATTGCGGATCCCGGCAAGCATCAGAACGGATAATGGATAATAAATCATCGGTTTATCGTAAATGGGTAAAAGGTGTTTGTTGACGGTTTTCGTTATGGGGAACAGTCTGCTTCCAGTTCCGCCTGCCAGTATGATCCCTTTCATAAAACTTCCACCCCCGAGGTTTATCTTTATAGATTATAGTAGGAAGCCTGCATGTTCAAATTTTCAGGCAATGTTGCTTTCGTCAGTACGACACCGATCAATTCCGCTCTTATTTCGCCTAATTGATCGATCACTTTAGCTGCATCCTCTATTTTGGTCCGATCTTCCTCTACCACCAACACAACTCCATCGCATGATCCGGCAATGATCGTTGCATCTGCGATCGCGCCATAGGTGGGCGTATCCACCACGATCCGGTCATAGGATCTTTTCAACTCTTCCAGCAAAGCAACGAATCGGCCCTTCTCCAACAATGCCGTCGACTCCAACGTGGGCTCTCCGGCCAATAGGATCTGCAAGCCGGTGGCAGGGTCTTCCATGATAGCATCGGTGACTCTTCCTTTTCCCTGCAACACATGTGTCAACCCCAGGTTGGTTTCCATGTTAAGATATTCTTTTATCCTGGATTTTCGCATGTCCCCATCAAGAAGGAGGACATTCTCGCCAACTTCATGCCAGCTTTTTGCATTATTATAAGCTAGAGTGGTTTTCCCTTCTTTTGGCAGGGTGCTGGTCACCATCAGGACCTACTTGTCTTTTCCAGAATTATTGATGGTTGCGATCAGGTTTTTATATGCTTCGGCCACAGTATACTCCGTTATTTCCACCTTCTTATTTTTCATCCACTTTTTCATAAGCTTCTCCTCACTTGGAATCCTTGTTGTCCTGTTTGGGAATGGCTCCCAATACCCTGACACCCAGTCTCTTTTCCACGTCTTCCATGGTTTTGATCCGATCAATGATATAATTCATGAAGAAGACCAGGAAGATGGTCCCCATCAAACCAAAAACGATCCCAATGACTGTGTTGAGAACAAAATTGACGGGCTGTCGGACCTCGACCTTTTCTGTTGACAGTACGGCAGAACGTGTTATTGTGACGGAGCCTGTTGCCATGGATCATTCCGCAAATCGCATGACTTGATCTGCCAAACCTTCTGCAATCCGGAGGGCCTCATCTCCACTTTGATCTTCGTATGTGACGAGCAAAGAATTGCTTTCCGGTTGCAGGGTACTTTCTGTATTACTTTGAATCTATGCTGCTTCCTTGGATAACTCTAATTCTTTCTTTACGGTATTTGCCACCATGTCGCTTTTCGGCAAAGCAGACAGTACCTCCAGCTGCAAAGGATATTCTGCCGGTTCTTCCAATTCTTCCGGCTATTCCAGGGTGATCTCCACCACTGCCTTATAGTGGGTGATGGGCGGTTTCATAAAATACATGTCCACGCTGCCAAGTAGCACAATCGCCGCCAATACGTCAGTCCACTTAGCTATGAACATCTTTTGCCAGAATTATAGCCAGTAATTCTTTCAGTTCGATCTCTTCTTCCACGTTTCGATATCTTTCCTATCTCACGTTGCTCCTCCAAGTTCGTTACGATTTTCAACTCTTGCATTCTCGTTTGCCAGTTAAAGATTATACCACAGTAACCAGGTTAAATGAAGTCAACTTTACCATTATTTTCTTGTTTTCATAACACCGATCGAAGTTTTTTAGGAATATTTACAGTTTGTATACCCTCTATCAACAAAAGCTGGTTGTTAAATTTGCTGAACATGATATAATTTTAAAGTGTCAAAACATGAATGTGAAATAGGAATCTATTTGAAAAAAGCAGGTGACAAAATGCCCAGTGCAGCAAGAATAAGAAAGAACCAAAAGGAAAAAAAGAAAAGACAAAGAAGGCGCCGGATCCTGATCGGCGTATTTATCGGAATCTTGGTATTGTTCGTTGGCGTGTATGCCTATTTAAGTTCTCTTCTTGGTCAAGCGGATCAGGTGGATATCGATGAAAGTGACTTGGGGCTCGTGGAAGACCCGGGAAAAGTAGATATAAACCTCTCCAATAAAAACATCGTAAATATCGCTTTATTTGGGATCGATACGCGTAATGGCGACTACAGTAATTCATTGTCTGACACCATATTGATCGCCACTTTAGATTTTGACCATAAAAAGCTAAAGCTAACATCGGTCATGCGTGATACTTTTGCCAGCATTCCAGATAAAGACTACAAAAAAATTAACAGTGCTTTTGCGTACGGTGGACCAACTCTCGCCATCAAAACACTTAATACAAATTACGACATGAATATAACAGATTTCGCAACTGTAAATTTCGAGGCAATGGAAAAAATCGTGGATGCCGTTGGTGGTGTAGAAATTGATATTAAACCGTATGAATTAAATGAAATCAACGTTGCTATTAATCATCAAAATAAAAATATTGGTACAAATACACAGAAATTAGAATCATCTGGAAGACAAGTATTAGACGGTGGTCAAGCGCTCGCTTACAGCCGTATCCGAAAAGTAGGCAATGCCGATTTCGAACGTACTGAACGCCAACGAACCGTCCTGGAACAAGTACTCAACAAAGTCCTGAAAGACCGGTCTATCACCAAAGCCATGCGCTTTGCAGACAGTTTGCTGCCTTACGTACAAACCAGCATGTCCCGCAGTGAGATCTTAAGCATCGGAACCAAAGTAATGACTTCCGGAACCACTAATTTGGTAAATACTCGGATCCCCTTGGATGACCATGTGAAAAACGCCACCATTAACGGCGGTGCTGTGTTGCTACCAACTTCTTTGATCGACAATGTTGCTTACCTGCACAACTTCATCTACGAAAACGATGAATTCGAGCCAAGTGACCGCTTGCAGGACATCAACGATACCATGGCACAATACTAAAACTATGTATAACAAAGAGGCCGCCTCAGATTTTTTTCTGAGACGACCTCTTCTTTTTTCGCATCTTTGTGCTATATATTTATATAGGTTGACGATTCTATTCGACCTAACTTGTCATATTTGGTTCATTCTTCTTACAGGCTCAGTTCCGTGATATCCGTGGACACCAACTGGGCACTCACCTTTTCCGCCATGGGGGATCCGCTGGGCTGGAAGATCTGGGTCGCGATCACTTGATCCATGAAGGCCGCCGCTTCCACTCCCGTCACGTCGGTCCGGGCATCTGGGATGGACATCTTTGCGTTGTATCCATCGGCCCGTTTAAAATTCAGATCCAATTTCATTTCTGCCATATTCATTCTCCTTTCTCATCGTATTTCAACTCTATGTCACGATCGTAGGCTTTCCTTACACCTGGATGAGGATCGTTTCCTCCAGCTTGTGGACTCCTTCCAAGGTTCTGGTCTGAAGGCCCGCCAGTGTAGTTGCCACGTCGTAAATGTCCTGGTCTGCTGCCGCCGTGTTCACGTTGGCATAAGTCTTGCTTTTGACGATGGGTTCTCCCTTTTCGTTGAGGCCCCCATCCAGCTTCAGTACCATCTTGGTGCCAAATTTCATGGTTTCAACTGCCATATTTTCACCCCCTTTCTTTCTACATCTATTAAATAGAAATAAAGGAAAAAAGAAACCCTGTTTTTTGTGAAAATTTTATTTAAATGCAGTCAAAAAATAGTGGAAATCCTGTCACTCATGGGTTAAACTAATAATTGACGTCAAATTGAACACATTAAAAATATACTGTGACAAGGAGAATTCTATGAAACGCGACTTTTTCAGGGAGTATTCTATACGACCCGAAGACACCCTCTACTTTATGCCTGCCGATCCTGTGGGCAAAAGAAAAAGCACCATCATCCACACCGTCAGCGGTGAGACCATTGTGCCCTATCAAGTTAAAACCGTATTGAAAAAATACCAGATGCTTTCCAGCATCAACCAGCATTTTGTAGGTCAGGTGGTTTTTGATGCCACCCGGAAAAAGATGCTCTATCCCCTACCCATTCGCCCCAACATCGTTTTGATCCCGGTAAAGACCCGGTTGAAAAATGCGAAAAGGGGCACCTACGGGTACATGAACCTGCCACATATCCAAAAGATCGGTCCTTCCGGTGTGCTGGAATCTCGTTCCCGCATCCTTTTTCAAAATCAGACCAGCTTGCTAAGCTCTCAGAATACTCGCAGTCTGGAGCAAAATTTCCTCTGTGCCAAATACCTGCAAAATCACTATTTTGCCAAATGTGCGGAAGCCGGGATCTCCTACGACATTATCGGCTCCCTTATGACAACATTCCCAGAATGGGAACAAGAATAATGCTAATGGCCATCATCAAGGCCAGGGCCCCGGTGATCATCCGTTTCGTCTTGTTGTTCAACATGTTTTAGGTCCATTCCTTTCTTCAGTAGTTTTCTGGAACACATCCGAACCACAACGTAAGCCACCAGCATGATGGACAGGCCGACGGTGGTGGATATGGTATTGTATACAACGGCAACGGCACTGAAAAAAATGCTGATGCCGTAAATGATCAGTACTGTCTTGGTCTGGGACTCGTTCAACCGCATTAGGACGTGGTGAAGGTGTCCCCGATCCGCCTGGGTCATGGGCTTGCCCTGCAGCTTCCGCCGAACCATGGCAAAGAAGGTGTCGAAGACAGGGACCCCTAAAATAATGATGGGCACCACGAAAGAGATGAAGGTGGCGTTTCGAAAGCCCATCATGGCCATGACGGCGATGATATAACCCAGGAACATGGCCCCCGTATCCCCCATGAAGATCTTTGCCGGATGGAAATTATAGATCAAAAAGCCCATGGTGCTCCCTGCCAAAATCAGGGCGTAGGTCATGATGAAGTAATCGTTCAAGGGAGCCGCCAGGATGTACATGGTCAAGAACGTGATGGAGCTGACGCCGGAGGCCAGGCCGTCCAGACCGTCGATCAGGTTGATGGCATTGGTCATTCCTACGATCCAGATAAAGGCAATGACATAGCCTGCGTATCCCGGATCCACCCACCCAATGAAAGGCAGGATGAAAGATTTAAAATGGACCTGTCCATAAAAGATGGCTATGGCAGCCGCCACAAACTGGAACAGGAGCTTCCATTTGGGCTTGAGGCCCACCAGATCGTCCAGGATCCCTGCAGCCAAAATCACCAAGCCGCCCAGGAAGATCCCCTTGAACTGAAAATGGGGATAGTTGAAAAACAGGTGCCCCAGGTAAAAGGCGCCAAAAATAGCCAGGCCGCCCAAAGTGGGCATCTGTTTTGCATGCACTTTCCGGTGGTTCGGTTTGTCCACGGCTCCCACCATGACGGCAAGCCGGGCGATCACCGGTGTCAGGGCCATGGACAGGCCCAGGCAGGACAGGTAAATGAGAATGGGGTTCATGATTGGTCCTCTCTGCAGGCGTTAGAGTTTGAGTCCTTTCAAATAGGCGGCAAACTCTTCCTTGATATCGTCGCGTCGCAAGGCGTATTCCACCGTTGCTTCCAAAAATCCAAGCTTGTTTCCCACATCGTATCGCTTTCCTTCGAAATCATAAGCGAACATGGCTTCCCGGCCGGCAAGGATCTTCAGCCCGTCGGTGAGTTGGATCTCGCCTCCTGCACCTCTGGGAGTGGTCTCCAGGATCTCAAAGATGGCCGGTGTGATGATGTATCGTCCCAAAATAGCCACATTGGTGGGAGCTTCCTCCCGCTTGGGTTTTTCCACCAGATCGTCCACCGTATAAAGACGGGGACCGATCTTCTCCCCCGACACGATGCCGTATTTGTTCACATCCTCCGGCGCCACGCTTTGGACGCCCAGTACGGAGGCTTTTTTCGTGTCATACACATCCATCAACTGCTTCAATGCCGGTTTTTCCGGATTGTATACCACATCGTCACCCAGCAAGACGGCAAAGGGTTCGTTACCCACAAAAGTCTTGGCGCACAGGACGGCATGTCCCAATCCCAGGGGTTCCTTTTGTCTGACGTAATTGATGTTGACCATCTCGGAGATCTCCCGGACCATTTTCAAAAGATCCTGCTTATTCTTTTGCTCCAGTTCCAGCTCCAGCTCCACGGACTTGTCAAAATGGTCTTCAATGGCCCGTTTGCTTCGTCCGGTGACGATCAAAATCTCTTCAATGCCGCTGGCCATGGCCTCCTCGATGATGTATTGGATGGTGGGCTTGTCCACGATGGGCAGCATTTCCTTGGGCATGGCCTTGGTGGCCGGTAAAAAACGGGTCCCCAGTCCTGCTGCGGGGATAATGGCTTTACGTACGGTCATTTCCTCACTCCCTTTTATTTTTCATTTCCTTGTTTCTTCATTTCTATTGATCCTGGTTCAGTGCCAGGTAGATCTTCCCCCAGTAATCCTTGGATGCGGCAAAGTCAAAGGCCAGATTCAGATCCTTTGGCTCCTTGATCACAAATGCCGGGGTGGAATGGAGGGCCAGCAGGGTCTCCTGAAAGTCCGGATCCTCCATGTGCTCCATCACCGTCTTGTAGTTGATCCGGCTGCTTCGGCTACTTCCTATGAGATGGAGCCCCTTTTCCAGCACGTCCCGGGTGTTGATGGGCACATCTTCTTCGCTGACCCCCATCAGGACCAGCATCCCTCCCGGAAGCATCTGGCGAATGGCGATGTCCGCAGCCTGGGTGATCCCCTTTCCTCCGACGCACTCGAAAGCCAGGGCGAAATCCCCGGGGATCTCTTCTCCCAAAAGGTGGGTCGTTGCGTTTTTAAAGTGAACCAGTTTTTCTTCCGATTTCCCCACCACATGGATGTTTTCCTTGGGCAGGTGGAATATGTGGTGTAATACAGCGTACAGGCAGTAGCCTACAGGGCCGTCTCCGAAGAGAAGGACCTTGGACTTGCTGCTCAGCTTTTCCGCCAGATAAGCCTTATATGCGGCGTTGTAGCAGACCGTCACCAGTTCCGAGAGAACCGCCACCTCGTCGGGAACGGTCTCCGGGATCTTGACGGCGCACAGACCCGGGTGGACCAGCCGGTCCTGGGTCATGCCGTCGTATCCGCTGGAGAGGAAGTGGACGTTGCTGCAGTGGTTTTCAAAGTGGACCCCCTGCTTGCAGGCCACGCAGCAGTCTTCCGGCGTGGGATACTTTTGAGGATCGTGGATGTATCCCGGGATGTTGGGAACGATGACCACCCGGTCCCCTTTTCGGTGGCCGTTCTGGCTGTCCTGAAGGACCACGCCGATCCCTTCGTGAAGGAGGGCCATGGGCAACTTCTTCTCCAGGGCTTCCGGTCGTCGGTTCCCCGTATAATAGCGAAGGTCTGCAGCGCAGATGCAGGCCAAAGTAGGCCGGATCACCAGGTCGCTGTCCCTTTTCTCTTTTATTTTTTCCACCAGCTCAAACCGGTAGGGTTTGATCAGCTGGGTCACTTTCGTTTGTACAGTGTTCATGACTTCTCTTCTTTCTTGCGGTTTCTCGCATTGTAGATTTTTTCAAACAATTCAATGTCCTCCTGGGTGGTCAGCTTCTTGTTGTCGTAGCTGTCCATGACCACCTTCACGGGAAGACCCAACCGGTAGACCAGCCGAACGTCGTCGGTGGTTTGGGTGAAATGGTCTTCCATGGCCTTTTCATGGGCCTGGACGATCAGGTCATACTGGAAGGTCTGGGGCATAAGGCCGTTGTAGAGCAAGTCCCGATCCGGCATGCCGATGATCATCCCGTCCTGGACCTGAAGCATGGTGTCCGTGGTCTTGACCGCCGTATCCACCGCTCCGTGGATCACCGCTTCGTCAATGGTCTCGTTGACCATGGTCTCCCCGATGAAGGGACGGACCGCTTCGTGGATCACCACGATTTTGGGGGCCTTCTCTTTTAAGGCCATCAATCCGTTGTAGGTGGACATTTGCCGGGTCTCCCCGCCCTCGGTAAGGATCACCGGTTTTTGAAAGGAATACCGGGAAAACAGGTCTCTGGCATAGTCCATGTAGTGGGGGTTCATGACCACCACCAGATCGTCGATGCGGCTGCAGTCGTCCAGCACACGCATGGTGTGGATGATCAGGGGATCTCCGTCAAACACGATGAACTGCTTGGGAAGTTCTCCTCCCATCCGCTCCCCTTTGCCGGCAGACAGTAAAATACAAGATGCGGTTGTCTTCATAAGTCTCTCCTCTAGGAAAAAAAGTAATGGATGAACCGTCGGGTGGCATGGCCGTCCCGCTGGTCGAAATATTTTTTTGCAAATGCCTCTACATCATAGGCCTTGAAATCTTCCCCCTTGATGGTCTCCACCAGTTCCTTCTGGTTACCGGCAACCGGTCCGGGGACAAAGGCTGCATAATCCTGATAAAAGGCGCTGTTGGCTTCATACTCTTTCAAATCATAAGCGTAGAAGACCATGGGCTTGCCCAAAAGGGCGTATTCAAAGATGACGGAGCTGTAATCCGTGATCAGCAGGTCCACCACCGTAAACAAGGCGTTCAAAGGGTAATCATCCGCCACCAGGACCACTCTTTCCTCCGAGGTGTCCACTCCCGTCATGGGGGTGTGGGGATGAGGCTTGATCATGAGCAGGTATTCTTCTCCCAGACTCTTTACAAACTGCCTGGTATTCAGAGGAAATCGGGAATGCTTTTCCTTGCCTCTGCCCCGAAAAGTGGGAGCATAGAGAAGGATCTTCTTTCCTTCTATTTGGGGGAAATCCCTTTTCACCTTTTGCCGCTGCTTTTCCATGGCCTCTTGGTCAAAGAAAAAATCCGTACGGGGAGCGCCTATGGGGATCACCTTGTTGTGTGGCAGTCCAAAGGCCTCGCTGTAGGCGTCCACTACATGTTGGGAGGTGGCGATGGCATAATCGTAATACCGGTGAAGAAAGTGGATCTCCGGGCTTTTGATCCCGTGGGGTAGCCCCATGGTGCTACGACCAAACTTTTTAAAGGCGCCGCAGGCATGCCAGGTCTGGATCACCGTGGTCTCTTCCTTGTGGGGAAAGAGGTGGACCGGCAAATAGGCGTTGTCCAGGATCACATAAGAAGAGGTCTGAACGTGGTAGAGCCCTCCCACCAGCTTGAACAAATATCCGATCTTTGCCGCCAGGGAATAGCCGTAGGTATCCAATAAAAAGACGGACCTCAGTTCCGGCCGGTCTTTTTTGAGCTGTCGGTAGATGGCGTGGAGGTTCCCCTGGAGGACGTCGTTTCTGGGCGTGGCAAAGAGGACCTTGTTTTTTTGCACGGGAAAGATCTTGAACAAAAAGTAGAAGATCCGTAAAAATTGTCGGGTCAGGAAGTATTCCAGGTCTGTCATGATTCCTTGCCCCTTTCCAGCAGAAGATCCACCACTCGTTTTGTGGCCTGCCCGTCACCTCTGTCAAAAAACTTCTCTTTAAATGCCTTTACCCTATGGATATCCGGTTTTGGATCCTGCAAACATTGGATGACCCCCTCCGTGTGGGACACGATGGGGCCGGGAACGAAAGTTTCGTAGGGATAGTAGAAATCCCGTTCCTTGATGTATCCTTCCAGGTCATAGGCAAAAAACACCATGGGTCGCTCCAGGAGGGCGTATTCAAAGACCACGGAAGAGTAATCCGTGATGAGCCGGTCGGAAAGGATCATCAATTCGTTGATGTCCTCCGTCTCCGACAGGTTGACAACAAAATCGTCCCCCTCCCAGCCTTCGGGAAAGTCCTTCAGGGCAAAGGGATGGAGTTTCACCACCAGCACCCATTCCTTGCTCAGGGCTTTCTTCATGGCCTCCAGATCCAGCTGGAAGCCACTTTTGGCGTCAAACCGGCTCTCTCCCCGAAAGGTGGGGGCGTATAAGGCTATTTTTCGGCCTTTTATTTGGGGATATTTATCCCGCAAGCGCTTTTCTATGTCGCTTTTTTGTGCTGCATCGAAGAAGACGTCCGTCCGGGGGATCCCCAGAGATGTCATCTTCCCCATGTCCGTTTGGAAGGCGTCGGCATAATGCCTGGCCACTTCCATGGAACTGACCAGGACCATGTCGTAGTTGCTGTGGATCTTCACCGTCTTCACAAAATCCTTGGAGGCGCCAAACCCCTTGTCCAGAACGCTGTAGCCAAATTTTTTAAAGGCGCCACAGGCATGCCAGACCTGAAGTACAAAGGTCTCCGGTCTCGGTGTTACCACATAGAGTGGATAAAAGTAGTCGTCCACTACGACGATCCGGCTGGTGGCGATCTGCCAGGCCGCCTGGATCATTTTAAACAAGTATATGATCTTTCCATTAAAATTTCCTTGAGAGCGATGGAGGAGAAGAACCACCCGCCGCCTTTCCCCCCGATCCACCAACTCTTCATAGATGGATCGAAGGTTTCCTTCCAGACGTCCCGTAGAGAAATTTGCAAGGACGATCTTGTCCTTCATGGGAAAATGGCGAAAGACCTGATAGGAGGCCGCCACCAAAAACTTTCGCAGCTTATTGATCATGGGTCACCCCGCCTTTGTCCAGCACCAGGTCCACCACCCGCTTGGTGGCGTTCCCGTCGGCGTACTGGAAGAACTTTTTCTTGAAAGGCTCCACCTTTTCCTGCTGAAAATCTTCCGCTTCCAAAGCCTGGATCAATTCTTCCAGGCTCTCACAGATCCGGCCGGGAACAAATTCCCGGTAGGGGTAATAAAAGTCCCGCTGGGCAATATATTCCTCCAGGTCATAGGCGTAAAAGACCATGGGACCTCCCAGGAGGGCAAACTCAAAGCAGGTGGAGGAATAATCGGTGATCAGCACATCCGTTACAAAGAGGAGGTCGTTGATCTCCCGTTCAAAGGACAAATCAAAGAAAACGTCTTCCATTTCCCGGGTAATAAACAACCGTTCCGATACGAATGGGTGGATCTTGACGATAAAGACCGCGTTTTTCTTCTTGCACAGGTCGTATATTTTTTCCAGATCCAGCCGGTCGAAATCGTAATAAGCGGTCTTGGCCCCCGTTCCCCGAAAGGTGGGTGCGAAAAGATAGACCTTCTTTTCCCGAAAAGCCGGGTAGGCTTCATAGATGGAAGCTCTGGTCTTCTCTTTGTATTCCTCGTCAAAAAACACATCCGTCCTTGGGATGCCGGTGGCATGGACCCGATGGATGGGGATGCCGAAGCCTTCTGCATAGTATTTGGCTACTTCTTTGGAGCTGACGATGGCCTTGGTATAATTCCGATGGGCCTTGCTATCGGGAGAAGGTCCCCCCGGCTTGCCCACCCTGGAATATCCGAAGGTTTTAAAAGCTCCTACGGCGTGCCAGAGCTGGATCAGATCCACCCCTTTTCGAAGCCGCAATCCGTAGATCATGGGATAATAGTCGTCAATGAGAATGGTGGCGGAGGTTGCCAAAAGCCAGGGCATGCGAAACTTGTCTTTCAAACTTCGGTAATTGCTGACTTTCTCCTTGAACAGATACTGGTAGTCCAGATCCGGTCTTTCCCTTTTCATCCGGTCATGGACCCACTGCAGGTTGCCGCTAAGATCCCTTCTGGAATCGGTGGCAAAGAGGATCCGGTCTTTTTTCACCGGAAAGAGACCGCACAAATAATACAGTACCTTATAGGTACCCTTGCGAAACCAGGTGATCCCCTTGCGCCCCAATCCGGGGTCATTTTTTGTTGTGTTTTTCATTTCTTGCTGTCTGTCTGCCAAATCCTACACTCCATTTTCGTATTCGTGATCCATATACACCAGGCCGGTGCCCAAAAACACATCCGATTCCACTTCGAAGGGCACCTTGTTGGCATAGCCGAAATGAAGGGCCCCCCGACTGTCCCGGAGTTCTCCGGAAAGGAGGTATTTCCCGGGCAATAGGCCCGGTTTCTTGATGGTTGCCCGGATATGGTGGATGCCCGGTTCCGGAGAAACTTGGTGGTGTTCGCTTTGCTTGGGACTGCCATAGATCTCGTTGGTCTCCGCATCCCGGAGGGTGAAGCACCAATAGAGATCTCGAAATTCTTTTTTTACATGATAATCAAAGGAAAAGGAGATGTCCTGTCCGTAGGCAAAACGGGTGGTGGGTTCCCCCTTGGGATCCAGAAGCTGAAAGTTTTCGTAGGAAAGAAGGTCTTCCTTCCCCATGACCACCAGTTTCTCGTCGCTTTTTAGACGTTTTTGTTCCCTTTCCTTGGCCCGTTCTTCTTTCAAATAGGTCTCGTAGCGGACCATCACATCCTCTGTAGGGCCGTATTCCATCATTTGTCCATCCTTGATCCAGACGCATTTGTTGCAGAAGCTTTTCACCGTGAACAGGGAGTGGCTGACAAAGAGGATGGTCTTGCCCTGATCCTTGAATTCTTCCATTTTCTCGATGCATTTTAGCCGGAAGACATCATCCCCCACGGCCAGCACCTCGTCCACGATGAGAACGTCCGGGTCCACGTTGACGCTGATGGCAAAGCCCAATCGGGATTTCATGCCGCTGGAATAGGTCCGCACCGGCTGGTGGATGTAGTCGCCGATGTCGGCAAACTCCAGGATCTTGTCCACCTGCCTGTCCATGTCTTTCTTCTGGATCCCCATGGCCAGGGCTTTCAAATAGATGTTTTCCATGCCGGATAGTTCCGGATCGAAACCACTGGTCAACTCCAGCAGGGCGCTGATGGAGCCGTTGACGGTCACTTCACCCCTGGTAGGTGCGGTGACTCCCGTTATGATCTTCAACAGGGTGGATTTCCCCGCCCCGTTTTTTCCCAGGATCCCAAGGGCCTCTCCTTTGGGGATGGTCAGGGTCATGTCCTTCAAGGCATAAAAATCCCGGTAGCGCTTTCGGTTGGTGAACAGGTCCGCCACCCGATGCCAGGAACGTCCGTATATTTTATAAATTTTCGTAAGATTCTTGATAACGATGCTCGGTTCCATGATCGGCCTCCTTACAGGATGTCGGCGAATTCATCTTTGAGTCGATGAAACACATAGGCCCCAAAGAAGGCCAACAACAGGGTCACGCCCCAGAAGTACAAGGTGTACAGGGGGTTGTCAAAAAACCAGCGCTGGTTTAACAGGCTGTCCCGATACCCGCTGACGAAATAATTGATGGGATTGGCCATGACCACCAGCTTCAACACCCCCTTCACATTTCCGATGTGCCAGATGATGGGGGTAAGCCAGAAAAGCATCTGGGTGGTGGACTTGATCAGGTGCTCGAAATCCCGGCTGACTACTGCCAGGGCCGCCGTTGTCCAACTCAGTACCGTCATGAAGACGAACAGGCAAAAGGTGTAATAAAGCAGCTGCAGGGTGTGCACGGTGGGAGGATATCCGGACAAGGCAAAGATCACCACCACGATCCCCGTCATGGCCACATGGACATAGAGCTGGGAGAGGATGCTGAAGGTTGGGATGGTGGATACGGGATACACCATTTTTGTGATCAGGTGCTTGTTGGCCCGCAGGGACTTGGCCCCATAGACCAAGGTCTCTGAAACAAAAAACCAGGGGATGATGCCTCCGATCAGATACAACACGTAGGGGTGCTCGTTGATGGCCCCGCCTCCACGGATGCCCACGGAAACGGCAAACCAGTAGACGAAGATGAACAACAAAGGTCGCACCAGCGCCCAAAAAGCGCCCAATGCCGCACCGCTGTAACGTTTATGCAGTTCTTTGAAAGACATTTCCAGGGTCCGTTTTGCATAGACCCCGTTTTCCTTCAGGATCCACCAGGGATACCGAAACAGGTTCATCCTTTTGCCTCCTCCTTAACGCTGGGGGGTAAAATCATACCCAAATACTTTTTTGACCAGATCGATGCGGGCTTGTTCATCCGGGATAAAGTAGATCTGTTCTTCCCGATATTCATAATCCCCTTTGATCACGTGCTTGCCCATGCTGTCCATGTCCATTTTCTGGGCATATAGGGCAAGCGCACTCATCTCCCGCAAGGTCATGTTGGTGTCCACGTTTTCCCGGTAGTTGTCCAGTAACTTGGGGAGCATGGAGAGCATGTTCTGATCTTTCAACTGTTTGTAAAGAACTTGAAAAGCCTTTTGGGTCCGCTGGGCCCGGTCCTCATCCTGGGTCACGTCGGTTCCCCGATCTCGTATGTAGGCCAAAAACTGATATCCGTCCAATACCTGTTGACCTTCTTTTGCGTACAAAACCCCGCCATGGGCATGGTCGTAGCCGTCCCGTTCCACATACATGTCTACGCCGCCCATGTCATCGATGAGACGCTCAAAGCCGTCCATGTCCATGGCCACATAGTTGTCGATGTAGATGTTTCCCAAAAATTCGGAAACCGTGTCCACCACGTATTGGTAGCCCATGGCTTCCTTTTCTTCCGCCGTCTTGCCGCCTCCCAGGTCGTGGCCGTAATAAAATGCGGCATTGATCTTGTCCTTGCCCGGTCGATGGGCGATCCAAACCAGGGCGTCTCTGGGAAAGGAGATCATGTCCACTCCGTCGGTTTTCAGATCCAGGGATACCATGACCAGGGCATCGGGGCGAAAGAGCCGCCATTTGTCGATCCGGCTTTCGTCCTTGTCGAATCCCATGAGAAGAAAATTGATCCGGTCTTCGTGAAAGATGGTGGCGACCCCTTCCTTGGCCTGGTCCTGTTCTTCCTGCTGCCGCTGGAGTTCTTCCATCCGTTCTTTCTGTTGAGCTTCAAAAACCTTTTTGGTGTTTTGAAGCTGGATATATTGGTAGGTCCCATAGCCGATGGCCAGGATCAACATCGATAAAACAGTACCTACAATGATTTTCTTTCGTTTGCTCCACTCTCTTACTTTTTTCATTGGTCACTTCTACCTTCGCTATGATTTGTTGGTGTCACTTAAGAAAGGCACGGAGTCTTCCGTGCCTTTCGGTCATTGATATTGCTTAGTCGTAAGATCGCTTTCCGGTGCCGCTTCCCAGAAGGTGGACATTGTCCAGGATCTTACCCGTACCGAAGGCCACGGAGGACTCGGCGTTTTCCACGATATTGACCGGAACGCCCATTCTCTCGGAAATAAGCATGTCCAATCCTTTAAGTAAAGCGCCTCCACCGGCCAGATAGATGCCTGTATCGCTGATGTCACTGGCCAACTCCGGCGGTGTCTTCTCCAACACGCCGTGAATGGCGTTGATGACGGCAGTGATGTTGTCCATCAATGCCTCCCGGACTTCTTCCGAAGAAACGGTGATGGTCTTAGGCAGTCCGCTCAAAAGGTCCCGACCTCGAATGTCCATGGTCACTTCTTCTTCCATGGGGTAGGCGCTACCGATCTGGATCTTCAGATCTTCCGCCGTCCGTTCCCCGATGAGGACGTTGTGATTTTTTCGCATGTATCGAACGATGGCTTCGTCAAATTTGTCTCCGGCATTTTTGATGGAGGTGCTCTCCACGATGCCGCCTAAAGAAAGGACGGCCACGTCGGTGGTCCCTCCGCCGATATCCACCACCATGTTGCCTGTGGGCTGGGTGATGTCGATGCCGGCTCCAATGGCTGCCGCCACTGGTTCTTCCACAATAATGGGATTGGTCCCTCCTGCTGCCAGGACGGCTTGTTCCACAGCCCGCTTCTCCACTTCCGTAGCGCCGCTGGGGATGCCAACTACCACTCTGGGTCGCAAAAATCGTCGATTTCCGCATACTTTTGCAATAAAGTATTTGAGCATGCGCTCTGTGATCTTGAAGTCGCTGATGACTCCGTCCCGCAAGGGACGAATAGCCTGAATGTTTCCAGGAGTCCTGCCCAGCATGGCTCTGGCATCGGCTCCAATGGCCTTGATTTCATTTGTATTTGTATCGATCGCAACAACGGATGGTTCCTGCAATACGATTCCCTTTCCCTTTACATACACCAAAATATTTGCGGTGCCCAAGTCGATTCCTACATCTTTTCTAAATCCCATTGCTTCCATTCCTCTCCCATCTATGCATAACTGTTTTACAATAATTCATTATATCACAAAAAAACATTGTTACCATAGGCGGATTGTAACATAGTTGCATACTTAATAAAACATTTTTTGCAAAACACAATGAATCCTTAAGAAATGGAAGAGGAAAAGAAGAAAGCGCCGGGCAAGGACGCTTTCTGAACTACTTCTTGATGGTGTCGGACACTTTCAAACGAACGATGGCTCGACGCAGGGCCACCTGGGCGCGGACCAGGTCCTGGTCGCTTTGCTTCAGCCGTTCTTCCGCCCGCTTTTTCGCTTCTTCCGCACGTACCACGTCGATCTCTTCCGGCCATTCTGCCGCATCTGCCAGGATCACCACGTTGTCCGTCTCGATCTTGGCAAATCCCCCCAGCAAAGTAGCCTTTCTGGTGGTTTTCGGGTCCGGAAAAATAGTCAGCTCGCTTAGGGCAAGGGTGGTCATGAGAGGGGTGTGATTAGCCAGAATGGCCATGTCCCCTTCCGCTCCCTTTAACACGATCCGATTGATCTCTCCGTCATAGAACACTCTTTCGGGTGTGATGATCCGCAACCGATAGGTAGACATATCTCACCCTCCTTAATTTTTCGCTTTCATGTTCGCCGCTTTTTCCACGGCATCGTCGATGGTTCCAACCAGAAGGAATGCACCTTCCGGCAGGTCGTCGTGCTTGCCTTCGATGATCTCCTTGAATCCACGGATGGTTTCCGCAACGGTAACATACTTTCCTTCGATGCCGGTAAATTGTTCCGCCACACTGAAAGGCTGGGACAGGAACCGCTCCACTTTTCTGGCTCTGGAAACGATGATCTTGTCTTCATCGGAAAGCTCGTCCATCCCCAAAATGGCGATGATGTCCTGAAGTTCCTTGTATCGCTGCAGGATCTCCTGAACGTTTCTGGCCACCCGATAGTGCTCTTCCCCGACGATCTGGGGATCCAGGATCCGAGAGGTGGAATCCAATGGATCTACCGCCGGATAGATGCCTTTCTCGGAAATGGCACGGTTAAGTACCGTAGTGGCATCCAGGTGGGCAAAGGTAGTGGCCGGGGCCGGGTCCGTCAAGTCGTCGGCAGGTACGTATACCGCCTGAACGGAAGTGATGGAACCTTTGCTGGTGGATGTGATCCGCTCTTGAAGTGCACCCATCTCTGTTGCCAGGGTGGGCTGGTATCCTACGGCACTTGGCATCCGTCCAAGAAGGGCGGATACTTCCGAACCGGCTTGGGTAAATCGGAAGATGTTGTCGATGAACAGGAGTACGTCCTGGCCTTCTTCATCCCGGAAATACTCGGCCATGGTCAGTCCCGTCAACGCGATCCGCATCCTGGCTCCCGGGGGCTCGTTCATCTGTCCAAAGCAGAGGGCCGTCTTGTTGATAACGCCGGACTCCATCATTTCGTAATAAAGGTCGTTTCCTTCCCTGGTGCGCTCGCCGACGCCGGCAAATACGGAAAGTCCCCCGTGTTCTGTGGCGATGTTGTTGATCAGTTCCTGGATCAATACGGTCTTTCCTACACCGGCTCCGCCGAAGAGGCCGATCTTTCCACCCTTGGTGTAAGGAGCGATCAGGTCGACGACTTTGATGCCGGTCTCGAACATCTCCGGTTCCGTCTGCTGCTCTTCAAAGGATGGCGGGCTTCGGTGGATGGAATGACGCTCGATGCCTTCCTGGACGGGTTTCCCGTCAATGGGCTCTCCCAGTACGTTGTACATCCGACCCAGGGTGTCTTTTCCCACAGGTACCTGAATGGGTGCTCCCGTATCCACAGCGTCCATGCCTCTTCGCAGTCCGTCGGTAGAGTCCATGGCGATGCATCGCACGATGTCGTCTCCCAAGTGCTGGGCCACCTCCACCACCAGGACTTCTCCCTTGTGGTCGATGGTGATTGCATTGTATAGTTTCGGCAGGTGTTCCCGTTTGAACTTGACGTCAATGACGGGACCGATGACCTGCACGATCTGTCCTATATTCTGTGCCATTAAATTGCCTCCAATCTTCTTTTATCAATGATTATTTCAGTGCGTTGGCACCGCCGACGATCTCGGTCAGCTCCTGGGTGATCTGGGCTTGTCTGGCCCGGTTGTAATAGAGGGTCAGTACGTCGATCATTTCATTGGCGTTTTCCGTGGCGGTTTCCATGGCCATTCGGCGGGCACCCTGTTCCGATGCACTTCCTTCGATCATGGCACCATAGATGGTGTTGCAAATGTATTTGGGGATCAGATAGTTGAGCAGGGCCTCCGGCGAGGGCTCAAAGCTCATCACCAATGGGATCTCGTCCCCTTCCACGATTTTTTCTTCCTCATCAAAATCCTCTTGGCTCAAAGGAAGTAGCCGGATCAGCTGGGCCCGCTGGCTGATGGTACTGACAAATTCCGTGTAGGCCAGGACCACTTCGTCCACGAGACCTTCCCCATACATTTTCATGGCCATTTCTCCGATGGCAGACGCCTCTGCATAGGTTGGCTGTTCGCTCATGCCCGTATATTCATCCACCACATTGTAGCCACGCTTGGAAAAGTAATCCCGTCCCTTGGAACCGATGGTCACCAGTTGGGCCTGGCTCTTGTCCTTGATGGTGCTGGTCACCAGCTTGATCACGTTGGCATTGTAGCCTCCCGCCAGTCCCCTGTCTGCCGTGATGACGATGAACAGGGTGTTCTGGATCTCCCGTTCCGCCAGATAAACGTTTTTGATCCGGTCGGTATGGGATGCCATTTCCCGCATGCTGGAGAGCATGGTATCAAAATAGGCTTTTCTCGCTTCCGCACGCATTCGGGCTTTTCGCAGTTTGGACGATGCAACCAGTTCCATGGCGTGGGTGATCTGTTTGGTGGAGTTGACGCTTTTGATCCTTCTTTTTATATCTCGGATATTATCCGCCATGTTTGTTCACCTCTCTTTGGGACATGTTAGAGTTCCTTCAAAAACAGTTCAACGAATTTGGTGAGCAGCTCCGTCAATTGCTCCACGATGGGATCGGAAAGGGCTCCTTCTTGCTTGATGAACTGCAAGGTTTGGGCGTAGTTCATGTCGGCATATTCAATCAACGCCTTTTCAAACTCCTTGATCTTGTTGACTGGAACTTGTTTGGCATAGTCGTTGGTGATGGCGTAGATGACCAGTACTTGATGCTCTACTTTCATGGGTTCGTACTGGTTCTGCTTGAGCATTTCCACGACCCGTTCCCCTTTGGCCAACTGGGCCTTGGTGGATTCGTCCAAGTCGGAACCGAACTGGGCAAAACTGGCCAGCTCCCGGTATTGGGCGTATTCGATCCGAAGGGGACCTGCTACTTTTTTCATGGCCTTGATCTGGGCAGCGCCACCGACTCGGGATACGGAGATCCCCGGGTTGACGGCTGGCCGGATCCCGGCAAAGAAGAGCTCCGATTCCAGGAAGATCTGTCCGTCGGTGATGGAGATAACGTTGGTGGGTATGTAGGCCGAAACGTCTCCGGCTTGTGTTTCGATGATTGGCAGGGCGGTCAAACTTCCCCCGTCCCGAAGTTTTGCAGCCCGCTCCAAGAGTCTGGAGTGAAGGTAGAATACGTCTCCAGGGTAGGCTTCCCGTCCCGGTGGACGTTTGAGCAGCAAGCTCATGGCTCGATAGGCCACGGCGTGCTTGGACAAGTCGTCATAAATGATCAGGACATCCTTGCCCTGGTTCATGAAGTATTCTCCAATGGTGACACCGGTATATGGCGCCAGGTATTGAAGAGGAGCCAGCTCGCTGGCAGTGGATGCGACAACGATGGAATAGTCCATGGCGCCCAGCTCCGTCAATTTGCTGACGATCTGCGCCACTGTTGAAGCCTTTTGGCCAATGGCCACATAAATACAGATAACATCTTCACCTTTTTGGTTGATGATGGTGTCGACGGCCAAGGCTGTTTTTCCTGTTTGGCGGTCTCCGATGATGAGCTCCCGCTGTCCCCGTCCGATGGGGATCATGGAGTCGATAGCCTTGTATCCCGTTTGCAGCGGCGTATCAACGGATTGTCGTTCGATAACGCCGGGTGCTTTTACTTCCACCGGTCTGGTCTGGTCGGTGACCACCGGTCCCTTTCCGTCGATGGGTTGTCCCAAAGAATTGACGACACGGCCCACCATGGCATCCCCAACGGGAACCTCCACGATCCTGCCGGTACATTTTACCTTGTCTCCCTCGACGATCTTGGTGTCATCTCCCAGAAGTACACAACCAACGTTGTCTTCCTCCAGGTTTAGCACCATTCCGAATACGTCTGCCGGGAATTCCAGCAGCTCTCCGGCCATGGCGTTTTCCAATCCGTGGATCCGGGCGATCCCGTCTCCTACTTGAATCACCGTACCTACATCCGCCGTCTCCAATTTATGCTCATATTGCAAGATTTGCTCTTTGATCACTTTGCTGATTTCTTCCGGTCTGAGATTCAATTAATTCACCCCTAACTCTTGTAGTCTTATTTCTTTCAACTCGTTTTTGAGTAAAGATAGTTTTCTTCGTACGCTTCCATCGATGACCTGGTCGCCCAGATACACGATCATGCCGCCGATGATGGAATCATCGATGCGGGTGGTCAACAACACCGTCTTTTTCGTGCGCTGTTCCAGCTTTGCTTTCAATGCCGCCTTCTCATCCTCGGTCATGGGCACTACGGTGACCACGTTGGCTTCCACCATTTTGTTAAGGTCATAGTATAATTCCCGGTAGGATTCAAAAATCAATTTCAGGTCTTCCATCCGGTTTTTGTCCAGGACCACCATGAGAAGATTGTAAAGATATCCGTTGATCTGCCCTTTGTAGATCTTTTCGATGATGCTCTTCTTCTCGGATGTCTGGGTGGACGGCAGCAGGAGGATCTCATACAGGTCCCGGTGATCCCGGAGGCCTCGCATGATCATCTTGAACTGCTCGTATATCTCTTCCACCACTTTTTGTTCCATGGCGACTTCCATCAAAGCCTGTGCGTATTTTTTTCCTGCCAGACTCATTGGACCTCTCCTGCCTCTTCAATAAAATTCAAGATCAACCGGTGATGTTTCTCTTGATCCAATTCCGTTTCCACGACTTTTTCCGCTGCCAGAACAGATAGGTTGACGATGTCATTTTTGAGTTCTTCCAGGGCTTTTTCTTTTTCACGTTGAATCTCGATCTGGTTTCGTTCAAAGATCCGGTCTGCTTCCTGATCCGCCTGTTTGACGATCTCATTTCTCTTTTCATTGGCTTTGGTGGTTGCAGCCCGAATAATGTCTCTGGATTCGCTGTCGATGTTTTGCAGCTTTTCCAAATACTCCGTTCGATAGGCTTCCGCTTCTTGGCGCTGTTTTTCTGCTTCCGTTATCTCCGTCGCCACCTCGGCAGATCGTTCCGCCATGAAGGTTTTGATCTTATTGTAAAAAAAGTGCTTGATGATGAAAAACAAGATCAGAAAGTTGACGATGTTGGCCGCAATCTGTAGAAAATCTACATTTACCATTCCTACGTTTCCCATTTGTTTACCTCCCCCCTTGGGTCATGTACTGTTTTTTCGAATTAAATAAACGGATTGGCAAACAGAAGGATCATGGCGACGATCAATCCGTAAATACCAGTGGTCTCTGCGACAGCGGCACCAAGCAACATGGTCCTGGTGACATCCCCTTGAGCTTCCGGCTGTCTTCCTACCGCTTCCGCCCCTTTACCGGCTGCGTATCCCTGACCGATCCCCGGTCCGATACCGGCGATCATGGCCAGCCCTGCTCCAATGGCGGAACATGCTTTTATCAGTTCAATACCTGTTATCATTTTTTATCCTCCTCAAATGGATTTATCTTAAATAAATGGATTGGCAAAGAGCAAGATCATTGCCACGATGAGTCCGTAGATACCAGTGGTCTCTGCGACAGCGGCACCAAGCAACATGGTCCTGGTGACATCTCCCTGGGCTTCCGGCTGTCTTCCTACCGCTTCCGCCCCTTTACCGGCTGCGTATCCCTGACCGATCCCCGGTCCGATACCGGCGATCATGGCCAGCCCTGCTCCAATGGCAGAACATGCTTTTATCAGTTCAATACCTGTTATCATTTTTATCCTCCTCGTTTTTCATTGGTTTATGTTTGGTGATCTCTTTTTATAAAAAAGGATTGGAATACATCAGTATCAACGATACGATCAATGCGTAGATCCCCGTGGTTTGGGCTACCGCTTGACCCAGGAACATGATCTTTGTAATATTGCTCTGCTGGTCCGGTCGTTTTCCGGTGGCTTCCGCAGCCTTGCCGGCGGCGTAACCCTGGCCGATCCCCGGTCCGATGCCGCCTACCATGGCGATGCCGGCTCCCAGCGCCGATGCGCCCAATATGATGAAGGCACCTTCCATGGATGCAAAGGGATTTCCGTAGAGCAGGATCAGGGATATGACCAATGCCAGGATCCCCGTCGTTTGGGCGACCGCCTGTCCCACCAGCATGACCAGTGTCACGCCTTTGGAACTTCTTGGATTGATCCCAACCGCTTCTGTTGCTTTACCGGCAGCATAGCCCTGGCCGATGGCCGGTCCCATGCCGGCGATAACGGCGATCCCCGCTCCGATGGCGGAGCTGGCGATGACCACCATGCTTCCCGATGCACCAATGAGAGGATTCCCAAAGAGAAGGATCAGTGCCACGACAAGGGCCAGGATGCCCGACGTCTCGGCAATGGCCGCTCCCAACAGCATGGTGGAGATGATGCTTTTGCTGTCTTTGGGACTGTTGCCTACGGCTTCCGCCCCTTTTCCGGCGGCGTAACCCTGTCCGATCCCCGGCCCGATACCGGTGATCATGGCAAATCCCGCTCCAATGACGGATGCACAGGCGATGATCACTTTTGGTTCATAACTCATGATGAAGTCAAAGAACCATTGAATAAAATTGGTTTCCAATCAACAAACCTCCTTTCCTGTTTTCATCCGTTTACTCCATTGCCATGGATATGAAGACCATGGAAAGCATGACGAAGATGAAGCTTTGCAACAACCCGGAAAAAATATCAAAGTACAAGTGGGCCAGTATGGGGATACCTCCTGCAAAGAACATCAGGTTGGTCAGTCCCCCATAGATCAGGGTCATGATGATCACCCCGCCCAGCATGTTTCCGAAAAGACGGAAGGACAGGGAGATGGGGTTTGCAAGCTCCCCGATGATGTTGATGGGCAACAGCAGTGGGATGGGCTCCGTAAATCCCTTCAAAAACCCGCCTACGCCTTTGGATTTGATGGCGAAGAACTGGGTCAGAAAGAAAGTCAGCAGCGCCAGGGCCAGTGTCATGGCCAAATCCGATGTTGGTGGCCGCAGGGCGACCAGACCCAACAGGTTGGCAATCCCCAAAAACATGAACAGGGTCAGCATGTAAGGAGCAAATCCCATATTTTTCTTGCCCATGGTGTTTTCCGTCAGATTGTCGATGGCCTTGACGATCATCTCTCCCACCAGCTGCATCCCCTTGGGGACTTTCTGCATGTTTCTGGTGGCAAAGAAGGTGAAGACCAGGATGATCCCCATTACGATCCAGGTATTGACCATGGTTTCCGTAATGAGAATGCCGAATACTTCGGCGTAAATCTTTGGACCGCTCATTTTTTCACCTCTTGATTCGTTTATTTTGTCCTATATATCAACCGAAAAATATTTTTCGGCTCTAGCCTTAGTTGAGTCCCTTCTTCATGGCATCGTAGAAGTTGATGCCGAAGATGACTCCCTTGATGACGAGAAGGCCGATGACGGCTCCCAAGACGTTGATGGATTCATTGGTGATGGCCACATACAAGACCGCTGCAGCCAGGACGTAGCGAATGATATACCGGCTGGTCACATAGCTTTTCGCCTGGTTGGGCGTCATGTCCATGGACTTTGCAATAGTTAGATGAAGCAACCGAAAATTCAGGATGCTGAAGATGGTGCCGAAGGCCAGTCCCATGATCATGGGATAGGGTTCTTTGGCCGTAAAGAACATCACACCTGCAATGAGCACCGCCAGCAATATGGTGATCCTGATGATCCATCCGATGGTAAAGGGCGTCTGGGAAGGAGTGAATGGTTTTGTATGTTGGTTGTTCTCATTCGTCGTTTGTGTCATGATCTCGTTCCTTACTTTTATTTTGCGCCGCTCTGGTTCCCAGAACGAACAGGTTTCGAAAAGCCGCCAGCACTCCCATGATGGTCAGGATGAAAAGAAACAATGGAGCCGTTTCGAAACGGGCGTCCAGGTATCGTCCCAGAAAAAAGCATCCGGCAATGGGAATGAACATGGATATGCCCAACTGGGTGATCAGTGCCAGGTTCATCCAAGGATTGTTTTTGTTCATGGAGTACCTCTTCCCTTTTGGTTAAGAAAATATCAATTTTATTTTCTGATTAAGTGTGACTTTTTACAAGTTTTCTGATGATAAGTGGGAAAATATGCAATTTCATCTCATATTTTGTCGTTGTATATACAAGTTGTTTCTTTATTTTACTACAGGAATGTTAAATTTACAACGATTTTATCGCTTATCTACCAGGATTTTTGCTTCGTTCAACAAGGACAAGGACAATTCGTCCGGATAGTCTCCTGAATAGACGATCCGCTTGATCCCAGCGTTGATGAGCATCTTCGCACACAGGATGCATGGAGAATGGGTGATGTAGATGGTGGCGTCCTTGATGGCCACCCCGTGGACGGCAGACTGGATGATGGCATTTTGTTCCGCATGGATGCCGCGGCACAGTTCGTGTCGTTCTCCGGAAGGGATCCCCATCTGTTCCCGAAGGCATCCCACCTCTCCGCAATGGGCCACACCCTTGGGGGCGCCGTTGTATCCGGTGGCGATGATCCGCTTGTCCTGAACGATGATGGCGGCAACCTGTCGACGGAGGCAGGTGGACCGTTTTTTCACCACTTGCAGTATTTCCAAAAAATATTCGTCCCAACTGGGTCTTTCCATATCTTTTTCCTTTCTCCTGTATTCGTGAATCCTGTATACAGTACACTGTGGTCACGATTACATGGTGCAAAAATATTGTGCTACTTATTATACCTTGAATGGCAAAGAAATTCCACCGTTTCCCTGCTGTGAAATGGGAAAATGGGGACGGTGACTTTTTTGCAAAAAAGTCACCGTCCCCATTTTCAACCATTGTCTTATCTTATTTCGTTCCGAACAATCGATCTCCAGCATCCCCCAGACCCGGGACGATGTAGGCGTGGTCGTTGAGTTCTTCGTCAACGGCGGCAGCATAAATGTCCACATCCGGATGGGCTTTCTGCAACACGTCGATCCCTTTTCGGGAAGCGATCAAGCACATGAAACGGATGTTGTTGGCTCCCTTTTCCTTCAAAAAACCAATGGCTGCGGCGGCAGACCCCCCGGTGGCCAGCATGGGATCCACCAAAATGATCTCCCGATCGGCAATATCCGAGGGAAGTTTGCAGTAATATTCCACCGGCTCCAGAGTATCCGGATCCCGATACAGTCCGATGTGTCCTACCTTTGCCACGGGGATCAGGGACAACAGACCGTCCACCATTCCCAATCCGGCCCGCAAAATCGGTACGATGGCCAATTTTTTGCCGGAAAACACCTTGGTCTGCATTTTGCAGATGGGGGTTTCGATCTCCACATCATCCAACTGAAGATCCCTGGTGGCTTCATAAGCCATCAACATGGATATCTCGTTGACCAGTTCCCGAAATTCTTTTGCTCCTGTGTTCTTGTCTCGAATCATGCTGATCTTGTGCAGGATCAAGGGATGATCCATTACGAATAATTTTGACATGTCTGCCTCCTATTTGTTGTATTTGCTTTCCAAATCTTTGATCTTGTTGACCCGTCGCTCGTGACGTCCGCCTTCAAACTCCGTGTGGAGCCAGACATCCACGATCTCCAAAGCCAGGTCCACACCAAGCACCCGACCTCCCAGTGCCAGAATGTTGGCATCGTTGTGGGCTCTCGACATTTTTGCCGTGAAGGTGTCGCTGACCAGGGCCGCACGGATCCCGGGGATCTTGTTGGCGGAGATGGAAATACCCAGACCCGTTCCGCAGATGATGATGCCCCGCTCGTTTTCCGCCTCTTTTACGGATATGGCGACTTTCTCCCCGATTTCCGGATAGTCCACCGATTCGGTGCTGTAGGCGCCAAAGTCATTGACTTCGTGTCCTTTTTCCTCCAGATAGGTTTTGATCGCTTCTTTCAACTGAAAACCTCCATGATCGGATCCAATTGCAATTTTCATCGTATCATCTCCTCGTTAAATTTTATGATGGCACACCATATGGTGCAAAATCTCTTTCAATTCTTCTGCTGTTTTTTTATAAACGGCCAAACTGGCGCCGTAAGGATCCAGAATATCCGGATGCCCCGCTACCTGGGCCTGTTCTTTCAGTGTTGTGATTTTGAAGGCGTAACCCGGAAATGTCGATTGGAGCATGTTCTTCTGGGAGGTCGTCATGGTCAGCACCAGATCCGCATTGGCGATCAAGTATTCATCCACCTGTTTTGCCACATGGCCGGATATGTCGATGCCCCACTCTTTCAAGACGGCTATGGCATTGGAATTGGCCCCTTCCGGAAAGTAGACGGAGGTGCCGGCAGAATCCACTTCCACTGCATGGATTCGCTTTTCTTCTTGGAGCAGATGTTCCAGCAATCCTTTTGCCATACTGCTTCTGCAGGTATTGCCCGTACAAACCAACAATACTTTTTTCATGATGCTTACTCTTCCTCCCTGTTTTCATTGCCTGGTGTCATTGCCGGGACGATATGATATCCGGCCGCCTTGGAAAGTCGATTGTTCACTGCCAGAAAATCGTCTTCTTCCGCAAAGAGGGGGGCGACAATGAATGTTGCCTTCTTTTGATTGCAGGTCCGCAAGTGCTGGTAAAGCCGGTTCATGATAACTTCCGGCTTGGCGATGGGGCCCATGTCCAAAACATCCCATCCAGCAAATTCCGACAGATACTCCGTAGGCACCAATGCCACGGGGTGGTCTTCTTTCCTTTTTTCCATCCAGTCCATCATGGTATAAATTACCCCTGGAATGGTCCCTTTAACCAAAATCATGTCTCCATCCGGCGCATAATGGCGGTATTTCATTCCGGGGGACCGGGCCGTCTCCCCTTCTGCAAGGCGTTGGGTCACTCCCTTGTCCACCAATACCTGACCGACTACATTTTTCAGCTGTGTCAGGGTGATGCTTCCCGGCCGAAGCAAAACAGGGATCGGGCCCGTAGTGTCCACTACCGTGGATTCCAGTCCGATGGCCGCCTGGTCCGCCGCCAGGATCACGTCCACCCGGCCGTCCAGATCCTCCACCACATGAGCAGCTGTGGTGGGAGAGGGTTTCCCTGATAGGTTGGCGCTGGGCGCCGCAATGGGGGTGTTGGCCAGCTGGATCAGTTTTTTCGCCATTGCGTGGGAGGGCATCCGTACCGCCACCGTCTCCAAACCTCCTGTGGCTTCCAAAGGTACCTGAGGTCCCTTTTTCAGCACCAGAGTCAAGGGTCCGGGCCAAAAGGTATCCATCAGCTTTCTTGCCACTTCCGGGATGACGTTGGTGACCCTTTCCAGCATGTCCATGGAGGAGATGTGAAGGATCATGGGATTGTCCCCGGGGCGTCCCTTGGCTTGGTATATCTTTTTTACCGCCACCGGGTCCAGTCCGTTGGCGCCCAGTCCGTAGACGGTTTCCGTGGGAAAGACAACGGTGCCGCCACTTTGGATCACTGCGGCTGCTTCTTGGAGAATCTTCTCCTCATATATTTTGTTGTCCTTATCCAAGGTTGTGGCCTGTTCTTCCATATATATGATCCTTGTCATAATGGTCCTTTCGCAACAAAGAGAAATCTCCTGGTAGAAATTTCTCTGTCGTTTCTTACTGCATTTTCAGTTTTTCCGCCTGATCCGTAGTGGTCAGAGCATCGATCATATCATCCAGCCCGCCGTCCAGGAATTCTTCCAGCTTGTACACCGTCATATTGATCCGGTGGTCCGTGATCCGGCCTTGGGGGTAGTTGTAGGTTCGGATCCGCTCGCTGCGGTCTCCGGTTCCCACCTGGCTTTTTCGATTTTCTGCCTGCTCGGCATTTTGCTTGTCCTGTTCGATCTCGTAGAGTCGGGTCTTCAGGATCTTCATGGCCTTGTCCTTGTTTTTCAACTGGCTCTTTTCATCCTGGCAGGTGACCACCAAGCCGGTGGGCACATGGGTGATCCGTACGGCGGAATCGGTAGTGTTGACGCTTTGGCCCCCGTTTCCGGAAGAACGGTACACATCGACCCTAAGGTCGTTTTGGTTGATCTCGATCTCCACATCTTCCGCTTCCGGCAATACGGCTACAGTAGCGGTGGATGTATGGATCCGTCCTCCCGATTCCGTTGCCGGGATCCGTTGGACCCGGTGGACGCCGCTTTCGTACTTCAACTTGCTGTAGGCTCCGTCGGCATCGATTAGAAAGATGATCTCCTTGATGCCTCCCATGTCGGGAATGTTGGAGCTCATAACTTCGTATTTCCATCCGTTTCGCTCAGCGTAGCGAGTGTACATGCGGTAGAGCTCTCCTGCAAAGAGGGCAGCTTCACTGCCGCCGGCTCCGGCACGGATCTCCACCATGACCCCCTTGTCGTCGTTGGGGTCTTTGGGAAGCAGGAGCACACGCAGGCTCTCTTCCAGCTTTTCCTTTTCTTCCGTCAGCTGGCTCAATTCCAGCTCCACCATTTCTTTGAAATCCTTGTCCAGCTTGTCCTGGAGCATTTCCTTGGATTCCTCGATGCCCTGCTCTGCTTTTTTAAAAGCCTTGTACTGATTGACGATGGGCTCCAAATGGGCGTGTTCCTTCACATATTTTCGCCAAACGTCCTGATCGGCGATGATCTCCGGGTCGCTTAGTTTTTGACCCAGTTCTTCGTATTTTGATTCGATAAATTCCAGTTTATCCAGCATTCTTATTCCTCCAATGCAACTTCCTGTTGGATTATATCATATTCTCTGATGGGGACGGTGACTTTTTTGCAAAAAAGTCACCGTCCCCATCAACATCAACAGCATCTCAAAAGATCACGCCGCTGTAGATCACAAATCCGACAAGCCCCATCCCCAACAGGATCAAAATGGGATTGACTTTTCGAAAAGCGGACAGGTAAAAAGCTCCCAATACAATGAATACACCGGCTACATCCATCACCGCTTCCCGGAACAGCAAAAATCCGGCAGATGCGATCAGTCCGATGACCACCGGTCGTATAAATTCCAGGGCACGACGCACGTACAAGCTGTTTCGAAAACGCTGGAAAAAATAACTGATGGTAAAAACGATGACAGAAGACGGCAAGATGACGGCCAATGTGGCAAAAAGGGCCCCCGGCACTCCTCCACTCAACCGATATCCTAGAAATGTAGCCATATTGACGGCAATGACGCCGGGAGTCATTTCTGCGATGCCGACGATGTCCAGAAACTCCGCCGTCTTCATCCACCCTTGTACTTGGATGATCTCCCGCTGCATGATGGGGATCATGGCGTAGCCTCCGCCAAAGGTGAACATACCGATCTTGAAGAAAACGACAAACACTTCCCAGATGATTCCCATTATCGCCGCCTCCTTTCAATGGATCGTTGAAAGGCGACGCCTGCCACGCCGGCCAAAGCGATCACGAAGACCGGGTCCACTTTCAACAATGCAATAAGGATGAATGCGAAAACAGACAACAAATACCAGGTCCATCGAAGCTTGTTTCGTCGAACCAGGTTGAAAACGGCGGCAAACATCAAACCCACAACCGCAGGCCGGATCCCTTGAAAAACGGCATCTGCATACGCCAGGGATCGAAAGCGGTGGTAATTGACAGCCAGGATCAAAATGACAATGACCGGTGAGATGATGCAGCCGACAATGGCCACCAACACACCCGGCAGTCCTGCCACATGGTATCCGGTGAACACGGCACTGTTGATGGCCAAAGGTCCCGGTGCTGCCGTAGCCACAGTAAGCATGTTTAAAAAATCCTGATCGGTAAACCACTTGCGACGGCGGACGAACTCCTCCTCAAAGAGAGGGAGCATGGCAAATCCTCCGCCGACGGTGAAGGCACCGATTTTAAAAAAAGATACAAAGATATCCAGTAAAATTCTCATGAAGCCTCCCTTGTCGCTCAGTAAATGGGGACGGTGACTTTTGTGCAAAAAAGTCACCGTCCCCATTTCTTGCCCCATTTCTTGCTTTCCTGATCAAACGATCGCTTCTTGGAGCACACGATCCTTTTTCAACAGATAGTCGATGACTTCCTGTCTGGTGATCAATCCGATGAATGTGCCGTTATCATCTACCACAGGCACAAAGTTCTGGCTTTTGCTCAATTCTACGATGCGGCTCAACGATTCATTGATTCCGGCCGGCACCACTTTTCGATTACGTTTCACGTCTGTCAACGTAAAACGGCTGGCGGTTTCAAAGGTCATTTTCGGGTTGTTTCGCATGGCCCAAAGAAGATCGCCTTCCGTGATCGTCCCTACGTACTTCCCCTTGTCGTTGATGACGGGGATGGCACTGTATCCGTTTTTGTCCATGACGTCCAGGGCGAATTGTACGGAACAGTTCGTAGGAAGAAACACCACTTCTTTTTTGGGAACCAGCATAAACAAAATGTTTTCCAAATCCTCACCTCGTTTTCCGTAGTCCTTCTATTGCTTTTATTATATAACATTTTACAGGGCCGAGCTTAACTACTTCTTAACAAAGTCCCATGAAAATCATCTAAATCAGATTTTCCGGATTCAACCCCACCAGGTCCGGGTGAACAAAGATCCCGTCCTTGCGGATGAGAACGTCATCGAAGTACATCTCTCCACCACCGTAAGCTTCCGTCTGGATGCATACCAGATCCCAGTGGACAGCAGACTCGTTGCCGTTGGCGGCATCTTCATAACACATGCCCGGGGTAAAGTGGAAGCTTCCCATGATCTTCTCATCAAACAAAATATCGTTCATGGGCTTGAGGATGTAGGGATTGACCCCGATGGCAAACTCCCCGATGTATCGGGCCCCCTCGTCCGTATCCAACACCTGGTTGATTTTTTCCGTATTGTTGGCAGTGGCCTCTACGATCTTTCCGTCTTTGAAAACAAACTTCACGTTGTCGTAGGTGAATCCCTGGTATTGGGATGGCGTATTATAAGTAAGAACGCCGTTGACGCTGTCCACAACCGGAGCCGCATACACTTCCCCATCAGGGATGTTCATCTTCCCGTCGCATTTGATGGCAGGGATATCCTTGATGGAAAAAGTCAGATCCGTTCCCGGACCGGTGATGCGCACCTTGTCCGTCTTGTTCATGAGCTCCACCAAGGGATCCATGGCCACGGACATCTTGTTGTAGTCCAGATTGCAGACATTGAAGTAGAAATCTTCGAAAGATTCCAGACTGGATCCGGCCAATTGGGCCATGGAATAGTTGGGATATCGAAGCACCACCCATTTCGTATGATTCACCCGCTGGTCCGTTACCGGTCGTGTCATTTTGGAGTGCAACCCCATCTTGTCCGCCGGCACGTCCGCCAGTTCCGTGATGTTGTCTGAAGCACGCACGCCGATATAGGCATCCATCTTTTGCATCTGGTACATTTCCACGTCGGTTTGGACTTCCAACTGCTCTTTGGTGGCTTCCATTATCAGCTCCCGGTTGATGGAACTGTCCACCATGGACACAAAAGGATAGGCCTTTGCCTTGTATACTTCTTTCACCAGCTGACGTACCAGGGGTTTTGCACTCTCCCCGTTGACTTGTATGAGGACTTTTTCCCCTTCCTTCACTTCACAGGAATAGTTGACCAGATTTTCTGCCAATTTTTTGATTCTTTCATCCATCTATTCGATCTCCTTTTCAAGAAAAATATTTTTACCTAATTAAGTATATCCCATCGTTCTTATTCCTGGTAGGCTTTTAGCACTTCCTGAAGGGGAATTTTATCGATTTTGCGTTTGGCTGCCATGGTTCCGATAAAAAAGACGGCCATGACGATGACAAACCCGATCCCTATATGAATGGCACGCAGTTCGAAGGGGATCGCCATGTTGTATCCTTCTGCAAAAAACACGACCATCCAGCGAAGAAGCAAAAAGGAAAGTGGTATGCTCACCAGGTAGGTCAACAATGCAATGGCTCTGTAACTGTTCAATACCATGGATTTCACTTCTTTTTTTGAGTATCCCATGACTTTAAGCAGTGAAATGTTGTAGTAATTGTCTTCTACGGTCACACTGGTCAAAACAAAGAGAATGATCAATGCGATCAGCGCCGATGTCCCCACCATGATGTAAACGGAATATTGCATAAATTCCTGCATGAGTACGGCCTGGTCCATGATGGCCTCTTTTTCGATAATGGTGGCGTAGTCACTGGGAGAAGGGGGATCCACCGCATAAACTCCCGTAAATAATCCAGTAGTTGCTCCATCGGTGATGTACCCGCTTAGTTTCCCGATTTCCATAAAAATCTGATCGGAGGAGTAGTCGTTGTCCACTGCGACGATCTTCTCGGTTCGATCGGATCCAGCCACATTCAGCGTCAAGGTCTCCCCAACTTCCCATCCCCTTTTCAAGGCCAGGCTTTTCGTGACGATGATCCCGTCTTCCAAAAGGTGGGTGATCCTTTCCCCGTTTTCGTTATAAAGGGCAAATAACTCGTTATCCGCCTCCAATCCCCTTAACGATTGCGTCTGGGTACCCCACCAGGCATTGGGATAAATGAGGAATGCCTCTTCATGCGCCTCCAGTTCCGGTACTGTTTTTGCTGGGTCCAGATATGCTTCATAGGCGTAATCCTTTTGCTCAAATGCATCCAAGGCCATTCGGTCGATCATCCCCTCCATCATAAAACCCAGGAGGATCAAGACGGATGCTAAAACGACCCCAAGAAAAAAGATCAAAAATTTTCCAGTATTGCGTACAGCGTACAAATATTTGAATCGGCTTTGGGCCGGTGCCTTTCGAAGCATCCTGCTTGTCCATCGCGTCAATCGGTTGACTTTACCTTCCCGATGCGGATGAAGGAGGTCCAGAGGTTTTGTGGAGAGCATTCGCCACACGATCCATGCGGACAAGCCGGCAAACACAATAAACGGCACTAAAACAGCGGTGAAGAAGACGACCGGGTCGTGGGCGATCGGATCCGATGGGAGCAGGTAAAACTCCAGATACAGGTTTTTAAAAGGTTCCGCCACCAAGTACCCCACATAATAACCCAATAAAAGCATGGGCAGGGCCAATACTGCGACCAGCATCATGTATGGTGCGGCGATGGCTCTTCGGCCGTATCCCAATGCTTTGATCAAACCAATGGGACCCCGTTGTCCTTGAAGGATCTTATGGATCAATATGGACGCCATCAGGATCGCAATGACGGCGATGAAGATCCCCAATCCCAGACTCATGGCTTTTCCACCGGCCAATTCATCAAAAATCGCTCCGCTTCGAAGTTGATTTTGCGTCAGGGTGATTTGTGTTGCAAATGGTACTTTTAAAGAAGCCCCTTCTGCCATATCGCGCTGAAACGCTTCCATTTCCATAGGGTTCTCAAAGCCTCCGGCGATCCGCACACTCCAGTTTCCCGAAGCTTGTTCGAATCCCTCCGGGCTCAACAGCGCTACCGTTTGTTTGGCGTTATCGATGATAAAGGTGGAATCGAAAATCGGGAAGGTGTAGTCCGGTAAAAGGACAAATCCCGTGATCGTATAATCCCTGTCGGAAAATGTCACCTCATCCCCTATTTTTAAATCATTCTTCCCGGCAAAGATTGCAGATAGGGCGATCTCCCTTTGACTTTCCGGCTTACGGCCTTCTTCGATATAGGAGCGGTTCAGCGTTTGTGCATCTTTGAAGAAGAGCACCCGAACGCTTTTTTCATTCATCTGCAAATAGGTATCTTTCATTTCCCTGGGCTCCCAGACATTACCGGGAAAAGTTCGGTCCAACGTTTCTAGTCGATTCTCCAGAATCCGATCGTATAATCCCGGTTCTTCCATCTTTAAACGACCCAATGTGTAAACGGAAGTTGCCTCAATTTCTTCTTGTGCCAAGATCGCAGTTTCATCCGGCATGAGAACTTGAAGCATTTCCACCGAAAAATCTTCCTGATCGTACTTGTCCAAGTATTCATTGGTGGGTTTTTCCAATCCGTTGGTGGCATAGAACATGGATGTATAGATAAAAGAACTGAAAAACAAAATAATACCGACGGCCAGCAGCTGCATGCTTTTCTTTTGAATGGTCTTCGTCATATTTTTATATAGCACCGTCTACTACCCCCAACCGATTTCTTTTGCACTTTTTTTCGAATCGTGGATCTCTGTGTTTTCTATGATTCCGGAGTTCATCTTGATCACCCTGTCCGCCATGTCTCCAATACCGGGGTTGTGGGTGATCACCACCATGGTCGTGCCCAAGGATCGATTGAGTTGTTCCAATACGGCCAACACCTGCTTGGCGGTTTCTTCGTCCAGAGATCCGGTAGGCTCGTCACAAAAGAGAATGGCTGGATTTTTGGCGATACTTCTGGCTACCGATACCCGTTGTTGTTCTCCGCCGGAAAGTTGGTAAGGATACTTATGCATTTGTTCTTGCAAGCCCACCTTTTCCAATACCTCTTCCACATCCAGAGGTTCTTTGCCGATGGCGGCCCCCATTTGCACATTCTCATATGCTGTCAAGTTTTGGAGCAAATTGTATTGCTGAAAAACGAATCCCAAATTTTCTCGGCGAAAAGCGGTCAGGGCTTCTTCCTTGTAATCGGTCAAAACCTGATCATTAAAACGTATGACTCCTGAAGAAGGGGTGTCCAACCCGCTGATCACGTTTAGCAAAGTACTTTTCCCGCTTCCGCTTGGGCCTAAAATGACCAGAAATTCTCCATCTTCTATGATCAGGTCTATTCCCTTCAATGCCAGGGTCTGCACCTCTCCCGTTTGATATGTCTTCGTTACATTTTCAAGTATGATCGGCATATTTTCTTTCCTTTCCGAAGCTTATTCATGGTCGTTCTCTCTTGCAAAAGCAGCCAAACCTGCTCCCAAAAGGGCGGCGTTTTCCAACTTGATCCGCTCGATCTGGATCCCCGTATTCAACTGGGCATGTTTCAGATAGGCATCCAGATAATGCTGGATATGGACGGATCCGTAAAATGTGCTACCCTCCATGATCAGGTGCAGCCTGCGGATGACCGGGTCGCTTTTTTGCATCTTCAAGGAGATGCCCACCAGATTGATGGCGGCCAGCTTTGCCGCCCGGCGCAATAGTCCTTTGGCCAAGGCATGGAGAAATTCCTGCTGATCCGGGCTGAGTTTTTCCGCGGCCTCCGCCATGACATTGATGTGGGAAGGCATTCCCTGGGCGAAGCCGGTCAGGTCTTTTGTCGGAAAGAAACCAGCTTTCTGGAACTGAACGAAAGGTTTCCCTGGAAGATAACCATCCTCCACTGCCAGCAGGATGGTTTCCAAAAACAAATCCCCAAGATATGCACCGGACATCATCTTTTCCATCTTTTGTTCTCCCGGATTGGTTGTTTTTTGATCCAATAGCCGGTCTGCGGTGCCTTGAGGGATCCGTCCATATCCTCCCGATTCCAGGTTGACGACGTTGCTCCCCAGTTTATTCTGAAGGGACGGTTCTTTATCGATGGATGCATTGTATTCCACATATGACGTATTCATTCCCGTGCCAAGGATCATGGCGATGCTGTGGAGTCGTTGATCCCGGTGACCCACTGCCACCAACCCCAACAAAGCAGCTGTTGCATCATTGAGGACGGTAATGGCGACAGGTCTTCTCAACCGTTTTCCCAGTTCCTCTCCGATCAACCGGCCTTCCACATCCCGGACCTGGAGTTCCTTGGTAAAGGTGATGAGCCGGCCGTCTCGAGTCGGGGTGATCCGGGTCGGATAAGAAAAGCAAAATCCCAGGCGGTCCGCCTTCTCCTGATCCATGGTCGGTTGGATCAGATCCGCCAGGGCTTGGAAGAAAGCCTCTGCATCCAACTCCTCCTCGGTTCCCGGCATGGGATGGGTCTGGACGTCATAAAGTTTGGGGCCGTCTTCTCCAAAGCGGAGAAGTCCGATCCGGAAATTGGTCCCTCCCGCATCCACGACCACGACTTCCCGATCCCGTTCCACTTCCAGGGACGGATCGATATAGGAAGCCAACATTTTTAAAGAGGAAGATCTCCCAGAGATCCCTCGTTCCATTTCCTCGCAAAAGATCCTGCTTTCCTGGATCAGATCCAGGCTTTCCCAGGACATGCCGTGTTGTTTTAAAAATTTTCTCGCTGCCACTTCCATATTCCTGCCCCCCTTTGTGTCACTCTAAGGTATAGGTACCCACTTTTTGCCGTTCAAAATATGATTTTTTTCTTTGTTTGTATCCGAGGATACCGCCGTATACCCCCATATGGTTTATTATGATACCATACCGATTAAAATAATAAGATATGGAGGAATAAAAAATGATAAATAAAGATATGACCATAGGTGAAGTATTGCGGGTAGACCGTGCCCTGGCAGCAAAATTGATGGAATTCGGCATGGGTTGTGTGGGATGTCCGTCTGCACAGGCAGAGACTCTGGCAGAAGCAGCCAGTGTTCACGGTGTGAATGCAGATGCATTGGTCAACGCACTGAACGGCGCAACGGAGTAAGGCCATGAGCTTGTTTTTAGGACACGTCCATTACTGGCTCTACGACAAGATCAAATGGTTTGAAGCCCTGGAAAGAGACATGCATCAATACGCCACAGATCACGGGTTTCCCAGCAAATCTTGGAAAGAAGAGCACATTGCAAGCTTCGGTGCTCCAGTTGGCGACCAGCCCTTGGAAGATGTCATCGACACCAACAACATCCACGGATGGCTTCAGGACAAGATCCATCGGGCGGAGGGACGCCACGCCGCTTTGGTGACAAAGATCCTCTCTCAGGGAGAAGAACACCTGGACGGATTGAAAGCCCTCTTTGCAAAACAGGGAGCTATCGCTGCGGGCAACTATGAAAAGTCTGTGGAAGAACCGGTAGAGCTTTTCAATGCCCTCAACGATTTCATTTTGGAAGGCATGCCCTGCGACCGGGTCAACGAAGTAGTGGTCAACGACGAAAATGTCATCCAGTGGATCCGAACCACCTGCCTCCACTCCGATCATTGGGATCGGGTCGATGGAAAAGTGGAAAACTTCTATGCACTGCGGGATGCCTGGATCGGCGCCTTTGTCGAAAACCTACACCCGAATTTTACCTACCAACGACTGACGGAAAATACCCAGGCGATCAAAAGGACGGTGGCATCATGAACGGCATACAATTGATGGTGGAAGAACACGTCTATGCAAAACGCATGCTGGATGTCATCCGAAAATACTCCTACCGTTTGCTCAAAGGCGAAGAAGTGGATCTGGACGACTTTCACAAGATGATCGATTTTGTCCGAAACTTTGTGGACAAGCATCACCACGGCAAGGAAGAGGACCTGCTGTTCAACCGGATGGTGGAACATTTGGGACCGGCTGCGGAGAAATTGGTGAAAAACGGCATGTTGGTGGAACACGACCTGGGCCGATTGCATATGCAGGAACTGGAAGCCGCCATCGAACGGGTGAAGGCGGGAGATGACGAGAGCAAGCTGGATCTGATCGCCAATGCCATCGGTTACACCCACCTGCTGCACCGACACATCGACAAGGAAGACGGCGTGGTATACAAATTCGCCGAGAACAATTTTTCAAAAGAGATCTTGGATCAAATCAACGAGGATTGTGCTGCATTCGAACATTTGGCACTAGACAAGGGGATCCAGGAAAAATATATTGCCTTGCTGGAAGAACTGGAAAGCCGGGCGTAGTTTTTTGGGGACGGTGACTTTTTTCAAAAAAAGTCACCGTCCCTGTTTTGAATCAAAATTACCGGGTATCAACAGAACTACAAAGAAAGAGTGTGCGTCCTTAACGGATCCTTCGGGTGACGTTTAAAGTTGGAAGATTGTACAGTCCGGAGATGAAACTTATTGAACTGCTCCTGGATGGCTTATCCACTTCGAGCAAGCAATAGAGGGAAACTCCAGGGAGAGGGCTGTGTGGAAAGAAGATGAAAAGGGATGCAGAAACACTTGCCTTCTTTGTAAAACATTAGCCATAGAAAGGAAAAATGTATGACTAATGAAATCATGTCTTAGGGGATAGCGATCATCAAGCAACACGATCCTATCCTCTAAGACTTTTTTGGTACTGCCTTTTCTTTAATCCCAAAGCTTTCAAGTGTCCCACAACCAACTGCTTTTCCGTGTCGTTTAAGTGCAACAGATCCTGGATGCTCCATTTTTTCTTCAATTGCTCCACGATTTGATCTGCTTCCTCGTCGCTTCTTCGTTCATCATCCATGGTCAGATACACCAGATCCTGCAGGGTATCGTCTCGTTCCAATTCCATTTTCAGCTTCCAAGTTGCTTCCAAAGAACCTTCCTGCAAAAACGACAACATATGATCCGTATCCGTTATGGTTTTGATCCCGGACAAATACTCGTTGCAGCTGCTCCACGGATACTCCTCCGCTCGCTTCACCAGCTTTGCTTTGACGGGATTGTTCAGGATATAGCGAAAAACGGTATGCAGGTATATGTTTGTTTCCACACATTCGCTGCGAAAACGGTCTTGAAATACGTGTCCCATTCGATCATGGGCCACATTGAACCACCGTCCGTACTTGCCGCAAACATCTTTCATGATGGAGCTGATGGATCCATGGGTGTCTTTGATCAAAAAATGCCCATGGTTTTTCATCAAACAGTAGGCGTACAGTTCAAACCCCCAATTTTCTTTGGCTTGCTTCAAAACGTTCAAAAACACTTGATTGTCTCTTCCATCCGTAAAGATGGGTTCCTTGTTGATCCCTCGAACCATGACATGATAGATCCCTGTTTTGCTGATTTTTCTTGCTTTTCTTGGCATTATTTCACCACCCCCATTACCTTATTACTACAAAGGGTGGGGATTTCCTTCTTTAATTGAACGCTTTAAATGGGGACGGTGACTTTTTTGCAAAAAAGTCACCGTCCCCATTTACATTTACACAACTAAATTATTCCACCAGTCGCTTCTCACCCGTCAGATCCCGCAGGGGTTTGATGTCCTGGCTGACTTCCACCACGCCAAGGAATTCTCCTTGTTCATTTCGGACCGCAAAATAGCGGATGTGGACAAATTTTTCTCCCATGTTGATCCAGAAGTCTTCGTGGTCTTTCTTCCCGGATTTCAATTCTTCCACGATCTCTTCCACGATGTGGACACTTGCCGGCGGATGACAATTGCTGACTTCCCGGCCGATGATGGTCTTGGGTCGGGCAAAGATCCGTTCCTTGCCTTGGGTAAAGTATTTTACTCTCCCATCCTTGTCCACGAAGGTCATATCCAAAGGCAGGGTATTGAGCATGGCGTTGAGCTCTTCCTGGGACATGAACCCGGCATCGAACTTGACGTATCCTTCCACGCCCTGGACCTCCGGTTCCATGCTTTCTTCCGGCACGGCCTTGGGTACCCACTCCACCTTGGGTTCAAAGAAAAAGTACCCGTACTCGTCGCTTTCCTCCAGGATCTTCTTCCATTCATTGTCGTTGAGGGTGTCCAACACCATGGGAAATAGAATGTTTTCTTCCTTGAAGATCATTTCTTCCACGCCGTTGATGGCGGCATTTGCTTTTTCCACCACTTCCTCTTTCGGTCTGGCATACTGATAGTTTTTCAGGAGTTCCCGAACTTCTTTGATCAAATCCCGATTTTCATCGTCGACGCCCCACATGACCTGGGGAGGTGCGGTGATCCCGTACTTTTCCATATAGGGAAAGAGCAGGTTTTCTTTTCTTCCGTAATGCTTGTCGATTTCCCACAGATCTTTGAAATCTGCCGCCAGATCCACGGTGACCTTGTCGTTTTCTTCCATGGCATCCACGTGGGGACGGATCTGTTCGTCGATCAATTTCTGGATGAGCTTGTTCTCTTCCCGAAAAGTATGGATCGGGTGACCTGGGGTATCTTCATCCCGTCGAATGGCATGGATCTCCTCGATGGTCCCCTTGAAGACGGAAGCATGGACGTCGCACAGTCGCTGGATCTCCTCCACCGGCATGCCGTCCACCACCAGCTGGGTCTCCATTTCCGTGATCTCCTTGGCGGAAACGTCTTTGAAGTTTTCCTCAAACTTGGCTTTCACCTCATCAAAGTCTTTTCCGTCATGGAGTTCCATGATCAATTCTTTCAGTAATTTTTGCCGATACTCCCGATTGTTGATGTGTTCGCTCATTTTCATCCCTCCATAGATGGTGTTTGCCGTTCTGCTTATTCTTCTACCCGAAAACCATGGGTCTCAAAAGTCTTTTTGATTTGTTCCAGGTCGATCTTTTTCATGGTCGCTCCCTTTTCCACGGTCATGAACCGTCCGACAGTGGCGATCATCTTGGGATCCACGATATTTTCAAAACCCAATTCCTTCATGATCTCCGGAAACTCCGGATATTTTTTGGTTAGGGATTGTACCGTTTCCTTCAAACTCAAAACTTTTTCCATGATGCCTCCTTACTGTCGTTGAAACAGGATGTTGTTTTCCTTGTGCACGTGCTGGAATATATCCCCTTCCAGTTCTTCCAGGAGTCCGTAAAACCTTTCATAACTGGGACATCCATCGGCAGGAACCGTAAAATCCTGGGTCAAGTCTCGAAGATTTCTCAGCAATTCGCCGGCCACTTCGTGTTCGCTTTCCACTTCCTGGCGAACGCTTCCATGATCTTGTCCTTTCAGGATGGCCGGAAACAGGGTGACTTCCTCCTTGATCAAATGCTGCTCCAGATCTGCTTTCAGCCCATGGAAATCCTTGAATACTTCAAACAATTCCGGATGGGCATCTCCATGGGCCCGCAATACGGCATTGGCCAGATGGGAGATCACCGGCAAATTCTGGTTCAGATAGGCATGATGGGTATTGACGATGTGGTCGATGAGTTGGGCATCCGTCAAGTCCGTGTATACGGTCCCTTCCTCCAGAGTCGTCTCCTGTGCCAGTGCATGGATCGATGCCAGTACCTTTTCTGCCTCTACATTTTTCTCCGCTGCCGCTTCTTCCAGGCTT
Organism: Alkalibacter rhizosphaerae; assembly: GCF_017352215.1. Taxonomy (GTDB): domain Bacteria; phylum Bacillota; class Clostridia; order Eubacteriales; family Alkalibacteraceae; genus Alkalibacter; species Alkalibacter rhizosphaerae. The sequence goes on from NZ_CP071444.1 coordinate 926,545, forward strand.
CGATGTCCTCCACAACAAAAGTCGATCCGATATGCCTGCAGTACTTCCGCCGCTTTGGGAAAACTAGCAACGATGCTTCCCAGTGTATGTTTTTTGGTAAATTCTATGGTATTTTTCATGATTTTCATCCTCCATCGGTTTATTTGTCTTCATTGTATGACAACAGAACCGGAAAAACTGTGATGCAAATCATGTTTTGAATCTTTTCTTTCTTTTTTGTGATCTTTTCTTACGTCCTCTCCAGTCGGTCCACATCCAGCACCCGGATCTTCTTGTTTCCGGTCATTTCGATGATCCCTTCCTCCTGAAGGGCGCTCAACTTTCTGCTCACCGTCTCCCGGGTGACGCCGATATAATTGGCCAACCCTTCCCGGCTCAGCGGAAGTACGAATTCCATGCCGTCTTCCAGCTTCTCTTGTTTCAAGGCCTTTTGCCCCAGTTCCAACAACAAGGACTGGATCCGGGCATCCACGCTTTTGGCTCCCAAATTTTCGATCATGGATTCCAAATGATCGATCCGGGATACCAATTCCTCCATGATCTTTTGGTTGATGTGGGGATAGTCCTTCATCAGCCGCTGAAAATCTTTTCTGCTGATCATGCAAAGATCCACCGGTTCGATGGCTGCCACATTGTATTCCGTCTTTTTATCCACGAACAGGCTTTTTTCTCCAAAAAAATCCCCTGGGAAAAACAAATGGAGGATCTGCTCTTTACCATCCGCCGTATGGCGATAGGCTTTCGCCTTTCCCCGATTGATGATCATCAAGCCCTGGAGTACTCCTCCCTCGAAAAAGAGGGTCTCTCTCTTATCAAAATGCTTTCGCCGAATCAAGGATACCACTGTTTCCAATTGTTCCCCGTCCAGATGACTGAAAATGGGTACACGCCGGGCACACAAACTGTGTCCGCAGCTTTTGCACGTCTCGCTCATGCTGTTACCTTCTTTACTTTTTAGTAGTTGTCGTACGTCATTTTTTATACCCCCAAAAGAGCGCCTTAGTCAAAAAAAGCAAAAAGGGGGGGACCCCCCTTCAAACCGAAGTTTTCCGGAGGGTCCTGGGGGTGATTATGGTATTACCCAATCAATAGAATGTTGCCAATGTCAAGATGTTGCCAATGTTGCAACGGATCTGGTTGAAAGACGTCCAGTAGAAAAATGTACACCTTGGATATATCAAAAAAAGACCGACCTGAAGAATTTGCATTCTACTGGTCGGTTACGCTTCCAACTCCTACCGGATAAAGCGTCCATATTCTTCCGGTATTCATCGTTCCCACAACATATGGGCCACAAAGTCGAAACCCCAAACACACAAAACGACCTTGGATTGTTCACAAGGTCGGTTACGCTTCCAACTCCTGCCGGATAAAGCGTCCATGTTCTTCCGGCTTTCATCGTTCCCTTTGTTTCGGATTTCTCTTCACAATCCTTTTACCCAACGAAAAATCAAATAAACGGACTGTAAAAAACTTGAAACGAATTGATGTAGGAATTGCATCACATTTTAGTATTTTTACATTCTGCATCCAGTCCCTCGATCTCGTCGATCTTCTTGAGCAGCTGGGTGGTATGATACGTGTAAACGCTTTGGGATGTATCGGATTTTTGGATCCGCTCTTTTTCCATGTCCACATCCATTTTTGCCAACTTTTCCGCACTTTCCGGGTCCACCACCAAGGTATTTGCAATACTGTCCAACACCTTCAGGTGGGTATATATGGCATCAAAATCCTCCATGATCTCCGTTCTTCGCTGCAGATCTTGGGCGTGTCGCTTTTTCATGCCGATCTCCACCCTGTAGTCCGCCAACTCCGTCTCATAACTGTCCAAGGCTTCCTTCAATGCTTCCATGTCTGCCGGTTCCTGATGGCAAAAGACCTTGTCCAAATTCTCCTTGATCAGTTCATTCAACACTTTCGCCTTGTTGTTCAGAGTCTTCTCAAAGCTGTAGGGGAAGATCAGAAAATTCACTGCGATCCCCACTCCCAAACCGATCAAGGTGTCGATGGTACGATTGATGGCATACCAATAAACGGTCTCTCCAGACATGTTCAACATGATCCCCAAAAATACGAAACTGGCAATGATGATGGACTTGTTCCACTTCATCACATTCAAAAAATAAATGAGCAGGATGATCCCCAAACTGGTCAGAACAAGACTCCCCGGGCTCCAGTACGCAAATGCCATGCCCAAAAGAGCTCCAAGAACCGTTCCGATGACCCGATTCTTTCCGACTTCCAGGGAGTTGACCACGGAGTTTTCCATGGACAGCATGGCCGCCACCACAATGAAAAAGGAATCGTCCTCCATGATGTATTTCCCGATCAACAATGAGATCAGTACAGCAACGGCTGTTTTTAGATTTCGCATACCCAAACGGTAACTCTTGGAGCTTTTGTAATTCATCATTTTTTCCGGATTCCCTCTTCCGACAAGGTGATCTTCCCTTGCTTCAACAAACGTCCGATGGCCCTTTTAAAAGCACTTTTGCTCATTCCAAACTCCGATTTGATGGCGCTGGCCTGGCTTTTGTCGTGATAGGGCAAAAACCCGTTTCCTCGATCCAGCTTCTGGTAGATGGTCTCTGCATCCCCGTCGATCTCATCGTGGGCTTGCTTTCGAGTGCTAAGGTTCAGCTTTCCGTCGGGACGGACTTTGACGACTCGGCCTTCCACCCAGTCCCCCTTGTCGTAAATGCCGAACATTTCATTCAATGGGATCATGGCGTGGTACTTTTCATCAACGGCCACGAAGACTCCCATCTCCTTGTTCATGGCATACACGACGCCTTTCACCGTATCCTCCGCTTTGTAGGGACTTTGGGATCCCAGCATGTTATGGATCTTCATGGTGGCGCAGAGCCGATCCGATTTGTCCACATACAAAGCCACCAGACAGACATCGCCAGTCTTTACTTTTCCGATCTGCTCCTTGAAGGGCAGCAGCAGGTCTTTCTCCAACCCCCAATCCAAAAACGCTCCGATATTGGTGGCTTCCACCACTTTCAGCTGGCGGATCTGTCCCATCAAGATCTTTGGTTTGCGAACCGTGGCAATCAGTCGGTCCTCGGAATCCCGGTACAAAAACACGGTCAACTCATCCCCTACCTGCGCTCCTTCCGGAACCTGGCTTTGGGGAAGAAGGACATCATCGTCCAAGGCACCGTCAAATTCATTTAAATACACCCCGATGGATGTTTGCCGCAGAATGGTCAGCTTCTGCATTTCTCCCAATTGCATATTTTACAATCCTTTCCTTGTTGGCTGCTTCACTTTCTCTTCTATTATACCCTATTACAAGGCGTTTGCCATCATCCCGGAGAATTTTCCATCTATCAACTACATCAAATCCCATTCTTACTCCTTGACTTTACTGTGCTAAAGCATTACAATTCTTTTATAAAACGCAAGGAGGAAAAGGCATGAAAAAAACCATTATTGCAATACTGTTGACGGCGCTTGTCGCTACTTTGTTTTTCGGCTGTTCCAGCCCGTCCGACGACACTGACGACTCTTGGGGAGAGTTGGAAGAAAGAGGGACCATCATCGTCGGCTTTGACGACACCTTTGTTCCCATGGGATTTAAAGACGGAAGCGGCACCATCGTCGGCTTCGATGTGGACCTGGCCAAAGAAGCCATCGGTCGAATGGGTCTGGAAGCAGAATTTCAACCCATCGATTGGAACTTGAAAGAGACGGAGCTCAATTCCAAGAACATCGACTTGATCTGGAATGGATACACCATCACCGACGCGCGAAAAGAAAAAGTCAACTTCACTTCACCATATCTGGACAATCGACAGGTGATCGTGGTGCTTAGCGGCTCCGACATCGCAACAAAAGCAGGTCTGGAAGGCCGGATCGTGGCAGCCCAGAATGCATCCAGCGCACTTGCCGCCATTACGGAAGAAGGAGCAGGCGCCACTTTTGACGGTGGAGAGCCCATTCTGTTTGACACCTACAATGATGCCTTCATGGATCTGGAAGCCGGTCGAGTGGATGCTGTTGTAGCCGATGAGATCCTGGCACGCTATTATATCGCGGAGCGTGGAGAAGAAAAATACACCGTACTGTCGGAAGATTTCGGCGATGAAGAATACGGCGTTGGCGTTCGCAAGACGGACGAGACCCTGTTGACCAAATTGAATGAAGCACTGGATGCCATGAAAGAAGACGGCGCCGCTGCAACCATCTCCGAAAAATGGTTCGGAGAAAACATCGTTAAATAACAAGGAGATGCTATGGATTATCTGATGGAAATGGCCCCGCTTATGCTGCAGGGATTACGCACCACCCTTTGGTTGTTCTTTTTGACGGCTCTAGGGTCCATACCCCTGGGGATGCTGGTTTGCATCCTCCGGTTGTCCAAATTCAAACCCCTGCAAACGGCCATGCAGCTGTACATCCTGCTGATGCGGGGTACACCTTTGCTGCTCCAGCTGATTTTCATTTTTTTCGGATTGCCGGTGATCGGCATCGTCATCAATCGGGAAGCGGCAGCCCTGTTGGCGTTCATCCTGAATTACGCCGCATACTTTGCAGAGATCTTTCGGGGAGGGATCCTCTCCGTCAGCCAGGGGCAATACGAAGCCAGTACTGTTCTGGGACTTTCCAAGTCTCAGACTTTCTTTGGGGTGATCCTTCCCCAGGTCATCAAACGGGTCCTTCCTCCGGGAGGAAACGAATTGATCACCCTGGTGAAAGATACCTCTCTGGCTTACATTCTAGGTTTGGGGGATGTCCTTCGGGCATCCCGTACCCTGACCAATCAACAGGCATCCCTGGTGCCCTTGTTCGTTGCAGGATTCATCTACCTACTATTGGTGGGTGTGGTCACGTTGGCCCTGAAGAAAGCGGAAGTCCGCTTTGACTATTACAAGTAGGTGAAGCCATGCTAAGCGTAAAAAATCTATCGAAAAGCTTCGGCGACAAGAAAGTGCTGGATCAAATCAGTTTTGAAGTGAACAAGGGGGACATCGCCATCATCACCGGTCCGTCCGGCGTGGGCAAGACCACCCTGATCCGATGCCTGTCCGGACTGGAGACGTACGACTCGGGGACCATTGACATGACGGAACGCCGTTCGGAAAAAGAACACCCGGTAGGATTGGTCTTTCAAAACTTCAACCTGTTTCCACACTTGAGCGCCTTGGAAAACATCACCTTTCCCCTGGTCAAAGTAAAAGGCTTGGACAAGGAAAAAGCCCGACAGGAAGGCATGGATATTTTGACTTCCCTGGGGCTGGACGGATTGGAAAACAGCTATCCTTTCCAACTCTCCGGCGGTCAGCAGCAGCGAGTGGCCATCGGCCGTGCTTTGGCCATGGATCCGGAATATTTGTGTTTTGACGAACCCACCTCGGCTCTGGATTCGAAACTGCGAGACAGCGTCGGCGAGATCCTTCAGGAGATCGCCGCTAGAGGGACCGGCGTCATCGTCATCACCCATGACCGGGAATTTGCAGAAAAATTTTCCACCAGACTCTATGCCTTGGGAACGGATTTGGAACTGGTGAAGTAACGAATTGAAATGTAAAATGTTAAATGGGGACGGTGACTTTTTTGCAAAAAAGTCACCGTCCCCATTTAACCGTCCCCATTTCGTAAATGATTGTTCTTCAATTCAGCGCTTCTTTATAATATAATTCATGTAAGGAAGCACTTCATAAAATATGACGGAATTTGGTGATGAATGTGGCACATAACAATACTGTAAAAGAAAAGATACTCCATGCAACGAAAAACTTGTTCTACGAATTCGGCTATGAAAAGACAACGGCTCGCATGATTGCAGATCGAGTTTCCATGTATCACTCCAATATTTTTTATTATTTTCCAAACAAGCGATCTATACTGAAACTGATCATCCGCAATTTTTTTCAAGAGATTCGTAAGCAGGTATTGAACCTGCAGATCGAACTTTCACCAGTTGAATTACTTCTATTTTATGTGTACATTCTAATGAAGTACTTGGAACTGGATGAAAAATTCAAACGACTGTACTACGAATCCACAGACGTGACGATCGAGGTATTGTACCAGGATTTCATCATTCAGTTGTACCCGCTCGTAGACGGGAAGGCGAATTCGAAGGGGCAGGAACAGCAAAGAAAAGAATACTTTATGGACTTGGTGGTGTTGCTCAGCAGCGAAAAACAATTGGAGTTTTATAGAAAAAACAAGTTGATCGCCATTACGGAAGAGGAGATGCGAAATTATTTTACAAAACTAAACCTAAAACTGTTGGATATTGATGAGGAAACCATCGAAACGTCCTTTGAAAAAATAGATCAATACATGAATCGGTTCGATTTTTCGACACTAAATATTTTTACCGATGACGTCGTGATATCTTTGATGGAAGAGGAAAAATAATCACTAAAAAACGCAGATCTTTCGAATATAAGATCTGCGTTTTGCTTTGCTTGAGTAACGATCAGCCGATCAAGCGATAGTCATCAAGATGATCAATGCCTGTTCCATCCCTGCCAATCCTTCTTCAGAATCAATAAACTGAGAAAAGATGTTTTCTCTTGCCATTAGAAACAATTTCTCCATTTCTGTGTTGTTTTCGTTCATGGTTGCTCCTCCTTCTTATTTATCATAAACGCCGTATTCTACGATGAATTCCGTGACGGCTTTCAAGTTTTCCGGCTTGGCATCGTTGGGTCCGGCCAATACTTTATCCGGAGCAAAAACAAAACCACCTCCTGGAGCCAAGTCGTCGATCAATCCTTTGGCCAAATCGATGCATTCTTCCTTGGATGAATAATACAAATTGTTGGTTTTTAGTCCTCCTGCAATGCACATGGTGTCTCCCAACTTCTTCTTGGCGATACGCAAGTCGTCTTCCTCAAAGAAGCCAATGACATGACCTTTTGGCAAATCTTGCAGATAATCGTGCAAATGCATCCAGTTTTTCTCAAAAAGAATAAGAATTTTAAATCCGGCACCGGCAAAGGTCTCCACATATTTTTTGAAACTGGGCCAGTAAATTTTTTCGAATTCTTTCGGTCGGATGAACTGCGGCAAATGCAAAAACAGTTGGATATAGGATTCATCCGGATTTTTCCCCATCATGGAGCCAAAAGTGTATGGAATGAGGACTTCGCCCATAGCGTTGCAGGCCTGGGTCAATTTTTCCGGACGTTTTTTTATATCACTCATAATTCCTTTAAAATCGCGGAGGTAATCCATGATGATGTCTCCAGGCATGAATATGTTGGCCCCATTGGGAATAGGCAAACCGTGTTCTTCCCGATATCGTTTGGTCAACATTTCACGAGATTGTCCAAACTCAAGAAATTTCGTGATGGCATTGGCAAACTTTCCGAATTTTTCCTCCGTTGTGCCAGTTTGAAAAATAGCATGTTTTCTGGGTATGATCACATCCCGGAAAAAACGGGTAGGGTCTGCAATCAGGTCGTCGTATTCTTCAGCTGTCATAATTTCAGATTGTCCAGTAGCAATCTGTAACGTTTCCATCTCATTATTGTAGATTCCACCACCAAGGGCGGATACGAAGTTCATTGGAAACGTGACTCCAACTGATAAAGCTGCGTCAAAAGGATAATCGGTCAATGTTTTTGAATAGGCTTGGTATTCCTTTTCCACATCTGAAAGTGCCTCCTTCAAAGTGATCCCACCATTACTAAGGGCCCAGTTGTCTACCAAGCCATAGATTGGCACTCGATCCGGTTCCCGAAGCTCGATTGCATCATTCATTCGCGTAATTCTCTGATGGTATAATTTCTCCATTTCACTCACACATATCGCTCCTTGTCATTTTATTCTTTGCACAACATAATATTGCACAAGAAGTGGCTTTTACGAATTCATTATATTATACCTAGGTCAAATACGTCAATCACTTATTTGACCTAGGTATAATATAATTTGTCAAAAAACAAAATAATGCGATGACCTTATTAGAAAAGTCACCGCACCGTGTTGATAAATGCCCTAAGATTTTTTCTTTAACGCTGCCAGCAAGAATCCACCGACCAGCGTTCCCGCAAGGATAGCAACAATGTACATGGGCAGGTTTCCTACTGCATTTGGTATGGGTAGTACAAAGATTCCACCGTGTGGTACGGCTAAAGTGGCATTAAATAACATGGATAATGCGCCCGTAATTGCAGAACCTACCATGATGGAAGGGATCACTCGAATGGGATCCGCTGCGGCAAATGGGATGGCGCCTTCCGTGATGAAAGATGCACCCAAAGCCCACGCAGCTTTTCCAGCCTCCCGTTCTTCTACCGTGTATTTGTTCTTTGCGATGACAGTAGATAAAGCGATTGCCAGTGGCGGAACCATCCCTGCGGCCATAACGGCAGCCATGACCATGGAAGGTTGTCCTGCCCCAATAGTAGCTGCACCAAAAGCATAAGCTGCCTTGTTGACCGGGCCACCCATGTCAAAGGCCATCATAAGACCGATGATTGCTCCAAGAACCATGGCGTTTGTTCCTTGCAGGCTTTCCAACCAAGCTATGAGCGCATCGTTGACGGCTTTCACCGGACCACCCAGTATGAAGATCATGATCAGTCCCATGATCAATGTGGAGAAAACTGGCAGTACCAAAACCGGCATTAAACCTTCCATGGATTTCGGCAGTTTTATTATTTTTTTCAACAATACCACAGTGTATCCACCGAGGAAGCCAGCCAGCATGCCGCCTAGAAATCCTGCGCCAAGATTGACGCTGATCAGACCTCCGACCATCCCAGGAACCAGGCCAGGACGATCTGCTATGGAATAAGCGATGTATCCAGCTAGGATCGGAACCATCAAACCGAATGCACCGGTTCCTCCACCAATTTGCATCAGAGCCCAAGCAATGGTACCTTCTGTTTGGAAAGCAGTGATGCCAAATGCAAAGGAAAGGGCGATGAGGATCCCGCCGGCAACGACGAATGGTATCATGAAGGATACGCCGGTCATCAGGTGTTTGTACACACCAGTCTTCCCTTTGGAAGACGGTGCTTTTTCCGTTCCTTTGGACGTTTCGGTATCCGACGTTACTTCAATCTTTGGAGCCAACGGTTTTGCATCGACTGCTTGTTGAAGAAGTCCCTTTGCATCCTTAATGGCATCTTTCACGCTGGCTTCGATCACTGGTTTTCCTTCAAAACGGCTTTTGTCTACATTGGTATCTACCGCAAGGATCACCGCGTGGGCCTGTTTCACGTCCTCATCGGTCAATACGTTCTCTGCGCCGACGGAACCTTGGGTCTCGACTTTGACGTCCAAGTTCATTTCTTTTGCTGCGATTTGTAGTGCTTCTGCAGCCATGTAGGTATGGGCAATGCCAGTTGGACAAGATGTTACGGCTATGATTTTCATAATTTTTCCCTCCTATTAACTATAATTCAGGTTACTGAAATGATTGCAATAAAGCATCGTAGGTAGTGGCTTCCATCAGCTGATCACGAACTTCTTCGTGCATCAACTTTCTGGAAAGTTCGGCCAAAACTTTTAAATGAACATCACTGGAAGCTTCCGGTACGGCGATCATAAAAAACAAATGCGCCGGTTTGTCGTCCATGCTTTCATAGTCGATACCCGAAGTGCTTTTCCCGAAAGCCAGTGCCGCTTCTTTCACTGCCGTGCTTTTACCGTGGGGGATGGCAACGCCCATTCCGATCCCGGTGGAGAAATCGGCTTCTCGTTTCATCACTGCCTGAATAAAAACTTCCGCATCCGTAACAACTCCATCTTCTGCCAACAATGCTGTCAGTTCTTTGATCACGTCTTCCTTGTTGTTGCTTTTCAGTTCAAAGGTTGCTCTTTCTTTTGACAACAGTTTTGTGATTTCCATTTTCATATCCTCCTAATTTTCATCAAAGCCCGTTCCATCAAGCTTTCTGCTTGGCTTAAATTACAGGCTTTCGTTCCTTCCAACATGACGGATGCTGCGCCGGCGCTTTGTGCCAGGGCCAGTGTATTTATGTCGTCTCTTTCGTTCAGGATGCTGTAGACCAATGCAGCTACCATGGAATCTCCAGCACCTACGGTGCTTTTTACTGGAACCTGGAGTCCTTCTGCACGATACGCGCCATTTGGAGTCAAGTAGATGCTTCCTTCAGAGCCCATGGACACCAAGATATTGTCGATACCCATTTCTTGGATTTCCTTTATTGCTTGAACGATTTGTTCTTCTGTTTGTAAAGTGCGCCCAACCAGAGTGGAAAGTTCCTTTTCATTCGGCTTGATCACATCCGGGTGTTCGGTCAATGCTTCCCCCAGCAGTTTACCTTCTGCATCCACCACAACAGTGGCACCTTTCCGCTTTGCTAGGCCAGTCAAGGTTTTATAGATCGTGATGGGAACACCTTCTCCAACACCGCCGGCCAATACCACCAAGTCACCTTTCTTGATCGTTTGTTGAAACAAGGTCAAGAATTCTTCCAGTTCTTCCGGTGTGATGGCCCCACCGGGTTCGTTGATGTCGGTAAATGTGCGTTTTTTTTCATCAACCAGTTTGATGTTGGTTCTTGTACCGGAAGATATAGAGATGAATCGATGATCGATCCCTTTGGTATCCAAATCTTTTTCAAAACGATCCCGAAGGTTGTTGCCCAAGAATCCTAGAGCAAGGGATTGGATACCGAATTCCTTGAGTACCTTGGAGACGTTAAGACCTTTCCCACCGATGTCATCCCTTGCAGCCTGGACGCGGTTTACTTCTCCTACAGCAAAGTTATTTACGACCAAAGTCTTATCCAATGCCGGGTTTAACGTGACGGTAATTACCATATGCATCCTCCTTTGCTCCTGTTACTATTCCAAAATGAGTTTGATCCCATTTTCTCTGTAAGCTTTGATGATTTCAGATCCCAGTGTCTTTGTTGTGATGATGGCGGATATTTCTTTAATGGGCGAAACGACAGATAAGAGCACATTTCCGAATTTAGATGGATCTGCCAGAACGTAGGTTTTCTTGCCGGAAAGCAGCATGGCTCGTTTTGTGGTGGCCTCTACCAGATTCGGTGTGGTCAGTCCATCCTTTAGTGCAATGCCATTCATTCCAAGGAAGACTTTGTCTGGCTTGAACTGCCGAAGGGTCTGTTCGCAAATAGGGCCTACCATGCTGCGGGTGTTGCTTCGAAAAGTTCCCCCGGTCAGGATGATCTCCACCTGCTCTTTTTCTGACATTGCTCTGGCCACGTCGATGGAGTTGGTCAGGACTGTTATGTTTTTTGCGGTTATATTCTTTGCCAATTCCAGTGTGGTGGTTCCGGAGTCGATCAGGATGTTGTCGCCATCGTGGACCATCGAAGCAGCTAGTTTTCCAATGAGGACTTTATCATCTTGATGAGAGTCTTCTTTTTCTTGGAAAGTTGGTTCCATATGAGCTTTCGGATTTCTGACTGCACCGCCATGGGCCCGTATCAGCATGCCTTTTTCTTCCATATCCTGAAGATCTCGACGAATGGTGGATTCGCTGACACCAAATCGTTCCGTCAATTCGGATACTTTCACGCTGTTTTCATCTTCTAAAATTTGGATAATTGTTTGATATCGTTCTTCCGCAAACATTTTACACCTCCATTTGTGGCTAATTATGATTGTTTGTGCTTGATTATGATTATATATCGTCATTTCGCTTCTGTCAATACCAATGTAACCGTTTTATTTATAATTTTTCATTCATAAACGGTCATTTATTATGAATTTCTGTAAAAAAAACTAATGAGATATTCCATTAGTTCGCACTTGTACAAACAAACGGGCTACCCGATCAGGGTGATGTCTCTTGGTTCCGGCTACAACAAGTGGCGCAACAGAACAAAAGCTAGCGCCTATTCCAGCACGGAAAACTTTTGAGGGATGCTGGAGTGTGCAATGTATTATTTGAACAGGTTCGGGATCTATGATGAATTAGATAAAACGGCAGGCAAAATTTAAAGGCCTGTTCCATCACAAGTGATGAAACAAGCCTTATCTGCACATTTTTTATTTCTTCGCCCGGCCGCGAACCACCATTTGATGAGAAGTTCTCTCATCGTAAGGCTTCTTCATGAAATCGCCGAAGATCTCCACTTCCTGGAATCCGGTTTTCTCCATCAATTCCGACATCCGTTTTGATGTCAGCGGGAAAATAGTGGCATGGTCTTCCAGTGTTTGTCCATCCACCGTCAGCTTTCTCGTGTAAAGGATCTTGTCCGAGTCTTTCTGATAGGCATACAACCGCCGGTAGGACAATTCCTCCACACTGTTGATCATGATGGTGGGAAGGCTGGTAATATGTTCATTCAAGATCCGATCGTAATTGGCGATCTGGATCACCAATCGTCCATCGGGTCGAAGGACTTTGAAACATCCCGTCAAAAACTTCTCCATGTCTTCCATGCTGTCCAAATGGACCATGCTGTTGTCGATGCAATAGACCAAGTCAAAATCCTTCTCCAGTTCTTTCACTTGGACCATGCTCTTTTGGACCACATCCATTTGGATATTGTCTTTTTCGACTCGCTTCTTGCAAGCCTCTACCATGGAGGATTTTCCATCCATGGCCGTAACATCGAATCCCAACTGGGCCAAGGCGGCAGCATATCCACCAGTGGCGCAAGCCACCTCCAATACCGATTCCCCATCGCGTCCCAATGTCTTTTTCAAAAAATTCATCTGAGGTGCCTGCACCGGAAAAATATCATCATAATGTTTTGCGATCTCTTCATTGAATCCCATGATCAACCCTCCTGACTGATTTTCTGCTTCATCTTTTTATATGTAAAAATGTAACTGATCAGCGCCACCACTTTTAAAGCAATGGTCGCATACATCAATGCCAGCACCCATCCATTCCCCGGCAGGAAAAAGGTGAGGACGATGGCAAGGGTAAACAATACGGTGGCGGTTTTTCCAAAATAGTTTGCGGGAATGACCACCCGCTCCTTTTTATTGTACAAAATCAAACCCATGATGATCATGAAAGCTTCCTTGACCAGCACGATGACGGGAATAAACCAGGGTATGTCCCCCGCATAATAGAAACTCACGATCACAGTCACCAACATCAACTTGTCCGCCAAAGGGTCCATGACTTTTCCCAGTTCCGTGACCACGTTGTACTTCCGTGCGATCTGGCCGTCGATCAGATCCGTGAAGGATGCAACGGCGTATATGCCCAGGGCCACAAATCGGCTTTGGTCCATGTCGGAGAAAAACACCGCCACAAACACCGGGATCAATGCCAGTCGAATAAACGTCAAAATATTTGGTACGTGTTTCATGAGTCGCCTCCCGATCAGGTTTTCTTTTTTCTTCGGTTGTTTCGTTTGGATGATGACTTTGACGATGATCCCCCTTTACGGGATGATGCCGATTTTGCTGCCGGCTTTCCACCGGTCCCCTGCCTGGGTTTGCCTCCTCTGGCCTCGTCTCGGACCAAGGCTTTCTTTGAGGTCCCGACCAGATCACTTCGTCCGCTTTTTTCCAATGCTTCCAGTACCAGTTTCCGGTTCTGGGGTTTCTTGTACTGGATCAGAGCTCGCTGCATGGCTTTTTCATGGGGATCCGTCGGAACGTATACAGGATCCATGGTCCTTGGATCGATGCCGGTATAAAACATGCAGGTGGACATGGTCCCCGGTGTGGGATAGAAATCCTGGACCTGCTCCGGATGGGCTCCCGTATCCCGAAGGTATTCCGCCAGCTCCACCGCTTCCTTCAAGGTGGATCCCGGATGGGAACTCATCAGATAGGGGACCAGATATTGCTTTTTCCCCAATTTGTCGTTGACTCTCTGATACTTTTCTATAAAGCGGTCATAGATCTTTCGACCCGGCTTGCCCATATGGTCCAAAACATTTTGGGAAACGTGTTCCGGGGCGATCTTCAACTGGCCGCTGATGTGATGCTCGCAGAGCTCGTTGAAAAAGGTGTCGTCCCGGTCCATCATAAGGTAATCATACCTCAATCCGGAACGTATAAACACTTTTTTTACTCCGGGAAGGTGTCGAAGCTTGCGCAGCAATTCCAGGTAGTCCCTGTGGTCCACGATCAGCTGGTTGCAGGGTTCCGGGAAGAGACACTGCTTGTCGGGACAGACGCCGTGCTTTTCCTGTTTCACACAAGCAGGGTGGCGAAAGTTTGCTGTAGGACCTCCAACATCGTGGATGTATCCTTTAAAATCCGGATCTGCCAAAATCTTCTCCGCCTCCGCCAGAATGGATCCATGACTACGGGATTGGACCCTGCGACCTTGATGGAAAGTCAATGCGCAAAAATTGCAACTGCCAAAACATCCCCGATTGCTGATCAGGCTGTACTTCACTTCCGTAATGGCAGGAATGCCACCGGCTTTTTCATACATGGGGTGTGCTCCCCTGGCAAAAGGCAGGTCGTAGATGTCGTCCAGCTCCAGTCGACTCATGGGAGCGGCAGGGGGATTTTGTATCACGTACCAGTCCCGGTAGGGCTCCACCAGAGGCTTTGCCGTCAGGGCGTCCATGTTTTTGTATTGGATCATGAAACTCTCTGCGTATTTCTTCTTGTTCTCGAGGATGGTATCGTATGCCGGCAGCCAAATGGGTTCGTAAGGCCGGCTCTTGTCTTTTGTTTTATAAACAGTACCCGGTATGAACGTCAATTCCTCCACGGGAAGTCCGCTTTCCAACCCTTCTGCGATCTGGATGATCTGCTTTTCCCCCATGCCGTAGACGATGAGATCCGCCTTGGCATCCAGCAGGATGGAGCGGCGAACCTTCCCGGACCAGTAGTCGAAATGGGCCATGCGGCGAAGGCTGGCCTCGATGCCTCCCAGTATGATGGGGGTCTGATTGTAAAGCTCCCGAAGGATGCTGGAATAGGTAATGACGGCCCGGTCCGGCCGGTGTCCGCTTTTTCCTCCCGGAGAATACAGGTCCTCTTTGCGTCGACGCTTGGCCACAGTATAATGATTTACCATGGAATCGATGTTGCCGGAAGTGACCAAAAACCCCAATCTGGGTTCCCCCAAGACTTTAAAAGCGTTCTTATCTTTCCAATCCGGCTGGGCCATGATCCCCACCCGGTATCCACGCCGCTCCAGCACCCGGCCGATGACAGCCGTTCCAAAGGATGGATGATCCACGTAGGCATCTCCCGACACCAGAATAAAATCCAGCTGGTCCCATCCTCTTTTTATACAATCTTCCCGATCGACGGGCAAAAATTCATTCATTGTTCATTCCTCATTTTTTCTACAAGTCCCTGAGACTCGTTTGTATTCTAATTTACTATTGTATCATATTTGTCGGCAAAGTATAATGGGCTTAATGCGAGGAGGCAGTACTCATGAAAAGAAATGTAAAAATAACGTTGCAATACGACGGCGGCCGCTACAAGGGTTGGCAAAAGCTGGGGGACAACCCCAACACTATCCAGCAGAAATTGGAGGACATCCTGGAAAAGAAGGTGGGACGAAACATTCCCGTCATCGGATCGGGACGAACGGACGCCGGTGTCCATGCCCTTGGACAAGTAGCCAATTTCCATTTGGTCACCGATGAAACGGCCAGTCAGATCCAAGACTACATCAACGCCTATCTGCCTGGAGACATTGCCGTGACGGAAGCAATTTTTGTTCCGGAGGCTTTCCACAGCCGCTACCATGTGAAGGAAAAAATCTATTCCTACCGGATCCACAATGATGCCATTCCTTTCGTCTTCGATCGGAAATACTGCCACCACGTTCCGGAGCCGCTTCGGTTGGAGCCCATGCGGGAAGCCATGGCCATGCTGGAAGGCACCCACGACTTTCTTGGGTTTTCTTCCTTGAAAAAAACGAAGAAATCCACTACTCGGACCCTTCACTCTCTTACCCTGGAAAAGGAGGGACCCAAACTGCGATTCATTTTTCAGGGAGACGGTTTTTTGCTCCATTCCATCCGCATCATGATGGGCACCTTGTTGGAAGTGGGTTTTGGCACCATGAAACCAAAGGAGATCGAAGAGATTTTCATAAAAAAAGTCCGCCGGGAAGCCGGATTCACCGTACCGCCCCAGGGACTGTTTTTGGAAGAAGTTCGCTATTGATCAACCTTCTTTGACGAATTGTACCTTCATGCCGTTGGGATCCAAAACAAAAAAGAATTCCGTATTGGCGTTGGGCTTGATGGGACCGCTGTGAACGGCGTATCCCTTCTGGCTCACTTCCTTGATCTTCTCTTCGATGTCATCAATGGAAAAACCCATGGACATGTGATCCGGATACTCCAGCCTTGCCTTGTTGGTCCGATCAAAGATCAATTCCACCTTTGTTCCTTCTTCATCGCCTAAAAAAACGATCTCCGTTGTAGGCGATGGATTGAATCGGCGCTGTTCCTTCAGTCCAACGATGTCCGTGTAAAACTTCACGGACTTTTCCATATTTACCACCTTAAAGGTATACCATAAAAAACTCATTTGCTTTCCTCCTTCTTATTTAACGTTGTCATCAACAACATTTCATACACTTCGGGAAATCGGCGCCTCAACCGAATGGGATGGAGCTGCTCATCCACAAAAGCGTGTTTTGTAGATCCGGTGGCGTGGATGGTGATTCCGTCCTCCCCATAGATGGTGTAGACAATGCTCATGCGCACTCCCGTCATCTCCGTGATCACCATATCGATCTGAAAGGCATCCCCAAACCGAAGGGGGATCTTGTACTTACACTCTGCATGGAGCACCGGGATCATTAATCCCATTTCTTCCAGTCTGTCGTATGGCAATCCCAGGTTTTCCAACAAATGGATCCGGGCTTCCTCCATCATTCGGATGTAGTTGGCGTGATGGACGATCCCCATTTTGTCCGTTTCGTAATAGAATACTTTTCTATGATATCGATCTTTTTTCATTGGGATCTCTCCTTAAGCTTCGTCGTAGTGTTCCAAAAAATGATGCCGCTCCCCTTTGGATCGATACCCGATGACCGTATCCAGATTCACATTGTGCATGCTGGTAAAAATATTCTGATCCGTTCCAGGATGATCCATATTGAGCTGGCGGATCAATTTCTTTACGACCTGCCGCTTGGAACCCCCCTCTTCGTCTGTATGGCAATTCTGGGTCAGGGGACAGGCGCATTTGATGAATTCCAGCCCGTTGTAGCGCTTCCATGCCAGCACATCGGATTCCCGCACCATGTACATGGGCCGGATCAATTCCATCCCTTCAAAATTTTTGCTTTTCAATTTAGGCATCATGGTCTTGATCTCTGCGCTGTAGAGCATGCTCATCATGGTGGTCTCGATGACATCGTCAAAATGATGTCCCAGGGCGATCTTGTTGCAGCCCAACTCCTTTGCACGAGAATACAGATACCCCCGCCGCATGCGGGCGCACAAATAACAGGGCGATTGTTCCATGGACGATACCACATTATAGATGGGAGATGAAAAAACCGTCAGTGGAACACCCAAAAGTTCCGTATTGTGCTCGATGACTTTTCTATTTATTTCATTATACCCTGGATCCATGCTCAAAAACACCAGCTCAAAATGGTACTTCCCGTGCTTTTGGAGGATCTGCATGGCTTTGGCCATGAGCATGGAGTCCTTTCCCCCGGAGAGACATACGGCGATCTTGTCCCCTTCTTTGATGAGATCGTATTCCACCACGGCCTTGACGAATCGGTTCCAGATCTCTTTTCGGTATTTTTTGATGATGCTTCGTTCCACCAATTGCTTTTTATCCATTCTGCTGTATTTCCTTTCCTTTGATCCTTTTGTTTTCCTGCCCTTGTCGGGGCCATATGAAATACTATATCACAAAACAATTCTTTTTTTCATCCATATCTTGGCAAAAGAAAAGTCCGGGCAATTGCCCGGACCGTATTTTGTCGTAGCTTGTGTAGTTATTCGATTTCGATGGTTTTGTCGACGGCTCCGTCTTCTTTCTTCGCGACAGTGATTCGAAGAACGCCTTCATCCAACTTGGCTTTGATGTCGTCACCGGATGCATTTTCCAGATACAGGTTTCTGCACATGGATTCCACCCGTCGTTCCTTGTGGATGTAGTTTTTCTTTTCTTCATCCACTTTTTCTTCCCGCTTGACGGAAATGGCCAATCGTCCCCGGTCGAAAGACAATTGGATCTCTTCCTTCTTCACACCGGGCATGTCCGCTTCAATGGTATAGGATTTTTCATCCTCCTGCACATCGACTTTGAAAGTGTCCAATGCAAAGTTTCTCGTCGGCATCCAGTTGCCGCCGAAAAAGTCGTCAAGCATGTTGTGGGCATCCCCAAAGCCAGTGTCAAACAAGCTGGTCTCTTTTCTGTTGAATGGTATCAAACCTGCCATGATCAACAACTCCTTTACATATATTTTTGATTAGCACTCTCGACCTTAGAGTGCCAACCCTATTATATATGATATCCAGCTCACTGCGACTTTAAACATCAATCCTCGATTTTTTTAATGGCATCTCCCTTATGGACGATGCCGGACTCCACGACTTTTGCGAATGCGGCATGCTTGTCCAGACCGCAATTGCCTTCTTTAATGAAGACTGGACAATTGTCGTAGCATTTCTTTCCGGCCACAGTGATCACCAGTATGCAATCCCCCGTCTTTAGACGATCCCCCACTTGGAGACGGGTAAGATCCAAGTGGGAAATCAGGAGATTTTCCTTGAATCGGGTAATGCAAAATCCTTTCGCTTGATGGATCTTCCCCCGGTCTTGGGCCTCCTGTTCCATCAAGGTGACCTGCAGGTTTTCTTCCTGTCCTTCAAAGGCAGAACCGACGATCCCTTTATCCACTTGAAGTTCCAGTTGGTCCACTTCCTGACGCTTTCCATCTTTTGCGCTTTTTATGGAACATTTTTCGATTTGACTCATTTTTTCTCCTTTCTGCCATCTTTGTGACACAGAAGGCCTTTAGAATACAAGTATAGAAACAATATAACACAAGGAGGAAACAAAAATGAAAAATTCAAAGAAAATTTTGGCAGCAGCTTTGGTCCTGGTACTTCTCGGTGGCGGAGGCGCAGTATACGCAGCAACAACCGCATCGAACTTGGATGTTTTGGCCGATGCGACTGGTAAGAGCGTAGAGGCAATCGTGGAAGATCGGGAAGAGGGCGAGACCCTTGGTAGCATCGCAGCAGAGGAAGGCAAACTAGAAGAATTCAAAGCAGGAATGCTGGAAAATCGCAAAGCCGTCATCGCACAGCGAGTGGAAGAAGGCCGATTGACGCAAGAGGAAGCAAACGAGATCCAGGCAACGATGGAAGAGAACATCGCCAATTGTGATGGAACCGGAACCGGCATGAACCTGGGCCAAGAAAACGGTTTGGGCTTTGGCCGACAAATGGGTGGCAACCGAACCGGTACCCAAGCAGGCAGCGGATTTGGCAACGGAATGAGAAACGGTAGATAATTGCAGCATGGTTAAAATGGGGACGGTGACTTTTTTCAAAAAAAGTCACCGTCCCCATTTATATTTGCATTTCTTTTAGTGCTGGCAGACCACGCCGGAAGATACCAGGCTTCCATTGGCATAGGCATCTGCCGCTTTCTTGGCGTCACCGACTGCACCAGTCACCACCGTGATCCCATGCTGGTTGAAGATGTCAATGGCTCCGCCGCCCATTCCTCCTGCAATGATCACATCGATCCCAAGATCATGTAGAAAATTAGGCAGGAATCCTGGCTTATGTCCGGGATTTTTTACTGATTCTCCACTGACCACCAATCCATCCACAACATCAAATACTTCAAAGGTTTCACAGTGTCCAAAGTGCTGGGATACAATCTTGTTTTCACTAGCAACTGCTATTTTCATACTTTTCCTCCTCGTCGTTTTTGTTGGGGACGGTGACTTTTTTGCAAAAAAGTCACCGTCCCCATTTCTGCTTATTTTTCCAAAACCTTGGCGAACTCCTCAAACCAGTTTTCTTTCACCATTTCGATCAGCCCTTTGTCACAGAGATCGGCGATGATCGGATCCACCGGTATCTTTTCCAATAAAGGCACGCCATACTGTTCTGCTACAGCCTCCATGTTGCTTTTCCCGAAAATCTCATGGACGGACCCGCAATCGGGGCACTTGAAATATGACATGTTTTCCACCAGGCCTAAAATGGGAATATTCATTTTTTGGGCCATTTTTACGGCTTTAGCCACCACCATGTTCACCAGTTCCTGGGGTGATGCTACAACGACAATGCCATCCAAAGGAAGAGACTGAAAAACAGTAAGTGGAACATCCCCCGTTCCCGGCGGCAGATCTACAAACATATAGTCCACATCTTCCCAAATGACTTCGCTCCAAAATTGCTTGACGGTCCCTGCTATGATGGGACCTCTCCAAACCACCGGATCCGTCGCATCCGATAACAAGAGGTTGACGGACATGATCTGGATACCGGATTTGCTCATCACCGGGAGCAATCCTTCTTCTGTCGCACCTGCTGGACCTTTCAATCCAAAGGATTTGGGGATGGATGGACCCGTGATATCCGCATCCAAAATGGCCACCTGATGACCTCTGCGCTGCATGATCACCGCCATCAGACTGGTGACCAGGGATTTCCCTACACCACCTTTTCCGCTGACCACACCGATCACTTTTTTCACACTGCTTTTTTCATGAAGCTCTACTGAAAATTCGTTTTTTTTGTCTGCATTCATTTGCTGTTCTCCCTTTTGTTTTTGATTGATTGCTATCTTAATTCATTTGAACCTTGGATCCGCCAGAAGACCCCCATGGTTTTTTCATATACATCTCTGATGGCGATCCCGGCAGGTCCGGTTTCTCCCGCCATGGTCTTTCCTTGATTGACCGCCTCTACAACTTTCTGGTCAAATGGTATCTCCCCCACCAAGGGGATCTGATTGTTTTGACAATACCTTCGGATCTCTTCCGTTTTTTCCTTGTTGGTGTCCGCCTTGTTGATGCACAAAGCCACTGGCGTTTGAAATTTTGAAGCAGTGGCAACGATTCGATCCAGATCACTAAGACCGGAGACCGACGGTTCCGCCACTACCAATACCATGTGGACACCGCTGATGCTGGCTATGACTGGACACCCGATCCCGGGAGAACCGTCCAGAATGGCAAACCCTTCCTTTGGTGCCGCTTTGATCAGGTTCTGCTTGACTTCCGACACCAGTTTCCCGGAAGTCCCGCTGCCCATTTTCAAGGTAGCGGTGGAAAAGACACGGCCATTTCGAAACAATTCCAATGCTCCATCTACGCTGGGCATCATGGAAACGGCACCTACCGGGCAGACGTAAACGCAGACTCCGCAGCCTTCGCATCCAAAATCGCTCACTTTATACTGGTCTTTATTTTCATTCGTAGACGGTAAAAAATCGATGGCGTCAAAAACGCAGTTGCGCTGGCACAATCCACAATTGATGCACGTTTCGCTGTCGATGAGGGCTTTGTCCATCCCCATATAATCGAATCGCTCCGGGGCATTGGCTTGCTTCAATACCAAATGCATATTGGGTGCATCCACATCACAATCCGCTACTGCCTTGGCTTGGGACAATTCCACAAAGGTACCGGCCACTGTCGTTTTCCCGGTTCCACCTTTACCGCTCAATACCAACAACTGTTTCATGTCCCACCTCCTTTGCGATCCTCGATGCCATTTCTTCGAAAATGGTCCGGTATTCTTCCTTTTCCCAAACGACGATCTTTCCATCAGAATTCAACTTGCCCAGTTCCGGATCAAAATCAAGTTTTGCCAGTATGGGGATTTTGTTTTCTTCGCAATATTTCTCCGACGGATTCTTCGAATCGGTGCACTTGTTCAAAACGACGCCATAGGGTATGTGAAACAAAGATACCAATTCATGGACCAAGGCCAGATTATGGGCGCCAAAAATAGTCGGTTCCGCCACCAATACACAGTAATCTGCATCCTTGATGCTTTCCATGACGATGCAAGCACTTCCAGGTGGACAGTCGGTCATCACCAGTCTTTTTTCCTTGTGGCTTTTTTTCAACAATTCCTTGATGATGGGGATACCGGATGCTTTTCCAATTTCCAAACTGCCTGAATAAACGTGGATCCCTTGATGTTTTCCTGTACTCACCGTTCCCACCGTCGAATTATTGAAGGTGATGGCATTGGTGGGGCATACAAGTCCGCAACCCAAACAGCTATGACAGATGTTTTCAAATACTTTTACCTTTTCATTGATGTAGGCCAGTGCATAAAAACGACAGAAATCCACACATTCCCTGCAACCGTTGCACAAATCATCATTAACCTGTGGAATGGGGGAATATACCTGGGTCTTTGCTTCTTTTTCCATGGGAAAATACAAATGTCCGTTTGGTTCTTCCACATCGCAATCCACGTATGCACTATCGGCTTGAAGGGCCGCCAAATTTACGGAAACCAGGGTTTTCCCAGTACCACCCTTTCCGCTAAGCACGGCAATTCGAAACCCTTTTTCTTTATTTTCCATGATATCCCGGATGGATCTCTTCCAAAAGATCCAGTTCCGTTTCCTGAAATGCTTTGATATTCTCCAACATGTCTTCGCTCTTCGTCCGAAAAATTTCGATGCCTGCCGGTTCTAGGACCTGGGCCGCGTTCTCCCCGCAACGAGGTGCCAAAACGGCTTTTACGCCTTTATCCACCAACAGCTGAGCTGCTTTGATCCCCGCTCCACCAGGACTATTTGCCGCCGTATTTTCCATAAAATGAAGTTCTTCGCTCAGTGTGTCAAAAATGGCGTACCACGGAGCTCTTCCAAACGAGGGACAAATGCCTGCTTCGGATCTTTGTTCATTTGCCGGTATTGCGATTTTCATTGTCTTCCACTCTCCTTCTTCTACAATATCCACACCCTGGACGGTCCACGTCTTCACATATCCGGTATTCTCCACCTTCAATACGCAAGACCCTTCCTTCCACCAGGGACTGTGCCAATTTTTTTCTTGCTTCGTTGTATATGCGCTGCACCGTTGTTCGTGCAACATTCATTTGGTTTGCACAATCTTCCTGCATCAACCCTTCCAGGTCGATAAGTCGAATGGTTTCATATTCATCCACGGTCATGATTACCGGTTCCAGCATATTTCCGGATGCATCCATGGGGCCGAATCGCTTGCTGTCCGGCACGCCACAAACTCTTCTCCATTTGATCGGTCTTGGCATTTTATCTCCTTTCCATCCAGTTATGGACATATGTTCTTTACTATGTATTATACGCCGTTGTGAACATATGTCAATAAACAATGCAAAAAAAGAACGGAGGACGGCGAAATGGGGACGGTGACCTTTGCAAAAAAGTCACCGTCCCCATTTCCACCATCTCTACATTCAGACCAGGATCTCTCCTAAAAAAGCCTGCAATCGTTCATGTTTTGGATTTTCAAAGATCTCTTCTGGCGTTCCTTCCTCTGCGACAAGTCCGTCATGGAGAAAAATCACCCGGTCTGCCACTTCCTTGGCAAAACCCATTTCGTGGGTGACCACGATCATGGTTCGACCCTCTTCCGCCAGGTCTTTCATGACTTTCAGCACCTCGCCCACCAACTCCGGATCTAATGCGGAAGTGGGCTCGTCAAACAAGATGACCCGTGGTTCCATGGCCAGGGATCGTGCAATGGCCACCCGCTGCTGCTGTCCACCGGAAAGCATCTCCGGATAAACGTCCGCTTTATCGGCGATCCCGACTTTTTCAAGCAACTCCATGGCCAGCTTACGCGCCTTATCCTTCTCCATCTTTTTCACCGTTACCGGCCCTTCCATGACGTTTTCGATAACGCTCATGTGGGGAAAAAGATTGAATCGCTGGAACACCATGCCCACCTTTTGACGGATCTTGTTGATGCCGTCTTCGGTTTCATCCACCGGCTCTCCGTCGATCCAGATCTCCCCTTCCGTTTTTTTCTCCAAATAATTGATGCATCGAAGGAGGGTGCTTTTCCCGGAGCCGCTGGCTCCGATCAAGCAGACCACATCGCTTTCCTCTACGGTCAAATCAATGCCCTTCAATACTTCCAAATCACCAAAATACTTGTGTAGATCTTTTATTTCGATCATGCTCATCCTCGAACACCTACTTTCAATTTCGTTTCCAGTCGCTGCAGCAGGTTGGCCAGACCCATGGTAATGATCAGGTAATAGGATCCTGCCACAAAGAAGATGGGAAATACATCAAAGGTGGCTGCAACGTATTGACGTGCCAGCAACATGGTCTCTGTAATGGTGATGACACTGGCCAGTGACGAATCTTTCACGGCTATGATGAATTGATTTCCCAAGGCCGGAATGGAACGTCGAAAGGCCTGGGGCAAAACCACTCGTCTCAAAGCCTGTACCCTGGTCATACCAAGAGATCTGGCAGCCTCCCGCTGACCAAAGTGGATCGATTCAATGGCCCCTCGAAATATTTCACTGATGTAAGCTCCGTTGTGAAGGGCCAATCCGATGACGGCCGATGGGAACCGGTCGATCTCGATGCCCATTCCAGGCAGTCCGTAAAAGATGAACCACAGCTGCAGCAGCAATGGTGTCCCTCGAATTATGGTGATGTATATGTTCATAAGAAATGTCAGCGGCTTCTTCTTGGCCAACTTCAATACCGCCACAAGCAAACCGATGACTGTACCCAGCAGAATGGACAAGAATGCCAATTGCAGGGTGGTGATCACGCCTGGTATGAATTTAGGCGTGAATTCTACGACCGTTTTAAAAAAATCAATGATTGGATCCATAACTTCTCCTTTTCAAATCTATCTCATTTTTTTCGATTTCAAGCTTATTTTTCCCCGCACCGACCAATGTCGATGCGGGGAAACAAAGCTTTCTAGTTGCTTTTTAGTATTGGATCTCCAACAAATTGACATCAAACCATTTCTCACTGATCTGTGCATAGGTCCCATCTTCAATGATCTCCGCCAATGCTCCATTTACCGCTTCCAGAAGATCCGTGTCTTCTTTTCGAATGGCAATGGCGATATCTTCACTGTATAGCATATCGCCTACTGGCTCAATCTCCACTCCGTATTCCTTGGGTGCCTGAAGTCCCACAAATATACCGGTGACCAATCCATCGGAACGACCTTGTTCCGCACTCATAAAATTGTCCACATCACTGGAGAATTGAAGAATTTCTTCAATATTGTCCATGTCCTGCAATGCTTCATGGAAGGTGGTCCCCGTCACGACACCTACCTTTCCATCGACCAGGTCTTCAATGCTGGTCAACCCGGAATCGACCGGCGCAAAGAATTGTGCTCCATCATAATAATACGGATCCGTGAAGTTCACTTGTTCCAATCGGTCCGGTGTTATGGCCATGGAACCGATGATCATGTCAAATCGATTTCCAGTAAGACCTCCAACGATGCCGTCCCACTCCGTCGTGATGGGAACGGCAGTGACTCCCAGTTTCTCTGCAATGGCGTTGGCGATGTCGATGTCGAATCCTGCAAGATCTCCATTGTCATCGATAAAGTTGAAAGGCGGATAAGCACCCGTCATGGCGAAGCTCATTTCCCCTTCCTCCAAGATCCGTTCATAAGTGGTTTGGTCTTCATCCCCACCGGAACATCCCACCAACATGGCAAGACTCAACAATACGACCAACAGCATGATTCCAATTTTCTTTGTCATTTCTTTTCCCCCTATTGTCATTTTATTCAGTTCATACACTTCTATTGCATGGCTTTTGGCCAAAATAGACACGGCAAGCAAATAAAAAACACTCCAACTCTATAAATATAGAGTTAGAGTGCATAAGCTTCCCTGAATCATCCAACATCAGTTCACTTCACACCACCTGTCGCATTTGCGGTGGGTAGTATGGGTTATGACCTTTTGATCCTAACCAGGCCCCAGTTCTACAACGACGATTTTTCCACAGGATTTTCATTTGTTCCCCTTTGGTTCGGATGCTTTTATCGATCCCCACGCCGTCAGACACGTGAACGGACTCAAACATCAATTACTGATCCTGCTTACTTCACCAGTTGTTTGGGCTATTCTTTTATAATAACTTACCTTTTGCATTATAACACTTCTTGTTTTTTTCGTCAACTATGCGCAATTATCAGCTGTTCATCTTCACGGCCGTTGCGTAGATCTGGTCCACTTCCTCTTTGCTGGTGCTTTTGTCCACCAGATGCGCGATGATAAAGATACCCACCATGCTGGCAATCAGGCGGGTGACGGCAAACCTCGTTCCCAATGCCGTCAACTCAAATAGAAACATGGGGATCTTGGTGGTGGACCAAGCTCCGATAAAAATCAAAACGTTGGTGAATTTTACCCCTTTTTTCATAAATACGCCTGCCAGGGGAAATGCTCCGTACAGAGGACCGGCTGCCGCAGATCCAATAAAAATGGATATAAGGACACCCTTTAAACCACTGCCTTCCCCCATATATTTCATCATGGTTTCTTTGGGGACCCATACATCCAACAACCCCAGCAGGATGAATATGGGCGGAAGGACCGAAAGCAGTTCCTTGAAACTATACCCGATGGTGTCCAACGCCTTTTCTCCAGTAGTTGGGGAAAATAGGTACAGTCCGATGGTGACAAGCACCATGACCAACGTGAACCGATATCTCTTTAAAAAGTTCTTCATATCTCTCCCATCACCTTTCCAATAATAAATGCCACTACAAAAGCATATAAAAATGCCAAGATATTTCTTTTGAAAGTAACCTTTTTCCCGAAAAATTTAGTCTCCAATGGGACGGTCACAACGCCCACCATCATCAGGCTGGATACGAAGGCCCCCACCTGCATGTATCCGGCCCCTCCATGCAGCAACAGGGCCGCTGTTGGAAATGCGATAAATCCTGGAATGAGGGTGATCCCCCCAACAATGGCAGCCAGTGCAACACCCAACCAACCGGATCCGCTGCCGATAAACCTGCTGATGGTTTGGGGATCAATGACGGCCAACATGACCCCAACCAATATAATGATCCCAATAAATTGGGGCATCATATTCTCGATGGACTTTACCGCCTTCATCACACTTTTTTTCGTCTTCATTTTATCCTTGCTATAGGACAAAATCAGCAATCCGATCGCCAATAAATAAAACATTGCTGTTTGCATTCTTCTCCTCCTTGTTATCCCTTATCCTTTTTCAACTTCATCTAACAAATCAACACAAGATCCTACCGGTTATTCTGCCTCGTCATCCAGACCGCAGTTCTTTTCGTATACTTCTAAAAATCGTTGGATCCGCTTTTTCCTTTCCTGAAAAACCATATGCCATTCATTCAAGTCCGATACTCCCTGCGGGGTGATCTCGTAGACCCGTCGATTGGGTCCTCCCTCTCCCTCTTCCCACTTGGAGATGACCAGACCGCTCTTTTCCATTTTTCGCAAGGTTCGGTACAAGGTGCTGGCATTGAGTTCGTTCGTGTCAAATCCCAGCTGTTCCAACTGCTCCATCAAACCATACCCATGTGCGCACTGCTTTTTCAACAACAGCAGCAAGCTTGCTTCCAAAAACATTCCCATTCTATGGTCTTTCCCGGGACAATGAAACGTTTTGTCATGGTCCACTTATAAAACCTTCTTTCCTGGATAATTTTTATCTATGTGCACTTCGTATATAGTTGTCATGAATATAGTTTACATGCATCTATTCCGTCTGTCAATATACCCTTCGCTTTTTTGACAGACTTTTCTTGCTATGATACAATATGCCACGAATTCCATTTGAAACAGTGAATCAGATATAAGGCACACCAACTCCATCTTTATAGAGTCAGTGTGATCTTTTTTTTACTGAATATTATCGATACGAAGGAAGTGCATTCAATGAAAGACACCATCACCACGTTTTCAAAAAGTCTGATACAACATGGAAAGGAAAGCGATCGACTCTATCTAATGCGGCTGGATCCTGAAGAAGATGCCGGTTTTATTCGAGATTTGGAAGATCTGGCATTAAAAAGACAATACGGAAAAATTGTTGCTAAAGTCCCTGCAACCGCTGAAGGCTTTTTTCTGGAATCTGGATTCGTCAAAGAAGCAGAAGTCCCTTCCTACTTTGACAACATGGAAGACTGCCTCTTCATGGCAAAATATTACGATCATCGCCGGGCTAGAGACCGCTCCAAAGCTGTAGTGGACGAAGTTCTTCAAACGGCTCTAAGCAAAGAAGGCAGCAAAAATTGCTCTCTCGACCCATTGGATCCGAATATGGAACTTCGTCCATGTACCAAAGACGATGCAAAATCCATGGCCCAACTCTACAAAAAGGTTTTTGCTACTTATCCATTCCCCATAGACCGAGCATCCTACCTGAAAGAAACCATGGTTGAAGACACCCGATATTATGGTATATTCAAAGACGACATTCCTGTCGCCCTTGCCAGTGTGGATCAGGATCCAATCAACCGCACCGGCGAATTGACGGATTTTGCCACAGATTCGGATCATCAGGGTGAATCACTGGCAACGCGATTGTTGTACAGGATGGAAGAAGACATGAAAAACAAAGGGTACGAAACCCTCTATACCATCACAAGATCCACCTCCTTGGGAGTCAACACCATATTTGCCAAATCCGATTACGAATTCACCGGAACCCTGATCAACAACACCCAAATATCCGGAAGAGTGGAGAGCATGAATGTATGGCATAAAAAAGTGCAGCAATCAACTTGATTGCTGCACTTAACTTTTTTCTACCACTATCCCTGGCTCTTTCAATATCTACTTTTCACAAATCGAATCTTCTCCCCGCTCCAAGCGATGATCGATCCATTCTCCAAAGAGGGAATACAGCAAAGCAAATGTTGGAACACCCATGAGCATCCCGACGATGCCGTATAACCCGGCGCCAAGAATGATGGACACCAAGACCCACAAACCAGGTAGACCAACTGTATTGCCCAACACCTTGGGTTTGATGACATTGCCGTCCAACTGCTGGAGAGCAATGATGAAGAAAAAGAACATCAAGGCTTTGATGGGATCTACGATCATGATGATGAAAATCGCAGGCACGGCTCCGATAAAAGGCCCCACGATGGGGATCAGGTTGGTCAATCCGATGATGACAGTGACCAGTAAAACGTAAGGCATGTTCATCAAATTCATGGATATGAAGCAGATGAGTGCAATGATGCTGGAATCGATGACGTTTCCCGTGATGAATCGGTTGAAAACATGATTGGTCCGACGGGCGATCTCCATGAATTTTCCGAAAAACCGTCGAGGACAAACGGCCTCGGAAAGTCGTACCATTTGTTCCAGCAGCACATCTTTTCCATAGAGAAAATAAACGGAAATGATCAAGCCAATGATCCAGTTGTACAAACCAGAAGTAAGTCCCAGCAAGTAATTTCCGATGATGGGGATCCATCGGGTCACCGCCTGGTTCAATGTCGCATTTAAATTTTGCAGCAGGTCGCTGTCGTACCAGTCGATCATTTCCTGAAGACCAAATGTTTCATCCAGATAATTGGCCCAACCTTCCACCGTGACAATATAGTTGGGAATGTTTTCGATAAGCTGGGTGATACTTCCCACCAACTGGGGGATGATGAATCGAACCAATACCCCGCCCGTTACGATCACCAAGAGGTAGGTGGATAGAATGGACAAACCTGCAGCCACCTTCTTGCCGGTAGCTCCTTTCTTTTCCATAGGATAAAAGATTCGTTTTCGAAAGCCCTTGTATGGAATATTGAGCAAATAGGCGATCACAAACCCGAAAATCAACGGCCGGGTGATCCGATGAAGCTTTTCAAGTATGGCGGATACCACCTCCAAGTTGGTCAAGGCGACATAAAGCACGATGCCATAAGTGATGATCAAGAAATACTGTTTGAATTTCGTCTTGTCCAAAGCCTTCTCCTTTCGAACTATCTTAATGCCTCTTGTTTGTGTTCCTTGTTACATTATACCGTAATGCCGTGCACATGGTAAACAGAAAGAAATTCCGATCAACCCTATTTGCAAAAAAGCCCTGGAAGCGGTAAATCCGCCACCAGAGCAATCCGTTGGTGCTGCATCATTTTTTTTCACTCCAGAATTCGGGAATGCCGTCCAAATGAACGTCCATTTGGGGATACGGGATCCCAATATCATGTTCATCAAATGCCAGCTTCACTTTTTCCATGGTGTCAAAATATATGGTCCAATAATCTGCCGCATTGCACCAGACCCTGTAATAAAAATTGACAGAACTGGCATCGTGCTGTCCCAATACGATCATGGGTTCCGGCTCGTCCAGTACCAGGGGATCCTTATCGGCGATCTCCTGAAGTAAACTTTTAACCTTTGAGATGTCATCATCGTAACCAACACCAAAGACCAGATCCACCCTTCTGGTGGGTTTTGCAGAGTAGTTCACCGTTCCGCTATTGGACATGTTGCTATTGGGTACAATGATTTTTTTATTGTCCGGGGTGATCAAGATCGTATAAAACATCTGGATCTCCTCAACGGTTCCGGAATACCCGGCTGCATCGATATAATCTCCCACCTTATAGGGTTTCAGCAGCAAGATCAAAACACCGCCGGCAAAGTTGGACAAGCTACCCTGCAGTGCCAGACCAACAGCCAAACCCGCAGAACCCAATATGGCTATAAAGGATGTCATCTGAGCACCCAGCATGGATGCGATGCTGATCCCCAACATCACCAGCAAGGTCACTTTGATCAATGACAACAAAAATGGTCGAAGGGAAACATCCACATTTTTTGCCTCAAAAGCCTTTTTCAAAAAACGCATCAAAAATTTGATGAGGATCCATCCCGCAACGAGAACGACCAGCGCCAGCGGCAGTTTCCCGCTAAATGCAGTGACCTGTTCCCAAATAAAATTCCAATCCATACATTTCCTCCTATCCTAAATCTAATGCTTGTTGTACGCGTATCACGGCATCCTGCACGGCCTGAAGAATTTTTTAGTTTTCCTTCCTTTAACCGTCATACTTTCTAACAGTATACTAGAATCAATACAAGAACTCAACGCATGTACCTGCTCCAATCGAACCAGGAAATAACATCACCATTGCTTCCCACCACCTAAAATTTAAAACAAGAAAGAATTCCTTCGCTGCCCCGAAAGAATTCTCCCCGAACCAATATTATTTTGGGTGCATATTACAGCACCTTCCCATAACCCATTCAAATATAACACCTGCGCCAACTTACAAAAATCAAAAGCCAGTTCCTTTCCATTATACTATTGCCCCTAGGACAATTCAAATACAATTCCATCGGTTGACCTTGGATCAAAGAATCCCCAAGGTCTTAAGTCCAAAAATGAATAATGTAGTAGAAAAAACAGAAAACAAGGTTGTGGTCATGATGATGCTGGAGGCCAACTCTCCGTCTCCATCCATAGTCATTGCGAAAATAAAAGATACCGTTGAAGTAGGTACGCCAAATAGGACGTAAATGTTCAGTAGATCCGCCCCATCAAACCCCATCATAAATCCAGCAGCCACGGCCAAGGTCGGAAAAATCACTAATTTACACGCTACTGCCCAAGCCGTAGCTCGGATTTTGCGACCCACTTTTTGCAAATCAAACGATGCTCCTATGGAGAGCAACGCCAATGGAGTGGCCATTGACTGCACATAGTCGATGGTTTTCAAGGTAAAATCCGGTATAGGCGGATTCAGCCAAACCGCCAATATACCAAAAGAAATTCCAATGATCATGGGGTTACTTGCCAGGTCTTTCATACTGCTTCCTATACTGATTTTCCCAGTACCTTCTGGCTTGTTAAAGGCAAATATAACAAGTGAAAGAATATTGTACAGGGGGATGGTTAAGGCTAAAACCATAGGTGGTTTTGCTCCCAGGCTCCCCAAGATGTTCTCAATAAGGGAAAACCCCACATATAAAAAATTACCTCGAAAAGATCCTTGTATAAAAGTACCCCGCTGGTCCGGATGGATCCCTACGAGGTAGGAAATCAGCCATGCAACACCAACACTGCAAACGATGGCTGCCGCAACAAAAGTAAAAAAGCGCAGATCCACGATTTTTTCGATGTCCATGTTGCGGACATCATTAAAGAGCTTCAACGGCAGAGCTATGTAAAAGACCAAGCGATTAGCTTTTTTTACAAATTCCTGATCAATAAAATCAACCCGCCGCAAAATATATCCTGTCAAAATGACTAGAAAAATGGGTAAGGCCACTCCCAAACTGAACACCAGATTCTGAAACATCCTTTTCCCACCACCTTTCCAAATCATGTATTCATTATACCCGCATCACCAATTCCTGGAAAGGTTCCTTGCCGATTTCTTTAATGAGAACTTTTAGCGACAATGCTACTTCCTCCTACGATGAACGCATGACCCTGTTGGACTTTTTCGTTGCCCATAGTATACTATTAATGTAGGCACTGCGCCCATTCAAAAAATACATGACCCTATAGTCTTGAACTATGGGCAGGAGGATGACCATGGATCTGAAACACCTGGAATACATCGTAGCTGTACACGACGAAGGCAGCATCTCCAAAGCCGCGAAAAAATGTTTTGTATCTCAGCCCACCCTGAGTATCCATTTAAAAAAATTGGAGGCAGAGCTGGGTCTTCCCTTGTTCGACCGACACGGTTTGCGCACCATTCCCACCCAGGCCGGGATCCTTTATGTAGAAACGGCCAAGCAGATCCTGGAGCTGAAAAGGACCCTTTACTCCCAGTTGGAATCCTTTTCCCAGCCGGAAACCAATAGGATCGCCCTTGGTCTCTTTCAAAACATCGGCAGCAAAATGATCGCGGAAGTATACCCTCGGTTCAAAGACCGTTATCCCCGCATTCGTCTGGACATCAACGACGGGCGATACCGAACCCTTCGTACAGGCCTGTTGGGTGAAGCTTTGGATCTTGCCATCATTACCATCGTCCAGCGGGAAGAGGACTTCTCCTATGAAGAAATCAAGAAAGAACCCTTCCTTTTGGCCTGCGCCGTCGACCAATGCCCCGACTCCATTCTTCCCATGATGCAGACAAGGGAAGGTCTCTTTTCCTTTATCCAAAACAAACACTTTATACTGGCTCCAGACGATACCATTCGCCGAGAAGTGGAAAATCAATTTTTCACCGCATCAGGTTTTCGACCTCAAACTTATGACCAGGTCCACAACATCCACACCACCCTGGACATGGTGGAAAAAGGCTTGGGTGTGGCACTGATCCCTGCCGGTTTTTTTGATCCTGCAAAATCCATTCGCCCCATACCTGTACCGGAAAATCCTTCCTGGACTTTGGTTGCTGCAACAAAAAAAGGAAGGGTTTTATCCCCTTCCTTAAAAGTACTGCTTCAGTTGATCCGTGCTTACTATACCCAGGAAAACCATTACCGGTATTAATGCATCCACTCTTCAGCAATACGGACACCTTCCGTTGCATTGGTAGTGAAGGCATCGGCGCCAATGTACTCGCAAGCATCTTTTGTTACCGGATTGCCGCCGATGATGATCTTTAGATCATCACGCAGTCCCTCTTCTATCAGCGCATCCACGGTTTGCTTCATGGCTTCCAATGCCAGGGTCAATACTCCGCTCATGCCCAGCACATCCGGTCGGACTTCCCGAACCTTTTCTACAAAGGCCTCCGGCCGCTGGTCGATGCCGATATCATGAACTTCAAAACCGACGGCTTCCGCCATTCCCCGGTAAATGTTTTTACCAATATCATGCAAGTCACCCTGCACGGTACCGATGACCATCACGCCGATTTTTTCCCGCTTGCTTTTCTTGATGATGGGTTTAAGCAGATCCATGGATTCTGTCATCAATTCCCCGGCAAAGATCAGATCACCTACAAAATAATCTCCTCGTTCGAAACGGTCCCCAACGATGGCCATTCCTTCCTGACAAGCCTGGATCACTGCATCCACTTCGTCCCCTGTCGGATCCATTTTTACAAACTCTTTTAAAAACGCCACGACCTGATCTTCATGAAGATCCCCCAAGTCTTGCGTCAATCGTTTCAATTCCATTTATAACCCTCCCAATTTTTGCATTAAGTATACTTAAATTTAATCACAATGCTTGTGATAAGTCAACAAGAAATTGCAATTTTACTGCATTAATCCAATTTTATGGTATCGACCACCATTTCCACGATCTCAACTTGGGGGGTCGTTTCCACCAATTGAAGGATCTTCTCCAGGCGATTCTCCAAGTCTTGGGCGTGATTTGCACCAAATGCACATCCGATCTCGCTTTGGTCCCACAGGTCCTGGGCTCCGGCTTCCACCACGGAAACCCTGTATCTATTTCTGATTTTTTCCATCAAACCCTTGATGATCCGCCGCTTTTCCTTCAAACTTCCAGACTCCAGGATCCGAAGCTTAAAGACGCATCCCATGACGAACATGATCTTCGCCTCCGTCCATGGTCAAAATGGGTCCGTACAGATCCGGCCTTCGGTCCCGGAACAATCCCCACTCCAACCGTTGCTCCATCAGCTGGTCCAGGTCAAATTCCACCACCAGCACATCTTCCGATTCCCGGTCGCAAGAAGCCAGCATTTCTCCCGTAGGGCCGGCGATAAAGGAAGACCCGTAAAAATCTAAAAATCCGTCGTCCATTTCTTCCCGGCCGATCCGGTTGCTGGCCACCACGGGCACCAGATTGCAGGCTGCATGACCGATCATGCACCGTTGCCAGTGGTCTTTGGAATCCACCTGGGGACTCTCCGGTTCCGATCCGATGGCTGTGGGATACAGCAAGATCTCCGCACCCTTCAGCGCCATGACGCGGGCCGCTTCCGGAAACCATTGGTCCCAACAGATGCCGACGCCAATGCGGCCGTAGGTTGTGTCCCACACTTTGAAACCCGTATCTCCCGGATTGAAATAGTACTTTTCCTCGTATCCGGGACCGTCCGGGATGTGACTCTTCCGGTAGGTCCCTAACAGGGATCCATCTGCATCCACCATGGCCATGGTATTGTACAGTGCGTTGTTTTTTTGTTCATAGAAACTGACCGGCAGCACCACTTTCAGCTCCCGGGCCAACTCCCGAAACCGCTTGATGGCGGGATTTTCTTCCAAGGTCGTGGCCAAATTGTAGAACTCCGGCTTTTCTTTCTGGCAAAAATATGGCGTTTCAAAGAGTTCCTGGATCAGGACGATGTTGGCTCCCTCTCCCACGGCCTTTCGGATCAATCCCTCTGCGCGTTCTATGTTTTCGTCGATGTTCCAGCTGCACGCCATCTGAGTGGCAGCCACCTTTACCTTTCTCATGCTCTTTCCTCCTTTGCTGCTTTCGGGATCTGCTGGGTGATGCAATGGACGTTTCCGCCTTCTTTCACCAGGGACCACCCGTTCACCGTTGCGATCCCACGCTGGGGAAATGCATCCTTCAACACTTCCATCGCCTTTTGGTCCGTTTGGGCGGCGTCTCCGCCAAATACGGGAAGGATCAGACCGTCGTTGACAAAGTAGAAATTCAAATAGCTCAAGGTGGCCCGTTTGCCCCGGTAGGTTGCATAAGGAGGTTGTTCGATCTCCACCACTTCCAGCCTTCTGCCCCTGGCATCCACTTCCCGGTCCAATACTTCCAGACATCGCCGGGTGATGGCGTAGTTGGGATCCTTCGGGTCGCGGCACACCTGCAGGAGCACTTTCCCCGGAGCGGCAAAACAGGCGATGTTGTCGATGTGCCCGTCCGTCTCGTCTCCATCCAGGCCTTCTTCCAGCCAGATCACTTTCTTTGCTCCCAGATGATCTTTCAATGCCTCTTCGATGGCTTCCATGCTCATCCCAGGGTTTCGATTGGGGTTTAGCAGACATTCCTTGGTGGTCAGGATGGTGCCTTCTCCGTCGGAATGGATGGACCCTCCCTCCAGCACCAGGTCGGGACGCTCACGAGCAATATCCGTCATAGCCAAAATCTTCTCCCCCAAGGCGTCATCCAGATCATAGGGTTGGTATTTTTCGCCCCAGGCATTGAATTTCCAATCCACACCAAGACGACTGCCGTCTTTGTCCACAATAATAGTAGGAACACTGTCCCGCGCCCAAGCATCGTTATGGGGGATGGGGTAAAGATCGATGTCTTCTCCCAATCGTTTTCGTAGTGCTCCCATTTCCTCGGGGTCCACGATCAATCCCACCGGCTCAAAAGCTTGGATGGCTCGGATGGTTTCTTCATAACCGTCGCAGACTTCCGTGTAATTGTCCGGATGGACCAGGGAATCGGCAACAGGCCATTGCAGGATGGTTTTTTCGTGGGTCTCCCATTCTGCAGGCATTCTTCTTTCAAACATAAAGGCTGCTCCTTTTCATAGATATAGTCAATTTGCTTTGGTTTTCAAATTTGTTGCCTTTCCGGTTCTGAGATTCTCTCTTTCTGCAGATTCTTGCATTTTGTTGTATAATGGAAGCAAGATATGAGAAAGGAGCACGCCATGGAACCGAAACTGATCAAACAAGAGGACCAACCCGTACTTTGCATTCGCACCACCACCAACACCACGGATCTGTATCCTACGGTGGATGCCCTGACGGAGCAGCTGGAAAAGCACTGCACCAATTTTCAAGTCACACCCACTGGCGTCGTCTATACGGCCTATTCCAATTTCGAAAATAAAAATTTTGATTTGGAAGTGGGGATCCCGACAGACAAGATCTATCCCGGTCTTGAAAACATTCTTTCCACCATCATCCCCGCAGGCACCTATCTGCAAGCCATCTACAAGGGCCCCTATCGAAAGATGCGCCCTTTTTACGCCATGTTGAACGACTGGCTCAAGGAGGCCGGTTACAAAAGCGGCGAAGTCAACTACGAGCGGTATCTGAACTCCACCAAGGATGTGGAGGAAGAAGAGCTCCTGACGGAGGTCCTCCTTCCTGTAGAACCGATCTAGCCCTTCCAGTCAAAGGACGTGCCACACTTGGGGCAAGTGGCCTTGATCTTCCCTTTACCAATGGGTAGGCGCAGCTTGCTCCGGCATTTGGGGCAGGTCCCCAGGCGGTGGTCCACCAGACGGAGGACCTTCTCCTTGTCCAGACCCACCACTACTTCATCTCCTATAAGAAAAGACGGAACGCCTCGAAGGTTCCGGCTGGCCATTTCCTGTTGGGCCGCCGGATCTTTGCTGGCGTTTTTTTCTTGGTAGTGGATCCCTTCCTCCCGCAAAAAAGCTTTCGCCTGGGTGCAATAAGGACAAGTATCCGTAGTATACAACACGACTTTTTTCATGACAAGCACCTCTTTTCTTTTCATTCTCCTATCGGTTATATATCCCCTTTTTCAAGGGCTTTCAAACGGGTTTTTCAAAGGATCTGCAAGGTCCCTTTGGGCAGGGACAGGACCTGTTCGATGAGAACGGCCATCACTTTTGGGTCCTCCATCCCCTCCTGGTACAGATCTGCAATGCCTCCGATGAGGATCTTCAAGGTGTATTCCGGATATTCGATCTGAAGGACTCCTTCCTTCATCCCCTGGCTTATCAAATCTTTGGTATGGTAAATGGCCGATTCCACCAATTTGTTTTTTACCAGCTCAAAGACGCCGGGGTTGGTGTTGGACAAAGCCATCAAGGTGGCGTTCTTTCGGATCACTCCAAAATAAAGGCCTAAAATATTGGAAAGCTTCTCCAAAAAATCCTGTTTCTCGTCTTCGAGGATCTCCATGAGCATCCGGTCCGTCTCCATGGCCAGCCCTTCCACCACCGCTTCCACCAATTCTTCCTTGGAAGAAAAGTAGTAGTAGACCAGCCCTTTGGTCACTTTCGCCTTTTGGGCGATCTTGGCCATGGAGGTCCGCTCCACCCCCAATTCTTCGAAAAGGGTTTTGGCTGCTCCAACGATCTCCATTCTTCGTATTTCCGGTTCTTTCGTGATTCGCATGGCCTTCTCCTCTATTCTACGGATTTCAGCGATTCCACCATGTCGATGTTTCGCAGTTTATAAAACATGAGCACATTGACCAAAACAGCAAAGATCAGGGTCAAAGCAATGGAAAAAAGGTAACTGGACCAATGGATGATCTTTCCGAACATCATATTGTCCACTTCCATGGTATCCATGACGAACTTGTGAAGGACAAATCCCAGTCCCAAGCCGGCCACGGTGCCAATGAAGGACAGGACCAGATTCTCCCGATAAACATAGGCGGATACTTCCTTGCTGCGGAAGCCCAATACCTTGATGGTGGCGATCTCCCGGATCCGCTCCGTGATGTTGATGTTAGTCAGATTGTAAAGCACCACAAAGGCCAAGGCACCGGCGGACAGGATCAGCACCAATACCACATAATCCAAACTTCCCATGGTATCGTAAAACTCCTTTCGGAAGGTATCCGTCAGAGATACTGCCAACACCCCTTCCCTGGAGAGAAGTTTTTCCTTGAAGGGCCCTTCCTGAAAGGCCACTCCTTCCGCCCGATTGAAGATCCCCCCATTATAAACAGGACTTCTCAGGGTCACCTGATCAAAGTATTCCGGAGACATGAATATGTTGTGTCCCAGGTAGTTTTCCGCCAAACCGGCAACAGTGAATTGGTAGACCCGGTTGTCCGTATCCCGGTACTCCAATACGTCTCCTTCTTCGATATCCAGCAATTTCGCCAGTTTTTCCGTAATGACGGCCCCATCCGTTCCCAGCACGTAGGGTTCCTTGCCGATCCGTTGATGAAGGTCGAAGAAACGGGGAAACAGACCCAGATCTTCTGGGATGTAGAGACTTGCTTCAAACTCCCGACCTCCCTTTTCTGAGTAGACGGAAACGGATTCCAGATGGATGGCACCGTACTCCTCCACGTCCGGATTATCTTGGAGCAGTGGGTCAAATCCTTCAAATTTTTCGTTGTCCGGATCGGCCACGACCACCCCGTCGTAGAGGAACACTTCATCGAACTGAACATCGGATATGGCATTGACGGAATCCCGGATGCCAAAACCGGTGAGCAGCAATGCACTGCAGCCGGCGATGCCGATGACGGTCATGAGAAACCGTCTTTTATATCGGAAAATATTTCGGGCAGTGACCTTTTGGATGAAACTCATCCGATCCCACAAGAGCGTAAACCGCTCCAAAAGGATCCGTTTCCCCGGTGGAGGCGCTTTCGGCTGCATCAAGGTAGCCGGTGTGGACCGCAGGGTGGACAAGCTGGCCCCCACTGCCGCCACCGTTGTTGTCAATGTGGCTATGGCCAGGGACAGCAAGGCGTAATTCAAATGATAGGGACTGCGCATGACGGGGATGTTGTACATCCCTCCGTACACCGTCATGATGAGCCGGGGAAACAACTGAAATCCCAGGGAAAATCCCAAGACGGCGCCAGCCGTGCTGGCCACCATGGAATAGATCAGGTATTTGGAAGAGATCCTTCCTGTCCCATACCCCAGGGCTTTGAGTGTCCCGATCTGGGTCCGCTCTTCGTCCACCATTCTGGTCATGGTGGTCAGGCATACCAAGGCTGCCACCAAAAAGAAGAACAAAGGAAAAATCTTTGCTACGGCTCCGATTCGGTCGGCGTCGTCTCCATACCCTGAATAGCCGGGATTTCCTTCCCTGGTGAAAACAAACCATTCTTTGGGAAGTTCCAACAACTGGCGTTGGGCATCCTTGATCTTTTCTTCCGCATCGGCAATTTGGGCCAGGGCGTCTTTTTCTTCTTCCAGGAAGACCTTCCAACCATCATCCAATTCAACCTGGGCTTTCTCCAATTGTAGATACCCCTCATTGATGGACGTTTCCAGTTGAGCCTTGGCTTCTTCCAGCTCTTCTTTTCCTTGACGAACTTTCAGATTTCCTTCCTCGATCTGCATTTTCGCCTGATCCAGCTCTACTTTCCCCGAGTCGATCTCTTCCCGGCCTTCCTGGAGTTCCGCCAC
Source organism: Alkalibacter rhizosphaerae (assembly GCF_017352215.1). Classification (GTDB taxonomy): domain Bacteria; phylum Bacillota; class Clostridia; order Eubacteriales; family Alkalibacteraceae; genus Alkalibacter; species Alkalibacter rhizosphaerae. The sequence goes on from NZ_CP071444.1 coordinate 966,296, forward strand.
ACCTTGTTCATAGGCTTTCAGACCAGCACTGTATTCCACTCTGGCCTCTTCCAACTGTCGATTTCCTTCTTCCCACTGGGCCATTCCTGTTTCATAGTTTTCTTCCAGGGTGGCGATGGCTCCGTTGAGGGAGTCTCGAATACCGGTGATGGTGTTTGGATCCGTCGCTCGAAGCACTTGTGCCAGCGCAGGAGAGATGGCCTCGATCTCGATCATCAAGGCTTCGTATTCTTCCGGTGTTGGAAGCTCCGAATCCTCCGGCAGACCATCCCGTACTTCCTTGAGAGCGTCGATGGTCACCGCTAAAGCGTCCAGTTGGGTCTTGGCATTGTCCAGATCCGCCTGACCCGTTTCGATGCGGATCTCGGCGTCATCCAGCTGAAACTTTGCTTCGATCAAATCCATTCGCCCGTCTTGGTAGGTATTGTAACCTTCCAACCATTCTGTGTACCCGTCGATGTACTGTATGGTGGCATATTCCAGCTGGGCCTGGGAGGCTTTGAGCTGATTTTCACCGCTTTCGATCTCCTGTTTGTATCGGGCCTCTTCCTCCTCCAGTTTTCGGTAGCCGTTGTCGATCTCCTGCTGGGCGGATTCCAGTTCTTCCCTGGCTTCCTCCAACTGGTTTTGAGCGTCTTCCTTTTCTGCCAGGAAAATGTCTCTGTTTTCTTCCAATTCCCGCCGCAACACTCCCGTCTCCCGGGCCATTGCCGTTTCTCCAAGGGTTTCCAAGGCATTTTCCGGCCGTCGGACCACTTCCTTGTACTCCTGGGAATAAGCTTGCTTTTGATCTGCATTTTTTACACGAATGTAAGCCTCGTTGTAAAACTCCATGGCAAAGTCGGATTCCATGATGTAGGCAAAGGAATCAAGAGAACCGTCCCCAATATTCGTCTGGCCCCGTTCGAAGGTGATATACAGGGGCGATCGGACAAAACCCACTACTGTAAAGGTTTTTGTATAGAAAAAGTCTTCCCAGCTTTCCTCTTTGGGCAGGACCAGCTCCACTTTCGATCCCAATTCCAGCTCCACCGATCCATACATGCTTTTTTCCAGAAGGATCTCCCCGGATCTTTCCGGCATCCGACCTTCCTCCAAATAAGGGATATTCAGTTCCTTGCCATTTTTCCCTTCCTGGTCTTTCCAGCTCAAGACCTTGACGATGGAAAGCTGGCCCCCCGGCATGGTCATGAACAGATCTTTGGAGTACCCATATTGGACCTGTTCCACGTCGTCAATGGTTTCCATGGATCTTTTGTCTTCCTCTTTAAAACCCAAAGGTGAAATGATCCGATAATCTCCCAACTCCTGGTCCTTGAAATACTCGTCGGCAGAGAGGATCATGTCCGGTTTGGTGGCGTTGATTCCCGCAAAAAAGCTGACCCCCAAAAAAATGATGGCCATGACCGACAGAAAACGTCCTTTCCCCCGCAGGATGGACCGAAACAGGTTCTTCCAGAAGGCTCCGTTTTTCATCACCATTCGATCCCTTCCACAGCCACCGGATTTTTATTGATCACAAAGTCACGGACTTTTCCGCTTTTCATTTTGATCACTTTATCCGCCATCTGGGCGATGGCGGCGTTATGGGTTATGACAATGACCGTCATGTCTTGATTCCTCGATGTATCCTGGAGGAGCTGGAGGATGGATTTTCCCGTTTCATAATCCAGAGCTCCTGTAGGTTCGTCGCAGAGGAGCATCTTGGGATTCTTTGCCAGAGCCCGGGCAATGGCCACCCGTTGTTGTTCACCGCCGGAGAGCTGGGAGGGAAAGTTGTCCTTCCGGTCCTGCAAGCCCACCATGTTGAGTACCGTGTCCACATTCATGGGATCTTTGGAAATCTGGGTGGCCAGCTCCACATTTTCCCGTGCTGTCAAGTTTTGGACCAGGTTGTAAAACTGGAAGACAAATCCGATGTCGAACCGTCGATACTCTGTCAGCATCCGTTCGTTGAACCGGGCCAGATCGGCACCATCCACAGTGATGCTTCCTGAATCGAAGTGATCCATCCCTCCCAGCAAGTTCAACACCGTGGTCTTTCCAGCGCCGGAAGCTCCCAATACTACGGCAAAATCTCCTTTTTCTATTTCAAAATCGACGCCGTCCACCGCTTTGATGACCACTTCCCCCATGGTATAGGTTTTGACCACGTCCTTCAATTGTATAAAAGCCATTTCTGCACCTCCTGCATTCATTCTACTAGCTTTATTTTATCACTGACTGACCGATAGTCAATAACAAATCAAAAAAGAAACCCCCTTAGGGGTTTCCTGCCCGGCACCGGTCAATTCATACACGGAAAAGCAGATCGCCGTATGTAGGGAACGGCCACGCTTCTTCCGATACCAGGGTCTCCAATTCGTCGCAAGGTTTTCGAAGGACCTCCATTGCAGGACACACCTCGAACTTGTAAGCTTTGGACTCTTCTTTGATGTCTTTCACTTCATGGGTCTTGGCCAGAGCCTCTTCCAAAGCTTCCAGCCCTACTACCGCAGCGTCGTAGGCTTTGGTGATCCGATCCAGTTGCTTCTTTTGTCCATCCAACGGTGCACTGGGAAGGATCGACGCTATGCTGCTGATATCCCGGGCCAGCTCCGCTCCATAGTTCATGACGGCCGGCATGATCTCCCGCTTTGCAACCTGGATCATGGTCAAGGCTTCGATGTTGATTGTTTTTGCGTATTCTTCAAACATGATCTCTTGTCTGGCCAGGATCTCCCCCTTGGAGAATACGCCATGCTTTATAAACACGTCCATGTTTTTCTCGTGACTGAACACTTCAATGGCTTCCACCGATGTTTTGATGTTGGGAAGGCCCCGTTTTTCCGCCTCACGGATCCAGCTTTCATCGTAGCCGTCTCCGTCAAAGATGACCTTAAAGTTTTCCTTGACCAGCTTTTCAATGATGGCGCTGAGTTCGCCGTGAAAGTCTTCCGCCTTTTCCAAGCCGTCGGCGATCTCCGAAAGCACTTCCGCCACGATAGTGTTCAAGACGATGTTAGGGCCGGAGATGGACATGGTGGATCCCAGCATACGGAATTCAAACTTGTTTCCCGTAAAGGCGAAGGGAGACGTCCGGTTTCGGTCCGTTACATCCTTTTCAAACTTGGGAAGGGTCTTCACCCCAAGGTCCATGCAGGTATGTCCCGTACAAGAAGTAAGTGCCCCGTTCTTGATCTGCTCGATGATGTCCGTCAACTGCTCTCCCAGGAAGATGGAGATGATGGCCGGGGGTGCTTCATTGGCACCAAGCCGGTGGTCGTTGCCTGGAGATGCTGCAGCCAGTCGCAAGAGAGGTGCATATCGGTTGACGGCGGCGATGACGGCCACCAGGAAGGTCAGGAATTGTGCATTTTCATGAGGCGTCTCTCCCGGTTCCAGCAGGTTCATCTTGTCCGTGCCCATGGACCAGTTGTTGTGTTTCCCGGATCCGTTGACTCCGGCAAAGGGCTTTTCATGAAGAAGGCAAGCCAGATCGTGTCGATTTGCCACCTTGATCAGGGTATCCATGACCAGTTGGTTGTGGTCCACGGCAATGTTGGTGGTGGTGAAGATGGGGGCCATTTCGTGCTGGGCCGGCGCCACTTCGTTGTGTTTTGTTTTGGAAGAGATCCCCAGTTTCCATAATTCTTCGTCCAATTCTTTCATGAAATTGGAGATCCGATCCTTGATGGAACCAAAGTAATGATCGTCCAGCTCCTGGCCTTTCGGCGGTAATGCACCAAAGAGGGTCCTTCCGGTAAAAATCAGGTCTTTTCGCTGCTGGTACAACTTTTTGTCCACGATGAAGTATTCCTGCTCCGGTCCTACTGTGGATGTGACCTTTTGGGTATTGTCGTCTCCAAAGAGACGAAGGATCCGCACCGCCTGGGTAGACAAGGCTTCCATGGAGCGTAGCAAGGGGGTCTTCTTGTCCAAGGCCTCTCCGGAATAGGCACAAAACGCCGTGGGGATGTACAAGGTCCCGTCTTTTACAAAAGCAGGAGAAGTGGCATCCCAGGCCGTATACCCTCTGGCTTCAAAAGTTGCCCGCAGCCCTCCGTTTGGGAAAGAGGAAGCATCCGGTTCCCCCTGGATCAACTGTTTTCCCGAGAACTCCATAATGACCCGGCCATCCCCGGTGGGTTCGATGAAACTGTCATGCTTTTCCGCCGTTTTGCCGGTCATGGGTTGGAACCAGTGGGTATAATGAGTGGCCCCTTTTTCCACCGCCCAATCCTTCATGGCGTTGGCCACTACTTCCGCCACTGCCGGCGTCAACTCTTCCCCATAGTCCAAGGTCCTCTTCAACTTCTTGAAGGTGTCCTTGGGCAGACGTTCCTTCATGGTCACTTCGCTGAATACATTGCTACCAAAAATTCTCGACGTGTTGTTCATTTTTATTCCTCCCTACATTTAAGATCTGCAAATGCAAAAAGGCGCTCTCAACTGTGTTGAGAACGCCATTGTTCCGATGAATATGTTGTTTTCTTGTTTTTCTTTATGATATTGGATTATAACACGTATATTTATTCCGCGCAAGCTTTTTTTGATCGTTTTTTTCGTCAGACTTCTCTGGTCTCCAACTCCCGTTTGTCGTCCCGAATAAACAACCCCATGATCAGGGAGATGACGCTGACTGCCGCCATGACGCCAAATGTGACATTGATACCGAAAATGCTTCCATTGGAAATGCTGGCTCCCATCAAAATACTGACAAATACGGCCGTAGAGATGGATGCGCCAACTTGCCGGACCGTGTTCATAGCTGCCGTTCCGTGAGGAATCAGCGCGTACTCCAACTGGTTCAAGCCCAAGGTGGACAAGGGGGTGGTGATCAGCGCCAAGCCTGCCATCCGGAATGCAAACACGATGGTCAGGTACATAAAGGACGTTTCCATGGTCAATCGGGCAAAGAACAAACTGGATATGGCTACAACGACAAGGCCGATGAGACTCATCAATCGGGCCCCGATCATGTCGAAAAGCCTTCCGGAGATCAAACTGATGACCCCCATGATGGCCGCACCCGGAAAGATCATAAGACCGGATTGGAGTGCGGTCATGCCCAGAGTGTTTTGCATGAACATGGGCAACAACACCTCTGAAGCAATCAAAGTTCCAAACATGATGGTGGTGATGACCACTGATAAGGTGAATTTGGTGTTTTTAAAGACTCGCAGATCCAACATGGCGTGTTCCATGGAAAACTGCCGTTTGGAAAAAAAGACCAAACTCAACAAACCGACGATCAGGGTCCCCAGGACCACGCTGTTTGTCCATCCCAGAGAACCAGCCATGCTGGCGCCGTACAAAATGCCGCCGAAGCCCAGGGTGGACAGGATCATGGACAAAATATCCACTTTCGGATTGGCTTGCTGGGTAACATCCCGAATGGTAAAGAAAGCAAAGGCCAAATCCACAATAGCCACAATAAGGATCACCCAAAAGATGGCTTTCCAGGAAAAGAAATCAACAATGATCCCTGAAATGGTGGGACCTACGGCCGGTGCAAAGGAAATGACCATTCCTACAGCTCCCATGACCTGTCCCCGTTTATGCTTGGGATAGATGATCATCAGGACAGTCTGCATGAGGGGCATCAAAATACCGGCTCCCATGGCTTGGATCACTCGGGCCAACATGAGCAAGGGAAAACTATGAGCCACTATGGCAATAACAGAACCAATGGCGACAAAGCTCATGGCCGCAAAAAACAGATGTCTGGTCGTGAATTTTTCGATCAAGAACGCCATGATGGGGATCATGACCCCGTTGACCAGCATGAAACCGGTGGTCAGCCACTGGGCGGTGCTTTCGCTGATGCTCAACTCCTTCATGATATGAGGTATGGCGGTCAGCAACAAAGATGTGTTCAATATGGCGATGATGGCCCCCAGGATCAATGCGATCACCATGGGTAGCTTGTGCTGGGGTATTTCATTTTGATGTTTCATATGTTATCCTCCGAATTCCATTTAACTACACTTAATTTCTATATTCTACATGAAGTCGTGAGTCAAGTAAATGTTTTCCATCTAATTTTCTACAAAAAACAACTCATCTCCAGATGTCACGGGAGATGAGTGTGTTCTATTCCCTTATTCGTCCTGATAGTGGATCAAGTCGATGATCTCATCCTTTACGTCAAAATACGATTCGTCGTATTTTCGATGTCTCGCATCCTGTCGGAACACCTTGTAGGTGAAGTCCACTTGAAACTCCTTGAGGATCCGCCCCGGCCGGTCGCTCATGACCAGGACTCGGGTGCCCAGGGACAAGGCTTCATCGATATCATGGGTGATGAGAAAAATGGTGCTCTTGTTTTTCTGCCAGATCTCCCGGATCAATCCCTGCATGTCCACCCGTGTCATGGCATCCAGGGCCCCGAAAGGTTCATCCATCAAAATCACCGCCGGTTCATTTGCCAGTGCTCTGGCAAGTTCCGCCCGCTGCTTCATTCCTCCGGATAGCTCAAAGATCCATTTGTCTTCAAAACCTGTCAGCTTGACCTGCCCCAGAAAATGATCGCTGACTTCCCGGATCTTTTCTTCCGATACTCCTCGCATTCGAGGTCCGAACTCCACATTTTTTCGCAGATTCATCCAAGGATAGAGTGTAGGCGACTGAAAAACCACGCCCCGATGCCAATCGGGACCCTTGATGGGTTCTCCCTGCATCAGGCATTGCCCCGTCGTCGGCGCCAAATACCCGGCAATGATTTTAAGCAGGGTACTTTTTCCACATCCGGAGGGTCCAAGAAGGCAAACGAATTCTCCCTCTTTCAGTTCCAGATTGATGTCGGCCAAAGCCAGTACGGGGCCGGCCTGGGTCTGGTATTCCAAGGATAGATTTTCGATGCGAATAAGCGGTTCGTTCATATTTATACCTCTGTCTTTTTTAGTCCATCATCTCTACGGCCATCTCGATATACTTGGGATTGACGTAAGTATTGAATGCTTCCTGATCCGGCGCCTGATCTATGGATTCCTGTTCCTCCAGGAAATCTGCCGTATCCTTCATGATGACGGCAAAGTGTCCCGGGTTCCCGGTGGTTCCGAAATAGTCTTCTCCCAGCAGTTCCTGGGGTGTCTTCCAAATGGATCCCTGCATTTGCATCAGGGCATCTTCTGGTGTGATCTCCAGTTCCTCCGCCACGATGCGGGCACCTTCCTGAGCATCTGCCCGGTAAATGTCACCGGCTTTGGCCAGATTCATCAGCATTCCTGCCGTCAATTCCGGATACTTTTCCGTAAAGCCTTTTCGACCGACGACGACGTTGGCCGTAATGAAACCTTTCTCCGCCATGTCCTGACTGGTCACCAGGGGAAACCCGGTTTGCAGCAGTACTCCAAGAGATGGCTGCCAGGTGTAGGCGGCCTTGATGTCTCCCCGCTCCCAGGCTGCAACGATCTCTGCCGTTTGCATGTCCAAAAGCTCCACATCGTTTTCAATGCCTGCCAATTTCAAGGTGTTGAGCAAAATATAATGGGCTGTGGATGCAAAGGGAGTCGCAATTCGCTCTCCTGCCAGATCTTCCACCTTTTCAATGCCGGAATCGTTCTTAACAGCCAAGGCTTCGATATCTCCCAGGATCTCATGGATCCAGATCATTTCTACATCCAAGTCTCTGGCCAGGGAAACGATGGCATTGGTATTTCCCATGCTGGCAAAATCAATACTTCCAGAAGCAAGGGCCTGGTTGGCCTCCACGCCGGAATCAAAGATGATGTACTTGCATTCGATTCCCATCTCTCCGAAGTGATCGTCCAGCAACCCTTCTGCTATGGCCAATGTCTGATCGTTGGGAACCCGCAAGACACCGATGTTGATCACTTCCGGCAGTGCTTCATCGTCTCCGTCTCCAGAACAACCTACCATGGAAAATGCAAGCAAAAGCACCAGCAACAACACAAATCCCCGTTTCCATTGTTTTTTCATTTACTTTCCCTCTCCCTTTTTCATTATATATAGCCTCTCCAGAAGACCAATTTTCTCTCAATATACTTCAAACCCGAATCGATGAGGATCCCCGTTGCTCCCATAAAGAGGATGCCCACAAAAATCACATCGCTTTTCAAAAAGTTGGAAGCATCCAGCACCATCCATCCGATGCCGGAGGTTGCGGCCACCATTTCCGAAGCAACCAGGGTGGTGTAGGCAAATCCCATGGCGGTACGAACTCCGATGAGGATCTCCGGAAGACAGGCCGGCATGACGATCTTGAAAAAAATCTGTTTTTGACTGGCTCCAAGGGACCTTGCACTGAGCAAATAATCCTGTTTGATGTTGTTGACAGCAGAAACACATGCAATATAGATCGGTGCAAACCCTGCGAGGAACAGCAGCATGATCTTTGATTCATTGTCGATCCCCAACCATAAGACCAGCAAAGTATAATAGGCAAGTGGCGGCAAGGGTCGATAAAATTCCACGACGGAATCGATGACTGCTCTAACCTTGCTGAAATATCCGCTGAGCAAGCCCAAAGGCACGCCGGTAAGGATGGCCAGACCCATGGCGGAAAACAGCCGCTGAAAGCTGGCCCCCAAATGGGACCAGATGCTGATTTTATTGTATCCATTCTGCAGGATGGATTGGAAGGTATCCCAAACTTTCATGGGAGAAGGAAACAAGGTGGAAGAAACCAGTTTGAAGCGGGTCACCAGATACCAGCTCAATAATATGACCGTCCAGGTGACAACCGTGATTATTTTCTCCGTTCGCGTTCTGTTTTTCATCCCGTCCCGCCTTTCCATTCCAAGATCGATCTTAAATAATATCATAACATAAAATTTCTTATAAGAATAACCTTGTCTGGTAAAACGACAAGGCTATTCCAAATGATTTGAAAAATCTTTCAGGTGCACATTTTTTTAGTTGAAGTTGTACTTGGTAACGATTTTTTCCCTGTCTGTCGTCTGATCATTGAAATATTCAAAGTAGCAAATTCCCAGGTACGAACCGGAAATGTTCTTTGCATTGGTGTAGCCGCTGTTGTTGAGGGCCATCAATGCATTGTAGCTTCTTTGGCTGCTTCGGCAATGGAGGTAGACAGGAACGTCTCTTGGGATCTCGTCCATTCTACCACGGATCTCGCTGAGAGGGATGTTGACGGCATTGACCAAGTGGCCAGCTTCAAATTCTCTCTTCTCTCGCACGTCGACGATGAAAGCATTGCTCTCCACCAGGCCGCGAACTTCGTCCACTTTCACCTGCTCGAAGTCTCCGTTCAGCAGATTCAAGGCTACCAGGGCCGCATGATTGGTCACGTCTTTCGCCGTACCGAATGGAGGAGCGTAGCATAGTTCCATTTCTTTCAGATCTTCCAGGGTTCCACCCAGCATGACCATGGTGGCGATGACATCGATGCGCTTGTCAACATTACCCTTGCCGATGGCTTGGGCTCCCAGGATCTTTCCAGTAGGTACTTCGTAAACCAGTTTGAAGTGCATGGGGTTTGCTCCAGGCATCAAACCGACTTTGTCGCCAGGAATGACATACACAAAGTCATATTTGAATCCGGCTTTTTCCGCTGCTTTTGCCGTCAATCCAGTGGATGCGCCATTCATGTTGAAGATCTTGACGCAGGAAGAACCGACGACGCCTGTGTTTCTATGAGGCTTTCCATACATGTGGTCTGCAGCTGCTCTTGCCTGTCGTTGTGCCGGTCCGGCCAAAGGCAATCTGGTTTTTTGGTGAGTAATCTTGTGGAAAGTTTCAATGGCGTCTCCCACTGCGTAAATATCCTTGTCGTTGGTGAGGTAGTTGTGATCCACCAGGATCCCGCCTGTTTCTCCCAATTCCAATCCGGCATCTACTGCCAGAGTGACTTCCGGACGAACGCCGATGGCCATAACAACCGCTTGGGCTTTGACGGTTTTTCCGCTGTTCAGTTCAATGGATTCCGGTCCAATTTTTTTCAATCCGTCGTTGAGGATCAAGTTGACCCCGTGATCCATCATTTCCTTGTGGAAGATTTGAGCCATGTCATAGTCAAAAGGTGCCATGATTTGATCCATGGCTTCCACCAAGGTCACGTTGAATCCGGCTTCCTTCAAGTTTTCCGCAACTTCCACGCCGATGAAGCCCCCGCCGATAACAGCAACGTCATTGACTTCCGCCATGTCTACATCCATATTGCTCAAGGCTTTGACTTTGCTCTTGACAAATTTGTTCAATTTGTCGATGTCAACGACGTTACGTACGACGAAAACATTGGGTCCGTCGATGCCTTCGATGCTTTTCGGCAAGATGGGGTTTGCTCCCGGAGACAAGAACAGCTTGTCGTATTTCTCCGTGTATACTTTGCCTGTATCCAATTCTTTTACATCAATCGTTTTTTCTTCCCGATTGATTTTGACGACTTCCGTCAACACTCTTGCTTCGATGTTGTATTGGTTTTTAAACACTACCGGATCCATCAATACCAGATCTTCGCTGTTTGGCACTGCACCACTCAAGTGGTACGGCAAACAGCAGTTGGAAAAGCTGACATTGGGACCACGCTCAAACATGATCACTTCTGCCGATTCATCGATTCTTCGTACTCTTGCTGCAACAGATGCGCCGCCGGCGACTCCGCCAACAATCAATACTCTTTTTCCCATGGAAACATCCTCCTCTAAATTATATTGTCATTCGTTTGTATATTAACGAACAGTATCACATTCAGTATAGTTCATTTTTAGTTGGATCTTTAATTGTAATTTCTTATGCTGCATTAAACTTTGCTATAGTTTTATACAATACTAATCCATAAACAGGAAAAGGGGCATGGCCTGGGTCCTCCCAAAACCATGCCTCTGTAATGAGTGTTCTTATTCGGTTACTACCGGGAATCCTTTGTTGGCCCAGCCAGAAGGTGCATTTGCTTCCATTCCCATACCGCCGTTCAAGGATACAGCGTCATATCCCAACAGTCTCAAGATTGCAGTTGCTTGTCCGGCAGTTTGTCCGGTGTAGCAGTATACAACGATTGTTTTGTCCATAGGAAGAGTATTGAAGCTTTCTTGCATTCCTTTTCCAAAAGGAATGTTTGTTGCTGTTTCAATGTGTCCTTTCGCAAAGTCTTCTGCTTTTCGGATGGACAGGAATACAACAGACTCGTCTTTTGCATCCAATGCTGCTTTCGCATCGTCTTCAGAAATTTTGTAGTTTGCATAGGTGGTTCCGGCTACATCTGCCAAACCATTGTAATACTCATCCATTGCTGCCTGGATGTCCGGATCGATGGTGGTGTTTCCATCCAAAGTGGCTGCTTCTGTAACGGTAACATCCGCTACGCCTTCTACTTTGCTGATTCCAAGGTTCCAACCCAAGTTGACGGATTTTGCGTCAAATCCGGCTACGTTCAAGGTTGCAACAGCTTGTCCGGCAGTTTGTCCGGTATAGCAGTATACATAAACGGTTTTGCCCGAAGGGATCTTGGACAGGTTGGCTGCAATATCAGCTCCCCAAGGAACGTTGACGGCACCCTTGATGTGTCCTTCTCCGTATACATCCGGTTGTCGGATGTCCAAAACGACCATGTCTTCGCCAGCTTTTACTTTTTCAACAAAAGCATCTTGGGCGATCTTGTAAACATCGTCCGGCATTTCTGCAAAATATGCCATTGCTGCGTCTTCTACCACATTGGTTTCTACTGCGCCGTTGTCACCATTGTCGCCATTGTCTCCAGCATCTCCGTTGTCTCCATTGTCTCCAGCATCTCCGTTGGATCCGCAAGCTGCGAACGTCACGATCATCATCAATGCAAGCAACAATACCAGTAGTCTTCTTTTTTTCATTCGGTGTTTCCCCCTTGTTTTATGTTATTTCTTTAACGACTTCATTATAACAAAGATTTCACAAGTCGTGTTCTAAGAAAAACTGATGCACTATTAGTATTATCAATACTGGCGTTTTTTCTGTATCTTTGCCTCCTCTTCCGTTAAAATGGTAGAGGGAACAAAAGACGAACAAGGAGATCGACCATGAACAACTTTAAACATCATCTAAAGACCCATCCATGGATCTACATATATCTGAGTCTCTATTTTCTGGCCAGCGCCTTCTTGCTGACCCGCTTTCCGACCATGCATTCCGATGAACCCTGGTTGGGGGCCCTGTCCCGATCCATGCTCATGCAAGGAGACTACGGCGTCACGGAACCTTTCTTCGATGTGTACAGCCGGAATCCCCATGCCATCCGCCTGCTTTTTCACGGCCTTCAATCCATGGTGATCCATTTTTTTGGTTTCGGACTCTATCCGCTTCGAATGATCTCCCTGGTTTTTGGCCTGGGTACCCTGGGAATGGCATACGCCATTGGTTTCAACATCCTTCAAAACCAAAAGAAAGCGCTTCTGATCACCCTAATCCTCTCGTTGGACATCTGGTTCATCTATGCCTCCCATTTTGCCAGACAGGAGATCATCCTGGTTTTCTTGCTGCTGACCGCTGTGGCCCTTCTGCTGAAAGACCCACCCCATCATACCTGGAGGCGGGATGTGCTCGTGGGTGTCATCCTGGGACTGGCCATCGGCGTTCATCCCAACTGCTTCCTTCTGTCCCTGGTCCTGGGAAGCATGTACCTGTATTTTATTTATAAAAAAGAACTCCAATGGAAGAACCTGTGGATCCTCATGGGCGTCGTTGCCGTATTTGCCTTGATTTTTGTGGCGCTCAGCTTTTCCTTCGATCCCAACTACATCCAAAATTACCTCCAAAGCGGTAGAAAATTTGGCGTCCATCGGTCCCTGTTGGAGAAATTCGGTGCTCTGGGTACTTTCTTTGCAGATCTTTGGCAGGGCAAGGGATTGACCTATTATATCCCCGACATTCGGATCACCCTGACCCTCTTTATATTGACCATCCTCCTATCGTTGGGAACTATTTTAAAAAAAAGGCCCGGATCGAAACAAAAATACACCATTCTATTCTCTTTGGCTACGGCGGCGATCCTTTTGGGTCTGGTACTGATCGGACGGTTCAACCCCACCAGCGTGGTATTTCTGTTTCCCTTTCTCTATCTGCTTGCAGGGCTTATAGTTTTGGACCGTTTTGGATCCAAAGGAGTGCTTCTCTTGTTGATCCCCATCCTCGTCAACCTGTGGATCAATGCCCCGGATCCTTCCAGCACCTATGCCCAATACGAAACCCAGGTAGCAGCATATGTGGATCCGGATGATAAAAGCCTGGCCAACTTGAACCTTGGTTTCTATTTCGAAGAAGGATCCCTCCTGGACTACCGAAACCTCCGATATTACCGGGAAGCCGGACTGACCCTGGAAGAGTATATCACTACCCGGGAGATTGAATACATCCTCTACTCCGATGAACTGGATGCCATCAACGACAAAAAACCCGCATACAACACCGTATACGGGAATCCTGATTTTTATTATGATGAACTGAAGATTTTCTTGCAGGACCACTGCCAGCTGGTGGGAAGCTTCGAAAATCCCACTTACGGCACCCACATCGCCAACTGGATGGACCAGCGGCCCTGGCAAATCTCCGTATTCAAAGTGACAACCACTCCGTGATTTGGGCGACGGCTTCTTCCGTCGGCCCTTTTTTTTCGTTCTGATAGATCTTTGTGATCTTTCCCCGGTTCATCACCAGGATCCGATCGGAAAGGATCAGGGCCTCCCTTACATCATGGGTGACAAAGAGAACGGTGGTCCCGGTCTGCTCCCACACCTGCAAAAAAGACTGTTGAAGGGACTGCTTGGTCTGTGCATCCAGACTGCCGAAAGGCTCGTCCATGAGCAGCATCCGGGGGGAGGTCACCAAGGCCCTGGCGATGGCGCCCCGCTGTTTCATTCCACCGGACAAGGCTCCCGGATAGTGGTTTTCATACCCCTCCAGCTTCATCATGGCGATGTAATGCCCCGCCAGTTTGTTTCTTTGCAGAGGATCCTTCACCGATCCTTCCAGGGGAAAGGACACGTTTTGTTCCAAAGTTCGCCATGGAAAGAGTTGATCGAATTCCTGAAAAACCATGACCGCCTCTTTGAAGGGCTTCTCTACGGATCTCCCGTCGAATTCCAGCAGGCCTCCATCCCGAGGGATGAATCCCCCCACCAGGTTCAAAAGGGTGGTTTTTCCGCATCCGGAAGGTCCCACGATGCAGACGAATTCCCCCGCATCCACCTCCAGATCCACATGATCCACCACGACCATCCCGTCGTAGGATTTGGTCAAACCTTCGATTTTCAACAAAGGGCTCATTGGGACATCCCCCATTTCTTCACCGTTCTATTTTCCACCTGGGAGAAAAAGACGTCTTCCACCAGCATGCCGATAAGAATGATGACCACCAATCCGGCAAAAAGGCCCGGGGTGTCCATAAAGACCCGCTTGTTGAAGATGTACCAGCCGATGCCCCCTTTTCCTCCCGTGGCGCCGAAGATCATCTCCGCACTGATGGCGGCCCGCCAGGCTCTGGCCCATCCGATCTTCAGACCCGACAATCCAAAAGGCAGGGATGCCGGGATATAGATCCTCCTCATCCGCTTGCCCAGAGAATACTCATAATTCTTCCCGATCTTCTGGTAGATCAACGGCACGGATTTGAATCCGGACTTCAAGTTCAACAGCAAGGGCCATACCACAGAATGAACGATGATGATGATGACCGCTTTGCTTCCCGTACCGAACCACAAAATGACCAAAGGCAGCAAGGCAATGCCCGGCAAGGGGTGAAAAATGGAAACCAGGGTGTCCGACAGGGCATCCATGGATCCGTTGATGATGGACAGGGTGGAAAGGGCCAATGCCAGCACCAGGGCAAGAAACAAACCCCACAGGATCATTCCCAGAGAAAATGCTGTCTGCTGTACAATATCTCCGGAGATGATGGATTCAGCCAGAGCTTTTCCGATATCCACCAGGCTGGGAAAGGCCAGGGGGGAAGCACCGCCAAATCGGGCAAAAATCTCCCAAGCCACCAGCAGCAGCAGACCCCACATCCATTTTTTCACCAAGGGCTTCTTATTCTTCATACAGGGTCCCTTCCCATAAGATCTCCTCTACGGATCCGTACATTTTTTCGATGTATTCCGATTCCAGCATGAAATCCCCAAAGCGCTTCATCCCTTTTGCCGTAGTAGAAAACTCCGCTTCCGGATCCGTTAGATATCCATAAATGGTATCTTCGTCCATGTCGTAGTACTTGGTCAACAAGGCCGCCGCTTCTCTGGGTTTTTCATTGATGTAGTCCACAGACTTCTGGATCCCCTTGACAAAGGCCTGATAGGCCTCCGGGTCCTCTTCGTGAAAATCAGCAGTGGTGGCCCCGATGATGAAGCTGAACTCCTGGCCGAAGGCTTCTTTCCCGTCCAGGATCAAATGAAATCCTTCCTGATCCAGTTCCTGTTCCAAATAGGGAGTGGAGGTGAAATGGGCACTGACTTCACTGCCGGAAAAGAGGGCTTGTACCCCATCGGGATGAGAGAGGGTCACCAAACGATCGTCAAAACGCTTGGGATCGCCAAATTCCCGCTTGCTGGCCATGGACAACAAAATATGCTGGACACTACCCGGTTGTGGCAGGGCGATCCGATGTTCCGACCCGATCCCTTCCAGGGAAGGGATCTCCTCTTTGGCCACCAGGCCAACAGGGACATAAGACAAACCCGTTGCGATCTTCCAGTCCATCCCCTTGTCCCATCCGATCAAAAATGGAGGGATGGCCATGAATCCCACATCCAGTTCCCCGGCGATCATGGCTTCTCGGATGGCCGCCGTATTGGCCAGCTGTTCCCAAACCACCGTGGCGCCCTCCAGCTCTTCTTCGATGTACTTCATTTCCTTCATGACCTGCACCGGTGCATAAGCGATGCCGTATTGTTCCGCGATCCGAATGGTTTTTTCTCCATCGGTTTCAGAACTGCAGCCTTGCATCAAGAACATGAAAATCAATAATACCAATAAGATCCTGTTTCTTTTATTCATCTCTCATCACCTCGTTGTCTTTTCAATGGGATCACCAAATTTTCCATTTTTTCGTTCCACAGGCCCATCTTTTGGTAGGCCGCTTCCAGTCGACGATCCAGTTCTTCCGGACCCTCTGCCTCCAACACCATGTATCCGGCCCTTGCCGTGGCGTTTTCGATGGTACCCAGGACATCCCCACCCGGACATTGTAACCTGCATCCAACATCCCCGGCAGCCGGCGGATCTCTTCCAGGTTTCCTGCTTTCATCACCTTTCCCGCTTCTGCAAAAAAGAGCTGGGTGCTGACGACGCATTTTTGACGGCGAAGGATGGGGGCTTCCCCCATCTTTCCGGTCAGGGAAAATTGGATGACCCTCTCCAACAGATCAAAACCGGTGATCCATGGAATGAACACCTCTTCGTAGGCCCCGCCGATGCGACAAGCCACTTCGTTGACCATCAGTCCCTTTTTGCCGATCAGCATCTGGACATAGATGGGGCCGTTTTTTATACCAAAGCGCTCCTGGATGGTCCTTGTCCAGTGGGCCGCCTCTTCCAAATACTTTTCCTGGTGTTTGGAAGGGTATTCATGGGAATAGCAGATCCCGATATGCTTTCCCCGGGCGAAGGTCTTTCGATCCGTCATGGTCAATATGGTGGTTTTCCCCTGTTGGACCCATCCACTGATGGTCACTTCATCGCTGACATAGTAGGATTCCAGCAAGGCTTCCTTTTCCTTGGAATAGGAGAGGGTCTCCTGGATGTTTTCCAATACCTGCTCTTTGCTTTCCACCCGAAAGACGCCACGTTGGCCTTGAGAGTCCAATGGCTTCAATACCGCCGGATAGGAGACCTGGTCCAGTTCTTCCATGGTAGGGTCTTTGGTGATATAGACAAAAGGCGCCGTTGGGATCCCATATTCCAGAAATAGATCCTTCATGACCCGCTTGTTGGTGACTTTTGTCGCCGTTTCCACATCCAGAAAAGCCGGCAAACCAAGGGCATGTGCCACTTTTGCCACCGTATAGACAGGCTGGTCCGTACCGGTGGTCATAATGCCGTTCACCTTGTATTTTTTTGCGACGGACCAATTGGCCTCCCAGTCGAAAGTGCTGATTTTTTCATGGATGTCCGCAAAAGATTTCCCTGGCGGCTCTTCCAGATAATCGGTCAAGATCACTTCATGTCCCAAGTCTTTCGCTTTTTTTATGGCGTTGATCTGATTGTTTCCTCCACCGAGGACCTGCAATATCATATCCTGTTTCCTTTCTTCTTTTTCCACCCATACTGCACAAAAAGACGGAGAAATAGCCGGATCAGTTTGCCTGCATCGTAGTTGGATGTTCCATAAGGCCGTTCCCTGTAAGTGATGGCAACGTTGGCCATGTTTTTGGTATGATCCAAAAGAATGGCAGTGATGTAGACGAACTCCCTGTCATCCTGGACCACCATGTCCGAAATCCACTTCTTCATGATCCGAAAAGAACCCACTTTCACATCTTTTGATTTTTTGAGGACCCAGGTAAAAAAAAGGTCCACCAGTTTGGACCCAAAAGCCCGATGGACGGGATACCCGTCTCGGGTGGGCAAACCATATACTACATCATATCCTTCCTGGATCTTGTCCCACAAAAGGAGGATCTCTTCCGGATCCTGCTGAAGGTCATCGTCCATGGTCACGACACAAGTCCCTTTTGCCAGGGCCATGCCGTCCTTGATGGATCGTTGCTGTCCCAAATTTTTATCGTGGATCAAATAGTGAAGATTCGGCAGGGCCATCGCTACTTTTTCGATGATCGAAACGGTGGCGTCGGTGGAACCGTCGTCCACCAGGATCACTTCCACCTTACCCTCTTCCAAAATCGAAAAACAGCCCTCCACCACTTCTTCAATGGACCTTTCTGCATTATAAGTGGGGATCACCACAGAGATCTCAACGGTCATATTCATGCTCCAAGACTTCCAGCAGGGCCTTGGACACCTGCATCATTTCCTCCATGGTCATTGCCGTAAAAAGGGGCAGACGAAGGAGACATTCCCCCGCCATTCGGGTGACGGGCAGGTCTTCCGGTGCATACCCCAGTTTTGCACCCATAGGCGAAACATGAAGGGGAACAAAATGGATGACGGCGCCGATCCCCTGTTCCTGGAGTCGTTGCCGGACCCGGTCCCGAGTGGATCCATCGTGAAAGAGAACATAAAAGTTGTGATAGTTGGATGTGACATCTTCCGGTATGGTGGACATTCCACGAAGCAACCCTCGATCCACCATGGGTGAGATCTGCTGCTGGTATCCATGATAGATCGAACTTCTCCGCTTATGGATCTGGTCCATTTCCTCCAACTGGGCGTTCAATACGGCCATTAAAAGTTCCGAGGGAGCATAGCTGGACCCTTCCCCCACCCAGGTGTATTGATTCACTTCACCCTTGATGAACTGGATCCGGTTGGTGCCCTTTTGCCGATAGATCTCCGCTTTTTCCAGCAGATCCTCATTGGGTTTTCGGATGGAGATGGCCCCTCCCTCTCCGCTGACCAGGTTCTTGGTCCCGTGAAAGCTGAAACATCCCATCTCCCCCCAAGTCCCCAGGGGTTTTTCTTTATAGGTGGATCCCAGGGCCTGGGCCGCATCCTCTACAACGACCAAACCTCGATCTCTTGCCAGATCCACCAGCCGGTCCATGGGGCAGCAGACACCTCCGTAATGAACGGGCATCAGCATTTTCGTCTTCCCGGTGATACGTTTTTCCACGTCCTCCAGATCCATGCAAAGGGTCTCCTCCTCCACATCGCAAAACACGGGGATCCCTCCTCGAAGCAACACCGCATTGGCAGTGGACGGAAAGGTATAGGAGGGCATGATCACTTCGTCTCCCGGGCAGATCTTTGCCAAAGCAACGGCCAGCTCCAGGGCATGGGTTCCGGAAGTGACGCTTCGAACAGACGTGCCTGAAAGCCTGTCCTCCAAAAAATCACAGACCCTTGCGTCGAAAACACCGTCTCCTGCAATGTTTCCGCCTTCCAGGGCCTCTTTTAGATATAACATCTCTTTTCCTGTCAAATACAGCTTGTTGTAAGGTATGTTCATTTTTCCTGCCGTTAGTTGGCTTCCTCCTTGTTTTTTTCGCCGTCATCTTTTACAATGGGTGTATTAACTCGAATGTAGGTGATTTCATGAAATCCATAGACTGCCTGGGGACATGTGTCCCATACCTGTTTTAAAATCCAAAAAGGAACTGGCCAAGATGAAAAGCGGCGACGTGCTCAAGATCGTCACCGACCACAGCTGCGTGTTGGAATCGGTGACCCATCAATTCAAGAAGTGTCACATCCGTCACGAAGAAGTCATCAACGGCGTATGGGAGATCTACATCACCAAATCCTAGCACAAGCTTTTTTGGGCGATGTTTTGAAAATATTTGTTGAACTCTTTCAGTACAGGATTTTCGTTGATTTTTTTATGATAGATCAAAAACATGTCGTATTCGATGCTGAAATCGACGATGTTTACGAGCCTCAGTTCTTTTCGATAAAGATCTTTTTTGATGGCTACATAGGGTAAAAAACCAATGCCGAATTCATTGAGGACCGATTCCTTCACCGATTCCATGGAATCGCTGTTGTACAGTATTTTAAGATCGTCTATGGAACAGCCTGCCTGCTGCAGCTTGTCTTTGAGCATCTCCTTGACGTACATCTTGTCGTTGAGCATGATGAAAGGATAATTGACCAGCTCTTCCGCCTGGATGCTTTCCGGTATGGCGTAATTTGGAGAAGAGACCAGCACCAGTTTGTCCACGCCAATCTTGAAAGAAGACAATTCCTTGTTTTGAGGTTTTCCGTAGATCACCCCAAAGTCGCTGATCCCGTTGACCAGGTTCTCTTCGATCTTTTCCGCTTCATTGGAATTA
The DNA here is from genome assembly GCF_017352215.1 of Alkalibacter rhizosphaerae. Lineage (GTDB taxonomy): Bacteria > Bacillota > Clostridia > Eubacteriales > Alkalibacteraceae > Alkalibacter > Alkalibacter rhizosphaerae. Next base: position 986,113 of record NZ_CP071444.1, read on the forward strand.
AGCTGATAGTCGTTTTTAGGAAACTTGTTTTTCATTTTGTACATGACACAGGGCATGGAGTAATTGGTGATGGACCAGTTTGCCTCAATCTTGATGCTGTGGATGTTTTGCTCTTCTTCCCGTAGATGCTCGATCATGGCATCATAGGTACGAACGATGCTGTCGGCATACTTGTATACGATCTGGCCCTTTTCCGTCAGCTCCACTCCCTTGTTGCTGCGATTCAACAACTGACAGCCCAGGCTGTCCTCCAATTTGGAGATCTGCTGACTCAATGCAGATTGGGATATATGGGCGCTGTTGGCCACTTTTGAGATGCTTTTGGCACCAGCTACTTTATAAAAATATTCCAAAGCTTCAATGTGCATGGCTCTCATCCTCACTTTACGGTAACAATTACAATTATTATACCATAACCAACGTTTCTTGACATGTCCGATTACTGGAAAGCTACACATTATATTGAACGCGTATGATTGTGATATAATAAGGCACACATATACAAAAAGGAGAACACCTCATGATGTCAGACCCACGAAAAAAAAATCGACCCAACCAACCGCGAACCGGTTTGCTGCTTTTAACCGCATGCGTGATCATTGGTGTTTTTTTTGCCTTCCGGTCTCCCCTGCATGCATTCTACTGGTTCAGCGGACTGGGTTTTGGATATGTTCTCCAAAAATCCCGTTTTTGCTTCACTGCTGGTTTTCGCGATCCCCATCTGTTGGGCAGCACCATCATAACGCAATCGGTTTTGATCGCATTGGGACTTACGACTATAGGCTTCACGATCATCAAATACGCTTATGTACTTCTTTCACTCCCCATTCCAGGGATGGATTACATCCACCCAATAGGAATATACACCCTCTTGGGCGGCATACTGTTCGGTGTAGGCATGGTGGTTGCAGGAGGATGCGCTTCCGGCGTCCTCATGCGAGTAGGCGACGGATTCCTGATCCAGATGGTGGTCTTGCTTTTCTTTGTCATTGGATCCTTGCTGGGGGTTCGGGACCTGCCTTGGTGGAAATCCGGTTTTTCCCTGGTGGAAAACGGGATCTTCCTTCCTGACCTGTTTGGATGGCCCCTTGCACTGGGGATCCAGCTTTTTGTATTGGCATTGCTTTACCGGTTTGCCAAGAACTGGGAAGAAAAAAAGATGAATGAATAGGATCTCGAAAACTGGAAGGGGTGAACTCCATGAAGACGGTCACAAAGTTTATGCAAAAAAAAATACATGATCCATGGACCTATTTCAAGGGGGCGCTCCTCTTGACCTTGCTCCAGATCCTGACTTTGCTGATCACAAAAAATGCATGGGGTGTCACGACGGCATTTATACACTGGGGCGCCTGGATCTACGAAGCCCTTGGCGGCGATGTATCCTCCTGGGCATATTTCAACACCAGGCCTTATCGGCAGATCTACGCCAACGGTTTCTTGAAAGACCCGGGGACCCTTCGGAATATCGGCATCATCCTTGGTGCCGCCCTGGCCGCTTTGTTGGCCGGTCAATTTCGACTCAAAAGGATCAAATCCTTCAAACAACTGGTAACGGCGGCAGCAGGCGGCCTCCTCATGGGATATGGTGCCGGGATCGCTTCCGGGTGCAACATCGGGGCCTTTTACAGCGGCATCGCCTCCTTGTCCCTGTCGGGATGGATCTTTGGCATCGGCCTTTTTATCGGAGCCTATTTTGGCGCCAAACTGATCATTCGACTTTTTGTTTGACATTATCTATCTCCCAAAAAAACACAAGGGACGCAAACGATACGTTTGCGTCCCTTGCCTTTGATCAGCTTACCAGATCCTTGGCTTGCTCCCTGTTTAAATCCTCATAGGCTGAAAGCAAGGGTGCTTCCGTGCCTTTTTTCTTTCGGATGTTTCGATCCACATAATCCGCCGTGATGCGAAGGACCGTATTGCTCAAAAGAAGGACCCCGATCAAGTTGGGGATGGCCATCAATCCGTTCAAGGTATCGGAAATGTTCCATACCAGATCCAGGCTCATGGTCGCCCCGATCACGATGAAAATGATGAACAGCACCTTGTAAACGATGGTGAATCCGCTGCCGAACAAATACTCTGCCGCCTTCGTCCCGTAAAAAGACCAACCCAGAATGGTGGAGAAGGCAAAAAGTAAAATGGCAAGAGATACGAATTCACCGGCAAAGCCGCCAAATCCATGAGTGAATGCGGCGCTGACCAGAGGAACTCCCGACTCCCCCGTTTCCAATGCTCCCGTGGATAAAATGACAAAAGCCGTCAGGGTACACACGATGATGGTATCAAAAAACACTTCGAAGATCCCCCACATTCCTTGGATCACCGGCTCCTTCACATCGGAAGACGAGTGCACCATGACCGAAGAACCCAAGCCTGCTTCATTGGAGAAAACGCCCCGCTTGAATCCCATGGTGATGGCCTGTCGAACCATGGCGCCGCTGATGCCGCCAGCCACGGCATCAAATCCGAAGGCCTTGGTGAAGATCTCTCCAAACACTTCCGGGATCATGGCTGCGTTGACTATCATGATAACCACACTTCCCAGGATGTAGGCCAATGCCATAAATGGAACGATCCGCTCCGTCACCTGGCCGATCCGCTTGATGCCGCCGACGATGACCAGACTGGCCACTGCCGCCACTACCAACCCTGTTGCCAGAGGTGGTACACCAAAAGATCCTTCCAATGCGCTGGCAATGGAATTGACCTGGGTCATGTTTCCGATGCCGAAAGACGCCAGCATGCAGAAAAGGGCAAAAATCACCGCCAGGGGTTTGGAAAAGCCATGCAATCCTTTTTTATCCTTCAGCCCGTTTTCCAAATAGTACATGGGTCCGCCGGACCACTCGCCTTTTTTGTTCTTTTTTCGATAGTAGATGCCCAGAACATTTTCCGAAAAGTTGGTCATCATCCCAAAAAACGCGGAGATCCACATCCAAAACACCGCTCCAGCGCCGCCGACGGTGATGGCCGTCGCCACACCGGCAATGTTTCCTGTCCCGATGGTTGCGGCCAATGCCGTAGATAATGCCTGAAACTGAGAAATCGATTTTTCATCCTTGCTTTTCGTTACCGATTTCTTGGTAAAAATAGCTTTGAAAGTTTCATCATTTACATGTTTTGCCCGCCGCACTTGAAAAAACTTCGTGCGAACCGTCATGTAAATACCCGTACTGATGATCAGTACCAGCATGGGGACCCCCCATACCAGACTGTTGATGGTGCTGTTGATCGAAGTGACACTATTGATGAATCCTTCCATACTTTTCCCCTTTCTAATTCCATTTAAAAATATGCTATATTATAGCATATATATACAAGTCTGTGGTCTGTTTTTTGAATAATCAGAAAATAGGAACGACAAAATCATGAAACGACAAAACCGACGAAGCATGGCTTCATCGGTTTGTAGATCTGTTTGATCATACCGTTTCCACGGGCATCCACAGGATCCCCACCTGATGTACTGTAATATTGGTTCCAGTGGCACGAATATCCACTTGTTCCAGGTTTTCTCCCGCAGCTTCGTATTGTTCCATCAGATTGTCCACTTCCTTTTGCAGCCGGGCTTCCAGCTCCTGGATCTGCTGCTCTACTGCCGCCAGGTTTTCCTGGGCCTGCTCGATGGAATCCCCGCTTTGGAATGCTCGACCTGTGCTCTTCATGGCCGTCCCGATCTTGGACACGGAGGTGGCCGTCAATTTTTTCTTGCCGAACAAGGCACCCAAAAGAGCACTTCCAGCCGACACCACTGCATCCATTTTCTTTTGCTTGGACTGGGCGGCGCTTTTTTCCACTGCCTGCAGGGCCCTTCGCTGACGGTCCTGTAAGGTATTGAATTTGCTCTCGTATTTCTGCCGAAGGGCCTCTACTTTCAAATCCCTTTCTTCATGGGCCGCATGCTGCAACCGGGCCAGAAAATCCCGTTGTTCTTCTTCCGGTCGGGAAACCATTTTCAACTGGGGATCGTACCAGAGTTTTAGACCCATGTTGGTTCGAACATGGGTGACGAACAGCTTTTTCCATTTATCCAAATTCTTTGGATTGGCTGCCAGAGGATTCAATCGATCAAAGCTGGCCCCTTCCATTCCCCGGTCCTCCAAAGCTTCCAGACGGACCGGTTCTTCCAGGCCATATGCGTCGTTCCAGTCCACCGGTACAGGCCCTTCCTTGATGGGGGTGACGCATAGGATCTCCTTCGCCTCCGCCACTTTGTATTTCGTACTGTTGTAGCTGGCCTGGCCGATGCCCACCAACACGGGTTCATAAACAAAGGAATCCGGATCCAATGCCGTATATTGAAAAAACTGGGGGATCGTTGGATCCAGTACTGGCGCCTCCTGGGATGATTCCAATCGTTTTCCTTTTTGTGCCATATTATCTTCTTTATCCGATGTTACCCCAATCACTTTGGGGCTTTGGTCCAGGGGCAGGTTGCGGATCTGGTCCGGCGTCATGGGGCCTGCCAGGTAACTCATGACCCATCGGGTCTGAAAGATCTCCGGCTCGTTTTCATGTACACTGTGAAGGTAGAAAGTCCGTTGCCCCAACCCGGCCAACAGCTGCTCCGTTTCCTGCTTGTTGAATACCCCGCCGCTGGCAGCGCCTTCCAGGCCCGCCAGAACCCGGTCCTTGTCCCTTTCCGTCTGCAACCGTCCGATAAACCAGGTGCCGATGTTGCTCAAGGCCTTGTAATCCAGGTCCACCGGGTTCTGGGTGGACAAGATCAACCCCAGACCAAAGGCCCTGGCCTGCTTCAGCAAAGTCAACAAGGGTGTTTTGGAGGGTGGATTGGCTGTGGGGGGAAGATAGCCGAAGAGCTCATCCATGTAGAGGATCGCCCGGAGGCTTCCCGTTCCGGACTGGGTCCGCATCCATCCCACCAGTTCATTTAACAGCATGGTGACAAAAAACATCCGTTCTCGATCTGACAGATGAGCAATGGAAAAAACAGAGATCCGCGGCTTGCCTTCCTCGTTGTGGAGAAAATCCGGGATGGACAGGGGATCTCCCTCCATCCAGGCCTGAAATCCCGGAGAAGCCAGCAAGTTGTTTATTTTCATGGCCAGTTCAAAACGTTCTTTGGAAGGATAGAAGCTCTCCATGTCCAGGACACCTACTTTTTCCAAGGGCGGATTTTGGACGGCTCCAATGAGTTCCTCCATGGTCAGGCCTCGACCCTGCCTCCAGTAGTGATCCATGATGCTGGCCAGCAATATATGTTCTTTCCCGGTCAGAGGATCCGACTCCATGCCCACCAGAGTCAGCACTCCGGTCACCGTGGTCTGAAGCTGTTCCCGATATCCGTCCGGATCGTTGTCTGGGCCATTTAAGGGCGGTTCAAAGGAGCGGACGGCCTGGACACCGATGCCGGCAGAGCTTCCCGGAGTGTATACTCGAATGTCTATATTATTCCGCATCTGCTGGATCCGCTGGGGATCCTGTCCCCAATCTGCCAATCCTTTTCGCCACAGGTCTGCCTGGGCTTTTGCATATGCCTCCGGATCCATCCCTTTATTGGCGGCTTCCGACGGAGATACCCAGGGCATGAAATCCTCTTTGGACAAGTCCGGAAAGGTCAAAGCCAGGTTGGACAGATCCCCTTTCGGGTCGATTGCAATAACGGGGATCTTGTCCATGGCCGCTTCTTCCATAAGGGCAACGCCCAATCCCGTCTTTCCACTTCCCGTCATGCCGATGATGGCGGCGTGGGTAGTCAGGTCTTTCGACTTGATGAGGGTCAGATCCTCCAACAATTTCTTTTCTTTCATGTCATAGGTTTTCCCCAAATAAAAGATCCCCATTTTTTCATAGTCCTGCATGGTATATCGCCCCTTAATTGTAAATATTCGTTTTTTCTCTATATTCATTGTAGCACAAGGTCTTCTCTTTTTTCGTGTCCAAACAAAAAAAGCAGAAGGTTTGCCTTCTACTTTTCTGCTTCGATCCGACGGATCAGTTCTTCCACTTTCACCTGGATCAGATCCCTGGTTTTTTCATAATCCTCCAAAGGTCCGCCGGACGGGTCATCCAGACCCCAGTCTTCCCGATGGCTGCAGGGGATGTAGGGACACTCCACATTGCAGCCCATGGTGATCAGATAGTCCACTTCCGCCGGGATCTCCTCCAGCAGCTTGGGACGATGCCCCTCCATGGAGACGCCGGCATTTTCCATGGCCTTTACCGCCAGGGGCTTCACCTCCGGATAATTTTCCGTACCGGCGGAATAGGCTACCATTATGTGGCTTCCCAGGTGATTGGCCCAGGCCTCCGCCATTTGGGACCGGCATGAATTGTGAACGCAGATGAATGCGACGGTTTTTTTCATATACATCTTCCTCTCTATTTACAGTGTTTCTTCTATAAACCAATGTCTGGTGGAATTGGCGATCTTCACCAGGGTCAACATCACCGGTACTTCCACTAAAACTCCCACAACGGTGACCAAGGCCGCCCCGGATTGCAGTCCAAACAGGCTGATGGCCACCGCCACTGCCAGTTCAAAGAAATTGGAGGCGCCGATCATCCCGCAGGGTGCGGCAATGTCGTGGGGCAATTTGACGATCTTTGCCCAAAAATAGGTGATGAAAAAGATGAAGAAAGTCTGGATGATCAAGGGCACGGCGATCAGCAGAATGTTTAGCGGATTTTCAATGATCACCCTGCCCTGGAAGGCAAAGAGAATGATCAAGGTCAGCAACAACCCGGTGATGGTCACATTGCTGAATTTGGGGATATAGGTATTTTCAAAATAATCCAATCCCCTGTTTTTCGTAATGACATTTCTGGAGACCACTCCCGCCACCAGGGGAATGACCACAAATAGTACGATGGACAAAAACAAGGTCCCCCACGGAACGGTAAGGCCTGTGACCCCCAGCAAAAATGCCACGATGGGTACAAAGGCGATGAGGATGATCAAATCATTGGTGGCCACCTGGACCAAGGTATATGCCGGATTTCCTTTGGTCAACTGGCTCCAGACGAAAACCATGGCCGTACAAGGAGCTGCACCCAGCAGCACGGCGCCGGCCAGGTACTGCTTTGCCAACTCTCCGTCGATAAATCCCGAGAAGATCCCATGAAAAAACAAATAGGCGAATCCAAACATGGTGAAGGGCTTGATCAACCAGTTGATGATCCAGGTCACAAACAGACCTTTCGGGTTTTCCCCCACCTTCTTCACGCTTTTAAAGTCCACCTTCAGCATCATTGGATAAATCATCAACCAAATCAATACCGCCACGGGCAAAGACACGTTTTCCACTTCGAATTGCTGTAAAAATGCAGGAACTTGTGGCAAATATACCCCGATGAGTACGCCGGCAACCATGCAGAGGGCCACCCATAGGGACAAGTATCGCTCAAAAAAACTAATGGCAGAGTTTGTTTCTTTCTTTTTCAATGCATCACCTTCTTCATGATTTTTTGCACCCCAATGGGTTTTCTTCCAGACAAATGCAGTCTCCGGTAGAAGAACCCAGCAAGGACAGCATTTCCACCAAAGTGGTCCATTCTTTCTCGTTCAAAGAATAATGGCTCCATGTCCCTTCTTTTCGAACATTCACCAGGCCACAGTCCATGAGCACCTTCATGTGATGGGACAGCGTAGGCTGGGTGAAGGTGAAATGAGGAAGGATCTCACAGGCACAGCGCTCTCCGCAAGACAAAATCTCCACGATCTTGATCCGATGGGGATCCGACAACCCTTTCAATATTTTTGACAATCCTTCATGATCCATAAATCAGCCTCCCATCTTTTATATAGACAACTATCTATGTATAGAATAAACCATGCCAGTACAACGGTCAATCGTTTCTAAAAAAACTTAACATACAATTAACATTCGATCCCATTTCCTTTTCCACAACAAATAATCGGGGACGATCGGTTCTTTTTCCTTGTATTACAAAAAACCCTTTTGTATAATAGGGAACAACTGTATATTCATGCAATTTTTTATAACATATTCTATTGGACCTGCGGAAAGGAGTATGCCATGTTTGGCTTGAAAGACCCTATCATTGCCTTATGCTTTGTCTCCACCTTTGGATTGTTGATATTCAACATTGTCTTTGGCATCCGAAAATACAATCAAGAGAGGAGGCGAAAACCATGAATCTAAGTCCGGGAACCTTTTTATTGACGGCCTTACTCTTTTTCGGAGCAGTGGCCTACACTTCCTATCTTGGGCATAAAAAAACCACCAACGCCCTGGACCTGACCGTAGGGGGACGAAACATGGGCGGTTTGTTCATCGCCTTGTCCTACGGAGCCAGTCTGGTGAGCACCTCCGCCATCGTCGGCTTCGGCGGCGTGGCGGGACTTTACGGCTACAGCCTCTATTGGGGGATCTTCGGCAACATGCTGGTAGGTACACTCATCGCCTTTACCGTCTTTGGACCCAGAGTACGACAACTTGGAGAAGAACTGGGTGCTCAAAGTTTTCCGGAGCTGTTGGGCAAGCGCTTCAACAGTCCCTTGCTGCAACGATCCGTCGCCCTGATCATTTTTGTTTTTCTTCCGGCTTATACCAGCATCATCCTCATCGGAGGAGCCAACTTCATGTCCGGTGCCATCGGGATCGAATTTCGAACCAGCCTGCTGATCATTGCCAGCATCGTTCTCCTCTATGTTCTTTACGGAGGTCTCATCGGTGTCATTTATACGGACGCCCTGTTGGCGGTGGTCATGTTTATATCCGCCCTCTTGCTGCTGATCACCCTGATTTCACGCTTGGGAGGGATCACCAACGCCCACGAGATCTTGAACAGCATCACCCATCTGATCCCCCAAGCCCTTCAAGATCAAGGTCACCAGGGCTGGACTTCCATGCCGGTGACCGGATCTCCCATCTGGTGGTCCGTCATGAGCACCCTGGTGTTGGGGATCACCATCGGAACCCTGGCCCAGCCCCATTTGCAGGTGAAGTTCATGGCCGTAAAAAACCGGAAAAATCTTTACATCGGCATTGTAGGTGCCGCTATCTTCATCTGGATGCTGACAGGAGGATCCGTGCTGGCCGGAATTTTCAGCAACGCCTACTTTTATCTCGAAAAGGGACAGATCGCCCTGGAGGCGGCCGGTGGAAATGTGGACATGATCATCCCACAGCTGATCGCCTCCATGATGCCGGAATGGTTCGTCTACCTCTTCCTGTTCGGATTGCTGGCAGCCACCTTGTCTTCCACTGCCTCTCTCCTTCATTTGCAGGGAGTAGCTTTGGGAAAAGACATTTTGGCGCTTCGTAAAAATGAAAAATCAACACGACCCAAGACCATGATCCAGTGGGGTACGGCAGCCGGTCTGGTTTTGGCCGTGATCCTGGCCTTTGTTCTCCCTTCCAACATCATCGCCCGGGCAACGGTCTTCTGGTTTGGTCTTTGTGCCATTTGCTGGCTGCCAAGTTTCATAGGAGCCCTTTTTTGGAAAGGTTCCACCAAGGAAGGAGCTTTGGCAAGTCTGTATACGGGTTTGATCTTCACCCTTTTCTGGTATGTTTTCATCAAAGCATCGGAAGCCATCCCACTAGGCATTTCAAAAGCCCTGACAGGAAAAGAAGTTCTCCTGGGTCACCCATTCCGAACCATGGATCCCCTGATCTTGGGCATTCCACTGACCACCCTGGTCTTTGTTGTTGTCTCCCTGGTCAGCGCCAGACAGCAAAAAAAAGAAGATCAAGGTGCCTCCAATGCGGCGTGATCTACAAATTTTATACAAAGAAAAAGCCTTTCCAGTTGGACCGGAAAGGCTTTTTCTTTATTTATGTTAGTTCTTTGATTGGTTTCTTTTATTCTTCGGTTCCATTTCTTGCTTCCAGATCTGCCAGGATCTGCGGCATTTCTTTTGTCAATCGGGACAGGAAGAACAAGCAGATTACAGCCAGTCCGGATGCCGCAGCGGACAACCATGTAAATGTGAACATGATGGCGCTAAGTGCTCCTTCGGTTTGCGTCTCTGCTCCACCGACATATCCGCCAACAGCCAAGGCCGTTGTTACGATGGCTCCACCAAGACCCAGACCAATTTTTTGACCCATGCTGGTAGCGCTGAAGATCAAGCCTTCTGTTCTCATGCCAGTTTTCCACTCGCCATATTCTACGACGTCACTGGTATATGCCAAACGGGTTCCAAGCATGGCTGCCGGTCCGGCACCTCTTAAAATTGCAGACAAGATCAAAATCGGCATGGATGTCGGTGCGATCAAGGGCACCAAACCACCGGCTACCTGCAGGAACATTCCAAGGAATGCGATGCTGGCTTTTCCGATTTTTCTGGAAAGAGGAGTCAAAATCAACATGGCTCCAAACATTGCTGCAAAAATGATGGACATGAAAGGTCCCATGAAAGCCGGGTTATGAAGGATCCAGATCATGTAGTAGATGTTGATGGCCATAAATGCCGGGAACATCCAGGAAGATACTTGAAGCAAGGTTACCCATACCCAATATTTGTTGGTCAACAAAACTTTGAATCCTTGTCCAACAGTAAGTTTCTTTTCTGCTGCCGCTTGCTTAGGTTTGTGCTCTTGTACTTTTTCTCGAGTTCCAAAGAAACCGACATACATCAAAGCACCAGCCAGAATAGCCATGATTCCGAAGAATCTGAAATAACCGCCATTGTCTCCGCCAAGTGCTGCGATGGCGCCGACGACAAAGAAGTTCCCCAATACTGCAGTCAAGCTACCAAATGTCTGACCGACCATGTTCAATCGAAGACGCTGGTCACCACGGCTGGTGATCCTGGATGTCAACGTTTGCAACGGGATGGTTACTGCGGTAGAGAAGAAGAATGCGACCGCATTATAAACAACGAATGCGTAGACAACTTTTCCTGTAACACCGATATCCGGCATCCAGAACAGCAAGACCATGGACACGACTGCCGGAGGAGTCATCCAAAGCAGCCACGGTCTTGCTTTACCATGCTTGCTCTTGGTTTTGTCCACCATAAAACCGATGATGATATCTGTGACGCCGTCCAACAACCTGGAAACCAACATGATCGTTGATACAGCAGCCAACGGAATAAGTGCAATATCCGTCCAGAAATAGGACAAGTAGTTTGCGGACAAACCACCGACTTGCAAACCCATGTAGGCCAAACTAAATGCTAAAAGTTCCTTGGTACTAACAATACCTTTTCCATTATCTTGTTCCATGAATTCACCTTCTTATATTTATTTTCTATAATCTAAGAAACCAACATTCTGTCCGAGCCCTGATGTCCGAGTGAACTACGCCCCCCCTTTTGCATGTTTTAAACTTCGTTTAATCTTCTGTAGTCTATATAATCACAATTAATTGTAATGTGTCAAGCATTTTTAAGTTTTTAAATAAAATATTTTTATAAATTTATATGTATATAAGATTATGATTTGTTTTTAACATTCTTTCTATCCTCCAGCTGGGCTCAAAAAACCTCAAAGCATTGGAACATCTGGCTTCCAAATAGTTTGACATCCACCAAAAATTTCATTTTCAGCAATCACTTCCTCTTTATTCGTTAAATTTTGATTCAAATCCTTCTCTTTTAGAAAATACTTTATCATTTTCAATAAATAGTTTGACGTCCACCAAATTTCATTACTGATCCTTTTATGAAAAAATGCTGTTGCAAAACAACAGCATGATTTACACATGATAAAGCCAAAAACTTGTATTCAATTTTAAATGCAGCTGTTTTCTTTCCCAGATGCGGCTTTTGAATATACACGCAGTGTAACAAAAAAAGAGCTTTCGCTCTTCTTTTTTTCTTATCTGGAAGATGCCTTTTCCAGGTAATCATCCTGCAGGGTGATCCCATAGTATTTTTCCAGTACATTGTTGATCTCAAAGTCGCTGTTCATGGTTTTTTCCGTTACCAAACCGTTTTGGATGATCTTCAGGTTGTTGTCGAAGATGGACACCCTACCCTTTTCCGTAGGCATGGTGCACATGATCACCTTTCGGAAAATGGAATTGGGATGGGTGGACGTAAACCAGTTGGCGATGTCGTAGTCCATGGCATGGCAAGGTTCCGACGTGAAGGAATAAACCGTCTCGTATTCGTCGCCTGCTTTGAATTCCATGACATATTCATATAAAGGATCCGTTTTGATGCGGTAGAAACGACCAAACTGCTCCTGGTCCACTCCTTCCACCAATTTGACCGGCGCGATGGGTCCGTTGCCTCCAAAGCCGACATCCGCCATCCATTGCTCTCCGTCGATCTCCACAATGATGACCTGATGAGATCTTCCGCTGTAACCAAACCCGGGGCGATACACTCGGGCAAAAACATCGGACACCTGGAATCCCACTTCTTTAAGCACATGAGAAAAGAGTCCGTTCATTTCAAAACAGTATCCTCCCCGCTTGTTGAGAACGATCTTCTCAAAGAGATCATCCCGGTCCAGGGAAATGGTTTTCCCTTGCAGTTGATCCAAGTTTTCAAAAGGAATGTGGGTGACATGTCCTACATGCAGGTCATGAAGCAACTTGGCATTGACCTCCAACTCCCCGTTATAATCGATCCGCTCCAGATATTCTTTCACATTGAATTTGCTATTTTCCATTTTTTCCTCCATTTGTATAGTATTGTAGGGATGCAATAGGACGGTTTTTTCGTAAACCATCATACATATAGATTAAATAATAAACCATGTCTTGTAAAATGTAAACGTTTTTTTAGTTATTGAAAAGCAATCAGCCCTGTGTTATGTTTTGAGTATAATACAAGACTTAGGAGGAGGAAAACGGCCATGACCAAACTCTACGATCATTTGAAGCCTTACGCCGGCCCCATTCTGTTTGCCATCTTTCTGCACATCATCCGGACGATCACGGAGCTTTTTCTTCCCACCATTACTGCAGACATGGTCAACAACGGCATCACTACCGGCAACGTAAACTACATTTTACAGTTGGGCCTGCTGATGCTGGGGGTGGCCCTGCTCTCTTCCATCGCCTCCATTTCCGCTAATTACCTGTCTTCCAAAGCAGCCAACGGATTCACAAGGGACTTGCGCCAGGAAGTCTTTACTCAGGTGGAACATTTTTCCCTCCATGAATTTGACCGGTTTGGCACTTCCTCCCTGATCAACCGAACCACCAACGACATCGCACAGGTACGGACCCTGCTGGATTTCGGTCTTCGAATGAGCATCATCGCCCCCATCATGAGCATCGGCAGCGTCATCATGGCCTACCGGAGGGATCCGGGCCTGGCCTTGGTATTTGTGGTGGTCATCCCCGTCTTGGCTCTGATCATCATTGGCGTGGTCTATAAAGGCCTTCCCCTCTTTGAAGCGGTCCAAAAGAAATTGGATGAAATGAACCTGATCCTGCGGGAACGTCTCTCCGGCATCCGGGTCATTCGGGCCTTCCACCGGGAATCGGTGGAGAAAGAGCGTTTTCAACACAAAAACACGGACTACACTCTCACATCCATCGCCGTCAACCGGATCATGGGAGCCATGATGCCCATGGTCACCCTGACCATGAATCTGGCCATATTGCTCATCGTCTGGTTTGGAGGATTTCGCATCATGGAAGGACACATGATGGTGGGGGACTTGATGGCCTTCATTCAATATGCCATGCAGGTCATGAGTGCACTGATCCTATTAACCAGGGTCTTCCTGATTATTCCCAAGGCCATGACCAGCTGGGGCCGGGTCGGACAAATTTTAGATACGGTGCCGGAGATCACAGATCCCCAAACTCCGCTGGAACCGGAAGCCGTTCATGGTCATGTTCGATTCGACAAGGTGGACTTCTACTATCCGGGGGCGGAATTCCCCGCTCTGTCGGGCATCTCCTTTGAAGCCAAGCCAGGAGAGACCACCGCCATCATCGGAAGTACGGGGTCTGGAAAAACCACCCTGGCATCTCTCCTCCTGCGCCACTATGATCCCACCAGCGGTTCCATACAAGTGGATGGAGTGGACATTCGGGACATGAAGCAGGAGACCCTCCGTTCACAGGTCGGATACACGGCCCAACGGACCCTCTTGTTTTCCGGTTCCATTCGGGAAAACCTTCTCTGGGGAAAAGAGGACGCCACGGATGAAGAACTGGAGGATGCCTGCCGCATCGCCCAGGCCAAAGAATTCATCGACCGCCTTCAGGAAGGCTACGACCACCAGCTGAGTCAGGGGGCGAAAAATCTTTCCGGCGGACAAAAGCAGCGTCTGGCCATGGCCCGGGCCCTGGTAGGGAAAACGCCCATCCTCCTCTTTGACGATTCTTTCTCCGCCCTGGACTACACCACGGAAGCACGTCTCCGACTCGCCTTGGCACAGGAAATGTCGGATCGGACTCTTTTGGTCATATCCCAACGGATCAACACTGTCATGGAGGCGGATCAGATCCTGGTCATGGATACAGGCCGCATCGTGGGACAAGGGACCCATGAAGAATTGCTGAAGACCAATCCTGTCTATCAGGAGATCGTGGCATCCCAGCTGAACAAGGAGGAGATCGCATGAGCAACCAACAACGAACAGCAGGACCCGGCAACCAGCCTCCAGGGATCCCTTCCGGCGGAGGACGCCTGGGGATGACTGGACCGGCGGAAAAGCCCAAGGATTTTAAAGGGACCCTTCGTCGACTTTTTGCTTATATCCTTCCCTACCGCAACCGACTTTGGATCGTCCTGATCACTTCCGTCTTTGGCACCTCCTTTGCCATTGCCGGACCAAAGATCCTGGGTCTGGCCACCACCACCATCTTCAAGGGGATGCCTGCCCTTGGCTCCGGAGCCGCCTGGACCATTGACTTTTCCTACATTGGCCGGATCCTTTGGATCCTGGCCGGCTTGTACCTGTTCAGTTCCCTGTTCAGCTATCTGGAAACCTACATCATGGCCAAAGTGGCCCAGGACATCGTCCGGGACATGCGTACCGATCTCAATGAAAAGCTGGGCAGATTGTCCCTGTCCTATTACGACAGTCATTCCCATGGAGACATCTTGAGCCGTGTCACCAACGACATGGACATGGTGGGTGCCACCTTGCAGCAGACCCTGACCCAGTTTATCACCAGCGTCATCACCATTGCAGGGATCGTTGTCTTGATGCTCACCATCAGCCCCTGGATGACCCTGATCACCCTGGTTACTCTGCCTCTGACCTTCTACACCACGTCCAAGATCGCCAAGACGGCACAGAAAAACTTCGCGGCACAACAACGGGATCTGGGTCTGCTCAACGGCCATGTGGAGGAAATGTATGGCGGTCATGTGGTGGTGAAAAGCTTTGGTTATGAAGAAAAGTCAATCCAGCAATTCCAGAAGATCAATCACCGGCTGTATGATTCCGGCTGGAGGTCCCAATTCATGGCCACGTCCCTCATGCCCTCCATCGGATTCATCAACAATATTGGCTACATCCTGATCTGCGTATCCGGTGCCATTTTCGTCGCCCGGGGAACCATTCCCATCGGGGACATGCAGGCCTTTATACAGTACTCCCGACAGTTTACCCAACCCATCATCCAGTCGGCCAACATCGCCAACGTGATCCAGTCCACCATTGCCGCAGCAGAGCGTGTCTTTGAAGTTCTGGACGAAGAAGAAGAATCGCCGGATCCGGTGTGGACAAAAGCTCCTTTTCAACCAACAGGTCGGATCGCATTTGACGACGTCCATTTTTCCTACGTTAAGAGCGAACCTTTGATCGCAGACCTGAAGGTCACCATCCAGCCAGGCCAGACCGTGGCCATCGTCGGTCCTACAGGCGCCGGAAAAACCACCCTGGTCAACCTGCTCATGCGGTTTTACGACATCGACCAGGGCACAATATACCTGGATGACACGGACATTCGTTCCCTTCCCAGGGGAGACCTGCGAAGCCAGTTTGGCATGGTGCTGCAGGATACCTGGCTCTTTAAAGGAACCATCCGGGAGAACATCGCCTACGGTAGAATGGATGCAAGGGAAGAAGAAATCGTTGCTGCTGCCACTGCCGCCAGGGCCGACCACTTCATACGGACCCTGCCCGAAGGTTATGACACCGTCCTCAACGAGGATACCAGCAACATCTCCCAGGGACAAAAGCAGCTTTTGACCATTGCCCGAGCGGTTTTGGCGGATCCCAAGATCCTCATTCTGGATGAAGCCACCAGCAACGTGGATACCCGAACGGAACTGCTCCTGCAGCAGGCCATGCAGGATCTGATGAAAGGACAGACAAGCTTTGTCATCGCCCACCGCCTCTCCACCATTCGAAATGCAGACATGATCCTGGTCATGGACCAGGGCCGCATCGTGGAAACGGGGACCCACGACGAACTGCTGGCTCGGGAAGGTTTCTACCATCGCTTATATCGAAGTCAATTTGAAAAAAACGTTTCCTGATAATTTTTTTGGTTGTTTAAACAAAGAATCTTTGGTAAAATATACCCTTATAGGGTATATGGATCTTGTTCATGTATTTCTTATTAGAAAAGGAGGTATTTCGATGCAAAAAAAAGACAATGCTTGGAACCCCTATATCGCAGGGGCATTAAGCGGAATCGTACTTATTTTCAGCGTATTGCTGACCGGCAACTATTTCGGCACATCCACGTCTTTTGTCATGGTTCTCGGCATGTTGGAGAAAGTCCTCAGCCCGGAACGATTTGTACAACTGGCATATTTTAAAACCATTCCCACCACTCTTCACTGGCAGATCCTTTTTGTCCTGGGGATCTTGGTGGGTGGATTCATCGCTGCAAAAATGTTTGGCGATTTCTCCATCCAGGCCATACCGGAACGATGGAAGACCCGTTTTGGGTCGTCCAAACCTAAAAGATATGCAGTGGCCTTCATTGGAGGGATCATCTCCATGTTTGGGGCCCGTTTGGCGGGAGGCTGCCCGTCTGGACAACTCAGTGCCTCTGCATTGCTGTCCGTCAGCGGATTTACGGCCATGATCCTGTTCTTCATCTTCGGGATCGCCACAGCAACCTTGGTATACAGAGGAGGGAACAAACGATGATTTTGATATATGGACTGATCACAGGGATCCTTTTCGGATTCTTTCTGCAACGAGCCCGGGTCATTCGTTTTGACAAGCAAGTGGGCGCACTGATGCTCAAAGACATGACCATTGCCAAATTTATGTTCACGGCCATACTGGTGGCCATGGTTGGACTATATTTCATGGACGATCTTGGTTTGATCCAAGTGGCCGGCCGGGAACTGATCCTGGGAGCCATCATCCCTGGTGGTGCCCTCTTCGGCATCGGCTGGGCATTGATCGGATATTGCCCAGGCACCGGTTGGGCCGCTCTTGGAGAAGGACGAATCGACGCTTTCTTCGGTCTGCTGGGCGTTTTTGCAGGTGGATTCGTTTATTCGGAAGTATATCCATTCCTGCGCGACACCCTGTTCACCTGGGGAAACATGGGCAGCCCCACCATCCCGGAAGCATTGGGAGTGAATCACTGGTTCATCATCGTTCCTTTGATCGTGGTAGTGGCTTTGGCCTTCCGCTGGTTGGAAAAAATCAACCTGTAATTTTCAGATCAACGACAAAAAACAACGCCGGATCCTTTTTAAGGACAAGGCGTTGTTTTTCTATGCTTTCCTTTTTTGCCAAACGTTGACGGCTCGTTTTCCAAACAGGTAGATCTGCACCAAACTGGCCATTAGGATGATCCCAAAGGCCATGGCCCCCACCTTGGGTGCCAGCAGGGCCATTTCCATGCCAAAGGCGGACATTTGGTTTTGGACCAGATAAGTGGTGGCCTGATAGAGGTCTCCTCCGGGGATCAAGGGCACCAGCATGGGCACCAGGAAGAGGATCACCGGTGCTTTCACCACCCGGGCCAGTATTTCCGACACCAGGGATACGGTGAAGGTGGCGGCAAAAAAACCGAAGATCTCCGCCCCGCTCCAGTGGGCCGCCAACAGATACATCCCCCATACAAGGGACCCTCCCAGACCGCAAAGGATCAGTTTATAGCCTCGAACATGGAACATGACGGCAAAACCCAGGGAGCAGAAAAAAGACATGATGACAGCGATCCATTCGCTCATAGGATACCACCTCCAAACCAGGTCATCACCAAAGCAAAGCCGAAGGAAATGGCCAGAGACCGAAGGATGGCATCCCCCAGACCCATGATGCCGGTGACCAGGTCTCCGTTGATCATGTCCCGCAGGGAAGTGGTGAGCAGGATCCCAGGGATCAACAACATAATGTTTCCAATGATGATCTTGTCCATGTGTTCTCCAAGACCCAAGGCGATGAACCCCAGAGCACTTATCCCAACGGCAGCAGAGGCAAAGAAGTTCAGAACGATGGTTTTCAGCCCGATCTTGCGGGCCAGGCGGACCGCCAGGCGTAGGATCAATCCGCATAGAAATGCGGTGATCCCATCGGCCACCGTACCACCAAAAAAGACGGAAAATGCACCGGAGACCATGCCGTAGTTGAAAAACATCACCCATTCGTTATAGCCTTTGGTCTGCTGGATATTCTCCACTTCCCTTGCCAGATCCTCTTCTTTTATTGGGCTGGCGCAGGCTCTTCGAGACAGATGATTGATCTTTTCGATCTTGTTCATGTCGGTGGCGTATTGAAGGACCCGCCGGGTCTGGGTGAGGACCGTCCCTTCGGGCAAATGGGCGCTGGCAGTGATGTTGGAGGTGATGGAAAACACATCCACCCTGGTAAATCCGTAGGCCAGTCCCATCCTCTTTACCGTATCCTCCACCCGATTGACTTCCGCTCCGGATTGAAGCAGAAGTTCTCCCAGATCCATGATGGCGTTGAAGATGCCGCCTTTATTCTCCATGGGATCCTCCCTTTTGTTCCATCGTATTTATCGTCTTTTGGTACCCCAACCGCAAGGACCCGTTTTCCAGGCGAACCACCCCACAATAGCGAAATCCCTGCTTTTCCAGAAACCGCCGCATGGGCAGGTTGTCTTCATGGGTGTCGATGCGGATGTTCTTGCATCGCTCCCAGCACCAGTCCAAACAGCGGGAGGCCACTCCCTGCTCTCTGGACCCCACGGCGATCCGGTGGATCACCCCGTAGGGACCTTCTTCCCGCCAGGTTCCCTCCACCAGTTGGTCATAGGTGGGATCCACTTCCTCCGGCGCAAAGTAAAAGACGCCCACCACTTCTCCCAGGTAGGTACAGACATGGCTTTTCCCCTGCCTGATATCTTCCAGGATCTGCTCCTCGGGGGATGGTTTCCCTGCCACTGATGGGGGTTTCCACTCTCCCGCATGAATGCCCGGGCCTGGGCATAGACTTCCATCACCTGGGGAAGATCCTGCCGGGTGGTCTTTCGTATGTTCCATTCTTCTTGTCTATGATCTTTCATGGTCCGTTATATCTCCAATTCATCGATTTCTTTTAAAATATTAGCCTGTTTTTCATGAAACATGAGCTTTTTGTTGTGCCGGTAATAATCCGCAGACCCCTGGGTGGCAATAAACTTGGCGCTGTAGTAGTTGGCCGTTAGTTCCGCCACCAGCATGCGGACCTCCCGGCCGTCCCCGAAGACGTCCTCCGCAAATTGGAAGAGGTGGTGGAGCTGGTCGGAAATGGTTTTTGCTCCCGCTTTCATCTGACCCACCATGGCGTCAAAATCTTCCCGCATGGTGGAAAAGGCTTCCTGATGCCTGGTGATCTCTTCTTTCCGGCAAGTCCGTCGAACTTCCCGCAGAGCCCGGAGGATCCGCTGGTATCCATGGCGCCCCTGTTCGGACAGGCTGTTGGCCTTTTCCTCCCCTTCCATGGCCAGCCGCTGCTGACGGATATGGCTTTCCAGAAGGTCATCCACATCTTTTTTCGCCAGATCGCAATCGATCTTCACCTGTTTCATCACCTGGATATAGTCCCGCAAAAAATGTTCCGTCCACTGATGATAACGGATGGATTCCTGGATGGATTCCAAGAGGAGACTCAATAGGGAGATCCGTTCATCCCCGTCTGCTTCCCTGGCCTTTTGCCGCACATCGGAGGAAGCTTTTCCCTCCAGGATCTCCTGGATGCGGTAGTCTTCCTTGTACTTGTTGTAGAGCTGGTAATAGGCGGAAAAGCCTCTGGCAGTCTTGTCGTGTCGCAGGTACTGGCCCACCACTACCAGATCCACATCCAGCTCTTCTTCTTCGTAGAGCCGGATGGCCTCCGACAAATCTTCCCAGCCCCTGGCGGTGACGAAGGACTTTCCGTCCACGGTCGTCTCCATGACGTAAAAGTCATCCTTTTTAATGTCCAGATAGGATAGGATAGAACCATGGATCCCTTTGGTGGATGCGTAGTTTTTCCAGACGCCGTAATCCTCCTCCACTTCCAGGATCTTTAACCGGTCCATGGTGACCACGTCGAATTCCCGGACGGATCGATTGTATTCCGGCGGATTACCGGCGGTGACCACCACCCAGCCATCAGGGACCTGGTGACGACCAAAGACCTTGTATTGGAGAAATTGGAGCATGGCTGGAGCCAGTGTCTCGGAGACGCAGTTGATCTCATCCAGAAATAGGATCCCTTCTTCCTTGCCGCTTTCTTCCATGGTGTCATATACGGATGCGATGATCTCGCTCATGGTATATTCACTGACCACGTGGTCCTTCCCCCCGTATTGTTTGTGTTCGATATAGGGAAGACCCAGGGCGCTTTGTCGGGTGTGATGGGTCATGGAATAGGAAACAAGGGCCACCCCCAGTTCCTGGGCGATCTGCTCCATAATGGCCGTTTTTCCGATCCCCGGTGCCCCCAGCATGAAGATAGGGCGTTGGCGCACGAGGGGGATCTTGTAGCCTCCGAATTCGTCTTTCTTCAGATAGATTTGAATGGCATGCTTGATCTGATCCTTTGCCTGTTGTATGTTCATCTCTTCAACTCCTGTTCTCCCAATGTGATCTTGATGGCCCAGGATGGGACCTGGGGCCCTTCTTCTTCCTCCAAAAAAACGAAGGCTGTATCATAATCCGGTTTCTTTCCAGGAAACCGACCGTATCCGTCGGTAAAATAGATCAGCCCTTTCAGGTTTTCCAGTGCACCCGTCTCCACAAGCTGATCCACGTATTCAAAAACCGGACGAAAGTCCGTCCCGCCAAGCCCGATGATCTGCAGATCTTTCAAATAGGCGTTGAACTCCTCCGTGGATGTGATGTGGGTCACCTGCTGGACCTTGTTGTCGCTCATGACGATGTAGATGTTCACCTTCTGAAAAAAACTGCCGGTGTTTTGAAGAATGGAATAGGTTTTTTCCAAAAACGACTGAATCAGCTCTCCAGAGCAGGATCCGGAAGTGTCCAAGGCGATGACAAAGTCCCGGATCCGGGTCTCTTCCGCATATTCCAAGGGCTCCACCAGGGGCATGTTGCCGTAGAGTTCCATGCCGTAGGTGTAGAACACGTAATCGAATTCGTCGTCGTTGATCTTCATTTCTTCATGGAGAACGGCAAATTTTCGCAGAAAGGCTTCGTAGTTGATCCGGTCCCGGTGAACTTGCCGCAAGTTTTGAATCAGTCCGTCGGATCTGGATGCCAGGGCTTTGGAATAAGTCTCCAGATCTGTTTTCACCTGCTGGCTCAACTGTTTCCATTCGTCCATCCGACCGAAACCTTTGGATTCTTTCCAATAGTCGTGATGGTCCCGGAAAAACAGGGTTTCCAAATTCCTTGTCTCTTCTTCCTCTAAAGAGGTCTCTTCCAGATGATGGTAGATGTTCTCCGCCATCCCCTTCAGATCCCGTTTTTTCCATTGTTCCAAGACTTCTTTTTCCTTCCCGTCCCGATAGGTCCTACACATCCCCAACTGAAGCTGCAGGATGATGTCTTCCACCACCATGTCGCAGGCCAGGTCCCAATGACGCTTGTTTTTGCCATCCGCCGTAAAGGGATGGGCCAAGATGCAGTGAAGGACCATGTGGAGCAGATCTCGAGCCGGCTCGTTTCGTTCTTCCTTGAACTTTTTCAGCAGATACCGGGGCTGAAAATACACATCCATGGTGTTGGTCCCCAGGGCCTCTTCCGAAACCGGGGTCCACCGGCATCTATGGAGGGCCCGATCCAAAAAACGCAGGGACAGGACCAAGCTGTCTCTTGCATCCTGGAGCAATTCCAAGGCCAGGATCTCCATTCTTTCTTCTTTGGCGTCCATGGTTTCCTCCCGTCTAAAAATCGATGTCCCAAGGGTCATCCAGACCCTTGATCCCTTCATCCAATCCAAATCGTCGGTTTTGCACTTCCAGTAAATACAGCATGCAATGGGTGGCCTGTTTGCGGGATGCCTCTTCCAGCAACCCGTGGATGTTGTCCGAATCGACAAGATCCAGTTCTTCCATCACATGGAGTCCGTCCACCCCATCCACTTCCAAAATCTTGCGAAAGATGGCGTCCTGATGCCGGACCAGCTCTTCCCGATAAACTCCTGTGGCTTCCGGTCCTGGCTGAAAAGATCCCATGGCATAAGAGAACAGCAGATCCTGCAGCTGCCGATGATCGAAGAGGATTTCCATGGACCTGGAAGATCCCTGATATGCGCGCAGGGTCCTTCCCTCCAGGATCCGACGCAGTCCGGACAAAACCTCGTCGGGCAGCTCCTGGTGGATGGGGATGGATACCTTTTCCAGGTACTTCCCCCTCCCGAAGGCCCACTCACCCATGCCGACAAGCGACTCCGACAAGGTCAACTCTGAAATGGGACATCCATAAAAGGCATGATTGCCTACATAGGTCACCGACTTATCCAGGAAAAGGGCATCCAGGCCCTTGCAGCCCCAAAAAGCCTCTCCGACAATTTCTTTCAGTGTTTCCGGCGAATGAAAGGAACCGTTCCACCCAGGCGGTGCCGCCAAGAGTCGGGTTCCGTCTTTTGTGTATAAAATGCCATCCAACACCTTCCAGTGGGGATGGTCCTCCGCCAATGCCAAGGCGGAGAGCTCCTGGCATCCTTCCAGAAAGTGGGGACCCAGCTCCTGCAAGCCACCCGGCAACTCCAGCTCCTTTAGGCTGCTGCAATTTTTAAAAGCACTTCCTCCAAGGACCTCCAGGGTCTGGGGAAGTTTTATTCGCTGCAAACGGGAGCAACCGGACAAGGCATACCAACCCAATGTCTTCATGCCTTCCGGCAGGATCAGCTCCTCCAGATCCCGATGGTTGGAAAAGGCCCATTCTCCAATGGACGTTACCGGCAGATCTTCCATGCTCTTGGGAACTTTCAACCGTTCCACCGCCGGACCTTCCCAACCGGTGACCTCCACTTCCCCCATTTTTATTTGATAGGTAAACATGTCATCTCCTCCTGTCTACCCTCCCATTATATTCCACTTGATTGGATTCGCAAAGGGGTCCACAAAAGATTGGACACCAAGGTTGAAATGTTGTAAAATAAAACCAAATCATCAAATTTAAATGTATTTAATCCAACATACAAGGAGGCAAAACCATGACAACACCCAAACCCGTCACCCCCAGGATCCAGAAGATGCGCCAGCTGGTCCGGGACCGGATCATCCAAATCGACATGGAGCGGGTCCGACATGTTACGGAATCCTATAAGAAAAACGCAAAAGTACCCCCCATCGTCAAGATCCCCATGGCCACCTATGACATCTGTTCCAAGATGACCTGCCGGGTGGAAGATTTTGAGATCATCGTGGGGAACATCGGCACGGAATTTCTCGGCTGCGGCATGTGGCCGGAATGGGACGCCAGCTGGCTATGGCAGGAATTGGAGGACGGCTCTCTCTGGAACATGGAGGAAGACGGCCTCTACCACCGGACGGATGCTTCCGGCGTCCACATGACCCTCCACCCCGCCGACCGGGAAGAGTTCATGACCTACCGGGACTACTGGAAGGACAACACCATCACCTCCAACATGGACCACTGGGCTCCTGACGGTAGCGACGAGATCATCGAGCTGGGCGTCACTTCCTACATGACCGGCATGGAGCGGGCACAGATCGCCAGCGGCCATCTCATCCCGGGATTTGAAAAGATCCTTCAGGTTGGTTACGGAGCCATCCGCAAACAGGCCCAGGACTGGATGGACGACCACAAGGGCAACCTCATGGGAGAGGATCTCAACCGCTTCCTCTTCTACAAGTCGGCGGTCCTGGTCTGCGACGCCGCTACCGCCATGATCAAAAATTATGGAAAAGCCTGTCTGAAAAAGGCGGAAGCCTGCACAGACCAAGAGCGAAAAACAGAACTTCTCCAAATGTCCGATTCTCTGGAGTGGATTTCGGAAAATCCGGTTCGGACCTTTTGGGAAGCCTGTCAGGCCACCATCCTCTACCAGCTGCTATTGTATATGGAGGCCCGTCATCCGGCCCTGGCCTTCGGCCGCTTCGACCAATACACCTGGCCCTACCTGGAAAAGGACTTGGAAGAAGGCCGATTGGATCCAGACCAGGCCCAGGAGATCGTGGATGCCTTCTTCTTGAAATCCAACTGCTTCTACCGGGCATCCAATCCGAAAGTGGCCGCCGTCACCGGCATCGGTGTGACCTATCACCACACCACCATCGGAGGGGTGGATCCGGATACTGGAGAGGATTCTTCCAATCCGGTGACCTTCATGGTGCTGGATTCCATGAGCCGACTCATGCTCCACGATCCCACCATCTCCCTGCGGATCAACAAAAACACTCCAGATGCCTTGTGGGACAAGGCCATCGAGACCACCCGCTTGGTAGGAGGGCTGCCCCTGTTTCAAAATGATGAAGTGATCATCCCCAGCCTCATGGAAGAACTGGACTTCACCCTAAGGGATGCCCGAGACTACGGCATCATCGGATGCCAGGAGATCGTCGGCTCCGGCAACGACTACCCTTGCGGCAACGGCCTCCACGGAAAAGCCGGACTGGGAAGCCACGGCACCATATTGCTTTGCGCTCTGAACAACGGCGTCAACCCCATGAACGGAAAATCCGGCGGTCTGGAGACGGGTTACCTTTACGACATGGAGTCCTTTGAGGAGGTGAAGGCCGCCTACAAGGCCCAGTTCGACTACCTCCACAAATGGTCGGTGACCATCCAGAACTACTGCGAATATCAATCCATGCAGCACGCACCCCACGCCGCCCTTTCCATCTCCATCGACGGGTGTATGGAATCGGGAAAAGACTGTACCAGCGGTGGGGCAAAATACAACTCCTACGGCGGTACCGCCACAGGCCTGGCTACGGTGGCCGATTCCCTGGCCGCCATCAAGCATTTGGTGTTCGATGAAATGATCTGCACAGCCAGAGAACTATACGATGCCGTCATGAAAGATTGGGAAGGTTTTGAGACCCTTCGCCAACGGGCCCTCCACGATGTCCCCCATTACGGCAACGATGATCCTTACGCCGACGACTTGATGAAATGGGTCTGCGATATCTACTATGACAACTGCAAGGAATGCTACAGCACACGGAGCAAGTACTACAAGGCCGGTTTATACGGCGCTTCCAACCATGTGATCCAGGGCTTTGGGACCTGGGCCACTCCCGACGGACGAAAAGCGGGGACCCCCTTGGCAGATGCCACGTCACCGGCCCAGGGACGGGATCAAAACGGACCGACAGCAGTGTTCAATTCCTGCTGCACCATCGATCACGGCAAATTCATGGACGGCATCGCACTAAACCTGCGGATCCACCCCAACGCCCTCCGATCGGAAGAATCCAGGATCTCTTTGCGGGAGATGACCAAGACCTACTTCGAAAAGGAAGGAATGGAGGTCCAGTACAATGTGGTCAGCGCTGATGTGATGCGGGCAGCCCAGAAGGAGCCGGAAAAGTACAACGATCTGGTGGTCCGCATTGCCGGATACTCCGCCTATTTCAATGAACTTCCCACACCCATGCAAAACGACGTGATCAGTAGAACGGAAAATCAAATTATTTAAGGAAAAATGTGAATTTTAAAAAATCGGCATCCAGTTTTTACAACCGGGTGTCGATTTTTCGTTTCTGGATAGAAAATGCAAAAGTCGATGCCAAGTCTTGGAAACTCGGAATCGACTTTTCAAAATTCGTCGTTTGTTTTGCTTTATTGGATCTCCTATAATGGTGCAAAAAGGAGATCATCATGAAAATAAGTGAAATAGCTCAAATAATGGAAAACTTAAAAGAATTTGAATGTTGGACCGGCAGTTTTGATAACTTCGATTATCTGATCGGTATCAAACCGCCGACAGTGAAATCATCCTCCAGGAAAGGAAAAGATTATGTATTTGTACGATTTTTCCAGAAAAAACGTGAATTGGTCAAATTATTTACAAAGGCGGAAGATGTGATCAACGACATCTATTGCGAATCATTCAATCCGTTGGATCCTTCCACTGCAGCAAAACACCTTTTTCCACGCCCGGGACACATCACCACGAATGTCCCCATCCCTACACCACCCATGCGAAATCCGGGCTCCTCTCCACTAATGGAGGGTACAGATCCCCTCATTGCGGTAAATACATTGAACAATATACTCAGTGAACTGGGGACCTATATTTACGGCTATGGCGAATGCAAGGACTATGCCTATCTGTTATCTCAGCCCACACCCACAGAAAGAGAATATGCGCCGAAAAAGGGTCTTTATGCTTTAATCCGATTCAACAAAACAGAGATGCTGACCGTACACTTCAATCGGTCGGAAGAGGTGCAGCCTTACATCTTCTGCATGTCCATGGATATATTGCAATTCAACGAACCCTTTGATGTTGCTATGGAGCGAGTTTATGAGAAATCCGCCAAGCAATTTAAAAACCGAGTTCGAAAGCCTGTCGCCGTCCATTAATGGCCCCGGATCCTCTCAAACGGCATTTTCCGTCCTGCAGATGATGTCGTCCTGGTTGTTGACGGCGGCAGGGTGGATCCGCAGGTTGAGGGCGATCCCGTCCATATATTTTGTATGGTCAAAACACAGGGTGGAGTTGAAAACGGCAGTAGGGCCGTTCTCGTCTCTGCCCTGGGCCGGTGACGTGGCATCTGCCAGGGGTTCTCCCGTTTTTCGGCCGTCCGGCGTCGCCCAGGTGTGATATCCCGATTCCACTGCCCAAAAAATTCTTTCCCTTGTTTCCAACGATGATCTCAAAATCCTCTATGCGAACCGTTATCTTGGAGCAGATATCCAAAGCGGCAAGCGGTCGTTTGATGATGGGCACCACATGTTCGTTTCTCTGATAGGACTCCGTGATGATCATGGCTCGCTCCGAGTCCGTCTGAATGACCCGATCCCGGATCAACTCCCGCATATGCAGGATCCGATTGGTTGCCGGTCTGAATTCATACATGTTCCGATCACTCCCTATGATTATTTATCATATTCAAAATATAAGATCACTATATCGTAATTCGGGGAGAGAATTCATCTTTCTTGAGAACAAACCTATATTTACAACTTTTTTAAATCAGTTTCCCGCCGGCTTTGTACATTTTACCGATGGCATCTGCTGTTTTATAGGCACCTAAAACCATTTCGAAAGTCACGTCCGAGGGACTGTTCTGGGTGAACACTTCCTGCAAGACGGCCTCCGTCATGATGTTGTATTCCTCCTCCGTCAGATCCGTCAAGCCCATGTCTTCCAATGTGACTGGCAATCCCACATCCACGCAGAATTGGAAGACTTCATCCAGTTCCTCGTTGGAGGCACCATTCATCACCATCTGGCAGCAAGTTGAAAAAGCCACTCCTTCCCCGTGATAGACCTGTTCTTCCCGGTCCGGCAAGGCCAGGGTCCCGAAGAAAAAGCTATGATCGATGGAGCTGCCGTTGTTTTCAAAGCCCAGACCGCTCATGAGGATGTTGACTTCGATGACAGCATTGAATGCATGGGTGATCACCTGCTGCTCCGCCGCTTTCTTGGCCTGTCTTCCGTATTGCATCAACATGTCGTAGGACAGCTTGGCGATGGCCAGGGCCGTATGGGTCCCTTTCGCCCCAAAGTGATTGTCGTAGTAATGATCGTAGCACACCTTACCGCCGATGTAGGTGGACAGGGCATCTCCCATGCCGGCCACGGTCAAGCGCACCGGGGAATACAGGATGACCCTGGTATCCACCAGGACCAGATCCGGGCTTTCGGGAAAGTTCAATACTTCCTCGATAGTACCGTCCTCCCGATACAACAGGGATGCCGCGCTGGTGGAAGCATCGCTGGCGGCTATGGTGGGAACGATGACTACACGGATCCCGCACTGATGGG
Source organism: Alkalibacter rhizosphaerae (assembly GCF_017352215.1). GTDB lineage: Bacteria > Bacillota > Clostridia > Eubacteriales > Alkalibacteraceae > Alkalibacter > Alkalibacter rhizosphaerae. Next base: position 1,014,249 of record NZ_CP071444.1, read on the forward strand.
CCACCACTTTTACCGTATCCGCCACTTTTCCTCCGCCGACGCCGATGATGGCCTGGGAGCCGGAGTCTTTGACCATCTGGATCAATCGATCCACTTCCGCCCAGCTGCACTCTCCGCCAAATTCTTCAAACACCAGGTCTTCCGCTTCCATCATTGCCTCTTGGATGATTTCCTTCAAACTTGCCAGTCGTCGGGGACTGCCCACCACGAAAAAGCGGGTTCCCATCCAGTTCACGTGCTGATGCATCTTTTCCAATTCTCCATATCCCTGAACATAGCGGTTGCAACTACCGAATATCTGTGTCATTTTTCATCCTCCTCGATTTGTACTTCTTTCTTTCATTATAACGGAAAGAAAGTGCCCGAAGGCACTCTCTTTTCCAATTGGTTGTCTCTTATTATTTATTTGCTGCGTTGTACTCTTCAATGGTCATGATGTCCCATTCTCCTGCCAATGCGAAAGCTGCGTTGGCATCATAGTACTCGTCCACGTTCCCGGCATGGATCGCCATGGTGGGTGTGAAGGAGTTGGACGGCAAGTTGTTGGCGTCAAAACCTTCAGCATACATTTTGTGGATCAGTTCCACGATTTTTTCTCCATTATAATATGGAATGTTGGTTGCAGTAGCAAACAAGGAACCTTCCTTGATGTATTCCAGTGCTTCTCTTGTTCCATCTGCTGCGCAAACGATCTTGATGTCTTCGCCTGCTGTCAAGCCTTGTTGACGAACTTCCGTCAGGGCTCCCGGCAGCATGGTGTCTGTTTCCACCAACAGAATATCCATGTCTGGATTTGCTGTCAGCAAGTCGGAAGATGCAATTTGACCTGCGGCTGCGTCCGTGCTTTCGCCAGTGCCGTATCCTACAAAGTCAAGGGGCATGTCTGTGCCGACCAGATTTCCTGTGTCCCGAATGGTGATCCAGGCTTCATATGCTTCCAAAACGGCATCCCACTTGGTTTCATAAGGTTTGCCTTCGATCTCAGCTGCTTTATACAGATAACCGGCGATCAAGCCAGTGGTTCTGCTTTGAGCATCGGCACTGTCCATCATGCTGAGGGCAAAGCCCATCTTCAGCGGTTCTGATCCTGCTGTATACAGCTCTCCTGCTGTAAAGAGACCTATTTCATACCCGGAGTTGAAGCTGCCGGAGATAACGTTGGTGACGATGGGATAGGACGGATCTGCAGGTCTCGGTCCGGTTACGATGACCGGAATGCCTGCCTGTACGGCACGAGTGATGTCCGCTACTGTAGAGTCCAGCTCAACAGCGTTGAGTACGATCACATCTACGCCTTGAGTGATGTAGGTATCCATTTGGGTCAACTGGGTCTGCAGGTTGAAGTTTGCATTTTGATCCAGGAAGGTATAGCCATATTTTTCCGCTGTTGTTCTAGCGGAACCGACCATCTCTTCAAAGAAAGTACTTCCCAAGAAAGCTCCTGCCCAACCGATGGTAACATCGTCTTTTTGTTCGACGGGCAATGCTTTTTCAATGTCGGATCGATCATCGTAAGACAAAGGCTGCAATCCGGACAGTGGAAGCCGGTCTGATTTAGCCATCAGCTGATCGAATGCGCTGATCTCTTCTCCTCCGTTGTCTCCATTGGCGGGATCATCGGAACCTCCGTCCCCGTTGTCTGCGTCGCCGCCACCACAACCGATCAGTGACGCACTCAGCATAAGAAGCACCAGCAATAGTGCCAACCACTTGAATCTTTCCCTTTTCATTTGTTAACCTCCTTCATTTATATTATCCGATCTTCTATGAACACCGGATATATACCTATCAAGCCGATTTTCTCGACGTAATGCCTTTCAATAAAACTGCTACGATGATAATGGCCGCTTTAACCACCATTTGGGGATAGGTGGGCAAGCTGATCAAGTTCATGATGTTTCCGATAACGGCGATGATGAATACACCGACAACGGTAAAGGAGACCCGTCCCTCTCCACCAAGGAGGCTGGTTCCACCAATGATGACGGCGGCTATGGTGGTCATGTTGTAGTCCACGCCGGCCGTTAGAGGAGTTGCCGTACCTGTTCGCGCCGTGATGATCACTCCGGCGATCCCGCTGAGGATCCCGCTGATCACGTAGGCGCTGAAGATGTACTTTTTCGTATTGATGCCGGAAAGTCGTACTGCCGTTTCGTTGCTACCTGTGGCCATGAGCAATCGTCCAAAGGTGGTGTAGTTCATGATAAATATGAACAAAATAACAATAAAGGCCGCTACATATATGGGATAGGGGATGTTGAGCAATGGGTCACCATGCTCGGCAAATCCGGTAAAGGCCGTCACTGCCGGTTTCGATCGATCCAAAAGGATCGTCGACCCTTTTGTTATGATGAAACCCACTCCCTGAAAGGCCATCATGGTGGCCAACGTGGTGATGATGGGCTGGATCTTGACGACGGAAACAAGGAATCCGTTGAGAATGCCGATCCCGGCTCCGCAACCAACTCCGATCAATATGGCCAGTGCCAGACCTCCGTAACTGTCGCTCAGGCCCCAGTTGCTCAAGGAATACGCAACCATGATGCTGCTGATGGCAGCAATGGAGCTGACGGACAAGTCGATCCCGCCGGTCAAAAGAACCATCATGACACCAATGGCGATGATCATGTAGGTGACCTGTTGCCTCACCAAGTTGGAGATGTTTCTTGTCGACATGAAAATATCTGATATCAAGGATGCAACGATGATCAATCCCACAAGGATCAACACAGGATAGTAATTGATCAAAAATCGTTTCATCTTACTGGAAAAATCATCGTTCAGCAATGCTCCCTCTTCGGTCTTATCCTTTTTCCACTTCATTTTTTGTAACCCCCATTGCATATTTTATTATGTTGATCTCTGACAGCTCTTCTTTTTTCAACTCACCAACGGTCCTTCCTTCCCGAATGACAAAGGATCGGTCGCACATACCGATGATCTCCGCCATCTCCGAGGAGATCATGATGACGGCGTAGTTTTTTTCCACCATGCCGTTGATCAGTTTAAAGATCTCCGTTTTGGAGCCTACATCCACACCTCGTGTCGGTTCATCCAAAATCAACACCCTGGTCGAACCGGCCAGCAATTTGGCCAAGGCCACCTTTTGCTGGTTTCCACCGGAAAGACTCTCTACGTTGTTGTTCAGAGAAGCTGCCTTGATCCCCACTTCATCGGAAAATTCGCCGACAAATTTCTTTTCTCTATTCAAATTAAGGCAGCTGGCTCGTGAAAAGTTGTTCAAACAAGTGATCGTCACATTGTGCTTGATGGGCATCCTAAGCAGGACCCCCTGGCTTTTTCGGTCTTCCGGCAACAACCCGACTTTGTTTTTGAAGGCGTGTTTCGGGGAGCGAAAGCGAATGGGTTTCCCATACAGCTCCACTTCACCGCTTTCCAGGTCATCGATGCCCAGCATGGCTCGGACGGCTTCCGTTCGACCGGCACCGACCAGACCACTTAATCCCACTACTTCACCGGCCCGAACATCGAAGGAGATGTCCTTTACCATGATGCCGGCTTTCAAGTGGCTCGCTTTTAGTATAACGTCGCCAATGACGGCATTCCTTGGGGGAAAGAAAGTATCCAGATTCCGCCCGATCATCATGTTGACCAATTCTTCTTCCGTCACGTCGTCCCCATTGACTGTATCTACCAGTTGACCGTCTTTCAGCACCGTGATGCTGTCGGCCAACTCGAAGATCTCTTCCAATCGGTGGGAGATATAGATGATGGATACCCCATCCTCCCGCAACTGGTTCAATAGCTCAAAGAGCTTCCGAACCTCTTTCATGGTCAACACGGCGGTGGGTTCATCCAATACCAACACTTTGGAATTTCTGGTCAATGCCTTGCAAATTTCAACGATCTGCTGATAGGCTACGGTAAGATTTTTGACCTTATCCTCTACGTCGATCTCCCCAAAGCCCAATTTTTCCAAATAGGTCTTTGCCCGCTTGCGGAGATCCTTCCAATCTACCATGCCTTTTTTCGTATTGAATTCATCCAGAAAAATATTTTCCATGACAGACAGATCCGGGATCAGGGAAATTTCCTGATAAATGACGGAGATCCCAAGATCCAGTCCTTCTTTGGGCGTCCGGATGCGAACTTCTTTTCCACTGATCTTCAAGGTGCCTTCATCGTGGCCCAATGCTCCTGCCAAGATCTTCATTAAAGTAGACTTGCCGGCTCCGTTTTCTCCAACCAGTGCGTGGATCTCCCCTGGTTTAACACGAAAAGTCACATCGTTCAATGCATGGACCCCTGAAAAGCTTTTTGAGATGTGACACATCTCCACCTGGTACTCCTGATCGTCCCCAGAACATTCCCGTTCCAAAACCGACGATGCTTCTTGAGCTGTCATTCCGTATCCTCCTTTAAACTGTTCATGATCGATTCTCTCTATTCATGCGTTCTTTTCATCAATGGTGACTCCTGCCAGTTCATATATACACTTCCCCATCTTGACGTAATCGTTTCCATCTAATTAAAAAATTATATATTACTGGTTTTTTCTATATTGTAATTTTATCGAGCTTTTCTGGCAATGATTGAAAGTGACATCTCTTGACGGGAAACGTCCTGTAATGTCACTCTGTCGTTAATTAATTAACTATTCCAGTTTCATTATTTTTGCTAATTTTTGTTTTTTTAGCTATGTTGCACTCAATATACCATGTTGGCGAAAAACTGGAATATGCCATCAGAAATAAGGTCATACTCATCTCTTCCATGTTCGGACATATTGGGATGTAGTTCCTTATATTTGTTGAAGGTCGGGAAATACTTCGATTCTGTCTTTCGGTACGGAGCGATAGAATAGTCGTTTTTATTAAATCTTTCTCCAGCCAGCTCTCCTGGGTTGTCATATACCGCATAATCCCGAACAAATTCTGTCAATGCAGAGAGGTTTTCCATATTCACATCGCTGATCACCACCGGAAGTTTGTCAAACCCGAAAATATACTTGCCTCCAGGTGCCAGGATATCTATATACTCTTTGGCCAGATCCAAGCACTCTGATTTCGTTTTGTTTTTAAGCGCCGTCAAAGGATACAAGCCTGTTAGTATAAATTTATCTCCCAGCTTGTCTTTGATGGTTTTGGGATCCCCGTATTCAAACCAGATCACAGTATTGGTCGGCAACTCCTGCAAATAATCCAAATATCGAGTCCAGTCCGACTCACAAAAGATGGTGCAGTGGATCCCTTGTGCCGCATAATGATGGATCAGATTCTTAAAAGTCGGCCACCACAACTCCTCAAAATCTTTGGTCCTCATGAATGGAGGCATGTGAAGCGGCAAAAATACCCGCCCATATTTCGAGGATTTTGACGGCAATCCTTTTCTATAGGCAAATTCGTAAAGTGCTTCACAGGATTCCTTGATGTCATTTCGATGTCGTCGGACATCTTTGCTGATCCCGGAAAAGCTTCTCAACTGATCGGACAAATAATCGAAAGGTGCTTCTGTCATCGTGCTGGAATTGGGAGGATGACTAAAATATCCGTACTTCTTGATCATATCTCCCATTATTTCGAATGAAACATTCATGTCCCGTTCGCTTTTTTTCATCCCCAAAGATAGTGCAATGGCGGTCAAAATAGGATTTTCACCAGCCAACTCCTTGAATTGTCTTGGAATCACCCTTTCAATAATGCAATCCAGTGGATTTTCGATCAAATAGGCATAATCTTCTTCCATCATCCCAACAACTTCCGGGTGTTGTACGAATCCGTCGCTGGATAATACATAAGACTGGGATCCCAGAAACTGATACATCCCCGGCAATCGAATGGATGTATTGACAGGACAAACATCGCTATAGAGGGTCTGGCAAACTTTTTCCACGGACGATCGGATCAAGCCAGGATTCCACTGCATATCCGCCATATCAAGCTTTCCAAATTGTGCCGCCGCTTCAAATTCCAAACTGACACTCACTGGAACACGCTTGGGGATAAGACCATCATACACATCTTTAAAAATTTGTTCTTTTTCATTCATAGCGGAACTCTCCTTTAACATTGATTGAATTCTTTTCACAATAGTTCTGTATTATATTTTTTATATAATGCAATACTTACAATATTAGAACATGTTCTTTTTTTAAAATAACAAAAAAACCGATTGCTGTCAACCGGTTTTTCAGGATATGTCGCCTCTAAAAATATGGGTACTGCAATGTTATATCGAAAATATCTTCTTCCTCTACTTTGATGGCATGGCAAATCGGCAAAACTGTTTTCAAAATGGCATTGATCTCTGTATTGGAAAACCCCAACTGTTGAAGATGCTGCACATTGAAAATGTATATGGCCTTGTCAACATCATGAATGAGCCCGCTCTTGATTCCTACAACCAACTGCTGGTACATTCCAATGTAAAAAAGACTTTCCACCATCAAGGACTCATTATCCTTATTCAATTTCAGATACTCATTTTTTCTCGCAAATTGCATGAAAATCGTATCTTTCATAATATCTGTCAGCAAGCCTTCCTGGCTAACATCAAACATAAAACGTATCAATTTGGGATTGGACACTTCTACCAAAACCGATGTACACAGATATACCGTATCCGCTTCAATAGTGTTCAAGTCCAATTTCGAATAGATTCTTCGAATTTGTGTATAAAAATTTTTGCTGAACTCCAGATACAGTGCTTTAGCTATGTCCGCCTTTTTTTTAAAATAATAGGTGATAGACCCCAAGGACCCGCCCGATCGGCCTGCAATATCTCGCATGGTTGTCTTTTTGTAGCCTTTTTCATTGAATAGACTATACGCTGTATCCAAAATAAACTGTTTATTTTTCCCATATCTGTGGGACTTCATATAACCACCATCCACTATGTAAATTTAGATTATTATATCACACTGGAGAGAGGGATATTCACCCACCAAGTCTTCGCCATGGATCTTTTTATGTTATAATATTAACAATATAGCCGTTCATCGTCTTGAAAATTTATTATATATTTACAAATTATCATGGTATACTGAGTGAAATATTTTGATCAACCAACGAAAGGAGCTTAGTTATGGGGTTAAAAGGAAAAGTATTGATCGCACAAAGTGGAGGCCCAACGGCCGTCATCAATCAGAGTCTGGTAGGGATCGTGGCGGAAGCACGAAAATTCGCCCAGGTCGACCGGGTCTACGGTGCACTGCGTGGAGTGGAAGGGATCCTCAATGAAAACTTCCTGGATCTGACACAAGAAACCACCCACAACCTGGAACAGGTGGCGAAAACACCTTCTTCCGCCCTGTTGTCCACCCGAGTCAAGCCGGATACTGCCTACTGCAAGGAAATGTTCAAAGTCATGAAGGCCCACGATATCCGTTATTTCTTCTATATCGGCGGCAACGACTCCTCCGATACGGCGCGGATCGTCAACGAGGAAGCCAATGCAGCCAACTACGACCTGAGGGTGATCCATGTCCCAAAAACCATCGACAACGACCTGGTCCTAAACGATCATACACCGGGTTTTGGATCTGCCGCCCGATTTGTGGCACAGGCATTTATGGGCGTCAATCTGGATGTACGTGCCCTAAACGGCGTCTACATCGGCGTCGTCATGGGCCGACACACCGGGTTTTTGACTGCCTCCTCTGCAATAGCCCGAAAATACGAAGCGGATGGACCCCACTTGATCTATCTGCCGGAGCGAACCTTTTCCATGGAGCAATTTCTCCTGGATGTAAAATCTGTTCACCAAAAATACGGATACTGCGTCGTGGCCGTTTCCGAAGGCATCACCGATGAAACTGGTACGCCCATCGCGGCTAGCCTGAATAAAAACTTGGACAAGGACGCTCATGGCAACATCACCCTGTCCGGAACGGGAGTGTTGGGGACCTGCTGGCCAATGAGATCAAGTCCAAGTTGAACATCTCCCGAGTGCGAAGCGATACCTTTGGGTACCTGCAGCGTTCTTTCCTGGGTTGCGTATCCGACGTAGACCAACAGGAAGCCAGGGAAGTAGGAGAACGGGCTGTCCAAATGGCCATGTGGAACGATGTGGACGGGTCCATGACCATACGACGGATCGGAGACTATTCTGTCAATTTTAAACTTGCAGCTTTTGAAGACATCGCCGCCAAAACCAAGTACATGGCCGATGAGTTCATCAACGAAAGGGGCAATCATGTCACCGACGCTTTCAAGTTTTACGTGCGGCCTTTGCTTGGTTCCGGTTTACCGCAGCCCTCCTGGGTACGGGCACCTATCGTGGAAAAGATCCTCAGAAAATAACCTTCCTGCTGTTTTTTGACAAATGACCTCCCAATGAATATAATACTTTCAACGATACCATTGGGAAGGATGGAATGATGAAAACTCCAACATTGCTGTTTGTCATGAATGCCTCGATCTTGCTGCTATTGGTATTGGTGTTTCCTGCCGCCAGAATTCCCATGGCATTAGTCGCGCTGTTGTTTGCATGCAATTATTTTATTCTAAAAAAAATAGATATTGGTTCACACAAATCTGTCTTATCAGAGGACCCGTCGGCGAAGGGATCTCCATCGAAAGATCTCCTTCCAGGCACCATGACGGATCTTCTGAAAGACATTGCCAAGGCAGATGCCGTCGCATGGACGGATTCCCAAACCATCACCGCCTACTCCGGTTTTTCCTGTCCGGATTATTCCATTGGCAATAAGATCCCCCTGGTTCGCATGACCCGCGCTATGCAACAGGGCGAAACCCAAATACTTCGGAACAAAAGAGCTTTTGACTGCGTCCGCTCCACCTGCGAATGTCCCTTTACATCCGGTGTACTGGTCCCTTTAAAACAGGGGGATGAGATCACCGGATCTTTGGGGTTTTTTTGTACCAAAAAAGGAGGTGCCTCCACCGATTTCGTGGAAACCTGCGAATCCCTGGCTCAATTGGTGAGTCTGCAAATGCAGCACCGGGAGTTGGAGCGACAGGTCCAATTGACCACGGAGGCCCGATTGGATGCATTGCAGGCCCAGGTCAATCCCCATTTTCTCTTCAATTCTCTCAACGCTATCAACATGTACGTCTTGAAGGATCCCCAGGTTACCCGGGAGTTGATCCGCCGACTGTCCTCTTTCTTGCGCTACACTTTGGGAAGCACCGACCGTTTTACCACCGTTGGAGAAGAACTGAAGGTGGTTCAAGACTATCTGATCATTGAAAAGGCCCGCTTTGGCGAACGACTGACCCTGATCACCGATGTGGATGAAAATCTGAAAAAAGTTAAGATCCCCATTTTGTCCATTCAACCCTTGGTCAACAACGCCATCATCCATGGCCTTGTTCCGAAAGAAGGAAACGGACTTCTTCGCATCCGCATTCGAAAAATATACGACGAAGTGGAAATTTCCGTCGTCGACAACGGTATAGGGATCGAAGAAGACCGGTTGGAAAAGCTCTACGACAAAGGTTACGGTTCCGGATTGGGTGTAGGAATCTACAACCTGCACGAGCGGCTGCGGCTGCTCTATGGCAACAAGTACGGTCTTCATATCACCAGCGCCTTGGATCAAGGAACAAACGCGACCTTTAAGATCCCCATGTCTTTGGAAGAAGGAGTGAATAACCGATGACACTGAAAGCATTGATCGTGGATGACGAATACCCGGCAAGGGAAGAATTACGCTATCTATTGAGCCGGTTGGAGGGAGTGGAAGTGGTGGGAGAAGCCACCAACGGGAAAGAGGCCCTGGCCTTGATCACCGCACTGGATTACGACATGGTTTTTCTGGATATCAACATGCCTCAAATGGACGGGATGGATCTGGGAGAGAAAATAAAAGAATTGGAGGACCCTCCAGCCATCGTATACATAACCGCATACGATCAATATGCCCTTCAGGCTTTTCGGGTCAATGCCGTTGATTATCTGCTCAAGCCCATTGAAGAAGAAAAACTGAGTCATGCCGTTGAACGGATCCGGAATCGGTTCAAGACGACGGTGAGCCCCAAGAAACAAGACCTGCCTAAGGAACCGATCCAGCGACTGTCCGTCGAGCAGGGAGGCAAGATCGTCCTTCTGGATGCTGTGGATGTTTATTATGCCTTTTCCGAAGGAAGTTATGTCTATGTCGCAACGGACCAACAGAAATATCTGACCAAGTATACTCTCCAGGCTCTGGAAGAAAAATTGGATCCCAAACTTTTTTTTCGATGCCATCGCAGCTATCTGGTCAACTTGAAAAAAATAAAAGAAATCGCCCCTTTTTTCAAAGGGACGTACAATATTCGCATGACCGACAAGAACAATACCCAGATCCCCGTCAGCCGAAGACAAGCCAAGCATTTAAAGCAGATCCTGGATCTATGAGTTGGGAAAAAACTCTTCTTTGGTGACGGAACGAAGAAGGCGCAGTGTCTCCGTTGTCTCCTGCCACTCGCCGTCCCAGTTTTCCAACAACACCTTCGAGGGCAACTGATCCTTGTTGGCAAGCATTCGCCAGCGAAGCATCCTTTCCAGGGTATTCTTCAGATCTTGGGAAAACTCCGAAGAAAAAATCGATCTGCCTTCCAAATAGTCAATGCGCCGACAAGTATTTGTCTCTACGCATTGATTTTTTATGGCAAAAACACGAACACAATCCACCAAATGAACCAACCATTCCGTTTTTACATTGATCCTGTCGTTTCTCAAAGGGTTTCCAATGGCTCCCGAACAGGCATCCTGGGCTAAAAAAGTCAGAAAAAGCGGTCGCCTGCGAACGGCTTCCATGAGTTCCTGACGAAGCTCCACGGCCATATCCAGGGATCCGTACATGCCTCGAAAATCCAGAAAAATAGTTAAGTTTCGAATGTTTTCACTCGTCGGCTTTTCCACCCACTGTTCCACTCGTCGTCTCCAAAATTCCGTACTGCCCCTCCAGAAATCATTTTCTGCCATGACATCCCCGGGACACAAAGCGAATCCCAAGGATGCCAAAGCCTGGTTTGCCTTTTGTGCAAAGACCTGAAAATATCGCTCCACTTCCTTTTGTTTGGCAGGATCATCCACCGCCTGGTGGATCAATCCGTTGTCCTGATCCGTTCGATAAACCTGTTCCCGTCTGCCTCCACTTCCAAGAACCATCCAACAAAAGCGCACCGGTGGATAGCCTTCCTCTTTTTTCAAGGATTCCACCAATTCATTCAACGCATCCTTCTTCTTCCGATCATAGGCATCATTGAGCTGTTTCAACTGGTCGAAAAAATCTTCACCTGTACTTGAACCAGCATCAAACCAATTCTTGATTTTATCATCCGTATCCAATCGATCAAACAGCAGGGATACATCATTTTCAGATAAGGGCATTGTTTTCCTCTCCTTCTCGCAAGCAATGGAGCAGACCAAAACCGGTCCACTCCATTATATCATGCATCCATTGTGCGGTATTTCTTTAATGATCTCCCTGGGGCTCGCCGGAACCTTTAGGGATCCGAATGTTTTCCACCATCTCCTGGATGTCTTGGGGCGGTTCTTTCGTACTTCTGGAAACGACAAATCCTACAGCGAAATGAAGGACCATTCCCACAATGCCGATCCCTGCTGCATCGATGCCGAAGAAGCTTTCAATGATGGGCGTTTCTGTTCCCAACAAAGGTACGGACTTCATCAACACCAACATCACGACGGTGAACACCAGACCGGTAACGATACCTGCGGTGGCACCTTCCCGATTATGCCGCTTGTCGAAGATCCCCAAAAATATGGCCGGAAACAGACTGGCAGCAGCAATGCCGAAGGCAAAGGCGACAACTTCTCCAACAAAGCCCGGAGGATTGATGCCGAAGTATCCGGCAGCCAAAACGGACAGGAAGATCATGACCCGAGCCACTCGCAACCGCTGTTTCTCCGTGGCATTTCTGTTGTAGATCTTGTAATAGATATCATGGGACACGGCGCTGGACATGGCCAGAAGCAACCCTGCCGCCGTGGACAATGCCGCGGCCAGACCACCGGCAGCCACCAATGCTATGATCACTGGACTGAGTTGGGCCACTTCCGGCGTGGACAATACGATGATGTCCTTGTCGATATTCACTTCATTGGTCGCCGGATCTCCGGACAGACGATAGACGCCATCCTCATTCACGTCGTTCAATCCCAACAAACCCGTAGTGCTCCATTTTTCCACCCACTCGATCTGTTGGATCTCTTCCACCGGTTGGTTGTGGACCGTATCGATGATGTTGAATTTAGAGAACATGCCTACGGCAGGTGCCGTCGTATACAAAATGGCAATGAACAGCAAAGCCCACACGGCAGACCATCTGGCTCCCTTTACCGTTTTTACGGTATAGAACCGGGTGATGACGTGAGGCAATCCAGCGGTCCCCACCATCAAGGCCATGGTCATCATGAACACATTCAACTTGCTCATGTTTTGAAATGGCAAAATGTACTCTTTCAACCCGGCTTCGATCTGGGCTTCTCCCAAACGCTGGGCGACATCGCTGAAGATCATGCCGAACTGGGGTATGGGATTTCCCGTCAGCTTGAAGGAAATGGCCACTGCCGGCACCACAAATGCCACGATCAAGATGAAGAACTGGGCCACCTGTGTCCAGGTGATCCCCTTCATTCCACCTATAACGGCAAAGAACATGATCAAGGCCATACCAATAATGACGCCGATCTCGATGTTTACGCCCAGATACCGGCTGAAGACGATCCCCACGCCCCGCATCTGACCGGCTACGTAAGTCAGGGAAACAAAAATAGTGGCGATGGCGGCGACGGCTCTGGATTTATTGGAGTAAAAACGGTCTCCAATAAAATCAGGAACGGTATATCGACCAAATTTACGAAGATAGGGTGCCAACAGCAACGCCAAAAGGACATATCCGCCGGTCCATCCCATCAAGTAAACCGTTCCGTCATACCCTAGAAAAGCAATAAGTCCGGCCATGGACAAGAACGATGCGGCAGACATCCAGTCTGCTGCGATAGCTGCTCCATTGGCAATAATGGGCACGTCGTTTCCCGCCACGTAAAAACTCTTTGTATCAACGGCTTTGGCCCACCATCCTATATAGGCATACAAACCAAACGTCAACATTACAAAAATCAAGGTCAATACTTCTACACTCATTACGTCACCCTCCTATCGGCTCCAAGCCTTATTCTTCCACATCAAATTCTTTGTCCAGCTTGCCCATTCTCCAAGCATAAAAAGCAACAATGGCCACAAAAGTCAAAATGGATCCCTGATGAGCAAACCAGAAAGCCAGGTTCACACCAAAGAAAGAAATCTTGCTGAGTACGTCGCCTAGAAGGATGACCGCCCCATAAGACACAGCAGCCCAAATGATCAACAGGTTGCGGATCAGCGCCACGTTCCTTTTCCAATATTCTTGCATGCTTTTGTCGTTTTCTTTATTCATCGTTCTGCCTCCTTGGAATTTCTTTGTCTCATGATACCCGGATTTTTTTATTAACGAAATGAAAATCTGTTGGACGGACATCCTGGACCTGTCAACGCTCCATCTTTTCCCATGAACGGCTCCACACCCTTTCCTGGACCGTTCATCTCTTGAATGGAACCGTTTACAAAGAAAAAAGCCCCATAAGGGACTTTTCTAAAATTCCGACGGCAAAATCAGCCGTTTGCTCTTCTGCATCCTCCGCAGACTCTCCAAGGTTTCCACATTTTGTTCTTTTAGGGCTTCCAGGGCAAGAAGGAATACTTCCGCAGATAAAATGGCATCTTCCAATGCATGGTGTTCCACCAGGATGCTGCACTCCAGAAATTCGGCGATGTGGAATAGGCTCTTGTTTTCCAGTCCGGGGTAGACCAGGGAAACGATCTCCCTGGTATCCAGCCATTTGTTCATCCAATCGGGGGCAATGGACGGTTTCTTTAAAAAGGACAAGTCAAAGGTGATCGCGTGTCCGATGGCTACAGGATTTTCCGTATCCCGTATGCTCCAATCCACAAACTCCTTCATCACCGATTCAAAGTCGGGGGCCGATGCTACGGCATCATCATCGATACCCGTCAATTCTCTGACCACTTGGGGGATCTCCTTGTCGGGATTCACCAAAGTATAAAAAGCATCCTCCCGAAGGATCTTTCCGTTTTTGATTTTTACGGCTCCCAGGGAGATGATCCGATCTCCCCGTTGTACGTGAAAGCCTGTGGTCTCCACGTCCAAGGCAATAAAATCCCGTTCCAGCAAGATCTTCTGCCTGGATGTTTTCTTTTGTGCATTGTTCTCTCCCCATTGCTGGAAAAAATTGCGGATCCCCACTACTTTCCTCCTCGAATCATCAATTCATCAATGACCGTCACATCCAAAAGAGTGCTGGTATCCCCCAATTCCCGGCCTTCCGCCACATCTCGGAGAAGTCGGCGCATTATTTTCCCGCCTCTGGTCTTTGGGAGGTTCTTTGTAAAATACACCCGCTCCGGTTTGGCAAAAGAACCGATCTCCTCGACGATCCGTTCTACGATCTCCTGCTCCAATGCTTCGCTTGGGGAAGCCCCCTCCGTCAATGTGACAAAAATGCAGACGGCACTTCTCTTGTTTTTGTCGTTCATGCCGATGGCTGCCGCTTCGGAAGCCAAAGGATGCATCAATACGGCACTTTCCAGTTCTGCACTGCCCAACCGGTAACCGCTGACGTTGATCACATCGTCCACCCGGCCTGAGATCCAGTAATAGCCGTCTTCGTCCACATACGCGCCGTCTCCCGTATAGAAAGCTCCATCAAAAACGGACCAGTAGGTGTCCAAAAACTTCTGGGTGTCCTTGTAAATATTTCGAATCATGGACGGCCAGGGTTTTTTGATCACCAGATATCCGTTTCTTCCTCTGGGAACGGGCCGGCCTTCATCGTCCACCACTTCCGCAGCGATCCCCGGAAGGGGCGTTGCCACCGAACCGGGTTTCAAGGACGTCATCCCGGGCAGTGGGGAGATCATGATGGATCCCGTCTCCGTCTGCCACCAAGTGTCTACAATGGGACAACGACCCTTCCCCACTTCTTCATAAAACCAGGTCCATGCTTCCGGATTCATGGTCTCCCCAACAGAACCCAACAATCGCAAAGTGGAGATGTCATGGTCGGCAAACCATTTGTTTCCCCACTTCATGAACATTCGAACAGCCGTTGGCGAAGTATAGAATATGGAAACCCCGTATTTTTCGATGATTTCCCAGATTCGGTCCTTCTGCGGAAAATCGGGAGCTCCTTCATATAAGATCACCGTGGCTCCATTGGACAAGGGACCATACACCGTATAACTGTGGCCGGTGATCCATTCGATGTCTCCGGCGCACCAATAGACATCCTCTTCCTTGATGTCCAGGACACTGTAATGGGTGGAGCTGGCTCCGGTCAAGTATCCTCCCGTCGTATGGACCACCCCCTTGGGTTTACCCGTGGCACCGCTGGTATATTTGATAAAGAGAGTATCCTCCGAATCCATGACTTCCGCTTCGCAGTGGTTATCTGCATAATTCATCAACTCATGATACCAGTGATCCCGATTTCTCTTCATTCGGATGGCATTTGCTACTCTGGAAACCACTACTACCGTTTCCACCGACGGACATTCTTCCAGGGCTTCATCCACCTTGTCTTTTGTACGGATCACTTCTCCCCGACGCCAATATCCATCCGCTGTCAACAGTATTTTGGATTGGCTGTCCTTGATCCGTTCCGCTAGTGCGTGCGGTGCGAATCCCCCAAAAACCAGGCTGTGTATGGCTCCGATCCTGGCGCATGCCAACATTGCCACAACGGCTTCCGTCATGACCGGCAAGTAGATGGTGACAATGTCCCCTTTTTCGACCCCCAATTCCTTGAGCACGTTGGCGAATTTGGAGGTTTCCCGGTGCAGATCCTTGTAGGTCATGACCTTTTGGTCTCCCGGTTCCCCTTCAAAAATCAAGGCTGCCTTATTTTTTCTCCAGCTCATCAAATGACGATCCAAACAGTTGTAAGAAGCATTGATCTTGCCATTGACGAACCATTTGACAAAAGGAAACTCCCCTTCCAGCACCTGATCCCAAGGTGCAAACCAATCCAACCGGGAAGCCTGCTCTTCCCAGAATTGCAAATCGTCGAATACTTCTCGTTCCGTAGTATAGTTGGCCTGTTGTACGAATGCATCTTGGGGCGGGTAAATTTTTCGTGGAACCATGTATACGACCTCCTGGAAATTTCTCATTTGCTTACATTATACTGTTTTTTTGCCGGAATTACAGCAAAGGCAGACCAAAGGTATTTCCCTCTTGCTGAAAGGCAAGTATCCGAAGATGAACGGTCAAAGATCCCGGCGGGATGAAAACCGCCGGGATCCAAATATTTGATGTATCTTATTTGTTTTCTTCCAAAATAGTATCTGTCGCTTCTCTCGCCCACACCAAGGCTCGGCCATGGCTGTTGCCATTGAGCAAGAGTGGATAGTCCACTCCGTACAGACCGCCGGAAACGTTACCCACTGCCAGCAGACCGGGAATGGGTCGATCGTTTTTGTCCATGACGCGCATCTTTGGATCGATAATGACGCCTCCATGGACATTCAACAGGGCAGGTCCCCATTTCAGTGCATAGTAAGGGGGTTTGTCGATGCTGGTGAGCAGCTCCGGACGTTTGCCATAGTCCAGATCTTTTCCCTGCTGGTACAGCTCGTTGTATCGTGCTACTGTTGCTTTCAAGTTTTCCACCGGCACTTCCATCTGTTCCGCCAGTTCTTCCAGGGTATCCGCTTTAAAGCAGGTGCCTTTTTTCACGTATCGTTCGATGGCTTGGTCGATGCCGTTGTCCTTGCTCCATTCCTGACCGTAGATGGCGCCCAAAGGTTCGCTGAATTGTCCGCCGGCAATGTTGACCCGTTCTCCTACCTCGTCGAACCACTTGGCATCAAAGATGGAGTAGGCCCAATCCCCTTCCGGCTGCATCAGGCAGCGAATGGCTTTTGCCTGGACCCAGGTGTCCTCGTTCATGAAGCGTTTTCCCTGTCGGTTCACGTGAAGGAAGAAGAAGGCATACAGGGAATAGGCGATCAAATGAAGGGATAATGCCCACGCCGGATCTTCAAAAGCCGCTCCGGCCCAGTAAGCCATTTTATGTCCGTCACCCGTGTTGAGTCCCGGAGGATAATATCCGTTTCGCTTGGGCTTCAGACCCAAAGGAGAGAAAGCTTCCAACATTTCCGGATTGCCTCCGATGTCTCCCGTTGCCAGAACAACGGCCTTGTTCCCGCGATACCGGCGATACTTTCCGTCTTCTCCCTTGGCGATGAAGGCCACCACCCGGTCTCCCTCTTTTTCCAATTGCTCCACCCGGGTATTTCGAACGATCTGATTCCCCCCGGCGAGGATCTTATCCTGCAAGATCTCGCACATGAGCATGGCACCGTTGTATTTGTATCTGCTGTTTTCCGTTCGTACAATGAAATGGGTCCCCGCATACTCCGTAAAGTCCGGTCCCTTGTAGTTGCCGCCAAACAAGAGAGGGATCACTTCTCCTTCGGCCAGGTCCAGCAACCACTCAAAAGCCTCTTCGCTTTTGTTGATGTAGAGCCAAAGAAGATCTTCATTGACCCTGCTGCCGCAAATGCGCATCCAATCCCTGGCAAATTGTTCCTTGTCGATCGTGATGCCGTGTTCCCGCATGACCCTGGAATCCAGGGAGGCGATATGGGCGCCTCTGGCTACCAAACCCTTGTATTTTTCTACAACGATGACGCTGAGTCCCTGTTCCGTACATCGAGCTCCCGTTCCAAGACCGGCGATCCCTCCACCGACGATTGCCACATCGGCTTCCAGGGTCTCTACGATCTCTTCTTCCGGAATGGGTGCCGGTATGGTTTCCCAAGAGTACTTTTTCTTCTCTTCCTTGGCATTGCTTTTAGCGGTTTCGATGAAATCCATCATGGGCATTGCACCTACTTTTCTTTAGATTTTATAATAATGATATTTCTTATTATATCATCCGGTACGACGTTCTTTAATCCCTAATTTTGAATTTTGTCAATTTTTTTATCCTTTTTTGTCCATCGCTCAAAGAGGAGCACCATCCATCCAAATGCAAGAAAGAACATGGCCCTCTGCCATATTCCTGCTAGAGAAGATACTCGAAAAATCAAAAGAGAAAGAAGAATGGACGCCAAACCCATGAGAATGGCCCCTATCCGATCCTCCTTTTCTTTCTCGATAAAAGCGACAGAAATGGCGAATAGGGTGAACGCAGTTCCCACAACGGAAGCAAAAATAGAATGAAGCTGGTCTTCCAACATGTTGAAGGAAAGACCTTCCACAATAGGGCGATGCTGAAATATACCCGTCCCCATCAGTGCCAAGCCGAAGACGATCAGGGCGATCCGCTGAAACCAATATCCATTAAAGGCACGCCAACCCGACAGGATGGTGGCCGATCCCAACAACAGGAAGGTGGCGTTCATAATCCATGCCAGCGGTGCATGCTGGGCTCCCAAATGACTGGTGGTGTTTAGCAGAATGCGATATTCATCTACGCTGAAGGAAGGGAGAACCAAAGATACTCCAATCAACAGAACAAACGCAAGTTTCAACAGGCGGTTCATTTGTTCACCATCCATTCGTGAGCTTCCAAAATCCATCCCATGAGTTCCTCATCCAGCTCCGTTTCTTTGCTTACGATGGTGTGATGGGTCCAGCGACCGGGATAAGGTTCTACTGCTTCAATCAAACGAGAATGGCGGATCTCATGATCCAATCCAAATGACACCACCAGGTATTCTTCCGGTCGTCCCTTGATCCCATCCCGGATGGGCAGCCATACCCAGCAAAAAGGCCGAGGATCACAAAAACTGATCTGACTTTTTTGTACTTTAAAAAAAAGCGAGCCATATCGTTGTCTCAACATCCCATCCAATGTCAGGAAGAGGGATTTCAGCTGCGGCTTTTTCGCAAAAAAAAGATCCAATTTTTCTTGATCCACCAGCGTTCACCTCCAATTCTACATCCACTTTTAAGATTTCACCGAAGCCAGGACCTGCCCTGCAAAAGACTCCGCATCCCTAATATCCTTTGCATCCGGATGCCCCTGGGCCTGTTTCCCCATCCAATGGAATACTTTCTTGTCCGAAAATTCCCTGGCGTCAAAGCTTCCCTTGCAGGCAAAACTACCCATCACTTTTGCCCTTTTTGTGCGCAACAACCTGATCAACCGGTTGTTGTAGAACTTCATGCCAACACCACTGGTGGAAAAAACAAAAACATTCTGTTCCTGCAGATCCCAGGCTTCCACGGCTCGAAACAACTTTTTGGACATGCTTTCCCGGTATACTCCCGATCCGATCCCGATCAGGTCGTACTCTCCCGGATCCATGCTGGAATCTGAAACTGCTGCAAGAGGCATCGCTTTCCCACCGACCTTTGTCGCCATGGCTTCTGCGATCCTTGCTGTATTGCTTCTATAGTTGGAGCAGTAGACGATCAATATTTTCAGATCCATCAAAACATCATCTCTCCCGGTTTGTACCCCTCCGGCAGTTCTTCTTCCTGCAAAAATTCGAAATTTTCATCCCTCAGGATCGGCAAAAATGCTTCATAGGGGATCCTGGTGAATTCGCAGGCGTAATTGCTGCCGCCAAATGACATTCCGTTTTTGGCCCCCAGGTTCAGTCCCCGTGCAAACTTGGTGTCGTTGGAACAGTCATGGACGACCATGTCCCACTTTTCCTCCACTGCCTTTTTCATGAATTGCAAGGTCCCTTCTCTGCTCCAAATTGGCGAAATATAACCATGTCTGGAAATGTACATGTTCTCCCCTTCATAATTATGGATGTTGTTCCCGTTCAAATGGAGTTCGGCACAATTGATGAAGTCGATCCCCGTATCTAAAATTTCTTGTTTTTTCTCAAAAAAAGTCTGATAGAATTCCGAAGTCATGGGCGTTTCGATCCCCACATTGGGGATGAAGGCCTTCGCCAATTTCATGTTTTCGATCACCTTGTCGGAAACATTGGTGGCTCCCAGATTGAAGCGGATCTCATCCAGACCTGCCTCCCCCAAGGTCTTCAGGTTTTCCTTTGTGGCAAGGGTGCCGTTGGTGTACATGTGCTGATGGATCCCGGCTTTCTTGAACTTGCGTATGATCGGGTAGTATTTTTCGATTTCCATGAAGGGTTCCAGGTATACGTAGGAAATGCCTGTTGGTTTTTCCTGGATCGAGAGGAGAAGATCCATGTCCTTTTCGTAGAATTTTGTGCCCCCGATCTCCCACAATCCTTCCCCCACGGGTGGTTGATCTTCCAATTCCCCATAGTTGTAGCAAAACTTGCAGACGATGTTGCACCGGTTGGTCTTGCGAACAGCACTTAGCCCGGTCCCCGTCAGGCAGGAACGGCAACCCGGCGGGAATTTGCTTCCGTCCCCTACATACAGGGTCCGGTTGTCCAAGTTTTTCAAATCCTGTATTTCCGATATGAGTTTTTCATGTCGATGATTTACCACCGCTTCGATCTGTGCAAAGGTGGCATAAACGATCTCCTGCTGTCGAACCATCAGTTCCTCCTCTTCCGGCAGCATGCTAAAAAATTCAAACCAGGTCAATGCGTCTTTCTTTGATATTTTCACTTGTGTCCTCCCATTATCAACGATGTGATCCTTGGATATCTTACCCCAACTTGTCTCCTTTTTCAACAGGCTGTTCCGGCTGGATCAATACCACTCCTTGTTTGGAATAGGTTCCCAGCACCAGTACCTCCGAGAGAAAATTTGCGATCTGTCTGGGTGGAAAGTTCACAACGCAAAGAACCTGCTTTCCCAGCAAATCATCCAGTCCATAACATTCGGTGATCTGGGCGCTGGATTTCTTGATCCCTATTGCTTCTCCCAGGTCGATCCACAACTTGTAGGCCGGTTTTTTCGCATCCTCAAAAACTTCCGCCTTGACGATTTCTCCGACCCTTATATCCAATGCCAAAAAATCTTCGATTGCTGCCATTCTTCCTTCCTTTCCATCCCTTTTCTTCAAGTTTACTTCGTCTCTACTTTAAGCTTACTCCCTCTACTCCTTTGGTTTAAACGTCCATCCCTCATCTCCGGAATAGATCATCTGCTTGGTCATGCCCCCATCAATGCAGATGTTTTCCCCGGTGATAAATCCGGCTTTCTTAGAACACAGGAAGAGGACCATGTTGGCAATGTCCAAAGGATCCCCCACACGATGCACCGGATGCTGCAAGGCGTCCGGCCCGTTGTATTTGGTAAAATTCGTATCGATCCAACCAGGAGAAACGGAGTTCACCCGAACTTTCCCGGCCAAGGTGACGGCCAGGGCATGGGTCAAGGCAGAGATCCCTCCCTTAGCCGCCGTATAACTTTCCGTGTTCGCCTGGCTCATCCGGTCCCTGGAAGAGGATATATTGACGATGGATGCTCCAGGCGCAAAATGATCCCGAAAAAGTTTTGTCAGGAAAAAGGGTGCAGTGACTCCGACCCGGAGCGCTTCGTTGAATTGTTCATAGGAACAATCCTCCAGCCCCTTCATCCGGGGCAGGGCGTTGTTGATGAGGTGATCCACCTTGCCGTGATCGGCGATCACCTTTTTGGCAAAAGCAAGAAGATCCTCCTCTTTTGACACATCTCCCACAAAATACGGATTTTCTTTTACATCGATGATGCACACAGCAGCTCCATTCTTTTCAAATTCTTCCGCCATGGTCTTTCCAATGCCACTGGCTCCACCAGTGATGACCACTACCTGGTCTGTGAACACGGCATGTCGCCCCCTTCTATCGATCACTCTTCATTTTACTTCACTTCCAACTGACCCATCATTCCCGCTTCCTCATGCTCCAGGATGTGGCAATGATACATGTATACACCCTTGTGCTGAAACTGGACGATGACCCGTACCGTTTCGTTGACCCCTACAAAAACCGTATCTTTCCATCCTTGTTCATTGGGATCCGGCGGAGCTCCGTTGCGGCTGAGTACTTGAAACTGGGTGCCGTGTATGTGGAAGGGATGACCTGTCGTTCCCATCATCATTCTTCCAGTGGTGGTGATCTCCCAGATCTCCACGTCGTCAAGAACCACGTTGTCGTCGATCCGATCCATGTCAAACTGGCGGCCGTTGAGAGTCACCATGTGTCCCATGCCGTCCAATTCAATAGTTTTTATTCCCGTGGCGGAGCTTTCTTCCATTTTTTCGATCACCGCCAAGGTTTCCGGAACGGTGGAAGGGTCTTCCCGGTCCCCTCCGATACGGAAGGTCATGATTTCTTCCTCTCCGGTCTTAAATGCTACCACGTCTCCGTCATCGTAGGAAGAAAAATCAATGACGATCTCTGCCCGCTCTCCCGGCGAAAGAAACAATCCTTCCTTTTCAACGGGTTTCTCCAACAGTCCCCCGTCGGATGCGATCTGTTGGAATCCCTTCCCGTCGGACAATTGGAGGTAATAATTTCTGGCATTTGCACCGTTTAGGATCCGAAACCGTATTTTTATAGGTTTCACGTCCAGATAGGGAGTAATGGCACCGTTGACCATGAGATGCTCTCCAAAGGCACCGTCCATCATATTGTCGTAATACAGGAAGGAACCATTGTCATTGAAACTTCGATCCTGGAGGATCAACGGGATGTCGTTTACTCCGTATTCACTGGGAAGTCCCAGCGACTGGCTGTTTTCATCCTCAATGATCAGCATTCCTGCCAGACCGTAATAAACCTGCGTCGCCGTTGTCCCGATCACATGAGGATGGAACCACAGGGTTGCTGCCGGTTGATCAATGGTGAAAGAAGGTTCCCAGATCCCTCCCGAAGCGATGGGTTGATGGGGACCTCCGTCTTCTGTTCCAGGCACTTCCAGTCCATGCCAATGAACCGACGTGGGTTCCTTCAATTCGTTGGTCACTTTCATATGGACTTCTTCTCCCCGCTGCAATTTGATGACCGGTCCCAGGTAGTTCCCGTTGTAACCCATGGTCAGCGTCTCCACACCATCAAAGAAGTTCATGGTGCCATGCCTGGCAACGAGGTTATAGGATGCGATCCCCGCTTCCGGATTTTCATCTTCCAGCAATTCTGGAATGGGCAGCGCCTGCAGTGCGGAATCTCCTCCGTTACCCGACCCTGGATCTTCCGGAAGATCCGACGGACCTCCTGAAAAGAAGACCCAAAAACCTATCAGAAACAAGACCACTCCCAAAACCAGTCCCACCCATATTCCTTTGTTTTTCATCAAAACACCTTCCTCTTTTGTATTTTCATCGATCGTCGATCTTTAAGAATCTGGCATTGATGGATACGATGACCGTACTGAGGGACATGAGGACAGCACCTAAAGCAGGACTGATCACCACTCCCTGCTCGTAGAGGATCCCTGCAGCCAAAGGCAGGGCGATCACGTTGTAGCCGGTGGCCCAAATCAGGTTTTGGATCATTTTTCCATAGGTGGCCTTGGACAACTTGATGATGTTCACCACGTCCAGAGGATTGCTCTTGACCAGGATGACATCGGCCGTTTCAATGGCCACATCGGTTCCTGCTCCAATGGCGATCCCCAGATCCGCCATGGCCAGGGATGGGGCATCGTTGACGCCGTCTCCCGTCATGGCGATCTTCTTGCCCTCTTTTTGGAGGGCTTCGATCTTCTGGGATTTTTCCTGTGGCAGCACTTCAGCAATGACTGTTTCCATGCCCAACTGTTTCCCAACATAGGAGGCCACTCTCTCATTGTCTCCCGTCAGCATGATGGATTCGATCCCCATGGACTTCAACGTTTGGACCGCCTCCCGGGCCGTATCCCGTACCATGTCGGATAAGGCGATGGATCCGATCAATTCCTCCTCGCGAAGGACGAAGACTACGGTTTTCCCTTCCCGGGCCAACCCTTCGTAATGATCCTCGTCAAAATCGATGCCTTTCTCCCGGACATATCCAGGGCTTGCGATCTCGATCTTTTCCCCGTCCAACATAGCTTGAAGTCCTCTGCCGGTCAGGTTTTGATAGTCTTTCACTTCTTTTGCCTGTAAGCCTCGATCTTCCGCCTGCTTGATGATCCCCTTGGCAATGGGATGCTCCGAGTTGGCCTCTACAGAATAGGCAATGGTCAGAAGTTCTTCCCGGGACACGCCTACTTCCTTCATGTCCGTTACGCCAAATTGTCCTTCCGTCAGGGTCCCCGTCTTGTCAAAAACAACGGCGTCGATCTTTCTTGCATTTTCAAAGGCACCCCGGTCCCGGATCAACAGACCCTTTTTTGCGCCAATGCTGGTGGACACTGCCGTTACCAGTGGCATGGCTAGTCCCAGTGCATGAGGACAGGAAATGATGATGACGGTGACCGCCCTCTCCACGGCAAAGGACAGTTCCCTGCCAGCCAGGATCCAGGCAACGAAGGTGATCGTTCCCACCGACACGGCAATATAAAACAACCATTTGGCGGCAAGATCCGCCAATCGTTGGGTTTTCGATTTCGATTCCTGGGCTTGCTGCACCATCCGGATCACCTGGGACAGGAAGGTGTCTTCTCCCACTTTCTCCACTTCGAACCGCAAGATGCCTTCTCCGTTGATGGATCCGCCGATGATCTCGTCCCCTTTTTCCTTCCGGACCGGCACGGATTCGCCGGTGACCATGGATTCGTTGACTTCGGAACTTCCATCATAGACGATGCCGTCGATGGGGATCTTTTCTCCCGGTTTTACCAGCACCCGGTCTCCCGCCTGGAGTTGCTTAACGGGTACTTCTTCGTTTTCGCCGTCCTCATTGATTCGATGTGCCGTCTCCGGCATCAGTTTGATCAGTTCATCCAGTGCATTGGATGCACCCATGACCGATCTCATTTCGATCCAATGTCCCAGCAGCATAATGACGATCAGTGTGGCCAGCTCCCAGAAAAAATCATTGCCCCCAGAACAAAAACGGTCAGGGTGCTGTATACATAAGCAACAGAGATGGCAAAAGCGATCAATGTCATCATGGCAGGCTCCCTGTCTTTGAGTTCGTCCCGGGCTCCGGTCAAAAATGGTTTTCCTCCGTAGATAAACAGGATGGTGGAAAGTCCCGTCAATAGATAGGAATCGCCAGGAAAGCGCCAATCCACTCCCATGAACATCTGGATCATGGGGGACAGGATCAACACCGGTACGGTGATAATCAAAGAGATGAAGAACCTTCTTTTAAAATCCTCCACCATCATGGCGTGATGGTCGTGATGTCCTTCGTGATCTTCTGCACCATGGTCCTCCTTCTTCTGGTTTTGATGGTGACCAGAATGATCCATCGATCCTTCTTGATGATCGTCGTGTTTTTGTTTTTCCATGACTTCTCCCTTCTTTCACTTGACAAAGCATTTCTTTGTGGTCTTGCATTTTCTTTATTGGAAATTTGATGCTACAATATGTCATATACCCAACCCAAACCGAATCTATCGATATGGAAAGAAAAAGTGCCCTCAACAACACGCTGAAAAGGAGGCCCCATTGTGTTTGAACTGAAACATGTTACGTACAGGAATATTCTGGATATCCCAGAGCTTCGACTTGAAAAGGGAAAGATAACCAGCATCCTTGGAGAAAGCGGAAGCGGAAAAACGACGTTGCTACGTCTCCTCAACAAGATGATCTCCTGTAATTCTGGAGAGATCCGATACGACGACCAGCCCTTACAAAACATCCCTTCCATTGAATTGCGCAGCAATGTGGTCATGCTCCCCCAACAACCGGTA
This sequence comes from Alkalibacter rhizosphaerae, assembly GCF_017352215.1. Lineage (GTDB taxonomy): Bacteria > Bacillota > Clostridia > Eubacteriales > Alkalibacteraceae > Alkalibacter > Alkalibacter rhizosphaerae. The sequence continues at coordinate 1,039,910 of NZ_CP071444.1, forward strand.
ATCTTCTCCGGAACGGTTCGGGACAATCTGTTGATCGGCCTGAAATTCGCCCGCAAAGATCTGGTAGATGATGATACTCTTGGTCAAATATTGCAAATGGTCCACTTGAACAAGGGCTTGGAGGAGGACGGCGACAAGCTGTCCGGTGGAGAAAAACAGCGTCTGGCATTGGGAAGGGTGATCCTCCTGGATCCGGAGGTTTATTTGCTGGACGAGCCGTCATCGGCTTTAGACGAAGAAACGGAGAAGATCATCATCGAAGAATTGGTCGCCCATTCCAGAAAAAATCACAAGACGCTGATCATGGTGACCCATTCCAGGGGGATCGCAGAAAAATATTCGGACGCGATCGTCAGGATCCATGATGGAAAGATCGTTGAAAGAGAGGATGTGGATTAGATGGATACGGTGTTGAAACTACAATTTTCCCAACTGGTTGCAGCATACATTTTTGTCGTTCTTGTCCTGGTGATCGTACGACGGAAAGGGATCCCCAGAGAAAAGGAGATCCTCATCGCCACGATCCGAATGACGCTGCAGCTGGTGTTGACAGGATATGTTCTGGTGTATGTTTTCGGCTCTCCGTCTCCAATGATCACCTTGGTCATTCTATCAGCAATGGAGATCTTTGCTGTACACAACATCATACAAAGAACGAAAATCCTTCTGCCTTTTCGACTCAAGCGGATCATCGCCTTTTCCATGATCACCGGAACAGTTTCCTGTTTGCTCTATTTTCTTTTGATCGTGGTCGGGATCAACCCATGGTACGACCCCCAATACTTCATCCCCCTGGCCGGCATGCTCATCGGCAATTCCATGACCGGAATCTCCTTGGGGGTAGGGAATCTTCTGGAGGGAATGACATCAAAAAAACACCTGGTGGAAGGGGCGCTGATGCTTGGCGCAACGCCGAAAATGGCCACAAAGGAAATCGTAAACAACGCTTTTGATTCTGCCATTCTGCCCACCATCAACTCCATGGTGGGCATGGGGATCATTTTCCTACCAGGCATGATGACCGGACAAATACTCTCGGGCACCTCCCCCGTGACAGCCATTGGATATCAGATCGCAATCATGATGGGGATCCTCGGCAGTGTTTCCATAACCGTGATCCTGTTTTTGCATCTGGGCTACCGATCTTTCTTCAATGAACAAAGCCAGTTCGTGGAACTCGAGGAGGCAACAAAATGATCCAAGGCAGATCCTCCTGAATAATTATCGACTTTTAGGGAATAATAAGTATGTACCAAAAAAGTAGAAAGGAGAGCAAGGCCACTTTCCTATGACCTTGCGCTGACAGATGAAAAAAACTATTTTATTTGGATTGCTCGTATTCATGATCATTTTCTCTTCTGCTTGTTCTCCACAGGAGGAAACGCAGAAAGGACCGGTGACCGTGGCCACCATGATCGACTCGGAAGGCGCCATCTTAGGCAATATGCTCCTTCTTTTGATGGAGGATGACGGCTTTGAAGTGGTGGACAAAATTGGATTTGGAACACCGGATATTTTAAGAAAAGCATTGGAGTCCGGTGAGGTGGACCTGGTGGTGGATTACACTGGTTCCGGACAGTATTATGGGGCTGAAGCCGATGCAAAGACCTGGTCCGATCCAATGCAGGGCTACACAACTACCCGGAATTTCGATAAAGAGACCAACAACATCGAATGGTTGACCCCGGCGGAAGCAAACAATACGGAGATGTTGGCCGTAACCAAAGAATTTGCACAGGAACAGGACCTTCGCACCATGGAAGATTTCGCCGACTATGTCAACGACGGCGGCACGGTGAAATTGATCTGTTCCGCCAGTTTCGCCGACAACCCTCTGGGACTTTTGGGATACCAGGAAGCCTATGGTTTTCAATTGACAGCAGATCAGATGATCGTCTTGTCCCATGGAAACACCGCAGAAATGCTCAAGGCACTCTATGAAGGCAGCGATGGCGTAAACGTGTCCCTGGTATACGGTACCGACGGATCTCTGCAGGAAATGGACATGATCGTCCTTGAAGATCCGCAAAACGTTCCTCCCGTATATTTGCCCACTCCTGTTTTGCGAGGTGAAGTTGCTGAAGAATATCCGGAACTTCGGGACCTGTTCACGGAAACCTTTGCATCATTGGATTTGGAGACATTGCAGTCCTTGAACGCCAGAGTGGCTTTTGGCGGTGAAGACGCCAAAACCGTGGCTCAAGAATACCTGGAAGAGAAAGGTCTGATGGATTAAATGGAGACAAGAGGAAAAGCCAAGGAAGGGATCCATGGATTTGGTCTGTTGCTGATGGCAGTCGGCATCCTGAATCCTTCCTTCCTGATCTTGCGGCCAAACCGCATCGTATCCGGCGTCTCCTTGAATGTTTTTGCCGCAGGAGAAGATCCGTTCTTTTTTCTGACGGCACTTTTTTTCATCATGGGATTTTTCATAGTTGCTTCCGTTTCAAACAAACATCCCTGGCCGGAGTTGATGGGCATGATCCTTGTGTCATGGATCTTTCTTCTTTTCATCGGGAGAACTTCATTCAGCCTACTGGCGGATCAACCAACATCGGCCCGCATATCCCTGGGCATGGGTTTTTGGCTGGTCTTGGGCGGAATCCTGATTTTATTGCGGCAAAAAACCTCACTTCTCCAAGAAAGGTACCATCATTCTCGTCTGGGCATATGGATCCCTTCCCTGGTGTTTGCCATTTTTTTCATAGGCTTATCCTTTTTTTTCATATTGGGGTGGCTGGATTCCATCTCTATCATGGGGGAATTGGCCAATCAAGGCTCTCGAATTTGGACCGAATTCATCCGCCACATGCAGCTGACGCTCCATGCCGTGCTCACTGGAATATTATTGTCTTTTTTGCTGGGATACGGTGCTTATAAAAAAGAATGGATCGAACGTCCTGTCAATCTCGTCGCCAACTTTTTTCAAGTGATCCCCACCTTGTCTCTTTTGGGATTGTTGATGGTCCCCCTGTCCATGCTGGCAGTGGCTTTCCCCATCCTGAAAGCCTTAGGCATCAACGGGATCGGATACTTTCCTGCCTATGTCGTATTGACAACTTACACCCTGCTGCCTTTGACGAATCATATCCTGGCCGGATTTCGAAGCATTTCTCCCTTGATTTTGGAGGGGGCCCGGGGAATGGGCATGACCTCCCCTCAAATACTTTATCGCATCGAATTGCCCCTTGCCCTTCCAGCCATCTATACGGGGATCCGGACGGCTTTGGTCCAGACCGTGGCAAACACCATCTTGGCAGGTTTGGTAGGTGGAGGCGGACTTGGCGCCCTTCTATTCCTTGGACTGGCCCAATCGGCACTGGATCTGGTGGTCGTTGCCTCCTTGTTGGTGGTGCTGGTGTCCGTATCCCTCAATCTGGTCATGGCAGGACTTGAAGAAACCGCAAAAAGCTGGCAGCACAAGGAGGACTACAATGATTGATATCAAAAGCGTCTATAAGAGTTACGGAGAACAGCCGGTGCTGACAGGTTTTGACTTGTCCATTGAAGAAGGTCAGTTGTGCATGTTGTTGGGACCCTCCGGATGCGGCAAATCCACTTTGTTGAAGCTGATCAACCGTTTGATCCTGCCTGATTCCGGTTCCATTTTGGTGGATGGGATACCAATAGAAAATGTGGCGCCGGAGATCCTTCGACGAAACATGGGCTATGCCATACAAGGCGCAGCTTTGTTTCCTCATATGCGAGTGGCTGAAAACATCGCCGTCGTTCCCCAATTGATGAACTGGTCCAAAGAAAAAACGGCATCCCGGATCCAGGAACTCTTGGACTTGGTGGGTCTGCCCTCTTCCTTTGCAAAAAAATATCCCTACCAGCTTTCCGGTGGAGAGGCACAGCGGGTAGGCGTGGCTCGAGCGCTGGCAGCAGATCCGGCCATCCTCCTGCTGGATGAACCTTTCGGTGCTTTGGACCCGGTGAGCCGTCTTCAACTGCAAAAATCTTTTTTGGAGATCCAGCAGAAACTGAAAAAAACCGTAGTCTTTGTGACCCACGATGTGGGAGAAGCCGTTCGCATGGCGGATTTTCTGGTGTTGTTGAAAGATGGCAAAGTCGTTGCCAAGGGACATCCCTTCGACATCATCCGGGAGGCAGAAAACACCATCCGGGACTTTCTCGGCAACAGCTATACCCTGGAACTGTTGGAAAGGATCACCATGGAGGATCTGGTGAGACATGCAACACCCATGGAACTGGATGTCCACTCTTCCGGGTTGATGACATTGAGTTCGGAGAGCACGTGCAAGGAATTACTATCCTTCATGTTGATGAACGGCAAAAATGAGTTGCTGGTGAAGTGGAACGATCAGGTTTTACGCTTCCGGTTCGAAGATATCCTGGCTTCCTTTGGAGGTGGCAACCGATGAAGAAAAAGATGGGACAAAAATTTTGGATCAGGGAATTGCTGCTCCTGGCAGCACTCGTCGTCATGATCAAGGAATATGACGTTTTTGAACTTTGGTTGAAGGATGTTTTAAACGTGGACAAGGCGTCTGTAGAATGGGTCCCACTCCAGGATCTTGTTGTCCAGTACCTTTTCATCGTCCTTGTTTCCATCTTTTTCGCTGCGTTGATCGGATTCTCTTTTGGGTCCTTGATCCACTTGTACCAGTGGAACGGTTTGCGGGAGTTGGCCATCATGCTGGGCGGCTTGGGCGTTACCTTTCCTACCGTAGCCATCATGGCATTGTTGGTGCCTGCCATGGGATACGGTTATGAGCCGGTGATCCTGGCCTTGATCATTTATGGGATCTTTCCCATACTCACTGCCACTTTAGATGGATTTCGAGAAGTGGATCAAGAGATCGTACTGGCTTCGAAAGCCATGGGCATGAACAAATTTCAAGTTTTTTGGAAAGTAGAGATCCCGTTGGCAGCCTCTTTGATCCTGGCCGGACTGCGCACCTCCACCATTATCAGTATTGCTGCTGCCACCATAGGCGCCACCGTCGGTGCAGGAGGATTGGGACTGCCCATTGTAACCGGAATCCGAACCAACAACCCGGTGCTCATTTTAAAAGGAGCTCTACCGGTCATGCTCATTGCAATGCTTGTGGACCGGCTCTTTTATCGACTTGAACATGCCAAAAAGTGGCAATAGTTTTCAACTTCCAGGATCCTCGTACTCGATGATCAAGACACTATTATTGCAACGTATAAAGAGGCCGCATCTGCAGCCTCTCTCTAGTTTCATATCATTATGCTCTATTTTTTCAGCTTCTCGATCTCTTCTTCCACTTCTTCCGCACCTTCTGCGTAAAACTTTTCCTCATCCGGATCCAATTCTTTCAATAACCGCAAAAACTCCCCGGCGTGGACCCTCTCCTCATCGGCAATGTCTTTCAATACTTCAATGGCCAATTCGTTGTCTGTGGACTCTGCCAGCTGCATGTACAATTGGATCGCTTCGTATTCTGCCGCGATCATGAAACGAATGGCGCGGATCAGCTCCTCTTTGGTGATCTTCGTGTCTTTCTTTGCTCCTGCGAATGGATGCCCAAAATCTGGCATGTGATTTCCCTCCTTATTTTAAATAATCAAGTGGCTTCCGGTAGAAAGGTACCCGATCCTTTTTCCCATGATGGCTTTCAACCTTTCGTACGCTGCCAGGCCAGTACAATGACACGTGTAAAACTTTGCACCCGTATCCAACAATTCCTTTGCAAGGGTGTCAATGGAAGCGGGATCTTCTGATCGATTTTTTGATCGATTGTACAAGTGAAATCCTCCAATGACGTAATCCGGCATGGCGTTTTTCCACTTGTAATAGTGATCGATGACATTCAATATGCCCTTGTGGGCGCAACCGGCGATCAATATATCTTTGCCAGCTTCATGAAGGACCAGATTCTGCTCATGGGAAAAATCATCCCGCACCAAGGTTCCGTTACCCTTCATGTACAGGTCCTTGTTCCATGTCGGATTGTGATTCGTTCCCTCAACACCGGAGAAAATTTCTGCTTCATCATCTATTTGGCAAGTTTCATCCAAGAAAATAAACCGGTCTGAACGCAAGAGCCCCTTGTCCAACCCGATGTACTTCCTGTCTCCGTTGGGACGGGTGGAATAATATTCTCCGAATGCATGCCTGTGTATGTGCACTTTTGTTTCCTCGTTTTGTTCCAAAAACGTATGGATTCCGTCGCCGTGGTCATAATGGCCGTGAGAGATGACTGCGATATCTACTTTAGAAAGATCAACGTCCATTTTCTTTGCATTTTCTGAAAACAGGCTGCTGGCACCTGTATCAAACAATACTTTGTGTTTTTGAGTTTCGATATGAAGGCTGAGTCCATGTTCGCTGCGAAATTCTTCCGATATGGCTGTGTTTTCGGCCAGTGTTTTAATGATCATGACTTATGACCACCGATCCCTTATGATCACCTCTTGGCATGGGGTCCACCTCCTTTATTATTGACATATGTTCATTATGATTCCATTATATTACTTTTAGGGCATATGTCAATAAACATTTCGCTTCAAGGACCTTCTCCTTGGGTCTTCTGCACCACACTTATAACGATCCCGGCACAAGCAATGCCCAAAAGAATCCCTCCCACGATATCGGAAGGATAGTGGACCAGATAATAGAGCCGGGACAAAGCGATCCCTACAGCAAGCAGCAGGAAGATCCAGGCCCTTTTCCCGGATCGATACACCAAAATACTGGCTGCTGCAAAAGAAGAAGTGGTATGTCCGCTCGGGAAGGAAAAGCCCCTCGTTTTATCAAGGATCGTTGGAAACAGGTCGTATGCTTCAAAGGGTCTTATTCGACCGAACAAGGGTTTGAGGAGGATCTCTCCAAATATCAGCCCCAGCATCAACGCTGCCAGTACCATAAATCCAGTTTTTCGAAATTCTTTTTTTGCAATGAGAAAAACTGCGAACAAGATCCATATGATCCCATAATCACCGATGCGGGTCAAAAATAAAAAATTGGATCCAATATGGGATGATGGATATGATTCTGGATGAAATGGAGTATCTCCAGATCCAACGCGGGAATCAAATTCATTCATTTTCTCCTATAAATTCATCTTTCAGTATTCCATAGAAAAATTCACTGTACCACATCTTTTTATCTCCTACACGATCAAATCGATTGTTGATGAAATGCCCTTCCCGTCGCATCCCCACGTGCTCCATGACTTTTGCACTTGCCAGATTGTCCGCATTGCATTCTGCATGGATGCGGTGCAGGTCCAAGTCTTCAAATCCGAATTTCATGATGGCTTTTACGGCTTCCGTTGCATAGCCCCGGTTCCAGTGATCTCGATGAAAACACCAGCCCAGCATGCCTGTGGATCTTCTCTCATCGTCCAGATAAAGACCGCAATTGCCGATCATCTGCTCCGTCTCTTTTAAAGTAACGGCAAATTCATAGATTTTCGGCGGTTCTTCTCTCCACCAATTTTCCACCATCTCCAAATACCCTTTTGCAGTTTCTTTCGTATATGGTCCAAAAATCATGTAGGTCATGTTTTCCGGTACGGACCCATAGCTGTAGAATGCATCAAAATCCTCCACCCCCAGTGGGCGCATGTGTAATCTTTCCGTTTCCAACGTGATCATGATTCCATCTCCTCTCCTAATGTCGTACTCGTAGATGAATACTCAAGAAAGCTCCCCTCGAAGCTTGTCATATCTCTCTTTTTCCCTCTTCAAAAGATTTGGCACGTCCAACCCGTAGGGACACTTGGTTTTGCAGCTGCCGCAATCGATGCAGTCATGGATCTTTTCCATTTTTTCACTCCATGCCTCCGTCAAAAACGGTGCTGCCGGTGCCCGGGTCATCAACAGGCTGACTCTGGCACATTGGGGTATGTCGATCTCAGCTGGACAGGGCAGACAATATCCGCAGCTTCTGCAAAAGTCGCCGGACAAACCTTCCCTGGCCTTTTCGATCAAGGAAGTCAAATGTTGATCCCTTGCTGGTGGATCCTTCTCCAGTTCCAAAAACTCTTCCAATTCCCTCATCTTTTGGATCCCATAGATGGGAACGACATTTTTCTGATCCATCATGAAGCCGAAAGCCGCCCTGCTGTCGTTGATCAGTCCTCCCGACAAGGCTTTCATGGCGATAAATCCCGTATCCGTTCTTTCGCATTCGTTGACCAACTCCATTTCCTGTTCTCCCGAAAGAAGGGAAAAGGGAAACTGCATGGTCTCGAACCAACCGGTGCGGACGGCTTCAAAGGCCAGGTCGATCCGGTGATTGGTAATGCCGATATGCCTTATTTTGCCTTTCGCCTTCTGCTCCAACAAGGCATCAACGATCTCCTCCGAGGGCAGTTGGGCCGGGTTGTGCAGTTGGAAAATGTCGATATAATCGGTCTTCATCCGTTTCAAACTTTTATCCATGTTTTCCAGGATCACTTTTTTCTCCACCATGGCTGATTTTGTAGCGATGATGATCTCGTCTCGAACATCCGACAACGCATATCCTATTTTTTCTTCGCTGTCCGTGTATCCGTTGGCCGTATCAAAAAAATTGATGCCGCTTTCATAGGCCTTTTGAAGGATCTGTCGAGATTCCTCAAATGAGATCCTTTGGATAGGCAATGCACCAAAAGCCGTTTTGCTCACCATCAGATTGGTTCTTCCTAATCGTATTTTTTTCATGTTGCACCTCCTCCGTTCAAAAGTTCCTCAAATCCTTTTGTTCTTCTGCATCTTCATCCAACGCTTCAATATAAAAACTGACTGGACGAAATCCATCGTTGCAGGAGATCATGGCAGATCTTTTGTTTTTCATCCACCCGTCATAGAAATTTCCCCCTCCGTGAGCCAGGGTCATGACAAAGGAGGACATGCTCTCCCATGCGCTGTCGCACAATCCTTCCGGCTTCAGCCATCCGTTGGCAATGAAAACTTGACCTTCCTCCATATGGCATGCATGATCGATGGGGTTTTCATACATTTCCGATAGATCTTGATAATGTGTTTTTCTCATCACGGTTATTCTGCACTTTTTCATAGGGTCCCTCCTTCGATTGTTTGGATGCATGCACCTTCCAACATCTTGATCCCTTCCTCAAAATCAGCAGCAAAGAAAATAGAATTCCCATTATTGCATTCGTACATGAAATCCTTCAAGGCCTTGCTTTCGTATCCAGAAAAGTCGCCGACAACAGCCAGCTTGATTTGATAATTGATGAATTTTTGAAGGATCTCACCAGCAATACCGTTACGGAGCACAAAAAAATCTTCGCTCATACTCTCTTTTTCCAGGATCATCTTGTTGCAATTTGTTTCGTATTTCATTGTCATCATTAGGTCTAGTGCAGATTGCCCATCGGTGATCATAACATCGTCGTCTTCGATATATGCAATGGAATCATGGACTCCCACAAAAGTGTATTTCATACCTTTTCTAGCTCCTTTGCAGAGTTTTCATTGGTACGACTGAGCCATCCTTCCAGCAGCACACCATACAATACACCGGCAACGAAACTGACCGGATCTTGAAATCCCGTGGAGCTGTAGAATGCAAAGGAAACCAACAAACCCATTACTCCTCCTCGAAGCAAAGCCTTGCTTCGCACCGTTTTGACCCAGGGTGCACCAATGAGAAGACCGATGATGACACGGTTGTACCACAGGGAAAATACAAAATCAGCAGGTGCGGTAAAATCAGAGCGTATAGATGCTCCCACGACGCAAACGACACCCAATAAAGCTCCACCTATTAAGGAATGTACCATTCTCTTTTTCATTTTTCGGCTCCTTTCGACGATCTACTGCCATATCTCCAACATAAGAGATTTTCGCTTGCTTGTTGGTCTCATTCAGTGAGGAAGTCCCGGATGGCTTCCACCGTGATATTCTGCTGCACTTCACTGGAAATGGTGGCATCCGGATCCCCCTTTTGCTTGCCATAATTTCCGAACTGAGCATGGTTGCCCCCTTCGATCACTACAATGTTTTTGGTATAATCGATTTTTTCTGCCACACTTGTATTGAAAGTGCCATAGATCGTCAACGCATCTTCTTCCGGATATCCTCCATAGATATAGGCACCCAGCAAAATCAGTCCCTGACCTTGTCTTGATTCTTCGATGCGTAGCTGCTGGCCATGGCTCCACCCATGGAGTGACCACCAATATACCAGTGTTCAATATCCGGAAAATCCTCCATGATCTCATGGGCAACATTGGAATCAAAAATCGCCATGTTGAAAGGCATGTCAACCAGGATGCAGGTGATCTCGCTGCTTTGTGCGATTTTATCAAGCAGCGGTAAATAGGCGAAATGTTCCACTTTAGCACCGGGGTAGAAGATCAGTGCCGTGTCTCCAGGATCAGGTGGGGTCACAATGACCAGTTCGTCCTGGACACGGATTCGATCTCCTTCTTCCAATAGAGCTAGAGCCTCCTCCTCTGCCTTGTAATAATTCGATGCATAGATGAGAAAACCGCCGATCAGCATGACCATGACCAACCCTATGACAATGAATGCGTTTTGGATCCGTTTTTTCATCATATGGCTCTTCCTTTCACCGTTTCCGTTTCTGTTATTATATCATCTCTTATTCATACCCATCTTGCATATCTCAATCATGCCTGCCAACGGACTCTAAATCCTTGTCCCACTTGGAAAGTTTCAAATACACCACGCAGATCACAATACCGACAACAGTGGCGATGGGGGTGGCAAGACCTACCTTGAACATGATGAAAAGGCATGTCCATAGATCCGACACGCCCTTTGCATCTAGTCTTTTCTTCTTGGATCCTTAAATATCCGGATCCCAATGATTCTACCCGCTTATTTGCTTACCATTGTCGGAAATCCGCTAGACCTTCCTCTTTGGCCCTTTTTGCCAAAGCAGTGTACAGGCCATATCCATGCTCTTCACAGCATTGGGTATAGGAAGGATCCACTCTTTCGTTTCGCGGCAACGGTACATCCTGGTCGATGAGGATCTCCTGTACTTTCTTTATGTCCACATTCCGTACATTGGTGCCGTCCAGGACGGCGACAGCAGCAGCCACGCCTGCGGCTTGGCCGGTTCCAACGCATTGGGGAATCAAATTGACCCAGTCGATGGCAACATCATCCGCCGACAAATGTCGTCCCGGACAGAGCAGGTTTTCCACAACTTGAGGAAGGATCGCTCTAAATGGTATTTCCACAGGGCCGCAGTCGTTGATCTGACAAATGGTGGAATGCCAGGCAATGACATCGTCATGCTGTTTGGCAAATGCCCAGTCATCGGCACTCATGATGTACTCTCCTTTTAAACGGCGGCTGCATCGGGTCCCCAACTGTGGGGCAATGTCATAAAGAAAAGCATGTCGAAAAGCGACAGGACAGGCTTCTTTCAAATAGGCCATAATTTCCCGCATGGTTGCCCGGGTATTGATCTCCGTGGCCGACATATCCTCGATGTTGGTACAATCCCTGTTGGCATGCCAGTTGTTGATCCAACAAATGTCGTTTTGATTGGATGCTATGGGCATGCAACGGAATCCTGCAATTTCTGCCAAACGGCCGTTGATAGCTTGAGCTTGTTGGGGATGGGACAGGCGCCACTCATAGAAGACATCCCAGTCGATCCCTCCGATGCGCCAAACCAGTGCCGTCGTGCTGGAACGAGTCTCTGCATCGGAAAGACTGGCAAAGGGCGCCCCTGTCTGACTATAAAGATCTCCATCCCCCGTCGCATCGATGACGACTTTTGCAAGCAAAGCTTTTCTTCCTTCCTTGCTCTCAAAAATCACGCCTTTCACTTCATTGTCTTCCATGATGGGCTTGGTGCCCCAGCTGTGATATTGGACCCGAATGGCATCCTTGTGTTCCAAAAGCATTTTGTCCATTTCAATTTTGAGCTGGTTGGGTTCAAAATAGACGGCACGAACCAGCCTTTTGGAATCCCGGGTGATCTCATTTCCATCCTTGTCTTTTGCCCAATATGTTCCCCTGCTGACGCAGTCGTGGATGGCAGCCCACCGGTGCAAAAGGGCCGGATCTTCACTGCCGCACTCTTCCAGCCGCGGCGCCAATACCGCATTTGGTATTCCTTCCAGACGAGTGAACCACTCTTCCTGGATCCCTCGAACGAATTGTTTGTCATACCAGGAAAGATCGGGAACCATGATGACATATCCACCAGTGGCGTCTCCACCCATATAGCCATATCGCTCCATGATTACGATATTTTTTGCTCCGGCACGGGCGGCGGCAATGGCGGCGCTGTGACCGGCCGCACCTCCACCAACGACCAAAATATCGCATTCATCATAAACGGGCAGCGTGTTGGATGTTTCCACATAGGTTTTCATTTTTTCAACACTCCTTTAATGTTTTGTATAAAAAGATCTTCGATCTCTGTATAACTATCAAGCATAGTCCAACAATCTTTTCTTGTAATTTTAATTCCCTTTAAAATTATTATATGTTTCTCTTTAGGAATATGCAATCTTATCTGGAACTCCACCTAAAAAAAAGGAGGCACTGCTTCATTGCAGTACCTCAGCTTATTCTTTTTTTTGATAATTAATCTTTTTATTTGGCTGCGTTGAGTGCCGCTTCTCTCATCGCCGCTTCTCTTTTGTTGTTTTCCGCTGCGTAGAATGCGGACTGTTCATCGGTAAGCTTGTAGGCAAACATGGCTAAAAGGAAGGTGATGGCCAGCAATGCTGCCGGTACCAATCCAAACAACATCATAAAGCTTCTTGAGAAGGCATCGGTGACCACCATCCCGGCTTCATAACCAATTAGAGCAAGGCCATAACCTACTGCAGTTCCACCGGCCATAAATCCAATTTTGATGGGCCAGTTCATAACCGTCAACGCCATGGTTCTGTTGTCTTGGCCTGTTGTGTAGTAACCGTACTCTCCACAGTCCAGGAAGTAGTTGATCGCGAAGCATCGGTAAATGGCTTCTGCACCTTTGATCAAGCTGGCAAATACCACCAAGGCCCACAGATTATTTAAACCGAGGAGCCAGATCCCCACATAACAGAGAAGGGAAAGACCGGAACTGAACATAAGCGTACCTTTTTTCCCAAGCTTTCTTGCAATGGCAGGTGCCACAAGGCTGAACAGGAATGCACTGATTCCTTGAACCGTCAGCAGCAGGGTCATTACTGCAAATCGTCCTGTAACCACATTAAAGTAATAGGCAACAAGAGGCGTATAAATTTGCGTACCTACGGTCATGGAGGTGATCATGAAAAACATGACGATCATCTGGTTGTTGGTTATGATGGACTTGAACATGTCCCGTACAGGGGGAACGTTTTTGATTTCTGCCTTTTCCCTGGGAATATCGTACTTTTTCATGACCGGGAAGAGCATGAAGAAACTGAGGGCCATAAACAGGGCGCCATAAACTACGATGGTGAGGGCATAACCATTGGCTTCGCCGAAGTTGCCCCCGAAGAACTCGATCAAGGGAATGGTGATGGCACCAAAAATGATGGTGATCATTGCCGAGAACTGACCGTTTCGAGCATTCAAAATCTTACGAGTTTCCATGGAAGTACCGGCCATTCGCTGTAAAAGTCCTCCCTGAGAGGTTGCACGGAAGTTCATTCCAAAGTGCAAGGTGCAATAAAAGATGGAAACAAATATCAATCTTCCGATGGAGGAAGGTATGATGCTGTTCGTGTTAAGAAGCTGCAACAAGGACCCGAAAAACAGCGTAAATGTTGTGATCCTAAGCCATAAAGCGTATTTTCCATGTTTTTTGCTGTGTGTTTTTTCAATGATGCTGCCTGCAAAAATGGCAACCCCATAATCCATCAATTTTGTAACAAGCATTGCTGTTGCCATGGCAGCTGCAGAGATGCCCAAATACTCGGTCATAAACATCATTCCGTACATGACCGGGATCAGGTGCACCATGGCCGAAACGGCGTTGGGCAACGCAAAGGACATGATTTCGAAGTTTGAAAGTACAGTCTTTTTTTCCATTTATATTCTCCTTATAGTATAAGATAATAGCGAAACACAACTATGTTCTTACTTATTTTCCCACACCTTGTTCCCGAGCGGGCTGGTATGGATTGAGCCAAGTCCCTGGCAACGCAGTCGTTGCCAGGTATTTTTTGCTCAATTGAAACAATGGGTGATGAAAATTTACATATGTAGTGTTAAACAAGCAAGTTCAAATAAAAACGAAGACTGGCCATGTCATAATTGTTCAGGTGTTCTTTCATGCTGTCCGGTGTCATGGGGTATTTTGCCTTATAGGCATCCCAATCGGTCAAATACTTGGATTCAAACTTGCCGAAATCGGGATCGATCTCATAATTCTCGCTGTTGAGCTTTCTACCATAGCTTTCACCTGCGTTGTCATAAACAGCATAATCCCGAAGGAACTCCGTCAATGCTCGATAATTTTCCAGGTTGATGTCGCTTAACATCAATGGTCCCTTATCAAAACTGAAGATATAGCCTCCTCCTGGCAGCATGATGTCGCAGATCTCTTTCGCCTTGTCGATGACCTGTTGTTTGGTGCCTCTTTTCAACAGATCCAACGGATACAATCCCTTGATGATGAATTTGTCTCCCAATTTTTCTTTGACCAGCTTGGGATCTCCGTATTCAAACATCATGACGGTCCCTGCTGGAAGTTCCTGCAAGATATCCACATATCTCATCCAGTTGTCTTCCAGGAATGGCGAGGTTCGGATCCCTCGTGCGGCATATTGCTGTACGATCTTCAAATAGCTTGGCAACCACACTTCCACAAAATCCTTCTCTCTCATGAAAGTAGGCATGTGCAACGGCATTCCCACGGCACCCTCCGGAGATGGATTGGAAGGTAATCCCAACTGGAACATCAATGGCATCAATGCCTCGCATGCTTCCATGATCTGGGTCCTGTTTCTTCGAATATCCTTGCTGATCCCGGAAAAGCTTCGAAGTTGATCGGACAGGAAGTCGTATGGCGCCGCAGTAAATCCTCCAGATCCTGCTGGTGCGCCCTGGTAATAGCCGTATTTGTCGATCAGTCTCTTCATAATGGGAATGGTGTTTCCCAATTGTCGATTGTTTTCAGCCTGCACTGCGCTGATACTCAAGGACCTTCTGACTGGATCATCCAAACCAAGAGCCTTGTGCTGTCTCGGCAAAACTTTTTCTAAAATGCAGGCATAGGGGTCTGCGATCAAGTCTGGATATTCGCTTTCTTCCATTCCAACAACTTCCGGATGTTGCATGAAACCGTTGCTTCCCATTTGAAAGGACTGGGAATCGATGGCCTGATATCCTCCTGGAATCCTTGAAGCCAGACTTGCAGGCATCATGGGACAGGTGTCGGAATAAATCAGTTGTGCCGCTTCATCTGCTACGGAATCCAGCAAGCTATAGTCGAATTGAACTTCCAACAAGTCCAAGTTTGCATATTCCGCAATGATCCGTGGATTCAGGGCAAAGGAAACGGGCATCCGCTTGGGTATGATGTTGTTGAAAAGATCCGAGAAGAGCTGGTTTCTTTCCTGCTGCAGTTCTTTTACTGACATAGTAACCTCCTTTGATCGAATGATTTTGATAATGACAGATGTCGATTTCGATAAATTTGTAACCTGTAGTTGTTTTGTAATTTTAACCGGTTAAGTACATTGTAAAACTCGCCCTCTCAATTGTCAATAAAAAATTGTAAAATATTTTAACCGGTTCATTTTATACAAAAACTTGCTTCAAAATTTACAGAGTGTACTAGATTAATTGAAAAAAAAACAGTATAATAAAAAAATGACAACTCCAAACGAAAAAAAACAAACCCCAAAATCAAAAATACTGGAAGTCGCAACCAAGTTGTTTTACGACCACGGTTATAATGATACTTATCTGGAACACGTGGCGGAACTATGCGGGATCACCAAACCGCTGATTTCCTACCATTACGGTTCCAAGGTCGACCTGGCACGCGTGGTGGCGGAAACCTACGCAAAGGAAAACAAAAACGTCATAGCGTTCAAGCTGTACAAATACTATCACGACCAAAAAAAGTATGACCTTCAAGTTTCCACTGCCGTCGAGATCCGGTTGACTCAGATGCTGAATCTTGTGGACAAAAACGTGAATCGGTTCTACGTGGAGAGGATCAACGCCAATTATGACTGTTCCGTTCCCGCAAAGGAAGTATCCGTCCCTTTTTACAAGATACACGATAGGCAATACAAGCTGGACATCGACCACGACAGGGATGAACTTACCATGTTGGCAAGGGCATCTGCAGGCGCAGCCTTGTCCCTTACTTTTTCGTACCTACGAGGCGATTTTGACTGCACCATGGAGGAATTTTTAGACTATGCCGGAGAGGTCCCTTTCAAAATGATGAACATCCATCCGGAAAGGATCCAAGAGATCATTAAGGAGAGCAAAAAAGTGATTGAAGAGATCGGCTTCTCCTTTGAACCATATTTCAAGATTATTTAAAGACAAAAAATTAAACTTTTCCATAAAAACGCACCCCCCGCATTGCAGGGGGTGCGTTTGGTATTGCTGTCTTACTTGTAGGCCCCTCCTATATACTCCGGACCTATTAGAATGGAAAAATGGAAGATGGGTTTATCCACATTTTTTATGGACATAGGCATGTGTTTCATGTCTGCAGGTATGTAGAGCATACTGGTTCGGTCCAACCTGTGCCATTCCCCGTCGATGGCCAGCTCAATGACTCCATTGAGATTGTAGGGATCTTCCGGATCGCTTCCAAAAAAACCGATCAACTCATCATATCCATGGGCGTGTTCGTCAAAGACAGGATCTTTTTCCGGCACAGCATAGTACCAAGCCGTATTCATCTGGAAAGCTCCTTCCACAACGTTGTTGTCCATCCACAGGATCCTATTGGAGAATTTTTTATACATCTCCCGAAACTCTTTCGTCCCCGCATTCGGATCCTGCAGATCCTGAATGATAAACCTGCCGTACTCGCCTTCATTGTTGTTAAACATGTGCCAACACCCCTTTTGTTTTGTTATAGAAATCACAATTTTTTTAATTATAACCCAAATACTACGTCTACTTCAAGAAATGACTCAAAACCCCCGGGTCTGACCTTTCCACGGTTTTGGCACATTCTGCCGGTATTCATCGATCCCAGGACCACCCAGTTTTTTTAACCGCCATACTCCGTAAACATAGCTGATCAGCACGACCACGCCCGTAACGGGAAACCCGAGCAAGGTGTTGACTAGGAAGAGAAGAGCGATGTTTGCTTCGATCAGTACCAAAAACTGTAAAACCGCACGGATGCAAAAGAAACTGAGCCAAAAGATGGTCACCTCCGTATAGGCGGGACGGATGTCCGGTCTCCAAAACCACGCCAATTCCCATCCTCTGGAAATATGACTGACCCAGGCTGCCAGAGGTTTTCTGATGACCAGGCTGAACGTGGTAATGACGACCAGTCCCAGATTAGTCAACAGATTCGGCAAAAAATAGTTCACCGCATTATCCGACAGAATGGCAAAAGCCGCTGCAATAAGAACACCCAACAATCCAAAAAAGGCATATTTCAACGTTTTTTTCGATTTCCATCGTATGATCATCAGTGCAAGCGCACTCCCTATAGCCAAAGCTGCGGCGATTTTCAAATCAAAGAAACCATTGGCTACCACATAGACAAATGGCGGTATGAGGGCATCCAGAGTTTTCCCTTTGAGCAACAACTGCAGTTCTTCTTTTATTTCCTTTGTGTTCATGCCATCACCTTCAATAAATTGATAATCTCATTCTATCATGGAAAGACTCCATTCTCTAGATAGACCCACTTCAAAAGAATGAAAACCAGGTGTATAATCGAACCAAAGAGAGGATGATGAGTGACATGAACGAGATTTCTGCAACCATACAATCTACCGGCGGATTTGAAAATGCTTGTGAATCGAAGCATCACATGTTGGAGGTCCAGGGAGGACCCATCTCTGTTTACGAAGCAGGGGACCCTCAAAAACCGAAGATCATCATGCTCCACGGGGCCATGTATGACGAGGCCCGATTCAGCTGGGATCAGATGTTTCCATATTTGAGCAACCACTACCATGTTTTTGCGATAGATACACCCCGACACGGCAAATCCAGACCTTGGGACGGAAATTTGACCCATACCCGTCTGGTAGACATCCTCCATGACGGAATCACTCAATTGGGGTTGGACCGCTTTCACTTGATCGGACTTTCCATGGGTGGTGCGCTCAGCATCGAATATGCATCCCGCTATCCAAATTCTGTACGATCCATGGCTCTGTTTGAGCCTGGCGGTTTGGGAGACAAGGTGGATTGGCAGTTCATCACCTGGCTCTACATCAAAACACCTGGCATGTTGAGAATGTTAAGCAAGCGATATGTGAAAATGGATGATGCCTCCATCAACAAACTTCTTCATTCTATTTTTGTCAAAGGAACTTCCCCGACGGACCCGGACCGGTTGGCATCCATTTTGAAGGATGAGATCCGAGGTAAATTCCAGTACGGCGAAAAGGACATGGACGACTGGCAGCTGAACGCCATCGGACCGTTTCGTTTGACATGGAACCTGTTGGACAAGATCCCTATGATCCAATGTCCCACCCTTTGGCTTCGAGGTGCAGACAGCGTTTTGGTCAAGCAACAAGAAATGGAAAGAGCCGTCCATCTGGCAAAAGAAGGCGGCTCTGAAGCTACTTTGAAAATCATTGAAAAGGCAGGTCACTTGCTTCCCCTGGAACAGCCGGAATTGGCAAATCAAGCAGTGAAACGTTTTTTGGACGATCAAGGCTTGATGTAGGCATATCCTTCCAAAGCCTAGATCAGATTTACTGCTCTTTTTGTTTCTATTAGTTGTGATCAAAAGAACCGTCCCTTATCATTCGAGCGGTATAAGAGTAACGACCCTCCAAATACTTCCTCGATACAGTGTAGCCATCCAGTATTGATCGTCCAGTACATATAGACGGTATCCCGGGGTTTCTTTTGTGGAATCCACCAGATCATACTGCATTTTGTTGTGAAAAGATGATATGTCTGGGATCTCGTGAAACTTTTGAAACTGACTTTTGAAGCTTTCCTCCGACAACGTCGTTTCTTGAAAATCGGATACTTCATAAGTGGTCTCGCCTTTTACTTCAAGAACACGATTGCTCAAAATGTAAGTTGGACCAATGGGTCCGAGGGAATGGGATGTGCCTCCGTCATTTTGATAGATCAATTCAGAAGACTGGAACGTGATCTTTTCCCCTTCATTTGGTGGTAAAGAAAAGCCGGGCGCTTTGTTGTTGGTATCGTTCCATAACAACAACTTTGACAAGTCTTCATTATTGGGATGATAGCCATCTACTTTCCAGCCATCACCCATCTCAACCAATTCTATTTCCCCAGAAACGGTGACTTCTTCTCTTTTTTCATTGGCAAAAGTTACTTGGATTCCCATCTCATAGTCATATTCGGCCATGCTATGTTCCAACGATTCCCTTTTGTTCCAATCGATGAAAACAACTTCCAAGGTGTAGTCGGCATCTTTTATCACATCTATCCAAGGTATGAACCGATTATTGATCGCTCTTTCCATTGCTTCTTTTGTCATCAGATTTTCGTATTCTTTTCTCACCAAATCAAAAAAAACATTTACTTCCGATAGACTGTACGATTTCAAATTCATGTTGTCCAGATAAAAGGTTGTAAATTCCGCATTCTCCGGAGTCGTATGTACCTCGAGAAATCGTTCTGCCGTTTTTTTTGCATCTTCTTTAGAATCCGTCATTAGTCCAACAAACGCAACGATCAAAACGAGGATGGCTATCACAACGATCCACCATTTGGGTCGCTGGAAATTTATAATGTTTTTGATTCGTCCTCTTGTATCACCTTCTCCAAAAGCGAGAGGTGTCATTCCAATATTCGATTTTCCGATCGTGAGATTCAACAGAGATTGGGAGTAATTCTTTTTCACGCCTTGTCCCAGTCGACGGATCACCGATTCGTCACATGACATTTCCATATCTTTTCCGCTTAACCAAAAGGCAATCCATACCAAAGGATTGAACCAATGAATACACACGATCAGATAGCTGAAAAATCGAATGACGTGGTCAAATCTTTTGAGGTGTGTTTGTTCATGAAGCAGGATATAATCTTTTTCCGATTCTGACAGAGTCACAGGCAGGTAGATCTTCGGTCGAAATAGTCCCATCACAAATGGGGTATCCACAAGCCGGGATCGGTAGATGTTTTTTTCTTCAAAATTTGCTTCATTCAATTTACTTTTTAATCGTACCACCGACCATATTCCGTAAATCAAAAATGCAAGGATCCCTATAGTCCAGACGATCGATCCCAGCTTGATCCAAGCCTGCAACGGCTCTGCAGCCAACATCGGCTCCTTCATGGAAATGGAATCGTTGACAATGGGATCAACATTGAACATTTCATTACCGATGCCAGATGATGTTTTTGTAATGACACTTGCGGGAATCCGTGATGATTCTGCCGGGATCAGACTCCAGATGCTCTTGAATGAAACAGGAAAAAGTAGCCGGAAGAAAGGGATCGCCCATAGCATGTAGGAAAATATTTTAGGTGCTCTTTTTAAAAGCAACCGTACCGCTATAATGAAAATTATGATGATGCTGCCCGTGTAACTCATGCTCATTATAGAAAGAAAAATCTTCTCCAACACGTCTACACCTCCTTGTACTTGTCGATGAGCTGTTGGATCTCATTGATTTCTTTATCACTTAACTTTTTTTGACGCCCAAATGCCGCCAAAAAGCGCGGCAGGGATCCTTCAAATGTTTTCTCTATGAATTCCTCTCCCTTTCGTGCCAGAAAATCGTCTTTTTCCATAACGACTACCACTATGCCATTCTCATTCTTAAACAACTCTCTATTAGACAATCGCTTCAACATGGTATACGTCGTTGTTCGTTTCCAGTTGAATTCTTTTGCACAGATAGCAATCAGTTCTTGTGTTTTAATAGGTGCGCTTTTCCAAATGATGTCTGCAAATTTTTGTTCCATTTCTCCAAGCTTGAATTTTTCCACGATGCCCCTCCTATGTCTATCTTCATTAGACAGTTATAGTCTAGCACCTTTAGATGCATGCGTCAAGGATCAAAAGAACAATTCCTTCCTTCATGGGATTTGTCGGACAGGATCCCCATTATCCAATGCCCACCCTTTGGCTTCGAGGTACCGTCAGCGTTTTGTTCAAGCAACACGAAATGGAAAGAGCCGTCCTTCTGGCAAAAGAAGGCGGCTCTAAAACGATTTTTTAAACGATCAAGGCTTGATGTAGGCATATCCTTCCCGGTGTTTTTTTGCTAGCTCCATGACTCCTGCCGGAACGATCTCCACCAACGGGATCAAATCGAATTTTTCCATATGATTCGCTGCCAGGGCGTTTTTGCAGGCTGTGAATCTCGTTCCCTGTGCGGACAGCTTTTCCAAAGCGGCTGGACCTGCACCCAGATCCTGGGTGGTATCATAATACTTCACCGCTTCCCCATTTGCCACTACCACGATCCGATAGGGGTTTCCCTCTAGAGCATTGATCAGATTTGTCACATTGGCAAGCAACAGCTTCCACTTGTTCATTTCATCAATGTGAAAGACCACTTTGTATTCGTACATTTTGCACCCTTCCTTCTTGGTTCCTATTTTTTGTGATCAAAAGAACCGTCCCTTTCATTAATTTCTATAAATAATAAAGGCAGTATAGACAATGTAGATAATGACTAGGACTACTCCCTCCATTCTAGTTACCTTGTAGCTGGTTCGGGACAAGACCAGGATCAACAGTGTCAAAGCGATCAACAGAATTACGTCAAAAATAATTCTTGGGTCCACAGCTAAAGGATGTATGACTGCCGATGCTCCTAAAATGAAAAATATGTTGAATATATTGCTTCCAATAATGTTTCCCAAAGCGATGTCATTCTGTTTTTTCAGCGCTGCTGTTACCGATGTGACCAACTCCGGCAGGGAAGTGCCTACAGCAACGATAGTCAATCCTACCAGGGTTTCACTCATTCCAAAGGACAGGGCGATCTCAATGCTGTTGTCCACGATAAGACTGCCTCCAAAAATAATGCCAGCCAGACCAGCTGCAGTAAGGGACATGTTTTTGATCCATGAAATCTCTTTCGGTTTGGAATCATCAAGATCAACTTGATTTCGGGTACTTCTTGCAACCTCAAAGAGATAATACAGAAAAACTACGAAAAACAGCAGCAGGATGATCCCTTCCGTTCTTGATATCAGATTGGTGTCCCCGGCTTGTAGACGGATATCACTAGTCAATACCAACAGGACAACGCTCCCCAATAGAGCGAACGGGATCTCTTTCCTTATTGTTTCACTTTGGACCGTGATGGGGAACAGGATGGCTGCGATCCCCAAAATGAGGGTCGTATTGAAAACATTGCTTCCAATGACATTTCCAATCGCCACATTGCTGACTCCTTCCAACGCCGCGATAAAACTGACGGAAGCTTCCGGTGCACTAGTGCCAAATGCTACAATGGTCAACCCGATCAGCATGGGCGAAACCTTTAAAGCTCTCGCGATTTTTGATGCCCCGTCCACAAAGAAATCCGCTCCTTTGACCAATAGGGCAAACCCCAGCAACAATAAAAAATATGTCATATGTTCACCTGCTTCTTTGAATTTTCATTTTGAATCAAAAGAACCGTCCCTTATTTTACAGAAGAGCCATGACCACTGGGAAGGCGATCATGGAAACAAACAAATGCAAGGAAACAAAATTCAGCACATAATTTTTATGCTCGCACTCCCCAATGATGGAAAGAGGGATCACAAATGGAGGCGGAAGAATAAACATGGTATATAGCGCAGCTGTATACAACTCATCCAATTGAAGCCACTGTTGGATGACGAACTTATTGATCAGATATGCCAATGCCAGCATCATGACCATTCTAAGCACAACGGCCAGCAGGATGCTTTTCATGTTGTGAAATTCAAAAGGCAACTCAAATCCCACAACGATCAGCATCATGGGCACCGTCACATTTCCAACCATCTCAACGGCATCCAATACAGCCAGTCCCACAGGGTTGCTATCCATTCCTGTCCCGGTAATTGTCAACATAGTTGTCGCTTTTCTCAAATATGCTAGCATGCTTTTTCACTGTTTTTTTCTTTTGATGGATTCAGCCAAACGGCTTGTTCCATGGTGCAGTTTTGAACCGGTCCGGTCCATCGTTCAGGGTTCTTTGCCTTTGCAGTTTCCAGTATTTCTTTTCTTCTTTGAAGGATCTCATCGGACGATCCATTGTGTCTTTGGTTGGGAGTCAAAAATTTCAAGCTGCTGTGGTGGTGGTCATTATTATAATAATCAACGAAGGCATCGACCCATCTGCGGGCAGTTTCAATATCTGAAAATCCATTATGGGGAAAAGATGGCATGTATTTGACCGTTCGGAACATTGACTCAATATAAGCATTGTCATTGCTCACTCTTGGCCTGCTGTTGGATCGCACGATCCCTAGATTATACAGCGTTGTCAACAAGGAAGCACCTTTCATCGGACTTCCGTTATCAGAATGTAACACCAAAGGCTCGTTCTTCATCAATACATTTTCAGAGTACGCAGCCTTCTTCACAAGAACACTGGCGTTTTCAGAACTCTCGTGATCCCAGATCTCCCAGCCAACCACTTTGCGGCTGAATAAATCAATGATCATGTACAGGTAATAGTATATTCCTTTCACGGGACCGGGAAGCCAGGTGATATCCCACATCCAGACCTGATTGGGGCCTGTTGCACAATGTGTTGTAATATTCTTGCTTATGGGTGCTTTTGCATAGCCCCGATGATTGACTTGACCAAAATATCTCAAGACCCGATAAAAACTTGAAACCGAAGCGATATATATTCCTTCTTTATCAATGAGCTTATGAAAGACTTGATTTGGTGAAAGGCTTCGATGTTCCTTTTGGTTCATCACCTCCAGGATCCTCTTCTCCTCCTCCAAATGCAGCTTGTTTGCAGGTATGGGTCTTAGCGCATCCGGACGACCGTCTTTTGTATCGTTACCTTGAACTTTCCAGCGCTGGTAGGTCCTCTCGCTGATACCGACGACTTCGCAAGCCTTGAACTGTCTGGCTCCAGAAAGGACTGCTTCGTCGATGGCCACAACCACTTTGATGCGATTTGATTGGCTGGTCAATCTTCCTCGTCCGAACTCCAAATCGCTTGCATCTTTTTTTTTAATACCAAGAGTGCGGCAGCTTCGGCAAGAGCTTTCTCCTTGCGCTCCAGTTCCTTTTTTGTAAGTTTAAGCTCTGCTTGACTGTCCTTGAGTTCTTTTTTGACCTTGGATTCTTCAGCTGTTTCACCGGTGATGAATGCTTGCTTCCAGACTTCGATTTCCTCCGCATATATGCCTTTGCGTCGGCAATATTCTGAGAGCTCATGGTTGTTGAGTGGACTGGTCTCAATAATGATTTGCAACTGCATTTCTTTAGAATATTTTTGTTTGGAGCCTGCATGATCCTGATAGACCGTCCCTTTGGATTTTGCCTTTTTACGCCATTTATACAGGGTTTGTTCATGAACATGATACTCATCAACCAGTTCCTTAATGGACCTGTTTTCGGGTGGTAACATCAACTTGATTAATTTGTCTTTAAATTCTTTACTGTAGGTAGCCATATTGATCCTCTCTCTCTCTTGGCTACTAGCATATAATATTTTTGATCACCCGACAACTATCCTAACACAGGGGGGTCCCAAAACCCAATATTGAGAATAGGATCCCCAAAAACGTGCTCACCGCAAGAGGTGCTTTGGTGATGTTCTTTAGATGGGTTGAAATGCTTTGTTTTTGGACGGATCTCATATCGCAACTCACCGTACTTAGAAACACGGTCATAACAGTGAACAAAAACAGGGAATTGCCCACATCCAGTATGGCCAGCCGGTAAAAATTTTCAGAACCGAAATACGCAATAAAGAGAGGAAATCCAAAGGGACCTGTCAAAAACGTGGCAAACAGGGAAGGATAAAATGGATTGGCCGTCTTTTGTACCCTGCGAAACACAAAACCCACCCCAAAAGCGATGGATGATGCGACAAATATCACGATGGACAGCAAAAATACCTCCGACTTCAGTTCCGTTTGCAAAAAAGTAACAAAGAGCAACGCCGGCAGTGCAATGTCCATGACGATTTTTTTGATACCTTGGATCGCTTCCAGTTTGACAAAGCTGTGTTTCCTCAACCAGATTCCAAGTCCGATGAGCAGAAGAACCGGCAAGATCTTCAAAACCACCAATATGATTTCTGACATTCTGCATCCGCTCCTTTCCTACGTCCATCAAGAGCAAAATTCTTCCAGGTTCCAGATTTCCGTGGCGACGTCCTGGTAGAATTCCGGCTCATGTGAGATCAGCAGGATGCCACCCTTGTATGCTTTCAGTGCTCTTTTCAATTCTTCTTTGGCATCCACGTCCAAATGGTTGGTGGGCTCATCCATAAACAGGATGTTGGTCTCAACATTCAGTACCTTGCAAAGCCGGACCTTTGCCTGCTCTCCGCCACTCAACACCATCATCTTGGATTCGATGTGGTTTGTTGTCAACCCGCATTTCGCTAAAGCCGCCCTTGCTTCAAACTGGGTCCATCCGGGGAATTCCTCCCAGATCTCTTCGATGCACGTTCGGCTGTTTTTTTCCTTGACCTCCTGTTCGAAATATCCGATCTGCAAGGTGTGTCCCAATTCTATGTCACCATCGTATGAAGGGATCTGTCCCAATATGGATCGGATAAGGGTAGTCTTTCCGATTCCGTTTGCCCCGGTAATGGCTACTCGTTGACCCCTTTCCATTCGAAGATTCAGTGGTTTCGACAAGGGAGCATCATAGCCGATGACCAAATCCCTTGTTTCAAATAAAAGCTTCCCTGCCGTTCTCCCTTCCTTGAATTGGAATTCCGGCTTGGGCTTCTCCCTGGCCAGTTCGATGATCTCCATCTTGTCCAGCTTTTTCTGCCGGGACATGGCCATATTCCTGGTGGCGACCCTGGCCTTATTCCTGGCCACAAAATCCTCCAGCTGTGCGATCTCCTGCTGCTGGCGTTTGTATGCTGCTTCCAGCTGCATTTTCTTTGCTTCATAGATCCGCTCAAAGTCGCTGTAGTTCCCAACATAACGGGACAATTCCTTGTCTTCCACATGATATATGAGGTTTATGACACTATCCAAAAAAGGAATATCATGAGATATGAGCAAAAATGCATTTTCATATTCCTGAAGGTATCGCTTCAGCCACACGATGTGCTGTTCGTCCAAATAGTTGGTAGGCTCATCCAGCATCAGGATATCCGGTTTTTCCAAAAGCAGCTTTGCCAAAAGAACCTTGGTCCGTTGGCCGCCGCTCAAGTCGTCTACGTCCCGGTCCAACCCCAATTCGTCCAAACCAAGTCCCCTTGCGGTTTCCAACACCTTGGAATCCACGATGTAAAAATCGTTATGGTCCAGAATATCCTGAATGGTTCCCACTTCTTCCAAAATGACATCCAGCTCATCCTCCGACACTTCACCCATCTTCACATACAGATCCTGCATTTCCTGTTCCATGTCAAACAGATATTGAAAGGCACCCCGCAAAGTGTCCCGGATGCTCGTCCCTTTTTCAAGTACAGCATGCTGGTCCAGATAACCGACCCGGACCCTCTTTGACCATTCGATCTGGCCTTCGTCCGGCTCCAACTTTCCTGTTATGATGTTCATAAAGGAAGATTTCCCTTCCCCGTTTGCACCGATCAAACCTACGTGTTCTCCTTTCAAAAGTCGAAAGGATACGTTTTTTAAAATCTCTCTGCCACCAAAACCGTGGTTCAGATTGCTCACTGTTAAAATACTCATCGTTCACCTCTACTATTTTAAAGTCCAAATGTCTACCACTCTATTTTGCTTATATATCTTACCCATTCTTGGATCAATAATCAATGGCTAAGCCTGAAAATATCAAAACTCCTTGTCAACGTGATTGTGCTTGCCTTCATGGTTTTTTTGCAATAAGATGATTAAAACACGTACTACAGTTGTTTAAGGTGGTGTACATGGTGAAATATGCCGTTGAAGCAAAAAATCTGTATAAAGCGTATAGTGATCTTACTGCCGTAGATCATATCGACTTTGCTATTTCTAATGGGGAATATTTTGGCATTCTTGGTCCAAATGGTGCCGGCAAAACGACTACCGTAGCGATGGTCTATTGCTTCATGCCAGTGGATAGCGGTATTTTACGGGTGCTGAACTATGATGCAACAACACAACCTCGTGATATCAAGGCTCGTCTTGGTGTGGTGCCCCAGGAGAACAATTTGGATCTGGAGCTTACCGTGCTTGAAAATCTTATTGTATATGCATCGTACTTTGGGATCCATAAAGCGGTTGCCACAGGACGGGCAATGGAACAATTGGAGTTTTTTGGACTGAGCGCCAAGAAGGATACGGAAGTGGAAAAACTCTCCGGCGGGATGAAAAGACGGTTGACCATCGCCAGAGCATTGATGAACAAACCGGATGTTTTGATACTTGACGAGCCTACCACAGGCCTGGATCCGGAAGCACGTCATCATATTTGGCAACATTTGCGTCATCTTAAAAAAACAGGATTGACCTTGATCCTGACAACCCATTACCTGGAAGAAGCAAGTCAGCTGTGTGACCGGATCATCATCATGGATGAAGGTAAAATTCTGGATGAAGGTCGACCAGGCGATCTGGTGTCCCGCCATGTTGGTGTGCTGGTTTATGAAGCAGGCATTTCAAAAGAAAATCAGCCAGCCCTCTTGGCTTTGC
The DNA here is from genome assembly GCF_017352215.1 of Alkalibacter rhizosphaerae. Lineage (GTDB taxonomy): Bacteria > Bacillota > Clostridia > Eubacteriales > Alkalibacteraceae > Alkalibacter > Alkalibacter rhizosphaerae. Next base: position 1,067,696 of record NZ_CP071444.1, read on the forward strand.
TGTCGAAGCAGATCCAAGGCCATCTGAGCATCGGCGATACCCTTTATCTTCATCCGGGCGATAATGCTTCGGAGGTTCTACGATCCCTTCAAAAACATCAGCAAGTGGAGACTTTGCTGCAAAGACCCGCAAACCTGGAAGACGTCTTTTTAAAGCTCACCGGCAGGAGGTTCGGAAATGAAAATGCTTCTTCATGATTATGGTGCACTAAACGCATATGCCTTAAGGGTTTTTCGCCGCAATCTGGCCGTTTTTCGAAAGACATGGAAAACGAATATAGCTTTTAATTTCATTGAACCACTCTTGTATCTTGCTGCCATGGGTTGGGGTCTGGGTGCCTTTATCGGCGACATCGATGGTATATCCTACATGCAATTTATTGCTCCAGGCATGATCGCCACTTCTGCAATGTGGGCTTCCGCTTCCGAATGCACCTACGATTCCTATGTTCGCATGCATCACGAAAAGATCTTTCACGCCATCGTGGCCACACCCATCCACTTGAAAGAAGTGGTGGCAGGAGAGATCCTGTCCGGCGTCTTTAAAAGCGTCCTGTACGGCACGGTCATCCTAGTTGTCATATCTGCCTTGGGCTTGGTGGCATCGTTGTATTCCTTGTTCATACCGCTGGTTCTTGTGTTGTGCGGCTTTACCTTTTCGTCCCTAGGCATGATTTGGACTGGTATCGTCCCCAAGATGGATTCCTTTTCTTACTTTTTTACGCTGGTCGTCACTCCGATGTTTCTCTTCTCCGGGGTATTCTTTCCCATTTCCGCCCTGCCAGAAGCAGTACAGGGCATAGCCTGGTTTCTGCCCCTCTACCATATCGTTGTGCTTTTGCGCAGCCTGTCCACAGGTGCAGTCTCTTCTGCACTTTTCATTCATGGGCTCTGGTTGATTGTCTTCAACCTGGTGATCTTTCCGATCCCCATACGTTTGATACAAAAACGTATACTTGACTGACCTGACTTTCCGCTTTGTCTGTGGTTTGAAAAAGCTGCTCCCCATCGTGGAAATCGAGAGAGCAATGCTGCAAAAACATGCTAAATCCTCCAATCCTCCCTCGTAAGGCAGGTAACGTGCTCTGTTCGTATGTCATCGGTCAACTCCCAATAGATGTCTTTGTTGGTGTGATGGTAGGTGAAACCGCATTTTTCCTGCACTCGTTTGGATTGGATGTTTCCGTCAAAATAACCACACCAAATCTTTGTAAGCTTAAGATCCTGGAATCCATATCGAATCAGTTCCTCTACGGCTTCGGGTATCAGGCCTTGCCCCCAGAAGGGAACTCCGATCCAATATCCGATCTCTCCTTCTGTCTCGGGCAGATCCAGATTGCTGTCTTTCCCGATCATCAGCCCAATGCTTCCGATGGCCTTGTTGTCCTCTTTGAGACATACAGCATAGGTTTCTTCTGCAGATAACACGCTACCTATGATTTCACGACTGTTCTCCACACTGGTGTGGGTGGGCCAACCAGCAATGGGGCCAACTCGGGGATCTTTTGCATATAGGTATAAGTCTGCGGCATCCGATTCCAGCCACGGGCGTAGGATCAGTCTTGCTGTGTACAATTCCATTTTCTCGTTCTCCTTTTCATGGAATCAACCTTCGTATCGGGTGACGAATCACAGTTTTCAACTTCTCCGGCGCCACCTTTCGAGGATCGGAGATGTAGATCTCGTGATGATGTCGTTCGTCGCCAATGTCGATGGCGTATCCCTTGTCCATGGCAAATTTGTCAAGAGCCCCAACAGTAGCCGGCTCTTCATCATAGGAACCGATATGCATTACCTGAACACACAAACCTTCGGTCATGCTTTCAAGTTTGGCTTTTGAAATGTCGAGATTGGGCTTTTTCTTTGCAAGAGTATCTTTTGCGACTTCAAATATTTCTTCTGATACAAAATCCGGTTGCCGGATCATCATCGTCCACACAAACTTGCTTTTATCGCTTATGGTCGCACCACCACCTCTAAAATCGTCTTCCACCCTCCACAGCCCTTCCAAAGGGGGAACAACATATTGTAGGATCGCCTTGTTTCCCATCTTGATGGAATAGGAAAGCCCGTACAACAGTTCCACAGCAGCAGCATATTCTTTACTTGCGTTGGGATCGCCTTTTCCGTCAACGCGGACAAACATCATCTGGGGCACATCCACGATGGAAGGCGTCGTTTTAGGCAGATATAATTCTTTATCTTTTCTTTTAAAGTCCACAGACATTTTCTGACCTCATCTCTTTCTCTATTAATGTTATTGCAATGCGCAGCGCCTTTACCCGACGGTCATTCAATGTCTTTTGCGAAGACTGCAGCTTACCGTTTACCTGCATTTTTTCACATTTTCGCAAGGTAGACACAAGGGCGGTCTTGGCCTCGGTCAATTCCTCGTTTTTAAATGAATTCATAGATTTTTCCATTACGGTTTTTCCGCCAGAAGCTTGATCCTAGCCAATGCTTTGGGAATCCTGACTTCAAACGTTTCCACTTGTTCCAGAGGAACATCCATATTTATATCCAGTATAGTGATCCCATTTTTTTCGGACAGCGCATAACTCTCCGTCCCGCCAGACCATTCTTTTTCCCGTTCCTGTTCTCCACTTTCTTTGGTGTCTGCACGATGCCTGAATCGCATGAAGGCATTGGGATCCAATTTCTCCACCAGGCTTCTTACTCCATAGCCGTTGACGGAAGAAATGAACTGGATCTCATTACCTTCTTCCAATGCTCCGTCCATGTACGTGCCTTCATCAATAATACTTGACCAGTCACGGAAAGTATCGTCTTCCCAAAGGGTTGCCCAAACTTTTTCTCTGGGTGCACTTATTTCGACCAAAAATTGAATTCTTTTCATGCTACTCCCCTATTCCAACTTCTTTCTTCTTCACAGGGATCCAAATCTCGCTTCGATAATTCGGATCTGCTGTATTCGGACTCTCATTCCACAATATTTCCGGGCCGTCCACTGCTTCGTACCCTGAGGAAGGAAACCACTCCGAGTAGATCCTGCCCCACGCGTTTTGAAGGGTTTCCGGAAAAGGTCCAACCACTTCAAATACAGCCCAGGTACCGGCATCAATATCCAATTCATCAAAATCTCCTGCATCACTACTTCTTGTAGCTACCCCGATGTAATGATCCAGTTCCCCATTTTCTTCCATTCTTCCTTCTGAAAAATTTGTGGAAGCACTGACGATCCCCATGGGTTCCGTGTTTGACATCGATTTTAGTTGTTGAACAACCTCCAGGGTCAATTGCTCCGTCATTTTTGCGATCTCAGGATTAACCCCTTCAAAAACAACTGGAACTCTTTTTTTAAAGCCTACCAGCTTGAATGATTTTTTTTCTACGATGCGATACTTCATTTCGTTTCCTCCTCTAATGGTTAATTGAAAGGTCATTGTCGGATACGCCTTTAGTTGTGCATCCTCATTTCTCGCTTGAGATGGGAGTATGCCGTGCATGGAATGAAAAGCACGGGAAAATGAATCTGCTGAATGATAGCCGTATTTGAAGGCAACATCAATGATTCTCAGATCCATGTTTTTCAAATCAAGAGCAGCCAGGGTGAGTTTTCTTCTCCGAATATACTCGGACAAGCTTACCCCCGCCAAAAAGGAAAACATCCGCTTGAAGTGATACTCGGAACAGTACGCGATTTGAGAAATTCTGCCATAGTCCATATCCTCCATCAAGTGCTCTTCAATGTATGCCATTGCCTTGTTCATTTTGCTTAAGGAATCCATCCAACAACCTCCTTCCTTCACTCATAGTATCAAAGAATCTCTTGATTCATCCGACAATCGGTGCACAATAATGTCGGGTCAACATACATCTCAAGAATTTTGAACGATTGGTACTGTTGGTTTTCTAAGTATATTATAATACAATTTGCCATTGTTATCAGATGCTATGACATATTTCCATATCGCCTCCAGAAATTTTCCGACAATAGAAAAACCGTTATCGGATTCATGTGGCATTGTTCCGATAACGGTGTTCTCATAACTTGTTTTCGCGATACTGTTATTCTTCGCTTCTCGATTTGTATCCTTTAGAACTGGAACGACTTTTTTCCGTCCTACCAGCTTTCTTCTTCATTTCGTTGTTTCTTCTCCTGTTTCTGGTTTGATCCTGAGTCCCGGGTTTTGTCGAAGTATTCCGTCGAATCGGTTTAGCAACAGGTTCAACATTTGTGTCTACCAATGGATATGGATGGTCACTTACTTCTTCGATGGATTTGGAGATCAAACGCTGAATGCCTTTTAACATCGATTTCTCATCATGGCTGCAAAAGGAAATGGCGATGCCCCCGTGACTGGCCCTGCCAGTACGACCGATACGATGTACATAGGTTTCCGGAACCTCCGGCAGATCAAAATTGATGACATGAGACAGCTCTTCGATATCGATGCCTCTGGCTGCAATATCTGTAGCCACAAGTATTCTGGTCTTTCTTTCCTTAAAATTCTTCAAGGCCAGCTGCCTTGCCGTTTGGGACTTGTTCCCGTGGATCGCTTCCGCATTGAACCCGGCTTTTTCCAAATACTTGACGATCTTATTGGCTCCATGTTTCGTTCTTGAAAACACCAGGGCCGATATGATGGCTTTGTTTTTCAATAAATGAGTAAGCAGTTTTGCTTTATTACCACGATCCACATAGTATAATTCCTGATTTATAATCTCCACCGTTGAGGATACCGGTGTGACCACTACCTTGGCGGGATCCTTCAATATGGAATTTGCCAGCTTCTCGATCTCAGCAGGCATGGTGGCGGAAAAAAACATGGTCTGTTTTTCCTGAGGCAGGTGTGTGATGATTTTTCGCACATCCAACAGCATACCCATATCCAGCATCATGTCCGCCTCGTCGAGCACGAAATATTTTACACTCTTTAAACTAACATATCTTTGGGTGATCAAATCCAGCAGTCTTCCAGGTGTGGCCACCAGTATGTCGATTCCCTTAGTCAGGTCTTTTGTTTGAGGGTGTTGCGATACACCACCATAGATCACCAGCGTCTTCAGATTCAAGTACTTGCCGTACTCTTTAAAACTATCGGATATCTGTATGGCCAATTCTCTGGTTGGTGCTACGACCAAGGCCTGGATCTGCCTGCGGCCCGGGGATGCTTTTTGCTGCAATGCAATGCCTTGCAAGATGGGGATAGCAAAAGCCGCCGTTTTCCCTGTGCCTGTTTGGGCACACCCTAATAGATCCTTGCCCATTAGAAGGGGCGGTATGGCTTTCGATTGGATCGCTGTCGGCTTTGTATACCCTTTCGTTTTTATGGCTTTCTTTATCGGTTCCATTAACTTTAAATCTTCAAATAACAATATATTTCTCCTTTTGATATTACATGAATGTATATCTTTTTCTATAGTATGCTTAGTATATCACTGTTAACAAAAGGAAATCCTTAAGTTATGCCAATATTCCCTTTTATTTCTACATAATACGGCTCTGGTCATAAAATCATTCGATATTTTACATCGATTTTCTGAGATATTTGGCAGTGATTGTTGAACTTTTTTCCACCATCTCTCTCACGGTTCCCTCAAATACGATCTCGCCACCGCCGCTGCCTCCATCCGGCCCAATATCAATGATGTGATCCGCATTTTTAATGACATCTTGATTGTGTTCGATGATGATCACCGTATTTCCCCTGTCAACAAATCTCTCAAACAGCTTCATGATCCCCTTGATATCAGAGGCGTGGAGCCCCGTGGTTGGTTCGTCCAGAATGAAAATGCTTCCCTGATCATCCAGATGTTTCGCAAGCTTCAAACGCTGCCGTTCTCCTCCCGATAAGGTGGACGTCGGTTGTCCCAGGGAAAGATATCCCAAGCCCACTTCCACCATCCGCCTAATTTGTTTTGCGATTCTATTCTGGCCTTTAAAGAAAACGAAAGCTTCTTCTGCCGACATGGCCAATATTTCCATGATGTTTTTTCCGTGATATTGAAAAGAAAGGGATTCTTTGTTAAAGCGATTTCCTTCACATTCTTCACAAACCGTAGTAACAGGGTCCATGAATACGAGCTCCGTAACAATGACGCCTCTTCCTTTGCATGCAGGACATGCGCCCTTGCTGTTAAAGGAAAATATCGATGCGCTCTGACCCGTTTCCTTTGAAATCACTTTTCTTATGGCATCGAAAAACCCCAGGAAGGTGGCTGGCGTTGAACGGCCTGTAGCTGTTATGGGAGACTGATCCACCAGCACCACATCGTCAACATGCTCTTTTGCAAATACATCCCGGATCAACGTGCTTTTTCCGGAACCGGCCACGCCGGTCACTACGGTCAGGACGTGGAGTGGAATATCCACCGATACATCTTTCAGGTTGTGACAAGTTGCATTGCGAACCGGCAGATACTTGTCGGGCACTCTTGGTTGCTCCTTGATCGGAAGGATCTCTTTCATCGCATTGCCGGTCCTGGTCCCGGATAAAAGAAGATCTTCGTAACTTCCTTCAAACAAAATTTCACCACCATGTTTCCCTGCAAGGGGCCCGACATCGATGATATGATCTGCAATACTTATGATATCTTTATCGTGTTCGACGACAAGGACGCTGTTTCCCTTGTCTCTAAGTTTTTGAAGCAAGTTGCACATGCGGTAAACGTCCCTTGGATGCATGCCCGTACTGGGTTCATCAAAAATGTATGTCATCCCAGTCAATGCACTTCCCATGTATCGCACCAGTTTCAGACGTTGGGCTTCTCCACCAGACAGGGTGGACGATTCCCGGTTCATGCTTAGATAAGGAAGGCCAATTTCGATCATTCTGCCTAAAGACGCCACCAAATCTTCGACAATGGTCGTCGCTCTTTTATCTTCGATTTTTGACAATGCTTCTCTTAAACTTGTAAACTCCATTTCACTCATTTCATGGATGTTTTTCTCGTTGATCCGACAGGAAAGGGTGTGATCGTTCAGTCTCTTGCCATGGCAGCTGGGGCATTTTTTTTGTATGATCAGGCTCAACAGCCTTTTTGCAGATGCTTCCCTGATCGCGGACGTATCCCGCATCAACACGGTTCTTCTGAGTTGTTGAACGATTCCCTCCACTTTTTTGTGGACCTGGTCTCCATTGGGCACTTTTGCCCCATAATATAGAATGTTCTTTTCTTCTTCCGAGTAATCCTTGAATTTCTTGTCAAGATCAAATACCTTCGATTCGGTGTATATCTTCCAATACCAGTTTCCCACACCGTAGGCTGGGAGCTTTACCATTCCCTCGTTCCAGGATTTTTCCGGATCCACCAACCCCTCCGTATCGATGTCTGTTATATTCCCCAAACCCGAACACTCGGGACACATCCCGTTGGGATCATTGAAGGAAAAGTAGGATGCAGTCCCAACGTAGGGCGCCCCGATCCGGGAGTACAACACTCGAAGCGCAGAATACAAATCGCTGATCGTACCAACCGTTGAACGGGCGTTGCCCCCTAGTCTGGACTGGTCCACGATGACCGATGCGGAAAGATTGTCGATATAATCCACTTTTGGTTTTTCATATTTTGGCATTCGTCCCCGGACCCATGCCGTATAAGTTTCATTCATCTGCCTCTGGCTTTCTGTTGCAATGGTATCAAATACGATACTTGATTTGCCGGACCCGGATACACCCGTGAAAACAACGATTTTGTTTTTGGGTATGGACAGAGAAATGTTCTTCAAATTGTTTTGGTGCAAACCCCTAATTTCGATTCGATCGTTCATGATCTCCACCGCCTATTTCCAATTTATCTTAAAATCAACAAGCAAAAATACCATTTCAATCCACACTTCGTTTCAATTATACTACTGCGTTTGTCTTTTTCAAAACTTAACTTATTTTGAAAAATAGTCAGTCATTTAATTTTATGATATGATGTTCTTGAAATCTTGCTTTCGCCAAATCTACGCGTAAAAACAGGAACGGACCAATCCAATTCAATAACAACGGAGGAATATTATGAAGAATGTTGTGATAACCGGCAGCACCAGAGGTATTGGTTTTTCCATGGCAATCGAGTTTTTGCAGGCCGGATGTAACGTGACCTTGTCTGGCAGAGGAGAATCCCTGCCTGAAGCAACAAAAGCAAAACTCTCTGATTTTGAGGAAAAATATATATATGTTCAATGCAATGTACAGGAAAAAGCCAAGGTACAAAATCTTTGGGATGTTTCCGTAGAAAAATGGCACAAGATAGATATCTGGATCAACAATGCGGGGCAAAATACTCCATATGTATATTCGTGGAAAACAGGAGAAAATTACACCGAAAGCATTATCAAAACCAATATTATCGGAATGATATTTGGCACACAAGTTGCCGCAGAGGGTATGCTGAATCAAGGTTATGGCGAAATATACAGCATGGAAGGCCTTGGCTCAAACAATATGATTCAGAAAAAGACAATATTGTACGGTACCACCAAACATGCTTTGAGCTATTTTATGAAGGGAGTTGCCAAAGAATTGGAGGGGACCGGTGTTATGGCAGGGCGTTTGTCCCCTGGTATGATGCTAACGGATTTTATCACGAAAACGCCAGACGGCGAGCAATCGGAGGTTATAACCGAAAAGCGGTTTAAAAAAGTGTTCAACACTTTGGCAGACAAACCAGATACAGTAGCAAAGTTTTTTATACCTAAAATATTGAGCAATAGGAAAAACAACGCTCAGATCATTTGGCTGACAAATAGAAAGGCAGCATGGCGGTTCATGACTTCAGCTTTTCGCAAAGACAGACTGATTTAAGTTTAGTAGAGAAATGTAAAACGTATAGTTGTGATTATAACTACATGCAAAAGTACAAGGAGTGTATTTATGAATACGATGCAGGTTCGCTGTTTTCTGACAGCAGCGCGATATCTTAATTTCACGGATAGCGCTGCCGAGCTGTTCATATCGCAACCGGCTTTAAGTCACAATATTTCGTCTTTGGAAGATGAGTTGGGAATAAAACTTTTTATCCGAGATAAAAAAAATAAAAATACCCGTCTTACGGCTGCGGGACAAATCATGTATGAAGGCTTGAAGGATATCCAGGGTCAGCTGGATTTGTTGGTAAAATACGCCAAGCAGACCCAGGAAGGCAAATCCGGATTTCTTCGGATCGGGCTTATCAGCAGCAACAGCATTGACGAACGTACCTTGTCCATTCTCGACAACTTTCAAGAGAAATATCCGGATGTGGATTTGACGCTGCGCAGGGGAAGCAACAGCGAACTGGTCCAATGGTTGCATAATCAGACACTGGATATTGCTTTCGCCTTGAAAATCGATGTGGAAAACAAGAATTGGTTGATGTTGAAGAGACTCTACAGCGTAGAATCGGTACTCATCCTTTCTGCAAAACATCCCCTGGCAAAGAAAAAAGATTTGTCGTTGATCGATTTTAAAGAGGAAACCTTTGTGACCCTTTCACCAAATGAATCCTACGCCATACATTCATTGTTGAAGCAGGAATGTGAAAAGGCCGGATTCACACCGAAAGTTATTGAAGCTCCCGATTTGAGTTCCCAAGCACTTTACCTGGAATCGGGCAAAGGGATCGCCATCAGCGGTATCAACAATACGGCAGTCCTCAACAATCTTACCACGACCTTACGACTGCGGGAACTAAAACCAATGGAACTGGTCATTGCTTCAAATCGATCCAATAACAATCCTTGCATCGAGTTGTTTCATTCTTATTATGAAAACAGGGAACAAACGGATGAATCTTTGTGATCCGCCCGTAATCTCGTTGCTTATGAGCACATAGAAAACATTGATTTCACGGACGGACAAAAACAAGTTAATATGTTTATAAATAGTCTCTTTCATGTTAGCCAACAAGTAAGAGACTACATTTTTATAAAGAAGGAGGCAAATCTGGTGAACTCTCAAGAAAAAGTGAAGGTGACGGAACAGGACAAACAGAAGTCTTATTACAAATACTACCTGGAATCGGTAGTAGAACCTCCATCGGAGAATATTCAGAAAGTATTGGCGGGCCCAATGGACCCAGCGAAAGCGCTGCCGATCCAGGAAAGAAATCGTCTTTTTGATGAAGGCTATTTCGAAGAAGAGGTCGGTTATTGCGTTATGCCTGATGGAACCGGTTACATCTCCAACCTGGTCAAAATGCCGGGAGTGACCGGAGAAATGTTTGACTGGTGGTTTGCCTGGCATGGCCAGGACAATTTGCGCTACACGATCTGGGACAATGAGGATCATTACCGGGCAGAATCCATGCAAAAAGCAAAAGGCCGGGATCCCATGCTTTCCTACAAGGAGCGATACTGGGATACGACCCACCTTGTTTACGAGGATGTGGGCATGGGACCTCAGAATATCGTGATCAACTTTAAAAACCCGGGAGACATGGGTTTTGATACCTCAAAAATCGGAACCAGCGCCTGCTCCACCATTGTCTGTGCCAATGGCAAAGCCATCATGTGTCATTTTGTCCGGGACATTGAAGGTGGCATAGAGCTGCGTACTCGATTCTGGATGGGATATACCTGCAAGAACAAAAAAATGTACAAAGTACTACCTGACGGAGTGCGAATGCCGGAAGAACCACTAAGAGCCCTTAATTTGCACAACATCAAAGAATTCAACAACCTGGCAGTTCTTTTGCCAAAGATCTTCCCCGAAGAACGGGATAATTTCTAGAAAGAGGTGTGGTCATGATTGATACGAAACATCGCATCATTTTTGATGCCGAAAAATGTGTCGGCTGCAAGCTTTGCTATAAAGCATGCTTTGTGGATGTAATACGCTGGGATGAAGAAAAAAAACAGCCTGTTTTCAAATATGTGGAAGACTGCGAACACTGCTTCTGGTGCGAAGCCATTTGCAATAAAGGATGCATCCAAGTTCTACCGGATTACGAAAGCGAAAAATTGTTGCAGACATTTGATCGATATCTTTAGAAAGGGGGGTTGAAAATGGATATAAAGATTGAACGAAAGAATATAAATACGGACATTTTGATCATAGGCGGTGGAATCGCCGGTCTAACGGCAGCTATCGCACTGAAGGAAACAAGCCCGGAAATGGATGTTCAAATTGTTGAAAAGCAGACGTCCGGCTATTCGGGAAAAGCCAATAAAGGTGGTGGTGTTCTCCAGTATTTTGACTTGGAAAAGATCAAGCCGGAAGATTTCACCGCATATCATGTCCAGGCTATCGGCTGCTACTTGGGCGATCAGGATCTCATGAAAAAATACGTCTCCATGAACAATGAAATGCTGGATAAACTGGTTGAGTGGGGTGCCGTATTGCCGAAACGTGAAGATGGCAGTTATGCCGTGATCCCAACCGGTCCGATGACGGCCATGATCGGCGTCGACTTGAATATCACGGTGAGACTCAGGAGAACAGCGGAGAAAATGGGTGTCCAGTTTTTGGACAAAGTGACCGTCTCCGATTTATTGACCAGTGAAAACAGAATCGCAGGAGCTTTAGGCTACAGCATCTTGGACGGAACAGTGTATGCCTTCCATGCAAAATCTGTCGTTCTGGCAACCGGAAGTCAAAACTACAGGATCGGACCTATGTGGAGCAGCGGCAGAGGAGACGGCATTGCTGCCGCATATCGTGCCGGTGCAGAAATGCGAAATCCTGAGTTTGGAAACTTTGCCCAATTGGTCAAGGTCCGCAGCCATAATGAAGTAGTGTTCGGTGAAAATCACATGTACAATCAACTGGGCGAACATGTGACAAAAAATTTCCGATCCGGCCCGGAACCGGATATCAGCAGTTCTGCAATTGCTGAGTGGTTTCAACAAATGTCGGAAGCAAATGGACCCATTGTCTTGAAACTCGACAATGACGGGGGCGGTTTGCATAAGGTTTGGGATCGTCCATACGGGCAGGATTTTTGGTCATTGAATAGAAAATCGGCAGAAAACGTGGATGTGGATAATGAAGTTTGCCCGATGTTGATTGGAGAACAGTCTCCCGTGAAAGTCGGTCATGACATGCAAACTACCATACCTGGACTGTACGCCATTGGAGACGTCAGCTACTGTGGTTCCGCAGCTCCCGGTGCGGTTCCTGCACCTCCAGGACGAAACCGGGGATCCGGTATTTTAAATGCTGTATTTGCCGGTATCCTTTGTGCGGAAGGCGCTTCTGAAAATGCAATGAACATAACGGTTCCCGCCCTTGATGAAGAACAGGTGGATAACTGCATAGCCAAGACCTTCGCACCTTTGGCACGGGAATCGGGTTCGGATCCAAAAGAGATCATTCGTTTGATCCAACAGGCTGTTGGTCCCATGGAACGCTCCGTTTACATGAGTGATCATCGCATCGAAACCGCTTTGAAATATGTGATGAAAGCAAAAGAACTGTGCGAAACGTTGAAAGCCAATGACTTCCACGAGCTTCTTTCCTGTCATGAAGCAGCCGCCATGGTACTCTCGGCAGAGATGCAGTTCCGGGCAGCGGATATGCGGAAAGAATCAAGAGGTTGGTTCATGCGTGAAGATTACCCGGATATGGATAATGAAAACTGGTTAAAATGGATCATCGTAAAGAAACAGGGTGATTCCATGGAATTCAGTACGGAAGACGTTCCATACGAGAAATGGTCCGTACAACCCAGCAAGGTGCAATAACAGCTTCCAGACATGACGAAAAAATTGCCGCATTAACAGGGCTTCCTGATTTGCATACCTCCAGCAACATGCCTGGTGGAAATGCAATGGCTGGAAGCCCTTTGTTTTGGTTAGTCAGGATGGCATTACGCGTACTTCTTACAAGTAGAAAATTTTTTCAACATTAGAAATATGGGTACAAATCCTATTGAGAAAAAATATGATGTGGAGGAAATTTTTATGCAGATCCATGAATTAGTAAATGAATATGCAAGGCCTTACTCACCCTATATGGGAAACTTCGTCAACCATTTGCCGATGGGACAGCTGGCACTATATCAAATGAATAGGAAGTTAGAGGACATTAAATCGTATTCTGATTATTATGTAAACCATTTTAATATTGATTTGGCAAAAACGAACTATCCTAAAGTACATTCCATTGAAGAGTGCCTTGGAAAAAGAGATTTATATGAGTCTTGCCTGGATGCAGTGAGGGAATCTATTGAAGCAGAAGGGATGGACAAGGTGATCAGAAGGATCTTGAATCATTATTCCTACGGACTGTCTTCCGGTCTTTTTCATACATCTATTCGACTGTTTTATGCTGTAGAAGGTTTTAAAGTTGACCATGGTCTTAAAGAAGAGGTTGCCAGAGCGCTGGCATATTATGTGACAGGATATAAGGAAGCAAAGAAATTCAGAAATAAAATCGAAGGTCCTGAATTCAAGGACCAGATAAAGAACTTGATCCAGGATCTCTATATCAATAACTTGACGGAATCCAAATCATCCATGGGGCAAAAGATGAATGCCTTGTACCATGACTCGAAATATTTGGACAAGGGTTTTGTCATCGCAGGAGATGAGGAAGAAAAGATCCGAACATTGTTAGGACTTACATTACCCATGCATGATCATTATCAAAATATCATTATCCTTCATTGTACAACAGGACTTCACGCACTTATTGGACTTAAGGATTATTTTGATGATTTCTCTGAGATCCTTGACATCATGTCAACTTGTATCATCACCCACTTGTTGACAATAGATGGGCTGGAGGTCCAAGATATTAGCCCTGAATCACCAGAGAAAAAATGGGAAGACGTTATAGCACTCGGGTGTAATTCAAAAAACGTCCACACAATAAAATACACATATACCTGCAGCAAGCTGGACAAGCTGTATGCCTTGCCCACCTTAAAAAAATCCGCTATACGAAAAATAACTAGTGAATAAAATGGAATCAAAACAACAGAATGCTTTAGTTGAAACTGCCATCCCAAACCGGCATGTTTTCGATGTATTGCTCCTCTACTGCCGGAACATAATAGGCACCATAGCTGTTGAGCCCGTTTTCACGCTTCATATCCGGAAGTTCTACGTAGAATTTGTAATAAGGCATGAACAGTTTATCGGTCCTGCTCAACCGATAAACCAACTCCATCTTTTTCACATGTTCTTTGCCGGCAAACTCCTGGGGCACCGATGTGACGTAGTTTCCAGCCTCAAGCAGGGCAAGTGCCTCTTCCCCGTCAACGATTGGGTAATCGCCTACAACTTCACTCAAGTCTGTTTCATACTTCCTTGCAAGAAACAATGCCCCATCGTCGTTGCAGTAAAACTCCAACGTATTGAAATGATAATTTAAAATGGCCTGCACCCCATCGCTGCTTTTTTCATAAAAAGCGATCCTGTATGATTGCTCCCCATAGATGTTGAAGTCTCCCCCGGAAACATTGATCATGGGATCTTTCATCCCGATGAACGCTGCAAATTCGTCTTTTAAATACTCTGCCACCTTGTAGGTTTCGTCATATGTTGCGTAGTAGGTAAAATTGTACTCCTCCGGCAGCTCCACAGGGACCTTGAAATCCACTCTTGCCGTATTGCTTGTATCCACTTCCACTATATATTTTTCATCTTCCATGAAAAACCTTGTGGCATCAAAGTATCCATCTGGCACCGTGCCACCCAGTTTATCCGTGATATCCTTTTGGGTTTCCTTGTCAGGGACATCATTTGTGATCGGTATGTTTTTCGCATCCATGCCAAGATCTTCCGCTGTTTCCACTAAGAGCTTTTCCATCCGTTTATAGTCTGGATCTTCCACATGCTGCATTTCATCATATGCAAATTTGTTTTTTATGACAGGCAAATGGGTGATGCTCATGTCTTCATTCCAAGGATTGGCATTTGTCAGATCTGAAATATCATAGGCCATATATCCCTCGAAGCCCATCCCGCCAGCAAATTCCGTATCTATGGTGAGCATGGGCAGGTTTGGATTTGGATCCGTTGTCGTGTCGTCTCTGTTCAAAAGAGAAAGGACCGATATTACAAGGACAAAACAAGCTGCAACAGCGAGCCCTTTCCTATACAACGGTTTTCTTGATTTCGCCATATTCCCAACATCTGAAATGATATCATCATCTATATTTGTGATCTTTTCGTATAGATCTTTCCCTCTCATAGTTCCAAACCCTCACTTTGAAAATGTTTTTTCAATTTGTTTCGTGTCCTCATGAGCATGGACTTGGTTTTGCTTTCGCTTATGCCGAATTGGTTGGCCACTGCCTTGATCGGTTCAGAATACCAATACCTTGTCACAAACACGTCTCTTTCTTCTTTTCCCAAGGCTTTTAGAAACCTGCTGATACTTTCCGCAAGCTTCGTCTCTTTTATTCTGCATTCCTCATCCCTTGGCGAGGGTATGCACTCTTCGATTTCTTTTGTCAGCTCCACTACATTTGCATAGCGCTTTTTTGCATGGTTTTTATTGTAAAGATTTATGGACAAATTCCGTGTGATTTTTGCCAAATAGGAGAACAGGTATTTCTTAGGAGACCTGGGCGGTATGCTGTTCCATGCGGACATATATGTATCGTTCTCGCATTCTTCCGCATCCGAAATGTTTCGAACTATGTTGAATGATATTCGTTGAAGCCGACCTCCATACTTGACGGACGACTCTGCAATTGCTTTTTCGTCTCTTTGCAGATACAAATCCACGATCATTTCATCCTCCATGGAAAAACCTCCTTCACCCTATATAACAAAATCTCTTCCTATTTGGTTGCATCTGAATATTTTTACATCATCTAAAGACTATCCTAACATAGGGGCCTTGAAAATTAAACCACGGTAAACAATTGATTGTTTGTATGTTTCATTATATAATTTACCCTATAAGTTACAATGTTTTGGTGCATGAATTCTGTCAAACTAATTAAGCAAGGAGAAAGCCATGTATAAAATTTTACGAAAGCAAACATTAAATGAACAAGTGAAGCTTATGGAGATTGAGGCTCCCCTAATTGCCAAGAAGGCAAAAGCAGGACAGTTCATCATACTGCGCGTCCATGAAAATGGAGAACGTATACCACTGACGATCTCCGACTATGATGCGGCCAAAGGCACCATCACCATCATCTTCCAGGAAGTCGGCAAGACGACGATGCTCCTTGGCACCCTTGAAGAAGGAGACTCCCTCCAGGATTTTGTCGGTCCACTTGGCAAAGCCTCCCATTTCCCTGAAGATATTAAGAAAGCGGCAATTATTGGAGGCGGTCTCGGTACGGCAATTGCTTATCCCCAAGCGAAAGAACTTCACCGGTTAGGCGTTGAAGTGACAAGCATCGCAGGGTTTCGAAATAAAGATTTGGTCTTACTTGAAAAAGAGCTCCATGAAGTCTCCGACAAAGTCATTATCACCACGGATGATGGATCCAATGGAAACAAGGGATTCGTCACAGACGCACTTAAAAATGAAATTGAATCGGGGGAAAATTTTGATCTTGTCATTGCCATAGGTCCCTTGATCATGATGAAGTTTGTATCACAGCTTACGAAGCAATACGGAATTAAAACCATAGTCAGCATGAATTCCATCATGATCGACGGAACAGGAATGTGTGGTGGATGCCGAGTGACCGTAGCAGGTGAGACGAAATTTGCTTGTGTGGACGGTCCTGATTTTGACGGACATGAAGTGGACTTTGACCAGGCAATGCGAAGACAGGGTATGTATAAAGAACCGGAAAGCGAAGCCTGCAATCTTTTCAAAGGAGTAGAATAATGCCAAATATGCAAAAAGAAAAAACAAAAATGCCTGAACAGGAACCAAAAGTCCGTGCGAGAAATTTTGAAGAAGTTGCACTTGGATACACGGAAGAGATGGCGATCAATGAGGCCAATCGCTGTCTTCAATGCAAACACCAGCCTTGTGTAAAAGGTTGCCCGGTCATGATACAGATCCCGGATTTCATCGCTCTCATCGCACAAGGAAAACACATCGAAGCTTACGAAAAGATTCGGGAAACGAACGGTCTTCCGGCAATTTGCGGAAGAGTGTGTCCGCAAGAAGAACAATGCGAGATGCTTTGCGTTAGAGGCATCAAGGATGAACCTGTAGCCATCGGCAGATTGGAACGTTACTGTGCAGACTATGCCATTGCAGCAGGTGTAGAGCCGCTCACATGCAAATGCACCTTGGGTAAAAAAGCAGCCATCATCGGCTCCGGCCCAGCCGGTCTCACCTGTGCAGCAGATCTTGCCAAAGAAGGCGTGGATGTGACCATATTTGAAGCATTCCACACACCTGGCGGTGTATTGAAATATGGAATTCCTGAATTCCGGCTCCCAAAATCGTTGGTTCAAAAAGAAATCGACTCTCTGGTAGATATGGGAGTAAAAATAGAAACCAACATGGTGATGGGCAAGATCCTTGATATCGACGATTTAAAGGAGATGGGGTTTGAGACCATATTCATCGGCACCGGTGCAGGACTTCCAAGCTTCATGAACATTCCAGGCGAAAATTACAATGGTGTCTATTCATCCAACGAGTTTTTGACGCGGATCAATCTTATGAAAGGTTACAAATATCCGGAGTACGATACACCTGTCATCCGCCACAAAAAGGTGGCAGTAGTCGGTGGAGGAAACGTAGCCATGGATGCAGCAAGATGCGCCATGCGCTTGGGTGCAGAGCAGGTTTATATCATCTATCGAAGAAGCGAAACGGAAATGCCTGCAAGAAATGAAGAAATCGAACATGCAAAAGAAGAAGGCATCGAATTCAATCTCTTGATGAACCCAGTGGAAATCTTGGGTTCGGAACAAGGCGATGTGACCGGTATCCGAGTCATCCGAATGGAGCTCGGGGAACCCGACGCTTCCGGTCGACGAAGACCGGTACCAATAAAAGGTTCAGAATTCGATATCGAATTGGATGCTGTGGTGGTGGCCATCGGCCAAAGCCCGAACCCGCTAATGAGGGAAGCTACTCCGGATCTAAAGACCCACAGCTGGGGTGGCATAATCGTTGACGAAGAGACTGGGGCGACTTCCATTGAAGGGGTATACGCCGGCGGCGATTCTGTTTCAGGCGCGGCCACCGTCATACTGGCAATGGGGGCTGGAAAAGCGGCTGCGAAAGCCATGCTTGAGTATATGACCAAAGAATGATCCATTGAAAAACTCCCGCTCAACAAAAGGTTGAAGCGGGAGTTTTTATTTAAATTCATCTCACTTGTTTTTTGATTTTTCTCCTTCCGCATTTTCCAAATTTTCCATGACACGAAACCGGACGATCTTGTCTATGAGGTCATACGGAATGGGTTTGTTTAGTGGGAAGTTGACAGAGCCTTTTGCTCGTTTGTATGGCGCCAGCTCTTCATCAAAGGAAGCAATACCGCTAGGGGTAGGGTAAAAGCCGATATGGTTTTTAAAAGCGCCAAAATGCACCAGATTCCCAAACAAATAGAATGTGGGCAACTGATAACTGATCTTCTCCGTAGCTTCAGGAGCTGCTTCCAGGACGATCTTTCTGATCTTTTTCAGCTTTTCCTGAACCTCCGTTGGAAACTGGGCGATGTATTCGTCAATATTTTGGGGGCTATCTGCTTTCTTGTCCATTTTTGTTTTCCTCCTATTCAACGCTGGGTCTCTTTCAGCAAATCTTCCGGAGCGACCCCCAATAGTTTTGCCAGTGCGATAAGATTTGAAGTGCTTGGGTCAGAGACACCACTTTCCCATTTGGATACTGCTTGTCTGCTTACACCCAAAGTTTCCGCTACAAATTCCTGCGTCATTTTGCATTCCATCCGGTATTTTTTTATAATTTCACCCAATGATTTTGCTGTTTCTGCTTTTTCCTCTCTAACCGGTTTTGCGTTGGTGTACTTTTTCAATGCTTTGATCATCAGTATGAAGAAGTAGATCAAGGCTCCGCATAGCACCAGCAGCACTACAATATTAAAGACTTGATGAAAGATTTGCCAGATTATATCAAATTTCATACGCCGTCCTCCTTCTCGCTGATAGTGTAGCAGAATACCTTGGTTGCTTCCATCAACTATGGCGCAACTTTGTGGTTGCATCGACTGGATGAAATAGAAAATCGAATTCATCTACCAATAACATTGTGCCGATAACAGTTTCATTTTTCTCTAATCCACTCCGCCTTTTCTCTGGTTATCACATGGATCCATATTTGCGATTCGTGTTTTTACCCTTGAACTACCCCCGCTTAACCAAAGGTTTGAAGCGGGAGATTCCGATTCATGGAACCGGACATTCCTGTTCGCAAAGAGTTTGGGATTTAAGTTTCCCCCTGTCATCCAGGGTCCCCTTATCCGATGGATCTTGATCGCTCAGGCAACCGTGATCCTTGCAGGGTGGTTCAAGCACCCATTATCCCTCCACCCGGCAACGGGCATGGGGATTACATGTTTGTCATAGACCCTTAAGATGTTTAAGGATCCGTTGATGTCGCTGTTTACCAGTTGTTGATTCTGGGTCTGGAAGAGTCCTCTTTGGATACGCCGACTCTTGTCGTAGGAGCCTTTCTCCACCGGTTCCAGGTCGTAGGCACTGACTCCGGAGGTGTAGGCTTCTTTTACCACTACCACGTCCATCCCCACCAGGGCTGCTTTGTACCTGATCATCTCCACCAGTCGCTGGACGGAGATCTGGACAAACCCCTTGACGGGAGAATGCTGCTTGATTCCTTTGAGATCTCCCAGGGTGTATTCTTGCCTAAGTTGATAAAAAACCACCTCTTCAGTTTTGAGATGATTTTATCGTTCAAGAGTTGCTATGAATATGTGTACTGGAATATGCGCTTGCATTTTTACTGGATGATCCTACCTTCAGAATCAAACTTTGTAACTATATCAACTTTACCATCAAAGTCTGTATCTTCCATCTGTAAATCAGCATATTCACCATCTACCATTCGAATCCAGAAATCCTTCATACCATCATTATTCTTATCCCAACTTACAAATTGAAGTTGTTCATCTTTGTAATACATTCTTCTCTCTTTTTCGTTGTTTGCATCATCATATATCCGATTAAACGACACTGTTTCTCCATCGAAACTTACGGATCCTTCGAAGTCAACACCCTCAGAATTCGATTTGATTTGGGAAGCCTCATCAACAACTTCAAAGGACTGCTCTTTCCCGCATCCTACAAAGCTTATGAGTAATACAATAAAACAAATGAATATCATTGACTTGCGCATTGTTACTCCTCCTTCACTTTATAGTGACACTCTCTTTTATGCTTTCTTTCAATGTTTCTGCATATTGTTGTAAAGCACCTAATATCGTAGCATATTCACTTTCATAGGTCCCGCCACCAATATATATATATACAACATAGGGTTCATCCAATTCAAGATAAACACCTCTAGAATAATCATATTCTGGTTTTTGGGGGTAAGTTTGGTATACATATTTCACATTAATCTTCTGATTTGTGTCTGAATCTTCAATTTGCGAAAATCCTTTCTCGTTATTTCCACTATAACCAGATTCTATAATATCAATTTCACTCATGGCATTTTTTAAATCATAATCAGATGAGGAATCAAAGTCATAACTTTCATGATTCGGATTTATATAAACAAAGGCAAACCTGACGTTGCTCTTCATTTCAACAATATTCTCAGAATTAGGGTATTCCTTAATAGCACTATAATTTACCTCATAGGATGCCCTTAACGTATCATGGTTTAAAATATCGGGATCATTTTTAGTAATTTCATAACCTAAACCTTCTAATTCAGGAACATTTACTTCTGCTGGAAATATTTCTATAGGATTTAAATTAGCCTTATCCGTATTGCCATTATTCGTGTTGGATTGATCTTTCTTAGAATTTTTAAGCATATCATATACACGATCTTTTTCAGCTTGATTGAATTTTTCTCGTTCATCAAACAAGCTCATCATCGTTGTTTCTAATTTTTTGACTTCTTTACGCATATCACTACATACACTGTAACTTTCTGCAATGGAGATATCCAGTTGCCTGTTTTTCAAATGACCTGCGGCAAGTTTATCAATGTCCTCTTCAGATAATTTAACGTTATCAACTTCATTGGATAATTTGATATCAGGAATAATTTCATCAACCATCGCTTCAGCGGTCTCTTCAAAGTCAAGCCCACTGCTTAATAATGTTATACCACCCGTTCGTATTACTTTTTGAGATTTGGTATGGTCATTTGGGTTAAAATGATCGACTAAACCAATCATTTCGCCCAAAACTTGAATATTCGATGTAGCCTCTAAGATATTCTCAGCACCTGATTTTGCAACATCCGCGGCTGAGTTAGCCGTATCATAAGTAAAATATGCCATTCGTATAAGCGATTTAACAATATTGCCGCGATGTCTACTTACCAATGCTCGTTTATACTCTATTTCCTCTAGTCTGGATTTTCGTTCCATCTCTAAAATTAGTTCGAGATAAAGGATCTCACTACCAATTTTCTCAATTTCATTATCCAATTTAATTGCTTGTTGCACTTCATAGCTCCTAGATTCAAGTGGAATATTATCATCAAAATCAGAATATTTAATCCAGTCTCGTTCAAAAACCTCCATGTTTATGTCGCCTTTTTCATCAAATAGTTCATCAGCCCACACGCTGCCTAGAGACCAAAAGATTAATAGAAAAGATAGTAAAAATATGATTCCACGTTTACGTTTCAACCGCCGATACATTGGCAACTCTCCCATATTTTTTTAAAAAATTTAATGTTTACTCTTGTTCTTATCTTTTTACTCATGTTCATTGAATGCAATTCTATTATTTTCTTACCCTTTAACAGGTTATCAAAGCAAATAGTACTATTTTTTTGGATACAAAACCATCTATTTGATCATTTGACATCACATTGAAAATTATAAATATCAAAATTTCCTAGCCAGGTTCATATTTATGTATAAATTCTCTCGGTTGTAGAATCAAGCAGCAAAACCATATTAAAGGCTTGGCGGCGGACTGTTTCAACGTGCGGTATCACCTTACTCTTATACAATTTAACAGATGCAATGTCTACAGGAGAAAAAAATCATTTCCTCTCCCCCCACTAAACCAAAGTATCAGTTTTTATTGATGGTCTTTACTAATCTTTGTAAAAATACAAACCCGATTATAAAGTACATCGATTCCTATTTCATCCAGTTGGGAATTCTTTGAACTTTGGTACAGTCTCAAGTTCGGCATCCCAGTTCGCTTTGCTTGCATAATAAATATGTCCTTGCGGCTTAATGTTCAAATCACTGTCAATACTTCCTGCAGGCACAACCAACAATTCCCCATCCATTTGAATATTTGGCAAAGCCGATCCACAATTGGTACAAAAACTTTTTATATGCCCTTCTCCTCGAAAATTGAAGGTTTTAGATTTTTCTTGACCAGACAACCATCTTAACTTGGCTGTAGAAGAAAATAGATTAGCTGCATGAGCTGAACCTGTATCTTTGCGGCATCGTCCGCAATGGCAAAGATAAAAATTATCAAAATTTCCTTCTATTTCGAAAGTAACTTCACCACAAAGACATGATCCTGTATATTTCATAATCAACTCTCCCTTCTTAATAATCGGTAATTGTCAACATAGTTGTCGCTTTTCTCAAATATGCTAGCATGCTTTTTCACTGTTTTTTTCTTTTGATGGATTCAGCCAAACGGCTTGTTCCATGGTGCAGTTTTGAACCGGTCCGGTCCATCGTTCAGGGTTCTTTGCCTTTGCAGTTTCCAGTATTTCTTTTCTTCTTTGAAGGATCTCATCGGACGATCCATTGTGTCTTTGGTTGGGAGTCAAAAATTTCAAGCTGCTGTGGTGGTGGTCATTATTATAATAATCAACGAAGGCATCGACCCATCTGCGGGCAGTTTCAATATCTGAAAATCCATTATGGGGAAAAGATGGCATGTATTTGACCGTTCGGAACATTGACTCAATATAAGCATTGTCATTGCTCACTCTTGGCCTGCTGTTGGATCGCACGATCCCTAGATTATACAGCGTTGTCAACAAGGAAGCACCTTTCATCGGACTTCCGTTATCAGAATGTAACACCAAAGGCTCGTTCTTCATCAATACATTTTCAGAGTACGCAGCCTTCTTCACAAGAACACTGGCGTTTTCAGAACTCTCGTGATCCCAGATCTCCCAGCCAACCACTTTGCGGCTGAATAAATCAATGATCATGTACAGGTAATAGTATATTCCTTTCACGGGACCGGGAAGCCAGGTGATATCCCACATCCAGACCTGATTGGGGCCTGTTGCACAATGTGTTGTAATATTCTTGCTTATGGGTGCTTTTGCATAGCCCCGATGATTGACTTGACCAAAATATCTCAAGACCCGATAAAAACTTGAAACCGAAGCGATATATATTCCTTCTTTATCAATGAGCTTATGAAAGACTTGATTTGGTGAAAGGCTTCGATGTTCCTTTTGGTTCATCACCTCCAGGATCCTCTTCTCCTCCTCCAAATGCAGCTTGTTTGCAGGTATGGGTCTTAGCGCATCCGGACGACCGTCTTTTGTATCGTTACCTTGAACTTTCCAGCGCTGGTAGGTCCTCTCGCTGATACCGACGACTTCGCAAGCCTTGAACTGTCTGGCTCCAGAAAGGACTGCTTCGTCGATGGCCACAACCACTTTGATGCGATTTGATTGGCTGGTCAATCTTCCTCGTCCGAACTCCAAATCGCTTGCATCTTTTTTTTTAATACCAAGAGTGCGGCAGCTTCGGCAAGAGCTTTCTCCTTGCGCTCCAGTTCCTTTTTTGTAAGTTTAAGCTCTGCTTGACTGTCCTTGAGTTCTTTTTTGACCTTGGATTCTTCAGCTGTTTCACCGGTGATGAATGCTTGCTTCCAGACTTCGATTTCCTCCGCATATATGCCTTTGCGTCGGCAATATTCTGAGAGCTCATGGTTGTTGAGTGGACTGGTCTCAATAATGATTTGCAACTGCATTTCTTTAGAATATTTTTGTTTGGAGCCTGCATGATCCTGATAGACCGTCCCTTTGGATTTTGCCTTTTTACGCCATTTATACAGGGTTTGTTCATGAACATGATACTCATCAACCAGTTCCTTAATGGACCTGTTTTCGGGTGGTAACATCAACTTGATTAATTTGTCTTTAAATTCTTTACTGTAGGTAGCCATATTGATCCTCTCTCTCTCTTGGCTACTAGCATATAATATTTTTGATCACCCGACAACTATCCTAACACAGGGGGTAATCCATTGATTCATTCCAAGTTATTGATATTTTAGGGGTTTATTAATTTTTCTTATGCTCAATTGCGTTATAAAACTGCATTTTTAAGCGCATTTTTCATGCAAATTTAGACCTCCCTTGACAATACCATCTTACGGAACAAAGTATCTGTCCCCTTGTCTTTGTCCTTACTCATTAAGATTAATTTCCTTACGAAGTATTCGGACAATACGATCGTAAACAACTTCCGATACCATCACCTTTGTTCCGCCCTGTGTATCAAAAAACGGTAAAATCGGGGTTCCCCCGGTTGTATTCACAAACTGAACCACGACCGTATCAATGTCCTTGTGGTAACGAGCAAAACTTTGGTATCCTAGTACCCAGCCGGTATGTCCATAAACATAAATAGAAGAGTAAACAGCCTGTTCATTATCGTTCAGTAATGATCCATCGTTTAATGCTCTCAAGAATATACCCACATCCTCAGCTGTAGCTACCATTCCAGCATCAATTTGCTTAAAATCTGACTCAACTCCTACGTAGTAGCCGCTCATAACATCATCTAAATTCACATTACGAATCGAACCGAAGGTATTCTCTAATCCTAACGGAGATAAAATCTCCTCCTTGATGTATTGGAAATTGCTGTAACCCAACACCTTCTCAATGATTTCAGATATCAGTAAATAGTTTGTATTTGAATAGCTATATTTTTCATCTGGTTTAAAGTCTGCAGGCATATCCAATACCAAGGCAAGTGCTTCAATATTTGTTTCTGGTGGGCTATCCCAACGGTAACCAGGCTGGTCGGTTATATTGGGAATGCCACTTCGATGCTGGACCATCATTCTGAGGGTTATCTGATCTGCATATTCAATTCTTTCCGCTAGCTCTGGCAAGTAGTCTGCAAGGGTTTTGTCCAAATATAAACGTTCGTCATTGACCAGTTTGGTAACAGCAACAGCATCGTATAACTTGCCGATACTGCCAATCTTGAAGAATGATTGAGGATCGGCCGGTATTTGATTGTCTCGATCTTTCCAGCCTGCAGTATAAAACGCTGGTGGCTGGCCTGCTTCATCAACATACACAATTATTCCATCTAATCCACTACTTATTGCGTCATCGACCTGTTCTTGGACAGTGTCAGGTAATGGTGTTATCCAAGCACATATTCCGTCCCACGGTGGGAAAACAACAAGACAGATTATCCCTATCATAGGCATAATTATTCTAAATATTTGAACGATTCGATTCTTTTTTTTCATAACCTATTCCTTTCTAAACAGACCCTAGGCTAAACAATTCCTTAAAAATCCTGCATTGAAGCAATCACTCGCATCATAGTATCAGATATTTCCAGCCTCAAACCGTGATACCTTCGTCAGAATTCTAAAAAATAGTTGCTTTCTTCCATATTTTTCCTAACCTCTTTCATAATCAAGGGCGATATAAACATTGCTTTGCTAATGAATTATATGACTTTGCGAAATAAATAGTTTTCAGCTGTTAGCTTATACTTAGGTCCTTTCATCTTCTCTTTAACTTTTACTAAATCAACATTTTTACTTCTTGGTAATACAAAATAATCATCCAGATTGGTATCGATGACTCTATTATTCTTACCGATGACTCCAATGAATTCAAAATCATCGTCAAATCTAGATAAAGTGGCATCTCCATGACTATCATTGCACAACAGAATGCCACTCGCTTTCAAATATTTTTTCGTTGCTTGTCCAACAAAACCTGCATATTGAGAAATGATCAAATCAACAGATTCAATATCCAATTCTCCTGTATAGTCTTGACCCATGAAAACTATGTCACAAGGTTCCTCATACTCTTTTTTATCAGCAATATATTTTTTTATCATTTCCATGTTCTTAAAGAAACTAATCGCTCCTTTGAAGTTATCAATATAAATTACCTTAGGTATAACCAAAGATGGTGCAATATCAATGTGGCTTCCTGGATACAGAGCACTTGCTACACCATACCTCTTAGCAACTACTCTGTAGAGTTCTGTTCTATTACCTATCTTGTCTCGATATTCATAATATTCCTCGATGGTATTTCTACTTTTCAATACACAACACCTCTCAATACTTTGTGGCTAACAGCTATTATGAGCGTATACAGGTATTGGAATAATTCACTATTGATCTTACTAAATTTATCATTCTGATGTAAGGCAAGGAACTCAACTATAAGATTTTCTTGAATGAAAGAAAATCTTCTTTTTCATTTACGTCCAATTACTTCTTCTTTTCCTTCCTTCCGTCTAGTCCAGCACCTACTGCAACTCCGATTGCTATTCCAATTGCCAGATTATCAAATGCTGCTCCAAGTGCAACTCCAAGTGCAAGTCCTATTGCTAAATATGATACACCACCGTTTTTGTTTTCTTTGGTACTCAATACAATAACCTCCTTTTCACACTATACAATACTATTGTACAATATCACTCCAGAAAATTGAACTACCCCCGCTTAACCAAAGGTTTGAAGCGGGAGTAGTTCAAATTGCATGCATATACTCCTGTTTGCTAACGGTTGAACCCAAAAACCAAAGAAGCCCATGAAAACAAGGTAAATACGCCACTTCCAAGGGCGATTGCTTCTATTTTACTTCCAGCATTCTATAACTCAAAGGATATTTCAAATACCACCTGATGCTCAAGATAATAATCTCTGATTCATAATGCTTCCATTTCAAGAAATTCTTGAAGACGAATATAAGATCAAAATCTCAAACACCCACGCTCCTTTCTTGCCGTTAGTTTAGTAGAATCACCTTAAGTGTCTGCACCAACTATGCAAGATAACTGATCACTTAAAAGGCAAGTTGATCAACTTCGGCGCACAGTTTGTTTTTATTTATTTTTTCCTTGATTTCTTATGATTTCCTGGGTCGCATGCCAGCCTGTTAGCATTGCAATAGGAACCCCCGCTGGAGCATAGGCCCATTGGCCCGCTTGAAATACATTTGGGATAGGAGTTTGAGCCGATTTCGGCATATCTTTCAGTTCGTTGAAAACAGGTGATTTTGTTTCAAAGGACCAGCCTACTATAGCTCCGCCAGTGCTTCCAACCGTCTTGCGAATTGTCAAGGGCGTCGTTGAAAATTTAAATAGAATATCCTTTTCGAAATCCTGGTAGAAGGATTTCGAGAATATTTTTATGATTTGATTCTCCATTTCGTTTTTAAACTCATCTATCCAACCAGCCCCATTGATTTTATCGACAACATCATAATCAAAAAGACAACTGATCATTATTCCCGTCTTTCCATCTGGGGCAAGGGTAGAATCTCTAAGAGCCGGTATCGAAACTTCGAAAGTATTTAAATTACAAAAATCATTTAACCAAGCAAATACTTCTTCCTTGGATTTCTTTTCAAAATCCTCTATAAGTTCTTCCTTTGTTTCTCGATTTGTCTTTCCCAAGCCTTTTCGTGATGGAGTATAGAACGCATGCTCCCCTCCTTTTTCTCTGAAGTATGAAAGAGGGCGATCTACTGCAAGATACAGGATAAAGCTGGATTCAGCAGGCTTGGAAGAAAAAATCATCTCGCTTTGAGCAGCTATCTTTTTAGTAACATTCTCGTCTAATCCTATTGTATTGAGTCCCTTATACAACGTTTTCAAGTCTGCCGCCCATATAAGATGATCATATTCATAGATATTCCCATCTGAATCGGTAACTTTCGATTTTGATGGAATAACTTCTTTTATAGTCGTATTAAGTTTGAATTTTCCGCCGCCTTCTAAAATCTTCTCATGTAAAAGTTTTGGCAAAACACCCGTTCCGCCTTTTGGATAAAAGTAATCAAGCCAAACGTGAAAATATCCCAGTGCAAAATAAGTGGGTGTTTTTCTAAAGAAAAACTGAGTCAGTATGTCTTTTAGGGACTCGTTGTCCGTTAGATCCCCGAGAAATTCTTCCATTGGCATATTAAACTGCTTGAATTTTCTTAAAGTATAAAGCAACTTGAATGTCCAAGGTAGTAATTTTGTAAGAACAAATTTCTTATCACTCATGTAATCCACAAAATAAGGATTATCGAATGCATACAACGTTTTTGTATATTCCGAAAGCTTTTGAATGCTCTTACCTATCTTCTCTATATCGTCAGCATCCTCAGGATATAAATTGATTAATGTCTGCTTGTAATCATTAAGTGAATCCATAGAATCAACTCGAAACATCTGGTCTTCTATTGCTAATGAAATTACATTTTCCATGGTTTCCCACTCAATGCCTAGATCTTTCAAAATAGGTTTCACCATTCCGGAATTCACAAAAGCTCTTGGTCCAGTATCAAAGGAAAACCCTTCCCGCGAAAATGTATGTACTAATCCTCCCGTTCTATCATTTTTTTCTAACAATAAAACATCATAATTTTCTTTACATAGATAGGCGCTAGCAGTCAAGCC
This sequence comes from Alkalibacter rhizosphaerae, assembly GCF_017352215.1. GTDB lineage: Bacteria > Bacillota > Clostridia > Eubacteriales > Alkalibacteraceae > Alkalibacter > Alkalibacter rhizosphaerae. Next base: position 1,096,276 of record NZ_CP071444.1, read on the forward strand.
TCCCATTCCAGCTCCAACGATTACAACTTTGCCTTTTTTGTTATTCACCTTAATCCTCCTAATTCGAGACTCAATAGCCACAATTTTTCTGCTTCTGCCCGGTCCAATGCAGGCGGTGCAGGTTCTTCTTCCGTTGTAAGATTAAAAAACCTACCGCTTATATTCTCGACCTTCTTGGAAACACCCAGAAAGTACAATGATTCGGAAGAATTGTCTATGGATCTTGCATTTACATCAATAATTGCTTTTTTAAATAATTTGTAAAGCTTACCATTACTTTTACCACTATTGGTTTTCACATTCCCCGGATGCATCGCATTTATCGTTACTCCGGTCCCAGAAAAATACTCATCGAATTTTATCATTGACAGTAGTTGTGCCAATTTTGCCGCACCATAGCTTTTTAGTCCTGAGTATGAATGTTTATCATATCCAAGGTCATCCAAGTGAAGACCCCAAACGGCAAAACGATGAGCCTCGGAATTTACGAATATGATGCGCCCCCGTTTTTGTTTGATAAATTTTTCCTTAATATAGTAATTGATGATAAATGTACTCAAATAATTCGTTTGAAAAACCTGTTCGAGATGATCTTCCGTATAAGTTTTTTTTGTAAGATGGACACCCGCATTATGAATGAAAACATCTATGTCTCTCTCCAGTGCCGCCAGTTTTTTCCCTACTCTATGACTATCGTCTAATCTTGAAAAATCAGCGATCATATAGGAACAAATGGCACCGTAATGGCTCTTAAGCATTTCGCACAGTTTTTTTGATTTTTCCTCATTTCTGTTGATACATAAAATATCAGCGCCATGAGAAGCATATTTTTTTGCAGCGTCATAACCTATACCGGAAGTTGCTCCAGTAATGACCACCAAACGATTCTTAAAATCATCCGTACAAATTTCAGGGTCTAATTTTTGATTATGCAGCATTTTAAAAATATTTGACCATTTATATTGTTTAAAATATTTATTCATACAACCTCCATTAACGAAAAATGTCTTGAGCAACGAGAAGTTTCCACAGTTTTTTCAGCGGATCATCAATGACTTCACGTGGATTCCAATACAATAGAATTTTTTGTTTTAGAATATCAAAGTGAGATTAATAACGCAAGAATCGGGGAGCGAATCACTATTTTGTTTATAGGAATATCGATAGTAAGAGCGCTGCAAAAAACACGGCAACAAAGAAAATAATCATAATGCACAGTGATTTTGAATAGCCTTTCGGCGTAATTTGGCTGTTTTTATCCATTTCCCTGATTATGGGAAACAATCTCCAAAAAAACGATAATATAGAGACGATCAAAGCGACCACTGTCCACAGCTTTGTGGCTTCTCCACCCGTAAACAAAATCACTATTAAAAGCGCAAGAAAAATCAACTTGGTACCAGCCACCCAATTTACCAGATATCGAACAAATCTATGCATTTCAGGGTCCGCCTTAGATTTTTCCCATGCATTAAAGACTCCTACTCCGTTTGCTCTTTGTGAACCTGGAAAAAAATATAACGTTATAACATTTGATACCTCAAGCACAGTGAACAGAAAAATCGCGATCATCAATATAGGCATGTTTTCAACCTCACTACAAATTTATTATTTGCTTCATCTTTGTCACTTCATCAATAGATGTTTTTTCACTTTATATTGCACCTATTTGAAAACATTCTCAGGCATTCTTCGCCCTCAATTCGCTGTTGTTGAACTACCCCCGCTTAACCAAAGGTTTGAAGCGGGAGATTCCGATTCATGAAACCGGACATTCCTGTTCGCAAAGAGTTTGGGATTTAAGTTTCCCCCTGTCAGCCAGGGTCCCCTTATCCGATGGATCTTGATCGCTCAGGCAACCGTGATCCTTGCAGGGTGGTTCAAGCACCCATTATCCCTCCACCCGGCAACGGGCATGGGGACTACATGTTTGTCATAGATCCTCAAGATGTTTAAGGATCCGTTGATGTCGCTGTTTACCAGTTGTTGATCCTGAGTCTGGAACAGTCCTCTTTGGATACGCCGGCTCTTGTTGTAGGAACCCTTTTCTACAGGCTCCAGGTCGTAGGCACTGACTCCGGAAGTATAGGCTTCCTTTACCAGTACCACTTCCATCCCCACCAGGGCTGCCTTGTACTTGATCATCTCCACCAGTCGCTGGACGGGGATCTGGACAAACCCCTTGATGGGAGAGTGTTGCTTGATTCCTTTGAGATCTCCCAGAACGATGGTATGGCAACCATGACTCACAGCCAGATCCACCACCTTGCGGCTCACCTTGTGGAGGGCATCCTGGAGGTAGTTGTGCCGTTTCTGGTACAAGCGGCGGATCCTCTTGGTGGTCTGGTAATTGGCGGCACCTGTTTGCTTCATCTCCAGGCCGGTAAACCGTCGGATCTGCTGGTTGTAATAAGCGTTCTTTGCTTTCAAGGTCTTCCCGTTTATTAGGACTTGTTCCATGCTGCGCTGGAAGGTGATGGCGCACAGATTGTCCAGACCCAGGTCGATGCTCATCACATTGTTCCAGGATTCTGGCAGGACCTTTTCTTCCACCTTGTAGATGAAGCGAAGCACCCATCTTCTTTGCATCTTGTCCCAGGAAAAACATGCTTGCTGCATTTTATTGCCACCCAACTGCTGCAACACCCATGGTGGGAGTGTCACATCGAGACTTGGTAGACAGTGGGTTTTCTGCATAGCTTTGGACAGGGACAGTTTCAACACCCTTCCTTTCAGGCGGAGGGCAAAGTTGGTGAAGAGGACTTGGTTCTTGAAAGTTCCGCCCTTGTATCTTGGGGGATGGGGGGGACCCAGGTACTTGTGTGGGTTCTTGTTGTGATCCTCCCTGCTTCGAAAGCCAGTCCTGGTCTAAGAGCTTGAGGCACTGCTGGTAGGTATGGGAATGAAGATGATCCCGATGCCAGTTATCTTGCAGCTGCCTTTCCAGCTCCACGTAAGAGATCCACCCTTCCTCCCGACACTGGTAGTTGGCAATGTTGTAGAGTTTGGTGGTGTGGAAGGACAGTTCCTCCACGATTTGGAGCTGTGTGGTTGTTAATTTTGGGTAGTATTTCAAGGCAAGACGCATGAGGAACCTCCTGTTCGAAAGGGAACGTATGTTCTAATTATGCTTCTCCAATAGCAGGATGTCCACTACTTAGAATGATATTTACAGATTATTTATAGTATGCAAAAACCAGGCAATTCATCACCCGGTTATAGAACGGGGTGTATTCTTGCCTAAGTTGATAAATTAATTCTATCAAATATTTCAAGAATTGAATATGTGGATTTTCTGTTCAGATATTTTTGCAAAGGAACCAACGTATTGAGGGGGCTAAGTTTGTATGGTTTATGCCCCCTGTTATTTTCAACTTTCTTGATATGCATTATCGCAACAAACTCAAATATTGTGAAAGCCTATCTTTCACGTATTCTCCAATCATATTCACCATCGGAGATGCATCGTTATCCCGATAATAGCTATCAAAACAAGAGTAATATTTTCTTCGATCAGCAAACTTCACATCGATAGGCGGATATCCCGCCTGCATGAGCATGAGATTCAATATTAACCGGCCAGCACGCCCATTCCCGTCAACAAAAGGATGAATTCCCTCAAAAATCAGATGGAATAAAGCTGCAGTATGTATGATATGCCGGTTTTCACTGGATAACTCCGCGATCAACCGCTCCATTTGAACTGGAACAAGATATGGTTGCGGAGGTTCATGGTGCGCACCCATAATCTTCACCGGTATTCTCCTATAGACACCCTTATCTTCTGGTCTGTCAATCAAAACAAGTGCGTGAATTTCACGTAATATCCGTTCCGAAATAGGAACATTTCCACTGACAAGGGTAACAACATAACGAAATGCGTCGCGATGCCCCACTGCTTCAAGATGGTCTTTAAGCGGTTTTTGATCAATTGTCACACCCTCCAAGGCTAGTGCCGTTTCCCGAAGTGTAAGGGTATTACCCTCAATGGCGTTTGAGTTGTATGTAAATTCCACTAAGAATTCGTCCTGCAAACGCTTTAATTCTCCGCTTGTCAATGGACGTCGTCGGTCTATTTCTGCCTTCATCTCATCGATAGTCTCAAAGAGTGCGGCGTATTGTTTTGGAATCTCCTTGCCGCGGAGACTGCGTCCATCGATTGGCTTTAATGAATCCTCCGGAATGAGGTAGGATCGTCCGTCTCTGATAACCCCCTTAATCCGCCCCTCCTTACAAAGTACACGAACACGGCGATCGGATAGTCCCCATCGCTCCGCAGCCTGTTTTACTGTAATATATTCCACATTTTTCACCTCCGTTACTCTTTCAGTATACTGCGCATTCGGAATAATATCAACTTATAATCTAACATTTACAATCGTATCATTCCTTTTAATCGAGGAGATTTTTACTAGTGAATTGAACCGCAGAGGAAAAGCGATACTCTGTTTTGAGGTTCTGGTGCAAAAACTTCAAATACACAGAAGTCAGTCATTATTGGATGGGACAGCAAAGATGAAATCAAATTTTCATCCGCTTTACTGTATTGCTTAATTTCCATTCATTTCACCGTCTATTTTATCCTTTTCCTGAAATCAGCAAGCAAGAAAACGGCATCAAACATTTCATCCGAACACAAGTCGAAAACTATGGGAAAATATTTCAGTTTTCCCATTTGTTGCACGCCCGATATCATTCGCTTCACCTCATTGTCAAGAGGAAGACTTAATACATCTACACGGGCTTTTTCGGGAACATAGATAGTCACCTTGAAAAAACTGTTCCAAATCGATAACCAAAAAACAGTTGTTTCATTTTGACCGCCTCGAACGCCTGTCCACTTATAAATTCCCTTTGCCAGCCACGCCTTACCGTCGATGTAGTAACGCCATTCCAACTGAATATCGTGGCATGCAAGTTCGTTGATAAACTTTATATAGGCGTTGTTCGATTCACCAAGTGCCTTTGAAATAACGTCACTCGACGGTTGAATATCAGGGTTTCTGAGCATTTGTTCCTTAGTTGATCTTATAACTTCAGTTTCCGATTTTTTATTATCCATTTCCCACCGATATTTTTTGTTTATAACAAGCGTATCAATATTACAATTTAGACATAGTCCGTTATGGCAGCAAATAGTCCCTCCACACCCTGTACAACGCCATTTATCACGTTCCTTCTTCAAGAATTCTTCCATGCCAAATTCCTTGATGTCGTTGAGGTTTTCTATCATGCTCATATGGTATTTTGTACGGTAGCGCTTATCCAATGCCTTCAATCTCTTACAAGGGAATATTTCGCATTCAAAACAAAAACGAACGCTTCCTTTTGCCAACAATTCACACGCATCTCTCATATGCGTGCAGTTTTCTCCCCGCGGAATGCATCCCGGGCAATATTTTTTATGAAACCCTCGTTTGTTGAAATCATTTTCTTTAAACTGATAAGCGATACATAAAGCGCAGTTCATCCCGCAAGGGGCGATCAATTTTTCATCCATAGATACACCTCTTCATTTAACACACATATATCCTGTTCTTTCAATCTCAGAAACACCTGAATTCAATGGATTATATTCTTTTGCCTGAATGGTTTCTCAAAAATTTCTCAGCGTTTTTTGCCACCGATTTTCGTCGACAACCTAGCTGTTCTTCTGCGAATTTAATCATCGCAGCTTGATTCCCCGAGCAATCAAAATAATGTTCAAAACATTCCAGCACCTTCCCACGCACTATGTAATTGCACTCGGGAGAAGGTTCGCCTTTATTAATATAAATAATATTTGGTACTTCTAGTAATCTCCTGGTGATATCACTTTCCAGTTCAGGCTTGGCAAGTACAATTTTCCATGCATTGCCAACAACATTAGCTGCCGTAATCATCTGTGGATCATGAATCAATGCAAAGTAGTCCTGGTAGATTGTCCTAAACTTATCTTCATAGTCTACCGCTGCGAGATTAGACAGAGTTAGGATTCCGTCCCATTTGATGAAACTGTTATTGTGATGGGTCCACTTGACAATATCTTCAAAGTAGGGGTAGATGAGTTCCGGCCTTTGCTCACTCACCCTACGAATGATTTTTGAACACGTATATTTGATACTTGATGATTCTGTTACGACAATCTCAAAAAAGGAAATTAAGATTGTTGTATTTTCAATTGCTTCAACGATTAACAGATTCAAGTCCGGTTTTGCTTTTAAACGATTTATTAGTATTTCTTTATCCAAAATACTCCCACCTTTCAAATTATTTGTTCAAGCTCATACCATCAAATTTACTGTAGAGTTTAAGTCTGGCTTGACGGTAGATGTTAGTGAATAGGCTTGAAAATGAACGAGGCGCTCTACAGGGTTCCGGTGCAAAAATTTCAACTGCACAGAACTCAACCCTTATTTCTTGAATCCTTATGCCCCTATCCCAAGCACTTCATTTATCACGCTCACTTCAGAGTGGACACATTGAATTCCTTCAACCTGTCCTTTTCGAATCATGTGCATTATTTCAATTCCACAAATGGTCTTCAATGCACTTTCATAACTATGAAAACCAAGCATCGGATTGATCTTCTTTTTTATGAACCGATGATCCTGCTCTATAATATTATTCAAATATTTTGTCATCCGGTATTGCGTTTTACAACTCAAACTTCCATAATAGATCTCTTCAAGAATAGCGATTTCTGTCGCTCCATATTTGTCCGTTGTAATGACTCTTCGCTGCTGATTGTGAGGAGCTTTTACCGATTTCTTGAAGAACTTTCTTGCGGCATTCTTGTCACGATTCTCTGAAACATAGAAGTCTACCGTGTTCCCATCCGAATCCACGGCCCGGTACAGATATGCATTCTTTCCCTTAATCTTCAAATATGTTTCGTCCATTCGCCAGGAATCTTTTGTTTTCTTGACTCTATTGCGGATTCTTTCATCAAGGATTGGGGAATATTGATGGACCCATCTCATGATTGTGGTATGAGTTACTTTCAAACCTCTTTCCGCCATCATTTCTACCAGCATCCTATAACTCAGAGGATATTCCAGATACCACCTGATACATAAGACAATAATCCCTGATTCATAATGCTTCCATTTAAAAAGATTTTCCGTCATTTTTCGCCCTCGATTCATCCTTAATACTTGGATTTTATCAAAGATCGAGAAAGTTGGAAAAGGGATTGATGTTTTTTGCACTAGAACCGAAACACTGATACCACAACGTTTCCAAGGATTCTATACACCTATTTTCTCGCCAGCAGAGCAACAGTCTCAACATGGGTCATCACATTAGTTTTATACAATATAGCAAAACGTATTGAAGGGGGTAAGTTGGTTTGGTTTACCCCCCTTTTTTAAATTGCTTGGGGGAGTGTAAAATAAATTGTGCTTTTAGCTAATCCAACTATAATAACATTAAGGAGTTGTTGGAAATGGCTAAGAGCAAAAATCCAAGAATTATGTCCCAGGATCAAGTAAGGCAGTTTATCAAAGAAAACGAGATTCAATCCGTGGAGGATATCCAAAACGTCCTCAAAGACATGTTTGCAGAAACGCTGCAAGGCATGCTGGAAGGGGAAATGGATACTCATCTCGGGTACCAGAAACACGAAGATGCCAAAAAAGAAACTGCAAATCGTCGAAATGGACATAGTTCCAAATCAGTCCGCAGCGATTATGGCGAAGTGAGTCTGGACATTCCACGGGATCGAGAGAGTGAATTCGAACCTGTAATCGTCAAGAAAGGCCAAAGAAACGTGACCGGCATCGAAGATCAAGTCATAGCCTTGTACGCCAAAGGGGTCAGCACAAGAGACATTCAAGCTCATTTGGAGCAGCTCTATGGGATTGAGGTTTCCCCTACCTTGATATCCAACATTACAAACAAAATTATGCCTACCATAAAGGAATGGCAAAACCGCCCTCTTATGAGGACTTATGCCATGGTTTTCTTGGATGCCATTCATTATAAAGTCAAACAAGATGGTATGATTGTCAATAAAGCGGCCTATATGGTCATCGGCATCGACATGGATGGACAGAAGGATGTCCTGGGCATGTGGATTGGCGAAAACGAAACCTCCAAGTTCTGGCTGGTAGTACTCAACGAACTGAAAAACCGGGGTGTGGAGGATATTCTTATTGTCAGCGTCGATAATCTAAAAGGTTTTAACGAAGCAATCGCTGCCTGCTATCCGCAAGCAGAAATCCAAAAATGCATCGTTCACCAGATTCGCAACAGTGTTCGATACGTCAACTATAAGGATCTACGAAAAGTTACAGCTGATTTAAAACCAATCTATCAAGCACCCAGTGAGGAAGCAGGATTGGAGGCACTCAATGAATTTGAAGCCATTTGGGGGAGCAAATACCCTCTTATTGTGAGTTCCTGGCGAAATAACTGGGCGGAACTGGCAACCTTCTTTAAATACCCGCCACAGATCAGAAAGATCATCTATACTACAAATATCATAGAAAGCTACCATCGTCAATTACGTAAAGTGACCAAAGGGAAAGCTATCTTTCCCACAGATGATGCCTTGATGAAAATGCTGTATTTAGTAACGCAGGATGTCATGAAAAAATGGACTGGACGAGTGCACAACTGGGGGCAAATCCTCCTGCAGCTGTCCGTATTCTTTCCGGAACGGGTCAAAAGTTATCTGCCGTAAAAGGGATCACTAGCTAAAAGCACAAAATTATTGACAGACCCCCCTGATGAATTTTGTTATTACACGTTTGCGATTGTTCAACATCTCACTTATTTCTTCGAATTTTAAATAACAATTAGACTAGCGGCATGGAACATAACCATCCCCTACTCCATGTCTGTTTCTGTCCTCAAGACTTTCTGGAAAGTTAATTGTTTTTTCAGATTTATTTCCTTTCTTCTTTTTCTTCCTTTGGATCGGTTACGTGCACTAAATCAAAATGGAACAGTTGATCACTTTCAAAATGTATTTTGATTTCTTGGCTATATTTTGTTCCTATGATATCAAAGTAAATTAATCTAAAAACAAAATACTTTTCACTTGATTTTAGACTGTTCAACAAAACAATGCACATAACTGCAGCATTTTCTCTTGAAACAACCGGAAAACTTAGCATGTTGCTTTCGAGTTGTGTCCCATTCTTATCTAGAACTATTAATTCACATGTTACATTTACTGCATTTCCAACCCCACCATTTATAAGGTGAACATACGTAGTTACTTGGCCTTGAATTCCGAGACTCTTCCCAACTTTCACCTCTTGTCTAACAACACTTGGATATTGGTTGCTAAATTTTGTTGGATTAATTATATTGTTCACTAATAAATATGGCTTTACACTGTTTTTGTTATTCTGCCTAACAACTAAACCGTTATGCTCTATCGTAACTCTTACACCAAACAAAGTAAGCGCACCTGCAATAACGCTTCCATAAAATCCTATCCAGGCAACCTGCGATCCTGCTAAAATACTTTGTGTCCACGGGAAATTAGTAGAAACAATAAAGCTTGTAATTAGTCCTATGGACAGTAGTCCTATAATCACAATGAAAAGTCCTATAATAGGAATTTTTATTGCTATTTCAACAATCTTATCCATCCAGCTATCAACTTTTTTGCCTAAATTCTTCATAAGATGCGCCCCCGTCTTGCCTTTATATTGTTATTCTTCAAGTTATATAAAAGGTTATATAAAAATCAAATCATGCTCATTCAAATATTCTTCAAACTCTTTCATCACTTCTTCAGGGCACCTTCTCTTATATGCCAATTATCAATCTACATGATGAAAAATGGACTATCCAAAAAAAATTGGTTTTAACTTCAAATAATTCGGTCCCTTCAATCATATAATCTAGCTTAAACCGTCAAAATTCTAATGTCCCCCGAGATTGCTCTAATATTTCTTATAAACACTCATATGCTCTACAACCCCATTTTATTTTTTTATAATCTGAAGTATAAAACTTGCATACATGGCAAGTAGCAAAATTTCCAGCTATGTACATTCTGATCAGTTTTTTATCTTTATCCCAGCAAGTAGTGCAAAACGGACCATCTAAGATCCCATGAGACTTTTCAATATAATAGCAATGTCCTTTTAAAATCAGATTATCATTGGTTATATTTACTTCTTTAAGATTTCTTATTTTGTCTTTTAAATTTCTATTTTCTTCTAACAAGTCCAAGGTTTCCTTTTGTATATCGAGAATCATTCTATACAATTCAATATTATCAGCCTTTTGAGCAATATTAACCGCATCCTTTATAACATCATATATTCCCATTCGGATCACTCTTCCCTATCTTATTTTTTTAAATAAATCGCTCTCAACTATTTTCGCTTCAGGATTATATTCTTCAATCAACGTTTCTGTAATCAATCTATTCCCTTCACTAACTTTGGGACTTAATGTAATCTCCATATTTTTAAATTTGAGTGGATCAATTTGTAGAAAATAAAAATTGAAAGGCAAATCTTTTCCTTCTAATAATTTCATAAACAAATTAGTTGATACGGCATTCCCTTTCGCAATCATTTCGTAAAATCCAAATGGGTAAACCCAAAATATATATCTCCATTCTCTTTGGAAATTCCAATAGTGATTTTTAAATAAGCCAAGTTGACCCATCTCCACATTAAATCGCTTCGTAACTTCATCAATATGAATTATTTTTGGACACAGTTCATCGAGGTTATCCGTGTATTGAACTTGTTTAAGTAAGTCTTTTTTCATGTACGGAAGAATGGTGTAATCTGTTTTACACATTTCCTCAGGTAATAAAATAACCTTTCCAATATCTTCAACAGTTATATTTGTATTACTAATTTTTCTAAATATTTCTTGATTAAATTCATATTCTTGAAAGGGATCCTTTGGGAGTCTGATTCTAACCCCTTCACTAATATTTGTATACATATTCCACATTGGAATACTTTCTGTTGCATCATCTGTCCAAGAACTTACAAAGCAATACTTACTTAAATGCTGCTGTTCATCCTTGATCATCTGTTCTTCCGCATCATCTAGAACGGTTAACGGATTAAATTTAATATTTCGATTTTTTAGAATCAAAGCTAATGAACTCACGTTGGTATAATGATATAGATATTCCTGCTTATCCTCACTCAAAATCTTTCCACCTTTCCCAAATCTTTATAGATAATATTTTATCACATATTTTGGAAATAAAAAAAGAACCATTTAAGATGCTTTTTAGGAATTAATCGATGTGGATGGGCTATACATCTAAATTGAGTTCGCTAATGTATTTTAATCCAAAATCAAAATACAATCTACTTTTTTTGTGGAAATATGCTCTCTTCCAATTTTGTACTTAAATGATCTTTATGATTAGATACCAAACTCGGTCTTTTGTTTCGCTAAATAGTTAAAATAGGGGTCCCCCCCCTAAATGCCAATAATTTTCCAATACAGCGTATATAAGTACTCATAATTAGCAAAATTACTTTTACTCAAAAAAGAGCAAAACCCCAGAGACACTGATATATCAACGTTTCCGGGGCATTAGTCTTTCTATTTATTTGTGAGCATGTTACTTTCTCTACGTATTCTACAATATGCATCTTTAAATTTAAAATGAACTGAGAGTTAAATAAACTGTTTAACAATCGACTTCAGTATTATACAATCTTTTCACTACATTGTTGCAGGTCCGTCATCATACCATATTTCAGAACGTCTACCCTTTTTGTTGCTTTCATCCATTCCTGAACTATCTTAACACCTTCTGCAGCATTTGAGGTGAAGGCATCCGCCCCAACCAACTCACAGACATCTTTCGTTACCTGATTGCCTCCAACAATAATTTTAACAGAATCCCTTACACCGGCTACTCTTAAAGCATCGACAGTGTCTTTCATAGATTTCAATGAGGAAGTCAACACTCCACTCATTCCTATGATATCGGGATTTAATTTCTTCACTATATCCACAAATGCCTGCAATGGTTGATCGATTCCCATATCATACACTTCGAATCCAGCAGCTTCTACCATACTTATAAAAATATTCTTTCCTATATCGTGAAGGTCACCATGCACTGTTCCCACTACAATGGTTCCGAATTTTAGTGACACTTTTGATTCCATTACCGACTTTAACATCTCCATAGCATCCGTTAATAGTTCTCCTGCAAAAATCAAATCACCGACAAAATACTCTCCACGTTCGAACATATCACCTATTACTTCCATACCATCTTGGCATGCAGCGACTGCTTTTTCAGCCTCCTCCTCAGATGGATTGGTTTCCGTGAAATCACGCAAAATTTTCATTACAAGATCTTCTTCTAACTTTCCTATTGCTCTTTTTAACGCGAATAAATCAATCATTTAATGTTCCTCCCAAAATACTCCGATACTAAAATCTTACCTATGATACTGTGGAAATACAGAATAAACTCGCAAGTAAAAAACTACTGCCATTTCCGACTGTAAAAGTATACCAATACAAGAGTGAATCCCCCTGTATTGGTATTTTAGAAATCAAACTCTGAAACTGATAGATCAAGATTATCAACTTCTAAACCGCTTCTTTATTCAAACTTTCCTGCTTAGTTTTAATACTGGCTACTGCCTTATCTCCTGCCCCGATAATAACAAGTACTACTGTCAGTAATGTCAACACACCGCCTGTGATCATAAATGTATTATATGTACCTGTTGCATCAAATATAAAGCCGGCTATAGGTGCTCCAATCATAGCGCCTACACTCTGTGCTGCAGACGTAAAACCAACAAGACTGGCCGCCTCTTTCCGACCAAATAGCTTCGGTAGGGTGATAGCTCCCATCATGCTATTGAAGGTCTTAAAGGACATAAGTGCAGCTATTATAACCCCTCCTACAAAACCATACAACATAGTCGAAGCAAAGAATATTCCGGCTACAATGAGGCCATATATCGTTGTCGCCTTGATATATCCTATCTTGTCCATCAACACCCCGTACAAAGGTGCAACTACAAAATTCACACCACTCATTAAAGAGATCAGAAATGCTGCTTGAATCGCATCAATTCCTTTATCTTGATAAAAAGCAGAAGCATTGTTGTTGAATCCAGTACTTGCAGTATTGATAAGCACCAAAGCAATCACAATCATCCAGAACTGTGGCATCCCAATGATCTGTTTAACACTCAGACTCGATTTAACATTCCCATTAGTTCCGGATGCCCAACAGACTCGCGGTCTTCCTGGTAACCCACAGGATTCATTCCGTACTTTTCAGGCTGTTCAGATACTAGAAAAAGCCCTATGAATACAATCAAGCCTCCTATTACAGCCCCCTGCCCGACTGCGGCAATTTGCACCCCAAATACTTCGATCATTTTAGCCATTAAAAGAGGGAATACCATAGCCCCTATTCCAACAGAGGTACTCAAGTAGCCTATCAGTTTGCCAGTACCTTTTGCATACCACCAGTTGATTTCGGTCTGAGCTGTCGGGAAACCTGCTACTACTGTGGAAAAACCGAAAAGAACTGCTATAAGATAGATAAAGCAGGACAAAAAAACTACCAATCAATGTCCCACCAATAACAACCAGCCATTTAATATTGAATTTATTAACAAGAGGTCCCATCATCAAGGACGTAATCAAACTTCCCACCGCAGCTGCAGTAAACAAGAGAGTTATTTGCCCTGCTCCAACCTGAAGTTTCTGCATAAGCGGTACAATATATATCGGTATCGATACATACGAACCAATAGAGCAAACAGTCATAAGAATCACACCAATCAAGGTGTTTCGAGCTCGCGTTTCCATTACTAAACCCCTTTCCCATTCATTAATCTATTGGGTCATTATTCCTGTATCATCAAACGAGCACCACCGTCAGCTACAATGGTGGATCCATGCATAAACGCCGAGACATCAGTACACATCATAAAAACCACTCGGGCAACTTCATCTGGATTGCGCGTCGCTGGAGTTTTTGGTGACTTTTGATGTATCTCATACATTGAGGCGTCCATACCTTCCGTATGCAATGCACCAGGCGTTACCATCCCTCCAGGCAAAACACAGTTTATCGTAATCCCAAGAGGTTTGAGCTCTCTTGCAAGAGATTGAGAAACTGACACCAAGCCACCTTTCGCAGATGAATAATGCGACAAAAATCCGTAAGGAGACTCCATGGACAGCCCTGCCACTGATGCTACGTTGACTATTTTCCCTCGAATGTTTTGCTTTACCATTTCTTTGGCAACAGCCTGGCAGAAAAAATAATTTCCTTTAAGGTCCGTATCAATGGTAGCGTCCCAAGTTTCTTCCGTCATATCCAAAAATCTTTTCATGCTCCATACCGCGGCATTGTTCACTAAGATATCAATTTTTCCAAACGCTTCGATGGCTGCCTCTACTGCTTCGTTTATCTGGTCGACAGATCTGATGTCCGCCTCTTTATACTGGACCTGATAACCTTTGCCTGCAAAATACTCCAGAGCATCCTGAGCAAATTCTTTGGCGATATCGACGATCATCACTTCCGCACCGGCTTCACAAAGTCTGTTTACTACATGAAAACCTAATCCCCTTGAACCTCCAGTCACTATAACGCTTTTCCCTTCCAGACTCAGCATGTCTGCGAACGGCACATTGCTCTGCGCAATCTTCAAGTCCATTCCTCTTGTTTTTTCATATTTTTCATCATAAACATATAATTTTTCCATGCTAGGTTCCTCCTTATCAAAATCACTCATCGGGCAGCATAGTAAGAGTTAAGCAATCTCTGCCTATCTTCTCAATCGACAGAGATTGCATGGGACCATCAACGATGTCGTCCTATATGTTAAAATGTGGTGATCGTATGCTTTTGTTCCAAAAGATCCATGAATTTGTCGAGCTCTTTTTCCTCCATATGGAAACCATGCTTATCTTCAGGATATGCACCAGTGCGGACATCGTTAGCCCATCCTGCATATGCCCCGGCAGCCCATTTGAAGAAATCGCCATAGGCCTTGGCATGGGAAACCGGTGAAGGCATCATGTTGAAAGTATCAAAGTCTACCATTTCACAGCCATCTGCAGCGCCTCCTGCAGCAATAGAGATCACCGGAACTCGCAGCTTCTTAGCAATGGCATTGGTTACTTCAATCGGCGTCAATTCGATGGTCATCCCCATCATGCCATTCTCCTGGTACTCATAAGCCATGCGGAATACATCCATTGCGTCCTCAGCAGTCTTGCCCAAACGCTTGTATCCTCCATGTCTACTGGTCTGCCAGCCCGACAATGCTCCTACATGACCGAAAACAACAAGATGGTTGTCCGCCATGTATTTCAAGGTCTCGTTATTGACCCCCATAGGCAACAAGGAATCCGCACCCTCAGCCATGTACATTGCTCCATATTCCAGCGCTTTTTCTTTTGAGGAAAAAGTAGGTGTCTGCATGTAGAAATTGATATGAATCATCTTTGCTGCATTCCGCACCGTACGTATCCACCATGGTGCATTTGCAATGGACATAGCAGTATTTTCTGCCGGTACTGTCAATCTGCAAATGTCACAGCCTGCCATCTCCGCAGCCATAGTAAAGTATTGATCTCTGTTAGCTGGGCACATCTGAACAATCTTCTCACCCTTATCCTTTTTCTCCTGAAGATATGCGATGGTCTTCCTTCCTTTTTTCATCTTGGATGCTTGCACTTTTTTGTCTTCTTTGTTGATATCCACTTGATTCTTTTCCTCTGACATTTTTACTCCTCCTTGGTTTTTGATGGTCGCCCCACTGCTTTGTATCGCACCGGCAATACCCTGAATCTATTGAACTCTTTACAGTGCACGGGCAATAGCGACTTACTGATATTTGGTTCACCTTCACTTTATCAAAAAAGGTTGAGAGTAAAAATTCGCAGACTTAGGTATTAAATATTATCAATCTTAGCCATATCGCAATTTATTAAATGTTGGTATAATTATAAAGTTGGCAACGTGTTAGTGTTTGCAATAAAAAAGCGTGCAAATACTCTGCACGCAAATTAATACATATTTTGTTATTCAACCAGTATACTTCGCCATTTCTTCCTTCATATATTCAACCTAATAATCGAACGATCAACTCCTGCCGAGTCGACACATGCATCTTTTCATAAATATGAGCAATATGTTTATTTGTCGTTGACTGAGAAATATGCAGCGTTTCACTGATACTTGCAGGCGAAACACCTTTACACAAGAGATTGACCACCTCTATCTCTCGCGGCGTTAAGTTCGCAGTTTCCCAAGAAATATGTTCAGCTCCAGGACTAACAGTCTTTTGCGAAAAGAAGTTTTTATGCAGATTGTTCAACAAAGGAATAATCAGATTCAAAATTTCCACTTCTTTTTCAGAGAAATTTTCGTCCTTTTTTCTGTCCAAAGCAAAAATCGTTCTAGGCCTCCCATTGATATCAAATAAGACAAACCCAAGAGAATATTGTAAGTTACGAGGACGAATATAGTTGGAAATAAAATCTGAGGAACTCTCTTCATTCCATGCCCGAATATTCATCATAGGCTTAGTAGAATTTTCTCGTACATTTTTTATTTTGAAACTTCCCTCTACCTTTGAAAAATATTCAAGGTACATAGTGCTCCAATGCTTATCGATATTCATTAAATACTGATTGCAAATTTTTCCGTTCCCATCTAAAAAATATACCAAGGACTCATCAAAATCACATAATTTTTTTAGCTGGGATAGAACCTCTACAGAAAAAGCTTTTCTTTCATGCACATTTCCACATGCGAGGGTAACATCATAAATTTCTTGCCAGGGTATATTCGCGCTAGGAGCCATCTTCATTCCTCCATACTCTTTTCATTAATCGAGTCATATACATTCGACGCAACACTGTTAAAATGAAACTTTTTATAATATTGTACCTTTTCATCATTAAGATTTCAAATTCTAATTTATAATTCAGCTACTTTTACCACCCGGCCTAAACCCATCTGAATATCTGGACTTTTTTATGACCTGAGTTTCGCTAAATAGCTAAAACAGGGGTCCCCCCTAAACGCCAATAATTTTCCCCATACAGCGTATATAAGTACTCATAATTAGTGTCTGCTGTTTAAGTCGCAATCTGGCTCATACAGCTAAAGATTCTTCAAAATACCAGTAATTGGGCCACTAGAAAAGTAGCCGGAAAAATAGGCGCAACTGAATCCTGAATAGATTCGTCGCCAAAACAGACAGCGCTATCGTTGCCGTGGTTGTTTCTTTAAGTTTGGTTTTGATCAGACCCAAGCCATAACACCTTTTGCTTAAACTGAATGCTCTCTCGACCTCGATCCGGTCAACGTTGTCCTGATATTCTATGGCTTTGTCATGCTCATGGTTTTTTGATGGACGTCCCAGTTTTGGCCCTGACAACCGGACGCCTTTATCTTTGCAGTATTCCCGGTTGGCGCGGGTTCGATAGATTTGATCCACAAGTACCCTTTCTGGGTAATGTCCTGTACGACTCTTATAGTTTTCGACCGCCTTCTGCAGACATGTACTTTCGTTGTACGGATCAAAGGAAAGCTTTTCAATGCGTGCATAACCCATTTCGTCAACACTCAGGTCGAATTTTGCGCCAAACTCAACAGGCGTTTTCACCTTGCCTCTGACAATGGGACGCAGGTAGGGTTGTTGAATGCTTACAATTCTATTCTCAACGGAGTGGGTATGATTCTTGAACATGTAATCCTGCTGTTCATACAGCAGCCGGATCGTTCTCAGCAGCGGTTTTTCCTTCTCTGTTAGCGCATAACCACCTTCGAGAAAATCATCGATATACCTAAGATCACGTTTCACGTATCCAAGTTGCTTGCGGATGGTTTTTCTGATTTTTGATTTGCTTCTTTTCTTCGTTTTTGCAAGCGCGAGGTAATTCTTTCGTGCTTCTTGACGGTAAGTCCTGGGTTTGCAAATCCCATGGTCTTTGCAAATACGGTCAATCATTGCTTCAAGCTTTTCTCTTGCCTCGTTCAGCAATGAAAAGTCTTGCGGGTAACGGATGTTTGAAGGTGCACATGTTGCATCGAGGATCAGCGTTCCTTTGTTAACAGGTTTTTCTGCAGCTCCCTGCTTATCCAATGGCTCGTCCGATCCAGATCCAGAATCATCACTGTTATTGTCATCATTGGACGAAGCGGCTGCTATGATATATTCATTGGCTTCCATCAACATTTCTGCACTGATGCGCTTTCGGAACGATACCAACAGACTGGCATCAAAGGGTGCGGTTTCCCGATAGCCCGATAGACCAATGAAGTACTGATAATACGGATTCTCTGTCAGCTGCTCCACAAGTTCACGGTCTGAAAATCCATACTTTATTTGGATGATCAAAGAGCCTAAAGCCATTCGCAAAGGTTTCGCCACATTTCCGGTATCGCTTGGAAACAAGCCGGCATATTTTTCTTCGAACTTTTCCCAAGGTATTTGGTTTGCCATGGTTACCCATCGGTTATTGGGGTTCATTTTGAGACCGAGGGGTTGATTGAAATCGAGAAAGCCAGGTTGTGATCTATCGGATGATCTGTACATGTTTTAAGCTCCTAAACAAGTATTTGGGGCGTGAAGTGCAAGGATAATCGCATATTCGTGAAATTCCCCTTGCATCAAGTATACCAAAGATTCGCTTTAAATCCAGTGCTATCAGTAGTTTAAGAGTTATTCAGCAGACATGAAATAAATTCATCCCAAAAGGCAAACCTTAAGATAATTCCGGCGACGACTGCAATTATAACTCCAGTAATTATAAGATGTCTTTGAAAGAAATTTTTCTTACTACCGCCATAATTAACATCACCTTTTGAAATTATAACCTTCTTTAGTCTATTTCCATCTCCAATTTTTATCCCCATGTTGAACTTCTCCCTTCACGAGTTTCAATCTATATTACTTTTTTTGGTTCCGGTGCAAAAACTTCAACTGCACAGAACTCCGCCATAGTTTCTCTAATCCTTATGCAGCTACCCCTAATAATTCATTAATCATACCAACTTCGGAATGGACACATTGAATTCCTTCAACCTGCCCTTTTCGAATCATATGCATGATTTCAATTCCACAAATGGTCTTCACTGTGTTTTCATAACTATAAAAACCAAGCATCGGATTGATCTTCTTCTTTATGAACCGATAATCCTGCTCTATAATGTTATTCATATATTTTGTCATTCGGTGTTGTGTCTTACAGCTCAAACTCCCATAATAGATCTCTTCAAGAATAGCGATTTCAGTTGCTCCATATTTATCCGTAGTAATGACTTTTGGCTGCTGATTGTGAGGAGCTTCTACCGATTTCTTGAAGAACTTCCTAGCAGCGTGCTTGTCACGGAATTCTGAAACAAAGAAGTCTACTTTATTTCCATCTGAATCCACTGCTCGATACAGATATGCATTTTTCCCCTTGATTTTCAGATATGTCTCATCCATTCTCCAGGAATCGTTCGTTTTCTTGAGACGTTTTCGCAATCTTTCATTGATTATCGGAGAATATTGATGCACCCATCTCATAATGGTAGTATGGGTTACATTCACACCTCTCTCGGCCATCATTTCCACCAACATTCGGTAGCTTAACGGATATTTCAAATACCATCTCACACATAAAATGATAATCTCTGATTCAAAGTGCTTCCATTTGAAAAGATTCTCCGCCATTTTTCGCCCTCAATTCGCTGTTGATGGATTAATTCTATCAAATATTTCCAGAATTAAATATGTGGATTTTCTGCTCAGAGATTTTTGCACCAGAACCTCAAACGCTATTTTCATACACATTCTCCCCGGCGCTAACAATAGTATCTTGTCATCCCAATATACTAATCCCCGTTCATAATAACACTCTGATCCTAATAATTCTTAGAAAATTAGAAGTTTTATTATACCTCTTAATCATCTTCACTAAAGGTATATTTATCAATGATGTCCTTCATTTCTTCTAAATCAAGTATATCATTCTTCCTCCGGTGTATCATTCTATGGCAATTAGCACATACAGGAATTAGATCTGTAATCGGATTTATTTTTACTTCTTCTCCAATAAAACTCAACGGTTTTATATGATGGATTTCAATATATCCTTTACCTCTTTGCCCATATACTTCCTCAAAGTCAAATCCACATATTTTGCATATTGTTCCGTGATACTTAATAGCGTTTGCTCTATTTACAGGATCACGCTCATATTTCTTCCCATAGATGTATTTAACATTGCCTTCTGGCCGAATTTCACTGTACTCTAAATTATTCTCTGCTTCCTCAGAATCGAAATCTTCCTCGATCTCATTCGGAACAATTAACTCAATACTGAAATTATATTGATCAATCTTTTCAAGCCTAATCTTGGGTAGCTCAGCATCACCAAAATCCAAATCATTGACTAATACATCATAATATTCCTTGAATTCCCTTGCTAGAACGTCTTTAAAATCCGACTTCCAAAACAATCTAGTTCTAGCAGTCTCCTTGCTATCAAATTCAAAATGAGCGTCATAATCTGCATCTTTGTATTTAAGCTTGATGTCTTTACGCTCATTAAAATTCATATCACTTAATTCAAAGAATGACCTAGTTCCTATTGGTATTCCTGTACCATGATGCTTTAAAACAGACTTATCAATTGTTTTGAGAGCCACTTTGTCATTTAGAATTTCCCAAGAACTAAATTTTTGTGGTTCAAATATAGCATCACCTAGATAAGATAACCCAGTACGTTCCAACATAATTTGACCAACTTTATTGGGCAATTCAAACAAATAACCCTGAGTCCCCGTACCATATTTTGTGAAAGGCGAGTATTTATCAGGTAGCAAATCCGCTATTTCATCCCATATTTCAGTAAGAAAAACTTCATAGTTTGGTTCGATGTATTCGACATCTATCTTCCAACCTTTTTGTTCCCAATCTTGATTATTGAGTTCCTGGGGTTTAATGAAATCATAGCTAATGCTTTTTGCAATAGCCACTTTCTTAATTTGCTTATTAACATAACTGATTATAATATCCCCTATTGAAACCTTGACCATATTAGACCAATGATATACCGTTTGACCCGTTTTATTTTTTTGAGGTGCCCATAAATATTTTCTTTCATATTCATCTTTGTAAGTTTTATTCTGAGAAACCAAAAAATACTTCATCGTGTGCACCTCCTAAATTAGATATTATTTTTATTTAACACTAATCTTATCTTTGATTGTGGGTAACAAAAATTTGCCGCATATTCCTACAACCACTTTTGGTCTTGCTGTCATAACCTGTACATCCATAAAAAGCATCATTGCCTTTAGCTTTTACGATCATAAAACCATCCTTACACTGATCGCATTTATATATATCGTGAAGATGCACCTTGTTATTTGTCATGAAGTCACAGACTTCCGGCTCGTTTGTACACAAATATAAACCCATTCCATAATTCTTATTGTACTCATATTTCAATGGGTATCCACATACAGGGCATCTCAACCTGAACAAATCAACTGTTTCCATGTTAAGATTATTTGAGTGCACAATCTCATAATCATTAATCAGTTCAATTAGGAAACGAGATGGTTTATGTTGAGGGGTAAGAATATATACACGGTTTTTTGTACGAGTCAACGCTACATAGAATAGCCGCCGTTCTTCTGCAAATGGGATGGATGTATCTTCAAACCGTACCAATTTCAAGATAGGATCATCTTCAAGTTGGCAAGGAAAGCCGAATTTCCCTTCAAACATATTTAATAGAATAACATTGTCAAAACCTAGTCCTTTTGCGCTGTGTGCTGTCATAAACGTTAAATCAACTTTTGGATATTTTTCGCACTTAATACCGCGGCCGGGCAACTGAGTAAAATGTCCTGTTCTGCATAATTTGTAATTGTCATAATTGTACCGCCCTATCAATAAAATGGACTTGTCCTCTCCATATTCTTCAATGATGCATTCTATCGTTTTCTCTGCTGCTTCTGCCATCGCATAATCAGGCTTATAGCTGTCATCAAACTCTGTCAATACAACTGGATTCGGAAGATGTTTAGGAGATATTAATTGCTTTTGAATTTGAGAAACATTCTTCTGTACAAAACCGCCCGCAATATCAATAAGCTCCTGAGAATTGCGGTAGGTGTGCGTGATCTTCATTTCAACGCCACTACCCATCAGTTCCAGAAAACGTGTGAAAAGTCCAATTTCCGAACCTGAAAAAGCAAAAATAGATTGCCAGTCATCTCCAACAGCGACAACCTTAGCATGGGTTATCTCGCTAAGCTTTTTTGTTAAATTGAATCGTTGCCGCGCAATGTCCTGAAATTCATCTATAATAATGTATTTATAAGGCAATTCTAACTGCTGACGCTCAATTTCCCCAAGATAAAAATGCGCGTCGTTGATCATATCCTCAAAGTCAATCCGGTTCTGAGCTGAAAGTTGGTTTTGATAATACTTGTATACCGGCTCCGCAATATCTAAAAAGAGATGTGTCCGTGGATTATCAGTTTTCGCTCTTAGCGCTTCAAACCCGCCTCCATCATATCCGCAGGTTTTAAACTGTGCGACAAAAGTCATCAAAAACTGAACCATTTTAAAGACATATTTGTCTTTACTGGTTTCTGTAATCTTTTTATAAACCTCTGAAAAGTCACGTTCTTTAAGAACAAACCCCTCATTCTCCAATAGTTCTTTCAGATGTTCAGTAAGAGGTCGCCGATCCTTATACCATGCCCATGTTTCTAATAAGCTTGTCCCCATTTGGTGGTGAAGTTTACGCTTGTCCTTTATGGCATTTCTGTACTTTGCAATTTCCTCAGGTGTAAGTATATAGCTATATCCACTTTCGCTAATTGCATAGTGTTCGAGATATGCGGTGTGTTCACCCTGACGTATAAGAAAATCAGGTGTATACTTTTTTCTAGCTCCACGAATCGCATGATGGTATATAGGCTCATATTCGTAGTCAAGTCCGTTGAGATATAAGAAGTTGGCAATCTGAGCCTCCTGTACAGAACGAAGGTATTCACCAGTGATCGTTCGCATATATTTGCCCCGCTGATTTGCTACTTTTTTTATGTAATCTCCCGCTCCACTTTTCAACGTTTCATAGTCTTGTGCCGCTTTAGCTAGATGAAATTGGTTGAGGTTATCGTAATTCATAACGTCAGCAGGCAAATCAAAATAAAACCCGAGAAACAACAGAAGTTTGCGCAAAAGGGTCTTATCATTAAAAACTTCCCTTTCCAACATATCAAAGATAATGTTATAGGCTGAATAATTAACTTCTGGTGGAGTGTCACTAAATTTTCGGACTATATCAAATGCAAAGGCATGGAAAGTACAGATTTTTGCAGGTATGTGAAGACCTTTGTTGATACGCTCTTTCAATTCATCAATGGCTTTTCGAGTATAGGAAATAACAATAATATCTTCTGGTGGCACATTTTTCTTTTCCACCAGGTACTTAACCTTGGCCGCCATGGTTGTAGTTTTACCCGCACCCGCCCCAGCTACAAGAAGACAGTAATCATCATCGGTTACTACTGCTTTACGCTGTTCATCATCTAGTTTAATATTTGGGTCAATATCTTTAAGCAACTCATCAAAATAGTCTGCATTTAGCTCAACGATTCGATCTACATGAAGACTATTGTGATTTTCTACATCCTGCATTAAAGACTCATATCGGCGCAAACAGATATTCACCATTTCAAAATCAACCGCATAGTGATGAGCATTTTCTTTGCAATATAAGTAGGCAGTCTTATCTTTTAACTTCTCTGCCCATGAACCAAATGCCGCTTTAAGTCCTGCCAATTCACGTGCTGTAATATAATGTTCGGATCCAAAGAAGGTTTGATAGCTGTGATCGAAGGCAATAAGTGTATTCCGAAACGCAGTCAAATCAATAGGTTGAGATGATTCAGCCTCAATCTTTGTGTCATCAGCAGCTACAGATGTACCAAAATATTTGGAAGGCAGCCCACAATGAGGGCAGGATTCCGCTCGGTCTGATATTTTGTTTTCACACTCCGGGCATAAAATCAGCGGCACGCAAACTCACTCCTTTTAATCTGCTTGGTCTATTACGTCTTACCTACATCATGTAGACATAAAAACTCAAATCATGCCTTTCTAGAGGACCATATACTCCCAAGGTCCTTGCCAAACCAATCCGCCAAATCTAAATTATATGAAGTAATTGTTCTACTGATAATTCCATCAATCATTGCTTCTTCATCATGGTAAATATTAATGGTCTTTTGTGCTTGTATTATTGGATCTGCTACAACTGGATAGCAGAAAATCACAAAGGATTCCATCAAAGAGCTATATGACTTCTCCAAGAATTCAATTTCAATTTTCCATTCATCTTTAAAGGATAAATGAATTGAATCTTTGCCTTTTGCATAATACCTTTTACATTCCAACCTACCACCAACGTTACTCATAACAGCACCCAGGCGTCTTTATACTGCATCGCTTCTTCTTGATCAACAAATTCAAAAGTTCGCATAGTTGTTTCATTGTGCTTTTTTCCGTTTTTTCCTGGGGTAGCAAGCCACTCTTCATAGTCTTGTTTTACCCTGAAAGCTACATACTGGCTTGGTACAACATAGTATGTCGGTTGCTTGCCTTGATTCATATTGACGAAAACATAGTACAGGTTCCTTGAAAAATTCTGTTCTGTTTTATTACTTAACTTCCACTTCAATTGCTTTTCATTATTACATGTTTTCACCTGGATAGCTGCTGTATGCTCTCCAACCTTATCAGAAACAAGAATGTCTATGCCCTTTGTGTTTTTGGATGTCGACAAAGCAATATATCCTCTTCGTGTCAGTTCTGCAACAACAAAATTTTCACCCGCTATACCTATTGAATTTAATGAATCTGATACATTGTTCTCGATATTTGCTTTTTCTTCTAATTTTATTTTTAGGCCTCGAACGATATCAGGTATTGTTCCATTTTGAAAAGCTCTTACATAGCTGCCTCCGTAACCACCGCTCATATGCTCTTCCCTGGAGTATATGAACAGATATATGAATAGTTCATATAAGGTTTTTTCATTAGGATTTCTTTTTTCATCTCTTTCAAAAGACTCCCAGGCTTGCTGATAAACTTGATACCTTCTGCATATCAGACCATAATCATAAAGATATCTCTCAAGTTCTAAACAATAATCTATTATTGCGCGCTCATTTTCTGTCTTTATACTGTCCAGCCTGTAATTGAATACCGAAATATTATAGAGCAGTTCATCGATGCTAGTATTCAAAAATATCCCTCCAGAATATATAATCTAAAACTCTTAGCAAGGTCATCCAACTAAGTTTCACTCGACAATAAAATTTCTACCGCAATTCTAATCCTCCGTTTTTTTGTTCCGATATCGTATCAAATGTCCAATTGAATGAACTACCGTCACAGTTACTACCGCAATCGTATATTGAGTGGAAAAGCGTTCAGATTCTGGTGTGCCCATGTAAGTACTATAGAGCATAAGTCCGAGTAGTATTGTCTGGAAAGCTGCTATAGAAATTAAAAAACGTCTGATCTGTTTATTCATAACTTGCTCCTCCAATCTGCAATTGTACGCAGAAATGTTTACATATTTTATTATATTTTATTTCAATACGATTTACAATTTAATTGGAACATTTACCAGCATCTGTATGATTTTTTCAACTGCTTATATTCTTCATCCGCCCCATGTTTCCTAGTACCAAGATATTCGTCTACAGAGGCGACAGTGCCTGGTTGCTTATCGCTAAGATATCGCCCTTCTCTTATATGTATTAACAATTAATTCGAAACTTATAAAGAACGTTTTTTGATCTACTTTTCAATCAATTTCATCGCTTCAACAATTTTATCAATTGGCCTGAACTTAACCGCATTTTCCCTAACCAATCTTATGTACTGGATTAAAAACTGGATATTTTCTTCATCTCGAAGAGTTTTCAAATAATCCTCTAATTCATCCGCGAATCTCATTAGTTTGTTGTATTCAAACCAATTATTAGCGTGAACTGGCATCTCGTTTACTAAAGAATCGATATAGCCTTGCTTCATTTCAATAATTTTGCGCTGTTGCTCTGCTATCTCTTTTTCTCTAAGTTCTCTTTTTTGTTTTTCATAACTCAAATCTTCTTCTTTTTCCTTAACTCTATAAACTATTTCATCATTGCAGCATAGTTTGCATAAATCATAAATCATGGTCGGTAATTGGTTCTCAAGTGACAAACCGCCCATCTCACTAAAAGATATATTATGCGGTTCAGCTTTATCAGAACCAGAAAGCCTTGATCTTCGCACAATCCAACTAATACTAAATTTTCCATCATAGACTTTTTGATACAATGGAATGAGATCTTGTGACTTGTCCTCATGGCCTAGATCCCTTAGCTTTGTTTTGTGTTCAACAAATTCGAAAGACAAACTTGATTTCAGTAAAGAAATGGTAATGTTATCAAAATCACCTCGTTCTACTGAAATTCCGGCATTCAAATCCATGAATGCTTTTAAAACGGTGTCAACTATCTTATAAGCTCTTTTAGATTGGTTCTTAGAAACCCGAATAGGTATTGTAGGTTCATTTTTACGGAATTTAACTTTTGCAAACGGTTTATGTAATCTTGCTCCATGCGGATACTCCTGATCACGTATTATCCTGTATTCCATTTCTGCTTGATGTTTCAGAACTAAAGCATGAAATACTTCAATTTGTTTTGGTACTAATATCTTTTTACACCAATCTGACAACAACTCAATAGAATTTGGTGTGAGAATGTCAAATCCTTTCATTTCCTTTAACTGATCTAGTGAAATTTCTTCAGTGTAAATCAAGCTCAAAAGCTTTCCCTCCTCGATAAAATTTGGAAGTGGGGTTCGCTCAGGAACAGGTTTTCCCGCTTTTAGTTTTGCCCAATAACCTCTTGGTGGAAGCGGTATATTTAAAACTGTACACCTTTTTCGTAAACCATTATCCGAAATACCATAACGTTTAGCTACTATCATTATTGGATCCGACCAAACTTCTTCATAAAGATTTAATCTATTTAGTTCCTCACTCATATCTGGTTATCTCCTTTGCAAAAGACAAAACCGGCGCGTAGAAGATTATCAACTAACTCTTCCAGCTGAAAATCATTTTCGATGTTTTTTGGAACGATATATCTCTTCTGGTTGTCACCGAACACTTTGCTAAGCATTAGATAAAAATCATCATATCTAGGATATTTGAATTTCTGTAGAAAAGGCGTTAAACGATCATCATATGCTTCAATGTACTTTGGACTAGTCATTAAGAGGGGCTTAATATTGGAGATATGAATGCAGACAATAGAATTTTTCATTTGTGTCAAAACACCAAGAATTTCACTATTTATATAGTCGCTTCGCTTTCCTTTTAACAAACAGGCAAAATCAATAGCGAATTTAATTCTAATCTTTCTCTCGCGAAACTGAACTTTAAGCTTAATAAGATCATCAATATTTGAAATATAACTATTAGGTTTAGTTCTATGATTTCCGCTACCATTTACTACTGCAATTTTTATACCCCGATACTTTCTCATTTTCTTTTCGAGCAAACTACAACAGGTAAAAAACATCTCTTCATCAAATAAATCTGTTTTTAGAGGGGCAGCTAACTCTATCAATTCAGGGGGATAATTTTCTTTGATACTATTGTTCATATTTGCGATTAATGTTTCCATAGATTCGGTATTTTCCCAAGCATGTATGTCGTTGATGCTTATAATATAATCCTTTTGAGGCGGATAATCTAGTTTTCCCCTTGACAGTGTCGTATATTCTGTATTACAAATCACATCGGGAGGGTATTTACGATTTGGCAAACAAACCGGCAGAAGGGGATTGATATTTTGAACTTTTTTTACTCTTCTTCGTTCGACACACATATTTACATATTCGGGCCAGTAATCATCATCATGGGCCATATCAAATAACCACTCATGCATTACAAGCATTTCTAACTCTCCTCGCTTATCTTGTAAATACGGCCGATCCTTGTTATCTTCATATATCCTATCAAGCTCAAAAGGATTGCTATTGTACCTGTGATTATAATTATTAACATAATATGATTCTTCATGCCATCCACCAGCCTCATATTTAATATAATGTTGATTATACGAATAGGCTTTTTCGTATGCGAAATTGAACAAATTAACCCCATAATCTCTATAAGTGTCTAAAACCCATGTTACAATCCCGCTATCTAGATGAATCAAATCTGTTGACAACGGTTCTGCCGTCATGCATCTTTTAGCTTCAGTAAACAAGACTTGGATATCACTCAAATTTTCCATCAAATTTCCGTTTTTAAGTTTGTATTCTGAACAGAATTCTCGCGCTAATTTTGAATAATCGTTTTCTGAATAGTAGAAAAAATAATATGGATCTCGTTCTAACCATTTTTCCACCTCTTTCTGAATGGAAATTCTATATTGTTGGTAAAATGTCATTAGAAAGTCTTGGCTTTTAGGATAATGAACCTTGAACTTCTCAGCCATCTTATCCATTTTGTGCTTGAGCTTAATTTCCTCTGCATCACAAGTCTCCATAGTAAGATACTCATTAAAATATGTTGTTACAGATTTGATTACCTTAGCCAGATTTTCTGCTTGCATCAGAATGTCAAACTCATTCATATTTTCAGTCCTTTTCATTTTTGCTATATATTCGTCGATTGTCAACACATCAATCACCTCATCTCTTTTTGTTACTACAACTTCATTATACATAATTTACCCGTCTTTATCTTGACTTGTATCACCACCTGAGTGATTACTATGACAAGAAAGGAGGGATAATTCATATGAGTTCATACAAATCAGATTCTAAAATTGTCACTGACGTCTCAAAGAAGATATATACGCCACTTGAGTCTGAGATAGCAAAAGTCTGTGCGTATGTTCGAATATCGGTTCCGGTGCAAAAAATTCAACCGAATAGAACTCAATTATAATTTCTCTAATCCTTATGCAGCTACCCCTAATAATTCATTAATCATACCAACTTCGGAATGGATACATGGAATTCCTCAACCTGCCCTTCACGAATCATGTGCATTATTTCAATTCCGCAAATAGTCTTCACTTCACTCATGCCATATTCACTCCCCACCACACTCCATTTCCCTCCCATCCATGAACCTAACAACAATCCGCCCAGTCTCAAAAATCTTGACATGCTCCAAGGTCTTCAAGACAAACTCCGCATCAATCTCCTTAATCCTATGCCCCATCTCAGCCATATCCGCAAACTGCACCGCTCGGTACTGCCGCAGCGGGTTTCCGAACTCTCCTACAACTTCCCACTTCTTCATGAGTTCCTCTCTATCCTCAAGCAGTCTGTTCCAGGTAAGAATAATCGCCTCTTTTAAAACCTCTTCATCAATGTGCCGGTTGGTGCACCCCTGTACTCCCTTGACCTTATAGCGTTCCTGGCACTGCCAGACTTTTCGGTACTCACCTCTCGTCTTCCAGCCTTTTCTTGTGAATGCATGACCACAAGTGCCGCAGATTACCTTTCCTGCAAAGGGGTTGGACTCCGGCTTTTGTGAGTAAGCGCTTATTCCATGCTCGTTGATGTAGCTTTCTCTTCTTTCCTGCTCTAGCTGAACTGCCTCCCAGATCAAGGGGTCAATGATGGCTTCATGGTTTTCTTCGATGTGGTATTTCAAAATCTCTCCATCATTCTTCGCCCGCTTCTTGGTAAGAAAGTCTACAGTATAACTCTTCTGCAAAATGGCATCGCCTTTGTATTTCTCATTTCTCAAGATGCTCTTGATGGTGGATGCCTGCCACTTGGTCTTCCCGTCCCAGTTCTTAATCCCCTCTTTTTCGAATATCCGCTTGATGTACTCAACGGTCTTTCCTGAAAGAAACTCATCGTAGATCCTCTCCACGATCTTTGCTTGCTCTCGGTTAATGACCAGGTTCCCATCTTCATCCGTATCATAACCCAAGAACCGCTTAGTGCTCATCTTGAACTCTCCGTTCTCAAAGCGTCTCCTGATCCCCCATGTGGAGTTTTCGCTAATGGACCTGCTCTCATCCTGGGCCAGGGAGGAAAGGATAGTGAGAAGTACTTCGCCTTTGGCATCCAAGGTGTTGATGTTCTCCTTCTCGAAGATAATGCCAACACCGATCTGTTTGAGTTCTCTTACATAGTTCAGGCAGTCCAAAGTGTTTCTTGCAAACCGGCTGATGGACTTGGTAATGATCATATCGATCTGGCCTTTTCGGCAGTCTGCAATCATCCGGTTGAAGTTCTCGCGCTTCTTGGTATTGGTTGCTGAAATCCCCTCGTCTGCATAAATCCCCGCAGTGGTGTAAAGATCGCTATTTTCAATAAACTCCGTGTAGTAACGCACCTGATTCTCATAGCTTAATAGCTGCTCTTCGTGGTCTGTGGACACGCGACAGTACGCTGCCATCCTTTGAAGCTGTGGCTCCTGCTTCATCTGGAGCGCCCCTGTCGTAGTCTGTCTTACTGGTATAACTGTAATGCTTCTCGCCATTTATGATTACCTCCTCAATCACCGTTGGTACGGTGAAATTCTTCTTTGATACAACTCCGTCGTTTATCTTCACACCCTTGCAGGCTTTCTTTCCTTCTTTGATGTATGTAGAACACCGCCACTCGATACGCTTTTGATAACCCTGTGTTCTCTTAAGTGTATTCCCGCAATAAGGGCAAATAAGCATTCCGGATAAGGGGTATCTGTTCTTGTATTTATCCGTCCCTTCGGTTCCAATACTTCGTTCCTGCTTCCTGTCTTCCATGATCTTTTGTGCCTTCTCCCAATCCTCCGCGCTGATAATGGCTCGATGGTTGTCTTTGATGTAGTAGGCTTTGACCTCTCCATTATTTGCTTTGAACTTCCTTATCTCGCCTTCCGGTGTGTAGAACTTCTGTAGTAAGTAATCGCCTTTGTACTTCTCGTTTTTAAGCATGTTGATGATGGTGTTATCCTTCCATGTTGTCCCTGTTGCGGTTGGGATACCTTCTTCATTAAGCTTGGCTGCTATGGTGAAAGAACCTACCCCTTCCAGATACATTTGAAAGATTCTTCTTACTACTTCCGCTTCCACAGTGTTTATGATCAGTTCCCTTTTGTCATTCTTGTCATAACCCATAAAGCGGTTGGTGTTGATCCGAATCTCCCCGCGTGCGAACTTCTTTGAAATGCCCCACTTGGTATTTTGGCTTATGCTTCTCGACTCTTCCTGGGCAAAAGCAGCGAGGACAGTAAGCATCATCTCACCGTCCCCTGATAGCGTATTGATATTTTGTTCTTCAAAGAATATGCCCACACCCAGCTCTCGCAGCTCCCTGGCTACTTTAAGCACCGTGACCGTGTTCCTGGCAAACCTCGAAACCGACTTGGTGATAATCAGATCAATGTCGCCAGCTCTAGCCCGCTCTAGCACCTCTTGAAAAGCTGGTCTATTTTCAGAGTATCCGGATATTCCTTGATCGGCAAAGATGCCTACATACTCATACTCTGGGTTCGAAGAGATGACCCTCTCGTAGGTTAAGGTTTGGTTATCCAGGGAATCTTCCTGCTTCAAGCTGTCCGTTGATACCCTGGCATACGCGCAGACTTTGAGTTTCTTGTTATTGGCGTTCTCAGCAGTCGGCTTTATGACTTTCACCCTCATGTTCCCACCCCATTTCTTCATTACATATATCACTCTGAAAGCTTTATAAGTCAAGCATTACAGCAGTATCCACCATAGTCTTGGGAAAATGACAATGGGAAAAAGAAAAGGTCAACCAGGACAATAAATCGTGGTTGACCTTGCAGATCATTCATATGTTATGTAGCTTTTAAACCCAGCCTTTGTCAATTCTTTTACCAGGTTTTCGGCATTTTCCTGTTTGCTAAATGCTCCGACCTGGACCTTGTAGTACTTTCCATCTCCAGTCGTATCATCATCAGATTCCACCAAAGTCAATTCGTCTACCGCAGTCCAAGTCAAAATCCCAGCTGTTTCTTCCCCGGTTTTCTTATTTATCTTTTTACCAAGTAGGACGCAAGGTTTTCCACCTTTGACTACTTCTTTCCCTGCATATAGAATACCGGTGATTTTGTGGTAGGACTCTTTTACCCAATCTGGGATGGTAGGCCCGCCAGGATAATACCTTGTCGCAGACTGCTTGATGAACACGACATCACCAATCTCAAAGCTTTGAGTTTCAGATTCTAATGCTGCTTTCACTTCTGCTCTGAAAGTACCCATAGATTTGCCATGCTTGGGAAACCAGTGCATAATATCTGCATGATTGCTGGCAATCCCCTTCTTGGCGCCCTCGCTGTGACAAATGATGTCCTTCTCGGTAAAGCCATACTTTTTGCATAGGTAAACACATAGCTCTGCTGCTTCTTTGTAGACTGCCAAAAAGTAGGCGGCATTTGTTAAATCATCCTCGCAGATCTCAAATCCGATATGCGTATCATTAGCTGAACCTCCTGCATGCCAGCCTCGATGGTTCCAAGGCAGTGTCTGGTAAGTAGCGATGCTGCCATCCGCGAGCTTTCCAATAAATCCGTGGGTACAAACCGATCTTCCGCCGGGCTTATACTGATTCCAGTGATTGTTGTACGGATTCTTTCCAAGGAGACCATCATCCGGGCCAACATACCGCTTTAGGTTCGGGTTGTTTGCCCCGGTGGAATGAACCATGATCCCTTTTGGGGTGATGGTCTTTCCTGCTTTGAAGCATGCGTTGTTCGTTAAAATGAGTTTGTGCAGATTCATTTGGTATCCTCCTTCCCACTCTCACTATTAAGCTGCTCTAAAATATCCTTTAGTTTTTGTGGCACCGGCAGACCTATGTGGGCAGCATTTTCAAGGATAGAAACTCCTTCATTCGACAGGTAAAAGAAGATGACTGCCGTTCGAACAACAGATCCATTTTTAATTAAGAACTGATCCACAATCTGACCAATAGCTACCAAGGAAAACATAAACACCTTTTTGAAGATGCCATGAAACCCTACCTCACTAGACAATTTCCCGTCGAGAATCGCGCACATCACACCCGTGATGTAGTCGATAACGACAAATGTTATCAGCGCATATAAGAATCCATCAAAACCTCCAAGCAGATATCCTACACATCCTCCGATTGCTGTAAATGTTATCTGTATCCAATTCCAAATCTCTTTCATATAAGTTCCTCACTTTCGTTATTTTGTATATAAAAAAACATCCCCTCGGTGAAGAGATGTTTGATCTATTTATTAAAGTTGCAGCACCAAGCTGTAAAGCTGGTTCATCACGTCAGCTCTTGGTCTGCCAAAACCAAGGGGCAACCAATCGACCTCTGGCAAATCAAAGGCGCTTGTTGGATCAAACTGGTTGATCAAATCCACGACCTCTTCTAATGCAGTCCTGATTTCCTTAATGTGATAGGGCCAATTTCTCACCAGCGTTTCCCCCGCGATGATATTCTCATTCCAGATCACTGCAGATAATCCGTAATAGTTTCGAACATTATTCACGGCTGCTCGCAGTGTTATGATATGGGCAGCTTTCACCTTTGTATCATTGGGAAGTACCGCTTCAAAGGGATCTGCCAGAATTGTAATGACTCTGCCAACTTCTGTGCTGCTTGAAAAGATCCCCTCATCCACACAGCGGAAGGTAACTGCCAGGCTTCCATAAGCTTGCGTTGGTGCCTGATAAATCGTTTTTACTCCATTTCCCAAATAACCGCTTTGTGAGAACAATTCCGAATTATTGTAGCTGTCTTGCCAGCCATTTGTCCCAATCTTCACTCCCGCCAGCTGAGTCTGCCCATCTGGTTCTGTTCCTGTTGTTATCAAAAATCGGGGTGTCGTGTTATAGGTAGCACTGTTTGCCATTGGGGCTGAGATCACAGGCACACTGGGCGGACTATTTTTCTTTACGTGATTACTTAACACATAGCTCGAGACTGCCCCTAAAGTGTCAGCCACGTTGATTCGGTAGCGAGTATATGTCCCGGCAGTGATAGATGCAAGGGTTTCATAAGAGCCGAATGTTTCAGTGCTTAAAATGGTAGCAACTGCCTCATATGCGCTCCAAGTGATCGCATCCATGGAGGTAGCTTTTTGGAGTACATACTGCTTTATGGGACTGGTCCCTGCAATAGCTCCGCTCCATGTGATCTGAATACTGTTTGCCTCATAAATCTCTGGTTCCGCCGTAAAGACCGATGGCGCGGTAGGCAGGGTATTCTTGCGGACACTGTTCGTGGATATTTTCCAATCGGAATAGTAAGTGCTGCCCGCTGTTCCTCTGGTCCTCACCTGGAACCTTCGGTAGTAACCTCGCATTGAGGATGGCTCCACACTGACGCTTCCACTGGTTGCAGTAGTAGTAAGAGTCGAAAGAGCTGCCCATGCTCCCCAGGTAGCACCATCCGCAGATTCGCTGTATTGTATTTCATAGGAAGTGATGGTATTGCCTGCGCCGCTCGTTGCGCCACTCCAGGAGAGGGTCACTGAATTTTCAGCCAAAGTTATATTTACCGAACAGGCTGTTGGCGCCCCACAAGCAGTGATTGCAGCGTAAATGCTGTTGCTCTCTTTATAGGATGAGACGGCGTTTAGTGTATCCGTTACGCTAATGCGATATTTTGTATAAGTCCCTGCAACGGTTGTTGGCGTGACAACCTTGCTACCAGAAGTCGTTGAACTGGTCACTGTTGTTAGTGTGCTCCAGGAAGACCAAGTGGATCCATCTGTTGATGTACAGTGTTCAATATTATACTGCTTAATGGCGCTCGTTCCGGCGGTTGCCCCACTCCAAGAAAGTGTGACATTCTGATTGTTGTATGTTGTAGGACTCACCGAAAAACTCGTCGGCGCGGTCGGCAGGGTATTCTTGCGGACGCTATTGGTAGAAATCTTCCAACCCGAATAATAGGAACTACCCGCTGTTCCTCTGGTCCTTATCTGAAATCTTCGGTAGTAGCCTCGGGTCGCAGGCGGCGAGACAGAAACATTGCCACTAGTTGCTGTAGTGGTTACCGTAGTTAACGCTACCCAGCCGCCCCAAGTAGAATTATTACTTGATTCACTGTACTGGATTTCGTATGATGATATGGTGTTATTAGTCCCTGATGCTGCGCCACTCCAAGATAAAGTGACATTCCCTTCTGCCAACGTGGCATTTACGGAGCAGCTTGTGGGTGCTGAGCAAGCAGTTGTTCTGCTGGCCCAGTTGATGGTAAGGACAACCTTTGTTAGATCATTTCGTCCATTAAACGACATATAGTTTGCCGTTCTGGAACCCGCATCAATAAACAGACAGTTACTTGCGCCACTGCCCAAGGAATCGATCAGTGCTGTTGAAATGGAAACCGACTTTGATCCCTGACCTGCAGAAATCGTATAGCTATAAGCCCCTGTTACCTTGCTGGGTCTTGAGGCAGACACATTCGTTGAGGAGCTGAGTGCAGGAATCCCTGTCTGATTTCCGGCATAAAGAATCATCGGAAGAGCCGTTCCATATGCTCCAGAGCCCGTACGATAGAGTGCGATGGAGGCACTTGTCGGATAGTAGCTGGCATAGGTATTTCGGATGCTGACCGTATCAAAGATCATGACCCCGGCGCATTCACCGTACGATCCATAAACCCCTTGTCGAATATCTCCAGTTGTTCCGGGAATATAGCTGCCATTTCTCCAACAGCACGCGTTTGTTGCCTGGTATGTGGACACCTAAATCACCTCATTCATAAATAGCGGATACCAGCGAGTTTACCAATCCGCAAACGCTCGGATCCAGACGAAGATCTGTAATATTATTTTCGGAAATGGCAATAGAACCTTTGGGTATCAGAATCTGGGCAATGCAAAGCTCATAAACATCCGTGGTTCGGGTGAGCTCTGCCGCAACTGGCGTAGCGCTCGCAGCACCGGTCAGTATGTCCAAATAGATTTTTCTTTCGGCCGCGCTCCATCTTAGAACAATGCGATCTATCCTTGGATTAACACCATTAGCAGTTTCAACGGATAGCTCAAAAGCATCCGTGTTTTCATAGCTGTACCCATTGATCCACGCACTGCCGGCCGCAACCAAAACAGCCATCCCGCTTGATGGTGTCACTTTGAGGTTGGTAGTAACTGCATAAAAGATCCCATTTGATACCAATCGTCCAAAATATGAAGCAAAATCCGAAGCTTCATAGATGCGATCTCCTCCGGAAGAATTGAAAAAACCACTTTTCTCCATCAGCGTACTCCTTTCAGTTTTTGTTGTAGTGTCAGGATTCCTTTTCCGAATACCACATTTACACTCCATCCACTTGCATCATAAATTTCTTCAATCTCAGTGATCCGGGTATTAAGAGACACTCCCCAGGCACTTGAAAGGACAAGTACTTCTTGTCCTAGGTCATAGTCAACCTTGTAGATTAGATTCCCGTATAGATTGACACTGGCATCAAAGGACTGTGCGATTTGTCTTTCCGCCAACTTGCTCACTCCCCGAAAAAGAAGTGCCTGTTCATAGCTCGCTCCAAAATCCTCTTGGCGCAAATCCTTGGCATCTACAAATAGTTCGCGGCGGTTTTCACCAGCACCTTGTGTGATGGCCGTGTATATTCTGCTCGTTCCTTCCCCTTCGCCTCCAATAAGCGCTGTGTTGGCAAAATCTCGGTCACTATTTGTGAATACTTGATCGGTCAGATTTTCATACTCCTTTGAAAACACAGCTTGAGACTGGACCCCCTGATAAAGTACAACCGTAAAGTTCGCAGATGCAGGATCAAACACGGTCTTTATCCCTACTTGCGATGCATCACAAAGGGCTGTTATGGCATCTAGTAAATTCTCATTGGATATCTGCGTATTCACTGGAATATCCAAGTTCTCCGGTGTGAAAGAAAAGCTTTCCATCTGCCTGTCTGGATCTGTCGGCGAAATCAAGTGGTTGTTTAGAAGCTGATCGATGCACAAGGAGAGATCGGTCGTTAAAACCTCACTGCCCCAAATAATTCTTCGGCCTATCATCGAGGTAGTAAACCTTCCACTCACTACGAGGGTTTCTTTACCTGTTTGGGATAACTCAAAATACTCGATAATCCCTGCTTCTTCATCATCATTTTTCCAGAGAATACTACCCACCTTCAGAAGCGAAATATTTAATTTCGTGGCAGGTGCTTTTAACTCAAAGCCACCACAGAAAGAATATCTTCTTGTCCATCTGAAATATTCAAAGGATTCAATGATTCCCTCAAGCGCGCGTTGTTCATTAAAAATATAGATCTCCATTCTATGCTCCTAAATATTGCGGCCTATAATAAATACTGACTTCTAAAAGCTCCATGTTTTCAGAAGCGCTATACCGCAGCAAATTTCGTCCGGCCGATAATTGGAGAAAGGTCGAACCCGTATCCAAAAGAGAAAAAGCGTTGCTCTGGCTTTGACCAGAGACACTTGTGACCCGCTTGTTTGCAAAATGGGTAGATATACGAAGCTGAGTATCTGCTTCCATCGTGGTATTAAGCCTGAGGTATTCTCCCGTATCCAGATTCATCAGTTCAGGGTTTACAACCGCGCCTAAGGCTTGAAACACAATCTCACATCCGCAAGAGACATCACCAATGTTATCCACTGTGATAATCTGGCTGGGTTGGCGTAGTCCAAACTCCATCCCGCTATCCTCAAGCTCAAACACAAAAGAAAACAGCGGCATCCATGAAGCTAGTTCTTCACGCACCTGCGTTAAGCTTTCAAAATATGGAGACGGACAAAGGAGGCTGATGAAAAAGTTTGGCATCCGCTCACGACTGGACACCACAAATCCCGCTTCCTCGATTACACACGAGATCCTACGACTGCGATAAACCAAGATGCCGCTGAGTTTTGGACTAAACACCTTCAACAGTCTCTCCCTCTTTTCCTGCGCTTCACTAGAATTCTGCGAAAGAAGTGTCCCTTCTATGGTGATGTTTCGCATATCTAGTACGGAGGATATATAAAAAGCGCCATCTTGATCGGGCGCTTTAAATGTGTTGATGGTTTGACGAATGCTTCCTGTTCCGTCAATTTTTCTTAAGAAATAAGGCTTTAACTGCCGGAGGGTGATACTTTCACCAACTGAATTGATATAGGTTATCTCCATGGGCTCTCCTTTCTAATATTCCAGCGCGAGCTTTCGTGATAGGATTTTAAATTCTCGGGCCATCTCTTTTTCCGACAAGGCCTTAGGACTCACCACAGAAATACTCTGATTGATAGTGGTGTTTCCTTCGCCGTAACTACCTGCCATATTTCTGCTGCCTGTGGCTGTGGATAGGCTAGGATAGTCAAAGCTTGTAGGTATTGCGTTTTGCATATCCCTTGCAACAGTATCCATTGCCTTTTCAAAGCCAACTCCTATGCCAAGTCCCATATTCCCACCCAGCTGTGCAAACAGAGTAGACGGCGAGTGGATCCCAAAGAAGTCCTTGATCCCATCGACAATGTCGTCAAAGAATCCGGAAATCTTATCCCAAAGCCAGGCTCCTGCATCTGAGATTCCTTTCCATAAGCCTTTTATCAAATTTCCTCCTACTTGAGTAAGTTCATTAGTGTGGTCTGAAAAGGCACTTACCAACCCGGTAATGATTTGAGGAACCGCTTTGACGATTTCTACAAGGATCGTCGGCAGATTCGCGACAAGAGCAACAAAAAGCTGTACCCCCGCAAGGATAAGCTTATCAATGTTTCCTACGACAGCACCTACCAGGGCCGTAACAATTTGTGGAATCGCCGACACTACAGATACAATGATTTCTGGTAAAGCCTCGATTAATGAGACCAGCAGGTCTATCCCCGCACTAATCATCTGGGGGATGGCGTTTAAGACGTTGGTAATGATGCTATTAATAATCTGTGGGATGGCCGCAACAATCGTGGTGATGATAGTTGGCAGTTCTTCCACCAGTGATACCAGTAGTTGTATGCCCGTTTCTATGATCTGCGGAATGGCGCCAATCAAAAAGTCCACGATCGCTGTTATGACTGCTGGCAAAGCTTCTACCAGCTGTGGAATAGCAATCAGTAGTCCCTGTGCCAATCCGGATATCAGCCCAAGCGCCGCATCAAGAAGCATCGGAAGATTATCAAGAAGGCCTTGCACTATTTGCACCACAGCGAGCACTGCTGCAGGAATAAGTGCTGGGAGTGCATCGGCAAGTCCTGTCACAATTGTCCCTACCATCAACACTGCTGCGGAGGTTAAAGATGGCAATACCTCCACAATACCTTCGACCAATGTCATTAGCAGTAAAACCGCTGCCTGGGTGATTTGAGGAAGGGCATCTGTTATGCCTTGAACCAAAGATATAATGATTTGCGTTGCCAGCTCTACGACGATTGGCAGCTGCTCGGATATAAAACCAATCGCCTCTTGCAGTACTCCACCAAACGTATCAATGAGTCCTGTTGCCCCATCCGCTTCAAAAGCAGCCGAGAGCTCACCCAACCAACCATTGACCATAGGAAGCGCAGTACTTGCAAGTATGTTTGTTAAGCCCTGAGCAATTTGGCCCTTTAGGGATGATACTCCATCGAGCATTGTCGATACCTGCCCATTAAAAGTTTTTGACTGAGCCTCCATAGCACCATAAAACCGTCCACCCTCTGCCGTTGCCGAAGCAAACGCATCGGCTACCATGTCTGCAGAGATTGCACCTTTGGCCATTTCTTCTTTTAGTTCCCCGATGGATTTTCCTGTCTTTCGTGAGATTTCTTCCAGTGGATTAAAGCCTGCGTTAATCATCTGCACGAGGTCTTGTCCCGTTAGTTTTCCTGTTGAGGACATTTGAGCAAAAGCAAGTGTTAGACTTTTAAATTTTTCTGAATCACCTTGGGAAATGTCTCCCAGCTCTTTCATGTGCTTTTGTGCATCCTGGGCGTTCATGCCAAACCCCATCAGAACTTGTGCAGACTGTGCCAAGTCCGTCATTGCAAAGGGTGTGGCAGCAGCTTCTTTCTTCAGATCATTGACAAGCTGTTGGGCTTTTGCCTGGTCACCAAGCATCGTGGTAAAGGAGGTGGTGTAGCTTTCCAGTTGAGCGTTGTAGCTGACTCCGTCCTTCAAAGCGCCAACGAAGGCCTTCCCAATTTCCGAAATGGCGCTGCCCAAAGACTTGATGCCGCCGATGATTGCTGCTGAGAGTAGGTTCGCTTTTAAAACATCGCCAAAGCTTAACGCTCTCTTGCCGGAATCATCAAATTCCTCGCCAAGATCGTCTACACTCCCTGCCAGTTTACTTGCCGCTTGTGTGGCTTTTTGCATATTTTCGGAGTCTTGGTCTGTCGCTTCTGCATGGTCACCGATTGCATTTTCGTTGTCGCTAAGCTCTCGTTCTAGTCCGTTTAGCTCTGCTTGAGCTTTGTTTAGTTGTATCTTCCAATTTTGTGTCCTACGGTCATTTTCGCCAAAGGAGGTGGCTGCATTGTCTAAAGCAGTGCGAAGCGTCTCGATTTTTCCTCTTTGGGCATCAAGCTCTTTATTGAGAACTTCATTTCTAGCAGCTAATGCTTCTACACTTTTGTCGTTTCGATCGAACTGGGAGGAGACAAGTGCCATTTCACTTCCCAGCACTTTAAAGGACTGGTTGATATCAGAAAGTGCTTTTTTAAATTCCTTTTCACCCTCGATACCGATTTTGAATCCGAAACTTTCATTACTCATAGCCCCTCGCCACCTCCTTTCGGGCATAAAAAAAAGACACCTCATTTGAAGTGTCTCTTAAAAATATCAAAGCGATCAAACTATCTTGCGTCCAACTTATGTGTTCATTTAAGTACTAACGGATCTCAATATGCACGTCTTTACCCAGGCTTTTTGCAATTTTTATGAGGAAGTCTAATGATGGATTGTATGAACCACTTTCCAGTCTAGAAATGTTAGACTTTCTCGTTCCGGCTCTTTTAGCAAGCTCCTCTTGCGTTATTTTCATGCTTTTTCTCGCCTCAATGATCTGTGAAATCAGCTCATACCTTGGTTCCAATTTATTATATTCATCTTCAAACTCGGCATTTTTCATAAGCTTTGCTTTAATGTCATCAATGTTAACTCCTGCCTTAGCAGCCACTTTACTCATCTTTACACCTTCTTTCATAATCCTCTTTATAATTCCTAGCCCGGTCAAGTTCTTTTTGGGGCGTTTTGCCTGTTTTCTTCACGAAGCCATGAAGCAATACGAATTTCCCACCACTATAAGAAAAATAAAACACTCTCGCAATATCTGAAGAAAACTTAACTCGTAGCTCATATAGGCCTTTGTTATTTTTCCCCTTTAGTGATTTTGTATGCGGTTCTCTTAGCGAAAACCCATGCTCCTTTAGTAATTCTATTTCACGAAAAGTCTTCGCGCCAAGGCTTGGGGGTAATGATTCAAGGAATTCTAAGACTGGAATATCTCCATTTTCCCTTTGGTAAAATTCTATATCATATGCCAACTCATTTCCCCCTAAGTCGTTTTACTCTGTGCCTATATGTTATCATATACGATAACATTTTTCAATGATCAAATTCTTATCATAAGTAGAAATATTTTTTATAGAACTGGCTATGACAATTCTATGTCATTTTGGTTCGTATATTTTTATTTATTTACGCACGAAAATGACATCTAAATTCCTTCAGGTACAATTTCATCAATAATGGAGTCTCTTTTCGCTTGTGCCAAACCATGATACTGCTTATGACACTCCCAAAGGTCTAAGAAATATCCCAGTGGCATCAACCAGACTTCATCCTCTTTCCGATTCAGATGAACTGTTCCATAATACAAAAGTCGGGTAAACATTTCACCCTCGCTTACCCGACTTGATCGTTTTTTGAAGTAGTCCCTTCTTCTGTTTCTTCACTCACTATTTCTCGCTTGGTTCCCTTAAACATAGCTTCTGTAATTGCTGTCTTATATGTTGCTAGTTCCAAAGGCGTTGTTAAAAGCTCCACTTCTTCTTCGCTTAGCAGGGCTTTGGGCTCCGCCAAGTTTTTAAGATTGTGAATCATAATCGACTGGTTCGCCAGCAGCGTAATCAGCCAAATAATCTCTTCCAGGGCCATTTCAAAGTTTTCTGTTTTTAAAAGCTTATCACCAAGATTTTCTAATCCGCCGTATCGTTTCCCGATTTCTCTGGTTGCGCGGGTCGTTAATATCAGTTCATGTTGGCAATCCCCAATTTCTATAAAAGAACTTCTTTCATTATTCATTTATCATACCCCTCCAGAATAAACAGGCTCATAAACCTGAGTGTACCACCCTGAGATTACGGCAGCAGGTACACTTGCATCCCCTTCAGTCACCTCGGCCTTCCAGGGATGTTTCCCGTTTCCATCTAACTTATTTCTCCTTAGCACCGTGCCTTCAATGGTTGGCGTGGAAAAGGTTATCGAGTCGCCCTTCGTTTGAAGATTGGTTGCCGGCAGTCCGAACTTCACCCGGTACAACCAGAAATATCGATACCTGCCATCTGCTTTCTGAGCACGAAAACCAACAGCGACCGAGGGGCCATTGCTCTCGCTTGTCGAAATGAGAACCCCGTTATCATCTATCGTGGCGCCGGTCAGGTCCGTGGCAGCACTAACGCCAATATCATCAACACCCAGTGAAAGCTTTCCACTTTTAAAATCCTTGATTACCTCAGCAGCTCCATCATCTGCATATAGCACCGCTTCTGACAATTCCACAGACAAATCTGCTTTGATGGCTTTCGCCAAGACTGCTGGCAGTCCATAGGTCTCTTCCCCATTTTCATCCTCAGTGATTTTGGAATAGTAAAGTTTATCTAATCCGATTGTTGCCATATCTTATTCCTCCAATGTATAGTTTTTTGCCACATCAATGGCATAGTGATGATACTCTGTCTCATCCTCATGCCCGATGTAGCGACGCAGCGTGATCGTTATTCCCGCACCAAGTAACGCGACTTCTATTTGCCTCTTCCTTCGGGTATAGCTGTCTTTTGAAAACAGCGACAGGCGAATCTCCTGAATTTCATATTCCGGGCGATCATCCCCATGGAGCTCGTAGGCGTCAATGAGCGGGGTCAGCACCACATACTCTGCCGGAGCGCTTTCGCTGAACACGCCGGTTTCCACAGGGATGCCTATTCCACTGATGAGGCTATTTAATTCAGATAACAAACTCATAGCTTTTCGATCTCCTTATCAAGAGCAGCTTTCATCGTTTCAATACAGGATTTTCTGGATTGGCGCTTCGTAGCTTTGAGCCAAGGTTTTGGTGGTTGGCCCACTTTCCCGTATTCAATCACAGCTGCTTTTAGTGCATTGGATACTCCTTTGCTGTCTTTCGTTGCTGGAACTCCTATACGTAGATTCCAGTCTCCATTTCGATCTTGACCCGGTTTTGTTAACTCCATA
This sequence comes from Alkalibacter rhizosphaerae, assembly GCF_017352215.1. GTDB lineage: Bacteria > Bacillota > Clostridia > Eubacteriales > Alkalibacteraceae > Alkalibacter > Alkalibacter rhizosphaerae. Next base: position 1,139,660 of record NZ_CP071444.1, read on the forward strand.
GAATCAAGCAGCTCTCCAGTGGATCTTGATGGTTCCTTTGTCCCCTGACCAATTCGATCTGAGAGGTTCTTCTTTGCTTTTTCAATAACTGGTCGAGCCCCTTGTTCTAAAACTCTCGGTGCAATATCATCAAAGTCGCTATTTAATTTAGATAGCTTCTCTAAAAAATCATCTGGCAGCTTGTAGCTTGCTCGTGCCATGGCATCACCCCTTTGATCCTGTCACCCTCTCCGCCAAAACTTCAACATACATTCCTTTATCTCTTACATCTTCTACACTAAGGATGTTGTATCGCACCCCTTTACATACCAGAAGGTACTCTGTCAAAATCTCTACCTCCGGAGGTTTACGAAATCGAAAAAGCGTCGTCGCTGTAGAAAAGGCAGCTCTATTCTTCCATGCTTCACTACCTCTTTGCTCTTCCTTGTATGCTTTGGTGATAAAGAAAAGTTGATCCTCCTTGGTCGCAAAGCCTTCTGCGTCCTTACTCGGTACGGTGCTGTAAATCTCAATTTCCGATCGCATCATTCCATAGCTCATATAACCACATCCCTGTTTAACCGTAGAAGCATGTTCACCACATTCCAAACCTGCTCGCTTGCCTTGACATTGTCCTGAAAGAAGCCACCGGTACTTCCATCACGGCTTTCATAAAAATGGGACGAGAGCATGATGATGGCCTGCTCCGTGGTTGGATCCATTGAGTTTAGTTCATAAAACCCAGCTGCCTTTTTCTGATAGCTTTCTGCATAAGAGGTGGCTGCGGTGATGTAACTACTTATGAGCTCATCATCCCCATCATGGTCTAGAATCAGGTTCTTTTTTACCTTCTCAAGTAATGTTGCCATCACCGCTTGCCCCCTTTATCATTCTGTTTCCATCAATCCTGCCGCTTGAAGCTTTGCAAGCAGGGCGTTGAAATCACTCACCAATCCTGCAATATCAGAAGCTGTGCTATCCGCTTGGAAAGCTGCAGGTGTAAAGAGCCCAGTTACCTGGGCCCCATCCAAAATCTCAAGCGTTCCGCCAATCACGGTCTTTTCGCCACCTTGTTCGGTGTAATTCTTCACATTACTCATACGCTCTCACCTATGCTTTCTGCTGGAGAACCTTCACGGCCTCTGCCAGGATCAACTTCCCATCCACCCGCTGGCTTCCCTTGAATCCTACCTGACCGGTAGCGGCATAAAGCTCATTGAGTCGTTGGAAGGAGCGTCCTTGTCGATCCGCGATCCAGTAGTACCCGAAATCACCAAAGGCGATGGTCTTTGCACTAGCCGCAACCGTTGGAACATAGGCCGAGGTTTTAATCGGACAGTTCAAGATGGTATCTGGCTGACCAAGGGCAATGGATGGCTGCCATAAGTACTGCCCACTCCCATCCTTCAGTTTCCGGATGGCTTTTACAGTAGCATCGTTCATGATGAAAGAAGCATTTTTTCTGTATGGCGACTTCAAAGAGTAGTACAAATCAATAAGCTCATCTGCAGTAATAGCTGTTGCAGAGTTGGCTGTAACCCCTACTTCGCCGCCGCCAGTAGCATTCAAGATCCCTGTAGGTTTGCTGGAGCCATCCCCAATAATAAATGCCTCTTCCTCTTTTGCACCAATCCTTCTGCCAAACTCCAAAGCGATGTAGGTAGCAATATCGAAAAAGGCATCGTTGATAAGCTCCTCAGAAATTTTGATGATCGTTGCCAGCTTATTAGCACCCAGACTTACTTGTCCAAATGCATCATCAGACTCTGGGATCGGACTTTCCTCATCCACCCAGGATGCGGTTCCTTTGCTGGCTACTACCGGAATCTTCCGGTCTCCCGAAGAAGTGGAAATGACTTTTGCCAAAGTCCGAAACATATTCTCCTCTTCAAGAGCGGCAACCAGCGTTCTTTCAAACTCATCGGGCACCAAAAACCCACCTTCCGAATCCGTACCGATTTGGAGAGCGTTTTGGATGGCAACATTGTTCTTACTTCTCATCGCTATCCAGAAGGCTTCTTTGTACTCGTCAGTTGCCCTTCCTTTTTTGACTTCTCCATTTATGCCACTTCCAGGTTGGTTCGTAATCGGAGTGGTGGTAGGTCGTGCCAGCTCCGCATCGATGGCGGCTTGACGCTCCGCTCGATCGATCTCTTTGCCAAGGTTTACTACCTCTGCTTCCATCCGGTCGTAGGTGGCCGTATCTTCCGCGGAGAGCATTCCTTCTTTATCCCTTTTACGGTCCAGAAATGCTTTTGCATCCTCCCACGCTTTGGCTCTTTTTTCTCTCATTTCAAGAATCTTGTTCATTTGGTTTCCTCCTCAAGTTAGTGAGCAATTAGGCTCAGTCTTTTTTCCAGATCTTCTGCGGGAGTCCTGGTTTCCGTTTTTGGTGGTATGAGTTTGGCCAGCAGTGAATTAGCCACTGCCGCCCTTGAAAACATCAATGCCTCGATTGGATCTTCTTCGGTGATGGGAGATGAGTCAAATAGGATCGTATCCGCAAATCCTAACTCCACTGCCTTTTTGGCATTGAACCAAGACTCTGCATCCATCAAGTGTGAAAGCTTGGACCTTGATAGACCCGTCTTTATTTCATAGGCATTCATGATGCTCTCCTTTACCTCGGAAAGCATCTCACTGGCCTTTTGCATTTCTTTTGAATCTCCAATAGCGACCGTCATGGGATTGTGGATCATCATAATGGCCACCGGAGACATCTGCACTTCCGTTCCGGCCATTGCTATAACCGAAGCGGCTGAAGCTGCAAGGCCATCGATCTTGATCGTAACGTTGCCCTTGTAGTCCATGAGCATATTGTAGATTTGTGCTGCTGCAAACACATCCCCGCCTGGTGAGTTGATCCAGATAGAAATATCTCCTTGTGCTGATTCCAGTTCTTGCTTGAAAAGCTTTGGAGTCACTTCATCCCCATACCAGGTTTCATCAGAAATTTCCCCATTTAAAAAGAGAGTTCTTTCACCCTCATTTTTAACCCAGTTCCAAAATTTTCGTTTCATTTGATTCTTTCACTTCCCTTCATCATTGCCAGTTACTCAGACCGGACTTTGTTCGCAAATACACCAGCATCTTTAAGTTTGGTCATGTTTCCATTCACAATATAGAAATCTCCTCCTTCTCCTTCAGGTATCGGGTTCATATCCTCAAGATGTCTTATATCATTTGGGCTTAAGAACCCGTTTTGGATTCCAACAGAGTACCCATTCATCCGGCTTTGATAGTCACCTCGAAGCAAGCCATCTACGTTAAACTTGATGAAATACTCTCTCTTTTCTCTTGGAAGAAGCAGTGAACGCTGCAGCGCTTGTTCCCATCGGATGACCCAGGGATCTAGGGTGTACTTCACAAACTCCAAAGACTGTTGCTCAATGTTTGAAAAGCTTGACTTCTCAAGATCACCAACCATATGTGGCGGAATCCGGTAGAGTCTTGCAATCTCATTGATCTGAAACTTCCTTGTTTCCAAGAACTGCGCTTCCTCCGGCGGAATCCCAATTTGCTGGTACTTCATCCCTTCCTCTAAAACGGCAATCTTATGTGCATTAGTGCTTCCCCGATACACCTCATTCCAGGAATCTCGTACCTTCTTTGGATCTTTCAAGACCCCAGGATGTTCCAATACTCCTCCCGGATTGGCTCCATTGGCAAAGAAGCTGGCACCGTATTCCTCCGTGGCAATGGTCATGCCAACTGCGTTTTTGGCCATTGCTATTGGAGAATACCCAACTAACCCATCAAAGCCCAGACCGGGAATGTGCAGTACCTCATGTCTTCTTAGATTATAGGATGCGTAGCTTTTCAGGTGTGGATTCTCTTCAGCATTGGGTGTGTACACGTAGTAGATTTCACCGCTACTATTCCTTCCCACCTCTACCTTGTTTGGCAGGAGTGGATACAAAGAGACCACCCTTCCGGCACCATCCCGTATGATTTGCGCATAGGCATTTCCCCAGATCAATAGATGGCTCATCAGCGTTTCCCGGAACACGAAGGAGCTCATCTCGCTGTTAGGTTCATCATGCAATATGTGATAAAGGGTATGCGTGTACACCCGCTCTTTACCAGCTTCCTTATATCGATATATGTGAAGCGGCAAGGAGGCTAAAGCTTCTGCCAAAATCCGCACGCATGAATAAACCGCAGACGTCTGCATTGCCGTAAACTCATTGACCAGCTTCCCACTGGTCGTTGGACCAAATAGGTATGTATAATTTGACGTCAATGTATTCTCAACTGGCTTGTCCATTGCTTTGATGAACTTTGAAATAAAAGGTATTTCCATCTTGTTCCTCCTAAAATGGGCATGAAAAAAGCACCCTATTAAGAGTGCTTCAACGCATGTTCATATTTATTCATCACTATCGCTGGTATCATCAGTTTCAACAATATCGAAATCACCTTCAATAATATCACTGATATCAATATCCAATTTTCCAGATCCTGCCTCCGCTTGTTTTTTATAAAAATTTACATCCGCAATAGGCAGTGTCTCTAAATGTTTTTTAAGTCTGTTGGCCAAAGGTTTAAATGTTATAAATGTCAATCCGCCTGAAGCAACAGCACCAATAACTGGAATCGCTTTTGAGACACCTTTAGCGAATAAAGCTTTATTCATTCTCCCTGTAATTGCCAATGCAATTCTCTTTACAATAGGGTATATAAATCCTTGGGTCAACGGCTTTGCTGCGATAACTTTATTTGCTCTAATTGCTGCATTTGAAGCCAACTTATATACAAGTTTATTGGCAGCCTCTACACCAAACATCACTCCTGTAAACATGGTAAGTAAAGACATCGTTTCGTCATCGATTTCATCTTTTTTAGTGAAAACATCGTCCCACCCATACAAATATATTAGCTTCTGTAAAATTCTAAGAACGTGAGCGAAATATTGTGTCAAATCAGCCGGTATGGTGGCCATCATTGCTATTCCACCCGGAAAACCTGTTGCCGCTGAAATAGCTGTTACTTTATTTGTTTCAAAATCAATAGATGATTTTGCAATTCGATTTAATTCCTTAGTAGTTATTCCAGCCCTCGCAGGATTGGCTTCTATCGCCAACTTCACCAAGTCTTCTTGAAAATGTTTAGACAGAGACTTTCTCAGAAATTCAGTTCTGCTAATCCGAACACCCGGGACCTGAACTGCCGCTTTTAATATGTCTTGAAAAAGATTTCCATTAGATTGGTTCACTAGTTCCGACATTGGCTTTCCCCCGATCTATAATAAAGCAATTATATCATAAACCAGGAAAATAGTATCTTCTATTTCTGGCTGCCGTTCTCTATATGACATGATGAAACTATTATGAATCTAGACGAACACTAAAAGCTGATAATCCCTCTCTCATCATATACACTTCCATCATCATCCTTGTTTCGAATGCAACGATCCAAGGCCATGATGCTTGCGACAATGCCGTCAATTTTCTCCACTGACTTTTCCTTGTCTGGTTTTATGTTGCCGGCGGGATCTTGGCGCATAACCACATTCTGAGCCATCCACTTAAGAACCGGATGTCCACCATGGTTGATGCTCCCCCCCATCAGTAGTTTATATAATTCCTTACTGGGCGGGGACATATCCTTGTAACCTTGTCCAAATGGAACTACCGTAAAACCCATACCTTCCAAGTTTTGAACCATCTGCGTGGCATTCCAACGGTCAAATGCTATCTCTTTTATATGATACTTCTCTCCGAGTTCCTCTATAAACTTTTCGATAAACCCGTAATGGATGACATTTCCCTCTGTAGTCTGTATGTACCCTTGCATTTCCCAAACATCGTACAAAACGTGATCCCGTCTACATCTAAGTTCCAAGGTGTCCTCCGGCAACCAGAAAAAAGGCAATATGATATATTTTTCATCCTCACACCTGGGCGGAAAGACGAGGACCAATGCTGTAATGTCAGAAGTGCTGGAAAGGTCCAACCCTCCATAACACTCTCTTCCCTGAAGTGAAGCCACATCAATGGAAAGATCCCCTTTGTTATATATGTGATCCGGGATCCAACACACAGTTGCTGAAGTCCAGATGTTCAGCCGCAGCTGTTTGAATACATTTTCTTCTGCCGGATTATCCAGAGCATTCTTATATGCTTCTCTCACTCGATCGATACTGATGGTGTGTCCGAGTGACGGGTTGGCCCTATACCAGTTGGCTTCATCATTCCAGTCATCAGCTTCCGTCAATCCATAGACAACAGGATAAAAACTATGATCTTTCTTTCTGCCCGCCTTAATATCGAGTGCCTTCGCATGGAGTTCATAGCAGATACTGTTTTTATCGTTTCCTGCAGTTGTTATAATAAAAAAGAGTGGTTGTTCTCTGGCGTCCCCAGACCCTTTCGTCAGTACATCATATAGCTTTCTATTTGGCTGCGCATGAATCTCATCGAACACCAAACCGGATACATTAAGCCCGTGCTTGGTTCCAGTCTCCGCTGAAAGAACCTGATAAAAGCCTACGTTGGAATAGTTCACAATGCGCTTGGTAGCCGCTGTAATCTTTGATCGTTTCAATAAAGCTGGTGTCATTTGAACCATTTGTTTCGCCACATCAAATACGATAGACGCCTGGGATCTGTCGCAAGCGGCTCCATAAACTTCAGCACTTGGCTCATTATCCGCATAAAGAAGATAAAGCGCAATGGCAGCAGCGAGCTCAGACTTCCCTTGCTTCTTAGGTATTTCCACATAAGCAGTCAAGAACTGCCGCTTCCCACTTTCCCCTACTATACCAAAGAGATCACGAACGATCTGTTCTTGCCAGGGCAATAGATGAAACTTCTTCCCAGCCCATTTCCCTTTGGTGTGCTTTAGGTTTTCAATAAAAGCGACTACTCTGTCTGCCTTCGCCTTATCATAATAAGAAGTCTCCAACATAAAAGGAGACGGCTCATATTTAAAAGTCATAGTGAACCACCCATCAAGATAATTTCCATTTCATCAGCGGGCTCTATGGATCCTTCTCCTGCCACTATTCTGCTTCTTGCAGAAGGGGTAAGCCCAAATTGTTCACAGAAGCGAAGCATAATCTTGAGGTTAGTTTGGGCGATGGAAACTTGGGGAACTTGCTGTAAGTATCCGTTAGGAGTTCGAATCATGCTTCCGTGTTGCGTGATGAATTCTTCCGCCTCTTTCCACCTAGCGTACGCCTGACAATACCCTGCAAAAGCAGCCATGTCGATTTCCGTGAGAATCCCCAAACCCTCTAGCAGCTTCCCCATCCTCCGCCATTCTTTCTTTGCTTCCTTCTCCAACCAGGTAGGACAACGCGGTGCTTTCTTCGTAGGCTGAGGTTCGTTTTGATTGAGCTCCCTCTTTCCAGGATTGCCTTCAAGTTTTTTCAATGCTGTCGGTTTTGGTTTTCTTCCTCGTTGTGCCATGCGTCCCACCTCCTCACATGGTTGTTGGCAATAAAAAAAGACCTCCGAAGAAGTCTTTAAAATCTTACTTCTATTTGATCTTTCGGCAGCGGTCCTCACCATAAACAACACTTAGGCTGGAACCATTGTCCCAGGATACCATGATACCTCCGATATCATCAACGCCAACCACAGTTCCCTTGGTTCCTATGGGAGGAGCCTGCGGGTCATCCATTTGTAGAAGTACCACCCTACTCCCCGGTGGGTACTGACTTCTTAACATTTCAACAATTTCAGGTTTGATAAACATCTTTAGTCCTCCTCGATTGCTACATAGCGGCAGTAGCCATACCCTTCACTATTAACAAGTACTCGCTGTCCGGTCTCTGTGTTGATCACGCGAATACACCTGATTTCACCTTTTTCATTTGATCCGCCATCAGACTTTTCTATCCACGGTTGGTATTCGAAGAAATCCTGCGCAAAGGATTTGAACTCTTCATTATCCATCCAAATTTCCTTAGTCACTTCATAAAGGCTGCCTCTTATACTGTTGGTCATCTCTTCGAGTGCATCTAGATCCGTAACTTTTCTCCCAAATAACGCTCTTGGTTTCTTTGGCGTGGATGCAGTATTTTCTTCGTGTTTCATCGACTCAATCCCCCATCCTTAGTGCCTGTTCGAAATGCAGCGCTTCCGGTCAGATTGCGAAGTAGTATCTTGCGTGCTTCCTTGTACTCCTCACCGATGAGGCCAAGCCGTAGGAGAAAACAGCGAAATGTGTACTTTTCGTTGTCTGTTTCTTTTTCCTTTGCAATCACACGTTTTTGCTCTCTCGCCATCTTACACAATGCTGCCACAAAATGTGTGTAAGCTTTGATCTCCTGTGGTGTTGTAATTCTCTCAAACCAAGGGAATCGGACCTTGTCCTCTGTCACTTCAATTTCTAACGTTTCTACCCCTAGCGCCTTTTTAATAAAGGTTCCCTTGCTTTCCACTAGGCGTTTTAGGTTGTCCATCGCCCTATCGGTGAAGGAGGATCTGGGCATCTCAATTTCCAGTGCCAAGTATTCATCAAACATTGGTACATCGTTTGCCTGCATTCCATTTTCACCTTGGAAGCTCTCGCAGAGGGTACGCCCCATTCCCAATTCTTCGCAGCCATCCATTCTAATGTCCTGAAAAACGAGGACCTCATCCACTTGCCTTTGCATCAACTCCGTAATTGGGGCGTTGAAGTTAGTGTACCTCCCAGGATGATGCTGGTCAATATCCGGCACATCTTCCAGCGCACCCATGCTGCCAAGCCTGCTTTCATACGTGTCCGGTTCATCATATTCGCGACTGTCTCCGTCTGCATCAAAACCGACTTGGTGAAGTGCATCTTCCAGATCAAGGTTGTCGGGACCTGCGAGTGTTCCCACCTTGTCGATGTGGTAATCACCAATATCGTAAGCGAAGGTAGGTGCTCCAAGGTACTTTGCCGGGCACTCCAATACTTTGCTGATCGCTGCGATCAACGGCTTTCGTTCACTTCCAGTAACGTTGTAGCTAAGTTTCATTTTCAAAACCTCCTATCGTTTTGGTATGTACATACATCACTCTAAAGCCAACATATTGCAAGTGATATTTCAGAATATATGTACGAAATCGATGTGGAGGAGTTTACTCCGGTGCTGCTTATTTTCACTCTGTTTTAACCGTTATCGACTTCAGCTCCTCGTAGGTAATCTTCTCACCATTCCGAATCAGGAATACATCTGCGCTGGTCCCAACATGGGAAACGTACCGATCAACAATTACATCCACAAACTTTTCATCAAGCTCAACCATGTAACAAACGCGATTCGTCTGGTCACTACTGATTAGCGTACTTCCTGATCCACCAAAGGGATCCAAAACGATGCAGTTGGCAAGGCTTGAATTCTTTATGGGATAGGCAAGTAGCTGCAATGGCTTCATCGTCGGGTGGAGTTTCGATTTTGTTGGTCTGTCAAAATTCCAAATCGTTTTGTGTTTTCGATCACCGTAGAACCTGTGACTAGCAGTGGGTTTCCACCCATACAGAACTGGCTCGTGCGCATAAAGATAATCTGATCGCCCCAATACCGGTGCATTTTTCACCCAAATGCAGGTCTGGTGACAAAAGAAGCCAGCTTCTTTAAACGCGGATCTGAAATTCACCGTCTCCCGATCAGCGTGGAATACATATATCGCACCGCCACCAACGAGATTTTCAAACATGTTGCTGTATGATTTTTTGAGGAAGTCATGAAACTCTTTATCCTCCATGTTGTCGTTTTTGATCTTGCCGGCAGTTCCTTCATAGTCCACGTTGTAGGGTAGGTCCGTAAGAATGAGGTTGGCCTTCTTCCCATCCATAAGCTGCTCAAAGGTTAGCGGGATTGTGCTATCGCCACAGACTAATCGGTGTTTTCCGAGTAGCCACAAGTCCCCTTGCTTTGATATAGGCACTTCCTTCAGCGCTTCCTCAACATCAAAATCATCTTCTTCGATTTCTTTGTCATGGACTTTCGAAAACAGCTGTTCAATTTCCGCTGGTTCAAAACCTGTGAAATCTGTATTAAAGTCTGCTGATTGAATATCCACCAACAAATCTGCCAACAGCTGCTCATTCCATTCCCCAGCGATTTTATTGAGTGCAATATTTAACGCTTTTACTTTGGCGCCTTCTTTAATGTCAATGACCACACATTCAACTTCTGTTCTTCCAAGATCCTTAAGAACAGTCAACCTTTGATGCCCACCGATTATCGTCATGTCAGAATTGACGATGATAGGCTCTACATATCCAAACTCTATGATTGAGTTTTTGATCTTCTCGTATTCTTTATCTCCGGCTTTGAGCTTTTTTCTTGGATTATAATCAGCCGGTTTTAAATCCCCCACTGGTATCGTCTTCCATTTCATATCACTCATTATGAACCTCCTCATTTTCGAAAGGTCCGACATAAGGCCGCCTTCCTTCTTCTTTCCACCAGTATCTATCCCTTATGTAACACTCGTGCGAACAGTACTTCCTGCTTTTTTGGGCGTAGACTTTAAACTCCTGACCGCAATAAGCGCATGTGTATTCAAAGATAGTTTCCTCATTTCGCTTAATGCTGTCCGGATGTCGCTGCCACCAGTCTCGCCTGCAATCATCTGAGCAAAACTTCCGCTTTCGCCCAGTAGCCGGCTGTTTAAGATCCTTGCCACAGCTAAGGCATGCCTCCTGCTTATCGATCTTCTCTTTGATGTTGATGTTAAGATCTCTTGCAAACCCATCCAGACCATAGGCCTTGCAGTAATTTCTAACGATATCCCTTGAGAGTCCGGTGATAGAAGAAATGGCCCTATACCCTACACCTCTTATCCGGAATTCTCGTATTTGCTGTTTTTGGAAGTCCGTCATCAGTTCACATCCTTTGGCTAATTCGCCGCATAAAAAATGCCGTAAAACACTGCATTTAGCAGCTACTTACGGCGAAACTATAACTATTTGGCGAAACTATAAGACTTTTATTTCTGTGAATCCATTGGTAATTGACTGTTTCATGAAACCACACCTTGGAAAATATGCCTATTGGGGTATCCCCCCTATGGAATTTTGCGTTTTTTCACACGATAGGGGGGCGCGGTCTTCAGAGGCCCATTTTGTAGAGATTTTGACCCCCCTAGGGGGTACAATTTAGTAGGTGAACTCCTGATATCTATCCTCAGTCATCGTCTTTCGATCATGACAAGACTTGCACAGCGGCTGCCAGTTGTTTTCATCCCAGAAGAGACCATGATCACCGAGATGAGGAATGATATGGTCAACTACCGTCGCTACAACAAACTTCCCTTTTGCACGGCACCTGACACAAAGTGGATATCTCCTTAAGAATCTCGCCCTTGCTCTCCTCCACCGTCCGTTGTAACCTTTCTCCTTCGTGGTCTTTGCATCGGCACGGTGCAGATTATTATGCTCTTCACAAAACTTTGAGCCCGCAGGAACTAAGCTGCTGCATCCCGGATGCTTGCATGGGATCTTCGGTCTCCTCGGCATTATACTTGCTCCTTCCAGGGCATAGAAAAAACTCCGGATCTTTTCCGAAGCTCTACATGAATTCCGCATTTATATACCTTGTCACTATATACTATACCATAGGTCGGTACTGACATTCACTGACAACTTTTTGTTCTTTCAAATATTTTAGGACTTTCACTACTTTGAGTCCAAATCCAAGAGTCATCTAATTTTCCACAATATCAAATCAATCTTTTTCACTTCGGTAAGGTTTGTATCCGGAAAACGACTATCAAATAGTTCCAGAACTTCCTTGGCGCTGCTCGATCCCAGAAATGAATCGTACCACTCTTCCAACTTCGTATAAGCCTCAATTGTCTTCTGCAATCTATCATTTGAAGAGTAAGAAGGTACTTTGATATCGAGATTCTCCATTACGTATTTGTCCCAAACAGGTTTATTGGGATTAATCGTAGCAACTAATTTGCTGCTAAAAGAACTTTCTATTCGAGAAAACTTTTCATAAAAATGCTCAAGTGTCTCTTCGAAGCTAATTGCATCAGTCTTTTTCGCTTCCATAAAATCATAATAGCCTTGATAGAACTCCGGTTTTCGCTGTCTCATCCTATAGAATCCGTTGTATAATTTCTGAAAACTTTCATCCTTTGAAACATCAACTTGGTGTAACAGCTCCATGATCGAATTATACTTCGTTAATCCTGGTTGGATTTCATCAAGTGCTAGTCGTGCTTTATCATAATTGATCATACTCGTCCCCCTTGAAATCAGCAATTCTATTACGATCAATTATATCTCTTTTCAAAAGATGCTTCAATACATCCAGCATTAGGCATAGATAAAGCTCCGGATCTTCTCCGAAGCCATTACTCTATACTTCCACGTCTACACTATACCACAGGTCGTTACTGACATTCAATGACAAATTTCCTGTTTTACTCCCATTTTGACGTTTTACCCGAAATTTTATTGCGATTTAGGTGCTTCCTCGATACATCCCGTCAAAGAGTTTGCAAACTTCTTGATATCTTTCAAGCTGAAATCTTCAGCCATATCAACACAAGTCAGATTAACATCCCATAACTTCTCAACCTTTAGTTTGAATTTCTTTCTTTTATTTTGGATAAATAGTTTTGAACAACCTAATGTTTGAAACATCTCCCGATTCCATTTATAAATATAAGATTCAAGTGCCGATAAAACACTACCGCAACTTTCACATTTAAACGAAACCCTTATTATAGCATCCCCTTCAGAGTCGATGGCCCACCTGGGCTCTGCACTTCCACACATTGGGCACTCTGAAACATTCCCATTAATAAATCTTTTAGCTTCAATATCCTCATAACTCATTTCCTTTTTCTTCGTCATAATTACCTCCGCTGTTTTTTAATATGCTAATTACAACATGTAAATTAAAGTTTTGGAAGGGATTATACCGAGAAATATTGCTGTGGTTATCTTTCCACTGATGGCATAGAAAAAGCTCCGGATCTTCTCCGAAGCCTGAATTACTGGAATGCTGCGTTTCCCAAGAATTGAACCAATATAGCAAAGGCGTATGCTACAACACACGGGACTCCAATTTTCTATACCTTTACACCCTATACTATATCACAGGTCGGCACTGACATTCACTGACATTTACTGACAACTTTTTTAAAATGAAATCTTCCCTGTCGCAGGAGCATCTATTGCTAGTAATTTTGTCTATCAATTATTTTCAACTTGTACCCGGCGCTAACACCCCAAAGTCTAGTTTTTTAACATTTCAGCATTGTTATTTAATGATATGTTAATTCCATCGTATTATCCTTAACCCATGGCAAGTGATTTTCTTCAACCTCAATTGGCGCACTCAAAATCTCCGCTCTTTCAAATGAGACATTCAAAGCTCTTTCTTCTCTGCTTTTCCCTTTTTCTAAATTATGAAATAATCTTACAGCTACTTGCTGATAATACCAATTAGAATAACAATCTTTAAAATATATGGTTAGATTTAATGGACTTATTAGCGTATTATGTTTATTCTGTTTATTATCATTATCATAGACTCCCATTTCATAAAACAAAAAATTCATTTGCAGGCTGTCATCCTTATAAAGAACCGGAGTGATTTTATGTATTTTGTTTTTAACCACAAATATATCTGATTCACATGATATATACATATCATATAGTTCCCTTTGTCCAACATTATTAATACATATTGTGGCGTTTGCTGTGTCCGGTATGTCTTTTCGTTCTCTATATTTGCTTTCTTCTGTAAGTAAAAAATCAAATTGTATGTACGTCCATTTATAATCGTATACTCCCGACTCGATTTTAATTAGTGGTAATACTGTTCTCTTGTTTTCATAATCTCTTTTTTCATTATTCTTATCAATAGTAAATTTAACACCTAGATATGTGAATAACCCCCCTATTCCTCCACTATAAATTGATCCTAACCATTGTAACCATTCACCTCTATTTCCTTCAGAAACAACTCCTAAAGGAATTATTTTTAAAGAAATAAATGCCCAACTAAAATAAGTCAAAGCTATAAATATAAGCGCAATCTTTAAAATTTTCACTATCTTTTTCCAAACCATCAATAATAATACCCCTTTTGCATTGTCTCCATATTCACAAAGTTTTAGTATTTTATTATTCTTTACTTTCTTTCTAATAGTTTCTCCAATGTTTGAAAACATCAACACTCCCCTTTATTTAGACTGCATAGTTGCATATAATAATTATACTCAAAATAAACAAAAAATTCTAGCTGATTTCAAGCAATAATTTGAGTGTTTAAATTGCATAAAATAAGCCCCAGTTTATCGGGCCTAGCAAATTGTTTTTTGGTTTGTAATTACCGTCTTAAGTTGTCGCAGTTTGGCTCTACTGCGTCATCTCCAACTCCGGTAATAGTAAAAGCTCCGGATTTTCTCCGAAGCTCAAATGACTTGAATTCATTGTTTCCTGTCAACGTAGACTTATGCTACAGCATGTGACAATTCCAATTTTCTATACCTTTACACCCTATACTATATCACAGATCACTACTGACATTCACTGACAACTTTTTCCCCAACTCTTTCAGCGCTTTCCCGTGTATTCTAAACACTGTTCTTGGATCGTACCCCATTGTCTCCGCGATTTCATCCCAGCCTTTACCGTTTAGGTATCGCATATCCAATAGGAGCTTTAGATTTATGTCGGTGATCATATTAATTGATTCCCGAATCTCAATTTTGAGGTCTACCAAACGATCCACATCATCATTGATCTCTCCCTCCAGTTCAATGATCTTTATTATTGTATTTTCCAATCTGCTCTTTTCGTCATTGCTATTTTGGACTTTTACCTCTGAGAGGCTTGATGTGACTTTCGTGGCTAGGCTCCTCAGAACGACCAATTGTTCAAGCTTACTGTCAATTAACTGGTTCAACCAAAATGCTTGTGACAAATACTCTTTCGCCGTCATCACTCCACCTCCACTTCATCAAGAATGCTCATTCTCCCATCACAGTAGGTATCTATGATCCATCTTTGATCTATTGGGTCCAATGATTTGATTCTCTGCAATTTCTTTTTCTTTTCTTCTTTAACTTGAGCCTTCGTCTTAAAGAAATTGCACTTACTCCCCTCACATCTGCTGACTTCCAAGATGCTGCACTCACCTTTGTGGTAAGCAAAACACAGTTTCTTGTTTTTCACGATCACCTTGCAGTCAATGGAAAAGAATCTTATTGGAATCTCCCACTGCTCTGCCTTTTCAATTTCCACACTCATCCCGGATGAAATTTTATTCCCAAAGACCCAAAGCTCGCTGCACTGCTTTAACAGAGTTAGTCCCATGTCGATTCCAAGCTGGCGTTCGTCTGGATCATCTTCTTCCAGGAACTGAGGATACATCAAATGCGGAATTACCGGCACAGCACCTGTAGCCGTTGCAAACCGCGCATACCTTCTTGCCCGCATTGTGTTCCCATCGATGTCGCCGGCATAGGGACTGCAGATAAATACGATACTCTTTTCTTCTAGCACCTCATAAATTTCTGGGCGATCATAATCTATCTCTTTTAATTTATTTTCTCTCACGTTAATGTCCTCCATTTCTAATGTTTTCTATTCTGGCCTTCACTGCATCAATCAATGCATTCTGGCCAGTATGTTTGTTATCCAGTGCCATCATCACTCGCTGATCAATCGTATCTTTCGCTAAGATGTGGTGAATGACTACCGTATGTTCTTGACCTTGTCGCCAAAGTCTGGCATTCGCCTGTTGGTATAGTTCTAGGCTCCAAGTTAATCCAAACCAGATAATCGTTGAACCTCCCTCTTGAAGATTCAAACCATGTCCAGCTGAAGCAGGGTGGCACAGCGCAATTTTCATTCCTCCCCCGTTCCATCTGGCAATATCCTCCGGGGTGTTTATTTCACCCACATCAAAACGTTTCTTGATGCGATCCCTCTCATGTTTAAATGCATAGTAGATCAAAACCGGTTTCCCATTGGCCGCTTCGATTAGTTCTTCCAGCGCCTCCAACTTTCTCTCGTGAATCTGGTGCACATCACCAAACTCATCATAGACACTGCCTCCGGACATCTGCAGGAGCTTGTTGGAAAGCACAGCTGCATTGGCAGCATCTACATCACTTTCCTCCAGTGGGAGAAGCAGGTCTCGCTCCATCTTTCGGTAGAGCTTCATTTCTTCGTCTGATAATTCCACTTCCACTTTGTTGAAGATGATTTCCGGCATTTCCAGGTATTCCATCGCCTTCATACTGATACAGATGTCAGAGATCTTCTCATATATCTTTTCTTCTGCATCCTCGTTCAAAACGTAGTCTGCTGGAATGGTCCCATTCACATATTTACGTGGGTGGAAGTATCTACTCCTGTATCCACTGTAGGTTCTTCCTAACCTCTCCCCTGCATCAAGGAGATAAATCTGACTCCAAATATCTAAGAGCCCATTGGGAGCTGGTGTTCCTGTAAGGCCAACAATTCTTTTGATTTTATACCGAACCTTTTTTAATGCCTTGAACCTTTTGGCAGAAGGTGACTTAAAACTTGAAAGCTCATCAATGATCACCATGTCAAAGGGCCAGTCGTTTTTATAAAAGTCCACGAGCCACGGAACATTCTCTCGGTTGATCGTATAGATATCTGCTTTAGTATAAAGAGCCATAGTCCGCTCCTTCGCACTGCCAAGAACCCTGGATACCCTTAAATTCTTCAGGTGTTTCCACTTGAGCAATTCATCAAGCCATGTGATATTAGCCACCCTTAAAGGTGCAATTACTAGAACCTTTGAAATCTCAAATCTGTCTTGCAGCAGATCCACCAAGGCAGTCAGGGTGATAACACTTTTCCCGAGTCCCATATCCAACAGAAGTCCAACTGATGAATTCTCCAAGATAAAATCTGTGCAGTACTGCTGATACCCATGTGGCTTGTATGACAGCCTATCTTTTGGCAAGGTTACTTCCGACAAACTTATCGCCTCCTTCTGTTTCGAGTTCATCCAGTCTGTTGCCCCCTTTAATGCCATAAGTCCCATCGTTCTTATCAATCCTAAAAACTCCTTCATTTCCAACATACTTTTCTATCCCATCAAGCACGCTTGCAATTTCCTCTGGATTATCCAGGCAATAAACCAAAAATCCTAGCGACTCCAGCTCACCTTTTCTCTTTATCTGATTTGGTCGCATCTTCTTTCCAGGAGCCTTAACCTCAACAAATCCAGTCTTTCCTCCCTTTAGTAGCACCAGTCGGTCTGGGACACCATTGATACCAGGAGAGATAAACTTAAATGCTCTCCCACCTCTTTTCTTTACTTCTTTAACGAGCATCAGCTCTAACTCTTTTTCGGTCATTTCCACCCTCCATATTCACAAGTTTCTGCCATAAATTTCATCAAGGGTGATGGTCGGTGATGGGTATTTATATAACTTTATATATAGTAGTTTTTTTAGTCCTATAGAAAAGTTCTTATATTGACCTACATCGACCATCACCTTTTACTCTAAAAACTCAGATTTTACTCTAAGACCTTTTAAAAAATTACCGTTTTTCTTTCTTTGTTTTTCAAAACCTGCAGCATCCAGTGCTGTATAAAAATCAGTTGTGCTACGGGTAAATTCGCCAGTTCTATGGCAAAAGGCACGGTATTCATCATAAACCTCTCCAGATTTCGAAGTGCATGAAGTATCCACCTCACAGCACTCATCTAAGAAATGTGCAAGCCAGTCGTTATTCTCCTTATAAGCTTCGATGGCATCCTTCACTTTTTCCGGAGGCTCTATCTTGTAATTTGCATGGATGACTTTTCTTGCCCCCTCAATGATCCAAGTGAGCACAGCGCCCCCAGCATTTTCGAATAGATAATCGCCGTAGTTCTTAATATCTTGGCTTCCTTCAATCTTTGCAGCAAATGGGATCACAATAAGCCTGCGCCATGTGCCTTTATCAATGGCCCCGACCCTTGGCAGGTGATTGGTATAAAGCACCAGTGTATGGCTAGGTATGTAGCTAAAAGGATCCTTGTATTTTTTCTCTGCATAGATTTCATCCGTAGAGCAAAGCTGCTTCACATTTGAGGTATTTAGCCTCATGCCCTCCTCCATCTCTGCCGCAATAAGAAGTCTCTTTCCTTTCGCTTCCGCAAGCTCTGGTTTTACATTCCTACGACAACTGACGGTTAGCATATCAGCCGAGAGATTCCCACTGTAGGTTCCTAGCACCCTGGAGATTACATTCCAAAAGGTAGACTTTCCGTTTCGACCTTCACCATAAGCAATAATCATGGCTTCCACATAGACCTTACCGATCACTGAAAGACCAACGATTTTCTGAACGTAGTCTATAAGCTCTTCATCATTTTGAAAAAATAAGCTTAGCGCATCTTCCCAATTGTCCGCTCCCTTATCACCGGGATCCACTTCAGTCTGCTTGGTGATGTAATGAGACGGATCATGATCCAAGGTAGTTGCCAGCCCTTTGCGCAAATCATATGTAGCTGCTGGCGTGTTTAACAAAAACTCGTCCGCATCCAGGGTTCTTTGCTGGATTTCAAGCATTGGTCTTGCCTCTTTTAAGCTAGCGGCGATGTACTTTGAATCCCTGCGTTTGATGGCATAATTTCTGTACTTGTTAGCGTCTTCATACTTTTCAAATGAACGAGCTTGAAGCTTATTAAAAGCACTTGGCGCTTTCTTCAGTCCAATAGACGTGATGATATCCATGGCCCCATTTCGATACATCTCATCAAGTGCTTTTCTGATTTCTTTTTGAGCTTCCTCCAATTGCCTGGTTGTTAGCTCTTGGGCGATGGCCTGCGATTTTGGCTTGGACTCCTCCCAAAAGCTGCCGTTATAGACAATGTAGTCCGTAGACGGTGAGTAGCGAAGTTTCCCCTCATACTCTTTTGCAAGAACGCTGGCTTGACCGACATCGGAAAAATCACCAGGCTTTAATTCCAGCTCTACGTTGTATTCTTCCGGAAGGATATACCCTTCTTGATTAGCTATGTTCCTACCAAAGTTCACCGCACTGGCCCATATAAGTTTAAGCTCGAATGCCTCAAGGGGCGGATTGCAATCCTCAGCCTTTTTTAAAAACAAATCATAAGCTTCATTCGTGTTCCCATAGCGCTTTATAACTCTACCTGCATATCTAGACATGGTGCTATTTCGCTGACCTTCCGGGATTTCTGTCTGTTCCTCATCCCATTTCGCAAAAACATCACTCTCTAGGAATTCAATGATGCACAGCTCCCCTTCGAAAAACTTGACTTCCGGATTACTTGTCCCAAAGATCAATCTGGCACTATCGATAGCGTTCGTATCAAAATAGGGAAACGCCGAGACGATTTGCTGTTTTATAGCTGCGTATTCTTCTTTGTCCTTCGTTTCAGGAATCTGGAAATAAACATGGAACCTCGGCCGGGCAGCTTTGCTTCCCTTTTGCTTCATGTGATTTCTGCTGTAAGCTACTGCAAAGGGAACATCCATAAAAGCATTGGCCACATCAACGGAGGTGACCCAGTCTTTGGGATTATCCGAGTGATCGTTATCGCAGTCAAGCACGACACAATTTGACTTGACGAAGTTGGCATTGCCGCGGTAATTATCCTTGTAGTGAGCTGCTACATGGTCAAATATGACAGCTTTCGCCATAGAATCCTTATCCGTTACAACTACCTTGTTTGGATAGATGCAGTTTGAAAGATTCCCGATACAAGTTGCTGTGTATAAAGTAAACTCAATCATTTGTGAACCTCCCAACTCTCACGCTGAAGTGTTTAATATAATCTCTTGATGCCATTTATTTTTCCTCTCTTTCATGTTCAGTTGTCACCTAATCCTTCATGTAAAAGTCGCATTCATAGCCATCCGCATTCAGTGGCAAACCTTCTGACCACTTAGGACTTTGGCTCATGATGCTGCATACTTCTTCAACGCTGGACTCTCCTATCGGCACTTCACAGATCACTTCATCATGCACGTGAGCTACGATGGATAGTCCAGCCTTATCTAGTCGGATCATAGCCTCTGCAAGTAAATCCCGCGCTGTAGCCTGGACGATATTCTCTACAATCTTCGGTCCATAGGTTTCAATCTTTTCCCACTTTTTTGTGTTTCCTATCCCTTGGTAGGAGAGACCTTCTCTGCCGAATTGGTTAAGCTGGATCTTTGGTCTTACATACACTAGATTCCGTCCGGAAGGAAGAGTAACGAATAGCATTCCACTTTTGTAAGTAAAGGTAATCCCATGGGTCTCGGTACTCGTTCTACCATTCACCGCTTCAATGGCCTTTTGATCCACTGCCCACCAGAAATCCACTATGTTCGGGTTGGCACTGCGCCAGTCATCGATCAAACTTTGAAGTTCGTGTTCTTCGACTCCCATCTCTAATGCGCCCATGGCTTTTAGAGCTCCAACGCTGCCACCATAACCACAGTTATGAACTAATTTCCCCGATACGGTAAAACGATGATGCCTTCCGGCATTTTGTATGTCATAAACTCTAACCTTGCCTCGATCAACCGCCAGTTCTTTCGTTTCTCCACAACAGCATCTTCTGCTACTTTGATGATCTGAGTAAATTATCGCTTTCCCACCATCTCCTGTCTGCATGAGATGTGCGCCGCTGGCGGCAGCTTCTCCAAATTGTATTGGCCTCGGTTGCCCCTCGACCCACACCAGATGGTCAGTTGTAGCTCTGAGTCCGTCATACTCAATCACTTTCTTCACGCCTTTATAAATCACGCCATCGTGGCTTACCCATTCATTTCCGTCCCAAAGTTTGTGCTCTTTTGTGACATCTTCTATTGGGATAAGTCCTTCATTCGTTAACACTTGTTCACCTTGCGCGATACAGGCCAATTCTGAAATTTTCCCTTTTTGCCTGAGTGGACTGCCTTTTGTAATCTCCTCAATGGGTACATGAAACATCTGCGCGGCAGAAGCTTCATAAATCTTCCCGTGGGAACGAAACACATCGAGTCGCCACTTTTCACCAGCTAACCAAGACAGTACCCTTGCTTCAATAGCTGAAAAGTCTGCAACGACAAACCTGTGTCCCTCTTTGGGAATAAAGGCGGTTCTTATCAATTCTGATAGGACACCAGGCGTATTGCCAAAGAGCATCTGCAGATCATCAAATCGTCCCTCTTTTACCAAGTCTCTGGCAAGCTTCAAGTCAATCAGATGGTTCTGCGGTAAGTTTTGAAATTGTACCAACCTTCCAGCAAAACGCCCCGTCCTATTTGCTCCATAAAATTGGAACAAACCGTGGACCCGACCATCAGAGCAAACTGCCCTTTCAATAGCTTCATATTTTCTGACGCTAGTTTTGGCCATGAGAAGTCTCAGTTTTAATGCTTCTTCCACTTCCCCATCTGCTCCATCAACCAGCTCTTTTACATTTTTCTTGGATAAGCTTTCAACTTCCACACCCCGCTCTGACAACCAGTCTTTTAGTTGCGATACAGAGTTTGGATTCTCTAGACCGGTCAGTTCATAGGCTCTTTCTGTTGCAGCAACAGTGAACTGCTTGTCACAGGAAATTGCTTGATCTACCAGTACCATATCCACCATGATGCCTCTGTCATTGATCCGTTGGTCCAGCTCATAAAGATATTGCTCTGATGCTGGTATAGGATAGTTCTCAAGCTTCTTTCTGATTTCCAGCTCCACTTCCACGTCACGGATGTTGTAGCGCTTAAAGACCTCCCATTTATCCGGTGCATGATGCGGTAAGTTTCTTGTTCTGCCACCATTAGCCGCAGTTGGCTTACAAGGAACACAGAAATAGCGAATCAAAGACTTCCCTTCATCCATTTTCTGCGCATCAAGCCTTAATACTTCACCAACACCCTCCAAGTGGAGAGGAAGCCCAAGCATCGCTGCCTGAACCTCGCTACATCTCCATGAAGAGGGATCAAGATACACTCTCCGCCCAAATATTCGACTAAAATGTCGCATGAGCGCTACGCGCTCAAAGTTGGCATTAAAAGCTGTCTTGATGGTATTGCTCCCAAGTATTGTTTCAATGATTTCCTCAGGGATTTCCTCGCCGCTGGCCAGATCAACGATTTGGACTGTTCCTTCATCTATGCTGTAAGCAAAGAGTAGGATCTCGAAGTTCGGACTATCCGTGTAGCGATAAACGCCACATTTTCTTAGGTCAATATCGGAAAACGTCTCGATATCAATGGATAGTGTTTTCATAGGCACTCTCCATCCACGTTTAATACTAAGCCAGGAAATCATCATCTTCCTCGATTTCAAAATCGTCTTCTGCTCGGCTTTTACTACCTAGAGGTTCTCCGTCTTTAAGTTTCTGAACGTTTCCAAGTCCAGCCGCAATACCCCGGTTCCCATTGACGTTGAATGCGTACAGATTTATGCTTACTCGACCGTAGCAACCCGAATAAACATCACTTCGATCCAAGATGGGTTGTATCTTTCCATCCACAACCTGTGGTGCATCTTTGGAGTTAGCGTTGATGAAATAACATCCTTCATAGTTAAGATCATCCGGCCGATCTATATCCCCATCCCTTAGTGGCGTCTTTAGGTTTGCAGGAATTTTCCCTCCAAACTTAGCTGCTCCATCTTGCTTAGCTGCCTCAATGGCTTTCAAAATAGTATTGATGGTCTTCTTATCTGTCTTTGGAATGATAATGGAAATACTATACTTTGGATCACTTCCATTGATGCTTTTAGGCTCCCAAACGTTCACAAAACTAAATCTTCCTGGAACAACTACTTTCGTTTCTTTACTCATATTAAAATCCTCCTGTTATTTGAATTTGATTTGCTCTATTGAGCTTGGTTACTACAATCACTACTGTTGACATTTACTCTTCCACCTGAAACTCTGCATGGATCGGTGCTACTGCTTGACGTTTGTCCGTCTCTGGAACGAGGGTTAGTTTGCCCTTTGGTTTTTCTACGAGACTTCCTACGGTGTCGTTAAATTTCTTCTTGCCCATGAGCTTTTCCATCTCCGTGATAGTGATAAGGCTCTGCTTGAAAATATCTGTATATCCTGCGACCTTGGCTGCCTCTGCAACTGCGACTTCATCGGTGTACTTTCTCCTGGTTCTTCCTTCGACCAATTTGAATCCATCCCACTGCCTTCCTTCATTGATGGCAAGAGCTGTAGCATAGGTGTAGACATCCCCCGCCCATTTGGACAACTCATCAGCAAGACCAATTATTTCTGCTACCTCTTCCTCTGTAAGAAGAGATGGGTCCTGGAATTCGAACTTTAATAGCTCAAGGTTTTTCACAGCTCTCGCCCTACATTGATTCTTCGCTCTGCAGAACCTGCAGTGATCTCCGGCACAAAACTCTCCGCCTCCTGTGCTCGCTAATAGCGCCTTCGGTTTCAACTGTTCTTCCGCCCATTCGAGCAGTTCATCCACACTTATTTCCCATGTGGAAAAGTTATCTGCTCTTGGCTGTACAATAGCCATGGACACATTCTTTATGTCGTAGAGCATGTCAAACAGGGATAAAGCTCCTAATGCATACAGCATCATTTGCGGATTTTTCTCCGCTGAAACTATGACGCCTCTCCCGTATTTAAAATCCACCACATGAAGAGTTCCGTTTCCAACCACCACCAAGTCTCCAGTCCCAAACCCTTCCGGCACGTAATCGCTGAAATCCAGCTTCTGTTCGATAAGTATCTGAAGGTCCGAACAACTCATCTTCGACTTCTCAATCAGACCAAGGCAGTACTCCACGTAAAGGTCTGTCATTTCATCCATCTCATCGGATTGGTATTCGCTTGTGGGCTTTCTCGACCGCATCTTCAGCGCTTTTTTAAGCTTATGCTCCGCCAGATCATGTGCTGCAGTTCCTTCTTCAGCAAAGGTACTTGTCTCGTTTGGAAATTGCTGTTCCAGTTGCGCCGATGGTGGGCAATTCATCCAGCGATGCGCTCCTGATGCGGAGTAGACAGCATGCGCATTAGAGGATCCGCTCATTTAATCTCCTCCACTTCTTTAAGTGCGGCCGCATAGTGCTTTGGTTCCAGCGCTGATAGGTTGTTCACTCCATATTTGGTGATGATGGCTTTCACAGCCTCCCTGTGCCCGTCCCTACTCTTGTCAGCCATTGCAGCCCTGATTTCTTCGAGGGTTGGTTGGTGTTGCTCTGGAACAGGGGGCTCTGGAACAGGGGGCTCTGGAACGGTGGATTCTGAATCTGTGGCCTTACCAGCCAAAGCTCTGTAACCAGCCGCCAATTTTTCATGCCCCTCGGCTATGTTTAAATAAACTTCATTCATGCTCTACTTCCTTTCTTCATCCCATATTCTTATTCAGAGCAAAATCCTTGAAGATGCTATTCATTACAGTGAGGTCATCACCGGACAGTTGCGCGCTTAACCGTTCCAGTAACTCCTGTTGCGCAGGATTCAGGTACTTCCGGTTTAAATAATAACCGTCAGTTACCTTCACACCTCCACCATGACGACCACGGATTGTTTCCAGAGGATAAGAAAGCGATAGGATGTTAATGTCATTTCTAATGGTCCTTACATTGACGCCAAATTCAAATGCCAAGTTGGACATTGTTTCTCGTCTTCTGTGACATAAAGTTTCCATTATTTCCATTCGTCTTTCATTTGGTCCCATCACTTTCTCACCTCCTTCCCTTGCTCTGTGCTTAAAGAATAAAAGTTAAATAGGCAGGTTCATTTCCTATTTAAAAAATCTTTTAGTTAAATAAAAAATAGCCAGATAAGTAAGAATGGTTAGTTCTTACTCATCCGGCTATTTGGTAGTTCTGGTTCGACTCCGTTGCTCGGTATGGTTTACTTCTTTTTTGCTGGCTTTGTTTGTGACAAGGCGCTGGCAGCTACAGATTTGGTTTTTGCGCTAGTTCTGCCATCTCTTAATAGAGATGAAGCTTTACTCGCAACATTCTTGGATGTTTGCTTTCTATTGCTTTTAGCCATCTTGACTCACCTCCTTCATCAATTTGACTTTGAATTGCCATAATATTTGTTACATGGCTTTTGTCTTGATTTTATCGTCTTGGAAAGTTACATCTATGATTCGTCTACACTTGGGACATTTAATCACGATCTCTCCGTCTCTAGCGTTCACAACATCCATTAAACGCTTATTATTGCATGCGGGACATTTTAACTTTTTTCCTATGGCATCCACCTCCCCATTTTTCGTCTTGTTAGCATACTAGCGAACATTGACTTTAAAAAAATATCTTCGTCCACATTTCCAGTCACGTTAGCTTTCACGCGAACATGACTGGAAAAAAATAATACCGCAGTAACTTTTCAAACTGCTATGCTTCCAGAAGTCTAACTCCTAATGTCTGTACTCGAATTTCCGCCGCTTGTTTAGAGACCTGGAAAGTATTAGCCAATTCCTCAATGACGAGTGTATTAATATAACCTGGAGAAAACCCCATCCACATATATTTGTTGACTCGCGTGCCTACTCGATATTTGCCAAATAACTCTGCCGCTTTTCTTCGAAACATCGCTGCTGGCATTAAAATTGCCGCTGCCAAGTTGTCTGCTTGCCATTCCATCCAATCTTCAGGAGTTTGAAGAAAGTGGACTCTTTCTTGTGGGCAACGACACGCCTTTGCCAATGATGGATCTATCAACCCCAACAAATAGAAACGGAACTGATGAATATGCCAATGTACCATTTCATGGGTAATGGTGAAACGTTCCCTGCCCCTATTCCTTTTGGCCCCGATATCGCTCTCTACAAGGAGTGTGCCCTTTTTATAGGTTCTGAGAACATACTTCTCTCTTTTGCGATCGTATATCTCAACCAGTCCATCCGAAAATATCATCATACCCAGCGTCTCGCAAGCTTCATCAATATTGACATAGTCGATATCTAGATTCATTTTCAGTTCCGCAATTTCCTCAACTGGAACCGGCATAGGTCTCTCTAAAGCCTCCGGACAGTAACGCTTTAAAAACTTTGTTGCTTCAACATCCATATCCTTCTTACTCAAAACCGGTACACAATAATTGTTTAGCATCATAGGCAACACCTCCTTGTTTTCTAACTTCAAGCTTTTTTATTGTTCTTCATCAAGTGCTTTGATAAAGTCTTCCCATGCTTTTGTTGTCGATTCGCTACCATCTGATTCGCTCTTTTTTCGTGCTTTTCTGAGCGCTGTTCTAGCAAGATCACTCTCTTTGATGTACTGAGGTAAATCCATAGGAATTTCATCCCTGTCATCGGATGCCATGTCTACCATTTCATCCAATTCGCCATTGCTTAGTCCTAGGATATTCGCTAGTTGCTGGAGAATAATCAGATTGGGTGGATTTCTTCTTCCCTTCTCGATATCGCTCCAATACGCCGGTGACAAATCAAGTAACTCTGCCATGCCCCTTAAACTAATTTCCTTCTCTTTCCTCTTGTTAGCTATAAATTCTCCAAATTGATTAGGACTCATAAAAAATTCACCTCCAATTTATATTTTTAATACCCTGTAAATCAAGGATATCAGCCATTTGGCTATTTAAAACAAGGACTGTTGGTGATCTTTCTGGTCTTTAATAAAACCTAAACCCTTTAGCCGTATTTTTGCAGCTGTTAATGACACATCAAATATGTCCGCTATCTCACAGGCTATTAATTCAGCCTTTATATCCGTTTCAAAATCTGTGCCTAACTTGCAGTATCCAATTTGAATTTTCGCCGCTTGAAATTTACCGCTCGCAACTTTACAAAATGCTTTTTTCGGCATGAGCATTGTTGAAGCCAAATAATCCGCTTGCCACTCCATCCACTCTTCATCTGTTTTAAAGTCTTTATTTCTGTGACTTTCAATATCTACAGTACGACACTTGATTAGTGGTAGATTCTGTTGCGCAACATCCATTACATCGAAAAGGGAAATTTGGCTCTTGTCTTTTAAGTATAGATGCCTATGCAAAATCCAATGAGCAGCTTCATGTGCCAGAGTAAATCTACCTCGTCTGCGTTGATCATCTTCTAGAAGCATATTGTCAACAATAATAGTCTTCTCATTGACAGGAATTCTCTTTGCCTTATTTCTTTCTGAGTCATATACTGGTATATGACAATCATTAAAGACAATCATGCCTAGTATTGAGCCATCATGCGTCAAATCCTTGTAGTCCATCTCCAATTCTGCATAGTTTTCTACGAAAAGTTCTACATCCAAAACTCCTGGATCCGTGACCAGACTAGGTTTGTACGAATACATTACTGCCTCTGCCATAGATTCAATCTCTTTTCTAGAAAGAACCGGTACTCCATTACGTTTTGTTTTGAAATCCAACGAGATCATTTGATTACACCTCTTCAAGATTGCTTGTATGCTTCTATGCGAACATTATACTATGAGAAAATCTCCCTTGTCAATTGTCTGAAGGAAGATTTTTTATTTCATAAGTTATTTTACGATGATCTTAAATTTTACAATTCATAATCTCCGGATGTAGATACATTTATTCGAGTCGTACCAAACTACTAACATAATAATTGAATACTTATCTAACGCTACTAATCGGAATTGCATCAATTATCTCTTTAAGTGCCGTTGATTTATAAACAATTCCTAACCCAATAACTTCTTGAGTCGAAAGCACGGATGATTTTGAAGTTGACAATGATTGAAGTTTATTATTGCGAATCATTGTGGCCGCAACAACTCCTAACAACTTTATTTTTGGGGTGCCACCAATAGTAATATTGCCAGTTTTCCAATGTTCAACACTAAGATTTATTATTAATGGACTGCCACTTGAACCTGGAAATACTTGAGCATCAATTATAAAAATTGGCTCATTATTGTAGTTAACTTTTGGATGACTTGAAATCACTCCGGTGCGTATAAGCGGGAGATTATTTTTTTGGTCAAATCTATTATCAGGATATCCGATGAAAGCAACATTCTGGGCTACTGATAACTCTTCTTCTGCAAAATCCGCTAGCATTTCATAACCGATCGCTTTAAAAAATAAAAACGGAAAGCTAATAAACAATCCCGTAACAGACATAACCGCAATATCCACACTAGGATTTGAATGTATATGCAAATTCTTAACTATATCTGAAATAGGAAATGTCATAGTTTTACCTATCTCAGGTTCTTGCCCTGAGGTGTCCTTCTGTGTGAATGTTAATCTTATTTTATCTGATGCAAATAAAACATGCTTATTAGATACCAAATAGACAACATATTCTTGAGGGTGTACTTCTCTTTTAATAAGAAATCCTGTGCCAATACTCACTACTTCATCTTTTTCATCAAGCGATTCAATTCTTAAAGTCGAGAATAGAAGCTGCTCTTCAATGGTGGTCAATTTCATTATAACCCTCCTTGTTTTCAACTCTTTCATATCCCTGTTACCATTTATTTAGTCTTAGTTGTCAGGATCCATATCATCGATATAACCAATTTCTAATCTTTTGCTTCTGTTATTGTAATGAAATATTATCATTTGTGAATATTTCTCATTATCAATTACATCGCAATATTCAACATTCATTTCAAATCCAATGTTTTCGTTTAGCCTTGGTATTTCAAACTTAAAAACTAGTTCTATTGTTTCTTCTTTATAAAGCCATCTATGAAAATCTTCCTCAAGTGAGTATTCCGGAGCAGATTACACCACCTGTCCGGTGCTCGGAAACCATGATTCCGTCATAATGGAAACTGCAATAGTGGTACAGTGCACCATGTGACTTATAATATATTCATACATCATTTGATGTAAATATATTATAGGGAGGTCATTTCTATGACCAAATATCTTGAAATTTTGCGGCTTAGCTCTAACGGCTTAAGCCAACAGAACATTGCTTACAGCTGCAGTGTTTCGAAAAAGACCGTTAACAAGGTCTTAAAAAGAGCTAGAGAATTAAACATTTCTTGGCCTTTGGATGGCGGTAATTGTCAACATAGTTGTCGCTTTTCTCAAATATGCTAGCATGCTTTTTCATTGTTTTTCTCTTTTGATGGATTCAGCCAAACGGCTTGTTCCATGGTGCAGTTTTGAACCGGTCCGGTCCATCGTTCAGGGTTCTTTGCCTTTGCAGTTTCCAGTATTTCTTTTCTTCTTTGAAGGATCTCATCGGACGATCCATTGTGTCTTTGGTTGGGAGTCAAAAATTTCAAGCTGCTGTGGTGGTGGTCATTATTATAATAATCAACGAAGGCATCGACCCATCTGCGGGCAGTTTCAATATCCAAAAATCCATTATGGGGAAAAGATGGCATGTATTTGACCGTTCGGAACATTGACTCAATATAAGCATTGTCATTGCTCACTCTTGGCCTGCTGTTGGATCGCACGATCCCTAGATTATACAGCGTTGTCAACAAGGAAGCACCTTTCATCGGACTTCCGTTATCAGAATGTAACACCAAAGGCTCGTTCTTCATCAATACATTTTCGGAGTACACAGCCTTCTTCACAAGAACACTGGCGTTTTCAGAACTCTCGTGATCCCAGATTTCCCAGCCAACCACTTTGCGGCTGAATAAATCAATGATCATGTACAGGTAATAATATATTCCTTTCACGGGTCCTGGAAGCCAGGTGATATCCCACATCCAGACCTGATTGGGACCTGTTGCACAATGTGTTGTAATATTCTTGCTAATGGGTGCTTTGGCATAACCACGATGGTTGACCTGACCAAAATATCTCAAGACCCGATAATAACTTGAAATCGAGGCTATATATGTTCCTTTTTCATCAATGAGCTTATGAAAGACTTGGTTTGGGGAAAGGCTTCGATGTTCCTTTTGGTTCATCACCTGCAGGATCTTCTTCTCCTCCTCCAAATGCAACTTGTTTGCAGGTATGGGTCTTAGCGCATCCGGACGACCGTCTTTTGTGTCGTTACCCTGAACTTTCCAGCGCTGGTAGGTCCTCTCGCTAATGCCGACGACTTCGCAGGCTTTGAACTGTCTGGCTCCTGAAAAGACTGCTTCGTCGATGGCTACAATCACTTTGATGCGATTTGATTGGCTGGTCAATCTTCCTCGTCCGAACTCCAAATCGCTTGCATCTTTTTTTTTAACACCAGGAGTGCCGCAGCTTCGGCAAGCGCTTTCTCCTTGCGCTCCAGTTCCTTTTTTGTACGTTTAAGCTCGGCTTGACTGTCCTTGAGTTCTTTTTTGACCTTGGATTCTTCATCTGTTTCACCGGTGATGATCGCTTGCTTCCAAGACTCGATTTCCTCCGTATATATGCCATTGCATCGGCAAGTTTCTGAGAGCTCACATTTGTTGAGCGGACTGGTCTCAATAATGATTTGCAACTGCATTTCTTTTGAATATTTTTGTTTGGAGTCTGTATTATCCTGATAGACAGTTCCTTTGATTTTTGCCCTTTTACGCCATTTATACAGGGTCTGCTCATGGACATGATACTCATCAACCAGTTCCTTAATAGACTTGTTTTCGGGTGGTAACATCAACTTGATTAATTTGTCTTTAAATTCTTTACTGTAGGTAGCCATATTGATCCTCTCTCTCTTGGCTACTAGCATATATTATTTTTGATCACCCGACAACTACCCTAACACAGGGGGATGGCGATCCAACAGAAAAAGAAGTATCTGTTCTGATGTTTCCACCAGCAAACAAAATCAATGATGAAAAACGTACTCCTGACTTCGAGTACATCCGTAAAGAGCTCCATAAAAACGGTGTCAGTAAAAAGCTTTTGTGGACTGAATACATGGAAGAATGCCGCTTAAACGGTGATGAACCTCTCATGTACTCGCAGTTTTGTTATCACATTCAACAAGATGAACAGAAACGTCGTGCTACCATGAACATCAACCGTAAACCTGGTGAGCAGGTCGAGGTTGATTGGGCGGGAGATCCGGCCAAGATCATTGATCCAGATACCGGTGAAGCTATAGATGCCCATATCTTTGTCGGTGTCATGACATACAGCCAATACGCATATGTGGAAGCATTCATCAATGAAAAGCAGCGAGCCTGGATAACAGCTCATGTTCACATGTATGAATATTTCGGTGGTGTTGCCAGAATACTAGTGCCGGATAATTGCAAAATCGCTGTTATCCACAACAAAGGCTGGTACACTCAGCAGTTAAATAAAACGTACCATGAAATGGCTGAACATTATAATACGGCCATTATCCCTGCAAGAGTCCGAAAACCAAAAGACAAGCCCAATGTCGAAGGTACTGTGGGCAACATATCCACTTGGATCAGTGCCAAGTTAAGGAACGAACAATTCTTCTC
The DNA here is from genome assembly GCF_017352215.1 of Alkalibacter rhizosphaerae. Classification (GTDB taxonomy): domain Bacteria; phylum Bacillota; class Clostridia; order Eubacteriales; family Alkalibacteraceae; genus Alkalibacter; species Alkalibacter rhizosphaerae. Next base: position 1,170,821 of record NZ_CP071444.1, read on the forward strand.
CCTGGCTGAACTGAATGCAGCAATTCGTGAAGAGCTGGAAGAATTCAATGCCAGAGACTTTCAAAAGAAGGAAGGTAGCAGATCGAGTCTCTTCCACAACGAAGAACTGCCCTACCTTGGCACACTCCCCACTACCTCCTACGAACTGGCAGATTGGAAACAAGCCACCGTTCAGTTTAATTATCACATATCTGTAGAAGGAATGCTATACTCTGTACCCTTTGAATACATCAAACGAAAAGTCGATGTAAGAATAACAGATCGGATTATTGAAATTTTCTACAATCACAACCGCGTAGCATCCCATCAACGTCTGTTTGGGAGAAAGGGACAATACAATACTACAGTTCAGCACATGCCACCCGATCACCAAAAGTACTTGGAATGGAATGGTGATCGTTTCAGAAAATGGGCTGAACAGATCGGCAACAACACTTACTTAGCGGTTGATGCTATACTTACCTCCAATCGTGTGGAACAACAAAACTACAGAAGCTGCATGGGTCTTCTTAAACTGGCTGAAAAACATTCACCGCAACGACTTGAAGCTGCTTGTGAAAAAGCATTAAGCTTTACTGCCAGTCCTAGTTACAAGATTATCAAAAATATTCTTGCGACAGGAATCAAAGAGAAAACCAATCAGACAAAAGAGAAATCCACGCAAAATAAATACGGCGTTACTCGAGGCGCCCGATACTATGGAGGTATGAATAATGATAACGAATAGTACAATCGATAAACTTATTGAAATGCACCTGACAGCTATGTCTGACGCTTTTCGCCAACAAATGTCCGATCCAAAAATGAAGGAGATCGACTTTGAAGATCGTTTCGCCATGATGGTTGACCTTGAATACACAAGACGCAAAAACAATCGTCTAAACCGGTTGATCAAGAATGCACAATTCGAGCAACCGGATGCAAATATTATGGATATCGATTATGTTTCAGGGCGCAAACTGAACAAGAATCTGATTCGAAAGCTTGCTACCTGCGATTATATATCTGAACACCGGAATATTTTCATAACCGGTGCAACAGGCTGCGGAAAAACATACATGGCCAATGCTTTTGGGATGGAAGCATGCAAACAGTATTTCAAGACCCAGTATGTCCGGTTGCCGGATCTCTTGTTTGATCTTGAATATTCCAGAGAAGAAAGCAACTACAAAAAAGTAATGGGTAAGTATGCAAGTCCAGCACTGCTCATTATAGATGAATGGCTCCTCTTAAAACCGACACCAACAGAATCAAAGGATATCTTTGAACTTCTTCATCACAGAAGGAAGAGATCTTCAACCATCTTTTGTTCCCAATACAGACATGAGGGCTGGTATGAGCAACTTGGTGGAGATGATTCACCTCTTGCAGATGCCATTCTTGACCGCATTGTTCATGACGCATATAGAATCAACATCGAAAGCATTGATCCATCCAGGGATTTTTCCATGAGAGAAGTTTATGGTTTGGACAAATATTTAAGTGAATAATATTACTCGGTATCGTTTGTCCGGAACTGCGGTTCCCACCGCGCCGGACTCCCGGTACCATCCAAACGGAATATTCACTCAAGAACTGAAATTATTTTGTAATTGCCTTTTGCTATTATGCTTATATGCATTTTTCTAGCATTACCAGGCCCGATATTTTTTATGAATATGGATGTCGATAAATCTTTTATAGCCCCATTGTCTTCTTTATTAGCATATTTAATAAACTCTTCTACTATAAATGTATAACTTCCAACATAATTTTGTCTCTTAAGATCTTCATTTGTTGAATATTTCAAAGATGGTATAACTCTATGCCGATTATTAATATGTGCAATTTTTTCATTGCTTCTAAGCGTCAAAATTACTCTAAGTAAAGTTACTAACCCTCCTGTGATTCCACCAAAATATCCAATCCAATTATTGCTAATGTCGAAAAAAAAGGTGATCGTTTTGACATTAGCCACCCAAAAATAATGTAACCAAAATCAATACCGTTATTGACAGCACAATCCATACTATCCAATTAAGAATTTTTGCAAATTTCTTATCTACCATACGCATTACTCCCAAGCCGTGAAATATACTGTATATGCAATAATCACGTAAAATTAAAAACCATAGCAGCTTGTTTAGATTGCCAGCATGTTTAGAAAAAGTTCTGCAAATTTCTCCTGCATCTTTTCTTTGTCAATTATTAAAATCTTATTATTAAATTCGTTAGCAGGTGTGGTTTTAACTGCTGGCTTCACAATAAGCATAGCTTTACTTTTCTCTGACCATGCTTTTTCATAATCGCAAACATATGCTAATAATGTTTGTAAACCTGTTCCAATATATGCGACATCATCAGAATACTTAACTTCTATTATTGATACATATGATGAATCCACGCTAATGCATTCAACCACTATATCAGGTATAGCCATTTTCGCATTATAACCATAACTTTTCATGATATCAAAGTATCTACTATGAGAGCTGAGGCTCTTAGGAGTGTGCTGATAAAATATGTTAATAGTAACGCCATTGTCATACTCATATATGATCTTGTTATCATACTTACTTCTAAGTAGAGAAAAGTTTCTTTTGCCTCCAAATGAATTCTTTAACTCATCTGCAGTTTTAACACAGTTAAATAGTGTTAATATTTCAAATACCTTATCAACTGATTTAGGTACCAATATTTGGCTCCTAATAATCTCAAATATAGAATCTGGATCTTTTTTCACATAAACGCTATAATATTTTTGGGCTATTTTCCCAATTAATCTGTAGAGCGGATTTCTATGCTTAAGCCCAGATGCGACAAGATCTGAAGTAATATTCTTTACTAATGTGACTTGCTTTATATACGAGCAATTAAGAATCATTATTAAACTTGATTCCATAGAAGCGATGTTAGTAAACCACTCAGGTTCGATTTCTCCTGGTATTAGCTTCTCAATATCTTGTAGCAACTTATATAAATGATGCAGAATATATTTAAGCATTCTATTTGGTTTTGTATCAAACTCTCTATTTTGATCTCGAACTATAAACAAAGAAGTGTCTGCATTGATTCCGTTTCGTTTAATAAATGTAGATTGCCAATCAATATTACCTCTTACTACTCCTCTTTGTTCATAAGTATTCCTAGTAGCATTAATATCAAACTGCATTCTTAGTTTTTTCAACACTTCAGGCAGGTTTTGCTTGGAGCAATAAACTAAAAAATGAAAATCCCTTAAATCATAATAGTTTACTTTTGAAAAATCATTTTCATTTATGTTTATGCCTGAAATCAACATGTCAAGAATTTCAGAATTTCTATAAAGATTCAAATATAAGAACTCATCCTTTATAGCATTTATCATATCTAATTTATCATCTACAAAAACAGTTTCTTCTGCATTCATATCAACACCTACAATGTCATAGTGTATCCTGATACACTATTGAATTGATTTTTTAGGTCCTCAATTAGATCCGTTCTCGAATTTAATTTCCCCAAATAGATATTTAGCAGTTTTTGAAGCTCTTGTTCATCCGCACCTTGAAATTGTGCTAATATATACAATTCTGTTGCTTCAACCAAATGAGTTAAATCATCTGAATCAATATTCTTTCTATTTCCCATATAAATTGCCATAGATTTGAATACCGCTGGTCCAATTTCTCTGATTTCGCTTTTCATAACACTTTCTGCAATAGCCTTCACAGTTTCTATCACGGTGGTGTTGAAGCCAGTAAACCAATTGTTTATTAGAGTTAAATAATCTTTAGGTACTGGTACATGAATTATTGCAAATCGTCTTAGGAAAGCATAAGACATTTCATATAAAGACATTTTATCAAACTCATTTAAAGTTGTTATCATTCTCCAATAATCAACCTTATATATTGTATTGTCAGAATTATATTCATTTCCTGAAACAATCCTCAGCCTTTCACCTTTTGTATTTTTGTAGGCTAGACTAACATCATTGTCTGAAAGAACTGAAAATAATGGTCCGATAGCTTTATCTATAGGTGCTCGGTTAATTTCATCAACTACAATCCATCTTCTATCTGAAATGCTCTGATAAATAATACCGGGTTCAAAAGTCAACTTGCCAGGTTCATTTATATCAGGAAGATACCCGCCTATTGTATCAAATGTTGTCCAATCTGATGTTGCAGTGGTAAAAATAGCTTCTCTGTTTGTAGCAGCCTTTGCTATCGCCATTGCTAAAGTTGTTTTTCCAGTTCCTGGTGATCCACTTAACATGATATGGCTACCCGAATTTATGGAAGAACAAATCTTGTTTAAAATTGCATTGTCAATAGAAAAATCTGCAGGCAAATGTTTTGTGATATCTGTTGGAATTACATTGATTACTGTTTTTTGATTAAGCAAATCATTCAATATTTCAATGTCGCTTTTCTTTAGCTCAATCATTCGTTTCACCCCCAAGGCTTTCAACAATTTGTCTTTTTAACTCAGATGATACTTCTTCATTAGACAGTACTTCTTTGATATTCAGCGTTGGAGTAAACCTTATAGCTTTCTTCAAGTCTACTAAAAAACTCTCATTTTCTTCCCTGAAAGCAACAACGTTAAATAGACCTAAACATGAACCTGTTACATTATCAAATAGAAAAATATCATCATCCTTGTTCAAGTTTGGTAATCTATCGATTTTTATTTGCAGATCCTCCTTTAAATCGGTTACTTTTTCAAATTCCACTAATTCCATCCATGTTCTTTTGAAATGATCAGTATGAATGTTTCGTTGTTCCATGATTCTTTTCAGTTTTTCGTTGATTTGTGTATCAATAATTACTTTTGCATCACTATCCCCCATTACATGCTACCTCCCATATTATTGTTTTAATATATTGTTTACAATTTCATCAGCATTTGGGTCAATAAATATTTTTATGCTCTCCTTGCGGCCTTCTAATCTCAAAAAACCAGCATGTACAAAATTCCCCAGTACATATGAATGTGATAGAGAGTGTTCTTTAATATCTGATTCGCTAAAATCTATTTTGCCATTCCTGTACTTCATAATTGTTTTTTCTAGCTCTTCCTCTTCATCTTTATTGTCATCTTGCGTGATTAATGTATTAAGAATGTACCACTCCCAATAATCTAGGTAATCAAATTTTCTAACTGCTTTTAAAGTGGCTTTTAAAGGGTGTAGTCTTTTACCTTCGCTATTTATAAAATTATATTCAATCAAGACACCTTGATAATAAAGTTTATAAATACTGTTGATTTCTTTAATTTGCTCAAGATGTGGCAAGGATCTCTTTTCTTTCATTAGTTTCTCAGACGCGAATAATTCTAAAAGCATTTCACCATTCTTTGTGTAGATTGATTCCCTAGAAGGAACACTTCTTTGATTCAATGCCCCCTTTTTCAATAAATTAAACTCTTCCATCATCCTTTTAATGGTCCTCACTTGACCTGATGAAATTCCTAATTCATCTCCAATATAAGTTTGAAGAGATCCACCCCAAGTTCTACCCTGAACTTGAGCGGGATCATTCAATATCTCCATCATAGAAAGCATTTGGACATGAAGACTGTCTGATATCTTTCTACCCTCATATTTCCAACCTCTTAAATCCATTAATTTTCCACCTTCTTTATTTACTTTTTCTAAGTACTAAAACGTGATCAAAGTTAATTTTTCCCCCTCTATTTTTTCTAGGTATTCGAATATATGGGTTTTGAATAATATAATCAAAATGAAGTTCAGAATCAAAACCTAAATTTTTTGCAATATCTTCGATAACTCTCCAGCTTTCAATTTCTACTTTTCTTATAGTACTATTTCCGATTACAATTACGTAATGACCGCCAACTTCAAGTATTCGTCTTACTTCTTCAAGATTCTGCTTCATGTCAGCAAAAAATCGTTTAACTACAAGCGCTCTCTTCTTGTCAACAGGATAGATTTTTGAGTAATATTCTTTTAGAAGCTTACTTTCCGTTAATATTTCTAAATCTTTTTCTTCATCTGCCGAGCTCAAACTTTCGGTCCCTACATAGTCTTTTTTCTTTTCGCGTATATCTTTTTCAGATAAATCTCCCATCCATAAATTTTCTAATCTAAGAGTTCTGGCATAATCGAAAGCATTAATATAAGGTGGTGACGTAATTGCTAAATCCACTTTGAAATCAAGCTTAATATTTAATGCGTCTTCTTCTACCAATTTAGCCTGGTTATCAATTTCTAATTTTGAAAAATCTTTTATTGCATTAGAATACCTTTTAAACACTTGAATATACTCTCCCAAAGCATGTGGCGGTGTCTTGATTACTTTTGTTGAAACATATGGTTTTGGTGAAATGTCATCAGCATTTGAAACTTTTTTTATTATAGAAACAAAACATAAGTTTAGAAAATCTTTGACATCATTATCGTCAACTTTTTCTATTAAATACTTTATTTTCCCTAAATAGGTTTTATTTTCTTCATTAAACCAATGATCTAGATTATTTATTTCCGGCAGAATAACAGGTACATCATCATTTTTTACTTTATAAATAATTTCCTCAAAAATAGCACTCATATAAGCAATCTGATCTTTTGTTAAAGCTGTCGTTTTTACCTTTATTATTAATTTCGCTATCGAATCAATTTCTGTACCGTACGAATCATGCTTATTAATAACTCCTTCAAGAAGGGTTGTCCCGCTCCCTGCAAAAGGATCGAAAACTACACCCTTTTTACTACCCAAATACTTTTTAATCGCCCATCTTGGTATTTCTGGAATAAATCGACAAGGGTATTTGAAATAAATGTGAGTAAAAGTATTTGGATTTGACTGTGCTATTGAATAAGTCCCTCCATCTTGAATATCAATTGGTAGACTTTCAACTATTATTGGGGCTATTTCTTTATTAGACATACTACACTCTCCCTTAAGAATTTCTTGTTGTTTTTTGTCATTTCATACTGTTGAGAGCTAGTTATAATGTATCTATCAACTTCTACCTTATCTACAGTGAACCCTATACTTTCTGCATACTCAGCAAGGATTAAATCAGTTGGAAACACAATTCCACCATAAGCTGAATTTCCAACAACGATGCTACAAAATCCTTCATTTTCTAAGACTTTATATGCGTTATCAATTATTCTAAACATGTCGTTAAAGTAAAGTTTAAGCATCTTAGGTATTCGTTTATCCCACAATTCTTTTGTTTCTAACTCCTTTAACAGTAATTCTAAAGTATCTGTAACGACAGCATCCTCTGGAATAACTAGATTACCATTTAGATGCGAGCGTAATGAAACTTCTCTCAAGTTTTTTAAATCAGAGTACTCATTGACAAATTCTCCAAACCAGAGTTCTAACTTGTAAATTTCTGTATAATCGAAACAATTAGCATATGGTGGCGAAAAAATTATTCCACTTATTGAACCTTCAGAAATATAAGATTCCATGTTCAAACTACTATCATTATAAATTTCGATATTAAAATCGAAGTGATTGTTTGTAATATCTTCATAGATGTTTTGGTAGTTATTGCCAATTACAGAAAACCCATCTTCTTTACTAAGTATCCTTGGTTTTACATATTTTCTCTTTTTTAAGCCATTACCAGCCTTTCTATAATTTGATAATTCTTCGATGCTTGAAAGCCACCCTAATAACATAAGTTCTTGTGTCTCAACAAACTTGTATTCAGCTTTTTCAATAAATTGTTTAACGGTCATAAAAAAATCTTCAACTTCATCATCGAAGACTTTTTCGGAAATTGAAAGTTTTGGAAGAGGATATTTGTCCACTCTCTCCATTGCTTTTTTTGTTATTTCATTAAACGATTTATGAAATTCTTTAATACAATCTTCTTCATAGTTTCGCAATTTGCATTTCGACAAAAAATATGAGAATGGATTAACTTCAAATCCAATTCCCTTAAAGCCTAGTTTATTAGCGGTAATAACAGTTGTCCCACTTCCTAAAAAAGGATCTAAGATAACCCCGTTTGGATTTTTATTATAATCTTCAATTAACTGTTTAACTAGTTCTATAGAAAATCCTTCTTTATATCTATACCATCTTTGAAGTGGCTTCTTTAAGTCATCAGAGTAGTTCATAATGCTGGAATAAGTAGCATTTTTATTTGTTGGGTGTATTACATTAAACTTATCTTCTAATTTCTGGTGCATTTTAAGTCCCCTTATTCTCTTTTTTTGTCCTTCTGTCTTCCGGTTTATTTGCATCCTTAGGAATTATCCACATATTGCCCATTTTTTCTGCACCTTCAATTCTGTTTTCTGAACAGAGTACCTGAACACGTCTTTTTGTGATCCCCCATTTATCAGCAGCTTCTTGAGCTGACATGTAATTCATGCTATACACCTCCATGGTCTATTACAATATTGTATTCCTTTCCGCGAACATTATCAAGGATAGTTTCTTGAACTTAACACCAAAATATCCACTCAACAATACCACGAATATTTGTAATTTATCGGAATATAAGTCAGAACATATCTTACATTTCTTTTGCTAAACCGTTGAACCCTTAAAGCAAAACTACATTTTTAGTGGTGACTTCAATACGTCAAATCTCTTTCTTCTTCTTAAAACACACCAATGGATTTTTTCACCGAATCTACGTTTCGCCAAAAGGTTCCAACCTTTACGCAAAACTCATTTAGGGGGGTAAAACATTTTCCCCATAGCATGTATAAACACCAAAATCGACCTAAAATCCTCTCACTCACACCAACCTCAAAAAATAGAAGAATCCACGGAAACACTGATGGCACAACGTTTCCAAGGATTCTGTACACCTATTTTCTCGCCAGCAGAGCAACAGTCTCTACGTGCATGCTTTGTGGGAAATTGTCCACTGGTTGCACTTCCATCACGTCATACTCCGCCGAAAGCATTTGCAAATCCCTTGCCAATGTCGCCGGATTGCAGGAAACATAGACTATTTTCTTTGGTTTTGCATCCATGACCGCCTGGATCAATACCTCGTCGCAGCCTTTTCGTGGAGGATCCAGCACCACATGGTCCGGCTCGATTTTTCGCTCTTTCAACAGGAATATGGCATCTTCCGCCTTCCCATGAAAGAACTCTGCATTTTCAATGCCATTGAATGCAGCATTCTCCTTGGCATCACGGACGGCATCTTCGATGGATTCGATCCCATACACGAATTTGGCTTTATGAGCCAGGTACAGGCCGATGGTGCCCATGCCGCAGTACAAGTCAAAGACCGTTTCCTTTCCGCTCAGATCCAGCATCCGATCCACTGTTTGGTAAATGACTTCCGTCATGGCATTGTTCACTTGAAAAAAGGACAAGGGAGAGATCTGGAATCTTACGGATCCGATCTCATCCACCAACTTTTTCTCCCCATAAAGCAAATGGTTTTCATAGCCCATGGTCCGGTTGTTTCTGCCCTTGTTGATGCTGCAATAGATGCTTGCGACGGACCCGTTCTCCTTCGCCAAGCGCTTGGCAAAAGCTTGGATCTGATCGTTGACATCCCCGTTCCAGACCAAAATCAACATCATTTTGCCCGTTGCCTTGGAGAGCCGCTGGACCACCCCTCGTAATGATCCCTTTCCATTGGTCTCATCGTATATGGTGATCTTTAGATCCTGAATGGCAGCCTCCAGGCTTTTGATCAGATCCTCTCCGGGATCCTGCTGGATGATGCATTTGTCCAAAGGCACTACATGGTGGGACTTCTTTTGGTAGAATCCGACTTTCCCATTTTTGGATATTTTATATTGGGCCTTGTTTCGATAAAAATATGGATCCTCCATACCGATCACATCTTTAGTGATCTCCTGGGCATCGGACCGATCCCCCAATCGCTGCAGCACATCCACCACATGATCCCGCTTCCACTTTAGTTGGGCATCATATTGCAGGTTTTGGATCTGACAGCCGCCGCACTCACCAAAGTAGGGGCAGGGCGGATCCTGCCGCAGTGGGCTGACTTTATGATACTGTATGGGAACCCCCATGGCGTACTGCTTTTTAATAGTAGTCAGGCGCACCCTTACTTCGTCTCCCGGGACGCAATCCTCGACAAACACCGTAAACCCATCCACTTTTCCGATGCCTTCCCCCGTGTGGGTCAGATCCATGATGGCAACATTATATTCTTCATTCTTTTTGTATTTTATCGTATTCATCACTACACCGCTTTCCCTTCTTGGTCCTTTCATTATATCCCATCCGGCCGGCCATTCCAACCGGCAAACAATGTCTGTATAAGATGCGGATATACTGGTTCGTTCACTTTTGAAACATTTGTTTGTCTTTGCATTTGGTTTCCTGTATAATAAATTTAATGACACTTAAATTAGGATAAGGTGATCGAATGGCTGTATACAAAACCGGAGAAAAATCAAAAAACAGCATCCTGGAAGCGTGCAAGGAGTTGTTTTACACCCAGGGTTACAAGGGAACCACATACAAAGACATCTGCGAAAAGGCAAACAGCAACCCGGGGCTCATCAACTACTATTTCAAAACAAAAAAGAAGATCAGTGAAATCATATATGGCGATTTCTACATGGACATCAAAACCAAAGTAGAAGAGTACATCACCCGTCACCATGGGGACTACGACCTGCAAGTGGGTACCTGCGTGGAGATCCTCGTGGTCAACAAATTGATGGAAAAGGACAGCAACCTGCAGCGCTTTTACTACGACCTGAGTCTGGAAGGCGTAGAGTACGACATGAAGGTATTTTACTATTTCTACAAGCTCCACGTGGATCGCTACAACCTGCCCTTGAGCGATGAACAGATCCGCCTGATCTGGGTGGCCAATACCTCCATCGGCATCGGGATCTCCAAGAAGTATATGGAAGGGTTTTTCGATATCCCACCACTGGAACTCTACGAATTCCGTATCAAAACCATGTACAATTCCATGGGCATCGACAACAAGCGGATCGAGGAAGTGATCGCAAAAGCCTATGAGATCAGCGATGATATGGAAGTAACCTTGCATGATTTCTTCGAGATCGAGCTCCATCGAAACAATTTAAAATGAGCATGAAAAAGGGGGATGCATAGGCATCCCCTTATTTGTTTTCAGAAAAGAAAAAAACTCACCCTACGGCTTACTGGCTGCCACCCGTTCTGATTCGGAAGGCCCTTTAGTTTTGCGTCCTTGCCTTTCGGCAAGTTTGCCCTTTCGTGATAAGATTCTATCTGAATTATATTTCAAAATCTCATTCTTTGCAACCATTTTACGAAAATATTTCTCTATCCGACATTTTATGTCAACCTATCACGTTTTTTGGTTGACACTTTTGTTTGGTCCACGTATAATGGGATTCATCTGAACTGGAAAGGAACTTTTTTCATGAAAAAAAACATCTTACCATCAAAAGTCATCGTTTATTGCGGTTTGTTCACCGCCCTGATCGTGGTCGGAGCATTGACAAGAATACCCGTTCCCATAGTACCTTTTACGCTGCAACTTTTGTTCACCACCCTGGCCGGCATGGTATTGGGCCCGGTCTACGGCAGTCTCTCCGTGGTCTTGTACGTCCTTTTGGGGCTGATGGGCCTTCCCGTATTCGCCAACGGCGGCGGCCTCGGATATATTTTCCAACCCACTTTCGGGTACCTGCTGGCTTTTATTGCCGGAACGGCACTGGTGGGTCATCTGACAAAAGACCCAAAAAAACGCTCCTTTCCCCGTCTTTTTCTGGCCGGCGTGGCCGGGTTGCTATTGGTTTATGTTGGGGGTTATGTCTACTATTATCTTCTAGCCACCCATGTGCTAGGTTTAACCATCGTGCCGAAAATATTGTTTTTTCACGCTTTTCTGCTGCCTCTACCCGGCGATCTGGTTTCCTGCGTCATTGCTTCCATGATCGCACTGCGACTCCCTAAGTTTTCTCCAACCGGCTGAGCCGGTCTTTTTTTTAACAAAATTTTAACATCCATCGCAAAATCTAAACACCATCTTTATACCGGTTCATTTATCATATATGTGAAAGGTGGTGAGCGCCATGGATGTGGCCTTGACATTGTTGTTGACTGGTTTGTTTCTATACATCGGATATGTGGTCATGGGACGCATCGATGCAAGTCTTCAGGGTGATTCCTTCCAGGATCAAACCCAGAAAGGCGCAGAACATGTGATGCTCTTGTACTTGGATGAGCAGACGCCAGTTTCTCCTTCTATAATGCAACGAACGGAAAACTGGACCGTAGTACCCATGTTTGGCTCCTTAACGGAAATATTCACTCCTTTTGAAAGCATGATCACTTATTCAACCAGCGACCTGGACAACCTTCTGTGCATCAATCATGCAATACACCGACAACCGGATTGTTTCATCGCCGCCAGGTGCAATGACCTTCTTTATGAAAATCTGTACAAAAGCGTTGGCGCCCAGCTGATCCTGACCGGAGACACATCCTTGGAACAAGCACTGGACCACATGAAAGGACGTAACTGACCATGCAGAAACGATTTGCACTGGGTGCAAAACAAACCATTGCCGTTGGATTCGCCATCATCATTTTGGTGGGTGGGATCCTCCTCATGCTTCCCATCTCCAATCGAAGTGGGGAGAGCATCCCGTTTTTAAATGCCTTGTTTACCGCTGCCAGCGCCACCTGCGTCACCGGGCTGGTTGTCTATGATACCTGGAGTCAGTTCAGCTTTTTCGGACAGTTTGTCATTCTCATTCTGATCCAGATCGGAGCTTTGGGGTTTATGACCATCGCCATCCTTTTCAGCATGGTGCTGCGACGCCGGATCGGCCTGAAAGAAAGGACCTATCTGATGGAAGCCGTCAACTCCATGCAGATCAGCGGTGTTGTCCGTCTGGTCCAACATATTCTCATCGGCACATTTATTTTTGAAGGAATCGGCGCCGCCATTCTTGCTTACAGCTTTTATCCGGTCTTCGGATTAAAAAAAGGGATCTGGTACGGGATCTTCCATTCCGTTTCCGCCTTCTGCAACGCAGGTTTTGATCTGATGGGGACTTTGGAGCCCTATACCTCCCTGGTACCATTTGTGTCAGACCCTGTAGTGAATATTACCATCATGGCCCTCATCGTCATCGGGGGGATCGGCTTCATCGTCTGGAAGGATATTATGGCCCACAAAGGTCATTTCAAACAGTACAACCTTCATACAAAAGTGGTCCTGGCCTCTACCGCAGGGTTGATCCTTGTATCTGCCGTCGTCCTATTTTTTCTGGAAAGAAATCATGCTTTTTCCCATCTGAATTTTGGCGATCAGATCCTTGCCTCCTTTTTTCAAGCCGTTACGCCCAGAACCGCCGGATTCAATACAGTAGACAACGGAGCCCTCAGCGAAGGAGGTTCCCTGATCACCATGCTGCTCATGTTCATCGGTGGCGGCCCCGGTTCCACGGCGGGAGGCATCAAGGTCACCACCTTCGTCTTGCTGATCACCTCCATTATTGCATCCTCTCGGCGACAGGAAGACATCACCTTGTTCAATCGCCGGATCCACGAGGGACAGGTCCGCCGAGCCTATTCCAATACGGCTTTGTATGCCCTCCTGGCTTTTTCCGGCTGTATGGTGTTGTTGGCCATGCAAAGCTTCTCTCTGAAAGAAGCCCTCTTTGAAACCTTATCCGCTTTGGGGACCGTAGGACTTTCCACCGGCATCACCCGGGATTTGAATTCTATCTCCAGGTTGGCCATCATTTTGTTGATGTACAGCGGCCGATTGGGAAGCTTGACCCTGTTTATGGCAGTAGCAGAGAAAAGACAACGGAAACCCTTACGGGATCCGGAAGAAAAAATTATAATAGGATAGGAGTGGTAGCATGCGTTCCATGTTGGTGATCGGCCTGGGTCGTTTCGGACGACATCTGGCCATCAAATTGGTAGAATTGGGAAATGAAGTCATGGTGGTGGACACCGATGAGGATGCCATCAATAAAATGGCCCCTTTTGTCACCAGGGCACAAATAGGAGATTGTATGGATGAAGATGTGCTCAAGTCCCTGGGTGTCAGCAATTTTGACGTCTGCTTCGTCTGCATCAGCGACAATTTTCAGTCTTCCTTGGAGATCACTTCCTTGTTGAAAGAATTGCACGCTCCTTGCGTCATCTCCAAAACGGACCGGGATATCCACGCCAAATTTTTGCTGAAGATCGGCGCTGATGATGTCATCTATCCGGAACGGGACATGGCCCAGCGGGCCGCTGTCAAATATAGTGCCAAAAACACTTTCGATTATGTTGAACTGACCAAGGACTACGCCATCACCGAGATGTCTGTGCCAAATCAGTGGGCCGGCAAAACCGTCTTGGATTTAAACATCCGCTCCAAGTACAACATCAATATTCTGGGATTCAAAAATAATGGAGACGTAACTCCCCTCACTGATCCCCATTATGTGCTGCAGGCCAACGACCATCTGGTGGTGGCCGGCAATAAACAGGACGTATTCCGACTCATGGACAAAAAGTGATTTCCACCGTATACTACAACCATGGGGGTGACGTTTTGTCCTACGAATTTTTGAAAAAAACAGGCAGCAGTGCCGTTAAAACCCTGGTGGTTTTTCTTCTGGCCGTCAGTTGCTCCCTGGGCATGCACCTGCTGGGTGTCGGCAAGGAGAGCATCATCATGGTCTATTTGCTGGGCGTTCTTTTTACTTCCGTCTTGACGGGAAGCTACAAGTGGGGGATCCTTCATTCATTTACCAGCCTCATGATCCTGAACTTTCTCTTTACAGAACCCCGGTTCACCTTCATCATCTACAGCAGCAACGACATTATTTTGCTGGTGTTCTTCCTGATCACTGCTGTGGTTTCCGGTACGGTCACCTCCAAATTGCAGAAGCAAATCGAGATCAGCGAGCGAAACGAAGCAACCACGAAGATCCTGTACCAGACGGCATCCGGGTTTTTGCCGGTGAGTGGTAAAAAGAGCATTATCCACCAGGGCATGATTTTTATCAAGGAATTCGCCGGCTTCGACAGTGCTGTATGCTTGGAAGAAGATGCCACTTATTGCTTCGAAGCGCCGAAGAATGAACATTCATACTTGTCCTACCCCATTGAAAGCAATCAGTTGAGGCTTGGAGAACTCCGCATCTTCAATGAGAACCGCCAACCGGATCCTCAAAGTGAGCTGATCGTTCAAGCTGTTGCCACCCAGTTGGCCATTGCTCTGGACCGGGAACACCTTTATATGGAACGGGAGGAGATCCGCATTGCCATGGAGCGGGAACACCTGCGAAGCACCTTGCTGCGTTCTGTGGCCCATGACCTTCGGACCCCTTTGACCGGATTGAGCGGAGCCGCAAATCTTTTGGCGGACAATTACGAGACCCTTTCCTACGAAGAACGGCAAAAACTGGCCATGGACATGAGTGAAGAGATCATCTGGCTTACCAATCTGGTGGAAAACATTTTGAACATGACCCGGATCAGCGATGCCCAGCTGCTCCTCCACAAGGAAGAGGAAGTCATCGACGACATCGTCAGTCAGGCCTTGTCCCACATATCAAGGCTGTTGAAAGACCGGCCCTTCACGGTACATCTTCCGGACGAGGTGGTCATGGTCCAAGCCGACGGAAAACTCCTGGTTCAGGTGCTCATCAACCTTCTGGAAAACGCCATCCGGCATACGGATCCCAATAGCAGCATTTCCCTGGAAGTGGTCAAGATGGACCATACCCTGAAGATCTCCGTTTGCGACACAGGATCGGGAATCGATCCCAACATCAAGACCAAAATCTTTGAAAAATTTGTCACTTTGGATCGGAGCATTTCCGACGGAAAGCGAGGCATCGGTCTGGGACTGGCCATCTGCAAAGCCATTGTGGACGCCCATGGCGGAACCATCGTTGCCAGAGACAACGAACCTGCCGGCACCTGCATGATTCTTACTTTACCCTTGGAGGATCAAATATGGAACGAAAAATAAAAATATTGATCGTAGAAGACGACAAATACATCTCCAACTTCATCGCCGTATCTCTGAAAAAACAAGACTATGAGGTCCTGGTTGCAGACAGCGGTGCCAGTGGTCTTTTTTACTTTCAGTCCCATCATCCGGATCTGATGCTCTTGGATCTGGGACTGGGTGACCGGGACGGACTGGAGATCATCGAAGAACTTCGGGCTTTTTCCGATATCCCCATTCTGGTGGTTTCCGCCAGAGGCCAGGAAAAGGAAAAGATCCAAGCACTGGATCTGGGTGCCAACGACTATATCACCAAACCTTTTCATATGGGGGAACTCATGGCTCGGATCCGAGTGGCTGTCCGGGAGTTGGAACGGCACCCCAATACGGAGACAGACAACGTATTTTCACGGGATTACCTGAGTGTAGACTACGTGAAGCGAAAGGTCCTGCTGGATGAAGAAGAGATCCATCTGACCCCCATCGAATACCGTTTGTTGCTATTATTGATCGAAAACCAAGGAAAAGTATTGACCCACCGATACATAGTCAAAAAGATCTGGGGGTATGAAAACAGCGACGACACGAAGAGCCTACGGGTATACATGGCCAATCTACGAAGAAAAATAGAAAAAGATACCGCCAGACCCCGCTTCATTTTGACCGAAGTGGGCGTGGGGTATCGATTTGCTGATGAATGATCACGGCCGTTGGTAAAGGGGCGGATCACGTCTGGTCCGAAAAGAAAGCACCCAAAACCTCTTCGTTGTCATCCGGAACCCAAACGCTTTTTCCATTGATGGTTTTTGACCTTCCCGACAAAGTAAAATACGAAATAGCGCCTTCCGGCAGCTGTTTCATGTAGGCAGCCAGTGCCAAGAGCTGTTTGGTGGAAAGATCGGTTTCGATCCCATCTCTATACCGAAGCGCGATCCTCATGGCTTCCACGATCTGTCCCTTTTCTTTCAACTGGCCGTACAAGCTGGCCAAAAAATGCTGCACTCGGAATACCCGGTCGATGTCTCCTCCCGGAGTATCTCTCCATTGAAGATACAATAGTGCCTGCTTCCCGTCCACCGTTTGTTCTCCCTTTTTCAACTCCACATCATAATCGGGATCGACCATGTCCACTTCCACATCCAGCTTCAAACCACCCAAATCATCCACAATGGCCGGTACCGGATCCATTTTAATGGCAAAGTAATGGTCCAATGCGGGACCTTCTAAAAATCCTTCCACTGCCTCCATGGCGGCTTTCGGCCCTGCATTATTCCTGCTACCGTATGCATAGGCACTGCTGACACGGTCGAATTCCTCTCGAACAGGCAAATACACATAGGTATCCCTTGGTATACTCAATATTTTCACGGTATTTTGATCCAGATCCATCCGTGCAACCACCATGATATCGGAACGGTAAATACCGATGGTCCGATCTTTGGATTCATCGATGCCTAAAAACAAAAGATGGATCACATTTGTCTCGGAGCCGATGGCTTGCCGGTAATCTTCAGCGTCCGCAGGATCGTCTGTTGCGTCCTCCCCTTCTCCCGCTATATTTTCATACCGCTGTTCATCAGCTCTTTCCGATACCAGAACCTCTCTGTAGTTCAATGCGTCCACAACGAAGTATATCATTGATCCTGCCACAACAACGAACAACACGGCCAATACGGCCAATACGGTTTTTCTTTTCATGACGGTCCACTTCTTTCCAAGGGATCTGCTCATCCATGATCCCTGCACCATCTATTTACCCTTTTTCCCTGCAAAAAAATCAACCCCAAACCCGAAACGCAGGGTTTCAGGGATTGGAGTTGTTTATTTGTTCCGTTGTTTTGTTTTTAGTTCAAAAATGTATAGTTGGATCCTGCCAAGGCCAGGTCGATGGTCCTGTCGAAAATATTTCCGTCAATGGTGGTTTCCGACAACAAGCCTCCGTTTAGATGAATGGGGATCATGGAGCTGCTTCCGCTGATCTTGTTGTTTGTGATGTAAACATTTTTTGCATCTGGATTGTTCAAATATACACCTCTGGAGGTGATCCCTGTCAAGGTATTGGCATTGAACTTGATGGTATCCATATCGTGGGAGTAGCCGCTGCTCCATCCACCTACAGCATATCCTGTGGAGCAATTTTTGATGGAGTTGTTGTGGATGTTCACATTTCTCAGCAACCCGCTTTTCTCTGTTGCCACTGCTATGCCCTGTCCACAATTGTATATGTTGTTGCCGTACACTTCGATGTTGCTGGATGTCTTGCTGTAAGCGTCGATGTAAATGCCGATCTTGGCAATATCATGAATGGTGTTGTTGTAGATCTTTCCATTGGAAGATCCATTCTTGGCGTCAATGGCTTCTCCACCGGCTCCTTGGGTGCTGTTGGTGATATTGAATACCTTGTTGTTTCGGATCGTAAAGGTGGCCACGTTGGAGATGGAGATGGCTTCTTGGGAGCCAATGGCCGTACAGGCCTTCTCTATGGAGTTCCCGTCTACTGTAATATTGGCGGCATGATAAAACGCAATGCCGGAAGCTTTCGTATTGTAGGTGGAGCAATTCGTCACGATGACGTTTTGGCTTCCGTTGTTGTCCGGTTGGGATCCGATCCCACCCCATCTGGAATTGACCACTCGCAACCCATTGATCTTGATATAATGCCTGGAGTTGACATTGAAGAGGGTCCCCCAGCTGTATCCCCAATCGATCCCGGCGCCGTCGATGACTACCGTGTCACCCGGATAATTGGTGTAAGTAATGTAATTTCCGCTGGAGCCGGAATTTTTCAATACCACCCGTTCATTATAAGTCCCCGCCTTGATGTAGACGGTCTGACCTGCCTGAAGGGTATTTGCCGCTTTCTGGATGGTTTTCCATGGTGCCGATTCCGTTCCCGGATTGGCATCATTTCCCGACTTGGAAACGAAGAAAGCTCCTGCAACAGTATTGGCTTTAGGCTCCTCTACCGGAGCCGGTGCTGGTGCTGGTTCCGGCGTTTCCGTTTTCGGTTCCGTCTGCGTCGTCACAGACGTACTTTCGGAAACTGGCTTTGTCGTTGTTGTGGTACTGCTTGTCGCCGGCTTTGTGGTCGTTGTCTGTGTCGCAGGTTTTGTCGTGGTATTGTCTTCCCTGGACACCGTGACTTTGTCTGATGTTTTCACATCGTCCTTGGTTGTGGACGCTTTATCCTCTTCTTCATTGGCAGGCGCTTTTTCTTCAGTCGAGTTCTTTTCTTCCGACGATCCCTCTTGGTCGACTTTTGCGATTGTACCTGTCCCTATATCTTTTGATGCGACATCGAAGCTGTCGTCTGTTTCGGTCAAGTTTTGAGTTGCCTTGTTGGTCTGATCCTCCGCTTTTCTGGAGGCAAAATCCCTGCTTTCGGTATATGCGTATACCGTTCCTGCAATGGTCAGAAGGACCAGGACACTGATGATGCTCCATAGTACTTTTTTGTTTCCTTTTTTCATTTTTCTTTCCTTTTTTTCTTTATTTGCCGATTTCTTACCGACCCTCCAGCTTACCAACCCTCCCGTGGATCAGGGACGCTGCATGTTTCATTGTTGTTTTTACACAATAAAAAACTTCCTTTGGTAGCTGGCTGCCATGTGAAAGGCCCTGTAGCTTTGCGCCCCTGTTTTTCAACAGGTTTGCTATTATCAATTGAAGTTTTATTGCAAAAACAGTTCTTTATTGATGGGGTGCGATTACACGATCCCCCTTGATGTGAATGATACTAACACAGTATATCCTTTGAGTCAACATTAAATTTTCAAGGAAAAATTTGTAGAAAACTAAAAAATCGCATGCTTTCCTTCTTATTATATGTCATCCAAAATATTCCCTTCTGTTTTTATTGACGACGATTCCCATCAGGGGACAATGGAATGTCTCCATCCGGCTTATTGTACGGTCGATCTGCTTGAATGTCGTCATCCCTTTTGCTACGACCAAAAGGAATCCACTGGCTTTTTTCGAAAGGATCCTTGTATCCGGGTATTCAAAAAACGAAGGACAGTCGATCAATACCAAATCATATTCTTTGGCCAGCTGCACCATCAAATCTTCCATTTGTTTTGACATCAACAACTTGATCCGATCTTCCATTTCTTTTCCCAATGGGATGAAAAACAAGTTTTCTTCCATCTGTACTGTGATCTCTGCCAATCCTACTTCCCTTCTCAAGCATTCCATCAATCCCGGATGGTCGGTCTCCTCCTCACGGGGTGTTGTTTTCGGTGTTTTCCAACCACTGTCCAGCAATAGGGTTTTTGCTCCCGTTTTACCACTGTACAATGCAAGTCCATGGGCGATCGTCGTTTTCCCTTCTCCTGGATTGCAGCTTGTGACCATGACCATTTTACCAAAGCGACTCTTGCCTCGTACAGCTTTCAAATTCGCCACCATCATTTCAAAAGCATTTCCAACGGGCTTGCCAAAAATTCTCCAATCCTTGCTGGCATCGTATTTGGGGATCGCCCCCATAGATTTTCCCTCATATATTTCCATGACATCTTCCCGGGTGTACACTTTCGGATCGAAGTATTCTGCCAGATAAAGAATGCTGAAGCCCACTACAAACCCTGCGACTCCGCCCAAAAGCACCATGGCGATCGTACCTTTTGGTTCCGGTTTTCCCGGCACTTCTGCCTGATCCAATATCCCCACATTGTCCGTATTGAGCAGTTCATGGATCGTGGCTGCAAATTGTGCCGCACTGGCATTGGCCACCTTCGCCGACAACTGAGGATCGCTGCTCTTTGCCCGTATGTAAAAAATATTGGCATCGATGCTGCTTTCGATCATGACCATATCCAGTATCTCTTCTTCCGTCAATTGATACTCTGTTAATTCCTCCTGGACCACGGAAGTGACTCGTCGGCTATAGATAACATCACTAAACTGATCGATGACCTCCCGGCTCAACTCAATGTCGTAATACTCCAGCTGGGCTCCTTCTTCCTGAAGTTTATTCAAATCCATGGAATAAAGCGTGACGACCGCATCGTAGACTGGCGGAGCCGACTGGATCATGATCCATCCAAGAATTGCTCCTGCCAAGGTGAAAGCTGCGATCAACCACCATTTTAACAATATCATCCCAATGATCCTTCTTATATTCATGGATATCCCCCTTTCATTGCCGTCTCAAATCAGTGACTTCCAGGTAAAACCGACCGGAGCCTCTTTAAGGTAGCCTTGAATGCTTTTCGGTCAAAAATCCAATTGAAAACGATCCCGACCAATAAAGACCAAATAAAGGCAAGGGCCGCCCACCGGATCCAACCGTTATAACTGTTGATGTTCATGTCTATGCACATTCTGCACGGCAGATAGGCAAAGAATACAATGCCAAACATGCGAAAAGTGCGCCGACCTGTCGTCCAAGGATCCACTGTTGGCATCGCTTTTTTCACTGCCATGATGAGTCCCGTGACCCAATAAAAAACTGCCAGGATCATGGCCAACAGTACACCGGTCATATCCAAAACTTGTATGGCGATCACACCGGATACCACCAGTAAGAGGACTTGTACGACATTCACATTCCGTGTTTCCCGATACAGTCCTGAAGAATTGATGAGTGCCGTGTAGGGTATCCGTACATTGAAGAGGACACCCCAGATCACAAACAAGTATCCGTATAGAGCATTGTCGTACACCACATCCGTCACTCCTCTTGTGTAAACTCGTATGAATGGATCGATCATGATCAACGCACATGCATACAAGACCGCCGTTACTGCAAATATGAAAAATTCAAACTGATCCTGGACTTCTTTAAGCTTCTCCGTTTCATTGTTGGCGACTATATTGCCGAACAAGGCGGAAACACCAGCAGTAAAAATAGAAGTCAAAGCAATGAGCCCGGAAAAAACCATGTTGTAAATGGCATATACGCTGGCCATCTTCAAGGATGAAAAAACGGAGATGATCACAATAGGCGCTGATGTGTTGATGCTTACGCTCAATTTCATGATCAATGCATCCCAACGGCGCTTCAAATATTTTTCTTCCGCCGGTTCTTTATAGGTGATGTATGGATACCGCCTTTTTACATATCGGGACAACAACAGCACCCGCAAACCAAAGGAGACCAGTGGGACCGTCCTCACTAAAACGATATAGGCCCGAATGGAGATCATATATGCCGTGATTAGAAAATTGACGACATAGGCCAGCAACAAGACCATGGAAATCACGTATTCTCTTTGGTCTGCGATGATAAGGACCCGATATTTCGCCATAGTATAAAATTCCAATGCACCAAAGATCCCGATGACCAGCACCAGCAAGAATATGGTCCGCGAATCCGTTGTTTCGTTCTTTACAATAAAGGGATACACCATGGAAAGCACCACCACCAATGCCAGATAGATGGCGCTGGCTTTAGTATAAGATTTTTTTGCCAACGTCACGATGCCGTCCACCTGTGTTTTATCATGATCTGCCAAAGGTTTGTACAAGGCATAGATCAGGGCAGTCCCCAACCCGGCTTCCACGTAGCTGAAGTAGGATACGAACTGGACTACAGATGACACCAAACCATTGATCTCCGAACCGTAGGTGGTCAAATACATCCTCGTCAGTACAAGACCTCCGGCAATAGTAAGTATTTGCAGCATCGCAAAGGAAGCGGAGTTGTACAAAAACCTCTTTGTTCTCAATATGGTTGCTCCTTTACAGAAAATAAACGTGATGCTCCGGCTTCCTTTTGTCCACGGGAGGCAATTCCATGTAATTGCCGTACAATTGTTTTAAATAACCATCCCAATCCGCTGGTACCGGCAACTGTTTCCCTTCAAACTCCATCCATACGGGAACGCCGAATCGGGATGCCGGGTGGATCTGTTTTTCGTAGGAATACCGACTGGCCGTACTGCACACCAGGGAAGACTGAGATTCTTCATATCGGCGCATGGTCTTCTCCCGCTTGTCCATCAGAAAGGAAAAGGACAAGGGCAACAAGACCTTCTGAACGATTTTTTTCCCGATCCATTTGCTGTAGATAAACCCCTTGTTGTATACATAACCGGACTTTAGAAAAATCAATTGGTCGATCCTACGAATCTCCTTCGCTTGTTTTCTTTGCTGTTCCGGATCTTCCGGGACCTGGTCCAATGGAAAGATATCCACATATGCGCTCTTGTTGAATTTCAGATGCTCGGAGTAGCTTTCCTTTACGTATGTACCCATAATGCAGACTCTGGCCATGGATTGATAGAAGAAGGAATCTGTTCGAGGGGTTTGGAGAAAGTACCGGCCATCCAATTCTCCTTTTCCCTCTTGGACGAATCGATCGAAATCCGCCCTCATCATGGCGATGTCGATGTCGTCGTCCCAGGGAACGAATCCCTGATGACGGACCGCTCCAATAAGGGAACCTCCGATGAGATAATAGGTGATGCCTTGTTTCCTACACACCCGGTCCACTTCCATGAGGGCTTCCAGTTGCATCAGCTGAAGCTTTCTCAAATCGATCTTTTCCACGATCATCCCTCTCCCTTCCAACGCCGTCTTCTTTCGGCGTCTATTCGTTTCGAATTTTCTGGATCAGCAACGTGGTGGAGATCTCCTTGGTATAGGGTAAAAAAATCATGTCGGAATGTACGGTCTTCAAATCTGCTTCCGTCTTTATGTATCGCGGATGGCCCTTCCAGTCGTCCCCTTGAAAAAGCGCATCAAAATGAAGTGTTTTCCAGGCCTCCAGCTTGTCCAGATTTGTTTGCGCAATGGCCTCATCCACATATTTGATGGATCCGATGATCTCCAATCGCTGTTCAAAGGATATGACCGGAACCTTGCCCTTGTACTCCTTTACCAGCTCGTCCGTATTCACTCCGACGATCAGGTGATCACACAATGCTTTTGCATTTTTGATCAGATTCAAGTGTCCAATATGAAACAAATCAAAAACACCGGTAGTGTATCCAACATGATACCTAGATCTTTCCACTTTGATCATCCCTTCATTTCCCCGCCCAATTCTACGGAGTGATAAAATTCCAGATCCGGCCACTTTTTCATTGCCCGGGAAATAAGTTGGTGCAAAAATTCCAAGTTCCTCTTTCGGTTTCTTTCGTCGATAAAACCGATGTAATTCAACCGGTGGGTCCCGATGATGGCCGGCCGCTTCCAATGAAATGCACTTTCCATATCCGACAGGCAACTTTCCACCCAATCAATATCCTCTCTCCAGGACGGTTCAAACTTGCAATTACGGATGAGATAATACTGGCCAAGGTCGTTTTTCTCCCCCATATGGTGGACCTGACGATGCAACCCGCCAGTCCCGACCCGTCTGCCGGGTTTGAGCTGGATCCGGCCTCCCTGGATGTATTCGATCCCTGTATCGTAAAAGATCCGCTCCAACTCTTCATCCCAGATATAACAGGACGGTATCAGGGATCTGGAAGGATACCCAAATATCTCTTGAAAAAGTTTTGCTCCTTCCTCTACGATCATTTTTAAAGAGGCAAGCTCTTCTTTGGAATCGTAGTTGAAACTGTCCATATAGGCGTAACGGTTGGTAGGGGTGACGGATGCGCCGACGGAGATCATCCGGTGATCAAAAGCCAGGCGAACATCTTCTTTTCCATTAGAAAGATCATTCATCCATCGATGTACGTTTATATGTTCCCGGCAATGGAGTTGGGGGTAAAAGACGCCTTTTTTCACGCCTTCCTTCCACCGAAGAAAGCTTCCTTCATGCTCCGGGTATCTCCTGTAGGTTTCCGGAAAGGATTCATAATAATAGTCTTTAAAGCCATTTGCCTCGATCTTTTCAAAATCCGGATTGGCCACCGCAACGTTCATGGTCATGACGGCAGGATGGCCCCTGCGGTCCGAAAATTCCGTCATCAGATCCATAAGACATTGGATATCCTTTTCGCTTTCCAAAGCATCCCACCGGGTGAAAGGATCCGTCCCTGCCGGATCACCCAGATCCGTCAACTTTTGAAGCACTTCCTTCGAAGGCGTTCGAATGCTTCCCCAATCATCCGATTCCATGACCAAAATCTTTTTCATGCTCTCCCAACCTCGTCGGTTGGTGGCTTCCCGTATTCGATCACGCTTGATTTTTTTGAGGATCCCCAATCCGGGCATTTCTTTCATGGTACACTACACCTTCTTCCAGGGATCGCTCCCACAAGTAACGTTTCAAAAGCATCCACATGATTGGAAAGTAAAAAAACTCTCGAAAAAACAGGACGTCCAAACCAAACCAGGGCATGATGACAGCCACTGCAAAGATGGCCATGGCTCCCCAGTTTGACAATCCAATGGACGACTTCTCTGCGAATGCTCCATAAATGCTTTTCCACCATGCCAGAAGCAGCGCGAAACCGATGATGCCGACCTGGTATACGGTTTGGATCAGCGTCATGTGTGCATTGTTGGTATGGAGCAGGATCTGCAGCTGGTCCTGGGAAAGTCCGATACCGACGACCAGTTTATCCACATGTTCCAGCATGTATCCCCAATAGACCTGCCATAAGCCCAACCGACCTGTGGTTAAGGATACTGCATCTTCCACTTTTCCAAACCGCAATAGGTAGAATCGAATCTGCTCCTCGAACACATTGTTTTTAACGACCCAAAATACAGCGAGCCCCATCAACAATAGAATGTAAAACTTGTAGAGGACCGACTTCTTTCCCAAAAGAAGGTGAACCCCCCAAAAGAACAACACCAGGATGCCGCTCAGCAAAAATGCTTTTGATACAGCCTGCACTGCAAAATACAACAAACCTCCTACAAAGAGGATCCCCAGTAGGGCCATTCTCCTTCTGTTCGCATGCAAAATCAGAATCAACCATCCGGCGATGGCCACCAGCATCTGGGCCGAGAAATAGTTGGGATCGCTGTAAAAAGCACTCCAGCGAAGTCCGACGATCATCTCTTCGTTGATGTCCATGAATTGCTGGACCCCTGGGTTGTTCAAATACACCATGGACGAGATGCAGGCGGAAAGATTGCCCAGGGTTAGAAAAAGCAAGAGGCGGTCAAAAGTAAGCTTTTCTCCGACTCGTTCCAGATAGATGGGGACGAACAGGATCATGGCCACAAAAAAGATATACTGGGGGTTGATGGCCAGTCGGTTATAAAACTTCACCATCATGGTGTAGGTCAGAAAAAGGATGGAGAGTGCAAAATAGGGTTTTCTCAGATCTCCGCCTTCTTTCAACCACCGGATCAACAGTAGGACCAAAAACAACAGAAGTCCGATGGAATGAAAGGAGCTGGTTGTCGGGTGGGTCCTCAACAGGGAGGACCAGGGCAAATAGAAGATCATGAGCGGAAGGAAGTATTCCTCCGGAAACATCAGGACGATCCACAAGAACATGAGGATCGACAAGAGCACCAGGACTGTGTTGCCGGTGGCATGGCCCATGGAAAGCAATGTCACATTGATCAGAGACAAGCCTATGAGAATGGCACTCGTTCTTTTTCTATTTGGATCTTTATCATTTTGCGTTTTTTCCTTGTGACCTGCTCCACTGTTCATAGCTTAACCCCTTGTCAAAAGATTGGATCCCTGCAACCTGCAACCTCCATGCCAGATACTTGCTCACCGTGGATTTTTTGGAAAACTTCCAGACGAAATACCACACCAGCCAGTGCTTCCCCAAAGGGAATGCCGTTTGGAGCCAGGCCCCGTTGTCGAAAAAGTATCGTTCATCATATCCTCGAAACCAGGTGGAATCGTCCTTGTTCACGTATGCGATGGTGAAAGGGTAGGAATATACCTTCATCCCCTTTTTTAATGCCTCCCGTAAAAACAGGTTGTCCTCTCCTGCACAATATTTGGATCCTCCCCAAAGATCTGGGTGAAGGACAGGTTCTTCCGAAGAAGACTATCCCGCTTCACAACAAAACTGACGGTCCCATACCTCATGAAATTCCACAGATGGACCCGCTTTGCTTTCTCTATGGGTGCCATTTTCCGGGAAGAGTCGGTGTCGTAGCGAAAAACGATCATGTCTGCATCGGGGAGTTTTTGAAACGCTTCCACCACGCCCTTGTCATAACCGTCCAGGTACACCATGTCGTCATCTGCAAACATGAGGATGTCGCCGCTGGAATGAAGAATGGCCATGTTTCGATTGTTGCCGACACCCCGGTATGGTGTAGTGATCATCTTGACCCGATGCCCGTCGATGATCGATTCCTCATAGTTCTGTCCTTCAGCCTGATTGGCGAAGACTGCGTCTGTCTGGATGTTCATCTCCTTAAATTTTTTAAGATCTTTCTGGTGCATGGTGACGCACAACACTTCAACTTTCATGCTCCACCTCCGTGCAGTCCCGATCTTTGAATATCTTTTGGAAGATCCCTTTAAGCTTCCTTCCTCGCCAATACATCCATTTTGCCAAGTTCCGCATGGTGATCAGGAAGGGGTACTTGCCGGCCATGATCCTAAGGTATTCCACATTCTCCGGATTCCATTTGTATTTATAGTCTGTGACTCCGGAAAAATCATAGAGCCTTCGACCATGGCTTCTACAGTATCGCATTCCGTACCAGAATAGATATTCGTTTGGCCGATACCACAGGTATTCTTGCCGGCTGGCGATGCACCAGCCAAAGCATCCCTTGTTCATGCCGCATCCGATGTAGGTTCCGATGGGCACTCCTTCCGGGTCTCTCGCAGTGACACATACGATGTGGTCCGTTTTGCCTACGTGTTTGAGCAGAAGCTGGATCTTTCGCAAGGTAAAAGTGGGCGCCAAGTGCTGTTTGGCAAAGACCTCGCACACCTGGGCATAGATCTCCCGCGCAAAGGCGTCGTCCGGTTCGGAAACTTCAGCCGTGGCCCCCCTGTTTTCAAATTGCCGGATCATCTGACGGCAGTTTCTTTTGATGTGTCCCAGGATTTCTTCGTCGGATCGATCAATGGAAAGCACCAAAGAATCCACGACCTGGGTCTCATAGGGGATGTCGTCCTGATCCGCCGGACCAAGGTTTCTGTCCACGATCTCCACATACACACATCCTGTGGTCTTGAATATATATTGTATGGTAGGTTGGACCAGGTCTTTGATGATTTTTACGTCAAAGACATCGAAGGACATGAAACGGGTGCTCCACCCTTTAAACGGACTTCCAAAGATTTTGAACCCATATTTTTTTATGATCAGTCCGGTAAAGTATCCCAGGAGTTCTCCATCTTTGGTGATCCGAAGCAGGACGATCTCGCCATGATTGTCTTCCTCCAAAAAACGAAGCCATTCCACGGAAGTGAACACGCTTTTCGACTCAAAACCATAGTATTCATTCAAATCCACGTTATCCAGTTCAATGCGTTCAAATTCCAACATGTCATACCCTCCAGAAGACCTTTCTAAAAACCCGTTGGGACAACCACTTCATGTCCAGTTCCAGTTTGTTTTGCCAGTTCAGATAATGGTCACCCTTCTTTTGCCCTTTCATGTAGTCCAATATCCGACAGGCAGGCACGAACCATCCGTTCAATGATGAAAGGTATTCGATCCGCTCCCGGAAAACCGGATCTAGTCCATTCTCCGTAACAAAACCATACCCAAAGTGGGTGTAAACAATGGCGCAACCATGAGCTCTCACCAATTGATCCACTTTGTCCGGATGCAGCAGACGATTGAAGCTTTCACGATCGTATCCATCGGAAGAACTGAACCAATAGTTGGAGCAAAGATCCTTATTCCGCTCCCTGTATGGGAAAAAAGGGTCCTGCCTCATTGTGTCCAAACCGGTAAATACATGATTCCTTATGTAGTCCACGTGTTCTTTGGCGTAGTCTCCCCAGAAATACAAGCTCTCCGGATCATTTCCCAAAGACGGTACCAACTTTTCCCTTTGGATCCGTTTCATCAGCCAAAAGATTTCTGCAACAGGACTGTTGAACCGCTTAGTACCCCAGTACAAATTCTCTTTGTTGAATGCATGGTTGATAAAGATCCTGGGTTGCTCTCCCACCAGATTTTCGATGATTTGAAAAGATCGGAGGATCTCCTCCCTGGTGAAATCTCCGCTGCCCGGCCCATGGGATGCAATCTCGAATCCTTTCCGGTGCAGTTCTACAATAAATGATGCATACGACTTTTCGTTCAGACTTGCTCCTTCGAAACCGTCTCTGCCCGGATAAGCCCACACGGTCTTTGTCGTCCGAAAGTCTTTTTTACAGAGCAGGTCATACACTGGTTTTGTGTTTTCCAGGGTCCCTGCATCCGTATCGTCGATTATGGTGAACGCAAAATCTTTTCCCGATGGCCAATCCATGGATATTCCCCCAGTCCACAAGACCCATTCACGTGATCAGTTCTTCAAAATGCCGAAGGGCATCGTCATTGGAATAGTTCTGCTTTCGAAGAAAATCCCGACATTCCTGCAACGTTTGCAGGTTCAATAAAATCTTTCGAAGGTCTTGATAAATTCCTTCTTCGTTGTTGGGGCAAACAAATCCCTCTTTTCCTTCGATAATCATTTCCTTTGCGGAAATGGTATCGGTGCTGAGAACAGGCACTCCCAGTGATTTAGCTTCCATAATGACCATGGGTGCCGCCTCGTGAATGGATGGTAGCAAGAGCAGGTCTGCGTTTTTCAAAAATCGATACGGGTTATTCTGATCGCCGTAGAAGCGGATCCGGTCCTCCAGCCCCCGCCTGTGGACCTCTTCTTTTATGCTCGATTCCAGCGCGCCGCCCCCACCAGATGCCATTGGATTTGTTCTCCATCTTGAATCAAGCGATCCATTGCCGTCACTCCGCGGAGGATCCCCTTGCCTGCGTCCATTCTGGCAATGGTCACAACATTGAATGCCTCTTTCAAATAAATGATAGGGTCTTCTTCCGCCTTTCGGCGATATTCCGGAATATTATGGCAGTTGGGTACGATACTGGTCCTACCTTCCAAGTCGGGCATGGCCGCCAAGAAACTTCTTTTGCAGCCTTCCGAGACCACGGCGATTCGATCGAATCGATCCATCAACTTGCGCGAGTATTTTGTATTGCTGCCGCAAGCCAAAAAGTCACAATGGAGAAAAGTGATCTTTCTAGTTGCCTGAACACGACGAAGGACAAAATCGTTGCACCCACCGTAAAGGAGATGGCCTTCCACGTTGTGTAAAAAACTGATCCCAGCATCATAACCGGAGAGCATCGGGTGAGAGTGGACCAAAAACCGAATGGGCCAGTGGTTGTTGAAAAATTTGGTATACATGGACAATACTCCCCGCAGACCATAGTAGATCCATCCCATGGATCTTGCCTCTTTTTGGGATAACCCAAGAAGCCGCAACAATCCACCCGCCTCCAGAACAGTAACATGCTCCGGAATTTGGTCGATATAATCTCCCTTCAAGCTGAACAGAAAGAGGGTGATGTCTGCGCGTCCTTCCAATTCCACCAGGAGGTTGATCAAAGCTCGTTGTACCCCCCCAGATCCATGTTGTTGTTGACGATCAACAATCGCTTTTTTCGATCCGATTCCACGATCTACAATTCCTTTCTAATAGGTCGATACTTCACCACGCTGTAATAGGCGTAATTCATAAAATAATACAAGCCCCGGATCCTTCCCATTTTCAAAAAATCCCGATAGATCTTCCAACGATGTCTGGCACAGGTCCATTTGTTCCCGGATCTGCTTCCCTTCATGATGGTGATCTCCGCCAATTCTTCCGGTACACCGCAGGCACGTTTACATTCCTGAAGCATGCTGATCCAGGCTACCAAATCTTCGTGATAATAGCTTTTATCAAAAGGATGACTCCGAAACAGCGTCGTTTCTCCGACTACTGTGGAACAACTGATCACATTTCGCTTCAACAGACGTTGCAGATCCACCGATGCAGGTACGTGAAAAGTATCCCCGATCCTGTTTCCATCCTTGTCAAAAAACCCGTACCCGCAGTAGGAAATTCGACATCCGGTCTCCTTGATCTGTGCCATCTGCCGCTGCAGCTTGTCCTTGACCCACACATCGTCGCTGTCCAGCAATGCGACATATTTCCCCTCCGCCAGACAGATCCCCCGATTGCGAGTCTCCGCAACACCTGCATTCGTTTTGTTCCGGTACGTGCGGATCCGGGGATCTTGCCGTGCCACCTCCTGGATCTTATTCCAGCTTTGGTCCGTGGATGCATCATCGATAACGATGACTTCGATATCCTTAAACGTTTGGTTGAGGATGGATCGCAAGGTTCTTTCAATGTATTCTTCCCGATTGTATACGGGTATGACGACAGAACATTGGGGCGACATCCGGCTTCCCTCCTTCATGGAAAATCCTTGTGACGCTAATTTTCAAAGGCCAATGCTTTCAATCCTTCCAACTCCGCATCGTTGAAATTTTCCCTCATGATATCCTGGATGATTTTGATCTCCTGCAACGTGTACCCGCCTTGATGAAGTCTCTCCACCAGCAGGAGTTCCTTTCTGGAGAGATTGGAAAGGAGCAGGAAGACGGAATGGATCTTGCTCTTGCTGTCCATGTTATCCACTTTCTTGCTGATATCCAGAGCACTCAACATCACCGACTCATTCAAGGAAGCAGTCGGTATATCCTCCTCTTCGATAACCAATATTTCCTCCCCCATCTCCTCGTTGATGGGTATTTCTACGGACATGGCTTCCATCACAGAAATGGTCAATACTGTATAGCGAAGAAGTGTTCCGGCGACGACCACAACCAGGCAGGAGATCCAAATGGCCACTACTTTCTTCCTGCTGTAGGGTTTACACGTCCGTTTCCGGGACCTGGTATTCTTCAAGGATGCAGCCAACTCCGCGACCTCCACCGGCCTCGGCTCCTCTTCCGTTTTTGATACGCCTTGTGCCTGTTCTTTGGAAAACAGCACACCCACGGTTTTGATCAGAATGCCAAGATCGAATCCCGGAGAATACTTCTTGATGTACATCAAGTCGAATTTCAATTTGTTCTGGGGTGTTGTTGTGTAATTGGACAACACCTGGGCCAATCCGGTGATCCCTGGTTTCACCGCGAATCGATGGACGTATTCCGGATATCGATGGAGATATTCCGTCACAAAAACCGGTCGTTCCGGTCTGGGACCCACAATGCTCATGTGCCCCAGGAATACGTTGAAAAATTGCGGAAACTCATCGATCCTGGTTTTCCGGATCCACTTTCCGACCTTGGTGATCCGTGGATCGTCCTTTTCCGCCAGTACTTCTCCCGTCCATTTTTCAGCATCGGGCACCATGCTCCTAAGCTTGATCATTGAAAAGGGTATTTGATCACGGCCACAGCGCGCTTGGACATAAAAAACCGGCCCCTTGTCTTCCCTTTTGATCAAGATCCCAACAACCAACAGGATCGGGGCGACTAGAATGATTCCGATCAAAGACAAGAAGATATCCAAGCATCTTTTAACAATGATCTGGGCTTCCGTCAACCGGTACCCCTCGATGGCAAAAAGGGGTACGTCGCTGATCTGTGTCAAGACCGCATCTCGCATGGTGATCTCATGGCTTTCCGGCACCAGAAACATCTGAATGTCATGCAACTCACAGTAGGATATGATCTGTTCCTTCAACGACAGGTCGGACGTGATCAACAGATAGACATAATCCGCCTTGTCGACATAGAAATACAGACGACGATCTTTTCCCGATACGAAGAGCACTCGCCCCAAGGTCTGTTTTCGGACCGCCTCCAACAACATGTTTCTATCTGCTTCTTCTCCGATGACGATGGACAACTGCCTTTGAAAAACATGCTCTTTCAGGCGATTGGAAAAAACTTTCACCGACAGGAGGGACATGACTTGAAAACCGCCGATGATCAGAAAGTAATATGGAGTCACTTCGTCGCTGTTGCTGAAATACAACAATACGATCATGGCTACATTGACCATGAAAACGACCTCTACCGATTTGCTGATGCTCTTTAAAAAAGAAGTGTCAAAAAAATTGAAATATTTTCTTGCAGATAAAAGGATCATCTCCAAGGATGCGGCAATGAGCCAATACAATCTACAGCGATAATAACCGAATGGATGTTCCACATTGTAGACCAACCTATTAGCGGCATGCATGGAAACGTACATCAACAAAATGATCAATACCGCTTCCAAGATTTGGATCAGCAGTACAAACTTGTACTTGTTTTCTAAAACATATTTGCCATACATCTCGTTCACTCTTTCCAAGTCCTGCTTTGGCCGGCGGGACCCTCAATCCACGAAGCATGCTCCTTTCTCTTGTGATCCGTTTGGGCTTAGGCCCTGTTTTTGCATGGTGTACCAACAGATCCTGCCCGATCCGTCAGTCCGAAGTATGTTCATGTAAAATATCTTCCAAAATCTCCTTCAACTTGGTGGATGATGTCCCATCCGTATAGGGAAAATATACGATGTCCACACCGATGGCTCCGAACTGCTGCTCAAAGGCGTTCCATTTGTCCGTTCCCTGCCAGTCGCTTCCCACAAACATGGCATCGAAATGATACTTGTTCCAAGCGTCCATCTTGTCCATGGTTTCCTGAAGAACCACCTGGTCCACATATTTGATGCTTTCGATGATGGCCAGGCGCTCCTGTTGGGGAATGATGGCCTTGGTATTTTTGTAAGAAACCAATTCATCCGTGGTCACTCCAACGATCAGATGATCGCATCGTTCTTTTGCTTTTTTCAAAATGTTCAAGTGACCGATGTGAAACATGTCGAAAACTCCTGTTGTGTAACCCACTTTATACTTTTTCATTTACTCATCCCCTTCATCCAGATCATGAAACCCAATCAGGTGAAAGCTTTTTTGAAGTGCCTCTATCGTATTGGGGTCTTTGAAAAATTCGTATTCCTTCAATCGTTGGGTGTTCATGTCGCCAAAGAGAGGGTGAGACCCTCCCGTGGATGGATGCACCACCAGCTCGATGTTTTGTTTTGGCGAATGTTGGAGTGCGTCCATCAGTTTGGGGAGATTTGTTTTGCTTTTCTCTCCAAAGGCGATGATCCTCCCCTCCGGCATGGAAAACCTCCTTTTGATCACTTGACCGTACCATAAGTCCATATATCGCCGCACCAACATCTCCCGGGCCCTCCGCAGTCCGTGGAGCACTTCCAGGTCCAGATACACCCGCTGATAATTTCTCGTCCGACGGATGCCCAACTCTCCTGCCACATCGGAAAAAATCCTATAGGCTTTTCTGCATAACACGGTATTTTCGTGGACATTCCAGTAGTCTGCTTCTCCGCAATACTCCCGAAACAATTCGTATTGACGGATCATTTCTTCCCGCAGCTGTGCCGGTTGGATCAAGCCTTTGGAAATCCGTCTCTTGAACCGGTCTCCATCATAAAAGTCTCCGTTTTCGTTCAAGAGCGTTGATACCTTTTCCGGTCGGCAAGTAGGCTTTCCCGTGGAGACATTCCAGTGGATGCCGACGGAGATCCGCGGATATTTTTCTTTCAGCAAAGCACTATTTTTTAGGGTCTCCATATTTGTGATCACATTTGTTGTGGTGATCATTCCCAACTCGATAAGATCCAGAATGGCCTGATCCACGATTTGACACATCCCAAAGTCATCGGCTGTGATCAACAGATTTTTCATAGTGCACCTCAATTTGCTCAAGACGGGATCAGAGATCGGATCTTCCCGTTTTCCATTGTTTCGTACTCCGAGTAGTCTGTTGTAGGATCCACAAACACGGCATGGACCGGATAAGCCGCCTTCGTTTTTTCATCCGGAATTTCCATGTAGCCCAAGCCATAGCGCAATGCCAGGTACTCTTCCACTTTTTCGGGAACTGGCAGCAGATGACCGGAAAATTCCACCAGCCGGGGACGTCCCAGATACTCCCTTGGAAACGATGTATTCTTGAATTTTGCCCGGCCGAAAAAGTGTCCCACCAAGGAAGTCTCTTTGTCGTTGTAACGGCGAACATGGTCCATCAACCCTTGAAAAACAGGCCCTCTGACAACCATTGCGGAAATGATCAACGCCAGCTTCTTCCAGGTTCGGTCGGTCCGATAACCCTTTGATCCCAGTGTTCGGGCCACAAGCAGTCTTGCTGCCAAGTATTGAGAAAACCGGAGGACCTTGTTTCTCGCAGCATTGTTCAAGCACATCACGTCCACGTAAAACCCTTTGTGCATGGATCTTTCCCGAATGTCTTCTTCTATGAAAGTGGTGTTATTCATCCGCAGCTTGGTGAAGAAGAGAGGCCATTCTTCCGTATTTTCCTTTTGCAGATAAAATCGTTTTGTATCCAAATGTTTTTCAGCGACTTGAAGAAATCGTCTGTAATTCTTGCGATCCATAAATACGTCAAAATCGTCGTCCCAAGGAATGAATCCTTTATGTCTCATGGCTCCCAAAGCAGACCCGCCCATCAGAAAATAGACCACGCCATGTTCCCTGCAGAAAGCATCCAAATACAGGGCAACTTCCAGGATCTTGTCCTGGACTTCCTTCATATCTCGATCCACAATGCATCACCTCAGTTCATTCTTCCTTTCGCGCAACCCGTCCTTTTCCACTTTCCACACCGCATACCCCAGACATGTGCCCAAGGTGTTGAGGATCACATCATCGATATCGGCAGAGCGTCCTGTGGGAAGAACATATTGGATCACTTCTATGGCCATGGAAAAAACAAATCCCATGAGGGCAACATCAACAAAACTTTTTTCTTTTCCTCCTCGATCCTTCCCCGTCAAGTATCCGAAGGGAATAAACAGTGCCACATTCACCCCTATGTTCCAACATGCCCGCGCCAAGTTCTTCGATGCAAAGATCATCTCCACCATGTTGCGAAATGGTACCAGGTTCAAGATCCTTTTCCCACCAGGTTCGAAACGAAAAGGAACCAGGGTGACAAGTAGGATCGACAAGACGGCCAAGTTCCATTTTTTATTGGTTCCCGATCTGTTTTTCATCGTACCCTCATAATTTCGTGTATAAGATTTCCAAAATTGTTCTTCTCCATATAACAAAAAGCGACCCAATTCATCCAAGTCGCTCCAAAGGTGTTGCCTATGATGATCCTTCCTCCAAGGAAAGATGTTTCTTTTGTGTAAGTATCTATACCCATTTCAAATATCCAAACACAGAATGGAGATGTATTGCTAAAAAAAACACGGGTTTATTTTATGACAAGGCAAATCATTTCATATAGTCACTTTTTTGGTTTGTTGATTTCAAATAATGCGAATTGTTCCAAATAAAAAAATCATACGAGAGATCTTTACAGATCTTCTTGTATGACTGTGTAAAATCAGACGTCCTGGAAACCCTGGTGGTTTCGGTGCTGATTCTTGAATTTGAATGGCGGAGAAGGAGGGATTTGAACCCTCGCACCGGTTTCCCGGCCTATACCCTTAGCAGGGGCACCTCTTTAGCCACTTGAGTACTTCTCCTTAGCTAATTCCTACATATTTTATATGGTTTCGAGAATGGCCGAGAGGGTGGGATTCGAACCCACGTGAGCTTTCACTCTAACGGTTTTCAAGACCGCCCCGTTATGACCACTTCGGTACCTCTCGGAATGAGACAATTGTTATTATACCAACGCCTTGAGCCGATGTCAAGGCATCTTTTCTCCAACATTCTCCTTGATTTGTCTACTTCTTGATTTGCTCCAGTCCTCCCAAAAATCCTTGCAAAGCTGCCGGGATCCTTATACTTCCATCTTCATTCTGATAGTTCTCCAAAATGGCGGCAAAGGTTCTTCCTACGGCCAAGCCGGATCCGTTGAGCGTGTGGACAAAGTTTGTTTTGCCCGTCTCCTTGTCCCGGTAGCGGATGTTGGCCCGTCTGGCCTGGTAGTCTTCAAAATTGGAGCAGGAACTGATCTCTACATACCGATCGTAGCTGGGCATCCAGACTTCGATATCGTAGGTTTTTGCCGATGAGAAGGACATGTCCCCGGTGGACAGTTCCACGACCCGGTAAGGAAGCTCCAGCTTCTGCAGTATCTTCTCTGCATCCGCCGTCAACCGCTCCAGTTCCTCATAGGATGTTTCCGGTTTGCTGAACTTCACCACTTCCACTTTGTCGAATTGGTGGTTTCGGATCAATCCCCTGGTGTCCCGGCCCGCACTGCCCGCTTCCTTCCGGAAGCATGGAGAATATGCGGTGTAATACAGCGGCAAATCTTCCTCATTGAGTATCTCCTCCCGATGATAATTGGTCACCGGCACTTCCGCCGTGGGGATCAAGAACAGATCCCGATCCTCCACAACTCGAAATGCGTCGTCTTCAAACTTGGGGAATTGACCCGTTCCGGTCATGCAGTCCCTGTTGACCATAAAAGGGGTGGACAGCTCCGTATAGCCGCCCTCATCCGTATGGACCGCCAGCATGAAGTTGATGATGGCCCGCTCCAGCTTGGCGCCTTTTCCTTTGAACAAACTGAATCTGGCGCCGGTGATCTTGGAGGCTCGTTCAAAGTCCAGAATATCCAGATCTGTTCCCAGATCCCAGTGGGCCTTTATATCGAAATCAAACTTCCTGGGTTCTCCCCAGATTCGGACCAATCGGTTGTCCGAGTCGTCTTTTCCGATGACCACATCAGGATGGGGAATATTGGGCAGCTCCAGGAGGGTCTGGCGCACTTCCTCCTCGATGCTTTTCAGGATCTCGTCTTTTCCCTTGATCTCCTCGGACAGGCTCTTCATCTCTGCAAGAATGTCCGTGACA
This sequence comes from Alkalibacter rhizosphaerae, assembly GCF_017352215.1. Lineage (GTDB taxonomy): Bacteria > Bacillota > Clostridia > Eubacteriales > Alkalibacteraceae > Alkalibacter > Alkalibacter rhizosphaerae. The sequence continues at coordinate 1,208,335 of NZ_CP071444.1, forward strand.
TCCTTCTTTTCTTTTTTATAAACGGGTATCATCTTGGAGACCCTGTTTTGCTCTGCCTTTTTCTCTTCCACTTCCGTGATCAGCTTTCGTCTTTTCTCATCCAAAGCCAACAGGGAATCCACACTATAATTGCCTTTTCGTTGGAGAAGTTCATTGACTTCTTGCGTATTCTCTCTGATTTTTTTGATGTCTAACATGCTTTCCTTCCTTTCAGCGCGTTGATTTTCTTTTATTCTTCCACAACTTCCTCATTGACAGACTCTTCTATCGTTTCCGGCAATGGCGTTTCCGGTACGCCCAGCTGCAGCGTCTGCAGCTGGCTTAGTACGTCTTCCAACTCCTGGATCAAACGTCCATATTCCGCCCAGTCGCCGTTTTGTTGGGCTTCCTGTGCCTGGTCGAACAAGGTATTGGCTTCCAGGATGAGGGAATTCAAATCACCGGGGATCACAACTCCCGGTTGTTCATCGTCTCCGTCTCCTTCGTCGTCGTCCGGATCAGAAATTCCAAATATTTGATTCAAACCGTCTTGCAGGCTGTCGGCCATGATGATCCTGTTGTTGTAGGATACGATGATCTTTTTGACCTCCGGCAGGCTTCGGTCGCTGTCCCGGGCTCGGATGTAGACCGGTTCGATGTACAAGATAGCTTCTTCGATGGGTATGGCCATCATGTTTCCTCGGATGACCTCCGATCCCTGTTGACCCAGCAAGGTCAACTGGGGCGATATGACCGTATCCTGATCCACCCGCTGCTCGATCTGCATGGGACCATAGACCAGGGTCTGTTTCGGGAAAGTATATACCATAATGTCCCCGTAACTGTCTCCGTCGTTCATGGCAGCCATCCAGGCGACCATGTTGTCCCGTTGTCTCGCCGTAAAAGGTACCATCAAGGTAAATTCTTCTTCCCGTTCGGGCAGCTTCATGATCAGATAGGTACTCTCCACCATCTCGATCTGTTTTTCGGCTCCATAGATCTGTCTGGGCAGTTCCCACTGGTCTTCCTTGTTGTAGAAGACCCTGGCATTGGTCATGTGATAGGTTCGGTACATGTCCGCCTGTATATCAAACATTTCCTGGGAATATCGTACGTGGCTTCGCAGATCTGCCGGCATCTGATCGATGGGCACTAAAATGTCTTTATATATGTTCTCATAGACAGTGGCGAGGGGATCATCAGGTTCCACTTGATAAAAAGTCACATCTCCATTGTAGGCATCAATGACTACTTTTACGGAATTTCTCACATAATTGAATGTTCCCTCTTCTCCAAAGGGCTTTGCATAGGGATAGCGGTCACTCAACGTGAAAGCATCCACGATCCAATACAGCTTCCCTTCCGATGCGACGACATAGGGATCTTCGTCATAGGCCAAAAATGGTGCAATGGTCTGGAGACGTTCAATGATATTCCGTCGGATCAGCATCTTGCTCTCACCGGTGATCTCGGAAGAAAGCAGGATCTTCGTTTCTCCCAGGTTTATCGTAAAAGCCAACCTGTTGAAGAAGTTCAACGGGATGCCTGCGTTTCCGGTATAGAAGTTTTCCTTGTTGTTGCTTCCTTCCGGATAGTCAAATTCCGGAGTCTTTGCATTGGTGATGGCGTAAGTGTCCGTCAATTCTCCAAAGTAGATCCGCGGTTCTTCAATGGTGATGTTATTGTTGGACATGGGAGGTATGTCCTTTATTGCAAGGTCTGGCTGGCCCACTTCATTGATTCTGTTGACGGGAGACATGGCAACGCCAAAACCATGGGTGTATTTCAAGTGTTGATTGATCCAAGTCCTGGCGTTTTCTTCCAGCTGCTGATTGTCCATTTCTCTTGCAGAAATGAATACTTGGGTATAATCGCCATCCAGCTCATACCGGTCGATATCCACATCATGGAACTGATAGTAGATCCGAAACGCCTGGATGGAGTTGTAGACATCCAGAGTGGGTCGATAATCATTGATGGGAATGTTGCTGATGGTCCTTTCGTTCTCTTCCAGGTCTTCCAGGGTGATGTTTTGTTTGGCCGAAAACTCCTTGGTCACCACATTTTCCAAGCCGTAGGCTTTGGTTGTAAAGTCGATGTGCCGCTCCAAATAGGCTTCTTCCCGACCGAATTGGTTGGGTCCTACGACATAGTTTTCCACGACCAAACCGGCGGCGCCTCCAAGGAAGGACACGGCGATCATGACAACAGGCGCTATGGCGATCCACTTCAATTTCTTTCGAAATCCGAAGAATATGGAGGCTGCAGCCGACGCCAGCGACAGAAAGATCATGGCCGTGTAAACCGGCAACCGAACAGTAGAATCCGTATATCCTGCCCCATAAGAGATCTCCGACACGGAGAAAAGCAAACCAAACCTTCTCAGGTAATAGCTATAAGCCGTCAATATAAAGAAAAGAGCGACAAATATTCCGACCTGTTTGACCATGATGTTGCCGAAGCTCATCAAAAAGTCCTTCAACTCCTGGACGCGATGATCCACCCCGACTTCCACTTCCACTTGGGGTGATTTTTTGAACCAAAAGAACATGGCCGTATAAACCAGCGTTGCTACAAAGATCACAAATACCACTAGAGAGAGTACGTTGAAGAGGCTCTCTAAAAAAGGCAGTTGAAACACATAAAAGGAGACGTCTTTATTGAAGATGGGATCCAATACGCCAAAGGGTTCCGCATTGACATATTCCAGGATCCGATACCACAAGGCATTTGTGGCAATTACCGTCAAGACCAGTCCTACTACTGCTCCGGCTCCCAAGGAGATAAAATCCTTCTTTTTTTCTCGAATCACTACGATGCTGCTTTTATTGACGTATTTCTTGATGAACCGGAAATAAAAATACAGCAGGATCGTTGAGATGAGAAACATTGGTACACCCAGCTGCAACTTGGTGACGATCTCCTTAAAAAACACTTGGGTATATCCCGTTTCCTTGAACCACAAATAATCAATGTAAAAATTGCTAAATAACGCAAAGAGTGCCCCCAATATGGCCACTGCTGCTATGATGATGGTGAGAAGTTTTTTGCTCTTGTTTGACTGCATCGGATCCTCCTTAGTTTTCCAACAGGAAATCTTTTTCTCTTAAAGCTGTCTGGATCAATTCAAATATTTTCATGCTGGGTACTTCGATGGAATGGAGATGGACCCCATTGGTCACAACAGAAAGGGGAGATGCACCACTCGCTTGAAAATCCCGCACGAAATCATCTACTTCCTGTCTGGTGGACAGCATCAAGTTGCCCTTGATCTCTCCATAAATGGGATGTTCCACGGTAATGTCCAATATTTTAGCGCCAAACTCTACGATGGTGTACAGCTCTTCGCCCATGGACTCCGACTTGTGTTTCACGGCAATGGTTTTTACGATGGCATCCGTACTTCTATGAGGATACAGGTAACCTCTGGCTGTTGCCACAATGTCGTTTCCCTCCGCTCGAAGCAAGGCAATGTCCTGTACGATCACCTGTCTGCTGACGCCGAATAGTGCCGCCAATTCATTTCCTGAGACAGCGGCATTCACTCGTTTCAGGTTTTCCATCAACTTTTTTCTTCGTTCCTGACTGTTCATCCCAATTCACCTCTAGTATTTCATTATACCACATCAATGCTTCAATTCCATTTGAACAAACAAAAAACCCCCGGTATAAAACCGAAGGTTTGATGTGTGGATTCCGCAGCGACATACTCTCCCAGGACGTCACCATCCAAGTACCATCTGCGCTGGAGGACTTTACTTCTGTGTTCGGGATGGGAACAGGTGTAGCCCCTCCGCCATTGCCGCGGAATCATTTAGTTATAAATCTCATCAATGAGATTTGAAAACTGCATGGGAATCATCGTAAAGTATTCTTCTTCTTATCATCTACTTGGTCAAGTCCTCGGTCTATTAGTACCAGTCAGCTGAATGTATTTCTACACGTACACCTCTGGCCTATCAACCCAGTCGTCTACTGGGGACCTTACTCCTTGCGGATGAGATATCTCATCTTGAGGGGGGCTTCGCGCTTAGATGCCTTCAGCGCTTATCCCGTCCAGACTTAGCTACCCAGCTGTGCCCTTGGCAGGACAACTGGTGCACCAGAGGTCTGTCCATTCCGGTCCTCTCGTACTAGGAACAGCTCCTCTCAAATATCTTGCGCCCACGACGGATAGGGACCGAACTGTCTCACGACGTTCTGAACCCAGCTCGCGTGCCTCTTTAATGGGCGAACAGCCCAACCCTTGGGACCTACTACAGCCCCAGGATGAGACGAGCCGACATCGAGGTGCCAAACCTCCCCGTCGATGTGGACTCTTGGGGGAGATAAGCCTGTTATCCCCGAGGTAGCTTTTATCCGTTGAGCGATGGCCCTTCCACTCGGTACCACCGGATCACTAAGCCCGACTTTCGTCCCTGCTCGAGATGTCTCTCTCGCAGTCAGTCTACCTTTTGCCTTTGCACTCTACGAATGATTTCCAACCATTCTGAGGTAAACTTTGGGCGCCTCCGTTACTCTTTCGGAGGCGACCGCCCCAGTCAAACTGCCCACCTGGCAATGTCCCATAGCCGGATCACGGCTACTGGTTAGAATTCCAGTAGTATAAGAGTGGTATCCCAACAGCGGCTCCAACAAGACTAGCGTCCTATTCTCTCTGCCTCCCACCTATCCTGTACATACACTACCAAAATCCAATGCCAAGCTACAGTAAAGCTCTACGGGGTCTTTCCGTCCTGTCGCGGGTAACTCGCATCTTCACGAGTACTACAATTTCACCGGGTGTGTTGTTGAGACAGTGCCCAAATCGTTACGCCTTTCGTGCGGGTCAGAACTTACCTGACAAGGAATTTCGCTACCTTAGGACCGTTATAGTTACGGCCGCCGTTTACTGGGGCTTAAGTTCATGCCTTCGCCGAAGCTAAGCATTCCCCTTGACCTTCCAGCACCGGGCAGGCGTCAGCCCCTATACTTCATCTTTCGATTTAGCAGAGACCTGTGTTTTTGCTAAACAGTCGCTTGGGCCTTTTCTCTGCAGCCTTTCCGTATCATTTTACAACAATCGGATTAGGCTCCCCTTCTCCCGAAGTTACGGGGTTATTTTGCCGAGTTCCTTAACAACACTTCTCCCGCTCATCTTAGGATTCTCTCCTCATCTACCTGTGTCGGTTTGCGGTACGGGCGCCTTCTTCCTCAATAGAAGCTTTTCTCGACAGTGTGAAATCAGCTGCTTCCCTACTTGTTTTTCGGTCCCCATCATAACTCATGCTTCCCAGGACCCGGATTTGCCTAAGGTCCACACTCGTTATTTAGCCCGTCTCTTCCATTCGACGGGTCAGCTTATCCTCCTGTGTCACTCCTTCTCTCAAACAGTCAAAGGCGGTACCGGAATTTCAACCGGTTGTCCATCGCCTACGCCCTTCGGCCTCGGCTTAGGTCCCGACTTACCCTGAGCGGACGAACCTTCCTCAGGAAACCTTGGATTTTCGATGGAAAGGATTCTCACCTTTCTTTCGCTACTCATACCAGCATTCTCTCTTGTGTAGAATCCACCTCGCCTTCCAGCTCAGCTTCGCCTCGTACACAATGCTCCCCTACCCCTGCAGATCTACGACGCAAGCCATAGCTTCGGTGACAGGTTTTAGCCCCGGTAATCTTCGGCGCACAATCACTCGACTAGTGAGCTATTACGCACTCTTTGAATGAGTGGCTGCTTCTAAGCCAACATCCTAGTTGTCTTAGCAATTGCACATCCTTTCCCACTTAACCTGTACTTTGGGACCTTAGCTGATGGTCTGGGCTGTTTCCCTTTCGACAATGAAACTTATCTCACACTGTCTGACTGCCAAGGTAAAATATATGGCATTCGGAGTTTGATATGGTTCGGTAAGCTATACGCCCCCTAGCCAATTCAGTGCTCTACCTCCACTATTCATCCCTTGACGCTAGCCCTAAAGCTATTTCGGGGAGAACCAGCTATCTCCGTGTTCGATTGGAATTTCTCCCCTACCCACACCTCATCCGAGCCTTTTTCAACAGACACCGGTTCGGGCCTCCACGAGATTTTACTCACGCTTCACCCTGGACATGGGTAGATCACACGGTTTCGGGTCTACAACATGCAACTATACGCCCTATTAAGACTCGGTTTCCCTGCGGCTCCTCACCTGAAGTGATTAACCTTGCTACATATCGTAACTCGCTGGTCCGTTCTACAAAAAGCACGCGGTCACTTGCGCTCCCACTGCTTGTAAGCATAGGGTTTCAGGTTCTATTTCACTCCCCTCCCGGGGTTCTTTTCACCTTTCCCTCACGGTACTATTCTCTATCGGTCACTGGGTAGTATTTAGCCTTGGGGGGTGGTCCCCCCAACTTCCCACAGGGTTTCACGTGTCCCGTGGTACTCCGGTAACATGCCTGTATCTGTCCATTTCGCCTACGAGACTCTTACTCTCTATGGTCGGCCTTCCCAGGCCATTCGGCTTCTTTCCAGATCTCCTTTACATGTCCCATTACCCCGTATAAATACGGTTTAGGCTCTTTCCCTTTCGCTCGCCGCTACTTGGAAAATCGAGTTTTCTTTCTCTTCCTTCGGGTACTTAGATGTTTCAGTTCCCCGAGTTCCCTCCTCGCATACTATTTTATTCATATGCGGGTAACAGAGCTTCTCTCTGCTAGGTTTCCCCATTCGGATACCTGCGACTCAACGGTTATTTGCACCTAATCGCAGCTTTTCGCAGCTTGTCGCGTCCTTCGTCGGCTCCCAGTGCCAAGGCATTCTCCCTATGCTCTTAGTAACTTGACCTAAATCTTTTGTTTCGTTTCCGAAACGATAGATGTTTAGATGATCGTTTGTTTCTTTACTTTACTTTTTCTTCCTATGCAGTTTTCAAAGATCACTGAGGATCAGCCGTGTTCCTGTGTGGTGCCGATCCAGCGTCATACGTTTGAGAAATACAAAGATCTCTCAAAATAAAATAGCACATTACTCACTTGCTCCCTAGAAAGGAGGTGATCCAGCCGCACCTTCCGATACGGCTACCTTGTTACGACTTCACCCCAATTACTAGCCCCACCTTCGGCAGCTGCTTCCATAAATGGTTCGCTCACTGACTTCGGGTGTTGCCAACTCTCGTGGTGTGACGGGCGGTGTGTACAAGGCCCGGGAACGCATTCACCGCGGCATTCTGATCCGCGATTACTAGCAACTCCGACTTCATGCAGGCGAGTTGCAGCCTGCAATCCGAACTGAGATCTGTTTTTTGAGATTGGCTCCACATCGCTGTTTCGCTGCCCTCTGTTCAGACCATTGTAGCACGTGTGTAGCCCAGGTCATAAGGGGCATGATGATTTGACGTCATCCCCACCTTCCTCCGTATTATCTACGGCAGTCTATCTAGAGTGCCCAGCACTACCTGATGGCAACTAAATACAAGGGTTGCGCTCGTTGCGGGACTTAACCCAACATCTCACGACACGAGCTGACGACAACCATGCACCACCTGTCCTCCTGTCCCCGAAGGGAACTCCTCATCTCTGAGGTCGTCAGGAAATGTCAAGACCTGGTAAGGTTCTTCGCGTTGCTTCGAATTAAACCACATGCTCCGCTGCTTGTGCGGGCCCCCGTCAATTCCTTTGAGTTTCAGTCTTGCGACCGTACTCCCCAGGCGGAGTGCTTATTGTGTTAACTACGGCACTGAGTTACCCCAACACCTAGCACTCATCGTTTACGGCGTGGACTACCAGGGTATCTAATCCTGTTCGCTCCCCACGCTTTCGCGCCTCAGCGTCAGTATCTGTCCAGTAAGTCGCCTTCGCCACTGGTGTTCCTCCTAATATCTACGCATTTCACCGCTACACTAGGAATTCCACTTACCTCTCCAGTACTCAAGTTCTCCAGTTTCAAATGCAATTCCGGGGTTAAGCCCCGAACTTTCACATCTGACTTAAAAAACCGCCTACACGCCCTTTACGCCCAGTAATTCCGGACAACGCTTGCCCCCTACGTATTACCGCGGCTGCTGGCACGTAGTTAGCCGGGGCTTCCTCTAAGGGTACCGTCATTTCTTTCTTCCCCTTCGACAGAACTTTACGATCCGAAGACCTTCATCATTCACGCGGCGTTGCTGCGTCAGGGTTTCCCCCATTGCGCAATATTCCCCACTGCTGCCTCCCGTAGGAGTCTGGGCCGTGTCTCAGTCCCAGTGTGGCCGTTCGCCCTCTCAGGCCGGCTACCCATCGTCGCCTTGGTGAGCTGTTATCTCACCAACTAGCTAATGGGACGCGGGTCCATCCTATGGCAATAAATTTTTCATTGGTCGATCATGCGATCATCCAACTATATACGGTATTAATCCCGGTTTCCCGAGGCTATCCCCTTCCATAGGCCAGGTTACCCACGCGTTACTCACCCGTCCGCCACTTTCACCAGGTCGTAGTAAACTACTTCCTGGATCACGTTCGACTTGCATGTGTTAGGCACGCCGCCAGCGTTCGTCCTGAGCCAGGATCAAACTCTCTATTATAAATAGTGTTTGAGTCCGTCTTAGAACTCTCTTTGGCTTTTGATGCTTTTGGCATCAACGTTGTTTGGTTTCTTTCTTCTAAGCTTGTTTTCATGTGCTATTCTATTTTCAAAGATCTTAAGCATCAGCAGGGATTCTGGCGAGTGATGGCGGAAAGCTTGCTTTCCGATCATCCTTCGGCGGAAGACCTATTGGGCGCAGCCCACGGACGGAGACCTTCTTCGAAGGTCGAAGTCTGTTGATGCTTCCTGCTCCACTCCCCTTACCCGAAGGTTGAGGTCAGCTGAAGCGCTATGAAACTGTGTCCCTCCCGCCTGCTTTCCTCTTCCAAAGTCCGCTGACACGAAGGTTTGTCGCCCTTTATGTTGTCTCGTTCGTTGTTGGCATCTCTTGTGGCGACTCTTACTATTATACGCATCACCCTACCACGTGTCAACCGCTTTTTTATCTTTTTTCTCCACTTTCCTACAGAAAACTCGAAACCCTTGCAATACAAAGGTTTCAAAAGGTTGATCCTATGGATTGTGACTCCGTGTAAGATAATAGATACCCGGGTTAGTGTCATTCAAACATTTTTTTCAGAACAATCCCAACATGCGTTGACACAACCAGATCGTAAATTCTTCCATCAAGCACTTGTGCAGATCCGTCAAGTCAGCAAGATCATGACCGTATCGTTTGCTTTCATCTACATGGATTTCATTCAATAAATTTCCGGATTCATTCACCACCACTTCTGGCGTAAGTAGATCCCAATGCATTTGGTCCAACAAATGAGCAAGCATGGAAGCTTTTGCAACCAATGCCGGATCTCGGTCCATTTGCTGCCACTTCTCATTTGCCATATGCCGGTCTATATCTTTGGCGAGATCCTCACATTTTTTCAAGACATCTTCTCCACGAAAACCAAAACGCATCAATCTTTTTTCGATGGAACACTGCTGCTTTGCATCCAACCCTGCGTGGTTGTAAAGAGACTCTTTCACTCCACGGTTTACAGTGATCCCGATCAGTTCGCCCAACTTGCTGTGCTTCCCTGCAAACATCAGTCTGTTCTTCGCCAAACCATTACAAACAATAATTGTTTCATCGGTGCCAGTTCCTGTTGCCAATTCGTGGGAGTAAACACTATGGGCCATCAATTCTTGAAGGGCGGCCGTCTTTGCCTCCGTGGCAGTTACGATGCAGCGAGCCATGGTCCCCGGATTCAAGTCCTGGTTGATCACCAACATGATGTTGATGGTTCCGGATACCAACTCTACCGGCACACCGTTTTCTTCATGAAACCAGGCCGGATCTCCGACCCTTGCGGCATTCCCAGCGATCCCTGCTGTTACAATGGCTGTTACCGTCAAATCTTTGTAGCTTTCCTCTATGATGGCAACATGTTCCATGTTTACCGTTGTAGAAATCGCCACTGTGCGTTCTTCATCCAACTTCATCTGTTTAGCAACCAGTTTCAAGTCATCTACATAGGTTTCCGAATCTTGACAATAAGCACTGCCATTCTCCGGAGTGGAATCAAAGTTCATGACATGCGCAATGCTTTCCTGATATCCTCCATTCAAATGGGCTGTCGAAAGTACTTTTCTTCCATCTTTTAAATGAACGATCAAAGCCCTTGAATATTTGTGAACCGTATCTCCCATATCCATTGTATAGATCTTCATAAAATGCCCCCTTATCGACTCATGACAATATTATATAGTAATTTGAAGAAAAATGAACAAACAAAAAACCCCCGGTATAAAACCGAAGGTTTGATGTGTGGATTCCGCAGCGACATACTCTCCCAGGACGTCACCATCCAAGTACCATCTGCGCTGGAGGACTTTACTTCTGTGTTCGGGATGGGAACAGGTGTAGCCCCTCCGCCATTGCCGCGGAATCATTTGGTTATAAATCTCATCAATGAGATTTGAAAACTGCATGGGAATCATCGTAAAGTATTCTTCTTCTTATCATCTACTTGGTCAAGTCCTCGGTCTATTAGTACCAGTCAGCTGAATGTATTTCTACACGTACACCTCTGGCCTATCAACCCAGTCGTCTACTGGGGACCTTACTCCTTGCGGATGAGATATCTCATCTTGAGGGGGGCTTCGCGCTTAGATGCCTTCAGCGCTTATCCCGTCCAGACTTAGCTACCCAGCTGTGCCCTTGGCAGGACAACTGGTGCACCAGAGGTCTGTCCATTCCGGTCCTCTCGTACTAGGAACAGCTCCTCTCAAATATCTTGCGCCCACGACGGATAGGGACCGAACTGTCTCACGACGTTCTGAACCCAGCTCGCGTGCCTCTTTAATGGGCGAACAGCCCAACCCTTGGGACCTACTACAGCCCCAGGATGAGACGAGCCGACATCGAGGTGCCAAACCTCCCCGTCGATGTGGACTCTTGGGGGAGATAAGCCTGTTATCCCCGAGGTAGCTTTTATCCGTTGAGCGATGGCCCTTCCACTCGGTACCACCGGATCACTAAGCCCGACTTTCGTCCCTGCTCGAGATGTCTCTCTCGCAGTCAGTCTACCTTTTGCCTTTGCACTCTACGAATGATTTCCAACCATTCTGAGGTAAACTTTGGGCGCCTCCGTTACTCTTTCGGAGGCGACCGCCCCAGTCAAACTGCCCACCTGGCAATGTCCCATAGCCGGATCACGGCTACTGGTTAGAATTCCAGTAGTATAAGAGTGGTATCCCAACAGCGGCTCCAACAAGACTAGCGTCCTATTCTCTCTGCCTCCCACCTATCCTGTACATACACTACCAAAATCCAATGCCAAGCTACAGTAAAGCTCTACGGGGTCTTTCCGTCCTGTCGCGGGTAACTCGCATCTTCACGAGTACTACAATTTCACCGGGTGTGTTGTTGAGACAGTGCCCAAATCGTTACGCCTTTCGTGCGGGTCAGAACTTACCTGACAAGGAATTTCGCTACCTTAGGACCGTTATAGTTACGGCCGCCGTTTACTGGGGCTTAAGTTCATGCCTTCGCCGAAGCTAAGCATTCCCCTTGACCTTCCAGCACCGGGCAGGCGTCAGCCCCTATACTTCATCTTTCGATTTAGCAGAGACCTGTGTTTTTGCTAAACAGTCGCTTGGGCCTTTTCTCTGCAGCCTTTCCGTATCATTTTACAACAATCGGATTAGGCTCCCCTTCTCCCGAAGTTACGGGGTTATTTTGCCGAGTTCCTTAACAACACTTCTCCCGCTCATCTTAGGATTCTCTCCTCATCTACCTGTGTCGGTTTGCGGTACGGGCGCCTTCTTCCTCAATAGAAGCTTTTCTCGACAGTGTGAAATCAGCTGCTTCCCTACTTGTTTTTCGGTCCCCATCATAACTCATGCTTCCCGGACCCCGGATTTGCCTAAGGTCCACACTCGTTATTTAGCCCGTCTCTTCCATTCGACGGGTCAGCTTATCCTCCTGTGTCACTCCTTCTCTCAAACAGTCAAAGGCGGTACCGGAATTTCAACCGGTTGTCCATCGCCTACGCCCTTCGGCCTCGGCTTAGGTCCCGACTTACCCTGAGCGGACGAACCTTCCTCAGGAAACCTTGGATTTTCGATGGAAAGGATTCTCACCTTTCTTTCGCTACTCATACCAGCATTCTCTCTTGTGTAGAATCCACCTCGCCTTCCAGCTCAGCTTCGCCTCCTACACAATGCTCCCCTACCCCTGCATCTTACGACGCAAGCCATAGCTTCGGTGACAGGTTTTAGCCCCGGTAATCTTCGGCGCACAATCACTCGACTAGTGAGCTATTACGCACTCTTTGAATGAGTGGCTGCTTCTAAGCCAACATCCTAGTTGTCTTAGCAATTGCACATCCTTTCCCACTTAACCTGTACTTTGGGACCTTAGCTGATGGTCTGGGCTGTTTCCCTTTCGACAATGAAACTTATCTCACACTGTCTGACTGCCAAGGTAAAATATATGGCATTCGGAGTTTGATATGGTTCGGTAAGCTATACGCCCCCTAGCCAATTCAGTGCTCTACCTCCACTATTCATCCCTTGACGCTAGCCCTAAAGCTATTTCGGGGAGAACCAGCTATCTCCGTGTTCGATTGGAATTTCTCCCCTACCCACACCTCATCCGAGCCTTTTTCAACAGACACCGGTTCGGGCCTCCACGAGATTTTACTCACGCTTCACCCTGGACATGGGTAGATCACACGGTTTCGGGTCTACAACATGCAACTATACGCCCTATTAAGACTCGGTTTCCCTGCGGCTCCTCACCTGAAGTGATTAACCTTGCTACATATCGTAACTCGCTGGTCCGTTCTACAAAAAGCACGCGGTCACTTGCGCTCCCACTGCTTGTAAGCATAGGGTTTCAGGTTCTATTTCACTCCCCTCCCGGGGTTCTTTTCACCTTTCCCTCACGGTACTATTCTCTATCGGTCACTGGGTAGTATTTAGCCTTGGGGGGTGGTCCCCCCAACTTCCCACAGGGTTTCACGTGTCCCGTGGTACTCCGGTAACATGCCTGTATCTGTCCATTTCGCCTACGAGACTCTTACTCTCTATGGTCGGCCTTCCCAGGCCGTTCGGCTTCTTTCCAGATCTCCTTTACATGTCCCATTACCCCGTATAAATACGGTTTAGGCTCTTTCCCTTTCGCTCGCCGCTACTTGGAAAATCGAGTTTTCTTTCTCTTCCTTCGGGTACTTAGATGTTTCAGTTCCCCGAGTTCCCTCCTCGCATACTATTTTATTCATATGCGGGTAACAGAGCTTCTCTCTGCTAGGTTTCCCCATTCGGATACCTGCGACTCAACGGTTATTTGCACCTAATCGCAGCTTTTCGCAGCTTGTCGCGTCCTTCGTCGGCTCCCAGTGCCAAGGCATTCTCCCTATGCTCTTAGTAACTTGACCTAAATCTTTTGTTTCGTTTCCGAAACGATAGATGTTTAGATGATCGTTTGTTTCTTTACTTTACTTTTTCTTCCTATGCAGTTTTCAAAGATCACTGAGGATCAGCCGTGTTCCTGTGTGGTGCCGATCCAGCGTCATACGTTTGAGAAATACAAAGATCTCTCAAAATAAAATAGCACATTACTCACTTGCTCCCTAGAAAGGAGGTGATCCAGCCGCACCTTCCGATACGGCTACCTTGTTACGACTTCACCCCAATTACTAGCCCCACCTTCGGCAGCTGCTTCCATAAATGGTTCGCTCACTGACTTCGGGTGTTGCCAACTCTCGTGGTGTGACGGGCGGTGTGTACAAGGCCCGGGAACGCATTCACCGCGGCATTCTGATCCGCGATTACTAGCAACTCCGACTTCATGCAGGCGAGTTGCAGCCTGCAATCCGAACTGAGATCTGTTTTTTGAGATTGGCTCCACATCGCTGTTTCGCTGCCCTCTGTTCAGACCATTGTAGCACGTGTGTAGCCCAGGTCATAAGGGGCATGATGATTTGACGTCATCCCCACCTTCCTCCGTATTATCTACGGCAGTCTATCTAGAGTGCCCAGCACTACCTGATGGCAACTAAATACAAGGGTTGCGCTCGTTGCGGGACTTAACCCAACATCTCACGACACGAGCTGACGACAACCATGCACCACCTGTCCTCCTGTCCCCGAAGGGAACTCCTCATCTCTGAGGTCGTCAGGAAATGTCAAGACCTGGTAAGGTTCTTCGCGTTGCTTCGAATTAAACCACATGCTCCGCTGCTTGTGCGGGCCCCCGTCAATTCCTTTGAGTTTCAGTCTTGCGACCGTACTCCCCAGGCGGAGTGCTTATTGTGTTAACTACGGCACTGAGTTACCCCAACACCTAGCACTCATCGTTTACGGCGTGGACTACCAGGGTATCTAATCCTGTTCGCTCCCCACGCTTTCGCGCCTCAGCGTCAGTATCTGTCCAGTAAGTCGCCTTCGCCACTGGTGTTCCTCCTAATATCTACGCATTTCACCGCTACACTAGGAATTCCACTTACCTCTCCAGTACTCAAGTTCTCCAGTTTCAAATGCAATTCCGGGGTTAAGCCCCGAACTTTCACATCTGACTTAAAAAACCGCCTACACGCCCTTTACGCCCAGTAATTCCGGACAACGCTTGCCCCCTACGTATTACCGCGGCTGCTGGCACGTAGTTAGCCGGGGCTTCCTCTAAGGGTACCGTCATTTCTTTCTTCCCCTTCGACAGAACTTTACGATCCGAAGACCTTCATCATTCACGCGGCGTTGCTGCGTCAGGGTTTCCCCCATTGCGCAATATTCCCCACTGCTGCCTCCCGTAGGAGTCTGGGCCGTGTCTCAGTCCCAGTGTGGCCGTTCGCCCTCTCAGGCCGGCTACCCATCGTCGCCTTGGTGAGCTGTTATCTCACCAACTAGCTAATGGGACGCGGGTCCATCCTATGGCAATAAATTTTTCATTGGTCGATCATGCGATCATCCAACTATATACGGTATTAATCCCGGTTTCCCGAGGCTATCCCCTTCCATAGGCCAGGTTACCCACGCGTTACTCACCCGTCCGCCACTTTCACCAGGTCGTAGTAAACTACTTCCTGGATCACGTTCGACTTGCATGTGTTAGGCACGCCGCCAGCGTTCGTCCTGAGCCAGGATCAAACTCTCTATTATAAATAGTGTTTGAGTCCGTCTTAGAACTCTCTTTGGCTTTGATGCTTTTGGCATCAACGTTGTTTGGTTTCTTTCTTCTAAGCTTGTTTTCATGTGCTATTCTATTTTCAAAGATCTTAAGCATCAGCAGGGATTCTGGCGAGTGATGGCGGAAAGCTTGCTTTCCGATCATCCTTCGGCGGAAGACCTATTGGGCGCAGCCCACGGACGGAGACCTTCTTCGAAGGTCGAAGTCTGTTGATGCTTCCTGCTCCACTCCCCTTACCCGAAGGTTGAGGTCAGCTGAAGCGCTATGAAACTGTGTCCCTCCCGCCTGCTTTCCTCTTCCAAAGTCCGCTGACACGAAGGTTTGTCGCCCTTTATGTTGTCTCGTTCGTTGTTGGCATCTCTTGTGGCGACTCTTACTATTATACGCATCACCCTACCACGTGTCAACCTCTTTTTTCTCCACTTTCCTGCAGAAAACTTGAAACCCTTGCAATACAAAGGTTTCATCCACCTTCAACTTTGGTTGATAAAAAGCAGCCCTGACTTTTCAGGGCTGCTGGTGGTTCTATTCGTCGTCTTCCGTCTCTGCAACGCCTTTTTCCGGCTTCATGGTCGGGAACAGGATCACGTCTCGAATGCTGCGCTGGTCCGTCATCAGCATGACCAAACGGTCGATCCCGATGCCAAGGCCTCCTGTGGGTGGCAAACCGACCTCCAGGGCATTGATAAAGTCCTGATCATAGGGGTGAGCTTCTTCATCCCCCGTCTTTTTGTTTTCCACCTGGCTCAAGAAACGAGCTTTCTGGTCGATCGGGTCGTTCAACTCGGAGAACGCATTGGCATATTCGCTTCCTCGAATAAACAGTTCGAAGCGCTCCGTGTATTTCGGATTGCTGTAATCCTTCTTTGCCAGCGGAGAGATCTCCACCGGATGATGGGTGACAAAAGTTGGTTGGATCAGTTTGTCTTCCACAAACGTATCGAAGGCTTCTTCGATGATTTTTCCGTAAGATGTGTGCGGTTCGATCTCCAACCCTAATTTTATTCCTTCTTCATAGGCCGTCTTCTGATCATCGATTTGATCAAAGTCCACGCCTGTATGCTCTTTTACCAAATCTACCATGCGTGCTCTTTTGAATGGAGGCTTGAAGCTGATTTCATCTCCTTGAAAGACGACCTCTTCCGTTCCTTTGATCTGGATGGCTACATAGTGGAGCAATTCTTCCACCATGTTCATCACATCTTCGTAATTGGCATAGGCTTCGTAGCTCTCCATCATGGTAAATTCAGGATTGTGGGTAGGGTCCATTCCTTCATTTCTAAAAACTCTGCTCAGTTCGTATACTTTGTCGAATCCTCCAACGATCAGTCGCTTTAAGGGCAGTTCCAATGCGATCCGCAAAAACATGGGTATGTCCAATGCGTTGTGATGGGTAACGAAAGGTCTTGCATTTGCACCGCCGGCCAAGTTGGAAAGGACAGGTGTCTCCACTTCCAAAAATCCCCGTCCGTTCATGAACTCTCTAATGGCATTGAGGATTTTCGAGCGAACCACAAAAACTTCCTTCACTGCCGGATTCATGATCAGATCCACATAACGCTGACGATACCGCAGGTCCGGATCTTTTAAACCATGGAATTTTTCCGGCAGGATCTGCAGAGATTTTGTTAAAAGAAGGATCTTGTCAACCCGAACGGACACTTGCCCCATCTTGGTCTTGAAAACTTCTCCCCCGATGCCGACCACGTCTCCTATATCATAGGTCTTCACATCTTCGTAGATATCTTCCCCCAACAGGTCTTTTTTTAAAAACATCTGTATTCGTCCTGTAGAGTCCTGGAGGTCGTAAAAGGAAACTTTTCCTTGTCCCCTTTTGGACATGATACGACCGGCCATGGATACTCGAGTTCCTTCATATCGATCGTACTCGGTTTCCACAGTCAAGGCATGTGCCGAAACTTCATATTTTGTGTGCATGAAGGGATCCTTCTGGTCTGATATATGCTTTTCCAGTTTGTCTCTTCTTATTTGCAACAGTTCATTTATGCTTTCTTCATGATCCAATGTCAACGGTTCTCCTCCTTTGTTGCTCACTTGCTGATTTCCATGATCTCCATGACGACATTCCCGTCAGGAACTTCAATGGAAACGACATCTCCCACTTTTTTACTCAATAGGGCCGCCCCTACTGGAGATTCATTGGAGATCTTGTCTTCCATGGGATCCGCTTCTGCAGAACCTACGATATGAAATCGTAAAACTTCGTTCAATTCTCCATCCTTGACTTTAACGATGGATCCTATGCTGACAATATCTGTTCCCAGCTCATCCTCATCGATGATTCTCGCATTTTTGAGCTTATGCTCCAGTTCTGCGATTCGTCCTTCAATAAAGGCCTGCTCGTTCTTCGCTTCGTCATACTCGGCATTCTCGCTCAAATCGCCAAACTCTCTGGCCGTTTTGATTCTCTCCGCCACTTCACGTCTTCGGACGGTTTTTAATTTTTCCAATTCTTCTTCCAACTTTTTTAGTCCTTCATAGGTCAAAATCAATTCTTTTTGCGCCATTATATGATATCCCCTTTTCACTTTTCCATTTTTTATATTTGTTATAGGCTGGGAAGCCATCGCTGTTAAAGTCCGGACTTGTCCAGACAGAACATAGATAATACAATTATTATTATATTATAGTTAATTTTTTAAAAAAAACAAACTATTTTTCCATTTTCTCCATTTTCAATTCGTCTTTATAGATTTTTATGACTGTTAATACTTCCTGAACGGTTTGGGTTTTATTGATCTGGTTGCGAAACTCACCGCTTCCCCGCAGTCCTTTTGTAAACCACGAAGCGTGTTTTCGAATTTCACCCAGCGCCACCTTTTCCGGTCTCGTTTCCAACAATTCCATGAAAAAATCTTTGCAGGTCTCCAATCGAACCAAGGGCAAAACCTCTGCCTCCTCTTCGTTGAAGATCCACGGATTCCCCATGGCCGCTCGACCGATCATCACGCCGTCGCATCCAGTGAGGTCCTTCATCCTTTGTGCATCCTGCAGAGAATGTACATCTCCATTTCCAATGACTGGTATATCCAGTATTTCCTTTACTTCTTTTATAATATCCCAATCGGCACGGCCTGCATAAAACTGGTCCCGGGTTCTTCCGTGGATCGTCAATGCACTGGCTCCTGCCTCTTGTGCGATTTTTCCTATTTGCACGGCATTGATGCTTCCCTGATCCCATCCGGCTCGAATCTTCAACGTCACCGGCTTGTCCGTGGCTTTCGTTGCCGCTTCCAGCAACCGGCCGATAAGCTCCGGTGTTTTCATCAGGGCGCTGCCTTCCCCATTTTTGACGATTTTGGGGGCCGGGCAGCCTGCATTGATGTCGATGATCTCAAAATCCGTTTCGTTGACGTACCGTCGAATAACATCTGCCAAAATTTCAGGTTCCTTGCCAAACAGCTGGATCCCGCATGGGCGGTCTTCCGGCGACGTCACAATGAGGTCGTTGGTCTTGATGTCTTCATAAGACAAGGCTTTGGCGCTCACCATTTCGCTGAACGCCAAGCCGCATCCTTCCTTCAAGCACAACTTTCGAAATGGCAGGTTTGTCACACCTGCCATGGGAGCCAAAAATATGTTGTTTTTCAAAACGATGTTACCTATTTTCAATTCTTGTCCGCCTGTTCCTTTCGTAAATAAGCTTTATTCCCTTTAAGGACAAAGCAGAGTCCACAATGTCGATCACATTCGTTTCCGGAAATATGATCTTCGAATATCCGCCTGTAGCCACCACTTTTGCCTGGGGCTTGCCGGTTTCTTCCTTTATCTTCTTGACGATGTATTCCACCTGGCCGATATATCCATAGACCAAACCCGCCTGCATGCTGGTAATGGTATTCCTGGCCAGAATGCTTTTGGGCTTTTCGATTTCGATGTTGGGAAGTTGTGCCGCCCGACTCCACAAGGCATCGGCACTGATTTGAATGCCGGGAGCAGTCACAGCTGCACTGAACACGCCGTCCTCGTCCACATAATCGAATGTGGTGGCTGTACCAAAGTCGATGACGATGGCAGGACCGCCGTAAATGTAGTAAGCCGCTACTACATCGCAGATCCGATCCGCCCCCACTTCTTTCGGGTTTTCCGTTTGGATGCGAATTCCCGTTTTGATCCCCGGTTCGATCACCATGGGATTGATGTTCAAATATTTTTTGATGCTGCTGGTCAAAGAATACATGATGTTGGGTACCACCGAAGATATGATGACATCATCGATCTCCTTAGGGGTGATCCCTTTTGCCTGAAGCAGGGATAGAATAAACACACCGTATTCATCTGAAGTTTTTCTTGTTGCCGTGATCATTCGCCAGGTACCTACGAACTCGTCCCCTCGAAATATCCCAATTTCGATGTTTGTATTGCCTACATCGATGGCCATAAGCATTGCATATCACATCCATTACTATAAAGTCGTTTACTTCTTGTACCTGGTATACACGTTGTACAAGATCGGCATCAAAACAGCTGCCGTGATCATTTCGATCAGTCCGTTGGATGCAAACAGCACACCCAAAGTTGCAAAGAAACCTGCGCCCATGGCATCCACCATGTTTTGTCCGTGTACAACAAACAGCATTCCTATTACTAAAATCGTGTTGGTCAACATCCCGATGGCCCCGCCAACCGCCGCTGCCACAGTCCCCGGCGCTTTCATGGTGTTCTTGATCAACCGGAAAACCGATCCGGCCGCCAGGCCGATGAACATCCTGGGCAAAACGGACACCAATGGATTGATAAAAAAGTAATCAAAGGGAGACAGGGGCATGAACAAGGCCCGGGCCAGGGTGATGGCTCCTGCAAGGGCACCCATGATCATTCCTTCCTTGATCCCAAGGACCATTGCTGTCAGCAAGGTGGGTAAAAACATGGCTACGGCCATGCTGATGGAAAAGTTCGGTATGGCCGTTACCATAACGAACACGATGGTGATTGCCAGCATAACTGCCATAAAGGTCAATTTGCCGGTGTCGCTTTGTCTTTTATTCATTTTTTCCTCCTGTTCTCGTTCTCAAAAGAGATACAAGACATTTTTATTATATATGTAACGAAATCGTGAGAAATCGTCATATATCAAAGGTTTTTGGATCGGCACCTGGCCATGAATTTTTCTTCCTGCACGATAAAACGCTGATGCTCGCATGTGGCGATGGCGTCCTTCCCATCCTCCGCTTCAATATGAAAGGTGATTTTTCTCCCCTCCACTTCCACGACTCTTGCGGTAATTCTAACTTCCATACCTACAGGTGTCGCCGCCAAGTGCTTCAGTCCCACTTGGGTTCCTACGGTAGTGTCTCCATCTTCCATGTACTCCTGGGCCAATTCGTAGGCCGTTTGTTCCATCCAGGTCAAAAGTACGGGTGTGGCCAACACTTCCAGCCCTCCGCTTTTCACGACAGCGGCCGTATGTTGCCTTTCCACCGTCCATGACTCTTGTCGTGTTTGGTCCAACATTTTTTCCATGTTCGGCATCCTCCGGATCGCATCTATATTTGCTATATATGATAACAGCAATTTGAATACAGTACAAGAAAAACCATCCTAAAAGGACGGTTTTTGTCTTCCTCGTTTGTTAAACAGCTTCGCTGAACAGCAGGTCAAACTCTTTGCTGTTGATGGTTTCCTTTTCCAGCAACTCTTCACTGACGCGAATCAGCAGATCCTTGTGCTGTTCCAGAATGGAGAGGGATCTTTTGTATGCGGAATCAATGAGGGTGCGGATCTCCTTGTCGATGGCTGCAGCTACTTCTTCACTGTAGTTTCTGCTTCGAGAAAGATCCTTTCCGATGAACACCTCGTTCTGCTTGTTTCCGAAGGTCATGGGTCCCAAATAATCGCTCATTCCGAATTCTGTAACCATCTTACGTGCGATCTCTGTCGCCCGTTCGATGTCGTTGGTGGCTCCGGTACAGATGTCGTCCAAGGCGATCTTCTCCGCTGCCCGGCCTCCCAGCAAGCCGGAAATTTCATCGATGAGCTTTGCTTTGGAGATGTGGCTGTTGTCGTTGTCCGGCAGGGACAATGTATATCCGGCTGCCATTCCTCTGGGTATGATGGAGATCTCATGGACTTCATTGCAGTTCGGCAATACTTTCATGACGATGGCATGACCGGCTTCGTGAACGGCGGTGATTTTTTTGTCGTGTTCCGTGATCAGCCGGCTTTTCTTCTCCGGTCCTGCAATGACCCGTTTGATGGCCTCTTCCATTTCCTCCATGCCGATGGTCTTTTTCTTTTTACGTGCTGCAAGAAGGGCAGACTCGTTCATGATGTTTTCCAAGTCGGCGCCCGTAAAACCAGGCGTACTTTTTGCGATCGTGCGAAGATTGATATCTTCGTCCAACGGTTTGTCTTTGATATGGACGCGAAGGATCTCTTCCCGGCCTTTCACATCGGGGATGCCGACCATGACTTGTCGATCAAAACGTCCCGGGCGAAGCAGGGCCGGATCCAAAATGTCCGGTCGGTTCGTAGCGGCGATCATGATGATGCCTTCGTTTTCGCCAAAACCGTCCATTTCCACCAACAGTTGGTTCAAGGTTTGTTCCCTTTCATCATGGCCTCCGCCAAGGCCTGCGCCTCTTTGTCGTCCAACGGCATCGATCTCGTCGATGAAGATGATGCAGGGGGAATTTTTCTTGGCGGTCTCGAAGAGATCCCGCACTCGAGATGCTCCAACTCCAACGAACATTTCCACGAAGTCGGAACCACTGATGCTGAAAAAAGGAACTCCCGCTTCTCCTGCCACTGCTCGAGCCAGCAAGGTCTTTCCTGTTCCCGGAGGTCCCACCAGCAAGATCCCTTTGGGGATGCGGGCTCCAAGTTCCAGGTATCGAACCGGGGCTTTCAGGAAATCAACGATCTCTTCCAACTCTTCCTTCTCTTCATCCGCTCCGGCAACATTCTTGAAGGTAACGCCGTTTTTCGTCGGGGTATGAAGTCTGGCTTTGCTTTTGCCAAAGGACATGACCTTTCCACCGCCACCTCCGGACTGCTGGGTGAACATGAGGAAAAACACCACCATCAAAACGACCAAAAACAGGGTGGGGATCAAGGTGAACCACCACGGGGTCTGTTCCGGTTCCACGTAGGTGAGATTGACCTCTCCGCCGCCTTCTATGTAGGTATTGACAAACTCTGCAAAAGAACTGGGGATAATGACGCTGACAAACTCACTGCCGTCTTTCAACGTACCCGAAGCCTTGTATTGATCGATGTTTACGTTGATCTCATCAAAGCGATCTTCCTGCACCCCTGCGATCAACTGGTCGTATGTAAGTACTTCCACGTCGGTCTCGTTGGGGCTGATCGTCGTTACCGCCAATATGATTATCAATAGCACGATCAGATAAAAACTGATCATACGCATGTATTTATTCAAGCTTTCACACTCCTTCGTCTATGGAATTCCGATACACCATTCTAACATATCTTTTCTTTAAATACAATGAAGCTTAAGCAAGCCTAAAGGTATATCTCTTCCTTTAAAACCCCGATAAAAGGCAGGTTTCGGTACTTTTCTGCAAAGTCCAAACCATAGCCGACCACGAATTCGTCGGGGACTGCAAAACCGACATAATGGATGTCCACATTGGTGGTCCTTCGTTCCGGTTTGTCCAACAAACTGCACACCTTGACGCTTTTCGTATGGCGGTCCTTGAACATCTTGACCAGATAGGAAAGGGTCAGGCCGCTGTCCACGATATCTTCCACGATGAGCAAGTGGCGTCCGTCCACGCTTTTATCCAGATCTTTCATGATCCGCACTTCCCCGCTGGTCCTGGTTTCATTGCCGTAACTGCTGACCGCCATAAAGTCGATCTCCAAGGGGATGTCCATGTTTTTGATCAGATCGGACATGAACAGCACCGCTCCTTTGAGCACGCAGATCACCAGGGGATTTTTGTCCTTGTATTCTTCCGACAGCTCCTTGGCCAGGTCTTTCACCCGTTCCTTCAGCGTCATTTCGTCAATTAAAACATCTTTGATATCTTCAATCATTGGTCTCCTCCTGAACATTATATATGGTTATATGTAAAACACGGCTGGTATTTTCCGTAGGCTGAAAGCAAAGGCTCTCTGCAGATCCCGGCACCCAAACCACTCCGTGCTCCAACGCAACGACAGGGATCTTGTCCCGTACTTCCACTGGAACTTTTTTATCGATGAGGATCTTCTTCAGCTTCCTGCCTGGCAAACCCTCTGTATTCAACAGACGATCGCCGGCCTTGCGCTGACGCAGAGTCAATGTTGTCCCAATTTTTATCATTCTATCATAGTCCATGAAAATTTCGTTGCTCTTTTGTTGTTTTCCGTAAAATAATTCCGGATTTTCTTCCTGTAGCTCCACGATGATGCCCAATCTGGGGAATCCGTAGGTTTTGTTGGGCCGCAAAGAGTATTGGAAATCATCCACGGTTTTCTTGTCCCCCTGCTTTTCCAACACCAACCAGTCATAGCTTCGCCGCAACTGGAGTCCTTCCGGCAGATCCAACTGCCACACTGTGTCCTCTTGGTCCCTGATCTTTTTCAAGGCCAGATCCAAATGACGGCTCTCCAATGGGGCTTTCTCTTTTTCTTCCTTTGCCGCCCGGAGCAGCATGGACTTTTGCATCAAGGCTTCCTCTTTCAAAAACAAGGCCACGGAAAAGCCTTTTTCCCTTCTGCATGCAGACCAGGATCTTTCCACCTGACGATCGAGATAGCGCTGATGTTCATCGGCTTGCCGGGACAATCGAAGCAAGGCTTCCTCCACCCTTGGATTGTAGGTCTTCAACAGGGGAATCAATTGCAGGCGAAGTCGATTTCGGTGATAGGTGTCCTGCTCGTTGGTGGCATCCAGCCGGTAGGGTACCGACTCTCTTTTGCAGTAGGCCAGGATCTCCTCCTTGCTTATTTCAAGAAAGGGTCGCAGGACGCCGTCTGCGCGAACCGGCTCCATCCCCTGAAGACCGTTGATCCCGGTCCCCCGAAGAATCCGCATCAACACCGTCTCGACTTGATCGTCCCGATGATGCCCTGTAACGATCTTACCCCTTGGGTCGTTATTCAGCAAGGTGCGGAAAAAGTCGTATCGAACTTCCCTACCCGTCTCTTCCACGCCCAGGCCCAGCTCTTTTGCCCGTCGCGCAACGTCCACCTTGATGGTGTGATGGGCAATGTCCCTTTCTTCACAGTAGGATTCCACCATTTCCTGGTCCAAGTCGGCATCCTTTCCCCGCAGACAGTGATTCACATGAGCAACGGTCAGATCCGCACCCCATTGCTCTTTATATTTCCAAAGAAAATGCAGCAAAGCCATGGAATCCGGTCCGCCGGAAACTCCAACCACCAAATGATCTTTTTTTTCGACCATCCGGTGTTCCTTCATATAGTTGATCACGGTCGTTTCCATTTCTTCACCGGCTTCCATCTTCCTCTATTAATGGTATTGTACATTTTTTCCACAAGCGATTCAATAGAACTTCCGCTCCTGAATCCACGCCCAATAAAAAAAGCCCTCCTAGAGGACGTCTTCCGTAAAAAAATGGTGGTCGCAATAGGGCTCGAACCTATGACCCCCTGCTTGTAAGGCAGGTGCTCTCCCAGCTGAGCTATGCGACCACATGACAAGTCGACGGCAATGCCTTCGACTTTCAAATTGCTCGTGCGACTTCGTCAGCGCAAACAATCTGTTGTTGAATAAAATGGTGACCCCTAGGGGACTCGAACCCCTGTTACCGCCGTGAAAGGGCGGTGTCTTAACCGCTTGACCAAGGGGCCTGGTTAAAAAATTAAATGGTAGCGGCGAACGGATTTGAACCGCTGACACTACGGGTATGAACCGTATGCTCTAGCCACCTGAGCTACGCCGCCATGTTGGATGAAAAAAATGGTTGCGGGGACAGGATTCGAACCTGCGACCTCCGGGTTATGAGCCCGACGAGCTTCCAGCTGCTCCACCCCGCGCTACTTGGTGCCGGAGATCGGAATCGAACCGATACGATCTTTTGGGATCGCAGGATTTTAAGTCCTGTGCGTCTGCCAGTTCCGCCACTCCGGCTCTCTTAAGAGACAAAAGTCATTATAGTATAAATAAATTCTTTAGTCAATACTTTTGTGAAACATTGTCCCTTTTAATTTTATCGTAAACAGCACCCTCCAAATTGTCGGAATCACTGACGATCATCACCATTTTTTTTGCCGCCTTCATCCCTTCCAGAACAATGAGCATCCCGGGAATGATCACGTCGGCACGGGCCGGCTGCAGCCCCGGTGTTTCCTTGCGCGCTTCCAGGGTCTGGCTACCAAGTTTCTCCAGCATTTCTTCCATCTGAAGCAAGGTCACTTTGCTGTTTTGAATTTTTTCCGATCGATACTCGGTCATTTCCTGGTTCATGGCACTCATGGTGGTGGCGGTCCCGCCGATCCCCACGACAGCCAAGTCCGTGAGGTCCAAACCCTTCCAGGCTTGTGAGAAGGCGTCTTCCACATGTTTCCTGATGGCATCCAGCTCTTTGATGTCAGGGGGATCGTTTTGAACGTATGCTTCCTTCATCCGCACAGCTCCCACATCAATACTGGCAGATCTCACCTTGTTCCCGTTTCGAACCACCACCCATTCCGTACTTCCGCCGCCTACGTCCAAAACGAGCATGTCTTTTTCTGGAACGGAAGCTATGATCCCCAAAAAAGCCAGGGTGCTTTCCTTGTCTCCACTGAGGACTTCTACGGAAACACCAGTCCTGCACTTGGCTTCCTGCAGGAATTCTTCTTTGTTGGTGGCATCCCGCAGGGCGCTGGTTCCAAATGCGATGATGTGCTCCACTCCATGGTCTTCACATATTTTACCGGCTTGGGTCAAGGCTTCCAGGTTTCTATCCATCACTTTCGGGTCAAGGACTTTGTCTTTACCTAAACCTTCCCCCATCCGGGTGGGAAACAGCCATTTTTGCTTGCCGGTCAGCACGCCGTTTTCCACCGTCGCGATCATCAGACGCATGGAATTGGTCCCGATGTCGATGGCCCCATACTTCATATCCATTCCTCCTGTCGTGAAAAATGCACCCCTTCCGGGATGCAATGAAAGATAAAAGTCCTTAACGATTGAATGATTTGTTTTTTCCTTTTTTTGCACTCTTTTTCAACGCTTGCTGCCGTTCGTCGCTGTCTTTCAAAAACTGGCTGATTTTATCCTCGATGGTGACCGGAGCCGTGTTTACAGGCGCACTTTTTCTATAATTGCTGGGTTTTGGTGCACGTGGAGCTTCCTCTTTCTTTGGTTGTGCCTGGCGAATGGACAAGCCGATCTTTCCTTCGGAGATGGAAATGATCTTCACCTTCACCGTATCGTTTTGCTTCAAATAATCGGAGATCTCCTTTACGTACCCGTCTGCTACTTCCGATATGTGCACCAGACCGGTCTTTCCACCCAAATCAATGAATGCTCCAAAATTTGTGATGCTCTTTACTACGCCCTCAACAACTTGATTTACCTCAAATGGCATTAATAATTTCCTCCTTGTTTATTTGTTAGTTGTTTATAATGTCTTCATTCGGCTCTACTTCTATAATAATCTTCTCATGAGGATAGACCAGACCGAAGTAGCGCCTGGCCAAGGTTTCCATATAATCATCGGTATGCATCT
Organism: Alkalibacter rhizosphaerae; assembly: GCF_017352215.1. GTDB lineage: Bacteria > Bacillota > Clostridia > Eubacteriales > Alkalibacteraceae > Alkalibacter > Alkalibacter rhizosphaerae. The sequence continues at coordinate 1,235,117 of NZ_CP071444.1, forward strand.
GCTCCAACTCCTGACTCAATCGATCCGATTTTTCCTGCTCGACCACGATCTGCATGTTCAACTGATCCCGCTGGCTCTTCAACTGGTGCAGCTGCAACTCTGTGGAAACAAGGCTATACAGAAAATAGCCTCCAAGCAAGAATACGATCAGGAAAGTCGATTTGTTGGTTTTTCTTCTTTTCTTTTTCACCGATTATCTCCCTCAAAGATTCTTTCTACATTATTTCACAAAATTATTGGAAATACAAGGGAAACCCGGTACAATTACTCCATTTGGCCGATATCTGTCCGGTATTGCATCCCATTGAAAGAAATTTTGGGAATTTCCCTATATACGGTATCTCTTGCCGTCTCCAAATCGGCTCCCAATGCCGTGACTGCCAGGACCCGACCGCCGTTGGTGACCGTCTTTTGATCCAGGATCTTGGTACCGCAGTGAAAAACCACCACGTCTTCCACCTGGTCCAACCCCAAGATTTCCATTCCCTTTTCGTACTGATCCGGATATCCTCCGGAAGCAAGAACGACACAGGCGGCAGCTTCTTTTTTCCACGCCAGATCATCCTTGGACAGATCCCCCTTGAGGACCTTTCCCATCACATCCACCAAATCGCAATCCATTCGCATCAATACGGACTCCGTTTCCGGATCGCCAAAACGGACATTGAACTCCAAAACTTTCGGCTGGTCGTCCTTGATCATCAAACCGATGAACAATACACCCCGGAAATCCAATCCCTCTTCCATAAACCCTTTTTCAATGGGTCGGAGGATCTCCCTTTCCATCACGACTTGAAAGTCCTCGTTGAAAAGCTGGTTGGGTGAATAGGTCCCCATGCCTCCCGTGTTGGGTCCTTCATCCTTGTCCCCGATCCGCTTGTAATCTCTGGCGCTTTCCATTGGCACGATCCGCTTGCCATCCACAAAGCACAGGACGGATGCTTCCGTTCCTTCCAAAAATTCTTCCAGTACCACCCTTTCTCCAGAAGCGCCAAATACCGACTTTGCCATCATGTCTTCCAGAGCCTCTACGGCTTCCTTCCGGTTTTGGGCGATGATGACCCCTTTGCCGGCCGCCAGTCCGTCGGCTTTCACCACCAGGGGATAGCCGAAGTCATCCACAGCATCCAGGGCTTCTTCCAGCTGATGGAACTCCTTGTAAGCCGCTGTAGGAATGGCGTGCTTTTCTAAAAACTTTTTCGTGTAGGCTTTGCTTCCTTCAAACTGGGCGCATTCCCTGTTTGGTCCGAAAACAGTCAAGCCCCTTTCCTGAAACAGGTCTGTGATTCCCAAGACCAGTGGCAGTTCAGGACCCACCACCGTCAGATCCACCTTGTTGTTCTGTGCGAAATTCGCCAGTGACTCCAGGTCTTCCACGTTGATATCTACATTTTCCGCCATGGCGGACGTTCCTGCATTCCCCGGCGCACAATAGATTTTCTCCACCTTGGGACTTTGTTGGAGTTTCCAAACCAGGGCGTGCTCTCTTCCACCGGAACCGATCACCAAAATTTTCATTTTCCCCTCCATCAATGCTTGAAATGTCGCATGCCGGTGAACACCATGGCAATGCCGTAACGATCACATAGTGCAATGGAATCATTGTCCTTTACCGATCCCCCAGGTTGGATGATGGCCGTGATCCCTGCCCCAAAAGCCGCCTCCACCGAGTCGGAAAAGGGGAAATAGGCGTCGGAGGCCAATACGGCGTTTTTCACCTTTTCGCCGCCCTGTCGAACGGCATTTTGCAGGGATGCGATCCTGCTGACTTGTCCTGGACCGTTTGCTACCAGCATTTTATCCTTTGCGATGCTGATGGCGTTGGACTTGGCATGCTTCACCACTTTCCAGGCAAACATCAGATCTTCCATTTCCTTTGCAGTTGGCTGACGTTTGGTGACCACTTCCAGTTCGTCTCCCAGAAGGGATCCATCCGTATCCTGAAAAAGGACCCCACCCATCACTTTTTTGACCTCGTACCCTTTGTAAGGACTAGTGATGTTTTCCAGCTGCAGCAGCCGAATGTTCTTCTTCCCTTTCAAGACCTCCAATGCTTTTGCATCGTAACCGGGGGCCACCAATACTTCAATAAACAATTCCGAGATCCTGGCCGCCGTCCCTTCATCCACCACCTGATTGGTGGCGACGATCCCTCCAAAGATGGCCACCGGATCTCCTTCGTAGGCTTTCTCAAAAGCCTCCCCAATGGTCTTGCCACATCCCACGCCGCAAGGATTGGCGTGTTTGACAGCCACCACCGCAGGTTCGTTGTAGAATTCCTTCAAAAGTTCCAAGGCACTGTTGGTGTCGTTGATGTTGTTGTAGGACAACTCTTTCCCATGAAGTTGTTCCGCTTCCACCAGGGTCCCCCTTGTATTGACCACATCTTTATAAAAAGCGGCTTTCTGATGGGGGTTTTCTCCATAGCGAAGATCCTGTACCTTCTCGAAAGTGACGGTTTTCGTGGATCCGTAGGACGCATCCCCGGCTTGTTCATCCAGATAATCCACGATCATGGCATCATAGGAGGCCGTATGGGCAAAAACCTTTCTCGCCAGGCGAAAACGGGTCTGCTGGTCCACCTTCCCCTGGTCTTTCAATTGCAGGATCACTTCTTCATAGTCGGCCGGGTCCGTGACCACCACGACATCATTGTGATTTTTCGCAGCGGAGCGCAGCATGGTGGGACCGCCGATATCGATGTTCTCAATGGCTTCCTCCATGGTGCATCCTTCTTTCAAGATGGTCTTTTTAAAAGGATACAAATTGACCACCACCAGGTCGATGGGGTCGATCTCCAGTTCTTTCAAGGTTTGTTGATGGTCCGGATCCTTGCGTACTGCCAAAATGCCGCCATGGACCATGGGGTGAAGGGTCTTGACCCTTCCATCCAGGCACTCCGGGAAATTGGTGATCTGGCTGACGTCCTTTACATCCATGCCTTCCTCCCGCAACAGGGAAGCCGTTCCTCCCGTGGAGATCATATCCACTCCCAAAGCCTGCAATTCCTTTGCAAAATCTACGATTCCAGTTTTATCCGATACGCTGATCAGTGCTCTCATCATTTCCTCCTTTGTCTAGCCTCACTTTTCGTCCGCAAACCTGCAGCCGTCCCTGGCAAAAATTCCGGACGGATTCCACCAGCAGCCGGTGTTCCACCTTCAGCACCCGCTGCTGAAGGGTTTTGGGGGTATCCTCCGTCACCACCCCAACCGGTTCCTGTGCGACGATGGGGCCCGTGTCCATCTCTTCATCCACAAAATGAACGGTGGCTCCGGATATTTTTACGCCGTATTCCAAAGCCCGTTCATGAACATGGATGCCGTAAAAGCCTTCTCCGCAAAAGGCAGGGATCAGGGACGGATGGATGTTGAGCATTCTGTTTTTAAAAAGGGCCACCAAGGCAGGGTCCACTTTTTTCAAATAGCCGGCCAAAACCACCAGATCGATCCCGGCTCCCTCCAACAGGTGCTGGAGCCGCTCATGGTAGCCTTCCCTTTCCAAATGAATGGCGGGGATCCCGTATTTTTTGGCCCTTTCCAAGCCGTATGCATCCTTCCGGTCGGAAACGACGAGAACGATGTCCCCATCCCGCTGATGGATCTGGTCCAGCAGGCTTTGGAGATTGGATCCGCCGCCGGATACCAGTACGGCGATGCGCACCCGACTCACAGGGATACTCCCGACCCGGCTTCCACTCGTCCCAGGACCACCGGTTCTTCACCGGCCTGGATCAGTGCATCCAGGATCTTCTCCTTCTCTTCCTCCGACACGACCATCATCAATCCGATGCCCATGTTGAAGGTGGAATACATTTCCTTGTCTGCAATGTTTCCTTCTTTTTGGATAAAATCAAAAATGGCCGGCCGTCGGATCGCGCTGGTGTCGATGACTGCCATGCACCCCTCCGGTAAAGCCCGGGGAATATTTTCATAAAATCCTCCACCGGTGATGTGAGCGATCCCTTTTACGACTCCCGCATCCAAGGCCGCCTGAATGGCTTTAACATAGATCCTGGTAGGAGTGAGCAGCACCGTGCCCAGTACATCCCCCAGTGCCTCCACATGATCTTTGGGATCGTACCCCTTGTGGTCGAACAATACTTTTCGAACCAGGGAAAATCCATTGGAATGAACGCCGCTGGAAGGAAGACCCAGGATCACATCTCCCGGCTTTATATCCGTTCCGTCGATCAGGCCTTTCTTTTCCGCCACGCCTACAGCAAAGCCGGCAAGGTCGTATTCTTCCGGCTTGTACATGTCCGGCATCTCCGCCGTCTCTCCCCCTACCAGGGCCATGTCGCCCTCCACACAACCGTCGCAAACCCCTTGAACGATGGCTTCGATGACAGCGGGATCGTTTTTGCCGCAAGCAATATAATCCAGAAAAAACAGGGGCCGGGCTCCCTGGCATGCAATGTCGTTGACGCACATGGCCACACAGTCGATGCCGATGGTGTCGTGTTTGTCCATGGCCTGGGCAATGAGCAGTTTGGTGCCCACCCCGTCGGTCCCGGAGACCAGCACCGGATTTTCATATCCAGACGGCAATTCAAAGAGTCCGCCGAATCCTCCCAGACCGGAAAGAACGCCTTTTGTGGCGGTTCTTGCGACGTGGGCCTTGATCCGCTCCACCGATTCGTAGCCGGCTTCGATGTCCACGCCGGAATCTTTATAAGTAAACTGTTTTTCCATCTTTTACTCCTCCACTACAGGAACTTCCATGGGATAATCTCCGTCAAAGCAGGCTTTGCAATAGAAGTTTCCGCCGCCTACGGATTCCACCAAGCCATTGGTGGTGATAAAAGCCAGGGTGTCGGCGCCGATCATTTCCCGGATCTCCTCTACAGTATGCATGGCTCCCACCAGATCCTTCCGATATGGGGTATCGATGCCGAAATGGCAAGTATGGGTAACGGGCGGACTGCTGACCCGGAAATGAACTTCACTGGCTCCTGCTTCCCGCAACATTTCCACCAACCGCTTGGAGGTGGTGCCCCGAACGATGGAATCGTCCACGATGACCACCCGTTTCCCCTCTACGTTGGCCTTGAGAACGTTCAGCTTGATCCGGACCCCCTCTTCCCGCAATTCCTGATTTGGTTGGATGAAAGTCCTGCCGATATACTTGTTCTTGATCAATCCCATGCCAAATGGGATCCCGCTGGCTTCTGCGTATCCAATGGCGGCAGGCATCCCGGAATCGGGAACACCGATGACCACATCCGCTTCCACTGGATTTTCCCGGGAGAGGATCTTGCCGGCATTGTGTCTGGACCGGTACACGCTGATGCCGTCCATAACGGAGTCGGGACGGGCAAAATATATAAGTTCAAAAATACAAAGCTTTTTCTTGGCCCAATTGGTTTGGGCATAGCTGTTGACACCTTCCTCATCCACAATGACGATCTCTCCCGGTTCCAGATCCCTGACGTATTCCGCACCGACAGCGTCCAATCCGCAGGTTTCCGAGGAGAAGACATATCCGTTTTTCGATTTTCCCATGCACAATGGCCGCATCCCGTGGGGGTCCCGGATGGCTATGAGCTTGTCCTCCGTGGTAATGACCAGGGCATAGGCCCCCTTGATCATTTCCACCATTCGCTTGATGGATTCCACCAGGCCGTTTTTAAGTCCTCTGGCGATCAGGTTCAACATCACTTCCGAATCCGTCGTGGTTTGGAAAACAACGCCGTTGTCTTCCAGCATCTCCCGCAACGCTCTTGCATTGACCAGATTTCCGTTGTGGGCCAGAGCCATGTGGCTGTTTTTGTAACTGACCACCAATGGTTGGGCGTTTTCGATATGACTTTCCCCTTCCGTGGAATAGCGTACATGACCGACGCCGATGTTACCCGCCAGGTCCAAGCCCACTTCACCTCCGCGGAATACTTCGTTGACCAATCCCATTCCCTTGTGCTGGTGGATCTTCCCATCTTTGTTGGTGGCGATCCCGGCGCTTTCCTGACCCCGATGCTGCAGGGCGTAAAGACCGTAGTACAGCAACTGGGCCACCGTTCTTTCCTTGTCATGCTTGTAGATGCCAAAAACTCCGCATTCTTCTTCCATTTTGTCCCGATCCAAGTAATTCAATGTTTTGTCCTCCCCATTCATACCAGCCGCCTCAACACTTCCTGGTAGGTCTCTTCCACCTTCCCCAGGTCCCGCCGAAAACGGTCCTTGTCCATCTTTTCATTGGTTTTTACATCCCATAGCCGGCAAGTATCCGGTGAGATCTCGTCGGCCAAAATGACCTGACCTTCAAATCGTCCAAATTCCAATTTAAAATCAATGAGCTTCAGTCCCTTTTCGAGAAAGAAAGCCTGGAGTACGTCATTGATCCGAAGGGCCCATTCTTTGATTTGCCTCACTTCTTCTTCACTGGCAAGCCCCATGGCCCGAATGTGGTCGTCATTGACCAGAGGATCGTGAAAAGCGTCGTTCTTATAGGAAAACTCCAATACGGGTTTCTCAAACAAAATGCCTTCTTCCACGCCCAGCCGTTTGCTGAAGCTCCCTGCAGCCACGTTTCGCACGATGACTTCCAGGGGGATGATCTCCACCGCTTTTACCAGTTGTTCCGTATCGGAAAGAACTTCTATAAAATGAGTGGGTATATGGTGCTGGTGGAGCAGGGAAAACAAGATCCCGCTGATTTTGTTGTTGACCACGGCTTTTCCTGCGATCTGCCCCTTCTTCGTTCCATCAAATGCAGTGGCATCGTCCTTGTACTCCACCACGTACCGATCGCTTTCGTCTGTTCGAAAAACTCTTTTTGCCTTTCCTTCATACAACATCTCGAATTTTTTCATGGGTTCCTCCTCTACCGGAAATATGCCGCGCCGGATTCAAACAACTGCTGGTCAAAAGGTCCTGGAATGTTTTTATACAAGCCCCTTCCGATCCGTTCGGAATGACCCATTTTCCCCAGGATCCGTCCATCGGGACTGGTGATGGCCTCCACTGCCCAGTCGCTTCCGTTGGGATTGTCCCCCTCGTAGCGGATTGCGATCTGTCCTTGTCGCGCCAGGTTCTCCAACACGTATTCCTTGGCGGCAAATCGTCCTTCTCCATGGGATATGGGGGTGGAGAACACGTCACCCACTTCTACCCTGCTCAACCAGGGGGACAGGTTGGACGTCACTTTGGTTCGGACCATGGCGGAGATATGCCGACCGATGTGGTTGAAGGTCAGGGTAGGATCCGTTGGCTGGATGTCCTGGATCTGTCCGTAGGGCAGCAAGCCCAGTTTGATCAATGCCTGAAAGCCGTTGCAGATGCCCAGGATCAATCCGTCCCCTTCTTCCAACAAGGTCGCCACACTATCCTTCAACCGGTTGTTGCGAAATACGGCGGCGATGAATTTTGCAGAACCTTCCGGTTCGTCTCCGGCGCTGAAACCTCCGGGAAACATCAACATCTGAGAATTTTCAATGGCTTGGGCCATCCGTTTGATGGATTCGTCCACTTCCTTCGGGCTCTGGTTTCGGAAGACCATGCTTTCCACTTCTGTGCCGGCACGTTCAAAGGCCCGAATGGTGTCAAATTCGCAATTGGTCCCCGGAAAAACGGGGATGAATACTTTCGGCCTTCTCGTCAGGACCGCTGGCTTGTTGATATTGCCGAGGCTCCATAGGGTCTCCGGCTTTTCCTCCACCGGCAAATGACTTTGAGGATAAATGGACATCAGCGGATTTTCCCATGCCTGGAGAAGGACAGAACCGTCGATCATCTCTTCGCCATACATCACTTTATGGTCGGGAATGGTCCTGCCCGCTTCCTGTAGTCCTGCCTGTCGGAAAGCTTCTTTCAGTCGGCTGCCTTTTTCCGCGTCCACTTCCAGCACCAAACCGCCCAGCTGAAATCCGTAAAGGTCCTGATCGGTCCATGTTTCATTTATTTCCACGCCGGTTCCGTTTCCGAAACTCATGACGGTCATTGCATGGGCCAGACCCTGCCATCCGATGGCTTTTGCCGAAAGGACGATCCCTTCCTCCATCCATTTTTTGATCATTGCATAGGACTTCAACAGCATCTTCCAGTCCGGCATCTGGTTTTCATCCCGGTCCGCCTTCAAGACCATGATAAGATTTCCATCCGACTTCCACTCGGGAGACACGATGTTTTCGATCCGGTCTGTGGCTACTGCGAAACTCACCAAGGTCGGCGGAACATGCAGATGTTCAAAACTGCCGGACATGCTGTCCTTTCCGCCAATGGCAGCCAATCCAAGCTGCTTTTGTGCATGGAAGGCACCCAATAGCGCCGCAAAGGGTTTCCCCCATTTTTTCGGATCCGTTCCCAATCGTTCAAAGTATTCCTGAAGGCTCAGCCGGATCCTGCCGACGTCCGCACCCATGGCCGCCATTTTCGCCACCGATTCCAAAACGGCATAGGCTCCCCCGTGAAAAGGACTCCACTTCCCGATCTCCGGCTGAAATCCGTAGGCCATCAAGGAACAGGTGGACGTTTCCCCTTTCAACACGGGAAGCTTGGCCGCCATGCCGTCCACCGGTGTTTTTCGATGTTTTCCTCCGTAAGGCATGAGGACCGTTCCGGCTCCGATGGTGGAGTCGAACATTTCCCCCAGTCCTTGTTGGGAGCAGCCGTTCAAATCTTGCAGGCGTTCTTTCAACCCTTTTTCCAGAGAACCACCCTTCCAGTTGGCTGTATCAAAAGGAAAGGCTTCCGGCGCAACAACCCGGATGGCTGCGGCTTGCTTCACGCCGTTGGTATCCAAAAAAGCCCTGCTGATATCAAGAACGGCCTTTCCTCTCCATTTCATGAGGAGCCGACCCGAATTCGTCACGGTGGCCACTTTGGTGGCTTCCACATTCTCCACGGCCGCCCATTCCATAAAGGCTTCCATGTCCTGGAGAGAGACCACCACGGCCATCCGTTCCTGGGATTCGGATATGGCCAGTTCCGTACCGTCCAGACCTTCATATTTCTTCGGCACTGCATCCAGATCGATCTCCAGGCTGTCCGCCAGCTCTCCAATGGCAACGGATACGCCGCCGGCACCAAAGTCGTTGCACCTCTTGATCATGGTGGAGACTTCCGGATGGCGGAACAACCGCTGGATCTTCCGCTCTTCCGGAGGGTTTCCCTTTTGGACTTCCGCTCCCGATTCCTGGATGGATTCCACCGTGTGGACCTTGGAAGATCCGGTAGCGCCTCCGCAACCGTCCCTGCCCGTCTTGCCTCCGATCAGCAGGACCACATCTCCGGGTCGGGGTTTTTCCCGAACCACGTTGGACTGGGGTGCCGCTCCGATGACCGCACCGATCTCCATCCGCTTTGCCAGATATCCGGGATCATAGATCTCTGCCACCTGACCGGTGGCCAAGCCGATTTGATTTCCGTAAGCACTGAAGCCTTTCGCCGCTTCCCTGCAGATCTTCCGCTGGGGCAGCTTCCCCTCCAGGGTGTCGTTGACGGGTGTTCTCGGATCTGCCGCTCCCGTGACCCGCATGGCCTGGTAGACATAGCTTCTTCCGGAGAGAGGATCCCGAATGGCCCCCCCAGACAAGTGGCCGCACCACCATAGGGTTCGATTTCCGTCGGATGGTTGTGGGTCTCGTTTTTGAACATCAACAGCCAGGGTTCCGTTTTCCCGTCTATGTCCACATCCACCACGATGCTGCAGGCGTTGATCTCTTCCGATTCGTCCAGGTTGTCCAGATTGCCCTTCTTCTTCTCCCATTTGGCATTGACCGTGGCCAGATCCATCAGGGAAGTAGGCCGTTCTTTTCCCGGGTAAAGGTCTTCCTTTATTTTCAGATACGCATCGTATGCCTGCTGGATCGCTTCTTGATAAGGACCCTCTTCAAATTCCACCTGGGTGATCTGGGTCAAAAAGGTGGTGTGGCGACAATGATCCGACCAGTAGGTGTCGATGACTTTCAACTCCGTCAAGGTGGGATCCCTTTTTTCCGTCCCGCTAAAATACCCTTGAACAAAGGTCAGGTCTTCCCTGCTCATGGCAAATCCCATGTCCTGCCGGTAGGCTTCCAGTTCTTCCGGCGACCAGGTCACAAAACCCTGGACGATCTTCACGTCTTCAGGAATTAGGGTTTCCATGTCCAAGGACGTTGGCATTTCCATGGAAGCTTCCCTGGAATCCACCGGGTTGATCAGATAGGTTTTCACCCGATCCAGGTCCTTTCCACTTACCTTTCCCTTCAAGATCACGATCCTGGCACTGCGCAAGGCAACATCTTTTCCGTGGGTCACCACCCGGATCCCCTGGGCGGCCCAATCCGCCCGCTGGTCGTATTGACCGGGCAGATATTCCATGGGGATGGCCTTCTCGTCACCGGCCAAGGGCAAGGAGCCCTCCCACACCTGGTCTGCATTTGGTTCCGACAAAACAGTGGATTTCACCAGATCCATTTCCTCCAGGTCCGCCGGGCTCAGATCGTATCGATTGACGATGCGTACTTCTTCCAGCCCCTTGACCCCCAAGGTGTCTTTCAGTTCTTTAAACAAGTGGGTGCTTTCTATATGAAAACCGTCCCGCTTCTCCACAAAAATCCTGCGAATCGATGCGTTCATAGTCGTTCCCCTTTAATTTTTATACATTCATCTTAAATTAAACGAACATTTTTTTCAAGTTTTTTATAATCATACGTATTTTTATTTTCCCGACCCAATGATATAATACATCCAGGAGGTGTCGATTTTGTATATCCAACACATTGGCCACAGCGGTTTTCTGGTTTCCCATAAAAAATTCGTCCTTCTCTTCGATTGCATCGATTCGTTGGATCTTTCTGCAATACAAGACAAGGAAATCATATTTTTCGCCAGTCATCAGCACAAGGATCATTACAACAAAGACTTGGCGGAGGAGTTGTCTGCCTTCCACACGACCTACATTTTGAGCAACGACATCGAAGCCCCCATCCCCCAGCAGGATCTGACCTGCCTCATGGCCCCTTACCAGGAAGTCACCTTGGGACCTCTCCATGTTCGTACTTTTTCCAGCACGGATCGCGGTGTTTCCTTTTATGTGGAGCTTCAAGGCAAACGATATTTTCACAGCGGCGATCTGAACTGGTGGCATTGGTCTCGGATGAATGACACTGAATTGGCCAAAGAAGAAGCAGATTTCAAGGCGGAGATCGAAAAGATCAAAGGCCTTCCCATTGATTTTGCATTCGTTCCTGTAGATCCCAGGTTAAAGGAACACGGTCTGTTGGCCGCCAATCACTTCGCCAAAATCCTTGGACCCACCTACCTGATCCCCATGCACTCCTTTGGGGAATACGAATATTATGAAAATTTGGAGTCCCGCCTGGATCTGGGCAGGACCAAGCTGATCCCTGCAACGATTTCAGGACAAAAAATATGGGAAGAGCAGGATTGATATCACTGCTCTTCCACGGTATAGAGGCGGTCTGCCTCTTCTTTTTTTACGTGCTCTTCCAATTTTTCCACACGGACCATCATGCTTCTTGGTCCCAGGGTGATATTGATGAGATCTCCCACCTTCAGTTCCGTTCCCGCCTTGGCCACTTGGCCGTTGACCTGGATCTTCCCTTTGTCGCAGGCTTCTTTGGCCAAGGTCCGCCGCTTGATCAGACGACTCGTCTTTAAAAATTTATCCAGCCGCAATCCGATTCCTCCTTTTGCACAAGAAAAAAGGGACTTTCCAGTCCCTGTTTGTCTTACTTGTTGATGGCGTCTTTCAGCGCTTTTCCTGCTTTAAATCCAGGTGCTTTGGACGCAGCAATGGTGATCTCTTCCATGGTTTTTGGGTTTCTTCCTTTTCTTTCCGCTCTTTCCCGTACATCGAAAGTACCGAATCCTACCAATGAGATCTTGTCTCCCTTTTGCAGTTCCTCTGTAACTACTTCAACAAAAGCATTCAGGGCTTTCTCACAATCTTTCTTTGCAATATCTGTCTTTTCCGCCATAGCAGCAATCAATTCCGCTTTGTTCATGGTTTTCCCTCCTGGTTTCTTATTGATTTATTGTTATATATGTCCCTATTCAGAGAATCGAAACATATTTGTTACCTTACTGTAGCTTCCTTTTGGCTTGTTGCCAACGTTCTTCCAGTGCCATCAGGTCCAGATCTTCCACCTGTCGGCCGGAAGCAATGATGTCTTCTTCCATGATCCGGAAACGATCCATGAATTTGTCCGTTGCCTTTTCCAGCACTTCCCGAAAATCCAGATGGAGCAAACGAATGACGTTGACCATGGAAAAAATCAAGTCGCCGGCTTCTTCAAAAACGTGGTCCGAATCGCCGGTTTCCATGGAGTCACCAAGTTCTTCCAGCTCTTCTGCCACTTTCTCCAAGGCATCTTTTGGGTCTTTCCAATCAAATCCCACCACCGATGCCTTCTTTTGCGCTTTTTCCGCCCGCAGATAGGCAGGAAAGTTTCTGGGGATGTCCAACATCTGGACATGGATCCGGTCGTATCCTTTTTCTTCACGCTTCAGCCGTTCCCACACTTCCATGTTGAAGGCATCTTTGTCCTCCTGGGCAAATACGTGAGGATGTCGGTTGATCAGCTTGGTGACGATGGCTTCCGTCACATCGGCCATATCGAACAAGTGCTCTTCTTTTCCGATCTGGCTCAGAAAAACCACTTGCAAGAGCAAGTCGCCCAGCTCTTCGCACAAACCGTCCCAATCCTCTCCCTCGATGGCGTTCACCACTTCGTAGGCTTCTTCGACGACATACTTTCGCAAAGAAGCAAAGGTTTGCTTTTGATCCCACGGGCATCCATCGTCGCCCCGCAATGTCTCCATGACGGCCATCAAGCCTTCCAGGCTACGGCTGTGGACTCTTGGTTCCGGAGGCAGATACAAACTGGTCAGATAGCTGATCTGGTCGCTTCGGTCCAAATCGTGAAGGGGGATCTTTTCCACCACTTCACCAGGGAGCCCTGCTCCGTGGACAAGGTATACTTCCTTGTCTTCCCGGCCGAGAACATCCATCAGATGCAGTTTCACCTCAGATGCAACAAACCGGTCGTAGACCTGGGTCACTACGATCCCCATGTGAAAAGGCAACGATCCGCTTTTGATGGTCAATGCGTCCACCATGCATAATCCATGAATGGGATCGATCCGCAGGCTGTGGACCATGGAATCAAGGAAGCTCATGGACGGAAAGGACTTCACATCCACTACGCACTGTTTATTATCTAATACTTCGTAGAGTATTTCAACACTTTTTTCCGCAAAATAGGGGTGTCCGGGCACTGCATAGACCAAATCGCCGTGTTTTTTTGCCTCTTCCTGCAAAATATGAGCGATCTTTCGGTACACTTCATCAAAGGACTCCTCTGCGTCGTAGACCCAGTCGAAGGATTCCAAAACCACCCCCTCTTCCAGCAATCCTTCCACTGCCGGATGCTTCAAGGTTCGAACAAATACTTTCTTGGCTTCTTTGATGATGCGGTAGGTCTCCAGGGTCATGTGTTCCAGGTTGCCGGGACCCAGTCCCACCACGATTATGGTATTTTTCATGGTCGATCCTTTCCGGTGATTTTTTCGTAGATCCGCATCAGCCGGTTTCTTCCCGGCATCATCTGGATCTCTTCCGCCGTCAATCCCTTGATCAGAAGCAAAATGCCGAAATAAACGCCGATGCACAGCAGGATGGAGACCAGTACCGCCCCTGCATTGCCAAGGAAGCCATAAAGCCCCTTGTAGGCAAAGAACCCGAAAAGGCCCATGATCAGGGAGGCCGCCGCCGGTTTCACCACCGTCTGCACCACGTGGATCCGAACGCCGGTGATGCGGCGAACGCTACGGTAATTCAGCACGCAGACCACCGAATAGGCGGCGATGTTGCTGATGATCAGCCCATAGATGTTGATGGATGGAATGGGTACGAAGATAAAGTTGAAAAGCAGGTTCACACCCAAGGCAGGCAGCAAGTGGAACATGGGCAGGTTGAACCGGTCCACCCCCTGCAGGATGCTCTGCAGCGTGTTTGCAAACATGATCAGGATGGTGCTGTAGGCGAAATACTTCAATATCCCGCCTCCATAGACCGAATTGGGAAACAGCAGGGCAAAGATCTGATTTGAAAACACAGACAGTCCCACGGCACAGGGCAGGGCGATGAGGATGATGACCCGCAGTCCCAACTCCGTCTTGTGCTTGATCCCGATCTTGCTTTTTAGTGCAAAGGATTCGCTGATGGCCGGCACTAGGGTGATGGACATGGCCGTACTGAAGGTCAACGGGACGTTGATCATGGTTTGGGCCAGACCGTAATCTCCGAACATGATGGTGGCAAGCCGGCCATCCACCCCTGCCAGACTCAAACGGGAAACATAGGTGAAGGAGTTGATGATCCCAAACAGGGAAACGATGGCGGAGGTCATGGTCACCGGAATGGCGATCTGGGCCAACCGCCGCAAGATCTTCTTCCGGGATTCTTTAGGAAAGACTGTCGTTTGCCGACCCATGACGCCCTTGAAATCCTTCATGAAAATAAGATAGGTAAATACCAAAAAGGCAAAAGCGCCAATGGCTCCAAACAAGGCGCCGGAGGATGCTCCACCCGCCCCCTCTGCCTGACCGAAGTTGTTGGTCAAATAATAGCACAAGCCGATCCCGAAGATCACTCGAACAAAGGCCTCCACGATCTGGGATACGGCCGTAGGCGTCATCCGCTGCATCCCCTGGAAAAATCCCCGGAAGCCGGACATGAGGGCCACCAAAAACGGGGCAAAAGCCAGACCCAAGATGGAATAGTAACTTTCCTCTTCCCAGTTGGCCAAGGCAATGATGGAATCGGCTCCAAAATACAGCAGGGTGGTGGTCAGCGCCCCAACAACAAACAAAACGGTCATGGAAACCTTGAATACCTGCATGACCCCCTGGTAATTCTTCTCCGACGCCCGCTCGGCGATCATTTTGGAAATGGCGACGGGAACGCCGATGATGGATATGGTCAGCATCAGATTGTAAATGCTATAAGAGTTGTTGTAAAGTCCCATGCCGTAACTGTCCAAGATCCGGCCGATGGGCACCTTGAAGAAAAGCCCCAGCATTTTGGCAATGATGCCACCGGCTGCAATGATGCTCGCTCCTTTTATGTAAGACCCTTTGCTCATCTTCTTCCTCCACCAATGGTCATTCTATTTCCATCCATTCATAGCTTGTCGTAATGGACATCCACGTCTCGTTTCTCAAATGCATCCTCTACAAACGTCCGGTAGAATTCCCCTCTTTTTTCCGACAAGGCCCGTTCTTGGACCAGATCCGACACCTCTTCCAGGGGGATGGGATCCATGGGTTCTTTTCCGTACACGTATCCAAGATAGGCCCGGCCATCCGTTTCCACCAGCGGCGTCCATTCCCCGATGGCCGCATCAAACAAGGCGTCTGCAAATGGCACCTCTACATCGGTGTAAAAGACCGGACCAAAATCTCCGGAGAACAGGACGCCATCGCGATCCTTGTAGGTTTCGAATACTTCCTGGCCATCGTCCATTTCCCGGACGTCTTTCTCCACCGCTGTTGCGGTTTCAAGATCGGCAAAGACAAAGCCTTTGGCATGGACCGTGGAATAATTGAAAAGTTTCAAGTGCCCGTTGTAATACTCCTCCATTTCCGTTTGGGAGACGGACACCTCTTTTGTCACTTCTTCGTAGAGCTCATAGATCACCTGGTTCTCCCTGGAACGTTTTACTAGGAGGGCTTCCAGCTTTTCCGGATCCATGTCGTATTCATCCAGCAATTCCGACAAGGTTCCTTCGTCATACATGGTGGTAATGGCATCCATTAGCATCCTGGCCTCTTCGTCGGCTGCTGTGTCATCGCCCTCGACGGCGCGTTCCTGTGCTTCCTCCAACAAGACGACGCTTTCCAGCAGGTTGTCCATGAGGTTTTTTTTCAAATTTTCGTAGGCTTCTCCAGTGCTTGGCATGGGCGTTTGGGACAGGTCATAACTGATTTGGGTCAACAGCAGCTGGCCTTTCCATTCTTCTTCGGTGATGACCACCTCGTCCACTTTGGCCAAATAACTTTGGGAGGAGGTGCATCCCACCATCAACAACACCGAGATCAATACAGCGATCCATCTGAATTTTTTCATCCTCATGCTCCTGTTACAGCCTGGAAGGATAGGTGGTCACCTTGTATTGTTCCAGCAATTGGTCCATGTGGACTTCAAAGGGATCCTGGATCTCTTCCTTTTCAATTTCCGCTTCTTCTTTCGCCTTGGTCATTTTCTCCGTATAGAGTTCCATGGCTTTTGCCGCCACCAGGCCTTCCCGGATCTCGGAAGTTTTCTCTTCCAGGGTGGGGATCTCAGCCGTATGCTGGTCGTATACGTAGATGATGTGGTATCCGAATTCCGTTTTCACCGGTACGGTGGATACTTCTCCCGGATCCATGGCAAAGGCTTGTGCGGAAAACTCCGTCACCATCTGCCCGAAGGAAAAAGCTCCCAGATCCGCTGCTTCTTTTACCTCCTCATCTTCTTTGGCCAGTTCAAAGGCCGTTTCAAAAGAGGCGACATCTGTAATGGTCTCAAGAAGCGCATTTGCATGGTCTTCCGACTCCGTCAAAATGTGTTTGGCGGATACGGTGTCCGTATCGTAGCTGCTTTTGTGCTCGTCGTAATATTCTTTGATCTCGTCGCTGGTCACCGTCAGACCCGTTTCCAGACTCTTCTGGTATTTTTCGATCAGGACCGCTCGCTTTGCATCCTCTTCCAGCATGGCGTCGTAGGTCGCCGTCGTCAAATAGTAATCCGCCAGATAGGTCTCCAAGGTCTCTTCATTGAAGTAGGTGGAAAAGTTGGCCTTCATTTCCTTGGACATCTCTTCGATTTCCTCGTCGCTGGCAGTCATTCCCTCTTTTTCCGCTGCTGCCGCCATGAGACGGGTCTCGGCGATCTTGTTTTGGATCTCTTCATAAATGAAACCCAGGCTTTCGCTGTCGCCGGGCAGACCGGAACCTGTGCCCAAATAGTATTCAAACTCCACCATGCTCAGTTGATAGTACAATTCCTCTTTTTTTATGGTTTGACCATCAACGGTCATGATCACTTTATCCAACTCTGCCGAAGCGTCTTCCCGAAGGGTTTCCGTAAAGTTGGCGATGGCGGCGTTGGCATACTTTACATCTTCCATGTACTTTCGAAAGAAAGATTCAAATTCTTCCCTGGTCATGTAATTGTCTTCCAGGATGCGAAGGTATTTGTCCTCCCCCAATCCCTCCAGAAAAGTTGTCAATAATTCGTCCGCCTCTTCCGAAAGACCCTCCAGGTCCACTTCCAGGTCCAGTTCTTCCGCCTGCTTGCGAAGGATGTTTATCTCCACCATGGTATCCAAAAGATCTTCCTTCATGGTCTTCAGGCTGTCCCCTTCCGGCATGGTATAGCCGTTCACCTCATAGATCAGGGTGTGGTAGGTCAAGTACTTGTTGTATTCCTTTTTTGCGATCTCTTCGTCGCCCATTTCCACGACGATCCGTTCCATGTCTTTTTCCGTATCTACCTGTATCAAGCTGCATCCGGCGACAGTCACCAGAAATGCAATGATCAGCAGCAGGGTCAAATATCGTTTTCTGTTCATATTCTATGATCCACTCCTCACTTGGTTATCCCATATTATAACGGATACTCCTGTTTTTTTAAATCTTTAATTTTTTCGATCAAAGATCGCAATGGCGACAGGTTGGCCCGTCCCGCACCGGCCCTGGGGATGGACAGGGTCATTTGGGCGTCTGTCGGATTGAATTTTACTTGTTCCGTCTTAATCAATTCTTTAATCTCCAACGGTTCCAGATAATGTCCCTGTGCAAAGACCAGACGGATCTGGTCCCGGCTTTCCTTGATCTGCTCCACGCCGATGTGGGCGGCCATGTTTTTGACCAGGGCGATGTCGATCAGATTCAACACCGGTTGGGGAAGATCTCCGTATCGGTCGATGAGTTCTTCCCGAATTTCGTCGGCTTCCTGGCTGGTGTCGATGCCGGCGATCTTTCGATAGGTTTCGTATTTTTGTTTTTCGCTGTCGATGTACCGGCTTGGCAGATAGGCATCGATCTTCAATTCGATGGATGTCTTGAGTTTTTCCGGCGTTGCCTCTCCCTGCAATTCCTTGACGGCATCTTCCAGCAAACGGGTGTACATTTCGTATCCGACGGAGAGCAGGTGTCCGTGCTGCTCCGGCCCTAGAATGTTGCCGGCACCACGAATCTCCAGATCCCGCATGGCGATCTTGAATCCGGAACCAAAATCCGTAAAATCCTTGATGGCTTTGAGCCGCTTCTCCGCCACTTCATGAAGGGCCTTGTCCCTCTTGTAGGTGATGTAGGCAAAGGCAAGCCGGTCCGAACGGCCCACTCGGCCCCGAAGCTGGTAGAGTTGGCTCAACCCCATCTGGTCCGCATTTTCCACCACCAGGGTATTGGCCCGGGCAATGTCCAGTCCGCTTTCCACGATGGTGGTGCAGACCAGCACGTCAAACTGATGGTCGATAAAGTCCATCATGACGTTTTCCAGCCGGGCTTCCCCCATTTGTCCGTGGCCGATCTCCACTCTGGCTCCCGGCACCAGCTGGCGGACCCGCTGGGCCACTGCATCGATGCCATGGACCCGGTTGTAGACATAATAGACCTGTCCGCCCCGGGCGATCTCCCTTTCGATGGCATCCTTGATGATGACATCGTTGTACTCCATCACATACGTTTGGACCGGCGACCGGTCGTGAGGAGGTTCGTCGATGACGCTCATGTCTCTTGCACCCACCAGGGACATGTGAAGTGTCCTGGGGATGGGAGTGGCCGTCAAGGCGATGACGTCGATATTTGCTTTCAAGGCCTTGATCTTCTCCTTGTGCTTGACCCCGAATCGTTGTTCCTCGTCGATGATCAACAGTCCCAAATCTTCAAAGACCACATCCTTGGACAACAACCGATGGGTTCCGATGACGATATCCACCCTTTTTTTTCGAATGTCCTTGATGATCTGCTCCTGCTGGCTTTTGGTGCGGAATCGGGACAACATTTCAATGCGCATGGGGTAATCGGCAAACCGTTGGACAAAATTGTTGAAGTGCTGTTGGGCCAACACCGTAGTAGGAACCAGGATCGCCACTTGCTTGCTGTCCATGACCGCTTTGAATGCGGCCCGGATGGCCACTTCCGTTTTCCCGTATCCCACATCGCCGCAGATCAACCGGTCCATGGGAACGGGGCTTTCCATATCCTGTTTTACATCTTCAATGGCTTTGATCTGATCTTCCGTTTCTTCGTAGGGAAACTTTTCTTCAAACTCCCGCACCCATTCGTTGTCGGGGGATAGGCATGACCCTGAACACTTTTTCTACGGGCATACAATTCCACCAGTTCTTTGGCCAGATCTTCCACTGCTTTTTTTGCATTGGATTTGACCCGTTTCCACTCTGCTGAATCCAGACGGTTGAGTTTGGGTTCTTTCTCCCCAAAGTTCATGTAGGTCTGGATGGCCTCCATTTGATCGACGGGAATGTAGAGGTTGTCGCCTTTTCCGTAGGTCAGTTTGAGAAAATCCTTTTTGATCCCTTCGATGGCGATCTGCTCGATCCCCATGTACATGCCCACCCCGTGAACATCATGGACCACATAGTCGCCCACCTGCAACTGGGTGAAGTGCTCGATTTTCTTGCCTTTACCTCGTCGTTTCTTTTTCTTTCGGGTCTCTTTTTTGAAGATCTCCTGATAAGTGAGCCAGACCACTTTGTCCTTGTACAGTTCAAAACCCTTTTGGATCCCGGATCTCACCAGATGGACGCTGCCTCTGTCCGGATCCGATTCCTTCCACTCCTGGGTAAAGGCGATCTGGTATCCGCCCAGCATTTCTTTCAGGGCGGATAATTCCCTGGGATCTTCATAACTGACGTATACGTGGTATTCTTTGGCGAACCAGTCGGTGATCTGGTCTGCCAGGGCACCCACTCTTCCATAAAAGGAATAGATCTCCCGGCTGGCCACATCCACTTCCCGATCCACCGGATAGGTGTCGATCCGCTTGTGGAGCCGCTGAAAAACCAGAAGGTGAAAGGACTGAAGCTTCTTTTGGACCTGGTAAGGTTCCTGGATGGCTTCCAGCATGCCCGGTACTACCGATCCTTTTTCCAGCAGATTCACGTACTCTTCCTGAATGTGCTGATAAGATTCCTGAAGCAATTCGGCAAACCCGTCTGCTTCATCCATGAAGATCCGCTCCTGGGATCCAAACCAGTCCAGCAGATCCACCAGAGGTTGAGAACACCAGGGGATCAGGGAATACCAGTTTTTCATTTGCCTCTCCCGGATCTTCTCCGCCAGCTCTCCAAATCCCTTTTTCACGTCCTTGTTTTTTGTATTGCGCCGGCTTTCCATCAAAGCTTCCAAGGCCCCGTCATGCATGGCGGCCAGTTCCTCTTCCTTTAACAATACTTCCCTGGCGGGATGGATGATGATCTTTTCCAGTTTTTCCACGGATTTTTGGTCCTCCGGGCCAAAGATCCGAATGGAATCCACCTCGTCGTCGAAAAATTCGATGCGATAAGGCTGAGTCGCTCCAATGTCGAAGACATCCACGATGCCGCCCCGAAGGCCGAATTCTCCCGGATGCTCCACCTGTTCCGCCCGTTGATACCCCAGAAAAGTCAGCTTTTCCACCAAGGTCTGATAGGCGATCTGTTCTTCCACCTTCAAAGATAACCGGCTTTTTCGAAACACTTCTTTCGGACTCAACTTTTTTGTAAAAATATCCGGCGTGGCAAAGACCAATAGCCCCTTCTCCTCGGAGATCCTGGCCAGGGCCGCCAACCGCTCCCGAGTCACTTCCTTGCTTCGGTTTTCCAGAAACAGATCATGATAGGGTTCCGAAGGCAGGTAGCAGCCTCTTTTCGGGTCGATGGAATCGACGATCTTGGCATATGCCTTTGCCTTGCTCTCGCTGGCGCATAAAAACAGCTGGTTTTTCTTGTCTTGAACCAGGGCCAATCCAAAAATGACCTTTACCGGGTCTTCACAATGATAAAGTCCAACTCCCCTGCACTGTTCCTGATAACACTGGTGGAGAGCATCCATGGTTTTTGTTCTTTTCACGATTTGCAGCAAACGGTCTTTGATTTTTTTCACCTCCAACGGGACACGGCCCGGCATGGGTGCCGGGCGGGTGTGTTCCCTGGTATATTATCCATTATAACGATTCATGGCTTCCTGAACGTCCTCTTCCAAAAAAACTTCCACTGCTTCCGCTGCCCGCCGGACTGCTTCCTCCACCACAGGCTCTTCTTCTTTGGAGAACCTTCCCAGCACATAGGCCGCCAGGTCACCAAATTCCGGTTTTCCTACGCCGATGCGAAGTCGGGGCATTTCGTCGCTGTTCATCTGATAGATGATGGACCGCATGCCATTGTGGGTCCCTGCACTGCCACTGGGCCGGATTCGGATCTTTCCCACTTCCAGATCCACATCGTCGTAGATCACCAGGATGTCCTCTTCATCCAGCTGGTGGTATTCCACCACGTCCCGGACTGCTTCTCCGCTTCGATTCATATAGGTTTGGGGTTTGACCAGGAGCACTTTCTCCCGGTTCAACCAGCATTCCCCCACCAATGCGCCGTGTTTGCTGCGAAAGGAGACCTGATGTTTTTGCGCCAACCGGTCGATCACGTCAAATCCGATGTTGTGGCGGGTCTTTTCATAGCGTCGTTCGGGATTTCCCAATCCAATGATTGCTTTCATGTTTTCACCAACTGCTTTAAATTTCTAAAAAGAAGAGACAAGATCCCTTGTCTCTGTTTTTCAATCGAACAATGTGCTGACGGATTCGCCCAAATGGACCCGCTTGATGGCTTTTGCGAACAGGGATCCCACTGAAAGGATCTTGAACTTGTCCAATATCTTTTCATCGGGGACATCGATGGTATTGAGCATCACCAATTCCTTGATGGCCGATCCCTCGATCCGCTCCACTGCCGGTCCGGACAAGACGCCGTGGGTACATGCCGCATACACTTCTTTTGCGCCCATTTCCTTTAACGCATTGGCACCATTGCATATGGTCCCAGCCGTATCGATCATGTCGTCCACAAGGATGCAATTTTTCCCCTTGACGTCTCCAATGATGTTCATGATCTCCGAGACGTTGGCTTTGGGCCGTCTTTTGTCGATGATGGCCAAAGGGGAATTGAGCATTTCCGCCAGCTTCCTGGAACGGGGAACGCTGCCGGCATCCGGGGACACCACCACCAGATCCGTCATTTTCAAAGATTTATAATAATCTCCAATGATGGGCAGGCCCAGCAGATGATCTACGGGAACGTCGAAAAATCCTTGGATCTGTGTGGCATGAAGGTCCATGGTGATGACCCGGTCCGCACCGGCCACAGTGATCAGATCCGCTACCAGTTTTGCTGTGATGGGATCTCTTGATTTTGCCTTTCGATCCTGTCTCGCATATCCGTAATATGGGATCACCGCATTGATCCTGCCTGCCGATGCTCGTTTCATGGCGTCGATGCTGATAAGCAGTTCCATCAGGTTGTTGTTCACCGGGTATGACGTGGATTGGATGACAAAAACATCGGATCCACGTACGGTTTCATTCAAATTGAAGGAAATTTCTCCGTCGCTGAAGGTTTTCAACGAGGCATCCGTCAATTTCATCCCCAAATTATCCGCAATTTCTTTCGCCAACTTAATGTTGGAGTTTCCCGAAATGATTTTCATTTCTTGAAATTTTCCATCCATTTATACTCTTCTCCTTTTTCGGTTATTCTTCTATTTTTCTGCTTCGGTCGCTGTAATATCCTTCTTTGTTGGTCTGCCGGCTCCTGGCGATGGCCAGGGAATCCTCCGGAACATCTTCCGTGATCGTGGAACCTGCTGCAACATAGGCTCCTTTTTTTATCGTGACAGGGGATACCAGATTCACGTTGCATCCCACGAACACGTCGTCTTCCACCACGGTGATGTGCTTGTCCACGCCGTCGTAGTTGACAAAAACAACGCCGCAACCCAGATTGACGTTTTTGCCCACGACTGCATCCCCCACGTAGGTGAGATGGGACGCTTTGGAACCGTCGCCGAAACGGGCATTTTTCAGCTCCACAAAATCACCGATCTTCGCGTTGCTGCCGATCCTGCAATTGGGACGAACGTAGGCATAAGGCCCCACCTTCGTTTTGTCTCCCACAGAACTTTCCATCAAGGTGGAGGATTGGATCGTGACCTGGTTGCCGATGATGCAGTTGGTGATCTTCGACTGCTCCAATATCTGGCATTCCTCGCCGATGGCGGTTTCCCCTTCCAGGATGCATCCGGGATAGATCACCGTGTCCATGCCGATTTTTACATGTTTTCCGATGTAGGTGGCTTCCGGATCCAAAATGGTCACACCGTTTTCCATATGAAATTCATTGATCCGACGCCGCATGATCTTTTCCACCTGGGCCAGCTCCACCCGGGAATTGACCGCCTTGATGCTTTCCACATTGGTGGCCCAAGTCCCCGTCCGCTTTCCCATGCCGTTGAGGATCTCAATGACATCCGTCAGGTAATATTCCCCATGGGCGTTGTCGTTGGTCAAGGATTCCAATGCTTCGATCAGGTCATCGCTTTTAAAACAGTACATGCCGCTATTGATCTCCCGAATGTTTTTTTCCAGGTCGGAAGCATCTTTTTCTTCCACGATCTTCCGAATGTCCCCTTCTTCATTCTTCAGGATCCTGCCATACCCTGTCGGGTTTTCCATGATCGCCGTCAATACGGTGGCACTGTTGCCTTCTTGCTCATGGATTCTCATCAACTCCGCCAACGTATCCCCTTCGATCAACGGGGCGTCTCCAACCAGGACCAGCACAGCAGACCCGTCTTTGGGCAGGAGTTCTTTCGCCATCATCAAAGCATGGCCCGTACCCAGTTGCTGCACTTGTTCCATGTATCCCACCCTGTCGCCCAGGGCTTGTTTCACCAGTTCTTTCCCATGGCCGATGATCGCATGGATCTCCTCTACCGCTGCGTCTTCACAGCTTTCGATCACATGCTCGATCATATACTGACCTGCGGCTTTATGCAATACTTTCGGTATGGATGATTTCATCCGGGTTCCTTTTCCCGCCGCCAGTATCAACGCCATCTTGCGCATTGCACGCACCTCCAATTATCATTTTCCAGCACTAATATTATAAACTTTAATGGTGCTTTTGTATACAACCCTGACCCATCTTCTCTTTTTTCCCATGAAAAAAGGAGCTTTTCAGCTCCTATCAACCATAACTCATATGTTTTTTTAAAAATCAGTGTGTATCGGTGCATCCACTTCATCATCGTCGTGCTCTTCCAAAACAGCAGTATATTTTTCCAACACTGCGTCCTGGATCTGTGTTCGGGTATCCATATTGATCGGGTGTGCAATATCCTTGAATTCTCCGTCCGGTGTTTTTCTGCTCGGCATTGCGATAAACAAACCATTCTGTCCTTCGATGATCTTGATATCATGAACGACAAACTGGTCGTCAAATGTCACCGACACAATGGCCTTCATTTTACCTTCTTTCGATATTTTTCGTACTCTTACATCTGTGATTTGCATTTTAAGCCTCCCCCTTTAGTTATAAAACGACGATAAACGTAGATACAATCCTTATTCCCATTATATCCAATCACTAACAGAATTTTTAGTATTTTTTTATTTTTTTATTAGTTTTTTTGAGATGTACCCCGTGGATGTCTTTTTTCAGGCTTTGTAAGGCTGAATGCGGATCTGGCTGCTGTCTACATCCAGTCGATCCATGACCAGGAGGGGGTTGTAGGCCTCCACCAGTTTTTTCTCCGGTTCTTTCGAAGCGATCAAGACGGAGACGCCTTTTACTTCCGCTTCGAATTCCTCCATCAAATGGATGATTCCCTTCACGGTGCCGCCCCCCTTCATAAAGTCGTCTACAATGACCACGCTGGACCCCTTTTGGAGGGCTCGCTTGGGAAGGGACATGGTAGAGATCCTGGAGCTGGTCCCGGACACGTAATTTACAGTAACGGTGGTTCCTTCCGTCACCTTGCTTTGCCGTCGAACGATCACCAGGGGTACGTTCAAATACTTTGCCGTCATCAATGCAACCGGAATCCCCTTGGTCTCCATGGTCACAACGCAGTCCACTTTCTCCGACAAATACCTGCTGGCAATGATCCGCCCCAATTTGTCCACGATATCCGGCATGTAGATCACGTCGGTATAATAAAGAAAACCTCCTTGGATGATCCGTCCCGGATCCCTGAGTTTGGCGCTTACTTCCTCTAGAAACTGCTCCCGCTCCCGGTCTGATATGACCGGCACGTATTTGACGCCGCCGGCTGCCCCGGACACGGTTTCCACCTTTCCCATTTCCAGGTTTTCGATAATTTTTTTCACCACCAGCACATCCTCGCTGATGCTGGATTTTGCTGCAGAAAACTTCTCGCTGAAATGATTGTAGGTGATCACCTTGTTGGGGTTGTCCGCCAAGATCTTTATGATGGCACCGATTCGTTCGTTTCTTTTATACTTTTCCACTTTTCACCTCGTTATTTCGTTCCCTGTCCATAAAACACGAATGTTTTTAGAATCTCTTATAATTTTATTCATGTTCTTTAAAAAATTCAACTATTATTTCCAATTAATGCCCCTTATTTGTCATTTCTTCTGTCTCCATTTGCCCGTCCTTATGCTATAATGGGTTCACCATCAACATTAATCAATGAACGAAAGAGGTAATTTTGTGAAACAGACATTGGAACGCATTTTGCATTTCCCCATAGAAGTAGTCCATTTTGTTGGGATCGGCGGTTCCAGCATGAGCGGACTGGCTTCCATCCTGTTGGAAAATCATATACCCGTTACCGGTTCGGACATGCAGGACTCCCTCTACATGCACAAGCTGAAAGAACGGGGGGCCAAGGTCTTCGTCGGTCACTCCGGCGACCAGATCCCGACAAACGCCAGCCTGGTGGTATACACTGCCGCCATTTCCAAGGACAACCCTGAACTTCTGCAGGCTGCCCAATTGGGGATCCCCATGATGGAACGGGCCGATTTTTTGGGAGTGTTGACCAGGGCCTATCCAAAAACCGTTGCCGTTGCAGGCACCCATGGCAAAACCACCTCCTCCTCCCTTATCGCCACTCTTCTTTATGAAGGCGGGTTGGATCCAACGGTGAGCGTGGGAGGCGTAGTATCCACTTTTGGAAAAAATTATCGGGTGGGATCCGGCGAGTATTTCGTCACGGAAGCCTGTGAGTATGTGGACAGCTTCCTCAAGTCCACCCATCATATCGGCATCATTTTAAATCTGGAGCACGAGCATGTGGATTATTTTAAAGATCTGGATCAGGTCAAGGACTCCTTTCGTCGATTTGCCGAGATCGTCCCTGCCGACGGGTTTTTGATCGTCAACGGGGATTCGCCGGACGTGTTGGACGCCATCGACGACTTGGACCGGAAGGTCCTTCGAACGGGACTGGAGCCCGGCAACGACTACCAGGCTACGGACATCCGTTATGACGATTTTGGAAAACCCACTTTTAAAGTATTGCGAAAGGGCGTTTTCTGGCAGGAATTCACCTTGAACATCCCGGGAGAGCACAATGTACGCAATGCATTGGCAGCCATCGCCTGTGCAGATCTTTGCGGTACCGATCCGGAAAGGATGGCGGCATCCCTGAAAACTTTTTCCGGCGCCGGCCGTCGTTTCGAGCACAAGGGCACAGCCCAGGGCATCACCGTAGTGGAAGACTACGCCCACCACCCTACGGAAGTGGCCGTGACCATCCAGGCTTGTAAAAATTACAAGGCCAACCGGCTCATCGTGGTATTCCAGCCCCACACCTTTTCCAGGACCTATCATTTTTTTGACCAACTGGTGGAGGCTTTGGGCGGTGCAGACCACCTGATCGTCAGCGACATTTATTCCGATCGGGAAAAAAATACCTATCCTCTCCAGCAGGAAGATCTGGCCAATGCCGTTCGAGATCGGTTTTCCATCCCCTCCGTCCATCTGTCGGATTTTGCCGCCATGGAGGATGCGGTGGCGGAACTGGCACAGCCGGGTGACTTCGTCCTTATTGCCGGCGCAGGCACCATCAACAAGATCATTCCGGGGATCCTGGAAAAATTAAATAATAAAACCTTCTAAAAAAACACCCTTTATGGGTGTTTTTTATCGGTGAGCAACATCTTCAATTTGGTGGATTTTTCAATAAACAACATCATGGGGTACCCCAATCCGTAAACCGCCAGAGTCTGCCCCAGACCGACGTAAAGGACACTGGGTAGATAAGGTATGTTCAAGGCTTGAAACAGCACGTACGGGATGACCAGGCTGTTTAAAAGGATGGACGGAAGGGGCACCAGCGCTTTGGTCTTGATTTTGGAGGCCCACCATGCCGCCGCGAAGGTGGTCAGACTGCCAAGTACCACATCCAGAAGCCCCAGGGGACTTCCGAAGAGATTGGCAAGAAGACATCCCACCAGCAATCCGGGAACTGCCGCTGTCGTAAACCAGGGCAACACCGTCAAGGCTTCCGAAATGCGCACCTGCAGGGCTCCATAGCTGAGAAATGGCAGCATCAATGTCAACACTGCATAAAGGGCGGCAATGATCCCCGCCTTTGCCAAAAAATAAGATTTGTTTTTCATGATATCCTCCGTAGTTTTTTTTATCGACAGGATTTTGCGAACTGTCATGGCTTTTCATTATACTGGATGAAACCCTTTTATACAACCCAAACTTTGCAGTTCAGAAAGAGAAAGGCACTGTGGTATAATGATATCATCTCTGGGAGGTGTTGCATGTGAAATGGGGATTGTTGCTTTGGGACGACGGTGCAAAGGGAGCATACGAGATCGGCGTATGGAAAGGCTTGATGGAATGCAGGGCGGATCTTTCCACGGTCATTTCCGCTTCCGCCAGCATCATCAACGCAGCCCTGATCGTTCAGGGAAAGATGTCCTCCGCATTGAACTACTGGTCTGCAGATTCTCAAAATCCGTTGGTTGCCTTCAATCGCCATTTGGCAGAGCAGTACGCCGCCCAATGGTCCGGTATGGACGAGCCGACCCTTCACCAGAAACTGGGACAGGCTTTCCATCCTTCCAACCCGGAATACCGGCGGGCCAAAGATTTTCTGGCCGACCACCTGGATGAATCCGCCATTCGACGTTCTTCCATCAACTTCATCCTGAAAACCTACGATCCGAAAACATTCGAACCGGTCACCACCCCTTTTTCCCGATCGTCTTCCGAAAATTGGCTGGATTGGATGCTCATTGGTTTCTATTATCCCATTTTTCGATCCATATCCATGGGAAAAACGGATGCCTCGGAAGAACAGGATCTGCTCAACATCGCCACGGAGCAGGAGACGAAGCAGTGGGTCAGCGTTGGTTTCCGCCCCGATCTTCTTGCCCGTTGGAAAAGACAGGATCCTCCGATCAATTCCATCAACATCATTCCTTCGGAGCACCTGGGCCTGAGCATGGACATGAAACCGGAAAATGTCATGAAAAACTTGGAAATGGGTTATCTGGACCTGTTGAAAAAATGGGACCGGCTGGAGGGGAAATTCTACTATGTGGATCTTCAATCCGGCAAGAGCCTTTGGAAGACATTCCATAAACGGCTGGGCTACCCTATTCCCGGGGAATCGGGGATCAAATTGAATGCACTTTTGGGGATGGGCTCCGCTTCCGGAAAAGAAGAGATGCTGGAGAAACTGGAGACGATCCTGAAAGAAACCACCTATCGGGGAACAAATCTGCCTTTGAGCATGTTGGAAATAACCGCACGAGCCCTGCAGCTGCCTCGTTTGAAGCGATATACCACCAACGAGATGATCCAGGAGATCTTCGGTACGGTCAACAACTTGCTGTCCAATCATTTGGTAACCATCAAATCTGCAGACACCATCTCCCGCACCTTCAAAAGGGACGTCGACGACCGGCTGCCATCGGACCCCCTGTCCTTTTTATCCGCATACGTTTACTTTTTAAGCCTGCGGATCCACAACATGGAGACCCTGACCCGGTTGACCAAACAGTTTACGCCGGAGACCCTCTTGTCCATTGTTGCATTGATCTATTTAAGCGAAAAATAAAACAGGCTGTTTCCAGCCTGTTTTTTTACGACGCCTTACCGCAGCATTTTTTATATTTTTTCCCGCTTCCACAAGGACAAGGATCGTTTCGGCCCACCTTGTTTTCCTTGACCACCGTCTTTGACCGGTTATATTGTTTCGTGATGGCTTTCTTTTCTTCCGGGCTCAAGATCCCGTCCCACTGCTCCAGTTCATAGAGCCAGGGAGCCGGTACGGCCAGCATGTTGTAATACAACTTTTCAAAATCGATATCCAGGGAGACCAGGTCGTTTTCTGCCATGTCTTCCAGTTTGTTGCTCTCCTTGATGCTTTCGTTTATTCCATCCAGAAAGCCCATGAAGTAAGCACTGCCTACACCAAAGCGATCTGCCAGTTCAAGAAAAGTCCCCTCTACATGAGATTCTTTCTTTCCTAGAAGATCTTCGTAGATGGTTTGTTCCTGATTGCAGAAATCATCCCAAAAAGCTTGCTGCTTTTCTTCCGATTCCATGGATTCCTGTACGGTGTTTTTCCATTGTTCATATAAAGTCATCCTGTGTCCTCCTCTTTCAATACGGGAAATTATACAACAAGTTCCACTGCATTACAACAATACCACTTCAAAATCTTTCTCCGCTTCCACTTCTTCGATTTCTCTCACTCGGACGTGATCCACCCTGGCGAACCGGTTGGGTCCTTCGTACAGGTAGTAGATAAAACGCTCTATGGGCACTTGGTCTCCCTGTGCATTGATTTCAACTGTAGAATCGGCATTGTTTCGTACATTGCCGGTGAGCCCCAGTTCCAAGGCGAGTTCCCTGGCAAACCATCGGAACCCCACACCCTGCACCCTTCCTTCGATCAGTAGATTCACTCTCATCGTCCTCTTCACCTCAACGACCATTATACCCATTTATTGCGGGAAACTTCAATCTTTATCTTGTTTATTCCATAATGGAACGGGTATAAACCCTAATATGAACCCACGAAAACATGGAAGAAGGAGTGTACAAAATGTCAAAACTTACAGCAACAGTTCAAAGCGGTGACTGGAAGAATGAAAAACACGTACCTGTGATAAAAGCACCGGAAAGCGCCAAAAAAGACGAGTCCTTTTTGGTCACCGTTGTAGTCGGCGAAGAGATCGCCCATCCAAACACCTTTGAGCATTATATCAAATGGATCAAGCTTTATTTCAAACCGGAAAGCGGAAAGTTTCCCATTGAGATCGCCACGGTTTCCTTTGATGCCCATGGAGAAGCCGGCGTCTTCACGGATTACTGTGCAGACGTTATGCTGAAGATCCAGGAATCCGGAGAATTGATGGCCATGAGCTATTGCAACATCCACGGATTGTGGGAAAACAGCATCTCCATTACATGCGAATGATCCAACTTTAAAAGGATGGGGTCCAATGACCCCATCCTTTTTTTCATATCATACTGGATTTTTTTCCACCCGCTCCGGATTCTTTGGCAAGCGAAGGATCAACACCAGACCCACACCAAAGAGGATGACCAGACTGAGAACCGCCTTTCGGATATCCCCTGTGATCAAAGTAATGGTACCGATCAGGATGGGTCCCATGATGGCGGCAAATTTTCCAAGGATGTTGTAAAATCCAAAAAACTCATTGGCGTTGTTTTTCGGGACGATCTTGGCAAAGTAGGATCTGCTCAAGGCTTGTATGCCCCCTTGGGCGGAAGCGATGAGGAATCCCAAAAATGCAAAATCCCAGATCGTCTCCATGCGAAAGGCCATGATGCAAACCAAAAAGTAGGTGATGATGCCGAAAATGATCATGTTTTTCGCAGAAAAACGTTTTGCCAGCATGCCGTAGAGCAGGGCAAAAGGAAAGGCAACCACCTGGGTCAACAGCAAGGCGATCATCAGACCGGTGGTATCCAGTCCGATCTGTTCGCCAAATACCGCCGCATTTCGAATGATCGTATCCACTCCGTCGATGTAGAAGAAGTAAGCAAGCAGAAAAATGGCAATGACCCGATATTTTCGTATGTTTTTAAAGGTGGCAAACATCCGCCGAAAACTGTTGGATACGGGATTTGGTTCCTTTGGGATATAGTGCTTCTGATGGACGTTTTTCAACATGGGCAAGGTGAACAAGCCCCACCAAAGCGCAGTGATCACAAAGGAGATCTTCGTCATCAGCAATACATCCAGACCGGAGAAATTGATCAGGAAGATGCAAAGAATAAAAGGAAAAACGCTGCTGATGTATCCAAAAGCAAACCCGGAAGAGGATACCCGGTCCATATTCTCATCCTCTGATACATCCACGAGAAAGGCATCATAGAAGATGTTGGAACCGGCAAATCCCACCACTGTGATCACGTAGAAGATCATCATGACCTGCCACTGGGTCTGGGGCACCAAGGCAAGAAACCCTGTAAAGGCAACCCCTAGAAGGGCGAAAAAGGTGAAAAAACGCTTTTTGAAGGACTTGTAATCGGCAATGGTACCCAGTATGGGACTCAGCAGCACGATGATGAAGGTGGCAAAGGCATTGCCATAGTTCCACCATGCGGTGGCAGCAGCCCCGGAAGCACCGCTGGCAGCGGCCATGCTGGTAAAATAGATGGGAAAAATGGCAGTGGTGATGATGATGGAGTAGGCCGAATTGCCGCAATCATAAAAGATCCAACTGATTTCTTCTTTGGTCAGCTTCATAATATCCCTTCTTTCTGCTTCCATTTTAACAGTTTCATCCAATGAAGAAAACAATTTGTGCTATGATGGAGTTAGAATTAATTGGAGGTGTAACCCATGTCAGATGCCATCAACCATTATCTTTGCGCCAAAGACTTGCTGGAGGAAGGGCCCATATCCTTTCCAGTGAATGAACGGCTGTTGTTTCTAGGCAGCCAGGGACCGGATATCTTTCTTTACTACAACGTACTGGAATCCCAGGAAAGCAAAATTCCCCTGGGTGATCGTCTCCACAAGGAACAGATCAACGACTTTTTTTATCACGGATTGCTCACTTGCCTCCATGCTCCGGAGTCTTACAAACCGATTTTGCGATCCTATTACATAGGTATGATCTGCCATCACGCACTGGACGTAGCCACCCACCCCTTTATCTTCTATCGAAGCGGGAGTTATCTGGAAGATCGTCCGGAAACACTGCCCTTCAAGCACAACCACAAGAAATACGAGATCCAGTTGGACATGGCCTACTACCATATGCGCACCGGAGAAAAAGCCCACAATTTTCAAGTCCATCGCCTCTTTGACGTTCCCGCCATGGCTGCAGATATCCTGGAGTATTTTTACGCGGAGACCCTGAAGGCAACATTCGGGATATCCATGGAAAAAGGGACGGTCCGAAAAAGTCTGGAGAAAGCAAAAAAATTGACCCGTGTGTTGTCGGATCCAACGGGATTGAAACGGCTGGCTGTCGGATTCGGGGAGATTTTGGCGGGAGATCCCGGCAAGTTCTCCACCGCCTTCTACGGGATCAAACCCATGGATCCCACCCTGGTATTGAATTTGGACAAGAGCATCTGGCGTCATCCTTGCGATGACACGCAAGCATTCACCGACTCTTATCCGGAACTTTGCCAGAAGGCCCAGGAAGACATCCGGCAAAAGATCCCTCTCATCGATCCCATGCTTCTGGGTCAGAAGGAAGTGGACCGGACGGTGCTGGATAACTGCTTTAAAGATCTGGGCTACGAAACCGGGTTGGATTGGAAGACCAGCCCGCCCATCCAATACTTCGATCCCATCCTTTGAAAAATATGGAATGCAAAAAAGGAAGATGCGTGACGCATCCTCCTTTTTTTATTTTTGGATCGATGGCGTTTCCACCTATCTGTCCATTTTCATGAAATTGATCAAGCCGCCTGCCTTGATGATGTCGATCTGTCGGTCCGTAATGTCCACGATCACATCAAAGAAGGTCCCTTTTGTTGCGTTGTGCAAGGTCATTTCTTTTTTGGTCACACCGTCCAGCACCTGTTCCATGGTCAGTTCATCCAGCAATTCCAGGGTGTCGTAATCGGCTTCGTTCTTGAATACCAGAGGCAAAATGCCGTTGTTGATCAAATTGTTCTTGTGGATCCTGGCAAAGGATTTTGCAACTACTGCCTTGATCCCCAAATACAAGGGCGCCAATGCGGCATGCTCCCTGCTGGATCCTTGCCCGTAATTGTGTCCGGCGATGATGATACCTCCCCCGTTGTCTTTTGCCCGCTGCGGAAAATCCACATCACAAGGCGTCAGACAGTAATCCGACAAGTATGGGATGTTGGATCGATAGGGAAGCAATTTTGCATTGGATGGCATGATGTGGTCCGTGGTGATGTTGTCCTCCACGATGATCAGCACCTTCTTGGCGATGGCATCCTGCAATTTCACTGTCTCCGGGAAAGGTTTGATGTTGGGTCCCTTGACGATGTCGACCTGGGTTCCTTCCGGGGCCGGCTCCACGATCATGTTGTCATTGACCTTGAAGACTTCCGGAATGGCAATGTCCAAAAGAGCAGGATCGATGGTAGTCACCGGATTCGTAATGACCCCCGTAATGGCGGATACGGCTGCCGTTTCCGGACTGACAATGTACACATCCGCATCCACGGTGCCGCTGCGTCCCTTGAAGTTTCGATTGAAGGTTCGAAGGGATACGCCGCTGGTGTTGGGGGATTGTCCCATGCCGATGCATGGTCCGCAGCCACATTCCAGGATTCTGGCACCGGCATCGATGAGCTTTGCCAGGGCTCCGTTTTCCGCCAGCATGTTCAACACCTGTTTGGATCCGGGTGCAATGACCAGAGAAACATTTTCCGACACGGTTTTCCCTTCCAAAATATTGGCCGCTTTCATGAGATCCAGATAGGAAGAATTGGTACAGCTGCCAATGGCGATCTGATCCACCTTGGTTCCTTCCAATTCCACAATGGTTTTCACATTGTCCGGAGAGTGAGGACACGCCGCCAGGGCATTCAGTGCATTCAAGTCCACAATGATCTCCAAATCATATACGGCATCCTCATCCGCTTCCAAGGGAACAAAGTCTTCCCCTCGTTCCTGGGCCGTTAAAAACGCTTTTGTGATGTCGTCCGATGGAAAAATGGATGTGGTGGCGCCAAGTTCTGCGCCCATGTTGGTGACGGTGGCCCGTTCCGGAACCGTCAGGGAGGATACCCCTTCACCAACGTATTCAAAAACCCGATTCACTCCGCCTTTTACCGTGCACCGCTTCAATACTTCCAAGATGATGTCTTTGGATGCCACACCCGGCTGCAATTTGCCGGCAAGCTCCACTTTCACGATCTCTGGCATGGTGATGTAGTAAGGTCCTCCGGCCATGGCCACGGCAACATCCAACCCTCCGGCACCGATGGCCAGCATCCCCAATCCTCCTGCCGTAGGCGTATGGCTGTCCGAGCCCAGTAAGGTTTGTCCGGGGACGCCGAAACGCTCTACGGTCACCTGGTGGCAGATTCCGTTTCCCGGCTTTGAATAATAGATCCCGTGTTTTTTTGCCACCGTTTGAATATAACGGTGGTCATCCATGTTTTCCGGACCGGTCTGAAGCATGTTGTGGTCGATATAAGCCACGGATCGCTTCGTTTTCACCCTTGGTACCTCCATGGCTTCAAATTGCAGATACGCCATGGTTCCGGTAGAGTCCTGGGTCAATGTCTGATCGATGGTGATTCCGATCTCCGTGCCCCGCACCATTTCTCCTATTGCAAGATGCTCCTTGATTATTTTCTCTGTGATCGTATAACCCATACTACATCATCTCCCATCTATTTTTTTAGTCCACCGCCTTGATCCGCCCGGAAAATCGGTTGGTCACAGCCAGTAGTTCCTCGTCGGAAATAGCGGTGGTTCTTCCCTTGTCGTATTGTTCATCTACCCATGTTTTCACCTGGAAAACCAAAGGGTCTTTTTTGCTGATTTTTTTTGTTTCACTTTCCCCCATCCAGTTGTTCATCCACGCAGCGATCCCCGCCAGGCCGGATGTCTGGTTCACTTTTATGACCACCGGACGATTCAGGATCCTTTTGGTATCGAAGGAGTTGTAGATTGCTTCGCACTTCATGATCCCGTCGGCATGGACCCCGGCTTTTGTCATGTTGAAATCATCTCCGACGAAAGGCCGTTTCGGATCCATGACGTAGCCAAATTCTCTTTCAAAAAATACCCGCATTTCATATAGAAAGGTCAGATCGATCTTCTTGTCCTGTTTCAGTTGGCTGTACTCGATGAGCATGGCCTCCAGGGGACAGTTCCCCGTTCTTTCACCAATGCCGAACATGGTGGTATTGACGGCAGACGCTCCATGGAGCCAGGCCGTCGTTGCATTGGTCACCACGTTATGATAGTCGTTGTGTCCATGCCATTCCAATGCGCCGGAGGGAACTCCCGCCAGCGTTTTCAAACCGTGGATCAAAGCAGGGATGCTTCTGGGGAGTGCCGCGCCCTGATAGGGAACACCCAAGCCCAGTGTGTCGCAGAGGCGAATATTGATCTGGACCCCTGCTTCTTTGCCCAAAGCTTGAATGTTTTGGACCAGAGGCAGTACAAATCCATAAAAATCGGCCCGGGTTATGTCCTCCAGGTGGCATCTGGGACGGATCCCATGATCCAGTGCCCGTTTCACCACATCCAGATACATCTCCATGCAGGCAGTGCGGCTCATTTTCAATTTTTTAAAGATATGATAATCGGAACAGGACATCAACAGCCCCGTTTCCGATATCTCCATTTCTTTGACCAGCTCAAAATCGCTGGCGTTGGCGCGGATCCAGGAAGTGATCCGGGGAAATTCAACCCCCTTTTCCATGCATGCCCTTACGGCCTTTCTATCCTTTTCCGAGTACAGGAAAAACTCGGACGTTCGGATCAGCCCCGTTTTGTTGTCGATTCGGTGAAGATAATCAAACAAGGCGGTGATCTGTTCTACGGTAAAGGCGGACATGGATTGTTGCCCGTCCCGAAATGTGGTATCAGTGATCCAAATGTCTTCCGGCAAGTCCATGGGGGTGGTCCCGCCGTCAAAGGACAGGACCGGCACCTGACTGTAGGGAAAGTATTCCCCGTATAGATTTGGTTCCATCACATCTACTGCCTGATAGGCATATGGGGATTTTCTGCTGTCCATTTATAACATCCCTTTCTCTTTGTTTGCAATATAATCTGATAATTCGCACAATAATAAATTATTGTTTATATTATCATAATATTTCTCTTGCAACAAGCACAAAAAGAAAGATTTACAAATTTTCTTTCATATTCTATGTTTTAAATTTCAAACAGCCCTACTTTTCTTTTTACCTTGGACAGTGTTTTATTGGCGGCCCGAATGGTTTTTTGTGTACTTTTCTCGACAATTTCCTTGATGTATCCCTTATCCGCCTTCAATCTCTGAAACTCGTTCTGGATCGGCATCAATGCATCTGCTACGGCTTCTCCAACTCCAATTTTGAAATCGCCATATCCTTTTCCTTCAAAATCACGTTCAATGGCATCAAAATCCATCCCCGTGGCGCAGGAGTAGATCTCCATAAGATTGGAGATGCCCGGCTTTTCCTGACGGTCAAAACGGACCAGGCTGTCCGAATCGGTGATCGCTCTTTTAAATTTGCGGATGATGGTGTCCCGGTCGTCCTGCAAGGTCACAAAAGAATTCACATTTTCATCAGATTTGGACATCTTTTTATTGGGCTCCTGCAAACTCATGATCCTGGCACCCTTTTCCCCAATATAGGGTTCCGGCACTTTGAAGGTGGGCGAATAGAGGTTGTTGAACCGGTTGGCGATGTCCCTGGTCAACTCCAGGTGTTGCTTTTGATCCTCTCCAACAGGAACCAGGTCCGATTGGTACAACAGAATGTCTGCGGCCATCAATACAGGATAGCTGTACAACCCCACTCGGATGTTTTCCCCCTGCCTTTGAGATTTGTCCTTGAATTGGGTCATGCGGCTCAATTCTCCCATATAGGAATAGCAGTTGAGCAACCAGGCCAGTTCGGCATGGGCACTGACATGTGATTGAAAATACAGGGTCACCTTTTCCGGATCCAACCCGGCGGCCAGCAGGGTGATAAAAGACTCAAAGCTGTTTTTTCGCAGATCTTTGGCTACTTGGGGAACGGTCAACGCATGGAGATCCACGACGCAAAAATAGCAGTCGTATGCATCCTGCAGATCCACCCAATTCTTGATGGCTCCAAAGTAGTTGCCGATGGTAAACGAACCGGAAGGTTGAATTCCACTGTATAATACTTTTTTTGTTTCTTCCAAATTCCTCGCTCCTCCTAAAATTGTTATATGAGATCCTGTTGATCTTCCTCCAGCAAGGCCACTTTCTCCAGAGTATAATTTTCCATCCCGAGCCGGTCCATGGTTTCTCTAAACTCTTGGACCCTGGCCGTTGTATAAACCGTCAAGTCTCCTTGCTTGTCCGTTTTGTTCAGGGAGGATTCCAACAAGTAGGCCTCCAGCATCCGGACTTGCTTGTTGGCCGGATTGATCAGCCGCAGATGAGGGTAGATCTCTTCTATTTCTTTTTCGATGATGGGAAAGTGACTGCAGCCCAATACCAGTTCCCGAATGCTGCCCTGTTCCAGTATGGGGTCGATGCACTCATGGATGTGTTTGTCCAGCAAGTACCTGTGGCGCAGCTGGT
Source organism: Alkalibacter rhizosphaerae (assembly GCF_017352215.1). Classification (GTDB taxonomy): domain Bacteria; phylum Bacillota; class Clostridia; order Eubacteriales; family Alkalibacteraceae; genus Alkalibacter; species Alkalibacter rhizosphaerae. The sequence goes on from NZ_CP071444.1 coordinate 1,272,848, forward strand.
CATTGATGATCTGGGGCAGCTTCCTGGAGTCGTTGGACACGAATTTTCGGTTTCCATCCAAGCGTTCCAGCGTCTTTTCATAAACCCCGCTTTTCACCGTGGCGACAGTGGCGATGAGCCCGATCTCTTCAGAGTCGCTGTTTTCCAACACGGCCATGCAGCCTGCTTCTATGATCCCAAAGAGGGGTACCCGATGGGTCAGTTTGTCCATTTGGGAGGACACCGTATTGCAGGCCAGCAATATGGCCTTTACGCCCTTGTTTTCCAAAAATGCGATGATCTCGTTTGCCAGGTAAACGATCTCTTCTTCCGATCGGTTTCCGTAGGGCATCCTTTTGGAATCTCCAAAATAGATCACGTCTTCCTCCGGCAAGATCTTGACCATTTCTTTTACTACTGTGAGTCCGCCGACTCCTGAATCCATAACACCTACCGGTCGCTCCCGATTCAACAAACATCACTCTTTTCCATATGCATTCATTTCATCTCATTATTTTATCATAAAACCGGCTTTTGCAGTAAAAAAAGCCCGGAATATGTGAGTATTCCAGGGCTTTGACCGCAGTTTGACTGCAGCAGTATATTATCGTTTGGAGAATTGAGACGCTTTTCTTGCTTTTTTCAGACCGTATTTCTTTCTTTCTGTCATTCGAGCATCTCGTGTAAGGAATCCAGCTTTTTTCAGGTCTCCTCTTAAGTTCTCGTCGGCTTTCAGCAATGCTCTTGAAATGCCGTGACGAATGGCACCTGCTTGTCCGGTGAATCCTCCACCATGTACGTTGACGATAACGTCGAATTTATCCAGGGTGTCCGTCAGTGTCAACGGCTGCTTTGCGATGACTTTCAGTGTTTCCATTCCAAAGTAATCGTCCAAGTCCTTCTTATTTACGACAAACTTGCCGGATCCCGGTAGGATGCGAACTCGTGCAACGGATGTCTTTCTTCTTCCTGTACCCCAAAATTGTGTAACTGCCATTTTTATTCCTCCTCTCCCCTCTTATACGTTCAGTTCCAAAGCTTCCGGCTTTTGTGCAGTATGCGGATGCTCACTGCCTTTATAAACCTTCAACTTTTTGAACATCTGTCTTCCAAGAATATTGTGGGGGAGCATTCCCTTCACGGCTTTCTCGATAACGAACTCCGGTTTTTCCGCAATCATTTTTCGATAAGACGTTTCTTTCATGCCACCGATGTAACCACTGTGTCGTCGGTACATTTTTTGATCCAGTTTCTTTCCTGTCAGGTGGATCTTCTCAGCGTTGATTACAATGACGTAATCTCCCGTGTCCACGTGGGGTGTATAAATTGGTTTATTTTTGCCGCGAAGAATTGTTGCCACTTCGCTGGCCAGTCTTCCCAATGTCTTGCCATCAGCGTCAACGACAAACCATTTTCTTTCTACTTGGCCGCTTTTCGCCATCACTGTCGATCTTGCGTTCATCTTATATCCTCCATTCAACTTCGTTTTCGTTCCTATCAACTTCGTTTTTGTTCCTATCAATTACCGATCCGGGGCTAGTGGATCAGATAATGTGCCAACGTATATTTTATAACAGGAATCCCTATATGTCAATGATTCCAGTTCAATATATCACTTTTTTTAAATACAAGCCTTGGGGCGGTGCCGTGATCCCCGACGCCCTTCGTTCTTTTCCTTCGAACAGGTCTAGGATGGACTCCGGCTCTCTTTTCCCCTGTCCGATCTCCACCAGGGTCCCAACCATGATGCGGACCATGTTGTACAAAAATCCATTGCCGGCGATCACAAATACGTATTCCTCTTCTTCCTTACTCAGGACAAGTTCGTGAACGGTACGCACCTTGGTGGTCGCTTCGCTTTTCGCCGAGGAGAATGCCGTAAAATCGTGGGTGCCGATAAAATGTTCTTTTGCCCGGTCCATTCGATCAAAATCCAAAGGCTGTCGTACATGCCAAACCCGATTGTATCGAAGTCCGCTTCCCTGGGCCCTGTTCAACACCCGATACTCGTAGACTTTACCTTTCGCAGAAAATCGACTGTGGAAGTCCGATCCCCGGATCTTCGCTTCCAGAACACGAATGTCAGGAGGCAGGTTCCCATTCCAGGCATAGGGGATCTTTTCCACCGGGATGGTGGATCCGGTTAAAAAATTTGCAGATTGTCCATAGGCGTGGACACCGGCATCTGTTCGACCAGAGCCGGCAAGCTTGATCTTCTCACCTGTCATTTTTTCCCAGACATCCATGAGGACCTGCTGTATCGCCAACCCGTTATGCTGCACTTGCCAGCCACAATAGGCGGTTCCATCATATTCGACGATGATTTGGACGTTTTCCATAAGACACACATCCCAAAACTATATGAATCGGGTCATGAATACGGCAAATACCATGACAAAGGTGGCAACGTAGGCATACATGTCCCTTCCATGAAACTTCAACTCATGCATCCGGGTCCGGTTTTCTCCGCCCCGGTAACATCTAGCCTCCATGGCAATGGCCAATTCATCGGCCCGACGAAAGGCACTGACAAACAACGGGACAAGAATTGGAATCAGATTCTTTGCCCGTTGCAGCAAATTGCCACTGTCCAGGTCTGCTCCCCTGGCTTTCTGGGCTTTCATGATCCGGTCCGTTTCCTCCATCAATGTAGGAATAAAACGAAGGGCGATAGTCATCATCATGGCCAGCTCGTGGGCGTACTTACGAACAAAAGGAACACCCCGAAGGGAGTACTCGATCCCATCCGTCAATGCGATGGGCGAAGTGGTCAGGGTCATCAGGGAGGTCCCTGTCACCAGGAAGATCAGCCGCAGGGCCATGAAAGTGGCGACTCGAAAGCCCTCTTCCGTGATCTTGAAGATCCAGAATTGCCATTTTACCGTTCCCGGTGTCATGAACAGATTGATGGCCACGGTGATCATGATGATGAAAACCAATCCTTTTACACCTCGAAGCACATACCCCACAGGTATTTTTGATACCAGGGTGATTGCCAGAAGCATTCCAAGGGCCACCCCATACCCATACAAGTTGTCCACTACAAAAAGTGCAACGATGTAGAGCAGGGTGAAGTGTATTTTCGTTCTGGGGTCCAACCGGTGTATTATCGAATTGGTGGGATAATACTGGCCGATAGTAACATCTTTAAGCATCTTGTTTTCTCCTAATCATTTTCACGATCTCTTCCTGCGCCTGCTCCAGCGTATATGCATTCTGGTTTACCAAAGGATCCGTCTTTTTCAATTCCCTCATCAGGTAGGTCACCTGGGGAACGGCAAGGCCGATGTTCTCCAGCATTTCCGCCTGGGAAAAGACATTTTCCGGTGTATCGTACAGTGCAAGTTTCCCTTTGGACATGACCATGATCTTGTCCACGAACTTGGCGATGTCTTCCATGCTGTGGGAGACCAGCACCACCGTGATCTTGTTGGTTTCGTGCAAGGAACGAATGACGCGAAGTATGTCATCCCGACCTTTTGGATCCAAGCCGGCTGTGGGTTCGTCCAGGACCAGTACTTCCGGTTCCATGGCCAATACCCCTGCAATGGCGACCCGTCGCATTTGTCCGCCGCTGAGCTCGAATGGCGACTTGTCTTTTACTGTATCATAATCCAGCCCTACCAACTCAATGGCTTGCTGTACCCTTTTTTCGATTTCATCCTTCTTCAACCCAAGGTTCGTCGGTCCGAAGGCCACGTCCTTTGCGACGGTCTCTTCAAACAGCTGGTGTTCCGGATATTGAAATACCAGGCCCACCTTTTGGCGAATGGTTTTTGGATTGACGTTCTTGGCGTTGATGTCCAACTCGTCCAGAAAAACGGTTCCGCCGGTAGGCTTCAACAGGACATTCAAGTGCTGGATCAATGTAGATTTCCCGCTTCCGGTATGACCGATCAATCCGATAAAGGTTCCTTTTTCGATGGTGGCCGTGACCTGATCCAATGCGATGGATTCAAATGGGGTACCTTCCGAGTATATGTGAGATAAGTTCTTGATATCTATTGACATAGGGCATCCACCATTTCATGCACCGTCAGAACATCGCTGCTGGCCAGCAGGTTTTCCTTCTTCAAATTGTAGGCCAATTCCGTGATCTGAGGGACATCCAATCGCAAACTCTTCAATTTTTCCACTTGATTCAAAATTTCCCTTGGGGTTCCTTCCATGGCTATTTTGCCATTGTCCATTACTAAAATACGGTCTGCATCCACCACTTCATCCATATAATGGGTGATGTGCAGGATGGTGATGTTTTCCTCTTTGTTCAAGCGCTTGATGGTATCCATGACTTCCTTGCGGCCAGACGGATCCAACATGGCGGTAGGTTCATCCAGAACGATGCATTTCGGCTTCATGGCCAAAATACCTGCAATGGCGATCCGCTGTTTTTGACCGCCCGACAATTGATGGGGCTTCTTGTTTTTGTAGTCTCCCATTTCCACGTTGTCCAGGGCTTCATCCACTCGTCTTCGTATTTCTTTAGGATCCACACCAAGATTTTCCGGACCGAAAGCCACTTCTTCTTCCACCAGGGTGGCAACCAGCTGATTGTCCGGATTTTGGAATACCATGCCGGCATTTTGCCGGACTTCCCAAATTCGGTCATGATCTTTTGTATTGATCCCCGACACGATCACATCTCCGGACGTGGGAAACAATATGGCATTGATCATTTTTGAAAGGGTGGATTTTCCGGAACCGTTGTGTCCAATGATCCCAATAAACTCCCCTTCTTGAACGGAAAAGCTCACATCATCTACTGCCAGCGTGTCTTCCCCTTCATGTTTTTCATATATATAACCGACGTTTTTAAATTCGATCATTGTATTCATAAATGCCTCATTCCTGTAAAAAATGGACAAAAGGGATTAAACTTTTGTTTAATCCCACAGTCTCATTATACCAGCTCGATCAAAGCCGCTTCTGCAGCGTCGCCTCTTCGTTGCCCAAGTTTGTAAATTCTTGTGTAGCCACCGTTTCGCTCTTTGTACTTCGGTGCGATTTCGTCAAAAAGCTTTGCCACTACCGCTTCGCTGTTGATGTAGGCCAAGGCTTGTCTTCTTGCGTGAAGATCACCTCGTTTACCCAACGTAATCATCTTCTCGGCAATTCTGCCTGTTTCTTTCGCTCTGGTGATTGTGGTTTCCAGTTTCCCATTATCCAATAAGGCCGTAACCAGATTTCGTAGCATTGCTCTTCTCTGATCTGTGGGACGTCCCAGTTTTCGATAACCAGCCATCTTTATCCCTCCTTCTTACTCGTCGCTTTGTCTTAATCCCAAGCCGATCTCTGCCAGCTTGAATTTTATTTCGTTTAAAGATTTTTTCCCGAGGTTTCGAACTTTCATCATGTCTTCCTCGGATTTTTGCGTCAATTCTTCCACCGTGTTGATGTTTGCTCTTCGCAGACAATTGCTGGAGCGTACAGACAACTCCAACTCTTCGATGGACATTTCCAGCATTTTTTCTTTCTTGTTTTCTTCCTTTTCCACCATGATCTCAACGGTTCCTACATGATCGGTCAGGTCGATGAACAAACTCAAATGCTCGTTTAGTATCTTGGCAGACAGGGAAACCGCCTCTTCCGGGGTGATGGTGCCGTCTGTCCACAATTCCAACGTCAATTTGTCGAAATCTGTTACTTGGCCGACTCGGGTATCTTCTACCGAATAGTTCACTTTTTTCACCGTGGTGAAAGAAGAGTCTACCGGTATGGTCCCGATGGGCTGGTCTTTGGACTTGTTTTTCTCCGCAGAGACGTATCCACGACCTTTTTCCAGTACGATCTCCATATTGAGCTCCGATCCCGCACTTAGTTCTGCAATGTGCAGTTCGGGATTCAAAATTTCCACATCTGCATCAGCAATGATGTCCCCTGCCGTCACTTCTCCTTCCCCTTTCGCTTCAATGCGAACGGTTTTTGGCTCATCGCAATAAAGCTTTGCAGCCAATCCCTTCAGGTTCAGAATAATTTCCACGACATCTTCCTTCACGCCGGAAATGGTAGAAAATTCATGAAGCACGCCGTCGATTTTTACGCTGGTCACAGCTACACCCGGTAAAGATGACAGCATGATCCTTCGCAGGGAATTTCCCAACGTGGTACCATAGCCTCTTTCCAAAGGTTCAACAACGAACTTCCCATATTTGCTGTCTTCTGAAATATCAATTACTTCGATTCTCGGTTTTTCAATTTCTATCATTATAAACCCTCCCGTTTAATATTAGAATCCGTTGGCTTTTGAGGGTAACTAATCTATAAATGTCTATCTTGAATACAGCTCGACGATCAAGTGCTCTTCAATGTTCAAGTCGATGTCGTCTCTTGCAGGCAATGCAAGAACTTTTCCCTCGAGCTTTTCAAAATCAGTTTCCAACCATTTTGGTGTAACTTTGCTGGATGTAGACTCCAGAACGGTTTTGAACTTTTCAGATTTCTTGCTCTTTTCAGCTACCTGGATGACATCTCCCTCACCAACCAAGAAGGAAGGAATATTCACCTTGTTGCCATTGACGGTAAAGTGTCCATGCAACACCAATTGTCTCGCTTCTTTTCTGGAAGAAGCAAATCCTGCGCGGTATACGGAATTATCCAGTCTTCTTTCCAGGAATTGAAGCAAGTTCTCACCTGTGATTCCGCGTTTCTTTTCTGCCATTTCAAAATACAAACGGAATTGTTTTTCCAGAATGCCGTAAATTCTTTTGACCTTCTGCTTTTCTCGCAACTGAAGACCGTATTCCGACAATTTTGTTCGTCGTTGTCCGTGCTGACCAGGTGCAAATGCTCTTTTTTCCATGGGGCACTTGCCGCTGTAGCACTTGTCCCCTTTCAGGTACATTTTCATGTTTTCTCTTCTGCACAATCTGCAGGATGCTTCTGTATATCTAGCCATTCGTATATAACACCTCCTATTCTTCTATTACACTCTTCTTCTTTTCGGTGGTCTGCATCCGTTGTGCGGAATTGGCGTAACGTCCTTAATGGAGGATATTTCCAACCCTGCTGCTTGCAGTGATCGAATTGCCGCTTCTCGTCCGGATCCAGGTCCTTTGACAAATACTTCGATACTTCTCAAACCATGCTCCATGGCCGATTTTGCCGCTTCTTCTGCTGCCATTTGTGCTGCAAAAGGAGTGCTTTTTTTGGAACCTTTGAAGCCCATTCCTCCGGCGCTGGCCCAAGAAATGGAATTTCCAGTTACATCGGTAATGGTAATGATGGTATTGTTGAACGTGGACTGAATGTGGGCTTGTCCTCGCTCTATATTCTTTTTGATTTTCTTTTTTCTACTTCGAACAACTTTTTTTGCTGCCATGCCTATTTTCCCTCCTTACCACTATTTTTTCTTTCGAACCAATCTCTTCGGACCTTTTCTTGTTCTTGCGTTGGTCTTGGTCTTTTGTCCTCGTACTGGAAGACCTTTTCTATGTCGCAGTCCTCTATAACTTCCAATTTCGATCAAGCGCTTGATGTTCAAGTTCACTTCTCTTCGAAGGTCCCCTTCTACGTCAAAATCTGCATCGATAATGGATCGCAATTCATTGACTTCGGTTTCGGTAAGGTCTTTCACTCGCGTATCTGGATTGATCCCCGCTTTTCCCAAGATCTTTTGGGCGCTGGTTTTGCCAATTCCAAAAATGTAGGTCAGACCAATTTCAACTCGTTTATCTCTTGGTAAGTCAACACCGGCTATTCTTGCCATTAAATGTTACACCTCCTGTTAATTTTTGATAGTTTATTTTTCATGAAGAACATAGCAGTATCCCATAGATACTCAGCCGCAACTATATTCATATTTTTAACCTTGTTTTTGCTTGTGTTTCGGATTTTCGCAGATAACCATGACTCTGCCTTTTCTTTTGATGATTTTGCACTTCTCGCAAATAGGTTTTACAGATGGTCTTACTTTCATCTCAATTCCTCCTTTACCCCTTTTTTCCTTTTCCACGCCATATGATTCTTCCACGTGTCAAGTCATAAGGTGATAATTCTACAACTACTTTGTCCCCTGGTAAAATTCGAATGTAGTGCATTCTCAATTTCCCGGATATATGGGCCAATATTTGGTGTCCATTTTCCAGTTCTACCTGAAACATCGTATTGGGCATAGCCTCCAGAACCGTACCTTCGACTTCAATAACATCCTGCTTGGTCATTTAACATCCTCCTGTTCTCCAATAAGGCAATCTTTTTTGTATCGATCCAGCCCTCTTCGCACTTCTGCGTTGTTTATTTTTTTACCTTTTGACAGTTTTTCATTGATTTCTTCAATAACAAAATTGGTCTTGGCAACATGCTTGACTTTCTTCGCTTTGTTTTTTTCCACTCTTCGCAAGTCTCCATCCGCCAAGCTCAGCATATTCTCCGGCAGCAGGTTCACCACTACCATGAATTTGCCTTTGTCTCGACCGGCGATGGATCGCACGACCTGTCCCAAAATTATTTCATTGTTTTCCATTTCCCACCTCAAAGCTACTCTTTCGTGAGTATCAAAGGTTCCCCGTCTTCCGTTATGGCAATAGTGTGCTCGTAATGGGCGGATCTTTTGCCGTCCAATGTCACCACTGTCCAATTGTCGGAAAGGGTTTTAACCTTGTGCGTTCCTTCGTTGACCATGGGTTCGATGGCCAAAGCCATGCCCGGAGTCAATCGAGGGCCTCTGTTGGGAATGCCATAGTTGGGTATGGGAGGATCTTCATGCATGTCCTTCCCGATACCGTGTCCTACGTAATCCACAACGACGGAAAATCCGTTTTCTTCCACTGTCTGTTGTATTCTGCTGGATATATCGGATAGCCTGTTGCCGTTCATTGCATAAGCAATGCCGTCGTAAAAGCTTTTTCTGGTTACTTCGATCAGCCGCTTGGCGTCATCATCAATGGCACCTACCGGGTAGGTTTTTGCCGAATCGCCAACATAACCGTATAAAATCGCCCCTACGTCAACACTGACGATATCTCCCTCATGCAATACCCGTTTGGAGGGAATGCCGTGTACGACTTCTTCATTTACCGAAGCACAAATGGATGCAGGGAATCCCTGATAACCTTTAAAAGCAGGAATTGCTCCGGCTCTTCTTATAAATTCTTCCGCCAGTCTGTCCAGTTCCATTGTAGTGATTCCAGGTTTGATGTGCTTTGCCATCTCTCTATGAACTCCTGCTACAATCTTACCTGCTTTTTTCATTAATTGAATCTCTTCCGGCGATTTAACGATTATCATTACTTTGCTCCCTCAAGAGCTTTTTTAATGTCCTCAAATACCTTGTCGATGTCTTGTTGCCCGTTGATGTCGATCAACACGCCTGTTTTATTGTAAAAATCGATCAAAGGCTGTGTCTGTTCGTTGTAAACTTCCAGTCGCTTTGCCACCGTCTCTTCCACATCGTCGTCCCGCTGGTACAGCTCCCCGCCGCAAAGGTCGCAGACGCCTTCCTTTGCCGGTGGATTGAACTCCACGTGATACGTTGCGCCACAAGAGCGACAGATCCTTCTGCCAGTGATCCGCTTCAACAGCAGGTCCTGGTCTACCTCAATGTTCAATACTGCACTCAGGTCCATGTCCATGTCCGCCAATACCCGATCCAGTGCTTCCGCCTGTACCACGGTTCTTGGAAAACCGTCCAACATGAATCCTGCCTTGCAATCTTCTTGGGCCAATCGGTCCTGGACCAGGTCAACGACCAGTTCATCCGGGACCAAGAGTCCTTTATCCATGTACTCTTTGGCTTTCAAACCCAAAGGAGTGTTTTCTTTCAAGTTTTTTCGGAAAATATCCCCTGTTGATATGTGCGGGATCTGGAACGCTTCCACAATGTTTGCCGCTTGCGTCCCCTTGCCTGCACCAGGAGGTCCTAAAAGTACCAATCTCAAATTCATCATCTCCTAACCGGTCTACTTCAAAAATCCATCATAGTGACGCATCATCATCTGGGCTTCCAACTGCTTCACCGTTTCAAGGGCAACACCCACCACGATCAACAGACTTGTTCCTCCAAATTGAAGGTTTATGTTCATTACGTTGCCAAGTATGATCGGAATGATTGCCACAGCCGCCAGAAATACTCCGCCAAACAGGGTCAGTTTCGTCACTGATTTATTGATGTATTCCGTCGTAGGTCGACCCGGTCGGATCCCCGGAATAAAACCACCGTTCTTTTTCAAGTTACCGGCGATCTCAATGGGATTGAAGGTGATTGCGGTATAAAAAAACGTAAACGCAATAATCAAAACCAGGTACATAATGGTAGTGATGGTAGTTCCCCATCCGAAGTACTTTACGATCCAATTTGCGATCCCGGAATTGGGAAAGAAATTGGCCAGGGTTGCAGGGAACATGGTGATGGAACTTGCAAAAATAACCGGGATAACGCCGCTCATGTTTACCTTCAAAGGTATATGAGTGCTTTGTCCCCCGTACATCTTGCGTCCAACGACCCGCTTCGAATACTGCACCGGAATTCTTCTTTGTCCTTCTTGCACTGCGATAACGCCGATGATGACAATAACGGCAAATGCCACAAATACGACAAGGCTAAAGATGTTCAATGTTCCAACCTGAACATACTCGAACAACCCTTTTATTCCGCCTGGCAGTCTGGAAATGATGCTGACAAAAATGATCAGCGAGATACCATTCCCGACGCCGTTTTCTGTGATCTGCTCTCCCAACCACATCAAAAATGCGGTTCCGGCAGTAATGGTGATGACGGCCAAGGTTACGGTAAACCAGGTCTTTTCTGTCATGATCTGTTGGAATGTCAAGGTCAGACCCAGCGCTTGGACCAATGCCAGTACTACTGTCAAATATCTGGTGTATTGCGCCAGCTTCTTTCTTCCTTCTTCCCCTTCTTTGCTCAACCGCTCCAAAGCAGGTATGGCAAAAGTCAAAAGATTCATGATGATCGAAGCATTGATGTAAGGAGTGATACTCATGGCAAAGATGGTGAAATTGCTAAAGTTTCCTCCGGAGAAAATATCATAAAACCCCAACATGCCTCCATCTTGAATGTATTGGGCCAACACCGTCGTATCGATGTACGGTACGGATATAAAGCTGCCCAAACGATAGATGAAAAGCATGATCAGCGTAAAAATGATCTTCTTCCTTAAATCAGGTATTTTCCACGCATCCCGCAAGGTAGAGAGCATATTAGATCACCTCTACCTTTCCTCCGGCAGATACGATCTTCTCCTCAGCAGCTTTGCTGATTTTGTTCGCCTTTACCGTTAAAGATACGTTTATGTCTCCATTCCCAAGCACTTTGATACCCGTAAGGGTTTTCTTCACCAAACCAGCCTCTTTAAGCAGTTCCGGCGTCACTTCTGTGTTTGCAGTAAAAACATTCAAATCTTCTACGTTGACGATCGCGTAGTCTCTTCTAAATTTAGCATTGCTGAAACCTCTTTTAGGGAGTCTTCTAGCAAGGGGCATTTGCCCACCTTCAAAACCAATTCGCACACCGCCTCCAGATCTGGATTTTTGACCATCCTGTCCACGGCCGGCTGTTTTTCCCTGACCTGTTGCAGTACCTCTACCTTTTCGCTTCTTCTTGCTTGTAGAGCCGGCTGCAGGTTTTAGCTCATGTAATTTCATCTGTTACACCTCCTTATACTTCTTCTACTTCCAGCATGAAGTCAATCTTTTGTATCATCCCTCTAATTTGAGGTGTATCTTCTTTGATCACAGTCTGACCGATTTTTTTTAGTCCCAAGGCTTCCACGGTAGCAATTTGCTTATCCAGTCGGCCTATCTTGCTCTTTTTTAAAGTAATCTTCAAATTTGGCAAGGATACTCCCTCCTATCCTAGAATTTCTTCTACAGTTTTTCCTCTTAATTTCGCCACTTGTTCAACCGTGGTCAATCGGGCCAAACCTTCCATGGTCGCATTGACCATGTTTCTTGCGTTGTTGGTTCCCAACGATTTGGTTCGAATGTCACGAACTCCAGCCAACTCCAAAACCGCACGTACAGGTCCTCCGGCAATAACGCCAGTACCTTGTCCAGCCGGTTTCAGCAAAACGCTGCCCGCTCCATAATGTCCGACGACTTGGTGAGGAATGGTGGTATTGGACAACGGAATTTTGATCAAATTCTTTTTGGCGTCTTCGATACCCTTTCGAATGGCTTCCGGGATCTCGATGGCTTTACCGACTCCGGCGCCTACGTGTCCATTCTCGTCTCCAACGATCACCAGACAGCTGAATCTGAAGTTTCGGCCACCCTTGACGACTTTTGTTACTCTGTTTATTGATACGACCCGTTCCTTCAGGTCGAGTTTGCTAGCATCTATCAATTTTCGCTGCATGGATTAACCTCCTTTTCCTAAAACTTGAGTCCGGCTTCTCTTGCTCCTTCAGCCAGTTCTTTTACCTTTCCATGGTAGATGTATCCGCCTCGGTCGAAAACGACGTTTTCAATTCCCTTGGCCAATGCTTTCTTTGCGATTTCCGCTCCAACTGCTTTTGCGGCAGCCTTGTTTCTTGTCGAAGAAATCGTTTCTTTCAATTCCTTGTCCAATGTAGAAGCGCTGACCAACGTTGTTCCGTTGGAATCGTCTATAATTTGCGCATAGATGTTTGCGTTGCTGCGGTACACGTTCAATCTCGGTTTTTCCGTTGTTCCGCTCAACTTGAAACGCAGCCTTCTATGTCTGTTTTTTCTGATTTTGTTTTTAACAGGCTTTTTTATCATTTGGAATCACTCCCTTCCTACTTACCGGTTTTTCCTTCCTTACGTCTGATGTACTCGTTGGCATACTTGATTCCCTTGCCTTTGTACGGTTCTGGTTGTCGTTTCTTTCGAATGTTGGCTGCGTGCTCTCCAACTTTCTCCTTGTCGATTCCTCGAACAATGATTTTATTGTTTCCTTCCACTTCCGTTTCGATACCTTCCGGATCGTCCATTTCCACCGGATGGGAATATCCCAGGTTCAACGTCAGTTTCTTTCCTTGCTTTGCTGCTCTGTATCCAACACCATTGATTTCCAGTCGCTTTTCATATCCTGCGCTGACACCAACAACCATGTTGTTGATCAAGGATCGGGTCAACCCGTGCAGAGCCCTGTGTTCTTTCTTGTCACTGGGTCTGGTGATGACCAGCGTGTCGTCCATTTGCTCTACTTTCATGTCACCATGAATGGTTCGTTTCAGTTCACCTTTCGGTCCTTTTACGGTGACATTGCTTCCGTCAATCGTAATGGTCACTCCCGCGGGAATAGCTACAGGCATTTTTCCTATTCTAGACATTCTAACACCTCCTATGATGATGATTTGTTACCAAACGTAACAAAGCACCTCTCCGCCTACTCCAACTTTTCTTGCTGTTTTATCCGTAACAACACCTTTTGATGTAGAGATAATTGCAATACCTAGTCCGTTAAGCACTTTTGGGATTTCATTTTTGCCAGTGTAAACACGAAGACCTGGCTTAGAAATTCTCTTGATCCCGGAAATAACCTTTTGCTTGTTCTCCCCGTATTTTAATGCGATCTTGATCATTCCTTGCTTGTCATCCTCTGTGTATTCCACATTCTTGATAAAACCTTCTTCCAACAAAATGCCGGCAATTGCCTTTTTCTCATTGGATGCGGGTATCGTTACATAATCATGTTTCGCGTTTTGCGCATTACGAATTCTCGTAAGCATATCTGCGATCGGATCGGTCATTACCATTTTGTGTACCTCCTTCCACTATACAAATCTTACCAACTCGCTTTTTTTACGCCTGGTATTTCGCCTTTATAGGCCATTTCTCTAAAACATATTCTGCAGACGCCGAATTTTCTTAAATACGCATGCGGTCTTCCGCAAATACGGCATCGGTTATAAGCTCTTGTTGAATATTTCGGTGTTTTTTGTTGCTTGTTCACCATCGCTTTTTTTGCCACTTTTATTCCTCCTTCTTATCGGTTAAAAGGCATTCCCAGCAAGCTCAACAGTTCCAGAGCTTCTTCATCGGTTTTTGCAGTTGTTACAAAAATGATGTCCATACCTCTGATCTGTTCTACTTTATCGTAATCGATCTCCGGGAAAATCAGTTGTTCTTTTACTCCCATGGAGTAGTTTCCACGTCCGTCGAAAGATTTTGCCGATATACCTCTAAAGTCTCTAACTCTGGGAAGGGCGATGTTGAATAATTTATCGGTGAATTCATACATTCTGCTTGCACGAAGGGTAACTTTTGCTCCAACGTTCATGCCTTCTCTCAGCTTAAAGTTGGATACGGATTTCTTCGCTTTTGTAATGACAGGCTTTTGTCCTGCAATGATCGCCAGGTCGTTTACAGCTGCTTCCAAAAGTTTTGCGTTGTCTTTTGCGTCTCCCAGCCCCATGTTTATGACTACTTTTTCCAGTTTCGGTACTTCCATGATGTTGCTGTATTTGAACTTTTCCATCAACGCCGGAATTACCTCTTCTTTATATTTATCCTTTAATCTTGGCATATTGTCTACCTCCTTCCCTACTACTTGTTAAATGTTTCTCCACATTTTTTGCAAAATCGGACTTTCGTTCCGTCTTCCAAAAACTTCTTGCCTGTTCGAACGCCTTTTTTGCACTTGTCGCAGTACAACAACACGTTGGAAGCATGAATCTTCCCTTCCTGCTTGACAATTCCACCTTGCTGTACTTTTTGAGAAGGTTTCATGTGCTTTGTCATCATGTTGATCCCTTCGACGATCACTCGGCCCTCTTTCGGATATACCGCCAACACTTTGCCGGTCTCTCCCTTGTCTTTTCCAGAGTTCACCATTACGATGTCGTCTTTTTTCACATGCATTTTCTTTTTCACTTCAGCCACCTCCTCTTAAAGTACTTCCGGTGCCAAGGACAGTATTTTCATAAATTTTTGTTCTCTCAATTCTCTAGCTACAGGTCCGAAAATACGTGTTCCCCTTGGCTGTTTGTCGTCTTTTATAATTACGGCAGCGTTTTGGTCAAAATTGATGTAGCTCCCGTCTTCTCTACGAATGCTTTTTACAGTTCGAACCACAACGGCTTTTACGACGTCGCCTTTTTTAACAACCCCGCCTGGCGTTGCCGCTTTTACAGAGCATACAATAATGTCTCCTACCGTTGCATATCTTTTTCCAGAACCACCGAGAACACGAATGCACAACAATTCTTTCGCTCCTGTGTTGTCGGCTACTTTCAGCCTGGTTTCTTGTTGTATCATCTGCTTTGTCTCCTTTCAGGCACGACTATAGTGCCTTTTCTATTACCTCTACTAATCTCCATCTTTTATCTTTACTTAAAGGTCGTGTCTCCATGATTTTAACCACATCACCGGTATTGCACTGGTTCTGCTCATCATGAGCTTTGAATTTGGTCGTTCTTTTAACCCTTTTTTTGTAAAGAGGATGTTTTACAAAAGTTTCTACAGCAACAACGATCGTCTTGTCCATCTTGTCACTTACTACTTTTCCTACTCTTGTCTTTCTTTGCGCTCTTTCCACAAAAGTACCCTCCTTTTCCTTAAGCTTCTATTGCTTTCAATTCTCTTTCCGTAAGGATCGTCTTGATCCGTGCATACGTTCTTTTTACTTCCCTGATTCGGATTGGATTTTCCAATTGACCAGTGGCAAGTTGGAAACGCAGGTTGAACAACTCTTCCTTGAGTTCACTCAATTTGCTTTCCAATTCCTGTGTGCTTAATTCTCTTATTTCTTTCGCTTTCATTAGGATTCACCACCCACTTCCTCAAACTCTTTACGGGTAACAAATTTTGTTTTGATCGGCAGTTTATGCATGGCAAGTCGCATGGCTTCTCGAGCCAATTCCTCCGAAACACCTGCGATTTCAAACATGATCCTGCCTGGTTTAACAACTGCTACCCAGTATTCTGGCGAACCTTTACCGGAACCCATTCGGGTCTCTGCCGGTTTCTGTGTTACAGGTTTGTCCGGGAATATCTTGATCCAGACCTTTCCGCCTCTTTTGATATATCTTGTCATAGCGATACGAGCCGCTTCAATTTGATTTGATGTAATCCAACCTGGTTCCAGGGCTTGGATTGCATAGTCACCATAATTGATGGTATTGCCTCTGGTTGCCTTGCCCTTCATTCTTCCTCGAAAGACTCTTCTGCGTTTTACTCTTTTAGGCATTAACATTATGGTTTCCTCCTTCCTTATTTCTTATTGTTTTCTTTTTTTTCAGGAAGAACTTCCCCTTTGTTGATCCAAACTTTCACTCCGATTTTTCCATATGTGGTATTCGCTTCAGCAAAACCGTAGTCAATGTCAGCTCTCAACGTCTGCAAAGGTACATTTCCTTCGCTGTAGTGTTCCGTTCTAGCCATCTCTGCGCCATTCAATCGTCCGGCGACACATGTTTTGATCCCCAATGCGCCACTTCTCAGCGATCTGCTGATGGACTGCTTCATGGCTCGTCGGAAAGAAACCCTTCGCTCCAATTGGGAAGCAATGTTTTCTGCAACCAATTGTGCATTGGTATCGATATTCTTGATCTCAACGATATTGATGAATACATTTTTGTTGGTCATTTTAACGATTTGGTTTTTCAGTGCTTCAATGCCTGAACCACCTTTTCCAATAATCATGCCAGGTTTTGCTGTATGAATATGGATCCTGATTCGATTGGCGTATCGCTCAATTTCAATATGAGAGATTCCAGCAGTGTATTGATTTTTCTTGATGAATTTTCGGATCTTGTTATCTTCGATTAGAAAATCTGCAAAATCCTTGTCTTTCGCATACCATCTTGCGCTCCAGTCCTTGATAACTCCAACTCTCAGACCGTGCGGATTGACTTTTTGACCCACTAACTATCCCCTCCTTACTCTTTTTCTTTTAGTACAACCGAAATATGGCTGCTTCTCTTCTTTATAAGTGATGCACGACCCATGGAACCGGCTAAAAACCGTTTCATGGTTGGTCCCTGATCTGCATATATTTCTGCAACATATAATTTTGCAGGATCCATTTCGTAATTGTTTTCCGCGTTTGCTGCTGCTGATTTGATGACTTTTTCCACTACTTTTGCTGACTTGTTCGGCAACAACATCAATATGTTAATGGCTTCGCCAAGTTGCTTGCCCCTTACCAGGTCAACAACCAGCTTCGCTTTTCTTGGTGATACTCGTACGTATCTGGCACTTGCTTTCGCTTCCACTTAATTAACCTCCTTCCAAGACTTTCTATTTCTTCCCGGAAGACTTTTCCCCTGCATGACCTCTAAAAGTTCGTGTAGGAGCAAATTCTCCGAGTTTATGTCCAACCATGTCCTCCGAAAGGTATACTGGAACATGCTTTCTTCCATCATGCACTGCGATGGTGTGACCTACCATTTGAGGGAAAATCGTCGAGCTTCGCGACCAAGTCTTGATGACTTTCTTTTCATTCTTCTTGTTCATTTCTTCGACTCGTTTCAGCAACTTTTCGTCAACATAAGGTCCTTTTTTCAATGATCTACTCATTTATTTACCTCCTTCCGGTACTATTTCGTTCTTCTTCTTACGATATACTTGTCTGAACTCTTGTTTTTCTTTCTCGTTTTGTATCCTAGTGCAGGCTTGCCCCAAGGAGTAGATGGTCCCGGACGTCCTATTGGCGCTTTACCTTCACCACCACCGTGTGGGTGATCGTTGGGGTTCATGACAGAACCACGAACGGTAGGTCGAATGCCCATGTGTCTTTTTCTACCAGCTTTACCGATTCGAACGTTGGCATGGTCAGCATTTCCAACTTGACCTACCGTTGCGCGACATTCTTGACGCACCATTCTCATTTCTCCAGATGGAAGTCGCAATACAGCGTAGCTGTTTTCCTTTGCCATCAATTGTGCAGAGTTTCCGGCACTTCGTACCAGTTGTCCGCCTTTTCCTGCTTTTAGTTCCACGTTGTGTACGATGGTACCTACAGGAATGTTTACCAGGGGAAGAGCATTTCCAACTTTGATGTCAGAACCTTCACCCGATTCTACAAAATCTCCCACCTTCAAGTTCAGGGGTGCGATGATGTATCTTTTCTCCCCGTCCAGGTAGTGCAGCAATGCAATGTTGGCACTTCTGTTCGGATCGTACTCGATGCTGGCCACTTTGGCTTTGATCCCGTCCTTGTTTCTCTTAAAGTCAATGATTCTATATTTTCTTTTTGCTCCGCCGCCTTTGTGACGGACCGTGATTTTACCGTGTGCATTTCTTCCGGCCGTGTGCTTCAATGGAGCAAGAAGAGATTTTTCCGGCGTGCTTGTTGTCACTTCGCTATAGGTGTTCACGCTCATGTTTCTTCTTCCGGCAGAAGTCGGTTTGTATTTCTTGATACCCATTTCACTTTACCTCCTTTTTACGTCGAGACCTTTCGTCCCTTTTTATTAGATGCCTTCAAAGAACTCGATGGATTTGCTGTCTGGAGTAAGTTTTACAATGGCTTTTTTCCAGTTTGCACGTCGTCCGAGATATTTTCCCATCCGCTTCATTTTTCCATTCATGTTCATGGTAAATACTTTTTCCACTTTGACGCCAAAAATCGTTTCTACGGCATTCTTGATCTGGATCTTGTTTGCATCTTTTTTTACTTTAAATGTGTACTTGTTCTCACCGATGTCATCCATACTTCTTTCCGTAACGATCGGCTTTATGATAATGTCATGAGGGCTAAGCATTATGCGTACACCTCCTCTATTTTCTCTACGGAACCTTTCGTTGCCACCAGGCAATCGTAATTCAGCAAGTCATAAACGTTCAAAGTGTCCACCGTTGCTGTAATGACACCTTCGATATTTCTTGCGGACTTGTAAATATTTTCATTGACGCTGTCCAGCACGATGATCGTTTTCTTGCCTGCTTTTATTGCAGATAAAATGGCAGTCATTTCTTTTGTCTTCGGAGCATCCATAACGATGGAATCCAAAACCAGCAATTCATTTTCAGCCACTTTAGCAGAAAGAACGGATTTCATTGCCAATCGATTCATTTTCTTGTTGACTTTTTTAGTATAATCTCTTGGTTTCGGTGCAAAGATCACGCCGCCGCCTTTCCACAATGGAGAACGAATGGTACCGGCTCTCGCCCTTCCCGTTCCTTTTTGTCTCCAAGGTTTTCTGCCTCCGCCTCGAACTTCAGAACGGGTCTTTGCAGATTGTGTCCCCTGTCGCTTGTTGGCCAATTGTGCCACAACAACTTGGTGTACTGCAGCTTCGTTCGGTTCGATGCCGAATATTGCATCGCTTAATGTCAGTTCTTCTATTTTTTCCCCTTTAATATTGATTACATCAATTTTAGGCATTTTTATTCCTCCTTTCCGATCTTACTTTTTAACGGTTTCTTTTATCGTAATCAAGCTTCCCCGGATCCCCGGCACTGCGCCTTTTACCAAAAGAAGGTTTCTATCCGCATCCACTTTGACGATCTCCAAATTTTGTACCGTCACTTGTACGTTACCCATTTGTCCCGGCAGCTTCTTTCCTTTAAATACTCTGGAAGGACTGGAAGATGCACCCATGGATCCTGGGGAGCGGTGATACTTGGAACCGTGCTTCATTGGTCCTCTGGATTGGTTGTGTCTTTTGATGACACCCTGGAATCCCTTTCCCTTGGAAGTTCCGGTAACGTCGATCTTGTCTCCGTTTTCAAATACGTCTGCTTTTACGTCCTGGCCTACTTCGTAAGCGGCTGCATCTGCAACTCGGAACTCTTTAAGGATCCGTTTGTATGCCAGCTCGTTTTTGTCGAAATGACCTTTTCGCGGTTTCGTTACTTTTTTCTCTTTTACATCGCCATAACCCAACTGGATGCTGTTGTATCCATCTGTATCAAGGCTTTTTACCTGAACCACCTGGCAAGGTCCTGCTTCTACTACGGTGACAGGCACCAATTGGCCTTCCTCCGTAAAGATTTGGGTCATGCCGAGTTTTTTTCCTATGATTACTTTCTCCATTTGTTGCACCTCCTAATAATTAGCGGATCACCCTCAGGCGATCATAATCTCATTAAAGCTTGATCTCGATATCTACACCAGCCGGCAGATCCAGCCGCATCAATGCGTCTACTGTCTTTGGCGTCGGGTTCAAGATGTCGATCAGTCTTTTGTGAGTTCTCATTTCAAACTGCTCTCTGGAATCTTTGTACTTGTGTACTGCACGAAGAATGGTGATGATCTCTTTTTCTGTCGGCAACGGAACTGGGCCCGATACACCTGCACCTGTTCTTTTTGCAGTTTCCACGATTTTCTGTGCGGATTGATCCAATACCTTGTGATCATACGCTTTCAATCTGATTCTGATCTTTTGTTTTGCCATACCTAATTTTCCCTCCTTACTTTTCTTTTAGGTACGACCGAATCCCTCGAACACTCTTCCGGGCGTTCACAATATTTTTTTAATAAAATATCGTTGAAATTCGTCGTCCGATTCATGATCTGGACATACTCCGAGAAAATTCCCTCTGGAAAAAAGCAACCTTTCTCTTCATCGCATAAAGTCACAGCTTAAATATTATACCTTAAAGAACTTCCAACCTCAATACTTTTTGCATGCATTTTCATGAGTTTTCACATGTTTTTCATGTTTTTTTGTGTTTTTTTAAAAAAGAGGACGCTATTCTGCGTCCTCCTGATGTTTTTCCCGATCGATTACTCGACGATCTCTGCTACGACACCGGATGCAACGGTTCGTCCACCTTCTCGGATGGCGAAACGCAAGCCTTCTTCGATGGCGATGGGAGTGATCAATTGGATCTCCATGGCGATGTTGTCGCCAGGCATTACCATCTCCACGCCTTCGCCCAGCTCGATGATGCCGGTCACGTCAGTGGTTCTGAAATAAAACTGCGGTCGGTATCCGTTGAAGAAAGGAGTATGTCGTCCACCCTCTTCTTTTGTCAATACGTATACTTCCGACTTGAATTTGGTGTGGGGATTTACAGTTCCCGGCTTGGCCAATACTTGTCCACGCTCGATCTCTGTTCGGTCCACTCCTCGAAGCAACGCTCCGATGTTGTCTCCGGCTACTGCCTGATCCAACAGTTTTCTAAACATCTCTACTCCGGTAACGACTACTTTTCTTCTCGTTTCCGTCATTCCGATGATCTCTACTTCTTCACCGACTTTGATGGTTCCACGCTCTACTCTACCTGTAGCTACAGTTCCTCGTCCTGTGATGGAGAAGACGTCCTCTACCGGCATCAGGAAGGGCTTGTCCGTTGCTCTTTCCGGGTCCGGGATGTACTCGTCTACCTCTTTCATCAGTTCAACGATCTTGTCGCCCCATTCTCCGTCTGGATCTTCCAGTGCACGAAGGGCGCTTCCTACTACGATGGGCGTGTCGTCGCCTGGGAATTCATATTCGTTGAGCAGCTCTCGTACTTCCATTTCCACCAGTTCGATCAACTCGTCGTCGTCGACCATGTCGGCTTTGTTCAGGAATACAACGATGTAAGGTACTCCTACCTGTCTGGACAAGAGGATGTGCTCTCTTGTTTGAGGCATGGGGCCGTCTGCTGCACTTACTACCAGGATGGCTCCGTCCATTTGGGCGGCTCCTGTGATCATGTTCTTTACGTAGTCGGCGTGTCCCGGGCAGTCTACGTGAGCGTAGTGTCTTGCATCTGTTTCGTACTCTACGTGAGAAGTGGAGATGGTGATCCCTCTTTCTCTCTCTTCCGGTGCCTTGTCGATCTTGTCAAATGCTACAGCGGATCCTGTTCCGAATCTTTTGTTCAATACTGTTGTGATCGCTGCCGTCAACGTCGTTTTGCCGTGGTCTACGTGTCCAATGGTTCCAATGTTTACGTGGGTTTTGTTTCTTTCAAATTTTGCTTTTCCCATCTTAATACCCTCCTAATTATTTTTTGCCTTCCATGATTTGCTCGGAAATGCTCTTTGGTACTTCTTCATAGTGATCAAATTGGTAGGAATATACGCCTCGACCCTGGGTCTTGCTTCGAAGGTCTGTGGCATATCCAAACATCTCGGACAATGGAACGAATCCACGTACGACTTGCACATTTCCTCGCGGTTCCATACCTTCGATTCGGCCACGTCTGGAGTTCAAGTCTCCAATGACGTCTCCCATATATTCTTCCGGTACGGTGATTTCGATTTTGAAGATCGGCTCCAGGATCACTGGATCCGCTTTTTTGCAGCCCTCTTTGAAGGCCATGGATCCTGCAATTTTAAATGCCATCTCCGAAGAGTCGACATCGTGGTAGGATCCGTCTACCAGGGTAGCCCGGAAGTCCAATACCGGATAACCGGCAAGTACACCGTTTTCCATGGCTTCTCGAATCCCTTGATCGACCGGCGCAATAAATTCTTTCGGTATGGATCCCCAACGATCTTGTTGACGAATTCATATCCTTCGCCTGGTTGTCTCGGTTCCAGTTCCAGCCATACGTGACCATACTGGCCCCGACCACCGGATTGTCGTGCAAACTTTCCTTCCACTCGGACGTGCTTTCGAATGGTTTCTCGATAAGCTACCTGTGGTTTTCCTACATTTGCCTCCACTTTGAATTCTCGAAGCATACGGTCTACGATGATGTCCAAATGCAACTCTCCCATTCCGGAGATGATGGTTTGACCTGTTTCCGAATCCGTGTACGTTCTGAATGTAGGATCTTCTTCTGCAAGTTTCTGCAGTGCGATGCTCATTTTATCTTGACCTGCTTTTGTTTTCGGTTCAATGGCAACGGAGATTACCGGTTCCGGGAAATCCATGGACTCCAGAATGACCTGGTCGCTTTCTACACAAAGAGTGTCTCCTGTAGTGGTATCTTTCAAACCTACGGCTGCAGCAATATCTCCAGTGTAGACCATGTCGATCTCTTCCCGGTGGTTCGCATGCATCTGCAGGATCCGGCCGATCCGCTCTTTTTTTCCTTTGGTTGAATTATATACATAGGATCCGGAATTCAATACACCGGAGTAAACCCGGAAGAATGCCAGTTTACCAACATAGGGGTCTGTCATGATCTTGAACGCCAGTGCAGAAAACGGACCGTCGTCGTCTGCCGGTCGCGAGATCTCCTCGTCCGTCTTGGGGTCGATCCCCTTGATGGCCGGTACGTCCAGCGGAGAAGGCATGTACTCTACAACTGCATCCAACATGGGTTGTACCCCTTTGTTTTTGTAGGAGGATCCACACAGTACCGGGATCATGCTTACAGCTACCGTCGCTTTACGAATGGCGGCATTGATCTCAGCCGGCGAAATCTCTTCTCCTTCCAAAAACTTCATCATCAATTCTTCGTCGAAGTCGGAAATGTGCTCCAACAGGTTTTCCCGATACTCTTCTGCTTTTTCCTTCATGTCTTCCGGGATCTCGACGACTTCTACATCTTTTCCTTCATCATCCTTGTAAATAACGGCATTCATGAGCACCAGGTCGACCAGGCCTTTGAAAGTATCTTCACTTCCGATAGGCAACTGGATCGGCACCGCATTGGCACCCAGACGTTCTTGCATCATGTCTACAACATGATAAAAGTCCGCACCTAAAATATCCATTTTATTTACATAGGCCATTCTTGGGACCTTGTATTTGTCCGCTTGACGCCATACGGTTTCCGATTGGGGCTCCACTCCACCTTTTGCACAAAATACGGCAACGGATCCGTCCAACACACGCAAGGAACGTTCTACTTCAACTGTGAAGTCAACGTGTCCGGGTGTGTCAATAATGTTTATCCTATGATTTTTCCACTGGCAAGTAGTAGCAGCAGAGGTAATGGTGATACCTCTTTCCTGCTCCTGCTCCATCCAGTCCATTTGAGAAGCCCCTTCGTGGGTCTCGCCTAGCTTTCGGATCTTTCCCGAATAAAACAATATTCTTTCCGTGGTGGTGGTTTTCCCTGCATCAATATGGGCCATGATTCCAATGTTTCTCGTCATTTCCAAACTAAACTCTCTTGACACAGTATCCATCCTTTCTTTGGTAAAAAAAACTTCCTAGATTACCATCTGTAATGAGCGAACGCCTTGTTGGCTTCGGCCATTTTATGAGTATCTTCTTTTTTCTTCACAGATGCTCCGGCATTGTTGACTGCATCCAGCAACTCTGCAGACAATCTTGCTTGCATGGTTTTTTCGTTTCTTGCTCGAGTGTATCGAACCAACCAACGCAAACCAAGAGCTTGTCTTCGATCCGGTCGGATCTCGATGGGCACCTGGTATGTTGCTCCACCGACTCTTCTTGCTTTTACTTCCAATACCGGCATGATGTTGTTGAGTGCTTCTTCAAACACTTCCAATGCGTCTCTTCCGGTTTTTTCTGCTACGGTATCAAAGGCTCCGTACACAATTCGTTGTGCAACGCCTTTTTTTCCATCCAACATGATGTTGTTTACCAATTTTGTTACCAGGATGCTGTTGTACAGCGGATCCGGCAATACTTCTCTCTTTGGAACAGGTCCTTTTCTAGGCACTTTGCTTCCCTCCTTAATAAAAATCTTTCATCGGTACTCGACTACATAGTGCGCCGTTGTGCGTAATATCTATTGAATATTATAAACCGGGTTTATAACGGATAGCTATTGCACGATTATTTCTTAGCAGCTTTTTTTGCACCATACTTCGATCGAGACTGTTGTCTGTTTTGCACTCCAGCTGTATCCAATGCTCCTCGAATAATTTTGTAACGTACACCGGGAAGGTCTTTGACTCTTCCGCCTTTGATCAATACGACGCTGTGTTCCTGCAGGTTATGTCCAATACCTGGAATGTATGCAGTAACCTCTGTTCCATTGGTCAAACGTACTCTGGCGATCTTACGAAGGGCAGAGTTCGGCTTCTTCGGAGTTGTGGTTCTTACAGCAGTACAAACACCTCTCTTTTGAGGGTTGTTCTTCAGTGCGGGAGAGTCGGATTTGTATTCCACCTTGGCTCTTCCATTCTTGACAAGCTGACTAATCGTTGGCATTTTTTTGTTGCACCTCCTTGTTTTTTGATTATATCAGGCGTTTTCGCCAAATATTGCAATAAATGTCCCCCTCTACAGGAGAGGGGGAGTAAATAGCACCTGTTTATTCTTTCAACAACACTGCAGCCGCAGTTTTTCGCTCAATGCCACAGGCCGTACCCAATTCACTCATACTATTTACAAATGTGATCTCCACTCCATGATTTTCACAGAGCATTTCAACTTCTTTTTTTATGGGAGCATCCGCATCCAGAGCCAAATACACTCTTTCCGCCTGATCTGCCCGAACAGCTTTCATCGTCTGTCTCGTCCCGACAAGAACTTGGCTTGCCTTTAAATCTTCCAGCATATTCCTACCTCCTTGTGGACGCCTGCAGATGCGCTTATAAATTTTATCACTGGCATCCAGACATGTCAACCTTTTTATAGGTCAAGATCGTCGATGAGCACTTCTGAAAGGTCGATCTCATCGGTGAACTCATCCAACGAGAACTCTTCTTCCACTTCGTCTTCTTCCAATTCTACATTGCGGTATCCCTTGACACCGGTTCCCGCAGGAACCAGTTTTCCTATGATGACATTTTCCTTGAGGCCGATCAACGGATCCACTTTTCCTTTAATTGCTGCATCGGTCAATACTCGAGTGGTCTCCTGGAAGGATGCGGCAGACAAGAAACTTTCCGTAGCAAGGGACGCTTTGGTGATCCCCAGCAACACACGGGACGCCGATGCCGGCTCCAGATCGTCTGCAACTACCTTGGCATTCTCTTCTTCAAACGCAAAGATGTCCACCAGTCCGCCCGGCAATAATTGGGTGGCACCCGGTTCTTCGATCTTCACTTTTCGAAGCATCTGTCGAACGATCAGCTCGATGTGCTTGTCGCTGATATGTACCCCCTGCAAGCGGTATACTTTCTGTACTTCTTGAAGGATGTATTTTTGAACACCGGATACGCCTTTGATGCTCAAAATGTCGTTGGGGTTGATGGAACCGTCGGTGATCTCGTCTCCGGCTTCCACCTCATCTTTATTATTGACTTTCAGTCGGGAACCATATGGGATCAGATAAACTTTCTCGTCATCCTCATTGATCACCGCAACTTCTTTTTTCTTCTTGGTTTCTCGAACTTCCACTGTACCTGCGATCTCGGAGATGATGGCCAAACCTTTTGGTTTTCTCGCCTCAAAGAGCTCCTCGACCCTGGGAAGACCCTGGGTGATGTCGTCGGCACTGGCCACGCCACCGGTGTGGAATGTACGCATGGTCAACTGGGTCCCCGGCTCGCCGATGGACTGGGCGGCAATGATCCCTACCGCTTCCCCGATCCGTACCGGTTCCCAAGTGGTCAGGTCCACGCCGTAGCACTTGGCGCAAACACCTACTTTGGACTGGCAGTTGGTGATGGAGCGGATGGATACTTCCTTGATGCCCGCCTTTTCGATCTTCTCTGCGACCAATCGGGTAATGATCTCCCCGGCCTTGACCAAAACTTCTCCTGTTTGAGGATCCGTTACGTCTTCAAAAGCGTACCGCCCGGATAGACGATCCTTCAAGGACTCGATGATCTCTCCGCCATCGTTGATCTCTTTTGCAAGATATCCTACAGGGCTTCCACAATCTTCTTCCTTGATGATGACATCCTGGGATACATCCACCAATCGTCTGGTCAAGTATCCGGAGTCTGCCGTACGAAGGGCCGTATCCGCCAATCCTTTTCGGGCGCCGTGGGTGGAGATAAAGAATTCCAGAACGTTCAATCCCTCACGGAAGTTGGAACGGATCGGCAACTCGATGATCTTTCCAGATGGGCTGGCCATCAATCCACGCATACCTGCAAGCTGACGGATCTGGTTCTTGCTGCCTCGGGCTCCTGAATTGGCCATCATATTGATGGGATTCAAAGGATCCAAATGGTCCATCAAGGCATCTGTTACTTCGTCCGTCGTATGGTTCCATATGTCGATGACTTTTTGGTATCGCTCGTCTTCCGAGATCAAACCTCTTCGGAAAAGCTTTTGCACCTTGTCTACTTCGATCTCTGCCAAGGCCAGTAGTTCCGGCTTTTTGGAGGGAACTTCCATGTCGCTTACACCTACCGTGATGGCACCGATGGTGGAGTAATGGAATCCCATTCGCTTGATGTTGTCCAGCGTGACAGAGGTATGTGTCGGTCCGTGTTTTTCGTAACATTTCTCGACGATGGCAGACAGGACTTTCTTGTCTACGGTCGTATTTATTTCCAATTGGAACATTTCTTCTTCTGTATCTCTTGGGACAAATCCCAAGTCTTGGGGTATGATCTCGTTGAACAAGAACCTTCCTACGGTACTTTCCACGATTTTCTGCTTGTCTACCCCATCAATATTTTTTGTGAGTCGAACCTTTACTCTGGAATGAAGGGATACTACCTTGTTGTTGTAGGCTTTCTCCATCTCTTCCATGTCTGCAAAGATCTTGCCTTCACCGGCAGCACCTTCGGTTTCAATGGTCAAATAGTAGGAACCGAGGATCATGTCTTGGGTGGGGCTGATGACCGGGCTTCCATCTTGGGGCTTCAAAATATTGTTGGCCGCCAACATGAGGAATCTGGCTTCTGCTTGTGCTTCTACGGACAGTGGAACGTGGACCGCCATTTGGTCTCCGTCAAAGTCTGCATTATATGCCGTACAAACCAGGGGATGCAACTTGATGGCTCGTCCTTCTACCAAGATGGGCTCGAAAGCCTGGATCCCCAATCTATGCAAGGTGGGAGCTCGGTTCAACAACACCGGATGCTCTTTGATGACTTCTTCCAGCACGTCCCATACTTCCGGTCGAAGTCGTTCCACCATGCGCTTGGCGCTTTTGATGTTTTGTGCAAATTTCTTTTGTACCAGTTCCTTCATAACAAAAGGCTTGAACAATTCGATGGCCATTTCTTTCGGCAATCCGCACTGGTACATTTTCAGTTCCGGTCCTACTACGATAACCGATCGACCGGAATAGTCTACCCGTTTTCCCAACAAGTTTTGTCGGAATCGGCCTTGCTTTCCTTTCAGCATGTCGCTCAAGGATTTTAACGGTCTGTTTCCGGGGCCGGTGACTGGTCTTCCTCTACGACCATTGTCGATGAGTGCGTCTACGGCTTCCTGCAACATCCTTTTTTCGTTTTGTACGATGATGTCCGGTGCATCCAGATCCAAGAGACGCTTCAACCGGTTGTTGCGGTTGATCACTCTTCGATACAGGTCATTCAAGTCGGAAGTGGCAAATCGTCCACCGTCCAACTGGACCATGGGACGAAGCTCCGGCGGAATGACCGGTACTACTTCCAGGATCATCCACTCCGGATTGTTTCCGGAAGTACGGAATGCTTCCACTGCCTCCAGTCGACGGACCGTTCGGATCCTCTTCTGGCCGGTGCTGTTTTTCAAATCTTCTCTCAGTGCCTGAGATTCTGCGTCCAGGTCCAACTGGGAAAGCAGGTCCTTTATTGCTTCTGCGCCAATGGACGCCTTAAACTCATTGCCGTATTTCTCCCGGTATTCCCGATACTCCCGCTCACTGAGCAGCTGCTTGGGCGAAAGAGGGGTATTCCCCGGATGGGTTATTACATAGGATGCAAAGTAAATGACCTTTTCCAAAGAACGGGGGGACATTTCCAGCACCAATCCCATTCTGCTTGGTATTCCCTTGAAATACCAGATGTGGGAAACGGGAGCTGCCAATTCGATGTGCCCCATTCTTTCCCGGCGCACTTTCGATCGGGTTACCTCGACGCCGCAATTTTCGCAGACGATCCCCTTGTAGCGTACTCTCTTGTATTTCCCGCAATGACACTCCCAGTCTCGGGTCGGTCCAAATATCTTTTCACAAAACAAGCCTTCCTTTTCCGGCTTGAGGGTTCTATAGTTGATGGTCTCGGGTTTCTTGACCTCTCCTTTTGACCACTCTCGTATCTTTTCTGGTGAAGCCAATCCAATTTTGATCGCTTTGAAATCAAAAAATTCATTCAAGGAGCTTCTCTCCCTTCTCAAATTATTCACACACTACATCCGCAGTTTATTCACCGATCTCGTCGTCCAGATCTCCCATTAAATCATCTATGTCAAAATCATCGTCCAAGTTGTCTTCCAGGTCCTCTTCGTAGAATCCGTCCGGATCTTCCTCATCCAATTCCCTGTTGATGATAGTGACACCAAAGTTCTCCAGTCCGTCGTCGTCAAATGCATCTTCTTCGATCTCCAGAACATCTTCATTCTCACTTAAGACCGCTACATTCAAGGCCAAACTTTGCAGCTCTTTGATCAGTACCTTGAATGACTCCGGCACTCCTGGAGTCGGAATGTTTTCTCCCTTGACAATGGCTTCATAGGCTTTGACCCGTCCCACCACGTCATCGGATTTGACCGTCAAGATCTCCTGCAGGGTGTGTGCCGCACCATATGCTTCCAGGGCCCACACTTCCATCTCCCCAAAACGCTGGCCTCCAAACTGGGCTTTTCCACCCAATGGTTGCTGGGTGACCAGAGAGTAAGGTCCTGTGGATCTGGCATGCATCTTATCATCTACCAAGTGGTGCAATTTCAGTATGTACATATATCCAACAGTAACGTCGTTGTCGAAAGGTTCTCCGGTACGACCGTCGTGAAGGGTTATTTTACCGTTTCGATTGTAATGGGCCTCTTCCAGAATATCCATGATGTCGTCTTCGTTGGCTCCATCAAAAACCGGTGTTGCGATTTTCCATCCCAAGGCCTTTGCGGCCAAACCGAGGTGGACCTCCAGTACCTGTCCGATGTTCATCCTGGATGGTACTCCAAGAGGATTCAAGACGATCTCCACCGGTGTTCCATCGGGAAGAAATGGCATGTCCTCTTCCGGCAAGATCCTGGAAATAACACCCTTGTTTCCGTGACGTCCCGCCATCTTGTCTCCTACGGATATTTTCCGCTTGCTGGCGACGTAGACGCGGACCAGTTGGTTAACACCCGGCTTCAGGTCTTCATCCTTGTTTTCTCTGGAGAATACTTTTACGTCTACAACGATTCCGCTTTCTCCATGAGGAACTTTCAAGGAAGTATCTCGAACTTCTCTTGCTTTTTCACCAAAGATGGCCCGCAACAGCTTCTCTTCCGCCGTCAATTCCGTTTCACCTTTGGGTGTTACTTTTCCAACCAGAATGTCCTCGGAGTTGACCTCCGCACCGATTCGAATGATGCCTCGCTCATCCAGATTCTTCAGTGCATCTTCTCCGACATTTGGAATGTCCCGAGTGATCTCTTCCGGTCCAAGTTTCGTTTCTCTTGCTTCCGATTCGTATTCTTCTATATGTATGGATGTGAAAACATCTTCCTTCACCAGCTTTTCACTGATCAGGATGGCATCCTCATAGTTGTAGCCTTCCCATGTCATAAAGGCGATCAGTATGTTTCGACCCAGTGCGATCTCACCGTCATCTGTAGACGGACCATCGGCAAGGATCTGGCTTTTTTCTACTTTTTCCCCTTTTTCCACAATGGGACGTTGATTGATGCACGTTCCCTGATTGGATCTTCTGAATTTCAACAGGGTGTATTTGTCCAGCTGTTGATCTTCACGTCGAACGGTGATCTCCGTCGCGGAGACTCGCTCCACTACACCGGGATTTTTTGCCAAGACACAAACTCCGGAATCTTTTGCCGCCACATGCTCGATCCCTGTTCCGATAATGGGGGATTCGGGCTTCAACAACGGCACTGCCTGACGCTGCATGTTGGATCCCATCAAGGCTCGGTTGGCGTCGTCGTTTTCCAAAAATGGGATCATGGACGTTGCCACGGAAACGATCTGCTTCGGTGAAATGTCCATATAGTCGACCCGTTCCGGCTCCACGGTTACAAAATCCCGCTTCAGTCCGGCTCGGCCTGTGACCTTGTCTCTCATAAAGCGGTTGTTCTCATCCAATGGCTCGTTGGCTTGGGCGATGGTGTATTTTCCTTCTTCATCCGCTGCAAGATATTCGATCTCGTCGCTGACGATCCCATTGTTTACCAACAAGTAGGGTGCTTCAATAAACCCGTAATCATTGACTCGAGCATAGGTACTCAATGAACCGATCAGACCGATGTTGGGGCCCTCCGGCGTCTCGATGGGGCACATTCTTCCATAATGGGAGTGGTGCACGTCTCGAACTTCAAATCCGGCACGCTCTCTGGAAAGACCGCCTGGTCCCAAGGCAGAAAGACGTCGTTTGTGGGTCAGCTCTGCCAACGGGTTGGTCTGGTCCATAAATTGAGACAGTTGAGAACTGCCAAAAAATTCTTTTACTGCGGCATTGACTGGTCGAATGTTGATCAGTCCCTGAGGCGTCACCGCTTCATTTCCCTGAATGGTCATTCGTTCTTTCACGACACGCTCCATTCGGGACAAACCGATCCGGAATTGATTCTGCAGCAATTCTCCAACGGATCGAAGTCGACGATTCCCCAGGTGGTCGATGTCGTCCACCATGCCCAGATTGTAGTTTAATCCCAGGTTGTAGTTGACGGAAGCAAAGATGTCCTGGATCAATATATGTTTTGGGATCAATTCATCCAAACGCTTGTCGAAATCTTCCTTCATTTCTTCCGGTGTTTTCCCCGACTGGAGGATCTCTTGAAGGACATAGTAATTCACCATTTCCTCCACGACATCCGGATCATAATCGAATGGAAGGTCCTGCTTCTCGATATCGACAAATCCGTTGCCGATCACTTTGAATTCCCGGTCTTCTTCCACGATAACAGTCACTTTGTCGATTCCGGCATTTTGGATCTCCCATGCCGTTTTTTCGTCTACAATGCTGTCGGCCTCTGCGATAAGTTCGCCAGTCAATGGATGGA
Organism: Alkalibacter rhizosphaerae; assembly: GCF_017352215.1. Lineage (GTDB taxonomy): Bacteria > Bacillota > Clostridia > Eubacteriales > Alkalibacteraceae > Alkalibacter > Alkalibacter rhizosphaerae. The sequence goes on from NZ_CP071444.1 coordinate 1,304,548, forward strand.
CGATGTTGTCCTTGATTTTTCTTCCAGTGATCCTGCCCGCAAGTGCCAACTTTTTATTGAATTTATAACGGCCGACTCTGGCCAGGTCGTATCTTCTTGGATCAAAAAACATGCTGTTGAGCAGAGATTCCGCACTGTCTACAGTGGGAGGCTCGCCTGGTCGCAGTCGCTTGTATACTTCCAGCAGTCCTTCTTCCCGATTTTCCGTTGCATCTTTTTCCAAAGTGGCAAGAAGTCTCGGGTCTTCTCCAAAATAATCCAGGATCTGGGCTCTGGTTCCCAGACCAAATGCCCGCAACAATACGGTGATCGGCAATTTTCTCGTTCGATCCACCCGTACATGCAAAATATCGTTGGAATCCGACTCATATTCCAGCCATGCCCCACGGTTGGGGATGACTTGGGAAGAATACAAGGGTTTTCCCGTTTTGTCGATGTCCTCGGAAAAATAGGTTCCGGGAGATCGCACCAACTGGCTGACGATGACCCGTTCCGCACCGTTTATGATAAAAGTTCCATTTTCTGTCATCAGCGGAAAGTCCGCCATAAAAACGCTTTGTTCCTTCACTTCTGCCGTTTCTTTGTTGATCAATCGAACCTTGACTTTCAACGACGTTGCATAGGTTGCGTCTCGTTCCTTGCACTCCGCTTCGGAGTACTTCGGCTCTCCATCCAAATTGTAGTCAATAAATTCGAGAATCAAGTTGCCCGTGTAGTCCATAATGGGAGAGATATCGTTAAAAACCTCTTTTAGTCCTTTTTCCAAAAACCACTTGTAAGACCTCTTCTGGATCGCAATCAGATTAGGAATGTCCAAGACTTCATTGATTTTTGAAAAACTCATCCGCGTGTTTTTCCCTAATTGTACAGGATGCACCATCCTCTATTCACCCCTCGCTTAAAAGTAAAAAGCCAAAAGCTAAGTAATCATTATGTATTTAGTTTACTCGCTTTTGGTTGTTTCGTATTAGTATATATTTTTTTATGTCGTGACAAAATCTGCATCAATAACTAGAAAAATATTCTTTTGATGCAATTTACAATGCTATCATAGTTTTCATTTATTGTCAATCAAACTTGCATTATTTTTTCAGTTTTTTATACGCTCCCGTTCTTTTTTACAGCCGAAAGCCTTTCCCGGTTTCGACCATAAAAAAAAGCGGGAAATCCCGCTTTAGCATTACTTGACTTCTACAGAACCGCCAACTTCTTCAACTTTGGCTTTGATGGCTTCTGCTTCTTCTTTCGTAGCAGCTTCCTTGATTGCTTTCGGTGCATTGTCAACCAATTCTTTTGCTTCTTTCAATCCAAGACCAGTCAATTCTCTTACTACTTTGATGACTTTGATCTTTTGATCTCCAGCAGATGCCAGGATCACGTCGAACTCAGTTTGCTCTTCTGCTTCTTCTGCCGCTGCTGCAGCCGGAGCTGCTGCCATAGCTACAGGAGCCGCTGCACTTACACCAAACTCTTCTTCCAAAGCTTTAACCAGTTCGGAAAGCTCCAATACCGTCATGTTCTTTACTTCTTCAATCATTTGCAATACTTTTTCGCTTGCCATTTTTATTTACCCTCCATATTATCTTTCTATTGTTTTAATTTTCAAATCCTTAAGCAGATGCTTCCTTTTGTCCTCTTACCTGATCAAGCGCTCTTGCCAAGCCGCTGATGTTCGCCTGCAATACGCCAACGAAACCTGCGATCGGTGCATTCAAGCCGCCAAGTACTTTTGCAACCAAAACTTCTTTCGGCGGCAACTCGGCCAAATCCTTGATCTCTTCGATACTGATGACTTTTCCGCCCACCAAGCCTCCTTTTACTTCCATGGCTTTGTGTTTCTTGGCGAATTCTGTGATCACTTTTGCTGCAGCAACGGGATCTTCCGTACTGAAGGCCACCGCCGTTGGTCCAACCAGGTAATCAAGCAATCCTTCATTGCCGGTTTCTTTTGCCGCAAATCGCATCATGGTGTTTTTATACACCTTGTAATCAACAGAAGCTTGTCGCGCGATACTTCTGAATTCATTGAGCTCTTCCACGTTCAATCCACGGTAATCCACCAGGATCATACTCTGGGCATTCTCCATTTTCGTTGAGATTTCTTTAACCACATCTTCTTTCAACTCTCTGATCGACACTATGTTCCACCTCCTTCTCCATTTCCTTGGGCGAAAGATAAAAAAACTCTCTTTGCGCCGCGAGGCATACAAAGAGAGTATATTTCATACTAACAGTGTACCACCTCGATAGGATATTAAGCTTTCGCACCTATTGTCTTCGGTTTGGCTTTTATTTTAAATCACATGAATTATAACATCACGCAATCTGCTTGTCAAGATTATTAGACCTTTGCAGGATTGATTTTGATCCCAGGACCCATGGTGCTGGTGATGGTGATGCTTCTAAAGTAGGTTCCCTTGGAAGAAGCAGGTTTCGCTTTCTTGACAGCCTCCAGCAAAACGCTAAGGTTTTCATGAAGTTTGTCGGTTTCGAAGGATCCCTTTCCTACCGGAACGTGAATGATGTTGGTCTTGTCCAGTCGGTACTCGACTTTACCAGCTTTGATATCGGCTACTGCTTTTGCCACATCAAAGGTTACAGTACCGGACTTTGGATTTGGCATCAAGCCTTTAGGTCCAAGGACCCGACCCAATCTTCCTACAACACCCATCATGTCTGGAGTTGCAACAACCACATCAAAATCAAACCAATTTTCTTTTGTGATCTTATCCACCATTTCTTCGGCACCGACGAAATCAGCGCCTGCATTGGTGGCTTCCGTCGCTTTGTCTCCTTTTGCAAAAACCAATACGCGTACGGTTTTTCCAGTTCCATGAGGCAATACGATGGCACCGCGGACTTGTTGGTCTGCATGTCTGGAATCCACACCCAATTTGATATGAGCTTCAATGGTTTCGTCGAACTTTGCTGTGGCGGTTTTCTTAACCGTTTCTACAGCTTCATCCAAATCATACAATCTGGAACGATCGACAAGTTTAAATTTGTCTTGGTAATTCTTTCCTCTTTTCATTTCTTCCTCCTTGTGGTATTAGCGGATTTACCTCCCACTGCGTTTCTTGCTTACTCTTCTACTGTAACTCCCATGCTTCGTGCAGTACCAGCAATCATTCTCATGGCGGATTCTACGGATGAAGCATTCAAATCGGGCATTTTCAGTTCAGCGATCTCTCGTAGCTTCTCCTGGCTGATCTTTGCCACTTTTTGCTTGTTGGGAACGCCGGATCCACTTTCAATGCCAACTGCTTTTTTGATCAATACTGCTGCCGGCGGCGTTTTTGTGATGAAGCTGAAAGTTCGATCTTGATATACCGTAATAACTACCGGGATGATCATACCTGCTTCATTTGCTGTTTTTGCGTTGAACTCCTTGCAAAATCCCATGATGTTCACACCATGCTGACCCAAAGCAGGACCTACTGGTGGAGCTGGTGTCGCTTTGCCGGCAGGTATTTGCAACTTTATCATTCCAATTACTTTTTTAGCCATATTTACACCTCCCTGTGCGTCGTTTCTATTTGTTTATTTTTTTCTGCTGTGCAGATCAAAACTTGGCTACTTGCGTAAACTCCAATTCGGCAGGCGTTTCCCGGCCAAACATGGATATGTTTACTTTCAGTTTTTGTTTCTCGTGATTCACTTCTTCAACAATGCCGGTAAAACCTTCCAACGGTCCTTCCTGCACTTTGACACTGTCTCCTATCTGGATGTCGATCTGAGGCAACTTTTCCTTGATCCCCATGCTCTTCAATTCCGACTTGGTCAAAGCCACCGGTTTGGAAGCAGGACCGACAAAACCGGTCACTCCTCTGGTATTTCGAACCACATACCAGGATTCATCGGTCATGACCATTTTCACCAGGATGTACCCCGGGAATACCTTCTTCTGGCTGATCTTTCGCTTGCCGTTTTTGACCTCTTCCACTTCCTGCATGGGAACATGCACTTCGAATATTTGATTCTGCATGTTTCGGTTTTCGACGGCTGCTTCGATATTCGCCTTTACCTTGTTCTCATAACCGGAATAGGTATGTGCTACATACCATTTCGCTTCTTCATTTTGGTTCATCATCGCTTACCCTCTTTATCATCGTATGATCAGTGCCAACAACCCGCCCAGACCAACGTCAATTACATACACGATCAGCGTCAAAATGAATACGATACCCAATACCACCGAAGTATGCTGGAGCAGTTCTTTCCTGGTAGGCCAAGTTACTTTCTTCAACTCCGACCAAACGCTCTTCAAAAATGTTATGGCTCGCTTGATCAGGCCCGGCTTTTTAACTTTGTCTTTTTTGACCGGTTTGTCTGACTTCACCGGTTTTTCTGCTTTCGCCATTCTTCCACTTCCTTACACTGGAAATACGATTCCTTATTTTGTTTCCTTATGCGTCGTGTGTGTCTTGCAGAACTTGCAGTATTTACTCATTTCAAGTCTTTCTGGGTCATTTTTCTTGTTCTTCATCGTATGATAATTTCTTTGCTTGCAATCCGTACACGCCAACGTTACTTTCACTCTCATGACGACACCTCCTATGCTTAATCAACCACTTACAACTGCCTCTGTTCAAGGCACACGAACCCAATTTTGATTGTACTTATAGAAAATACCACAATTGATAATACGTGTCAACATTATTCCAATAAAAAAAGGCCTCAGCCCAAACAGTCTCAGCCCTACGATTATAACACATACTCGTTCCATTGAAAATCTTTTTTTTAAAAAAAGCATGGAGGCCGGCTGGCTTCCATGCTTTTGAAGTTTTTATTACTCGACGATCTCTGCTACGACACCGGATGCAACGGTTCGTCCACCTTCTCGGATGGCGAAACGCAAGCCTTCTTCGATGGCGATGGGAGTGATCAGTTGGATCTCCATGGCGATGTTGTCGCCAGGCATTACCATCTCCACGCCTTCGCCCAGCTCGATGATGCCGGTCACGTCAGTGGTTCTGAAATAAAACTGCGGTCGGTATCCATTGAAGAAAGGAGTATGTCGTCCACCCTCTTCTTTTGTCAATACGTATACTTCCGACTTGAATTTGGTGTGGGGATTTACAGTTCCCGGCTTGGCTAATACTTGTCCACGCTCGATCTCTGTTCGGTCCACTCCTCGAAGCAACGCTCCGATGTTGTCTCCGGCTACTGCCTGATCCAACAGTTTTCTAAACATCTCTACTCCGGTAACGACTACTTTTCTTCTCGTTTCCGTCATTCCGATGATCTCTACTTCTTCACCGACTTTGATGGTTCCACGCTCTACTCTACCTGTAGCTACGGTTCCTCGTCCTGTGATGGAGAAGACGTCCTCTACCGGCATCAGGAAGGGCTTGTCCGTTGCTCTTTCCGGGTCCGGGATGTACTCGTCTACCTCTTTCATCAGTTCAACGATCTTGTCGCCCCATTCTCCGTCCGGATCTTCCAGTGCGCGAAGGGCACTTCCTACTACGATCGGCGTGTCGTCGCCTGGGAATTCATATTCGTTGAGCAGCTCTCGTACTTCCATTTCCACCAGTTCGATCAACTCGTCGTCGTCGACCATGTCGGCTTTGTTCAGGAATACAACGATGTAAGGTACTCCTACCTGTCTGGACAAGAGGATGTGCTCTCTTGTTTGAGGCATGGGGCCGTCTGCTGCACTTACTACCAGGATGGCTCCGTCCATTTGGGCGGCTCCTGTGATCATGTTCTTTACGTAGTCGGCGTGTCCCGGGCAGTCAACGTGAGCGTAGTGTCTTGCATCTGTCTCGTACTCTACGTGAGAAGTGGAGATGGTGATCCCTCTTTCTCTCTCTTCCGGTGCCTTGTCGATTTTGTCAAATGCTACAGCGGATCCTGTTCCGAATCTTTTGTTCAATACTGTTGTGATCGCTGCCGTCAACGTCGTTTTGCCGTGGTCTACGTGTCCAATGGTTCCAATGTTTACGTGGGTTTTGTTTCTTTCAAATTTTGCTTTTCCCATCTCTTGTTTCCTCCTCACAAATATTTAATGGTGTGCATATGTATGATACACTGTCGTGTCATTTACAAATAATGGAGCCCATAACCGGATTTGAACCGATGACCCCCACCTTACCATGGTGGTGCTCTACCTACTGAGCTATATGGGCTTAAATGGTGGTGGGAGATGGATTCGAACCATCGAAGGCGTTGCCAACAGATTTACAGTCTGCCCCCTTTGGCCACTCGGGAACCCCACCGGATGCTTTGAAGCTGTTTAAAATCGCTATTACATAATACTAAAATAGAATAGGTATGTCAATTGTTTCGAATGTTTTTTGACGAATAATTTCCGCTGATCCTCTTTGCCAATTTTCGCTTGCATCGCTGCAGGGCGTTGTCGATGGCTTTTGGATCTCTTTCCAATGCCTCCCCGATCTGCTGGTAGCTGAGACCTTCCATGTGCAAACAGAGGACATCCCGTTCCAACAGGGTCAATTCAGCCAGAGAGTGCTTTACGTTGACGACGGCTTGCCGGTACATCAGGGCGGATTCCGGTTCCGAAAGCCGGTCTGCCGATAATACATCCCTCAGCATGGTTCCGTCGCCGTCCAGAGGTTTGTAGATGGATACGTAACGATTGAGAGGGCCGTGTTTTTTTCGGGTGGCCCTTTTGATGGCCGTCAGGATCTGACGCCGGATGCAGACCTGACAAAAAGTCCGGAAACTGGCTTTGCGATCCGGCCGGTATACTTCCACCGCTTTTAAAAGACCGATCATTCCCTCCTGATACAGGTCATCCTGGTCCGCCCCTATCAGATGGTAGCCGTTGATGGCAAATCCCACCAAGTGGGAATACCTCCGCAAAACCATGTCTTTGGCTTCATTGTCTCCTTTTGCCGCCAGCTCCAGCAATGCCAGTTCCTCTTTTTCGTGGATCGAATCCTGTTGCTTTGTGCAATCGTACGTTCCTTTCATGTGATCCCGCCTTCGCTTATTTTTTATTGTCTCCAGTAAAATCCAATAAGCGCTGCAAGGTCGCCTGGTCCAGGTGTTGTGCCAGCTTGTTTTTTTCTGCCGACTGCTGCCTGGAAATTTTCTTCATGCTGGAACGGAGTGCAAACTCCACTTCTTTTTCCAACTCTCTGGCGCTGATGCGAATGCCACCAGCCGCCAATATCATCTTTTGCAGCATAAAATCTGATGTTGCCACCGTCACTTCGTGTAACGGGTGCAAATCGTATATGAACTTTTCAATATAGCTGTCTGCCGTTTGATTTTTCCCCGAATAGACCACCTTTATTCCATGGATGTTCTCTTCCCTGGCCATTTCGCTGTTGTTGTAGGCATCAAACACCACCACCACGGTAAGGTTCTTCAACTTTGCGTATCCCTGCATCAGATCCACCAGGGCGTCTCGTGCATCTTCCAAACTGTGGTCCATCAGCCCTTTCAAACGATCCCAGTGGTTGATGATGTTGTAGCCGTCCACCACCAGGAAATGTTTGATCCCTTTCAACTTATCGTTCACCCTTTCGCTGTCGCGCCGCTTCACAAAAGAGAACGCCGGCGGCAACGGATGCATTCAGGGATTCCATGTTTCCGTACATGGGGATGGAGATGGTGAAATCGCAGTTCTCCTTGACCAGCCGTCCGATCCCCTTCCCTTCGCTGCCGATGACGATGGCCAGAGGACCTTTCAGGTTGGTATTGTAATAAGCCTCTCCCGACATGTCGGCTCCGCCGATCCAAAAACCCTTTTCCTTCAGATCCTGAAGGGTCTGGGCCAGGTTGGTGACTTTGCCGATCATCATGTGTTCGGCGGCTCCGGCGGAAGCTTTCACGGCAATGGGGGTCAGATCCACGGAACGGTTTTTGGTGATGATGATGCCGTGGACGCCGCAGGCATCTGCACTTCGTATGATGGCGCCGAAATTGTGGGGATCCGTCAGCTGGTCCAGGACCACTATAAATGGGTCCTCTCCCAGATCTTTGGCCTTCTGTATCATTTGTTCCGGCTCATAATAGGAGAAGTTGGTGGCAACAGCGATGATGCCCTGATGATTTCCTGTTTTGGTGGAATAGTCCAGCTTTTTCCGGTCCACCATCTGGATCTTGATGTTGCGCTCCTTGGCCAGATCGAAGATCTCTGTATTCCCGGTTTCCCTGCGTCCTTTTGCCACCATGATCTTTTCGATGGTCACATCGGAACGGAGTGCTTCCAGGACGGGATTCTTTCCTTCGATCTGCCGGACGTCCCGGGGAGGTCTTTCCGGTTTGTCTGTTTTCTCCGGAAGGTCTGTACTTTTGTCTTTTCCCCGTCGAAGATCTTTGCCTTGCTCTTTTGCATTTTTATCGTTTCGTTTTGCTTTCATCGGTCTCTTCCTTATAGGTTCTTGAATTTTTCGCGTATTTCGGTGATTTTCCCGCAAGTCATGGGTCCTTCCGGACAAGGTCCGTTGGCGCAGCTTGGTCCCGCATGCTTGAAGATCAATGGGGCTTCTTCCCGGACCAGTCGAAGCATCTGGGTGGCCAGTTCCCGAATTTCCCACTGGGCCCGTTCACAGCACCGGTGATGGAAGAAATGAAGCAACTCCCTGGCGTTCATGGTGGCAATGATCTTGGTCTCGCAGGCATTGGGCAACACATATCGTGCATCCTCGATGGCCGTTTTTTCCGCCTTGCCTTTGGCCGCCTTTTCGCTGTCTCCGGCCTCCAAATATTCCCGAAGTCGGGCTTCCCTCAATTTTTCCACCAGTTGATCGTAGATCTCCTGGTCTTTTTCCATGGCCTTTACAAACAACTCTTTGGCTTCCGGTATCTCTGCGATCTGAGGCGGAACCACATACTCAAACTGGTTCTCTGTGACGTATCTTTGGGATTTTTGGGAGTAGCTGGCTACTCGGTGGCGCACCAGTTGGTGGGTCAGGCTGCGGGAGACTCCTTCGATGCCAAAAGTAAAGGATACGTGCTCTATGGGGGATTCATGTCCCATGTCCATCAATTTGGACAAAAAATTGTTGACGGTTTTTTCATCCAACCCTTCCATCAGTTTTTCGATCCCGCTGGGCGAATAGCACAGCTTGGCAGCGGCGGAGATCAATTTCTCCGGCTCCGGGGTGTGGGCCAAAATTTCCACTTTCAATGTTGTTTCCATCTGCGATTCCTCCATCCATGTATTTTTCGATCCATTGCTTCATCTATACCCTGGGAAAGTACTGGTAAAAGTAGGCAAGCACATTTCCGTTGTATAACTTTCGGTTTCTTTTTGCCTTCATGCCGAAATGCCGCTCAAATTCCAGATGTCCCGTTAAAACGTGGAGGGAATGGTCTTTCAACTTTTTATACGCCTTTCCCACATCCCGATAGAGTTCTTCCACTTCCCGCTTGCCCATCAGCCGCTCTCCATAGGGCGGATTCATGATGATGGTCCCTTTCCCCTGCAGGGTCCCCAGTTGCCTGGCATCCCGTTTCTCAAATCGGATCAGGTGATCCACTCCCGCCAGGCGGGCGTTTTCCCTGGCTATGGCCAAAGATGCTTCGTCAATGTCCCAACCGGTGATCTTCACGCCTTCCACCTGCTCAGGAGTGTAGTTTTTCTCCACCTGGAATGCAGATCGAAAAGACTCGTTCCAGGTTTCACTGACAAAGGTCCGATGGCGGCCGGGTTTATCCTCCATGGCCAGCAGGGCCGCTTCGATAAGGATGGTCCCCGACCCGCAAAAGGGATCCAGAAGGGGGATGTCTTTTCTCCATCCGGACAAGAGTACCATGGCTGCTGCCAGGGTCTCTTTCAGGGGGGCTTCGTTCCCCTTTGCCCGGTAACCCCGCTTGTTCAATCCACTTCCGCTGGTATCCAGGAACAAGGTCACCTGGTCTTTCAGGATGTGGACATGGATGGGCACCATGTTTTCCGTTTCATCGAACCAGTCGATGCGGTATTTGGATTGGAGTCGGTCCACCACCGCTTTTTTTACGATCCTCTGGCAGTCGGATTTGCTGAAAAGGGCCGACTTGACGGAGGTGGCCTTGGCTACGGGGAAGGCGTCCTTCTTTCCGATCCACTCTTCCCAAGGCAGGGCTTTTGTTTTTTCAAATAGCTCGTCAAAGGTGACGGCTTCAAAGGTGCCCACCACCAGCAAGACCCGGTCGGCGGTGCGAAGACCTACGTTAGCCCTGGCCACGTCGGCCTGGGTCCCCGTAAAATACACCTTCCCGTTGTCCGCCTTGGCGTCCTGGTACCCCATCCGAAACAGTTCCTTTTTCAGTATGCCTTCCAGGCCAAAGGTACAGGCTGCCGCGATCTGAAATTTACGATCCATTGGGTCCACCTAAAGTCTGTACTTCTTCATCCCTGCCAAAGATCCACAAGTGGGTGAATCCGGCTTCTTCCAGCTGGCCGATCTGTTTGCCCAATTTCTTTTTCGCTTTCATGACGGATACGGCAAAGCCGCCTTCTCGAAGTTGGTCCGCCTTCTCCACGACCCGGGCCACAGGATCCGTTTCATCGTAGAGCAATGCCAGACGCTGCAAGGCATCGGACCGGGACCGGCCTTCCTCCTGCAAAATGGTGACGATCCGTTCGAATCCGATGGAGAATCCCACGGCGGGAACGGATTGTTTGGAAAACTTTCCGATCAGTCCGTCGTAGCGACCCCCTCCTGCAATGGAAAATCCGTATGGACCATAGGAAACTTCAAAGATCATTCCCGTATAGTACCCCATTCCCCGTACCAGGGTGGGATCGAAGCTGACTTGATACTTCCCTTGGGAGAGCTGCTCCATGGCTTCCATGGTGCCCACCAGGCCTTCTACGGCGGTCTCGTCCAATCCCTGGCCTTTCAGGTCGCCTGCGGACAGGCCTTCCGCCAGATCCAGCAGCCGTTGGGCTCCTTCCGGCCCTTGTTCCATGGCGGAGAGTTCCTCCAATACCCCTTGCGCTCCGATCTTGTCCAGCTTGTCCAAGATGACGCTGACCGCTCCCATCTGCTCCGTCTCGTATCCCGCCTTGGCCATCATGCCTGTAAGGATCCGTCGATCGTTGATGCGGACGGTGAAATTTTCGAAACCTATTTCCTGGAGTGCTTTTGCCGTCGTATCGATCAGCTCCACTTCCGCCTGCCAGGATCCATCCCCAATAATGTCGATGTCACACTGCTTGAAAGAACGGAAACGTCCCTTTTGGGGTCGCTCCGCCCGGTAGACGTTGCCGATCTGGATGGCTTTGAAGGGCATGGGCAGATGTTGCCGGTTGTTGGAATAAAAACGGCTCAAGGGCAGGGTCAGGTCGTAGCGCAGTCCGATGTCGCACAGGTCCATGACCGATGCATTTTCGTCCAGCTGAAGCTTCTCTCCCCTTTTTAAAATAGTGAAGAGCATTTTTAGATTTTCTCCGCCTTCGCTGTCCAACAACAGCTCCAAACTTTCCAGAGCCGGCGTTTCGATGCGCTGGAACCCGTGGGTGGTGTATGTTTTCAATATGGCTGCTTCCAACCGGTCCCGCACGATCATTTCATCGGGCAGGATGTCTCTTGTTCCCCGAACCGGGGTTGCGTTTTTTGCCATGGTTACCTCCTGTTTGCAAAAGATGCCGCCTGATGATCTCTTTCGTCAGCAAGCGGCATCGCATTATCTGAACTTGATGCGGTGATATACTTTCTTTCCTTTTTTAATGACGATATGGTCTTGCGACAAGGTCTCTACGGGGATCTGGTAGTGGATGTCTTCGATCTTTTCTCCATCGACCTGGATCCCTCCCTGGACCACCAAACGTCTGGCTTCGCTTTTGCTGGGGGCAAGTCCCGCCTCCACCAAAAGATCCAGAATGGCCTTTTCTCCAAGTTCCTCTGCCGTCATTTCCGTGGTGGGCATGTCTTCTGCTTCGCCGCCGCCGGCGAACAAGCTTCGGGCCAGTTCCTGGGCCTTTTGGGCCTCTTCTTCGCCATGGATGATCTTCGTTACTTCAAAAGCCAGCACTTCCTTGGCACGGTTTATTTCCGCTCCATCCAGGCTGGACAGGGAATTCACTTCCTCCATGGGAAGGAAGGTGAGAAGACACAGGCATTTGTTCACATCGGCGTCATCCACATTTCGCCAGTACTGGTAAAACTCATAGGGACTTGTTTTTTCCGGATCCAGCCATAAGGCGCCTTTTTCCGTCTTGCCCATCTTTTTACCGTCGGCAGTGGTCAACAGGGTGAAGGTCATGCCGTAAGCCTGACCGCCTTCTTTTCTGCGGATCAATTCCGTACCTGCCAAAATATTGGACCACTGGTCGTTTCCGCCCAGCTGCATTTTGCATTGATGATCCTGGTACAAGACCAAAAAGTCGTAAGCCTGCATGATCATGTAGTTGAATTCCAAAAAGGTGAGGCCTTTCTCCATCCGGGTTTTGTAGCAGTCCGCCGCCAGCATCCGATTGACGGAAAAGTGGACTCCCACTTCCCGAAGGAGGGTCACGTAATTCAAATCCAGAAGCCAGGATGCATTGTCCAGCATCATTGCTTTTCCATCGGAAAAATCCAGAAACTTTTTAAACACTTCCCGGAACCTCTCTCCATTGGCCTGGATCTGTTCCTGGGTGAGCATCTTTCGCATGTCTGTCTTGTCCGTAGGATCCCCCACCATGGTGGTTCCACCCCCGATCAGGGCAATGGGTCGGTGTCCGTGACGCTGCATGTGGGTCATGACCATGATCTGGAGAAAATGCCCGATATGCAGGCTGTCTGCCGTTGGATCGAATCCTATATAAAAAGTGACGGCTTCCTTGGCAAGAAGTTCCCGGATCTCCTCTTCGTGGGTGCATTGTTCGATAAATCCCCGTTCCTGTAATACATCAAATACGTTGTTCATTGGTTCCTCCTGTTTGTTCCCTCTGTTTTGTGGTTCCTTGAAATGTATTGTACAGCATCTCAAGAGTATATTATACTATATCTACAATACTATTTTGGAGGGTCGCTGTTGAGTTATTTTATCATATTTTTCATCGTTGTTCTGGATCAATTTTCAAAGCATCTGGTGCTGACCCGTTTGGTCGGCCGGGGAACATATCCCCTCATCGACGGCGTCTTTCACCTTACCTATGTGGAAAACACCGGCGCAGCATTCAGCATATTCACGGATATGCAGCTTTTTTTAAAGATCGTTACTTCCATATTCATCATTTTTTTGTTTTTCCTTCTTATTTTTCACTTGAGAAGAGAAAAAAAATTCACATGGAAGGCCTTGTCCCTGTCTTTCGTCATCGGCGGAGCCATCGGAAACCTGATCGACCGCTTTCGATTTCAGTTCGTCGTGGACTTTTTTGATTTTCGCCTGATCAATTTTGCCGTCTTCAATGTGGCGGACAGCTTCATTGTCGTTGGAAGCATTCTGTTGATCCTTGTCTTGATGAAGGATCCTTCCGATCACCTATTCTGATTTGGAACGGTCTTCAATGGAAGTGATCAGCCGCTCCGTTGTTGCGATGTGGGTCTCTGCCACGATCCTGGCTTTTTCCGAATCATTGTTGGCGATGGCTTCCAGCAATTCGTTGTGTTCGGCGATCAAGATCTCCGTATTTTTGATCTTGGTGAAATAAGCCACCCGAAAACGCTGTACTTGCTCTCTTAAAGAACTGATCAACTGGATCAGTTTTTTATTTTTTGAAGCCCGGTACATGACGTCGTGAAATTCCGAATCAAAGTGGATCAGCTTGACCACGTCCTGGTCACTGGCCGCCTGCTTGAATTTATCCACGATCTCCCGCAGGGTAGACACCTCTTCTTCACCGGCGTTTTTTGCTGCCAGGGATGCAGCCAGACCTTCCAATACGGCCCGGATCTCCAAAACTTCCTTCACATCTTCACTGGACAGTCCGGCAACATAGGCTCCTTTTCTGGGGACCATGATCACCAGTCCTTCCAACTCCAGCTTTCGGATCGCTTCCCGGACCGGGGTCCTGCTCACACCCATCTGTTCCGCCAGCTGGACTTCCATCAGTCGTTGCCCCGGCTTGAAATCTCCGTTGACGATGGCTTCCCGCATGGTGGTAAAAACGATCTCCCGCAAGGGTTTATAGGTGTCCATGTCGATTTTCAAAAAATGTTCCATTGATTGTTCCACTCCTTCGTTTTCCTTAACAAGTTCCGGCAAGGTAGGTCTCCCTGTACAGGGTGCGGAAATGTTCCCGGACCTCTTCCGCTTTGTCCCGATCCCGGAAAAGACCGTACATGGTGGGACCGCTGCCGCTCATGAGACATCCGTCCGCTCCCAGACGGGTGAAGTCTTTCTTGATCTTTCCCAACAGGGGGTAGGCTTCGAAAGTGCCTGGTTCAAAGACGTTGACCAGCCCCGATTCGATGGTTTTTCGGTCGCCTTTTCGGATGGCTTGGCACATTCCAAGGTTGTCTGGCCGCAGGAGCCGTTCCCCTGGTTTGAAATGGGAGAAAGCCCATCCGGTGGAGATCCCAAAATCCGGCTTCACCAAAACCACATGGTATTCGGGTAGGGGGGGCAGGGGGGTCAAAATATTCCCCGTCCCTTCTGCAAGGGCCGTCCCCCCAGCAGGCAGAAAGGCACGTCTGCACCGATGGTGTTTCCCAGGTCCATCAAGGTTTCCCGGGACATGCCAAGCTCCCACATGGCGTTCAGGGCCTTCAACACCCCGGCTGCGTTGGCGGATCCTCCCGCCAGGCCCGCTTCCAAGGGTATGTTCTTTTCGATGTGGATGCGGATCCCTTTTCGGATCCCCGCCTTCTCCATGATGACCCGGGCCGCTTTATAGACCAGGTTGGAGGGGTCGCAGGGGATCCTTGGATCGGTGCAGCCGACCTGGATGCCCCCTTCCCCTTCTTCCAGGGTGAGCACATCGCAAAGATCCACGGTCTGCATGATCATGGACAGATCGTGGTAGCCGTCCTCCCGTTTTCCCAGGATGTCCAAGGTCAAATTGATTTTTGCCGGTGTTCTTATGGTCGTTTTCATTGTTGCCTCTTTTGTTTTTTTAATATTGTATACTAAATTCAATCTACTATGATACTACCCTACCTGCATCGCAGCTGTCAATATCATTGTATCTCAAAGGAGGACCGCTTCATTGGAGTGGAGCAGATACAAAAATGCCTCCTTCACCCGTTGGCCCGTTGCCGTTTCAACGGCCCTGGAATACATCTCCACCTGACTGCGGTATCCGTCCACCTTCTCCTGTTTTTCTTCTTCATTGCGAAAATAGTCGCTTTTGTAATCCACCAGGACCCAGCCGTCTTCTTCCCAAAAGAAACAGTCGATCATCCCCTGGACCAGGACCGATTCTTTCGCCCCCTGTCCACCGGCCAGTAAATCACCGGGAAGGGACATGGTGAACCGCTGTTCCCGTCGAAGGTCCTGTCCATGGATCATCCGCTGTCCCAATCCGCTTTCAAAGAAGGCAGCAATGGCATCCAGCTGGACCAGGTCTGCCGTTTCCTGCACCAGCATGCCGGAGCCGACCATCTCTTCCAGGGACCCGGCCAGGTTTTCACGGATCCTGTTCCGATCCGTCAATCGATCCAGATCCACGTTCTGCAGTACGTAGTGGTTGGCGCTGCCAACCTCCGCCCTGGTTTTCCTCGCCTCTCCCTGGAGAAATACCGGCAGCTTGATCTCCACCGTAGGATCCTGCAATACCTTCGTTTCCTGAAACCTCTTGATCTGGGTTACGGACATTTTTGCCGGAAGGCGCAGGGCCTCTTCCCCCGGGTACCGCCAGGACAAACGGGCTTCCACCACCGGATCCAAGGTTTTCCCCCGGGCTTTCAACGCTTGAAAGAAACGGCCGGTGTTTTTCAGATGTTCCGTCTTTTCCTTCTTGTCCCGCTGCAGTTCCCCTTTGGGAACCAGCCGGACAAGGTGGTCCATTCTTTCCTGGATGACGCCTTCGGTTGTTGCAGGGGCTCCCCTTTCCAATAAAGCCGACAGGACCCAGTCCAGGTAGTTGGCACTCTTGGATACACTGTATGGAGTGGGGGTCTTATCCCACTTGGCCCACTTTTTCTCATCCAGGGAAGCACATCCCAGGAGGATCAGCTTGTTCTGCGCCCTGGTCATGGCAACATACAAGATCCGCATTTCTTCCGACAAGACTTCCAGGCCGATTTTTTCCTTTGCAATGCTTTTGAACAGAGTGCTGCAGTGCCTTCTCTCCCGGGGATCCACATATTCGGGACAAATGCCCAGATCCTTGTGAAGGAGGAGCATGCTTCTTGTATCCTGGGTGTTGAATCCTTTTCCCATGCCTCCCACCATGACCAGGGGAAACTCCAATCCCTTGCTTTTATGGATGCTCATGATCCGGACCACGTTTTCCATGGGACCCAATACCCGGGCCAGTTCCATGTCGCTGTCCACATCCTTCATTTCCTGAACGAATTGAATGAACTGAAACAGCCCCTTCAGGGACGATTCGCTGAAGGCCCGGGCCCGATCGATGAGGACGCGGACGTTGGCCTGCCGCTGTACTCCGCCAGGCAGGGCCCCCACATAGTGATAGTAGTTGGTTTCCATCATCAAGGTCCACAGGAACCGATCCAAAGGGACGATCCTGGATCGTTCCTTCCATTTTTCCACGGAAGCTTTCATCCGGCGGCATTTTTCTGCAAGGGCATTTCCCTGCTCTTCTGCGTACTGGTCCAGACTTTTCCAAAAAGGACCTGATGAATAGCATCGTCGGATCTCCACCAGCTCCTCTACGGTAAAGTGAAACATGGGGGATCGAAGGACGGAGAGAAGTGCCACGTCCTGTTGCCGGTTGTCGATGACCCGAAGCAGATCCAGCACCATGCTGATCTCCAGGGTGTCGAAATACCCCAGGCCGCTTTGGGCGTGAACAGGGATCCCCTCTTCCATGAAAACTTCCTGGTAGATTGGGCCGTTTGTTTTGACGGAGCGCAGCAGGACCACCACATCCCGATACTCCAGGGGCCGATGGATCTGTCTCTTCCCGTCGTAGATCTGTGTTCCGATCAATTCCTTGATCCTCCTGGCCGCCAGGGCGGCTTCCAGCTCTGCACTGGACAAGTCTTCCAGGCCGTCTTCCGATACCGGCCGGTCTTCTGCTTCCCCATCCTCCTTGTCTTCCTCCGGTTCCGCCTTGTCGATGACCAGGATCTCCGTTTTTCCGAACTCCGATTCCGGCAGGTCCAACCCGGAATACAACCGCTCGTTGGTATCGTAGTCGATCTCTCCGACGAATTCGTTCATGATCTTTTCGAAAACGGCGTTGATGGTCTGGATCACCAGTTCATTGCTTCGAAAGTTGGTGTTCAGGTAGATGACCCGGGACATAGGATCCTCCTCTCCCCCGAAGGTCCGGTTTTTCTCCAGGAACAAGGCGGGATCCGACAGTCGAAACCGATAGATGCTCTGTTTTACGTCCCCTACGAGAAACAAGTTGTCTTTTCTGCGGATCTTTTCGCTGATGGCATCCTGGATCTGGTTGCTGTCCTGGTATTCGTCGATAAAAATATAGGCGTATTCCCGTTGCAGCTCTTCCACGGCTTCCGGCTTTTGCAGGATGGCCAGGGCGTAATGCTCCAGGTCGTTGAAATCCAGCAACCCCTTTTCCAGCTTCATCTCCTGGTAGGTTTCCCGAAATCGGCCGGCAAGACGGTCCAAGGTCTCCATTACGCCCCCCATTTCTTTCAGGTTGTCGAAAAGCACCCGGACCGGTTCGTAGGCCAGATCTTTTTTCAGGGAGTTCACCAGCTCTTTTGCTTCGTTTCGCAGGCGGACCAATTCCTTCTTCACATCCTCGTCTTCCGCCTGAACCGTCAACCGGTCGAACCCGACTCCTTCCAGTGCGTCGTGAAACCTGGAAAATCCTTCTTCCAAACCCAAGACCAAGCTCTGGATCTGCTGGTATTCCCTGGTCAAGACATCCGTCACCTTGTCCCTGTTTTTTACGTCTTCCGCCAATGTTAAAGCTTCCTGAAGGGCCTCCATGCCGTGGTCCAGCCGCTGATGGACCACTTGGACCAGGGTCTGGTAGAAATCGCTGTCATCAAAGGAGGCCATGTCCATCTGGAACTTGGCCAGACTCTGTTTGCTCCATTGCCTGGGATCCGGTCGATTCATGATGAAACGATAATACCGGAGCAGGGTCTCCCGCAATCGGGCGTCCTGACGCCCTTCCCCAAAACTCTCCAGGACCCGGATAAAGGCTTCCGATCCCTCTTCGTATTCGGCTTCCAGCACTTCTTCCATGGCCCGCTGGGTCAAGATGGACAGGACCGTCTCGTTTCCCACGGAAAACCCGGGATCCAGTTGGATCAAGTGGGCGTATTTTCGCACCACGCTGTGGCAAAAGGAGTGGATGGTGCTGATGGATGCAAAGGGCAGGCTGTGGATCTGGCCGGATAGAAATTCCCGTTCTTCTCCCTTGGCCGTTTCCAATCGTTCCAGGAGGGAATTGGAGATCCGTTCCTTCATCTCTTCTGCCGCCGCTTTTGTAAAAGTGACCACCAGAAGACTCTCCACCGGGACCTTTTCCATGGTCACCAGTTGAATAATCCGTGCCACCAGCACTGCCGTTTTCCCGGATCCCGCCGCTGCTGAAACCAGCAGGTTTCTGTTGCGTTGGGTGATGGCTTCCCCTTGTTGTGTTGTCCATTTATTCATCGGATCTTCCTCCCATCAGTCTGTTCACCACTTCTTCGTCTTTCAGCTTTCCACGGATCCGATATCGGTTTCCTTCGAATTGGTCGTCAAACTGACAGATCGTCTTGTATGGGCAAAAACGGCAGGCCGGTTTCCCGTCGTTTTTCACAGGGGAAACAGCGATGTTGCCTTGGATGATCTCTTTCCCCATTTTCCGGGCAACGTCCATGGTGTGTTCCAGGAGTCGGTCAAAAACGGCGGCTTCCACCAACCCTTTGCTGCTTTTGCCAAAGTCCCCGTCCTTCTTGATCTTCAGGCGGACCACGTCGGAATCGCCGGTGTCCTCTTCCAACCCCTTGTCCATGGCGGTGACCACTTCCATTTTTTTCACCAGGAGGCCCAAGAGGCGAAGGCGGCTGGTGATCTTGCGATCCATCTCTTCCCTTTCATGGGAATATGCCTGGATCATGGGATCATCCAGCTTGAAATAGAAGGCGCCGGCGGGCATGGCTTGGGGGATGCTCTCCAGGCATACCTGAAGGTACATGAGCAGCTGCAAGGTCAATCCGTAATAGACATCTTTCAGCTCCAGGGTCTTTTCTCCGGTTTTATAGTCGATGATCTTTACATAGACCCCGTCGTCTTGTCGAAGTACATCCATCCGGTCGATCCGTCCTTCCAGTACCATGCGGATATCCTCGTCGTAAGTGAAGACCACCGGCGAATATTCCCGGTCCTCTCCAAATGCCGCCTCCGCCTTTTCCAGGCGGAAGGCTCCCTTGGACATGTGATATGTCAGGGTGTTGACGGCCCGGATCATCAGCCGGTTCAGATAGTAGGCCAGATACTGGTAGCGGCCCTTGCTGGCAAAGACCCCTTCTTTGTACATCTGGATCTTTTCCTCCACAATGGCGCCGCACATCCCTATTCGCGCTTCTTCCTCTACGTCTTCCCAGGGAGTGCCTTCCCCCTGCAGCCTTCTGGTATATTCCTGAAGGCTGTCGTGGAGCAGTTCCCCCATGTCGGGGATGGATACTTCATATACGGGCCGCTGGGCCGGGTGGAGGCCGTAGCGGACGAAATATCGAAAGGGACACTGACCGTAAGTTTCCAGACTGGTCACGCTGTTTTTGATGGTTTTTCCATAGAGTCCTTCCACCTGGTCCCGGTCCAGCTTGTCCACCTTGTTGGCATAGGTCATGGCCCCTGTCAATTGGTCCAGCCGATCCTTCCACTCTTCCTGACTCGCATACCAGCGGTAGGTCTCCTCCCACACGGGATCCCCTTTGCCTCCCTGGTCCATGGCATGGCGAAAATGGGCTACCATGGGGCGCAAGGTGCCTCTGGCATTGGTGATCCAGTCCAAAGCATCCTCTTCGTCCCTGCCGCTCTCCAGCCGGGGAAACAGTTCTTTCAACCGCTTCATATAAAAGGAAGGCCGCATGGCACTTCCTTCAAAGTCCGCCTGTGCACAGCTGAAATAGATCCGCTCTTCCCCCTTGGATAGGAGGGTCTGAAAGAGATATTTTTCCTGGATGGCCTGATAGGTGTGATCTTGAAACAGGGGGATGCCCCCGTCCTCCAACACCTTTCCTTCCCGGGTCGTAAAAATGCCGATGGTCTCCCCTTCCCCCGGCAGGATCCCTTCGTTGACACCCAGAATGAACAGGGCGGCAAGACTTCCCTGCCGGCTCCGCTTCACATCTCCGATCAGCACTTCGTCTCCGGAAGCAGGCAGCACTCCCAGTTCGGAAGCTGCCACTCCCTCTTTGAGGATCTCCGCAAATTCCCTCAATGTGGTTTTTTCTTCCCCAAACACTTCCACCAGCTCGTCCAAGAGCTCCATGATCCGGTTGAACACCTGGTTGTTTTCCGCTCCGTGTTCCAGATCCCCATGCTGCTGGAGGGCGGCCGTCAAGGCCTGGGTCTTTTCCACGACCCGGTTTTCTTCCAAGTAACCATACAGGGCTTTGGCGATGGAGGCGAAGGTGGGGGCTTGTCGGACACGGCTTCTCAGACGCTCCAGTGGTTCCACCACTTTTTCACGCAGCAGGTCCAATTCCTCCAAGGGCAAAAGGGTCTTGTTGTTGCACTTGTGAAAAGGGGTCTTCCACTGGGATCCCCGTATGCCGAATTGGAGACAATAGTTTTCCAGGCTTTCCCATTCCCCTTCTTCCAGGTTGGAAAATCCCGTCTTCAGCATGGAAAATACATCTTCGTACCGGTAGTTTCGGACCAGCACCTGGAGGCTGGATACGACAAACAATCCCAGGGGCTTGTCGGCCATGGACCGCTTGGCATCCAGAAAACAGGGGATCCCGTATTCCTCCATGGTCCGCTGGATGGCAAATCCATAGCTGCTCAAGTCATTGACGACGACCCCCATATCCTTGTAGGACCAGCCTTTTTCCCGGGCCAGGACAGCGATTTCCTTGACGGCGTGGTCGATCTCCCGATAGACATTCTGGGATTCCAGCACCCGGATCCCGTCCACTTCCTCCGTCCACTTTCCATAGGGATAGGCAAAAAATTCCTGCTTCAGGTGATCCAGATCTTTTTTTGAACTTCTTTGGGAAGAAAACAGCTCCACCTCCAGCTCGTCGGCCCACAACTCCCGAAAAGTCTGGAGGGTCTTTCGGTTGATCCCGAACACTTCCTTGTCCGGCGCGTCGTCGTCCACGTCCAGATCCAGGGTGAGGACCACTCCTTGGGCATGGTCGGAAAGGGCCTTGATGAAATGGACCAGCTGCTTCGTAAAGGTGTGGAACCCATGGATCCATATTCTGGATCCTTTGATCCGCAAGGACTGGGAAACCGCCTCTATCCCCTCTGCGATCCGGTGTTCGTTGTCCGTATAGCCTTTCTCCAGATATCGCTGGTAGGCTTCGTAGATCCGGACCATGTCCCCCACCTTTTTTTCCAGCATCCCGGTCCCTTCGTACCCCCGGGCAAATCCCCGAAGTCCCTCCGGTTCCACCATGTTTTCTTTGAAGTTTTGGAGCACATTCTCCACCTCTTCGATGAAACCGGACTTGTCGATCATGGATCCGAAGACCTGCAATTCCTTTTTCTCTTCCTTCAAGATCCGTTTCAGGATCATCCGTTTCCCCGTGGCCGTGACGATGGTCTTCTCCCGTTCCAGAGCCGTGTCCAGCAGATCGTCCACCAGCCGGTTGAACCCCATGACCTCCAATTGAAAAAAACCTTGGAGCTCCAGAACTTCCATCAGCTCTTTTTCTGCTTCCAAGGTATATTGTTCCGGCACCAGCACGATCAGATTTTCTTCCCCGCCTTGAAGGGCGTCTTTGATCTGGCGGTACATTTCTTTTGTTTTTCCGGAATCGTTTCTCCCGGCCAAAATTTTCAACATGTTTCCATCCTCCCATCTTTACCGGTAGAGCAATTTCCCCAACAGGGTCTCTCCCACTTCCAAAGCCCCCACCGGGCAGAGTTCCTGGCAGCAAAAGCAACGGATACAGGTCTTTCGATCGAAAACGGGGACCATCTTCCCCTGTTTTTCCGTCATGGTGATGACTTTTGGCCGTTCCGGACACACTTCCTCGCAGCGGTTGCAGCTGATGCACTTCTCCCAGGTCAGCTTGGGATAAGGGGCGATGAAGTTTTTCACCAGCTTCAGGGAATCCAGATTGCCGAAGATCTCTTTGGTCCCCCGGATCTTCTGAAAATCATCCACTTTCATGGTTTCCAGATCCTCGCCCACCACCTGGATGTCCTGGGGCAATACCGGGCCCCATCCTGTTTCCCGGACAACGTCGTATTGGGGGACCTCCGTCGGATCTGCATAACCGATCAACTGCAGAGCCACCGAATCCACCGCCGTAATGGAAGGACCCATCAGGATGGCATCCATGGCCCGGGGCGTTCCGCTTTTGGGACCGTTGCCTTCCATGGCGACGATGGCGTCCATGATGGCAAACTTGGTTTGGACCACCTGGTTCAGGTCCAGTAGCATCTTGGCAAAATTCCGGCTGTTGTTCATTCGGGCGTGCCACAAGGCCTTTTGGGTGCCGGGCACACACCCGAACTGGTTTTTCACCGCACCGGTGAAATACATCATCCCATGGGTCTTCAATTTGGGCAGACTGATGAGCACGTCGCTTTCATAAGAGACTCGGGCCACTTCCCAGTTCTTCACCAGCAGGGAATCATGGAGCTGCACCGTTACTTTGTCCGTAAAATCGTCGAAGGCCACCCCGTAGCGCTTAGCCACTTCCATGAGGCCTGCCTTTTGGGCCGCCCGCTGGGAAGTACCGAATCCGGGGGAGTCTCCGAAAGTCAGTTGATCCGTATAGTCTTTCAACACCCGGATCACGCTTTCAAAAAATACATGGTTGGTGACCACAGGACTGTCCATGTCCTCAACAGAGAGAAGATTGGGTTTGAGCAAGACCTTCGCTCCCGTCGGGATCAGCTGTCGGACATAGGCGTCCCCTCCAAGCAGGTCAAAGCCTTCCCGCAGTTTTTCTTCGATCCTGTCTACGTTGTATCCTTGATTTTTCAGCAATACCACTTTTTCTTTCATATTACGACGCTTCCTCTACATAGTTTTTTCGCAAATAGGCGATCTCTTCCCGGTATCCTTCCAGCTCGTTGGGGGTCTCCAGGTTGAAAATCAAATGGCGAAGTTTTGGATGGTTGATGATCCGGACGATGGCTTCCTTGCCGATGGTCCCTTCTCCCAGAACTTCATGGCGGTCCTTGTTGGAGGCGAAGGCCACCTTGCTGTCGTTGAGATGGATGCCTTTGAGCCGGTCCAGACCGACGGTCTTATCGATGTTCTCCAGGATCCCGTCCAGGTCCGACACCACATCGTACCCGGCGGAATACAAGTGGCAACTGTCCACCAGGATCCCCAACTGCCTGTTGTGACGGATCCCCTGGATGATGTCTCTCAATTCTTCCAGCCGTCCACCCACTTCCGATCCCTTGCCGCTCATCCCTTCCAAAAGGATGGGTACCTCATTGTCCGCTCCGATGCTTTTGTTCAGGGCGTCCACGATGTATTCGATCCCCTTGTCCACCCCCTGGCCCACATGACTTCCCGGATGAAAAATATAATAGGAAGGAGGCAGCCGGCGAAGGCGCTCCAGGTCTTCCTGGAAAACTCGAAGGGCAAATTCCCGGACCTCCTCCTTGTCGGAGCACAGGTTCATGGTATAGGGTGCATGGGCGAAGAGGGGGGCAAAGCCGTTTTCCTCAAACAAACGGGAAAAGGTTGCCAGGTCCTTTTCGTCCAGAGCCTTGGCATTGCCCCCTCTGGGGTTTCTGGTGAAATATTGGAAGGTGTTGGCCCCGATGGCCAGGGCGTCCTCTCCCGCCTTGGTGTATCCTTTTGCAATGGACAAATGACATCCGATCTTCAGCATGTTTTTTCCTTTCCACTACTCGTAGTTCTGGATGATCCGCTTCAGATAGACGCCAACGATGTCTGCGAAGCGGTCCACCTCTCGCGTGTAAATGAAGTCCTTGCCGTATATGTACTTCTCTGCGTACAGGTCTTCCTCTTTTCCGGTAAAGACACCCAATACCAGGGCGCCATTTTTCCTGGCTTTCCGCACTTCCAGGGCCGTGTCCTTGATGGCCTTCATCCCCTTGTAGGAAGTCTCCCCCCGGATGGTGCTGGTCTTGGCGATCTTGATGTCGTTGGGTTTCCCGTCGCTAAGGATGATCAGGATCTTGTGTTCTTCCGGCCGTCGGAACAGGTCCCTGCATACGGCCCGTATGGCCAGGCCGTCCCGGTTGTTCCCTGTGGCGTAATACTCGAAGATGTTTCGGTTGTCCGATTCCGGGCTGTCGTAATCCCGAAACCGCCGAAGGATGGTGTAATCCAGAAAGCTGGAAAAGCTCATGACCCGATTGGGGATCCCCGCCAGGGTCAGGGCTTGAGAGATGATGTATCCCTGGGCGGCCACGTTTCCCTGGCGGCTTCGCTGGGATCCGCTGCCGTCGAGAAAGATGTCCACCACGTATCCGCCTTTTTCGTTTTTCAGCACCTTGTTGAAGACCTTCAAGTCTGCCACCCGGCCTACTTTCCAAAGTTTGGAGGGCACGATCTCCCCATAGCTGCTGGGGATGGTGCTTACTTCCGTTTCCATGGTCAAGGTGCGGATGATGGTCTCTTTCAGCTTCAACACGTTGCGCTTGTGGATCTGGCTGAATTTGTTGAAATGATGAAGGTTGTTCTCCTTCTGTTTTTCCACATACTTGATTTGAAAGGAATTCTCCACACCGGCCCGGAGTACTCCGTCTGTAAAGTGGACCCGGCAACCTTCGTGGGACTGGCGGCAGATCTTGGATTCCATGGCCTTTACCTCTTCCGGTTTGAGAAAGCTCTTGCCATGGTAATAGGAGATCTGGTCGTAGATCTTGCTGGCCATCTCCTCGTCGATGGAGATCACCCGGTTGTCCCGGGCCTCCTTTTCCGAGGGATTGGTTTCGCCCATGGATTCCACCACCAGGGTGGAAGAGATCCTCTCTACGGCATCGGAAATGACATCATCGTAGTATTCTTCCGCCATGAAATCCTTGTAGGCGTCTCCCCGATGGTCCATGTCGTTGGCATATTGCTCCAGATATTCCACGGTCTGTTCCTTGTCTTCGTATAGAAAATCCACGTTGTCCCGATTTCCTTCAAAGTGTTTCACATAAATGTCTTCCACCTTTTGAAGGATCTCCACCGTATCCATGGTTTCATGGACCTCTTCGATCTCGTCCACGATCTGGACCACCATTCGATCCATCTGGACGCTCTTTCCCGTTTGTCGCAAAAACACCAGGTATTTCACCTTGTCCATGAGGGTCTTGTTCTTGGACAGAAGAAAATTCTCCAGAAGGTCCCGATACCCCGCTTCCCGGATCTCCACCATCCCCGGACGCTCCTGAACCAGTTTGGACTCCACGGCCACGTCGCAGCAGATCTGGGCAAGGTCGATGAGGACATCCCCATTGGCACCCCGATGGATCCGGTAATTCAGATAGCCTTTCACCAAATTCCACTGGATGTATTTTTTTCTGGCCCCGGATTTGGCCGCATAGTACAGGCCAAGATCGTGGGAAAGGTCTGCGTACTCCTCCAACCGTTCCAGATCTTCGCTGTAGTCTTCACTGACCGTCCACAAGATGTTTTTCAGTCGCGTGGACTTTTCATAATCGCTGTAGATCCAATCCATGTTTCCACCTTCTATTTCCCGGGAAATACGTCTTCGCTGGTCCAAGATTCGGGGATCCTGGTTCGGATCACATCCCCCACGATCTCTTTCTCGTACTCGTCAAATGTCTTTCCCGTTACTCCCATGCCAACAGCCAGTTTGGGCTGAAGTCCCCGGCGAATGGTCTTGATGCAGGAGATCATCCCCCGCAGGTCCACTGCTTTTGTGGAGATCTCCCCGTTTTCCGATTTGATCTGCAGATCCAAAAACAACCCGGCGAACTGGCTCAGCTTGTCCACGTCCGCTTCCGGAAAATACCCTTCCAGTATCAGCATCAACTTGTTTTTTTCCACCTGGGGGATGTCCACCACCAAAAACCGGCTGACCAGGGCTTCGTTGAGCTCCTTGGTACCGGCATACTCGTAGTTCATGGTACCGATGAACCGGGTGGCTTCGTGGAGCTTGATCTTTTCATAGCCGGGGATGTCGATCATCTTTCGATAATCCAAGGCGGAGTGAAGTACCACGATGGCATCGTTTTTGGCCATGTTGATCTCGTCGAATACGCCGAACCCTCCGTGGATGGCGCATTCGTATACCGCGCCTTTTCGCAGCTGCACCCGGTTGTCGATGAAGGTGTCCGTGCCGATGAGGCTGGCGCTGTCCGTGTTCACATGAAAGCTGACGTTCCACTGGGGTCTGCCGAACAGGGCGCAAATGTTGTCCGCCAGCAGGTTTTTCCCGGTGGCCTTGGGTCCGGAAAGCAGGATGTGCTCCCCTTCCAAAATGGCGGTGATGCACATTTCCCAGATGTCCTTTCCAAAAAAGTATCCGGCAGGTTCAGGCACCCGCAGTGCCAGGTTCCCTTCCAAGGCATAGAATTCACGAAATCGGTCCACTTCTTCCAGCAAACCTTCTTTAATTCCCTGATCCAATAAAAACTCGCGCAGATTCATAAGAAATCATCCTTTATCTTTCAGTTTATTTTCTCATTATATCACAAAGCACCCTTGTTTCACGGTACTGCAGATACAAAACCCCGTATTTCACAGGAGTGTTGACAGCCCTAATTTAAACCAGTAAAATAGAGATTATGAAATAAGCATTATGGAAGGATCTGGTTACGTGGGCACCAATAAAAAAGGGGAACAGACAAAAGAATACATTTTCGGCATCGCCAAGCAATTGTTTTACGACATCGGATATAAAAAAACCACCTTGTCCAAAATATCGGAGACGGCCCAAGTGCCCATCGGATTGATCCCATATCATTTTACCAACAAGGACAACATCGTCACTTTGATCTACAGCGAATACATGGATACGATCCGACAACGCCTCTCCGCCTATGAACATCTGGCCATGGACAACGCCATTTTGTATCACGGGGTCCTGTCCAGGATCTACTACCACATCATTTTATCCGACGACCACAACAAGCGTTTTTACCACGATGTGCTGATGAAAAAATCTCATTACAAGATCTTGAACAGCCTGATCCGGGAAGTATATAAAGATTATATCTCCGATTTTGACATCCACATCGATAAAGACGATTTTGACGACGTGGTCCTGGCCGATTTCGGCGCCAGGAGGGAATTTATACTGCACCACCTGGAAAGCGGCCAACCCCTGGACATCCAGAAGATGGTCACCTTCGCCAACGGCATCGTGCCCAGACTCATGAAAATGGATTCCGCCCTGATAGACGAGATCCTGGAGACCTCTTTGGAGCTCTTCTACAAGGTGGATTTTGACGATATACGATTTTTGGTCTGACCACAAACAAAGGCAATGAAAAAGAGAGCGCAAATGCGCTCTCCATTTTTTTGTTTTTAGAACATGGGAACGACGGCTCCGCCGTACTTGTCCTCCAGGAATTCCCGAACTGCCTCCGACTGAAGGATGTTCTTCAATACATCGAACATCTCCCGGTCGTCTCCTGTACGGGTGACGATGACGTTGGCAAAAGTCTGTGCTGCCAGGGAGTCCTTGTCTTCCGACGCCAATGCGTCCTCTCCGGCGCTGAGGCCGGCTTCAATGGCGTAGTTTCCGTTGATGACACCAAAGTTCACATCCGGCAACGCTCTTGGGATCTGTGCTGCCTCCAGCTCCACGATCTCCAGATTTTTCGGGTTGCTGGTAATGTCCCGAATGGTGGCTTGCAGGCCTGCATTGGCATCCACTTCGATCAATCCCGCCGACTGGAGCAGCAAGAGGGCTCTCGCTTCGTTGGTGGTGTCGTTGGGCACGGCGATCTTGTCCCCGTCCTGGATCTCTTCCAGGGTGGCTGTCTGTCCCGGATACAGGCCCAAGGGCTCAAAGTGGACCGGAATGATGGCGCTCAGGTCCGTGTCGTTTTTCTCATTGAAATCTTCCAGGTACGGAACGTGCTGGAAAAAGTTCGCATCCAGTTCTTCGTTCTCCAGGGCCATGTTGGGAAGCACATAGTCCGTAAATTCCTGGATCTCCAGCTCGATCCCTTCTTCCGCCAACAATGGTTTGACGAACTCCAGGATCTCATAGTGGGGGACCGGTGTTGCGCCGATCTTCATGGGCACCATGTCTCCACCGGCGTCGTTCCCGTCTCCATTTCCATTGTCGCTGCCGCAGCCGGCAAAGGCCAGGCTGATCAACAGCACTACTGCCAATAACAATACTCCTTTTTTCTTCATTCCCTTTTCTCCTTTTCCCCGGACCCCTTGGAGTCCTTTAATTTAATCGATTGATCCGTTTGGACAATCGGTTCCCAATGCCTTGGATCACTTGCACGATGATGATGAGAAGCAAGATGGTGACGACCATCAAGTCCGATTCATAGCGATAATATCCATACCGGATGGCGATGTCTCCCAGACCGCCGCCGCCGATAACGCCGGCCATGGCGGAATACCCCACCAGGGTGATGGTGGTCAGAGATGCTCCTAAAATCAGGGATGGCAAACTCTCCGGGATCATGACCTTGTAGATGATCTCAAATTTGGAACACCCCATGGAGGTGGCCGCTTCGATGATCCCCTTGTTCAGTTCCTTCATGGATCCCTCCACCAGTCGCGCAACAAAAGGTGTTGCTCCAATGACCAGGGGGACGATGGATGCGTTCACCCCGATGGCCGTCCCCATGATGGCCCTGGTAAAAGGGATCAATGCGATCATGAGGATCAAGAACGGTACGGATCGGGTCACATTCACCACCGTGCCCAGGGCCCGGTTAAAGTGGCTGGCCGGCAGGATGTGGTTGTCCTCCGTCACCACCAGGGCGATCCCCAGGGGAAGGCCGAAGATATAAGCGATCAGTGTGGCGGCAAAGACCATGTACAGGGTATCCAGGGTCCCTTTCGCCAGTATGTCTCCAAATTCTGCGATGACGTCCATGTCACACCTCCCCAAAATGATGGATGATGTCCTTGGTCCATCCATCCTTTACGATCTTGGCGCTTTCTATGACCGCCACTTTATTGCAAATGGTTTCCACCACTTTCATCTCATGGGTGATGATGATGATGGTGACCCCCAGTTTTTCGTTGATGTCCTTGAGCAGCTTTAGTATGGACAAGGTGGTCACCGGGTCCAGAGCCGAAGTGGCTTCATCGCAAAGAAGGACCTTTGGATGGTTTGCCAACGCTCGGGCAATGGCCACCCGTTGCTTTTGACCGCCGCTGAGTTGGGCCGGATAGCTGTTGGCCTTGTCCTGCAGACCTACCAGTTCCAGTAGTTCCGCCACCCGATTTTCGGCATCTTTTTTGTTCACTTTGGCGATCTCCAGAGGAAATCGGATGTTGTCCGTAACGCTTCGCTGCATGAGCAGGTTGAAATCCTGAAAGATCATGCCCAGGGATTGTCTGGTCTTTCGAAGCTGGTCTTCTCCCATGGCGGTGATCTCTTCCCCGTCGATGTATACCTTGCCTTCCGTGGGGCGTTCCAGCAGGTTGATGCAGCGGACCAGGGTGCTTTTCCCCGCTCCGCTGAGTCCGATGACGCCGTAGATGTCTCCTTTATCCACGTTCAAGCTGACGTTTTCCAAGGCCAGAAAGTCTCCTGCCTGGTTGGAATATATCTTTGTGATGTTCTCGATTTTGATCATTCGTTAGTTCCCTTTCCAGTGCCGCTCCCCTTCAAATATAGTACATGGGAGCGTGGAGACCCAATTTCTTCTTGTAGTCTTCCACCATTTCTTCCAGTGTGATGCCATCCACCAGGTCCCGTATGTTGGCATCGATCCGCCGCCATACCATGTCGTTGATGCAGGTCGTCAATTTGCTATGTTCCGCTCCTACATCTTCGTTGCCGTAGTCGATGATGGAGACGTCCCCCTCCAGGACCCGCAGAATGTCGCCGGCGGTCACATCTTTGGGATCCACAGCCAGCAGATACCCGCCCTGGGCCCCCTTGACGCTTTGGACCATGTTGTTTTTGCGAAGAGCGGAAAACACTTGCTCCAGATAGATTTCAGAAACGTTCTGCCGCTGGGCGATCTGCCCCAGTGCCTGATGTCCGTTGCTGCTGTATATGGCCAGATCGATCATGGCTCGAAGGCCGTACCGACCCTTGGTCGAAATCTTCACCCTGTTCCCTCCTTCGCAATTTATTAAATATAATACTCCAATTCCACGTCGGTCATGGACCCTTCATAGCAAACAAGCAGATCCTGCAGGGTGATCTGGTCCATCACCCGGTTGATCTCCATGCCCACTTTGCCCCAAACCTGCATGGTGGGACATACTTCCTTATTGGGACATTTGCCGTCGTCTTCCAGACAGTGGACCGGCAACAAAGACCCTTCCACTGGGCGTACGATGTCGCCAACAGTGAAGTCTTCGGGATTTTTGGCAAGGCGGTACCCGCCCTGGGCCCCCCGAACGCTTACCACCACGCCGGCTTTTCGAAGCTGTACAAACAGCTGCTCCAGGTAATTTTTCGATTTGCCCAACCGTTGGGCCACATTTTTTAAACTTTCCAATTCTTCCTTGCTGTTGTGAGCCAGATCCACCACTGCTTCCAGCGCATATCGGCCCTTCGTAGAAATCTTCATAATTACCTCCAGATATACTACTATATATTACCACTTCGTTTTCATCGATTCAACCGGATTAAAAAAAAAGCCGCCCAACAGGCGACTTTTCCGGTTCAATTGCTTAAAGTGGTCAACGTGAAGTACAAGATCATGTCTTCCACCAGTTGCATGGTCTCGTCCACGTCTTCTCTGGCTTCTTCCGGGATGTCGTACTTGGCCAGGGTATCGTCCAGATCCGTGTAGTATTCGCTTTTGATTTTGATTTTCTTCGTATCCATGAGAACCTCCTAGTACTTTCCGTAGTTGTGGACCGTATCCAACAGGGGTTGGAAATTGTCCCAATTGATCTGTGCGGCCCGCAGGATGGACTTGTCGAAGTTGAAGGTATAGCCTCCATCCACCGCCAGGATGTCCATATATTCCTTGGCCTTGTCGCACACTTCTTCTTTCGTTCCTTTTTTCAGCAGGTTCACCGGGAACAATCCGGAGATGATATGCCGGTCCCCCACTTTTTCCTTGATCACTTTGGGGTCGCCGTATTCAAACTGCAGCTCGCATCCCGGCGGCAGCTCGTTGAGGTAATCCAGGATGTGCATCCAGTTTTCTTCGCAGAAAATGTTCACGCCGAATCCGGCATTGTAAACGCCCCATACCGTTTCTTTAAAGGTGGGCCACCAGAACTTGGCAAAATCCTTTTCCCTCATATAGGTGGGCATGTGGAGGGCGAAGAAGATTCGGTTGGTCCGGTTTGGATTTTCGATGTTTCGCGGCGTTCCTCCCTTGATCATGAGGGGGGTGATCAGTTCCACTGCCTCCAGCACCTGCTGGGGCTTTCGCCGGATGTCGATAAGGGATCCGGTGAAGGATCGCAGGTAATCTGCAAAATAATCGAAAGGAGCCCGGCAGATCCCGGAAAGGCCCGGCAATCTGGATTTCTGGTGTTTTTCGATCAGTCCGATGTTTCCCCGGACCAGCTTGCCGTTGATCTCGTCGGAGGCTTTGATGGTCTTTGCCATGGCAAAGGCCGCTTTCATGGGTGGAGCGTCGAATTCCGTAAACACCCTGGGAATGACCGTCTCCCATATGAATTTCAGGGGATCCGCCAAGAGCTGGTCATACTCGTCCTCTTCCATGCCGTGGACATTGGGGTGCTGGATGAACCCATCCGCTCCCATGACATTGGTCCTGCTTCCCGTAAATTTGCCCAACCAAGGCGTACCGGGCCAGGTCCCGATCAGGTTGTCCGTATCGTAGGTCCCGTTGAGTTGATCCGTTGCATCCAGTACTTTTGTCACCCCGTACTGGGCTGTTCGCAGGTCGTAGCCTGCCAATTCCAATGCAGCACAGGCATTGACTCCCAGCTTTTCCGGCACCCGGTCCGGCTTTTGACCGGTATAGATGTCCGTAAAAAGCTTGGTTTTGTATTCGCTGGTCTTTACATCCATTGTCATCTTGTATCCCCTTTCAAAATTGATTCCATTTTAACTTGTACAAGTAAGATTATATACAAAATATTTTCAATTATCAACATTTAAATTTAAATTCGTTTAAAGAAAAGACAAAAAAATAAAAAAAACTCCGATACCATCGTTTCCGAAGTAGTACCCGAGCTTTTATACGAAGTTGGTGATCCCGACTGGACTTGAACCAGCGACCTCTACCGTGTCAGGGTAGCGCTCTCCCAGCTGAGCTACGAGATCATTACCAACTTATTATACAGACAACCCCTGCAACTTTCAAGCCTTATTTGCTTTCTTTGAGGTATAAAATATTCTGCTGACGTTCAATACGGCAATGAGGGCCACTCCTACGTCGGCAAAGACTGCCGCCCACATGTTGGCCTGTCCCAGGGCGCCCAGTCCCATGACCAGGGCTTTTACCCCCAGGGCAAAGACGATGTTTTGTACGACGATCTTGTTGGTGTATTTTGCGATGCGAATGCCGTCTGCGATCTTGGCAGGATCGTCCTGCATGATCACGATGTCGCTGGCTTCTACCGCCGCATCCGATCCCAGGGATCCCATGGAGATGCCGATGTCCGCCATGGCAAGCACCGGTGCGTCGTTGATGCCGTCCCCCACAAACCCAATGGTCTTTTTGTCCTTCTTCTCCTCTTTCAGCGTTTCAAACACGGCCACCTTGTCCTGGGGAAGAAGTTCCGATCGGTACTCGTCCATGTGAAGTTGGTCGGCCACGTGACGGGCTATGTTTTCGTGATCTCCCGTAAGAAGGATGGTCCGCTTCACGCCCAGGTTTTTGAGGGCATCCATCAATCCTGCTGCGCTGTCCTTGATCTCGTCGGCAATGAGGATATAGCCCAGGTACCTTCCATCCACGGCCACATGGACCACGGTGCCGATATCGTCGGCGGTCAGGATCTCCAATTCATGATCCTCCATCAGCTTTCGGTTTCCTGCCAGGATCTCCTGATCCCTGTATTGGACACGGACCCCTTTTCCGCCAATCTCCTCATGGGATCGAATCTCCTGGGTCAACACTTCCAGGGGATACTTGTTTCGAATGGAGGATGCGATGGGGTGGTTGGACTGGCTTTCCCCAATGGAACCGTAGCGGAGGACCTCCTCCTCGTCCACTCCCTCTGCTGCCGTCACCTTGACGACACGGAAAACACCCTTGGTCAAGGTCCCCGTCTTGTCAAAAACTACTGTATCCATGTTTTTCAGGGCTTCCAGGTACTGGCTTCCTTTAATGAGGATGCCGGCCCGGGATGCGGCGCCAATGCCGCCGAAGTATCCCAGGGGGATGGATATGACCAAGGCACAAGGACAGGAGATGACCAGAAAGATCAGGCCCCGCTGGAGCCATTGGGAAAAGGGATCCCCGGTGACAAGGGGCGGGATCACGGATAAAGCCGCCGCCATGAAAACCACCGCCGGAGTATAATACCGGGCAAACCGGGTGATGAACTTTTCCGTATTGGATTTCTTGCCGCTGGCGTTTTCGATAAGGTGGAGGATCTTTGCCACGGCAGAATCTTCATAGGTACTGGTCACTTCCACCTGAAGGGAGGCATTGGTGTTGATGTAGCCGCCCAAAACAGGATCGTCCACGCTCAATTCCCTGGGCACCGATTCCCCTGTCAGGGCTGCCGTATCCAAAAGGGATCTCCCCGACCGAATGACCCCGTCCACCGGCACTTTTTCTCCCGGCTTGACCAGGATCCGGTCTCCCGTTGCCAAGGCCTCCGGCTTGACCTGGACCCAATCTCCGTCCAGCAACTTGTTGGCAAAGGAAGCTTTCAGATCCACCAGATCCTTGATGGATTTTCTGGAACTGTCCACGGCGTAGTCCTGGAACACTTCCCCCACCTGATAAAAAAGCATGACCGCCACGGCTTCGATGTTTTCTCTCAGGAAAAAGGCGCCGATGGTGGCGATGACCATGAGAAAGTTTTCATCAAAGACTTCCCCCCGAAAAATATTTCGTATGGCCGTATAAATGACATGATAACCGATCAAAAAGTAGGCGACCAGATACAAGACCAGAGAATATTCCATTCGTTGGTCGAAAGCAATGGCCAGGGCGTATGCGGCGATCCCCGCCCACAGGCGATGCTGGGAGAGCAAATAAGAGACAAGGGATTTTTTCTCTCTTCCCTCTGGTGGCCGGTTTTCGTCTTCACAGCCCACGCACTGGATCTCCCCGGCCTGGTAGCCCTCCGGTTCCTCCCCCTTGAGCCATAC
Source organism: Alkalibacter rhizosphaerae (assembly GCF_017352215.1). Taxonomy (GTDB): domain Bacteria; phylum Bacillota; class Clostridia; order Eubacteriales; family Alkalibacteraceae; genus Alkalibacter; species Alkalibacter rhizosphaerae. The sequence goes on from NZ_CP071444.1 coordinate 1,339,008, forward strand.
GGTCACATCCGGCTCGTAGCGTTTCACCAGGTCCTTGATCTGCTGGACCAGGACCTGCTGGTCCACCGACTCCCGGGCTTCCACCAAAAGAGAGCTGTTGACGAAATGGACGGTGGCCGACTTCACCGAGTCCATCCTGTTTGCGTGATCTTCGATTTTTGCTGCACAGGACGTGCAGTTGAGTCCGTCTAAAATAAATTCCAACATTATATTTTCCTACCTTTTATGTTCGACGTGTTTGTATGCGATCTCCAAGATGGACGCGATGTGTTCATCATCCAGGGAATAGTACATGTTTTTTCCGTCCCGTCGGGACTTGACCAGCCCGCTGGCCTTGAGGAGGCGCAACTGGTGGCTGATGGCCGACTGGGTCACTTCCAGCTGGTCCGTGATGCAATTGACGCAAAGCTCCTTGCCATGGAGCAGGATCGTCAGGATCTTCATTCGGGTGGGATCCCCAAAAACTTTGAAAAACTCCGATATTTCCTTGATCATTTCATCGTTGTAGGCTTCCATCGTTTTCCTCCAGTTTATATCATATGAATACATGCTCATATATTAATATAAATCCATTGTCCTCTTTTGTCAAGTGGAAAAGGTGGACTCCTTTGGATGACAAAAGAATTTTTTTCATATAAAATAGAAGCGGAAGTTACAAGAGTCTAAACAAGGAGGTCCGTCATGGCACCCACTTTTCACAACGACTGGAAGGAACTGCTGAAAGATCGTTTTCAAACCGAGTCGTATCTGCAATTGCGCACTGCCTTGAAGAAAGAATATGCCGCACATCGCGTCTTTCCGCCCATGGATCTAATCTTTCATGCACTGGAACTGACCGCTTATAAAGACACAAAAGTCCTCATTCTAGGCCAGGACCCTTATCACGGAGAAAACCAGGCCCACGGCCTTTGTTTTTCCGTCAATCCAACGGTGGATATTCCTCCATCCCTGCGAAACATCTACACGGAGCTGGAGTCGGACCTGGGCTGCAACCGGCCAAATCACGGTTTTTTGGAAAAATGGGCAAGGCAGGGAGTCCTGATGCTCAATGCCGTACTGACGGTCCGAGCCGGCCAGGCCGCTTCCCACCGGAATATTGGATGGCAAGCTTTCACGGATCATATCATCCACCTGCTCAACCAAAAAGAGGAACCCATGGTCTTCATCCTTTGGGGCCGGTACGCCCAAAGCAAAAAAGAAGCCATCACCAACCCCAGGCATTTGATCCTGGAATCCCCCCATCCCAGTCCCCTGTCTGCTTCCCGGGGTTTTTTCGGCAGCAGGCCCTTTTCCAAAACCAACCAGTTTCTTAAGGACAACGGCATGGAACCCATCGACTGGCAAATCGAACCTGTTGTGGAACTATGATGATGAAAACAAAATGATGGAGGTATATTGATGAATCTTTTCACCGAACCGGAATTGTTTGAAAAAAAAGAGTACCTGGAACTGCTTTCAGAAAAATTTGGAAACATTCCCTACGCCACGTCTGAAGTGGTCAACCTGAAAGCCATTTTGAACCTGCCCAAGGGAACGGAACACTTCCTGACGGACATTCACGGGGAATACGTGGCCTTCAACCACGTCATGCGAAATGCCTCCGGCGTGGTCAAGCGAAAGATCAAGGATGTGCTGGGCAAGACCCTGTCTGCCAGCGAGATTACGGAACTGGCCATTCTCATTTACTATCCGGAAGAAAAGCTCCAGTATATCAAAAAGCGGGAACCGGATCTTGCCAACTGGTACAAGGTGACCATTTACCGGCTGATCCAGGTCTGCCGGGACGCTTCCTCCAAATACACCCGATCCAAAGTCCGAAAAGCATTGCCCAAGGAATTCGCCTACATGATGGAGGAACTGCTCCATGAAGACGAAGACCGGTTCAACAAGCGGGACTATTACAACAAGATCATCGACACCATTGTAGAACTGGAACGGGCCGACAAGTTCATCATCCAGATCTCTGCCGTGATCCAGCGGTTGACCATCGACCATCTCCACATCCTTGGTGACGTCTACGACCGGGGACCGGGACCCCATTACATCATGGACACCCTGATGAACCATCACTCCGTGGACTTCCAGTGGGGAAACCACGACATCCTCTGGATGGGCGCTGCAGCCGGCGACAGGGCTTGCATCGCCAACGCCGTCCGCATTTGCCTGCGCTACGCCAACATGGACATCCTGGAAGACGGTTACGGCGTCAACATGCTCCCCCTTGCCACTTTTGCCATGCGGACCTATCGGGAAGACGATTGCAAAAAATTCATGCCCAAGCTGTCGGAAAAGGAACTCCTCTCCGACAACGACCGGAACATGCTGGCAAAAATGCACAAAGCCATCTCCATGATCCAATTCAAGCTGGAGCATCAGATCGTCATGGAAAACCCCGATTTCGGCATGGAAAACCGGCTCTTGCTGGACAAGATCAATTACGAAAACCACACCATCCAGATCGACGGAACGATCTATCCCTTGAACACCACGCATTTCCCCACGGTGGACCCGCAGACCCCCTGGATGCTGACGGAAGACGAACAGCACGTCATGGACCGACTGCAGACGTCCTTTCTAACGGCGGAAAAACTGCAGACCCACATTCGCTTTCTATACGCCAAAGGAAGCATTTATTTGAAATACAATGGAAATCTTCTCTTCCACGCCTCCATTCCCATGAATGAAGACGGCACCTTCAAGGAAGTCACCCTCTACGGGGAAACCGCATCGGGAAAAGCCCTGATGACCAAAATGGACCAATGGGCCAGAGAAGCCTACTTCAGCAAGTCCAGGCGAAGCTGCGGCACCGCCTTTCTCTGGTACCTGTGGTGTCACGAAGATTCCCCCTTGTTTGGAAAAGACAAGATGGCTACCTTCGAACGGTATTTCGTAGACGACAAGGGACCCCACAAGGAGCGCTACACTCCCTATTTCACCCTGGTCAACGAAGAATCCACCGCCATACGGGTACTCCAGGAATTCGGATTGGACCCGAAAGAGAACCACATCATCAACGGCCACGTCCCCGTCAAAACCACCTCTGGAGAATCTCCCATCAAGGCCAACGGCAGGCTTCTGGTCATAGACGGAGGTTTTGCCAAAGCCTACCAGAGCACGACGGGGATCGCCGGATATACCCTGATCTACAATTCCTACGGCCTCCAGCTGGCCAGCCACGAGCCCTTCGAATCCGTGGAAAAAGCCATCAACGACGGCGTGGACATCCGCTCCACCATCAGCGTCATTGAAAAGGTATTGGAGCGAAAACGGGTGGAAAACACCGACATCGGAGAAAAGTTGAAAAAACAGATCTACTATCTGGAGATGCTGATCCAGGCTTACCGAAAAGGCATCGTCAAGGAAAAACAATGAATGAAAAAAGCTGCAGCCCCTTTACCGGGTCGCTGCAGCTTTTCTTTTTCTTTAGGTATGAAACCGTCGCTTGATCTGTTCTTTCATGCTTTGGGGAAAATAATAGTGGAAGTACAACATGGAAAGTCCAAGGGCGCTTAAAGGGATCCCTCCGATGTAGGACCAAAAGAGATGGATCTTTCCGAAAAAATATCCAGTTACGGCTCCTTCCACTACGATAAAGTAAAGTCCCGCCAACATCATGAAAACGCCGGCCAGGATCAGGGGTTTTCGCTTTAAATGGCGATAGGCGAACACGCCGATCAGGCTCAAAAGGAATATCCCCGCCACCAGAGGCAGGCCCAGGGACCAAAACCAGTTCAATTCTCCGCCGATCCAGTCCATGGTAAATAAAAACCCTAAGGTGATCAGGGCGGACGCCGTCACAAAGAAATAGGGATTGGGTATGAAATTCAAAAATACGGCAATGTAGGCCAGCAGAAAGAAAGTGGCCGCCACGCTGTACCGGGCCCAGGTCAAGGTCCCCTGAAGCAGGATGTTTTGAAAGTACATGACCACAACAGCCAGCAAAAGAAAGACGGCAATGTTTTTGAAGATCCGCTTCTTGATGACCTTGAATTCTTTCGGATATACATTTTCCGGTGTGGGAAAGGGATGGGTTTGTTCTTCAACCTCTTCCTCTACCACCGGTATGGGAAAATCGCACAAGGGACAGTCCTTCCCTCCGTGATCTACCTTAACGCCGCATTTTGGACAATAGGCCATTTTCATCCCTCCAGATTGGTTTCGATCATTACTTCCATTCCCATTTCAACCAGATTGCGAAAAAACTCCCGCTCCAGTTCTTTTTCCAGGGTCAGTTTGCCAAAGGTGATGTGGATCTTTCCCTTGAATCCGACGCAGGTCACCTTGATGATGTTGCCGCTGCTGGGTGCCGGGTACACGTGAACGCTTTCCACTTCCTTTTCCAACTCTTCCCCCAGGGAGACCAGTCCCACATTGGAAAAGCCGGAAGTGTATCCTCTTTCCCCGTAAAAATGATAGATCCAGGGCATGATCAAGTCTTTTATAAAAACCGGAAAGGTCCGCAGGATCCAGTGCCGTTCGTTTTTCACATTTCGACTGATGATCTGGTCCATATATTTTTTGTCCACCTGCATTTCCATGAAATTCTTCACATATCGGAGGATCTCATCGAAGCTGTAGGTTCCCAGGCGGGGATCCAGCATGGGGGTGATGGGCGCAAAAAAATTCCGCATGGTTTTGGATGGATACAACAATCGCAAGTTCGCCGGTACATTCAGGACCACAGGACGCTTTTTATATCCTTTTTTTTCGATCCGATCCAGTATGGTTTTAAAGTAGACACCAATGAGAAATTCCGTAATGGTGACGCCCTTTTCTTTGGAGAGCCTCTTTATATCCGCCAGTTCCACCGTTCCCGTAACAACGTGGAACACTCCCTTTGGCAGAAGCTTATAGGGAAGGTGGAAAGCCTTTCCGCCTTTTTTGGATGCGGGATACCCTTTTTTGTAATACTTGGAGAAGCTGTCCTCCACTTCATCGGCCAGGACATCCTTCCCGGGTCGCTGAAGCTCTTCGTTGGTGGCCGTTTCCTTTTTCATCAGTCGCACATATTCCCGGATCAAGGTCTGCAAAAAAATCAGGCCTCCCGTCCCGTCGGTGATAATATGGGTGAACTCCACGCTGAGCCGTCTTTTATAATAGAGTACGCGAAAGGGAAAATTCCCCTTCTTTTTTACTTGATAGTGCATGCAGGGAAAATATCTTTCTTCCGTAGGCACGGGGATCTCCGTGTTTTCTTCAATGTAGTACCAAAATATCCCCCGCTTCACATGGGTGGCAAAGTAGGGAAATCGGGGCATGACATTCTGAAGGGCCGCTCCCAGGATCGCCGGATCCACTTCTTCCTTGAACACGGCGGAGAGTCGAAACATGGTGGTGTCCCTGTAATTGGCGATGGAGGCGTAGAGTCGTCCGATGTTGTCCAGTCGAAACCATTTTTTATTCATGGATCCCCCTTAAAATCCCAGCAGATCCAGCAGTTTTTTCTCCACGCCCCGATTTTCACCGATGTATGGATGATTGTGCATATGGATGGCCGGATTGAAATTCAGTTCAATGACGCCGTAGTTGTCCCTGCTTGGAGGGGCCGTCGTATCCTGGATCATCACATCTGCTCCCGTAATGGCGGCACCTACCAGCTTTGCGCATCGAAGGGCCAATTCCTTATATCCGGGATGGACCTTGTCCGTAAAATCCAGACTGTCTCCCCCAGTGCTGATGTTGGAATTTTCCCGCAGGTAGACCTTTTGTCCCTGAGGCAGTATGGAATCAAAGGTGAAGGACTGTTTTTTCAAGAAAGCAGCTTCCACCTCGCCCAGCTTTATTTTTTCCAAAGGCGTCACATACCCGGAACCCCGAAGAGGATCTTCGTTTTTTGCCGCCACCAGCTGCTGTACGGTGGACGCTCCGTCTCCGACAACGTTGGCCGGTTCCCGGTGGAGGACCGCCACCACTTCATCCCCCATGACCAGAAAACGATATTCTTTGCCGGGGATGTATTCTTCCACCATGACGGTCTCGTCAAACAAAAAGGCGTATTCCAGAGCTTCCTTGAACTCCTCTTCCGTTTCCAGGGGTTGAAATACCACCACCCCCACGCCAAAATTAGTGGATAATGGTTTTACCACTACACTGGTAGTCTTGAATTCTTCAAATCGCTCCAGACCTTCTTCCACATCGTGGATGCGGATCCCCTGGGGAACACGGATTCCGCCTTCCCGTAGAAGCAGCTTGGTGACTTCCTTGTTTTCCATGATCTGAGCGGCAATGTAGCTGTCCAGTGCCGTCTTTGTTGCCTGCCGAAGGATCTGTACCCGATCTCCTTTTCGGAGTCGAATGAAGTTGCTTTCCTCATCCAGTATTTCCACGTCCACCCCTCGCCGCCATGCTTCTTCCACGACCAGCTGGGTCGATAGTTCCAATGCCTTGATGTTCACCCTCATCTCATTTCCACCATCCTTCCAAGTCCATCTTAACACGAGCATTCCACCCTTGGCAACGGCAACCCCGGGATGCAAGAAATCCAGCATTGCCTAAGCAACGCTGGATTTATGGTCAACTTCTTTTATCTCTTCCTCTTTTCGGGAAACGATCCTGACTTCCTCGTTTTCCTCGAACATTGGTCTTTCGGACCGCCTTGGCCCGTTCAATGTTGATCTTGGTTCCCTTGATGGTGTTCTTGCTCATGATCTCCAAGACTTGGTCGGCATACTCTTCCGGGATCTCCACGTAAGTGTAGTCGTCGAAAATGTCGATGCTTCCGATGCTGCTGCCGCTGACCCCGGTTTCTCCCGCAATGGATCCCACCACGTCACCAGGTCGGATCTGATGGTTTTTGCCCACATTGATGAACAACTTGGCCATGGGCTCCTTGCTTCTGCCCCTCTTTGATCCTTTTGACGTGGGCAGATTGTCTTTTTTGAAGCCTCTCATATCCACATTGTCTTTTTCCGGCAGTTCCAGTTCTTCCTTGATAAGTGCTGCCGCTACCTCGATGGCCTGGTAATCTTCTGTTTCCAGCAAGCTTTCCAGGATCTTTATGTATCGCTCCAGCCCGCCTTGTTGGATCTTGCTCTTGATCTTTTCAACAAATGCATCGGTTTTTACCGTCTCGATCTCTCCAATGCTTGGGATGGGATGGCGCTTGATCTTCTTTTTGGTGTAGTTCATGACGCTTTTGAGCAGGTTGTAGTCTCGTGGCGTCACCATGGTGAACGCGGTTCCCGTACGACCTGCACGACCCGTTCTTCCGATCCGGTGGACGTAGTACTCTTCGTGGCTTGGCATGTCGTAATTCAAGACAATGGCCACATCGTCGATGTCCAGCCCCCGTGCCGCCACGTCCGTGGCAATGAGGATGTCGATGTCTCCCCGCTTGAACTTGGCGATGACGTTGGATCGAACCATTTGCTTCATGTCGCCGTGGATCTTGTCGGCGCTGTATCCCCTGGTTTGGAGAAGTTCCGTCACATCATCCACTTTCCGTTTGGTGTTGCAGAAGATGATGGCCAGATTGGGGTTGTAGACGTCGATCAACCGGGTCATGACCTCCATCTTGTCCTTTTCCTTGGTTTCCAGATAGAACTGCTCCACATTGGGGGTGGTCAATTCCTTGTGCTCCACCTTCACGATTTGTGGATCGTTCTGGTAGGTGTTGATGATCTCCAGGATGGCCTTTGGCATGGTGGCGGAAAAGAGCAGTGTCTGCTTCTCGTGCTCCACGCTTTCCAGTATGGTCTCGATGTCTTCCCGAAAGCCCATGTTCAGCATTTCGTCGGCTTCATCCAGGATGAATTTGTTTAGCTGGTCTATTTTAAGGGTTCGTCTTCTCAAGTGGTCCATGATCCGTCCCGGCGTTCCGATGACGATCTGTGCGCCTCGTTTCAGTCCCTGGATCTGACGGTCGATGGACTGTCCTCCAAAGACGGGCAGAACTTTGATCCCACGTTTGTACTTTGCCAGTTTTGATATCTCTTCAGATACCTGCAGGGCCAATTCCCGGGTGGGGCAAAGGATCAATGCCTGTGTTCTCTTGTCATCGGCATCGATGGCATCGATGGTTGGAATCCCGAATGCAGCGGTTTTTCCCGTGCCGGTCTGGGCTTGCCCAACGATATCCAGTCCTTGGTATACCAATGGGATCGACAATTGCTGTATCGGGGTCATCTCTTCAAAACCCATATCCTCGACGGCTTTTTTGATCTCGTCGCTGATTTGGGGTATTTCTTCAAACTTCATTTTTTCCATTTTATCATTCCTTTGATTTATTGAGAATTATTCAGTATATTCACGAACAGAACATAGATTGTTTTCGGGGAGTCCTTAGAATCAGTGTTTAATCGACGTGTTCCTTCAAATCCTATCTAGTCATTATACCAGTCTTAGACTTAAACGTCCAACGAATTCGTCTTTAGGTGGATCAAGATCTCTCCAAGGGAGCTTACGATCATATGAGCCCGGGACAGATCCTGCTCTCCCGAATTGGGGTTGTACAGTCCGTAAACAAACATATTGGCCTGCCGTGCAGCCTGGATGCCGTGGGTGGAATCCTCGATGACAATGCAGGCTTCCGGTTCGCATCCCATCCATGCCGCCGCCATCAGAAATATATCCGGTTCCGGCTTGCCTCGTTTGGGATCTTCGCCGCTGACCACGGCATCGAACCAGGATGTGATCTGAAGCTGGTCCAATACATGACGGATGAATTTCTTCTTGGAGGAAGAAGCCAGTCCGATCTTGAAGCCCTGTCCCTTCAAGTGATCCATCAGTTCCATAAGACCCTCCATGGGTTTCATGGACACTTCCTTGAAGACCGCCTCCTTGTGCTTTTTCTGTTTTTCCAACAGATCCTCCACCGTTTCCGTCAACCCGTGTTTTTGCTTTAATGCTCCATAGGTTTGCCGGTCCGGCGTACCGATGTAGGGTTTCATGTCTTCAAAGATCAGATCGACCCCCACTTCCGCCATGGTCCGTCGATCGCTTTCAAAGTGAAGGGGTTCGCTGTCCACGATGACCCCGTCCATGTCAAAAATGACTCCTTTTATATCCACCGCCGCCTTTCTTCCAATATTTTATTTGATATATATTTCATTTTAGGGTACAAATAGAGAAAGTACAATATAGGAGGGCTTCCCATGTTTAAAAGAGTGATCGTAGCAACAGACCTATCCCCAACATCCGACGGCCTGGTCCGCTGTCTGGACCAGTTGAAGCCGTTCAACACGAAAGAATGCCTGCTGCTGCAATGCCTGAGCGTTCAGGAAACGGCATCCATCGCCATCGGAACCACGGCCACCGTGTTGGAAAAAGCATTGCAAAGGCAGAAAACCTGGCTGGAGGAATACGGATTTTCGGTAGATACCAGAGTCGTTTCCGGGCAGATCAAAAGTGAGATCAACCAGATCGCCCAAAAGGAAAAATATGGCCTCATCGTTACCGGTTCCAAAAAACAATCCGCCGCCAGTGAAGTCTTCTTCAAGGGATTGCCCTACGATCTGGCCCTCCACTCCAAGGTTCCGGTCCTGCTGGTTCGACTGGAAGAGACGGCAGCCGGGATCACTTGCCAGAAACCCTTTTCCGATCCCGAAGAAACTTCCCTGCTCTTCCCAACGGATTTTTCAAAAAATGCCAACGTGGCCTTTGAACGCCTGATGGATATGGTATCCGACGGCATCACCCGCATCACCCTGATGCATGTCCAAAACAAGTCCCGTATGAAACCCGAAATGGTGGCCCGCCTGGAAGAATTCAACAAACAGGACCAGGAGAAGCTGGACCTACTGCGGCAGCAGCTGCTGGACAAGGGAGCGAAGGACGTGGAGATCCTGATCAAATTCGGAGAACCCTCCGAGGAGATCCTGTTGGTGGCAGAGTCGATCCAACCCCAGTTGATCGTCATGGGCAGCCAGGGCCGCGGCTTCGTCCGGGAAATGCTCCTTGGAAGCGTTAGCCGGCGCATCACCAGAAGCGCCAATACCTCCGTCTTGCTGGTTCCGGCAAGAGGTTGAATGCACTGCAAAAAGGTCGGCAACATTGCCGACCTTTCTTCTATGCATACGCATTTTTGATGCGATCATACAAAGCTTCCGACGGGTCCAATCCGCAAACGTCCACCAGTACGCCGTCCAAACCATTTTCCTTCAATTTTGTTGACAGGGAAACTGCTGCCGGATCCTGGGGATGATCGAATTTCAGGGCTGCCACGATCCCCTTCACCAAATTCTCCGGTTCCACCCCGTATTCCAGGGCGGTCCTCGCTGGTGCGATCAGCCGATCTTTGGGCCCCAATTTCCGCAAGGGGTCTCTTCCCACCCGTTCCACCGGATCTATCAGGGCGGCATTTTCGAATCGCCCCATGATCTTTTGAATATAGGCTTCATGCTGGTCCGGATCGAATCCGTGTTTTTTTACCAGGGCCTGTCCCGTTTCCCCCATGGCACCCAGCACCACTTCCTTGATCTCAGGATCTGCCACCGCATCCAGAATGGTGGGCTGTTGGTTCTGATATCCCAGGTAAGCGGCGATGGCATGGCCTGTATTCAAGGTGAACAATTTTCTTTCGATGTAGGCGCTCAAATTGTCCACCAGGTTCATGCCTGGGATCTCATCCAGGCTCCCCACCAGTTTGCTTCTTTCCACGTTCCATTCGTAAAAGGGTTCCACCAAGACGGACAGGAGTTCCGACTTGTCCGTGTTTTCCGGGACGATCCGGTCCACGGTAGTATTTGGAAATCCAACGTTTTCATCACAAAACTTTTGTCCTTCCAGGGACAAATGTTCATACACGGAATTTTTTAGAATGTCCCCGTTCCCCACGGCGTTCTCGCAGGCCATAATGTTCAAGGTCTTGGATGGATCTTTTCGAGCGATCCTTTCCAGGGAGGCAGCCATGCTTTTCCCGATGATGGGAAGCACATTGACGCCGACGGCGGTGGTGACCACTTCCGCCTCTGCAATGGCTTGGTCCAATGCTTCCTGGTTTCTGCTGTTCAGTCCCCGAACTTGACGGACCCAGATCACTTCTTCGTCGCCTCCGGCGATATGTACCGGATAGCTGCCTTTTTCATTGAGCTCCTGCAACACGGTCTCGTTGACATCCACAAAGGTCACCTGGTATCCGGCTTGGGCCAGCAGCAGGCCGATAAATCCCCTGCCGATGTTGCCGGCGCCAAAATGTACGGCATTTTTCATGATCTCACCTCACACGGTTTCCGTAAACTTGTGGTAGATGACGTCCGGGTCCTTGGCATTGACCATTTCCTCCACATTTTCCATCTCATTGAAAATGGTGGCGATGTTGGCCAGGATGTTCAGGTGTTCCCCATCCTTGCCGGCAATGCCGATCACCATGAAGGCCGTGTTCCCGTCTCCAAAATCCACTCCGCCAGGCACTTGGACCACCACGATGCCGGAGTTTTTGATGACATTTCCTTCTCTGGATTTCGCCACGCCATGAGGGATGGCCAATCCATTTCCCATAAAGGTGGACATGACCGTTTCCCGTTCTTTCATCAGATCGATGTATTCCGGTCCCACATAGCCGGAATCCACCAGCATGTTTCCTACGTATTCCACGGCTTGGTCCTTGCTGTCAAAGGTTGCTCCCAAAACGATGTTTTCCTTTTTTAAAATATCCATTGTGATCCTCCTCATTTATCTATTCTGGTCTTTTGCACGTAAGCATGGACCAGTTTTCCATACACTTGTTTCACATATTCCTTCCATTGATCCAGCGTGCCTTCCCGCAAGAGGGCAATGAACTCCCTGTCCTCTACCAGGGAAGCGCTGATTTGGCTCAACCCTTCCATGTCCTCTTTGGTGGCCTGGGTCCCTGCCAGCAGCAAGAGCACCAGATCCACGGAAACGGGTTTGCCTTCCATGTCCTGGAATGCCACTTCCTGTCGATTCCGAAAGACGCCCACCAAAATTTTCTCCAGGGTCCCGGTTCGAGTATGTACCAGGGCCAGCTTGTGCTCCCCAATGGCAGTACCCATCAATCCTTCCCGCTTCTTCAATTCTTCCTTCAAGCGGTCTTCCTTGACCTTGTCCCCATAGTGGACGTAGCGGGCAATGTAGTCCAGCCAGGTATTTTTCGATCCGATATCCAGTCCATCCTTTATGAAGAGCAGGGGTTCCAGCCCTTCCCAGGAGTGCAGGTACCGGACGACCCGGTCCAGTTCAAAGATGGATTTGTCCGATTCCATAGAAGTTGGCACCACCTGGTACTGTTTTGCCACATTGCGCCGATACCGGGCTCGGATTTTGGCAACGTCCTCTTCCGACAACAAGGGACTTACCACCGTGTAGGAAAAGGTGCGCTCTCCCAGATCCACCGTGGAGATCACCAGGTCCACCAGGGGATTCATGGAAAGAAAATCTTCCGCTTCCTCCATGGACGTGGTCCCCAGGACCTTTACTTCCTGCAGATTTTGCTGGATCCTGGATGTGAGCATCCGGGAGGTCCCCAACCCACTGGGGCACACCACCAAAACGTGCACGTTTTCCAGATCCTTGGCCTTTCTTCTTTCCACAAAAGCACCCAGGTGCATGGATATGAAAGCCACTTCTTCTTCCGGCACCGGTTTTTTCACCGCTTCCGAAAGGATCTTGCATACTTCCCGCCCCAGATAAAACAACTCTCCATACTGGTCTTTGATCTGGGTCAGCAGGGGGTTTCGGATCTCCATCCCATGCTCCAGGCGGGTGATGGCCGGTCTCAAATGGATGGCCAGTCCCTGGTGAAGGTCCTCGTCTCCGTCAAAATCCATGCCCGTCAACTCTGCCGCCTTTTGGATCATTTGTCTGGCAATGCTGTCCACGTCGTATTTGTCTTCTACCTCTTTTTCAAAAGCCAGCCGTTTCCCGATCAGTTTGGCCCCTCGAAGGTGCATGGTGATGTAGGCCGTTTCTTCCACGGGGATGATGCACTGCAGCCGTTCCTCCAACTTCTCCACTGCTTTGGATGCAATGGCGAATTCCCTGGTGGAACGAAGGCTTTCCAGGATCTCCGGAGATATGGTGATCATTTCTCCCCGTCCGATCCGGGTCAGGGCGATCATCATGTGGACGAACAGTCCCAGGTAGGCATCGTCGGAAAATCGGCTGCCCCGCTCATCTTCCATGTATCGAATACTTTCCTCTACAGAAACAAGGCTCCGCTCATCCATGGCTCCCAAGAGCCGCTCCACCGGATCGGTGTTTTTCAAATCCGGGTTTTTGCCTTGGTTGGAGAGCAGTTCCCGAACCCGGTTGAAGCCGGCTTCCTGAAACACCACTTCCATGATGGCATTTCGGATCTGGTTTTCCTCCCCGTCCAAATATACGCCAAGACCCTGTTTTCGGACCAGGTGAACTTGATGGTCGGACATCCAGGACTCCAGTTTGTCCAGGTCGTTGATGATGGTGCTCTCCGTCACATGGAGGCGGTGTGCCAGCGCGAAGATCTTGAGAGGGGGCTCTCCAAACAGCAGTTCCGTCAAGATGGCCATCCGCCTGCTTTGGGCATCGTACTTGGTCTTGTTTTTTTCTTCGTGAAGAAGGGTTTCGATACGGTCCCGTATGGAATGCCGCTGCTGCCAGATGATGACATGTCCTTCTTTTTTGTCGGAAGGTTCCAGGATCTTTCGCTGCACCATCCACTCCAGGATCTTTTTTACGTCCCGGTAGAGGGTCCGCTCATGGATGTCCAGCAGGTCTGCTACCTGTCCATAGGACTCCAGGGGTTGGTCCAGCATATGATAAAGCACCTTGATCTGACGTTCATTTAATCCGATGGCCAACACCTCCTATCCTTATTGCTTACCTATCATTGATACCCCAACTCGCCGGGGTCAACCTGCATGGATTTTCTCCAGGATGAAACAAAAGCAGCGGAAGGCTCCGCTGCTCTCGATCCCTTATTTCTCCGTAAGTCGTTGGGTCAGTTCGTCGTATTTTGGGCTTCCAAGGAAATTGTCCACGGAAACGTGCTCTGCATTGGGTACTTTTTCTTTCGCCCGAGGCGTCAAGGACTGCTGAGTGATGACGATGTCCACATCTTCCGGCAGGTCGTTGATGGCCACGTTGGTCACGTCGATGTCCAGTCCGGCGCTTTTGAACTTGTTGCGAAGCAGGCTGGCTCCCATGGCGCTGGAACCCATGCCGGCGTCACAGGCAAAGATGACTTTTTTTACATCCGAAGCTGCCTTCTGGGTGGTCTGTGCCACGCTGCTCTTTTTGCCTTTCAGGGCTTCCATTTTTTCCGTTGCCGCCGAAAGATCTTCCGTGTCTCCTTTGGTCGCTTTCAACAGGATGGACGCAATCAGGAAGGACACAACGGCAGCCACCAGCACTCCCAACAAGACACCCAGGTGGTCTCCTCTTGGGGTCATGGCGATATAGGCGAAGATGCTTCCCGGTGAGGGAGTGGCCACCAAACCGACTTTCAGCAAGGAGAAGGTGAAGACGCCGCTGACACCGCCGCCGATTGCTGCAAGGATCAGTTTCGGGTTCATCAATATGTAGGGGAAGTAGATCTCATGGATGCCCCCGAAGAAATGGATGATGACGGCTCCAGGTGCGGATTGCTTTGCATTTCCCTTTCCTGCGATCATATAGGCCAACAGGATCCCCAAGCCGGGTCCCGGGTTGCTTTCCATCATGAAGAAGATGGACTTTCCAAGTTCCGCCGATTCTTTCACGCCCAGGGGTCCCAATACGCCGTGGTTGATGGCATTGTTGAGGAAGAGGACTTTTGCAGGTTCAATAAAGATGTTTGCCAAAGGCAGCAGGCCGGCGCTGACGATAAAGTCCACTCCTGCTTCCAGAATGTTGTTCAGACCCAGTACCACCGGTCCGATGGCCACCAAGCCCAGCATGGGTAATAATACAGCCAAGATGCCGGCGGTGAAATTGTTGACCAGCATTTCAAAACCGGTGCGGATCTTGTTTTCCAAGACCTTGTCCACCAACTTGATCAAATATCCCCCCAAGGGTCCCATGATCATGGCCCCCATAAACATGGGGATGTCCGCTCCTACGATGACCCCCATGGTGGCAGCCGCTCCCACAACGCCCCCTCGGACATCATGGACCAGCTTGCCTCCCGTGTACCCGATCAGAAGGGGCAACAGGAAATTGATCATAGGCCCTACCAGGGTGGCGAATTTTTCATTGGGCAACCATCCGGTCGGGATGAAAAATGCGGTAATAAGTCCCCAAGCGATAAATGCGCCCATGTTAGGCATGATCATTCCGCTCATAAAACGTCCAAAACTTTGAATTTTCACAGATGCCGACGATCTAGATTGTGTTTTCTCACTCATCATGATTCCTCCTTCATTTCTTTATTTAGATTTTAGCATTTCTGCCTGGTCTGCAATTTTAAAAGATACCCAAGTCTTGTCAAAAGCCTCTTGACATTTTTACAAAATTCCAAGGGACTGTTTTCATTTCCTCCTTATTTTTGGTATAATGATTCCAATGTTTAGGAGGCGCTTATGAATACAACTGTCTTTGATGAGATCATCAATGCCGTCAGCAACAAGTACGATGCCTTTACCGTGGAAGAGACGGCAAACAAAACCACATACACCCTGGTCAGCAACAGCCGCAGTGATTTCGGCGCCATCAAAAGCAACCTGGAAAGCTATGTGGGCGGTACGGTCCGCCTTCACGGCACCGACCGGTTCAAGGTACACGTCATCGACGATTTGGGCTTGTACCGGATCGTTTTTGAACGAATGGAAGCCTGACACTTCATTAGAACTCATACCCATTAAATGTATTGTTAAAAACACAAAAGGAAAACCCGTACTTTTGTCGAATAAGACAGGACAGGAACCATTTGGATCCTGAAACCACAAAGATATAGGAGCCTGTCATGACAAAACCACACCACCAAGGGCATCGCCAGCGCATTCGGGACCGTTTTCTCCTGGAAGGCCTGGATGGCTTTGCCGATCATCAAGTGCTGGAGATGCTGCTCTTTTACTGCATCCCCCGGAAAAATACCAATGAACTGGCCCATCAGATGCTCCAGGAGTACGGAAGCCTCTCCCTTTTGTTTGATGCATCCCCGGAGGAGATCCATCGGCGCTGCGGCGTCAGCATGAACACGGCCATCCTCATCAGCGCCATTCCACAACTGTCCAAAAGGTACCAACGCTCCCGTTGGGGCGACAAACCATTGATCAACAGTTCCTCCAAAGCCGGCAATTATGCCAAAGACCTCTTCACGGGGAAAAAATACGAATCGTTTTTTCTTATCAGTTTGGATGCTCAAAACAATGTGAACCATGCATCCCTGGTCCATGAGGGGACCATCAATGAGGCCCCGGTCTATCCAAGACTTCTGGTGGAAACCGCCCTGCGTCACCAGGCCAGCAGCGTCATACTGGCCCACAACCATCCCGGCGGCAGCCTTCATCCGTCCCGGGCCGACCTGGACGTGACGGAAAAGATCCGCAGCGCCATGCAGTCCATCCACATCAAAGTGGTGGACCACATCATCGTCGCCGGTGACCACTACTACAGCTTTGCAGAAAACGGCGATCTATGACCTTAGGCCAGGAGGAGTTTATGATGTCTCAAAAAAAACCTGTTTCCTTTATAAAATTACTCTTGCAGCGCACCGGCGAAGACAATCTGATCGCCTACGCCTATCAGCTGACCTACAGCCTCATGTTGGCTGTCTTTCCCTTCCTCATTTTTTTGTTTACCCTGGTTGGATACAGCAATTTGGACTCTGGGCCCATTCTGGAATTTCTACGGACTGCACTGCCCCTCAACATCTATGAACTGATTGCTTCCATCGTCATCGACATCGTGGACCAACAGCGATCCGGACTCATGAGCATATCGGTGGTGCTGGCCATTTATTCCGCATCTGCCGGTTTTCGGGCATTCATGCGGGGGACCAATGTGGCACTTGGCTTGTCCGATCAACGACACCTGGTCAAAAGATACCTCTTGTCCCTGCTCCTGGTGGTGCTGTTTGCCGTCACCATCTTACTCTCCCTGTTGGGCATCGTATTCGGCCAGCAGATCCTGGATCTGATCACGGCCTTTATACCCAGGCTGCCCTTGGAAAACCTCCTGAAGATCCTGCGGATCCTCTTGCCCCTGGCCTTCATCTTTTTTCTGATCCTGTGCTTTTACGTCTTTGTTCCCGCCAAACGGCTTCGGTTTCGCCATGCCCTGCCAGGTGCGATCTTTTCCACCGTCACCTGGTCCTTGTTCACTTTTGCCTTTCAATACTACGTAAACCAATTTTCCAATTATTCCCGCTTTTATGGGGCATTGGGGGCCGTAGTGGCACTCATGTTGTGGTTGCTGCTGACCTCTGAGATTTTGCTGATCGGTGTGGAATGGAATGCGGTCTTGCTGGAGATCAACCAGGTGGAAGAACCTTTCAACCGCCCTTTGAAATACTGGAACCATTTCCAAAAAAACAAGAAATCAGAAAAGGAGACGGACAAAAATGAACAAGAAGGAAGAAATCATCCAAAGCATTGAATCGGCGGCCGTGGATGCCCAGCTGCGGGACGACATCTGCGCCAGAAGCACCATGCACGGGTTGCAGACGTATTTTGACTTTATTCCGGAAGAGATGGTGACCGCCACCCTGTCTTTGGCCGGAGGATGCGGTTCCGCCAGTGGCTCCTGCGGCGCCTACTGCAGCGGACTGCTGGCAGTGGGTCTGAAATTCAACCCCACCTTGGAAGAGGAGTTGAAAAACCCTGAATCCAGAATGCGGGGGGCCATGAAATTCATGGAATATCGGGACCGTTTTCTGGAGATCTACGGAACCACCCTTTGTCCGGAGATCCAGAAGCAGCTCTTTGGAAAAGGCTTCGATTTGACGGACGACAAAGACCATGCCGAATTTTTGACCACTCCGGGTCATGAAGCAAAGTGCGGTGAGGTGGTGGCCGAAGCCGCCCGCCTGGCAGCCGAGATGATCCTGGAAGGGGAATCGTGATCCTACCTGCAGAAAAAAAGAGTCAACCCAGATCGGGTTGGCTCTTCTTCAATTTTCCTGCCAGCATCATGATCATCCGGCCAAAACCCCTGGGAACGGAGCCGGCGCTTTTGGGCAGCACCTCCAGGACCAGGCTTTTCCGGGCTGCCCGTCGGATGGATCGCCGAAATCCGTACTCTTTGGTTTGTGCGGGATCCACCAGGACCGCTTTGGCGGCATAGCCGATCTTCAAGGTGACAAAAGCCGCCAATACTCCCTGGATCACGGAATCCATGGTCTTTGCCAGCAGTTTTCCTGTGGCCACATCCCCGAAGGATTCCATCATTTCTTCCATGTATTCATTGATCTCCAGTTCTTCCAGCTGGTTTACCACAAAGGCAGTCAGAAAAACATTTCGCAAGATCCGCAGGATGTTGAAAAAAGAGGGCCGTACGCCAAAACGGTCCACCAGTTTTCCGATCATGCGAAAATTGTAGTAGACCACGGCAATGATGTCAACAACGCCGTTGGGTGAGATGGCCGTGGTGAGAAAGGTCAAAATACTGGTTTGAACGATGGTATCGTCCACTTCTTTTTCCCGCAATTGCAAGGCATCCACCAACCCCTGCCGGGAAGGGACCGCTTCCAGCAGGTCCTTTTTCTCCTCTTCTTCCGCATTTTTCATCAATGCCTGCTGGATCTCTTTCAGGGTTTTTGCATCCGGTTCCTCTTCCTTAAAAAGGGCGCCAAAATCTCGAACCGGAGCCTTCAACATCCACCGGACCGGAATAGCGATGGCCCATAGGATCAGAAAGACCAGGAATACGTAGAATCCGATTTCCACCCAGGGATGGATCCTTCCCAGCCGCTCTCCCATCTCCAACATGTCGTTGACCAGGCGCAAAAGGAAAAAAACAAATAGCAAACTCAACAAAATGGACCAGCTTTTTTTCATCCTCAACGATCTTCTCCTTTATCCAGATCCAATCCAACCCTGTCTTTTCCAGAACCCAGCATGGAATGGATGTGCAGGTAGTTCAATATGTCCGTTCGGGATACGATCCCCAACAATTCTCCTTCTTCCATGACCAATACCCGGCCCACGCCGTTTCGAAAGACCTTCTCCATGGCTTTGGATACACAATCTCCCGGAGCCACCACCAAGTCTTCCCCCAGCGGCTGGGCCATGCTTCCAACGGTGGTTTCGTCCCACAGGGTCCGGTCCAGGCGGCGGACCTGTTCCACGCCGATGATCCCCATGATCTCGTTGATTCGGCGCACCGGAAAGATGGAGTACTTGTATTTGTAGAAATAATCTTCCGTCAAGGTTTTGATATCGGTAAAGTAGGCCACTTCCACCACGTTTTTGGTCATGAACTCCCGTACGCATATTTTATTGAACAGGTCCGACATCATGACCTGCTGGTAGCTTGTCTGTGCAGCCTGGGTGATGAACCAGCCGATGAACAGCATCCACAAGCCATTGAGGAAGTTTCCGCTGAACGCCAGAAAAACTCCGTTGAAAATGAGCAGGTATCCGAAAAAAGTACCGGTCATGGATGCGATCCGAGTGGCCTTTTTCCGATCCTTGGTTTTTTTCCAGATGATGGCCCGGAGCACCCGTCCTCCATCCAACGGAAAGGCCGGCACCAGGTTGAACAGGGCCAGGATAAAATTCACCATGCTCAGATATCCCAACGGTACATAGATCAGTGCGGGTCCCCCTAATCTGGCCAGCAGTTCCCCTGCCAGCAAAAACACACCACCCAAAATCAGGCTGGTGGCCGGTCCTGCAATGGCGATTCGAAATTCTTTTCCCGGCTCGTCTGCGTCCTGTTCGATCTGGGCCAACCCTCCAAAAATGAACAAGGTGATCTTTTTCACTTCCGTCCCTTCCCTCAAGGCCACCAGGGAGTGGGCCAACTCGTGGAGCAAGACGGAACTGAAAAACAAAAGGGCCATGATCACGGCGATCATCCATGCCGTGGTTGCTGCAACCCCCTCAAAGTTCATCGGCAGATAGCTGGTGGCCAACGCATAGGTCAGTAATGCAAATATAACGATCCAGCTTATGTTGATCTCAATGGATATGCCTTTGATCTTTCCTATTTCAAATGAATTTTTCATTGCATCCCTCCTACCTCTTGCTTCAATACATGAACTGACTCAAGTGGGCGGGACCCTTTAAAACGTCCCGGTAAACGGTCAGCGCACCCGTGGAGTCCGGACGTATGTGCCATTTCACCAGGGCGATGTTTCCGTCGGAGATCTCCAGTCCCGTTATGCCCAGGGGAAAAACACAGGCTCCCGTATTAAAATAGGACTCCCCTGTATTGCTGACAAACTTGGGCCGGTGGGTATGTCCGGCGATCAGCATTTTTTTGTTTTCCTTGATCCACTTGGAATAATTTCGCTCGATTTTATGACATTTGTGCATGTTTTTCGACGGGCTGGACGGATTTTTGAATCCAATGACATGAAAATAATGCCACAAGTGCCGGTTCAAAAACTTGGTCACCGGCCAAAACTGATCATTAAGGAAATCTCCCTGGTGTCCATGGACCACCAGGATCTCCTTTTGGGTGTCTTCATGCTCCAGTACCAATGCCTCATGGACCCGAAGACCCGGGAAGAGGATATCAAAGGTATCTTCATAGATATCGTAAAATTGATGAAGATTCTGTTCCACATACTCTTCGAATTTCAGCTCCATATTGTGATTTCCATATAACATGTACAGCCGGTTTTGCCGGTAAAACTCGCTGATCAGGGTATAAATGTCTCCATAGGCTCGTATGATGTACTTGAATTTTTCATGTTCCCACAGCTCATCCCCGTCTCCTGCTTCAATATAGGTATATCCATTGTCAAAGTAGTAGTTCAAGGCATGGTAATAAATGTTCTGGTTGTGGGCAAATTCATCGGAAAGAGAATTGTCTCCCCGATGGACATCGCTGAAAATGATGAACTTTGACCGGTCATTGAAGGAGACCCGATGTGCTGTTTCGTATGCTTCCGTCAACCGCTGTGTGGTTTTCATGTCCTTCCTCCTCTACGTCAAAATAACATCTTTAATGATCCATATCCTTCTTCTTCCAGCTTGTCCAGGGGTATGAACCGAAGCGCTCCGCTGTTCATGCAAAAGCGAAGTCCCCCTTCCGCCCTTGGACCGTCTGGGAAAACGTGACCCAGGTGGGTCTTTCCGCTGCGGCTGATCACTTCTACCCGCTCCATCCCCAGGGAGGTGTCCACCACGTACTCCACCACGTCCCACTGGATGGGTTTGGTAAAGCTTGGCCAACCGGTCCCCGAGTCGAATTTATCCGTGGACAAAAACAGAGGCTCTCCTGTCACGATGTCCACATACAAACCTTCTTCCTTGTTGTCCCAATAGGCATTGTCGAATGCCCGTTCCGTGCCCTTCCCCTGGGTGATCTGGTATTGCTGGGTGCTCAACCGCTCCTGTAGCTCCTCCTCGGAGGGCTTGGGATAATCCCGAGCCCGGATCACCGGTTTTTCGTTGGGTATGTCAGCAAGGGAAATGTGACAGTATCCTCCCGGGTTTTTATCCAGATAATCCTGATGGTAATCCTCCGCCAGGACGTAGTTTTTCAAGGGTTCCCTTTCCGTGACCACCGCTTCTTCCAACTTGCTTTCCACGGCAGCCGTCACCTCTTCGATGATCTTCTTGTCTGCCGGATCCACATAATAGATCCCCGTGCGATATTGCACTCCTACGTCGTTCCCCTGCCGGTTCAAACTGGTGGGATCGATGATCTCATAATAATAGGTGAGCAGGGTATCCAGGGAAAGACGCTGGGGGTCATAGACGATGTACACCGTCTCTGCATGTCCTGTTCTTCCAATAGTACGATAGGAGGTTTCCTCTCCTTGGCCATTGGCATATCCCACATTGGTGTATACCACGCCATTTATTCGATTGAAATACGCCTCCACTCCCCAAAAGCAGCCTCCAGCAAGGTAGATTTCCTTGTATCGGCTCCTTGTATAATCCGGCGTCACCTCTTTGTTCATGCGATCCAGGTCATCTTCGTCGTTTCGAAAACGATGGAACAACTGAAATCCACCGAGCAGCACGACGATGCCCAAACCGATAGCGATCCATTTCATCCATGTCCAATCCATGATGTTCCCTTCCTTTCTTTGTGATACGTCCCTTATACCCAAAAACCAAAAGAATCAATCCAACAGAAAACACCATCCCGGTGGAATGGTGTGGTGGGTCATATTTGTTCTAGGGAACAACACGTTATCTTTTTCCATAGGAAATGGCATTGACAGGACAGATGACGGTGCAATTCTGGCACTGGTGACAAAGGGTGGCATCGATCCGAGCTTTCCGGTTTTCCGGATCCACGGCAATGGCGGCAGAGGGGCAGACTTTTTCGCATTTTTTACAGCCGATGCAATCTTCCATCGACACTTTTTTCGACAACCTGGCAAATCGGCCCGTCCAGCTCTGGACCAGTCCGAAGGGACACAGGTGATTGTGAAAAAATTCCGGCCGGTAAAAAATGGTCACTACGACGGCGATGCCCAGAAATACGAACAGCAAGGGGATGTTTTTCCCCAGAAATCTTTTGGACAACACCAAAATTGCCACGGAAAGCACCAGAAGGATTGCTGCTCCGGCCTGTCCCTTCAAAAACTTCGGAACTTCCCGCCGTTTCAAGCCCATTTTCCTGGTGATCCAATCCACGGGAACCATCAAAGTATTCATGGGGCAAACATACCCGCAAAAAAATCTGCCAAAGAACAGTGCTCCCACGACGGTCACACCAAACAAGGCCAGCCATAGATTCATCTTTCCTTGGAGAATCAACCATAAAAAAATTCCCAGAAAAGCAATTCGCACCAAGGTGGTGACTGTCTTTTTCATCATCATTCTCCCCTTTCCTTTACTTATGATCAGGATACCGGTATAATGACAAAAAAGGTGTTACATATGTCACACTAGGAGGTTTTTTTATGGAAACTGCCTTCCGGCAAACAAATCCCCTCTTGCAGACCCTTTCTCAGGAACAGATCGACCGCCTTCTTTCCCAAGGCAAAGTGACAAAAAAAACAGTCCAGCGGGGACAGGTCCTTCACTTGGAAGGAGATCCCTGTACCGGTTTGGAGATCCTTCTAACCGGTCAGGTCCACGTGGAAAGAACGGACGAGAACGGCTATGTACTCATCGTATCCCGTTTTTTGCCTGGAGATCTTCTGGGCGGCAACCTCCTCTTTTCCAAAGAACCCTTCTATCCAATGCTGGTACAAGCCAAAGAGACAAGCCATATCCTCCATCTGCCCAAACAGACGGTACTGGACCTGTGCTTGTCCAACGGTGACTTTCTACTGAGATTTTTAGAAGGGATCTCCGACAATGCCTCTCTCCTTGGCAATGCCATCCGCAATCATATACGGGTCCCCTTGCGCCAGAGCCTCCTGCGATTTTTGGAAAAGGAAGCCCAGCGCCAGGGCACCAGGGTGATCTTGCTGCCCTGTTCCAAAAAAACCTTGGCAGACATGTTCGGCGTGGCCAGGACCAGCTTTTCCAGAACATTGCAGGAAATGAGAGAGGAAGGACTGCTGGATTTTGACCGTAAGACCATCACACTCCATGATAAATTGGACGCTCATGATCCTCGGTGAAGGTTTTGTCCGGCACATAGTTGGGTATACCATCAGTAATCAAACAAGATATCGGAGGGATCCTAGTGGAAACAAGAATGTTGGAAAGTTTTGACAAGACCAAATTGTACCTGAAAATCGACAAGCCACTCCATGCCAAAGCCATGGTGCTGATCGTCCATGGCCTGTGCGAACACCTGGGCCGCTACGACTATTTGACGGGAAAACTGTTGCGGAAAGGTTTTGGCGTATATCGCTTCGACCATCGGGGACATGGCCAGTCGGAAGGGACCCGGGTCTATTATGACGATTTCACGCAAATTTTTGAAGATGTCAATGCCGTCGTGGACCTTATCCAAAAAGAAGAACCGGACCTGCCCCTGTTTGTGATCGGTCACAGCATGGGCGGATATGCCGTAACACTCTTCGGCAGCCATTTTCCCAACAAGGTGGCGGGTTTTGTCCTATCTGGAGCCCTGACCAGAAACCGGGGATCCATCGGAGAGGAGCTGCCTCGGAATTTAGATCCCAAACAGTACTTTCCCAACGAACTGGGCTCCGGGGTGTGCAGCGACCCTGCTGTCGTGGAAGCCTACGCCAAAGATCCCTTGGTGGAGAAGCAGATCTCTTTCGGATTGTTCTACACCATCTTTGAGGGAGTCCAATGGTTGAAGGAAAATCCCCATCGCTTTGAAGATCCGGTCCTGATCCTTCATGGAGCCAAAGACGGATTGGTGTCTTATGAAGATTCTCTGGAACTTTTCAAAGAGATCGACTCCGACGACAAATCCCTGAAAGTGTACTCCGGCCTGCAGCATGAGATCTTCAACGAGTACACAAAAGACGAAGTGATCGGCGATGCTCTTTTCTGGCTGGAAAAGCAGCTGGATCCGGATCACGTGGATATTTCCTATTCGGAACACACGGACAGTGTCATTGAAGATCTGGGACTGTAGCACCTTTCACGACAGTATGGAAAAAAGCTGCAACACCTATACAGGGTTGCAGCTTTTTTTAGAATCCTTTTCTTCTTGGCTTTAGTACTTTTGGTTGATTTCCCCATACATTGCTTTCCAGATAACCGTATTTGATGCGCAAATGGGTGTTGACCTGCAAAGCGCAACCGATCTTAGTTTCACACCGGTCGCATTCAAAACACTGCATAGACTCAAACCCTCGGGTAAAGGGACATACCGCGATGCAATTTGCACAACTGGATCCGTTTTTCTGCCAATATCGGAGGCATTTTTCCGGGTAGATGTACCATTTTTCCACCCCGGAGTTGTTGTTGTCGCATACTCCTTCCAGGGTCGGTTCTCCATAACCGATGGAACCGGAAGGACAATGATCGGCACACAGATAGCAGTTTTTGCAAAATTCCGTGATCCCGAAGTCCACGGGGCTATCCACGTCCAAAGGCATGTCCGTCAGCACTTTTGCCAGGCGTACATTGGGACCGAATTCCGGCGTGATCAGAAGACCCAGACGACCCAGCTGACCCAACCCCGCTTCAACAGCCAGTGGAATGTTCAAAGCCGTATCGTTCATGGAGGGGATCGCCTGATACCCCAAAGCACGTATGTACTCCGCCAAGGCCACAACGGCGATCCCCATGCGGGAGTACCCGATGGAAGTGGCCGTACTGGCCGGGACCTCTGGAGATTCATTGATCATGTCATCGTTCATGGCAAAAGCCATGACAATGCTCTTGTTTATTTTTCTTGGAATGAGAAAGGCTTCCTCCGTCTCTTCCGGTGCAGATCCCTCGGACAGGACGAAGGGTTTGAAGAGATCCTGACTGTAGATCCACTTGGGATCCAGGTCGGTGATCCCTACCAGGTCCGCTCCATACAGCTGGGCTCCATCCTTGACCAGGGTCGTCAACTGGCTGCTGGGTAATGCCAGGGGGGTTTTCTGCATCAGCTCCGGTGTAAACATGGGTTTCCATTGGAGAAGCTGAAAATTGGGAAATCCATATTGTCCAATGATCAGATTGAAAGCATTGGCGCCCAGATCCAGGGCATTGTCCTGCTGCTGATGCCCCTTTTCCCCCTCCATCATCCGGCGGACCATGTTCTCTTTCATTTTTTCCAAAAAATGAAGATAGCTGATCTCTCCTTTGTCTTTGGTGCTGACCGTAACAAAAGCTTGCCTGGTCACAGGATATCGTTGGTATAGGGACTCATCCAAAACATAGGCTTTTTCCGCCTCTTTCATTTCATTTCTCGGGATCATGTTTTCACCTCCGGCTCCTTTTCTGCCTTCAGTATACCAAATTTGTTCCTCTCCTACCACGGTATTTCCAATGGAGGTCATTTCCCCAATTGATTGCAAAAAAAAGAAGGGGGTTCCCCTCTTCTTGTACTCTGCTTATTTTTTGATGCTGCATTTGCTCTTTAGATCTTCCTTCATGGACAGGTCCACCTTTTGGAACAGAATATCGGATTTTTTCTTTACGATCTCGATGAACTCGTTGTTGAACCCGAAGATCTTCAAGTACATTTCGATCTGCTTTTCTCCCAGATAATCGGCTTTGCAATCGATAAGTTCTTTGTCGTGTAAAATAATGAAGGTCCCGATGGTGGATGCGATGCTGAAATGGACCAGCTTCTTTTCGTTTTCGTCGTACTCCAGTCCATACTTTTCACAGACCCGATCCGTGATCTCGATTCCTCCATGGCCGGAGCTGAAGGTCATGATGTTGTCCATGGACAATTCCACCATCAACCGCTTGTATTTTGGATTTTTTTCCCGCAATCTTGCCAGATGACGAAATTCCGCCCCCAGTTGCACCAGCAGTTCTGGTTCTTCTCCCATTTTTTTATAGGTATTGATGAGTTGCTGCCGGATGTTGATCACCATTTCATTGGCAACGGTAAAAGCCAGATCTCCCTTGCTGCCAAAATGATAGGAGATCAACGCACGATTCACCTGCGCTGCATCCGAAATGTTTTTCACCGATGTTTCATAATACCCCTTCTCGTAAAACAGGGTGCGGGCGGCACTAACGATCTTGTCCCTGGTGTCATCGCTCTTCTTATATCTTCTCATGTTCAACCTCCATTCATTTTATGCCAGGACCTCGTGGCTTTTCGGTGGTTGTCCCTTTTCCATATATGGATGGTCGCAACGCCTTTTTGTCTTCGAATGTTTAGCCACCGTATTGCAATTTTAAACGCTTGTCTTGTCACTTTCTATCTTAATCAATTGATATGGAAATTGTCAACATTTTTATGTGTTTAAATTTATATTTCCTAATTTCCCTCTTCTTTGTCATTATTTGCTTCTTTTTGTCATATTATTTCATTTCGCGACGATATTGAAAAATGTTAGTGATATATAATTTGCTATGTACAATTTAAAAAAAAGAGAGTATAATGAATTAAACGCATCTTATAATTATATTTGTGTTTACAACTTAATCCATGTATAAAGGGCTGCAAATAAATTTATATAAAGGAGTTGTTATCAAGTGGCAAAGAAACCTTTAAGCAAAGCACTACGCACCTTTTTCGGAATCGGAGACATGGGCTTCTCGTTGATGACCAGTGTGGAATTGTACTTTTTCGTCTTTTTTCTCACCAACGTCGCTCAATTCTCCCTTGGGACCGTTGCACTGATCGGTACCATCACCAGTACGGTGGATGCCATCCTTTCACCGTTCTACGGCGCCATCATTGAGGGAGCCAAGCCCATGAAATGGGGCAAGTATCGTTCCTGGATGCTGGTTTGTCCGCCTATCGTCGTTGTTTTGTACATGTTCCAGTACACCAAGATCGGTGGAGAAGGACTGGCCGCCATCATCGTAACATTGGGATTCATTCTTAGCCACATTGCCTGGAACATCCCTTGGATCTCCAACGTTTCCATGATCGCCGTCCTTGCAAGTACACCGGAAGAGCGTGGTTTGCTGGCTTCCAGAAGAGCCACCTACACTGCCATCGCCGGAATCATCTTCTCTTACACTGGAGCCAACCTGGCTGCTTTTTACGGTAAAGTGACCGGAAATGAAATGCTGGGTTATACCTTGTTGGCCGGAACCTTTGCATTTGCCATGATGATCCTTTACTGGACCGTCTTCAAGATGACCGACGGATACGAAGAAACGGATCCGGAAAAAATCAAAGCAAGCCAAGGCAACAAACCTAAAGTTACCTTTGGTGCCATGTTGAAAATGGCAGCAACCAACCCGCCGCTGCTGGTACTTCTCTTTGGTGACTTCTTCCGCTACATGGTCAACTTCGTCATGACAGCAGCAGCTGCCTACTACTTCACCTATGTGGTCAAAAACATGGCTTTGTTCTCCACTTACCTGCTTTTGGGATCCATCGCTCAAGTAGTCGGTGCATATTTGGCCGCTCCATTGACCAAGAAGTTTTCCAACCGAACTGCCAGCATCATCGGACTGTTTGCATTGGGCATCTCTTTGATCGCTTGCAAATTCGTTGCATACAATACCTTCATGTTCTTCGTGGTTGTCATGATCGCCCGAGTATTCCTTGGTGCACTTTCTGCTTCCATGGTCGCACTGTACTCTGACGTTTCCGTTTACAGCGAATGGAAATCGGGGCAAAACGCCACCGCTTGGATCATGGGTTTGATGACACTGTCCTTGAAAGTGGCCATCATCTCTCGTGGAACCATCATTCCGTTCATCCTGGCAACGGCAGGATTCGTTGCAACCGCTGATCCGGCAACTGCCTCCAAGGAATTGACGGATGCCGTCATCAACGTATTCGTGCTGATCCCTGGAATCTTCGCCCTCATCTCTGGCGCCATCATGGTATTTGGATACCGGTTGACTTCAGACAAGTTGGAAGTATACGAAAAAGAAATTGCCGAAAGAAAAGCGGCCGAAGCTTAAAATCTTGTTTTCTAAAGGTTCCCGATTCGGGAACCTTTCTTTTATATGGTATAATATTATAAAATTCATTTATCAAACCAATATCTTATGATAAAATAGCAGACATAGCCAAGCATGGAAGGTGTGATGGAGTTGAAGAAAATTACTGCGGCAGACAAAATATACAAGGCTGCCAAGCATTTGTTTTACGAACACGGCTACTACGGTACCACGACACGGGACATAACCGCCAAATCCAAAACCAATTTGGGGTTGATCAAATACTACTTCAACAGCAAGAAAGTGTTGGCCTATAAAATGCTCAAGGAGATCGTGGATGAAGTATCCGGTTCCGTGGACAAACACTTGAACCATTTTGAAGATCCCTTGCTCTATGCCATGACCTACACCAATGCATTCTTGAATTTGATATTCAATGATCCCCGGGTGGAAAGTTTTATCGTGGAAGCCTTTTCCGACGAGATCATGGAGGATCTGGATGAAGCCTTTTACCGATCAAATCTATATACCTTGAACCTGCTGATCCTGGAAAAGAACCAATTCGCTCCGGAGTTCGGCGTCCATCAAACCATCCAACTGAATTTCTACACCTATCACAACACCATCAAATCCCTTGGTCGCATGCGGTTGAAAGGCAAGCTGATCCTGAGCGACGACCAATTTCGCCATTTTGTACTGAAAACTACCTATTTCGGCCTTGGCGTCGATGTCGATCAGGAAGTAGAACGAATGGAGAAATCCTACAAGATCAGCAAGGAGATCGAACAGGAAAACGTTCGCATCCAGAATCCAAAACAAATTTTTATGTCATAAAAAGGGCCGCTCGGCAAGAGCAGCACTTTTTTTTATTTTTTCCCTTGTTTACCATGGGGACAATGACTTGCTCAAATTTTTGATGTCGTCGCTCCGAATTGGTGACCTTCTCGTCTTTTCCCCAAAACCACCCGGTCCAACCCTGCCAGGTCCTGCAACACTTCTATGGATCCAAAACCGACTTCTTCCATGATCCTTCTGACCGCCTGGGCCTGGGAACTCCCGATCTCAAAGAGGAGGACCCCCCTTTCTTCAAATGCCCTGGCGCTTGCCTTGCGATTTCTCGATAAAAGTCCAAACCGTCTTCCCCGCCGTATAGAGCTTTGACCGGTTCGAATTCAACCACGTTGGCATCCAATCCCTTCATCTCTTCCCTATCGATATAGGGAGGATTGGAGACGATGGCGTCAAAAATCCCTTCCACATTTTGAAAACAGTCGCTCCAAACAAATTGGATCCGATCGGCGACTCCCATCTTGTCTGCATTTTTCTTCGCAGTTTTCAAAGCATGGGGATCTATATCCACTGCCGTCACCTTCACTTGGGGAAGGTATCTTGTCAGACTGATGGCAATGGCGCCGCTTCCCGTGCCTATATCCAGTACATGGACAAAACCGGTTTTTTCTTTCAACATATCCATGGCTGCTTCTACCAGGATCTCCGTATCCGGCCTTGGAATAAGTACATGGGGGTCCACTTCCAGTTCCAACCCCATAAACTCTTTCTTTCCTGTGATGTAGGCGACCGGTTCCAATCTGCTTCTTCGCTGGATGTCCTGAAGAAAGGATCTTTCCACTTCCGGAAGGACTCTTTCATCCCCATGACTCAAAAAATAGACCCGGTCCTTGGAGAGCCGATTTGCAAGCAACACTTCGCTGTCCAACCGGGGAGTGGGGATCTCTTTCTCTTTCAACAACCTGGTTCCTGTTACAAGAAGCTCCTGTATGTTCATTCTTCCTCCTGAATGCATGATGCTTGCGCTGGAAATGGATAAGAAAAAAATCAGCTGCAAGCAGCTGATTATTCCTGTTCTTCGTCTTTAATGCCGTATTTTCTCTTGAATCGGTCTACTCTACCACCAGTGTCGATTAGTTTTTGCTTTCCTGTGAAGAATGGATGACACGCGGAGCAGATTTCCACTTTCAACTCTTCTTTGACAGAACCAGTTTCAAAAGTGTTACCGCACGCACATTTCACGATCGATTTATTGTAATTAGGATGAATTCCTTCTTTCATCTCATTCACCTCTTTTCTAACATCTATTGATTTGCATCTAATACATTATACCAAGGTTCTTTCGAAATATCAAATATTTTTCATATTCTTTTTTGGAACAGAATACTGCCTATGGATCCTATCGAACCTGGGTGCCTGATGGCAGATCTCCATCGATGGTCACCAGGTTCAAAGTGGAATCATCCGCAGCCGCCAGGATCATGCCCTGAGATTCTACGCCCCGCAATTTGGTTTTCTTCAGGTTGGTGACCACTACTACCTTTTTCCCCACCATTTGGTCCGGTGCATAGAAGTTGGCAATTCCCGAAACGATCTGCCGACTCTCTTCTCCGATCTGGACCTTCAATACCAAAAGTCGGTCTGCATCCGGATGTTTGGTACATTCCACGACGGTGGCGACCTTCAGCTCCACCTTGGCAAAATCATCAATGGTGATCTCGCTGTTTTGGGTGGTTTCCGGAGCCTTTTCCTGTTTCTTGCCTTTTCCCTTTTTCTCTGCCTTGCCTTTTCCCGCTTCTTCTTTTTCCAGTTCCACTCGGGGAAACAGATTCTCCGTTTTTTTCATGGCTGCGGTAAAATCATAAGCACCAGGGGTCTTCAGACTTTCCCACGTCAGGTATTCTTCAGGGATCTGAAGTTGTTCTTTCATCTTTTCCGCTGTGGCGGGAATGAAGGGGGATACCAAAACCGTGACAACACGGAGGGTATCTGCCAGCTGGAACATGACCTCTGCAAGGCGGTCTGCCTGCTCCGGATCTTTACCCAGGATCCAGGGTGTGGTCTCGTCAATGTACTTGTTGGCACGGGATATGAGCTTCCAGATGACGCTTAGAGCATTGCTCAATTCCAGCTTTTCCATGTGCTCTTCCAGCAATTCTGGCGTTTCCGCGATCCGTTTTTTCAGATCCTCATCGATGGCTTCCCCTTTTCTAGTGGCCGGGATGACACCGTTGAAGTACTTTTCCACCATGGCGACGGTCCTGCTGAGCAAGTTTCCCAGGTCGTTGGCCAGGTCGGAATTGATCCTGGAAACCAGAGCTTCCTCATTATAGATGCCGTCGGCGCCAAAGGTCATTTCCCGCAAGGCAAAATACCGAAGGGCGTCCACGCCGTATTTATTGGACAATACCACCGGATCGATGACATTGCCTTTGGATTTGGACATCTTTCCGCCTTTGAGCAGGATCCATCCATGTCCGAACACCTGCTTTGGCAGAGGAAGATCCAGCGCCATCAGCATGATGGGCCAGTAGATGGTGTGAAATCGCAAAATATCCTTTCCGATCAGATGGACATCCGCCGGCCAGTATTTATCCATCAGCTGGGGTCGGTCGTTCATGTATCCCAGTGCGGTGATGTAGTTGGACAATGCATCGATCCAGACGTAGACCACGTGGCCGGGATCAAAATCCACCGGCACCCCCCAGTCGAAGGTGGTCCTGGATACACACAGATCCTGCAAGCCCGGCTTGAGGAAGTTGTTGATCATTTCATTCTTTCTGGATTCCGGCTGGATGAACTGAGGGTTGTCTTCTATGTGCTGGATCAACCGTTCCGCGTACTTGGACATTTTGAAGAAGTAGGCTTCTTCCTTCTCCTGACGGACTTCCCGTCCGCAGTCGGGACATTTTCCGTCCTCCAGCTGGGTCTCTGTCCAGAATGCCTCACAAGGGGTGCAATACCATCCTTCATAAAAAGATTTATAGATATCTCCTTGCTCGTATAATTGCTTGAAGATCCGCTGCACCGATTTTTCATGCTCCGGATCCGTTGTCCGGATAAAGTCGTCGTAATCGATGTTCATCAATTCCCACAGGTCCTTGATGTCTTTGACGATGGGATCCACATATTCCTTGGGTGTCACGCCTTGTGCCTTGGCTTTCTCTTCGATCTTCTGTCCGTGCTCGTCGGTTCCCGTCAGGAAAAACACATCGTACCCGGTCATTTTCTTGAATCGGGACAAGGCGTCCGCCGCCACCGTTGTGTAGGTGTGGCCAACGTGCAATTTGTCGCTGGGATAATAAATTGGTGTCGTGATATAATATGTAGGTTTCATGGCGCCTCCTTTGATCTATATAATAAAAAAACTCTCCTCCCTGTAAAGGACGAAAGTCTACTATCGTGTTACCACCTTTTTTCATGCACCTGAAACGGTGCACCTCATGTGTATTTTCATACAACTATTGTAACGCTTCGCGTACCGAACTACTTGATTTCATCCGATCGACTCCAAGACCATCTTCCGCTGCTTGTCCCCACCGGCTCTCAGCAACCCGGCTCTCTGTATGTTTCAACACAGCATACTCTTCTTTTCATTGTCTTTGTCTATGCACTTGTCACTTAACATTATATCCAATTCCCTTGATTTTTCAATACTTTTCTTCGATCCGGGTCTTTTGAGGCCTTAAATGTATCTTAACATCATTTACATTTTATAGGTATATATATATAATATGGATAATGGCTGTGACAAATGCACCCAGAATGTGCATCTGCTCAATTTCTTGTGGGTGTATGGTATTTATTTCCTACAACACATTGTGTGCGATTAAATTTTCTGTTATAATGTCATAAGTCATCAATATATTTTTTGGAAAGGGAGAGATATTTATGAAATCGACAGGCATTGTAAGAAAGGTTGACGAATTGGGCAGAATCGTCATCCCCATCGAGCTTCGGAGGACCCTGGACATCAACATCAAGGACTCTTTGGAGATTTTTGTAGACGGAAGCTACGTCGTATTGAAAAAATACGAACCGGCTTGCATCTTCTGCGGAAACGCAAAAGACGTCATCAACTACAAAGGGAAGAACATTTGTCCGGAATGTTTGACGGATCTTAAAAAGTAAAAACAAGAAAGCATCCATAGGCAGGATGCTTTTTTTATTTCATGAATATGTCGTAGATCTCCCGTTTGGGAACTCCTCGATCTTTGGCGATGGTTTTCACGGCTTCTTTTTTTGTCTGCCCCTGAGACAGATAATGGTCCATATGCTGCTCCAGGGTCCAGTCCTGCCAGAAGGTCTCCGCATTTTTATCGTTTTCCAGCTGTAGCAGCACTACGTATTCCCCTCTTGGCCGCTGATTTTCCATTTCCATTATTGCCCGGGAAATATTTCCACGCCAAACTGTTTCGTGGATCTTGGTCAATTCCCGTACCAGTGAAACAGTTATGTCCCCCAGTTCCTCCAGGAGGACTTTTAGTGTTTTTTGAAGTCGATGGGGTGCTTCGTACAAAATTGCTGTCCCTTTCATGGATCGCAATTGGTCCAGCTGCTCCTGTCGTTCTGTCTTGTTCGGGGAAAGAAATCCAAGGAAGCAAAAGGATCTGGCACTCAACCCGGAAATGACCAGGGCGCTGACTGCCGCATTGGCGCCGGGTACGATGGTGACGGGGATGTCCTCTTCCAGACATCGACGAACCAGTTCTTCCCCCGGATCCGAGATCCCCGGCGTTCCCGCATCGGAAACCAGTCCGATGCTTTTTCCTTCCGTCAGAGCCTTCACCAGTTCTTCACTGCGCAATTTTTCGTTGTGTTGATGATAACTCACCATGGGTGTCGTGATCTCATAGTGCTGGAGCAATTTTCGAGTGTGACGGGTATCTTCCGCTGCGATAAGAGATACTTCCTTCAAGGTCCTCACGGCGCGAAAGCTCATATCCTCCAGATTTCCGATCGGCGTTGCCACCAGGTACAATGTTCCCAGGCTGCTTTGATCCGTGTCCATGGTCATCCTCGAAAAACGTCGTCCCGAATAATGGTCTCGCTTCGATTGGGTCCTACAGATACGATCTTCGCCGGGATCCCGCTGATCTCTTCGATCTTGGCCACATACTTTTTCGTGTTTTCCGGCAGTTCGCTGAAACTCTTGCACATGGTGATGTCTTCGTTCCACCCATCCAACTCTTCATAGACCGGCTTGCAGGCTGCCAGATCTTTCAGAGACGCAGGGAAATCATGATGCACTTTGCCGTCTTTCTCATATCCTACACAGACTTTCAGCTTTTCAATGCCGGTAAGGGTATCCAGCTTTGTAATGGCCAAAGCCGTCAATCCGTTGATCCTGGTGGAGAATTTCAAGATCACTCCATCGAACCAACCGCATCTTCTGGCTCGTCCAGTGGTGGTTCCATACTCTTTTCCCACCTGACGGATGTATTCTCCCGTCTGGTCGAAAAGCTCCGTAGGGAAAGGACCTTCGCCAACACGGGTGGTATAAGCTTTCACCACACCCAACACTTCATGGATGGCGCCCGGTCCGACGCCGGTACCGGTGCTGACTCCACCGGAGCCGGGATGGGAAGAAGTGACATAGGGGTAGGTTCCAAAATCCAGATCCAGAAGGGTCCCCTGGGCTCCTTCGAACAATACCCTTTTATCTTCTCGAATATAATCATAGACGTTGACGGATGTATCCCTGACATACTTTTGCAGCTGCTGTCCGTAGACCAGATAGGTTTCCAAGATCTCTTCATAATCCAAGGGATCCCCACCATAGATCAGGGTGATGATCTTGTTCTTTTCTTCCAGCAACGTTTTCAGTTTGTCCGAAAACAGCTCCCGGTCCATCAGATCGCAGATCCGGATCCCGGAGCGGCTGGTCTTGTCCATGTAGGCCGGTCCGATCCCTTTTTTTGTGGTCCCGATCTTCTTGTCTCCCAAACTCTCTTCCGACAATTCGTCCAGGAGCTTGTGATAAGGCATGATGACATGGGCCCGGTCGCTGATGGTCAATGCTTCCGTTGCTACCCCGTCCTTCTCCAAATAATCGATCTCGTCCAGCAGGGCTTTTGGATCGATGACAACGCCGTTTCCAATGATGCAGGGCTTGTCCGGATTGATGATCCCCGATGGGATCAGGTGGAGTTTGTACTGCTTATCTCCTACTTCCACCGTATGCCCGGCGTTGTTTCCTCCCTGGTATCGCACCACTACTTCCGCCTGTTGGGCCAGATAGTCGGTGATTTTCCCTTTTCCTTCATCGCCCCACTGGGCTCCTATTACTACAACACTACTCATCGCTTTGTCTCCTTTCAGGATCGGTCCAAGATTTTTCTGGCCACGTATACGCCATTTACAGAAGCTTGCATCAATCCCCTGGTCACTCCTGCTCCATCCCCCATGACGTGGAGGTTTTCAATATTGGTTTCAAAATCGTCATTGACCTTGATCTTATTGGAATAAAACTTCACTTCCACGCCGTAAATCAAGGTTTCATCATTGGCCAAACCTGGAGTGACATGGTCCAGGGCCTGGATCATTTCCTCGATGTCCTTCATGATCCGGTAGGGCAATACCAGACACAGATCTCCCGGTACCGCATCCTTTAGGGTGGGCTGGATGTTGTTTCGCACCAGTCGGTTTTCCGTGGTGCGACGTCCCCGACGAAAATCCCCATATCGTTGGACGATGATCTTGTTGCCGGAGAGCATGTTGCCAAGTCCGGCGATGTACTTCCCATAAGAAATGGGTGAATTGAACGGTTCTGTAAACCCTTTGGACACCAACAAGGCAAAGTTGGTGTTGTTGGTCTTCATGCTTTCCGCCTTGTAGCTGTGTCCGTTGACCACCGCCAGGTTGTCGTCGTAGTATTCCGTTGCAACGACTCCTCCGGGATTGGAGCAAAAGGTTCGCACTTTGTCGTCAAATGTCTTCGTATAATAAACCAACTTGCCTTCGTACATGACATCATTGATTTCTTTCATGATTTCATTGCGGCATTCCACCCGTACGCCGATATCCACCTTACCGACTTCCGTGTCCACGCCGTTTCTCCTGCAGATCTCTTCAAACCACTCGGAACCATCCCGGCCGACGCCAACGACGATCCGGTCTGCATAGTAAAGTTTATCGGCCTCAACACCAATGGCTTTATCGTCTTCGATCAGGATCTCTTTCACCGGATTTCGAAACAGGATCTCCACTCCGTTGGAAAGCAAGTGGTTCTGCAATTTAGTGTAGATCTCATACCCTACTTCCGTTCCTACATGGCGTATGGGACACTCGATCAGTTTCAAGTCGCTTTGTATGGCCTTGCGGCGGATCTCGGCGATCTTTTCTTCGTCATCGATCCCATAGATCTTGTTGTCTGCGCCAAATCCCAGATAAATGTCATCCACGTAACGGATCAGTTCTTCCGTTTCTTCGTACCCGATGTATTCCGGTAGCTCTCCGCCCACTTCCGGCGACAGCGAAAGCTTTCCGTCGGAATAGGCACCGGCACCGGCGAATCCGGTGGTGATGTTGCAGGGAGTACACCCCACACATTTGTTGGTTCGGCGTTTTGGACAAATCCTTTTTTCGATGGAATTCCCTTTTTCCAGCATCAGAATTTTCATATCCGAATTTTTCTTGATCATTTCCATGGCGCAGAAGATCCCGGCAGGACCTGCACCGACGATGATCACATCATATTTTTTCATTATTCATTTCCCCATCCTCTTGGTTTATGCCAACATTATCGGCATGGCAAACCACTATACATACTAACAGATTATTCAGAACATGGCAACAGAAAAACGAACTTTTATTAAGGTTTTTGATAAATTGTTCGTAATCTATTGTTCTCCGTATTGTGCCAAATTGCCGAATTGAGTGAACTCTTCATGCCATGAAAGGCGCACCATGCCCGTGGCTCCATTTCTTTGCTTCGCAATATTCAGTTCTGCCACGTTCTTTTCTTCCGGATCTTTGGAGTAGTAATAATTACGAAACAGCATCATTACCACATCCGCATCCTGCTCGATGGCACCCGACTCTCTCAAGTCGGATAGAATGGGACGATGATCCGTTCTGGCATCCGGCGCCCGGCTCAACTGGGACAGGGCCACTACGGGACATTTCATTTCTCTTGCCAGGGCTTTGAGGGCCCGTGAAATGGCAGAGATCTCCTGCTGCCTGTTTTCGCTTCGCTTGGATCCTTCCATCAATTGAAGGTAGTCGATCAAAATCAAATCCAAGCCGTGCTCCAGTTTCAGCCTCCTGGCTTTTGAGCGCATCTCCATGACCGTCACACCTGGAGTATCGTCGATGTAGATCTTACTTTTGGACAGGACGGAGCTGGCATAGGCCAGTTTTTGCCAATCCTTGTCCGTCAAGTTTCCCGTTCGCAGACTCTGGCTGTTGATGTGGGCCTCGCTGCACAGCATCCGCTGTGTCAATAGTTCCTTGGACATCTCCAGGCTGAATACGGCAACGGACTTCCCTTCCTTCACCGCCGCATGCTGGGCCATGTTCAAGGCCAGGGCCGTTTTTCCCATGGATGGTCTGGCGGCGACCAGAACCAGGTCGGCCTTTTGCAATCCGGCCGTCATATGATCCAGATCAACGAATCCTGTAGGGACACCGGTGATCCGGGAATTGTTCTTCTGGATCTCTTCGATGCTCTCCAATGTACCCACCAAGGCTTCTTTGATGTGGACGAAATCTCCTGTTTTTTGACGCTGGGACAGATCAAAGATCTGTTTTTCCGCCAATTCCAAAACGGCATCTGCTTCTTCTGCATTGTTGTAGCATTCTTCGATGACCTCCATGGAAGAGGCGATCAAGCTGCGCAGCAATGCTTTTTCACGAACGATCTCGCAATAAGTCCGGATATTTCCGCTGACCGGCACCGACTCCACCAGTTCTGCCAGGTACACCCGTCCCCCAACCTTGTCCAAGACGTTGGAATCTTTCAATTTGCTGGACAGGGTGATGATGTCCACCGGCAGATCTTCCTTGAAAAGATCCGATATCCCTTCAAAAATCGCCTTATGCTGTGCGTTGTAAAACATATTCGAGTCGCTGATCAACTCCGTTGCCGTGGCAATGGCGTCTTTGCTGATCAACATGGCTCCTAAAATGGATTGTTCCGCTTCAATATTATGAGGCGGTACTTTTGTCAGGCGCTCTGCCATGGTTTTTCACCTCTTCATTGTGCATCGACAAGAACCGTCAAGTCTCCGGTCACGCCGGCATAGGTTTTGATGCTGACTGTGAACTTTCCGATGTGACGGATCGGTTCACTTAACAAGATTTTTCGCTTGTCCACATCGTATCCGAATTGTTCCTTCAGCGCCTCTGCCAGATCCTTGCTGGTGATCGACCCGTACAGACGTCCGTCTTCCGCCGCCTTTTCCTTCATCTTCAATACGGTGCTGTCCAGAGTGGCTGCCAGGGCTTTTGCTTCATCCAATTCCTTCTGCAGGGCTGCTTCCACTTCTTTTCTTTCTTCTTCGTTCTTCTTCAAGTTCTCTTTGGTTGCTTCCAACGCCAATCCTTTCGGAAAGAGGAAGTTTCGGGCATACCCATCCTTTGCATTGACAACATCCCCCTTTTTCCCCATGCTCTTTACGTCTTGCAGTAATATTACTTTCATTTTGTTTCTCCTCCCTAAACGTACTTGTTTATTACCTGTATCAATTTTTCTTTTGCTTGTGCCGGATCCACCCCCGGCAATTGGGCCCCGGCCATGTTCATGTGTCCTCCACCGCCAAGTTCTTCCAAGATCCGCTGCACGTTCACTTTACCGTAGGACCTGCCGCTGATGATGGCTCCTTCTCCATTTTGGGCAAGGACGAATGCCGCTTCCACACCTTGAATGTTCAGCATGGCGTCTGCAGTCTGGGCAGCGATCAGTTGGACTTTTTCGCTGCGGTTTTCCACCACCGCCAGCGCGACCCCTTTTTCAACAAACTCGATCTCTTTCAATGCTTCCGACTTGGCTACCAGTATTTCCAGGTCGTCTTTGAGATACTCTTTTGCTTTCAAGGTATCCGCCCCTTTTTTCCTTAAAAAGGATGCGGCCTCAAAGGTCCGTACTCCTGTTTTGAAGCTGAATCCTTTTGTGTCCATGTGGATCCCTGCCAACAGGGCCGTTGCTTCCAGTTCTGTCAGGTCGATCTCTTCGTCGATGTATTCGATGACTTCCGTCACCAGTTCGCAGGTGGACGATGCGTAGGGCTCGATGTAGGTCAAAACAGCTTCCTCGATAAAGTTGGATGCCCGTATATGGTGGTCGATGATGATCACCTTCTCCGCTTTAGCCAGCAATTCCACATCCTGGACCAGGTCTTTCCGGTGCACATCCAAAATGACAAGAAGGGAATCCGTCGTCCATTTTTTTCGGGCCGATTCTCCCCGAAGCATCATTTCTCCATAGCCCGCTCCCAACATATCCTTGTACAATACATCAATGGACGGATTACTGTCATCTATTACCATAAATGCCGGTTTATTCAAGAACATAGTGGATCGATAAATACCCAGTGCCGCTCCCAATGCATCGATATCCGGCAATGCATGCCCCATGATGAATACCTGGTCCGCATTTTCGATCAATTCCTTGATACCATGGGCCTTCAGTCTGGCTTTGGTCTTGGTCCTCTTTTCCAAAGCCTGGGTTTTGCCGCCAAAATAGCTCACTTTTTCGTTTCTTCGCACCACCACTTGATCTCCGCCTCGGGCCAATGCAATGTCCATGGCCGACTTGGCCAGATCCTTGCGCTGTACAAAAGAGATGTCGTCATCGGAGAATCCGATGCCCATGCTCACCGTTATGGGGATCTTGTTGCCGCTTTGTGTCTCCCTCATGGTATCCAAAATGGTGAATTTCTTGTCTTCCATGGCATAGAGATGCTGCTGCTCAAATACCAGCACGTATTGATCCTGTTCATATTTGTTTACCAGTGCGTCGTATTCCTTGCACCAGGAACCGATTTTTTGGTCGATGATGGCATTGATCAGGGGACGATAACTTTCATTGGTGCTGCTCAGTATTTCGTCGTAGTTATCCACCTGCAGATACGCCACCACAGGCCGTTCCATTTCATATTTTTTCTTCAATTCTTTCCAGTCGCTTTGGTCGATCCAATATAGAAGAAAAATTTGTTCATCTTTGGCGTTGGTGACCGGTTTGGTATAGACCCGATAGTGCCTGTCACGAAGTTGGAACTCGGACCACTGCTCTTCTTCCCCGGTCAATATGTCAAAATCAAATTCCGGAAAGATCTTTGTATATTTTTTGTTCAGAATATTGGCTTTGCTCCCCAAAATGGTTCGAAACCTGCTGTTGTACCAAAGGATGGTTTCGTCTTTCCGCAAGATGATCAAGGGAAAAGGCAATTCCATCATGATGTTTTGGGATGCGGCGTCCATGTCCAACTGAAGATTTTCCACAACATGCCGCCATCTCTCTTCACTTTCCACGTCCACCCTGTATTTGTAATAGATCAAATACACGAGAATGAAGCTGCCCAGGACAGCCAGTGGAATGGTATAGAAATACAGGATCCCGACCAATATGCCGATGATCCACAGATATATGTTTGTATTGGGAACAAAAAAACCGATCAATCGTTTGTTGTCCAGGGGTACTCCTCCTCTTTGAAACCGACAAGAATATTATATCATATCAGAGTTTGGCTCGCTTCATATAAAAAAAGATTCCCATAAGGGAATCTCTCATTCTGAAGTATAGGGCAATAAGGCGATGCTTCTTGCTCTTTTGATTGCTACCGTCAACTCTCGTTGATGCTTCGCACAATTTCCTGTAACACGTCTCGGAAGGATCTTTCCTCGTTCGGAAACGTATTTTCCCAAAGTTTTCAAATCTTTATAGTCGATTGCGCCAGATTTGCTTTCGCAAAAATTGCAGACTTTTTTTCTAGTTCTTCGAAATGGTCTAGCCATTGATTTACCTCCTCATTTAAAATGGAAGATCGTCATCATCGTCTTCCAACGGTTGAAAATCATCCATTGGAACGCCAAAATCCGAATTGCTGTTTCGATTTTGATCCTGTTTTGCCGGGGAATACCCGCCGGAACGGTTCTGATTTCCACCAGAACTCAGGAATTCAATTTCTTCACATACGACTTCGGTAACGTATCTTCTTCCTCCATCGTTTGCTTCGTAAGATCTTGTTTGAATCCGTCCGCATACACCTATTTGGCTGCCTTTACCCACATATTTCGAAGCGGTCTCGCCCTGTGCGCCCCAGGCGACACAGTTGATAAAATCCGTTTCTTTTTCGCCGTTTTGATTTTTAAAACGACGATCGATGGCAATGGTAAAAGACGCCACTGCTGTGCCCTTTTGGGTATACCTTAATTCAATATCTTTTGTCAAGCGACCTACGAGTACGACTTTGTTCATTATTTATCACTCCGATTATACTTCTTTTTTTATGGTCAAGTGTCGGACAAAATCTTCGGAAATTTTAAAACCGTGGTCCAAATCTGCCAGAAGTTCGTTGGTTCCCTTGTAATTTACAAGGACGTAATAACCTTCTGTGAATTTGTTTTTGATTTTGTACGCCAGTTTTCTTTTGCCCCATTCTTCGACATTCTCCAATTCGCCTTTTGCGGAAATCATCGTCTTGATTTTTTCAAGACTCTCTCCCACTTGTTCTGTCGTCAATTCCGGGTTAAAGATGATTATTGTTTCATAACTGTTCATTCATTTCACCTCCTCTTGGACTATGGCCCTCAAAATGAGAGCAAGGATGCACGCAGTGTTCTTATTATACCACAACTGGGTTGGAGCACAACTTTTTTTTCTCAAGTTTCCTTGGTTTCATTGGTTTCCAGGATCCGCTTTACTCTTTTCTCGAATTTTTCCCGATCCAGCATTACGATCCTTCCGCAACCCTGGCATTTCATTTTAATGTCCATCCCGGTTCGAATGACCACCCAGGTGACACTTCCGCAGGGATGCTTCTTTTTGGTTTCCACAAGATCTCCGATTTTCACATCCACCTTTTGTTCCTCCTGTCTGCAACAAACATCTAAATAAAGAAATAACCGATGTAAAAGTACTGGGCAATGCTGGAGTTGTTCAGTGCATTGATCACGCTTTCCATTTTAAACAGAATGGAAAGGGTATAGACTCCATTGACGATGACCAGGCTGATGAGGGCTCCTTCGATGACCCCGACGGCCACCCCGCCCAGTTTGTTCACGATATTGAGTCCGGGCAACTTCGCGATAAAATCCAGCAGTCCTGCAATGACAAAAATAATGATGCGGACCACAATGAACACCCCAAGAAAACACAAGGCGTACAAGATCATATCCGCCAAAGAAGCCGCCATGTCCACGCCTACTCCGGATGATGCACTATCCGTTATCAAACCTTCGATGACTTTGCGAACCGCTTCCGGCAGTTTCTCCAGGTCCAAAATGGAGATCCCGTTGGTAGAGCCGTCTGTAGCAAAACGCTCCTGCAGAAATTGGACCAGCTTGTCGTAATATCCAGTATTTTCCACAATAAATGCATATACGCTTTTATACAATACGGTTGCAACGATCAAGGACACAATGAAGGACACAACGGAAGCCAAAGACTGTACCAGTCCCCTGTTAAAATCCAAAACGATGTAAAAGCCAAAAATAAAAAGAATGAGTATGTCTACCCAGGACATGTTTTCTGCCTCCCTTAGTTCAACTGCTTCTTTTTGCTTTTTCTCAATTGCTGGATGCGAAAACCCTTGCCAATATACGCTCCAAGAAATGAAAATAGCACGACCAGCATCAAATTAATATTCATTTGTATGTAAATGTTGCTTTCCGGAAATAAATTCATGATCGAATAAAACGGGTTGTTCCAAAATAGGACCGGTGCACCCAGAAAATAGAACAAGTTGTAATTC
The DNA here is from genome assembly GCF_017352215.1 of Alkalibacter rhizosphaerae. Taxonomy (GTDB): domain Bacteria; phylum Bacillota; class Clostridia; order Eubacteriales; family Alkalibacteraceae; genus Alkalibacter; species Alkalibacter rhizosphaerae. The sequence goes on from NZ_CP071444.1 coordinate 1,382,086, forward strand.
TGGATCGTGGTCAATCCTTCCACTGTTCCTTGAAGTACCTGCGCACTCAGATTAAAGAGCAGCATGGGCAAAATGCACAAAAATCCGAAAAGAAGAAAGTCCGTCTCCTTTCCTTTCACCACTTCCCCTCCCAGCTTGAAACCGATAAAGGTCCAAACCAGCAGCGTCAATACGGTCATCAAAAGCATCAGTCCAGTAGATTCCTTGTTGATCAGCGTATTCAGTCCTGCCACCAACAAATGAACCAGGTTGCCGATCACCGCCCATTTCAATATAATATTCATCTTATCTTTCAATGATTCCTTCCCTCCGTCTCCACCTTGTTGTTTCACGTGAAACGTTATCGTTTTGACAACAATTCCATGATCCGTTCTAAATCGTCGTTTCCGTAAAATTCTATTTCGATTTTACCTCGATTGTTTTTTTCTTGAATGTTTACTTTTGTCCCAAATACATGTTGGAGCTGTTCCTCCAGATCTTGGATGAACAGTCGATCCAAAGCCGGATTCGGATCCTTTTCCTTCTTCACCGGTTTGTCCTTCTTCAGAGTCTGGACCAGCTTTTCCGCTTCCCGGACGCTTAATTTGTCTTTCAAGATCCTCTCCAGCAATATTTGCCGCTTTTCTCCTTCTAAAGAAAGAATGCACCGGCCGTGTCCTGGAGTTATGGTATTGTTTTCGATCAATTTTTGAATGTCCTTGGGCAAATTCAGCAAACGTAATGTGTTTGCGATGGCGGTCCTGCTTTTTCCAAGACGCTGGGCGATCTCCTGCTGGGTCAATTTGAATTGATCCATCAAATCCCGATATGCCGACGCCGCTTCGATCTCATTCAGATCCTCCCGCTGCAGGTTCTCGATCAAGGCCAATTCCATGATCTGCATTTCCGTAACGGACATGATGATGGCAGGAATTTCTTTGAGCCCTGCCATCTTTGCTCCCCTCCACCGTCTCTCACCGGCAATTATTTTATACCCGTCTTCTTCTTTGGAAATAACGATGGGCTGAATAACGCCGTGTTCTTTAATGGAAGAAGCCAGTTCTTCCAGTTTTTCCTTGTCAAAATTCACGCGGGGCTGGTTTTTGTTGGGATAGATCCGATCGATGGGAACATGCAGGACACCTTCGTTGTCTTTTGGCTGTTCTTCAGGGATCAGAGCTTGCAACCCCCGTCCCAATCCTTTTTTCGTCTTCATTGCTTCATCTCCGTTCTTCCTAGAAACTCCTTCGCCAAGGCTTCGTATGCTTCTGCACCTTTGGATCTGTCATCGTATTCCACAATGGACAATCCGTGACTGGGTGCTTCTGCAAGACGAACATTTCTCGGAATGACCGTCTTATATACTTGTTCTCCAAAATATCCGCATACTTCGTCCACAACCTGGAGTGATAGATTGGTCCTGCCGTCAAACATGGTCATTATGATCCCTTCGATATGCAATGGATTGTTTAAACCCCGTTTTACCAGATTCACCGTATTCATCAATTGGCTGACTCCTTCCAATGCATAATATTCGCACTGTATGGGAACAAGAATGGAGTCGGACGCCGCCAATGCGTTCAGGGAAATAAGTCCCAAGGAAGGAGGACAGTCAATGAAGATAAAGTCATATTTGTTTTTACAGCCTTCCAAGAATTTTCTCAATCGAATTTCTCGATCTTTCATGGCCGTCATCTCTATTTCAGCTCCGGCCAACTCTGGTTTGGACGGGACCAGGTCCAGATTCTCAAAATGAGTTTTAATTTTGATGTCTTCACAAGCTTCTTCATTGATCAACCCGTCATAAAGAGACAGATCCAGTATTTCTTTGTCGATTCCTAATCCGCTGGTCGTATTTCCTTGTGGGTCCGCATCCACCACCAATATTTTCTTGCCCATTTTCGCCAAATAAGTGCTCAGATTGATGTTGGTCGTGGTTTTCCCCACACCACCCTTTTGATTAAATACGGATATCGTTTTTGTCATAATCGCCCTCCATTGATTCATAGTACCATTCTACCATTAATCAATGCAATATCAATGCAGATTCACAACAAAGTTTCACGTGAAACACAAAAACAGGCTTTCACCTGTTTTTTTTGATAAGAATGCGTACTTCCAATCCATCGTCTTTTTCAATTTCATCATATGTTGCTTCCACGCCGGTTTTCAGTATTTCGGTGTAGGCCTGCTTCAAGGTATTTGTATAAATGCGAAGGTTGATCCTGCTTTTGATCTTTGCCCTGCTGGCGGGAGTCACTTTTCCGTCCTTGTCTCCCTGTAGGATACCATCCCGAATGTGTTCCACAAGTTCTTCCGTCTTTTTTACATTCAAGTCTCGCTGAACGACTTTCTTCAACGCTTCCAGCTGCAGTTCTTCGTCGGGGATCTTCAACAGGGCCCTCCCATGTCTTTCCGTCAGTTTCTCCTGCAACAACACGTCCCGAACTGGTTTGGACAGCTTCAAGATCCTCATTTTGTTGGCAATGGTGGACTGGCTTTTCCCCACCTTTTTCGCGATTTGTTCCTGGGTCAGATCATGGATCTGCATCAATTGGAAATAGCTTTCCGCTTCTTCCACAAAATCCAGATTCTCCCGCTGGATGTTTTCAATAAGAGCGATCATGGCAGAGTCTGAATCCGCAATGTCGCTGACGATGGCGGCGATCTGGGTCAGGCCTGCCAATTTTGCAGCCCGGTACCTTCTTTCTCCGGCAATCAATTCATACCGATTTTCGCTCAACTGCCGCACGGTTATGGGTTGGAGCACTCCATAGCTTTCGATGGATCGAGCCAACTCCCGTAAAGAGGTTTCCGAAAATTTCGTTCTTGGCTGATATGGGTTTGGTCCGATGTTTTCCAGTGGTATATAGACGATCTTCATTTCTTTCTTCATCCTGGTCCCCCTTTTTCTTTATAAAGGTTTTTTCCCTGGCAAGCCTTGTTTTCGGGGATATATTGCCGGTGTGGTCTTGGTTTTCCGGATCACGACGACAAATCGGGTGGCTTCATCTCCCGGTATTTGAACTTCCCTCACTTCTTCTAGAACACAATGAAGCTTCTTCATTGCATTTTTTGCCGCTTCCAGTTCCTCCCTGCATTTTGGTCCTTTGGCGGCAACTACCAGTCCCCCTACCTTGGCAAAAGGGATGCAGTACTCCAGCAAGGTGTTGAGAGATGCCACCGCTCGGGAAAAAACCAAGTCGAAGGCTTCTCGATATGTTTCTTCATGTCCCAGGTCCTCCGCTCTGCCATGGATCGTTGACACCTGATCCAGCTCCATCTGCTCCGTTGCCTTCTCCAGGAATTTCAATTTTTTCAACGTGGAATCCAAAAGGACTAGGTCCCAATCCGGATGGACGATTTTAAGAGGAATTCCGGGAAAACCCCCTCCTGTTCCCAGATCCAGGACTTTTTGGGAAGATGCTTCTCCCGGCCACATGGAAATGGAGTCCAGCAAGTGTTTTTGGATAAATTCTTCCGGCTGGGTAATGGCCGTCAAGTTCATTACTTTGTTTTCTTCCAAAACCAGGTCCATGTAATCCATCAGTTGTCGGACTTGCTCTTGGGAAACTTCCACGCCGACATTTTTAAGGCCTTCCTTCAACAGCTGATCTTCATTCATCGGTTTTCTCCCTTCGGCGAAAATTTTCCATGTGTACCAGCAACACCGAAATGTCTGCAGGCGATACGCCGGAAATGCGGGAAGCGTGACCGACGGAAATGGGTCGGATCTTGGAAAGCTTTTGCCTTGCTTCTGTTCTCAAGCCGCTTATTTTTTCATAATCCAAATTTTCCGGAATTTTTCGTCGTTCCAATTTTTTGAATTGTTCGACCTGGCTCCATTGCTTTTTGATATAGCCTTCGTACTTGATTTGTATTTCCACTTGTTCGATTACATTTATTGGCAATTTCGGGCGATCCGGATCAAATTTTTCAAGCTCAAAATAGCCCATTTCCGGTCTTTTTAAGAGTTCATAAAGGGTAAACCCCTTTTTCGAAAAAGTACTGTTTTTTCCGGCAAAAAACGCTTCTAATTCTTTCGTCGGTTTTACCATTACTTTTTTAACGCGCTCTATTTCATCTTGGACCGCTCTTTCCTTTATTTGGAATTTCTGATACCGCTCTTCTCCGATCAGACCAATGTCATATCCAATTTTTGTCAATCTCAGGTCTGCATTGTCCTGTCGCAGAATCAAACGATATTCCGCTCGGGAGGTCATCATCCGATATGGTTCCAGCGTTCCTTTGGTGACGATATCGTCGATAAGAACTCCTATATATGCCTGGGACCGGTCAAGAATCAAAGGAACCGTCCCTTCGAGTTTTTTAACGGCATTGATCCCTGCGATCAGCCCTTGGGCCGCTGCTTCTTCGTAGCCGCTGGTTCCGTTGATTTGCCCGGCAAAAAACAAGTGATCCACAGATTTGAATTCCAAGGAGGGTTTCAACTGGACCGGATCGATGTTGTCGTATTCGATGGCATAAGCCAATCGCATGATCTCCACATTTTCCATGCCTTCTACCGTTCTCAACATTTTCAGCTGCACTTCTTCCGGTAGACTGGAGCTCATTCCCTGAACATACATTTCGTAAGTGTCCCTGCCCTCCGGCTCGATAAAGATCTGGTGCTTCGGCTTGTCTGAAAAACGGACCACCTTGTCTTCGATGGACGGGCAATATCTAGGTCCCACGCCCTCGATGTCTCCGCTGAACAAGGGGGATCGGTGAAGGTTGTCCCGTATCACCTGATGGGTCTTTTCATTGGTGTAAGTCAAGTAACAGGGCAACTGGTCGATGTCGATCTTCTCCGTCTCAAAGGAAAAGGGTACGATCTGGGGATCTCCTTCCTGTATGGTCATTTTGGAAAAATCAACGCTTCGCTTGTCCACCCTGGCCGGTGTTCCCGTTTTGAAGCGGAGCAAACGGACCCCCAGCTCCCTAAGGGAACCCGACAGTTCGTTGGCACCGAACAGACCATTGGGCCCGCCATCGTAGCTGGTATCCCCAATGACGATCCTTGCCTTCAGATAGGTGCCGGTGGCCAGGATCACCGCTTTTGCCTGAAAGACGGCACCGGTCTTCACCACAACACCTGTGGCTTTTCCGTTTTCCACCAGCAATTCCGTTACTTCATACTGTTTCAGATGAAGATTTTCCTGCTTTTCCAGGGTCTGCTTCATTTCCTTCTGGTATTGAAGCTTGTCCGCCTGGGCCCGCAAAGAGTGGACTGCCGGTCCTTTGGCCGTATTCAACATCTTGCATTGGATCATGCTTTTATCGATGTTTTTGCCCATCTCTCCCCCCAGGGCGTCCAATTCCCGCACCAGGTGGCCTTTTCCAGTCCCCCCGATGTTGGGGTTGCAGGGCATCAGGGCGATGGAATCCAAATTCATGGTCACCAGCAGGGTTTTTTTCCCCAATCGGGCTCCCGCCAGAGCACTTTCGCAGCCGGCATGGCCTGCACCTACCACGATGATGTCATATTCTCCTGCTATATATGTCATTTCACACCTACTTTCCAATACAAAACTTGCCGAAAATTTCATCCAGGAGTGCTTCTCCCACCGTTTCTCCGGTGATCTTCCCAAGGCTTTCCCAGGCATTTTTCATGTCTACGGACAGCATTTCCACCGGGATCCCCCTCTTCAATCCTTCCAATCCCTCTTTCAAGGCCTTGGAAGCTTCCTTGAGCAACTGAATATGGCGAATATTGGAAACCATGTCATAGGATTCTCCATCCATGGACGCATCGGAGATGGTCTCGTAGATCCTCTCCCGCAGTTTGTCGATCCCCTTTTGTTCCAGGATCGAAATTTCCGCTACTTCCATGTGGGTCTTCTTTTCTACATCTTTTTGAAACAACACCTGGTTTTTTTCCACCTTGTTGATGATGGCCAGGCCTTTTTTATCCTTGGCCAATTCCAAAAGGGCCTTGTCGTCTTCTTCCAGGTTCCGTTGCCCGTCCAAAAGCAGCAAGACAAAATCACTTTCATTCAAAATTTCCTTTGTTTTGGTGATCCCGATCTTTTCGATGATGTTTTCCGTTTCCCGGATCCCCGCTGTATCGATGATCTTTAGTGGGATCCCTCGAATGCTGATGAATTCCTCAATGGAATCCCTGGTGGTTCCTTCGATCTCCGTAACGATGGCCCTCTCCTCCCCCAACAGGGTATTCAAGAGGGAGGATTTTCCCACATTGGGTCTTCCCACAATGGCTGTTTTGATCCCTTCCCGGATGATCTTTCCACTTTTGGAAGAATCGATGAGGCCATCCACCGCCTTTTTGGCTTCCTGGATCCGGCTTTCCATGACCTCCTGGGTCAGTTCTTCGATGTCGTACTCGGGATAATCGATCCCCGCTTCAATATAGGCAAGGATCTCCACCAAAACATGTCGAATTTCCCGAATTTTTTTGGAGAGATTTCCTTCCAGTTGCTTCACCGACATCTTCAAGCTTTTATCCGTCTTTGCATTGATGACATCGATGACGGCTTCCGCCTGGGACAGGTCCAAACGTCCATTCAAAAACGCTCTCTTGGTGAACTCTCCCGGTTCCGCCAGCCGCGCTCCCTTCTCCGTCAGGATCTCCAGGATCTTGCGCACGGAAACGATGCCCCCGTGGCAGTTTATTTCCACGATGTCTTCTTTCGTATATGTGTGGGGCGCTTTCATGACGCTGACCAGTACTTCGTCCACAATGGATCCCTCCTGGTCCACGATGTGGCCGTAGACCATGGAGCGATTGGGATGATTCATTACGCTTTTTCCGGATTTTGCCTGAAATATCTCGTCAATGATGGACAGGGACATGGTCCCGCTCATTCGTACAATGCCAATGCCTGAAAACCCTACGGGAGTGGATATGGCTGCAATGGTATCTTCCAAGTAATTCACTTCTTCACCTTCCTACATATCATGAAAGACCAGCCTTTTAGCTGGTCTTCTTTAAATCGATCACTACTTTTCTAAAAGGTTCTTCACCTTCGCTGTATGTGTATATTCTTTTATGATTCTGCAAAGTTGCGTGGATGATCCGTCGTTCATATGGATTCATCGGTTCCAAAACTACTTTCTTGCGGGTTCGCTCCACTTTTTTTGCCAGCTTGTGGGCCAGGTCTTTCAACGTGGCTTCCCGCTTTTCCCGATAGTTTTCCGTATCGATGACGACTCGGACGTATTCGTCGGTAGCCTTGTTGACGACCAGGCTGGTCAAATACTGAATGGCATCCAAAGTCTGGCCTCTTCGACCGATCAGGATCCCCATGTCCTCGCCTTCCAGGGTGATGCTCAGATGCCGTTGATCCAAGACAGTAGTGCAAGTGGCAACGATGCCGAATTTTTCAAAAATATCTCCAAGAAAATGTTCTGCCTTTTCTTCAATGGTACCCGGCGTTTCCGGACCTTGACCTTTTGGGAGAACTTTTTCTTCTTTCACATCCGCCTTCATATCTTTCACCGGTTTTTCCGGTCCACTCTTCCACTCTTCTTTTGCCGGTACTTTCAAGTCAGCGTCCTTGGCCGTGTCTTCTATCATGGAAACTTCCACTTTGGCATTCTTTACGCCAAAAATGCCCATGATCCCTTTGGATGGCATCTCCAGGATCTTCTTGTTTACCTGATCATTGGTGGCCTGCAGCTCTTTTAGTGCTTTTTCTATGGCTTCTTCAACGGTTCTTCCTTCGGATACTACCTTTTTCATCCTACTGATCCCCCTTTTTGATACCGACGCCTTTCTGCATGATAAGCTGTTGAACATAAGTCAGTATGTTTTGGATCACCCAGTACAAACCCAAACCGGACGGCAATGTCCAGGATACGAATCCGATCATCAGTGGAGAAATGATCTTCATGGATTGGGTCATGGTCTGTGCCTGGCTGTTTCCTCCCGAAGATGTCTTTCCAAGATTGGACATGCTGACATAGGTCGTCACTGCCGCCAACACCGGAATGATATGGATGGGATCGGCAATGCTCAGATCCGACAACCAAAGAAAGGATTTATCGATGGTTGCAAAAACTTCCGGCGTGAACACGTATTTTGCCGGTTCCCGCATGACCCCGAACAATCCGATGATGATGGGAAACTGGATCAGCATGGGCAGACATCCTCCCATGGGATTGTAATTGTGCTTCTGGTATAATTTCATGGTCTCGTCATTCAATTTTTGTTTGTCGTTGGCGTATTTCTTTTGAATCGCCTGCAGCTCCGGCTGGATGCGGTTCATTTCTTGCATGGATTTGTTCTGCTTGATGGTCACAGGCAACAACATCAGCTTTGCAAAGATGGAAAAAACGACAATGGCAATACCATAATCTTGCACGATCGTATATATGGTATGCAAAATAGTACCAAACAAGGTGTATAAAATTGACATTTTCTTCCTCCCGGAATTTAATTATTGTCTTTATTTGTAATATAGCAACGCCTATTTTAGGGGATCGTGACCACCTGGATGAAAGGGATGACATTTGCCGACCCGCTTACCACAAAGGTAAAGCCCCTTCACGGCCCCATATTTTTCGACAGCCTCGGCACAATACTGGGAACAGGTGGGATAAAACCGACATGTCCTCGGAAAAAGCGGCGATATGGCTTTCTGGTAAAATCGTATCATTAAAATCAATATTTTTTTCATTTTAACCTACAAATCTGTAATCCATCTTAACGGATCTTTCTCAACAAGTGCTTAACAGAACCTTCAATAGTATGGTAATCCAAATTTTCACAACCCTTTCGGGCGATGAAAACCAGATCCAGCCCCTTTTCCCTTTGCAAGGGATTCAGACGGTATGATTCCTTGATCCAGCGACGGACCCGATTTCTCGTTACGCTGTTTCCGATTTTTTTGCTGACGGTTATTCCCAATCGATGGTGATCCGATCCGTTTTCCAGATAATAAAGGACCAGGTTGCGGTTGGCTGTGGATGCACCCTTCCCGTATATGACCCGAAACCGTCGATTATTGAAAGAATTTGGTTTCATCTTCCTGCCGGCCTTTCTCCCATATTTAGAAAAAGGCCACTCAAACGCGGCCTTAAGCGGATAAACGCTTTCTTCCTTTTCTTCTTCTGCTGCTCAATACTTTTCTACCGGAAGCAGTTTTCATACGTTGTCTAAAACCGTGGACTTTCGATCTTTGTCTTACTTTAGGTTGATAAGTCATCTTCATTACCAACACCTCCCAACACCTATAATTTATATAAAACCATACTTTTCCACAATGGATTCACCATAGAATTATATATCCATTCCCCTGCGCTGTCAAGGGCAATCCTTCATTCAGCCCCAATATTCCGTCCTGCAATATAATTGTTGATAAACTCCTTCTTTTTCTGCTATTATATAAACAGGTGTTGATAACTTCAAGGGATTTTTGTGCACATATCCACATTCTATTGATAAAATGTGGATATAACAAGTTTTTTTGTGCATAACTCCAAATAAATCGCGATAATTCAACATTCGACCTGTACATAATAATTATCAACATCTGTTCATGAAATGGATGTTGTTCTTTGTTTAAACCCTTTATCGACAAGTTATGCACAGTACATTTCCATCTGGAAGGAGCAATATGTAATGGACAGCAATCTGCAGCACTTATGGAATCAAACGTTGGAGATCATCGAGGAGGAACTGACTCAAGTCAGTTTTGAAACCTGGCTCAAGCGGATCGAACCCATATCCCACAACAACAACACCATCGTACTGGGCGTGGAAAATGATTTTACAAAAGGGATCCTGGAGGCCCGATATGCCCTGCTCATCGGCAATGCACTAAAACACGTCACCGGACAAAATGTCATGGTGGAATTCATCATACCTTCTTCTTCCGGATCTTCCACGGATCACAAACAGGATCCACCCGTCAAAAACAACCAAACTTCTTCTGGCTACCAACTGGAAAACAGCAGCAATTTGAATCCCAAATATACCTTTGAAACCTTCGTCATCGGAGAGAGCAACCGCTTCGCCCATGCCGCTTCCGTAGCGGTGGCGGAGGCACCCGCCCAGCGGTACAATCCCATGTTCATCTATGGAGGAGTTGGATTGGGCAAAACACATCTGATGCACGCCATCGGCCACTACACCCTGGAACAATGGCCCAACAAGAAAGTCGTTTACGTTTCCTGTGAAAAGTTCACCAACGACTTCATCGACTCCATTCAAAACAAAAACAACATTTCTTTTCGCAACAAATACCGGAATGTGGATGTCCTGCTCATCGACGACATCCAGTTCATAGCTGGAAAGGAAGGGACCCAGGAAGAATTCTTCCATACTTTCAATGCCCTTCACGACGCCAACAAGCAGATCGTCATCTCCAGCGACCGTCCTCCTAAAGAGATCCCCACCCTGGAAGAACGATTGCGTTCCCGTTTCGAATGGGGATTGATCACCGACATCCAGGCACCGGACCTGGAAACCAGGATCGCCATCCTTAAAAAGAAGGCCAACACGGAGAAGATCGACATCGGAAATGATGTTCTGGTCTTCATCGCCAACAAGATCCAATCCAACATCCGGGAACTGGAAGGTGCCTTGATCCGGGTGAATGCCTTCTCCAGGCTCACCAACCAGGGGATCGATGTGGATCTTGCCACGGATGCTTTAAAAGACATCATCTCTGCAAAAAAACCGGAGATCATCACCGTGGACCTTATTAAGGAAGTGACGGCAAAGTACTTCAACATCGAAGTGGATGACTTCAACCTGAAAAAACGAACCAAATCCATTGCCTACCCAAGACAGGTGGCCATGTACATCTCCAGGGAAATGACGGAACTGTCTCTTCCCAAGATCGGAGATGAATTTGGAGGTCGGGATCATTCCACCGTTATTCATGCCATCGACAAGATCGCAAAAGAGATGGAAGAAAACTTCGATTTCAAGAATCTGATCAACCGGATCATGAAAGACATCAAAGGCAACGGTTGACCCCTGTGGATAAAAAAGGATAACTTGCCTTGTTTCCCTTGTGGTTATCCACATGTTGTGAACTGCCGTTTTTCTTTCACAGGAACATGATCAGGTACTTATCCACGTATCCACAGCTCCTACTACTACTATTACTACTTTAAAATATAGATAAATAGAACAGGGGATGAAATTTCATGCAATTTTCAACGACAAAAAATGACTTGATCCAAGCCGTCAGTACGGTCCAAAAAGCAGTTTCCACCAAATCCACTCTTCCCATCCTGGAAGGCATCCTTTTTGAAGCATCCAACGAGGCCATCACCTTATTGGGTACGGATATGGAATTGGGGATCAAAACCAGGCTGGAAGGAACCGTTAAAGAAGAGGGCAGCATCGTGCTTTCGGCAAAATTGATTTCCGAGATCGCCAGAAAACTGCCGGATGGAAACGTCTATTTTGAAAAAAACAACAAAAACGCGGTGAAGATCACCTGCAACCAGTCGAAATTTAACGTACAGGGAGAAGCAGGGGAAGATTTTCCCAAAATGCCGGAAGTTCGCGGATCCGAAGCCATCCAGATCCCAAGAGAACTGTTCCGCAGTCTGATCAAGGAAACCATTTTCTGCGTCGCAAAAAGTGAAAACATACCGGTTCTTACCGGGGAGCTTTTGGAACTGGAAAATGGAGAGATGAAGCTGGTGGCCCTGGATGGATACCGTCTCGCTCTTCGTAAAGGAAAAATCAACCAGGGTTTGTCCATTAAGGAGATCATTCCCGAAAGGACCATGATGGAACTGTATCGGCTCTTGTCCATGAAGGAAGAGGATCTTTTTGTTTCCACCACCAAAAATCAGGCCTTGTTCACCATTGGGGAGACCAGCATGGTATCCAACCTGCTTCAGGGAGAATACATCAACTACAAGCAGATCATACCGGAAAATGCCACCACCAAGGTAAAAGCCAATACCCTGGAATTGCTGGCCAGCTGCGAGCGGGCATCTCTTATGGCCAGGGACGGAAAAAACAATCTGATCAAAATGCATTTCAACCAGGGAGGCCTGGATATCCAGTCCAATTCGGACATGGGGGACCTGAATGAAAATCTGCCGGTGGAAATGAATGGAGAACCGCTGAAGATCGCCTTCAACTGCAACTATTTTATCGACGCCCTCAAAGCCATCAGCGAAGAGGAAGTGATGTTGGAGTTTACGACGGCTGTCAGTCCCTGCGTGATCCGGCCGGTGGACGGGGATTATTTCATCTACCTGATTTTGCCGGTTCGATACATCGAACACGAGTAAGGAGTTGAAAATCGATGAATGAAGTGATCGTCGCCATTGAAACGGAATACATCAAACTGGATCAATTTTTGAAATTTGCCGGTGTGGCCGACAGCGGATCCTATGCAAAAATGATGATCCAACAGGAAGATGTCCTGGTCAACGGACAAGTGTGTCTGCAACGGGGAAAAAAACTCCGACCGGGAGACAGGGTGGAAATATCCGGGTTGGATGAGACATTCCTGGTTGCGGCAGAGGAATAACATGCATCTGGAGAAATTAAAACTCTACAATTTTCGAAATTACCCGGAACTTGAGGTTTTTTTTCATGATAAAATGAATTTGATTTTGGGGGAGAACGGACAGGGAAAGACGAATCTGCTGGAATCCATCTATTTTCTCAGCCGGGGACGTTCTTTTCGAAATCCCAACCGGGAATTGGTGAAAACCGGAGAAGAGAAGGCCTTTGTGGACGGGATCTTTGTTCGCAATGACACGGATTCCAAGGAACACGTACAGATCACCATGAATTATGGTCTATCTGCAGAAGGAACCTCCATCCTGCTGAACCGCAAGAAACTGAAATCGCGGAGCGAACTGGCAGGGAAGATCCTTATTGTGGATTTTACACCGGAGGATCTGTCCATCGTCAAGGACGGGCCGGACAAACGAAGGCGTTTCATCGACAACGAGCTGCTCAACATCAAGCCGGTCCACGGCGCGGCTCTGAAGGAGTATGGAAAGATCCTGCGCCAGCGAAACGAACTGCTCAAAACCATGCAGCGGGACCCCTCCGTAAAGGATACCCTGTTTGTTTGGGATGAACGGCTGGTAAAGACAGGGAAAAAGATCCTCTTCAACCGGATCGGTTTCATGCAAAAGATCAACGGCATCGCCAAGGAGATCCACGAAAACCTGACCGACGGCAAGGAAGCACTGAAATTATACTATTATTCCAATCTGATCAAAAACAACGACGACTTGTCGTCCTTTGAAGAGATCTTTCGGCAAAAGCTGGATCAGAACCTTTCCCAGGACATCCGGAGAGGGTCCACGTCTGCAGGCCCCCATTTGGATGACATCAAGATCAACATCAACGACATGGATGCAAAAACCTATGGATCCCAGGGACAAAAGAGGACTTGCGCCCTGTCATTGAAACTGTCCCAGACCAGCATCATCAAGGAAGAGACGGGAGAGGACGCCATCGTCCTGCTGGATGACGTCATGTCGGAGCTGGACGGAAATCGACAGCAAAGGATCATGGAACATTTCAAGGACAATCAAATCGTCATTACATCAACGGAAATAAGTTTTTTGGACCAATTGCCCAAAAGCATGAAAAAAATATATAATGTGAAAAGTGGAAAACTGTATTGAATCAAAGATGAAGACTGGAGGACAGAAACATGCCACAGAGCGAGAATTACGGAGCAGAACAGATCCAGGTACTGGAAGGTTTGGAAGCCGTTCGAAAAAGACCGGGGATGTACATCGGAAGCACAGGTTCCAGAGGGCTTCACCACCTGGTGTACGAGATCGTGGACAACAGCATTGACGAAGCATTGCAAGGTTATTGCGATAATATAAAAGTGACCATCAACAAGGATAATTCCATTACCGTTGTGGACAACGGACGGGGGATCCCCACCGGGATCCATCCCAAGTATAAAAAATCGGCAGTGGAAGTGGCATTGACCATGCTTCATGCCGGAGGAAAATTCGGCGGCGGCGGATACAAGGTATCCGGAGGATTGCACGGAGTAGGTGTATCCGTTGTCAACGCCTTGTCGGAAAGTTTGAAAGTGGAAGTAAAGCAAAACGGCCACATTTACGAGCAAAATTACCAAAGGGGAAAACCCCTGGATGATTTAAAAGAGGTGGGGGACACCAACCGGACCGGAACCACCATCAGCTTCAAACCGGATGCCCAGATTTTTGAGGCGGATGAAATGGAATTTGATTTCGACATCCTGGAGCACCGGTTGCGGGAGCTGGCCTTTTTAAACAAGGGGATCTCCATCGTTTTAAAAGACGACCGGGAAGAAAAAAGAACGGAAAAATACTGCTACGACGGCGGGATCGTCTCCTTTGTGGAGTATTTGAACAAAAACAAGGACACGATCCACGATACGGTCATCGGCTTTGAAAAAGTGAAGGACGATGTGATCATCGACATCGCCATGCAGTATACGGACGGATATTCTGAAAACATCTATGCCTTCGCCAACAATATCAACACCACGGAGGGCGGGACCCACCTGAACGGTTTTAAGAGCGCCTTGACCAGGACCATTAACACCTACGCAAAAAAATACAACTTCCTCAAAGCTAACGATAAAAATCTTTCCGGAGAAGACGTCCGGGAAGGATTGACGGGCATTGTCAGCGTGAAGATCACGGATCCCCAGTTTGAGGGACAGACAAAAACGAAATTGGGCAACACGGAGGTCAAGGGGATCGTGGAAAGCATCGTCAACGACCATTTTTATGCATTCCTTGAAGAAAACCCCAATGAATCCAAAATAATCATCGAAAAAGCCCTGACGGCAGCACGGGCAAGAAATGCCGCCAGAAAAGCCAGGGAACTGACCCGGCGAAAATCCATCCTGGACAATACGTCCCTGCCGGGAAAACTGGCGGACTGCCGGGAAAAGGATCCCGCCCTTTCCGAGATCTACATCGTGGAGGGAGATTCTGCCGGAGGTTCCGCCAAACAGGGTCGGGACCCCAAGAACCAGGCCATCCTGCCCTTGCGGGGAAAGATCCTCAACGTGGAAAAAGCGCGTTTGGACCGGATCCTAAATACGGATTCCATCCGTTCCATGATCACCGCCTTCGGAAGCGGTGTGGGAGACGATTTTGACAAGGATTCCGCCCGATACCATAAGATCATCATCATGACCGATGCCGACGTGGACGGGGCCCACATACGAACCCTGCTGCTGACCTTTTTCTACCGCTACATGCGGGGCTTGCTGGATGCGGGCTACATCTACATCGCACAGCCTCCCCTGTATAAAGTGCAAAAGGGAAAAAGAGTGGAATACGCTTACTCCGACAAGGAATTGAACATCCTGATGGATGAAATGGGTCGGGACAACAACATCGGCCTGCAACGATACAAAGGTTTGGGTGAAATGAACCCGGAACAGTTGTGGGATACCACCATGAATCCGGAAACCAGGACCTTGCTGCAGGTGACCGTAGACGACGCTATCCAGGCGGATGAGATCTTCACGATCCTTATGGGAGACAAAGTACAGCCAAGAAAAGAATTTATCGAACGCAATGCGAAAAAGGTGAAGAACCTTGACATATAGGAGGGTATACCGGTGAGCGAAGAATACAACAAAGTACTGCCGATCAACATAGAAGATGAAATGAAAAAATCCTACATCGATTACGCCATGAGCGTCATCGTCGGAAGGGCATTGCCAGACGTAAGGGATGGACTGAAACCGGTACACCGGAGGATCCTGTTTGCCATGAACGAACTGGGAATGACCCCGGACAAGGCATTTCGTAAGAGTGCAAGGATCGTCGGAGACGTTTTGGGTAAGTATCATCCCCACGGCGACACCGCCGTATACGACGCCATGGTGCGGATGGCACAGGAATTTTCCACCCGCTATCCCCTGGTGAACGGCCATGGAAACTTTGGTTCCATCGACGGAGACAGCGCCGCGGCCATGCGTTACACGGAAGCGAAAATGAGCAAGATCGCCATGGAATTGTTGAGGGATATCAACAAGGACACCGTTGATTTTACACTGAACTTCGACGAAACCCAGAAAGAACCATCCGTACTGCCGTCCAGATACCCCAACCTGCTGGTCAACGGTTCTTCCGGGATCGCCGTCGGCATGGCCACCAACATCCCACCCCACAATTTGGGAGAGGTCATCGATGCCACCATCCACCAGATCGACAATCCGGACTGCACCATCGATGAATTGATGCACTTTGTCAAGGGACCGGATTTTCCAACGGGGGGAACCATCCTGGGCAAAGACGGCATCAAATCCGCCTATCGAACGGGAAGGGGCCGGATCAAGGTTCGGGCAAAAGTGAATTTTGAAGAGATCTCCGCCTCCAGACAGCGGATCATCATTACCGAGATCCCATACATGGTCAACAAATCCAAGATGATCGAAAAGATCGCGGACCTGGTCAAGGAGAAAAGGATCGAGGGGATCTCCGACATCCGGGACGAATCGGACCGAAACGGGATCCGGGTGGCCATCGACCTGAAACGGGATGTCAACGCCGAGATCATCATGAACCAGCTGTACAAACACACCCAGCTTCAGGAAACTTTTGGCGTGATCCTTCTCGCCTTGGACAAGAACCAGCCCAAAGTCATGACACTGAAAGAGATTTTGACCAAATACATCGAATACCAGAAAGAGATCATCATACGACGTACCCAGTTCGACTTGAAAAAGGCGGAAGACCGGGCCCATATCCTGGAAGGACTCATCATCGCCCTGGACAACATCGACCGGGTCATCGCCATCATCCGTGGATCGAAAAACGGGGAAGAGGCCAAAATTGCCTTGATCCAGGAATTTGCCTTGTCGGAAAAACAGGCCCAGGCCATTTTGGACATGCGGCTGCAACGTTTGACCGGTTTGGAACGAGAAAAGATCGAAACGGAATACAATGAGCTCCAGATCCGCATCGCCGAGTTGAAAGCCATCCTCGGAAGCGAGCTGAAAGTGCTGGAAGTCATCAAGGAAGAGATGCTGGAAATACGCGATAAATACAATGATGATCGTCGGACCGCTTTTGAAGTGGACTATGACGACATCAACATGGAAGACCTGATCGAAGAAGAAGACCTGGTGATCACCATGACCCATGTGGGATATGTCAAGCGGATCTCCGCCGATACCTACACGGCTCAAAAAAGAGGGGGAAAGGGTATCACGGCCTTGTCCACCAGGGACAACGATTTCGTGAAGCACCTCTTCACCACGACAACCCATCACTACATCCTCTTCTTTACCAACAAAGGGAAAGTCTATCGTCTGAAAGCCTATGAGATCCCGGATGCGTCCAGGACCGCCAGAGGAACGGCCATCGTCAACATCCTGCAGCTGGATCCCGACGAGAAGGTCACCACCGTCATTCCCATCAAGGAATTCACCGACGACTGGTATCTGCTCATGGCCACGAAAAACGGCATCATCAAGAAAACGGACCTGACGGAATACGACAGCTCCAGAAAAACGGGACTCATCGCCATCAACCTCAACGACGACGACGAGCTGATCGCCGTAAAATTGACGGACGGTTCCAAGGAGATCATCATGGGGACCAAAAACGGCTACGCCATCCGATTCTCCGAGCAGGATGTCCGCTCCGTCGGCAGAACCGCCATCGGCGTTCGGGGGATCTTCCTTCGGGATGACGACGAAGTAGTGGGCATGGACTTGATGGAAGAAGACCTGTTTGTCCTCAATGTATCGGAAAACGGCTACGGAAAAATCACCCGTGCAGAGGAATACCGCATCCAGAACCGGGGCGGAAAAGGGATCCAAACCTACAAGATCACGCCAAAGACCGGCATCATCGTAGGGATCATGGTATGCAGAAAAGAGCAGGAGATCATGATGATCAACAATCAGGGCATCGTCATTCGCCTGGAGATCTCCGGGATCTCCGTCATGGGTCGAAGCACCCAGGGCGTCCGATTGATGAAACTGGACAAAACGGAACAGATCGTCACCATAGCAGAAGTGATCAGCGAGGAAGAGATCGAAGAGATCGATCTGTAGAAAATACAAGAAGGAGGGTTTGGTCTTGGCCGTTTTTGGTGCAACCTTTACCAAAGAACAGATATACATGGGTTTGACCGCCCCCGACGATAAAAGTCTCTTGAAATGTATTTCCGAGAGAATGAAAAACCAGGGACTGGTGGCGGAAACCTTTTCCCAGGGGGTTGTCCAGCGGGAGGAGATCTATCCCACAGGGCTTCCCACCATGGGTTTGGGAGTGGCCATGCCCCATACGGACGGGATCCACGTCAAGGAGGAGTCCTTTTCCGTGTCCCTGTTGAAAGAGCCGGTGATTTTTCGGGAAATGGGAAATCCCACCGGGACCGTGTTGGTCCATATCGTTTTTACCCTGGCTCTGAAAGACAACCATCTGCAGCTCCACATGCTCCAGGGGATCGTGGCCATGATCCAGAAGCCGGAATTCCTGGAAGCGCTGTACCGGGAAACGGACCGGGTCAGGGCATACGAGATGATCCTCACCGAGCTGGAGAAGGTTTCCCTGGAATAGGGATGCATGAAAATACACAAGGAGGTCACGGAATGGATGTAAAAATAGCGCCGTCCATATTGGGGGCGGATTTCGGAAACCTGGAACGAGACATAAAAAAAGTGGAAGAATGCCGGGTGGAAATGCTCCACATCGACGTCATGGACGGCAACTTTGTGCCCAACATCGCTTTTGGGCCGGATCAAATAAAAATGCTGCGGGGGAAAACGGACCTGTTTTTTGACGTCCATCTCATGATCCAAAACCCGGATCTGCTGATCCCCCGGTTTGCAGAAGCCGGTGCCGACATGATCGTGGTCCATCAGGAAGCCACGGTCCATCTGCATCGGACCTTGAAATTGATCCAGTCTTTTGGCGTGAAGGCGGGAGTATCCCTGACGCCGGCCACATCCCTGGAGACTTTACGCTATGTCCTGGATGAAGTGGACATGGTGCTGCTGATGACCGTCAATCCCGGTTATGGAGGACAGTCCTTCATTCCGGCCTGCTACGACAAGATCCGGGATTTGAAAAAGATGATCGCCCATCGGCCCATCGACATCCAGGTGGATGGAGGCATCAACCTGGAAACGGCGAAAAAAGCCGTGGCGGCAGGGGCCAACGTCCTGGTGGCAGGATCCTTTACCTTCAAGGGGGATGTGGCGGAAAACATCCGAAATTTGCGGGAAACTGCTCGAATTTAATTTGCAAAATGTATATTTATTCTCTTTCTTGTGTTATAATAAAAAACTAATAACACGATTCATAAGGGAAAATGCATGAATTAAATTTGGGGAGGTAATAACATGAAAAAGAAGTCGATGGCATTGGCCATCCTTATGGTTGCAGCAGTATTGCTGTTTGCGTCCTGTTCTACAGGAGGAAGCGCCGACGTTTTGACGATCGGCGTGGACGACAGCTATCCGCCCATGGAATATCGGGATGAAAACAACGAGCTGGTCGGATTCGACGTAGCCATGGCAAAAGCCCTTGGTGAAGAGATGGGAATGGAAGTGGAATTCATCTCCACGGCATGGGACGGAATATTCCAGGGTCTGGAAACGGAAAGCTATGACGTGATCATTTCTTCCGTCAGCATCACTCCCGCCCGTTTGGAAACATTCCTGTTCTCCGAGCCTTACTTGTCCAACGGACAGGTCATCGTTGTAAAACCGGGAGACACTTCCGTGACCAAGCCGGAAGATCTGGACGGTAAAAACGTCGGCGTACAAATCGGAACCACGGCAGATACGGCTGTACAAAAATACATGGAAGACATGGACATCGAACTGATCAAGTACGATGAGATCATACAGACCTTCACCGCCATGAACGCCGGATACGTGGATTACATCGTTGTGGATTATCCTGTGGCCATCGAGTACGTGGCAAAGGATCCGGACAACTTCGAAATTTCCACCGCCCAGTTGACCAACGAACCCATTGGCGTATGCATCCGCAAGGACGACACGGAATTGAAGGAAAAAATCGATGCCGCACTGGCGACCCTTCGGGAGAACGGAACGCTGAAAGAGATCTCCGAAGAATGGCTGGGTGACGACTACACATCCAACATCGATACGGAGTTGCGAGTGATCGAGTAACACCAATACATGTGATGCCATAAGCTTGTATGGGATTGAACCGTACAAGCTTATTGTCATCATGGCTGGAAAGGAAGATTACGTTGTTGACGAAACCGCAAGTGGTGGCCTTATTCAACGGGAGCATCGTTACGCTGCAACTGACGATCGTCGCCATCATCGCAGGAATCATTTTGGGAGTCATCCTGGCATTGGGAAGGATCTCCAAGAGCAAGCTTTTAAACGGGATCACCTGGATCTACATCTGGGCATTCCGGGGAACGCCGCTGCTGATGCAGCTGTTCATCGTCGTTTATGCATTCCCCTTGTTTTCCAGGGATATTTTTGGCACGCCGCTGCGCCTGCCTTTGATGGGGGCGGCGGCCCTGGCCTATTCCCTGAATTCGGCGGCCTACCTGGCGGAGATCTTCCGCGCAGGCATTCAGTCCATCGACAAGGGCCAGATGGAGGCGTCCAAGGCATTGGGCATGAGTTATTACCAGGCCATGTTCACCATCATCATTCCCCAGGCCTATCGGCGGTTGATCCCTCCCGTGGGAAACGAACTGATCATGCTGCTGAAAGATACGTCCCTGGTGGCATCCATCGGATTGTTTGATACACTTCGTACCACCAGTCAAATGACCAATGCTACGGGACAATGGTTTTATTACATTTATGCCGCCTTGGTGTACCTGTTTTTCACCACTATCATCTCCGTATTGTTCGACAAGGTGGAAAAGAAGTACTCAATCTATGATTAGGAGCGGATCGGTATGATTAAACTGGAAAATGTATATAAGTCTTTCGGGGATCTGGAAGTCCTCAAGGACATCAATCTGGAGGTCAAATCCGGGGAAGTGGTCTGCGTCATCGGACCCAGCGGTTCCGGCAAGAGCACCATGCTTCGATGCCTCAACCAGCTGGAGAGGATCACCAGCGGCAAGATCTACATCGACGGCGAATTGGCCGACGAACGGGAAATGGGAAAAGACCTGAAGGAGATCCCTGCAGAAAAAGTACAGGAACTTTGTACGGAACTGGGGATGGTCTTTCAGCGGTTCAATCTGTTTCCCCACTTGACGGTGCTGGAGAACATCACCGTCGCACCCAAAGTCGTTCGCAAGCAAAAGGAGGAGGAGATCAGCAAGATCGCCCTGCCCCTGCTGGCATTGGTGGGCTTGGAAGACAAGCGGGACGAATACCCATCCCGGCTCTCCGGCGGACAGCAGCAACGGGTGGCCATCGCCAGGGCCCTGGCCATGCAGCCAAAGATCATGCTCTTTGACGAACCCACCTCGGCACTGGACCCGGAATTGGTCGGCGAGGTGCTGGAGGTCATGAAGAAGCTGGCAGAAGACGGCATGACCATGATCGTGGTGACCCATGAGATGGGATTTGCCAAGGAAGTGGGGACCCGGGTCATTTTCATGGACGAGGGCCGGATCGTGGAAGAAGGAGATCCCAAAGTCTTTTTTGACGACCCGAAGGAAGAGCGGACCAAGGCTTTCTTGAAAAAAATATTATAAAATCAACCAGCCGGAGCACGTCGGCTGGTTTTTTCTACGGGTCGACACAAAGAAATGATCCGGTTGAAAAAAATGTGGATTAAAACGGATCCTGGAGGGTAATATAATAAATAGTGATGGAATCAAATCATAAAATTTAGGAGGCGGTATAACATGCAAAAATACGAATGTATCATCTGCGGATATATTTATGATCCGGCAGAAGGAGATCCCGACAATGGGGTAGCGGCAGGGACTGCGTTTGCAGATCTTCCCGACGATTGGGTCTGCCCGTTGTGTGGAGCGACCAAGGACGATTTTCAACCAGTGGATTGATATTCACCGACCCCGAAAGGGGTTTTTTTATTGCCCGTGTTTCGAAGCCCTTCAAAAAATGATATAATAGGTCATCAAGAAGAACGAGGATGGAGGCTTATGAAAATACACGTGGATGAGATTAAGGAACAGGTGCGAAAAGGTTTTCTTCGCATCAATTGCCGGCTGGGTCCCGATGTGGAACAAGCCCTGGAAAAGGCACAAACCACCGAAGTGTCTCCCATCGGCATTGGCGTCATGGGGGACATTCTGGAGAACATGAAGCTGGCTGCAGGATCCCAGAGCCCCATCTGCCAGGATACGGGCATGGCTGTGGTTTTTCTGCGGATCGGCCAGGACGTCCGCCTCACGGGGGGAGGCCTGAATGAGGCCATCCACCAGGGGGTCCGGGAAGCCTACCAAGAGGGATACTTCCGGAATTCCATCGTGGAGGATCCCCTTCGCCGGAAAAATACGGGGGACAACACTCCCGCCGTCATCCATACGGAGTTGACGGAAGGAAACGACGTGGAAATGATCTTGACGGCAAAGGGATTTGGCAGCGAAAACATGAGCGGTCTGAGAATGCTCAAGCCTTCTGCCGGCAGGCAGGGGGTCATTGATTTTGTGGTGGACGTCGTCCGCCAGGCAGGGCCCAATGCCTGCCCGCCTTTCTTTGTGGGAGTGGGCATTGGCGGGACCATGGAAATGAGCGCCATCCTGGCAAAAAAAGCCTTGGTTCGGAATGCAGGAGAGCCCAATGCAGACCCCTATTACCACCAAATGGAAGAGGAATTGCTGGAACGGTTAAATGGCCTGGGTATCGGTCCCATGGGCCTTGGAGGGGCAAATACGGTCCTCAGCGTCCAAGTGGAGACCTATCCCACCCACATTGCCGGATTGCCGGTGGCGGTGAACATGTGCTGTCACGTGAACCGCCATGAAAAAATCGTGATCAAAGGAGAAGAGGATCGTGGATAAAGTCATCACACTGCCCCTGGATGAAAATACGGTGGATGCCTTGAAGGCGGGGGACCGGGTACGGCTCAGCGGGGTCATCTATACGGCCAGGGATGCGGCCCACCAACGAATGCTGGAGGAACTGGAAGAGGGGAAGGAACTTCCCATCCCCATCAAAGGAGCCACCATATACTACGCAGGACCCTGTCCGGCAAAACCGGGGGAGGTCATTGGATCCGTGGGCCCTACCACATCCGGTCGAATGGACGCCTATGCCCCCACCCTGATGGATCTTGGGTTGACAGCCATGATCGGAAAAGGGGATCGAAGCGGAGAAGTGACAGCGGCCATGATCCGCAACAAGGCGGTCTACTTTGGCGCCGTTGGGGGAGCCGGCGTACTGCTGAAAAAAGCGGTGATCGCTTCGGAGGTGGTGGCCTACCCAGATCTGGGGGCGGAAGCCATTCGGAAACTGGTGGTGGAGGATTTTCCCGCTATCGTGGTCATCGATGCAACAGGAAACAACCTGTATGAGACAGAAGTGAAAAAATATGAGAAATCACTGGAGGATGGGCAATGGGAGTAAAAGCAAAAGAAACGATTCGACGGGGAGCGTCCAGCTTTCGATCGCTGCTGTTGATGTTGGCATTATTGATCGGTTTCCAGTATGGATATGCCTATCTGGTGGAGAAGGTCAGCGGCGATTCCCGGTCCCTTCTGACCGGTGTGGCCATGTTCATCAGCCTGGCCATCACCTTTTTCGTCATACGCAAAGTGGTGCCCTGGTATGAAGTGGAGCTGGCCGACAAGAATCTGATCATCAAAAAGGCAATATTTGCCACGGCAAGACCCATTGCCGCCGTTCCTTTGAAGCAGATCACGGACATTCGAACCGTTGATGAAGCGGAAGACTTCAGCGGCCGAAAGCTGAACTTTACGATCTTCGGCATCAAGGACAAGAAGAAATACATCATCAGCTGGAAGCAGGAGAAAAGGGACGTGAAAGTGATCCTGCAATTGGGGGATGTTTTCGTGGAGAAGCTGAAAAAGGAAATGATCCGGGTGCGAAAAAAATAAAAGAGAGGACGTCCTCTCTTTTATTTTAAAAAATTTAGATTAGGGAATCCAATAATTGGATGTAATCTTCTTTACTCTTGGCGCCGACTTCCCGTCTTACCTCTTCGCCATCTTTAAAGAATAAAATCGTAGGAATGCTCATAACACGATACTTCATGGCAATGGAACGGTTCTCGTCCACGTTGAGCTTTGCGATTTTTACAACACCTTCAAATTCCTGCGCCAATTCATTGACAATGGGAATGACCTGTTGACATGGTCCACACCACTCCGCCCAAAAATCGATCATCACTGGAATTTTGGATGCAATGACTTCTTTTTCGAAATTTTCTTCATCCAGTATTACGACGTAGCTATCCGACATGACCCAAACTCCTTTCCTTTAGTTAGTGTATTGTTACCCCGAACCATGAAGGTATAATCAGACATAAACGGGGGACAGGACGAAATTATATCACAGAAAAAAACCTTTTGGCAAATGAAATCATGGAGGTTTCCAGTGGATCGCAAACTCATCGAAAACATTCAAAAAAAACGGGACCATGTCAAATTCCACATGCCGGGTCATAAAGGCAGGGCCTTTTTTCCATACCATGGGGAAGCATGGGACATCACGGAAATTCCGGGTACGGACAACCTGAACGATCCCCGGGAAGAAATACTGGCATTGGAGCAAGACATCGCCCGAATCTATGGAAGTCTGGAAAGCAGGATCGTGGTCAATGGAGCCACCAGCGCCCTCATGGCGGCCATCATGGCAACCTTTCGGCCGGGCCAGCAGGTCCTGATCCCTAGAAATGCCCACAAGAGCGTCTACAGCGCATTTATCTACGGGAGGATCTCTCCCGTCTACATATCACCGGATATGGGGGGAGCCTTGGGGTATCCCGTGGGGATCACCCCGAAAGCCGTAAAAAAGGCCATGGACGAGGCACCGGATGCCAAAGGACTGGTGATCACCTATCCGTCCTATTACGGGACCTGCGACGACCTGGAAGCCATAGGGGCACTGTGCAGGCAGCGGTCCATGATCCTCCTGGTGGACGAGGCCCACGGTGCCCATTTCCACTTCGGGAAAAACATGCCTGTCAGCGCTTTGGATGCAGGAGGGGACGTGGTGGTCCACAGCACCCACAAGACCCTTTCCTCCCTGACGCCGGGGGCCCTGCTGCACATCAACTCCCGACGGGTGGATCCGGAGGCGATCCGCCGCCATTTGTCCATGCTCCAGACCAGCAGTCCCTCCTATCCCATACTGATCTCTGTTGCCCAGGCAGTAGGGTGGATGGAACGATATGGAGGGGCCAAGCTGGAGCTGCTGGAAGAAATGTATCGGGAGGTGCGTCAAGAATTGAAGACCAGCCCCTTTCCCATGGTTCGGGACCGTTGGGCCATGGAAACGAAAAACTGGGATCCTCTGAAGCTGTGGTTTTGCAGCGGGAACCGGAAAGAGCTTGGCAGGATCCTGTCCCAATCATACGGGATCGACCTGGAATGGGAGGATGGCAGGACCGGACTGGCCATGGCCGGCGTCGGTTCCATCCGGGAAGACTACATCCGCCTGCTGGAAACCTTGAAATCGATTGGAAGGGAACTTCCTGAAGAAACCGGGATGGGAAGAGGAGAAGCCTTGTCTTATCCGAAGCCGGGGAAGAAAGTGATGGAGCTTTACGAAGAGGCGCCCTGGGAGCAAGTGTCCCTTTCCCAGGCGGCGGGAAGGATCAGCGCCGATTTCATCACCCCCTATCCGCCGGGGATCCCCTGGTTTGCCCGGGAGAGATCATTGGAGCCGAAGCGGTGGAGTATTTGAAGAAGCATAAAACGGCAGATGTGACGGGCCTGAAAGCACAGGAAATGATCAAGGTCTGCAAGGAGGACGCATGATATGAGCAAGGGAAAACTGATCGTCATAGAAGGAGTGGACGGCAGCGGGAAAGAGACCCAAAGCCGGCTGCTGCACCAATATTTGCTCCGGGAAAAAACACCGGTGCTGCATTTGTCCTATCCCCGGTATGAAAAGGAAAGTTCCGCTTTGGTAAAAATGTATCTGCGGGGAGATTTCGGGTCGGACCCGGATGCCATCAGCCCTTATGTGTCTTCCACTTTTTTTGCGGCGGATCGGTATGCTTCCTACAAAACCGAGTATGAGGCCTTTTACATGGATGGCGGATGGGTGCTGGCGGACCGGTTCACCACCTCCAACATGATCCACCAGGGAGGCAAGATCGCCGACCTGAAAGAGCGGAAAGAATTTTTGGACTGGCTGGTGGACTACGAATACCGCCTTTATGAAATACCCCGGCCCGATGTGGTTTTTTTCCTGGATCTGCCACCGGAGATCAGCCTGGAGCGGATCCGGGAGCGTTCCAACAAGATCACCAAGGAAAAGGAGAAGGACATCCACGAAAGCAATCGCCAGCACCTGTTCCATGCCTACGAGGCGGCATGCCGGATCGCCGGAGAGCAGGGATGGCACCGGATCGACTGCATGGACGGCAATCGGCAACGATCCGTGGAGGAGATCCACGGAGAGATCGTCCATCACATCAAAAAGCTTGGAGGACAAGATCGTGTTTGACCACATCGTCGGAAATGAATGGAACAAGGAGTTTCTGGAAAAAAGCATCCGGGAGAAAAGCTACAGCCACGCCTACCTCTTTTGCGGACCAAGCGGGATCCAAAAGACGGACATGGCCATGGCTTTTGCCCAGGGGATCTTTTGTACTGCCCAAGAAAACCGGCCTTGCGGCATCTGCCCCTCCTGTGTGAAAATAACCAAGGGAAATCATCCGGACCTGCACATCATCCAACCGGAAGAGGACAAGAAATCCGTTCTGATCCAACAGGTCCGCCAAATGCAGCGCAACATCGCCATCAAGGGATACGAAGGGGAGCGGAAGGTCTACATCCTCCGCAAGGCGGAGACCATGGGCGCCCCGGCGCAAAATGCCATGCTCAAGGTACTGGAGGAACCGGAAGAGGGGACCATCCTCATTCTTGTTGCCAACAGCAAAAGCAGCATCTTGCCCACCATTCTTTCCCGTTGCCAGATCTTGAATTTCGCACCCATGTCCTTTGCCCAGTTCTCCAAAGAATGGAGTCAGCGGGAGTCTGCCAGCCGGGAAGAGCTGGAGGCCTTGTACGATCTGACCCAGGGGAAGTATGGAGAAGCCCTTCGGCTGAAGGACGATCCAAAGACGGCCCGGGATTTTCAGCAGATCGTATCCCATTTGGACCAGGTGGTCCTTGGAGATCTGGACAAAATATTCGATATCACAGCCTATGCCGCCAAGCAGCACATCGGAGACATCGAGCTGACGGATTACCTGTTGATCTATTTTCGAAACCGGATGCTGGCGTCTGCAGAAGCCAAAAAAAGTGAGGGTTTAACCATTGGCACCATTAATGGTATAATAGAGGCAATTCTTCAGTTCCAGAACAATATCAAGAGCAATTTGAATATGGCGTTGCAGGTGGAGAACCTGCTTTTGAAAATACAGGAGGCAGATTATGGTCGAAGTAGTGGGAATACGTTTTAAAAAGGCTGGTAAAATATATTACTTCAGCCCGGGGGAATTGTCCCTGGCTTTAGACGACAACGTGATCGTGGAAACGGCACGGGGGTTGGAATACGGACAAGTGGTATTGGAAAAAAAGGAGATCGAAGACTCTCAGGTGGTTTCACCCATCAAGCCGGTGCTGCGCAAGGCGACGGAAAAAGACGACAAAACCTATGAACGGAACCTGGAGAAGGCCCAAGAGGCAATGGTCGTTTGCAAGAAGAAGGTGGAGGAGCACCAGTTGGAGATGAAGTTGATCGATGTGGAATATACCTTCGACAACAACAAGGTCATCTTTTATTTTACGGCGGAAGGCCGGGTGGATTTCCGGGAACTGGTCAAGGATCTGGCATCCATCTTCAAGATCCGGATCGAGCTGCGACAGATCGGCGTTCGGGACGAAGCGAAAATGCTGGGGGGCTTGGGTCCCTGCGGCATCGGACTTTGCTGTTCCAAATGGCTGGGAGAATTCCAGCCCGTGTCCATCAAGATGGCAAAGGAACAAAACTTGTCCCTGAATCCGACAAAAATATCCGGCATTTGCGGCAGACTCTTGTGCTGCTTGAAGTATGAACAGGATTTTTATGAAGAGATCAACAACAAGCTGCCCTCCCAGGGACAGAAGGTGGGAACGGAAGACGGCAATGGTGTGGTTTTCCGGGTCAACGTCCTTCGGGAGACGGTGACGGTGAAACTGGATGGAGGAGACGAGCCGGAACTCAAGGAATATCATCTGGAAGAGATCCAAGCACCCAAAGCTTGTTCGGGCGATTGTCCCAAGCAGAAAAATCAACCGGAGGCCCCACCAAAGAGGGACACCGCCAAAAAAGATGCTTCCAATAGAGACAAGCGGGATCGACGGCCCAAGAAGAAGCCAAGACCCAAACAGTGAAATTGTTAAAAAAGTGGTTTAATGTTGTATTGATATATTGTATAATGTCTTTGTCAACCAATCACATTGGAGGAGGTGAAAATAATGGCATACGTAATTAATGATGACTGCATTTCTTGTGGTGCTTGTGAACCAGAATGCCCAGTAGACGCGATCAGCGAAGGTGATGGTATATACGTTATAGACGGAAGTCTGTGCATCGACTGTGGTGCTTGTGCAGATGTTTGTCCGGTAGACGCTCCGCAACCGGCGTAAGATGAGTAAAAAACCTCTGTATAGGGGTTTTTTTATTTTTTCAAATTACCCACATATCCACAAGGTGTGGTAAAATTTGTGGATAGATCCTTATTGTTTGTGGAAAAGCCTTGGATGATTCACTTGAGTTATCCACAATCTGTGCACAAAAAGACGGAAAATGTGGATAGATCACCATATTTGGTGGCGAACATACGTTACATACCATATGTAAACAGAAACACGAAGGAAAGAAGGGGCGACCGTGGAAAAAGTACCGGTTTTTCAACAGGAAAGAGTGGATAACCTTCATATCTGTGGATTAAAATTGATCCAGGGGGAAAACTCCTTCCGATACGGGGTGGATGCCGTTCTTTTATCCTGGATGGCGGGGCAAAAAACAAGGAAGGGCGGCAAGGTGGCCGACCTGGGCACGGGAAGCGGTATTATCCCCATTCTCCTGGCAGCCCAATACCAGGCCATGGCATACGGACTGGAACTGGTGCCCCAGATGGCGGACATGGCCCAAAGAAGTGTTCGCCTCAACGGATTGGAAGATCGGATCCGAATACTGGAAGGGGACATCAAGGATCTTCCCAGGGAGATGGAGCCCAACACCTTCGACGTGGTGGTGAGCAATCCTCCCTACATGTCCCCCAAGGAAGGGCTGAAGAATGAAAGCTTGGAGCGAGCCATCGCCCGCCATGAGATTCACTGCAACATCCAGGACGTGACTGCCGCCGCCAAACGACTGTTGAAGACGAAAGGCCGTTTTTTCCTGGTCCATCGGCCCCACCGGATGGTGGACGTCTTTTGCGCCATGCGCAACAACGGCCTGGAACCGAAACGGCTGATCCTGGTCAAGCCGGCCAGGGGCAAGGCGGCCAACATGATGCTGGTGGAAGGTCTCAAAGAGGGAAATCCGGGCCTGATCGTGGAGGAAGACCTCTATGTCTACGGCGAAGACGGGAACTACTCCGACCAGATCCTGGAGATCTACCAAAAGAAAAAAGGGGCCCTGTTGTAAAAAACAAGGTCCCTTTTGCCGTTTCTTCTTCAAAATCCGCTATTTGTGGCGATTTTCCAACTCGGCCAGAATGTCCGTCCAGGCCACCCCCTGTTCCACCAGGAGCACCATCAGGTGATAGAGAAGATCGGAAGATTCGTAGATCAGTTCTTCCGGAGAATCGTTCTTTGCGGCGATGATGGTCTCTGCCGCTTCCTCCCCCACCTTTTTCAGGATCTTGTCCACTCCCTTGTCAAAGAGGTACTGGGTATAGGATCCTTCCTTGGGGTTGTTTTTCCGGTCCACCACGATCTGGTAGAGGGCATGGAGCATGTCCTGTCTGGGAGAGGACAGATGCTCCCCGTCCAGTCCCCGATAAAAACAGCTGATTTCACCCGTGTGGCAGCTGGGTCCGGCGGGAAGGACCCGTACCAGGAGGGTGTCTTCGTCGCAATCCATGTCCATGGAGACCACCTGCTGCACGTTGCCGGAGGTGGCTCCCTTGTTCCACAATTCCTGCCGGCTTCTGCTGAAAAACCAGGTGGTCCCCGTTTCCAGAGTCTTTTCCAGGGATTCCCGGTTCATGTAGGCCATCATCAATACCTGGGAAGTGGCCGCATCTTGAACGATGGCGGGGATCAGGCCTTTTTCATCAAATTTCAATCGATTCAAATCCATTATAAACATCTCCTTACCGGTATCTTGTTGGTGTAAAGGTATTCTTTCAAATCGGGGATGGGGATCTCCTTGTAGTGGAAGACGGAGGCGGCCAGGGCAGCATCGGCGCCCGCTTCCAGCACATCCAGAAAATCTTCTTTTTTTCCGGCACCGCCGGAGGCGATGATGGGGATGGTCAGGCGTTGTGAAAGGATGCGGTTGAGCTCCATGTCGTAGCCTTCCTTGACCCCGTCTGCATCGATGGAGTTGATGCAGATCTCTCCGGCACCCAGTTCCTGCCCCTGAAGGGCCCACTGGATGGCATCCAGACCGGTGTTTTCCCGGCCCCCTTTTACGTATACGTTCCAGGATCCGGACCCGTTTCTCTTGGCGTCGATGGAGAGGACCACGCACTGGCTACCGAAGCGCAGGGCCCCTTCCCGAATGAGGGAGGGGTTGGCCACAGCGGCGGAATTCACCGATACCTTGTCGGCACCGGCCAACAGGACTTTGCGAAAATCCTCCACGCTGCGGATCCCTCCGCCGATGGTGAAGGGGATATGGATGGCGCCGGCCACCTTTTCCACGATGTGAAGGAAGATGTCCCGATTTTCATGGGAGGCGGTGATGTCGTAGAAAACCAGTTCATCGGCGCATTGTTCCGAGTAGAATTTGCCCAGTTCCACCGGATCCGCCACGTCCTGGATCCCTTCGAACTTCTTTCCCTTGACGACCCGGCCCTTGTCCACATCCAGACAGGGAATGATTCGCTTTGCCAGCATGGTTATCGGTCCTCCCCAAGGAAGTCCAGGATTTCTTTCATGGTCAGGGTCCCTTCATAAAGGGCCTTTCCAGTGATGGCGCCGTATAGGTCCAGACCGGCCAGTTCCTTGATGTTATCGATCCGGGCAATGCCCCCGGAAGCGATGATGTCCACATCCAGTTTTTCCTGAAGGGTCTTCAGCATCTCCACGTTGGGTCCCATGAGCATGCCGTCCCGGGAAATGTCCGTATAGATGATGGTGGCCACGCCGGCTTCTTGAAGCTCCCTGCAAAAGGGAAGGACCTTCTTGTCGCTGGTCTCCACCCAGCCTTTGACGGCAACAAAGTCCCCTTTGGCGTCTACGGATACGGCGATCCGGCCGGGATATTTGTCG
Source organism: Alkalibacter rhizosphaerae (assembly GCF_017352215.1). Classification (GTDB taxonomy): domain Bacteria; phylum Bacillota; class Clostridia; order Eubacteriales; family Alkalibacteraceae; genus Alkalibacter; species Alkalibacter rhizosphaerae. The sequence goes on from NZ_CP071444.1 coordinate 1,413,488, forward strand.
CAAAGCCTTTTGACCAGGTCCATGTCCTCCACGGCACGGGTACCCAGGATCACCCGGTCCACTCCCATGGACAGGTAGGAATCCACCGTTTCTTCGCTTCGGATCCCCCCTCCCAGCTCTACCGGGATGGAGACGGATGCCACCATCCGGCGGATCAGGTCTTTATTGGGCTGGTTTCCTGTAAAGGCGCCGTCCAGGTCCACCAGGTGAAGGTAGGAGGCTCCTTGCGTTTCCCACATTTTCGCCACTTGGACGGGATCGTCGAAATAGGCGGTCTCCTGATCCATCAGTCCTTGCTGCAGGCGGACGCACCGTCCGTTTTTTATATCGATTGCCGGCAATACGATCATGATATCAACTCCTTAAAATTTTCCAGCAGTTTGATGCCGGTGGTGCTGCTCTTTTCCGGATGAAACTGCATCCCCATGACGTTGTCCCTGCAGACCACGGCAGGTACGTCCACCCCATAGTCCGTATACAGGAGAACATCGTCCATGTAGGCCGGGTCCAGGTGGTAGGAATGGACGAAATAGACGTATTCTCCGTCTTCGATCCCCTTTACCAAAAGGTGGTCCCTTTTGATGTGGAGCTGGTTCCATCCCATGTGGGGGACTTTGCGCCCCGGTTGAAAGCGGACGATCTCCCCTTTCAACAGACCCAGGCCCTGCCAGATCCCGTCTTCGTAGCTGGTTTCAAAGAGAAGCTGCATCCCCAGGCAGATCCCAAGAAGGGGCTTGCCTTTTGCCGCATAATCCTTGATCACCTTGTCCAAGCCGGAATCCACCAGATGGTCCATGGCGTCCTTGAAGGCGCCCACACCGGGAAGGACAATGGCATCCGCCTGGTCGATGGCTTCCCTGTCGCCGGTGATGATGCATTCCATTCCCAGCTGCGTCAACGCATTGTACACGTTTTTCAGGTTCCCGACGCCGTAATCCACGATGGCGATCATGCCGGCCACCTACAGAAGGCCCTTGGTGGAGGGAATGTCCTTGGTCCCGTCGGTGGAGACGGCTTCCCCCAGGGCCCGTCCCAAGGATTTGAAGACGGATTCCAAAATGTGGTGGTCGTTATTTCCGTACAGGGTGGTGACGTGGAGGGTGGTGCCGGACTGGATGGCCAGGGCATAGAGGAATTCCTTCAGCATCTCCGTTTCAAAATCCCCCACCTTCTCCCGGGTCAGGGGAACATCAAAAACCAGATAGCCCCTGCCGCTCAAATCCAGGGAGGTCCGGGTCAGGACTTCGTCCATGGGGCAGTAGAAGGTGCCGTAGCGGCGGATCCCCTCCTTGTTGCCCAAGGCTTCCTTCAAGGCCTCTCCAAGAAGGATCCCCAGATCTTCCACCGTGTGGTGGGTATCCACTTCCAGGTCGCCCTTGCAGGTCAGGGACAGGTCCATCTTGGCATGTTTGGCCAGGAGGGTCATCATGTGGTCGAAAAACCCCATGCCGGTGGTCCCTTCATATTTTCCGCTGCCGTCCAGATCCAGGCGGCAGGATAGTTCCGTTTCCAGTGTTCTTCTACTTCGGCTTGCACTTCTCATGTTAGCGCTCCTTTCCATCTTTAAAACGTATGACAATGGCGTTGGCGTGGGAGTAAAATCCCTCCCGGGTGGCAAAATCGGCGACCCGGCGGCTCACATCGGCCAAGCTTTCCCTGTCATAATACAATACGCTACTCCGTTTGACAAAGTCGTAGACACCCAGGGGGGAAGAAAAGCGGGCGGTCCCGGAGGTAGGCAGGGTGTGGTTGGGTCCGGCGAAGTAATCTCCGATGGGTTCCGGCGTGTAGGCTCCCAGAAATATGGCGCCGGCATTGGTGATGGACGGCAGCATTTCCATCGGTTCTTCCACCATGAGCTCCAGGTGTTCCGGGGCGATGAGGTTGGACAGGGCCGTAGCTTCCGCCGGAGAATCCACCAGAAACACCTTGCCGTTGTCCTCGATGGACCGTTTCATGATCTCCCTTCGGGGCAGCCGGTCCATTTGTTGGTATAAAGACGTTTTTACCGCCTCCGCCAGGGACGGGCTCCAGGTGATCAGCATGGAGGAAGCCATTTCGTCGTGTTCCGCCTGGCTCAGCAGGTCGGCGGCGATGAAGTCGGGCCGGGCCTTGACGTCGGCGATGATGCAGATCTCGCTGGGGCCGGCGATCATGTCGATGTCCACTCTTCCGAAGACCTGCTTTTTCGCTGTGGCCACGTAAATGTTTCCCGGTCCCACGATCTTGTAGACAGGATCGATGGTCTCTGTTCCGTAGGCCAGGGCGGCGATGCCCTGGGCGCCGCCCACCTTGTAGATCTCGTCGATGCCGGCGATCTTGGCGGCTGCCAGGATGTTGGGATCCAGACTCCCGTCCTTTCGCGGCGGAGTGATCATGGCGATGGAGGTCACCCCGGCCACCTTGGCGGGAATGGCGTCCATGAGAACGGTGGAAGGATAGCCGGCTTTTCCGCCGGGGACGTAGAGGCCCACCCGTTGGATGGGGGTGATCTGCTGTCCCAGCCGGATGCCCGGGCCGAAGTGCTTCAGCCAGGAATCGGCACGCTGTTCTTCGTGGTAGGTGGTGATGTTTTCCCGGGCTTGGACCATGGTCTCGATAAAGTCGGGATCCACTGCGTCATAGCCGGCCTGGATCTCCTCCGGCGTCACTTTCAAGGTCTCCAGACGGACCTTGTCGAAGGCTTCCGTGTAGGAGAACAAGGCGGCGTCCCCTTCCTGTCGGACCCGGTCAAGGATCCGGGAGACCGCCTCTTCCACGTTCCGGTTTTGTTCGTCGCTGCGGGAGAGCAGGTCGTCCACCGTCTTTTTATTGATTTGACTTTCTTTTAGGATATAAGTTTTCATTTACGATCCCTCCTGGTCCGCCAGGGACGCCAACGACCGGATGACCCACTGGATCTCCTCGTTTTTCGTCTTCAGGCTGACTTTGTTGCTGATGAGCCGGGCGCTGATGGGCAGAAACTTTTCATGGACCACCAGTCCGTTTTCCTCCAGGGTCTTGCCGCTTTCCACGATGTCCACGATGATGTCCGACAGGCCGATCAGGGGCGCCAACTCCACGGATCCGTTGAGCTTGATGATGTCCGTCAAGACCCCCAACTTGTGAAAATGGTCTTTGGTGATGTTGGGGTATTTGGTGGCCACGGTGATCTTTTTGCTGTAGTCCGGTTTTTTGTCCGCAAACCCGGCCACGCACATGTGGCACTTGCCGATGTTCAAATTCACCAGCTCGTAGACGTCGGCCTTTTCTTCCAGGAGGATGTCCTTGCCTACGATGCCCGCATCGGCGGCTCCCTTTTCCACATACACGGGCACGTCGGGAGACTTGACCAGGGTGACCTTGATGTTGTTCTTTTTGTCGGAGAAGATCAGCTTTCGGCTGTCCTTGCTGTAATCGTCAAATTGGCAGCCGCAGTCCATGAGCAGCTGGATGGCCTGATCGGCCACCCGGCCCTTGGCCAGGGCGATGTTCAGGTTTTTCATCGAAGGCTCTCTCCTTTCCATTGTTCCAGCAGAGTTTCCGTGGTGATGGGGACCAATCCCGCTCCCTCTTCCATATACAGTCCGTCTTCCGTTATCTGGAGGATCCGGCGGTAGGTCTCCGGGTCGTAAGCGTGATCCATCACGAGGAGGTTGACGCTGCGGCCCAGCTGTCGAAGGAGGGAGGCCGTGGCGATGGCGGTGGACATTTGGGAGGGAACAGTGCGGATCAGGGCGTCGAAGTAGTCCATATGGCTTTCTTCCCCTCCCAATACTTCCGTCAACAGGCTGATGTTGATGCCAAAGCCGCATGCCGGTCGGTCCACCCCGAAGGTGGAGGACAGGTGGTCGTAGCGGCCTCCAGAGAGGAGGCTGTCCCCCCAGTCCTGGGCGTATCCCTTGAAGATCAGTCCGCTGTAGTAGTTGAGCTGGTTGGTGAACCCAAAGTCCAGGTAGAGATAGGATTCCATCTCGTAGGCCTTCAGGATCCGGTACACTTCTTCCAGGTTTTTGATGGCCTTTTCCATGGCGGGGTTGATGCACAAGGCCCGGGCCTTGGGCAGAACGTCGTCGTAGGCGCCAAAGAGCATGGGGACTTTCATGAGGACGTCGTAGACCGGCGCTTCGATGTTCAGGTTGGACAGGCAGACCTTCAAGTCTCCCAGGTTCTTGTTTTCAATGAGTTCGTTGATCCTCAGGGAGTCGGCCGGAGCCAGGTCCAGACCGGAAAGGAGGCCGTCCAGGAAGGCCACTTGTCCCACGTCGATGTGGATGTTTTTCAGTCCCAGATCCTGGAGCATGGAAACGGCTACGGCGATCACTTCCCCGTCGCAGTCCGCCCCTTCGTTGCCGAAGTATTCCACCCCACCTTGGATAAAGTCCTTCCGGTAGTTGGTCTTGCTGTTGTCCTCCCGAAAGATGGTGGTGATGTAGGAGAACTTCAGGACTTCTTTTGGATCTTTGAAAGTATTGGCGGCCATCCGGCAGATGGGGATGGTGGCATCGGGGCGCAGGACCATCACTTTTCCCGTTTTGTCGATGAGCTTGAACATCTTGTCCCGGGAAAGGGACGTATCCATGGAATACATGTCGTAGTATTCAAAATTCGGGGTCAAAATGGGCTTGTAGCCGTATCGGCGCATGACGCCTTCAATGGCATCGTTGATCCGCTCATAACCCAGCAGTTCCTGAAAATGGAGATCATTGACTCCATCGATATAATAGTTGATCATAAAGCACCTCCGCTTTATTGCTTTAGTGTAGTAAAGTATAGACTGATTATATAGAGGAATGAAAGAAAAGTCAATAAAAAATCTATACTTTCCCTTGATCTATATTATAATGGTACTATTCAAAAAATGAAATGATCGAGGGTTCTTATGAAATATCGAAGCGTCATATTTGACTTTGACGGAACATTGGCCAATACGGAAGCTTTGGCCTTGAATATATACAATGAGCTGGCAGACCGTTACGATTACGAGCCGGTCCGGCAGGAAGAGCTCCAAGCCCTGAAGAAGATGACATTTCGGGAAATGATGGACTCCACCAGGATCCCCATGGCAAAACTGCCCAAGATCATGAAGACGGCCCAACGCCTGATGCGGGGAGAGATGAGCAAGGTGTCGCCTTTTGACCCGGCTTTGAAGGAGCATCTTGTGGAATTGAAAAGCCGGGTGGAATACCTGGGCATCATCACCTCCAACAACCGAAAAAACGTGACGGCTTTTTTGGATCATCAGGGCATCGACCTATTTGACTTCATCGTGTCTTCCCCCTTGATGAGCAAGCAAGTGAAGCTCCAGGCCGTATCCAGGAAATACGGGTTGGAAAAAGATGATATACTGTATGTGGGAGATGAATCCCGGGATATTGTGGCCTGCAAGGCAGCAGGGGTGGACTGTGCCGCCGTCGCCTGGGGATACAATCATCCGGACACCTTGTTGAAGGAAGAGCCGGAATACCTGGTGGAGGATTGGACCGGGTTATTGGAGATCGTTGGAAAGTAAGGGATGAGCGTTGATGAATCTGCCGGATAATGTTCGTGCATTTATGGAATACATAGAATCCAGAGGGTACAAGTGCTACCTGGTGGGGGGAGCCGTCCGGGACATCTTGTCCGGAAAAACCCCAAAGGACTTTGATTTCACCACCGATGCAAAACCGGAGGAGATCAAGGAAATTTTTGAAAAATACATCGAGACGGGAGTGGACTTCGGCACCATCACCGCCGAGTTCAACGGGGAATATTTTGAGATCACCACCTTTCGGCTGGAACATCGGTATTCCGACGGAAGGCGGCCGGACATGGTCTTTTATTCCGATTCCCTCCTGTCGGATCTGAGCCGAAGGGATTTTACCATGAACGCCATTGCCCTGGACAAGGACCTGAGTGTCTACGACTACTACAACGGCATGGAAGACCTGAAAAACCACCTTCTTCGCACCATCGGCCGGGCAAAAGTCCGGTTTCGGGAAGACCGGCTCCGCAAACTGCGGGGGATCCGGATCGCCTGTGAAAACAATTACCTGATCCATGAGGACATTCTAAAATCCATCAAGACGGACCCCGGTCTGGAAGGGGTCAGCGGCGAGCGGATCAAAACGGAGCTGGACCGGATCCTCCTTTGCGACAGCGCCAGGCGGGGAGTGGAGTTGTTGTACCGTCTCCATTTGATAGGAGAGATCCTGCCGGAGCTGGATGAAAACATGGATCCGGACTTGGAAAGTTGGGAAGCCTACACCGGATCCATCCACGTGGCGTTCCAAGACCTGTCCTTGAAGGTCTATTTGTTCCTTCGTCCCCTGAAAGAAGCGAGATCCATCCAAAAGGCACTGGATCAGTTGAAGTACCAGCGCCGGATCCAAAAAAATGCCATGGCCATGGCATGGTACGAGACGGTGGAGACCATGGAGGGCTTCATGGATCATTTGCCTGCTTTTCAGGAAGAACAGTTTCGCCTGTTCCAGCAGCTGGATCAGGTTTTGGGCCGGTTCCCCGTCTGGGAGCGTCTTCTGGAAGAGGTCATACAAGGCAGAGTACCCAGAAAAGTCACGGATCTTGCCATTGGCGGAGCCGACTTGAAGGAATTGGGCTACCGGGGAAGAGAAATCGGGGAGATCTTGAACGGACTGTTGCGAAAAGTCGTCCTGGAACCGGAAAACAACCGGCGGGACTGGTTGTTGGCGCAAATCATCAAAAAGAAAGAGGAAAATCCATGACCCCTGCCCTACTGTTGAGTACTGCAGTGGCCCTGTCCATGGACGCCTTTGCCGTTGCCGCCTCCTGCGGGGTGACAAACAAGGCCAGGACCACGGGCACCCAGCTGCGGATCGCTTTGTATTTTGGTTTTTTTCAGGCATTCATGCCCCTGATCGGCTATGTGCTGGCATATGGCCTGGCGGACCGGATCCATCAGGTGACCCATTGGATCGCATTTGGACTGTTGGGATTTTTAGGCGTTCGCATGATGCTGGAAGCCAAGGAACCGGACAAATGTAAAAATGAAAAATTGACCAACAAGTACCTGTTGACTCTGGCGGTGGCCACCAGCATCGATGCATTGATCAGCGGAGTAGGCTTTGCCCTCCTGCAAGTCAACATCCTTCTGGTGGTGGCCATCATCGGAATCGTCACCGCCCTTTTGTCCTTCGTGGGGGCCCGGTTCGGCCAGTATCTGGGCTTCCGTTTCCAATGGGGAGCGGAGATCTTTGGAGGGGCCGTCCTGGTGCTGATCGGGACGAAAATATTGTTGGAGGGATTATTTTGACGGACAAGCCCACCATCCGGGAATGGATCGTGGTGGAGGGCAAAGACGATATTGCCGCCGTAAAAAAGGCGGTCCACGCCCAGGTGATCGCCACCAGCGGTCTGGGGCTGGAAGAGGCCACCCTCCAACTGATCCAACAGGTGGCGGACCACTCCGGCGTCATCGTATTGACGGATCCGGATTTTCCCGGAGAAAAGATCCGACGAATGATCAATGACCGGATCCCAGGCTGCAAAAACGCCTACCTGGCCAAGGCGGACGGGTTGAAAAACGGCAATGTGGGGGTGGAAAACGCCAGTCCCCAGGTCATTCGGCAAGCCTTGAAGGATGCCAAATACCACATTTCCGATGAAGAGACCCACCGGCTGGAGGATCTCCTTCATCTGGGACTGCTCCACGGAGGGGGGGCCAAAGAAAAACGGCGGATGGTAGGGGAGGCCCTGGGCATCGGTTACGCCAACGCCAAGCAGTTCATGGGAAGGATCAATTCCTACGCCATCACGCCGGAGCAATTGGGGCGGGCGGTGGAAGATGCGGAAAAAGCCATGGAAGAGATGAAAGGAGAGGAATGTTAGGATGGAGAGACTTACATCACCCAGGGTCATGGAAGCCTTGTTGAAAAAACACGGATTCACCATGAACAAGCGGTTTGGACAGAACTTTCTCACCGATGAAAACATCGTACGAAAAATCGTGGATGCAGCCCATATCCAGCCCACCGACGTGGTCCTGGAGATCGGCCCCGGCATCGGCACCATGACCAGGGAGCTGTGCGATCGGGCACAGACCGTCTTGGCGGTGGAGATCGACGACAAGCTGATCCCCATCTTGAAAGAGACCCTGGCGGACAAGGACAACTGCCGGTTGATCCACGGGGATATCCTGGAGCTGGATATGGTGGAAGAACTGAAGAAGATCGACGCCTCCTCCTTTAAAGTGGTGGCCAACCTGCCCTATTACATCACCACTCCCATCATCATGGGACTGCTGGAAAAGGATCTCCCTTTGGAGAGCATCACAGTGATGATCCAAAAGGAAGTGGCCCAGCGGATCACCGCTTCCCCAGGAGGGAAGGACTACGGCGCCTTGACGGTGGCTTGCGGCTACTATACCCGGAGCGAATTGGCTTTCATTGTGCCTGCTACGGTATTTTATCCCCGGCCCAAAGTGGATTCAGCCGTGATCCACCTGGAGGTCCTATCCGGAGAGCGGATGGGCAACAAAGAAAAAAAGGCCTTTTTCACCGTGGTGAAAGCAGCCTTTGGCAATCGTCGAAAGACCCTTTTAAACAGCCTGTCCAACAATCTGTCTTTAGAAAAGGAAGAGGTCCGTCAGCTACTCCAACTGGCCGGCGTGGAAGAAGGCAGGCGGGCGGAGACCCTTTCTTTTGAAGAATTTCATTCCTTGGCCATGGCCTACGGGCAGATCACTTGGCCACGTAGTTGACCAATTTTCCGATTTTTTCGATCTCGCAGCAGACTTCGTCTCCCGGTTTTAGCGTCTTGGGGGGATGAAAGCCCATTCCCACCCCTGCCGGCGTTCCCGTCAGGATGATGTCCCCCGGGTAGAGGGTGATCCCCTGGGTCAGGTCGCTGAGGATGGTGGGGATGTCGAAGATCAGCTTGGACGTTCTGGACTCCTGCCGCACTTCTCCGTTGACGGTGCTTTTGATGGCCAGATCCGGAGGAAAGGCGATCTCCTCTTTGGTCACGATGACGGGACCAATGGGACAGGAGGTGTCGAAACTCTTGCCCTTGAACCACTGCATGTGCTGTTTCTGGATGTTTCGAACGGAAATGTCGTTGCCGATGGTATAACCGAAAATATAGTCCAAAGCATCCTCTGCCGGGATGTTTTTTCCTTTTTTGCCGATGATCACCGCCAGTTCCACTTCATAGTCCAGGGTGTCCGTGATCTCCTGAAAGTTTTCCAGGACATCTTCCGGCCCCATGGCCGGATAAGCCACTTTGGTGAAGTAGATGGGGTACTGGGGCAGGTCGTTGGAGGTGCCCGTAACGTCTTTCATCTCCTGGGCATGCTCCACGTAGTTTTTCCCCAGACAGAAGACGTTTCTTCTGGGATAGGGGATGGGAGTCAGCAGCTGGGTCTCTTCCAAAGCCACCGGCAGTAGGTCGTCCTGGGCCAGGGCGATCTGCAGGGGCCTTTCCAGCCCGTCAAAGTTGTCGATCAGAGCGATCATGTCTTTGGGGACGTCGCCAGCAGGAAGTCCCAGGGACTCCAGGGGGATCATCCCTTTTTCCGTCAGGATGCCCAGTCGGGCGGTGTCTTCGTTTTTCATTCGATAATTGGCGATTTTCATGGTGATTCTCCCTCATTTCCTGGTTTGGTTGGTCTGTTGTAGCCTGTGTTCTTATGATATAATATTTTCGTGATTAAATAAACGTTTACCGGAGGAAAATACCATGAAATACACATCCATTCGCGCATTTTATGAAAATAAGGAAGCTTACGCCGATCAGGAAGTTCGCATCGGCGGCTGGATCCGCACCAACCGGGCCTCCAGCCACTTTGGATTCATCGAAGTCAACGACGGCACCGCCTTCAAAGGGATCCAAGTGGTCTATGAGGAAAACCTGGAAAACTTTGGAGAAGTGGGGAAATTCGGGGTAGCCACCGCCATTTCCGTGACAGGGACTTTCGTGTTGACGCCGGACAGCAAGCAGCCCTTTGAGATCAAGGCATCTCGGATCGTTCTGGAAGCGGCTTCCGACAGCATGTATCCCCTTCAGAAGAAACGTCATACACTGGAGTATTTAAGGACCATCGCTCATTTGCGGCCCCGGTCCAATACCTTCTCTGCCGTTTTTCGGGTGAGAAGCCTGGCATCCTACGCCGTCCACAAATTTTTTCAAGAGAAGGGCTTCGTCCATGTCCATACCCCCATCATCACCGCCAGCGATGCGGAAGGGGCGGGGGAAATGTTTCGGGTGACCACCCTGGATCTGACGGATGTGCCCAAAACGGAAGAGGGGCAAGTGGATTTCAAGCAGGACTTCTTTGAAAAACCGGCCAACCTCACCGTCAGCGGACAACTGGAAGGGGAGATCTTCGCCCTGGCCTTTAAAGACATCTATACCTTCGGCCCCACCTTTCGGGCGGAGAATTCCAACACTCCCCGACATGCGGCGGAGTTCTGGATGATCGAACCGGAGATCGCCTTTGCCGACCTTTCCGACGACATGGACCTGGCAGAGGAAATGATCAAGTACCTGATCCAATATGTTCTGGAACATGCCCCCAGGACATGGAGTTTTTCCAGTCCTTCATCGACAAGGGGCTTATGGAGCGGCTGGAGGGCATCTTGGGATCCAAATTTGAACGGATCACCTACACCAGGGCCGTGGAACTCCTCCAGGAGAGCAAGAAAGAATTTGAATATCCCGTTTCCTGGGGTTCGGACCTGCAAACGGAACACGAACGGTATCTGACGGAAGAGGTCTTCAAAAAACCCGTTTTCGTCACCGACTACCCCAAGGAGATCAAAGCCTTCTACATGCGCCTCAACGACGACGGAAAGACAGTGGCCGCCATGGACCTGCTGGTGCCCGGTGTGGGAGAGATCATCGGCGGCAGCCAGCGGGAAGAACGCCACGACACCCTCAGGGATCGGATCCTGGCCGGAGGCCTGTCGGAAGAAGATTACTGGTGGTACTTGGAGCTGCGAAAATACGGCGGCGTGAAACACGCCGGATTCGGCCTTGGATTTGAACGGTTGATCATGTACCTGACGGGCATGGCCAACATTCGGGACGTGATCCCCTTTCCGAGGACCTCCGGCAATGCGGAATTTTAAGAAGAATTATGAGTAGGAAGATCCAGAAAAAAGGCGAACCAAAAGCAGTGGACATCCGGGCCTTTGTGGCTCCGTTCATTCTGCTGGTGCTCATTTACGGCATGCTGACGGCATCCTCCATCACCAACCAGGTGAACCGGATGTATGAATCCTTGCAGGAAAACTCCGTTCGCCTGACCCGGAGCTATTCCCAGGGATTGGTCTATGCTTCCAAAGCCCAGGACACCTTCCAGGAATTTTTGGAGGAAAAGCTTCTTGTTGCAGGTAAAATGATCCTCCAGGAATCCACCAGCCACACCAATGAGGAGCTGATGGAGTTTTCCAAAAATCTGGACGTGGATATCATCCACCTCTACGATGAAACGGGCACCATCATCAAATCCAATACGGGAGAATACTTGGGTTGGGTGGCGCCGGCGGATCATCCCGTCCACCGCTTCATGGAAAGCGACGCCACCGACCTGGTGGAAGAGATCCGGGCGGACACGGTAAGCGGGATCCTGTACAAATACGGATACTATCGCCATCCCAGCGGCAACTTTGTCCAGATCGGGGTGCTGGCGGAAAAGCTGGAGACCTTCGCCGATGGCTTTCAAATGCAAAATCTTCTGAAAGACATCAAGGATGACGGACACGTCCAGGAGGCCTGCTTCATCGGGCCGGAAAACCGGATTTTAGCCAGTACCCGGGTATCCAACGTGGGACTAGAAATCCAAGATCCCTTTGTCATCCAAGAGTTGGGGAAGGAAGAGGAAACCGGATTTGAAACCGAGGACTTCCAGGGCAACGGCTACCGGGTCCTGGTACCGGTGGAAAAAGAAGGAGACCGGATCGGAACCTTGTCCCTCCTGTATTCCACGGAAGCTTTCCGCCTTGCCACCAAGGAGACCATCACCTCGGAAATCGCCATGCTGCTGCTGATCATCCTGAGTTTGGGCATCGTTTTCGGCCTGGTCTACGACAAGAGCAAGCAGAACATGGAAATGGCCTATTACGATCCATTGACGGGACTGCCCAATGCGGATTACATGAAGGAGTTTTTGGAGCAGCAGGTCCGCCAGGAAACAGGGAGAAACAGGGCGATCCTTCTTTTGAATTCGCGAAACTTCAAGACCATCAACAACACCTACGGCTACCAGTTCGGGGACGAACTCCTGAAGGAATCGGCGAAAGAGATCACCAAACTGGTGGGAGACCGGGGCATCCTCTTCCGCTTCAATGCAGACCGGTTCGTCCTGTACGTAGAGGGATATGAAGAAAAGAGGGCCCTCATCGACCTGGCCAAGGAGATCTCGGAGATCTTCAACCAGCCCTTCAGCCAGAATGTGGACCGTCGCTATCTCAATGCGGAGGTGGGCATCCTGGAACTGGATGAAAATACGGATAGCGCCGACGAGCTGCTGCGTAAAGCCTCCCTGGCCCTGGACAGTGTCCGCACCCAGGCGGGGGCCAGCATCATGTTCTATACCAGGATCATTGAAAAAGAGGCAAAGCGGGTGGAGATCATTGAACATGCACTGGAACAGGCCTTGATCCATGACGATGAAAACACCCTCTACGCCATGTTCCAGCCCCAGCTGGATCTGAAGACCGACCGGATCACCGGAGTGGAGGTACTGGCCCGATTAGATACCAAGGAACTGGGGCCTGTCTCTCCGGCGGAATTCATCCCCATCGCGGAAAAGAAAAAGCTGATCCATCCCCTGGGGGTCCATATCCTGAAAAAAGCATGCTGCCTGGCAGCAGCATGCAAGGACGCCGGATATGAGGACATCCGATTTTCCGTCAACGTCAGCGGGATCCAGCTGCTGCGGCGGGATTTCCTCAAGATCGTCCTCATGACCATTCAGGAAGCCGCCATACCCAACTCCATGTTGGAGCTGGAGATCACGGAATCCATCTTTCTCGACAACTTCCTCTTGATCAATGACCGGCTCAAGGAACTGCAGAAGCGGAACATCCAGATCGCACTGGACGACTTTGGCACCGGATACTCCTCCTTTGCAAGGCTCAAGGAGATCCGCATCGACACGGTGAAGCTGGACAAGTTTTTCATCGACAACATCCACCGGGAAGAGGAAGAAGACTTGATCTCGTCCGACATCATCTCCATGGCCCACCGACTGGGGTTGAAGGTGGTGGCGGAAGGGGTGGAAACGGAAGAGCAGATGGGTTATTTGAAAGACCATCACTGCGATGCCATCCAGGGCTACTATTTCAGCAAGCCGGTCCATCAGGAAGACCTTCTGGAACTGATCGGAGAGCACAACAAAAAAGACGAAAAAAAATCGTAAAAATTTAAAGGGAAAGGGCCCCTTTCGACCTATATTATAGTAGCGACCTTCCCAAGGGAAGACAAAAGAAAGGAAGATAACAATGGCAGATTTTAAGTACGAGATCGTAAAAAAGATCGGTGTCCTGTCGGAAAACGCCCGTGGATGGACCAAGGAGCTGAACCTGATCCGATGGAACGACCGGGATCCGAAATACGATGTGAGGGAGTGGGGCCCGGACCATGAAAAAATGGGCAAAGGCATCACCTTTACGGCAGAAGAGATGGAAAATCTCCTGGCCCTCCTTCAGGAACTGGAAGTGTCGGAAGAGCTGTAGATCGGAAACAATATGAAAAACTTCCCCGTGGGATCCATCCCGCGAGGAAGTTTTTTTGATCAGGATTCTTCCAGAGCCATGCGGCGGCGTTTGCCTACCACCAGGGCCAATACGAAGAAGGCGACGCCGAAGGCGGCTTGTACCAGCATGGACTGGATCAGTCCCTGGGTGGGTCCGTCCCCCAGGCCACCATGGTGGAGATGAACCGGTTGCCCCGGACGAACCAATAGGTGGGCAGGAAGCTGGCGATCCGCAGGACGGATTCGCTGATCAGTTCCTGGGGTACGAAGACGCCGCTGATGAAACTGGAACCCAGGGTGACGATGTTGGCCACGGCAGCGATGGATTCCCGACCTTTGACCAGATTGGCGATGAGGTAGCTGACCCCGGCGGTGGTCCCGGCAAAGAGGAGGGAATTGAGGACAAAGTAGACCGTGTTGGGATTTCCCAGTTCCTTTCGTCCGAAGAACAGGCTCAACCCTACCAGCAGGACCCAGGCAATGAGGGCAAACACCAGGATGGACAGGAAGACCTGCAGGTTGGCGCTGCCCGCCTTGATGGGGGAACAGGCATTTCTCCGCTTGATGTTGGGATCGTTGGTTGCCAGCATCAGGATGGATACCCCCAGGATCAAAACGAACATGAAGGTGTAGGACATGTAGTTGAAGAAGAACTGCATGCTGCTGCCGGTGTATTCTTGTGGCGAGCCTGTTTCAAAGGTCACTTCCGCCTCTTTGGTCATGTCCTCCAATACGTAGTTTGCCAGCGTCTGGGGTGCCAGATCCGGTAGGAGGGTGGCATAGGTCCGGGCGGATTGGAGGTAGCGGTCCACTTTCATGTCAATGTAGACGCTGGTGGTGGAATCGGGGATGGATGTTTTGGTCAGCTGCACCGGTTCGCCCGACAAGAAGCCTTCCGTAAATCCTTGGGGAACCCGAAGGATGTATTCCACCTGGCGAAAGTACAGGGCATCCTGCAAGGCTTCCGGGTCGTCTTCCAGAGAGACAAAAACGGCATTTTCCGAAAGGGCCTCCTTCAGTCCCTGGACCAGGGCGGTATTTTCCTGAGGGAAAAAGGCGACTCTGGTTTTGGTGGTCTGAAATACTCCCGGGCTGGTGGTGGAAGAGGAAGACATCATCATGATGGAAACCAGAATGAAGATCCCAAAATAGATGGACATGGTGGATGCATTCTTCTTCAATATTTTCATGGACAGTTTAAAGACTTGCATATTTACGCCTCCTTATGATCAGGTAGGTCCCCAGGGAGAACACCAGGGTGAAGATCAATAGACCCGCCAGATTTTGAAAGTACCGGTCCAGAGAATCAAATACGTAGAGGGAGTAATAGCTGTCGGCCAGCAGGTTGACGGGATTGAGCCGTGCCAGGATGGGCACGTTGGTTTGAACCAGATACTTCATTTCATGAAACATCAATCCGGCCAGGAAAGAACACAGCATGGTGACGCCGATGAAGATCCCGTTTTTCGTGTTTTCGCTTCCCTTGACAGCGGCGGAAATGAAGGCTCCGAAGCTCAAACCGGTGACGGCGCCGACCAGGGTGGTCAGCAGGATCCATCCCGTCTTGTCTCCAAAGTCCACCTTCAGGACAAAGAGGAGAAAGGCGAGGAAGAATCCCATTTCCACCAGCTGGATCAGGAAGGAAGCGCTCAAGTTGTAAAGGAAGGCCTTCATTTTATGGACGGGAGCGATGTTGAGTCTGGCTGCCCGCTTGGAAAGATTGGCCTGGATCTGGTTGACTTCCGCCATGCCCAGAAAACCGCCGTAAAAACAGGTCATGGCGATGAGTGCATAGTAGTATCCCAGGACCATGTTGTATTCCCCCTTGGAAATGGGTGCATCTTTGGTGTATTCCATTCGTTGGGCAATGACCTGGCCGATCCGGGGGCCGGTGGATGGGTCTTCTTGAAGGATCCGGGCCACTGTGCTGCTGGTCTGCAGGTATTCGTCGAGAAAACTTTTTAAAATGCTCTGGCGGATGCCGGAGGTGTTGACCACCAGGGAGGGAGTATCGGAAACCTGGATGATGCCGGAGATGGTGCTGTCCTCCAGCAAGTCCCGGGCCTCTTCCAGGGTCGATTCCCGGATGTCGAACATGGGGTCTTCCCCGGTAGACAGGGACTCCAGCACGGTTTCAAAGGTGGGGTTGTTCTGCTCTTCAACCAGGGCGATGGAGATGGTTTCAAATCCGCCCACATTTCGAAGACCGGACAGGGCCATGTAGAAAAACAGGGACAGTGCAATGGGAAAGAGGAGGGTCCAGAAGATGGTCTCTTTGTCCCGAAGCAAAACCTTCAATCGATAGGTAAAAAGGTGCTTGAACATGTCTTCTCCCCCTTAATCCCGCAGCTGCTTGCCGGTGATCTCCAGAAACACATCGTTTAAGGTGGGCATTTCCGTGTGGATCTTCCCAAATCCGATGTTTTCCCCTTTGATGAACTCCAACATCCGCTCCAGGTTGCCGTTTCCCTTTTGGAAGCGGGCCACCAGATGACGGCCGTCGTAATCGCTGGAGACCAGCCCTTCCATTTTCTTCAACCGGGCCATGATGCCATCTTCCAGGTCGAAGGCTTCCACGGTGATCTTTTCACCCAGGCTGATCAGATCCTTCAGTTCGTTCTTGGTGCCGGTGGCGATGACCCGGCCGTTGTCCAGGATCATGATCCGGCTGCAGATCTGCTCCACCTCCTCCATGTAGTGGGAGGTGTAGATGATGGTGGCTCCCTGTCGGTTCAATTCCACGATCCCTTCCAGGATCTTGTTCCTGCTTTGAGGATCCACGGCCACCGTCGGTTCGTCCAAGATGATCAGCTTGGGCTTGTGGGCGATGCCGCAGGCGATATTGAGACGGCGAAGCAATCCGCCGCTTAGCTTTTTCGGATAAAATTTGACGAAATCCTGAAGGCCTACAAAGGCGATGGCTTCATCCACCAGGGCTTTTCGGGCGACCTTGTCCGTGATGTAAAGGCCGCAGAAATAGTCGATGTTCTGATAGACGGTAAGTTCGTTGAAAACGGCCACTTCCTGCATCACCACGCCGATGTTTCGCTTGCTGTCGTAGGATTCCGGCGTCATGGCTTTACCAAACACCTGGATCTCCCCCTTGTCGTACTGGAGCAGGGACAGGATGCAGTTGATGGCGGTGGTTTTTCCCGAGCCGTTGGGTCCCAGCAATCCGAATATTTCCCCTTCCCGCACCTCCAGATCCAAATGGTCCAAGGCCAGCAGATTTCCATAGCGTTTTACTAAATTTTTTACTTTCACGATCATGACGATCCCTCCCGCTTTCTTCTTGCTGATTTTATTGTACTCCCACCAGGACCGTCTCGCCAGTGACGTTTATCAGAAGGGTCCATGACATTTGTCATATTGTTCGGATTGTGGAAGGGGAAGGTTCATGGTACACTAAAATGAGAAAATGGAGGAATGTCAATGAGTCGGTGGGACTATACGGATCGGATCATTTTATACGGGACCGGGCTGGTCCTCTTTGGCGTGTTTCGCCAGACATCCATTATGGTGGCCCCCATCCTGGTTTCCATCATCGGATTGGGTCTGATCACTTATCTGGAAGAGGGCCTGCTTCGAAGCCTGGTGGGATTTGCCTATGGGCTGGCATGCTTCTATGAAGTTTCCCTTTGTTATTTCCTGCCTTCCATCCTCTACGGCCTCTACACTGGGGAAAAGACGGCCTGGCGGCTGCTGGCGGCCTGGCCCCTGGTCTATTACCTGACAGGGGGGAACCGGGAGCTGACAGGGGTGATCCTTCTGGGTCTGGTGGCCGTCTTGTTGAAAAACCGGACCATCCGCTGCTGCGATCTGGAAGGATCCCGAAAGCAACTGGAAGACGCCCACCGGCAGCTGACCTACGATACGAAACGGCAAAACCAGCTCCTGTTGGAAAAACAGGACGGAGAGATCCATATGGCCACCCTGGATGAACGAAACCGCATCGCCAGGGAGATCCACGACAACGTGGGCCATCAGCTTTCCAGCGCCCTTTTGCAGGTTGGCGCCCTCCTGGTGACCCAACCTCAGGTGGAAGGTCTTCAAACCTTGAAAAAAACCTTGGATAAAGCCATGGACAACATCCGCACCAGCGTCCATGACCTTCATGACCGGTCCATCGACCTGGATGCCCAACTGGTTTCCCTGGCGGAGGAGTTCAACTTTTGCGAGATCGACCTGTCCATCCAAGTGGACAACCATCCCCAAGGCCCCTTGAAATATGCCGTCATCGCCATGGTGAAGGAAGGCCTTTCCAACATCATCAAGCACTCCAATGCCAGCCGGGTGGAGGTGGTGTTCATGGAACACCCGGGGTTCTATCAGTTGAGGATCTCCGACAACGGCACGATTCATAAGATCAAAAGAGACGAAGGCATCGGACTTAAAAACATACAGCAACGGGTGGACGCCCTGAAGGGACGATTTCTGGTTCGACAGGAACGGGGTTTTACCCTGTTTGTAACACTACCGAAGGAGGAGATCCATGAAAGTGATCATCGTTGACGACGACGAATTGGTGAGCCTGTCCTTAAAAACCATTTTGCAGGCGGATCCGGAGATGGAAGTGGCGGCTACGGGAAAAAGCGGAGAAGAGGCCTTGACCCTTTATGAGATCCATCGGCCCGACATTCTGCTTATGGACATCCGTATGGAGCAGATGGACGGGATCCAGGCGGGAGAGGAGATCTTAAGGCGCCATCCGGAGGGAAAGATCGTCTATCTGACCACCTTTTCCGACGACGAGTACATCGTCAAGGCCCTGCGGATGGGGGCCAAAGGCTACATTTTAAAACAGCGCTTCGATAGCATCGTCCCCTCCCTGAAGCTGGTCCACATGGGACAAAACATCTTCGGAAGCGAGATCATGGACAAGATCCCCGGTCTGCTGCACGGAGACCATGAAAAGAATCTGGAGGACTACGGCTTGACGGAGCGGGAAAGGGAGGTCCTCTACCACGTGGCCCAGGGCCTTTCCAACAAGGAGATCGCCGCCGTCCTGTTTTTAAGCGAAGGGACGGTCCGCAACTACATCAGCACCACCTTGGACAAGTTGGAGCTGAGGGATCGGACCCAGTTGGCCGTATTCTACTACCGGTGGAAGGAAGGAGAAGAGACAACATGAAAAAAGCATTGTTTATCGGCCTGGTCGCCCAGGTCGCCATCTACGTCGCAGCGGTGGTCATGGAGGACTGGCATGTTCTGGTGGCGGGGAATTATCCGGTGATCGGTCTGGGGATGTTGGCAGGTACCGCCAGCATGAGATCCGGAGGATGGGAGTTTGTCGGCACCAGCAAGAAAGAAAAAGACGAGATCTACACCCTTCGCAGCAAGGTCATCTGGAAATGGTTTTTATTCATGCTGCCAGGGATCCTGGTGGTTCTGGCCTATTTTTTGAAATACGGCAGCCTGATGCCTCAATACGCTGCAGGGTGATCTATTGGATCGGAGGGTCGATATGAAAGAGGAAGGGATCGCACCTTGCGGCATGAACTGCCGCTTGTGCGTCAACTATCAAATGTATGAAAAAGATCTGACCAAGAAAGGGTTTCACCGGGCGCCTTGTCCCGGGTGCATCCCCCGGGGGAAAATTGTACCCATTTTGGAAATTCCTGCACGCTCCTGGCAGAGGGCCAGGTCCGATTTTGTTTCCAATGTGAACAATATCCCTGCAAGCGGCTAAAAGCTCTTGATAAGCGCTATAGAAACAAGTATCATATGAGCATGATCGAAAATCTGGAATCCATTCGAACCAGGGGATTGGATGCTTTTCTGCAAGAACAGGAAAAGGTCTGGCAATGTCCCTCCTGCGGCGATGTGATCTGCTGCCACAACGGACTTTGCATGAACTGTCAGCTGGATGTTCTGCGGGAAAACAAGCGGTATCGCTGGGGAGAAGGATCCGGAGATTGAAAGGAATGGATGATGATGAGAAACATGTTGAGCCGGTTGGCACAGGAATTGGAACCCTACGTGCCGGGAGAGCAACCGGTGGACAAGGTCTACGTCAAACTCAACACCAATGAAAATCCCTATCCTCCATCGGATCGGGTCCTTGCCGCCATCCATGGAGCAGTGGACCGGCTACGGCTGTATCCGGACCCGGAAAACACGGAGTTGAAGGAAGTCCTTGCCACCTATTGGAACAGCCGGCTGTCCTACGGATCGCCAAAACTGGAAACGGAAAACTTTTTTGTAGGAAACGGATCCGATGAAGTGCTGGGTTTTGCCTTTCCCGCTTTTTTTACAGACCGGGAAGTGGCATTTGCCGATATCACCTACAGTTTTTATCCCGTATATGCCAAACTTTTTCACTGCACCTATCGGGAGATCCCCTTGGATGAGGATTTCCAGATCCCCGTAGAGGAGTTTGTGAAACTTGCAAAAGAGGAGACGCCTCCTGCAGGGATCCTGCTGGCCAATCCAAACGCACCAACGGGAAGGGGATTGTCCAAGGAGGACGTGGAGAAGATCATCAGGGCCAATGAAGAATCCGTGGTCCTGGTGGATGAAGCCTATATTGATTTTGGCGGAGAATCCGTGGTGGACCTGGTCAGAGAATACGACAATCTGCTGGTGGTCCAGACCCTGTCCAAGTCCCGGTCCCTGGCAGGACTTAGGGTAGGATATGCGGTGGGAAGCGAAACCCTTATCGACGGGTTGAACCGGGTGAAGAATTCTTTCAATTCCTATACGGTGGACCGATTGGCCATGGCGGGAGCGGTGGCTGCCATCTGCGACGAAAGCCACTTTCAACGGACCCGACACCTGATCATGGAGACCCGAAGCCGGGTGACGGAAAAGCTGGAGGAAATGGGTTTTAACGTGGTGGAATCGGAAGCAAACTTCATCTTTGTCACCCACAAGAGTCACCCTGCCAAAGACCTCTTTCAGGGGCTGCGGGAAAAGGGGGTCTTGGTTCGCTACTTCAACAAGCCCCGGATCGACAACTATTTGCGGATCACCATCGGAACGGATGGGGAAATGGACATATTGCTGCACGCATTGGAGGAGCTTCTTGCATAGAGGAGCTCTTTTTCTTTCGCCTCCTGTGTTGGATCCTTTCAAATCGGGTAAGGATGGTAGCATAGAAGAAACAAGGGGGGAAGGGTCATGCTGGAAAAAATCGTGGTGCACACAACTGGAAAGAGCGTATGGATGGACATTACGGATCAGGTCCGCCAACTGGTGGAAAGATCCCAGGTGAAGGAAGGGATGGTGGTGGTCTATTGTCCCCATACCACTGCGGGGATCACCATCAACGAAGGGGCGGATCCGGATGTGGTCTTCGATTTGCTCTACGGCCTGGAAAAGATCTCCCCATGGAAGGACCCTGCCTACCGGCATGGAGAAGGCAACACGGCGGCCCACATGAAGGCCACTTTGGTAGGAACTTCCCAAACCATTCCCGTCACTTTTGGCAAAATGGTACTGGGCATGTGGCAAAGCATCTATTTTTGCGAATTTGACGGACCCAGAAGGCGAAACTTCTTTGTGAAGATCCTGGAGGGGTGATTTTTCATGGCAGAAAACAAAAGCAACCGGCTGTTCAACCGGATCTCTCCCGTTTATGGGCTGTTTTATCAGAGCCAGCGAAAAAAATACCGGGAGATCATCCAAAAGGCAAAACCCACCTTTGACTTGGGCCGCCACCAAAGCGTTTTGGATGTGGGGTGCGGGACAGGGGCCTTGTGCAGCGTCATGGATGAGATGGGCCTGGATGTGACCGGGGTGGATGCCGCCGTCAAGATGGTGGAGATCGCCAGAAAGAGAAACCCGGCCGGTACCATCCACTACCAGCAGGGAGACGCCCTTGCGGGTTTGCCCTTTGAAGACAAGTCTTTTGACGTGGTCATCACCTCCTACGTGGCCCACGGATTGGAAGAAGACCAGCGAAAGATCCTCTACCGGGAGATGGGCCGGTTGGCGAAATACATGGTCATCGTCTACGACTACAATAAAAACAGATCCCCCTGACCAACTTCATCGAGTGGCTGGAGGGGGAGACTACTTTCGATTTATTCAAAAGGCGGAAGGGGAAATGCGGGATTGCGCCCACTTGATGAAAAGCTGTTTCGCTTCCGTAGAGGTACTGGATGTGGACAAGCGGGCGTCCTGGTACCTATGTCAGGTTCTTGATCCATTTTCCGGAGCGTAATCGGGCCAGGCTCAGGATCACTTTCACGATCTCTTCCGAAATGGCCAGGGCGTAGACAAAATGAACGGGCAGCTTCAATACGAAAGCCCCCAGCAGGATCATGGGCACCCCGACGCACCACATGGTGAACCCTTCGATGAGAAGGGCCCGGGCGGCATCTCCGCCTCCGCGAAGGATCCCCACCACCAGCATGATCCCCATGACCCGGATGAAGAAGATGATGGAGGTCATGTAGAGGATGGCCTGGGCACTGGTTCGGACCGTTTGGGAGACCTCAAAGAAATTCAGGATCAAAGGAGAGGTCAGTGCCAGGATCGCTCCCATGACCAAACTGACCTCCACGGCAGAGATCATGAATTTTCGGGTAAAGGCATGGACCCGGTCTTCCTCGCCTGCGCCGATGGCGTTTCCGATAAGGACCGCCGCCGCACTGGACAGGCCGAAGGCCACCACCATGAACAGATTGTTGACAGTGTTGACGATTTGGATGGCAGCCACCGCCTGAGTGCCCAATCGGCCGTAGACGGCGATGTAGACCAGGCTGGCCAGCCCCCAGAAGATGTCGTTCATGATGACGGGAAGTATGGTCTGGTAGGCCCGTTTTGCATAGGCAAGATCAAAGTGGAACAGTTCCTTGAAGGAAGCCCGCAAGGGACCGTCTTTGGCATAGACCACCAGCAGAAGGATCACCATTTCCAAAACTCGGGAAATGAGGGTGGCCCAAGCGGCACCCACCACACCCAGTGCGGGAGCGCCGAACTTTCCGAAAATCAGGGTATAGTTTAAAAAGACGTTGCAAAACAAAGCCACGATGTTGACCATCAGTGGTTTTTTTGCTTGTCCGATGGATCGGAGGGAAAAGCTGTATAGAAAAGTGATCCCCGTAAACAGGTAGCCGATCATGATGACAACCAGGTAGGAAGATCCGCTGCGAAGGACCGTGGCATCGTTGCTGAATAGGGAGATGACCCAGGTAGGGTTCGCATATCCCACCACCAGGAACAAGGCGGTAACGATGGCAATGGAGACGACCCCCAATCCCAACACCTTCCGAATGCTTTCGATGTCTTTTTTTCCCCAGTATTGGGCGATGAAGACGCTGACTCCGCCGCAAAGGCCCACCAGAAACATCATGAAAAAGAAAAAGTACTGGTTGGCGATGCCCACGGCGGCGATCTCCACCTCACCCAGTCTTCCCACCATGACCGTATCCACCATGTTGATAAAGGAGGAAATGAAGCTTTGGAGCATGACGGGCAGAGCAATGGCCAGCATGGCTTTGTAAAATTGTTTGTCTTTTATGTCGAGTAGGAGTGCTTGAAATTTGGTCATTGGAACCTCCGAGGCGATGCAATTTTTTTCATGGGCTAAATATCCCTACCTATTGTAACAAAGAAGGGGGAATTAATCCATGAGATTATGCCTTCACGAGAGGGGATGGAAAAGTTTGAAACAATCCGGGATTCTTCAATAAATTATACATGTTAAAATATTTGAATATTCTGCTAATAATAGGTGCAATTCTCTTCATAATTTGATAAAATTCAAGTAGGACTTTAGTCATGAACAGAACTGGGTTCTGTTGGCAGCTGCCTACTGCCTGGGTGGGGATCCCATCTCCATGGATAAAGGACAAGATCAATATCTCTCTTATAACGAGCAAGGGGCCTCCGAATCGTCGGAGGCCTTTTGCTGTGGAAAAATAAATTCCTGCAGGATATTGACAACATTAAAAATAAAACATATAATGTTGCATATCAAACAAAATATAAGGAGGGTGACCGTGGAGAAAAAAAGCATCGGGAAAGAGCTGCGATCCCTGAACAATGTGATCAAACGCTACGTCGAAAATCTCAACAACTACCAAAGCGCCAAGAACGTCACCGGGACCAACAGCTGGATCATTGCCTTCCTGGCAGACAATCAGCACCGGGAGATCTATCAAAAGGATTTGGAAAAACAGTTCTCCGTGACCCGTTCCACCGCATCGAAAGTCATCAAGCGGATGGAAGAGAAAGGGATGCTTTGCCGGGTCAGCGTGCCGGAAGACGCCCGCTTGAAGAAACTGGTATTGACCCAGACGGCATTGGACATGCACAACGCAATCATAGAAGATCTGCAAAAGATGGAGAGCAACCTGACGGACGGTTTTGATCCCGACGAGTTGAAGACCCTTCACAGTTATATCGTTCGCATGAAAAAAAATCTGGAGCACGCTTTCCAGGAAGAAGCATGAAGCTTTATTTACCGATCGACAAAGGGGGTATACGCAAATGATAAAAAAATTGGCGGCAAGCATCCGACAGTATAAAAAAGATTCCGTCATGACACCGGTATTGGTCATGTTCGAGGTGCTCATGGAAGTCATGATCCCGTTCATCATGGCCTACCTCATCGACTACGGCATCGACGCCGGGGACATGCCCATGGTATTGAAACTGGGGCTTCTCCTCATCGTCATGGCACTGGTTTCCCTGTTTTTCGGCGTTTGGGCCGGAAAAACCTCGGCAACGGCGGCGGCGGGATTTGCCCGAAACCTGCGCAAGGACATGTTCTACAATGTACAGGGTTTCAGTTTCGCCAACATCGACAAGTTTTCCACATCCTCCATCATCACCAGATTGACCACGGATGTGACCAACGTACAGAATTCCTTTCAGATGATCCTGCGGATGGCGGCCAGAAGTCCCATCATGCTGGTCTTTTCCCTGGCTGCCGCATTTCGCATCAACGGCAGACTGTCCCTGATCTTTCTGGCGGCCATGCCCGTACTGGGGATCGGACTCTGGTTCATCATGCGGGGGGCCCATCCCATCTTCAAGCGGGTCTTCAAGATCTACGACAAGCTCAACAACGTAGTCCAGGAAAATCTCCACGGCGTCCGGGTGGTAAAATCCTACATCCGGGAAGAACATGAAAAGGAAAAGTTTTTTAATACGTCAAAAATGATCTACGACGATTTTTCCAAGGCGGAAAAATTACTGGCCTTCAACATGCCCCTTGTCCAATTTTGCATGTACGGTTCCATGCTCCTCCTTTCCTGGTTTGGTGCCCGGGCCGTGGTGGCCAGCGGCAACAATCCCCTGGTGGGACTGAGCACAGGACAGCTTATGAGCCTGTTCACCTACACCATGCAGATCCTCATGAGTTTGATGATGCTTTCCATGGTCTTTGTCATGATCACCATTTCCAGGGCATCCGCCGAACGGATCGTGGAAGTGCTGGACGAAGACAGCGATCTGAAAAATCCAGCAGATCCCTTGGAAACCGTCACCGACGGATCCATCGATTTTCAGAATGTTGACTTCACCTATACGAAAGACGCAGACAAGCTGGTGCTGAAAAACATCGACCTCCACATCCCGTCGGGAGCCACCGTGGGGATCCTGGGAGGGACCGGTTCTTCCAAGACCAGCCTCATCTCCCTGATCCCCAGACTCTACGATGTCAATTCCGGCTCTGTAAAAGTGGGAGGGGAAGACGTTCGATCCTACGACATCAAGTCCCTTCGGGACCAAGTGGCCGTGGTACTGCAGAAAAACCAGCTCTTCAGCGGAACCATCAAGGACAACATCCGGTGGGGAAACGAAAATGCCACCGACGAAGAGATCGAAGAAGTCTGCAAACTGGCCCAGGCCGACGAGTTCATCCAGGGCTTTGAAAATGGATACGACACCTACATCGAACAAGGCGGCAGCAACGTTTCAGGAGGCCAGAAACAACGGCTTTGCATTGCCAGGGCCTTGTTGAAAAGACCGAAGATCCTGATCCTGGACGACTCCACCAGTGCGGTGGACACCAAGACGGATTCCCAGATCCGAAGGGCCATGCGTCATTCCCTGCCGGATACCACCAAACTGATCATCGCCCAAAGAGTCGCTTCCGTAGAAGATGCGGACATGATTATCGTTATGGACGATGGAACGATCCAAGCCGTAGGGACCCACCAGGAGCTGCTGGAAGGCAACGAGATCTATAAAGAAGTGTACGAGTCTCAGGTGAAAGGAGGCAGCCTCCATGAGTGAGCAACGAAAAGAACAAAAACCCATGGCTCCCCCACCAGGGCGTGGACCTGGTAGAGGTCCGGGAGGCGGACCCAGATTCGGGAAACTGCAAAAACCGGACATGAAGGTCGTCAAAAGGCTGTTGACCTACTTTAAAGCCTACAAGTTTTCCCTGTTGCTGGTGGCGCTTTGCATCATCGTCAGTGCGGTCACCTCTGCAGCGGCATCCCTGTTTTTGCGGACCCTCATCGACGATTACATCACACCACTGCTGTTGGAAGCCGTACCGAATTTTGCCGGGTTGCTGCGGGCCATCATGATGATGGGGACCTTGTACATGATCGGTGTAGCAGCCACCTTGTTCTACAATCGGATCATGGTGGGCGTGGCCCAGGGGATCCTCAAAACCATTCGGGACGAAATGTTTTCCCACATGCAGACCTTGCCCATCAAGTATTTTGACACCCATTCCCATGGAGACCTGATGAGCCACTACACCAACGATACGGACACCCTTCGTCAAATGGTGGCCATGAGCTTGCCCCAGGCCTTTTCTTCCCTGGTGACCATCGTCTCCGTACTGGCGGCCATGCTCTCCCTGAGTATCTGGCTCACCCTGTTTGTGCTGTTCTTTGTCTTTGTCATCCTTCGGATCATTGGCAAGATCGCCGGGAAAAGCGGATCCTACTTCATGAAGCAGCAACGATCCCTGGGGGACGTCAACGGTTTTATCGAAGAGATCATCAACGGACTTCGTGTGGTGAAGGTATTCAATCATGAACGAAAAGCAGAAGAAGAATTCGACGTGAAAAACGACGAACTGTGTGAAAATGCCACCTCGGCCAACAAATACGCCAACATCCTCATGCCCATCATGAGCAACATGGGATATCTGATGTACGTGGCCGTTGCCGTATTCGGGGGACTGCTGGCCATCATGGGATGGACCAACATCAGCCTGACGGGCATCGATGTCATCACCCTGGGGACCATCGCTTCTTTCCTGCAGCTGTCTCGAAGCTTCATCCACCCTGTGGCCCAGGTCAGCCAGCAGCTCAACGCCATCGTTATGGCCATGGCCGGCGCAGACCGGATCTTCAAGTTGATGGACCAGGAAAGCGAAGTGGACAAGGGGCAGGTCACCCTGGTTTATATGAAGGAAGTAAACGGACAGATGGTGGAAACCAACCAGCGAACGGACCATTGGGCCTGGAAAAGACCGCTTCCCCAAGGCGGGTTCGAGTACGTGGAACTCAAAGGGGAAGTCCGGTTCTACGATGTGGACTTTGCCTATGAGAAAGACAACCTGGTCCTCCACAACATCACCCTGTACGCAGAGCCGGGCCAAAAGGTGGCCTTTGTTGGTGCCACCGGCGCCGGAAAAACCACCATCACCAATCTGATCAACCGGTTCTACGACATTGCCGACGGCAAGATCCGATACGACGGCATCAACATCAACAAGATCAAAAAGGCGGACCTGCGCCGCTCCCTGGGGATCGTCCTTCAAGACGTGAACCTGTTTAGCGGCACCGTCATGGAAAACATCCGCTACGGCCGGCTGGACGCCACCGATGAGGAATGCATCGAAGCGGCCAGAATGGCCAACGCCGACAGTTTCATTCGCATGCTGCCCCACGGCTACGAGACGGAGTTGTCGGGAGACGGCAGCGGCCTATCCCAGGGACAACGCCAGTTGATCTCCATCGCCAGGGCGGCAGTGGCGGATCCGCCCGTCATGATCTTGGACGAAGCCACCAGCTCCATCGACACCCGGACGGAAGCCATCGTCCAAGAGGGGATGGATTCCCTGATGCACGGTCGGACGGTCTTTGTTATCGCCCACCGGCTATCCACGGTACAAAACGCCGATGTGATCATGGTCCTGGAAAACGGACGGATCATCGAACGGGGCAACCACGACAAGCTGGTGGCCGAAGGCGGAAAGTATTATCAGCTCTATACCGGAGCGTTTGAACTGGAATAGGACTTGAAAAGGAAAAGACTGGGAATTCTCAGTCTTTTCCTTGTTTTTTGTCCACCCTGTGAGATAATATAATTGTGTTGATGCAAAAATAGGGAATGAAAAAATAGAACAGAAATCATGGGAGGCGGCAACTTTGGCAGTTTACAACGAAAAAAAGGAAGAAATCCTGGAGCGACTGAAGACCGATGAAGTACAGGGTCTGACGGAAGAACAGGTTGCAAAGAAAACGGAACTTTTTGGCAAGAATCAATTAAGGGAAAAAAAGAAGGTCACCATATGGGAGCGCTTTTTCAACCAGTTCAAGGACGTGATGATCCTGATCCTGTTGGCGGCGGCAGCCATATCCTTCGGGGTGGCTGTGGCGGAAGGGCATTCCAGCGCCTTTTTTGAACCGCTGCTGATCCTCCTTATCGTATTTTTGAACGCCCTTATGGGGGTCATTCAGGAAAGCAAGGCGGAACAGGCTTTGGAGGCATTGATGGAAATGTCCGCCGTTCAGGCCCGGGTCATTCGCAGCGGCCAGGAACAGGTGGTGGATTCCGTCCATCTGGTACCGGGAGACATGGTCAAGATCGAAGCGGGAGATTTTGTGCCGGCAGACGGCCGTCTCCTCCAGTCCTCCAGCCTGAAAGTGGATGAATCGGCGTTGACGGGGGAATCCGTACCCGTGGAAAAGGACCATCGGGCGGAATTTGATGAGGAGATCCCCGTGGGGGATCGGGAAAACATGGTTTTTTCCGGTTGCGGCGTTACCTACGGAACTGGCCTTATGGTGGTCACCACTACGGGAATGGACACTCAGATGGGAAGCATTGCCGGGTTGCTGGAAAGCGAAGAACAGGGAAATACGCCTTTGCAGGATAAATTGGCCCAACTGGGAAAATACCTGGGCATCGTGGCCATTGCCGCCTGTGCCGTGGTCTTTGTCATTGGCGCTATTAGCGGGCTGCCACTTATGGCCCTGTTCATGACCGCCGTGTCCCTGGCGGTTTCCGCCATTCCGGAAGGTCTGCCGGCCATCGTCACCATCGTTCTATCCATCGGTGTCCAGCGAATGGTAAAAAGAAACGCCATCATCCGCCGTCTGCCCGCCGTGGAGACTTTGGGCAGCGCATCCATCATCTGTTCCGACAAGACAGGGACCCTGACCCAAAACAAGATGACCTTGATGAAAGCCTATGTGGATGGTATGGAAGATCTGGAGAACATATCCGACCACAACAGCGACGATACCCGAAAACTGTTGACCTATGCCACCTTGTGCAGCGAAGGTTCCGTTTCCGTTGAGGACGGGGAAGAAAAACAGATGGGAGATCCCACGGAGACCGCCATTGTTCTGGCTGCCCGCCACAACGGCATCGTCAAGGAAAAGCTCCTGGAGAAATACCCCCGACTGGCCACTTTGCCTTTCGATTCAGACCGAAAGATGATGAGCTCCATCCACGACATGGACGGAGAGATCATTGTGATCGTCAAGGGGGCCATGGACGAACTGTCCAAGCGATCCATTGAAGGGGATCTGGAGAAGGCAGCCCTGGAAAATGAAAACATGAGCCGCAACGCCCTGCGGGTGTTGGGTGTGGCATACAAGAGGATCGACAAGGTACCGGAGACCCTGGAAAGCGAGGATTTGGAAAAAGATCTTATCTTCATGGGATTGGTTGGGATGATCGATCCGCCCCGACCGGAAGCAAAGGAAGCGGTTAAGATCTGTCGAAGCGCCGGCATCAAGCCGGTGATGATCACGGGAGACCACGTCATCACCGCATCCGCCATCGCCAAGCAGCTGGATATCCTCCAGGATGGAGACGACGCCATCACAGGCTTGGAACTGGACCGGATGAGCGAAGAAGAATTCGACCAGCGGCTCCAAAAGATCTCCGTGTATGCCCGGGTCTCTCCGGAAAACAAGATCCGCATCGTTCGGGCCTGGCAGCGCTACAACCAGGTGGTGGCCATGACGGGAGACGGGGTCAATGATGCACCGGCCCTGAAAGCCGCCGACATTGGCTGCGCCATGGGGATCACCGGTACGGAAGTGGCCAAAGGGGCCGCCGACATGATCCTTACCGACGACAACTTCGCAACCATCGTAGAAGCGGTCCGGGAAGGCCGGGGAATCTATGAAAACATCAAAAAGGTGGTGGGCTTTCTTTTGGGTACCAACATTGGGGAGCTGCTTACCGTGTTCTTGGCCATGCTGATCTGGCAGAGGACACCCTTGTTGTCCATGCAGCTGCTTTGGATCAACCTGGTCACCGACAGCTTTCCAGCCATTGCTTTAGGGATGGAAAACATCGAACCGGGGATCATGGACAAAAAGCCCAAGTCCAAGGAGGAAGGGATCTTCGCCAACGGATACGGCCTGCAGATCCTTTTGCAGGGCACCATGTTTGCCATCCTTACCTTGAGTGCTTTTTATCTGGGATACGAGCAGACTGATGAGCTGGCCGGGGGACAGACCATGGCCTTCATCGTCTTGGCCATGTCCCAGGTGGTCCAATCCTTCAATATGCGCAGCGCCCGTTCCTTGTTCAAGATCGGACCTTTTACCAACAGCAAGTTGAACCTGGCCACCTTTACTTCCACGGCGTTGATGGCCTTGGTGGTCTTCACTCCCGTGTCCGTTGCATTTGGCCTGATCACCCTGTCAACGAACCTGTACCTGATTGCACTTGGTCTGGCATTGGTACCCCTGGTGGTCATGGAGATCGCTAAAGCATCCGGATGGGTCAAACATCATGGCGGCGTGTAAGAGAGAAAATAATGAATAAAAAAAGCTCCCGTTTCGGCGGGAGCTTTTCGTATGCTTGTCAGCTGATCAAAAACATGGTGAAGGCGAAGAACATTTCTTCCGTCCCTTGAAGGTCACCAGCCGCAAAGGGAACGGCCTCCGGGATCAGGTTGTACTTTTCTATGGCTTCTTCCATGGACGTGTAGTATTCAGACTTCATTTCATTGCTCATGAACTTGAACCTCCTTTTTATTAATAAACGGCGTTTTCTTTGACGTAGGTGCAGACGGCCTTCATGTTCTCCGGATTCACATCGTTGAGACGGATGATGGACTTGTCGAAGGAGAAGATGAAGTTTCCACCGGGAGCCAGAATGTCGATCAGTTCCTTGGCGTAGTCGACGCACTCCTGTTTGGTGCCGTTTCGAAGTTTGGAGAGGGGGTACAAACCGGAGATGATGTGCTTGTCCCCCAGGCGTTTCTTAATGTCTTTCGGATCGCCGTATTCAAACAGAAGCAACTGTCCTGCAGGCAGTTCTCCCAGGTAATCCAGGAATCGGGTGTAATCCTGTTCCACGAAGATGTTGGATCCAACGTTGCTCTCATCCAAGGCATCCACGAAAGCCTTGAACGTAGGCCAGTAGAACTTGGCAAAGTCTTTCTCCCGCATGTAGGGTCCCATGTGGAGGGGAATGAAGGTTCGGTTATACTTGCTGGAGTTTTGACCCAAACCGGTTTTGATGGCCAATGGCAACAGAGCTTCACAAGCGGCAATGACCTTGTCCGGAACCCGGCGGATGTCGGAGCTGATCCCTGTAAAGGATCGCAGTTGGTCAGCCAGGGTGTCAAAGGGAACGGTGGCGGCTCCGCTGGCAATGGAGTAGGTGGACTTTCCATATTTCTCGGCAATGCCGGCATATCCCTGTCCCATGGAACCCATGGTGGCAAAGAAATGGAAGAATGCTTTGGTCAGGGCCTTGCTGGCTTCAAACTTGTCCTTGGCCAGTGCAGGATATTGCCGAGGCAGTACTTTTTCCCAAATCGTCTTGTAGGCATCGGCGATCAGTTCGTCGTATTCGTCGATCTCCAGACCATGGACGTTGGGGTGTTGGATGAATCCGTCCCCTCCCATGATGAAGTTTCTGGCTTCTAAAATTTTGTAGAGGGAGGGAAGTCGGAACATGAGACCCATGACCACATCGCTGTCGAAATCCCGACTGGTGATGTCGATGGCTTCCAGGTTCTTTTCCACGCTGAACTGATCCGTACGCAGATCCATGCCTGCATACTCCAGGGCAAAGGCGTTGTCCACGTTGACCATGATGGGAGCCCGCTTTGGGATCTTTCCATCATAAACATCTTCGAACAACTTGTTTTTTTCTTGCGTTTGTGGATTCATAAACGATAATGACCTCCTTGAGATGGGCAAGATGCACCCAAACTTTTATTTGATTATATTTTACAATATTGTACAATAAGAAAGAAGAACAAAAATGCACACAGTGTCGAATTTTTCAAGGAGGAATGTATGGGATACAATCTGGAAAAGCAAAAACGGACTAAAAAAAGGATGGAAGATGCATTCATCCAACTCTATAAGGACAACAATTATGAGAAGATCACCGTCCAGCAGATCTGCAGGAAAGCGGGGATCCATCGCAGCACCTTCTATTTGTATTACGGAAACATGGAAATGCTTTTAAGAGAGCTGGAGGATCGGTTGCTGGAGAAGCTCCAGGAATACAACCACGCCCTTCATCCCTTTGATTTTCGAAAAACCAACCATCACGGGGAGGCCACCGCTTCCCTGGTTCCCATGGTGCGGTTTTTTCTGGAGCATCGCCTCACTTTTGTGGTTTTGATGTCTCCCCATGGAGACCCATATTTCCATCGAAAACTGCAGCGGTGGATCTGGGACGGCCTGGTATGGTCCCTCCACCGGGGAAATTTCAACATGGGACCCTATCAGCATTACGTAGTGGAAGGGCTGGTCAGCGCCGTATTTACCCTGCTGGAGCAAAGTTTGGAGAAAAACGAATTGGAACCGAAGGAGATCGCCTGGATGATCACGAAGATGATTTTTGGCTCTCCCTTTCTGGA
Source organism: Alkalibacter rhizosphaerae (assembly GCF_017352215.1). Classification (GTDB taxonomy): domain Bacteria; phylum Bacillota; class Clostridia; order Eubacteriales; family Alkalibacteraceae; genus Alkalibacter; species Alkalibacter rhizosphaerae. The sequence continues at coordinate 1,446,172 of NZ_CP071444.1, forward strand.
GGTCGGCAAAAGGAGGGATTGATCTCCTTGCCGTCAAAGGTGTGAGGGTCCAGTCTTCGAAGGGCCAGCAGCAGGTCCACCATGCGGCCGTAGCTTTGAACGCCGTCGCTCTGGTCGTTCATCATCAGATACCGGTCGTTGACCCGGTTGGACGTCTCCCAGAGGGATCCCTGGTACTTGTCCCGGTAGATGTGGTGGTCCGCCAGGTCCCGAAGCATGCCTTCGGAGTAGGACGCCCGGATCTCTTCCCAAAGAGACGCATCGGCCCGGTAGAGCTGATTCATGGCGTTGTTTAGTGCCAGCATGGTCCCGGAATACTGAAAATCTGCAGATGGATGGGAAATGGCTGTCACATAGGCGATGAAGTTGGCTTCATCTTCCCGGGCATACCCGTGCTGATGGGCCATTTCATGGGTGATGGTGGCCGGGATCATATAGGGTGGAGTGGTAATGTTGACGTTGGCCTCTCCCGTTAGTGGAAAGTACATGCCGCTGGTCCCCATGTAGGACCAGAAGTGGGACAGAAAGACCCCTTTCGGGGTGCCGTAGTTTCCGGCGAGCATGGGAAAGAAAGAGCTTGCTGCCTCATAGCCTTCCTGGGCTGACTGAAAAAGCTCCGTCATGGATCTGGACGGGACAAAGACCCCCTTTTCATTTTCTGTGACCTGTTGTCGAAGTTCTACTGCCTGTCGGGTCAGGGACCGGCACAAGGAGGCCAGCTCCTCCGTCGTGGTGGGGCTCACGTAAAGGTCGGTCTGTCCGGCAAAGGAGACCCGGTGATAGTTCAGCCCCCAGGATAGTTGAAAGATCAAAAACAAAGAGGCTGCCAAAAGAATCATTTTTTTAAAAAAAGAAAAAAAGGGAAAGGGTTTTGGCAAGTTCCGTCGTATAAGAGTATACAGGATGTAGACGATCAATCCGCCCACACCCAGGTAAAAGAGGACAACCAATGCTTCCGCCAGGGAAAAGGGCAAATGGCCCACCAGTCGGCTGTATCTTTCCATCAAAACTGGATAAAGACCTCTGGAATAGAGGTTTTCCACTCGCAAAGGGTCTTGGCGAAGCCAAAAGACAAACAGGTATCCAATGGCAAGCAAACCATAGCCTGTCACTGATCTCCATTTTCCTTTCATTTCCCCTCACCTCCGTGTGGATAGTATACCATGAAAACTTGAAAGAACATTAAAAGACCCGTTGAAGAAAATCAACGGGTCTTTTCAACGATCAATTGTAGTTTTGTCGATGAAGAAGATTATTCGCCGGAAGCAGCCATAGCTGCCCGTACTCTATCTTCATTTTCTCTGGCATACAGTTCACAGTCTACGTCTCTCAACTTATAAGCAAACAAGATGATCAGACCGGAAGCAAGTGCCAACCCACCAGGAAGTCCGCCGAACAAGTACATGAACTTTGTGGCAAATTCCGGAGATGGGGCCATACCCGGCACATAGCCGATCAGTGCAAGACCGTATGCTCCAAGTGCTCCACCAAGAGCCATACCGATTTTAATGGGCATGTTGCCCATGGCCAGTGCAACGGCTCGGTTGTCTTTTCCGGTTTTCCAGTAGCCATATTCTCCGCAGTCCAGGAAATACAAGTTTCCAAAGCTCATGAAAAAGTACATTCCGATGGTGTTGGCGCATTGAAGAACGATGTAGATGATAAAAGAATTGGCGGCGAAGAATGCAATACCAAAGGACATGACTCCATAGGTGAGCATTCCGGCGACCATGGCATATTTCTTGCCCAGTTTGGTACCAACTTTAGGACCAATGACGCTGCCGACAAAACCGAAAAGTCCCGTAATGGTCAAGGCCAGTGCCATCAGTGTCAGATTTCCCAGAACGAACATGAAATAGAAGGTCATGATCCCCATGGCGACTTGTCCGGCTGTTTGGAACAAGGATTGACCCAACAGAAGAACCAGCAGTTGTCCGTTTGTAAGGACCGATTTGACCATGTCTCCCAAGGTGACGACAGGCATGCCCGGGGCGTCTTTTGGTTGACCCTTGTCATAAGGTTCGGAAACGCGAACGATCAAGGTTGCGGCGATGAAGAAAAGGACCGCTGCCGTAGTTGCCACGATGGAGAAGGCATAAGTTCCGCCAACTAAAGGAGTAAAAAAATTGACGGCAGGAAGTGCAGCAGCAGCAACGACGATTTGGCCGATGGCAGAAAATTGTGCATTCCTAAAAGAGAGTCGATTACGGTCCGCAAAGTTTGGACCGGCCATCATGGATAGAACGCCGAATTGAGATGGCGCCAAAAAGTCCATGGAGCCATGAAGCAGCAAATAACCAATAAATACAATGACGACTTGAGCGGCTAGAGGAAGTGCCGTTGTGTTGAAAAACTGCATGGTGATTCCAATCAAAACAGCCCAACGAAGAAGCTTGAACCAGGAGCGGTACTTTCCGCTTTTCATTTTGGTTCTTTCGATGACGCCCCCGGCACTTAGACCAATAAAAAAGTCGATGATCCGGGCTGCCAAAAGAATGGTTCCCATCAGTGCGGCGCCCATCCCAAGATGCTCCGTCATGAAAATCGTCAAATACATCATAGGGATCATAATACCAAACATGGACATGAATCCATAAATACCAAATCTGTTGACTTCCGAATTCGTAAGTCTTTCGCGATCCATAAAAAATACCCGCCTTTCTGTTTTTAAAATTTGAATTAGTACAATAGTCGAAAATGGAGTACCAAATCAGTTTATTGATATAAGCGTGCGCATCGCTTTTACCGAGGTATAGATAACCGTCCATGGCGGTTATTTATCATGCTATAATTATAGCTTGCTAAGATTCTCGTGTCAATGTAAATTTATATATATTTTTCATTTACAAATTTGTAATCAAGCTTTAGATTGATATTTGCTTCATAATGATCGGAAATGGAAAAATTTCTGGTTACTGGTATTGCTGCCTGCCATATATATGTTAGTCTAATGATAAGACAATGATAAAACAACGTTGCAGCTATAGAAGCGGAGGTTTGTTCATGAACAGGAAAGTGCACATCAGAAACGAAGAAGAAAAGGATCATCAAAGAGTGGAAGAGATCACAAGAAAGGCATTTTGGAACCTGTATGTGCCCGGGTGTGTGGAACACTATCTGGTCCACATCATGCGATCCCACGAAGATTTCATTCCGGAACTGGACTTTGTGATCGAGCTGAACGGACAGGTCATCGGCAATATTATGTACACGAAAGCGAAACTGGTGGATGAGGCCGGAGCAGAAAAAGAGATCCTCACCTTCGGCCCTGTCTGCATTTTGCCCGAATACCAAAGGATGGGATACGGGAAGAAGCTCATGGAGCATTCCTTTGAAAAGGCCATGGAGATGGGCCATGATACCATTGTGATCTTCGGCAGCCCGAAGAATTACGTGGGGCTCGGTTTCAAGAGCTGCAAAAGATACAACATCTGTCTGGAGGACGGAACCTTTCCTACGGCCATGATGGTCAAGGTACTCAAACCCGGAGCTTTGGACGGAAGAAAGTGGGTATATCACGACAGCCCAGTCATGGAGATCGATGAAAAAGATGCGGAGCGCTTTGACGAAACCCTGGGAAAAATGGAGAAGAAGGTCCTGGACTGCCAGGAAGAATTCTATATCCACAGCCATTCCATTATTCGTTAGGGATGATGGAGCAAAGATATATCAAAAGAAAAAGAAAAGAAAATTGGAGTGATGATGACATGAATAAAAAAACCGCTGAGAAGATTTTTGAAAAATACAACCGTCAAGATGATGTTGTTCGCTGCCCTTATGGGAGGGCCGGGACCCGTAAACTTCTCAACACCTACGCAAAAGCGGCCGTCCAATTGTATGGTGCCATCTCCCGGGAAGACTTTGTAAAAATATTCAACGATCAAAACACGGAACAGACGACCAGCCAAGAACTTTATGTTCTTTTGTTGCCGCTGGTATTGAAGGACGGCTGGTACGGATTCTACAAGGATCATCTGGTCCATTACTGGTTTTTTGACGATTTCGAGCAAGTGGAAAGGCTGTTGGAACATCAGGCAGGAAAGTCCCGTTATGTACCGGAAAAAAACGAATTCCTGGAATACGAGAAAGGCGATCTTACAGACAACGATCATTGGTGGGATGTATACCGCTTCATGCAGGAAACTTTCGGATATTCCATGAATACGACAAACGGATTTTACGAGGTGAAAGATTATTTCACCTATGGAAACGGCATCAGTGAATTGGGTCCCATCCTGGATCGCTACGATCTTGTCTTTAGCAGGGAAGATCAGTTTCATGCATTCATCAACATGCTGATGACGGCCAAAAACAATACCCGTACCTGGCTCAACAAGGGATGGACACCGGAAGAAATGCAACAGCAAATACGCCCACGAGACAACACTGCCATGGAATTTGAGGTGGTAAAAAAGCAGAAAGTTGGAAGAAACGATCCCTGTCCCTGCGGCAGCGGCAAGAAATACAAGAAATGCTGCGCAAAATCGGATAACTTGAAGACAGCCCATTTAAGCAGGGAAGAAGGCATCGAATTTTACAAGATATGGTATGGCTTGATGCATTTTGTCAATGAACGAAAGCATGTAATTCAAGCAACGATCAAACCGGATTTTCCCAACACCACACCAGAAGAACAGATCTACAAAGTACGGGAGATTTTGTGGGAAAACCCGGAGCTGATCGATGAATATATTGCAGAAACCGAACTCTCAAAGGAAAGGATCGAAATACTCAGCGCTTGGAGAAACAAACATATAAAAGGCATGTTTTTCATCCTGGAATACCAGCCGGACTTTGCGGTGGCCATTGGCGCGAATGAAAATGGAGAAGACCAGCTCTACGGGATCAAGGGGATCACCCATTCCATCGCATTTGCTTTTGACCAGAAATTGCCATTGCAGATCGAGACCGTCCTATTGCCGTTCAAGGGAAAACTCATATACGACAGCTTCATCGAAACCTCATCCATGGGGTTCGGGGACGGAGCGAAGGCTGCTTTCCAGGAGATGTACAAGAAGGCTCTTGAAAGCGGGATCATTACAGATTTGGAGTAAGCAAACAGCTATGGTTGCTTACTGTGCAAGGTCATGCTTCCATCCACACCTTCAATCACCAGCACCATTTCTTTGTGATCATCAAAGTCAAAGTCCACCTGCTGGCGGGCAAGGACCTGATCGTCATCACCAAGAATGGTCCAGAGGGCACTCTTTTCTGTAATGTCAAAATCAAAAGTCAGATCTTCTCCCTTTTCGATGGGAGTGCCGTTTGCATTGATTGCGCCACCGGATCGGGTATCCATGGAAAACTGGACGGAATAGACAGGCTCGTCGGTGTTGTTGACCACGGTGACAAGGTACTGGCCGTCCCTTTCCTGCTTCGAATTTGTTGGTGGAGAACAACCGACAAGAGTCATGGACAGGAGAAAAACGATCAACAGTATTCTTGATGCGGGTTGGTGGAACCATTTCATAGAAAAAACCTCCTTTTTATCGAATTGTAACATAAGTTTATCGTAAAACAATAAAAAAGTAGTCAATGTTCTGTAACAAGGAAGAAATAGAAAAAGGGTTTTCGTTGAAGACATTCTTCAATGAAAACCCTTTGTTTTTAATTTCGTGCATAAAAATGGTCGGAGTGAGAGGATTTGAACCTCCGGCCTCTTAGTCCCGAACCAAGCGCTCTACCAAGCTGAGCCACACCCCGACGCAAGGAATATTTTAACACAGAGAAGTGAAAATGGCAATGGTATTCAATGTTCGGTAGAAATATTTTCAGTGATTTCCAATTCAACCTTGGGGTATAACCTAAAAAAGCAGATAATGGGAGGTTTCATGATGAAAATGTTTAAAGGCATGCTCCTGGCACTGATACCGGCTACGCTTCTGGCGGTTTATTTTTTTCGCGAGAAAGCGGTTTTGCTGATTTTGGTCAGCGTTGGGGTTGCAGTAGGTTCGGAAGCACTATTTCAATTTCTATTCAAGAGAAAGTATACGATCAAGGATGGAAGCGCAATGGTAACCGGCTACGCTTCTGGCCTTGTCCGTTTCTCCATCCACTCCTTTGTATGTCATTGCAGCATCGGCTGCCGTGGGGATCGTTGTCGGTAAACAGGCTTTTGGGGGATTCCCTAAGAATCTCTTCAATCCGGCTCTTTTCGGACGACTGTTTCTTATTTTGGCCTTTCCCACGGCACTGACTCCCTGGCTGGCACCGGTGGACATGGTCTCGACGGCAACGCCCTTGCGGATTTTCAGAGACACGGGTGCTACAACGCCCATTTGGAACCTTTTTCTTGGAAACATAGGGGGGAGCATGGGAGAAGTCTCGGCACTGGCACTTCTGCTGGGGGCTACATACCTGATCTACAAGAAATACGCCAACTGGAGGATTCCGGCAGGCGTGCTGTCCGCCGTTGCCGTTATTGCATTGTTGAATGGGCAGAATCCTTTGTTCCACCTATTTTCCGGTAGTGTCATGTTGGGTGCATTCTTCATGGCTACGGATCCTGTCACGTCTCCCAAATCGGACAGCGGTCGCTTGATTTTTGGCAACGGTGTAGGAACCATTATAATGGTTATCCGATTATGGGGATGGGTTCCGGAGGGGACCACCTTTGCAATTTTGGGAATGAATTATTTTGTTCCTTTCATCAAAACGGAAATGCAGCGGATCAAAGCCAACAAGGAGAAAAAAGAAGGTTGATGCAAGGCCTACAAAAGGAAAACAACCCGGGGTCCATGATATACGAGGATCACCGAGCCGTTTTCTTCCGTCAAACTACAATGAAGTTTTCCTTTTGAAAATCAAGCCACAACCTATCGCACCCAGAAGCACTGGAAAAATCCTTGGGTCCCATCGTCCCGTATTCGGAGTGCCCGGAGTGTAGATGGCATAGAAAATGGTATCTTCCGCAAGGATGAAGGAGTCTCCCGGCAGATAGGTGATGCCCTTGCCGTCGGCTTGGGTGTTCCAACTGGCAAATACATAGCCGGGCTTTTCGAAGACGTTTTCCAAAATTCCCACCTTATCCAAAGGCAAAGGTGTGTAAGGGCTGTTGGGATCCACCAGGGTGCCGGTTCCCCCATTGGCATCGTAGGTGACGGTATAGGTCTGTAAGCCCTCCACCAAAGACTCTTGGGCAAGAACGCGGTATCCGGGGAGAAAAAAGGATCCCATGAGGGCGTGTACCATCAATAACACCAGCAGGATCATGATCCGTCTTATTTTCATCATAGGCACCTCCCAAACTTATTTCGTTTTGCTCTGTACTTCATCTATACCAAAAAAAGAACGAAAAAACGCACATATCCAAAACAAACGCTGGGGAGTATGCTTTGAATTAGGGATCAAAAACAATACCCACACTTTTCGTTGTAAAAAGTGTAAAGTGGCAAAAATCACTTCTCCACAAACAAATAGGGAACCTGACTTGATCCAGTCGGGTTCCCTATTTTTATCTTAGCTATTCTATTCTTATTTCACATTCTCCCTCACCTAGCGGTGGATGGGTCTGTGGGCTTTTTTCGCCCGGGGTGGACCCAGTACTTCCGCCATGACGATGCTTTGCTGCAGTCCGCTTGGAGTCAGGTTCTTTTGGATGGGAACATTCTTGAAGGTTTTTCGTTCCACTTGAAGGGGGCCGTCATCCTTGGGGATGTTTCGCTGGATGCGCTTGGCCTGCTCTCTCGTTTCCCGGTTTTCTCTTTCCGTGTTCACATTCAAGTCGGCCCGCAATCGTTCCATCTGATCGTTCATGGCTGCTGTGGATGCAGCGGCTCTCGGATCAGCCTGGACGGTCGGTGCCGTTTCCTGACTTGGGGCTGGTGCCACCTTCTTTTCGGAGGTAGCTTCCTGGTTCATTTCTTCGATCTGCTTGATCAGTTCCCTGCCGTATTCCATGAAGGATTTCTTCTGCTCAGGCTGCCGGGTGGGAGCTTCTCCGCCCTGGGTCTTTTGGGAACGGGCTCTCAATAGGCTGGAGCCTACCATTACAAGAATGGCTAACAGTGGAGCTATAATGTCTTCCATTTAATCACTCCTTTCGACCATCAGTGCCTGGAAGGATCATTCCTTGGGGGCATCCCCTTTGGTCATGTCACCGATGGATCCCCGCATTTGGGTATCTGCTCCGATGTTTTGGTAGTTCATGTAATCCATAACGCCCATCTTGCCGGTACGAAGTGCTTCTGCAAGTGCCAAAGGTACGGTTGCTTCTGCTTCCACAACTTTTGCACGCATTTCCTGAACGCGGGCGATCATTTCCTGTTCTTCTGCGACGGCCATTGCGCGACGTTCTTCCGCTTTCGCCTGGGCGATGCTCTTGTCGGCTTGTGCCTGGTCTGTTTGCAGGATGGCTCCGATGTTCTTTCCGATGTCTACGTCTGCAATATCGATGGACAGGATCTCAAAAGCGGTTCCTGCATCCAAACCACGGTTCAATACGTTTTTGGAGATGGAATCCGGGTTTTCCAGTACTTGCTTGTGGGAAGTGGCGCTACCGATGGTGCTGACGACCCCTTCTCCGACACGGGCGATGACCGTTTCTTCACCGGCTCCACCGACCAGTCGTTCGATGTTGGCACGTACGGTGATCCTGGCTTTTGCCTTTACCTCGATCCCGTCCATGGCAATACCGGCGATGAATGGTGTTTCAATGACTTTCGGGTTAACGCTCATTTGAACGGCTTGCAATACGTCACGACCGGCAAGGTCGATGGCGGCTGCCCGCTCAAAGCCCAGGTCGATGTTGGCTCGTTGTGCTGCGATCAGGGCGTTGACCACCCTGTCCACGTTACCACCTGCCAGGTAGTGGGACTCCAGCTGGTTGGCATCGGCGCTGACGCCGGCTTTATATGCTTTGATCAAGGGGTTGATGACCTTGCTGGGGACGACCCGACGCAAACGCATTCCGACCAGGGTGAAGATGCTGACCTTGACGCCTGCAGCCAGGGCACTGATCCACAGAGCCACCGGGATGAAGGAAAACAAGACAGCAAGTCCAATGATAATGACACCAATGATGATAATTGGTATGAAATCAGCAATACTAAACATAATTACGCCTCCTCATTTGTAATTTCTTTCACGACGACACGACTGCCGTACACTTGAACGATTTCTACAGGTTGCCCCGTTTTGATAAAGGTCCCTTCCGATACGATGTCGATCCGGTCGTCGTCAAACATGCCGGTACCCGACGGTCGAAGGGGTGTTAATGCGGTTCCTTTTCTACCGATCCAATCTTTCCGGTCTGTTGCGGACGTATATCCTCGATCCGGCGTTTCCCGGTCGGACAGGATGATATGTCGCAGGAATCCTTTTTGCAGCCCGATCTTCTTGTAGAGGATCACCGATGCTGCAATGGAGATGATCAGGGCCAGCAGAACGCTCATACCGATGGCGAAGATGTTGTCCGAGGCAAAGAACAAAGATGCCACGATGCTCAGTACACCCAGTCCGCCCAAGATCCCGCCTGGTACGAAAAACTCCGTGATGATCAGCCCGATCCCCAGGATCAGCAGCACCAATACCTCAAAGCCGGCAAACCCGGCAACGGCATGGCCGTAGAAAAATAGGATCAGGGATACGATGCTTGTTATGCCTGCGATACCAAATCCGGCAGTGTAGAGCTCAATGACGAACCCAAGACCGGCCAGTGTCAGCAGGATGGATACCACGATGGAATTGGTGAGGAATCGGGCCACGCTTTCCGCAGGGGTGATCTCCGCCTCCACGATGGTGGCATCGGGAAATCCAAGGACGGTCAGCAGTTCTGCTCGATGGTTCACGGTTCCCTGGGAATATCCCACTTCCAGGGCCTTTGTGGGACCCAGTGTCAGGAATTCTCCTGTTGGAGCATTCAGTTCCGGCAGATCGATGCTGGCATCCGCCATGGCTTCTGCATAGATCCGGTCTCTCCCGCCGGCTTCCGCCGCACTTCCCATGGCTTCCCGCCAGTAGGACTGGGCTTTCGCATCGGCAGCATTCCCGTCCTGGGTGATGATTCCGCTGGCTCCCATGGTGGCCTGTGGATTCATGTAGATGTTGTCCATGAACAGGGCAATGTAGGAACCGGCGGAAAGGGCTCTGGACCGGATGTAGGCCGTGGTGGGAATGTCGATGGCCTGGAGGATCTGTCCGATGTTGTCCGCCGCATCTACGGCGCCGCCTGGGGTATTGATCTCAAAGATGATGTGATCCGCATTGGCCTCGATGGCTTCATTGGTCGTTCGCCGCAAGAAAGCCTCCAGTCCCCGCTCCACTTCATTTTCGATGGGGATGACGTAGACCAGTTTGCCGGCACCCGTCGCTTCCACCGTTGGTGCATTGATCCCTGCCATCGTTGCAACTAGCAACAAGATGATCAGGGGGATCCATAAAAAAGAATAACGTTTTTTCATCGTTGGTTCACCACCTCTCGTTAAAAGATAAACAAAAATGTCTATCTCTTTAAGTATACCCCAACCTATAGGCACTTACAACAAATGAGGAGGCTTGTTTTTTTAGTAACGTAAACTTTTACACTTTGGTAACAAATTCTTAAGAATCTTGTAATCTTCCTTTAATGTGTCCGGTCTAAAATAGAGCAGAGACAAAAATACAGGAGGTTTTAATAGATGGAAATTCTAAAAGTAGAGAACCTCACCAAGACCTATGGTGACGGCGACAATATGGTAAAGGCATTGGATGACGTGTCCTTTGTCATCGAGAAAGGGGATTTTGTGGCCATTACCGGTCCCTCCGGTTCCGGCAAGTCCACCCTGCTGCACATTTTGGGAGGTGTGGACCGTCCCACTTCCGGCAAGGTCTGGATGGACGGCAGGGACGTCTACGGACTGGACGAGGAGATGCTGGCCGTCTTTCGACGACGGCAGGTGGGACTGATCTACCAGTTCTACAACCTGATCCCCGTTTTGGACGTAGTGGAGAACATGACCCTCCCCGTTCTCATGGATGGCAAGGAAGTGGCACAAGAGCGATTGACGGACCTGTTGGGGACCTTGAACCTCCACGGGAGGGAAAACCATTTGCCCAACCAGCTCTCCGGAGGCCAGCAGCAGCGGGTGTCCATCGGAAGGGCCTTGATGAACGAGCCGGTGGTCCTCCTGGCGGACGAACCCACGGGAAATCTGGATTCCAAGAACAGCCAGGACATCATCGAACTGCTGAAAGCATCCAACCGCAAGTATGATCAGACACTCATCATCATTACCCACGACGAGGCCATTGCCCGCCAGGCCAACCGGATCCTGACCATCGAAGACGGGAAGATCACCCGGGATGAGGTGATCCCTTCATGAAGATCTTGAACAAAGTGACCTTAAAGAACCTGCAGAAGAACAAGACAAGGACCCTGGTAACCATTATTGGTATTATTCTATCCGTATCCCTGTTTACGGCCATCACCACATCCGTTTTCAGCCTCCAGTCCTACATCATCGAAGTGGTCAAGGAACAGGAAGGAAATTACTACGGCGGGGTCTTGAACATCACTCTGGCAGACCGGCAGGCCCTGGCAGAAAAGGAAGAGGTGGAAGCCCTCTCTTCCCTGGAGCATGTAGGCTATGCTCGCCTGGAGGGCATCCAGAACGAGGACAAGCCCTATGTCTTCATCGGCGCCATGGATGAGGAGTTTTCTACCATGATGCCGGTCCACTTGGTGGACGGGGTCCTGCCGGAAAACAGCAGCCAGGTCCTTCTGCCGGAGCATCTATCCACCAACGGGGGAGTCACCCTCTTCCTTGGGGATACCCTAACCTTGAATGTGGGAAGGCGGGTATATGATGGAGGAAACCTGACCCAAACCCAGTCTTTTTTGAAGGGACAGGAAGAATTGGTTGGGGAGGAAACCAAGTCCTATACTGTAGTAGGATTCTATGAGCGGCCCACCTTTGAAGGATACACGGCCCCGGGTATACGGCGCTCACTGTTGCAGATGGTGAGGGAGAGGGGCCCTTGGACGTCTACATGCGGGTGGAGCCCATGGAAGGGATCTACACTTTTCTGGAAGATTCCGGATTTGAAGAGACCCTGGTCAACAGCGACCTGCTCCGCTTCAGCGGCAATTCCAACGAGAACACCTTGAATGCCGTACTTTACAGCATGGTGGCCGTCCTTTCCGCCATCATCATGTTCGGATCCATTTCCCTGATCTACAACGCCTTTTCCATCTCCATCAGCGAGCGGACCAAGCAGTTCGGCCTGCTAAAGTCTGTAGGCGCCACGAAAAAGCAGATCATGGGAAGCGTCCTCTTTGAAGCCTTTGTCTTGAGCGCCGTGGGGATCCCCCTGGGGATCCTGCTGGGTATCACCGGCATCGGCATCACCTTTACTTTTGCCAAGGACCTCTTCACGGCCCTGTGGAATTCCGGGACCAATGCCCAGTTGGTGCTTCGGATCTCCCCCGTATCCCTGCTGGTGGCTGCCGCTCTGGGGGTGGTGACTGTCCTGATCTCCGCCGCCATACCGGCGAGAAGAGCCGCCAGGATCTCCGCCATGGATGCCATCCGACAGACGGAGGACATCAAGATCAAGGCGGGAAAAGTGAAGACCAGCCGGATCACCTACAAGCTTTTCGGATTCAACGGCATGCTGGCAGCCAAGAACTTTAAAAGGAACAAGCGAAAATACCGGGCAACCGTCATCTCCCTGTTCATGAGCGTAGTCCTCTTCATCTCCGCTTCCAGCTTCACCAACTATTTGATGACCAGCACCAGCCAGCTCTTCGGGGAGGCCACCTACGACATCTCCTACACCCTGACGCCGGATCAACAAACCGATGAGGAGAGTGTCCGGGAACTTCTGACTTCCATAGAAGGCGTCCGGGATTCTTCCTATGAATACAGCGAAATGGGAGGAGGGATCCTGGTGCCGGAGGACCTGGTGGATGAAAACTACCGGAAACTGCTGGGATCCAGCTGGATGGAAGATGCGGTGGGCGCAACAGAAGGGGAAAAACTCCTGGACATGCACCTGATCTTTCTGGATGATGCCAGTTTTACAAAGCTTCTGGAAGACAACCGGCTGGGGGTAGAGGAGTACACGGATACCGACCGGCCCAAAGCCCTGGTCTATACCCAGGGGAAGATCTTCAACCCGGAAGATTCCAGGTATTACACCTACGATGCATTGAAGGAAGGGTCTTTCTCGGCGATAGGGATGGCCTTTAAGGAATTGGAAGGAGCCTACTTTACCGGAGAGGTCCGGGAAGACCAGCTGGTCTACCGGGACGACAACCAAGAGGAAGTCCTCCTTCCCAGGGAGGAAGGAATTATTACTCAAGAGTTGGAGCTGGGAGCCATCATCAAGGAGCTTCCCATGATGGCCGTCAATTCCATGGGAACGGACATCAAGGTCATCTATCCCTTCAGCGCCAGAACAGCGGTCCTGGGCGTAGAGGAAGAGGTCCCAGTCAACTTGTATTTCCATGTAGAGGATCACAAGGCCGCCTATGAAGACATGTCCCTCCTGCTCAAGGAAGAGAAGCTGTCCTACAGCCGGCTGACGGACCACGGGGCCTTCCAGGAGCAGGACCGGGCCATGGTCAGCGTCATCAACATCTTTTCTTATGGGTTCATCATCCTCATCTCCCTGATCGCCGCCGCCAACGTGTTCAACACCATTTCCACCAACATCCACCTGCGACGGCGGGAGTTTGCCATGTTGAAGACCGTGGGTATGACCCAGAGGGGCTTCCGGCAGATGATGACTTACGAGAGCACTCTTTATGGTCTGAAAGGCATCATTTACGGCATCCCCGTCGCAGTGGGGGTTACCTATCTGATCTATCGGTCCATCAGCAACGGCATGGATTTTGCCTTCTACATGCCCATGAAACCCGTGGCCATCGCCATTGGCAGCGTGTTTCTGGTGGTCTTTGCCAGCAGCATCTATGCCATGGACAAGATCCGAAAGGACAACCCCATGGACGCATTGAAGAACGAGAACATATGATGGAAAACAGGATGCCCGAGAGGAATCTCGGGCATTTTTGTATTTAAACCAAGGAAAACGGGTTTCTCTTCTCCATTTTTTCCATTCTATTATAGAGGAAGTAAACTCAAAATTTAAATGGAAGAAACAGGAGATAAATATGGATCAAACAATAAAGGATAATCCCTTTGGAAAAGGGTGGAATCAGGAAAGATTGGACAGTCTCTTTTTAACGCTGGAGCCCATGGTGCTGAGCTTGTACAAAAAATACGGCGAGGGAGCAGACTCCTTTGAGGATGCCTACCAGAATTCCTACGAGATCATGCTAAAGGCGGTCAACAGTTATGAAGAAGGCAGTTTGTTGCCCTTCATCCGGTATTATAAAGACCAGTTGATCCAGTACTATATGGATCAGATCCAGGAGAATGAACATCTTCAAGCCCTCCAGGAAGCCGTGGAAGCCTTGGATGACCGGGGACGCTGGTTTCTCTATCACCATTACTACCAGGGCAAGAAGATCGAGGACATTGCCGAGGAGTTTGGAATGAACATTCAGGGCCTAGGCAAACTGAAAGAGCGGGTCCTGGACCAGCTGAGGGACTACATGTCCGACTGATTTCCAACAATAGAAGGAAAGGAGAAAAACCATATGACAACGACCAACATCCAGGGATACTTCCTGCCAAAGCTGGCCTATATGAAGCCTGTGGAAAACGCCTTTATGGTGGGATCCATGGCAGCCATAGTACAGCTTTTCGGCGGATGGGATGCCCTGATGAACGGCTTGCTGGTTTTCATCTCCGTGGATTATTTGACCGGGCTCATGGCCGCCATCGTCCAGAAGAAATTGAGCAGCAAAACCGGATTTGCCGGTCTGCTTAAAAAAATCGTCATTCTGATGCTGGTGCTCATAGCCGCCCAGGTCGACCGGATCTCCGGAAATGGAGAACCTTATTTTCGCATGGCCACCGCCCTGTTTTACATTGCCAATGAAGGCATCTCCATTTTGGAGAATGCCGCCCTCATGGGTCTGCCCATACCCAAGGTGTTAAGGAACATCCTGGTGGGAATGCAGGAGGCGGGGGCTGTGGAGAGGAGCCAACAAAACAATGGACAATAAAGTGATGCAAGGCCTGCTTAATACATGGGACAAGGGGAGGACGACCCCCCTAGTCATGGACGGGATCATCGGTCCCTTGAGCAGGGAGAAGATCAGAAGGTTTCAAAAAGAACACGGCCTAGTGGTGGACGGCATCGCCGGTCCCATCACCAAGTACGAGCTCATGTTCTACAAGTACAAGGATTTCGAGAAAAGCGAATTCAAGTGCAAATGCGGAGGCCGCTTTTGCAACGGCTACCCGGCAAAAGTGGAGGAAAGCCTCTTGAAGCAGTTGCAGCAGATCCGGAACTACTTCGGCAAGCCGGTGATCATCACTTCCGGGATCCGCTGCAGGACCCACAACCATAACGTGGCCGGGGCGGACACCTCCCAGCACGTACACGGAAAAGCGGCGGACATCAAGGTCCAGGGAGTCAGCCCGGATTTGGTGTACAGTTACGCCAACCAGATCAATCGGGACGGCTGCGTCATCCGATACAAGACATTCAACCACATCGACCGTAGAGGGTATCGATTAAGGTTGGATTACAGGAACAGGTAGGAAAAGAGAAGTCGTTCTCGCCCAAAAGGGTGGGAGCGGCTTTTTAATAATTAATTTTATATACTTGAAAATATAATAATCTAGAGTATAATAAAATTATGGAGGGAATGCAAATGGAGCGATTTATCGATCGAGTAGAAGAATGGACCTTTCTAAATGAGGAATATGAGAGAGAAGGATCCTCTCTTGTAGTTCTATACGGCCGCCGGCGGGTTGGGAAAACTGCATTGGCGACAGAAATCATGAAGGGAAAAAATGCACTTTATTTTCTGGTGACGGAAGAAAGCGAGCAGCAAAATCTGGAAGCATTCAAGAATATGGTAGGAGACTTTTGTGACAACTCCTTGTTGAAAATGGCGAAAGTCGACCAGTGGCAAATACCTTTCGAAATTTTGCTGTCCAAAGCAGAAGACGAGAAACTTCTGTTGGTGCTGGACGAATTTCAATACCTGGGGAAATCTGATCCTGCATTTCCCTCTGTATTTCAAAAGATTTGGGATACCATGCTGAAAGACAAAAACATCATGGTCATTCTCTGCGGTTCTTTGATTTCCATGATGGAGAGCCAAACTTTGCACTACAGTAGTCCTCTATATGGCAGAAGAACAGGACAAATCAAGTTGAAGCAGATCCCATTCCAATATTATAAAGAATTTTTCCCGAATCTGGATCGCAAAAACCAGATCGAGTACTATGGGATCACTGGAGGGGTTCCCAAATATATGGAGATGTTTGCCGGAGAGATCGATGTCTTTATGGCAATTGAAAAGAACGTCCTGTCTAAACAAAGCTTTCTGTACGATGAACCCAATTTTTTGTTGCAGCGGGAAGTGGGGGAAGTAGGCAGTTACTTTTCCATCATGAGGGCCATCGCAGCAGGAAATCATAAACTGAGCAAAATTGCATCGTATTTGGGTTTGAAGCAGACGAACCTGACCAGGTACTTGAAGACGCTGATGGACTTGGACTTGTTGAAGAGAGAAGTACCCATTACGGAAGAAATTCCGGAAAAAAGCAAAAGAGGGTTATACAAAATCAAGGACAACTACATTGCCTTTTGGTTCCGCTTTGTGTATCCCAATTTGAGCTTCCTTGAATCCGGGAAACGGGATCATGTTATGAGAAAAATCAGAGATCATATGAGCGAAAGCCATACAAGCTACGTATATGAAGATGTTTGTATCGAAAGGCTGTGGCAGATGAACGATCAGGGTCCGTTGGAGTTTGTATTTGACCGTGCAGGCCGCTGGTGGAACAACAAGGAAGAAATCGACATCGTTGCCTACGAAAGCAAGGGGGAAAACATAATATTTGGGGAATGCAAGTATTGGAAGGAAAAAGTCGGCAAGAACGTCCTTTTCAATTTGGAAAGAAAAGCACAAGAAGTAGAATGGAAAAGAGGAAAACGCAAGGAGCATTTTGTCTTGTTCGGACTCAACGGCTTTACAGAAGATCTGATGAAGCTAACGAAGGAGAGGGAAGACGTCCTATTGGTGAAAGAGGTGTAGGATGCGTCCGGATTCTTACAAAAAAACAGCATTTCTGCGAAATGAAAATTCACGGAAATGCTGTTTTCTTTTTTATTTGTTGAACATGACTTCACTCATGCGCTCGATGGCAGCGCTGGTCTCTTTATAGACGCCCGGGAAGGAATCAAAGTCCATGCCCTGGGTCAGGTTGGGGATGAAATACTTGGTGCCGCATTCCCTGCAGGCTCTTTCTACATGTTCTGCGATGATTTCCGGGGTCCAGCCGGGGAAATCCACGCTGCCGCTGTCGATGTTTCCCATGAAAGTGATCTGTCCGCCGTATTTCTTGATCAGTTCCGGCGTGTTGTTGGTGGTCATGACACCTTGCCATACATCGACGCCCATGTCGATCATGTAGGGAACCAGGGTGGCGGCGAAGGAATCGCTGTGGTGGATGATGATCTCCACACCGTTGTCCCGATAGTACTGATAGATTTTCTTGTAGGCCGGCAGAATGAATTCTTCAAACATGGCCGGAGACATGAAGGTGGAGATTTGGCTGCCCCAGTCGTCATGGTGGTAGAGGCAATCCGGGTGCAGATGGTCGATCAGTTCCTTGGCATAGGAGATCTCCCACTCCGTCAGGTAGTCGATAAGTTCGTGCATGGCTTCCGGTTCTTCATAATAAGCGGTCAAAGCATCTTCCATGCTCATCAGGTGGTGGGTCATTTCGAAGATCCCGGGAGCGACGAACAGGGAAACGAATTTTTCGTTTCGATCGATGGCATTGGCATGGGCGATGGCGTCGGCCCAACGGGCTTCGTCAAATACAACGGACGGCGCCTTGACCTGCTCTCTCCACCGGGTGATGTCTTTGAGGACCTTGTGCTCCTCGTCGTGTACGGGAAAAGCGCCAAGTTGTCCTTCCGGCCAGCGCCAGGTGATCCCCCATCCGTTGACAAGCTCTGTTCCCGGAGGCGGATCCGCTTCCATGGGCGCTTCGTAGATGAATTCGAGAAACTCAAATTGGTTGACATATCTTTCTGGATCTTCTCCCCGGATCGTGGCCAGGAAATTTTCTTTTTTTGTCATCATGACAATACCTCCATTGTATTATTTTATGCTGCTTCTTTGAGAAGACTGTATTCTGTAGGATATTTCTTGTCCCGAAGCGTTAAAACGATGGACAGAACACTTCCGGCTGCACACAAGATGATCAGAACCGGCATGATGGCGGTCAGGGATTGGACCCCCATCCATTGCTGCAAGGTCGTTGCGAAGTATGGAGACAGGAACATTCCGACACCGTTTGCAGCGGTAACGATCCCCATGGCCAAGGAAATGCGGGAAGGTGGAACGATCACGGTCGTACGCATGAAATAATAGGAGAACCCGTTTCCATAAGCGGCGCCCATCAGCGTGCAGGCAAAGACCGCAACTGCGAAAGTCGGTTTCAAATACAGAAGGGAAAAACACAGGACCCATGCCAGATAACTTGGGATGATGGTGGCTCTTTTGAACTTGGTATAGGTAAGTCCAAAAGCCAGACAGGCAACTGCGCTGCCTACGGTACCCAAGGAAGACAGAATACCTGCCACCGATTCGTTGCCAATGGCGTTTTCAAGGACGTAGACAGAGATCTGGAAATAAATGACCATGTAGATCATGTTGAAAAGGATGAATCCTACAACCAAAGCGCCAAAGGACAGCAAAGGAAGAGCTTCCTTTTTTGTCACGGATCCGTCTTCGTTGAAGACAACGGATTCCGGAGGCGTTTTCGGGACGAAAAGAATGATCATCGCCAGGATGGGAACGGAGATCCAGTATACCCGGAATACGAATTGCCAGGCAGCGACGGCGAAGTAGCCGGCGATCAGGCCGATGACAGCCCCCACGGCGGCCATGGCGGAATTGTACATGCCCAGGATGGTGCTTCTCTTTTTTTCGTCCAAAAAGATTTCAGGGATAAGGGCGACGGCAGAAACGTTTACAATGCCCATGGCGAATCCGACGATCCCCCGCATGACAGCCATATACAATGCATTTTCTATGGCGACACCCAGAATGGATGCGGCGGCGAACAGGGCGTAGCTGAAGATCAGCAATGTCTTTTTACTGAAATACTGCATCAGCTTGCCACAAAGTAACGATGAGAAAACGACGATCAAGGCAGGGCCGGAGATGATGAAATTCACTAAGTTGATGGAATCCCCAAAAACCCCATACATGTTGGCGATGGCGGGGATGATGACCATGTCGCTCATAACGGCAACATTGGTCAGAAACAAAGCGATGAGAAATAAGACCATTTTACCTTTTCCTAATTTTGCTTCCATTGAAACTCCTCCTTAAAGTTATTGGTGGTTCTTTCATAATGCAGCAATGCAGTGATCATGGCACCTTGCGATCTGAAGAATTATATTAATCATGCCATTTATAAAATTTACAATATCACGAGAAATTCAAGTTGTCAACAAATTTAGTATATATACTAAATTAAATATTTCATCTGGATTTTTTTTAATATGGTATACTTTTTGTATCGATCGACATTTCACAAGGCGGTGTAGCATGGGGTATAAAAAGAGTCGAAATACAAAGGAAAAAATAATCAACGCCTGTCGCAGGCTGTTTTACGAAAACGGGTACATCAATACGCGTTATGAAGATCTTAGCGAAGCTACAGGTCTAAGTCCTGGTGTGATCCACTATCATTTTCAGAGCAAAAAAAACATGGCGGGGATCATCTACGATGAATTTCTCACATCCAACAAGGCTCTTGTCAATCAGCTTCTGGAAGAGGAATACGAACTCCAAATAAGAACTGCGGTAGAGATCCGGTCGTACATGAATTTGCTGCTGTCCGATGATAAGTTCAAGAGATTCTATCTGGAGATCTGTCAGGACCGGGTCATTGTGGATCTTTTTCGGGAGACGGGCGTCTACTTCTACCAACTCCACCGGGATGAATACAATCTGGACATCAGCGATGGAATGATCGCCATGATCAACATCACCTCAGCTGCAGCAGAGACGGAACTGATCATGAATTACTTTAAAGGGGACCGGGCCTATTCTTTCGAAGACATCGTGGAATTCAACATTCGTTTGAATTATGAACTGATGGCCATCGATTATGAAAAGATCAACGAGATCGTCGAAATGTCCCGATACATTTACGATACGCTCCAGGTCCGATTCAAGGATCATTTTGAGCTGGACATCCAGGTAGTGGGGCAAGGCGGGGAGTAAGGAAGGAGTGGTACCATGACCCGAAAAAAAAATGAAGAAACTCAAGAGAAAATCATGGCCTGTACAAAAAAATTATTCCAGGAGCATGGCTATAACAAAACATCCATACGCATGATTGCCAAAGAAATGGAATTTAAAAACCAGGCCTCCTTTTACATCTACTTCAAGAGTAAGGATCATCTTACTGCCATGATCCTGGAAGAAAACTCCAAGGAGGTTCGCAAATTTATCGACTCCCTGGAGTGGGAGGATACAACTCCTCTCCATGATTTGATACTGGAGAATCTGATCATTTCAGAAATTCTGAAAGACGAAGCCAATCGCCGCTTTTATACGGAAGCCCAATGGCAGCAGACCTTGCCCAGCATGATGCGTCAGGTGCCCAATTATATCGACTATTTGCACAAAAACTTGGAAACCACCATCACGAAAGAAGAGCTGGAACTTAACATTTTTTCCTATGTAAAACTGTTTTGCAGTATGTGTCAGGCCATCGACAACAAGGAGACCAATGTAACATATTTGGAAGCCATGAAACGGATGCCTTACGTATTTCTGGATTTGGTCGGCGTTGAACGAAGACTGCATGAAACGATCATCCACGAGACCTTGGACCTTTTTCATCGAATACCAGAGGCGGAGATCCAGAAGCTGTTCTTTTTTCACGAATGAATACGAAACAAATAAAATGATAGATTGCAAAGTCTTTTCAGGAATCACCGAAAGGACTTTTTTATATGTTTGCTACTTTTTATAATAAACGCGTTTATTTATTCTTGACAAACAAGAACGCACCGTATAATATATAAACATAAACGCGTTTATTTACAAGATTATAGGAGGGATAACGATGTCAAGACCTGCATTTAGCGAAAAGGAATTCGAAGTAAAGGGTATGTATCCGGGTGTGGAGTGTTTCGAAGTCATGGGAGCACCCATGAGCGTGCCAGAATCTCCCGAGTATGACCGACCTATCTCCGTACGGGAAAACTGGAAACTGTTGTTTGAAGGGAATAAGCCATATTGGATTCCCGAAACCGGCTGGATTTTTTGCGATCAGATCCAGTTTCGGCCAAGGATATGCCCAGACAACGTGGCCAACCACCAGGTTTTTGACGGAGGACCCCAATACGATTACACCACATTGGGTAAAGTCAGCCACAGCCATTGGTTCGATTTGGACTGGGAATGGGATTATTCCATATCCGGTGCCACCGTGGTGGGCGGTTCTCCCAAAGTGCCGGACATTAATCGCTGGGAAGAATACGTGGAGATTCCGAAAATGGAAGACATGGATTGGGATCTGCATTTGGAAGAAAACAGGGAATATCTGAAAGTGGATAAACTCCGAGAGTTGGGCATTCAAGCCGGACTGTGGGAGCGGTTGATGGGACTGATGGATGTGAGTAATGCCGCTATAGCCCTGGTGGACGACGACCAGAAAGAAGGTGTGCATCGATTCTTCAGCAAATTGTGTGATTTTTACGATGCCTACATCACAAAAATGAAAGAACTCTATGATCTGGATGCCGTGTACTTCCACGACGACTGGGGTCATCAAAGAGCGCCTTTCTTTTCCATGGACACCGTTCGTGAGATGCTGCTTCCTTATCTGAAGCGGATCGTGGAGACCACCCATAAAAATGGCATGTATTTCGAACACCATAGCTGCGGGAAAGCCCAGGATCTGATGCCTGTATTCATTGAAGCGGGAGTAGATATGTGGTGTGGCCAATGCGAGATCAACGACCAGGACATGCTGGCTCAAAAGTACAAAGATGCACCCATCATCGTCGGTGTTGGAAATCCCAACGTTCCGATAGATGCCACGGTGGAAGAAGTAAAGAAAATCGCCTATGACTGGGTGGAACGATACAAGAACTGCAAGGTGGCGGCAATATTTGGACTGGATCCAAATTTCCCTACCGAGAATTTCCAACTATTTAGAAGATATGTGTATGAGTACAGCCGAAATGCATTTCAAGATATGGAATAAAAATTCTCTGAAATATTTTGCGAAAAATCATACTAAGAACAGGAAGGTGTCAACATGAAAAAAGCGTGGACAATGGCGACCATCGCCATTCTAACAGGGATCGTATTTGTTATTGGTCTCTATAAAGTGCCACCCACTATGGTTCTGCTTATGAGTGATCTTCAAATCGACATGACCGTTGTAGGTTTGACCATGTCGGTTTGTGCCATCGCCGCCATGATCGCATCCTTGCCCGGTGGTGCCATCATGCAGAAATTTGGACCGAAAAGCGTGGGAATCGCAGCAATCATTATGGCTGCATTGGGTTGTATCATCGGCATCGTCAGCAACAACTTCACTGTTTTTCTGATCGGCAGGGCATTGGAAGGTGCATCCTTTGGAATTATTGCGATCGTGGTCACTACCATTATTGCCATTTGGTTTCCTGCGGAAAAACGGGGGCTACCCATGTCGATCTTTACCCTTTGGGTTTCTTTTGGGATGCTGATCATCTTCAATGTGACCAACTTGATCGTTCCCAGCTTCGGGTGGAGAGGCGTTTGGTGGTTGCATCTGCTTTTATTAGGTGTTTTTCTAGTGCTCTTTGCCACTGTAATCAATTATCCAGAAAAACAGGTAGACAGTGGGCAACAGTCCGTCCAACCACAGGTTTCCATCCTGGAAGGGTTCAAATCCCTTGGGGCATGGATTTTGGGAATTATATTTTTGCTGTATGCCGTTGGGAATGTGATATTTAATACATATTATCCAACATTTCTGCAACAGAGTTTGGGATTGGAACTGTCAACGTCAAATTTCTATACCAGCATAGCAACTTTGGGGATGCTTTTCTGTGGTGTCACCATAGGAATCGTTCTCAACAAAGTTAAAAACAAAAATCATCCCTTTTTGCTGTTTTTGGCAATGATCCTGAGTACGGCTGTTTCTTATTATCAATTTCGGATCACGGCAATTGCATACCTGCCAGTCATTCTCTTCTTCTTTGGTGTAATCTGGCAAATGGTTCCGCCGATTCTTCATACCATTGCACCAGACGTTGCAACCGGGCCGGAAACCATTCCGGCAACCCTTTCTGTTGTAACCGTGTGTTCTGCAGTCGGAGGGATGATCGGACCTGTGATCCTTGGGCCCATCGTCGCAGCCGCAAACGGTAATTGGGCAGCTACCGGCTTCCCGTTGTTGCTGATCCTGTTCGTCGGAGTGTTGGCATCCGTTTTTCTGATGTTCATGATGAAAAAGAAATATCAGGTAACAAAAAAGCAGGAAACCGCTTCAGTAGAAGTGGGATAGAAAGATCTTTTCTATCGTTCCAGTGTGAAGCAATACAGAATTTGATATAAAAGCAGGCCAGTACATTTTCATGTACTGGCCTGCTTTTATGTGGTGCGTCGACATGAGTGCAATCAAATAGTTACACAATACAAAAATACGGCTCAAATTTAAAATCTAATTCGTTTATTAATTTTTTGCTTTCGTTAAGAATGTCGAGTATATCTTCATCTGAAAAATGCATTAGCCGAAAAGGAAAACTTACTACATAATCACAAAAATCTTCAAAACTTGATTGGATATGACCTGAAAAATAAGATATGGTTAGCGCTGTACTAGACGCTCTGGAAGCTATCGCACACATCGCCAACTCATCAATTTCGGCATTCATTTTCAGGTGGTACCTTCTATTGTGTACATTATATAGTTCGATGGAACCCGAAGTAAAAACATTATCAAAACTAGCATTTGCTCTTTCATGATAAAATCGATACGCTTTTTCGTCTACTCGAAATTGGTGTGTTTTCAAAATCAATTCCACAGCCGTGTTGATTTTTTCTTCGTATACGCCACAACAATCGTAAATTTTCTTAGTGATCATATTTTTGTTAACAGTATTACAATATAGATTCACTTCATTTGCTAAATTGGATTTTGTTTTAAAATGATAAGTAATCAAAGGTTTGGTAATATTGCAGGACTTTGCGATCATATTTAAAGAAGTGTCATTATAACCAAAATCGTAAAATATTCTTATAGCGGTGTCTAAAATCTTTCTTTTCATTGTGTTTTTATTGTCCATTGTATTCACCTGTTTTTGTTTCCTATTATAACAAAGTTATCTAATTTGACAAATAGCAACCACACTTAACTACAAATATTATAAATTTAAAAAATTTTACTAATGCGCTTGACAGTTTTACGCGTAAAAGATATACTTTACGCGTAAAATAAAATAACTGTAAGGAGGGTAGAATTACAATATTTAGATTAAAACTAAGGAGGTTATCAGATGGAAAAGAAGAGCATTTATTCGTTGAAGTCAATACGGTATGGTGTCACAAACGGATTTTCAACACTGTTAACAACAGTGGCGTCGACATTTTGGGCGATTTTCTTGACTTCTGCTGTGGGACTTGAAACAGCGGTAATGGCAACTGTATTAACTATTGGTAGCTTGGCAGATCTTATCTCTATTCCTATAGTCGGAGTTGTGATGCAAAAGACAAAATTCAAAAAAGGTGGTAAGTATCGGCCATGGTTGGTCATAGGCGGAGTTGGAGCTGCATTGCTTCGCTGGTTATCCTTTACCGATATTGGTCTTACCGGGATGGGCAGAGCTATCTGGTTTGCGGGAACATACATTCTTACCTATCTTTTGTTTAATTTTGCTTATACCGCGTTCACAGGATTGCTTCCCTTGATGGCGAAAGATCCTCGAGAACGTGTTGCTTTTTCGTCTGCACGTGTAATGTTGAACTCGGTTGGCAAGTTTTTATTTAGTTTGACCAGCGTAGCGTTGATCTCTGCGTTCAGTGGAGGTGGAGAAGGTTCAAGTTTTGGTTATTCCATGTTTGCTCTATTGATAGCCGTCCTTGTCAGTTTTGGATTTATTCAATTATTCTTTGCATCCAAAGAATATGACGTCATTGAATCCATTTCCGATGAAAAAAGAATTGGAAAGATGAAGGATCAATATGATGCCACTATTTGGGAAATGTTAAAAAGCTCTATTACGAAGCCCTATTTATTGTACTTAATAAGCGCAGTAGCGAAAGCATGCATATTCTTCTCGATTATGGGACTCGCAGCTTATTACTACAACTATGTGGTGGGGGACATGAGCAAGTTGACTCTGTTTTTGTCGCTGAGCACATTTCTTATGATCATAGGTTCGTTCATTACTCCCTTTGTTAATAAGGTTTTAAAAGGTGGAAGAAATACATATATTTTTGGTGTTTCAATTTTTGGTATTTGCTTGGCCTTGGCTTACTTTTTAGGGAATACGGCAATGTCGTTTACCGTGTTGTTAGCACTTGGATATTTCGGCTACTCTTTTGCCCACGCATCGGAGGTAGCAATCTTTACCATGATCGCGGATTATAATGAATGGAAATCTGGGAAGAATGTAAAACCTTTTATGATGAGCTTGTTTTCATTGACTCCCAAAATTGCTACTACGGTAGGAGCGGCAATCGTAGGATTTGGACTGGTCGGAATAGGTTTTGATGCTGAAAATGTAACAGCAGATGCAATCAGTGGAATCCGAATTTTGATCAGCTTGTTACCTGCAGTCTTTGCAGCAATTAGTGCAATCGCACTTGTTTTCTTTCCATTAACGGATCAAAAGGTTACACAACTTCAAAATGAAATGGAAGAAAAGAAGCAGGCTACTCAGATAAAGAAGGAGGAAATAGTATGACCCTATCTATGAAGGAAAATATGGTACTATTTATGGATCGCAAGATTCCAGAATGGTTTCCAAATTATCGTACAGAGGTGTGTCCAATCATCCCATCTTGCGTTCACGAACGTGCGCCGGGAGACGGAACACCAGCACAGCTTCTTGGAGGAACAGGTGTGGATTGGTTCGGTGTGAACTGGTTATTTGAGCCGAACTCTGGTGGATCCATGGTGGATCCTTCTTTTCCGCCAGTATTAAACGATATTTCAAAGTGGAAAGAAGTAGTACAGTTTCCGAATCTTGATAAAATCGATTGGGCTTCTGCGAGAAAAATGGATGATGGCAGGATTGATGAAAATAAATTCTGCGTAGTAACTATTCTAAACGGTCCCTTTGAACGGATGCATGCGTTGATGAGCATGGTCGAAGCGAACTGTGCGCTTTTGACAGATCCAGAAGAATCTTTTGGATTATTAATGGCTATTGCGGACTATAAAATAAAGTTGATCGATAAAATAGTGGAATACTATCCGGTTGATATGATCGAGGTTCATGATGATTGGGGTCATCAGCGAAATTCTTTTATGTCCCCAGATACCTGGAGAAATTTGATTGCTCCGGCAATGGAAAAGATTATTCAACATATTAAGTCAAAAGGGATATTTGCGCAGGTACATTCCTGTGGCAAAGTAGAACCACTGATCGAAGATATGATAAATATTGGGATCGACCACTGGTCTTCCTGTCAAGCATGTAATGATATCCCTGGAATAATAGCAGGGTATGGAGATCAAATCACATGTTTGGGAGGGATGGATACCAGTGATCTTGTAGATCCATCCGTCCCACGTGAAGAACTGAAAAAACGAATAGAAAAAAGATTCAAGTTGCTGGCAAAAGGGGGAGGTTTGTTGCCGTACGGATCACGGAGCTATCCGATTTTGATCGAATTGATCAATGAAGTGATCGCAGAAAATAGAGATTTTCTATCAAATTCTGAAAATCAAGAGTTGCCTCATCTCCAAACTGTGTAGACTGCATTAAAAAGATTCCGAGTGAATAGTTTGGTTATAATTCTAAAAAAGGTTGACAACTGAAATAAAAGCCAAGAGATCCTTTCCTTGGCTTTTATTTGGTGGTGAAACTATCTGGACAGAAGCATCCAAATAAATCTTTCTTTGATGGATTCGATCGCTTCCGGGGGTAAGTCTTCATAGTATTCGCGCATTGCTTCTTCCAGGATATTCATCAAGTTTTCTTCCATGGTAAAATCCTCCTTCATAGGTTTGTTCAATAAACGCCATTTTTATGAACGTAGTCGCATACAGCGATCAAATTTTCGGCCTTGGCATCGCCGTGTGACATGATCACGGAATCTGTGGAGAAGATATAGCCACCGCCGGGAGCCAATTCATCCAAACACCATTTTGCCCGATCAATGCAATCCTTCACGGAACCCCTGGCCAACAGATCCACTGGCATGCCACCCATGATGCACATTTTGTTTCCGATGGAATCCTTGGCTTTCTTCAGATCGCCTTTCTCGATCAGCCCGACCAGCTTGTCTGTTTTTGGCAGATCGGACAGGATCTCGTAGTAAGGTTCCCAAAGGTTTTCCATGAAGATCATCTGGTTGTAGCCGCGCTTGACGCAAAGTTCATCGATCATTTTATATAGGAACGGGAAATAAAACTTTTCAAAGTCTTTTGGTTTCAAATAGGTGGGCAAGTGAAGAGGACTGAAAATCCAATGATTGTCCTCTGGAGTGGTGTAGGATGAGGTTAACATCCGGATCGTATAGTCAAATAAGGAATCACATGCTGCGTAAAACTTATCCGGATGCCGTTTGATATCCCCCATTGTGCCCACAAAATCCCTTAAATAGTCCATGATGATGTCCGGAGTTGCGTAAAGCGATCCTTTTGCCATAAATGGTATGCCCAATTCCTCAGCGACTCTTTTATTGACACTGCCATTATGTTGAAGGAATGTTTTGAAGTCATCGAAAGATTTCAAAAATCGATCTTTGACTTCCTGTCTATCCCCTTTCAACAAAGGAAATTTTCTGGGTACTATCGTATTGATGATGAAACCTACCGGATCAGCGATGAACTGGTCGTATTCGTTGGCATTCATCAGATTTCCATGGCTGCCCTTGATTTGTAGACTGTGGTCTGTCAATACATACAAACCTTCCCCGAAATTGCTCATAACATCCAGCGGTAAAATATTCATATTTCCCCACTGGGCATCAATGTAGACATCTGTAAATGTTATTTTGTAAGCTTCGAAATTGGCGGCTGCGCTGTTTTTAAAGGCATCGATGAGACTGATGTCGGCATGATGCATTACCCATTCCTCTACCATGGGCATTACAGGTACTCGATCGGGGATCTCTCGTCGAACGGCAGCGACAATGCGATTGAATCTTTCATTATACAGTTCTTTTGTGCTTTTCAATGTAAAGCCTCCTAACTTTTTAAATGTTATCTTGATAATGGATTTATCAAAACATCAGTGTTGCTAACAATCCTGCAATCAAAATGGTCAATATCATTCTTAAAAACCAAGTGACCACAAGGTCAAGTGGCTTTACAGGAAGATCGGTTGACAGAACCACCGGCCAAAATCCTGATACGAAAACAGACACTGTCATAGGGTACAGACAAAGAAAGAACTTTGCGCCAACGGATAGATTCTGTCCAAAGCCTATTAATACGGACAGGTACATATCGAGAAATGACATGCTGGCAGATTGCATTATTATGGAAATATCGGCACTTGCAAAGCCTGCAATTTTGAAAACAGGCCAGAACACATAACCTGCATATGCGAAAATAGAAGTGTACTTAAGAAGCAGAAGACCAACTACCAAAACAAATACTCCGGACATCATCATATTGGTCACCACTCGAAGCGTCATCAAGAAAGTATTGACAAGCTTTTTTGGCACAGGGCCAGCTTTTTCAGCAACCGAAACTCCTTCTGAAAAAGCTGTTTTCAGTATTTGTACCTTCACTTCAGGCTCGTGGGATGGTGTGGCACCTTCGTAATAATCCAAGGGTTTTTTGTTTAAAGGATATAATCGGATCGTTATAAATGTGATTACCAATGTAACAAAGATCGAAGTTGTAAAAATCAAATTCCAGTATTCCATCATTTCAAGAAGGCTGGCGAACAAAAGCATTATACCTACAGATGGCGTACAAAAACCTAGTGCGATGATGGCCGCTTCTTTTTTGTTGAATTTGCCGTCTTTGTACAAAATGTCGGTAGAAATATGTCCCATTGAAAAGTTGCCTAAAAAAGCGCTCAACGCTATAACGGATGCTCGTCCGGGAGTTTTGAACAACGGCCTCATTAGAGGTCGCAGTACAACACCTACAGCTTCAATAAGTCCAAAATCTACTAAAAAAGTTAAAAATAATCCTGCTACCAATACTGTCAAGGAAGCGATACCATTTAATGTGGATGATTTGGGTCCTATATCAGGATCTAGAAAAAATTCCGGACCGATGTTTAAGTAGATCATTGCCGCCATGATGGAACCTATTGTTGTAACAACGGCTATGATTTTGTTGATAAAGTTCTTGTTCCAGGTTTTTTTTATAAAAAACGTGTCTGCAACGCAGAATATTCCAAATAAGAACATCATAAGCAAATAATTAGGCGATACAAAAGGTCGAATATAACTGACGATATGATCCACTAAAATGCTTTTCTGCCCCATAAATTCAAATCGGACAAAGAAAGCAAACAAACCGAATAAACTGGCAAAGACAAATTTCAGCACGCTGGATCTCTTGAAATTTTTGACCACGGAGTTCGTGGGTGTATTATTCATAAATAGCACTCCTCGGATTTATTGAAATCATTGTTTTTATAGAATTGGCCACTGCTTGATAATTATTATGCAGTGGCCAAGATGTCAACTAAGATCTGGAAGCGATTTCAGCAGAATACTCTGCGATTTTTTCTTTTGTCAAATTGAAACCAAGGATCAGCAATACGCCACCTACAGTAAGGATGATACCGGGAATCAGTAAAAATGCATTGCTGATGCCGCTCATTACTTCATTGGAAACGGAAGCAGCGTCGACGGCAGCACTGAATCCTACCACAGCTAGAACGCTGTTGATAATGATTCCTCGAAAAACGATAGCAATCTTCAACGTTACGTTATTCAATCCCATGATCCAACCAGAGGAGTTTTTACCGGATTTCCACTCGTCATAAATAACCGTATCTGCGAATAGTACCGGCATTAAAGAATAGATCGAACCGTACATGTATTGTGCCAAACCCAGGAGTACGATCACCAGTGTAAAATTTGTGTGGAACAGCTTTGCTACAATAAGAAGTCCACCCATCAAGAAAAAATATGCGATGGTGGTGCTCCTGGCAGAAAACTTGTTGGATACAAATTTACAGGTAAAGGCCCCCAATGCGGCAGCGATGCCGATAATGATCATATAAGTTGCCAGATACCCTGGATTTTTCAATACATACGTAAAATAATAAACGGCAGTAGCGCTAGCTACAAAGTTGACGATCCATCTTGCGATGTCGGCGATGAGCAGAATAAGCAGCGGTCGGTTAAGAGCCAGGGCTTTCAGTGTGCCGACAAATCCAATTTTGTTCTTCTTAGGAACGATTTGATTTGGTGCTGCTGTTGTTTCATCTACTTCGTAACCTTCAAACATCTTGAAGTGTGCGAAATAGGAGATGGCCATACCTACTCCAAGTACAAAGGCAAGTGCCGCGAACTGGAATTGAACACCGACGATTGCTGCAAGTATCGTGGCCAAAGGAAGTCCTGCATAAGAAAATATGATGCCAGCAACACGATTGTAGGTTCCTCTGGAGGTCGATAATGCAACACGATCTTGAGGGGTGCTGGCTGCCACGGAGATCAGTGCCACGTTTGCCACGTACGCAAAATTCCAAAGGACACTGCTGATAATACCGGCTGCGATGATGATAGCAATGGCAATGCCATCATTACCTAGTTTCGTAAATTTGAACAGGTAGATGATCGGGACCAACCAGGGGGTGAGAATCAACCACGAACGATATCTTCCCCATTTCAATGGTTTGATGGAGTTCATGATGGCTCCGTAAGTCCAAGACAGTACGGCGTCTACTACTGTAGTTACAGTTTGAATGAATGTTACAATTCCAAGGTCAAACATAACGATATTTGTTAGAAAAAAATTGAAGAAGTAGTTCTCAACACTAGTCATCATGGTGAAGAACAGGTCGCCGATACCATAAAATCGTTTCAAGCTTTTTGACAGTTCTTTTTTCATTTGGATTCTCCTTATCCTATTTTTCTAGGTGATTTACTTGCTGTAATAATGTTTTTTGCAACACATGGATGTCGACTTGCGTGTGTTTCGGCGTATCCGCTTTGCTTATCTGGTAAGCAAAGTGTTGATCATCTTCCGAATCAACATGTCGGCATCCGCTTCCGGAATATTTTTGAAATAATCTTTCTTCAGTGCTTCCAATGCTTCCGATACGTTCTTGTTTAGATCCATTTTTTCCTCCTCCTTAATATTTACCGTTTTCATGGATGTATTGAAAAGTAGAGATGACATTTTCAGGCAAGGCATCCTTTTTGGACATCAAAACCATATCTACAGAAAAAATATAGTTGCCCCCGGGTGCCAAAGTGTCGAGACATTCTTTTGCCTTGTCAATACACTGCTGTTTTGTTCCTCTTGCAAGGAGACTGATGGGCATACCACCCATGATCGTCATGTTCTTTCCGATTTTTTCTTTATATGCCTTTAGATCCCCGTGTTCAAAAAGACCAACGACTTTTCCTTCTGTGGGTAGATCCTGCAGTATGTCCAAGTACGGCATCCAGTCGTTTTCCATGTAGAATAAAAGAGTGTATCCTCTTTTTACGCTGAGCTCTTCCACGAGTTTTTTCATGAATGGAAAATAGAACTTTTCAAAATCTTTTGGTTTCAGGAATGTAGGCAAATGCAAGGGTGAAAATACAAAATGCTCGTCTTCCGGTGTTTTATAGGATTCCGTCGTCATTTGAATGATAAAATCAGAAATCGAATGACATGCTGCAATCAATGCTTCAGGTCTTCTTCGGATATCGCCGGAAATTCCTGTAAAGTCACGAAGGTAGTCCAGAACAATGTCTGGAGCGACATAAGCGGCAGCTCTCGACAATACAGGCATGCCCAGATCTGCTTCGATGCGTTTGACTACGGAACCGTTGTATGCTGCAAAGTCTTTGAAATCGTCGAAGGCTTCTTCTAATAGGGCCATATTTTTGTCGACGCTTTGATTTAGGATGGGATATTTTCTGGGGATGATCACGTCGGAAAAAAATTTTTGGGGATCTTCGATCAGTGCCGGATATTCATCGGGCTGCATGGTCGTTCCGTGGCTTCCTTTGATTTGCAGACTTTCATCGGTGACAGTGTAGATCCCTTCCCCGAATTTTTTCATCATTTTCAAAGGAATGATGTTGCTGGTGCCAAAGAATCCGTCCAGATAAATGTCGTCGGACACTTTTTTGAATGCGTTGAAGAGGATCTCGGGGTCTTTGGTAAAAGCGTCTTTCAAGCTGACGTTGGCATAGTGCATGACCCAAGTTTCGATGTTTGGCAAAACCGGGACCCGGTCGGGAATCCCTTTTGAAAATGTGGTCTGCAACCGATCCAATTTACTGCGATAAGTTTCCATTTCTTTACTCATGTGCGATCACCTTCCAATTATTGAGCTTATATTTCTATTCGTATCTAATTAGATTTATATCTATTTAGATACGAATCTAATTTATAACATCATATTCTTAGAATAGACATTTGTCAACTTAAATTATAAAAAAATTACGCTTTATCATATTTGGTTTTATAGCGGATAAGCAAGTAATAAGGAATCATATTGACCGAATGTGCAAGGTAGCATAGAATAAAAACAGGTTTTGATATTTAACGAGTAAAGGAGATCACCATGGGAACTTATCCGGCGGGCGAACAAACAAAAGAAAAATTGTATGAGGTTGCACACGAGGTGTTTTATGAATATGGATACCATAAGGCATCCATGAAGGAATTGTCCCAACGTGCAGGAATCAAGCAATCCGTGTTTTATTATCACTACAAGAACAAAAGTGCGTTGGCAAAACAGCTGTACGCCAGTTTTGGGAAAGCCCATTCCTCGGCGATCATGGAAGAGATCTTGAAAAAGCAGTACACGAACGATGCTGTTACCATAAATTGTGTGTGTTCTGCCTTATTGCTGATGAATTCTGTGGTAAATCCTCAAGTCGGTCGATTTTGGGCAGAGATGTATACGGACAACTTAACGGCGGATATCGCCTTTAGTAGGCACTTTCATGAGCTTATGTACAAGAAACGCATGAAAAAATTTGACAGAAACGATTTTGAATTTTTTTTGATCAATTCGGCATCCATCAACTGTGCATTGATCTTGGCATTTTTGGATAATAGGTTGAAGGTGGATCCGCAACAACTGGCTCGGTATAAGACGGAAAATACTTTGAGATTACTTGATTACTCAAAAGATAAAATGGAAAATATAACAAACGATGTGTTGGAGATCGCAAAAAAAATCCCCATACAAGTAGGGGAAGATTTTCATATCGTCTTGGATGGGAAAACAATATTCTGAGAATAGAAAGGGTTTTCTTATTGCAAAAAAACGTCACCATATGCGAGGGAAGGTATGTGTTGAAGCACTGTTCCACAAGATCGACTGTGCCATCGTGGCAGATGTAAAAGCACCAGACAATGTTTTGAGCATCTGATCCAAACCAAATAAATAGCATGAACCTCCAAACCACTTCAAGGTCCATCCATGAAGCGGTTTTTTTGATTGGGTTATGATTGGGGAGGGAAGCTCCACCATAGAGTGGTTGGGCAAAGGGAAGAGTTGCCAAAGATGAACCATCTCTGAATTTACAGCAACTGATAAAAGGAAAGAAAAATATTTTCGTTGACTTTTTTTAAAATTAAGTATAATGTATAAATTAGATACAAATCTAATTCGATATATATATAATTTATCACCTCATTTCAAAGTTGAAATATTAGAGAATGTCAATAAGTTAAAAAACAGATGGCAAATCGAAAAATATAATTGTTGCATTGCAAAAGGTTCATGGGAATTGAAAGGACAAGGGGGAATAAGATTGAAGATCTAAACAAGCATGTTTGATTGTGATGTTGTTTGAGTTTTTTATTAAGGAGGAGGAAAAAATGAAAAGAGAAACGTATAGTGAAGCCAAAGAGTGGACAGTAATCGGCAAATACCCTGGATTCAAAGGAATGGAAGATGTTCGATTGCGAACTGCAGAGGGAAAATATGTCTGTCCCGATACCGATCGATACTATCGGCCTATACCTGTTCGTGAAAACTTCAAGATGTTCTTTCGTGGGGAAACACCGTATTGGATACCTAATATTGGGTGGTTTTTCTGCGACATACAGGAGTTCCGCCCTCGTCAAGGACAAGATAATGTGGCGCATCATCAGTGTCTGGATGGTGGTCCCCACATTGATTATTCCACATTCCCCAAAGTGACTAAAGGGTGGTTGGAACTACCTCAGGAATGGGAGACCGTTTCCTGCGGAGCCACGGTTCGTCCAGGGAATCCGTTGGTGGAAGATATGAACGATTGGGAAACAATCGTACAATGGCCTGACATCGATATGATCGATTATGAGACCATGAAAGAGATGAACAAAGAGTATCTGGGAAGTGACAGGGCCAATCAATTGGGTATTCAACTAGGACTATGGGAACGCATGATGGCCATGATGGATGCTTCCAACGCTGCCATTGCACTGATGGATGAGGATCAGGAGGAGGCAGTGAAAGCCTTCTTGGACAAATTGTCTGACATGTATTGTGACTATATCTCACGTGTAGCGGAAGTCGTTAGAATCGACTGCGTGATGCTACATGACGACTGGGGGACACATACTGGTCCATTCTTTTCCTTGGATACGGCGATGAAGTTCTTTGTTGCGCCAATGAAAAAAATCGTAGACCATTGCCATAGTATGGGCATTATCTTTGAACATCACTGCTGTGGGAAAGCAGAAATGCTTGTACCCGCCATGGTTGCAACAGGAAGCGATTTTTGGTTTCCACAGCCTGCAATCAATGATGTGGACATGCTGATCGAAAAATATAAGGATGAACATCTCACCTTCGCAGTAGGGAATCCGATCTTGCCCAAGGGTTCCTCAGTAGAAGAAATTCATAAGATCGCAAAGGATTTTGTCGACAAATACGCGGACAAGAGAATTCTGTTTTGCTCGGATTCCGGCAAAGCTCAAATCCCAAATCATGACACATCTTTGTGGCCGATTTTTCGTGATGCGGTATATGAACATAGTCGAAAGGCATACCAAGGGGCACCAGTACCGGAAGATATGGAAAAAATGGTCTTGGAGCACCAGCTGCAATATCAAGATCTTTTCAGCGATATAGCTTAACGAAATCTGAAAAACTAAATAACAAAGCTATGTTTTGGCTGCCCAAGAGACTCTACGTGATCTTATGATCATTTGGGGTCTCTTTTCTTCGTGGATTCATATCCTTAATCACTAAGAGGATCAGCCGGCTTGTTGACCCTGCTGAAAGCAAAAACCGGATCCACATCATACACGTAGGCATCAGGGTTCAGGTTGCTCGTCCCTGTGACTCCCTGATCTTTGGCTGCTGTTGCCACATCCGGAACGTGATAGGTAGCTGTGATATTCAATACGCATTCGCCGGATTCCCCCCAATAGTAATCTTTCCAAACGGGCAGGTCCGTGTTGTCTGGTTTTAGATGCACTCGAATGAAGGTGGATCCATTCGGCGCCAGGGATGGTATGGGCAAACTGACATAGCGATAGATCTTGAAGTGGGGTTTTCCCACCGGGTAGTAGGAGATGGTCAAGGTGCCGGAAGGACTCCACTCATCGTGGGGATTTCGGATGTTCACATCCACCCAGGCCGGTCGATACATGGCTTCCTGGGCCGGTTTCAAATAATCCACGTCCAGGGGATTGACATGATCCACCGTTGCGACTTTCTTCAACTGGGCTTTCGTTTCATCGATTATTTCATTGCGAACCTGATTGGGTATCTCTTCCGGAGGGATGCCCATGGAGCGAGCGGCTTCCTGCAATGTCACGGTTACGCTGTAATCCAGACCCGCATCTGCCAATTCCGCAAAATTCGGCAAGCTGGGCGGCAATCCCACCGAAACCAGACCGTAATCGATGAGGGAACGGACGGCAGTTCGGATATAGCCTTGGACAGTGCTGCCTAAAAAGGCGAAACGGTCCGCGATCAAATTTGCCATGGAATTCTTCAACCCATTATAGTTTTGCTGGATGCTGGCATAGATCTGATCCAAGAGGGTGAAAAATTCACTCCACATCGCATCCCAGTCGCTTTGAGTAATGGTCAAGCGGAACCAAGCCCCGGGTGGCAGCATCCGGTCTACGATGGTCTGATATTCTTCTCGGGTAGTATTCGGATACAGGTTCATGTGAACAGGGTAAGGAAACAGAAAATCCCCGGTCACATGATTTTTAATGTAGAAACCGATCTCTTCCGCCTGGATGGGTCGGGTCACTTCGAAGTATTCCTCATGATTTTCCAACGGCCACCGGGCAGGATAATAGCGCCAGAATTCCGTTATAGGGACGTAGGATTTGACGGTCACTTCTTCCGTTGGTTGATTTTCAAAGGCAAACAGGCTCAACAGGTAGCGGTCCTTGTCTCCGGTATAGTGGATCAGATGGGTTTTTGAGACCAGGGGCATTACCGTACCGGCTCCTTCTCCAGGCACATAGCAGACGGCCCGCATATAGTAGGTGATGGTGTCCGTGCCCAGTTCTGCTTTAGGCGGAGCAAACTCCGTAAAAGAAACCGGATAATACCGTGTTTTGGTCGTATAAGAAAGTCCGGAGGCATTTGATCGGTAAACCAATCCCGCTGGATTCTGGAAATCAGTAATGCTTTGCTGCTTATAAGGGACGGTGGAGACCTGCAAATCGATCTCTACGGATTCGATGGGGATCTCTTCAAGCAAGAAGCTCCAATCCCGTTCTCCCGCAGCGTAGATGAAAAACCCTTGGTCCGGAATTTCTTTATAGGCGCCTGCTTCAAATCCCGGCGTCGTTTTTATGGATAGTTTCGGTCCCAGCAGTGCAGGCGTCAGATTGCTTGCCCCAAAAGCAGCCTGCTCAAAAATGGGTTTTCCGTATATGACCTGAAATTCAGACCGAGTCGCTCCGACCATTTGATCCTGTTCATCCAGCACAATGGCTCGCACATACAATTCTCGTTGGACCTGTTCCAGAAGGACCAAATCCCTAATCGTCTCAAATGCCGCACCCTGGTTGATCAGTTCCTGACCGTTTTCTTCCATCTTAAAACGGTTCATGATGGCGTTGAAATCGATTGGAAATTCTGTCACGTTGCCGTCCAGAGATCCCCAAGCCAAAAGCCCTGGTGTTTCACTCCAGTTTGCATCACTTCCGCAAGGAAAGGGAACGCGGGATATTTGCCAAATCACCCGACTGGCCTTGGTTATATTGTGCTGCAAGGTAAACCAGCGGGTGGCGTCTTCGTCTTCATGGATAAAAATATTGTTGTCTTCGGTGTAGGAGGAAGGGGGATACACTTTCGCCAGCTCCGGTTCTGGTTCC
Source organism: Alkalibacter rhizosphaerae (assembly GCF_017352215.1). Lineage (GTDB taxonomy): Bacteria > Bacillota > Clostridia > Eubacteriales > Alkalibacteraceae > Alkalibacter > Alkalibacter rhizosphaerae. The sequence goes on from NZ_CP071444.1 coordinate 1,483,860, forward strand.
GGTTCTACTTGTGGTTCAATAGGAGTGATCGGCGGTTTTTCCGGAAGAGGCTCCGGATCTTGGGGTATGGGTGCTGGTGGCTTCGGAGGCGTCGGAAGGGTCGGAAGCACCACTTGAAAGATGGGAGAATGGTTGTAACCCAGCAAGGCAGTACCCACCCAGGCATTGACGCGAAAAACACAGTTTTTGGAGGGACTAAAGGGGACCTTCAGTTGATAGGAGTTCTCATTGGCAATGCCTATGGCGATCTCTTGGTAGGTGGAACCTCCGTCACTGCTGAAAAGAATGTCAACTGTAATCTCCCGTCCGGAATCGATGGTCCAGCGAAGTTCGAAGTTGGTGCCGACGGTGAGCGTACTTCCGGACTCCGGATTAAGAACCTGTATTATGGAAGATGGAGGATCGATGGGAATAGGCTGTATGGGTTGTATGGGTTTGATCAGAGATATGGGCTTGATGAACGTTGCTTTGGTGATGTTGGATGATTGAGTGGATGAGGGGATCAAACGGGCCTCGGCCACGCCTTCCTGGGGTCTACCTGGACCGTTGGCAATATAGAGTTCTGCACCTTGGGAACATTCCGTGTCGGGCAAACGGTCTTGTGCATAGCTGCCCGGATCCAGAGTATCGATATCTTGGATCTCTCCGCGGAAATCCTGCTGCCCAGCCATTTCTTCCGAGTCGACTAGGGAATTTTTGCCGCACTGATTAAAGGAGATCAACAAGATGATCACAGCAATGAGTAAAATGGAGACCATGATCCACAGGCGCTTCGAATTTGCTTTGATCGGAGCCAACTTGGCCAACCTCCTTAACTATCATGCCTATTTTTTACCATCATTCACGATTTTCAATCACGGCAAGGGATATTATTTCGCTTGGCCAGGTAGAGGCCAACTTGTGAACAAACAAAACGATGCGCAAGATCGACTACTTTGCACATCGTTTTTCCTACATTTTGACTATAGTCTTCCAAAGCGTTATTGTTCCAGCTTCATCAAATGGAGACATACTCTCAGATAGAGTCTCACATCCGGGTCATCCAAGTCCATATTCAATATTTTTTTTATTTTGTTCAATCGATAGGTCAAGCTGCTGCGGTGCAAGAACATTTCTTCCGACGTGCGGCTTATGTTCATTTCATTTCTCAAATAGGAATCCAGGGTTTCCATAAGATCGACATTGCTCTCCGTGTGATCCTTTAATGCGAGCAATTCCCTTGGATACAGGTATTCTGCGGGATACGTTCCATCGTAGCGCGTGAGAACATATGAAAGAACATGATCATTGAATCGATAAATATATTTTTGATCGCTGCTCTGCCTACCGACATCCAGGGCATAATTGGCTTGCTTTTTGTAAATGACCGTTTGATCGATGTCGGTAAAATCATTGCTTAATCCGGCGACATAATTCATTCTTTCCAAATATTCTTCCAACGAATTCAACAGATCTTCCGTCTCCTTTGAGCCGGCATCATATGACTTTATGATGCCGAAGATCTCTTTTTCATCGATGAGAGCAAAAATCCTTCCAAGAAACAGCATGTTGAGGGAGGTGCACATGTACTCGATGGGCAGATAGTTTGTTGTCCGCAAGTTTTTCAGCTTGAAGCATACGAAGCATTCCCCTTCTTTTCTTTCCAGTTCCTTACTTTCTTCAAGGCTTAGAGGTATTCCTTTCAGCAGATTTTTCAACGCCGTTGTTCCCGGTGATTCGACAAAAGGCTTTTTCTGAATGTATTTTGCGAACCCCTTTTGAAAATACACAAAGAAATGATTTGCCAAAGGGAAGTCGCTTTTTTTAAAGGGTCTATTTTGTTCCGAAACAGAGATGCAGCCCGCAAACTGACCGAATGGAAACAAGTTGTTGCAGTAGCATTGTTTTCCGTCTACCGTAACAGCAGAAAGATAGGGTTCTTTGATGACCCGTTCGAGCCTGCACGCATCCTTGATCATTTCGCTATCGATAAGGGAATTGTTTTCACCCTCCATCGTATTGGTGTAAAAGATGTTCAACATGCGTTCGTTGACGACTACAATGGGATTTTCCAAGATCGTCGTTCCTATTTTCAAAATTTTTTTCATGTCGAAATGGTCATCATCTTCCAAGGCATCTCGGAGTTGATTGTCCCAATTGCTGAAGCGTTCGTATATTTTGTTGATCTCGTTGATCACATAAAAGAGGCTGAGTCCATTGGATATTAGGAGGATCTGACAGTTCTTGTCCACCCATCCTTGGGGCAGTCCCTTGCCCAGACAGACAAGAGCCATCTTTTCCGAGGGTGGATTTTTTGGGAGTGTTTCTGAACGAGCGATATATAGATGGTTGTCATCCACATCACAGCCGGTCTCGTAGAGCATGGGAAAATCCAATACGAGATCTTCTTTTAACGGGCCGAAACGCTGTATGCTTATTGAGTTTGGTAGATAGTCACAGATTATATCCAGATTAAGTTTCATAACTGGCCTCCATCAATGGCAAATAAAATCAAAAGGATGCTTCGACAAAAATCTCAACAAATAATTCTTGTACTATCTTACTATTATATCATTTTCACTTCCCATAGTGACAGCGCTTTTCCATGACAGAAGGTCGGAACGGATCAAATGTTGTATATTTGTTCAAATTCAATCGTAATATTCCTGCATTTTGTCCAATACAAAAAATATCAAATGACAAAAACTGCTTTGGTAAAGGGGAAAACTGTTGAACTTGCTTGAGAAAGATCCTATTCTTTACAGGATTTCATAATAATGAAGACATTGATAGAATCAATTTGTAGGAAAAATCAAAAGGCAAAGGAGAAGAACCATGAGTAAAAAAATCGATCAACGACTTCCTGGTGAAATCGGTAAAGGCGTTATGCCGGAATATGCTGCACTCCAGTCTCCGTGGGGAAAACTGATATCGTATCATGATGCACTCCATTATGTGAACCGTTACAATGGGGTGATCAGTGCCGCTGTCATGCAGGTCTTGCGGATCCTTGTTCCGGATTATGTGGAGCGATCAAAGGCCATGTGCAAGAACGCATACAAACGTGTAAAAGACCCATTCTTGACGCCATATGGTGAAATGATGAAAGAAGACCTTAACGTCCACCCTTTTTTCAAGGGCAACTTCGCAGGAGGCCTGGTGGGAGACTATGGGGATGAATGTTTGCTCATGTGCGGTCGTGTAAATGATTTTGGCACATACCGGGTCGAAAAGGAGTTGGACGTCTGCTATTGGGATATCGTAGGCTCAGAACTAGGCCGTGCCACCATAGGATCGCTGTTAGGGAGTGCCGATGGACTGGCAACCTGGTTGGAGGATGGCCCCACACTTGATTATCACATGGTGGAAGCAAAATGCTGCGGGGATCTGCACTGTCGCGTTGTTGCAGAAAGCCGTGAAAAATTTCCGATGCCTCCTCATGAGTCATGGGAATGCTATGGCCCCATCGCAACAGCAGATCAGATAAAAACGACACCGGAAGAAGAGTGTGAGAAGGAACCCATGTTTTTTAGAGAAGACTGCGGTTATACCTATGTCAGCGGTACTTGTATGGAAAATGACGCATCTGGTGCATATCCCTTGTCGTATCAATCCAATGCAGCAAGTTACATGTTGCCCACCATAGATGATTTGATCGAAGAGGGTTTGATGGAAGAAAAATTTGTCGATCATGTCATCAAGTGTGTATGTGAAGCTGCCGGCAAATCTGCGTTTGGAGAATTCTATGCCAAAGAGGGGTTGCGCAATTGGCTTGGAGCACCCAAAGACATGGATGACGGTCGCCTTATGGGAGCCCATATTGAAATTTACCTGCAAAGCATGCTCTCGGAGTATAGGGTGGAAGCCTTCAACAAGGACGAGGTCATTTATGTCATCGATCGTACAAACTTGATTTTTGCAGGCCCAAAATATGTCGATGCGCTGATTTCTACATGGTATGGAATGACAAAAACCCTTGTCAATGCACAGTGGTCGTTGTGGGAAGAACCAGAAGGCGTGGATGAGGATCAGCTGCGCATCAAAATTGCAAAAAAAGCGGACAAATATTGTTGATGATTGGATCGGATTAGAAAGGAGCATACCGCGGATGAATAAGAACGTATACAAAAATGATGAAATGAAACGTCGGGAACACATGGCTGTTCGAAAGAGCGTAGGTTGGTATTTCTGGACACACCAACTCTTGCAAGTCAAGGGAGAAGAGGCCACTGCGTTTTTGGACTTGATCTTCCCCAACTCCATCGCAAATCTCAAAGTGGGTAGCGCCCGCTATACGACCATGCTCAACGAGAAGGCAGAAATTATCGATGACGTGATCGTATTTCGGATGGAGGATCAAAAATACTGGATCTCTACCCTGTTTATCAACAAATTGACGGATTGGCTGTCCAACTTTAAAAAGGCTTTTGCTGTAAAATATTCAGATATTTCGGAGAATTACCAGATGTTTGCAGTGCAAGGTCCCCGTTCTAAAGATCTCATCAATGCCATTGTTGAGAACAATGTGGACGATCAGAAATTTTTTACCATCAGAGACAATAAAATCGATGGAATCGATGTGAAAATCAACCGGGGTGGTTTCACCGGAGAGAAGTTTGGTTACGAGATATATGTTTTGCCGGAGGACATGGCCATCATTGAAGAAAAATTAAGAAAAGAAGGGGAAGCGTTCGATGCGGTGGAAGTAACGGACGTTCAGATCATGGCTTGGTCCCTGCCTACTGAAGCCGGATTTTATTATATGAGAAATCTGATGCATACCAATCCTCTGGAAGTTGGCTTGGATGAAGGGATCAACTGGAATAAAGAGTTTGTCGGTAAAGAAGCCCTTCTTCAAATCAAAGAAAAGGGCCCGACCCGTGAAATGGTTGGGTTTACCCTTGACGAAGATGATGTTCGCATCAATGCCATGGATCTTGGCGGACCAGGAACACCGGTCATGCTCAATGGAGAAGAGATCGGTCGTGTATCCAAGTTCACGTACAGTTTTGTGTTAGAGAAAAACATCGGATATATACTCTGCATGAAAAACACAGTAAAGCCAGGTGATCATGTCGCCATAAAAACCTATGATGCGGTCATTACAGAAAAAGTATTCATCTGAGAGAGAAAGTTTTGAGAGAGTTGCATATTCATAAAGGAGATGTATGGTTATGAGTTTCAATCGATTCATTGATAAGATCGTGCTTGTCATTGGCGCAGGTGCTGGAATGGGAAAGGCAACGGCCATGTCATTTTTAGCCGAAGGTGCCCAAGTCATAGGCCTCGACATGTTCGAAGATCGCCTTGAAGCCCTCGTTGATGAGACCAAAGATCTAGGAGGTACCCTTGATACATACGTTGGGGATATTACCGACATGAAAACAATAGACGGAGTAGTCGATTTTATACAAAAAAAGTATGGAACATTGGACATTCTTGCCCATGTAGCAGGCATTATGGACTTTATGTTGCCGCCGGACATGTTGACGGATGACATTTGGGATCGGGTCATGGATGTCAATGTAAAGGCACAATGGCGAATGGCAAAGGCGGCAATGCCCCTTATGAAAAATCACGAAGGAAACGGAGCTTGCGTGACCATTGTTTCTTCCCTGGGCGGTTATGTAGGATCTTCTTCAGGGTCAGCTTATATAACATCCAAACATGGGGTGGAAGGGCTCATGAAAAATCTTTCCTTTTCTTATAGAGACAACAAAGTTCGTTTTAATTGCGTTGCTCCAGGGGCTATAGCTACAGAAATCATGGAGACGACCCTACGAATATTCCCGGAATATGAAGAGAAATGGGAATCGGGGATGTGTTCTGAAGGAATGGAGTTTTATTTGTTGAACGGCATCGGTCTTGTCAGACCTGTAGAGCTGGGAGAGGCACAGGATGTTGCAGATGCAATTTTATTCCTCTCTTCCGATCAGGCAAAATTTATAAACGGAGCAAGTCTTGTTGTCGACGGTGGTTGGTATAGCGCATGAAGAAATTAAAGCGAAGGCTTTAAAATAAAAAGGGAGGTACTCTCATGTCATTAACGAAAAACACCAAGTTAAAGGAACTCGTAAACAACCCGGAAGCATTGGCGATCATCAACAAGTATATGCCGAATAAATTGGATCCCGATGATCCAAGGTTGAAACCTGCACTGGGCATGTCTTTAAAAGTTATTTGCGGATTCCCCCAAACGGGAATCAAAAAAGAAGATGCTGAAAAGATGTTCGAAGAATTGGAGGATGCTGATCTGGATTGATGGAATCTGGAGAAAGCGCATGCTAAAGAAGACACAGTGTCCAATCATTGGGTGCTGTGTCTTTCTACTCCAGCCTATTCCATATAGGTCCAGAGCGTTTTGATCCAACCCATTAGGGTATTAATTGGGTGCAAAGAGTTGGTCTCGTTTGATAGAAGCAGTATCATCGGTTTTAAAAAGAAAGAAGAGAAAAAAATGAATGAAGAACAATTAAACAGGATGTACAGTCCTTTTCCCAAAATGTCCCTGGGACAGAAGGGAAGAAAAACGATCCACTACTTGCAACAGTTGAAGGACGACGGGGTCCATATTGTGCAGCACTGCCCGAGCATGCTGGGACCCATGTTCACCATGGCCGCTGAAATGGCCGGCGTGGATATTTGCCGTCTACCGCCATCCGGCGGAAGGATCGGGCCGGAAGAAGCTCTGAAGCGATCCATGGAATGGATCGGTGAAAATCGCAGCGTTGCTCCCCACATCCACATCAATTACGTGACGGATACCATAGCTTTTGCATCCAAAGAATCGGCATTGGCCAACTTCTCCAAATTCCATATGGCAGGTGCAGATTCCATCCTGCCCATGGGGATCAACAACGAGACCCTGGAGTTTGTCGCCAAAAATCATGTGATCGTGTACGGACACGTAGGAGCCATTTCCGGATGGCAAACCTTGGGGACCCACGGAGGATACAAACACTTGGGGAACACGGCGGAAGATGCCATGAGGATCTTCCGAATGGCTTACGAATATCAGGAATCGGGAATGAAGGCCATGTCCATTGAACTGACCCCCATCGAAGTCAGCAACGCCATCGCCAAAAAATTGCGAGTGCCGGTGATCAGCATTGCTGCTGGTGGAGCCTGTGATGGCAGCGAGATGGTGGATGCGGACCTGTTTGGCCTTATGGCCAACCCGGCAACACATGCCAAAACCTATGGACGCTTCCTGAAGTGGGCTGCAGAGATCTATGGAGCCTGGGGCAATGATGTGAGAACAGGAGCCTACCCGGAGGACAAACATGGATTCCATATGGAAGAAAGCGAACTGGACAAGTTCTTGAATACTTTAGAGCAAAAATATTGAGATATCGGTTGTAGAGAAGCAGACCAACTCAAAGAAGTCGAAGAAATCGAAGGGACGGTTCTTTTGATCACGTGATCAAAAGAACCGTCCCTTCGATTAGTAGTTTTCTAGTAAAAAAGGTCTTTTTGTTTGGTAAGAACCGTCACGCGAAGATGGGCCTTCAATGCGGCAAAGCCGATGATGATCCCCAATCCGATCAAAAGCCCAGGCAGTATATAGATCGGGAATCCCAGTCCCAGGCGGCTGAGAGTGGACATTTGTGAAATACCCACATACAATTCGAAAGCAGCTACCACACCCATCATAAGGCGAATTTTTTTGTACAGGTTGATTTGAGAATCCAGATCGGTATAGAGTTCAAAAGCTCCTTCCGAAACCGGCTTTCTGAAGTATGCCCATCGAGCCCATCCGCTGACGTATTCGACACCGGTTTCTTCCAGGAACCGTATGTATTCCATGGAAGATTTCGTTGATACGAGGCCGTCCAAAAGGTCGATGCGGTAGGTGTATTCACCAGGTTTGCATCGCTCGAAGGTATATTGTCCGAGAAAAAAACTTTTCATGGCCCAACCCTGCTCCACCATCTCGTTCAGCCATGCTTCTTCCTTGTCTTTGTCCCAATATAATCTAAATGCTCTCATCTTCATTCTCCTCCAAAATTTTAGTTCCGTGAGAAACCAGTTCTTTCAATCGTTGGATCTCCAAGGCCACGATTTCTTTCCCCACGTCCGTGATCAGGTATTCCTTTTTTTTGCGGGATGCGGATTCCTCGCTGTACAGAGCGATCCAACCCCGTTCCATCATGGTGTTTAGTGCACCGTAGAGAGTTCCAGCACCCAGTTGCAAACGGTCTTTGGTCAACGCCTGGACATCTTGGATGATCCCGTAACCGTGGTTTGGTTTGAAGAGGGCCAAAAGGATATAATAAACACCCTCTGTTAATGGCAATTCATTTGACATTTAAATCACCTCCCGATATAACGTCAGCTGATATATCAAATATATCGCGTGTCGATATATTTGTCAACGATATATTTAAAAAATTCACGTATTGTGATCACTTCGGCAAAATGAGATAATGGTTTGTAAGCAGCACTATGGAAAGTTTTAAAGAAACAGAGGGGAAAAAATATGAAAACAGAGTCACCAGATATGATGCAGATCATCAAAGAGTTTCACGATCAAATGGACAAACCGGGCTATCGGCCGTTGATTCGAAGTGCCAGCAAGTTTTTTGATGCCCCTGTGGTTTTTACCGATGACAAATATGAGTTGGTTTCTCTTTATCCCGCAAAAAAGATCGGTGATTTTGTCTATGATACTCTTCTGGAGACGGGGGGTTGCCGGAGGAGACTATTGCGGCCTTTCACACTGCATATTTGAAGGAACCCGGGCGCAGATACAAGCCTTTTTACAGGAAGGAAGGTTTGGTCGAGGATTGTCCGCGGATTTTTGCAGAGGTATATGATGAAATCAAAGTATTGGGGCATCTGGCCGTATTTTTAAAGGACAAAGAGTTCGAACCTTGGCAATTGGAAGTAACTTCCGCATTGTCGGATGTGTTGCGGATCAAGATCAATTTGACAAACCAGACGCCTACGGTCCTTTCTGATCTTCTGCAATACCTCTTGGACCGAAGAACTGGAAAACAATCTAAAATTCGAGCGATGGGGCAGCTTTCCAAGTTTCACTTGACGGACTCCTTGCTGCTGGTGGCACCGCTGGATCAAAGCAAGTCTCAACATGCGTTTGCCTCTCTGGCCATTAATTACCTTCTGCATAAGTATACCAATGCCATACCCACCGTTTTCAACGACGACCTGGTGGTTCTGTTGACTCCCAGTGTTTATCAACCGGATCCGAGAGAAGATGGGGAAAAGATCTCAGAATATCTGAAGCAATATCAAATTTTGTGCGGCGCAGTCTATCCCATCAAAAATGTGGAAAAATTGCCGGATCATTATCTTCAGGGGCGATTGGCAGCAGAGACGCATTTCCGGAAAGTAAGCGGGAAATCGGAAAAAACCGAAACAACAACGACAGTGCCCTATTATTCCGATCTGAAAGCGGATCCACTGTTGCTATATATAAGTAAAAGAAAGGATTCTTTGAGCCTTTTGGATCCAACCTTAGAAAAGATCCGTGCCTACGACGAGGAAAACAATACGGATTACCTGGATACGCTCTTTTGCTACTGCAAGAATATGTACCGAAAAAATGAAACCTCCGTCGATCTGCACATTCACAGAAACACGCTGAATTATCGGATCAGTCGCATGGAGGAACTTTTCTCCCTGGATCTGCAGGAGTACGCAACCATGCTTCATATCTTGCTGAGCATGGAATTGATGCGATTTGATAATGGCGAAACAACAATGTGAACAGAAAAGAATCAATAACGGTCAATGGACATGAAAAAACACCCTCGATGAAGGGTGTTTTTTTCGTCATCTTGGTCTAACGATATATTCTTTGATCAAACCATCCTGAAGAGTTGCACAACCGATACACTCCAACTTGACATCTCCCAAATATACGTCGTATTCCATGGAGTTGGCGTTGAGTTTTACGATCTCCGATCTTACTTTGTAGGCTTCGAATACGGATTTGAAGGCCTCTTTTAGTGCTTCGCTTCCATCTACTACCAGGTCGTCAACGCCGATGGTGCGAGCACCACCATCGTTGAAATGGCAATCTGAGGTGAACAGCTCGGAGACACCTTGGTGATCTCCTTGGTTCATTCGCTCGATATAGGTTTCCAGAATCATAGTTTCATTCCCACTCGTGCACCTTCGTAAATGGCTTCCAATGCGCTGCGGGCTTCTTTGGCATCCCCGATGACATATACTTCCGGAGCCAGACCTTCTACATCACCAAAAGGCTTGTCTGCTTTGGATCCTACAGCAAAGACGATGTTGTCGAATCCGTCCAGGACGATCTCTTTTCCGTCTTGCTCTGCGTATACGGAATTTCCCTCGATCTTTTGTACCTTGGTGTTTTTGTAGACTTCGATGCCTTCTTTTTTGAATCGTCCCAATAGATCATCGCGAACGGTCATGTATAGGTCGGTGGCAATGTCCTCTTTCATTTCCACTACAGCGACCCGACCACAGTAATCCTTGCAGAATTCGGCGGTTTCCACTCCGACAAGACCTCCGCCGATGACTAGTGCACTGTTGCCCAGGATCTTCTTACCAAGCAAAACGTCGTTTGCCATAAAGACGTTGTCTCCATCATTTCCGGGGATGTTCAACTTGAAAGGAGTCGCACCGGTAGCGACGACAAGTACATCTGGTTGCTGCTCTTTGATGAAAGCGGTGTTCACTTCTGTGTTGTATACCATCTTTACACCGTTCTTCTCGCACATGTGCTTGTAGTATTTGATGGGTCGGGTAAGTTCCTGTTTAAAAGGAGGATATGCAGCAACGAGGAACTGGCCACCTACCCGGTTTTCTCCATTTTTCTCATAAAGGGTGACATCATGTCCTCTTTCGGCAGCGATCCAGGCCGCTTCCATCCCGGCAACACCGGCACCGATGATCATGACTTTTTTCGGCGTTTCTGTCGGACTGTACTGAACGTCTTTTCGGTTGTTGCTCATGGGGTTAAAGATGCAGGATACGCCCCAGTCCCCTTCCTGCAAGGTATCGTGGTCATTGAAAGACATGCAGCGTTGGGTACAGCCGACACAGGGAACGATGTCTTCCACGTCGCCGCCAGCCATCTTGTTGGGGTATTCGGGATCGGCGATGGATTGTCTTCCTAGACATACAAAGTCCGTATCCCCACGTTCGATGGATTGCTCGATGATGAAAGGATCGGAAAATCGTCCTGCCAGCATGACGGGAACATTCACGGATTCCTTGATCCTACGACAGATCCTCCAGTTCCAGCCCTGCTGCCAAGCAGATGGGGGGACGATGACATCCCAGGATGCATAAGTGCCGGCAGAAACGTTGAGAGCGTCTGCACCGTAGGATTCCAAGAGGCGGGCAAAGACCACGGATTCTTCTTCTTCCAGACCACCAGCTCTTCCTTCGATGGAGTCGATTCGCACGATGATGGCAAAATCTTCGCCGCATTCTCTACGAATCCCTTCAATGATCAGTTTGTGGAAGTAAGACCTTCCGGTAACGCCGCCTCCAAATTCGTCGATGCGCTTATTGGTGCGCGGACTCATGAATTGAAGTCCCATGTATCCATGGGCGCTATGGAACTCGATGCCGTCAAATCCGGCTTTGTTGCACCGCACGGCAGATTGGATATAGGAATCGACCAATTCGTAGACTTGTTCGGTTGTGTACTCATTGACCGGTTCTCGATAAACCAAAGAGGGGATGGAAGAGGGTGCCGTTGGTGTTTGTCCGATCATTGCTTCGCAGGTTTCTCGTCCTGCATGGTGAAGTTGAACGATGGCTTTTGCGCCACCTCGATGAATGGCATTAGCCAGTTTGGTCAGACCGGGGATGTAATCGTCAGAGTAAAGTCTCGGCTCACCGGGCATGCCCATGCCGCGCTCGTCTACTGCTGCGATCTCCGTAATGACCATGCCGAAGCCACCTTTTGCACGGGCTCCATAATAATCGCATGCCATTTTTTCGATGGTGCCGTCGTCTTCGCACATGGCAGAATCCATGGCAGGGACAACTAGTCGGTTCTTGACCAGCATTTTGCCAATATACATTGGTTCAAAAGTTGATGGGAAATTCATAACAAACACTCCATTCTTAAAATTTTATCTTTTGATTTGGGTGGGTTCTTTGCTGTCACTTGATGCATTGACAAAAGTATAACGTGATTGTTAAAAAAATACCATATTCAAACCGACAAAAATTCGGCGCATCTTTGTGCATTTTGACGAAAGCGAATTATCGAAGGGACGGTTCTTTTGATCACGTGATCAAAAGAACCGTCCCTTCGATTTGTAATTTAAGGCCTATTTAGGCAGCCGCTTTCTTGTCGCTTTTGCTGAATACGAAGAAGGAAACCACAGCTAGAGCCAAAAGGACTACAGATGAAACAATGAGTTTTGCTTCGATGGTGGGTTCCGCCATGAAAATAGAGGTGACTGCTCCAACGATGTTTGGAGACAGGAAGATGGCGAATGCACCGACTCCGTTCAAGATCCCAAGGGCAATGGTAGCCATGCTGGGAGCAACATTATTTGATACGTTGTAGAAGAAGGTGGGAATGGCACAGGTCAATCCAAATCCGCTCAAGATTCCTGCAATGAATACATTGGCCAATCCTCCAAAGACCACCAACTGGATCATGCCGATGGCGGTGATCACAAAAGAAAATGTTGCCAGTTGAGATTTGAATCCTTTGAACATTTTTCCGTACAGGATCCCTGCGACTCCACCCAATGCGGAAGTTACCGTCTGAACCAGACCAGCCGTTGTTACAGTACCTAGTCCATAAGTTGTCATGTATAGGGAGAAGTTGGCGGAAAAGGTAAACATGAAGGCTGCATATATGATGTCAATGATTAATACTATGATGACAAAGGAGCTAAAGGAACCTTTTGCTTTGGTTGTGTTGGAATCAGCAGCTACCGGCGAATCTTCCCTTACCCGTTCCTTGTTTGGCAGGTTTGCCGAAACAAGAATGAAGATGGGGATCGTAACAAAGGCCACTGCGTAGGCATAGATCCAGTCGATACCGGATAAGAGCGCTCCAATGAAAGCAATGATCATTCCGCCGAAATTGACAAAAGAGGATTGCAATCCCATCAGTGCTGCACGTTCTTGTCCCTCAAAATAATCGGCTGGAAGGGCCATGGTCAGGGTAGACAAAAGACCTTGTCCCACACCAAACAGGGCGCTTGCAGTCAGCAAGAGATTGAAGTTGGATTTTCCAAACACCAAAGCTACGATTCCCGCCACCAATATGACGACGATCCCCGCAAGCATGGTGACTTTTTTGGAAATGATTTTTGCGATTGGTCCGGCCAAGACGGAAAAGACCATGTTGATCATGAAGGGCAGAGTCAAAACCATAATCAAAATGTTGGGGGCAATCCCCGAGAAGGGTTCCCATGTGGCGATGGTTCCGAAAAGTCCGTTGATGATGTTGGAAGTCATCAGCAGCATGGCGCCGGCCATGATTGCCGATTTGATTTGAAAAGCACTCTTGTTCAAAAAAATCATCCTTTCTGTTATGAATACATAATAATTGCTGTCGAATTGAGCCGAGTTGTTTTGTATTTCCTGTGCAGTTTAATAATTAGACCCGAGTCTAATTAAAACATATCATCGTTTATAAGGTTTGTCAATGAATAAAATCAATTAAATTTACAAAGAAGAAAAAGCGTCTGATCATTTGATTTTTCATTGACATTTGGCAATAAAAAGCATATATTAGACCTAAGTATAGACCCGAGTCTAATATTTGAGGAGGACGATCATGCTAACAAAAAGAGAGAATTTAATCGAAACCCTTCGAGGTGGAAAACCGGACCGATTCGTGAAACAGTACGAATTTTTGAATATGATCATGGAAGCGGCCTTTGCCATGGAAGGCATCCCCATGCAGCCTGTGGAAGGTCTTTCAAAGGATTCCTGGGGCATCACTTGGAGTTTTCCAAAAGGGCAAATTGGGGGATTTCCTGTCCATGATGCGCAGCATAAGGTGATCAAAGATATCACCCAGTGGGAGAAGTACGTCAAAAAACCTGAAGTTCCCACATCCAAAGAGAAATGGGCTCCAGCCGTTGCCCATGCCAATGCCATTGACCGGGAGCAGGAATTCGTTGCTTCCATATATGCACCTGGAGTTTTTGAAATGACCCATCACTTGATGGGGATGGAAGACGCCTTGATGTCGTACTATGAAGAACCAGAAGCCATGCATGCCTTGTTGGACCTGATCACCGAGTTTGAATTGGAAAATGCGGAGATGGTCATCGATAAGCTGCGTCCTGATGCATTGTTCCACCATGATGACTGGGGCAGTCAGATATCTTCTTTTATGTCCCCGGAAATGTTTGCAGAATTTTTGGTTCCGAGGTATAAAAAGATTTACGGATTTTATAAGGCGAATGGGGTTGAACTCATTGTTCACCACAGTGATTCCTACGCAGCTAACCTGGTTCCCCACATGATCGACGTGGGAATCGATATCTGGCAAGGGACCATGAAAACGAACAAAATACCCCAGCTGATCGAGACTTACGGCAAAGAGATCTCCTTTATGGGCGGTCTGCACAGTGGAGAAATGGATTTTCCCGGTTGGACAGAGGAGCTCATTGCCCAGGAAGTGGAAAAAGCCTGTAAAACCAACGGCAAGCTACATTACATTCCCTGCATCACCCACGGTGGTCCAATGAGTCATTTTCCCGGGGTATATGAAGAGATCGATCGACAGATCGACCAGATGAGCAAGGAAATGTTTTAAGCAGTGTCAATTTGAGGAAGTTGCGTACGGGAAGAGAAAATTCTCTTCCCGTTTTTCTTTTCCTGTTTTTCAAGAAATGATATAGTATAGGTATGTCAAACTATGAATGGGAGAAGAGATGAATGGCCCAACACAAGGTGGGAAAGGAAACAAAGGAAAGAATATATCAAGCAGCGAAGAAGCTGTTTTATGAAAATGGATACATCGAGACGAAAGTTACGGATATCATCGATCTGTCCGAAACCAATAAAGGAAGTTTCTATCACCATTACGAAAACAAGGTGGAATTGGGTTTTCGGGTGTTCAATGCAACGGTGGAACAGCATTTCAATGCTTCAAAGATCGCAGCACTGGAAGATTCGCTAGTGCAATTTTCCCTGGAGATCGCCATCTTCTGGTACATCTACTTTCACGATGAAAAATTCCGACGGTTTTCTTCTGAGCTGAATGCTAATGACATCATCCAGGAACACGATCGAGTCTATCAGGTATGTCTGGAAAATACAGATCGAAAAATTGAGGAGAAGGAATTTGACTTGATTCGAATCGCCAATGTGGCACTCTACAAACAGTTGGCCGTTTATTTTTTTGATCAGGTAGAACGGTACACATTTGACGAAGCGAGGAGTTTTTATTTGAGGAACCTCTTTGATTTGTTCGGGATTCCTCAAAAAAGAATCGAAGGGGTGCTGGAGGAATCTTTAAGGGTCCTCGGTACAATGGAGCTGTCCTTTGGAGAATTTCAGGTAAAAGCGACCCTCCTCCACAAATAGTAAAACAGCAATTCGACCTGAAAAAATTCAGGAGAGAATTGCTGTTTTATTTTTCGATTACAGGATCATTTGGCCGCGTAGTTGATCCTTGATTGCTTGTAAAGCTCTTCCCGATAGGCTTTCGTCAAAATTTCTTCGTTGAACTGGGCGTACACACTTAAAGCGGACGGCTTTTCCGGCTTGCAAAATTGGTTGGCAAAGGCCCTTGCGTACTCCCGTTGTTCTTCTTCGGTTGTAGTATTGATGTCGAACAGATCGGGCATGACTCCAAGAACAATTTGATCGCCGAATTCTTTGTATAATTTCTGGGTGTCGTTCATGGTCTGGGGTGTCCAAGCATCCCAGCCTGCATCGATGATGTTCTGAATCTGTTTTTCGTTCATGCCGCAACTGTGAAATTCTGCAAACCGGCCTTTGCTATGGATGAAATCCGTGACCTTTCTCATGTATGGAACAAGCAGGTTTTTTGCGGCGGAAGGAGAGAAAAAGGTATCCTTTTGGGCGCCCCAGTCGTCGTGTACATAAAACACGTCGATTTGTGGAAAATAATCCAAATATTTGTCGATCAGTCGGACGTACAGATCAGACAGTCGGTCAAAAAATTCCTTCACTGCGGCTTCCTGGTCCTCGTCGATAAGAGCCATTGCGGCGTTTTCGAAATCCATGAAAGAAATCAGGCGTTCGTAAAAGCCTGTGAAGATCCAGGTTTCCACCAACTTGTCCGATTCGAAATAGCCTTTATTTTTTTCTTTCTCCCCTTCCCAGTCCCAGGAATCAATATCCGGGAAGACGACATGCTTTTTCCAGTCATTCATGTCGGTAAACATTGGATTTCCGGGAACCACCATGGAACCACCGGCTTCTTTCTCAAACAGCCAATTGATGCCAAACATATCTTTGCCTCCGCACAAGTTGCTGATGCCGGGAACAAAGCTGTGGTCGAAGACGAAAGCACGGGCCACGTTGTCTGGTACGAAATTTGGATTGAACATTTGAAACTCTGATCCGACGCCGAGGATGATCTGCCAGATCGGTGCTTTTTTGTAGGTGGCCAAAGCCCCTTCTTTTCCAGTCACCGGGGTATCAAAAACAGGGATGGGCTCTCCACCCATCATGTCGGGTATCTCTTGGGTTACTTTAAGTTCTTTATCATCAAATGCAGGGTTCGTCACAGAAAATCCTCCTTCATAGTTTATAAATTTGCAGCATCTTAAATCGATAATGCATGATCAGGTAATGGAAAAGAACAGTTGGAAGACCAGGCCATCCACCAATTCTTCCCGCAATGTTTGGGATTGCTCCCATTGGGGATCGTTTTTTGCACGTTCAAACAGTTCTTGCAACGTATAGTCTTCGGTGTTCATTGAAACCTCTCCCTTCTTATTTCTTTCCATATGCATTGGCAAATTCATAGACGGCGATCAGGTTGTCCAAATTTGCATCTTTAGCTCCCATGAGAGGACGATCCTGCATGAAGATGAAGCCTCCACCGGGAGCAAAGGTGTCAAAGCACTTTTTCACATAGTCGATGCATTGCTGTTTGGAGCCGTATTTGAGTAAATCTGCGGTGATGCCTGTGGCCAGCGTGGCCCAATCTCCGATCTCCTGGTGGCATTCGAAGGGATCGTCTTCTTCTAGCATGATGACCATGGCGCCTTTTGGCAGATCCCGATAACGGTTCAAGGTGTGGAGAAATTTGCCTTCTCCTTTCAAAAACATGTGGACCCCTGCTTCAAAAAATTTCATGAAACCCTTTTTCAAATAGTGCATGAACATGTCATCGAACTGGTTCGGGTTTAAGAAACAAGCACTGTGGTATACGGTGACTCCGCAGAACAAATCGTCTTTGTCGGCGTAATCGGAAGGTTTTTCCTTCATGTTTGCCATGTCCATTTCAAAGATCTTGTCGCAGGCACGCTTGACAACTTCTGGTCTCCTTCGCAAATCAAGCAAGGTGTTTTTCATTCCTCGGACCTGGTCAAACAGCGTGTCGAGAGGAACACTGTAGTGGGGCCCATTATGGGTCAAAGGGTATATTCCCCGATCTGTCAGGGCGTCCCCGATGAGCTTGTTGGTTTCATGAAAAGGGCGAAAGGCGTTCAATGCTTTTACAAAAGCCAGATATGCTTCTTCGTAACTTCCTTGAAAAGCAGGCAAACGTTTTCGGAGCAGAATTTCCCGCCAATACGTTGGAGGGTCCTTAATAAACTCTTCGTATTCACCCTCTTCCATGGGCATTTCATTAGTTTGGGCGTGAACGATGGAATTCCCGTCGGAACCAATCAAAAAACTGTCCGATCCCAGTTCGCCAAAGGAGTCAATGGGTTTTGTTATACCGGCAGGTCCCCACATATAATCGATGGATATGTCATCCAAAAACTTTACGTACTCGGATGCTGCTGTCTTTGGGTCTTCCTTCACCTGTGCATAGCTGGTCCCAGCATAGGCATAGGGCCACATGGCCACCTCGATGCCGATGGGAACCTTTTCAGGCTCTTTAAAGGACAATGCGTCTTTCAGGTTTTTCTTGTTGATCGACAATTTGTCTTCTGCTACTTTCAAAAGATCACCTCCAGAAAATTTGGACTTAAATTAGACTCGGGTCTAATTTAAGTCTATCACCATTTTCATTCAGTGTCAACGCATAATCGAAGTAATCAAAAGAACCGTCCCTTCGATTTGACAGATGGGGTCCTGACCAGTTACACTGATAGGGTTTTCCTTAACTGGAATGCAGCAAAAATTTGTACTAGTAGAGAAGGTTCTGTTGTGATTTTACAAACAACAGGGAGGGTATAGAGTCTATATCTAATACGGAATACGGAAATAACCAAGGGGAGGAATATGTATGGACGAGGAAAGAAGACAGCAGTTGGAATCCAAAAAGGTTTTGGCCAACAAACTGAGAAAAGCGGAAATTGATGCTAGAAAGAAAGCCATCAAGAACAGGCAACCCTTTAAGGGGCTGCAGGTCCGGCCGACTACATCCCTCTTTGACAAGGCGGGCAGGCAGGAGCCCGGCGAAAACAACTGGACCGGTTTTGGCTTTGATATCCATCCCCAGGTGACCTTGATCTCGGCGATATTGCTGGTCGTGTTCATTTCATTGACTCTGATCTATCCGGAAGTGGCGGAAAAATCTTTTGCTGGCATGATGGATGCGATCACCAAAAACGCAGGCTGGTTTTTCATTTTGGCAGCCAACATTTTCATAGTGGCGGCTTTGTACTTTGCCTTTGGCAAGTTTGGAAACATCAAACTTGGGGGGAACGACGCCCAACCGGAATTCACCAAATTTGGATGGTATGCCATGCTGCTTAGTGCAGGCATGGGTATCGGCCTTCTCTTTTGGAGTGTGGGAGAACCCATCAGCCACTTGCTGACTCCTTCCCCCATGTTCGGAAACATCGCTTCTTCCTCACCGGAAGCAGTCCAAGCGGCCATGGCAACGACTTTTTTCCATTGGGGCGTCCATCCATGGGCCATCTATTCCGTGGTTGGCCTTGGCTTGGCATTTTTCGCCTTCAATCGAGGATTGCCCTTGACCATACGATCCGTGTTTTATCCCCTGATCGGAAACAAGATCTATGGATTTTGGGGCAATTTGATCGATGTGTTGTCGGTTCTGGCAACATTGACAGGCCTGGCAACATCCTTGGGATTGGGAGTAGCCCAGATCAATGCAGGTCTGAATTATCTTTTCGGAATCAACATCAGCATAGGGATCCAAGTGATACTGATCGTTGGGATCACCGGATTGGCGACGGCTTCGGTGGTCATGGGGTTGGATGGAGGCGTAAAGCGTCTCAGCGAAATCAACATGGTCTTAGCGGGCGTTTTCATGGTCTTCATACTGATCGCAGGACCCACCGTGTATATCTTAAGCGGATTTACCCAAAATATCGGGTATTACCTTTCCAACCTGATGGAAATGAGTCTTTGGACGGAAACCTTCCGAGATACCAACTGGCAGGGTGCCTGGACCATATTTTATTGGGCATGGTGGATCTCATGGTCTCCCTTTGTCGGAATGTTTATCGCCCGGATCTCCAAGGGCAGAACCGTTAGGGAATTCATTCTGGGCGTTTTATTGGTCCCATCCTTGCTGTCTTTTTTCTGGATGAGCGTTTTTGGCGGGACCGCCACCTATCTTCAGACCAATGGGATCGGGGACATAGCGTCTGTAGTATCCAAGGATGTATCCATCGCCCTCTTCGCCATGTTGGAATATTTGCCCTGGACCCAGCTACTTTCCGCCATCGGGATCATTTTGGTCACCGTATTCTTTGTGACCTCGTCGGATTCCGGGTCCCTGGTGGTCGATCACCTCACATCGGGAGGGAAGCTGGATTCTCCGGTGCCACAAAGGGTCTTTTGGGCGGTGATGGAAGGATTGGTGGCGGCCACTTTGCTTATGGGTGGAGGACTTTCCGCCTTGCAGACAGCATCGGTATTGACCGGATTGCCCTTTGCCATCATACTTTTGGTTTTGATTTTTTCGCTGAACGTAGGGTTGAACCAGGAGTACGATGTGGAAGAGGCTGTCCGAAAAAGACTGCAGGAAGTGGAGGAAGCCCATTTCTTGAATGAAGCCATTACGGCAGCTGTGCAGGACGAAGCCCTTGTGGGCAACGAAAACGAATATTAAAAGGGACGGTTCTTTTGATTACGACATCAAAAGAACCGTCTTTTTTTTGTTATTTTTGATTTTTACCCTTTTCCCATGTGTTTGTCGTGCCAGGGTCCCAAAGGGAGTATGGCAAGGACGGCGCCGGTCAAGGCCATGATCATGTCCCATTGGGTATCCCATACATCACCTTGAAATCCCATAATGACTTCTCCGGGAAATCCTGTGACCCAGGAGGCAGCCAATTCCAGCAGTTCATAGAAGCCGCTGATCCCGAGGCACAAGCCAATAACGATGAGGTTCAGCACGGGCCCCTTTTTTACATGTCCTCTTCGAAATAAAAATTCCTTGATCATGAAGGCGGGAACAAAGCCCTGGGCGAAATGGCCCACCCGGTCATAGTAGTTCCTTTCCAGTTGGAATTCATTCATCAAGAAGTCGAAAAACGGATTGCGGGAATAGGTGTGATGTGCACCGATCAGCAAAATAATGGTATGGATCAAAACCATCACATAGACAAAGGTGGAAAAGGTGAATTTTCGATAGGTCAACACCAGACCCAAAACGATCAACATGGCCGGCAGCGCCTGCATGAACCAGAACAACAAATCAAAGGGTTGAATGACCGACCAGATCAAGACAAGAAAAAATATACCCAATAGGATCAGATGGGTCTTGACTGCTTGTTCTGAGGTTTTCTGCTTCATCGAAACCATCCCTTCCATGGCACTACATGCGGATCCCTTAAGGAGCTCTAAAAAAATCAGGTTCTATCAGTAAAGCATACCCAGGAAAGGTGCGGGTGCAACAGGGGAAAAGTTGTGTTGGGAAAGATTTGGCATGGATATGATCAAAAAGAAGGAAATCCGGTGAAAATGTAGTAAAAGAAGGAGAATCCTTGATAGAAACAGGTAACATAAGCTTCTTGTATTTACATATATACTTAAATGGATTACAATATACGTATATATGTAAAGAGGTGAACGAAATGAAATACATGGAAAAATTAGAGGAATTAGTTAAGAAAAGACATGGGACCGTATTGAGTACGGACTTGGATCAACAAGGCATACCGAGAACATATTTGCAACAGATGGTGAAAATGGGCAAACTGGAAAAAGTAGACCACGGAACATATGTTGCAGTTGATGCAATCGAAGATGAAATGTATACGATCCAAACAAAATATTCGAAAATAATCTTTTCTCATGAAACCGCGTTATTTTTACATGGTTTATCAGATCGAACTCCTTTTGAGTATGCCGTAACCGTTCCGAGCGGATATAAGGCAGTTTCACGTTTAAAAGAAAGTTGTAAAATTTATTACATTAGACGTGAGCTTCATGATCTTGGCTGTACTACAATGGTTAGCGCATTTGGAAATCCGATACGAGTCTATGATGTTGAGAGAACGATTTGCGATATTGTGAGAAGCAGAAACAGGATGGATGTTCAGATTTTTTTACAAGCAATAAAGGAATATTTTTCTTCGGAAAGCAACGCTCGAAAAATTATCAAGTATGGGAAGCAGTTTGGCATCGAAGAGAAAATTCGCACATATATGGAAGTTCTATCTTGAGAGGAGTGCACCTACCGCTCCACATCCGCCTCGTTGTCATAGCCTCTGCTTTCCCAGTAGCCTTTATAGTTGGAATCGTCGGACAGTTCGATCTCCTGGACCCAGCGGGCCCATTTGTAGCCCAGCTTGTCTTCTGCAACGACCATGAAAGGGTAACCCAGTTCCGCCGGCAGGTCCAGTCCGTTGGAGGAGTAGGCTAAGATCAGATCGTTTTGTTGGATCTGTTCCAGTGGCAGGGAGGTGGTATACCCGTCCACGGAGTGGAAAATAACAGTATTGGCACCAGATTGGATCCCGGCCAGATCCATGATGTCTTCGATCAAGACGCCCTTCCACAGGATGGTGGCATCCCAGCCCGTTACGCAGTAGAGGGTGATCAGCCGCTCGTAAGGATCCAGCTCCAAAATGTCGTCGTAGGTGAGTTCCAGATTGCGGTCTACGAGACCGCTTATGGTCAACCGATAGGAGCCCATGTCCACGGTTTGGACCCCTTTGATGGAGTTGTCATAGGGGCCGATGGCCGGATCCAGATTGGCACCCTGGTACTCCCTGATCTCCATTTCCCGGTAGCGTTCGACGGTCGCTTTTACTACGTCATCTACATCCCCATCGGAAAAACAGCCAAAGGAGAGCAGGATAGCGATCAACGACGGAAGCAAGAGAAAATATTTTGGTTTCATGGCGACACATCCTTCTCATATTCAAGATATTCTATGGTTCGTACATGTTTTACCCGATATGGGAAAACGAAAACGCAAACTTGTGCTGTTTGTCAGGCAATGTTGGAAAACAAAGCCGTTATATATACAATAGAGGATGGTATAAGGCCAATGCGGATATCAAGACTCAACGTGGAAGTCCCAAAAAGTAGACAAGTAAATAGAACCATGATATTATAACTGTATCGTGATAAAGTTTATTTAGATACAGTTTATTTAGGCGCAGATGGAGGGATCAAGATGTTTGTTGGAAGAGAGAAAGAAATAAAAATACTGGAAAAAAGAGTTCAGTCAAAAGGATTTGAATTTGGGTTGGTTTATGGTCGAAGAAGAATAGGGAAGACCAGGCTTCTGCAGGAAATCGTAAGCAAATTTGATGCGATCTACTATGTTGCCAATGAAATGGGCTTGGAATACAATCTAAAACAACTCAGTGCTACGATCACTTCATACTACAATGAATCTTTTGTATTCGAAAACTTTGATCAAGTTTTTCAGTATCTTGCCAAAAGAAGTCATGAGAAAAGAACCATATTCATCCTTGATGAATTCACGTATCTGATGTCATCGAACAAAGAATTGCTCTCTGTATTTCAAAATGCCGTTGATCAACATTTGTTGAATTCTAATCTAAAAATGATTCTATCTGGGAGCCAGGTGGGTATGGTAGAAGATGCCATTTCCTATAAAAAACCTTTATATGGCAGAACAACTTTTAAAATGAAATTGGAACCTTTTGATTACTATGATGCAGCAAAATTTTATCCGAATTGTACGGCAACAGAGAAAGTGTGTCTTTATAGCGTCTTTGGAGGGGTCCCCTTTTATACGAGCAGAATTGATGATTCAAAAAGCGTCAAAGAGAATATTCTTGATTTGATCATCGAGCCAGGATCTATATTTGAAGACGAAATCGCATTTTTTTTGAGTCAAGAGGTGAGGAGTGTCGCTACTTATGGAAAGATCATGAATGCCATCGCATCAGGAGCAACAAAACTAAGTGAGATTTCCACAAAAAGTGGTAGTACCAATACTGGGACTACATCAAAGTATTTGGATCTTTTGCTATCACTCGGGATCGTAGAAAAAGAATTTTGCTTTGGAGAAAGTAATAAATCAAAAAAGACGATCTACAGAATACAAGATCAACTATTTCGCTTTCATTTTTCGTTTATTGAAAAAAATAAATCCAAAAAAGTTATAATGGATCCTGAAAATTTTTATAATACGATGGTGCAACCTCATTTGGAAGAGTATGTCTCTAATGAATTTGAAAACATATGTAGAGATTTTTTAAAAAGGAAGTATGAAAACACGATCCAGGAGATTGGCCGCTATTGGTTTAATGATGCAGCAAAGCGCCAAGATATAGAAATCGACATCGTTATGAAAACCAACCATCAGCTTCATGTATATGAATGCAAATGGACGAACAGTAGAATTGGTATGGGTATCGTGAATAATTTACAAACCAAGGTTGATCATTTTGAGGGTGCGCAACTTGGATTCTTTTCTAAAAAGGGATATCATAGCGAGTTGAGCGACAAAGGATATGCGCTTTACCAGGTAGACGATTTGTATAATGTAAGTAACAACGAATTGGAACATAATCGTGAAAGTTGACCTACATCCCTATAAGATCCACAAAAATCTTCTTGAACTTTATCGTAAACAAGTATCCGATGACCGACCCAACGGCACCCTGGATCAGGTTGAAGGGGATGCTGGCCAGGGGGGAGAGAAGGTTGGAGTAGATGATGGTCTCCGACACATAGTATCCGCCTGCCATGATCAGGCAGCCTGCAACCACCGCTTTTAGAGGGTGGTTTTTTTGAAACAGATAGCCGGAAACCAGACCCATGGTCCCTTTGACAAGAAAGGTGGGGATCATGTAGATGAAAAAACCCAGGTAGTAATCCCCAAGGCAGACCCGAAAGCAGCGGCAATGAAGCCCAGTTTGGGTCCCAAAAGGGCGGCGGCGATGTAGATGGCTCCATCTCCCAGGTTGATATAACCCAAGGGCATGGGGATGGCGATGACTACCGTGG
This sequence comes from Alkalibacter rhizosphaerae, assembly GCF_017352215.1. Taxonomy (GTDB): domain Bacteria; phylum Bacillota; class Clostridia; order Eubacteriales; family Alkalibacteraceae; genus Alkalibacter; species Alkalibacter rhizosphaerae. The sequence continues at coordinate 1,508,328 of NZ_CP071444.1, forward strand.
CAATGAAGACGATGGTGACCATCAGGGATGTATGGATCAGTCTTTTCAACGTAATATTCATAGGGTACAACTCCTTTGCATAAGTTCCTTCCTATGGTACAATGAAATTGTCCATGTGAAAATGCACAAAATAAATAAAAATGATAAGGACAGATGAAAATGATCGATGCTTTTATGCTGAAAGACCAAAGCGACAAACACCTGTACCTGCGGATCTACGAATACTACAAGGAGCAGATCTTGACCGGTGCCATGACCAAGGGGGAGAAACTGCCCTCCATTCGGGCCCTGGCCAAGGCCATCCATGTCAGCAAAATCACTGTGGAGGGAGCTTACAGCCAGCTGCTGGCGGAAGGCTACATCGAAAATCGGCCCAGGCAGGGATACTTTGCGGTGGATCTTTTTGGCTACGAGTTTTCCAAGGAAGCTCCAAAAGTAGAGGAACCGGAGGAGGAACGGCGGTATGTGAATACGGGGGTGGACCAGACCAGCCTGGATCTGGGGACCTGGCGCCGGATGTACACCAACGTCCTCAAAGACTACGCCGAGCTTCTTCACGATGCCGGATCCCTGAAAGGGGAATTGCTCCTTCGCCAGCAGATCAAGGAATTCATCGCCAAGAGCCGGGGGGTGGTCTGCAATGCCAACCAGATCGTCATCGGTTCCGGCAGCCAGTATCTGCTTGGGATCCTTTGCGGCCTCATGGGCCGGGAGATCCGAGAGGTGATCGTGGAGGACCCGGGGTTCGTCCAGGCCAGAAACACTTTCGAAGACCATGGCTTTCCCATTCGGGCCATCCCGGTGGATGAAGAAGGGATCCAGACTGACCTCATGGAGGGAGCGGGGCGATGTCTGGCCTACCTGAGTCCATCCCACCAGTATCCCACTGGATCCGTCATGACCATCCGGCGGCGACTGGAAGTGCTCCAGTGGGCGAAAAGACGACAGGCCCTTATTGTGGAAGACGACTACGACAGCATCTTCCGCTACGAAACAGAACCCATCCCCTCCCTGCAAGGATTGGATGAAGGCCGCCACGTTGTCTACCTGGGATCCTTTTCCAAGCTTCTCACTCCCGCCATCCGCATCAGCTACATGGTATTGACGGAAGAACTGCTGGAGAAGTACGAAGCCACAAAACATCGCTATACCCAGACGGCATCCCGTTTGGAACAGCTGACCCTGGGATATTATATGAAGGAAGGTCATTTCGAACGCCATTTGAGGCGGGCCAACAAGATGTACCACAAGAAAAACGAGCTACTGAAAGAGCTGCTGCAACAAAGGTTTGGGGATGCCATTCAGATCATAGGCGGTAATTCCGGCCTTCACTTGATGCTGCAGATGAAAACGGAACAAGCGGCAGAAAAGTTGCTGGTGACGTGCAGAAACAACGCCATTCAGGTGGAAGTCATTCCAGGCTCCGATGACAATGGGGACCATATCCTTCTGCCCTACAGCGGCATGTCCCTGGATGCCATGAAAGCCATTTTCGGTCAAGGCCATTCCGTGGTATAATGAAAGAACAGAAGGAATCGAGGAGAAAGGGGATTCAACATGAAGATAACCGTAATGATCGCCAGTCACCGGCGAAAGAGAAACACCCAGGCAATGGTGGATGCATTTTTGGAAAACCTGCAGGATGGAAACGACATCGAGATCGTCAACCTCCTGGACAAGAAGGTGGAGATCTGTCTGGCCTGCGACTATTGCAAGGAGCACTACGACGAATGCATCATCAAGACGGACGACATGGCGGATATTTTGACATCTTTCAAGCACAGCGACTTGATCGTCATCGCCACCCCCCTTTATTTCAACAGCATCACCAGCCGGTTGAAGATCTTCATCGACCGTACCCAGACCCTGTACAACGGATGGTACCACTTCAAGGATCCCATTTTCAAGGAACCCAAGAACGTGGTGATCCTGGCCAACGGCGGATCCCCCACTTATCCGGACCATTTTTTGGGCGTCGATGTGGAGATGAAGCATTTTCTCAAAAACCTCAATGCCACGGTGATCGAAGACCTTCGCTACAACAACACGGACCGCAACCCCATCAAGGAAAACGAAAAGGCCCAGAAGGAGCTGCGGGAAGCCGCCCTACGGGTAAAGGCATTGATGGAAAAACAGTGAAAAGAAAGCCTTGACACCGTCAAGGAGATTTGTATAAAATGTAGTGAACAATCAAAAACAAGGCGTTGAAAAGACCAGTAGATAGGCCTACAGGCTTTCCAGAGAGGCGGTCCCCGGCTGAAAGACCACCAGGCACAGGCATATTGAATATCAACTTGGAGCCTGATCCCCTTGGATCCGGTGCAAACCGTTATCATTTGAGGCATCTTTTTTGGATGCGAAATAAGATGGTACCACGAAGTCCGGCACTTTCGTTCTTATAAAGAGCGAAGGTGCTTTTTTTGTTTATTTCAACCATGAAAGTAGGAGGAAGCTTATGGCAAAGTTCAAGGAATTGTCCAACCAGCCGGTGGCCCAGCGGGAAAAAGCCCTGGCAGACCGGTGGGAAGACATCCAGATTTTAAAAAAGAGCATCGACAACCGGGAAGGCAAGACCAATTATGTATTCTATGAAGGGCCGCCAACGGCCAACGGAAAGCCGGGGATCCATCACGTCATCTCCAGGACCCTGAAGGATTCCGTCTGCAAATACCAGACCATGAAGGGACACCGGGTGGTACGAAAAGCCGGATGGGACACCCACGGCCTGCCGGTGGAGATCGAGGTGGAAAAGCAGCTCAACTTGTCCAGCAAGACGGACATTGAAAAGTACGGCATCGACAAGTTCAACAAGAAGTGCAAGGAGTCCGTCTTCACCTACGAAGCCCAATGGCGGGAGATGACCAAGCGGATGGGATACTTCGTGGACATGGACGATCCCTACATCACCCTGGACAACGACTACATCGAGACCGTCTGGTGGCTGCTCAAGCAGTTCTTTGACGGCGACATGATCTACGAAGGACACAAGATCCTTCCCTACTGCCCCCGATGCGGAACGGGACTGGCCTCTCACGAAGTGGCTCAAGGCTACCAGGAGATCAAGACCACGACAGTCATCGTCCCCATGAAGCGAAAAGACGCCGACGAGTACTTCCTGGTGTGGACCACCACTCCATGGACCCTGGCCTCTAACGTGGCCCTGGCCGTCCATCCGGAAGCAGACTACGTCCGCGCCACCTCTGCCGGCAACACCTTCATCCTTGCCAAGGAACTTTTGGGCAAGGTGCTGGGAGAAGACTATGAGATCCTGGAAGAAATGAAGGGATCCCAGCTGGAATACCTGGAATACGAACAGCTCATGCCTTTCTTGAAAACAGAGCAAAAGGCCTTTTATGTGACGGTGGCCGACTACGTCACCACCGACGACGGAACGGGGATCGTCCACATCGCCCCGGCCTTTGGGGAGGACGACTACCAGATCGGACGGCGATACGGACTGCCTGTATTCAATCCGGTGGATGAAGAAGGAAAATACACGGAGACCCCCTGGAAGGGGAAAGTGGTCATGGATGCGGATCCGGACATCATAGTCTGGTTGAAGGAACAGGGGAAACTCTTCAAAAAAGAGAAGATCACCCACAACTATCCTCACTGCTGGCGCTGCAAGACCCCATTGGTCTATTACGCAAAGCCCAGCTGGTACATCGAAATGACCAAGATCAAGGAACAGCTCATCGAAAACAACAACGAGGTGAACTGGTATCCCGACTATGTGGGAGAAAAGCGCTTCGGCAACTGGCTGGAGAACCTGAACGACTGGGCCATCTCCCGTAGCCGGTACTGGGGAACGCCTCTGAACATCTGGCGCTGCGAGTGCGGTCATCTGGAGTCCGTCGGTTCCAGACAGGAACTCAAAGACAAGGCCATGGAAGACATTTCCGTGGACATCGAGCTTCACCGCCCCTACGTGGACGACGTCCACATCGCCTGCCCCAAATGCGGAGAGACCATGACCCGGGTGCCGGACGTCATCGACTGCTGGTTCGATTCCGGATCCATGCCCTTCGCCCAGTATCACTACCCCTTTGAAAACAAGGAACTCTTTGAAGAGCAGTTCCCGGCGGATTTTATCTGCGAAGGGATCGACCAGACACGGGGATGGTTTTACAGCCTCATCGCCATTTCTTCCTTCATCATGAAGAAATCCCCCTACAAGCGGGTGCTGGTCAACGATCTGATCCTGGACAACGAGGGACGAAAGATGTCCAAGTCCAGAGGCAACACGGTGGATCCTTTTGAACTGTTCGACCAGTTCGGCGCCGACGCCCTCCGCTGGTATCTGCTCCATGTTTCACCGGCCTGGACGCCTACCAAGTTTGACATCGAGGGATTAAAAGAAGTTCAAAGCAAGTTCTTCAACACCTTGAAGAATGTATATGCCTTCTTTGCCCTGTACGCCAATGCCGACGATCTGGATCCCGCCTCATTTTTTGTGGAGTACAAGGACCGTCCGGAGATCGACCGGTGGATCTTGTCCAAGTACAACAACCTGGTCAAAGACGTGACGGAAGAGATGGAGATCTTCGACCTGACCCGTGTGGTCCGAAAGATCCAGGAGTTCGTCAACGAGGACCTGTCCAACTGGTACATCCGTCGAAACCGACGACGTTTCTGGGCCAAGGAAATGACCCGGGACAAGCAGGCCGTATTCAACACCACCTACGAAGTGCTGACGGGCATCGCCAAAATGATCGCCCCCTTTGCGCCATATATTTCAGAAGAACTCTACACCACCCTGACGGGAGAAGAATCCGTTCATCTGGCCGATTTCCCGGAATGCCGGGAGGAACTCCTGGATGCAGGAGTGGAAGAGCGGATGGACCTGGTTCGGGACCTGGTCAGCCTTGGCCGTGCCGCCAGGGAAGAAGCCCAGATCAAGGTGCGCCAGCCCCTCCAAAAGATTTTGGTGGACGGGAAGTACAAGGACGTCATCGACTATCTGGTGCCCCTGATCAAGGAAGAACTCAACATCAAGGACGTGACCTTTGAAGAAGACCTTCACGGCTTCATGGATTTCACCCTGAAGCCGGACTTTAAAGTGGCCGGACCCATCTTTGGACCGAAAGTAAAAGTGTTGGCCAAGGCCCTGGCCCAAGCCGACACGGCAGAGCTGGTCAGCAAGGTGAAGTCGGAAGGATCCATCATGCTGGATCTGGACGGAGAGGAAGCGGAAGTAAAGGAAGAATACCTGGATGTGCGCATCAGCGCCAAGGAAGGCTTCAACGTCCAGATGGAAAACAACGTTTTCGTCATCCTGGACACCACCTTGAACGAAGACCTTCTGCAGGAAGGCTATGCCCGGGAAGTGGTCTCCAAAGTGCAGCAACTGCGAAAGCAAAGCGGTTTCGACGTGATGGACCACATTCGCCTGACCCTGCAAGCGGACCAGGATGTGGCACAAGCCGTAAAAGCCTTTGAAGAATTCATCAAGGGAGAAACCCTGGCAGTGGAAGTGGTATTTACCGAGAACGCCCTGGATGTGCAAAACATCAACGGCCATGACACGGGAATCAACGTGGAACGGGTGTAGGAAAAGAGAATAGAAGGTAACAAGAAAAGAAAAAAGCGAGCTTCTGCCTGTGATAAACAGGTAAAAGCTCGCTTATTCTAATTGAAGGTTTTCAAAGAACCATCAAATTATTTTATAATTTTTTTTTCGAGAACCTGTTGACAAGATATCTACTTTGAAGTATTATAAAGAAAATTGAATGAATACGTATACATACAATAAATCAAAGGGAGAATTTTTTTTATCCCAAAATGAATACGTATTCAAAAAAGGATGGATTGCTACTATGGATAATTCTAATAAGAAAGACATTAAAAAAAGTATTGTAACTTCAGTAGACGTGGCGAGACATGCAAAAGTTTCTCAAGCATCTGTTTCGCGAGCATTCACACCGGATAGCAGCATGAGTGACAAGATGAGAACAAAAATATTAAAAGCGGCTCATGAGCTGGGATATACGCCCAATGCAATTGCCCGAGGCTTGATCTCTCAAAAAACGAATATTATTGGCGTTGTTATGGACAATCCGGCAAATCCGTTTTATAGCTTGATGCTGGGAGAGTTTACTGAAAAATTGAAGGAGTCTGGGAGACAGACGTTATTATTCAATGCCGCTACTGATGCAGAGTTGGAACATGTGATCCGAGCTATAAGCGGCTATAGAGTTGATGGAATCATTCTGACCATTCCAAATCGAATCAGCGAATTTAATGCATTGGGTATTCCGCTGGTTTTATTCAATCGACGTGATTTTGATGAAAAAATTAGTGCAGTATGTTGCGACAATGTCCAAAGTGGAAGACTGGTTGCAGACTATGTGGTAGATCGAAAATATAAAGAGATTGCATTTATGGGCGGCTTGGCAGATTCCTCAACAACTATTGACCGGAGAAAAGGGTTTGCTGATGGGTTGAAAGAAAGAGGTGTAGGTAAACTTACTGAAATTAATGGAGACTATACTTTCCAATCAGGATATGACGCAACAAGAAGACTTTATGAAAAGAACAAAAATATAGATGCCATATTTTGTGCGAACGATTTAATGGCCATTGGAGCAATTGAATACATCAAGTTTGGTTTAAAGAAAAGAGTGCCGGAAGATGTGTCGGTTATCGGATTTGATGATATAACCGAAGCGAGTTGGCCATCTTTCGATCTTACGACCATTCATCAGCCTATAAAAAGAATGATAACGGAAACAATCAGGGTTCTAGATGATCAAATCAAAGGTGAAGAAGTGAAGCCTACAATCAATTATTATAACGGCGAATTGGTTATCAGAAAATCAACAAAGTAAAAAGAAACTAATTTGAATACAGGCAGGGAAAGGAGAGAGTTATTTGAGTGAAAAGATGATGGTATATAGAAGAGAAGTTCTTAGCGAGTTTTTAACAGAATTATTTTTAAAAACGGATATGAGCAGGGAAGATGCAGAATATCACGCATATGCGTTAACGGAAACGAATTTGTGGGGCGTTGATTCCCATGGTGTTATTCGAGTCCCGGCATATTTCAGAAGGATGATGAATGGAGCAATAAACACCAAGCCGGATACAAAAACAATCAAAGGATCTTTAGGGTTGGAAGTGATCGATGGTGACGATGGATCCGGTTTCATAGTGGGAAAAAGAGCGATGGAAAGAGCTGTTGAGTTGGCCAAAGAACATAATGTGGGGATAGTGGGAGCTATTCGCAGCAATCACTTTGGAGCATCTGGATTGTATGCAAAAATAGCGGCAGAAAACAATATGGTGGGAATCGCAATGACCAATGTATTGCCATTGATCGTAGCGCCAGGAGCCAGCAGGCCGGTGGTGGGAAATAATCCCTTTGCCATATCCATACCTACACATGGAGAATTTCCCTTTCTTCTGGATATGTCTTTGTCTAAAGTTGCTGGAGGGAAACTGACCTTGGCAATAAAAAAAGGTGAAAAGATTCCGACAGATTGGGCTACGGACTCAGAAGGCAAACCAACGGATGATCCGCAGAAAGCTTTTGAGGGATTCTTATTGCCCATGGGAGAATTTAAAGGGTTGGGCCTGGCCTATGCAGTGGATATTCTCGCAGGTGTAATAACCGGAGGAGTTTTTTCGCACCAAATGAGAAGCATGTATGCAAACCCGGAAGATCCCAGTTTGACAGGACATTTGATGATGGCAATCAATATTCCGGCAATTATCGACAACGATGAGATGAAAAATCGGATGAGCGAATATTACGAGCGTTTGGTGGAAACACCCATGTGGAATGGCGGAAGGATGTATCTACCGGGTGAATTGGAGTATTTAAAGAAGCAGGAGCGACTAAAAGACGGTATTCCATTACCTAAAAAAACGGTAGAAGAATTGGAAGCGCTAGCCGCTGAAATGAATGTTAAAACCCCTCTTGCGAGGGTTGAATAAACTAAAAAGGAGATTTGATTATGTTGAAAAGAAAGCATTTATGGTGGGACGAATTATCAAAGGATGAAATTTTAGAGGATGTAAAAAATTGCGATGTTGCGATTTTACCTATTGGCGCAATTGAGCAACATGGACCACATTGTCCTTGCGGAAGCGACGCGTACAATGCAAAAGGATTGGCGGAAAAAGTAGCAGAGCGCACAGGAGCCATGTTGCTTCCGTTGCTGCAATATGGTTCTCATCCGTACCATCACTGGTATATGCCTGGTACCATTCCAATCAGCTACGAGACCCACATCAATCTGTTGTGCGATATTGTAAAGGGAGCAGCAGTTGCCGGTTATAAAAAGTTTTTTATTCTATCGGCACATGGGCAGGTTGCAGCTACTTTGGTGGCTATGAACAAGCTTGGTTTGGAGGGGCACTTTGTATTGACCTGTCACTGGTATGACTTTTTAAGAGATAGCCAGAACATTCTTGAAACACCGATGACACATGCTGATGAAGCGGAAACCTCTATGGCTTTGTCACTGTATCCGCAATACATCGATATGAGCAAGGCGGTGGATGACGGTGGCGAAAGCTTGATCAATCCAGACTTCCAAATCAAACCGGGAATGACACCCAAACCGGGACAGATGTATCACTTTGAAGGAACATTTGCACGACCGGAGTACAAGGAATTGAAGAGTGGCGTTATTGGATTCCCGTCAAAAGCAACCAAGGAAAAAGGCGATAAGTTAGTGGAAACGGCAGTTGATCTGATGAGCCAGGTGATCGAGGATGTCATTGAAAGATTCCCGGCAGGAGTACAACCGCCTGTTAAATAAGAAGGTTTTGTAAAGGCTGCACCAAGCGGCCTTTACAAAATATATTGAGGTGATCAAAAATGAAACTTAAAGATAAGGTAGCAATTATTACAGGCGGAACTAGGGGAATTGGTTATGGAATCGCTGAAGAGTACCTGAAAGAGGGAGCAAAAGTAGTTATAGGCGCTCAAAACATGGTTACTGGTCAACACGCAGAGGAAGAATTAAGAAAAATTGGTGATGTCAAATTTGTTCATTGCGATGTATCTTCCATGAAAGATCTGAACAACATCGTAGAAGAAACGATCAATACATTCGGTCAGCTTGACATATACGTAGCGAATGCAGGGACGAATGATTCACAAAAGACGCATTATTTGGATATTACACCAGAACAATATGAACACATAATGAATGTAAATTTGAGAGGCGTATTTTTCGGCGGCCAGATTGCTGCCAAGCAGATGGTAAAGCAAGGTCATGGTGGAGTGATCATTAATGTATCCTCTGTAAATGCATATTTGGCATTGGATAGTCAGATGGTATACACGACTTCAAAAGGGGGCGTGCAACAATTGACCAAGGTACAGGCATGTGCGCTTCAACCTTACAATATAAAAGTGAATGCTATTGCTCCAGGGCCGATCGAAACGGATTTAATGAGAAATGTAGGCTCGGATCCTCAACTATACAATACTGTAATATCACGAACACCGGAAGGCAGAATCGGATCGCCTACAGAGTGCGGAAGATTAGCGGTTTTTTTAGCCAATGAAGATTCAAACTTTATATTTGGACAGTCCATTTATATTGATGGGGGTAGAAGCTTCCAAGCATTTCCTACGCCTGGATACAAGACCGTAACAGATGAAGACTTTGAGTTGTTGGAGAAATATAAAAAGAAAGAGGTTTGAGTTTATGATGCAATCCAAAGTGGCAGTTATGACTTTTGGAGACCCAAGAGAACATGAATGGAATAGCTTTATTAAAAACTATGCAATACCTAGACATAAACAGGCAGTTGAGTATCTGAAGTCAAGATCTATCGATGTGATCTATAATGAGGAATTACCAAGAAGCAATGCAGAAATCGATCTGCAAATAGAAGAAATGAAAAAGAAAAATCCGGAAGTTTTTATTGCACACGTTTCTACTTGGGCTTGGCCCAGCATGGTTGTGCGTGCAGTGCAAACAATGAACTTGCCAACGATTCTTTTAGGCAATGACCATCCGGGCACTGCCTCGTTGGTTGGATTCTTTGGCTCGGGAGGAGCGTTGAACCAGATCGGTTATCCTCATTTAAGAGTTTGCAGCGAGTTTTCGGATGAAGATGACAACGATATGGATAAACAAATATTACCTTATGTTCGATCAGCAAGTGCGGTAAGCCGATTAAAAGGTGGTGTCATGGGATTCTTCGGTGGACGATCTCTTGGGATCGATACAGGTTCTTTTGATTCCATGCAATGGAGATCACAATTCGGCATTGATGCGGATCATATCGACCAATTGGAGATCATTCGACAAAGTGAGCTGATCGATGAAAATCGAACAGTAAAAATGCGAGAGTGGCTTTTAGGAAACGTAAAAAGTGTCAAGTACAACGAAAAACTTACTTCCGAAAAACTGGACTTTCAAATAAGGTGTTATTTGGCGACCAAAGACATCATAGAAGAAAGAGGTTTAGATTTTGTAGCTATCAAATGTATGCCGGATCTATCCAATCATTATGTACCTCAATGCTTGTCGGCGGCATTTTTACCATCCCCCTTCGATGCGGAAGGTCCAAAAAATCCAGTTAGTATGGCATGTGAAGCGGATGCAGACGGCGCATTGAGCATGGAAATTCTCAAACATGTTTCAGGAGGGAATCCTCCAATGTTTGGCGATGTGAGTGCCATTGATAAAGAGAACAGCATGTTTTACATACCCAATTGTGGGGCGATCTGTTCATGGTATGCAACCAGAAAAGATAGTGCAGAAGATAACTTGAAAGAAATTGAGTTGCGGCCGGCAAACAGACCTGCAGGTGGTGCCATTCCCTTTATGCCGGTCGCTCCCGGAGAAATCACATTAGCTAGATTGTATAGAAAATCAGGAAAATATCACATGGCAATTATACCTGGTCAGGTTGTAAAACCCAATGATGAAATCTACGAGAATTATAAAAAAGCTCGGGGAGAGCATGTATTGCCTACGGCTTTTGTCAAGCTGAGTATTGACTTTGAACGATTTATTGGAGAATTTGGATCCAATCACATTTCCGGAGTAGCAGGGATTTGGACAGAAGAACTGGAATTGGTTTGTGAAATGTTGGATATAACACCTGTAAAGTTTTAAGGAGGAGAATCGTGAAAAGACGAGAAATATTTGAAAAAAACATGAATCACGAAGAAACGGGCTATGTATTGGTCGATTTAGGAAAACACATCGGATCCATCCATAAATTTGGATACGATCGTCTTAAAAAGATCATGCCTGAAATTGAATTTGAAAAAGAGAATCAAATTCTAGACCGGATGGCGCAAACGGTCGTACTCAATGAAGATTTGTTAAAAGAATGGGATATCGACTTCAGGTGGCTTCATCCCAATATTAATGCATTGATGACAGATGTCAGCGATACCATATATGAGGATATGTGGGGCGTAGGATTTAAGGCAGTTGAAGATTATTGGGCGCCAGAGTACTCCCCCATGTCCAAATGGGAAGAGGAAGACTTTGATAAGTTAGAGAGTTACAATTGGCCGGATCCCAATGATCCTAGACTTTTCGACGGAATGAATACGTATGCTGAAGATCTATATAAAAATACGGATTACATCATTGGAGCGGATGGGCTAAAAAATGGGTTATTAATGACGGCATTGCAAATGCGAGGTTATGAACAGTTTATGATGGACCTTTCGGAAGAACCTGAATTTGTCGAAGCGCTACTGGATAAAATTTTGGATATAACAAAAAAAATGTGGACCAACTATCTAAAAGATGTGAAAGAATACGTTCAAATCGTTTATTTGACAGATGACTATGGGACGCAAACTTCGATGTTGATCTCTCCGAATGCATTTAGAGAGTGGATCCAACCGCGCAATAAAGAGTTGATCGATCACATTAAAGGAATTGCTCCTCATGTTAAAATCATGTTCCATACAGACGGATCCATTTTGCCGATTCTCGATGATCTGATTGAATCAGGAGTAGACATTTTGAATCCTGTACAAACATCTACAGAAGGTTTGCACGATACGGTTGCTTTAAAAGAAAAGTATGGTGATCGAATTTGCTTCCATGGTGCCATCGATGTTCAAAAGGTGTTGCCAAATGGCACACCTGAAAGCATAAAGGAGGAAGTTCGAAAGCGAATGTTGGAATTGGGATCCAATGGAGGATATATATGCGCTGCATGTCATAACATCGGTCATGATATAAATGAAGAAAATATTAAAGCAATGTATGAAGCAGCCAAAGAATTTAAAACTACGCTATTCAAAGCATAGTGTAAAAGAGAGTTGAAAACACATGAAATCTTTGAATGAGAGCAATGTACATAAGTGCCGCAATGTTCGTGAAAAGCTTGAACTTCATTTGGCAAGAGATCCCAGAAAGGTCGTCATCTTGGATGATGACCCTACTGGAACTCAAACTGTAAAAGATGTTCCGGTTTTGACTACTTGGGATAAGGATTTGCTGATCGAAGAATTTAGAAATGATCGAAAAGCTTTCTTTATCTTGACGAATACACGAGCATTTTCGGAAAATGAAGCGAAGCGAATCAATAGAGAAATTGTAGAATATCTAGACGACGTTTCTCGAATGACCAGCAAAGATTACGTCTTGATCAGTCGGGGTGATTCCACGTTGCGGGGACATTTTCCTCACGAATTAGAAGATTTGTGGACTGATGGTCTCCACAGATTTGACGGAATTTTGTTCTACCCTTTTTTCGAGGAAGGGAAACGATACACGTCAGAAGACATTCACTATGTAGAGGAAGAAGGGAAATGGACTCCAGTCTCAGAAACAGCGTTTGCAAAGGATACAACCTTTGGTTTTAAGTGTTCCAACTTAAAAGATTACATCGCAGAAAAAACAGGTGGGGTAACAAGAATTGAAGAGATCCAGTCCATCTCACTGGAAGATATTCGAATCGGCGGTGCTGATGCAGTAGCAAGCAAGTTAAAATCTTTAAAAAACAATCAATACTGTGTTATCAATTCAACGGAATTTAGCGATGCGATTATCGTTGCATTGGCTGTTGCCAGATGCGAAGCGGAAGGAAAACGCTATATGATTCGATCCGCGGCATCTTTTGTGAAAGCGAGACTGGGGATATTCGAAAACACGTTGATTTCAGGCGAAGATCTTAAGGTTAACGATCAATCAAAAGCGGGAATTATATTTATTGGCTCCCACGTTCCAAAAACGACGATGCAGTTGAATTATTTATTGGAAAACAGTGAATTGGCTTCCATCGAAGTAAATGTTGTAGCATTGCTTGACGAAAAAAGCAGGGAACAAACCATCGATGATTACGCCAAGCAAATTGATGCATATTTGCAGGACAAGAAAGATGTCGTAGTATTTACGAGCAGATCTGTTGTTGCATTTGATAATCTTGAAGAAAATTTAAAAATCAGCGTGTCCATATCGGAGGGGTTGATAGGTATCGCAAGAAGGATACAAGTTGCACCAAGATATGTCATCTCAAAAGGAGGTATTACTTCCAGTGATATGGCAACAAGGGGGCTGAATATCCAACGGGCCATGGTACAAGGGCAGATCATTCCTGGTGTACCGGTTTGGCTGACGGAAAAAGATAGTAAATTTCCCGATTTAAGTTTTGTTGTTTTCCCAGGAAACGTTGGAGAAAAAAGTTCTTTGTGTGATGCCTATGAAATCATTAGCAAGTAGTCTTGATAGAAGGGACAAAACCAAATGTTAGCATCTTTAAGTGAACTTTTGCATTTTGCAAAAGAGAAAAAAATAGCCATAGGGGCATTCAATGTGTATAACATGGAAGGGATCCTGGCAGTAGAAAAAGCAACGGAAACCTGCAAGTGTCCGGCGATCATACAAGTTCAGACAGCATCGCTGCTAACGACTGATTATTTTCTGCTGGAAATAGCACTTGAAGCAGCGAGAAAATCAAAGCAAACAATTGCAGTCCATTTGGATCATTGCAAAGACAAAAATGTAATCAAAAATGCTGTCGAACGAGGAATAACTTCGGTCATGGCGGATGGATCTGAACTGAAATATAATGAAAATATTTCATTTGTTTCTCACATATCCGGTTTATATCGAGCAGCTTCGGTTGAAATCGAAGCGGAACTAGGTAGGATTTCCGGAGACGAAGAAGGTGAAATGAAAAATAAACTAACCCAATTGATGACAGATCCGGAGCAGGTCGAAGAATATACAAAGAAAACCGGGGCCCATGCTTTAGCCGTCTGTATTGGTAATGTGCATGGAAAATACGACAGAGAACCAAAACTGGATTTGGAACGATTGAAAAGAATAGCAGAGCGATCAGAGATACCGTTGGTATTGCACGGAGCATCGGGTTTAAGTGAAAATTTATTAAAAAGTGTCATTCAACATGGAGTAACAAAAATTAATGTAAACACAGAACTAAGAGAAACTTTTACTAATTCATGGATGGATGGATTGGCACAAAAGCATTCCTTGACAGAAGTACAGCAAGCAACAATAAGTGCCATGACGAGAGTAGTTGTTTCTAAAATTCGAATTTTTCAAGGGGGATGACATGTTGAAAATTACAGTATTTGATGAAGCATTTCATACTCTGATCGATATGAATGAAAAACTTGTTGAAATTGCCGATTGTTTTGAGTTTGTTGAAGGACCCACGTGGAATAGAAAACTTGGTTATCTGGTTTTCAACGATATTCCAACAAGTAAAACATATCGTTGGTCTGATATAGATGGAGTTGAACAGATTCGAGATCATACAAACAAAGCTAATGGGAACACCTACGATCACTCTGGAGCATTGATTGTGTGCGAACACACGTCAAGCAGAGTGGCGAAATTTAATGAGACAACGCAGGAATACACCGTTTTGGCGTCTCACTACAAAGGAAAAGAGTTGAACAGCCCAAATGATGTCATCGTGGATGAGAATGGAACTATTTACTTTACAGACCCCAAATTTGGACGCAATCCTTCTAAAGTAGGCCTAGAAAGAGAACAAGAATTAGATTTTCAAGGTGTCTTTTGCTTTGATGAAAAAAGGAATCAATTAGATTTGCTGGCTAAAGATTTTGAAGCTCCAAACGGATTGTGTTCTGGAATGCAAAAGAATGTCCTATACGTTAATGACTCCATAAAAAGCCATATTAGAAAACTGACTTTAAACGATGAAAGAAAAGTAGTTGAAGACAGTGTTTGGGCAGTGACAAAAGGGGAAGGGCCAGGTTTACCGGACGGAATGAAAATGGACGAATTTGGAAACGTTTACTGTTGTGCACAAGGAGGCATTCATGTTTTTGATTCCGAAGCAAATTATTTAGGGATCATCCATATAAATGAACAAGCAGCCAATTTTTGTTGGGGTGGGCCGGATAATAAAACCATATTTATTACAGCAACCTCTAAGCTGTATAAATTGAAGTTGAAAGTGAGTGGATTCTTGTATGAAAAGAAAGGGTGATTGTGTGCTGTTAAGAAAAAACAATGTCAAGCAGCGGTTATTGGATGGAAAAACCGTGATCGGTTCTTTTTCAAAACTGGCAGATCCGAGCGCCATTGAAATCATGGGACTTGCTGGTTTGGATTTCTTCGTAATTGACAATGAACATGTTGCAATGAACAAAGAATCCATTACAAATTTGGTTCGAGCATCTGATATTACAGAGATTGTACCTATTGTGAGAGTTAAAGAAAATAACGCGTCTGAAATACTGCAAGCACTAGACTGTGGTGCATTGGGAGTGCATGTTCCAAATATTGATACCTATGAAGAAGCGTTGAGGGCAATTCGTTCCACAAAGTATATACCTCAGGGAAATCGAGGATTTGCCTTATCCCATCGTGCTGCAGGTTATGGATTTTACGATAAAGATGATTATTTAAAACGCGTCAATCAAGAAATCTTGACTGTATTGCATTGTGAAACTTTAGAATCGGTTGACAACTTGGATAAAATTCTTGATTTAGAAGACTTGGATGTCATTTTCATCGGACCAATGGATCTTTCTCAGTCTATGGGATCGGATGTAATGGGAAATGGAACACACCCAAACCTGGTTGAGCTAAAAAAGAAGATCATTCAAAAGGTGATAGAGGCAGGAAAAGTTGTAGGAACTGTCGCAGGTAACGTGCAAGAAGCGAAAGAATTAATGGAGTTGGGAGTTCGTTATATTCCCATAAGCTCAGATCAAGGAATGATCGCAACAGTGTCAAAACAGATTGTTCATGAGTGTATTATGGATTAAATGAATTGTTATTATAACCGAAAAGGTTAAAAAATAAGGAGGAAAAAATGAAAAAGTTTGCAAAACTCATTGGTTTATTGTTAATTGTTGCCCTGGTTGTTTCTGGATGCGGAGGAAGTAATGAGGGAGAAAATGAAGGAGAAAGCACGGAACCGGTAGTCATTCGATTGGCCCACGATAACAGTGTACAATCGCCGACCCATGTCTCCTTTGAAAAATTCAAAGAAATTGTAGAGTCAGAATCAGACGGTCAAATTGAAGTGACGATCTTTCCAGGCGGGCAAATGGGATCTACTCAAGATACTTTGGAGCAAACACGATTGGGTGACATCCAAATGAGCGCCGGAGCTACTACTGTATTTACTCAATCCATACCAGAGTTTGCCGTATGGGACAGTTTTTATTTGTTTGACGATCATGCGCATGCGCACAGAGTACTGGATAGCGAAGTAGGCGTGGAGTTGATGAAACCCCTTGAAAAGAGCGGTTTGACTGGTTTGGGATACATGGAAATTGGTTTCAGAAACTTTTCCAATAGCAAAAGACCGGTTGAGACAGTTGAAGACTTGGCGGGATTGAAAATTCGAGGATACAATCCTGTGCAAATCAAAGCTTGGGAATCTACTGGAGCGATCTTGTCTAGTGTGAGTTTTAATGAACTCTTTACTTCCCTGCAACAAAGTTTGATCGACGGGCAGGAAAGCGCAATTGAAACATATAATAGCAACAAGTTTTATGAAGCAAACAAATACCTGTCTTTGACTGAACACATCTACACCAACTTCCTTTGGTATGCAAATGGTGATTTTATGGACAGCCTTTCTGACGAACATCGTGCAATTATTGAAAATGCTGTGAAAGAAACTATTGAATTCAATCGAGATTCCATGGCACAGGCAGAGCAGAATTTATTGGAAGAATTGCCGGCGAAAGGTGTAGAAATTAATGAAGTAACGTTGGATGCAAAAAAACAGCTTGGTGAGTTAATGAATAATGCAGTTAAAAACGACATCATCGCAAGTTGTGGACAAGACATTTATGACATGGTCATGGAAGAAGTAGAGAATCAAAGATAGTATAGATGAAATAATTTTGAGGAAATAAATGGTTTTCGTGTTGTGCCATGCGAAAGCACGGCACAACACTTAAGATTAGGAGAGGGCAAAAATGAAAAAGATTGTATCATGGCTGGATGTGAATTTTGAACCGATATTCATGACAATCATATTTTTTTCGATGATGGGCTTGGTTACATTGCAAGTTATACTAAGATTTTTCTTCAAAATGGGATTTTCTTGGGGGGAAGAATTGGCAAAAATAATGTTCGTTTGGTTGATGTATTTTAGTTTTTCTTACGCAACTAGAAATCAGCGGCATATAAATATTACTTATTTGACCGATAAATTGAACGATACCCTGCGGAAAATCGTCATGATTTTTGTGGATTTGGCTTTTGGCTTTTTTATGGCGGTTGCACTCCTGGCAGCGTTTAAAGTCACGAAATCAGCTTCAATAAATCAAGACATGCTTGTAACAATAAAAATCTCATTGAACATTATATATGGTGCAGGCATATTGGGTTTTGTAATGATGTTGCTTCGGGTAACTCAAAACCTAATCTGGAAAATAAAACGTATAAAAGAACCAATTGAAGTATTTGCCAACGAAGGCGGAGTTCTTTATAATAACGAGATCGTATTTGGTACTGTTCGTAAGTTGGGCGAAAGCGATCAAGAAAAAGCGCCGAAATCTGAAACTGGGGAGGTGAAATAATGACTGCAGCCGTATTGTTTGGAAGTTTTTTAGTACTCTTGCTTTTGTCCGTTCCTATTGCTATTTCCCTTGGTTTGGCATCGGTTATAACTATCTTTACAACTGACGCGATTACAATAAACTCCTTTACGCAAACGATGATTCAGGGTTTGAATTCTTTTCCTCTGATGGCGGTGCCGTTATTTACTTTTGCAGGAGACATTATGGGAAGAGGCGGAATTTCTAGAAGACTTTTAAATGTAACGAATATCTTCTTTGGACGATTCAATGGCGGACTGGGAATCGTTGCCATAGTGACTTGTTTGATTTTTGCAGCAATATCTGGAACGGGTTCCGCAACTGTTGCCGCAATCGGGATGCTAATGATTCCGGAGATGGTTCGAAAAAACTATGATAAGACGTTTTCGAGCGCATTGATAGCAACCTCTGGAACGGTGGGAGTTGTTATTCCTCCAAGTGTGCCTATGGTTATATATTCTGTAGCTGCTGGTGTCTCTGTTACAGGTTTGTTCATATCAGGTGTAATTCCCGGGTTGCTCATTGGCGGTGTTTTGATTTTCTACACATATATATATTCGAAAAAACATGGGTATGAAGGCGACGATCGCAGGTACACCTTTAAGGAGATCGTGAAAATTATTATTGATGCCATTCCCGCCTTGCTGGTTCCAGTGATTATTCTTGGTGGAATCTACGGTGGGATCTTCACTCCAACTGAAGCAGCGGCTGTGGGTTGTGTTTATGGGATCATTATTAGTATATTCATTTACAAAGAAGTGAAAATTAAAGATTTGCCAGCAATAGGATTTAATTCTATATATTTGTGTGCAGCGGTATTGATCATTATTGGAATATCCACAGGATTTGGAAGAATTCTAACGATTAGTCAAGTGCCAGTTATGATAGCGGAAGCAATCCTTAGTATTACCAGTAGTAAGATCTTGATCTTGATGGCTATCAATATTTTGCTGTTGGTTGTTGGAACGTTTATGGAAACAAACGCAGCCATCATAATCCTGACTCCAATTTTATTGCCGGTAGTGGTATCCTTAGGCGTTAATCCAATCCACTTTGGTGTTATTATGATTGTGAATCTTGCAATTGGCTTTATAACACCTCCATTAGGTGCTAATTTGTTCATGGCGTGTCAAGTCACGGGTGTAAAATTTGATGCTTTGGCCAAGGCAATCATTCCATGGATCGCTATAATGATTTTTGCTTTGCTGTTGATTACTTATTTGCCGAGCATCACTCTGTGGTTGCCGAGGTTGTTGAAGATTCCAGTTTGATTTTTTCGGAGGGTTTCGACGTGATGGACCACATTCGCCTGACCCTGCAAGCGGACCAGGATGTGGCACAAGCCGTAAAAGCCTTTGAAGAATTCATCAAGGGAGAAACCCTGGCAGTGGAAGTGGTATTTACGGAGAACGCACTGGATGTGCAAAACATCAACGGCCATGACACGGGAATCAACGTGGAACGGGTGTAGTAAAAAGAATAGAAGGAAATAAGAAAAGAAAAAAGCGAGCTTCTGCCTGTGATAAACAGGTAAAAGCTCGCTTATTTCTTTTGAAGGCTATCCGTAATTCCGCAAAAAAAGTCTGCACTCCAAATATCCAGCACTTTTGGATTTTTTATGAACGGTTCAACATCTTGCTTGGCTTGTGCATAATCGATCGACCGAAATCGGTTGCGAAGCATTTCTTTGATGTCTTCGAGGGTGATTTCTTTTTCTGAAGGAATGTAGCCTGATTGAGCAAGTCGGGCAACAAGATGTTTGAGATTAACAGAAGTTCCTTTGGAAAGATAAAATATATAATCATAAAGATCTCTACCTTTAACTCGGTTTTTCCATGATCTACAAATCACAGCGTGTAACTTGCCGGCAAAAAGAGATGGCATATCGTACAACGTGACTTCATATGGTATAGGGATGAGTCTATATTTGGTTTCATAGGTTGCATAATCTGGCGGGTTGATATCCACTTCAAATTTGATCTTGATCAGCTCTCCGGAACCAACAGTATTTGCGAGGGGTTCATTTGGGAAAAACATCATGAGATGCTCTTTCGTATTGCCCTTTAGAAATGCAGACTTGATATTGGAGTCAGCGGTTTTTTCCTTTGTCTCGATTTTGAAATTTACGCCATAAGAGCGAATTTCTTTTTCCAGTGATGGTATGTAATCAAGCAAGTCAAACGAAGGATCTGGTTTTTTCAGCGAAAAGTCCAGATCTTCTGAAAATCTGTCAAGACCATGAAAGATGCGAAGTGCGGTGCCACTGTAAAATGCAGTGTTTTGAAAAAATCCTCCTCTACTTAATCCGCAAAGAACAATTTCTTGCATGACTTCCTTGATGCTGTTTTTTTTTGTCGGTTGAAGTTAGGATGCTATGTTGTTGTAACATTTGCTCAATAATTTGATCCATGTTTCACCCTCCTTTTGAGATACGTCTGCAGTAGTTTGTGATTTTGCGTATTATAATAAGAAGCAATTTCGATCATATCCTGAATATTGAGATGGAAAAAGTCCTCCTCGTCCACTCGGAGATCTTGAAACACGTATTGCAATAACTCACTTCTGTTCTTTAGCGGCGATATTTTGTAGAGCTGATCGCAAATCGCTTTTTCAGGGGATGCGATCTGAAATCCATATCCGTTTTCAATATGAAGTACGACGCCAAGAGGATAGGCTTTGCTTGGAACATCGCGATAGGTAAAGGTGCCATAGGGTGTCGTATACCTTTTTGTCTTCTTTTTTTCAAAGGTCGCAGAAGTGTAATTGTACACCGCTTCGGGAATAAGAGAGTGGTATGCCAATGCAAACTCAAAGGACAAATAGGAGGGTCCATAAATGATTGGCGCCAAATAATGTCCAGGAATTTTTGCATCTGTTTCATACAACCCGCGGATGATCGGTACCAATTCACCGTTGGTGACGAGTCGCCGAATTTTTGCGGTTGGATTTACGTACTCTTTCAGTTCTTGCAGCAGCATTGCTGTTGTTTTTATCATATTTGCACCACCTAAAGCAATTATAGTGCTTTTAATGGATAGAATCAAGGAAATAATTTCAACAGTCAACTTTACTTCAGAGCGGCCAGTCCAATGAATAGGGCTGAGTCAGATCAAGTGTCAGTAACAACACGCATTCGTTGGTTCAGTGCGGGTAATTAAGTGTATTAACCCACGATTTGTATTATTTCACAACGAGTTCAATTATGTGCGCACCATCGTTAGTAGCTATTCCTATCCAAACAATTTAAAATAGTGTAAAATTTGCATTGAATATGTTATGATAAAATCAAAACTTACTAAAGTGTTGATTTTTCAATGTTTGACCGTAAGGTTGGCGCCAATGATCAGTGACGGGAGATGCGCACCATGAATATGAAAAAATATGTTGTTGTCTTCATGATCGCTGTACTTTTGCCGCTTATTTGGGGATGTACGGATTCGAATGAATATTTCGAATTGAAAATGGAGACGGATAACCTTTCCGAAACAATGCAGAACTATCTGAAGGATCCAAGTCCAAACCACAAAGGATCCGCTTTTCAAGTCAAAGTCAACGATATATATGCGGTACCATATGAAAATGGCTCGAAAAGGATAACATATTACCGGTACAGTCTGTTGATCGCGCCAGTCACCGATGAACCAATTGAAATTCACTCTATGAAAATTCAACCTATGGACAAGAAAATCCAAGACTACCTCAATGGATACACTGCAGTTCTTGGACTTGGCGATCTTCATGAATGGAATTCGCTGACCAACGACATGGTATCGTTTGTTTTTCGCGATGTTGAAGAAATGATCGCATATCGATGGGAAGTCACGTTCAATGATTTAGGGGAGGATACCTTGCAAAACAGTGAAATTACTGCTGAAGAATTGGAACAGGGGATCCGGAATTTTGAGATCGTTGTTGAATACAATAGAAAAAAAGAAGTCATTCCTATTCAAAACGCAGAACTGCGGAGTGTGTCGTCGGATCAAGATGAAGTACTCATGAAGAGGGCGGATATTGCAAAATTATATGAAAAGGGATCTGCCTACAGCGTGATGGAACCTTATAGGTAGTTTGCAGGGATTGAAGAAGCAATCATCAAATAAGAAACGATGTAGTTCGAATAAAATGACAAGAGGGTGATCTACATTACAAGTAAAAATCTGTTGAACAAACTAGGCTTTCTCATTGTTCTGGTCGTGGTACATGCTGTTGAAATTTTTTATGCATCGCTGTTTCAAGATACGTTTCCCTACTTCGCTTTTCAAGCAGCTGTTCTATTGATCATAGGTCTGGCCATGGCATTTGACGACAAGGAAAAGGTGGATTGGAAAAACCGTACGATCTTTTTTGTATTGCCTGCAACGATCCTGATGATGATTCGGGGATACATTGTTGTGATCGGTGCCATGCTTCGATCGGGAGCGGCTCATGGTGCGTTTCAAGATGGTCTGCCGGTTGTCTTTGAGCAAATCGCCCATCTGTACAGATTCGGGATTTTTCGAACGTTGTTCTATTCAGAAATGTTGTTTGTTGTTATGGCGGTCCTATTGGGATATGCCTCGGCAACGGCATTCTCAGCAAGAAAAAGATCAAAGAAAATCTGATCGCTCGTATGATCTCAGTAAAATGTGATTATTTTCTTTTCATTTGGGATGTCCAGTGATGGAAAGGGAGTGGCGATCTGAAATCGGTGTTGTTTATTGAAGACGATTAGGTTCAACGAAATTATATGGTCGATATAGCCCGGTGCTAGGATGCAAATGTCATGAGCCATCAAACAGATCTTGTATCAACGGCGATGTACATTGCAATGTACATCGAAATACAAGTTCTTTTCTCGATTGAAAAGGAGGATTATTGTGGTATTAGAGCAAGAAATCAGAGTGTACATGTTAATTGGATTTATTATAATTTGGCTAATTATCGGTGTGTTTTTATTCCTTAAATGGAAACATACACGAAATAAAGGAATTGTTTGGTTTGTGGGACAATTCTTGTCTCAATGTGTTTGTTTTTATTTATTTACTCGTCTTATTAACTTCAACAAAGGTCTTGAAGGGGATATGCTATCTGGATTTAATAGTTTAACAATTGGGTTTATGACTTTAGTTTGGGGGATGAGTATGATTTTTATGATTGTTGGAGTTTTGGATTCTTTAAAATATGCAGAGAGTAAAAACAAAAATATATCACTTTGAATTAAAGAAAAGCTGTTTGTAATGGAATCTCTTGCTTCAAACCTCTGGTTAAGCGTGGTAGTTAAATCTGTTAAATTAATAGTAGAATAGCAAATCAAGTTCTTAGTCTTTATACGAAGGATGGAGTTCATACAGCAACGCTAGGATCTATAAACTAATTCATTGGAGGTTTTGTAGAATGGGAAATCGATTACGCGGAAAAGTTGCACTTGTTACAGGGTCCGGACAGGGGATCGGAAGGGCGGTTGCCATCGCTCTTGCAGAAGAAGGGGCGAAGGTCGTTACAAACAACCGGGGTCCGGTCAAACAGAATGTGGCGAATCAATTGGAGGGCAGGCTTGAACGCCTGACGCCAGAGCAACTCCAATGGTACAACGAAGAACTGGAAAAATATACTGGTGATGCGGAAACGACGGCACAGAAGATCCGGGACTTGGGATTCGAGGCGGCAGCTGTTTTTGGCGATATCGCCGATTTTGACACAGCAAAAGAGATCGTTGACAAGACGGTGGAGATCTATGGCTCGGTAGATATTGTCGTTAATGTGGCAGGTGCATTTGGCTTTGCCCCCATCGAAAAAATAACGGAAGAGCTTTGGGACAAGGTGACCGATGTCAAACCAAAAGGCCACTTCAACATCATTCGCCACGCCGTTCCTTATATGAAGAAAAACAGATGGGGCCGGATCATCAACTGCTCCTCGCCGGCTTGGACGGGCGGAGG
The DNA here is from genome assembly GCF_017352215.1 of Alkalibacter rhizosphaerae. Lineage (GTDB taxonomy): Bacteria > Bacillota > Clostridia > Eubacteriales > Alkalibacteraceae > Alkalibacter > Alkalibacter rhizosphaerae. The sequence goes on from NZ_CP071444.1 coordinate 1,532,241, forward strand.
AATTCGTCAGTCCGAGTACTGCGCAGCCAATGCGGGCACAGTGGGCTTGACCTGGGCACTGGCGGAAGAGCTTGCCGATGACGGCATCACAGCCAATGTTTTCTGTCCGGCTGCAAAGACGCGAGCATCGGTGGATATGGAGCTGTTTGACAAAGTCGTGGATGAAGACGAGAAGGCCACCAAGTCTGGCGAGCCCCTGGTCAAATATGATGAGACGGCCCCACCCGAGTTGTTTTCCGCTTTTATTCCTTACCTTGCATCGGATGAGGCCGCCCATGTTACGGGTTCTGTTTTCTTCACAATGGGAACATTTATTGGCCGCTACTCCAATCCTGCGATCTCCGCCCACATGATTGGTGTGGATGGTCCGTGGACGGTGGATAAAATTATCCAGGAAGCACCTGAAACCTTATTAAAAGATTACAAGAATATCAACCAGAAATAGCAGCATTCCAGTTACTGCACTACTCCGTTTAGCCATTGCGTAAGGATTCCGGGATTTCCGGTTCGCCCCAAAAAAACAGGGATGCTTGCTGGTTTACGATCATTGGCGCGAGCATTACAAGCAAGCTAAGAACGGGATAGATGAATATTCGACCGATTCTTTTTCTCATGAAGATGTTCTCCTTTCATAATGATTAATTGTATGGATTGAAAGATGATTGTAAGTGGACCCAATAGAAAAATGGGTTCGCTTTTTTTCAAGCTGATCGCAATGTAAATCAGAGCAAAGAAGGCTGCCGTCGCCTTTAAGCGTTGTGGGCTGATGGTTAGGACTCTTCTGCTGTTGCTGGGAATTTGAGGAGTGAGGAGAGTGAGGATTCCGCCAAAAACAACACCGAGACCCAGTATGATCCATCGCAAGTGGGACAGCTTGAATGCGATGCCCATCATTACAGCAAAATACGCGAAAGAAAAGACAAGACACTGGGTGTACGATTTGAAATGTTTTCCTCCGACCTTCATTCGCAGCAAGAGGGTGGTGATGGAACCGTACAGAAATTCCAAGCCATGTCCAAAAACACTGAAGGTGAAAAACAGTAGAAGAAGCTTGGACAAGTCACCGCCAATGGCAAGGAGAGCGTACTGGATTCTCGCCCATTGATCGTTGTCAAACCGGTTGTCCGGATCCAATTTTTTTAAAGCACTAATGCTATTTAAACGATTCATTTCAACAACTCCATTGTCCATCGTTTTTTGGGATTACCTGTTACAAAAAATATACCACAACAGTTAAGAGGGTTTTGCTACAAAATCGACTAAAAAAAGGGGCAAATAGACTAAATGGGTTGAATTGCCAATTTTATTATGCTAAGTTCTAAGTAGTAGGGGGGTGATGTACCAGTGAGAATGAATAAGGTGTTTTTATGAAAACTATAGCCGCATAGACAACTATTTTACTACGAAAATAAGATGATATTAAGACCAGCTAATTAGGGCTTACTGAATGAAGCTATAACCATTGAAAACACTGACTTTGAGGCGATTTTTTGGTATAATAGATGCAAGGATTATACACTTTTAGTCAAAAAATCTTTGCAGATGGAGGCGCCTCATGTACATCAGAAAAACCAACCAGATCAAGTTTTCGGACGACTTTTTCCTGCCTTTTGGCGGAACGCTCAACAAAAACAATCGTTGGTCATATTAGCCGGTATGATCCCTTGGTCCGATTTCGAGGATGCCTATGCCAAGAACTTCAAACCCTCCAACAAGGGAGAGGAAGCACTATCTGTCCGAGTAGCTCTGGGAACGTTGATATTGCAAACCAAGATGAAACTGGTGGATGCCGAAGTACCCTTGCAAGTAATGGAAAATCCATACCTCCAGTATTTCCTTGGGTATGACAGCTTTGAAGACGATAAGCCGCCGTTTGATTCATCCCTGATCACCCACTTTCGAAAGCGGTTCAAGCCGGACATCCTTATGGAGATAAACAACATCATTGCCATGAAAGAGTTGGAAACCATTGCTGACAAAAACAATGAGGACGATTCCGATAATAATAATGGCTCTGGTCTAACACCGCCATCAAATGAGGATGTTCAAATCAGCTTTGATGACATCCCGAAGAAAGGGAAGCTGATCCTTGATGCGACCTGTGCACCCAGCGACATTCGCTTTCCGACGGACCTGCGCCTTCTCAATGAAGCCCGTGAAAAGCTGGAAGAGATGATTGATATTCTCCATGCCCCAGACATCAGTGTTTTGCCAAAACCCAGAACCTATAGGAATCGGGCCCGCAAAGACTATTTGTCCCTGGAGAAGCAGCGCAAGAAACGCAGCAAGGCAATACGAAAAGCAATTCGTAAACAGCTTGGCTATGTGAAGCGGGACCTGGAATATGTAAAATCCTATCTTGAAGATCCCACAAGGGCTGAACTACTAACAAAACGCCAGAGCGATCAGCTTGGTACCATAGAAAAACTGTACGGACAGCAGCAATACATGTACGATGAGAGAACCCACAGTGTAGAAGAGAGAATTGTGAGCATTTCTCAGCCATACATCAGACCCATTGTCCGAGGGAAAGCAGGCTCAGACGTAGAGTTTGGGTGCAAAGTCATGACAAGTGTCGTGGATGGTTACACCTTCGTGGAAAAGCTTGACTTTGATACTTTCAACGAAGGTATTCTACTACAGGAAGCGGTGGAGCAATACCGCAGGCGCTTTGGCTGCTATCCGGAAGCAGTTTTAGCGGATTCCATCTTTCGTAACCGCAAGAACCTGGCATGGCTCAAACTTCGAGGGATTCGCATCAGCGGACCCAGGCTTGGACGAAAACCGAAAGTTGTTCCACCGGAAGTCAAGAAGATACAAAAGGCAGACAATGGTGAACGTAATGTGGTAGAAGGATCCTACGGTGTCGGTAAGAGGAAGTATGGCTTGGGCCTTATTAAAACCAAGCTTGAAGATACGACGAAAAGCGTTATCATTCTACAGTTTCTGGTAATGAACTTGGACCGGAGGCTCCGGTCCCTTTTGTCGCAATTTTGGATTCGCTTCATTTACGACATTAAAGCTAAGAATTTGGCTGCTGCCAACGGTCTGTGAATCGTTCAGCAAGCCCTAAATTAGATTATGATATTTATACAAATCAAACTGGTTACCAGATTTATGAAAATTCATTTAGTTACAGCTATTCCTGTACCTCGTGGGCCAGATTATCTTCAGCTCCTCCAAGATGGAAATACACTGGAAGAACTGGTGGTGGTGTAGGTTTCTATATATATAATGATTTTGTAATAACTGCTACACCGAATATTAACTATTTTAAAGGCCTCCAACTAAGTGCTTACGTTGACTAATATTTGGTCAGGTGCAAGAATGATTTTTGGAAAACAGAAAGAGGTGAAAAGGTTGAGCAAATCAGCAGCTGGAAATAAGGTAACTTACCGAATGTGTTTGGTGATTATAGTATTGTTTTCAATATTATTTCTAAGCAGTTGTAGTGAACAAAATCAGACAAGCGGTCCATATAAAACAATGCTTGAAGGAGTCAATGCTGTAGTTCATTCTACTGATGAAGATTTAATCTTTGCAAGTGGTGCATATTTGTATGAAAACCAAGAAGAATTTGATAATAATCAGCCAGCTTACTCATTAATATTCTATGCAAAGGAACTTGATGGAAATGAGCTGCCTATGTATCATTATATTGTTCGAGATGATATTGAATTAGCCGAAGAATTCAATATGCCTTTTGTTTCAGAGGAGATGAAGAAAATTGTTGAAACTGCGGAGCTTCAAGATCAACTTAAACTCATAGAAAAATTTGAAGATCTAACACACAAGGTGGTTGACCTGGCTAAGGAGAAGGATCGACAATTGGACAAAGAGGCATTCTCTGCAGGTTATGCCCTGTCAGGACACTACGAGGGTTCTGTATTTCATGTTAATACCGTTGGGGATCAAGGATTATTACAAGCATCATACAATACGGACACGGAAGAGCTTGTGGTTGCTGAGTCACTTGAATATTGACGTAAGCATCAAACGGTTCAGGTTCGTATAGAAAAGATAAATGCATAAACAAAAATCCCTCTTTGGGATTTTTTGTTTATGCATTTAGAGTGTAAACGAGCAAAATATTTGACGAAGTCAGAGTGAACAGGTAATCTGTTAGTAGACGTACGAGTTTACAAGAAGGAGTGTTGTGCTGATGATGAGGTGGAGTATTAGGATTGCAAGGTTGATGTTCGCATTATTGGCCGCATTGCTCTTTGTATGGACTCCAACAACTGCCCAGGCGGCTGTATCCAAGGTTGATTTCGAGATAACGAGTTACCGAATTGATGCCTTTGTGGAATTGGACGGCTCAATGAGCGTACAGGAAGTTCTTGCTTACGAGGGCAGTTTCAACGGTCAATTTTGGAATTTGGAATATGCCGCCGGTGGGGAAAAATCGAATACCACAACGAATTTGGAGGATCTTGAAGGGAATGCAATCATCTACAACGCCCATGACATTCAAGACATGAAAGTATACGCTCTCTTAGATCCGAGTGGAACCCTCGGAGCCGATAATTTGCTTGAGTATTCTTTCATTTGGTCTGGTACGGGCAATCCTGGTGATTCAGGCGTCTACGAACAAAGAATGGATGATGCCTCGGTAGCCTTAAAAATATTTTCGCCAACCCAGAACCAACAAAAGGTTCTGCTGATCACGTATCGATTGGAGAATGTGGCGGTATTGCATCGGGATGTTGCCGAAGTTTTTTGGAATTTCATTGGATCCAAGTGGGAGGAACCCCTTCATAATGTAGAAATCAACATTCACCTTCCAAAGGCAAGCGAAGAGCTGAAAGTGTTTGCCCATGGCCCTTTGTATGGGACCTCAGAAATTGTCGACCAACAGCAGGTACGCTTGTCCATTGAAAAAATTACACCGGGTGAAATGCTGGATGGCAGGGTCGTATTCTCAAAAGAGGTACTGGATTCTTCTGAAAAAAGGACCGACATGGAGGCATTGCCTGAAATACTTCGTATCGAACAGCTGAAAGCCAATAAGGCCAACGACATGCGGAGAAATTTTTTGCTGTTGAAATATTTGATCGCCGGGTTGTCCCTTCTCGGATTGGTCGGGTCAATCGTTGGTGTTTTTCATATTTATAACAAATATATTAAAGAGAAAAAAACCGAGTTCCGTGGGAAATATTACAGGGAGTTGCCTTCAGATTACGGCCCTGCCGTGATGAGCTATAATTACCATCAAAAGTTAAACACACCCAAGGATCTGACAGCCAGTATTTTAGATATGATCCGCAAGAGAATATTCCGGATTGACATGGAAAAAGTAGAGAAAAAGAGCATTCTAGGGGAAGCAAACAGGGTGAAGAATACACGATCACAGATATCAGCAAAAATCTGCAAAGACCTTTGACGCCCTACGAGGAATTCATACGCCATTGGCTGATCGAAAAAATCGGAAATGGGATTTCCGCTACTTTTGATGAGATCGAAGCGTATTCAAAAGACAAAGTAAATGGCGCAGAGTTTTACAAGGACTATGGATTGTGGATGGTTATGGTTCGGGAGGAAGCGGAGAACTATGAGTTTTTCGATCCAACGGCGAACAAAGGAATCGCATCGGGGATCTTGATCGGTATAACAGGGATAGGCCTTGGTGTTTTCGCAATATTTCATGGAATTGTTTTAGGGATCGCGAATATCCCCGTTGGGATTCTGGTGATTGTTTGTTCTGCACTCATCAAACAGCGAACAAAGGAAGGCAATGAAGAATACGTCAAGTGGAAGGCTTTTTCCAGGTTTTTAAAAGACTTCAGCAAATTGGAAGATGCTGTTGTACCATCCGTCATTTTGTGGGAGCATTATCTGGTATATGCAGTATCCTTGGGCATTGCCGACAGGGTCATAGATGCCATGCAGGTTTTTTTGAAACCGGATGACTTTGCCAATCCGGGGTTGACTTTCCTTGGAAGTAGTTACATGTATGGCGGGTTAACCGCAGTGCATGCGCTGAACACTTCCTTTACAAATGTTACCAGAAGTGCCATGCAAATTGCTTCAACCCAGAATTCCTCCGGCGCAGGTGGCGGTGGTGGTTTCAGTGGAGGAGGCGGCAGTGGCGGCGGCGGTGGCACAGGTGGTGGGGGATTTTGATCCAAAATTCTTCCTGAAGAGTTGACGATTCATGTGCAAGAAAGGGAGTGGGAATCTGAAAGCGGTATTGTTTTTGGAAGACGACAAAGACCAACGCAATTATTTGGTTGATATAGCGCGTCGCTACGATGCGGATCTTACGATTCACCAGACAGAGCTTGTATCAACGGCGATGTACATGGCGATGAACAACGAAATACATGCCTTTTTCATCGATGTTGTTCTGCCTGACGGCAATGGCATTGATTTTGCCAGAAAGATCAGAAGCTTCGAGCAGTATCAGTTCACGCCCATTGTTTTTATTACAGGGGATATTCAAAGAGAATTGGAAGCTTTTCGAGAAGTGCATTGCTATGATTTTATTACCAAGCCCTATCATGAAAAAGTCGTTGAAGAGACATTGCAAAAGATCTTGGTGGACTACTTGGGGATGGAGAAAAGAGATGCCGATAATAAATTCTTCGATTTGGAATTTAAAAGCCAAACCCATCGCATCAACATCAAAGACATCATTTATTTTGAACGCATGAATCGGAAGATCTTTATCAAGACCCTTTATGAAGAGATCATGTACAAGCAAACCAGTTTATCTCAAATCCTGGAACAACTCCCCGCTCAATTTATGCAAATCCATCAATCCATCATAGTAAATTTGAACTACGTGGAACGAATCGATTTCAAGGCAAACGAGCTACATTTGAAAAATGGTGGAGCGCCTCTGCCTGTAGGAACCAGTTTTCGAAAGAAAGTGGGGGAACAATTCAGTGACATTCGTTGAGACGTTTTTGCTTTCGATCTTTGACACGGTGATGATTTTGATCATCAGCCATCGAATCAGGAGGGATGTATTCACAACGTTCCTGCAAAAGGTTTTCTTTGTTGTCCTTACGACCGGCTTCATTGCTTTTTTTAGCACCTATGTTTCAAACAATCATATATCCCATCTTCTATCTGTAATTTTTACCATAACCAGCATCAACATGTACTTGCGTTTCGGTGGAGAGAAAAGCATTGTACGTAATACTCTGTTGTTTTTCACCACATCCATCATGCTCATCGCAATTCAAATGCTGACCATTGTAATCGTGCATTTGGTTTTTGGAAACATCGAGTATACCTTTACCAATGGCTTGCTTGCCCAATCCACCAGCATCATCATCGTGGTTCTGTTGGCAAAATTTGCTCCACTGCAAAAAATCGATGCATTTATTGTAGGAACCAATACGTTGTTTCGCTTTGTGATCACAACGACTTTTGTATTGTATTATGGCATCACCATTCTTTGGTTCAGCGACATTCAGTTGGTCACAGCGACACCTCTGGGGGCGATTGTTTTGATCATGTTGGCAGTGGTTGTCAATACGATCATTCTTCGGGAAGGTTTCGTCAACGAGATGTACAAGAACAAGCTGGAGGTTTTGGAAACCTACACCCCCATAGTGGAGGACATGATCACCGAATTGCGCTCCAGACAGCACGACTATCACAACCATATTCAGACACTGATCTCCATGAATTCCGGTGAAACCTTTGCATCGGAACAAGCCGACAAGTATATTGACGACATCACCAACAACGAACTGTTAAACATACTCAGGAAGATGGACGATCCCATAGTAGGTGCCTTTCTTCATAGCAAGGCCAGGGAAGCATCCAAGTATGGAATGGACATGATCCTGGATATCAAACGCCGCATACCGGATTCCATTTTCGAGACCTATGAACTCATTGAAATGTATGGGATTCTCATAGACAATGCCTTTGATGCTGCAAAATGTGTGGATGCTTTCCCAAAGTCGGTTTTTGTTACAGTGGATCAGAAAGACAACCACATCCTATTCGAAGTCAGAAACCACTACGGGTATGTGAGCATTAAAGACATCAACGGTTTCTTTCAGAAAGGAAACACCACAAAGACCGTACCCGGCCATGGATTTGGCTTATATAAGTTGAAAAGAATGTTGGAGAAGAAAAGCAGTTCCATACTTTTGTCCTATGACACAGAAAGGGAGCAAATCGTTGCCCAACTCCGTTTAGCTGTTGCGTAAGGATTTTGCTTGATTGATCATTGAAGGTGAACCCAAGAAAAAGGGTTCACTTTTTTTATGGGGACAGCAATGCCGTTCACTACATAATCAAAGCTTGTTTTGCTATAAAATCGACTAAAAAAAGGGGCAAATAGACTAACGGGGTTGTATTCATTGATGCGTTTCGATATTTTTAAAGGAAACAAGTCCGCATTTGCCCTTGACTTGGAAAAGGTAAAAACGAACGGAGGATCAAAAGTATGGCGAAAAAAATAGCTGTTCTCCTGGCGCTCTCTTTGTGTTTTACGATGCTGGGTTGCAGCAACATCACTAATAGAAGAAGAGACAAAGAAGTCTTTGAAACCTTCCTGCAAGATTATTACGCTCAACTCACCATGACAAGCAGCGAATGGCATGAGATAAAAGAGCTTTTGAAAGAGGATTCAAAATATAGGAAATGTAGATATGTAAACAACTTCAATGGGATCTTATCGGAAACGTGTCTTGAACGAATGGTTTACAACCAATTGTTGCCGAACTATGAGATGGAAAAAACCGGCATTGAAACCATAGCATTCAGTGACTTGATCCTGAAGAAGAAATACGAAGGAATCTATCATGATCTTGAAAAGGACGAGAATGTACCCTTTACCATATACGAAGTGAGCTATATCTTACGTGTTAAGAAAAATGGGGAGGTAACCTCATTTACAAATAAAAGCGAAGTCCGTTTCATTTCGAAAGACGAAAGACGGATGATCGACCACGTCATAGGGGATTTTGTTTGGAGGTAAAAATAAAGATAAAGTATACTATTTTTACAAAATGTTGTAAAATGGAAATAAACATTTCTAACTATTTTAGATATCGTTTGAAATTTGCTTTGTTCAGGGAATAATCAATTAGAAAAATTTAAGTCTGGAGGATGTGGCATGAAAAAAACCTTTCTAGCGGGACTTTTCGTGCAAGTGGTGTTGTTTGTTGCCGCCTTGGTGATGAAGGATTGGCAAGTCATGGCCAAAGGAAACATCCCCGTGTTGATGATCGGGTTCGTAGCCATGGGTGCCAATGCGCAAGGCGCCGGTGGTTGGGAATTTGTTGGTGCGAAGTAGGATGAAAAAAATCGCATCTTCAGCTACCGCTCCCGAGTGCTGTTGAAATGGTTTCTGTTCATGCTGCCCGGTATCCTGGTCATGGTGGGAATTTATCTGGCACTTGGAGAGTTGCCGGGTTTCATGAGTTGATCCATCCTCATTACAATCCATTAGCATAAAGACCATTAGGTCTAAATTGAATCAGGATCACGAAATTTTCTGGAGGTAATATCTATGAAGTCGTCAGCTTCAAAAAAAGTGGGAATCCTTTTGCTGTTGCTCATGGTACTGTTTAGCATAGTAGGTTGCAGTAAAACCGATCAGCTTGACTTAGGTGAAGGTGTCGGAGCGGTTTGTATGCCCGGCAAAGCAGGTGAGAGCAGAACGTATGCAGGAACCTATGTTGTACATGACGGGAACCGGGAGATCACTGTTGTAGAGATTTCCCTGATCAACCCTAAGGATGTTGACATACTGGAGGCGTGGTTTTTAGAGATCGATCCATCCGATACCACTCTGGTGGGTTATGTGAATTGGCCTTTGGAGAGGATCCCATTGCTTTGGGATGAACGAGTTCCTGTGGAAGGGGTGGTTTTGAAACCGGGTGATGAGCGAAACCTTGTGGTTGTTGTTACCTCCACGGCTGAAGACATCGCATCCTTCGAAGGTGTCCGGATCGTGTATAAAGATAAACTTGGAAGGAAATACACACAAAATACTTTGGATTGGTGTTACATCTCAACAAATGGTTGTGATGGTGTTATAGACGAATATTATCAAAAATAAGAAGCAGTGGACAACATTTTGTCCACTGCTTCTACATATTTTCCAGTAAAGGAATCAATTCTTCCATGTGGTCAATAACCCCGGTGGCGTGCACAAATTCCTGGGGCATACCATAACCGTAGCGGCAAGCCACTGACGGGAGGCCGTTTCGAAAACCTGCCTCCACATCGTGGATACGGTCACCCACCACCAAGATCTCTCTTTGGTATTGATCCATCACTTGTTTCAAAATGACATGCTTTGGCTGAAAATCGTAGGATTCACTGATGATGTAGTCATGAAAGAATTCATCCAGTCCGTAGATCTCTCGAACCGCATCCTTGTAGGAACCCCGGCAATTGCTGAAAAAGACCAGTTTGATTCCCATTAAGCGCAAGGCTCCCAAAGTTTCCTTCACCCCCGGATACAATCGTCCCTGCCCATTTTTCAACAGCAGGAGCATTTCCCGTCGGATCTGTTCGCTGGCTTGCAGCTTTTCTTCTGCAGGAAGATGTGGCATAAACTCCTCCCACATGTCTTTGGCATTATGACCCAGCCACTGTTGGATCTCTTCATCGGAAAAGGAGCGGGGGGAGCCAGCCCCTTTTCCGTCAGAGTTTGATAAGCTTTTCGAAAAGCCGGCAGATAGATCCGTCCCGTTTCGTGAAGGGTGCCGTCAAAATCCAGAAAGACCGTTTGAATGTTTGCGGTCATGTTACAGTTGGGCCAAAAGATTGGCCATCTCTATAGCAGTGACAGCGGCTTCGAATCCTTTGTTGCCTGCTTTGGTGCCTGCCCGCTCGATGGCTTGCTCGATGGTGTCCGTAGTGAGGACGCCGAAGATGACCGGGACATTGCTTTCCAGGGAAACACTGGCAACCCCCTTGGATACTTCGTTGGCGACAAAATCAAAGTGTGGCGTGGAGCCTCGAATGACTGCCCCAAGGGTGATGACGGCGTCGTATTTTTTAGAGACGGCCATTTTTTTTGCCACCAGAGGGATCTCGTAAGCACCGGGAACCCAGGCGATTTCGATGTTTTCATCCTTCACACCGTGGCGTACCAGGGCGTCGATGGCGCCGGAGAGAAGCTTGCCTCCAATGAATTCGTTGAATCGTCCTACGGCGATCCCAAATTTTTGTTCTTTCGCAATCAGTTGTCCTTCATACGTTTTCATAATGTTTTCCTCCTTGGATTTAAAAAATATGTCCCATTTTTTCTTCTTTGACTTTCAGGTATTGCTCGTTGTCCGTGTGGCATTCGGTGACGATGGGGACCCGCTGGGTCACTTCGATGCCGTAGACGCTGACGTTGGCGATCTTGTCCGGGTTGTTGGTCATCAACTTGATTCTTTTGATGCCCAAGTCTTTCAAAATTTGTGCTCCTGTGTGGTAGTCCCTCATGTCAGGAGCAAAGCCCAGGGCCACGTTGGCTTCCACCGTGTCCAGACCTGTATCTTGCAGGGCGTAGGCTTTCAACTTATTCAATAAGCCGATGCCCCGGCCTTCCTGGCGCAAATACACCAGAACACCCCGGCCTTCCTCTTCGATCATCCGGGCGGCGGCATCAAACTGATCCTTGCAGTCGCAGCGCAGGGAACCCAAGACTTCGCCGGTAAGACACTCGGAGTGGACTCTTGTCAGCACCGGTTCGTTTCCCGATACGTCTCCTTTGATCAGGGCAATGTGTTCCTCGCCGGTAATGACATGACGGTACCCAATGATTTTGAAAACGCCGTTTCGGGTGGGCATTTGCGCTTCCGTCACCCGTTCCACCAGCTTGTCGTTGATTTTCCGGTAGGCGACCAGGTCTTCGATGGTGACGATCTTCAAGTCGTGCTTTTTCACATAGCCTTCCAGATCCGGGATCCGGGCCATGGTGCCGTCGTCATTCATGATCTCGCAGATGATCCCGGCTGGATACAGGCCCGCCAATCGGGGCAGATCCACGGCAGCTTCCGTATGGCCGGTACGTACCAATACGCCCCCTTCCTTGGCAGCCAAAGGCAGAATGTGTCCCGGCTTGGTAAAGTCGGTGGGTTTGGTTTCATCCATCAATAATTTTTCGATGGTAAAGGACCGCTCGTGAGCGGAGATGCCCGTGGTGGTGCCGATGGCGTCCACGGTTTCCGTGAAGGCGGTTCCTTTGGGGTCGGAGTTGCGGGTGATCATTTGATAGATCCCCAGTTCTTCCAATCTCTTTCGCTCCATGGGGGTGCAGATCAGGCCCCGGCCGTAGGTGGCCATGAAGTTGATGGCTTCCGGCGTCACTTTTTTCGCCGCCATAAGCAGATCCCCTTCGTTTTCCCGGTCTTCATCATCGACAACGACGATCATTTTTCCGGCGCGAATGTCTTCCAATGCTTCTTCAATGGTATTGAATTTCATAGTTTTTTTCCTCCACTATATATTTGTATTGTGTTTGTTGTTTAAAATCCGTTTTCCATAAGATAGTCCAGATCCATGACCTTGGAAGAATCCTGAAAGGTCATGAGGCGTTCCACATATTTTCCCAACAAGTCGCACTCGATGTTGATCCGATCCCCGACGGATTTGCCCAGCAAGGTGGTATCTGCTGCTGTCAATGGGATGATGGAAACTTCGAACCATTGGGATCCCAGGGAGGCCACCGTCAGGCTGATGCCGTCCAGAGTCACGCTTCCCTTATGGATGATGTACTTCAAGATGGATTTGTCTGCCGTGATGCGGATCCGCACCGCGTTGTCGTCCCTTGTTTTCGACAGGATCCGTCCCGTGCCGTCAATGTGGCCGGAGACGATGTGTCCCCCGAATCGGCCGTTCATGGCCATGGCCCGCTCCAGATTGACCCTGGCGCCGCTGGGGGCATCCCCCAGACTGCTTCGCTGCAAGGTCTCCGGCATGACATCCACCGTAAAACTGGTTTGATCGAAGGAGGTGACGGTAAGGCAAATGCCGTTGACGCTGATGGAATCTCCCACCTTCACATCCTCAAGCACTGTTTTCGCCCGGATCCGCAGGGATGCAGATTTGGTTCCTCGTTTGATTTCCGCCAGTTCGCCCATTTCTTCAATCAGTCCTGTAAACATGTTTCACCCTTCCTTCCATCATGAGATCGTCGTCGAAGCGACGGATCTGAATGTTTTCCAGTGCAATGGCCTCGGCAAGGCTTGAAAATCCTTCTCCTTCCACCGGAGTCGGTGCATCTTTGCCTCCGATGAGCACGGGGGCGATGAAGGAGACCACCTTGTTCACGATACCTGCTTTCAGGGCACTGAAATTCAGGGTCCCGCCCCCTTCCAACAGAAGACCGTCGATCTGCCGTTGCCCCAACAGCTCCATGAGATGCTGCAGATCCACTTTTCCATCCTTGGAACGAGTCTGCAAAACAGGGATGCCCCGTTCTTCCAGAATCTGAATTTTCTCCGGATCCTTTCCGTCCACGGTAGCGATCCAGGTGAGGTGAGGGCATTCGTCATTAAGTACATGAGCGTCCATGGGGATCCTTAGAGCGGAATCCACGATGATGCGGATGGGTTGGCGGGAAGGAGATTCCCTTCGACAAGTCAGGGATGGATCGTCCGCCAGGACGGTACCGATCCCCACCATGATGGCTGGCAGTTGAGCTCTCAGTTCGTGGACGAAAGCCCGGGAACCTTCATTGGAGATCCACTTGGAATCGCCGGTGTGGCAGGCGATCTTCCCATCCAGGGACATGGCCGTTTTCATCACCACGAAAGGGGTTTTCGTTTGAATGTACTGGAGGAAGACTTCGTTGAGTTGTGCAGCCTCCTTTTCCAAGATCCCGGTATGAACGGAGATCCCCCCTTCCTGCAGGATGCGAATGCCCTTGCCGGCCACCAAAGGATTGGGGTCTTCCATGGCGATGATCACTTCCCGGATCCCGCTGATTAAAATAGCCTGGGCGCAGGGCGGGGTTTTTCCGTAGTGGGAGCAGGGTTCCAAGGTCACATAGATGGTGGCGCCTTCCACCGGTTCCGTGGCGTTATTCAATGCGTTGATCTCTGCGTGAGCTTGCCCGTGCTTTTGGTGGAATCCTTCTCCGATGATGCGGCCCTTCTTGACGATCACCGCACCCACCATGGGATTGGGGTTGGTCCATCCACGACCCAGTTCGGCCAGTTCCAGGGCCCGTTTCATATATTCGATATCTGGTTGTTTCATGGCATCTCCTTTCTACAAGAATGGGAGCAATAAAAAATGCCCCGAAGAAAAAATTCGAGGCATATCTTGACCAACATTCATCGGACACAAAAAATCGTCCCATAAAAAAAACATCTTCTCTCATCCAGACTATACTGTCGGTTCCGGAATTGCACCAGATCAGCCGTTAAGCTCGCGGACTATTACCGCCGGTAGGGAATTGCACCCTGCCCCGAAGATCATTATTCAATTGTCTGCATGGTATCATCTTCGTCAAGTCTTTGTCAAGAAATTTTTCTTTCAAAAAATGAAATCGTCTTCACGTTTCATTGGAAAAGAATCAAGGGTATAATGGAGGCAACAGGAAAGGAGAGGATGACATGGATCTATCCAAACTGCAAAACGGTTCCGACGTACGAGGTGTGGCGTTGGACGGAATTCCGGGAGAATCGGTGAATTTGACGCCGGAGATCGCAAAGAGAATAAGCGGGGCTTTTTATACCTGGCTGCAGCATAAAACGGGCAAGGAAACGCTGGTCATCGCGGTGGGGAGAGACTCCCGCTTGTCGGGACCGGACTTGATGGAAGGGGTCCTGGAAGGGATCGTAAAGATGGGTGGCACTGCCTGCGACTGCCAAATGGCTTCCACACCGGCCATGTTCATGGTGACACAGGATCCGGAAGTGGACGGAGACGGCGGTATCATGATCACCGCCAGTCATCTGCCTTTCAACCGAAACGGCATGAAGTTTTTCACCAAGGAAGGCGGGGCGGACAAAAAGGACATCAAGGAGATTTTGACCCTGGCGGAGACCCTGGATGTTGCCTCGAAAAAACAGGGAGAACGGCGGGCCCTGGATTTCATCAGCACCTATGCCCAAGGACTGGTGGAGACCATCCGAAAAGAAACCGGCTTGGAAAAGCCTTTTGACGGGACCCGGATCGTGGTGGATGCAGGCAATGGTGCCGGAGGGTTCTTTACCGGGAAGGTCTTGGAACCGCTTGGAGCGGACACCACCGGCAGCGTATTTCTGGAGCCGGACGGACGCTTCCCCAACCACGAGCCCAATCCGGAAAACCCCAAAGCCATGGAAGCCATCGTCAAAGCGGTACAGGACAGCGGTGCGGATCTGGGGATCATTTTCGATACGGATGTGGACCGGGCGGCCCTGGTGGACGGGACCGGACGGTCCGTCAACCGAAACGCCCTGGTGGCCCTCATGGCGGCCATCGTCCTGGAAGACCATCCCGGGACCACGGTGGTCACCGACTCCATCACCTCCCGAGGACTGACGACCTTCATCGAAGGACTGGGGGCAAACACCACCGGTTCATGCGGGGTTACAAAAACGTCATCAACGAGTCCATCCGTCTCAATAAAGAAGGAGTGGACAGCCAGCTGGCCATGGAAACCAGCGGCCACTGCGCCTTTAAGGAAAATTACTTCCTGGACGACGGGGCCTATCTGATCACCAAGGCCTTGATCAAGTTTGCTAAACTGCAAAAAGAGGGCAAGATCTTGGGAGACCTGTTGAAGGATTTGAAGGAACCTCTGGATGAGCTGGAATTCCGGGTGAAGATCACAGAGGCGGATTTCAAAACCTATGGCACCGGTGTGTTGGAGGACTTTGCCCGACATGTGCCCACAGTGGAAGGCTGGTCCCTGGTAACACCCAATTACGAAGGGGTCCGGGTGGACTGCACTCCTCAGGAAGGATGGGTCCTCATTCGCATGTCCCTTCACGACCCGGTCATGGCCATCAATGCAGAGTCGGATCTGGATGGAGGCTGTTCAGCCATCGAAGAGAAGATGAAAGCATTTTTGTCCAAGTACGAGGGATTGACATTTTAGACAAGAAAAAAAGGCCGAAAGGCCTTTTTTGTGTGTTCCTTATTCTTCTTTATCCAGAGGATTTACTTTGTAGTCCGTGAAGTTTATGGTGCTTTTGTCCGGCAGGATCAGCGCCATGATGATGTAGAGGAACAAGCCGGTGCCCCACCAGAATACGGAAACCGCCCAAACGATCCGAACGATGGAGGGGTCGATGTCGAAATATTCCGCCACGCCCTGGCATACGCCGGAGATCTTTCCTTCTGCCTTGTTTTTGTATAGTTTTTTCATATCCTATCCACTCCTTCTAACATTGGTATCATTGTCTCACTATAGTATTAAGTACCCATTATCGGGAAATTAGAAACAGATTAGAATTTTGGATGAGATCATGAGTAATTTTATCTTTCGAGGGGTAGAATAGAACTAGTTTAATTTTAGAGGAGGGTTGGATTTGGACACATACTATGCTACCTTTCGCCGGCTTCTGGAAGAAGAGCGGAAGGATGAGGCCATTGCCTATTCCCTGGAGCTGATCCGGGATAAGAAAGTGACCATTGTGGACTTTTACGAACAGATCCTGGCCAAAACCATGAATTCCATCGAGTGCCACAACGACGAGAAGAGTTTATGCATTTGGAAGGAACACGTCCGAAGCGCCATTTGCCGGACCATCATTGAATCCCTCTATCCAATGGTATTGGAAGAGCGGAACCGCAACTACGACCAGGCCCCGTCTCAAAAGGTGGCAGTGATCTGCCCCGACGGGGAGTACCACGACATGGGAGCCCGCATCGTCTCCGATTATTTCACCCTGCTCAATTGGGAAGTGATCTTTGTGGGAAACAGCACCCCCAAGGAAGAATTCGTCAGCGTATCCCGGCATCTGGAGCTGGAGGCCCTGGCCATCAGCGTCACCAATCCCTACAACCTGGTGGCGGCAAAACGGACCATCGACCTCCTTCGGGAAAAAAGCGATCGGGATCTGAAGATCTATTTAGGCGGCTATGGATTTACCAAAGTGGCCGACTGGAAAAAGGATTTTCACGCCGACGGTCTTGTACGGAGTTTTCAAGAACTGAAAGAAATGCTGGAAGGAGGGATGGAGGATGTTTCCCTTTAAAATCGCGTCCCGCTTTCTTCGCTACAGCCTGGGGCAGACCATCTTGATCATCGTGGGCATCGCCATTGGCGTTTCCGTCCAGGTATTCATCGGACTCTTGATCCAGGGTCTGCAAAAGGACCTGGTGGACACCACCATCGGCAATTCCTCTCAGATCACCATCAGCCCCGTTCGGGGAGAGGATGCCATCCAGGATTGGGAGACCATCTATTCCGACATCGACGCCGACCAGCCGGATGTGAATGCCCTCAGCGCCTCTGCCGACGGTCCGGCATTTTTGATCGGGGAAGACCAGGGGGATTCCGTATTGATCCGCGGTTGGGAATTTGACAGGGCGGAAGGCATCTACGGTGTGGAGGAAAAGATCACGAAAGGCAGTCTTCCGTCGGAAGGAGAAGTTCTCATGGGTGTGACCCTCCAGGAAGAACTGGGATTGTCCCTGGGAGACGAGATCGACCTGGTCACTCCGGAAGGAACCACAGAGACCTTCGTCCTGTCCGGTTTTTTTGACTTCAAGGTATCCAACATCAACCGTTCCTGGCTGTTGACGGATCTGAAAACGGCCCAGGACCTCTTCGGTCTGGACGGGGCCGTCACTTCCATGGAAATGCAGGTGGAGGATGTGTTTGCAGCGGACCTGGTGGCAGAAAGCATTGGAGAAGGGCTGGATCCTTCCCTGGTGGAGATCACCAACTGGAAGGAACAAAACGAGGAGCTCCTCAGCGGACTCAACGGCCAGAGCATCTCCAGCATCATGATCCAGGTCTTCGTCATGGTCTCCGTCATCCTGGGGATCAGCAGCGTCCTGGCCATTTCCGTACTCCAGAAATCCAAGGAGATCGGCATCCTCAAGGCCATGGGCATCAAGGACGGGTCCGCCAGCGCCATCTTCCTGCTTCAGGGGTTGATCCTGGGTATCTTTGGCGCCATTCTGGGCGTGGCATTGGGTCTGGGCCTGTCTGTGGCCTTTACCAAGTTTGCGGTGAACACGGACGGAAGCCCCATCATTGCTTTGTACTTGAACTATGAATTTATTGCACTTTCCGGCGGGATCGCCGTGGTGGCCTGTTTGCTGGCATCCCTGATCCCTGCAAGAAAATCGTTGAAATTAAACCCCATCGAGGTGATCCGCAATGGCTGATATGGTACGACTGGAAAAAATAAACAAGATCTACGGCGAAAAAATAAAGACCCAGGTCCTCTACGACATTGATCTGTCCTTTGAGGAAGGATCCTTCAACAGCATCATCGGTGCTTCCGGAAGCGGAAAGTCCACCCTGCTCAACATCATCGGCACGCTGGACCAGCCCACCAGCGGCCGGGTCTTTATCAACAGCAAGGAGACCAGCGCCATGAACAAGGGAGAGCTGGCCATCCTTCGCAACGAGACCCTGGGCTTCATCTTCCAATTTCATCATCTGCTTCCCGAATTCACGGCATTTGAGAATGTCCTCATGCCCTACCGCATCAAGGGAAAGCCCGTTACCAACGAGATCCAGGACCTGGCGGAGGAGCTGATGGACCTGGTGGGACTGAGCAAGGTGAAAAACAACCCTGCTCCCAACATGTCCGGCGGCCAGCAGCAGCGGACCGCCATCGCCCGGGCCCTTATGAACCGGCCCAAGGTCATTCTGGCGGACGAGCCTACGGGAAATCTGGATACGGATTCCACGGAAAACATCTATTCCATCCTTCGGGATGTGAACGAGCGCTTCCAAACCACCTTCATTATCATCACCCACGACCGGAAGATCGCCGAGAAGGCAGACCGGATCGTGGAAGTGAAGGACGGCCGCATCGAAATGGACATCCGCCCCTAGGCTTATGCCAAAGAGAGGGCCAGCTCCATCATGTCGGTGAAGGTCTTCTCCCGTTCTTCGGCAGTGGTCAAGGCGCCGGTGACCAGGGAGTCGCTGACCGTCAAAATGGCCAGGGCCCGCTTTTTCAACCGGGCGGCGTTCATGTACAAGGCCGCTGCCTCCATTTCCACCGCCAGGACGTTCATCATGGCCCATTTCATCCAGGAATTGGGGTCGTTGTCGCAAAAGATGTCGCTGGACAAGATATTGCCTGCCTTTACCGGCAGGTTTTTTTCTTGGGCATTTTCCATGGCCTTCATGAAAAGTTGGGGATCGGCAATGGCGCTGTAGGTCCCCGGCAGGCCATACTGGGAGGCAAAGTTGGAGTTGGTGGAGGCTCCCATGGCGATGATCACGTCCCGGACCCGGACATCTTCCTGAAAAGACCCGCAGGATCCGATGCGGACGATGGATTCCACGTCGTATTCCGTGTACAACTCATAGGAGTAGATCCCCATGGAGGGCATGCCCATGCCGGAGCCCATGACGGTGACGTCCTTGCCGTCGAAGGTGCCGGTAAAACCCAGCATCCCCCGGATGGAGGTGACTTCCTTGGGGTCTTTCAGATAGGTTTCTGCAATGAATTTTGCCCGCAGGGGGTCTCCCGGCATGAAGACCATGGGGGCGATCTGGCCCTTTTCGGCGCCGATGTGTACGGTCATGACAATTCCTCCTTCGCATTTCTTTTGTTTGATTATATCAATTTTCCCCATGAAAGGAAACTTCCCCGGTTTCCGGCATGCTTTTTTGCAAGGGAGGCCGGCAGCGTCTTTATTTTTCAACCAATAAATGAGATAATGACATAGTTATAGGTACAACATAGAAAACATGCGAGGTAGCTTATGGACTTTTATAATATTTTTATATCCATTTTCACTCTTTTTGTCGTTGGCCTTGCCGGATTTTTCGGGAGACGACGGAATATCATAACAAAAGAAATGGCGGACAACATCCCCAAATTCATCACCCACATCACTTTGCCGGCCCTGTTTGTTGTGGCAATGCAATTGCCTTTTACATGGAACCGGATCAGCAACCTGGGTTATTTGGCGATTACGGCTGTGGTGGCTTATGCCATCCAGTTTCTCATGGCTTTTTTGATTCCGTTTCTTTTGAAGGAACGGCATTCAAGGGACAAGGGCGTTTACCAGTTCATGATGATCTTTTCCAATGCGGCGTTTATGGGGTTTCCCGTGCTACTGTCGGTCTTCGGACAGGAAGCCATCTTTTACGGGGCCATTTTCAATATCCCTTTTAATGCCCTGGTATTCACTTTGGGTGTTTATTTGATGGAGAAGGGAAAGACGACATTCAATGCACGTAAGTTTCTATCCCCGCCCCTGATCGCCACCTTCCTGGGTTTCCTGCTATTTTTACTGTCCGTGGAAGTACCGGGCTGGCTGAGCAAACCTTTGACCATGGTGGGAGAGATGACAACGCCCTTGTCCATGATCTTCATCGGAGCTTCCTTATCGGCAGTCAATTTGCCAAAAATATTTGTTAACAAAAAGCTTTATGTGGTGACCTTGTTTCGGTTGCTGGTGATCCCCCTTGGTCTGTTCATGATCCTGCGTCCATTCATTGACGACACCATGATCCTGGGCATCCCGGTGATCATCATGGCCATGCCAGTAGCTGCCTTGTGTGCGATCCTGGCAAAAGCCTACGACAGCAATGTGGAGTTGGCTGCAGAGGGAATATTCATGAGCACATCCTTATCCATGGTTACCATTCCCTTTGTGGTTTGGATCATGTCGATCATGTAAAAGACAAGTTCAAGAGATATGATGGGAGGAATGAAAATGAAAGTAGGAATCATCGGAGCCATGGAATCGGAGATCGCCATGCTCCAGGATAAAATGGAGATTCAAAACACCAAGGAGATCGCCACCCTGACCTTTTATGAAGGGGTCCTTCGAAACAAGCCGGTGGTCCTGGTCCGATCCGGCATCGGAAAGGTCAATGCGGCCATCTGCGCCCAGATCCTCATCGACCGCTTCGGAGTGGAAGCCATCATCAACAGCGGCGTGGCGGGAGCCCTTCATCCGGACCTGGAAGTGGGGGACATCGTCCTGGCCACAGAAGTGATGCAGCACGACATCGACGCCTCCATCTTTGGAGACCCCAGAGGGACCATACCCGGCTTGAAGGAGAGCGTATTTCCCACGGACCCCCGTTTGCTGGCCGCCTGCTGCAGCACCCGGCAGGGTTACCGGATCCTTCAGGGAAGGATCATTACGGGAGATCAGGCCGTGGGAGACAGCGAAACCAAGGAATTTTTGTACCACCACTTCCATGGATACTGTGTGGAAATGGAAGGGGGGCCATTGCCCAGACCTGCTACATGAACGACATCCCCTTCATGGTCATTCGGGCCATCTCCGACAAGGCCAATGAGGAAGTGGAAGTGGATTACGGTGCCTTCATGGAAGCATCCGCCGTCAAGTCCGCCTCCATCGTGGAAGAGATGCTGGATGCACTGAAGTAATGGATAAGGGAGGAAGCAGCATGGATTGTCGACCCACCTATCATGAAATCGATCTGGACCGGCTGGTGGAGAATTTCCATCGGATAAAAGACCATGTGGGAGAGGGCGTTTTGGTCATGCCTACCGTCAAGGCGGATGCTTACGGCCACGGGGCCATTCCCTGTGCCCGGGCCCTGGTGGAGGCGGGAGCGATACGTCTGGCCGTGGCCATGGTGGACGAAGCCGTGGCCCTGCGACAGGCCGGCATCCAGGTGCCCATACTGGTGTTGGGATCCACTGCAGACCATGAGATCCCCAAATTGTTGGAATACGGGATCACCCCTACGGTGTATCAGACCTCTTTTGCTCAAAAACTTCAGGAGGCGGCAAGGGAATCCGTTGCCGTCCATGTGAAGGTGGATACGGGAATGAACCGGATCGGATTCGGCTACCGGGAAGAGGCAGACCGGATCCTGGAAGTGACGGCCATGGAAAAGATCCAGGTGGAAGGGGTCTTCTCCCACTTTGCCACCTCCGATGAAGAAGACAAGACCTTCGCACGACTCCAACTGGAGCGGTTTCAAAACCTGTTGAAGGTTTTGGAAGAGGGGGGATTAAAAAATGTGATCCGCCACATGGCCAACAGCGGGGCCATTTTGGACTTGCCGGAGAGCCATATGGACCTGGTCCGGCCCGGGATCCTTCTTTACGGCATGTATCCGTCGGAGCAGGTGGACCGAAGCCGGGTGAAGGTACGGCCGGTAAAGCGGTTCGTCACCCACATCTCCCACATCAAGACCGTAGAGGCAGGGGAGTCCGTCAGCTATGGCCGGACTTTTACGGCGACCGCCCCTACCAAAGTGGCCACCCTGCCCGTAGGATACGCAGACGGATACAGCCGTCTCTTGAGCAACAAAGCCCAGGTAATGATCCGGGGCCAGCGTCATCCCGTCATCGGGACCATCTGCATGGATCAGGCCATGGTGGATGTGACCGGGGCAGACCAGGTGGAGGTTGGATCGGAAGTGACCCTCTACGGCGACGATCCCTCCATGGAAGAAGTGGCCCGCATCATGGGGACCATCTCCTACGAAGTGACCTGCATGAACGCCAAGCGGGTCCCCAAAGTCTATCTTCAGGATGGGATCCCCACCTGCCTGGTGGAAGACCTGTTGGGACCGGATGGAAATACCCTAGCAAAGGAATGATGAGATGAGAGAACGAATCAAACCCCTGTCGGGAGAAATAAAAAGTTACGTGGGGATCACCATCGGTACCATGATCATGGCCTTTGGCTTCAATTCCTTCAGCATACCCAACAAGATCGCCCCGGGAGGTTTCAGCGGTCTGGCCACGGTCTTGTACCATCTGTCCGGCTATCCGGTGGGCTTGGTGACACTGATCATCACCATTCCTCTGTTTTTTGTCGCCTTCAAGTTGTTGGGAGGCCGTTTTGGGGTAAAGACTTTTTATGGAACGGTCCTTTTCTCCCTGAACGTGGATCTGATCATGCGGACACCCACCATCACCAACGACATCTTTCTGGCTTCCGTCTTTGGGGGTGTCATCCTGGGCGCAGGGGTGGGCGTGGTCTTCAAGTTCGGGGGTACTACCGGAGGAACGGACCTGCTGGCCAGCATCATGCACAAGTATTTTCGAGGCGTTTCCATCGGCACCTGGCTCATGATCATCGACAGCATGGTGGTGGTCTTTGCCGGACTGGTATTTCGAAACATGGAGATCACCCTCTATTCGACCCTGACCCTCTATCTTTCCATGAAGGTCATCGACCTGATCCAGGAAGGGATCAGTTACGCCAAGGCCTTTTACATCATCTCCCCCAAGGCCCAGCAGATCGCCGATGCCATCCTGACGGACATGGACCGGGGCGTTACCCTGTTAAATGGAAAAGGGGCCTATACCGGAGACGATCGATCCGTGGTCTTTTGCGTGGTCCATCGTTCCCAGATCTTTCAGATGAAGGATATCGTCCGGGACGTAGATCCTGGGGCCTTTGTCATCCTGGGGGATGTCTATGAGGTGTTGGGAGAAGGATTTAAGAGATTTGAGGCATCTTAAGTATTTACACAAATAAAAATATAGAGTAGAATAGAACCTTGGAATATTTTTTGTTGGTTGGCATGTTGTGGTGAACGGAGGAGTGAAAAATGAGTACAAAGTATGTTTTTGTGACCGGCGGAGTGGTGTCTTCTTTGGGTAAGGGGATCACGGCGGCATCCCTGGGACGGCTGCTAAAAGAGCGGGGTCTGGGGGTATCCATCCAGAAATTCGACCCCTATATCAATTATGACCCTGGGACCATGAGCCCTTATCAGCACGGGGAGGTGTTCGTCACCGATGACGGAGCGGAAACGGACCTGGATCTGGGCCATTATGAGCGGTTCATCGACACCAGTCTGTCCCAGGACAGCAACGTGACCACAGGCAGGATCTACTGGTCCGTCATCTCCAAGGAGCGGCGGGGCGATTATCTGGGCGGGACGGTCCAGGTCATTCCCCACATCACCAACGAGATCAAGGAGAGCATCCTTCGGGTGGGGCAGAACACCGCATCCGACGTGGTGATCACGGAGATCGGCGGCACCGTAGGGGACATCGAAAGTCTTCCCTTTCTGGAGGCCATCCGCCAGCTGAAAAACGAGCTGGGTCACGGAAATGTCCTTTTCATCCACGTCACCCTCCTTCCTTACCTGAAAATGGCGGGAGAACTGAAGACCAAGCCCACCCAGCACTCCGTCAAGGAACTGCGTGGCCTGGGGATCCAACCCGATGTGATCATCCTCCGGTCGGAAAAAGAAGTGAATGCATCCATCAAGGACAAGATCAGCCTTTTTTGCAACGTGGAATCCAAGGCGGTCATCCAGAACATGGATGCTTCCGAGCTCTATGAAGTGCCCCTGCTCCTGGAAAAGGAAGGATTGGCGGATTTCGTCTGCGAGAAGCTGAACATTTCCTGCCAAAAACCGGACCTGACGGATTGGACCGCAATGGTGGAGCGGTCGAAAAACCTGAAGGAATCGGTCCGCATCGCCCTGGTGGGTAAATACGTGGAGCTTCACGACGCCTACCTGTCCGTGGTGGAAGCCCTCAAGCACGGCGGCATCGCCAACGATCGGAAAGTGGAGATCCAGTGGATCCATTCGGAAGATGTAACGGAAGACAATGCGGCAGGATTCTTTGAAGGAGTGGACGGGATCATCATCCCCGGCGGTTTCGGAGAGCGGGGTATCGAAGGGAAGATCGCTTCCGCCAAGTATGCCCGAACGAAAAAGGTCCCATATCTGGGACTTTGTCTGGGTCTACAGATCGCCGTCATCGAGTTTGCCCGCAATGTGGCAGGCCTCAAAGGGGCCAACAGTTCGGAGATCGACGCCAACACCCCCTATCCGGTCATCGACATTATGGAGGACCAGAAGGACCTGGACAACAAGGGAGGCACCATGCGGCTGGGACAGTATCCCTGCCTTTTGAAGGAAGGGACCAAGGCCTTCCAAGCCTATGGAAGATCGGAGATCCTGGAGCGACACCGCCACCGCTACGAAGTAAGCAACAAGTTTCGGGGAAACCTGGAGGAAAAGGGATTGATCATCAGCGGGACCTCTCCCGACCAAGTCCTGGTGGAAATGGTGGAAGTGGAGGACCATCCCTGGTATGTGGCCACCCAGGCCCATCCGGAATTCAAATCCAGACCCAATGATCCCCATCCCCTGTTCCGGGATTTCATCAAAGCGGCCATAAAAACAAAAGAAATATATTGAAAATAGTAAAAAAACTGCCGGATGCAAGATACGGCAGTTTTTTATGTTGATAAATATATTTATCAACAAGAGTTATCCACAAACTCGTGTTGACATGTGGATAATGTGTATAACTTGCCAACAGGGGGGTCCAAGACCAAAATGTCGTATAGAACAGATTTTCGGGCACAATTGTTATACACATGAAAGAAATAAAGCTTGTACACAGCTTGTGGATAACAAATTTCCGGATCCCAAGAATCGTGTTGACAGCGTTTTCACCCTTGATGTACTATTATAGAAGAAACACATCCAAACGAATCGTCCAATCCAAACATCCTTTCGTTTTGATCCCGGCATCACCCCGTCAACAAACCACCCAATCAAGCACGAAATCCAACCAACACCCAATACCAAAAAACAACAAAAACCACCTAGGAGGTGTCTGTTTGAGTACAGATGAATACAAGGCCCTTACCGTACAAGAGTTGCGGACCAAGGCAAAAGAAGCAGGACACAAGAACGTGACCAGACTGAAAAAAGACGAATTGATCCAACTGCTGAGCCAGGAAGAAAAGAAGGGAAGCTCCGTGGAGGAAGGCAATGGCGGACGCTACGCCCGACTCAAAGACCCAGTGGATGCTGCCGTGGACATGAAGGGGACCCTTCAGATCCTGCCGGAAGGTTTCGGTTTTTTGAAGAATGCCCAAATGAAATCTCCCGAGGAGTACGTTTACGTCTCCGCTTCCCAGATCCAAAAGTTCAAGCTCCAGTCGGGAGACGAGATCCAGGGAAAAGTCCGGGCGCCCCGTGACGGAGAAAAATACTATGCCATGCTCTTTGTGGAAGAGGTCAACGGGAAAAGCACCAAGGAGATCATGAAGGAAGAAGAAAACCTCATGAGCAACCCGGACAAGAAGGACATGAGCCGTTATGGGAAATCCCAGACGGGGATCCTGGAAGTCATGAGCGACGGGTTTGGATTTTTGCGGACCAACAACTACCTGTCCGGAGAAAACGACATCTACGTATCCCCCTCCCAGATCCGCCGCTTTAAACTGCGTACGGGAGACAAGATCACCGGAAAGATCCGGACCCCCAACGAAGGGGAAAAATTCGACGCTCTTTTATATGTAGAAACGGTCAACGGAGACATTCCGGAGAAAGTGGTCAACCGGCCCGTTTTCGAACGGCTCACCCCCATTTTTCCCAATGAACGGTTGAAGCTGGAAACGGGAAGAAACCCCGTATCCACCCGGATCATGGATCTCTTTGCCCCGGTGGGCAAGGGACAGCGGGGCATGATCGCCGCCGCTCCCAAGGCTGGGAAAACCATCCTCCTTAAAGAGATCGCCAATGCCGTGGAAAAAAACAACCCGGAAGTGGAACTGATCATGCTCCTGATCGACGAGCGACCGGAGGAAGTAACAGACATCCAGCGAAGCGTCCATGCAGACGTGGTCTATTCCACCTTCGACCAGTTGCCCTCCAACCACATCAAGGTGGCGGAGATCGTGCTGGAGCGGGGGAAACGGCTGGTGGAGCAGGGCAAGGACGTGGTGATCCTCATGGACAGCATCACCCGTTTCGCCAGGGCCAACAACCTGGTGGTGCCTCCTTCCGGAAGGACCCTCTCCGGTGGACTGGACCCGGAAGCATTGTATCTTCCCAAGAAATTCTTTGGGGCCGCCCGAAACATCGAAGAAGGGGGAAGCCTTACCATTCTGGCCACCGCCCTCATCGATACAGGCAGCCGGATGGACGACATGGTCTTTGAAGAATTCAAGGGAACGGGAAACATGGAACTGCACCTGGACCGGAGCCTGACGGAGAAGCGGATCTTTCCCGCCATGGACATCTACAAGTCGGGGACCCGCCGGGAAGACCAGCTTCTCACGGAGGAAGAGATGCGCTTTGTCATCGAAGTGCGGCGGGCCTTTTCCAACCATTCTTCTGCGGACATCGCGGAGCGGCTCATCGATGCCATGGGCAAAACGGACAGCAATCGGGAGTTTATTCGCAGCTTTATCAAGAAACGTTGACTTTTGCGCTGGGGATGCGTATAATGAGATAAATTATCGAAGAGGTGAGACCATGCCGGCAACTGCAGGAAGCTTCAGCAAAGTTTACTTTTACGGCGTCAACTATGGCTATTATTATAGCGATGGTGGTTTTGACGTACAAGTAAATAGGAGTAAACAGGCATGGAGTAGCCGAATCTGACAAATTATTACAGCACTTTTCAAGTGGAAGACGAAGAGACTCGATGAGGGTCTCTTTTTTTATTAAACAAAAGGAGGGAACAACATGATCATCGTCGTAAAATCAACGGCACCGAGACAAGAAGTGGAAAAACTGAAAGATATGCTGCAAAAGAGAGGAATGGAGATCAACTATTCCGAAGGGGTGGACCA
The DNA here is from genome assembly GCF_017352215.1 of Alkalibacter rhizosphaerae. Taxonomy (GTDB): domain Bacteria; phylum Bacillota; class Clostridia; order Eubacteriales; family Alkalibacteraceae; genus Alkalibacter; species Alkalibacter rhizosphaerae. The sequence continues at coordinate 1,559,844 of NZ_CP071444.1, forward strand.
TATCGTCATGGGTCTGATCGGGGACACCCGTTCCATCGATGTGGACAGCCTGGCTTCCATCGAGATCGTGGAAAAGGTCCTTCGGGTCCAGGAGCCCTACAAGAAAGCCAATCGAAGCTTTCATCCGGAAGACAGCCGTTTTGACATCGGCGGCGGTCTCATCGGCGGCGGCGCCTTTGCCGTCATGGCCGGGCCCTGTTCCGTGGAGAGCGAAGAACAGGTGCTGGAAGTGGCAAAACGGGTGAAAAAGTCCGGAGCCACCTTCCTTCGGGGAGGGGCCTTCAAGCCCAGGACATCCCCCTACAGTTTTCAAGGCATGGGCCTGGACGGACTGGAACTTTTGCTGCTGGCCAAGGCGGAAACGGGACTTCCCATCGTCTCCGAGATCATGTCCACGGAGTACCTGGACGAATTTGTGGAGAAAGTGGACATCATCCAGGTAGGGGCCCGCAACATGCAAAACTTCGCCATGCTGACGGAGTTGGGAAAATGCAACAAGCCCATTCTGCTCAAGCGGGGCATGTGCGCCACCATCGAAGAGTGGCTCATGTCGGCGGAATACATCATGAAGGAAGGCAACGAGGAAGTGATCCTTTGCGAGCGAGGGATCCGGACCTTTGAGACCTTTACGAGAAACACCCTGGATCTAAGCGCCATTCCCGCCATCAAGAAAAAGAGCCATCTGCCCATCGTGGTGGATCCCTCCCATTCCACCGGCATGTGGTGGATGGTGGAATCCATGGCAAAAGCCGCTGTGGCGGCCGGTGCCGACGGCCTGATGATCGAAGTCCACAATGCGCCGGAAGCGGCCCTGTGCGACGGGGCCCAATCCCTGAAACCGGACAAGTTCGACCAGCTCATGGATACCCTGGAAAAATACACCCAGCTGGAAGGGAAGGTGCTTCGATAGATGGAAGCGGACTTTACCAACAAGCGGGTCCTTATCGTGGGCTTGGGTCTCATGGGCAGCGCCTTTGCGGCAGGCTGCAAGAAGTTGGGGTTTGAACGGGTATGGGCCCTGGACCGGGATCAAAAGGTCCTGGATCTGGCCAGGAAGGAAGGACTCATTGATGAAGGAGTCAACAGACCGGAAGACCTGGCGGGGGAAGCGGACCTGGTGGTGGTATGTCTCTACCTCCACGATGCCCTGGCCTTTCTGAAAGACAGCATGCCCCTTTTTAAAGAAGGAGCCATCCTAACGGACATCGTCGGTGTCAAGGAGAAAATGGTGGAAGAGATCCGACCCATTTTGCGTCCGGATGTGGACTACATCCCCGGCCACCCCATGGCGGGCCGGGAGAAAAGCGGGGCCCTGTTCACCTCCAGCGACATCTTCCGGGGGAAAAACTACATACTGACCCCCATGCCGGAAAACCGGAAAGAAAACATGGACTTTCTCATCCAATGGATCGAAGCCCTGGGTTTTGGCAGGATCCTGGAGACGGATCCGGCCATCCATGACGGAAAGATCGCTTTTACCAGCCAGCTTTGTCATGTCATCGCCGCATCCATGGTGGACATGACGGAGGATGCGGAAGTGACCCATTTTGAAGGCGGAAGTTTTCAGGACATGACTAGGATCGCCATGATCAATTCCGCCATGTGGGCGGAGCTCTTTGTGGCCAACAAGAAGGAACTTACGGCGGTGCTGGATCGTTTCATCGGCAGCTTGACTTTTTTCAAAAACGCCATCGACAAGGAAGAAGTGGAGACCATCGTGGAGCGTTTTGATATAATAGGAAGAAAACGAGAGGCTATGGGAAAGTAAAGTCTCGGACAGGAGCAGCTATTATGTGGATCGATACCCATGCCCATCTGGACGATGAACGGCTCATCGGCCAGGTGGAAGAGATCATATCGGAATTTATAGAAGCAGGAGGCAAGGGGATCATCAATCCGTCTTACGACAAGGATTCCATGGAGGCCTCTGTGGACCTTGCCAAGCGGTTTGACCTGGTCTACGCCACCGTGGGCATGCATCCCCACGATGCCAAGGATGCAGACGAGTCTTTTTTTGACCGGATGAAGGAACTGTTAGAGGAAGAAAAGGTCATCGGAGTAGGAGAGATCGGCCTGGATTACCACTACGACCATTCTCCCAGGGATGTCCAGCAGGAGATCTTTGAACGGCAAATGGACCTGGCGGCCCAAAAGTCGCTGCCGGTGGCCATCCACTCCAGGGAGGCCCACCAGGACACTTATGACATTCTCAAAAAGTATGAAGGCCGGGTCATAGGCATCATGCACAGCTATTCCGGAAGCTGGGAGATGGCGAAAAATTACCTGGATCTGGGGTACTATTTGTCCTTTTCCGGACCCATCACTTTCAAGAACTCCAGGAAGTTGCCGGAGGTGGCAAAAAACGCTCCCCTGGACCGGATCCTGGTGGAGACGGACAGCCCCTATTTGACGCCGGTGCCCTTTCGGGGAAAGACGAATCGGCCCCTCTACGTTCAATATGTGGCTCAAAAAGTGGCGGAAGTAAGGGACATGCCGGTTTCCTCCCTTATGGAGGCCGTCCGGGAAAATGTAAAGGTTCTTTTTCCCACCATGACCCTCTTGGATTAGACTGGAAAGCAAGCTCTCTTCTTCGGAAGGGAGCTTTTGTATTTTGGACTCATTACAATCTACTAGCAAAATAAACAAATCAGGTGTATAATGTAGAATGTAAACAAAATGTAACAAAATAGCAACGAATTTGACAAAAGCTTTTTTATGGTATATGATACTTCGTATTTGCTGGAAGGATCAGCAAAATCCCGAAAGTTGGGACGAATATTAGGAGGTAAAAAATGAAAGTGCACACACAAAGATTAAAGGATCTGGGCAAGGCTGCCCGCAATCTTTTGATCCTCGCATTGCTGGTTTCAGCAATGTCCGCGGCATTCGTCATCTACCAGACCACTGAAGAAGTCGTAACCATTGTAGACGAAGAAAACACCATGGAATATAGTTTCAGAGGAAATAAGACGGCAGGGGAGATCCTGTCGGACAATGACCTCTACCTGGAGGAGATGGACGAGTTGTCCATGGCCTTGTCCCAGGAAGTGAACAACGGAGACACCATTGAAATCAAACGGGCGTCGGACTTGACGGTCGTGGTGGATGGCAAGGAATATGCATTTACTACGGCGGAAGACCAGGTGGACCGGATCATCAAACGGCTGGGACTGCGGATCAACGAGCTGGACATTGTCCAACCAGCCCAGGGAGAAGTGATACAAGCCGGTTTTGACGGAGAGATCCGCATCACCCGGGTCACGGAGGAGATGGATGTCAACGAATATCCCATCAAATATGCAAAGGTCACCAGAAGCAATGCCAACATGGACAAAGGGGAAGTAAAAACCATCCAGCGGGGTTCCGACGGATTGCGTTCCGTGTCGGAAAAAGTGGTCTACCATGACGGGGTGGAATACTCCCGAACCATTGTAGAAGAAGTAGTGGAAAGGGAACCCAAGGAAGAGATCAAGGAAGTGGGGACCAACGTATACATCGCCACATCCAGGGGACAGACCCGCTTTCAAACGGCCATGTACGTGACGGCTACCGCTTATTGCAGCTGCACCATCTGTACCGGTTCCGGCAACGGCATCACCGCCAGCGGGACCAGGGCCACGGCAAGCCGGACCATCGCCGCACCATCCAACTTTCGGTTTGGCACGGAGTTCTACATCCCCTATTTCCGGGGAAGTTCCAACCGGGGCATCTTTAAAGTGGAGGACCGGGGCGGAGCCATTCGGGGGAACCGGATCGACATCTACTTCAACTCCCACGAAGAAGCCATTCGCTTTGGACGAAAAACATTGAAGGTATATGTACTGGATTGATAAAAATGGAAAGAGAAAAGGCCGACTATAAAATGTCGGCCTTTTTCATTCGGATGTCTTCTCCGAAGAATTCGTAAAATTGGAAGTTCCCGATGATCCTGGATGCCAGCCGGGCGGAATAGCGCCCCTCCAGCTTGTTCAATGGAAGGTTGGTGGAAATGATCATCTTTTTTTGTTCCTTCAACCGGCGGTTGATCAGGTTGAACAGCTCGTTGTTGGCAAATTCCGTCAGGGTCTCCGTTCCCAGATCGTCGATGATCAGCAGATCGCACTGGTAGAGGAACTGGAAGGGCTGCTGGGCGAGACGGTCGTCGTTCTGCTGAAACTTGCTTTTTCGGATGATGTCCAGAAGATCGGAAGCCGTCTGATAGATCACCAGCTTGCCGGCATCCAGAAGCTCCTTGGCAATGCAGTGGGAAAGGAAAGTCTTTCCCAGACCCGGATCCCCGTAGAAATACAAATTCTTTGTTTCATTGTTGAAATTCGCGGCATACTGGACGCTGGAGAGAAGGATCCGCTCCATCTGCTCCCTGGGGCTGTTGGGATAGGGTCCCTTTTCACGGGAATAGTAGTCCAGGCGAAAGGTGTCGAAGTTTTCCCGATTCAAAATATTTTTCAGATTGGACTGGTCGTAGAATTTTTCGATAAGCACTTTTTGAAAACAGACGCAGCTCTTTCCGTCCACCACTCCTTCATCCTGGCAGATGGGACAATGGGGCTGGTATTCCAGGACGGATTCCTCGTAACCCATGGAAGCCAGCAGGTCGGAGCGGTCCTGACGAAGGGTCTCCATTTCCTGTCGGAAGGCCTCCAGCTTTTTTGGATCGTCGGAAGCCACGGAAGCCATGGCCAGCTGCAGTCCCAGACGGCCAAGGCCGTCGGAGATCTTTTCCAGCTGGGGATGGGACTGGTAGAGTTCTGCCAGCTGCTGCTGGTGATGCTGCTTTCGCTGTTGGATCTTTTCGTTGTATGCTTGCAGTGTTTCATAGTAGATGGCATCTTTCAACGCGGTTCACCCCACATTTTTTCTCGCAATTTTTTCTGGATCAGATCGTAGTCGTATTTGGACGGTTCAGAGTCTTTTGACGGGGACTTGCCGCCGGTTGCAGGCCCTTTCTCATCCAGGGTGTCTTCCGGCCGGGTGAAGCCTTTTTCCTTCCAGGAAGTCAACACGGAATTCAGATAGCGGAAGTTGGGTTTGTGGAGGCCCGTCATTCGTCGGCATCCCTCAAAGATCATTTCCAATGAAAATCCGTATTCGTCCAGCCACTTGTCCATGAATTCGATCTCCGCCTTGGAAGGTTGCCGGTTCATGCCCAGGTAGTTCATGATCTGGTAGTATTGGGTCCACCGTACGTTGTTGGACTCGATGTAGCGCTTGGCGTCTTCGTAGGTGAAGATGCCGTTGTCGTACCAGGTGGTGGCCACCCGGTTCATGTAGTTGATGTCTTTTTTATCTTTTTCCAGGCAGTACTCCACCAGAAGGGTGACGGCCTGGGAGCTGAGCTGGAATTCTTCCATCCAGCTGCCAATGGTCTGGAGTTCCTTGACGCTCAAGGGGCGGGCAAACATGTACTCGATGGCCTTGTGCATCTGCTGGATCTCGTTTTCGTCTGTTTTCTTTTTGGCGGAGGGCATGGAAACGGATCGTCCTTCCAGCATAAGGGAAGCGATGTTGAAGTAGCGAATGCTGGAGTGGCCTCCTTCCCGCTCTTCCACCAGGAGGATCCCTTCTTTTTCCCAGAACTTCCACGCTTTGTCCACATCGCTTTCCAACAGGTTCAGGGATTTGGCGATGACGGTGTTGCTGATGGCGGCTAGATTGCTGGATTGGCAGTACTTCAAGCCCAGCAGATAGACCTTGACGAAGTCGCCGGGAGCCTTGGGCATGTAATGGTTGATAAAAATATTTTCCACCAGGGTGACGGATAAGTCATCGTTGGATTGGATCAGTTCAAATTGGTTCAATATGGGCACCTTCTTTAATGAATTGGTACTATCCATTATAGCATAAATCGAACCTGCAAATAGGGGGAGTGCAATTTTGATTGCAGAAAAGAAAAGGGTGTGGTAGCATCTAATTGTAAACAAATTGTAAACTTGGAGGGCGAAATGGAGAAGAAGGGCAAGATCGCAGGTTGGATCTTTGGATTGTTGTTTGTGGCAGGCATTGCCGCCGTGTATACAAACCATGGATACCAGATCCAGTACAAGGGACAAGACGTAGGATACGTGCAGGACCTGAAGGTGGTATCCCAGGCTTTTGAAGCATTGGATCAGGACTTTCGGGAAGCATACGGGGAAGACATCCTCTTTGAAGACCGGGTGAGCATCCAATACCAGGCCAAAGGAGGACGACCGGTATTGGATGAAGAAAGCCTGAAAGCGTCCCTGCTGCAAAAGGGAGCCCAAGCCCAAAGAAGCGCCGTTACTATATATATCAACGAAAAACCCATGGCAGTAGTGGATTCTGCCAAAACCGCCCAGGACATTTTGGACCAAGTGGTCCAGGCCGGGATCGTACTGACCGGAAAAGACCGGTTGCTGGAAGCGGAGATCCTGGACGACCTTCGTCTGGAGGAAGGCCTGGTGGACGCCTCCGCACTGGAAGGTCCGGACCAGGTCATGGACAGGTTCAAAACCGGTCTGGCCGTGGCGGAAACCTATGAAATAAAGCCCAAGGACACCCTGTGGGACATAGCCGTCAACCGGGGGATGACCACGGACCAGTTGGTCAAAGCCAATCCGGACATGGACCCGTCGACCCTGAAGCCGGGGGACACCATCGTGATCCAGCAACTGGAGTCCCTCTTTCACATTCGCTATGTGAAGGAGACCACCCGTCAGGAAAGCATTCCCTTTGAAGTGGAATATACGGAGGATGACTCCCTGTATCTGGGTCAGGAAAAAGTGACCCGACCGGGACAGGAAGGGATAATGGAGATCACCCATGCCCTCACTTTCGAAGACGGCAAGCAGATCGACGAGGAATATCTGGGCAGTGCCACGGTGAAGGAACCGGTGGGCCAGATCGTTGCCAGGGGCACCAAGGCCTGGCCGAGCCAGCATGCCACCGGCCGCTTTGTGGTACCTGCCACGGGACGGATCCTGGGCATGTACGGAAGCGATCGGGGGAGTCATTACCACAAGGGTGTGGACATTTGCCAGTGGAGCGGCTCAGCCAGGGGGATCTATGCCGCCGATGCGGGAACGGTGGTGGAAGCCGTACCGTCCGGATACAACGGCGGCCGGGGCGTCTACGTGGTCATCTCCCACGGCAATGGACTGTCTACGGCATATTACCACTTCTCGTCCATTTCCGTGGTGAAGGGACAGACGGTGACCAAGGGCCAGCCCATCGGCATCATGGGAACCACAGGCAACAGCCGGGGCATCCATCTTCACTTTGAAGTGCGGGTCAACGGCAATCCGGTGGATCCCAACAACTACTTTGGATATTTCCGAAACGGACTGGATCTGAAGGCCCTGCGGTAGGGGACGGTATTTTATATTTGATGTTGTCTCCAAATATGATATAATGCAGTGAAGTATGCACATTATATGTTGAAGGGAAGTTACGAATGGATCGTTTGATAATAGAAGGGGGACACCCGCTTCGAGGAGAAGTGGTCATCGCCGGAGCAAAGAATGCAGCATTGGGATTGATTCCTGCCGTGCTGTTGGCGGAAGGCGTTTGTCGATTGGAAAATCTCCCAAACATAAAAGACGTGAACCGTTTTATCAATATTTTGAGTAAAATGGGCGTAAAAGTGGAACGGGAAAACAACCATACGGTGGTTTTCGACTCCACAACGGTAGAACACTATGAAATGCTGGATGACGAGACCCAGAAGATGCGGGCCTCCTACTACCTGATCGGGGCATTGCTGGGCCGTTTCAAAAACGTGGTCATCCCCTTTCCGGGAGGATGCAACATCGGGGTACGGCCCATCGACCAGCACATCAAAGGCTTTGAAGCCCTGGGTGCCAAAGTGGATCTGGAACACGGGATCATACGGGCCCATGCGGAAGAGCTCATCGGCACCAACATCTATCTGGATGTGGTCAGCGTTGGAGCCACCATCAACATCATGCTGGCAGCTGTTCGGGCCAAAGGGGTCACCACCCTGGAAAATGCGGCCAAGGAGCCCCACGTGGTGGATGTGGCCAACTTCTTGAATCTGATGGGCGCCAACATCAAGGGTGCCGGAACCGACGTGATCAAGATCACCGGCGTGGACATCATGGAAGGCTGCGAGTACATGGTCATTCCGGATCAGATCGAAGCAGGGACCTACATGATCGCTGCAGCGGCCACCAAAGGGGACGTCCTCATCAAAAACGTCATTCCCAAGCACTTGGAATCCATCTCCGCCAAACTGGTGGAAATGGGAGCGGAGATCATTGAGTACGACGATTCCCTTCGGGTCATCGGCAAGGAACCACTGAAATCCGTCAATATAAAGACGTTGCCCTATCCCGGGTTTCCCACGGACCTCCAGCAGCCCATGGCGGTGCTCATGTGCATGGCGGAAGGTTCCGGGACCATTACGGAGAGCATTTTTGAAAACCGGTTCAAGTATGTGGATGAACTGATCAAAATGGGTGCGGAGATCCTGGTCAACGGCCGGGTGGCCATGATCAACGGACGAAAGACCCTGTCGGGAACCACCTTGAGCGCCACGGACCTGCGGGCGGGAGCCGCCATGGTCATTGCCGGGCTGGTGGCCGACGGAAAAACGGAAGTCACGGAACTCAAACACATCGACCGCGGTTATGAAGACATGGAAGACAAGCTCCTCCAGCTGGGAGCAAAGATCGTACGGATCAGCGAATGACAAAAGCCCCTGCAACGGGGCTTTTTAAGATGAAATTAAGTTAAAGTTCTTAAGATGGAGGCAAGGATGAAATTTTGCAGTTTATACAGCGGAAGCAGCGGCAACAGCATGTACATCGAAGGAGCCCACGGGAAAGTGTTGGTGGATGCAGGCCTTAGCGGCATCCGGATCACCACGGCCCTGCAGTTGATCGGAGCGGATCCGACAAAGCTGAAGGGGATCCTGGTCACCCACGACCATTCAGACCACATCAAGGGAATTGGGATCCTGTCGAGAAAATTCAACATTCCCCTGTACCTGAATGAGGCCACCTGGATGGCGGTGAAAGACCAAATCGGAAAGGTCCGGGATGAAAACATCTGCCTGGTGGAGAAGGATCGCCCCTTTTCCATCGACGACTTGTGGATCCGCCCATTTTCCCTCCATCACGATGCGGCGGATCCCATGGGCTATTCCATTTCCACCCAAACCCGGAAGATCAGCATCGTTACGGATACGGGGATTTTGGATGAGGCCATGTATGGCGCCATCCGATCCAGCGATCTGGTGGTCATGGAGTCCAATCACGATGTGAACATGCTCATGGCCGGTCCCTATCCCTATTTTCTCAAAAAGCGGGTGGCGGGAAACCAGGGGCACCTGTCCAACGATTCGGCGGCAGACGTCATCATACGCCTGGCGGAAGAGGGATTGACCAAGGTGGTATTGGCCCACTTGAGTCAGGAAAATAATTTTCCCCTGCTGGCTCTGGAAACGACGAAAAACAAACTGAAGGAAAAGGGGCTGGACCAGGTCGTCTCTGTGGAAGTCGCCGCCCGTTACGAACCGGGAACACCCTACGAACTATAGCAAAGCAAAAGTTGAGGTGAAAACAATGGAAGAAGAAAGAAGCAGGGAGATCATCATGGACTCCGATGAGAGGTATCGACCCAGACCGAAGAAGGAACGCCGAGGGTGGAAGTATTTCGCCGCCGGCCTGGCGGGAGCCATTCTGGGAAGCATCATCATGGGGACTGTGGCCTTTTCCTATCTGAAGGACTGGACGGATGATTTCAATACCGTCAACGGGGACGGAAACGTGGTCCAGCAGGTCCTCAATATCAAGGAGAACGCTCCCACCACCGTAGAAGCGGTAGCGGAGCTGGTCACTCCTGCTGTGGTGGGGATCACCACCGTAGAGGTCCAGCAAGGCTTCTGGCAGCAGCCGGTGGAACAAACCGGCGTCGGTTCCGGTGTTATCGTGACCAAGGACGGGTATATCCTGACCAATCAGCACGTGGTGACGGACAATCCCAAAAGCATCACCGTCTCCCTCAAGGACGGACGGATCGTTGAAGGGCAAAAAATCTGGTCCGATGCCGCGTTGGATCTGGCTGTCGTCAAGATCGACGCCACCAACCTTCCCACGGCAAACCTGGGAGATTCGGACAAGATCAATGTTGGAGAACTGGCCGTTGCCATCGGCAATCCTTTGGGACTCACCTTTGAGCGGACCGTTACCTCCGGGATCATCAGTGCCCTGAACCGAAGCATCATGGTGGGACCGAGCAGCATCGCAGAGGATCTGATCCAGACGGATGCGTCCATCAACAGCGGAAACAGCGGTGGACCTCTTCTCAACAAACGGGGAGAAGTCATCGGCATCAACACCTACAAGATCGACACGGGGGAAGGCATGGGATTTGCCATTCCCATCAACATCGCCAAGCCCATCATTGACCAGATCGTCAAGGATGGAAGCTTCCAGCCCATCGTCATGGGGGTCAGTTGTCTGGACCGGGAAATCGTCCGCTTTTACGGAAATTCCGACATCGAGCTGAAGGAAGGCATTTTGATCATGGAGGTCCAAGCCGGCTCTGGAGCCCAGCGGGGGGGATTGCGTACAGACGACATCATTCTGGAGGTGGACGGCGTTCAGGTCAATACCATGCTGAAGCTGCGGGAGATCCTCTACGCCAAATCTCCGGGTCAGATGGTGAAGGTCACCTACCAGCGAAACGGACAGACCCACGAAACGGAAGTGGAACTGAGCCTGGCCGAATAGAGATACGATTTAAAGCCCCATTGGGGCTTTTTTCCATCCCTTGACAAAAAACGGGGAAGTTATTATACTTGAATCAGTAAATGTGACTGATAGGTCACCACAGGAGAAGGCCATGCCAAAAGATACTTTTTACAATCTGCCGGAGGAAAAACGGCAAACCATATACGAAGCAGCCTTGGACGAGTTTTCCATCCATCCCTTCAAGCAAGCCAGCATCAACCGGGTGGTGGAGGCGGCAGGCATTGCCAAGGGTAGCTTTTATCAGTATTTTCAGGACAAAAAGGATCTCTACAAATTTCTGGTGGAGGAGATCTTCCAGAAGAAGATCGCCTATTTAACGCCGGAAATGCAGAATCCCTTTAACATGGACTGCTTTTCCCTGATCCGGGAGCTTTTTCGCAGCGGGGTCCGCTTCGCCAAGGACAATCCCAAGCTGGCGAAGATCGCCCAACACCTGATGAGCAATTCGGAAAAAGACACCTACCTGGAGATCATGGAGGAGAAAAAAGGGGAAGGCATCCAGATCTATAAAATGATCCTGGAAAAGGGAATGGAGAAGGGGGATGTCCGTGGGGACATCAATCTGGATATTGCCGCGTTCTTTTTGTTTCAGCTGAGCAATTCCCTCTCCGACGGATTTATGGACATGTTCCACCAGGGAGATGAAGCCCAGCTCATGGAGCGGGTGGAGGACATGATCGAAATTTTGAAATATGGAATATCCAACAACAGACTGGAGAGTGAAAATGAGTAAGAACGAATCGATCAAATCGATGGAATACGGACAAAATGTGGTTTCCTTTCTGATGATCAAGGAATCGGACCTGAAAAAAGCAAAAAACGATTCCCTGTACCTGGACATGATCCTGGGAGATGCCTACGGCAACCAGGCCAATGCCAAATTGTGGAACGCAGATGGGACCATGGCATCCTACAAGACGGGAGACCTGGTCCTGGTGGACGCTCTGGTGCAAAAATTCAACGGACGGCTGCAGCTGCGGATCAACCGGCTTCGGCTGGTCGAAGAAGGGGACGATGTGAACATCGAAGACTTTGTGGACAGTGCACCGGAAAACCCGGAAAACATGTACGCCTACATGATGGAGATCCTGGCCGACTATGAAAATGAAGAGCTTCGGATGTTGACGGAGTACATGCTGGAAGAAAAGAAGGACCGACTTTTCTATTATCCGGCAGCCAAGACCCATCACCATGCCATCAAGGCCGGCTTGCTCTACCACACCTTTTCCATGCTGAAACTGGCGGTGGAACTGGCAAAGCTGTACCCTTTTATCGACAGGGACCTCCTTTTTTCCGGGGTCATTCTCCACGACCTGTCCAAGGTGGATGAAATGGTCTCCAATGAATTGGGGATCGTGGAAGACTACAGCAAGGAAGGGAAATTGCTGGGCCACATCATCCAGGGAATCGTGGAGATCGACAAGGCGGCGGCATCCCTGGGCATCAGCAGCGAATGTCGGCTCCTGCTGGAACACCTGCTATTGTCCCATCATTATCACGCAGAATACGGAAGTCCGAAAAAGCCTCTTTTGCCGGAAGGGGAGCTGCTCCATTACATCGACATGATCGATGCCAGGATGTTCACCATGGAAAAAGTCCTTCGGGATGTGGAACCGGGGAGCTTTGCAGAGAGAAACATGACCCTGGAATACCGCAGCATGTACAAACCGGACTGGCAGGCGTAAGATCATGGCAGGCTATCAAAGGACGGAGATCCATCGGATCAAAAGCTACGAAGTGGACAAAAACCAGCGCCTCCATCTGGAACGGCTGGTCAACTACGCCCAGGACATCGCCATGGCCCAGGGGGAATCCATGGGGATCGGACAGGGTCATCTGACGGACCAGGGACTGGCCTGGGTCATCGTCAAGTTCGACATCCGGTTGGACCGGTATCCTCTATATAATGAAGAGATCCATGTGACCACCCAGCCGGTAGGCTTTCACAAGTTGACGGCAGATCGACGATTCTGGTTTGCCGACCGGGATCAGAAAACGCTGGGGACCATCGCATCCCAATGGGTGATGGTGGATATAAACAAGGGACGGATGAAGTCCATCCCGGAATTCTATCCCAAACAGTACGGATTCGATTTTGCCAATAATGAGAAGATCGTCTACGACAAGGTCCAAATGCCCGATTCCTGGGGAACGGAAGCGAAAGAGCGGGTGAAGTTCAGCGACCTGGATTTCAACGATCACGTCAACAACGGCAGGTATCTGCGCTGGATCATGGACGGGTTTCCGGAAGGCTTTCTGGATGTCCATGGGGTGAAGCGGCTGCAGGTGTCCTTCAAGAAGGAAGCCCGGCTGGGGGAGGTCGTCACCCTTCGCACCACCCTTCCTGGAGAGGACGAGCCCCACTCCTTGGTGGAAATGACCTCGGAAAAAGGAGAAAGCCTGGTCCAGGGACGAATCGACTGGTTTAAATTTTCAGAATAATTTGATTTATTTGATAAATGAGGGAAAATAACCTTGACAGGGCAAAACCATGAGACTATAATAAACTCTAATACGAATCAGAGAGAATGCGATGACGAAGAGAAAAGTGCCGGGACTTTGGCCCAGAGAGCTGATGGTTGGTGAAAATCAGCGCCAAGGTGGCATGCAATGCTCACTTCCGAGTGCTCGTCTGAAAAACCGGCAGGTTTAGTAGGACGTAGCGGAAGCCTCCGATACAGGGCTCAGGATCGGCTAGTGCCGATCTGAAACGAGACGGCATGAATGAATGCCGTGAATTAGGGTGGTACCACGAGACGATGTCCTTCGTCCCTATAAGTCTTCAGACTTATAGGGGCGGAGGTTTTTTATTTTTCAACAAGTTGGGAAACAAACTATATTTTAATAACGGGAGGAATAACAATGAGTAAAATGTATTACGAACAAGACTGCAACATGGACGCACTGAAAGGGAAAACAGTAGCCATCATCGGATACGGAAGCCAGGGACATGCCCATGCACTGAACCTGATGGAAAGCGGTGCAGACGTGATCGTCGGTCTTTACGAAGGAAGCAAGTCCTGGGCCAAGGCGGAAAAAGCCGGATTGAAGGTGGATACGGCAGCCAACGCAACAAAAGCCGCCGATGTGGTCATGATGCTGGTCAACGACGAGAAGCAACCCAAGATCTTCAAAGAATCCATTGAACCCAATCTGACAGCCGGCAAATATCTTGCCTTTGCTCACGGTTTCAATATCCTCTACAACCAGGTAGCTCCGGCAGCCGACATCAACGTGTTCATGGTGGCCCCAAAAGGACCGGGACACATCGTTCGGCGAATGTACGAAGAAGGAAAAGGAACTCCTTGTCTGGTGGCAGTCAACCAGGATCCCTCGGGAGACACCATGGAAGTGGCCCTTTCCTATGCCGCCGGCATCGGCGGAGCCAGAGCAGGGGTGTTGGAAACGACATTTAAAGAAGAGACGGAAACGGACCTTTTCGGTGAACAAGCCGTTCTTTGCGGAGGTTTGACGGAATTGATCAAAGCCGGATTCGAAACTTTGGTGGATGCAGGCTACCAGCCGGAAAGCGCATACTTTGAGTGTGTCAACGAAGTAAAACTCATCGTGGACTTGATCGTGGAAGGCGGATTTGAAAAAATGCGATACTCCATCAGCGACACGGCAGAGTACGGAGACTACCGAACAGGGACCCGGATCATCACTGATGAGACCAAAAAAGAAATGAAGCAGGTACTCAAGGAGATCCAGGAAGGGGAATTCGCCAGCAAGTGGTTGGCGGAAAACAACGTGAACCGACCATACTTCCTGGCAAAACGAAAAATGGAAAGCGAGCACCAGGTAGAAATCGTGGGCAAGGAATTGCGCAAGATGATGCCTTGGCTGCAAAACGAAGAAGAATAGAAAAGGGAAGTGAAACCATGCGAAGCCAACAGATGAAAGAAGGGTTTTCCAAAGCGCCTCACCGCTCTTTGTTGAAAGCCAGCGGATTCAGCGATTTGGAGATCAGCAAGCCCTTGATCGGCATTGCCAACTCCTTCAACGAGATCGTGCCGGGACATGTAGAACTCAATGCCATCGCTGCAGCGGCGAAAAAAGGCGTGCTCATGGCGGGAGGGACTCCCATGGAGTTTCCGGCTATTGCCGTTTGCGACGGCATCGCCATGAACCACGAAGGAATGAAGTATTCCCTGCCCAGCCGGGAGATCATTGCAGACAGTGTGGAGATCATGGTGCGGGCCCACGGACTGGACGGGGTCGTCTTGATCCCCAACTGCGACAAGTCCGTCCCTGCCATGCTCATGGCGGCGGCCAGGCTCAATATCCCCGCCATCGTCATCAGCGGCGGACCCATGCTTGCAGGAAGCTACAACGGCAAAGCGGCGGACCTGATCACCGTATTTGAAGGGGTGGGTTCCTACTCCACGGGACAAATGAGCGAGGAAGAACTGACGGAGCTGGAAAACAGCGCCTGTCCCACTTGCGGATCCTGTTCCGGCATGTTCACCGCCAACTCCATGAACTGCATCAGCGAAGCCATCGGAATGGCCTTGCCCGGAAACGGGACCATACCGGCGGTCTATTCGGATCGAAAGCGGCTGGCAAAAGCCTCCGGCATCAAGATCATGGAACTGGTGGAGAAAAACATCCGACCCAGGGACATCATGACTCCGGAAGCCTTCGAAAATGCATTCACCGTAGACATGGCACTGGGCTGTTCCACCAATACGGTCCTTCATCTGACGGCCATCGCCAATGAAGCCGGTGTGGACTTCGACCTGGACAAGATCAACGATATCAGCATGAAGACCCCCAACCTTTGCCGGCTCAGTCCGGCAGGGCCTTATCACATACAGGATCTTTACGAAGTGGGCGGCATCATGGCCGTCATGAAAGAATTGGACAAGAAGGACCTGCTCCACCGGGATCTGATCACGGCCAGCGGCATGACCATCCAGGAGCAGTATCAAGATCAGGAGAAAAAAGGAAACCTCATCGTGGCGGACATCGACAACCCGTACAGCGAAACCGGAGGGATCCGGGTCCTTCGAGGAAATCTGGCTCCGGGCGGCGCTGTGGTGAAGCAGTCGGCCGTCGCTCCGGAAATGATGCAAAAACGCACCGTTGCCGTAGTTTTCGACGGAGAGGACTTGGCTTCGGAAGCCATCCTGGCCGGCAAGATCAGAAAAGGCGACTGTGTGGTCATCCGCTATGAAGGCCCCAAAGGGGACCGGGGATGCGGGAAATGCTGACTCCCACCTCTTCTCTGGCCGGCATGGGACTGGACAAGGATGTTGCCCTGATCACCGACGGACGATTCTCCGGCGGGACCAGAGGGGCTGCTATTGGCCACGTGTCGCCGGAAGCTTGCGAAGGAGGCATCATTGGTCTGGTGGAAAATGGAGACATCATCCAGATCGACATCATCAACGGGACCCTGGAGCTGGAAGTGGACGAAGAGACCCTGGCAGCTAGAAGGGAAAAACAGCAGATCAAAATGCCGGAAGTGGACGGCTATTTGAAACGATATTCCAACACGGTCACCTCTGCCTCTACGGGAGCGATCGTAAAATAGCACAGGAGGTGTTGACGTGACAAAAATGACGGGAGCACAGATGGTGGTCGCCTACCTGAAGGAACAGCAGGTGGATACCATCTTCGGATACCAGGGCGGGGCAGTGATCCCACTGTTTGATGCCCTCTACGACGAGCAGGATCATTTCAGGATCGTTCGGCCCGCCCATGAACAAAATGCAGTTCATGCCGCAGATGCTTATGCTAGGACCACGGGAAAAACCGGAGTGTGCATCGTCACCTCCGGCCCCGGCGCCACCAACACGGTCACCGGTATCGCAAATGCCTACATGGATTCCGTGCCCCTGGTGGTCATTACAGGACAGGTGGCCTCCGGACTGCTGGGAAAGGACTCCTTTCAGGAGATCGATATCACCGGGGTCACCATGCCCATCACCAAATACAACATGTTGGTCAAGGACATCACTCAGCTGACGAAAGCCCTGGCCAAGGCCTTCTCCATCGCCAACGAAGGAAGGCCGGGACCGGTTTTGGTGGATATCACCAAGGATGTACTGATGGGGAAAGACCGTTTTGTTTCCCACTACAAGCCGGTGGAGAAATTCTGTCTGCCGGAGGAGGAACCTTCGGATACCCTTGCAGAGATCGCAAAACGGATCAACCAAAGTAAAAAACCGGTGATCTATGCCGGCGGTGGCGTGAAGATCTCCGGAGCCCAGGAAGTACTGTTGAAACTGGCGGAGAAAAATGCCATTCCGGTGGTCAACACCCTTATGGGCCTGGGGGGATTCCCCAGAGACCATCAACTGTCTCTTGGACTGGTGGGGATGCACGGATTCAAGGAAGCCAACCTGACCGTTACCAACAGCGATTTGATCCTGGCCATCGGCGCCCGGTTCAGCGACCGGGTGACGGGGAAAAAAGACCGGTTTGCACCGGGTGCCACCATTATCCATCTGGACATCGATGAAGCGGAGATCGGGAAGAACATGGCCGTATCCATGGCCCATGTCTGCGATTTGAAATCTGCATTGGAAGAAGTCGTGGATCAAGTGGAGGAAAACAAGCGGGAGGAATGGCTGGAGCAAGTATCCTCTTTTCAAGTGGATGACGGCGTCGATCCCGGGGATTTTGCAGCAAAGAACATCATCCAAAGCATCAGCCGGCGATTTACCGGAGATCCCATTGTGGTCACCGACGTGGGACAGCACCAGATGTGGACTGCCCAGTTTTGGAACTTCAACGGGAAAACCGACTTCGTCACCTCCGGTGGACTGGGGACCATGGGCTTCGGCCTGGGTGCCTCCTATGGGGCGAAGACGGGAAACCCGGACCGGAACGTGATCCTCTTTGTGGGGGACGGCGGGTTTCGAATGAGCTGCCAGGAGCTGGTCACCATATCCCGGTACAAGATCCCGGTGCTGATCGTGCTGATGAACAACAATACCCTGGGCATGGTGCGGCAATGGCAAAAGTTATTCAGCAACAAGCGATATATGGAAACGGACATCAACGACGATATGGACTACATGAAGCTGGCGGAAGCCTACCGGATCCAGGCACGACAATTCTCCGACATGAAAAGCCTTCAAGGCTGGCTGGATGAACTGGAAGACCTGAAAGAACCCATGCTCATCGAGTGCAAGATCGGAAAAGACGACAACGTGCTTCCCATCGTACCACCGGGTGAAGCCATCGACGATTTGATCATAAAGACGTATTGATCATCATTCGAAAGAATGATGATTCTTTCTTAAAGAAGGGGAAAGGAGTGAAGTACATTGGGCAAGAAAATCGCATTTTTTGATACCACCCTGCGGGACGGGGAACAATCGCCGGGTTGCAGCATGAACAACAAGGAGAAGCTGCAGCTGGCCAAACAGCTGGAACGGCTGGGAGTGGACGTTATCGAAGCCGGCTTTGCCGCATCCTCCCCGGGGACTTTGAATCGGTACAGACCATCGCCAACGAGATCAAGGATTCTTCGGTGGCCGTACTGGCAAGAACGGTGAAAACCGACATCGACAAGGGGTGGGAAGCCATCAAGAATGCAGCTTTCCCCAGGATCCATACCTTCATCGCCACCTCGGACATCCACATGCGCTACAAGTTGAAAATGGATCCGAAAGACGTGGCAGACCGGGCGGAGGAAATGGTCCGACATGCAGCATCCCTGGCACCGGTGGTGGAGTTTTCCGCAGAGGATGCCACCCGAAGCGACCCGGAATTTTTGGCCCGAATTTTTGACCGGGTCATCCAGGCCGGGGCGAAGATCATCAACATTCCGGACACGGTGGGATATACCACTCCCGACGAATTTGCCTGGTTCATCAACGAAGTCCGGTCCAAGTCCGATCATCTGGACAAGGCCGTCATCTCCGTCCACTGCCACAACGATCTGGGTTTGGGTGTGGCAAACACCCTGGCGGCCATCAAGGCAGGGGCCACCCAGCTGGAGTGCACCGTCAACGGCATTGGAGAGCGGGCAGGCAACGCGGCCCTGGAAGAGCTGGTGATGGTCCTGGATACAAGACGGGATGTCTACCAGTGCGACTTCAACATCAAGACCACGGAGATCATGAAGACCAGCAATCTGCTGACCATGATCACCGGCGTGAAGGTCCAGCCCAACAAGGCCATTGTCGGCGCCAATGCCTTCGCCCACGAATCGGGGATCCACCAGCACGGCATGCTCAACCACCAGGAGACCTACGAGATCATGAAACCGGAGACCATCGGACTCAACAAGAACAAGATGGTCCTGGGGAAACACTCCGGCCGCCATGCCTTCAAGGAACGGTTGGACAGCCTGGGCTACACCTTGACCCAGGAAGAGCTGGACATGGCTTTCGAGCAATTCAAGATCCTGGCGGACAAAAAGAAGCAGGTCTACGACCGGGACATCGACGCCATTGTCGCCAAGCGGATCATGGTGGACACGGACAAACTCAAGCTGGTCCGCTATGTGATCAACAGCGGCAACACCATCACTTCCACTGCCACCGTTCTGTTGCAGAACGGGAATGGCCAGCAGGAAAGGGTGGCTACCGGGGATGGTCCAGTGGATGCTTCTTTCAATGCCATCAAGAAATACGTCAATCTGGACATCAAGCTGGAAGACTACTCCCTTCAAGCCATTACGGAGGGCACCGATGCCCTGGGCGAAGCCATCGTCAAGATCAGCTACGACGGCATGACCCATCTGGGAAGAGGTTTGAGTACGGACATTGTGGAATCCAGCATCAACGCCTACCTGGGAGCCGTCAATAAAGTGCTCAACTACATAGAAGGTGATGGACATGAAACAGAACATTGAAATATTTGATTCCACCCTGCGGGATGGAGCACAGGGAAGCGGCATTTCCTTTTCCCTGGATGACAAGATCAAGATCACCCTGGAGCTGGATGAACTGGGGGTGGATTATATCGAGGCGGGCAATCCCGGGTCCAATCAGAAAGATCGGGACTACTTTGAGCGGATCAACACCATGAAGCTGAAGCATGCCAAACTGGTGGCCTTCGGAAGCACCCGAAGAAAGCACTCCAAAGCAGCAGAAGATGGAAACGTGGCGTCCCTGCTCAGTGCCGGGACCCAGGCCATCAGCATTTTCGGAAAATCCTGGGACTATCACGTCACCAACGTGCTCCATACCACTCTGGAAGAAAATCTGGCCATGATTGCTGATACCATCTCCTACTTGACCAAGGAGGGGAAAGAGGTGATCTTCGATGCGGAGCATTTCTTCGATGGGTACAAAAACAATGAAGGATATGCCATGGAAAGTCTGAAGGCGGCCTACGATGCGGGAGCCAAAGCCCTGGTGCTTTGCGACACCAACGGAGGCGCTTTTCCCGACGAAGTGGCAGCCATCACGGCCAAGGTGAAAAGCCTCTTTGATGTCACCATCGGTATCCACTGCCACAACGACGGGGGAATGGCGGTGGCCAATTCCATCCTGTCCGTAGAGGCGGGAGCCACTCAGGTACAGGGGACTTTCTTGGGGATCGGCGAACGGTGCGGCAACGCCAACCTGTCCACCATCATCCCCAACCTGCAGCTGAAAAGGGGATATTCCTGCATACCGGAAGAGACCATGGAGCAGTTGACCACCTCCGCCCGCTACATTGCAGAGGTCTCCAACCTGACATTGGACCGTTCCATGCCTTATGTGGGACACAACGCCTTTGCCCACAAGGGAGGCATGCACATCGACGGGGTCATCAAGGCGAAGGGTTCCTTTGAACACATCGATCCGGAAGCGGTGGGCAACGACCGGTCCTTCATCATGTCGGAAGTGTCCGGCAAGAACACCATCATCAGCAGCATCCAGCGGGTGGAGCCTTCCCTGACCAAGGATTCCCCGGAAACCAGGGAGATCCTGGAGAAATTGAAAAAGCTGGAACACGAAGGATTCCAGTTCGAGGGAGCGGAAGCGTCCTTTGAACTGATCATTCGAAAGCATTTGGGTCTGTACAAGCCCTTCTTCCAATTGGACTACTTCAAGATCATCGAAGAAGAGAAGCAGGGGGAAAACGAATGCTCCGCCTCCGCCCTTATCAAGGTCATGGTCAACGGCCAGGAAGAGATGACGGCGGCGGAAGGAAACGGACCCGTCAACGCCATTGACAAGGCCATACGGAAGGTCCTGGGGATGTTTTATGCCAATCTCAAGGATTTCCACCTGACCGACTTCAAGGTCCGTGTATTGGACGGTGCCAACACGGCGGCGAAAGTCCGGGTCCTTATCGAATCCACGGACGGAGAAGACTATTGGAGCACCATCGGCGTGTCCACCAACATCATTGAGGCTAGTGTCCTGGCTTTGGTGGATTCCATCGAATACAAGCTGATCAAGGACATGGAAGTAGAGGAAGCAAGCAAATCTTAATCTGGAGGAGAACATGGAATATAAAATAGCAGTGATCAAGGGAGACGGGATCGGACCGGAAGTAACACAGGCCGCCCTGGAGATCCTGGATGCAGTAGGAGAGAAATACGGCCACACCTTTCACTATACGGAAGTATTGGCGGGTGGTTGTGCCTACGATGTACATGGTCATCCCTTGCCGGAGAAAACCATGGAAGTATGCAAAGACAGCGATGCCGTGATCCTGGGCGCCGTCGGCGGTCCTAAATGGGACGACCTGCCGGGAGATCTTCGCCCGGAAGCGGCCCTGCTGGGACTTCGCAAGGGGCTTGGACTTTTTGCCAACCTTCGACCGGCCATCCTGTTTGATGCCCTGAAGGATGCCTGTCCGCTGAAACCGGAGATCGTGGGAGAAGGACTGGACATCTGCGTCGTTCGGGAACTGACCGGCGGCATCTACTTTGGTGAACGTGGCATGAAGGAAACGGACATGGGAATGTCTGCCTACGATATGGAAGTGTATTCGGAGATGGAAGTGGAGCGGATCGCCCGGGTGGCATTCGACATGGCCATGAAGCGGAAAAAGAAAGTCATGAGCGTGGACAAGGCCAACATCCTGGAGAGCTCCCGCTTGTGGAGAAGGACCGTGGAAAAGGTGGCAAAGGACTATCCGGAAGTGGCCCTGGACCACATGTACGTGGACAATGCGGCCATGCAGCTGGTTCGAAACCCCAGACAATTTGACGTCATTGTCACCACCAACATGTTTGGAGACATCCTTTCCGACGAAGCCAGCATGATCACCGGATCCATAGGCATGCTGCCCTCCGCCAGCTTGGGAGAAGGCAACAAGGGCATGTATGAACCGGTCCACGGTTCGGCGCCGGACATCGCCGGCCAGGGGAAAGCCAACCCGTTGGCCACCATCTTGTCCCTTTCCATGATGCTGAAGTACACCTTTGGCTTGATGGAGGAAGCGGCCTGCATCGAAGAGGCGGTCATGAGCGCCCTCAATGAAGGAAACCGCACCGGGGATATCGCCGCTGAAGGAGAGGCGGTCTTGACCACCGAAGAAATGAGGACAGCGGTCAAAAAATTCTTGTAGATAGATGCAGAATTTGTATTGACACTGGGTTATATTGTTGTTACAATAGTAAATTTGACTTCGGTCGATATTTGTGGTACAATGGGACCAGCATATAACCGAGGTGATAAAATGAATACCAGGCAAACGCTCAACGAAATTAAAGAGGGGCTGGAGCACTACGTAGGTCACAGAGTACGATTGCGAGCAAACAAAAGCAGAAAAAGAGTAGTCATCAAAGAAGGCGTGATCGAGGAGATCTATCCAAGCATCTTCGTGATCAAAGTAGAGGAAGCCAACCGGAATCCCCGAAAAATGTCTTTCTGCTATTCGGATCTATTGACTCATAATATTGAATTGTTTCTTTGCGAAAACAACGAAAGCATCGTTTGTGGATAAGGCTGCAGGTACCTGCAGCTTTTTTCTTTTGCCCGGTATTGTGGAAACGATCCAAAGAAGTTATACTTTAAGGTATTGAAAGTGGGAGGTCCTTTTCATGATACAAGATCAAATAAAACAACTTCAAGTCTGCTCCGAGGTGGGTCCCCTCAAAAAAGTCATGCTTCACCGCCCCGGAAGGGAACTGGAAAGAATATTGCCGGAACAGCTGTCGGAACTCCTTTTCGAAGACATACCCTGGTTGAGCCGAATGCAGAAAGAGCATGACGGGTTTGCCCGAGAATTGAAGGAGTCTGGAGTGGAGATCTTCTATGTGGAAGACTTGCTCCAAGACGTGCTCCACGACGAGGTGCGCCGCAGAAAGGTGCTGGAGGATGTGCTGGAAGGCAGCGACACCTGTGACAAGCCGGCCAAGGACTTTCTCTACGAGTACCTGCAGGAAAAGTCGGCAGGTGAGTTTGTGGACTACATGATCGGCGGGATCAACAAGGAAGACATCAAGGAGTTCAAAAAAGTGAAATCCCTGTCGGATTTTGTGGAAGATCCCCATTATTTTTACATCAATCCCCTGCCCAACCTGTATTTTATGCGGGATCCGGCAGTGGTGATCGGCGACGGCATTGCCATCGGATCCATGCATTCTCCAGTCCGAAAGCGGGAAAGCGGATTCATGCGGCTGCTCTACGAACACCATCCCCTCTTTGCCCGGGGAGAGATGGACCTGTATTTTTCCAATGACTTCCAGCATACCCTGGAAGGGGGAGACGTGCTGGTCCTTTCCAAGGACACTCTGGCCGTGGGATGCAGTCAGCGGACCGGCGTGGCAGGGATCGAACTATTGGCAGATCAGCTTTTTTCCAGTCATTCGGACATTCGGAACCTGCTGATCATACAGATCCCCAAGGTTCGAGCTTACATGCACCTGGATACGGTCTTCACCATGATCGATTACGACAAATTTACCATCTATTCCGGCATCCTGGATGCCGTCAATGTATTCAGCGTCACCAAAACCGAGTCGGGGGCTTTTGACTACGCCCAGGAAGAGAATCTGCAAAAGGCTCTGGAGAAGTATCTGAAAACATCCCTGGAACTGATTCCCAGCGGCGGCGACGATCCGGTCACGGCGGCAAGGGAACAGTGGAACGACGGAACCAACACCCTGGCCATTGCACCGGGGAAAGTGGTGGCCTATGGACGAAACGAAGTATCCAACCGGGTCTTGCGAAGCCGGGGGATCAACGTCATCGAGATCGAAGCCAGCGAGCTGGTGCGGGGACGGGGTGGCCCCAGATGCATGAGCATGCCCCTGCATCGAACAGACCAATAATCAAAGGAGGAAAATCATCATGCCTATCAATATAAAAGGTCGCAGCCTGCTGACCCTGAAAGACTATTCCGGGGAAGAGATCCGCTATCTCTTGGATCTGGCCAAGGATCTGAAAAACAAAAAAAGAATGGGGATCCGGGGGGATCTTCTGGAAGGCAAGAACATCGTTCTTCTTTTCGAAAAGACATCCACCCGAACCCGGTGTGCTTTTGAAGTGGCGGCTTATGACGAAGGTGCCAGGGTCACTTTTTTGACCAACAGCCAAATGGGGAAAAAGGAATCCATCGAAGATACGGCCAAAGTTCTGGGGCGTTTTTACGACGGCATCGAATTCCGGGGCTTCCGTCAGGAGACGGTGGAACAACTGGCCTGCCATTCCGGCGTACCCGTATGGAACGGATTGACGGACCGGTACCATCCCACCCAGGTGCTGGCAGACATGCTGACCATCCAGGAACACGTCAACAAGCCTTTTCATCAAATGAAGCTGGTCTACGTGGGAGATGCCAGAAACAACATGGCCAATTCCCTGATGATCGGCTGCGCCAAGCTGGGGATGTCCTATACGGCAGTGGCCCCCAAGTCCCTCTTTCCAGAGGAGGACCTGGTGGAGGAAGTGAACCTGCTGGCCAAAGAGACGGGAGCGATCATCCAGATCACCGACGACGTGGATCAGGGCGTGAAAAATGCGGACGCCGTTTATACGGATGTGTGGGTCTCCATGGGGGAAGAGGACCAGTTTGCAGAGCGGATCCGGTTGCTCTCACCCTATCAGGTCAATATGGACCTGATGAAAAAGACGGAAAACGAGGACTGTATCTTCCTTCACTGCCTGCCTGCCTTCCATGACCTGGAAACGGAGACGGCCAGGGAGATCTATGAACATTTTGGGATTCAGGAAATGGAAGTGACCGACGAGGTGTTTCGAAGTAGAAACTCCGTGGTCTTTGACCAGGCGGAAAATCGGATGCACACCATCAAAGCGGTAATGTGCGCCACGTTATAATTTAAAATGTTAAAATGGGGACGGTGACTTTTTTGCAAAAAAGTCACCGTCCCCATTTTCGTACATTTTCGTAATTTTCCTTAGTCCATATAAAGGACTGGATATTTGGATTTCAGTTCCGCTACTTTGTTGACAAAGAGCTCGTTTTGCTCGTTGGTCAACAGGTATTGCTTGATCTTGTCTTTTACTTCCTCGTAAGGAATAGTGCGGCCTCCGGTTTTGTCCGTAAGCTGTACGATATGGTATCCGTAGGTGGTTTTTACGTCGCCGCGGGTCTCGCCGACTTCCATGGTCTCCAGGGCATCGTCGAATTCCTTGACCATTTGTCCTTTGGCAAAAGTCCCCAGATCTCCTCCGCGGTCTTTGGAAGGGCAGGTGGAATGGTTCTTGGCCAGTTCCGAAAAGTCGGCCCCTTCGTCCAGCTGCTTCATCAGGTCGTCGTGCTCTTCCTTGGTGGCGACCAAAATGTGCTTGGCGCTGAATTGAGGCTGCTCCTGGAAGTTTTCCGGGCTCTCGTTGTAGAAATTTTCCGTCGCTTCATCGCTGATCGTGACTTTTCGAAGAAGGCTTCCGATCTGGTAGCTTTTCATCAATTTTTCTTTTGCGATCTCCAATTCCTTCTGAAACCCTTCGTCTTCCTCCAGGTTGTTGTCCTGGGCGTCGAAATAGAACAGTTCGTGGGCGATCAATTCTTCCAGAATGTTTTTTCTTGCTTCCGGACTGGAATAGGTGGCCGCCTGCTGGGGCGGCAAGGTGCTTAAAAGTACATCGATATCCGCATCGGTGATGGTTTTTCCATTGACAGTTGCTAGTGTTTTACTCATTGTTTCCTCCTCAAGGTGTATTGACCCCCATTATAACACAGGTT
The DNA here is from genome assembly GCF_017352215.1 of Alkalibacter rhizosphaerae. Classification (GTDB taxonomy): domain Bacteria; phylum Bacillota; class Clostridia; order Eubacteriales; family Alkalibacteraceae; genus Alkalibacter; species Alkalibacter rhizosphaerae. The sequence goes on from NZ_CP071444.1 coordinate 1,585,628, forward strand.
ACGCCTCGTCAAAAAACTTTTCCCCGATATAACCGATAATATTCAAGGGATCTTTTGCTGTGGAGAAAGGAGGAGCATAGGCAAACTCCAGGTGTTTCAAGTCCTGGATCCCGCCGCCGTAGCGGATGATGGTGGAAAAAATATCGATCCGCTTGTCGCTGCCGGATCCACCCACCACTTGGGCCCCAAGATCCTGCCGTCATTCAAGTCGAAGACCACCTTGATGTGAAGGGCTTCCGTCCCCGGATAATAGCCGGCATGGTTGGCGGCGTCGATCTTGATGATCTCAAAATCTTTCCCTTTTTCCTTTCCTTGTTTTATCAGCATCTTTTCGTTGACCCCGGTGGCACAAATATCCAAGTCAAAAATCCGCACGGCGCTGGTGCCTTGGGTCCCGCTGTAGTGATCGTCCTGTCCGCCAATGACGTTGGCCACGATGCGGCCCTGTTTGTTGGCCGGTCCCGCCAGGGGGATCATGGTTTTTGTCTTTTGGACGAAATCAACTACTTCGATGACGTCCCCAACGGCGTAGATGCCCGGATCAGAGGTCTCCATTCGATCGGAGACCACGATGCCGCCCCGTTCTCCCACTTTCAGTCCCGCCTCTTTGGCAAGCTGGCTGTTGGGTCGCACGCCAATGGAGAGGAGGACCAGGTCGGCTGCAAGGGTCCGGCCGCTTTGGGTGGCGATCTGGGTCTTTCCCTTGTCGTCGGTGAAGGAATCCACCCCGTCGCCCAGGATCAGCTCTATGTCTTTTTTCTTCAATTCTTCATGGACATACTCCGCCATTTCCTTGTCCAAGGGGGCCATGACCTGGTCGCTCATTTCCACGATGGAAACTTTCAGACCCTGGCGATGGAGATTTTCCGCCATTTCGATGCCGATAAAACCGCCGCCGATGATGGCTGCCGTTTTTGCCTCTTTTTTGTCCATGTGCGCCAAAATGGCCTGGGCATCAGGAATGGTCCAAAGGGGAAAAATGTTTTCCCCGTCGATGCCGGGGATGGGAGGCTTTAATGGAGAGGATCCCGTTGCCAGGATCAGCTTGTCGTAGGTCTCTTCGTAGGTTTCTCCTGTTTGATGATCGGTGACGGAAAGCCGTTTTTCCGCCGGATCGACTTTGGTCACCTCGTTGTAGAGGCGTACGTCGATGTTGTATTCCTCTTTCATGGCTTCCGGAGTGGAAGCCAGCAAGTCTTCTTTCTCTTCGATCACCCCGCCTACATAATAGGGGAGTCCACAATTGGCGAAGGAGATGTAGGCACCTTTGTCCAATATGATGATCTCTGCATCTTTGTCCAGGCGGCGATACCGTCCGGCGGCGGTCGCTCCACCGGCGACGCCTCCAACTATTACTAATTTCATACCATTTCCTCCTTGTTTGTTTTGTTCACTTCTCTATATATATCCATATCTGGCTCCTTTAACCGAAGGTTGGAGGATTCAACCCTGACCACAAAAAACCGACAGCCTGTTTTAACTGGTTTTAGAATGATATATATAGGGTGAGAGGGGAAATGAGGTGTCTTGTCATGAAAGAAGCCCGATATGTAAAAATCTTGGAAGGAAAAGATCTGCGCTGCCAGTTGTGTCCCCATGAATGCCTCATCGGTCCCGGAGAGGTGGGACGCTGCAAGGTTCGACGAAATATAGACGGAGTACTGTATACGGAAAACTACGGAAAGATCAGCGCCATCCATGTGGACCCGGTGGAGAAAAAACCTCTTCGCCATTTTATGGAAGGCTCCAAAACCCTGTCCCTGGGCAGTTTTGGATGCAATTTTCACTGTCCCTGGTGCCAGAACTACAACATATCCCTGGAAAAGCCCCAGGTGGAGACCTACTCGCCGGAAGCAATAGTGGACCTGGCTTTGGAGCTGGGTGTGCCTTCCATCAGCTACACCTACAACGAGCCTACAGTGTTTCTGGAATTCGTCCTGGATACGGCCCGTCTGGCAAAATCGAAAGGGCTGAAAAACATTTACGTATCCAATGGATACATAGCTTCGGAGCCCTTGGAAGATCTTTTGGAGTGCATCGACGCATGCAATCTGGACGTAAAGACCTTTGATCCCTTCTATTATAAAAAGTATTGCGGCGGAGAACTGGAATGGGTAAAGCGGACGGTGGAAAAAGCGGCATCGAAGATCCACGTGGAATTGACGGCCCTGCTGGTCACCGGCGTCAACGACAAGGAAGAGGACCTGGAGCGGATGTTTCGATGGATCGCCAGTGTGGACCCCGCCATCCCCCTTCATTTGAGCCGGTATTTTCCCACTTATCACTATCATGAGGAAGCCACTTCGCCCCAGTGGATGGTCGCTGTAAAAGAGCTGGCGGACCAATACCTGAAACGGGTGTATCTGGGAAACGTTTGAGAAAAGGAGTTGTATCCATGAGTTTGGTAGGAGTTGCCATAGCGCCCCACCCGCCCATATTGATTCCGGAGATCGGCAGGGGGGAAGAAAAAAAGGCCCACAAAACCTTGAACGGCATGAAAAAAATGGCGGAATATGTTGCTGGGCAAAAACCGGAGATCATCGTGGTGATCTCTCCCCACGGAAACATGTTTTCCGACGGCTTCTGCATCCTGGATGCAGAAGAACTGGAAGGGGATTTCAGTGATTTCGGATATCTGGGATATCACCTGAGAAAGAGGCTTCATCGTCCATTTTTGGAAAAAATGAAGGAAGTCCTGGCGGATTCGTCTTTTTCCTATCTGTTCATGACGGAGGAGGATGCACAGTTTTACCGGGGTTCCATGGCCTTGGACCATGGTGCCCTGGTCCCCCTGTATTTCATCGAGCAGGTATACCAGGATTACAAGCTGGTCCATATCGCTCCCGGGGATCTGGGATTGGAAGAGACCCATCGATTCGGTACGGTCCTGGAAAGGGTGGCTTCGGAGCTTGACCAGCGGGTCTTGGTCCTGGCCAGTGCCGACTTGTCCCACTGCCTGAAGGATTCGGGTCCTTATCACTATGCAAAGGAAGGCCCCATTTTTGACCAGATCCTGGTGGAGAGCATTCGAGCCAAGCGCTACGACGACCTGACCCATATGAAGCCCCATCTCTACGAACCGGCAGGTCAGTGTGGACTTCGTTCCATCGTCATGGCTCTTGGAAGCGTGGATGGGATGAAAAACCGGCCGGAGGTCTTCAGTTACGAAGGTCCTTACGGCGTGGGTTACATGACGGGAGCCATCCATGTCACCGGTGAAAAAACCCATGGAGAGATCCACCGTTCTCGAGATCAAGTGGAGGAAGATCCTTATGTCCACCTGGCAAGACGAAGCGTGGAGCATTGGACCCGGGAGGGGACCCTGCTAAACTGGGACGAATACAAGAAGGACTTGAAGGATGAAACATTTGTGGAAGAAATGGAAAACACACGGGCCGGTGCTTTTGTGTCCATCCACAAGAACAACCAGCTTCGAGGGTGTATCGGGACCATTGAAGCAACCAAGGAAAATTTGGCGCTGGAGATCATACAAAACGGCGTGGAAGCCTCCAGTTTCGATCCCCGGTTTCCTGCAGTGGAACCTTGGGAACTGGCGGAACTGGAGATCAAGGTGGACGTGTTGAAGAAACCGGAACCCATCCAAGCCTGGACGGAGTTGGATCCCGTCCGATACGGGGTCATCGTGGAAAAAGGATCGAGAAGAGGTTTGCTTCTTCCCAACCTGGAAGGGGTGGACACGGTGGAGGCCCAGTTGGATATCGCCATGCAAAAAGCAGGCATCATGTCCTTGAACCAGGCCACCGTATACCGGTTTGAAGTGATCCGGTACGAAAACTAGCTGGGATCCTTCGGGTGCAACGGGGTCAGGTCAAAAATGACGATGGAGGTAAAGGCCTTTTTCTTGTCCTTGACATAATAGGTTTCTGCAATGGCGTGCTCCAGTTTCACCGAGTCGCCGGGTCGAAGGCCTTCCGTTTTCAAGACCCCTTCCCCCACAATGCGGCCCCGCCAGTGCATGTATTCGTATTCCCCTTTGCGATTGCGTTTTGATGTGGACAAATTGCAGCGAATGAAGTTCTCCTGCCGGTCCAGATCGTAGATCTTTGCGTAGCCTGTTACGTAAAGCATGTATACACCGCCTCTTCATATTGTAGTATATTCAATATACTATATGGTGAAATGTTTTGTAAAGAAAATTTTAGCGAGTTCAATGCAGAAAAAAACAAGAAGACGATCCGTGTTATTCGGCCATGACGTATTGACAAGGGATGGGTGGTAGGGTATCATGGGTTAGATAAAAAATTACTTTTAACTTAGTACGAGATGCTAGGAAGGTATGCATAGGGAACGACCATGGCCACAGGCCGGTTTGTTCCGTTCGTCTGCGATCTGTTGCCTTCTCCATTGTTGAGAAGGCTTTTTTTACAGACACGGCGATGTAGGGCGTTTGCCCTGCAGCCTTTCTTCGTCCTACATGGAACGGAGGATGAATCATGAATCAAGTCAAGCACCTCATAGAACCTGGAGATTTTACAACCGAAGAACTGGACGAACTGTTTCGACTGGCCGATGGGATCATTGCATGCCCCGAGAACTACTTGGATGTGTGCAAGGGACGATTGTTGGCCAGTCTTTTTTTTGAGCCGTCCACCAGGACCCGATTCAGTTTCGAATCGGCCATGCTGCGCCTGGGGGGCAAGTCATCGGATTCGACGATCCCAATGCATCATCTACGGCCAAAGGGGAGACCCTGGCGGACACCATCCGGACCGTGGGCTGTTATGCTGACATCGCCGTTCTTCGCCATCCCCGGGAAGGGACTGCCAAGCTGGCATCGAAACACTCTACGGACATGCCCATCATCAATGCGGGAGACGGGGGACACCAGCATCCCACCCAGACACTGACGGATCTGATGACGATACGCCACTTCAAGAAGAAACTCTCCGGACACACGGTGGCCATCTGCGGAGACCTGAAATTTGGCCGGACCATCCACTCCCTGGTAAAGGCCATGGAGCGCTACGATGATATCCGCTTCATCTTCATCTCCCCAGAAGAACTGAAAATGCCCGGCTACATCCTGGAACGGCTGGATCCGGATTCCTACCGGGAGACGGATAACCTGGAAGCGGTGATCCACGAGGCGGACATCCTCTATATGTCCAGGGTGCAGCGGGAACGGTTCGTCAGCGAAGAAGAATACGAACGATTGAAAAACTACTATATCCTGGATCTGGAGAAGCTGGAATCGGCAAAAGAAGACATGATCGTCATGCATCCCCTGCCCCGGGTCAACGAGATCTGCGACGAGGTGGACCAGGATCCCAGAGCCGTCTACTTTCAACAAGCCCGCTTCGGCATGTTTGTCCGAATGGCCCTGATCCTGAAGCTGTTGCACTTGGAGGTGAAAAAATGATCAACGTATCCAAGATCAAAAAAGGCATCGTCATCGACCATATCGCCCAGGGACAGGGCTACAAGATCTTTTCCCAGCTGAAGCTGGACGAGATCGAGGACGTGGTGGTCCTCCTGCGAAATATCCCCAGCAACAAAATGGGCAAGAAGGACCTGATCAAGATCGAGACGGACATCTACTTGGACCTGACCGTACTGGGGCTCATCGACCCCAACATCACCATCAACATCATCAAGGACGGGGTCCGTGCGGAAAAGATCAAACTGACCCTGCCGGAAAAAGTGACGGGCATCCTCAAATGCAAGAATCCAAGATGCATCACCCAGCACGAAAAGGTACGGGATGTCCAGTTCCATCTGGCAGACCCGGAGAAGCGGCTCTATCGCTGTGAATACTGCGATTCCCATACGTCCCTGTAAGGAGGTTTGACATGCGGATCAACAACATACGGATCATCGACGAAACACAAGACTTTTCAGGAAGTGTCCTCCTCCGGGAAGGAAAGATCCTTCGAGTGATGGAGGAGGCGGAAACCCGGGAAGGGGAATTTGCCGACGAACCGGTCCTGGATGGGAAGGGCATGGCCCTGCTGCCGTCCTTTATCGACCTTCACGCCCACATGCGGGAACCGGGCTACGAATACAAGGAAAACCTGGAAAGCGGCCTGTCGGCGGCACTGGCAGGGGGATTCACCCAAGTATGCGCCATGGCCAACACGGATCCGGTGACGGACAGCAAGGAAAAAGTGCGGGCCAATCTGGAAAAAGCCAAAAAACTGGACCTGGCCCGATTGATCCAGGTGTGCGCCGTGACCAGGGACTTTGCCGACGATCGGTCAGCGTTGGTGGATTTTGCAGCCATCCGACCCTGGACCCCCATCTTTTCCAACGACGGGAAAAACATGGAGGACCCCCAAGCCATGGAGGCGGCGCTAAGGGCATCCGGCCGGTACGACTTCATCCTCTCCTGTCACTGCGAACCGGAAACAGAGATGGTGGAGCGTTATATCAAGGTTGGGAGAAAAGTGGGAGGAAACCTCCACATCTGCCACATCAGCACCCGGGAAACCATGGAAGCCATCCGCCGGGCGAAAGAAGACGGGATCAACATCACCTGCGAAGTCACTCCCCATCACCTGTTCTCCTGGGACGACACCTACCGGGTGGCGCCCCCATTGCCACAAGAGAAGATGTAGAGGCTCTGGTGGAAGGGATCCGGGACGGGATGGTGGATGTGCTTGCCACAGACCACGCCCCCCACAGTCCGGAAGACAAGGAAAAAGGATCCCCCGGCATCTCCAACATGGAGTACGCCTTCGCCGTTTACCACACCGTATTCAAGGAACATGGACTCTCCCTCCAGCGGCTGAGCCAAATGCTCAGCGCCCAGCCGGCACGCATGCTGGGACTGGCGGCAGGACGTATCCGGGAAGGCCTGGAAGCCGACCTGGTCCTGGTGGATCTGGAGACGGAAGAGACCATTGATCCCCTCAAATTTTTATCCAAAGGAAAAAACACCCCATTTGCCGGTCGGACCGTGAAGGGGAAAATCATCACCACCATCAAAGGAGGCATTGTGAAATATGATCATGGACAGATTGTACGATAAGGCGAAAAAACGAGGACCGGTGTGTCTGGGATTGGACACGGATCTTTCCTACCTGCCGGCCTGCATCGCAAAAGAAAAGATCTCCACAGGAGAGCAGCTCTTTCGCTTCAACAAGGAGATCATCGACCAGACCAAGGACCTGGTGGCCTGTTACAAGGTGCAGATCGCCTATTACGAAGCCCTGGGGATGGAAGGGATGGAAGCCTACCGGCAGACCATGGCTTACATCCGCCAGCAAGGAGAGATCTCCATCGGCGACGTGAAGCGGGGCGACATCGCCGCCACCGCCCAAAAGTATGCAAAAGGCCACTTTGAAGGGGATTTTGAAACGGATATCATCACCGTCAACGGCTACATGGGGGAAGACGCCATCTCTCCCTTTTATCCATATCTGAAAGAAAAGGGACTCTTCGTCCTCCTTCGCACCTCCAATAAAAGTGCGGTGGATCTTCAGGATGTGGACGCAGGGGGGCAAAAAGTCTTCCTCCACATGGGAGACCTGATCGCCACATGGGGAAAGGCCTTTATGGGAGATTCCGGTTTCAGCGCCATCGGTGCCGTGGTGGGACTGACCTACCCGGAAGAGTTTGAACTCCTGGCCCAAACCTATCCCAACATGTTCTTCCTGGTGCCGGGCTACGGCGCCCAGGGCGGGACGGGAAAGGATCTGGCCCGGGTCCTGAAGAAAAGCTCCTGCGCCGTGGTCAACTCCTCCCGAGGATTGATCACCGCCCACAAGGGGAAAAGTGACGACTGGGATTTTGCCCAATACGTGAGAACGGCCACCTTCACCATGAAGGAGGACATCGTGTCATGGCTTTAGTATTGAAAAACGAAGAGATGGGCGCCGGCATGTTTCTCATGGTGACGGACCAGGGAGGAGGCGCTCAGCCAGGACAGTTCTACATGGTTCGAAGCTGGGACAAGTATCCTCTTCTCTCCAGACCCGTCAGCATCTTTCATCAGGACGAAGAAACCACTAGCTTTCTCTACCGGGTGGTGGGGGAAGGGACCGAGCTTTTGTCCCGCTGCAAGCCGGGGGATCCGGTGGATCTCCAGGGGCCTTACGGCACCGGCTTTCCCATGGTGACCGGCAAAAGGATCGCCATGGTGGGAGGGGGGATCGGTACGGCCCCCTTGTACTGGACGGCTCAGGCACTCAAAGAGTTGGACGGGGACAATGAAGTGACCCTCTATCTGGGCTTTGACGAAGAAAATCAGGCAACGGATCTCTTCAAAAACCTGGATGCCGACCTCCATGTGCAGATCGGCGGATACGTCACCGATGGACTGGAAAGCGAAGAATACGACCTGGTCTATACCTGCGGACCGGAGATCATGATGAAAAAGGTATACGAATTCTACCGGGAAACCTGCAAGGACGTCTACGTTTCCATGGAGAAGCGGATGGCCTGCGGTGTAGGTGCCTGTCTGGGCTGCACCTGCGAGACAAAAGACGGAAACAAGCGGACCTGCAAGGAAGGCCCCGTATTTCCGGGAAGGAGCGTGTTTTATGAATAGGTTGATGACGGATCTGGCCGGCTGCCGGTTGAAAAATCCAGTGATCGCCGCCAGCGGGACCTTCGGATTCGGCGAAGAATACAGGGGATACTACGACCCGGCCTATTTGGGAGGGATCAGCTCCAAGGGACTGACCCGCCATCCCAAAAGCGGGAACCGTGGGATCCGACTTTGGGAGACCCCCAGCGGACTGCTCAACAGCATCGGCCTGGAAAATCCGGGGGTGGAAGCCTTTATCGCGGATACCCTGCCGGAGATGGAAAAGATCCAGACCATCCTACTGGCCAACCTGGGCGGGGACAACCTGGACGAATACCTGGAAGGAGCCATCCTTCTTGGGGAAACGGAAGTGGACATGATCGAACTGAACATCTCCTGTCCCAATGTAAAAGCGGGGGGAATGGCCTTCGGCATGCAGTGCGACAGCGCCGCCCTTATTACCCGGGAAATAAAAAAAGTGGCAAAACAGCCGGTGATGGTGAAGCTTTCCCCCAACGCCCCCAGTGTGGCGGACATCGCCGCAGCTTGTGCAGAAAACGGAGCGGATGCCCTGTCCTTGGTGAATACCTTTCAGGGGATGGCCATCGACATTCGGGCAAGGAAAGCGGTCTTTGACAATGTCTACGCCGGATTGTCCGGACCGGCCATCAAACCCATCGCCTTGAGGATGGTCCATCAGGTGGCAACGACCGTCTCCATTCCCGTGGTGGGTCTGGGGGGATCACCTCCTGGCAGGACGCAGTGGAATTCATCATGGCGGGAGCTACGGCCATACAGATCGGAACAGGGAGCTTTCCCGAACCCATGTTGGGAAAAGAAGTGGTGGACGGCCTGCAGGCTTTCTGCGAAAAAGAGGGGCTGGCCAATATCGGAGAGATCCGGGGGATCCTTTGATCGCCCAAAAATAGAAAACGAGAATGCAATCGGAAAGGGTGGAGGAACATGGAAAACAAGACTATACGCATTTTGAAGGAAACGGAAGCACTACTGGAGGGACACTTTTTGCTCTCGTCTGGCAAGCACAGCGAGGGGTACGTCCAGTGCGCCAAAGTCCTTCGGTTCCCGGACAAGGCGGCAGCCGTACTGGAACCGGTAGTGGAAAAGATCAAGGACCTGGGGATCCAAAAGGTGGCGGGACCGGCCATGGGGGGCGTCATCGTCAGCTATGAACTGGGCCGCCAGTTGGACGTGGAAGCCATTTTTACGGAGCGAAAAGACGGAGTCATGGAACTTCGCCGGGGATTTGAGATCCTACCGGGAGAAAAGGTCATCATTGCAGAAGACGTGGTGACCACGGGAAAATCCACCCTGGAGACGAAAGAAGTACTGGAAGCCTTGGGTGCCCAGGTAGTGGGTGTGGCCTGCATCGCGGATCGGCGTGGAGAGGGTATGGACATCGGTCTTCCCGTCTACGCTTCCGTGGAGCTGTTTTTCCCCACTTACGATCCACAGGATTGTCCCGCATGCAAAAGAGGAGAAAAAGCGGAAAAACCGGGCAGCCGGGGGAATGCATGATTGGAGGAGAAGATGATAGGATACCTGCAGTTGGAAAACGGAAGAACCTTTGAAGGGACCCTCTTCGGCAAGGTGGAAGACGTGACGGGAGAAGTGGTTTTCAACACGGGCATGACCGGATACCAGGAATTGATGACGGATCCGTCCTACTACGGGCAGATCGTGACCATGACCTATCCCCTCATCGGCAACTACGGGATCAACCTGGAAGATCTGGAGTCGGACCGGCCCAAGATCACCGGATTGATCGTCCGGGAACGGGCGAAACATCCCAGCAACTTTCGCTGTGAAATGGATCTGGACAGCTATTTGAAATACAGCGGCGTCACCGGTCTGGAAGGCATAGATACCCGGGCCTTGACCAAAGTGATCCGCGATCACGGCACCATGCGGGGGGTCATCACCACCCGGATGTTGACGGACACCCAGCTGAAACAGCGGCTGGATTCCTACGACAACGGTGATGCGGTCCGTCAAGTCACCGCCAGGGAATCCTATACCCTGGAAGGGGCAGGCGTCCACGTGGCCATTATGGATTTTGGGATCAAAAACAACATCCTTCGCTCTTTTCAGGCAAAGGGCTGCAAGGTGACCGTCTTTCCGGCAACGGCATCCTGGCAGGAGGTCCTCCAGGTCCGACCCGACGGCATCTTTTTGTCCAACGGTCCGGGAGATCCCAAAGACTGTCGGGAGATCCTGGAGAATGTAAAAGAACTGGTGGAGCGAAAACCCACCATCGGCATCTGCCTGGGCCATCAGCTCATCGCCCTGGCCCTGGGCGGAGATACCCAGAAGCTGGCCTTCGGCCATCGGGGATCCAACCATCCGGTGAAGGATTTGGGCCGGGACCGGGTGTTCATCACCTCCCAAAACCACGGATATGTGGTGAAAGACGTTCCCGAATCCATGGAAGTGACCCACATCAGCATGAACGACGGAAGCATCGAAGGGTTGCGGCACAAGGACAAGCCCATCTTTACGGTCCAATTCCACCCGGAAGCATCACCCGGGCCGTCGGATTCCGACTATATATTTGAACAGTTCATGACATTGCTGGAGGAGGTGGAACAAGGTGCCTAAACGAGAAGACATAAAAAAAGTACTGGTGATCGGTTCCGGTCCCATCGTCATCGGCCAGGCGGCGGAATTCGACTATTCCGGGGCCCAGGCCTGCCAAAGCCTGAAAGAAGAAGGAGTGGAAGTGGTATTGGTCAACTCCAACCCGGCCACCATCATGACGGACCGGGAAGTGGCGGACAAGGTCTACATCGAACCCATCACTCTGGAATATGTGGAAAAAGTCATCGCCCGGGAGCGGCCGGACAGCCTGCTTGCCGGTATGGGAGGGCAAACGGGCCTGAACATGGCCATTGAACTCTACGACGCAGGCATTCTGGACAAATACGGGATCAAGGTGATCGGCACCTCCATCCCTTCCATCAAAAAAGGGGAAGACCGGGAGGAATTCCGGGCCCTTATGGAAGAGATCGGCCAGCCCGTCATCGAAAGCATCACCGTCGGTTCTTTAGAGGATGCGAAAAACTATGCAGCCAAGATCGGCTATCCTGTGGTTGTTCGACCGGCCTACACCCTGGGAGGATCCGGCGGCGGCATCGCCGATACGGAAGAGGAACTTCTTGCCATTGCACAGCGGGGCCTCCAGTTGAGCCGGGTCCGGCAGGTGCTGGTGGAAAAGAGCATCAAGGGATGGAAAGAGATCGAGTATGAAGTCATGCGGGACGCCAAGGGGAACTGCATCACCGTGTGCAACATGGAAAACATCGATCCCGTGGGCATCCATACTGGAGACAGTATCGTGGTGGCCCCTTCCCAGACCCTCGGCGACAAGGAATACCAGATGCTTCGAAAAGCATCCCTGGACATTCTGGAGGCGGTGGGCATCGAAGGAGGCTGCAATGTCCAGCTGGCCTTGGATCCCCACAGTTTTCAATACGCCATCATCGAGATCAATCCCCGGGTGAGCCGGTCCTCCGCCCTGGCCTCCAAGGCCACAGGCTACCCCATCGCCAAGGTGGCGGCCAAGATCGCTCTGGGATTGGGTCTGGACGAGATCGAGAATGCGGTGACGAAAAAGACCTTTGCCTGTTTCGAGCCCAGCCTGGATTACGTGGTCATCAAGATCCCCAAGTGGCCCTTCGACAAGTTTTACAATGCAGACCGAAAACTGGGAACGAAAATGATGGCTACGGGAGAGATCATGGCCATCGGAAACAATTTTGAGAGCGCCTTTTTGAAAGGACTTCGGTCGTTGGAAATCAAAAAATACGCTCTGGACCATGCTGATGCGGCCCAAATGGACCTGGCCCACTTGAAGGAAAAGGTCATGTATCCCAACGACGAGCGGATGTTTTACCTGGCCCAGCTCCTACGGCTGGGCTACGACATGGATAAGTTGTCCAAGGATACGGGCATGGACATGTTCTTCCTGGACAAGATCAAGGGTATCGTGGACCTGGAAGAAGAGCTGAAGGAAATGGCCCCGGAAGCGTTGAGCCGGGATCACTTGTTCATGCTCAAACAGAAGGGGTTTTCCGACAAGGGGATCGCCGACCTGATCGGGGTGGATCCCAACCACATATACGAACTTCGGCAAATGTACAACATGAAGCCGTCCTATAAAATGGTGGATACCTGTGCAGGGGAGTTTGAAGCCATGACCCCCTACTATTATTCCACCTACGACGAAGAGGACGAGGTGGCCATCCGGCCCGGCAGGAAAGTGGTGGTCATCGGGTCCGGCCCCATCCGCATCGGCCAGGGCATCGAATTCGACTATTGCACCGTCCACTGCGTCAAGGCCCTTCGGGAGATGGGGATCGAAACCATCGTCATCAACAACAACCCGGAGACGGTCAGCACGGATTTCAACATTTCCGACAAGCTCTATTTTGAACCACTGACGGAAGAGGATACCTTGAACATCATCGAAAAGGAGAAACCTGACGGGGTCATCCTTCAATTCGGCGGGCAGACGGCCATCAAGCTGGCCAAGTTTTTCCAGGAAAAGAAAGTGCCCATCCTTGGAACGGGCCCCCGAGCCATCGATGAATCGGAAGACCGGGAAAAATTCGAAGAGATCCTGGAGCAGCTGGATATTGCAAGGCCCAGAGGGAAAGCCGTCTGGAACCTGGAAGAAGGGGTCGCCTGGGCTGGAGAGCTGACGTATCCGGTGCTGGTCCGTCCATCTTACGTCCTTGGAGGTCAGGGGATGGAGATCTGCCACCACGTGTCGGAGCTGGAGTTCTATTTGAAGGACGCTTTTGCCAAGGACCACAAGAACCCGGTCCTCATCGACAAGTACATCGACGGCATGGAACTGGAGGTGGATGCCATTTGCGACGGAGAAGAGGTCCTGATCCCCGGGATCATGGAACACCTGGAGCGGGCAGGCATCCATTCCGGAGACAGTATCAGCATCTATCCGCCCATCCATGTAAGCAGTGAAATCAAGGAAAAGATCGAAGCCTATACAAGAAATGTGGCCAAAGCTCTTCGGGTCAAAGGCATGATCAACATCCAGTTCATTGAAAAGGACAAGGAGCTCTACATCATTGAAGTGAATCCCCGCTCCTCCCGTACCGTACCCTATATCAGCAAGGTCACCGGGCTGCCTGTGGTGGACATCGCCACCAGGGTCCTCTTGGGGGAAAAGCTGGACGACATGGCCTACGGGACCGGAGTGTACCCGGAATCCAACAAGACCTGCGTCAAGATCCCGGTATTTTCCACGGAAAAACTGCCCAAGGTAGAGGCCAGTCTGGGTCCGGAAATGCGTTCCACGGGAGAAGTCCTGGGTGTTGGCGTCACCTATAAGGAGGCCCTGTACAAAGGATTCATCGCGGCAGGGATGGACCTGTCCCATCGGAAACGCAATGTAGTATTGACCCTTCGCCCCAAAGATAAGGAAGCCTTCATGCCCCTGGTCCGCAAGATGGCAGACCTGGACTACACCTTTTACGCCACGGAAAATACGGCCAAGCGGCTGGCGGAAGACGGGATCGAAGCCCACACGGTCCACAAGATCAAGGAAGGATATCCCACCATCATCGACACCATTCGGGAACAGGACATCGACCTGGTATTCAATACCCCCACCAAGGGCAACGATGCCAAGCGGGATGGATTTGCCATCCGTCGGACCGCCATCGAAGCGTCGGTGGAATTGATCTCCAACATGGACAAGGCCGTGGCCCTCATCGACTTGTTGCACGACCGCATTTCTGAAGATGCCACGGATATCTACGAATTATCGGAATATGGAAAGTAACATTGAAAAAAGTAGAAACCGGCAAGAGGCGAAGGAAGTTCTCCTTCGTTTCCTGCCGGTTCTTTTTGGGTATATACAAAGGCAAGTGTACAGATGAAAGTACTTGACAATACACCTCGTATGGTATAGTATATAAAACAAATAGGAATAGTAGGAAAGAGGGGAACGCGATGAAGATTTCCACGAAAGGCCGGTATGGCATACGAGCCATGGTGGATCTGGCCGTTCATTTTACCGGAGAGCACGAAGCCCTTGGCAACATCGCCCAGCGGCAGGGGATCTCCAACAACTATCTGGAACAGGTATTTTCCACGTTGCGAAAAGCAGGGCTGGTGAAAAGCATCAAGGGTTCTCAGGGGGGATACCTGCTGGCAAAGGACCCCAAGGAGATCACCGCCAAAATGATCCTGGAGGTATTGGAAGGGGATCTGTCCGTGGTCGATGAAAAAAAAGAAGGGGCGGCATCCACCGAATCCATCCAATATTATCTAAAAGGACAACTTTGGGAGAAGATCAATAACAGCGTTCAGAAAGTGGTGGAAGACATCACCCTGGATGAACTGGCAAAGGGGTATTCCGAATATCTGGGAAACCCGGAGCCCATGTATTACATATAGGAAACGAGCGAATAGGATAAGGACGAAAAACATAAAAGGAAACGAGGAGGGAACAAAATGGCAAAAATAGCAAAGAGCATAACGGAGCTCATCGGAAACACACCCCTGCTGGAACTTCAAAACATGAAAGAAGCGGAAGGTTTCGCCGGCAACATCCTGGCCAAGCTGGAGTTTTTTAATCCCGCCAGCAGTGTGAAAGACAGGATCGGATACGCCATGGTCAAGGACGCAGAAGAAAAAGGCCTTTTGACACCAGATACGGTGATCATCGAGCCTACAAGCGGGAATACGGGCATCGCCCTGGCATTTGTAGCGGCGGCGAGAAAGTACAAGCTGGTTTTGACCATGCCGGAGACCATGAGCGTGGAACGACGAAATCTTTTGAAGCAGTTGGGAGCGAAGATCGTACTCACCCCGGGTAGCGAGGGGATGAAAGGGGCCATCGCCAAGGCCCAGGAACTGGCCAAAGACTATCCCAAGGCCATTATTCTGCAGCAGTTTGAAAACCCCGCCAACCCTCAGATCCATCGGGAGACCACAGCGGAAGAGATATGGCGGGACACGGATGGAAAGGTGGATGTTTTCATTGCAGGCATCGGAACAGGAGGAACCATCACCGGAGTGGGAGAAGTATTGAAATCCAGAAATCCCAAGGTTCAGATCATTGCCGTGGAACCTTTTGATTCGGCCATTCTTTCCGGCGAGAAGCCGGGCCCTCACAAGATCCAGGGGATCGGGGCCGGATTTGTGCCCGGGGTATTGAACACGGATGTCATCGACGAGATCGTGAAAGTGAAAAACGACGATGCATTTGCAATGGCGAAAAAAGCCGCCGCCGTAGAAGGATTGCTGGTGGGGATCTCCGCAGGAGCCGCCCTACATGCCGCCGCGGAAGTGGCTGGTCGGAAAGAAAACAAGGACAAGAACATTGTCGTACTTCTTCCCGACACGGGAGAGCGATACTTGTCCACTCCCCTGTTTCAAGACAAGGAATGACCAAGAACGAAATCCCGGATTTTCCAAAAAATCCGGGATTTTTTCATGTCCCATACGTTATAATGGATTTTAACGGGAAGGAGGGTTTTCCATGCTTCGACAGGCAAGGCCGGAGGATCTGGCGGCCATCACGGCATTGATGAACGAAAACATTCGAAATTCTACGGCAGTCTACCATTACGAGGAAAGACGGCTGGAAGATGTAACACGCTGGTACGATGACAAGCAACGTCGCAAACACCCCCTGTTTGTTGCGGAAGAAGCCGGCGTTTTTTTGGGATACGGCACCTTTGGCCCCTATCGTCCTCATGACGGGTATGCAAGGACAGTGGAACATTCCGTCTACGTGGATAAAAATCACCAGGGAAAGGGTGTGGGAGGAGCCTTGCTGGAGGCCTTGATCGAGGCAGCCCAAAGGGACGGATATCACGCCATGGTGGCGTATATCGATGCGGAAAACCAACAAAGCATCCGCCTCCACGAAAGGAAGGGGTTCCAGAATTGCGGCCGTCTTCGGGAGGTGGGATACAAGTTTGGGAGGTATTTGGATCTGGTGATCATGGAAAGATTGCTTTTGGAGGAAAAGACAGGAAAAGGAAACCGGGAAGAACCCTGTTCACAGGGCTGAAAATATGATAGAATAAATGAGTTATCAAAGGCAGATCTCCTCTTGTTTTAAAGATAACGAAATTGACTTTTTATTTTGGGTAAGATAAAATGTCAGCAGGATTATGCCCATATTTCAGAAGCAAACGAATAAAAGTAAACGGTATCATACATAAAGGAGTTGAAGCGTGAAAATGATCAAATTAACCATCGACAATCAACAGGTAGAAGTGGAAAAGGGCGCCACCGTATTGGATGCGGCCCGAAAAGCCGGTATTGAGATCCCCACGTTATGTCACGATCCGCGACTGGAAACCAGTCTGGGCGGGGCATGTAGAATGTGTTTGGTAGAAGTTCAGGGCGCAAGGACCTTGTCCCCATCATGTACCATGCCGGCTACAGACGGAATGGTGGTCAGTACGAAAAGCGAACGAGTCGTTCAAGGGCGAAAAGTCGTTTTGGATCTTTTGTGGTCCAGACATCCCCACGATTGCTTGACCTGTAGCGCTGCAGGAAATTGCAAATTGCAGGACTATAGCTTTGAGTACGGAGTAAAAGGTTCCCGATTCGAGAATCCGGAAGAAGAAGAATTTCCTTTGGACTATTCCAACAAATTTTACTATTTCGACCGCAACAAGTGCATCTTGTGCGGAAAATGTACGCGCGTCTGCAACGAATTGCAGCAAACCCATGCCATCGGCATGAGCGAACGTGGTTTTGAGACCCACGTAACACCTCCTTTTGATGATCCTTTGGCCCAGTCCAAATGCGTATCCTGTGGTAACTGCGTTTCCGTTTGCCCGACAGGTGCCTTGGTTGCCAAGAAAACCGATCGTTTCCGTTATTGGGATGTTCGAAAAGTTCGCACCACCTGTTCTTTCTGCGGTGTTGGATGCCAGATGGAGCTGTTGATCAAAGGCGACAAGATCGTAGAGGTTCAGCCTTACGATGGCGCAGCCAACAACAACATGCTTTGCGTCAAAGGAAAATTCGGATACAAGTTCGTCAACCACCCGGATCGTCTAAAAACACCGTTGATCAAACGGGATGGAAAATTCGAACAGGCAACCTGGGACGAAGCCTATGACCTGATCGTTTCCAAATTGAAGGAAGCCATCGACGATCATGGACCAGATTCCGTTGCAGGATTCTCTTCCGCCCGATGCACCAACGAAGAAAACTATTTGTTCCAAAAGTTTTTACGGGCAGTAGTTGGAACCAACAACGTGGACCACTGTGCGCGTTTGTGTCACGCATCCACGGTAGCCGGATTGGCCACCACCCTGGGAAGCGGTGCCATGACCAACAGCAACCGGGAAGCACTCAAGTCCGATGTGATCCTGGTCAGCGGATCCAATACTACGGAAGCCCACCCGGTCATCGGAGCCCACATCCAACAGGCGAAGGAAAAAGGCGCCAAGTTGATCGTGGCGGAACCGAGAGAAATCGAATTGGCAAAAGAAGCAGACATCTTCCTGCAGATCAAACCAGGAACCAACGTTGCCTTCTTCAACGGCATGATGCACGTCATCATCAAGGAAGGCTTGCAGGATAAAGAATATATAGCAGCACGAACTGAAAATTACGAAGAACTGGAAAAGATCATGGAAAGCTATCCGCCGGAAAAAGTGGCGGAGATCTGCGGCATCGATGCAGAGGACCTGATCGCAGCAGCCAAAATGTATGCAGAAGGGGAAAGGGCAGCCATCTATTATTCCATGGGTGTCACCCAACACTCCACCGGTACCCAAGGCGTCATGAGCGTTTCCAATCTTGCCCTTCTTTGCGGAAACATCGGAAAAGAAGGAGCCGGCGTCAACCCATTGCGTGGACAAAACAACGTACAGGGAGCCTGCGACATGGGCGCATTGCCAGGAGATTATCCGGGATACCAAAAAGTCATCAATCCGGAAGCCCAAGCCAAGTTTGAAAAGGCCTGGGGACGATCCCTTAACAACAAGGCCGGCTTGACCATAACGGAAGTCGTCAACGGCGTGGAAGACGGATCCATCCAATTCCTCTATGTCATGGGTGAAAACCCGGCGGTATCCGATCCGGACACCACCCACGTGGAAGCGGCATTGAAAAAAGCCAACTTCATCGTAGCTCAAGACATCTTCATGTCAGAAACTGCTGAATTTGCCGACGTGGTATTGCCGGCAGGATCTTTTGCAGAAAAAGACGGTACCTTTACCAATACGGAGCGACGCATCCAACGGGTTCGACAAGCATTGAAGCCCATCGGAGAGTCCAAGCCGGACTGGGTCATTCTGACGGAACTGATGAATAAAATGGGATACGAAGCATCCTACAGCCATCCATCCGAGATCATGGACGAAATGGCCAGCGTCACACCCCAATATGGTGGAATTTCTTACGATCGAATCGACGAGGAAGGTCTGCAATGGCCTTGCCCGACGAAAGAACATCCTGGAACTCCCGTATTGCATACGGAAACCATGAGCCGGGGACTGGGTCTGTTCAAACCGGCAGACTATATCGAAAGTGCGGAGACGCCGGACAAGGATTATCCATACATCATGACCACCGGTCGGATCCTCTACCATTATCACACCAGAACCATGACCAAGAGGGTCAAAGGCATCGATGTCATGTTCCCGGAATCCTACATCGAGATCAACCCGATAACGGCCAGCCGACTGGACTTGGCAGATGGAGACAAGGTAAAAGTTGCTTCCAGAAGAGGCGACATCGTCACCACAGCAAAAGTAACGGACAAAGTAGTGGAGGACGTCGTATTCATGCCATTCCACTTCTACGAGAATGGAGCGAACCGATTGACTGGAACCGCGCTGGATCCAACAGCCAAGATTCCGGAATTGAAGGTCAGCGCCGTCCGTTTGGAAAAAGCATAAGATACACGATGAAAGAAGGAAAGTCATGAAAGAATTCGGAACGGCCATTGTACTGGCCGGAGGGAAAAGCAGCCGAATGGGCTTCGACAAGCAGCATTTGATGCTGCATAACAGTCGACTGGTCCAACGGATCACAGAAACCCTTTTAGACGCATTCGATCAAGTCGTTTTGGTCACACAAACGCCGGAATTGTACGGCGGACTTTCTGTTGAAACAGTAGAAGACAAGTATAAAGGCATGGGTCCCCTGGGGGGGATCCATGCCGGTCTTTTAGCCGCAGAGAGCCAATACGCCTTTGTCATTGCCTGCGACATGCCGGGCCTTGACCTGAGATACATCGAATTCATGAAAGACCGGCTGCGGGGATCCGACTATCAGGCCTGCGTCACCCGGTTTGGCGAATGGATCGAGCCTTTTCATGCCTATTATTCCAAGGACCAGATCCAGGACATGGAAGCCTTTTTAGAGACGGGAAGAAAATCGGTGAACCGGTTTTTGGACGGTCAAAAGACCTTGTACGTTCCGGAATCGGAAGCGAGAAAATTCAGCCCTGATTGGGAAATGTTTTATAATTTGAACACCCGGGAAGACCTGGCCCACTACATGACCAGAACCAGGGAAAGCAGCTAAGGAGGGGGATCGATGGCAACGACGAAAACCTATACCATACAAAAGTATAAAGAAGGCTTTCGCCAAGTGGAAGACGAAGTCGTTGTGGAATATACCCTGGCCATCTATCTGAATGACCGGTATTTTATCACTCTGTTGTGCACGCCGGAGCATTTGGAGGAATTGGTCTACGGCTACCTGTTTTCGGAAGGGGTCATCTGTGACAAAGAAGAGATCCTGGAGCTGGAACTGGACGAGGAGAAGGGGAAAGCCATGGTGACCATCGACCGGGAGGATCTGTTTACCTACGCCGGGGATCAGCTGGTTGGAGAAGTGACGGTGACCACCGCCTGCGGTAAAGGGAGAAAAGTGACTTTTCCCGTGGTCCGGGAAGGTGCCGACGAGAAGATCCAGCCCATGGAAGTGGAGCCGGAAGATGTTTTTCGCCTGATCCGTCAGTTCAACAAATCTTCGGACCTGTTTTTACGGACGGGAGGGGTCCATTCCTGCGCCCTTTGTTCCGGCAAGGAAGTCCTTTATGCCAGAGACGACATCGGCCGCCACAATGCCCTGGAAAAAATCTTGGGGAAGGCGCTGCTGGACGGGATCGACTTGAAGGACAAGATGGTACTTACCACTGGGAGAATGTCGTCGGAGATCGTGGACAAGGTGATCCTTCGAGGGATCCCCGTGCTCATATCCAGATCGGCACCGACGGATCGAGCCATCGACCATGCCGAAAAAGCAGGATGCAAGCTCATTGGATTTGTCCGGGGCGACAAGATGAACGTTTATACGACATAACAAAAGGGAGTCGATGGATCGACTCCCTTTTCTTTTTTTGGTTTTCAACCGCCGCCGACGGGCGGCATGATCAATACGTCGTCCCCGTCTTCCAGAGGTGTATCCAGATAGTCCAGGACCAGTGAATTCCGACCGTTGACGTAGACCACCATTCCCTTTTGGAGAGCGTTTCCATCCAACAGCTTTTCCTCCAAGGCAGGTCCGTAGCGGTGGATCAGTTGAAGAAGTGCGTCTGCCAGGGTGGATCCGTCGTCCAGGTCCAGTTCCTGGGATTTTTCCCCTCCTACGTATTGTTCCATGGCAAAGATGGTTTTGACCTGTACTTTCATTGTCAGGAAAGGATTCCCTTTTCCTTCAATTTGGCGGCCACTTCATCCAATCCCAGTTCCTGGAGCTTGGCTTGTGTGGGAACGCCTTCCTGGCTCCATCCTCTGGCCTCGTAATAATCGTGGAGCATCAGGTCCAGCTCTTCTTTGGGAACGGATTGTCCCTTGGAGGCGCCTTCTTTGATGGTCTCTGTCATGACCCGCTCCGGCAGGGTATCGTCGGCTTTGGTCAGTCCTGCTGTCAGGTTGAAGGCACGGGCCACGTTGTTGACTCGGGCGCCGATGACCATGATGTCTTCTTTCTTGAATTCCAGACCCGTTGCTGCACTGACCATGTCTGCCGTATTCTGCTCTGCAATGCTGGCCACGGCCATGTCGATGAGGAAACCGCACATGGTGGGACAGTCGGCAGTGGCCAGACGGAGATCCTGGTTGTACATGGTCAACCAGCCTTTTCCTTCTGCCGTGAACCGGTCGTAGGCTTTCGGAATGTCGGAACCGAATATTTCCTGCGGTGCATACCCACGGTTGTGGTCTGCTCCCGTATAGGAAGTAACATAGTTGAATCCATGGGCTTTGGCGCCTCGTGGATCGTAGGCCGGGAATTCCAGACCTTTCACGTGCATGGCGTATTTCTCAGACCCGTTGCCGATCTTTTCCGCCAGCACTTTGGTGCCGTCGCAAAGGAGTTCGCCCAGACCTTCATTTCGAAATGCGATCTCCGTGATGGCATCCACCATGGCGTCTGCGTTGCCGAATCGGAAATCCAATCCGTTGACTTGCTCTTTGCTCAATAGACCATTCTCAAAAAGTTCCATGGCAAAACCGATGGTGACACCTACGGAAATGGTGTCCAGGCCGTACTTGTCGCACAAATGGTCGGCGTGGATGACGGCTTCCTGACTTTTTACGCCGCAAACGCTTCCCAGACTGTAGTAGGTTTCATATTCCGGATCGGACATGCTGCCCTGGAATTTCAAGTTGCCGCCTCTGGCCAGCTTCACCTGGGTGCAGCCTACAGGACAACCGTAACAATGTTCGTTGCCCAGAGTACGCTCCAAGCTGGACTTGGCGCCCAAGCCTTCCGTGTAGTCGTCTTCCCCGGTGTTTCGGTAGTTTTCCGACGGGAACATTCCCATGGCGCTGGTAGCATCCACTACCATTGGTGTTCCCAACTTGGAGAACTCCGGATAAAGGACCGGGCTGGCTTTCATGCCTTCCAGCATGGTTTTTCTGGCTTTTTTAAAGGCTTCTTCATTGGCGATGGGAACTTCCTGGGTCCCCGAACGGCAATGGCCTTCAAATTTTTGGATCCCATGACGGCTCCTACGCCTTTTCGGCCGAAGGCCCGGCGTTCGTTGATGATGGCCGCCATCTTGGACAGGTTTTCGCCGGCTGGTCCGATGCAGGCGATCCGCGCCGCTTGTTCGTTGAGTTCCTGTTTCATGGTCAATTGGGTGTCCAGGGTGTTCATGCCCCAGAATTTGTCCGCTTTTCGAATGGATACCTTGTCGTCCTTGATCCAGAGGTAGACCGGTTCTTCCGATTTCCCTTCGATGATCAACACGTCGTATCCTGCAAATTTCAACTCGACGGGGAAATAACCTCCCGACAGGGCCATGCCTACGGCATTGGTCAGAGGGGATTTTGTCGCCATGGCCATTCTGCTGGCGCAGGGTGCCGACGTCCCGCTAAGTGGTCCCGGTACGAAAATAAGTTTGTTTTCTTCCCCCAGGGGATCGCAATCGCCTGGTACTTCGTCAAATAGGTACTTGATGGCAAATCCGGCTCCACCGATATAATCTTGAGCCAGTTTTTCCGGCAGTACTTCTGTAGTCACTTCTTTGGTGGACAGGTTTACCCGCAAAACCTTGCCCATGTAACCGCCTGTGTACATGATAAAACCTCCTTGAAATTTAATAGCATCCATGCTTTATACAAAATTATACCATTTTTGCGCAAAAAAAGCACCCGGGACGGATGCTTTGATGAGGCCTGGAACGGACATCTTTTTCAGGATCCTGTCTCAATAAGACGGGTGTTTTTCAGAGGAAAGGATTCATTTGCGAAGGATCTTCTCCATGGCCTTTCCCTTGGCCAACTCGTCCACCAGCTTGTCCAGATAGCGGATCTCCTTCATGATGGGTTCTTCCACGTTTTCGACCCGGATGCCGCACACCACCCCTTTGATCAGGGATCGTAGGGGGTTTAGGTGGGGTGCCTGGGCAAAAAAAGTTTCGAAATCGGTCTCTTTCTCCAGTTCCGCTTCCAGTTCTTCCTGGGTGTGTCCCGTCAGCCAGCGGATGATCTCGTCCACTTCTTCTTTGGTCCGTCCCTTTTTCTCCGCTTTTGCGACATACATGGGATAGACTTTTGCAAAACTTGTGGTATAAATGTTGTGTTTGGCCATGAGGACCTCCTTCATTTTTTCTTATCCAACAAAAATATCGATCCATCGTCTTCCGTCTTGATTTGCGAGAAACCCAATTTCTCCAACAACTTGATGGAAGGTGTGTTTTCAGTTTTGACAGCGGCTTTGATGTTGAAATCTCCCTGCTGGTTGATCCAAATGATCATGGAGCAGATCACTTCATATGCATATCCTTGTCTTTTGAATAAAGGACTAATGGTGTATCCGATCCAGAACGCATCGTCTTCTTTTTTTAGATAAACATCGCCAATGAGCCTTTTGTCCGTCTTGGTCGTTATTGCAAATTGCGCTCCCGCATCCAGAGAAGGCTTTATCAACAATGCTTTTTCGTATTCTTTTTTCGATAACCCTTTAAATCCCTGGTATTTCATCCATTCCAGATCATTGCGATAATCCAGAAATTCATGAAGATCGTCTAGGATAAAAGACCGTATGATACATCTTTCCGATTGAAATATGGACGTCATTTGGAACTCCTCTAAAAATGGCATCATTTATGATAGGGCTCGTTTCTAAGAATGCGAAAAGCCCGGTAGATCTGTTCCAGTAGCAATATACGAAACAATTGGTGGGGAAAGGTCATGGAGGAAAAAGACAGGGACAGGTCCGAAATGGATTTCACATCGGAATGCAAACCCAAAGAACCGCCAATGATAAAGCAAAGGTGGCTCTGTCCGTTAAGGGCGCAGGTATCCATATAATCGGCAAATTCTTCCGAGGTCATGGTCCGGCCTTCGATCTCCATGGTGACCACCAAGGCGCCGGAGGGAACTTTGGACAGAATCTTTTGTCCTTCTTTTTGAAGAACGTCCACCATTTGTGCCTGGCTCAAGTTTTCCGGAGCTTTTTCATCGGGGATCTCCACCACGTTCAACGTACAATAACGGCCCAGGCGCTTGGTGTATTCCGCCAGGGCCTGGATATAAAATTTCTCCTTGATTTTTCCGACAGCGACAATGGTGATCTTCAAAACGCCACCTATACGTAGGACCCGTTGAGGTAGATGTTTCCTTCATCCAGGTAATGGATCAGTACCAGCACCTTGTCCTCCTTGGTGCCCAGGACATGGCAGACTTCCTTGATGGCGGCCGCCACCAGGTCTTCCACAAAGGAACGGGGATTCCGCTTGGAAACGGAGATCTCCACGACGGGGCGATGGTATCTTTTTTCCGGTTCAGGATCGTCCTCCATGGGATGGCTGTAGAAATGTCCCTGATGGAAGATCTCCCAGGAAACTTTGATTCGGCTTCGGGGTACGTTCAACGTTTCGCAGATGTTTTTGTTGATGTCGGAAACGTCGATGTTTTCCATTAAATAATCGGTTTTGATGGAAATGTATGGCATTTAATTTGCTCCTTCCAAAAGTTTTTTCAGCAACAGGGGAACCTGGTTTTCCGCATCCTCATTGATGGTCAGGATCTCTGAACCGAAAGATTCGGCGGCATCCTTGATGTAATGGGCGGTGGATGTATAAAAGGAGGTTCCGATGATCAACAGCAGGTCCGTTTCACCCATGGTCTCCAATGCTTCCCCAAGCCTGGGGATGGGATCGCCGTAGAGGACCACCTGGGGGTGGAGGACGCTCCGTTCACAATGGGGGCAAAGAAGGCTGCTTCGGGTGATGTCAAAAGGGTACTCCCGGTGGCACCGGGGACAAAACACTGTGCGAAGATTACCGTGGATCTCGATGACCTCTCCATCCCGGCTTCCGGCTCGATGGTGAAGTCCGTCGATGTTCATGGTAACGACAGGGATGTGGTAGGAAGCCAATGCCAGGTGGGCTTCGTTGGGGACGGCTTCATCGATGAGGGTCTTCATGGAGAGGACCGCATCGTAAAAGCCCTGGGGGTCGGCGCTGAAATATGTTCGACTCAGTTTGTCCCGAAGGTCTCCCATTTCTTCAAAGGTGGGAATGTTGCTGGCTCTGGATATCCCGGCTCCCGTCAATGCCTTTATTTTCATTCTTTTCACCTCCACTTCATTATACATTCTATTGTTGACAAATCAAAGGGAAATCCCATAGAGTAAGAGTATGAGAACGACGAAGGAGGAGAAAAAATGACCATACGACAGGACTATTATGCCAATCTGGCAAAAACCCTGGTGGACCGCTTTGAAAAGCGGCGTTTTGAAGCCTACTACTGCCCTACCAAGGAGGAAGCCTTGAAAAAAGCCATGGAGCTGGTGCCGGAAAACAGCCTGGTTTCTTTTGGGGGCAGCATGACGGTGAAGGAATGCGGACTGCCGGATGCATTGAACCGGGCCGGCGTAAAAACAATCGAGCGGGATCGTGCTTCGGATCCGGAGGAAAAGGAACAGTTGACGAGAATGTCCATGGATGCGGATGTGTTTTTCATGAGCTCCAATGCCTTCACCCGGGAGGGGGAGCTGGTCAACATCGACGGGTTTGGCAACCGGGTGGCGGCTCTTTGCTATGGGCCCAAAAGTGTGGTAGTGCTTCTGGGCATGAACAAGCTTGCCCAGGACCGGGAAAACGGGATCTGGCGATGCCAGAATGTAGCCTCCCCCATGAATACGGTCCGGCTGGAGAGAAAGACCCCCTGCGCCATTACGGGGGAATGCGGAGACTGTTACGGCGACGGCAGCATCTGCTCCCAGATCCTTATCACAAGGAGAAGCGGCATCCCCAAGAGGATCAAAATCATCCTCATTGGAGAAGAAATGGGATATTGATCCATATATTGAAAAGAGCCCTTTCCTGGCGGAAGGGCTTTTGCAATTTGTTTACAAAATCGATAAAGAGTGGTCTTTTTATACCTTGACCAATATGATATACTTTCGTTGTGCGAGGCACAAGTACTATAGAAAGTATAATCGGGGGAAATATGAAGAAAATAAAAAACAGATTTTTAGGATTTTATATGGTGGGAGCCTTGATTTTCATGGAGCTGATCTTCCGGTTTGGCACATCTGCGGATCTGCTGGATCCAGGATTGTTGGTATCCCTGTCCCTGGTTTCCATATTTGGAGTGGTGGCCTACTTCATCACCACCATGTTCAGCGCCCGGATCAACCGACTGTTGTCTACGTTGGCCTTGATCTTCTTTTGGCTGCTGTACTCCTCCCAGTTCATCTACAACAAAATATTCAAGACCTACTACACCATCTATTCCATGACGAATGGGGCCAAGGTGTTCAGCTTTTGGCGGGACATCGTTTCCTATACAACAAAGAACATCCCGTGGATCATCCTGCTAGCGGTCCCCATGGTGTTTTATATCGCATACCTGCGCAAACGGATCCAGATGAACCGTCCGGATCTGAAAAACCGGGTCCTGGCGTTGCTGGCCATATTTTTGATCTACTTTGGAAGCATCGGGGCACTGAATGTCGGCTCCAAGGATTTTCAGTCGCCTTATGACATGTATTACAAAAGTTCCGACATTATCGTATCGGTGGATCGACTGGGACTGCTGACCACCATGCGGTTGGATCTCCAGCGGACGGTAACGGGGTGGTCTCCATCCATCGATCTTCCGGATCCGGTGGACGGAGAAACTCCGGAACCAGAGGAGAAGCCGACCATCGAATACAACGTGTTGGATATCGATTTTGAGAGTCTGGCAGCCAACGAAAGCAACGAGACCATCAAAGAAATGCACCAGTACTTCGGCAGTGTGTCACCGACTCAGAAAAACGAGTATACCGGCATCTACGAAGGGTACAACGTCATCGTTCTGACGGCGGAAGGGTTTTCCCCCTATGCTGTTGATCCTGAACTGACACCGACCCTGTACAAGATGGTCCATGAAGGATATGATTTCAAAAACTTCTATACCCCTGTTTGGGGCGTCAGCACCTCCGATGGAGAATATGTAGCCAACGTCGGTCTGATCCCGAAAGGCGGCGTATGGAGCTTTACGGAATCCGCCAAGATCGAACTTCCCCAAGTGTTGGGGAATCAGCTGAAGGACTTGGGTTACAAGACGATGGCTTACCACAATCACACCTACGACTATTACAACCGCCACCTGTCTCATCCAAACCTTGGCTACGACTATAAAGGAGTGGGCAACGGTCTGAACATTAAAAAAGTCTGGCCCAGTTCCGACCTGGAAATGATGGAAGTTACAGTGGACGAGTATATGAACGACCAACCCTTCCACGCCTACTACATGACGGTAAGCGGTCATTTGCGCTATACCTTTGTGGGCAATTCCATGGCGGCGAAAAACAAGGACCTGGTGGCAGATCTGAACATGTCGGAAGAGGCAAAAGCTTACCTGGCATGCAACATCGAACTGGACCGTGCCATGGAATACCTTCTCAACTCCCTTCGGGAGAAGGGCATCGCCGACAAGACCCTGATCGTGCTCAGCGCAGACCATTACCCCTACGGGTTGGAAGAATCCACCATGAGCGAATTTTTGGGTCATACGGTGGAAACCAACTTTGAAATGTACAAAAACCACCTGATCATGTACGTGGACGGCATGGACCCGGTGGTGGTGGATAAACCCGCCAGCAGCCTGGACATCATTCCTACGGTCTCCAACATGCTGGGTCTGGAATACGACAGCCGCCTCTTTATGGGACGGGATATTTTTGCACCGGGAGAACCCCTGATCATCTTCAGCAATCGAAGTTTTATTACGGACAAGGGTCGTTACAATTCCCAAACCAAGGAGTTTGAACCGACCAGCGGGGTCAACGTATCCGATGATTACGCTTCCAGAGTGTCCAAGATCATCAACGGGAAATTCTTTTACTCTGCCAAGATCCTGGAGACGGATTATTTCAGCAAAGTCATGCCATGATGGGTCACGAAAAAGGCCACCTGCGTTTGCAGGTGGCCTTTTAAATGGCTTTATTCTCAGGTTTTTGTCCCATGATCCGGTCGAGCACACTCTCCACCTTCGCCCCGAAGGATCTCGATGGCGTGTTCCATAACGGGAAGGATCACATCCAGGCATTCGTCCACGGCTTTTTTACTGCCGGGCATGTTGACGATGAGGGTCTTGTTTCGAATGCCGGCAGTGGCTCGGGAGAGCATGGCCCGGTTGGTGATCTCCAGGCTTTTGGCCCGCATGGCTTCCGGAATGCCGGGTGCCATCCGGTGCAACACGGCAGTGGTGGCTTCCGGGGTGATGTCCCTGGGGGAAAATCCTGTTCCTCCCGTGGTCAGGATCAGATCCACCTTGGCCACGTCCGCCATTTGGATCAGGTTGTACTTGATCTCTTCCAGTTCGTCCGGGACGATGACGTATTCCACCAATTCTCCGGAAATTTCCTTTATTCGTTCGGCAATGAGCTTGCCGCTTTCGTCGATGCGTTCTCCTGCATATCCTTTGTCGCTGGAGGTCAAAATGGCTACTCGAATCATGATGGTTCTCCTCTCCGGTTGATTTACAATCATTGTAACATAGAACGGCCCGATTCAAACAAGAATTTAGAGGGTAAGAAGGTTCAAGAGTATCAAAATCTTGAGATGGGGGAGTGGGACTTGGAATATCGATATACCATGCGGGGAAAGAAAAGGGAGGCCTTCCTCCAATATTTTTTAAGTCTGGGAGGGGATTTGAAGGATCCTTATACCATCATCTCTTCCTGCTGGAGGGTCTGGATCGGAGATGAAAGGCGGGTGGGCCTTGGGTCCATTACTCTGCCGGAAGTGGATCTGATCCTCTCCTATAGTGGAGAAGGGGATTTTATTGAAAAGTTCCAGCTGGCTTTTTTGACGGCAGGAGGATAAGTGGTCGAAAATCGAACACAGATGCCGTGAAAACGTTGACAGGAGGTTGTTTTTTTTGTACACTGAAAGCAGCACTCCGAGTTGCATCACCTAAGCTGGAAGTACGGTGGTTCGACCGATAGGGTATGACTGGAAACGGCCATGCCTTCCGTTTGAAAAGGAGGATATGAATGTATCTGTTTGATACATTTTTATATTTGCCCCACGGGCAAAAAATATCTTCTTTTATGAATGGAACCGGGTGCCGTCGATTTTGATCGAGGGCTATTTTTATGTAGAAAATATAGATTTTGGAGGTTGCCATGTTTGACGTTAAAAGCGTTCGCGAAACGTTCGCATTGATCGAGACCCATTTTTCAAATTATCCCATGGAAAAAGAGACCGTTCCCCTGGATCAGTGCCTTGGCCGGATCTTGAGTCGGGACATTGCCGCCAGGGAAGACATGCCGGCTTTCCACCGTTCATCGGTGGATGGATATGCGGTAACGTCCAAGGATACCTTTGGCGTGTCGGAAAGCATGCCGGCCCAGCTTCGCCTGGTAGGGGAAGTGAAGATGGGGGAAAAACCGGATTTTGTGATCCGCTCCGGAGAAAGCGCCTACGTGCCTACCGGAGGAGAACTGCCCCAGGGGGCCGACGGTGTGGTCATGATGGAATACAGTGAAGATTTTGGCGATGGAGACATCTTTCTGAACAAGTCAGTGGCTCCCGGAAACAATGTGATTTTCCGGGGAGACGATGTGGCGGTGGACCAGGTGGTCTTGCAAAAAGGACGACGGATCCGGCCCCAGGATCTGGCCATGCTGGCTGGATTGGGCTTGGCTGTTGTGCCTGTTCAGAAGAAGTTGAAGATCGGGATCATATCCACAGGGGACGAAGTAGTGGGGGTGGAGGAAACGCCCATTGGCGCCCAGGTTCGGGACATGAATTCCTATGGGGTTTTGGCCCTGTCCCAGGGACTGGGGCTGGAAGCCGCCTTGTATGGTATCGTCAAGGACGACTTTGACCGGATCGATGCTACGGTACGAAAGGCCGTGGAGGAAAATGATGTGGTAGCCATCTCCGGTGGAAGTTCCGTCGGTACGAAAGACGTGACGGTGAAAGTCATCGACGGTCTGGGTGCACCGGGATTGTTGCTTCACGGGATCGCCGTGAAACCGGGCAAGCCCACCATTCTCGGGAAAGTAGGGGAAAAGGCGGTCATGGGGCTTCCGGGACATCCCGCATCCGCTTTTGTCATATTTCAGATCTTCGGCAAGCATTTGATTCGGACCATGGAGGGCCAGAAAGAAGGGTTTGCTCCTTTTGTCGAAGCGGTCCTGGGGGTCAACTATCCGTCCAATCACGGCAGGGAGGAGTATTTATCCGTCTCCCTGCAGAAAAACGGAGAGGAGACCCTGGCCATGCCGGTCTTCGGAAAATCCGGCATGATCTCCCTGATGACGAAAGCCGACGGATACGTCCACATCAAGCGGGAAAGCGAAGGATTGAACAAGGGACAGACCGTTCAAGTCACCTTGTTTTAAGGAGGAGCAACCATGAGCTATAGATATTTGGAAAACAAGGAACTGACACAAGCTATAACGGAGTATACGACCCGTTTGGACCTGGAAGAGAAGGTTCTGGAAGAAGAGGAGCTTCTCCTTCAAGACGCTCTGGATCGGATCACTTCCCGGGGGGTGATGGCCCATATTTCCGCACCTCATTATTATGCCTGCGCCATGGACGGCATCGCTGTTCGGTCCAAAGAGACATTTGGAGCCACGGACACTACGCCGGTCCACTTGATGCTGGGGGAAGGCTATGAACCAGTGGATACGGGAGATCCTCTGCCCGATGGAATGGACGCCGTGGTCATGATCGAAGATGTGGTCTATGAAAAGGAAGGAGTTGCCACCTTGCGTTCGGCAGCTCATCCCTGGCAGCACATACGGCAGATCGGAGAAGACATCTGCCAGGAGGAGATGATCCTCCCTTCCAACATGAAGATCACCCCTGCGGCCATCGGCGCCATGCTGGCCGGCGGGATCGGAAAAGTGTGGGTCTACCGCAGACCGGTGGTGGGTCTGATCCCTACGGGAGACGAGATCGTCCCGCCGAAAGCGGATCCCCAAAGAGGAGAGATCATTGAATTCAATTCTTCCATCTTTTCCTCCATGATCCGCCTTTGGGGCGGAGAAACCGTGGTTTACGACATCATTCCCGACGATTTGGAAAAAATCAAAGCCGGGTTGGTTCGGGCGGCACAGGAATGCGACATCGTGATCCTCAATGCCGGTTCTTCCGCAGGTCGGGAAGATTTTGCCAGCAGGGCCATCGACGAAACGGGAACGGTCTTTACCCATGGTCTGGCCATCAAACCGGGAAAACCCACCATATTGGGAAAAGTGGGGGATAAACCGGCTGTTGGCGTTCCAGGATATCCCGTATCCGGCATCGTTGTCATGGAGCAGGTGGTAAAGCCACTGGTGGAAAGTTTGTTGAAGATCCCCCTGCCCAAAGCCAACGGGCTGAAGGCTGTTTTGAGCCGACGGGTCATGTCTTCCTTGAAATACCGGGAATTTGTTCGCATGAAAGTGGGAAAAGTAGGATCCCGTTATATCTCGACGCCTCTGGACCGGGGAGCCGGTGTGGTGACTTCTTTTGTGAAGGCGGACGGACTGTTGGACATCCCCATCAACACGGAGGGGCTGGAAGCCGGGGCGGAAGTGGACATCCAGCTGTTGCGAAGCAGGGAAGAGATCGACAACACGGTGATGGTCAACGGCAGTCATGACCCCCTCATCGATACGGCCTACGACCTGTTGCGGAAAAAGGATCACCGGTTGTATGTAAGTTCCTCCCATGTGGGCAGCATGGGTGGGATCATGGCCGTCAAACGAAACGAAACCCACCTGGCAGGCGTCCACTTGTTGGATGAAGCCACGGGGGAATACAATGTTCCTTTTTTAAAACGATATCTCTCCGATGTGGATCTGGTGCGGATCCACGGTGTGAAAAGAAGCCAAGGCCTTATGGTGGCCAAGGGGAATCCCCTTGGGATCGGCGGACTGGAAGACGTGGTGGGAAAAGAACTCTCCTATGTCAACCGGCAGAAAGGATCTGGCACACGGATCCTTCTGGACTATCTTTTGAAACAAAAAGGGCTGGATGGAGAATCCGTGTACGGATACGATCGGGAGGAGCTGACCCATCTGTCCGTTGCCGTCCAAATCGCATCCGGTTCGGCAGACGCCGGACTGGGGATCTACTCTGCAGCCAAAGTCTACGGACTGGACTTTATTCCCATCTGCTGGGAAACCTATGATTTTATTTTGCGGGAAGAGTACTTGAAGGATGAAAAGGTCCTTCGATTTCTGGAAATCCTGCGCTCCGACGCTTTTGCAAAAGCGCTGGAAGAATTGGGAGGCTACGAATCGGAGGGCATAGGTACCATGGAGCAGATCAAGGAGGAAACGACATGATAGACCGATGCGGAAGAACCATCACCTATCTTCGGATCTCCGTGACGGAAAAATGCAATCTCAAATGCATGTATTGCGATCCGGATGGAGAAAACTGCGTGCAGGAAGCGGAAGCGACCCTGTCACCGGAGAAGATCGAAGCTATTGTACGCTCCATGGCCAAGATCGGCATCAAAAAAGTTCGAATCACCGGCGGGGAGCCTTTGGTACGGCGGGATATTTGCGATATCGTCGCCCGGGTGGCTTCTGTGGAGGGGATCGAGGATGTCTCCATGACCACCAACGGCATCAACCTAAAGCGGTATGCCAAACAATTGAAAGAAGCGGGATTGGGCCGGCTCAATATCAGCATGGATTCCCTGAAAGAGGACCGATTTGCTATGATCACCGGAGGCGGACGTTTGAATAAAGTACTGGAAGGCATTGATGCGGCTTTGGAGGCAGGACTGGTGCCGGTCAAAATCAATACGGTGCTGGTGCGGGGGATCAACGACGACGAGATCGACGATTTCATCGCTTTGACCAAAGATCGTCCTCTGGAATGCCGGTTCATCGAGTTGATGCCCATCGGACCTTATGGAGAAGAAAACGGGGACAAGGTGATCCCCTCTTCGGAGATCATAGATGCACGCCCGGACCTGGTCTATTTGAAAAAATCGGACAAAGGAGCGCCGGCGGAGTATTATCGGATGAAAGGTCATCTGGGCAAAGTGGGGTTCATCAGTCCCATGAGCCATAAATTCTGCAACGACTGCAACCGGATCCGCCTCACCAGCGACGGAAAGATCCGTCCCTGTCTGGGAAACAATGGAGAAGTGGATCTGATGGAAGTCCTGGATCATTATCCGGAGAAGCTGGACGAGTTCATCAAAAACATCATCTACAATAAACCGGAAGGTCATCATTTCGGAGAAGACTACACCTCTTCGAGACACATGAACCGGATTGGGGGATAATATGGAACTGAGTCATGTCAATGAAAAGGGAGAGGCCCGTATGGTCAACGTCTCCCAAAAGAACGTCAACGAACGGGTGGCTGTGGCCAGTGCCCGAGTTCGAATGAAAAAAGAGACCATTCAAATGATCGCAACGGGACAAATGCCCAAAGGAGATGTTCTGGCTACGGCTCGGATCGCCGGGATCATGGGAGCCAAGCAAACGGACAAACTGATCCCCATGTGTCATAATCTGCCTCTGGACGGTGTCACTGTCGATTTGGAGATGGATGAAGAACACAGCCTGGTCCATATCACGGCTACGGCTACCTGCGTCTGGAAAACCGGTGTGGAGATGGAGGCGTTGACGGCGGCGACGGTGGCGGCGCTGACCCTGTACGACATGTGCAAGGCCGTAGACAAAGGGATGGTCATTGAGGCTGTTCAACTGGAAAAGAAAACTGGCGGCAAGTCGGGTACCTATACTCGAGAAAAATAAGGAGGAGAATCATGGCAAAAGTCGTGGCGATCAACATCAGTGAAGCAAAAGGGGTGATCAAAAAGCCCATAGAGAAAGGGGAATTCCTGGTAGGATTCGGCCTTCGGGAAGATGCCCACGGGGGAGACTGGCACCGGCAAGTCAGCCTGCTGGGTCAGGAAAGCATCGATAAAATGACAGACAGAGGGGCCCAGGATCTCTCCGCCGGCGTTTTTGCCGAAAACATCACGACGGAAGGAGTGGACTTGTACAAGCTTCCCATTGGCACCAAGCTTCGAATCCAGGATGTACTGCTGGAAGTGACCCAGATCGGGAAAGAGTGCCACCGTGGCTGCGAGATCCTGAAAAAAGTGGGAGATTGCGTCATGCCCAGAGAAGGGATCTTCGCTGTAGTATTGGAAGGCGGAATCGTCTATCCGGGCCAGGAGATCGAAGTACTCTACAATTGAAGAGGTGAATGGGATGCAAACGGAAACAGGTCAAAGCATCGAAAATAAAAATAAGGTATACATTCAACGCTCTCACGACCGGTGTCGACATTACGGCGTGGAGAGCGATCGAATCGACAGCAGGAGGATCTTGGACCAAAAGGAACTGTTTGATAAATTGGAGAACAAAAGAGAGTTGATCCTGGCGGCAGTTCCCTTTATGAATCATCTCTACGAATTTGTCAAGGGCTCCAACTTCTTTGTCATTTTAACGGATGAAGAAGGATGCATCCTGACTCTTATGGGGGATGAAACCATCCTGTCAGAGGCTTTTTCCTGCAAGATGATCCCGGGAGCCTACATGGACGAAAAGAGCATCGGCACCAACGCCATGGGTACCTGCCTGGCTGAAGGCACACCGCTGCAAGTGTCCGGGGAAGAGCATTTTATCACCAAGTACCATCGATGGACTTGTTCTGCAGCGCCCATCCGAAAAGAAAACGGCGAGATCCTGGGGATTTTGGACATTACCGGTTACAGCAAGGCGGTCCATTCCCATACCCTGGGCATGGTGGTGGCAGCGGCCAATGCCGTGGAAAAAATGCTGGAGACTCAAAATTACGCCAAGGCTTTGCGAAAGGCCAAGGTTTTCCATGAAAAAGTGCTGGATGCCATCGTGGCCGGCATCGTGACATCCGATGCCGCAGGAAACATTTTGACGGCCAACAAGGGAGCCAGCGACATGTTCGGGTATCCGGCAGACGAATTCAAGCAGCACAGAGTAGAGGATCTGCTGGTGGATTGGAACCTCTTTCAAAAAGAGATCTTTGATGGCGGAAAAATAATGGAACGGGATGTGCCGGTTCGTGCCAAACGCAACAAGTTGCAATTCAACTTGAGCGTCTACCCGGTCCGGGAAGAGGTCGGAGACATCACCAACTATATCCTGGTTTTCAAGGAAGTCCGAAAGCAGCGGAAGCTGGCGGACAAGCTCATGGGAAGACATGCCATCTATACCTTTGACAAGATCGTCGGCCAAGACCCCAATTTTCTTCGTGTGGTGGACTTTGCCAAGAAAGTGGCCAACAGCCGGTCCAACGTGCTCATTACCGGAGAAAGCGGAACGGGGAAAGAACTCTTTGCCCAATCCATCCATAATCACTCCCAACGCCAATCGGAGCACTTTGTGGCCATCAACTGCGGCGCTATACCGGAGACTCTGATCGAATCGGAACTCTTCGGTTATGAAGAAGGGGCGTTTACAGGAGCGAAAGCCACCGGACACCCGGGCAAATTCGAGATCGCCGACGGAGGGACCATTTTCCTTGACGAGATCGGGGAAATGCCGCTGGACATGCAGACCAGGCTTCTTCGGGTCATTGAAGAAGGGACGGTCAGTCGGATCGGCGGGATCCGGGAGATCGTGGTAGACGTGCGGGTCGTTGCAGCCACCAACAAAAATCTGCTGGAAGAAGTGGAACGCGGCCGGTTCCGAAAGGATCTGTTTTACCGGCTCAATGTGTTGCCGGTCCAGTTGCCTCCCCTGCGGGAGCATAAAGAAGACATACCCCTTTTTGTATCATATTTTATGGATCGAATAACTCAAAAATTGAACAAACGAAAAGTGGAGATTTCTCCGGAAGCCATGGAACAGCTGAAGGACCATGATTGGCCCGGCAACGTTCGGGAACTGGAAAACTTCATCGAATTGGCGGTCAATACGGAATCCCTGCCGCCGGTATTTGGTGACCATCCCTTAGGTCACAAAGAAGAGGATCGCAGCTCGGAGAAAGATTCGGAGCGGAATGAACCGGTGTCTCTGGAGATCATGGAGCGTCAGCACATTGGTAAGACCTACCAATATTTTGAAGGCAACATCAGCAGAGCGGCAAAAGCTCTGGGAATCGGCAGGAACACCTTGTACCGAAAGTTGGAAGAGTATGGGATCGGTGCTTCAAAAAAGGACAATGATCCGAAATGATACAGCAAAATAGCGAAAAAATGTTCCATTTAGAAACATGTGTGATTTTAAAACATATTTAACAATCAAAAACAACGGGGATCTCTGGTTTTCAGGGATCTTTTTTTATTGGCACGAATCTTGCGATAATATAGGGTGAGAAACAAAATTTGAAGGAGGAAGAAACATGGGCGGATACAATGGAACCATTTTGCGAATCAACTTGACAGAAGGTACGGTAAAAAGAGAAGAAACGGACAAGGAGCTGGCTAAACGATACCTTGGGGGCCGGGGACTGGCCTCTAAAATGTTGACGGATGAGATAGATCCCAACGTGGATCCCTTAAGTCCGGACAACAAGCTGATCTTTGCCACAGGTCCCTTGTCGGGGACGCCTACGCCTACAGGAGGGCGCTACATGGTGGTCACCAAGGCACCTCTTACAGGCACCATCGGAAGCTCCAACTCCGGTGGGTACTGGGGTGCGGAATTGAAGTTTGCCGGCTACGATGCCATCGTCTTCGAGGGCAAATCGGAAAAACCGGTGTACATCAACATCGTGGATGATGAAGTGGAAATCAAGGATGCATCTTCCCTGTGGGGGAAACTGGTTTCGGAGACCACGGAAGCCCTGGAAGAGATCCACGGGGAAAAAGCAAAAGTGGCAGTAATCGGACCGGCTGGAGAGCGACTTTCCAAAATGGCTGCCGTCATGAACGACCGGGGACGGGCTGCAGGCAGATCCGGTGTAGGAGCAGTCATGGGATCGAAAAATCTCAAGGCCATCGTAGTCAAGGGAAGCAGCAAAGTCCCCATAGCCGATGAAGCCAAACTGAAGGAAGTGTTTGCCCGATGCATGACCAAGATCAAGGAAAACGGCGTCACTGGACAGGGACTGCCGGCCTATGGAACGGCAGTGCTGGTCAACATCATCAATGAAAACGGCGTCTTCCCCACCAACAACTTTCAAGAGTCCGCCTTTGGCGAAGCGGAAGAGATCAGCGGAGAGACTCTGGCGGAAAAATATTTAAAGAAAAAAGATCCCTGCTACAGATGCCCCATCGGATGCGGACGCTACTGCGAAGTGGATGAGATCAAGGGACAGGGACCGGAATACGAAACCATTTGGGCCTTTGGCTCCGACTGCGGTGTTTCCAACCTGCCGGACATTATCCGGGCCAACTACTGGTGCAACGAATACGGTTTGGACACCATTTCCGCCGGCGCCACCATTGCTGCCGCCATGGAGCTTTACCAAAAGGGACTGATAACGGACAACGATCTGGGAGACGGACCGAAATTGGAATGGGGCAACAGTGCAGCCATCGTGGAATGGACCAAGAGGATGGGTGCCGTTGAAGGATTTGGCGCCAAAATGGCGGAAGGATCCTATCGACTTTGCGACAGCTACGGCGTACCGGAATTGTCCATGACGGTTAAAAAACAGGAAATGCCGGCCTACGATCCCAGGGGGATCCAGGGACAGGGCGTATCCTACGCCACTTCCAACCGAGGAGGATGCCATGTTCGGGGATATATGATCTCTCCGGAGATCCTGGGATTGCCGGAAAAACTGGACCGGTTCACCTTGGAAGGAAAAGCGGAATGGACCAAAATATTCCAGGACTTTACAGCTGCCATCGACTCTTCGGGATTGTGCCTGTTCACCTCTTTTGCCATGGGAGCAGACGATTATGCCGACATGGTCAATGCAGTATGCGGAACGGATTACTCGGGAACGGATTTCATTGAGATGGGAGAACGGATCTGGAACATGGAAAAAATGTTCAATCTGGCTGCCGGCATCGATTCTTCCCAAGATACCCTGCCCAAGCGGCTCCTGGACGACGCCATTGAAGAAGGCCCCTCCAAGGGGTGGGTCAACAAGCTGGACGAGATGCTGCCCCAATACTACAGCACCAGGGGTTGGGATGAAAAAGGTGTTCCCACCAAGGAAAAACTGGAAGCATTGAACGTTTAAGCATATACGGCAACGACCAAAACAAGGGTTTCATTTTAGAGACCCTTGTTTTACAATATAAGAAAGAGAAAAACGTTCATTGGAGGTGGAAGATGAAACTGACGATCAAGCTTTTCGCCACACTCCGGGAAGGCCGGGGAAAAATCATAGATATGGAAGTGGAAGAAGGTGTCACCATCCGGCAAGTGACGGAGGAATTGAAGATCACCGAGGAAGACGTGGCCATCCTGCTTCGAAATGGCCGGGATGCAACGCTAGATGACCGACCTGCAGAAGGGGACACCCTTTCCATTTTCCCGCCTGTAGGAGGCGGTTGATCATGGAAGAAAGGTATTCCAGAAACATCGGCATGTTTTCCGTGGAAGAAATGGAAACGCTCCTGACCAAAGTAGTAGCCGTCATCGGCTGCGGCGGACTGGGGGGATTCCTTATTGAAATGGTGGCTCGCCTGGGAGTCAAAAAGATGATCGTAGTAGACTCCGATGTTTTCGACCCTACTAATTTCAATCGCCAGCTCCTCTCCGATGAAGATTCCGTGGGGGTGAAAAAGGCCCTTCAAGCAGAAAAAAGGATCAAACGGATCAATTCTGCCATTGAGGTGATGGCCTTTGACCAACGACTGGACCTGGAAAAGGGAAGGACCTTGCTTCAAGGCTCCGACTTGATCTTGGACGGAGTGGACAATATCCCCACTCGGTTTCTACTGCAGCAGTTGGGGGAAGAGTTGGACATCCCCTTGATTCATGGGGCCATTGCCGGATGGTACGGTCAGGTGACCACTATTTTTCCGGGAGACCGGACCCTGGATCTGATCTATCCCAACAGGGAAGGAAACGACCGAGGCATCGAGACCCAGTTGGGCAACCCTTCCTTTACGCCGGCACTGGTGGCATCCATCCAGGTGGCGGAAGGGGCGAAAGTACTGACAGGGAGAGGCTCCCTGTTGCGAAAGGAACTCTTGTACATCGACACATTGAACCAGGAATATGAAAAATTGAGTTTGGATTAAAAAAATCGGCGAAAGCCGATTTTTTCTTGGTATTTCTTAGTATATGAAATAGTAGACCAGGATGTAGTGGGATAAACTACCTGCCAGGATGAACAGGTGAAAAATCTCATGATAGCCGTAAGGACCGATCTTCAAAGCCTTGCTTTTGCTTCCGTAAATAACGGCGCCGACGGTGTAAAACAAGCCTCCGGCCACCAATAGTCCGAATCCGGGCTTGGGTAGAAGCTGGTAGAGGGGCTTGATGACGGCAACGCTGGCCCACCCAAGAAACAGGTAAAGTCCAGTGGAGACCCATCGGGGCACGTTGATGAAAAACATTTTCACGATCATCCCTGCGATGGCCAGGATCCAGATGACCCCGAGGAGGTTTCGGCCTAAAGGGGCGGGCAAGACCATAAGGCAAATGGGGGTGTAGCTGGCGGCGATGAGAAAGAAGATCATCACGTGGTCCAGTTTCCGCAACCGGATCAATACGGGCTCCGGTGCAAATTTCCCATGATAATAGCTGGACGCGAAATACAATCCCATCAAGCCTGCAGCAAAGACAAGAGCGCCGGGCAGGGCCATGGGATGGGGATCTTGAGCGGCCCGTAACCAGAGCAGGATGCTGCCAATGACGGCCAGGATCAGGCCTGTCAAATGGGTCAGGGTGTTGTGGGGTTCGCGAAAGTATTTTTCCATAGGGTACCACCTTTACAGATTATGTTGTATAATTATATTAGTATATATAATCAGATATGTCAATAACAAATACTAATTAACCTAGTTATCAAAACGAGATAGGAGCAGGCCATGAAATCCGCCCCATACGTACCCCCCAGTTTGATGGAATTGCCGGAGATCCCATTGTATATGGATCAATTGATGGAATGGATGGAAAAAAAGATGATCTTCCTTCAAGAGGGTGTAGAAAAACCCATCTTGACCAAGACCATGGTGAACAATTACGTCAAATCCGGCATTGTGGAAAAACCGCTGAAAAAGAAATATGCCAGAGACCAGATCATGGAATTGCTCATGGTTTGCCACTGGAAAAACGTGTTGACCATGGAAGAGATGGCCATGCTGGTGAAAGAAGGCCGCAAAGGCAGTTCGGTGGAGGACCTTTACAGCCTGTACCGCTCCCTGTGTCTGGCTTTTGAACAGGGTCAGGGTGTTCCGGCATCCCAGAAGGACCAGTCCTGGGCCAGAACCGTGTACAACGTGATCGTCAGCGAATGGAATCGCCGGAAGGCAAAAGAAATGCTCAGGGCATTCTCCAAAGAGGAGACGCCCTAAGCACCGGCTTGTTTTTTCAGTTCTGGAAGGTTCAACAAGGTAATGTTTTTTTTGTCGAATGCAATAAGCTCCTCGTCTCGAAGGGCGCAAAGCTCCCGGGACAGGGAAGGACGAACCAGACCCAGATAGGCGGCCAGATCGTTTCGGTTCAGCCTGCATTCCACCACTGGATCGTTATTGTCGTCCAGGGTGCCGTCCCATTGGTCCAGCAGATAGTGGATCAACTTGTGGCGGCTTTTTTTCATGGAAAGGTAGCTTACCCGTTTTTCTGTTTCCATGTAGTGTCTGCTCAAAATGGAGAGCATGTTGCGGATCAGTTCCTGATGATGGGCGCAGTTGTTGACGCAAAGGCTTTTCATCCGATCCGGAGAAAAAAAGACGACGGTGGCATCGGTTTTTGCCACAAGGGAATAAGGCCAGGATTCCAGGTCGGAAAAAACGAACAATTCTCCGAAAAAATCACCGGCATGAAATTCGCCCAGGACCAATCGATCTCCTTGGATGGTGTCCTTGACCATGACCAGAGATCCCTTGACCAGGAGTCCGATGCACTGGCAAGCGTCCCCCGTGCAGACAATGGCGGCATTTTTTCGGTAGCTTTCCCGCCTGGGTTGAAAACACTGGAGAACAGTCTGGATGTTTTCGGGTTCGATGTTTTGGAACAAAGCTGAATGGGACAAGGCAGGGTAGTATGTGTCGTACAAGATGTCACCTCCGGAAATTTGCACTGGATCTGTATGTAGTTCCATTATAATACAAGAGCAGGTTGGAGAAAAGGCGAAAGGATGGCCCTTGACGAACTTTAGGAAACCAATCATAATGAAATAGAGGTGATGATGACATGAAAAAATGGATGATCGGTTTACTGGTTTTGGCCATGCTGGTATTGCCGGCTTGCGCAAAAGAAGATCCGCCCCCGGAAGACAACACGCCGGATCCTCCTGCGGTAGAGGAACCGGATCC
Source organism: Alkalibacter rhizosphaerae (assembly GCF_017352215.1). Lineage (GTDB taxonomy): Bacteria > Bacillota > Clostridia > Eubacteriales > Alkalibacteraceae > Alkalibacter > Alkalibacter rhizosphaerae. Next base: position 1,627,436 of record NZ_CP071444.1, read on the forward strand.
CATCGTGGAGGCCAGGTACGACGACTTGCCGGAAGGGATATCGCCATTGACGGGACTGACCTATGAAGGGACCCATTGGCCTGCCATGGTCCAAATCGAGAACACGCCGGCTGCCAGGCCCCAAAGCGGCATATCAGCGGCAGAGCTGATTTATGAAATAGAAGTGGAATCCCAGATCACCCGGCTCTTGTCCTTTTTCCACCAGACTTTTCCGGAAAAGGTAGGACCGGTTCGAAGCGCCAGACGACAGCAGATCACGTTGTGGAGCGAATGGAACTACCTGTTCGCCTATTACGGTGGCTCCACTCCTTCCGGACAGAATATCTATGATATTCGAGACAAGGAACTGGGGATCAAGGCACCCGACCTGGACGGCATGGGAACGAAAGGTGATTTTTTCCGAACCAGCGACCGAAAGGCGCCCCACAACGCCTATTTGAACTTATCCAGCCACACAGAGGACGCCGTAGCACCGGATCGGCCCAGGACCATCTATTTTAAAGAAGACGCCCAGTTGACCGGAGAAGGGGCCAGTACCATATCCTTGTCTTATACCAGCAACAACAAGATCTCCTACGATTATGACGAGGCCACCGGGACCTACAAGCGATTCATCAATGGCGCGGCCATGATCGACAAGGAGAACGGGGAACAGGTGACGGTGACCAACATCATCGTGCAGCGGGCAAGGCACTTTAAAGTGACCGGCACCGTATACACCAACATCGACTTGTTCGGATCCGGAGAAGCCATCTATTTTTCCCAGGGGAAAATGCAGGTGGGGACTTGGGAGCGAAAAGACAAGAACGATTTGACCGTTTATTATGATGCCAACGGGGAAGAGATCCCCCTGCCGCCGGGGAAAACCTTTGTACAGATCGTACGGGAGGACACCGCCATTACAACGGAATGATCAAAAAAAACACCCTTTTTGGGTGTTTTTTGTTGCCTTAATTGCCCTTCATGAAGGCTTCGATGTCGTCTGCCTCCTTGATGATCTGGGCGGATAAATTGACGGGACCTTCTTCCGTGATGAGGATGTCGTCTTCGATGCGGACGCCGATGCCCTCTTCCTCGATGTAGAGGCCCGGTTCGCAGGTATAGACCATCCCCGGTGTAAGGACCATGTCCCGGTCCCCCACGTCATGGGTGTCCAGACCCAAGGGATGACCGATGCTGTGGTAGTAGTATTTGTCCACATCCGATTCGTCCGTGATCAGTCCCAGCTGGATGCAGCCCTTGGCCAACAGGTCCTTGGAAAAGGCATTGATCTCTTTCATGGACGCTCCCGCCTTCATTTCTTCCACGGTTTTCTTCAGGGTGTCCAGCACGACGCTGTAGACCTCCCGTTGTCTTGGGGTGAAAGTGCCGCTTGCTGGAAACGTCCGGCTGATGTCGGCACAGTAGTTGTTCCAGCGGGCGCCAAAATCGAAAAGGATCAGGCCGTCTTTTTCCAAGGGGGCGTTGTTGTCCACATAATGAAGGACCGTGGCGTTTTTACCGGAGGCCGCGATGGTGTCAAAAGCGTGCTTTGCCCCGTGGAGGCGGAAGGAAAAATCAAGGTAGGCTTCCAGTTCGTGTTCGTGGCTGCACTGGGGAGCCTTTTGAAGCAGCAGCTGAAAAGTCTCGTCGGTGATGGCGATGGCTTTTTTCAGCTGGTCGATCTCATGATCCGCCTTGATGAACCGCTGGGCGGCCATCTGGGGAGCGACATTTTCCAGTTTCAGCTGGGGATATCGATCCTGGAAAGTGGATGCCCAAGCCAGTGCCGGTGTCCTGTGATCGGTGGGGGCGTTTTGTGCCAGGTCCAGATAGCAGGAGTGAACAGGATCGGCTGTTTGTTGGATCCGCTGGTGGAGCTTGTTCTCAAAAGCGTCCACATGCAATATGGCATCCACGCCGGAGGTCTCTTTGGCTTCCTCTTCCCGTAAAAATTTTCCCACCCATTTCTCCTGGACAGGGTCCACTTTGGGGATGAAGAGGAATTCCTCCCACTTCTCTTTCCCTTTCCATGCGGCATAGATCAGATCGGGTCGGGCCAGGCCGGTGAGGTAGTAAAAGTTCTTGTCCACATCGAAGGGATAGTAGGCGTCCCGGGAACGATGGGGGCCTTCCCGGAAAAGGAAAGGATCATGGAGCCGTCGCCGATGGACTCCAGCAGTTTTTTTCGATTGTTGATGTGAAATTCTTTCATGGCAGATACCTCCGTATTTCTTTTCATGTTATTTTATGGTGTTTTATTTTTTATCCTTGTTTTTGGCCAGCAAAATGGCGTGGGTGATGGCTGTGGAACCGTACTTGTCCCGGATCTTGTCCATGGCTTTCTCCAGGTCCCGGTGTTTTTCGTGATCCTTTGCCTCTTCCTGTACCGATGGGAACATGGAGAGCTGCTCCACGTCCGGTTCCCGGTGAAAATCGGCAAGGGTGACGCCCAGTAGCCGCAGTGGCCGTCTCCCCTTCCAGTGGGCTTCCAGAAGTCGGCAGGCCGTTTGAAAGACATCTCTGGAAGAGTTGGTTGGATCCACCCTTTGCTGACGGGTGATGGTCTGAAAGTCGGTGTATTTGATGGTGATCTGGACCGTGGTCCCTTCCTTGCCCTTTCGTCGGGCCCTTCTGCCCACCTGGTCGCTGAGGGAGAAGAGGATCTGCTTGGCCATCTCCAGGTTGGTCAGATCTTCCGAGAGGGTCACGGATTTTCCGATGGATTTCACATCGTCCCGGTCGTGGGCCGTCACCGGAGCTTCATCCAGACCGTTGACGTGCTGATGGAGATCCCATCCGTGTTTGCCAAGTCTGTCCTGGAGGAGGGACGGATCGCTTCGTGCCAGTTCCCCGATGGTGAAGAGTCCCATGTCGTTCAATTTTTTTGCCGTCTTGGAGCCGATGCCCCACACCTTTCCCAGGGGAAGGGGCCAGAGTTTCTCCTCCAGGTCTGCCGGAAACAGGGCGGTGATGCCCCTGGGTTTTTTCATTTCGGCGGCCATCTTGGCCAGGAATTTATTGCTGGAGATCCCAATGGAACAATCCAGCCCCAGTTCCTGGTGGATGGCATCCTGGATGGTCGTTGCCGCTTCCATGGGAGGGCCGAAAAGCTTGTGGGAACCGGTTATGTCCAGCCAGGCTTCATCGATGCTGTTTTGTTCCACCGTGGGGGAAAACCGGTCCAGAAGATCCATGACCTCCCTGGATTTTTGGCTGTAGTAGTCATGGTCCGGGGCCACCAGTTTCAGATCAGGACAAAGCTTCAGGGCCTGGTACACGGACATGGCGGTGCGCACGCCGTAGCCCCGGGCATTGTAATTGGCCGCCAGGATGATGCCGGTTCGCTTCCTGGGATCTCCCGCCACGGCAGAAGGACCGTCTTTTAAATGAGGCTGTCGGACGGTCTCGCAACTGATGTAAAAAGCATTCATGTCCACTAAAAAAACAAGTCGATCCACGGAGCAGCCCTCCTTTTCGGATCTTTTTATCGTATCATTAAGTATACCATGTCTTTTCCCTTTGTGGTATATGCAGGATGGACAGGGATCTGCTTTCAGGGTACAATGGAAAAAAAGAAAACAAGGAGGAAATTCCATGAAAGTTGTAGTGGTAAACGGCAGTCCAAAGGCAAAGGGAAATACGGGCCTGGCGCTGGGCAAGGCGGTGGAAGCATTGGAAAACGCCGGTGTGGAGTGCACCGTGATCCACGTGGGCAATCAAGCCATCCACGGCTGCATGGCCTGCGGACAGTGCGGAAAGAACAAGGATGAAAAATGCATCCAAAAGGACGATCCGGTCAATGAGTGGATCCAGGAGATGAAAAATGCCGACGGAATTTTACTTGGGACCCCCGTGTATTATTCAAGCATGGCAGGAACCATGAAGTGTTTCTTGGACCGGGTATTCTTTGTTGCCGGAGCCAACGGGGGTTTCTTCCGCCACAAGGTGGGGGCGGGAGTTGCCATAGCCAGAAGATCCGGAGGAACGGCGACTTTTGACCAGCTCAACAAGTATTTTCTCATATCGGAAATGATGGTACCTGGGTCCAATTACTGGAACGTGGGACACGGGGGGAAACCGGGGACATCCTTCAGGACGAAGAAGCCATGCAGATCATGGAAGTGCTGGGAGAGAATATGGCCTGGCTCATCAAAAGCCTGGACTATGCGAAAGGGGCGGTAGAGGAACCGGCGAAAAAACAAAAAACCGCCACAAATTTTGTCCGGTAGCTCCGGTTGCGTTGCAATCCGGGTTTTACAAGTGTAAAATAGTGGTATTGAATCGAACGGAGGAACCGACAAATGAAATGTTACCGGCATAAGCAGTTGGCCACGGATTACTACCAAATCAGCATGAGCAACGTATATATCAACGAGGGGAAGGACAAGGATATCGCCGTTTTTGACATGTTTGTCCGAAACAACCCGTTCAACGGAGGTTATATCGTTTGCGCCGGTTTGGAGCAGGTGGTCCAGTATCTCATGGACCTGAAATTTGAAGAAGAGGATATCGAGATGCTTCGGGAGAACCATCCCGAGCTGACGGAAGTCTTTCTCGATTATCTGCGGGATTTTCGTTTCACGGGAGAGCTGTGCGCCATCCCGGAGGGAACCATTCTCTTTCCCCATGAACCCATCCTTCGGGTCAAGGCGCCCCTGCTTCAGGCCCAGATCGTAGAAACGGCCCTTTTGAGCATCATCAACCATCAGACACTGATCGCAACGAAAGCGGCCAGGATCGTCCAGGCGGCGGAAGGGGACCCGGTGCTGGAGTTCGGACTGCGACGCGCCCATGGATCGGAAGCCGGTTTGTATGGAGCCAGAGCTGCAGTGATCGGGGGCTGCCTTGGCACCAGCAACGTGGAATCGGAAACCTTGCTGTCCATTCCTTCCAAAGGGACCATGTCCCACAGCTACATCCTGAGTTTCGATACGGAATACGAGTCTTTCATGACCTATACCAAATACAATCCCAACAACCTGATCTTGCTGGTGGACACCTATAATACGCTTAAATCCGGTGTTCCCAATGCCATCAAGGTGTTCCAGCAATTGAAGGAGGAAGACCGCCTGCCCAAAATGTACGGTATTCGACTGGACTCCGGCGACCTGGCTTACCTGAGCAAGGAAGCCAAAGCCATGCTGGACGCCCACGGATTCGAAGATGCGGTAATCTCAGCATCTTCCGACCTGGACGAATATCTGATCCGGGATCTGAAACTCCAGGGATCCACCATCAACTTATGGGGCGTGGGGACCAAGCTGATCACGGCATACGATCAACCGGCCTTGGGAGCGGTCTACAAGCTGGCCCAGGTGGAAAGCGACGGGAAAATATACAACAAGCTGAAAATTTCCAACGATCCGGGAAAGATCACCAACCCTGGATATAAAAAGGTGGTACGACTGTACGACAACGAGACCGGCAAAGCTCTGGCGGATTTGATCATGCTGGTGGACGAGACTGTGGATGAAACGAAACCACTGACTATTTTCCATCCTATCCACACCTGGAAGAAGCGGGAGTTGACGGACTTTCATGCCAAGCAGTTGATGGTCCCAGTCCTGGTGGATGGGGAACTGGTCTATGATCTGCCTACGGTAACAGAGATCCGAGAACATCTGAAGGAGGAGCTGGAGAGCATGTGGCCGGCGACGACCCGGTTTACCAATCCCCATGAGTATCACGTGGACTTGTCGGACAAACTGTGGAACTTGAAAAACGACATATTGAACAAACGATGAAACAAAGGATGACAAAGGAGCATGCCGAGGCATGCTCCTTCGATTGTTTTTTGGACTTTTATTCCGGCTCCACGCCGCCAACAGGTTCGGTACCATCGGGGTAGCGTTCCGGTATGCGGACCGTCAAAGTATTGGTGGCGCTTCCAAGGCGCTCCTGCAGTTCCTCCGACAGGACAAATTCCAGGGTGGTCCCCCACTCCAGCTGGGAAAAGACATAGGTGGCAGACGATACCAAATGGGTGTCGTTGCCCAGGATGTCGGATGGCTTCGTTTCGGGAAACTGGATGTGGTTGGAGAAGATGCTTCCCGATACCTTTCCCATCTCTGAAATGTCGGCAGGAAGAATGGTGTTGGAGTTTTTTATTTCTGAAATGGTGAAGGTGAACTCGTTTTCCGTCAACCGGATCTGGCCGTTTTCCGGCAGGGGGGCATCGTTTAGCAACAGTTCATAGGTCCAGTCCAACTGGGCCATGATCCGAAGGCTATCCGGCGGAAGTACGGTGATGGCTTTGTTGACAAATTCGCCGGTGCCGGTGCGGAAGTCCTCCAACTGCTGAAGCTCCCCTTCCAGCTGCAGGATCTGTTCTTCCAGCTGTTCCACCCGCTCTTCCAACTGGTCGATGGCGGCGTCTTTTTTTGCAAGGTCTTCCTCCGCCGGCGTCGTTTGCTGACATCCGACCAGCATCAGACCCAAAAAAATCAGTATAAAATATTTAATGCGCAACAAGCCACCTCCCCAATTTTTCTTCGAATTAGTCCAAGCAGAGTTATTTTAACACAATAAAAACCAATAATCAATGGAGGGGGTTTCCCGATGCAAATGTGTAGAACAAGTGTAAAGTGGGTAAAATATTATGGTATAATGGTAAGGACTAATATTTATAACGAATGGAAATTCATGGGTTGAATTTCAGGAGGATGAGGACATGTACAGTGAAGAAAGATCGCAAATGTGGTTGGACAGTTCGTATGTGAAGGAAGAAGACAAGGAAGAGATCCGGGCGATCCTGGGTCAACCGGCAGAATTGGAGGATCGTTTCTATAAGGATTTGGAGTTTGGAACAGCCGGTTTGCGGGGGATCATGGGAATGGGAACCAACCGGATGAATACCTACGTGGTGGACATGACTACCCAGGCTCTGGCCAATTATATTGCAAAAAAAGGCGAAAAAGCCAAGGGAATGGGCGTGGTGATCGCCTACGATTCCAGAAACCAATCGGAAAAGTTTGCACGAAGCGCCGCTGCCGTATTGGCGGGGAATCAAATCAAGACCTACTTGTTCGACTCCTTGCGCAGTGTACCCCAGTTGTCTTTTGCCATTCGACACTTGAATTGCATCAGCGGGATCGTGATAACGGCAAGTCATAATCCGCCGGCCTACAACGGATATAAGGTATATTGGAAAGAAGGATATCAGATCACACCGGAAGCGGCGGTGGAGATCAGTGAAGAGATCAGCGACATCCACGACTTCAGCATGATCCGGACAGCGGATCTGGAGTCGGCAAAGGAGCAGGGGATCCTTCAGATCATATCGGAAGATGTGGACGCAGCCTACATGAAGGAGATCATGAAAGGGATCACCCGCCGCGACTTGATCCAGGAACAGGGGTCCCAATTGAAGATCGTCTATACGGCCCTTCACGGATCCGGGAATGTTCCCGTTCTAAGAGGGTTGAAGGAAGCCGGGTTCGACCAAGTTTACAGCGTGAAAAAGCAGGAGGCACCAGATGGGAACTTCCCAACGGTCCGGGAACCGAATCCGGAAAAGAAGGAAGTCTTCGCCCTGGCCATGGAACTTGGCAAGGAAGTGGACGCAGACATCCTGCTGGGGACGGATCCCGACGCCGACCGGCTTGGGGTGGCCTATAAAAATGAAACGGGAGATTATCGTTTGCTTAGTGGAAACGAGATCGGCATCCTGTTGTCCTATTACCTGTTGAAAACGGCTAAAGAGCAAGAGAGGTTGAGCGAGAAAGGAGTCATCATCAAGAGCATCGTCTCCACGGAACTGGTGGAAAACATCGCCAAGGATTTTGGCGTCAAGGTCATCAACGTGCTGACGGGATTCAAGTACATCGGAGAATTGGTGGAAGAGTATTCCAGGACCAAGGTTCGAGATTTCATCTTCGGTTTTGAAGAAAGCTACGGGTATCTTCCAGGCACCCATTGCCGGGACAAGGATGCCATCATGACGTCCCTGGTCCTTTGCGAGATGGCCCTCCATTGCAAGAGCCAAAACAAGACACTGGGTGATGTCCTGGAAGACATTTACGAAACCTACGGATATTGCCTGGATGACATCATGGCCATGGAAATGGCAGGAAAAGAAGGTGCGGCAACCATTGGCCGGATCGTGGACTACTTCAGGAAAAACATGCCCATGAAATGGGGAGAGCGACGGGTCAACATCGTAGAAGACTATCTTTCCGGCAAGCGAAACTTGGTAGGCGTCAGTACGGAGGATATCGGGTTGCCCAAATCCAACGTGATCAAAGCCTATTTGGAGGACGGGTCCTGGTTTTGCGTGCGGCCTTCCGGAACGGAACCGAAAATAAAGATCTATTTCAGCATCCGGGGAAATTCCGTAGAGGAAGCTGCAGCGACCCTCCAGGATCTGAAATCTCAGATCAACCAAAAGATCAGCGACATACGACAGGAACAAGGTTAAGAGTCGAAGGGAGAGACCATGGACACAAACATACTGGACAAATATGCGAAAACGTTGATGGATTATGCACTTTTCATCGAGGAAGGGGATTACCTGGTGATCCAGGGTTATCCAGAGGCAATGCCCTTGATGGAACGCTGCTACCGGATCGCCCTTCAAAAGGGAGCAAACCCCCAGGTGCTGCTGCGTCACCAGCTGGATGAAATACTCCTCAAGGAAGGGTCCGACAAGCAGCTGGCCTTTGAAAGCCCGGTGGCGGAAGCCGTCATGAAAAACGTGACAAAGCTTCTCAATATCGGAGGGACCTCCAACACCAAGTATCTGAGCGGAGTAGATCCCAAGCGGATCGCGTATTATCGAAAAAGCGGGGAGAGGATCAGCCAGATCCACCGGGAGCGGGTGGAACGGAAGGAATCGGACTGGTGTCTTTGCATGTATCCTACCAATGCCCTGGCTCAGGAAGCCGGCATGTCCCTGAGGGATTATGAAGCATTCATTGAGAAGGCCTGTCTGCTGGACCGGGAAGATCCCATTGCCGCCTGGCAGGAGGTCCAACGATCCCAGCAAAAGATCGTTGACTATCTTACCGGCAAGAAGACCTTGGAGATCCGCAGCGAGGACACCCACATCACCATGTCCGTGGAAGATCGGATCTGGATCAACTCCGACGGACACACCAACTTCCCCAGCGGAGAAGTCTTCACTGCTCCGGTGGAGGACAGCGTGGAGGGGCATATCCGGTTTTCCTATCCCGGCATCTACGCCGGACAGGAGATCGAAGACATACGCCTGACCTTTGAAAAGGGGAAAGTGGTGGAAGCCAAAGCCTCCAAAGGAGAAGGATTGCTTCAGGCACTGATCCAGACCGACCAGGGAGCATCCCGGGTGGGAGAGGTGGCCATCGGCACCAACTACGGCATCCAACAATTTACCAGAAACATGCTCTACGATGAAAAGATCGGCGGGACCGTCCATCTGGCCTTGGGCAGCGCCTACGGGAAAAGCGGAGGAAAAAACAAGTCCGCCATCCACTGGGACATGCTCTGCGACATGAAGCAGGGCGGGGATATCTATGCCGACGGAATACTTTTTTACCAAAATGGAAAATTTATCGACAAACCAGTCCGCTAAAACAGCGGACTGTGTTATTATATAAGGAACAAAATGAAGAGATAAGGGTGACTAAATGATTGAATTATTGTCCGGGTTGCCGGATTGGATGAAAGTTTTTGTATCGGCCATGGTGCCGGTCTTTGAGTTGCGTTTTTCCATCCCCTTTGGGGTGCTGGGGCTGAAAATGTCCTATGGGATCACCTATGTGATCTCCGTGTTGGGATCCGTGGTGCCGGCTCCCTTTATCATGGCATTCATCCCCGCTATCCTGGTTTGGATGCGAAAGACCGCACCCTTTAAAGGATTGGGCAACTGGGTCTACAACAAGGGGATGAGCAAAAGAGAATCTATCCAAAAGTACGGCTACATCGGCCTCATGTTCTTTGTTGCCATCCCTTTGCCGGGAACCGGCGTATGGACGGGGTGTCTGGTGGCTTCGTTGCTGAACATGAAGTGGGGGAAAAGCGTATTGGCGGCCATAGCAGGATCGTCCATTGCCGGCATCGCCGTATCCATCCTCACATCCATTGGTGCATTGGCACTGTAGAACTTTTGAGAATGTCCTGTTAAAGTTGAAGGAGGAGAGTTGACTGTGAGCATGCAAGAAGGGGCCCGAAGGGCCAAGGAAGCGTCGGTCCATCTGGCGGCGATGAAAACGGAAGTGAAAAACCAGGCTTTGGCAAATATCGAAAAATCGTTGATCCGTCGGATGGCAGAGATCGAAAAAGCCAATGCAGAAGACCTGAAGCGAAGCGAAGAAGAAAAGTTGGCGGCGCCCCTCCTAAAGCGCCTCCGGTTTGACGAGCATAAGATCAAGGATGTGGCCGCCGGCCTGGAAAGCCTCATTGGACTGGAAGATCCAGTAGGCAAGACCCTGGCATCCACCCTTCTGGACAAGGATTTGGAACTCTTTAAAGTAAGCTGTCCCATTGGCGTCATCGGCGTCATTTTTGAATCCCGGCCCGATGCCCTGGTGCAGATCTCCGCCCTTTGCTTGAAGAGTGGAAACAGCGTCATTTTAAAGGGTGGAAGTGAAGCGAAGGAAACCAACAAGATCCTCTATCAGATCATTCGGGATGCAGCGGCGGAAGCCGGCATCGTAGACGGATGGATCCAACTGGCGGAGACGCGGGACGATGTAGGTGTCATGCTGAAGCTGGATGAACAGGTGGATCTGATCATTCCCAGGGGATCCAACGAATTTGTCCGCTACATCATGGAAAACTCCAATATCCCGGTCTTGGGTCATGCCGACGGGATCTGCCACTGCTACGTGGACGAAAAGGTGGATCTGGACATGGCGGTCAAAGTGGTGGCGGATTCCAAGACCCAGTATGTCGCCGTTTGCAACGCCACGGAGACCCTCTTGGTCCATGAAAAAATTGCGGAAGCCTTTTTGCCGAAATTGAAAGAAGCCTTGGACAAAAAAAATGTGGAGCTGGTGGGAGATGCCAAAGCGGCAGAGATCTTGTCCATCCCCCTGGCCACGGAGGACGACTGGAAGACGGAGTACCTGGACTACAAGCTGTCCATCAAGACAGTGGGAAATCTTGTGGAAGCCATCGACCACATCAACAAATACGGTTCCGGACATACGGATGCCATTTTGACGACGGACAAGGAAAAAGTGGAGATCTTCATGGACCTGGTGGACTCGGGGAACGTCTTTTGGAATTGCTCCACTCGTTTCAGCGACGGATTCCGATACGGATTTGGCGCGGAAGTGGGGATCAGTACCAACAAGATCCATGCCAGGGGGCCTGTTGGCCTGGATGGACTCCTCATTTACAAGTATAAGATGATCGGCCACGGAAACATCGTGGACGACTACGAGTCGGGAAAGCGGACCTTCATCCATCGAAAGGAAGACAAGGATTTTTCCTTGTAGCGTCTAAGGCGGTCTGAAGTCGTTTTAAGGAGCTTTTTGCGTTGACGCAGGGAGAAACCTGTGTTATGATTTGAATCAATTGAATAGGTGAATTACCTTATCCAGAGTGGTGGAGGGACTAGGCCCGATGAAACCCGGCAACCGGCGATATGCAAGGTGCCAATACCTACAGAAGAATCTGAATGATAAGGACAGCTCGGTTTACGACCTCGTCCTTTGACGAGGTTTTTCTATTTCAAATTTGTCGAATGTTGAATATTGGGAGGAAATCATATGACAAAAAAATTATTTACATCCGAGTCCGTTACGGAAGGCCATCCGGATAAAATGTGCGACCAGATCTCCGATGCCATCCTGGACGCCATCCTGGAACAGGACCCCGAAGCCCGTGTGGCCTGCGAGACTCTGGTGACCACAGGAATGGTCCTGGTGGCAGGCGAGATCACCACGGACTGTTATGTGGACATACAAAAGGTGGTCCGGGAAACGGTTCGGGAGATCGGATACACCCGGGCGAAATACGGGTTCGATTGCGAAACCTGCGCGGTGTTGACCACCATCAATGAACAATCCGCCGACATCGCCCAGGGCGTGGACCGGGCCTTGGAAGTTCGAGGCGACGACGGACTGGTGCAGCGGGAAGCGGAGATCGGCGCCGGAGACCAGGGGATGATGTTCGGGTTTGCCTGCGACGAGACGCCGGAATTGATGCCTCTGCCTATTTCACTGGCTCATCGACTTGCCCAGAAATTGACGGATGTGCGAAAAAACAGCACTTTGGAGTATTTGCGTCCAGATGGAAAGACCCAGGTCACCGTGGAATACGACAATGACGTTCCCGTTCGGGTGGATACCATCGTCATCTCCACCCAGCACAGTCCGGAGGTGGATCTGGACACCATTCGCAGGGATCTGATCAAATATGTGATCAAACCCATCGTAAAGGAAGAATTCCTGGATGATGAAACCAAGATCTACATCAACCCCACGGGACGCTTCGTCATTGGCGGTCCTCAAGGGGATGCCGGGTTGACGGGACGGAAGATCATCGTGGATACCTATGGGGGCTACGGCCGGCACGGCGGTGGAGCCTTCTCCGGCAAAGATCCGACGAAAGTGGACCGTGCCGGTGCCTATGCGGCCAGACATGTGGCAAAGAACATCGTTGCTGCAGGATTGGCCAAAAAATGTGAAGTGGAATTGGCCTATGCCATCGGCGTGGCAAAGCCCGTATCCATTTTTGTGGAGACCTTCGGGACCGGTGCCATCGATGACGACAAGCTGGTGGAACTGATCAAACGAAACTTCGATCTGCGACCGGGAGCCATGATCCGGGATCTGGAGCTTCGACGGCCCATCTATAAAAAAACGGCGGCCTATGGCCATTTCGGACGCACCGATCTGGATCTGCCCTGGGAAAAAACAGACAAGGCGGAGATCCTGAAGCGGGAAGCAAAATAAAAGGGACGGTTCTTTTGATTACGTAATCAAAAGAACCGTCTTTTTCATGATCATGGGTTGAACAGATTGAGCAGAAGGATGTAGAAAGGATAGGCAGCCAGCCATCCAAGAAGGATCAGACCGGAGCCCGGACCAGCCATGTCGCCCCGGTTCGTAATGGGAAATAGGAGGGCAAACAGCTGCGTAAAGAGAATGAAGTAAGGAAACCAGATCAAGGCAGTCCAGTATTTGATCTTTCTACCACTCCACGTCTTTTGAGTCAGTTTGTAAAGTAGGATACTGCCAGCCAGCAGAACGGCCAGAGACAGGATCAAGCTGATCGTGTTGACGGTACCAAATGACCACTGGGTCAATCGCTGGATGCGATAGGCGTTGAGCAGCAATTCTGCGGGGATCAAAAATACCAGGGCGTAGAGCATGCTGATGTAGTTGAGTTTGATAAATGAGTGCATGGGGTCGTCTCCTTTCAAGGTGCTGGGATCATTATATCCCCGGGGATTATAATCCTTGTAAGGGTCCTTCAACTTTTTTGTAACAAAAAAAATAAAGATCACAGGGACGGTTCTTTTGATTACGCCTGCTGTAATCAAAAGAACCGTCCCTGTGATTCCTGTGATTCCTTTCCTGCGATCCCTTATTTCTTCTTCCGTTCCAACACCAAAAACCGATGGGGCAGGGTGTTTTCTTCGTCCAGGATCCCCGCTTCTTCGGAGACCACCACCCACTCTTCCGGGTCCGGTTCATCGAAATAGGTGTCTGCATCGAAAGCCTCGTCGATCCGTGTCAGGTGGATCTTGTCCGTATAGGGCATGAACAGCTGAAAGATCTGCTTTCCCCCGATGACGCTGTAGTCTTTCTCAGGATCCAGGCTGTCCAAAATGTCATCCACGGAATGGACGACTTTCACCATGGGATGGTCCACCTGGTAATCCGTGTTTCTGGTCAGAACGATGTGTTCCCTTCCGGGAAGCACGCCGGGGAGGGCCTCAAAGGTCTCCCTTCCCATGATCATGGGCATGCTGTCCGTGATTTTTCGAAAATGTTTCAGATCATTGGGAAGATGCCAGGGAAGTTGGTTGTCTTTTCCCAATTCGTTGTTTTTTCCTACAGCCAAAACGGCGATCAACATAAAAATCCCCTCCTGGATTTTAATATACCCAGGAGGGTTTTTCTTATTCACCGACGGCAAAGGTTAATTCCGCTTCCACGCAGATTTCTCCGTTGCAGGTGGCCACGGCCTGGCCTACGCCGACGGGACCCATGCTGCGGATGATCTCGGTTTTCAATACCAGGGTGTCTCCCGGTATCACTTTTCGTTTGAACTTCGCTTTTTTGATGCCGCCGAAATAGGCGATCTTTCCCTTGTTCTCCTCCAGGCTCAAAATGGCCACGGCGCCCACCTGTGCCAGGGCTTCAATGATCAAAACGCCGGGCATCACATGTTCCTGGGGAAAGTGACCCTGAAAGAAGTATTCGTTCACGGACACGTTCTTCAAGCCAGTGGCTTTTACCCCCGGTTCCAGTTCCGTGATCCGGTCCACCAGAAGAAAGGGATAGCGATGGGGGATGATCTCCTGGATCTGATTGCTGTTTAGTTCCATGTTCACACGTCTCCTTCCCATTTTTTAAATGCAAGGGTGGCGTTGTGTCCGCCGAAGCCCAAAGAGTTTGACAAGGCGATGGTGGCGTCGGAAGATCTTCCCTCGTTGGGGATGTAGTCCAGAGTGCATTCCGGATCCGGCACCCGATAGTTGATGGTAGGTGGCAGGAATCCTTCCTGTAGCGCTTTGACGCAGGCAATGGCTTCCACGCCGCCGGAGGCTCCCAGCAGGTGGCCCACCATGGACTTGGTGGAACTGACGGCCAAATGATCGCAGTGATCGCCGAAAAGGTTTTTGATGGCGGCGCTTTCATTGACGTCGTTGTAGTAGGTGCTGGTCCCATGGGCGTTGATGTAATCCACGTCCGTAAGCTGGAGACCGGCGTCCTGAACGGCCATCTTCATGGCCCTTCCGCCTCCTTCTCCTTCCGGAGCAGGGGAGGTGATGTGGTGGGCGTCGCAGGTGGCGCCGTAGCCCACGAGCTCTCCATAGATCTTGGCATTTCGATTCAAGGCATGGTCCAATGATTCCAGCACCAAAACACCGGCTCCTTCCCCCATGACGAATCCGTCCCGCTCCTTGTCGAAGGGGATGGAAGCCCGGTTGGGGTCTGTAGAAGTGCTCAGCGCTTTCATGGCCATGAATCCGGCGATGCCTGTTTCGCAAATGGAAGCTTCGCTGCCGCCGGCAATGGCCACGTCCATGATCCCCATGCGGATCTTGTGGAAGGCTTCACCGATGGCGTTGGTGGCGGAGGCGCATGCCGTCACGATGGAAAGACAGGGCCCCTTCGCCTCCAAAGCGATGGCGATGTTACCAGCCGCCATGTTGGGGATGATCATGGGGATGAAATAGGGGCTGATCCGGTCGAAGCCCTTTTCGATCTGTTTTTTGGTTTGTTCATAGAAGGTCTCGATGCCTCCGATGCCGCTGGAAACAAGGATCCCGAACCGTTCTCTGTCTATGGAGACATCTTTGAGTCCCGCATCTTCGTAGGCCTGGCAGGAAGCATAGATGCCAAACTGGGAATAGCGGTCCAGTCGTTTGATCTCTCGTTTATGGATATAGGTTTCCGGATGAAATTCTTTTACCTGAGCGGCCAGGGTCACTTCGTAACCGGTGGTGTCAAAGTGGTCGATGAGACCGATTCCGCAAGTGCCTTTTTTGGCGTTGGTCCAAAACTCTTCGGCCGTTTCCCCCAGAGGGCTAATGGCGCCCAACCCTGTAATGACAACTCTGTTCATGGTGACCTCCTTCATACGACCATGCCTCCGTCCACGTTGAGGACTTGGCCGGTAATGTATCTTGCTTCCTCGGAAGCAAGAAAAGCGACGCAGTTGGCCACATCCTCCACCGTTCCCAAGGTTCCGGAAGGGATGTTTTTACGGATGGCGGTCTTCTGTTCTTCCGACAGCTTGTCCGTCATGTCGGATTCGATAAAGCCGGGAGCGACGGCGTTGACGGTGATGCCTCTGGCGGCAAATTCCTTTGCCACAGATTTCGTCAAGCCGATGATGCCTGCTTTGGATGCAGCATAGTTGGCCTGTCCCGGGTTGCCGATCAGACCGATGACGGATGCCATGTTGATGATCCGGCCTCTTTTGGCCTTGAGCATGGGCTTTGCAGCGTGCTTGATGCAGTTGAAAGTACCCTTCAAGTTGGTGTTGATGACATCGTCAAAATCCTCTTCGGTCATCCGCAAGATCAGGGTATCCTTGGTGATACCGGCGTTGTTGACCAGAATATCGATGGATCCGAACCGTTCCATGGTTTTCTCCATCAGTTCTTTCGCCTGTTGGAAATCCCCGACGTCTCCTTGAACGGCCAGTGCTTCTCCGCCGTTTGCTTCGATCTCGTCGACCAGTTCTTTGGCCATTTGTTCATTGGACCGATAGCTGAAGACCACCTTGGCTCCCAAAGCGGACAGCTTCAAAACGATGGCTTTGCCGATGCCCGGGTACCTCCCGTGACGATGGCTGTTTTATTTGTCAGCATGTTGGTATTCCTCCAAACATTGGATTGTTTTTTCCAGGGATGCAGGATCTTCCACCTGCAATGTGGTGCATGTTTTGTCGATCCGCTTGACGAAGCTGGACAGGGTCTTGCCCGTTCCGATCTCCACAAAGGTATCCACGCCCTGGGAGATCATGTACTGGACGCTTTGTTCCCATTGAACCGAGGAGACCACCTGTTGCACCAGCAGATTGGATGCTTCTTCCAAGGTCTCGTAGGGCGTGGCCCGGAAGTTGGATATCACAGGGACCGTCCAGGGTCCAAAAGCGACATCCTTGAAATAATTTTCCAGTTGGATGGCTGCTTCCTTCAGCATGGAGGTGTGGAAGGGTCCGCTGACGGCCAGTTCCACGGCCCGCTTCGCCCCTTTTTCCAGGCAAAGTTCCATGGCTTGTCGTACGGCGGCAACTTCTCCTCCGATAACGGTTTGTCCGGCGTAATTGTAGTTGGCGATCTCCACGATGCCTGATCCAATAGCCTGGTCACAAGCCTCTTGGATGGCGGCGGTGTCCAGGCCCATGATGGCGGCCATGGTCCCCTTGCCCTGGGGCACGGCATTTTCCATGAAGCGGCCCCGATGATGGACCAGGCTTGCTGCCTGTTCCAGGGAGAAGACGCCGGAAGCCGTCAAGGCGCTGTATTCGCCCAGAGACAAACCGGCCATGAAAACCGGCTGCACCGTTATGTGGGACAGCAAGGTTCGATAGGCGGCTACGCTGGTGGCCAAAAGGCATGGTTGGGCGTAGACGGTGTTGTCCAGGGTCTCCTTGGGTCCGTTGAAACAAAGGTCCTTCAAGTCAAATGGGAGCGCCTGTTGCGCTTGGGCAAAGGCCTCCCGAAAAATGGAATTCTCTTCATAAAGTGCCTTTCCCATGCCGGGAACTTGAGAGCCCTGGCCGGGAAAGATAAAAGCGAGTCTTTTGGAGATCATGGTCAACCCAGTTTGGATTCCAGATACTGAATGATGTCCTTGACGGTGATCATGCAAGCGGCGTCCTCTTCCGGGATCTTGATGTCGAATTCGTCTTCAAAAGCCATGACCACTTCCACGATGGCAAGGGAATCTGCGCCCAGGTCTTCCTGAATGTTTGCTGTTTCCACTACCTCTTCCGGCTCTACGCCTAGTTCTTCTACTAAAATATCCACTACTTTTTCTTTGATCATTTTTATTACCTCCGTAATTTGTTTGTATTTTTGTTTATATCTTATGAGAAAGGTATTCCTGACTCATTAAAACCGATGCAAGATGCCGCCCCAGGTAAGTCCTCCGCCAAAACCCACCAGGATCACATGGTCCCCCTTGTGGATCCGTCCCTGCTCCATGGCTTCCGCCAAGGCAAGTCCGATGCTTGCAGAAGAAGTATTGCCGTAGTCCGACAGGTTCAGAAAAAATTTGTCCATGGGTAGACCCATCTGCCGTGCCACTTTTGCAATGATCCTGGCGTTGGCTTGATGGGGGATGATCAAATCGATGTCCTCCATGGTCAACCCGGAACGGGACAACAATTCTTCCATGGCGTCCCGTATGGCGAAGGTGGCAAACTTGAAGATCTCCGCCCCGGCCATGGTCATTTTTTGATGCGTCATGCTGCAGGACTCCTGCTGAAAGGGGTTGTCCAATGGAAATGCCGGCATGGCCAGATTCAGTTCTGCGTCGCCTCTGGAATTGGTGTAGTCCGCCAGGATCCCTTCCTGGTCGCTTTCTTCCAGGATCACGGCTCCTGCACCATCTCCGAAGAGGACGCAGGTACCCCGGTCCGTCCAGTCCACGATCCGGGACAAGGTCTCGCTTCCCACCACCAGTACTCGCTTTGCGCTGCCGGTGGCGATGAATTTTTCCGCCGTCTGAATGGCGTAGATGAGTCCCGTGCATGCCGCGTTTAGGTCAAAAGCCATCATAGGTCGATGATTCAGGCCCAACCGGTGCTGTAGCAGACTGGCACAGGCGGGAATGAAATAATCTGGGGTCACCGTTGCCACGATGATCATGTCCAGTGTTTCGGGATCGATGTCCCCTTTATGGAGTGCATCCAGAGATGCACGCGTTGCCAGATCCAGGGTGGTCTCCTGAAGGGAGACCCGTCGGGTCTGGATGCCGGTGCGGCTTTGGATCCATTCGTCGTTGGTATCCACCATTTGGGACAAGTCCTCATTGGTGATCAAATGTTCGGCGGCGGCTTTCCCCGCCGCGATGATTTTGCTTTTTTTCAAGATGATCTCCTTTCCACTACAGTCCCATGGAACGGTATTTGTTGTAACGGTTCTTCAACAGGGTCTTTAACGGTAGTTTGGACAAGTGCTGCAATTCCTGGACCAAAAGTTCCTTCAGATACCCCATGGTTTCCCGATGATTTTTTTCCATGTCCAAACCGCCTTCCGGTTCGGGTACGATCTTATCGGCGATCTTCAACTCCACCAAATCGTAGGAGGTCAGTTTCATGATGCCGGCGGCTTCCTTTGCCCGGGAACTGTCCTTCCAAAGAATGGAGGCAAAGCCTTCCGGGGAGAGAATGGAATACACGGCGTACTCCATCATCCAGATCTGGTCGCCAACGCTGAGGGCCAGTGCGCCTCCGCTTCCGCCTTCGCCAATGACGATGGAGATCACCGGCACTTGCAGGTCGCTCATTTCCATCAAGTTGGTGGCAATGGCATGGCCCTGGCCCCGCTCTTCCGCACCGATGCCGCAATAGGCGCCGGGGGTGTCCACGAAGCAAATGATGGGCCGGTTGAATTTTTCCGCCTGCTTCATCAATCGCAGGGATTTGCGGTATCCTTCCGGATAGGGCATGGCAAAGTTTCTTTTCAGGTTCTCCTCCAGGCTTCGACCCTTTTGTTGTCCGATGACAGTAACGGGTACTCCGTTCAAGGTGGCGATGCCGCCAATGGTGGACGGGTCGTCTCCATAACATCGGTCGCCGTGGAATTCCAGAAAATCGTCAAAGATGGTTTCGATGTAGTCATTGGCGGTGGGACGGCTTTGGGATCGGGCAATATTTACATTTTCCCAGGGATCATGCTTCATGGGATGATTTGCTTTATCCATGGTAGGGCCCTCCGTGTATTTTCAAGATTTTGTGGAGGGTACGCCGCAGTTGGCCTCTTGGCACCACTCGGTCTACAAACCCGTGGTCCTGGAGAAATTCCGCGCTTTGGAAACCCTCCGGCAGCTCCTGGCGCATGGTCTGTTCGATGACCCTGGGGCCGGCAAATCCGATCAATGCTCCCGGCTCCGCCAGGATGATGTCCCCTTCCATGGCAAAGCTGGCAGTCACGCCGCCAGTGGTTGGGTGAGTCAGGATGCTGACGTAGAGCAGCCCCGCCTTGCTGTGTTTTTTGATGGCGGCGCTGACTTTGGCCATTTGCATCAGAGAGACGATGCCTTCCTGCATGCGTGCTCCTCCGGAGGCGCAAAAGATCAACAGGGGAAGTCGGTGTTTCATGGATTTTTCCACGGCTTGGGTGATTTTTTCCCCAACGACGCCCCCCATGGATCCCATCATGAAGTGGGAATCCATGATGCAGATGACGCAACGCTTGCCGTGGACGTCGCCGTAACCGGTGACCACGGCTTCCTTGAGATCGGCGTTTTTCATGGCCTTGTCCAGTTTTTCCTCGTATCCGGGAAAATTCAGCGGATTTTTTGTTTTCATCAGCCGGTTGAATTCCCGAAAGGATCCTTCGTCCACCAGGGAAAAGATCCGCTGGGTGACGCTCAAGGGGAAATGATGGTGACAGGAAGGACAGACCTGATGATTGGATTCCAGATCTGCGTAATAGATCATTTCCTGGCAGGAGCTGCATTTCGTATATAGTTGTTCCGGTATGTCCCGCTGTTTGAACTGGCGGGCGTTCACTTTTCGCTTGGTTGAAAATATTTTAAACATGTTATCAATCCTGTCCGATTAGTTTGGCAACAAATCCCGTGTCAAAATGTCCTTGTTCAAATGCCGGATGGGACAAGATGCGCTTTTGCAGGGTCACATTGGTCTTGATGCCTTCCACGGTCAATTCCTTCAAAGCGGACCGCATTTTACGAATCGCTTCTTCCCGGTCGGCTCCAAGACAGATGATCTTGCACAGCATGGAATCATAATAGACCGGTACTGTATATCCGGGATAAATATGGGTGTCCACCCGAACTCCGTTGCCTCCCGGCAAATGAAGGTTCCCGATTTTTCCGGCGCTGGGGGAAAAGGCGTTGTCCGGATCTTCTGCGTTGATCCGGCACTCCAGGGCATGGCCTCGAATGCACACCTGATCCTGAGTTAGAGACAACGAGTGCCCCTGGGCGATGCGGATCTGTTCCTTGATCAGGTCCACACCAGTGACCAGCTCCGTAGTGGGATGTTCCACCTGGATCCGGGTATTCATTTCGATAAAGTAGTAATTGTGATCTTCATCCACCAGAAATTCTACGGTGCCGGCGCTGTAGTATCCGATAGCCTTGGCGGCCAGGACGGCGCTTTCGCCCATTTGTCGTCGCTTTTCCTCCTCCAGACAAGAGGAAGGAGCCTCTTCGATCATTTTTTGGTTGTTGCGCTGGATGGAACATTCCCGGTCGAAAAGGTGGATGGTGTTTCCTGCCTTGTCCGCCAAGATCTGAAATTCCACATGACGGCTGCTGGTAATGTATTTCTCCATATAAATGGAAGCGTCGCCGAAGGCATTTTGGGCTTCCGTTTTTGCTTGATGAAAAAAGGATGCCAATTCGTCCCTGTTGTGGACGATGCGCATACCCTTGCCGCCTCCGCCCATGGAGGCTTTGATGATGACGGGAAAACCGATCCCTTCCGCCAATTCGTAGGCTTGTTCCAGATCCCGGATCAAACCGTCGGAACCGGGGATAACCGGCACACCGCTGTTTTTCATCAATTCCCGAGCTGTGGATTTATTGCCCATGTTCAATATGGCATCGGAAGATGGGCCGATGAAAGCAATGCCGCACTCTTCGCACATTTTGGCGAACCGGCTGTTTTCCGAAAGAAATCCGTATCCCGGATGGATGGCATCCACCCCCAGGGAAACGGCGGTGCTCATGATCCGTTCCAAGTGGAGATAACTGTCTCTGGGAGATCCGGATCCGATGCAGATGGAATAATCCGCCAGGGCAACATGAAGGCTTTCCTTGTCTGCAGTGGAATAAACGGCCACTGTCTCGATGTTCATCTCCCGGCAGGCGCGAATGATCCGAACGGCGATCTCGCCCCGATTTGCTATGAGGATCCGTTGAAAGGAGCTCATGATCCTACGCCCTTTCGATGACCATCAGTGGCTGGTCAAATTCTACAATGTCCTGATTGGATACCAGAATGGAAGTGACCACTCCGTCCCAGGGACTTTTGATTTCATTGAAGACTTTCATGGCTTCCAGTATACAAATCACTTCCCCAGCTTTGACCGGATCGCCCGGTTTTTTGAAAGGGGGGAATCCGGGGAAGAAGATTCGTAGTATATGCCTACCAGAGGGGACTTGATGACAAAGCCGTCTTCCTGTGGTTTTTTGTGTTCTGCGGGGGCAGGCGTTCCGCTAGCCACCAGTGTTGATGGCAAAGACTGGTTTGCCATAGGCGGGGCAAATATGCTATCCTTTTCTATGTTCAGTTCGGTTTCATCGATTTTCAGTTGCAGTTTTGTCATGTTTCCCTGGTCGAATCGATCCATGATGGTTAGAATATCTTTTATATCCAATGGGTTTTCCTCCTGTGTTGTGAAAATAATTTGATTCCTAAATAATTTGAGTATCAAAATCTTTGACAATCAAAGTATATGTGCAATATAATACAAAGTGATGAACTTGTCAACAAAAAATGATGACGTGAAATGATTCGGGAGGAAATGAAATTGATAATAAAACCAGTGATTAAAAGCAACATTTGTGTACGGGTCCATCCCATTGGATGCCGGGAAAATGTGAAGAGGCAAATCGACCATGTAAAAAAGGAAGGACATTTTGAAGGACCGAAGAAGGCATTGATCGTGGGAGGGTCTTCCGGATATGGGCTGGCCAGCCGGATCGCCCTGGCTTTCGGCGCCGGTACGGAAACGGTGAACGTGTCCTTTGAAATCCCGCCAAAAGGGTCCAGCAAGACCGGAACAGCCGGCTGGTGGAACAACGTATACTTTCAGCAGTTTGCAAAAGAAGCAGGGCTGTCCTGCAAAGATTTTGTAGGCGATGCTTTTTCAAAAGAAATGAAAGACCAGGTCCTTACCTATTTAAAAGAGAAAGTGGGGAAGATCGACCTGCTGGTGTACAGCCTGGCGTCGAACCGGCGAACGGATCCCAAAGACGGAGTCACCTACTCTTCCGTCTTGAAGAGCATCGGAGAGGAAGTCCGGGGGTATACCATCGACATCAACAACTTGTCCCTGAAAGAGGAAGTCATGGAAACGGCCACGGAAGACGAGATCCAGAGCACCATCAAGGTCATGGGTGGTGAAGACTGGCAATGGTGGGTGGAATTGCTGGATGAAGCCGGATTGCTGGCAGATGGATTCAAGACCATCGCCTACACTTACTTGGGAAGCGAAGCCACATACGCCATCTACTCGGACGGGACCATCGGTCAGGCGAAAAAGCATCTGGAAATGTCGGCGGAGAAGATGACCAAAGAGTTGAAAGAGAAATACGACGGAGAAGCACTGATATCTTCCAGCAAGGCCATCGTGACCAAAGCCAGCATCTACATCCCCATTTTCCCGGTGTATGGCGCCGTTCTTTACAAGGTCATGAAGGAGATGGGGACCCACGAAGGGGAGATCGAGCAGAAATACCGCCTTTTCAAGGACATGATCTACGGAGACAAGAGGATCACGGACGTAAAGGGACGGATCCGACCGGACAACCTGGAGATGGAAGAGGATGTCCAGGAGGAAGTGGCCCGACTCATGGCTACGGTAAACAACGACAATATTCAAGAAAAGACGGACATCAAAGGGTTTGTGGAAGATTTTCTGCGAATCAATGGGTTTTGTTTTGACACGGTGGATTATGAAGCCGATGTGGATCTGGAAGAATTGGCCAAGCTGCCTTTAGAGTAAGTTCTAAAATGGGGACGGTGACTTTTTTGCGAAAAAGTCACCGTCCCCATTTTAGCTTATCAGCTTTCCTACAATCTCCTGAAGGAGAATGGTATAATAGGGCGTATAAGAATGTAGGAGACGAGCCATGGACAAAATTTCCGGAACCATTGAAAACATCATATATCACAACGAGATCAACAATTTCACGGTCATGGACCTGGATGCCGGCGGGAAAATGATCACCATCACCGGGAATTTCCCCCCATGAACCAGGGGGAATATATTACGGTGAAGGGTGTCTGGAGCGAACACCCCAATTTTGGCCTGCAGATGAAAGCCCACAGCTTCCAACTGGAAGTACCGGAATCCGCAGAGGGAATGGAAAAATACCTGGCCTCCGGGCTGATCACAGGGATCGGGGAAAAGAAGGCCCGATTGCTGGTGGAACGCTTTGGAGATGACGTCCTGGACATCATACGATATAGTCCCAACCGACTGACGGAAGTGGAGGGCATCGGCACGAAGACGGCCCAGCGGATCAGCGAATCCTTCAACGAACACCGGGAAGTCATGGACATCGTCATGTTTCTGGGAGAATACGGCATCTCTTCTTCCTTGGCCATGCGGGTCTACAAGGTATACCGGGAAAATACCATCTCCGTCATTCGGGAGAATCCATATCGCCTCATCCGGGATGTCCACGGCATCGGATTCAAGATCGCCGACGAGATCGCCATGCACATGGGGGTGGAAGAAGGATCCCCCTTTCGTATCATGGCAGGGATCAAGCACATCCTGCAGCAGTGCTACAACGACGGAAACATGTTCATGGAAGAAGAGGAACTTTTAAGGCGAGGCCGGGAGATCCTGCAGATCGACGAAGATACGGCAGCGGAAAATCTGGAAGAGCTGACCCTCCAAGGAGAAGTCAAGCTGGAGCTGGTGGACGGGGAGCGGGTCTATTACACCCTGCCCCTGTACATGGCGGAAGCCAACGTGGCGGACAAGATCGTGGAGATCTCCGGCTATCGGTATGAAAATCAGATCATCAACGTGGATTCCATCATAACGTCTTACGAAGAGAGAAATCACATCGAATTGGATGAAGTCCAAAAAGAAGCCATTCGGGCATCCATCGAACATGGCGTGGTGATCATCACCGGAGGTCCTGGTACCGGAAAGACCACCATCATCAAATGCATCCTGGAAGTGTTTGAAAAGCTGGATTATGAGATCGCTCTGGCGGCCCCAACAGGCCGGGCGGCAAAGCGAATGAATGAAACCACCGGCTTCGACGCAAAGACGATCCACCGGATGCTAGAATATGGATACTCGGAAAATGAAGAGGAACAGACCTTCGACCGCAACGAGGAAAATCCCGTGGAAGCGGACCTGATCATCGTGGACGAGGCATCCATGATCGACATCCTGATGATGAATCACCTGCTCCAGGCGGTTTCCCTGGGGACCCGGCTGATCCTGGTGGGGGACATCAACCAGCTTCCCAGCGTCGGTCCGGGAAACGTCCTGAAGGATTTCATGGACAGCGGCGCCGTTCCCATGGTCAAGCTGGAAAAGATCTTCCGGCAAGCCCAGGAGAGCATGATCGTGGTCAATGCTCACCGCATCAACAGTGGGGAGATGCCCATCGTCAACAACCGGGAAAAGGACTTTTACTTTATCCAGTGCGCATCGGCGGAAAAGATCCGCCAGACCATCCTGGACATTTCCACCCACCGGTTGAAAAACTACAACAACTACGATTTTTTTGAGGACATACAGATCGTTTCTCCCATCAAAAAAGGCCCGGCGGGGATCTATGAGCTGAATCGATTGCTCCAGGCCAACCTAAATCCGCCCAAGCCGGATAAAAAGGAACGATCCTTCACCAACACCCTTTTTCGGGAAGGGGACAAGGTGATGCAGATCCGAAACAACTACAACATGGAGTGGACGGACGTGAAGACCCAGGAAGAAGGCCGGGGGATCTTCAACGGAGACATCGGCCGGATCCAGGAGATCCGGTTGATGGACAAGGTGGTCGTGGTGGTTTTCGATGACGACAAAAAAGTCCATTACACCTTTGAACAAATGGACGAACTGATGCTGGCCTACGCCATCACGGTCCATAAAAGCCAGGGAAGCGAATTTCCTGTGGTGGTGATGCCGGTCTTCCAGGGTCCAAGGATGCTTCTGAACCGGAATCTGCTCTATACGGCGGTGACAAGAGGTAGAGAGATGGTGATCCTGGTTGGCCACAAGTCCTATTTGCAGGCCATGATCAACAACATCCAGACGGTCCTGCGAAAAACCGGACTGAAACAGCGGATCATGGACAACGTGACAAGGAGGCAATGGCTTGATTGAATGGTGGATGGACACCTTGTTTATGGAAAATGGAAAGTGCCCTGTGTGCAAAAGGGTGCTTTTTTTCACGAAAAAACATCTCTGCAAGACCTGTATGGAGAAGCTGGAGGAGAGGCGGGAGATCCATTGCGTCCATTGCGGCCGC
Source organism: Alkalibacter rhizosphaerae (assembly GCF_017352215.1). GTDB lineage: Bacteria > Bacillota > Clostridia > Eubacteriales > Alkalibacteraceae > Alkalibacter > Alkalibacter rhizosphaerae. The sequence goes on from NZ_CP071444.1 coordinate 1,653,445, forward strand.
CAGAAAAGTTCCGACCGGTTGACGATCTGCATGGACTGTCTGTCCCGACCTCCCGTATATGGGAAGGGATACTGCGGCTTTGCCTACAGGGAGGAGATCAAAGGTCTGGTGTATGCCATGAAATTCAAGAACCGACCAGGCCTGTGCCGATTTTTCGGCAGTTGGATGGCAAGTCGGCTGGAGGCACGCTGCAACAGGGAGATCTTTGACCACATCGACGTCATCGTACCAGTTCCCCTCCACGAAGAAACACTGGCCAAACGGGGATACAACCAAAGCGAGGAACTCGCCCTGGGTCTCCTTGAGGGATGGTCAGGTTGGAAAGAAGAAAAGCCCCCAATCTATTCTCATGGGTTGGAGAAAAGAGGGGATGGAAGACACCAACGGGAGCTGGACAAGGCGGAGCGACAAAAGAATGCAGAGAAAATTTTCCATGTAAAAGACCCTGGAATGATCCAGGGTCGTCATGTTCTTTTGGTGGATGATGTTCTCACCACCGGCGCCACGGCCAATGCCTGTGCAGCGGCTTTATTGAGATCTGGTGCTAAAAGCGTGGATGTGGTGGTGTTTGCCGGTGTGGAATCGTGAGGATCAATCTTCTCCGATGATCTTCACTTCCGTCTCCATCTCTACTTGGAAGGTATCCTTCACCGTTTCCTGTACGTGCTCGATCAGCTGAAGAATGTCTTTTGCAGTAGCTTGGCCGATGTTGACGATGAATCCGCAGTGTTTGGTGCTCACCTGTGCTCCCCCGATGGCGTGACCCTTCAAATGGCAATCCTCGATGAGTTTTCCGGCAAAGTGTCCGACTGGACGCTTGAAGGTGCTGCCTGCACTGGGTAGTTCCAAGGGTTGCTTTGACTTTCTCCGGGCATCGAAGTCGTCCATCATGACCTTGATGGATTTCTTGTTGCCCTGTTTCAGGTGCAGCACTCCGGAGAGGACCACCAGATTTTTTCGTTGGACCGCGCTGGTGCGGTACCCCAGTTCCAGCTCGCCGTTGACCAATTCGTGGATGTTTCCATCCATGTCGATGCCCCTGGCACTGTGCAATACATCCTTGATCTCTCCGCCATAGGCTCCGGCGTTCATGGTGATGGCTCCACCCAGGGTCCCGGGGATCCCCGATGCAAAGGCCAGTCCCTCCAGTTCGTTTTCATAGGCGATCTTGGCCAGGCGGGACAGCAATACGCCGCTTTGACATTCCAGGGTTTCCCCAAGAAGGACGCATTTGCTGAAATTGGAAGCCAGTTTGATGATGACTCCCCGATAGCCTCCATCCCGGACAAGGAGATTGCTGCCGTTGCCCATGATATAATAGGAGACATTGTTCCTTTTGCAAACTTCGATGATGTGGCCGATCTGTTTTTCCGTTTCCGGCGTCAGCAAAAAATCCGCGTCGCCACCTGCCTTGAACGATGTATGCTTTTTCATGGGAGCGTGGATGACGATCTGTTCCGGCTGCAAAAAATTCTCAAATTCCATTTTCATATATTCTATATTCATTCGTTGTATTCCTCCAAGGTTGGTCCATGCAAAATCCAAACCCATTATATTCATTATTCCAATAATTATCAAGGAAGAATTCCTCAGCCTTCGCCAAAAGGGCCAATCTATTATATAATATAGGGAAGTGAAGGGGTGATTTTATGAAAATTACTGGGGATCTACATACCCATACCACATATAGCCATGGAAAGGGATCCATGGAGGACAATGTTCGCCAGGCCCTGGAGCTGGGACTGAAGAAGATCGCCATAACGGACCACGGAAGCGGTCATTTGTTTTACGGCGTCAAGAAGGAAAACTGGAAGCGGATGCGCAAGGAAGCGGACGATCTTCAAAAGAAATATCCCTCCATCAAGATCGAGTTGGGGGTGGAAGCAAACATCATATCAACGGACGGGACCATTGATGTGGACAAAGAACTCTTCCAACTGTTGGATGTGGTCAACGTGGGGTATCATTATGGTGTCGGAGTAAAAAAAATTTCCGACATATTCGGGTTTTATATCTTGAATCTATTGGCAAAAGGATTTCCCGCTCTTCGAGGAAAAGCCAGAAGGGTCAACACCAAAGCCTTGCTGCTGGCCATGGACCGCTATAAGATCCGCATGATCACCCATCCGGGGGCAAAGGTGCCGGTGGATATGGCCCAAATCGCCCAAAAGGCGGCAAAGAAAAAAGTATTGCTGGAGATCAATGCCCACCATGGTCATCTGACGGCAAAAGATGTGAAGATCGCCATGGAATACCCGGTGAAATTCGCCATCAACAGCGATGCCCATGAAAGCAGGCATGTGGGAATGGTGGAAGAAGGGATCAAGATCGCCCAGGAAGCCGGCTTGGATCCAAAGAGGATCATGAATGTGGAAGGGGATGGGACAAAATGAGATTTGTGATAATCACCGGATTGTCTGGAGCCGGAAAAAGCAATACCATACGGGCTTTTGAAGACTGGGGATTCTTTTGTGTGGACAACCTGCCGCCAAAGCTGGTGCCCACCTTTGCTGAGCTGTGTAGTCGGTCCGACAACAACATCGAAAACGTGGCCGTAGGCGTAGACAGCCGGGGCGGAGTTTTTTTTGACGACTTTGAGCAGGTTTTGTTGGAGATGCGGGAGCGGAAGTTCAAGTTTGACCTTTTGTTTCTGGAAGCCCATGACAATGTCCTGGTCACCAGGTACAAGGAATCCCGCAGAAAGCATCCCCTGGCCACCGAGTCCAGGATCTCCGTTGCCATGGAATTGGAACGGGAGAAGCTGGAGAAGATCCGGGCCATGGCAGACCATATCATCGATACGTCCAGCCTTGCGGTAAAAGAGTTAAAGGAAGAATTGGAAAAAATATATTTGCAGGACATGCCCACCAGCGGTATGCTGATCAACGTTGTCTCTTTCGGGTACAAATACGGCATACCCATGGATGCAGATCTTTTGTTCGATGTGCGTTTTTTGCCAAACCCCTTTTATGACGAACACCTGAGAGCCTTGACGGGAAACGACAAACCGGTCCAGGACTTTGTCCTTCATTTTGAACAAACCCAAGCATTTGTGGAAAAATTGATGGACTTGTTGGAATATACCATTCCTTACTACGAGGAGGAAGGCAAAGCCCAGCTGGTGGTTGCCATCGGCTGTACAGGAGGACAGCATCGCTCCGTCACCCTGGTCAATCACATCCAGGAACTCCTCCAAAAAAACGGACACTGGGTCGTCATCGATCATCGGGACATTCGAAAGCATTTGTCTGAGGGAGAAAAGTAATATGGTGGGAAAGAAGAGGACCTTGAAAAAGCACGACAAGCGTGTCGTTGTTGTGGGAGGTGGAACGGGAAGTTCCGTCATCTTAAGAGGATTGAAACTTTTCACGGAGAATATCACAGCCATTGTTACCGTTGCCGATGACGGCGGAGGATCCGGAGTTCTGCGGGAAGACCTGGGCATGCTTCCTCCAGGGGACATTCGAAGCTGCATTCTGGCGCTAGCCGATGATGAAGGGATCATGCAGCAGCTGCTCAATTACCGATTTGAAGAAGGCATGCTCAAAGGGCAGAGTTTCGGAAATTTGTTTCTGGCGGCCATGAACGGCATCAGCGGCAATTTTATGGAAGCGGTCAAAAATGCCAGCGATGTCATGGCCATCAAAGGGACGGTTCTTCCGATTTCGCTGGATCAGATCACCTTGCGGGCCACCTTCCAAAACGGAGAAACGGTAAATGGGGAATCCATCATTCCCGCCCGTGCCATTGAAAGAAAGACGAAAATAAAGGAAGTATCCATCGATCCGGCAGATGCCAAACCACTACCGGAGGCCATCGACGCCATTATGGACGCCCAGGCGATCATCATCGGACCTGGAAGCCTGTATACGAGCATCATTCCCAATCTTTTGGTAGAGGGGATGAAAGAGGCCCTGTTGAAAACGAAAGCGAAACGGTTCTACATATCCAATATTATGACCCAGCCCGGGGAAACGGAAGGATATGACGTGTGGGACCATGTCCAGGCCATCGCCGCCCATATGAAATGCGACAGCCAGGAGATTTTTGACTACATCGTCATCAACCGGGGAAAAGAACTGGGCGAATCTTTGGAAAAATATCAACAGGGCGGAGCCGCCCGTGTCCGATTTCTGGAGGAGAGATTCGCGGGCATGTCTTATGAACTGATCAAGGACGACTTCTCAGAAATCAAAAGTCAATATATACGACACAATGCCTACAAGGTGGCGGAAGCGATCTTGGAAAAAGTGTAAACGGAGGAAATTTCATGAGTTTTTCATCAAAAACCAAAAGCGATCTGAGCCGTTTGGAGACCAACAACCGGGAGATCCTCTCCGCAGAATTGTCTGCCCTGATCCATATGGGCGGCAGCCTGAAATACGAAGGGGTAGGCGAAATGACATTTCAGATCAAGACGGAAAATGCCGCCATCGCCAGACATGCTTTCAAGTCATTCAAGGCGGTCTATCGAGTAGAGGTGGAAGTGGTCACCAGTAAAAACAAACAGTTCAAGAACCGGAATGTATATACGGTACGGGTGGTTTCCCCCCAGGAAGCCATGAACATCCTTCAGGATCTGGGGATCGTCGGCCGCAAGGACGGCTATTTGACCCTGCTGGAAGAAATACCACAGCGTTTTCAGGAAAACCGGGAAACCAGAAAAGCCTATTTGCGAGGAGCCTTTCTTGGCGCCGGTTCCATTTCAGATCCGGAAAAAACCTACCACCTGGAGTTTGTCACATCCAATGAAGAGTATGCCGTGAATTTGATGAAAGTCATCAATTCTTTTGATCTCACATCCAAGATCATCGAACGCAAAGGCAACTTTGTGGTGTATCTCAAGGATTCGGAACAGATCATCACCCTGCTAAGCATCATTGGCGCCCACAGCGCCCTGCTGGATATCGAAAACATACGGATCGTAAAGGATATGCGAAACAATGTCAACCGGATCGTCAATTGCGAAACCGCCAATCTGACCAAGACGGTAGAGGCGGCCTGGAAACAGGTGGATTGCATCGAACGGATCCGAAAGACCATCGGGCTGGACAAGCTTCCTCCCAACCTGCGGGAGATCGCAGAGCTTCGCATGAACAACCAGGAAGCATCTTTAAAAGAGCTTGGAGAAATGATGGATCCGCCCATGGGAAAATCGGGGATCAATCATCGCCTCAAAAAGATCGTGGAGATCGCAGAACAGCTCTAACCGGGACAATAGTGTCCCAGTGGGAAAATATTGACGATACAAACAGTTCCCTTTATAATAAACAAGAAACAAAGGGGCAAGAAGATTGGAGATTTGGATATGGGTTCTTTTACACACCTGCACTTGCATACGGAGTTCAGCCTGCTGGACGGATTCTGCAAAATGGACGATCTGGTCACCCAGGCTAAAGAACTGGGGATGAGCAGCCTTGCCATAACGGACCATGGCGTCATGTTTGGCGTGGTGGATTTTTACAAGGCCTGCAAAAGAGAAGGGATCAAACCCATCATCGGCTGTGAAGTATACGTTGCACCCCGCAGCATGGACAGCAAGGAATCCAAACTGGACTCCAATCCATACCATCTGGTCTTGCTGGCAAAAGATCGGACCGGATATGAAAATCTCATGAAGATCGTTTCTGCCGGTTTTGTAGACGGATTCTATTACAAGCCCCGGGTGGATGTGGACTATCTTCGTGACCATGCAGAAGGACTGGTCTGTTTGAGTGCCTGCCTGGCAGGGGAGATCCCCAGGGCCATATCCGGACAAGACATGGAGAAAGCCGTGGAAACAGCCAGGACCTATCAGGAGATTTTTGGGGATGACTTTTATCTGGAGCTGCAGGACCATCGCATGCCGGAACAAAAACCGGTCAATGAAGGACTGGTGGACATATCCCGCCGACTGAATATACCAATGGTGGCCACCAACGATGTGCATTATGTACATAAGGAAAATGCCAAGAGCCATGATATACTTTTATGTATCCAGACCGCCACCAACGTGGACGACGAAAACCGGATGCGCTTTCCCAACGATGAATTCTATTTGAAAAGCCGTTCCGACATGGAGGCATTGTTTTCTGATCTGCCGGAAGTACTGGATAACACCCAGATCATAGCGGACAAGTGCAACCTGGAATTTTCTTTCGACCAGATCCATCTGCCCCGATACCCTTTGCCGGAGGGAACGAAGCCCAAGGAATACTTGAGGGAGCTTTGTTTTCAGGGTTTGCATAAAAAGTATGCAAAGGAAGATGAACAACTGACCAGCCGCTTGGAATACGAACTGCAGGTCATCGACGAGATGGGTTACAACGATTATTTCCTGATCGTATGGGATTTCATCAAATACGCCAAAGACAATGGGATCATGGTGGGTCCGGGACGAGGCAGTGCCGCTGGAAGTATAGTATCTTATGTGCTGGACATCACTACCATCGACCCCATCGAATACAATTTGATTTTCGAACGTTTTTTGAATCCGGATCGAATTTCCATGCCGGATATCGACATTGATTTCTGCTACGAACGAAGACAGGAAGTCATCGATTATGTGGTGGAAAAATACGGACACGATCATGTGGCCCAGATCATCACCTTCGGTACCATGGCTGCCAGAGCGGCCATTCGGGATGTGGGACGATCCATGAACATTCCTTACAACAAAGTGGACAAGGTGGCCAAACTGATCCCCATGGAGATCGGGATGACCATTGAAAAGGCATTGAGGGTCAATCCCAAGCTGGTGGAATTGTGCAAGGAAGATCCACAAACGCAAGAACTTATCGACATGTCCCGGTCCGTAGAGGGACTTTCCAGACATGCCTCCACCCATGCGGCGGGAGTGGTGATCTCCAACAAGCCGGTGGTGGAACACGTGCCCTTATATCGGAACAACGATTCCATCACCACCCAGTTCACCATGACTTTGCTGGAAGAGCTGGGATTGTTGAAAATGGATTTTCTGGGTCTTCGGACGTTGACAGTGATCCGGGATGCGGTCCTCAATGTGGAAAAAAGCAAGGGGATCACTCTGGATATGGATCAACTTCCCTTTGACGACAAGGACGTATATGATCTGATTTCCAGTGGGGACACCCTGGGGATCTTTCAACTGGAAAGCGCCGGGATGCAGCGTTTCATGTCCAACCTTCGTCCCGACTCTTTCGAAGACATCATTGCCGGGATCAGCCTCTACCGTCCAGGTCCCATGGAGCAGATCCCCATGTACATACGAAATAAAAAAAATCCAAAAGAGATCACCTATATCCATGAGATCCTGCGGCCCATTCTTGATGTGACCTACGGCAGCATGGTCTATCAGGAACAGGTCATGCAGATCGTCCGGGATGTGGCCGGCTATTCCATGGGACGTAGCGACCTGGTGCGCCGGGTCATGTCCAAGAAAAAAATGGATGTCATGGAAGCGGAAAGAAAGGTCTTCATTTACGGAGAAACCGACCAGGAAGGCAAGGTCCTGGTGGACGGAGCCCTGCGACGGGGGGTCTCCGTGGAGCAGGCCAACAAGATCTACGACCAGATGATCGATTTCGCCAAATATGCCTTCAACAAATCCCATGCCGCCGCGTATGCGGTCATCGCCTATCAGACGGCATGGTTGAAAAAGCACTATCCTGTAGAATTCATGGCCGCCTTGCTCACCAGTGTTCGGGGCAATGAAACGAAAGTGGCCCAATATATCGCCGACGGGAAAAAAATGGGCATTCAAGTCATGCCGCCGGATGTGAATGAAAGCCATGAAGATTTCACTGTCGTGGCCGACAAGATCCGGTTTGGATTGACAGCCGTCAAAAATGTCGGCGAAAACGCGGTAAAGAGCATCATTCGAAACCGCAAGGAAGGCCCGTACACCACTTTTGGGGATTTCTGTTCCCGATCCGACATGAAGGTGCTCAACAAGCGGGCCATCGAAAGCCTGATCAAATGCGGAGCCTTTGACTCCTTCGGCGTCTATCGTTCCCAATTGATGCATACCTATGAGAAGATCATCGACAACATCCAAACAGATCGAAAATACAAGATCGACGGGCAGATCTCCTTGTTTGCCAACGATTCGGCCTGGAGCGGACCGAAAGAAGTCTATCCTGACATTCCGGAATACGAAGAAGGTTATCGCCTCTTGCTGGAAAAGGAGATGCTGGGACTCTACATCACCGGCCACCCCCTGGAATCCTACCGAGAACTGCTGGAAAAATCCAGTACCGTAAATGGCGGGATCATCGATCACTATGAAGAAATGGCGGATGCAGGTTTGAGGGACGGCCAAATGGTCACCATTGGCGGCATTGTTGGTGCCAAGAAAAATTTGTTGACGAAAAAGAACCAGACCATGTGTTTTTTGACCATGGAGGATCTGTATGGAGCCATCGAGGTGGTGGTTTTTCCCACCGTTTACGCCAGATATGAACATTTGCTGGACCTGGACAACAAGCTTCTGATCAAGGGAAGGCTGAACATGAGCGAGGATCAGGCCTCTTCCATTCTTTGCGAGGAAATCGTGGAGCTGGAAAGGATGAAGCGAAAAGATCGCTTCCAGGGAGTGCAGATCTCCGTGGAAAACATGGGAGATCAAAAGATCCAGCAGATGAAGGAAGTGTTGCAAAAATACCGGGGGGACAAGCCCATCGTTTTGTACTCCCGGGAAGAGGACCGCAAATACAAGGCGAGCAAGTCTCTTTGGGTCCAGGAATCCAGTGAAGCAATCGAAGCCCTTTGCCAGATCATGGGCAAAGGAAACGTGGAGATCATTCAATAGAAGTAAACCAAGGGAGGGTTCTTATGAAACGAATAGGTGTATTGACCAGCGGAGGAGACGCACCGGGAATGAACGCGGCCATTCGTGCTGTCGTGCGAACAGCGGTCTACAACAAAGTGGAAGTATATGGGATCAAACGGGGATTTTCCGGATTGCTGGAAGAAGACATTGAGCCTCTCAATGTATATTCCGTAGCGGACATCATCCATCGGGGAGGAACCATCCTGCGGTCTTCCCGAAGCGAATACTTCAAGACGGATGCAGGTCAGAAAAAGGCCATCCAGGTGCTGGAGGAATTCAACATCGACAGTCTGATCGTTATCGGTGGAGACGGCTCTTTCAAAGGAGCAAGAGCCCTCAGCAACAAGGGCGTCAACACCATCAGCTTGCCGGGGACCATCGACAACGACATCGGATGCACCGACTATTCCATCGGATTTGACACGGCCCTGAACACGGCCCTGGATGCCATCGGCAAGATCCGGGACACCACCAGTTCCCACAACCGGGTCAACGTAGTGGAAGTCATGGGTCGGGATTGCGGAGAAATCGCATTGTTTGCCGGCCTGGCCGGCGGTGCGGAATCCATTTTGGTACCGGAAAGAGACTACGACCTGGATGCCATTAGCGACAAGCTGCTTCGTGGAAAAGATCGAGGCAAACTCCACAGCATCATCGTCCTGGCGGAAGGCGTGGGCAACTTTGAAGATTTTTGCAAAAAGATCGAAGAAAAAACCGGCGTATCCACCAGGGGAACCAACCTGGGATACATCCAACGGGGCGGAAGCCCTACGGCTTTCGACCGGATTTTGGCCAGCCGCATGGGATACATGGCCGTCAATTTATTGTTGGATGGAAAAACCAACCGAGTCATCGGCATCCGAGACAACAAATACCTGGACATGGACACCAACGAAGCATTGGAAATAAAGAAAGAGTTCGATATGGAAGCGTACAGGATCGCCGATGTCCTGTCCATCTAATTCGATACCATTGGAGGAAAAACGTTATATGAGAAAAACAAAGATAGTATGCACTCTGGGCCCTGCCAGCGAAACCAGGGAAATGATCCAGCGGTTGATCGAGAGCGGCATGAACGTGGCCAGGCTTAATTTCTCCCACGGCACCTACCCGGAACACAAAAAAAAGATCGACTTGGTCAAAGAAGTAAGCAGGGAATTGAATCGGCCGGTGGCTATCATGCTGGATACCAAGGGACCGGAGATCCGGATCCGACAGTTTTCCCAAGGGAAGATTCTTTTGGCAAAGGGCGACCCCTTTACTCTGACGGCAGAGGAGATCCTTGGAGACCAAACCAGAGTGAGCATCACCTACAAGAATTTGGTGCATGAAGTGGAACCGGGCAACACCATCTTGGCAGATGACGGCTTGATCCAGTTGACGGTGACACAAGTGGATGGAAATGAGATCCATTGTGTCGTCGAAAATGGAGGAGAATTGAGCAACAACAAAAGCTTGAATTTTCCGAACATCAATATCAAATTGCCGGCCATTACGGAAAAAGACAGGGAAGACATCATATTCGGGATCAAAGAAGGGGTGGACTACATTGCAGCCTCTTTTGTCCGAAGAAGAGACGACGTACTTTCCATCCGCAAGGTGCTGGAAGACAACGAAGGAGAGCACATCCACATCATCAGCAAGATCGAAAATCGGGAAGGTCTCGACAACATCGATCAGATCATTGAAGTTTCCGATGGCATCATGGTGGCCAGGGGAGACCTGGGTGTGGAGGTATCGCCGGAAGAAGTGCCTTTGGCCCAAAAATCCATCATTCAAAAATGCAATGAAGTGGGCAAACCGGTCATCACGGCGACCCAGATGCTGGATTCCATGATCCGAAATCCAAGACCGACCCGGGCGGAAGTAACGGATGTGGCCAATGCCATCTTTGACGGCACCGACGCCATCATGCTCTCCGGAGAAACGGCGGCGGGAAGATATCCGGTGGAAAGCGTGGAGACCATGAACCGGATCGCTGCCAAAACGGAAGAATCGGAAGCATTTTTACTGAAAATGGCCAGACATCGTTTTACAGGAGAGGTTTCCGTGACCAATGTTATCAGCCATTCCACCTGTTCTACGGCGGAACAGCTTCATGCTTCGGCCATCGTAACGGCCACTTCGTCGGGTCATACGGCACGAATGGTTTCCAAATTCCGACCCAGCGCACCCATCATCGCCATAACCGACGATGGGCGGGTCCAGCGCAAATTGAGCCTGGTGTGGGGAGTCCAGTGCCTTGTGACGAAGACCTTTGACAATACGGATACCTTGTTTGAAGAATCCCTCCTCATTGGAGTGGAACAAGGGGTACTCCATTGTGGAGACCTGGTGGTCATCAGCGCCGGGGTACCCTTGGGTGTAAAAGGAACCACCAACTTGCTGAAAGTACAAACCATCGGCAATGTCTTGCTTAATGGAAGCGGGATCGGGAAGAAAGGCGTCACGGCAACGGCCAGGGTGACCAAGGATCCGGATTCCATGTTCAATGAAGGGGACATCATGGTGGTCAATGGAGTGGACGAGACCAACATTCATTTTGCCAAGATGGCTTCGGGCATTATTACGGAAGAAGGGGGATACACTTCCCAGGGCGCCATTGCTGCATTGCAGTTCAAGATCCCCATCATACTTGGCGTGGACGAGGCCACGGACAAGATCCAGGACGGTAGCGTGATCACCATCGATCCCCAAGGCGGCTACATTTACCAAGGGAAGGCCAGAGTTTAGAAAAACAAAAATAAAAAAAGGACCAAGGTGCAACTCCGGAGGGAGAACTGCGCCATGGTCCTTTTCCATGTTTTTGCTTAATAAAGGGAATAGTCGATGGAGAATACGCTGTAGTTAATGTTTTGCGTGTCTTTTGTATTGTCGCCGATATCAAATACCGTAAAGTATATGGTGGTCTGATAAGGGTGAAAAACTACTCGATACCCGTAAATGTTGACGTTGGAGGCCAGCTGGGTGGCATTGTTGCCCTCCTGGTCCATGATCCAAAGGTTCTGGCTGTTGGAAGAGGAGTCGGCCCGTTCGCTGTAGACGATCTTGTCCCCCAGTCGAGTGAAGGCGAACAGTCCCAGGTAGCTGTTTTTCAATACCTTGTGGGATGCATTTTTCAGATCGTAGAGGATCAGCCGCTGCATTTCCCTTTCTCCGCTGGCACTGTACAACAACTTTCCTGCTTCTCTGGACAGTTGAAAATAAAAAACATTTTCCTGGATCATTACAGGTTCCGGATTTTGTTTCGTCAAGGATGCCAGGTACAGGTTGTAGGTTTTGGTGTCGTTGTCGTAGGCACCGAATACGGCCATATTTTCTTCTTCCCACAAATCGATCTGCATGATAGCCAGCCGCTTGCTCAATTGGTAGACCCTGCTGGTACCATCCGGTTTGGTCAAGGTGGATTCCCGGTTGACCAAGCGGATCTCGCCTCGCTGGTTGCCGTAGATGATCAGGTCATCGTTGACAAGACTGTAGCCTGGAGATATGTTTTCGTCAGAGCTGCTGATGGACTTGGTGGCGTCTCCCTCCAAGTCGCTCCATAGCAGTCGATATCTGGGTTGAAGGGCTGGGTTGCTTTCCGTATTTTCCAGATAGTAGTAGCCTTTGTTTTTGTAGTCGACAAATCCGTTGAATTGATTTTTCGTGGAAATCAAAAACGGATTGTACTGGTCCGTATCGAAATTGTAGGATCCCATGTTGAGGATCTGATCGCTGGTCGGTTGACCATCCTGCTGAAGGAGGTTTTCCGTAAAATCAGACACCAACAAATCCATGCCGTCCCGAGAGATGTCCCAAACGATGCCGTCTGTCAGCTTGCTGTTGACGCTTTCGATGGAGATGTTCATGTTGTTGTCGGATTGGATGGTAAATTCCGTGTCGGCCGTAGTCCTTTGGTCCTGAAGGATGACCGGTTCGTTTTCTTTAATGAACAAGGGCGTACAGCCTCCAGCGACGATGCTCATGATCAATATTATAATGAACAGAATTCTGGTTTTAAACATGATGGAAGTCCTTTCGTAGTAAAATACTCTCCTCCACATTGTAACGCTTTTCTGTGTCCATAATGCGCAATAGAATGTAAAAAATATGTAAAGCTCATCCCTTAAGCCGGCAGTCGGAACAAGATCATGGTTCCTTCTCCCATTTTGCTTTCTACCTGGACGTCGCCGCCATGCCTCTCCACGATGTCTTTTACGATGGCCAGGCCCAACCCGCTGCCGCCGTATTCCCTGGAGCGATCCTCATCCACCCGGTAAAAGGCGTCAAATATATGTTGCACCTGTTCTCCAGGGATGCCGGGACCAAAGTCTCGTACGGAAACCAGGATGGAATCCTTCTCTTTTGTAGCCAGCACGCGAATGATATCGCCAGTTTGAGAATATTTGATGGCATTGTCCAGAATGTTGATCATGACCTGTTTCAATCGATCCCGGTCTCCTTTGATGATGGGAAGTTCCGTACTATTGTACACGATGTCGATGTTGTATCTGCCGGATTTGATCTGCATCTGTCCGATGACGTCTTCCAGCAGTGCATTCAGATCCAAGGCGGAGAAGATCATTTGGAACTGGGTGTTTTCGTAATTTGCCAGGTCCAAAAGATCACTGACCAGTCGAAGGAGTCGTTGGCCTTCTGCATGGATGGTCTGCAAACTTTTCATCAACAGGTCCGGATTATCCACGCCCCGCCGCTGCAGCAGGTCGCTGTAACCGATGATGGTGGTCAGGGGCGTTCGCAGTTCGTGGGACACGCTGCTGATGAAGAGGCGCTGCTGGTTCTCCAATTCCACGATCTTGGTGATGTCCCGCACCACCAGCAGAATGCCGATGGTTTTCTTTTCGCTTTGGATCAGGTTGCAGTAAACATGGAGATGCTTGTTGTTGTACTCGATCTCTCTGGAGAGGTCCTTTTGTTCCCGGACCACCTGGTCGATGACATCTGCAAGGTCTTCCTTGTCGAACAAGCTTGACAGGCCTTTGCTGTCGTCGTACAGGCTCAGGATCTCTCTGGCCGAATCATTGATGATAAAAGCCTTGTTGTCCAAGTCCAAGGCAATGACACCGTCTCCGATGGAGGAGATGATGGAGGTCATCTTTTGTTTTTCGTTTTCGATCTGGGACAACTTGTCCTTGATCTGCTGGCTCATGGTGTTGAAATTTTTGGTCAGGTTTCCGATCTCGTCGTCGGCGTCATAAACCAGCTGTTGATCAAAATCACCGGCGGCCAGCTCTTTGGTGGTTTCCACCAGTTTCCGGATCGGCTTGAATATGGAGACGGAGAGCAAATGACTTACCAAAAAGACGATAATGAAGCCCACGATGCTGGCAATGGAAAACAGCAGGACGATCTGGGTAATGAGATCATCCAGGTAATCCATGGGTTGGATCAGCAGGGCGGCCCCCAGCTTCTCCGCCCCGACAAAAAGAGGCATGGCGTAATAGATGCTGCTTCGCCGGTCCGCTCTTTTGTAGACGGAAACAGACTTCCCCGTATCCAGTTCCAATGCGATTTGCACTTCTTCCAATTGCTGAAGATCTTCAGGAGCTTCCAAGTTGGCGGAGTCGGCAATAAGAAAGCCTTCCAGGTCGTAGAGGAGCACCCGGGTGTTGTTGATCCGGGAGAGGTCCTCCGAAAGGGCCAGGGCGTTGCCCAAATACGCCGATACATTTCCTCCGGCGCTGTCCAATGCCCGGATCTCCTGATTGACGTAGAACTGGGTCTCCCGTCCTTTGGCGATCAGCTGTTCCTGGGTGTTGTCGAAGTTGTAGTACATCAATCCTTGAATGACAAAGATGGCAAGAAACATCATGGTCAAAAGGACCACTACCATGTTTGCCAAAATAAATTTCGTGCGAAAGGTCAATTTCATCGATCAAAATTTCCTCATTTTATAACCTACTCCAAAAATGGTTTGGATGTATTCGTGATCCGAGTGATCGGCGATCTTTTTTCGGATCCGCTGGATATGCATGTCCACCGTCCTGGTATCCCCGAAGTAATCATATCCCCAAACTTTTTCCAGAAGCACTTCTCTGGAAAATACCTGTTCCGGACTGGAAATGAGCAGTAGCAGCAGCTCGTACTCTTTCGGGGTCAGGTGGATCTCGTCGCCTTTGATCAGGACCTTGCGCTCACTGAGGGTCACGACGATCTCGTTGTTTTCCAGCACATCCCGCTCTTCCTTGATGACCACCTGGGAACGTCGAAGCAGGGCCTTGACCCGTGCCAGCAGCTCCCGGTTGTCAAAGGGTTTGGTCAGATAGTCGTCTGCACCAAGTTCCAAGCCCAGTACCCGGTCGATGACGTCGGTTTTTGCCGTCAGCAAAATGATGGGGATGCTTTTATCGGCATTGACCCGTTTGCATACATCAAAGCCGTTGATCTTCGGAAGCATGACATCCAGGACGATCAAGTCCGGGTGAAAGGATTCCACCTTGTCCAGGGCTTCCTGTCCGTCGAAGGCACTTTCCACCACGTAGCCTTCAAACTCCAGATCCAGTCGGATCAAATCGTTGATGGACCGTTCATCATCCACTACCAATATTTTTTCGTTCAAAAGAACACCACCTTCATTCCTATTCTGACTCTATTATATATTATTTGCAGTAAAAATCGAGAAAAAACATGAGCGGGTAAAAATCGTTGACAGAATCAAGGAATTTTCTTATAATGTATGGCATATCGACAAAGACAAAGAAGAGGAATATTAAGCACAAACCTTGGTTTTAGAGAGCGGACGATGGTGAAAGATCCGTACCGGTGTTGGCTGAACCCGCCTTGGAGTTGCATGAAAACCATGCCGCAGCGATGCGTTATCAAAACAAGTGGAACATTTATTTTTGTGTTAATAAAGGTGGTACCGCGGAGTCACTTCCGTCCTTTGAGGATGGGAGTTTTTTTATTTTGGAGAAGGAGGATACAGAAAAATGGGGAAAAAGCAAAAAGTGGAAGCCATCACGCCGATGGATCAGGACTTTGCCCAATGGTACACGGATGTCATTTCCAAGACGGAGTTGGTGGACTACTCGCCGGTAAAAGGTTTTATGGTCATTCGGCCTTATGGATATGCCATTTGGGAGAACATTCAAAAGGAGTACGACAAGCGGTTCAAGGAAACCGGGCATAAAAACATGTATTTTCCGCTGCTCATTCCGGAAAGTTTGCTGAAGAAGGAAGCGGAGCACGTGGAGGGGTTTGCACCGGAAGTGGCATGGGTCACCCACGGGGGGACAAGGAGCTGGGAGAGCGTCTTTGCATTCGACCCACGTCGGAGACCATCATCTGCAGCATGTACTCCAAGTGGCTCAACACCTACCGGCAGTTGCCCTACCTGTACAACCAGTGGTGCAGTGTGGTCCGTTGGGAAAAAACCACCCGACCCTTTCTGAGAACGTCGGAATTCCTGTGGCAGGAAGGCCACACCTTGCATGAAACCTATGATGAGGCCCAGGAAGAAACCATGCAGATGCTGGACATCTATCGTTCCGTTGCAGAAGAGTTCATGGCCATTCCCATGGTGGTCGGCAAGAAAAGCGAAAAGGAAAAGTTTGCCGGAGCCTATTCCACCTATACCATGGAAGCGTTGATGCACGACGGACAGGCCCTCCAGTCGGGAACTTCCCATAACCTGGGACAGCACTTCACTAAAGCATTCGACATCACCTACCTGGATCGGGACAACAACCAGGCCTATCCCTACCATACATCCTGGGGGATCTCCACCAGGCTCATCGGTGCCATCATCATGGTCCATGGGGACGACAATGGCTTGGTCATGCCGCCGAAGATCGCACCTACTCAGATCGTGGTGTTGCCCATCGCTCAACACAAGGAAGGGGTCCTGGACAAGGCCTGGGAGGTATTCAACGGATTGAAAGACGAATTCCGGGCGGAGATCGACGATTCCGATGCCTATTCTCCCGGTTGGAAGTTCAACCAGTGGGAAATGAAAGGCGTTCCCATCCGGTTGGAGATCGGACCAAGGGACATCGAAAACGGACAATGCGTCCTGGCCAGAAGAGATACGGGGGATAAAGTGACCGTATCCTTGGATGAACTCAACGAAAAGGTTGGTCAACTGCTGGAAGAGATCCAGCAAAACCTCTTCGACAAAGCATTGGCTATGCGGGAAGAAAAAACCTCTACGGCAGTGGATCTGAAAGAATTCAAGGAAAACCTTGCAAAAAATCCCGGCTTCATCAAAGCCATGTGGTGTGGAAGCAGGGAATGCGAAGACAAGATCAAGGAAGAGACCGGCGCCACACTGCGCTGTGTACCTTTTGAGCAGGAAGTCATCGGCGAAGGCAATTGTGTATGCTGTGGGGAAAAAGCGGATCAGATGGCTTATTTCGCCAGAGCCTATTAAGAGGACGATATGGAACTGTTGAAGAAGCGGATTTTGGAGGACGGTGTGGTCATCGGGAAAGACATCCTGAAGGTGGATTCTTTCCTGAACCACCAGATCGATGTGGCACTATTCGACGAGATCGGAAAAGCGTTTAAGGAATACTTCAAGGACAAGAAGATCGACAAGATCCTCACCATTGAAGCATCCGGCATCGGTCTGGCCTGCGTGGTGGCCCAGCGGTTCGGCTGCGTACCGGTGGTCTTTGCCAAAAAGACATCAGCCCTCAACTTGAGTGCTGATGTATATCACAGTGAAGTGTATTCCTTCACCAAGCAAAGATCCTACAATGTCATGGTGTCGAAGAAGTACCTCCACCAAGGAGAAAACATTCTGGTCATCGACGACTTCCTGGCCAACGGGAAGGCGATCCTGGGCCTGAGCGACATCATCGACCAGGCGGGAGCAACCCTCCAGGGAGTGGGGATCGTCATTGAAAAGGGGTTCCAAGGCGGCGGAGACGAAGTTCGAAGCATGGGCATCGATCTGAAGAGCCTGGCCATTGTAGAGTCCATGGAAGATGGAAAGATCCTGTTCCGGGAAGAAATTTAACGGAAATAGCTTAACCAATGGGGCATATCTGTGGTATAATACCTAATGATGTGCCCGTAGCTCAGCCGGATAGAGTGCTTGACTACGAATCAAGAGGTCGTGGGTTCGAATCCCTCCGGGCACGCCATACGCCTATGTTTCAGGACTTTTCGGAGTCCTGATTTTTTTATTTTCCCACATTTATCCCACATAAGTAATTCATTAATGGTTTTTCGGATTTAACTATGAAGGAATAGAATTTTCGCAAGCCACGCCCACTTGGCATTTACCACAAGCATATCTGGGTTGAAACTTTTCGAAAGTTTCATTTAAGAATGCAGCGCAAAGATCGTGATTTTTCCCATTTTCTATGGATATTGCATCCACTGGACATTTTTTTGCGCATTCGCCGCACATGGAACAATACTCATAAATATCTTCGTATTTTCTTTTGTCTGGGGATACAGGAAGCTCCGTTACAATGCTGCCAAATCTACCGGCTACACCCTTAGAAGTAATGAGGCCTTTGGAAAGTCCGAACGTACCAAGTCCGCATACAAATGCCACGTGTCTTTCAGACCAGTTGCTTGTGTATATTCCGCCGGTTTGGTGATTGTCATCTGATTTTTGTGCATCGTTGTCATAACCAACTTTTGACCAAAACCGTTCATCTAAAGACGGAGCAATGCTTTTATAACCAGCGTTTATCAGCTCGGAACTCAGGTATTGACAAAACTTGTTGATAAAAGCCTGACCCTCGTATCGTGCATGAAGCCATTCGTTGGAAGGCCATACCAATTCTTTTTGGTTGCCTTTTTTTACATCCGCAGTAAATGGCAAGAAAAAGGAAATAACTGTTTTAGATGTTGGCAACCATTCCTGTGGAAGCATAAAATGATCTCCTATTACATTTTCGCCTTTTAGTCTTTTGAAATACACATCATCGGTAGCACCAAAAGCAAAAATAGGAGCTTCAAAGATCTTTAATTCCGCAAGATTTTTGGAAATAGCAATTTCGTTCGTTATGTAATTGCCCTCTGAGTTTTCGACATAGTTCGATGTTATTTTTATTAGATCTTGCCTGTTCATTTGATCACTCCTTTCATACTAGTATAGTACACATTTAGAAGGTTTGATAGATTACCGCATCAAACCAACGAAATATTCTGTTGTCAGTGCTGCCGATCCTTTGTAATTAAAAAGGAAAAATAAGATGACCGAATGAAGAAAATTTATCAAGACCTCACATTCCCATCCAATTCGTACTATAATGGAATCATAGAGCGAGATCGATGAAAACATATTCGGAGGTGTATATGTTGAACGAAAAAATCAAAGATTTGGTCGGAAAGATGACGCTGGAAGAAAAGGCAGGAATGTGTTCCGGGAAAGACTTTTGGAATCTAAAGGGTGTGGAACGGTTGGGGATCCCGGAAGTCATGGTGACGGACGGGCCTCATGGTCTTCGCAAACAAAAGGAAGCAGCGGATCATTTGGGACTGAATGAAAGCATCCCTGCCGTCTGTTTCCCTGCGGCTTGTGCCACGGCAGCTTCCTTCGACAAAGAGCTGTTGAAGACTATGGGGGACGCTCTGGGGGAAGAGTGCCAGGCGGAAGAGGTGTCTGTCCTTTTGGGACCGGCAGTCAACATCAAGCGAAGTCCCTTGTGCGGGCGGAATTTTGAATATTTCTCGGAAGATCCTTATTTGACCGGGAAATTGGCGTCTGCATTTATACAGGGGGTCCAAAACCATCATGTAGGCACCAGCATGAAGCACTTTGCTGCAAACAACCAGGAGCACCGTCGGATGACCGTATCCGCCAACCTGGATGAACGGACCCTGCGGGAGATCTATCTGACAGGCTTTGAGATCGCCGTGAAGGAAGCAAAACCCTGGAGTCTCATGTGTTCCTACAACAAGATCAACGGTACCTATTCCAGTGAGAACCCCTATCTGCTTACGCAGATCCTGAGGGATGAATGGGGTTTTGAAGGCTTTGTGGTCAGCGACTGGGGAGCCGTCAACGAGAGAGTGGCTGGTCTGGCGGCTGGGTTGGATCTGGAAATGCCCGGTTCCGGTGGGGAAACAGACCATCAGATCGTAGAGGCGGTCAAGGAGGGGACCCTTTCCATGGAGCTTTTGGATCAGGCAGTGGAACGGATTCTGGAGCGGGTGTTGGAATATGTGGATCACAAAAGCAAAAAGGATTACGACATGGATGCCCATCATGATCTGGCCGTATCCATGGAAGAGCAGTCGGCGGTATTGCTGAAAAACGAAAAGAACCTGTTGCCCTTGAAAAAGGGGACTAAAGTTGCTTTCATCGGGGAGTTTGCCAAGAAGCCCAGATACCAGGGTGGGGGCAGCAGCCACATCCAGGGGTATCGGTTGGACAATGCCCTGGATTCCGCCATGGAATGGGGGGATGTATTTTACGCAAAAGGATTTCCTGCAGACAAGGATGCATGGAACACCACGGACGTGGAATCTGCCGTGGAAGCGGCGAAACGGGCCCAGGTGGCGGTCATTTTTGCCGGTTTGCCGGATGTATTCGAATCGGAAGGATACGACCGGACCCATATGAAGCTACCGGATGCACAAAACCGGGTCATTGAAGCGGTACGGCAGGTACAGCCCAATACAGTTGTCGTCCTCCATAATGGTTCTCCCGTGGAAATGCCATGGGTCAATGACGTTCCGGCCATCCTGGAAATGTACCTGGGAGGACAGGGCGTGGGTCAGGCTTGCGTCAATCTGCTCTTCGGCAAGGCCAATCCCAGTGGGAAACTGCCGGAGACCTTTCCGAAGAAATTGTCGGACAATCCCAGTTATCTGAATTTTCCAGGCATGGGAGATGACGTAAACTACGCCGAAGGGATCTTCGTGGGATACCGGTACTACGACATGAAAGAAATGGACGTCCAATTTCCCTTTGGGTTTGGCTTGTCCTATAGCACCTTCTCCATTGGAAACCTTCGGATGAACAAGGAAGAGTTGGGAGCGGAGGATCTGCTGAAGGTGGAAGTGGATGTGACCAACACCGGAGATCGTGCCGGAGCAGAAGTGGTCCAGCTGTATGTTTCCGACAAGACAGGTTCTGCCATCCGACCGCCAAGAGAGCTGAAAGGATTTGAAAAAGTGTTTTTAGAGCCAGGAGAGACCGAAACCATTTCTTTTGTCCTGGACCGAAGAAGCTTCTCCTGGTACCATGAAAAAATCCAGGACTGGTATGGAGCAGATGGAGCCTACGACATTTCCATCGGTTCTTCCTCCAGGGACATTTCCCTGTCTCAGGAAGTCCGGTTGACCGGAGCCGTGTCCATTCCTCTGGAGATCCATCGAAACACCCGCATGGGTGACCTCCTGGCGGATCCCGAAACGGCAGCCTTTTTGAAGGTATACATGGAACCCTTGTTTTCCATGTTTGACAAGCCGGATGGCGGGGATGCAGAGGCCAACGAAGTCCAGGATGCATTTTTCCAGACCATCATCATGGAATCTCCCCTGCGCTCCATAGCCGGATTTGCCGGTCTCTCCCGAGAGGCGCTGGATCAGCTGATCCAGGAACTAAAGAAATAGAAGCAGGTGATAAATTGACGTCCATTGATTACTACAATGAAAATGCCAAAGAATTCATCCGATCCACCTTTCAGGCAGACATGAGGGAGTTGCTGGAGCAGTTTGCCGCCTATCTGCCTCCCGGCGCAAGGGTGTTGGATGTGGGGTGCGGATCCGGACGGGACTGCCTTTGGTTTCAGTCCCAAGGTTTCGATGTTTATGCCCATGATGCCTCCGATGTACTGGTGGATCATTGCCAGGAATTTCTGGGAGAACGGGTGATCTGTGCAACCTTTGAAGAATACCAGACGGATCTTTCCTTTGACGGGATCTGGGCCTGTTCCAGCCTGCTCCATGTCCAGAGGAAGGATCTTCCCGGAATCCTGACGAAATATGCAGGTTTTTTAAAGCCGGGCGGCGCATTTTTCATGTCTTTCAAACGACGGGAAGAGGACCACAAAAAGGATGGCAGGCATTTCACCAACATGACGGAAGATGGCCTTGCAAAACTGATTTCGGACATCCCGGGTCTGATCCTGGAGAAGATCATCATAACCAGTGATGTGCGAAAAGGACGGGAAGAGGAAGGCTGGGTCAGTGCCATTGCAAAAAGAACAAAATGAATCCAGCTTAACGTTATTGAATTAAATACATAACGATGTTATACTAAATCTAGCGCAACTAAATTTTGGAAGCAGCTACATACTATCTGGAGGAGGTATAACACGTGAAAAAAAGCATGAAAGTAATGGCATTATTGTTGATCGTACTCATGTTGGTAGGAGGTGCCGTCATGGCAAGTGGATCCGGCGACGGCAGCGGGGGAGGTCAGGACGACCCATTGATGCTGGTGTCATCCAGTATTGCCGACGGAGCAAAAGATGTGGCACTAAATGTAAAGATCCGAATGGAATTCAACAAGAATGTCACTTTTGATACGGTTCGGGCAGGAAATGCCAGCGCCATTACCGTCAAGGATGATGGCGGCAAGGCAGTGAATGCCAAAGTGGTATTGGCGGATGCCGTCAACACGGAAGAACGTAATTTTGCCAACGTGGAATTCCCGGACGGATTGAAGGCGGATACCACCTATACATTGACCATTGCTCAAAGCATGGAAAGCAAGTCCGGCGACAACATGGCGGCACCGGTAAACATCGAGTTTACGACGGCGGCTGCGGCGGCTGGCGGATCGAGCACCACATCAAATCCGACGACCGGGGATGATGGTTATGCAACTATGGCAACGACAGCAGCCTTGTTGTATGTCCTGGGATATGCTGTTTTGAAAATTCGAAAAAGACGATCGGCATGACATCAGATCCATGCAGGTGCTTGCACCTGCATGGATTTCTTGGAGGTGGATGATGAATCGAATTCTACAGCATAAATGGATATCCAGGATCTTGCTATTCTTGTTGCCGGGTGGAGCCATTTTTTTCACCCTTTTCATGGGCCGATATCAAATCGGTTTTTTTGACGTCCTGCAGGTATTGTTGCCCTGGAGCAAGGAGACATCGACCTTGCCTTCGGAATTCTGGACCATCGTCTATCAGCTTCGTCTGCCCAGAGCACTGGCGGGAGCCATGATCGGAGGAGTGCTAGCCGTCAGTGGAGCGGCGTATCAAGGGGTTTTTCGAAATCCTCTTGTCAATTCCGGCATACTGGGTGTGGCCAGTGGAGCCAGTTTCGGAGCTTCGCTGGCCATCGTGGTTTTTGGCGGCGGGTATCTGAATTATTTTCTTTCCTTTACTTTCGGCATGGTGGCGGTGATGCTGGCCTATTTTGCCGGCAGGATCTACGGGACTACACCCACTGTCACGCTTATTTTGGGTGGAGTGGTGGTATCCAGCTTTTTTGGTGCGTTTACGTCCATGTTGAAATATGTGGCAGATCCCTATTCGGAACTTCCCGCTCTGACCTTCTGGGCCATGGGGAGTTTGTCCTCCATCGGATTCAAGCACTTTGTCGCTTTCATTCCCATGTTGATGGGGGTGGGGCTGATCTACATGTCCCGATGGAAGATCAATGTCCTGTCCATGGGGGACAAGGAAGCGGCCACCCTGGGTGTGGATACAAAATTATATAAAATGTTGATCATTGGAGGAGCGACTCTGGCCACCAGTTCTGCCGTCTGCATCAGCGGAACCATCGGATGGGTGGGTCTGATCATTCCCCACATCGGTCGGATGATCGTTGGAAACGACAATACAAAACTGATCCCATGGAGCATGTCTTTGGGAGCGACGTTTACCGTGTTGGTGGATACGGCATCCCGGACCGTCAGCACATCCGAGATCCCCATCGGGATCCTGACCGCTATCGTCGGTACGCCTTTCTTCGTTTACTTGTTGAAGAAAACAAAGGGAGGTGGATGGACATGAGCCGTATTTTGGAAATCGCGGACCTTTCCTTTTCATATCCCGCCAAGGAGGTATTCAAGAAGGTATCCATCAATATGGATCAGGGGGAGATCCTTTGTCTGATGGGGCCCAACGGTTGTGGAAAAACGACCTTGTTGGATACGATCATGGGGATCCATAAAGCGGAACATGGAAGGATCAAACTGATGAACCAGGATCTGTTGACCTATAGCCGCAAGGAACTTTCCAAACTGATCGCCTATGTACCTCAGGTCCATCAAGTGGTTTTTCCATATACAGTAAAACAGATCGTGTTGATGGGCAGAACTTCTTACGTGGGAACTTTTAGTGAACCAGGCAAAACGGATCATAAAGCGGTGGAAGATGCCATGGATCTGGTAGGGATCGCAGGCATGGCCGACAAGCCCTACTCCCAACTATCGGGAGGCGAAGTCAAGCTGGTGCTGCTGGCTCGGGCATTATGCCAACAGGCACCACTCTTGATCATGGATGAACCCACGGCCAATCTGGATTTCAAAAACGAGTTGATCTTTCTGGAAACCATCGTGAGGCTCAACAAAAGGGATGATCGTTCCATATTGATGGCCACCCACTCTCCGGAACATGCATTTTATCTTCAGGGAAAGGGATCTAAGGTCCGCGCATCCATGATGAGCGGCGGCCGAATCGTGGCCCAAGGTTCCCCGGAGAAAATCATCACGGAAGAAAATATCGAACAGGTCTATGGAGTGCGATCGGCGATCCTGCTGGATCATGACCAGGAGGGTACACCGATCCGAAGCATCACCCTGAGAGGCATCCTTTGAAAAAACGACAGGAGGCGAAAAAGTGATAAAAAAAGCGAAGGTCCATGTTTGGATATGGATCGTGATATTGATGCTGGCCGGATGCAGCAATACTGCCGGTGAAATAAAGAACAACGGGAATCAGACGGATCCCAAGGAGCCCATCGTGGTAACAGACAGCGTAAACAGGATCGTGGAGATCCCTTTGGAGTGGGATGCCATTGCTACCCTGGATCCCTTCGCCGGACAATGCGTGATCATGTACGGCCACGGAGACCACATGCCGGCCACCATCAACGGAGTGAAGCGGGATCTGCTGCTTCGGGAAATGTCTCCGACTCTGGAGGATGCAGCGGTGGTGAAGGACAGCGGATCCATGAACGCAGAGGCGGTATTGTCCATGGGGATCGATTTTATGTTTGTTAAAAGCGACATGTATTTTAATGATGCAGAAAAGGACAAACTGGACAAAACGGGGATCCCATATATCGTCATCGACTACCGAACCATCGAAGAGCAGATGGAGGCATTCATGCTGATCGGAAAGGCCTTGGGGGAAGAAAAAGAGGCGCAGGACATGATCGACTGGTATAATGAATCCATAGATCTGGTAGAAGAAGTGGTATCCAAGGTACCCCAGGAAGAACGACCTAAATTGTATCATTCCGTCAACGAAGCATTGCGAACGGATGTTGACGGAAGCCTGGAGGCGGAATGGATCGGGATAACGGGAGTTTACAACGTATCCCTGGAAGATGACCTGTTCTTGAATGAAGGAAAGACCTATACCAACCTGGAACAAATCTATACATGGGATCCGGATCTGATCATCTGCAATGAAAGCGGGATCGATGAATTCATATTGTCGGATCCAAAGTGGGGAGGATTGCGGGCCGTACGGGAAAAGCAAGTATACCAGATCCCCATCGGTGTTTCCCGCTGGGGTCATCCCAGCAGCACGGAGACTTCACTTGGGATCTTGTGGCTGGCGGATCTTTTGTATGCCGATTATTTTGACGACTTTGACTTGAAGCAGGTCATGTACGACTATTATTTGCGATTCTACGAATATGACGCATCCGATGAAATGCTGGAGAAGATCTTGTCCGGTAAAGGCATTCGAGCACCCAACTAAAAGAAAGTGAAATGGATAGGAGGAATTTTATGAAACTGTTGCTGTGTATCGACGACACGGACAATTTGGAAAGTATTGGAACCGGCGAATTGCTGGAGAACCTGTGCAAAGAACTGGAAGGACCGGGATGGGCCCGTACCGGATTTATTTCCCGTCACCAATTGTATGTCCACGAAGACATTCCTTACACATCCCACAACAGTTCCATGTGCACTTCTGTTGAACTGGAAGATGACCGGATGGAAGAACTTGTCCGGTTTGCCCGAGAGTATTTGATCAAACATGCTGCAGAAGGATCGGATCCGGGATTATGCATCCTTGTTCCGGAAAAGCTGACTTCTCTGGAAAAGGAAGGATTGATGGAGTTTGGACAGCGTGCCAAGATCGAGGTGTTGGATAAAAACCAAGCCTACGATTTTGCCAAAGCCCACGAGCATGCCCTTCTTCTCAGCGAGCATGGCGGCACGGGAGACGGGATCATCGGAGCCCTTGCGGGATGTGGATTGCGCATGTACGGAAGCGACGGCAGGTTGAAGGGGAAAATAAAACCCCAAGATCCTGGAGAGGTCCAAAGGGCAAAAGAGGTTTGCGAGCGGTATGGATTCGGCCAAGTCCTGACGGAAGAATTCGAGCCCATCCCACTGGATGATTTGGTCATGTCGGCAACTCAGATCAAACCGGTCCTGTGGAAACACGAACCCGTCGTCTTGGTGGAACCCTTTGACGGAGAAGAAGCCCAGTGGAGGATCATTGAGAAAAACGATCTGAACAAAAAGAGGATCGGACGATGAATTTTTGGTCTGAAAATGGCGAAAAGAAGATCTTTGCTGGAGGCAAGGACCACTATGAAGAAGCAGCGGCCCTTGCAGGAAAATGCATTTACTTCAAGGAAGATGATGAGGACGAGCAAATGGCCCCCGAAAAGATCAGTTGCTACAATTGCCGGTATCGACGATGGACGGCCGACAGTTTTCAATGCATGAAAAAGGATTGAGACGGATCGTCAATTCACACCTACATATTTTTTCAGCGTGTTCAGCACGGTCTCTCTGCTTTTGGGATCCGTTCGGATGCGCTGAAATTTTGTCTGGAGATAGTCCCAGAAAGCGGCGGTGAGGTAGGGTTCGTTCAAGGCAAATACAACGGACGATGGTCCGGATTTGGCCACGATGGCGCCGGTATTTTCTTTTACATACAGGGAAAAATCCCCACCAATCTGCGTTTCCGTCAAGTGGACATGATAATTGGGGACCGTCTCCAAGATATGAATGATATGGCGAAGGTGCTCCAGATATTCTTCTTTGGAGTAATAGATTTCCGGCAGATCAAAGATGTCTCCAAAAAGAATGGGGATCTTTTTTTCGTTCCATTCGTTTATATCCGGCAGATGTAGGATCTCTGTGAAAGTGTGATTGGATGTTGTATCGTGAAAGGATCGAATGCGTTGCTGATGGATCTCCAAAAGATCATCCCGTATGGAACCATGGTATCGACGCATCCAGGAAGCAACCATCTTTTCCGGCAGGGTCACCAGGGACAATCCGTTGTTCATCAGGATGGTATTGCTTTCATGTTTGTCAAAATTCAAAAGAAGGCCTATGCAGGCAGGTTGGTCTTTTTTTGTCAAGATCGTCATCAAGGGACGGCATCGCGCCAGGTAGCTTTCATATTCCTTCTGGAAGGAAGCAACGGCATCCGGATCGTGCAAAAGCATGTTTGCTGCAGCGTTTTCCTGGCTGCCTACGGACGTGGAGACCAGTGCGCTGACAGAAGGAGCAACGAACAAGGTCCGTTTAAAGACACCGTCTTTTACTTTCGGGTAGTAGTAGGGTTCGATGGAGCCGGTCATGTACAAGGGCAGCCATCGGCCGATGGCGGAAAGCAATTCGTCCAGATCCCGGTTGATGTTGTGGATGATCTTGATCTTGCATCCGAGGAGGATGACTTCCTGCAGCAGGCTTGCCCACTTGGCGGTAAAAGACAGGTCCTCCGTCAGCCAGCTCATGTTTTCATCGCTGTATAAAAGAAGAGGCACCGGTTTTTTGGTGTGGATCACTTGAGATAGAAATTCTATGACGGCATCTCTTTTCCCCTGGATGCCATAGTGGAATTGGATCGGTTCAGCATCGGGAACAACAGAAGCGGAGGAAGGACGTTTTGGATTTTGGTCGAAAGAAAAGGAAGAAAAGCGATGGAGAAAATGATCCATGTTTCCCGTTTTTCCAACCACATTTCCATCCAACCATTGAAGCAAGATCGATGACAGATCGTCCAGAGCAGGTTCGATTCCCCAGTCGGATCGAAGCGCTTCCTTGAGCGCATTGATCTGATATTCTTCTTTCAGATTCTTTGCAAAACAACCGGCCATCCGTTGAAGGTAGCCGGCACCGGAAACAGGTTTCCTGCTTCCGTTTTTCAAGCGGCTGATGTGGGAGGCGTCCAAGGAAGTGTGCTTCGCCAGTGTGCTGTTGGTCATGTTTGTCAAGGTCATCAAATATTGCAGTTTATCATGAAATTCCATAATATACATCGATCCCTTCCCGTGAAGTTCTTGTTTACATTTAACACTTAGTCACGGTTCGTGTCAAGAGAGTTTTCGGACTTCTCTTTGAGGTTTTTTTTCTTTCGCCATGGCAATTTGCTTTTTAAAGCTCTGCCGATGTATTTCTTAACGATCCTTTTCAGGGAGTCGAATTTTTCTTCCAATACTTCCTGGGTCTGTGGATCCAACTCCGGTTTTTTGTTTTTCAATTCCTTCCAGAGTCCGAGGGTATCTTTGGTAGCGTCCGGTTTCAAGGTCCCGTTGGATGCACCAAGCATGTCGAACAGTCCATCCAGGAGGATCCGGCGTTCTTCCAGGTCCATTTCTCCCACCCAGGATTGAATGATCTTTTCATTCATCTTGGAGAATTCACTCAGCTTGCCTTCCACAAATCCGTTTGGAGAGATCATCCAGCGAAAAGGATTGTGCTGGTCGAACATTTTTCCCTCCGAATCGACAACGATGGTTTTGCCGAGAAGGGGGAAGAACTTCCCGACGATGGTGTCTTCCGGCATGAAGTGAAGGATCCGGTCTTCCACTGGTTGAAAATCCTTTCGGTCCAATACGCTGAAGTTGAATCCCAAGCCGTCGAAACTGTAGATTTTTTGAAGTCGATCTTGATCGCCGGCACCGATTTTCGTGGCAGAGTAGACGGACAAGTGACCGCCTTTGGAATGACCGGCTAGGGCAAAGGTGCTGGATTCCATGGATAAGACCTTTTTCAGATAGATCTCTGCAGAATCTTGGGCAGGGATCTTTTCCTTGTAAAAGGTTTGGAAGTCTTCCTTCCAGCCTACCCATTTGTTGTCGGTCCCACGGTAGGTGACCACGAATCGGGGCGTTCGATGGAAAATATCATGTTCCAGAAGAAAAAATGTCAAGGCGGCAAATTGCTGGCTGTTGTCATAATCGATTTTTTCTTCAAAATAAGCCAAACCAACGGATCCGAACCGCGGAGAATCGGCGATCATGGACAGAAGATTCAATACATTTTTGTCGTAGGAGGAATTTGGCTGGTAGTCATTTCCCAGTTGCTGTTTTCGTTTTTGAAACAGGTTTGCGGCGTGATGAAGTGTGATGTAGCGATGGCTGTCGCCCGTCGTTCCCACGATTCCGTTCCAGTTGACATAGCTGATCATGGTAAAGACGGCTGCATCCAGTTCATTCATGGGGTCGTACTCGAATTTGATATCCTTGCGCCATTGCACATAATCCAATAGGTTCATTTGTTGTTCTCCTCACATTAGGAAGGTGTACCGTCCCATAGCCTCATTATCCCATGTCCTGAGGTTCTTGGCAATGGAGAACCGATCGGATCACTTCAATGTGAAAGTAGTATATCGAATGTCGTCGGTGTACCGGATACGAAGTCCGACTTCTTCAGCAATGTATTCCATGGTTTTGGGAGTATAAAAGGAAATGTGGGTGCGGTCTCGAATGTAGTGCCAACCGGCAAAGCTTTGGGGATCGTTTGGGTGAAAGTGGGTCATGACGGCCAGGATGCCGTCTCTATTCAACAAGCTTTTGAGGAGCCGAAAAGCGGTCAGTGGATCTTTCAAGTGTTCCACGACTTCCGTGCTGCTGACCAGATCGTATTTTTTATTTTCATAGGATCTCCAAGGGGAGTAATAGTAGTCATAGATATCCATCTTGTATCCGTAGTCACGCTCCAGCAATTGTGCCAGGACTGGTTCCGGGCCGCTGCCGAAATCAAATCCTCTTTTCTGGTCGGGTGCAAAGGGCAGGATTGCATTTTCAATGAAGGCTTTCAAAAAAGCAACATATCCAGGATCTTCCATGGAATTGTTGTGGCTGTTATAGATTTCA
Source organism: Alkalibacter rhizosphaerae (assembly GCF_017352215.1). Classification (GTDB taxonomy): domain Bacteria; phylum Bacillota; class Clostridia; order Eubacteriales; family Alkalibacteraceae; genus Alkalibacter; species Alkalibacter rhizosphaerae. Next base: position 1,683,407 of record NZ_CP071444.1, read on the forward strand.
AGCTCGTCTGCTTTGGTCAGCAAGTCTTTTTCATCTTTGAAAATAAAATCGCAAAAGGCACAGTGATGATACGCTCCAAATTTTGTTTCTTGATATTTTACCGTGTTCGAGTTACATATTCTGCATCGTTGATCCATAAATTCTCCTTATCACGTTTTTGTTCTTTCCGGCATGTACAAACCGGCAAGTGAATAGTAGGGTCCATTATAGCACAGATCAATTGTTTGAATGATCAAAAAAAAGGTACAATTTAAGAAAGAACCGATTTTCTGTATTTTGGTGAAATCACCAATGGACAAGGTAAGCGACTATATGAATGGAGACCATGCTATGAAGATTTTATTTCTACCGATTCTCCAAATCCCAACAGGTCATCATGCTGTGGCCGACTCCCTGATTAGTTCTATCAAAAAGCGGCGGGACAATATCGAATGTTCCAAAGTGGATGTTTTTTCCTATGCCAATCCGTCCCTTGAAAAATTTCTACGATCCACCTATCTGCGCTGGATTCGACGTTTCCCCAACTCTTATGGTCGGATCTATTTGGACACCATGCATGCATCCCGCAGGGATAAAACCTTTGGGGTGCTGAAAATATTTGCAAAACACATGAAGCGGTTGCTGGAGGAAGAAAAGCCGGATCTGATCGTCTGCACATCCTCCATTCCCTCTCATATTTTGGAGATCCTGTTGGATACGGGTTACACAACAGCTCCCATCGTCAACGTGTATACTGATTTTTGGATGAACAACCTGTGGGGAATAACCTATGCAGACTATCATCTTGTAACGGACCAAACTTTTAAAGAAACGGTGTTGAAGGTTGGTCCCAAAGAACCTTCCAGGGTATATGTTACAGGAATACCAGTGGATGAACGCTATATGGAACCAAAACCTGTGGAGCAGAACAAGCTGCAGCCGGAGATCTTGGTTTCCGGAGGGAGCATGGGGCTGGTTGGCGCCAAAAAAGTGGTCCAGCAGATCGAATCCATGAGCGGTCATGGATATTCCGTTACGGCCCTTTGTGGAAGAAATAAAAAACTGTACGAAAACATCAGCCATTCCAATACGGATGTGAAACCCATACCCTACATTCATTCCAGTGAAGCCATGAACCGGCTCTATGACCGATGCGGCGCCATCATCACCAAACCCGGCGGGGTGACCATGAGCGAATGCCTCCACAAACGGTTGCCTGCTTTTATTCACGGAGAACTGCCGGGACAGGAAGAGGTCAATAAAAACTATTTGATGGAACGTGGACTGGTCCATTCTTTAGACTGGAACCAGCCACTGATTCAACAGCTGGACCGGTTTTTTCTGGATGACGAAGAGGTTCAGGCCTGGCGCAAACGAGTGGATGAGTATCTGGCAGAAATTGAAATGCCTTATTGGGAAGCCATGTTGAAGATCATCGATGAAGTGGAAAAAGGATAATGGAGGACGTTGCCTTGAATTGGATCAAGTGGACTGTCGGATTGATTGCAGGTGCGTTTGTCATCTACGATTTACTCCCGGATCTCTTGGCTCATCGACTGGGGATCGGCGCCTGGAAACGGCACTATGGTGCAGGAGTCGTCTTGACCTTTGATGATGGACCGGATCCCCGATACACGCCGGATTTTCTGGATTTTCTCCAAGAAAGATCCATCCCGGCTTGTTTTTTTGTGGTGGCGAAAGACGGACTGGAGCATAAGAATATCCTGCTTCGAATGAAGGAAGAAGGGCATCAGATCGGTTGCCACGGATGGATGCACCGGCATGGATGGTCCCGGTCCCCCTGGAAAACCTGGAGAGAATGGACACGAGCTGTAGAGGCACTGGAAAAGATCCTGGACCAGGAGATCCTTTATGTGCGGGCGCCGTGGGGTGCAGTCAATCTGGCACTGATGGTATGGTGCAAGGCAAAGGGAAAGCATCTCATTGGCTGGACCGCCAAGGGTTGGGACTGGAAAAACAAACGTCGCCCGGAAGAAATCGTTTCCGATCTTTTAAAAAAGGCAGATCATGGCACCATCCTCCTCCTTCACGATGGTGGAGGGGAAGCCGGTGCGCCGAAAAATACGTTGGAAGCTCTGCCCTTATTGGCAAAAGGAGTGCTGGAGGAAATAAAAGTTCCCTTCGTCCCCCTGGAATTGTCGGACTGGACCTGGAGAAAGAGGATCGGATTTCGACTGTGGGAGCAATGGGAAGCTTTTTATGCAAAACACAACCAGGTGGAACGGATCAGTTTTCAAAACGCCTTTCGCATCGCACAAGGAGTTTATGAAGGTCCCGATCTTATGGGAGAAGACGGCAACCTGGTCGCTCGTCGTGGAGATCGTGCAGGAATGATCCATCTGGAAAACATCCACTTTCAAAAATTCGGAACAGATCCAAAGCGGATCGCATTGCGATCGATCCGGTTGGTTCGAAATTCCATGAAAGAGTTGGCAGTGTTTTCTGCAACGGATCCAAGATACAAGGATGTGGATGTATTTGTGGGTCTGACGCTTCTGAGCAGGGGGGTGAAAGGAGTGGGATTCCATGTAGAGGAAGATTCCGCTCCCCCTTCCAAAGTCATTGGATGGATCCAGCAGATGGTGTATCGGGTCTATAATCCGGCAAACTTGAAGCATACCGGCGAAAATGAATCCACACCAAAAGTGGTGTGGATCAGCAGACAGGAATTGATGGACAAATATTTGCCCTCTTCAGGAGACGTCCACGCCCAGGACCTCTCGTAGGATCATAGGGATCATGTAGCCGGCATTTAGCAGAAATGCCGCTTCCGGCTGGTAGGATGCCAGGGTCTCGTTATAGTAGGTTTCTTTCAACAGCTGGATCAGGCCGTCCAGATCCAGACCTTCTTCATATCCTTCCACCAGCAGCTCCTTGGTTCGCTCCACGTTTCGGCTGGAAGCGTCAAAGTAGTCCTTTGCGTCTTTGCCATGGACAAGGCCGTAATGAGGGATCAAAACATGCTCCGCTTCTTTGGAAGCGGCTTTTTTTATGGAGTCCAGAGTAGCCTGGTGGCCTACCAGATGGCAGGGGATCACATCTTCCACCCCGTCACCCAGGGTGCCGAAGGTCTCGTTGGCAAGGAGAAGATCCGCTTCCTTGCTGTAAAAAGCGATGGCGCAGCGGGTATGCCCCGGTGTTTCCAGCACTTCCAGGGTCATGTTCCCAAAGTCCAGAAGATCGCCCTCTTTGACCACCAGATCAATGGCCAGCTCCACCGGAGCTGGTGGGAACGAAGATACCCCAAAAGACTGGGCCACGTGCTCGTTCATTTCTTTCAAGACCCTTTTTGCAGTCGGCCGCTGCAAGGCCTTGGCGGCGTGGGCGGAAGAAACCACAAGTGCTTCCGGCCAGCGGGCTTTTACATAGGGAGTCCCGGATACGTGGTCGTAATGGGAATGGGTGAGAAGGATATAATCGAGGGGACGCCCCTGTAAATGGTTCTCCAAATTTTTCACGACGGTTTCTGCACAAAAAGCAAAACCGGAATCGATGAGGGCCGTCTTTTCATCGCCGATGAGCAGATAACACTCTCCGCCGGCTACAGCCCCTACATTTACGATGTCAAACATGGCAAAATCTCCGTTTCTATAAGGATTGGTGAATATTTCCTCTATTTTAGCACAATTGTCAAAAGGTGGGGTGATTTTTATCCACGGGGGAGTTCTTTTGCAGGAAGGCATTGTTTTGCCGGTTCAATTGTGATACTTTTGATAATGTATATTTCAAATACTAAATCTAGTTTGCAAATGGAGGAAAGTATGCACAAACGCAGTCGAGTTTTGGCAATGATAGTTCTCGCGATTTGGATGATATTGAATACAAAACCCGGAGTGTCGGCCCAGTCCGTGGAAATGGACTTTGACGCCATGTTCCATGGTCACGGTTCCGCCATGTTGCTTATTGACCCCGACACGGGACAAATTTTGCATGCCAACGAAGCGGCATCTAAATTTTACGGATATGCCGTGGATGAACTTGCTATCATGAATATCAACGACATCAATACCTTGTCCTCTGCAGAAACCGCAGAAGAAATGGAAAAAGCCTTGGAAGAAGAGCGAAACTTCTTTGTATTTCAACACCAGGTGGCCTCTGGAGACATAAAAACGGTGGAAGTGTACTCCTATCCCTTTGTTTACAAAGGACAACGGATTTTGTATTCCATCATTCATGACATCACCCCAAGAACCATGCTGGAAGCAGAAAATCGTCGGATGGAATTCGCCATTATTGCCGGATTGGCGTTGGTTTTGGTCTTGAGCCTGTTTTATGCCTTTCGATGGCGGAAAAATCACAAGGATTTGTTGATGAAGACGAAGGAGATCGAAAACTTCAACGAACTGCGAAAAGCGTTTATAGATGCCGACGATCGATTGATCTACCTGAAAGATGAGAATCTGCGCTACCTGTTTGTCAATACCGCCATGGAACACTTTTACGGGATCCCGGAAGAAGACTTGATCGGGAAGGAAGACCAGGAGATCACCAGTAAGGAGTTTGCAGACCTGCGACGAAAAACGGATGAAATCGTGTTGACGGAAAAACGACGCCACGAGCAGGATGTCCAATGGAACGATCGAATCTATAAAATCAATAAATTTCCCATACAGCTCATGAACGATAACACAGGTGTAGGTGCCTATGTGGAAGACGTGACAGAAGAGCGAAACCATCATACGGAGCGGGAGCGTACATTGATGCGCAACGCCATCTTGGTGGACGTGTTCACAAAATCCTTTTCGGACACCCGGGAACAATTGAAATATGTTTTGGACCGAGCCATGGAACTGACGGGGAGCCGATTTGGCTATATCTTTCAGTATGACGAAGAAAAAGAAATTTTTGAGATGAACACTTGGTCTGACGATGTGATGGAGGCCTGTAAGACTGCAGAGGTCCAGACCATATACGAACTGACTAAAACCGGGTTGTGGGGGGAAGCGGTCCGACAACAGCGGGCCATCATCGACAATGACTACCAAGCACCTGGTCTCATGAAAAAAGGCCTCCCTGAAGGACATGTGATCATGAAGAATTTCATGACCGTCCCCATTTATTTTAAGGGCAAGATCGTGGCGACCATTGGATTGGCCAACAAAGAAACGGACTATGATGCCTTGGATGTGGATCAGGTGACGGTTTTGATGAATGGCGTATGGAATGCCGTTCAACAAAAAAGCGGAGAAGAGCAGCTGCAGTTGCTGCTGGATTCAACAGCGGAAGGCATTTACGGCATGGATCTGGAAGGCCGATGTACTTTCATCAATCGCAGCGCTCTGGAATTTCTGGGTTATGAAGAGGAAGGGGCATTGCTGGGGACCAACATCCATGAGGCGATCCATTATCGTACCAGGCAAGGACACCTGATGCCCTTGGATGAATGTCGAATCCGCATCGCCGTAGAAGAAGGCCGGGGAGTCCACGTGACGGACGAAGTATTCTGGAGAAAGGACAATACATCTTTCGACGTGGAGTATTACTCGTATCCTCAGTATCGACACGGCGAACTGGTGGGAGCGGTCGTCACTTTTGTCGACAGCACACACCGCAGGAAGTTGGAAGAAAACCTGTATAAAGAAAAAGAACAGTTTCGCACCACCCTTCTGTCCGTTGGAGATGCGGTCATCTCTACAGACAATCACGGTCGCATTCAAGTCATGAACCCCATTGCGGAAGAACTGACTGGATGGACCCAGCAGGAAGCGCAAGGGAAACGATTTGAAGAGGTATTCCATATCATCAACGAATACACGAGAGAAATATGCGAGAACCCGGTGGAGAGGGTATTGGAGATCGGAGAGATCATCGAACTGGCCAATCATACCATTTTGATCGCCAAAGATGGAAAAGAGATCCCTATTGAGGACAGCGCAGCCCCCATTACGGATATAAAGGGCAGAACCACCGGCGTGGTCATCGTTTTCCGGGATTTTTCCGACAAACGGGAAAAAATTCGAGAGATCGAATATTTGAGTTTTCACGACCACTTGACAGGACTGTACAATCGGCGGTATATGGAAGATTCCATTCGACGACTGGACGCACAGCGGAATTTGCCCTTCACCGTCATGGCAGTAGACGTCAACGGCTTGAAACTGACCAACGATGCCTTTGGTCATCGGATGGGAGACCTACTGCTCCAGAAAGTGGGTGGGCTGCTCAAGGAGGTTTGCAGGGCGGACGACATCCTGGGAAGAATGGGTGGAGACGAGTTTGTCATACTCCTGCCGAGTACAACGGATGAACAGGCAAAAAGCATCAAACGAAGGATCATGGAAGCGTCCACTACCATCAAACTGGATTCGGTGATCGTCTCCCTGGCGGTTGGTCATGCAACGAAAGAAAACATGGAGCAAAGCATGGGATCGGTGATGACCCTGGCAGACAACAACATGTACAAGGACAAGCTCAAGTACGGAAAAACCATGAGAAGCCAAACCATCGAGGTGGTGTTGAAAAACATCAACTTGAAATACGATAAAGAGCAAGTCCATACAGAACGGGTTTCCCAGTATTGCGAAGCCATTGCAAGAAAAATGGATTTTTCGGAAAAGGAGATCCAGGACATCAAAACGGCAGGAGTGCTTCATGACATCGGAAAGATCATGGTGCCGCCGGAACTGTTGAACAAACCGGGCCCATTGACGGAAGAAGAGTTTGAAATCGTGAAAAGACACCCGGAGATCAGCTATCAGATCCTGAAATCCGTGGATGAATACGCTGTTTTAGCAGAAGACGTGTTATACCATCACGAACGGATGGACGGGCAAGGCTATCCGGAAGGTCTCAAGGGACAGGAAATTCCGAAAAACGCCAGGATCATTGCTGTGGCCGATGCTTATGAAGCCATGACTGCCAATCGATCCTATCATGTGCCAAAGACAAAGGAAGAGGCCATTGCCGAGTTGGTCCGATGCGCCGGCTCCCAATTTGATCCAACGATCGTAGATGTTTTTGTGAAAGACGTATTGTCATGATTCTTTTTTCGGCGGCGCTTTCGTAAAGAATGTCATGATGAAATAGCCTACTGCCAAAACGATGGTGATGGCTATTTTTTCTGTATGGCTTTCCACAGGACAGGCTCCCGGGGGAAGCCCTCTGCGAGATATGTAGATGCTGTATAAGGTAAAAAGCCCCATGATCAGACTTGCATAAAAGACGATGTTGGTCCATATCGGGTCGATTTTCTTCATTGGTATCCGGCACCTCCTTTGATATGGTATAGTGTAACATAGGACGTATCAGATGACTATAGGAGGATGAAAATGGATCACAATCGACATGTATTGTTTCTCCACGGGTTTGGTGGAGGCCCTCAGGAAGCGGGTCCCTTGCGTCAACTGTTGGAAAACGAAGGCTATCAGGTTTCCTGCCCTGTTCTTGCAGGCCATGAGGATATTCCGGATCACTTGGCCAGGGTCAAATATGACCAATGGATCGATTCTGCCAGGGTAGCATTGGAACAAACGGAGGTTCCTGCGGAAGAGGTTGTGGTCATCGGATTTTCCATGGGTGGACTGATCGCCACCAACCTGTCCGTTGACCGTCGATTCAAGGCCTTGATCACCATCAATACACCGGTGGATTTTTGGAATCTACCCCAAGTCGTCGAAAATTTGATGGAGGATGTAAAAAAACGTTCCGTAAGAAATACGAAGCGATATCTGGAGGCCAAGAAAAATTCCCCGGTCCATGCCATGCTGGAATTTCACCGCATGCTGCAAAAAACCAAAAAGCGTTTTGGTTCCATCCATTGTCCCCTGTTGGTGGTTCAAACCAAGGACGACGATACGGTGGGGCTGAAAAGTCCGGAATACATCTATCGAAAAGTTTCCAGCCGTCAAAAATCCATCGCCTATTTTTCCAAAGGGGCCACGGAGTCTTGACCAGTCCCCATGGAGGACCGGTCATGGAAAAAGTGGTGGAGTGGATCAAAAATACAGCGGATTAAAAGCGGATTAAAAACGGAGGAGGAATTTATATATGGTGACAGAAGCATTTAAGCGTTTGTTTTGGGGTTTTTTACTTGTTTTGTTGGATTTTCGGATCAGCGGTTGGGATATTCTTCCGGATGTGATCGGATACCTGTTCTTTGTATCCGCCCTGAAAGTGTTGGCAGAGCAAAGCGATTTTTTTCGCCGTTCCATCAATCTCAACATGGCCATGATCTTCCTGTCCATCGTGTATTTATATGAACAGCCCAACAACCAGGGTGGTGTCAGCTATGCCCAGCATCCCCTGGGCGGATTCGGAGCCTTTCTTGGATTTATCGGTTTTTTCGTTTCCCTGTTGTTGATCTACCGCATCTTCATGGGGATCAAGGAGATGTCGGAACAAAATGGATATGTTGATCTGGCCCAGGAGGCCCAAAAGCGCTGGAAGCAGTATCTGTTTCTGCAGTTTGCCGTTATTTTGGCCTTGTTGCTGATCCTTGTACCGCCCCTGGCCCTTCTTTATATCCTTGCCATTATCGTATTTAATGTTGTGTATGTATTTGTGGTGCTTGGGTTTTTGCGCCGTTGTCGGGAAGCTTTTGCTTCCCTGGATTGAAAGGAGTTCACATGTATCGCATTGAAGAGTTGCGGGTGAAGGAATTGATGGAAAAGATAGCCCAACCGGTTTTTCCGGGTCCGGCCAGCGGCAGTGCCGTTGCTGTAGGAGCAGCCATGGGAGCCTCTTTGTTGGAGATGTCCTGGAGGGCAACATTAAAGAAAGACCCCCAGACACCAAATGGAGATGCCAATCTGGAACGGATGAAGAGTGGAGGAGAAACGCTTCTGGAACTGGCCACCAAAGACATGGAAGGCTACAACGTGTATGTGAAATCCGCATCTTTAAAGAAAACGGATCCAGCCGCCTACGACGAGGCCCTGCTGACCGGGACGACACCTTTGGTGGATATCGCCATGGAAAGCCTGGCACTACTGGAACTGTTGGATCAGGTCCAACCGGATTGCTTCGTCAAAGTGCAGGGGGATCTGGCTGGAAGCGGGACCCTGCTCCATGGAGCGGTCCAAGCTGCAGTGGTGGCCACAAGGATCAATCTGGGGCTGATGGTTTATGGTGATTATCCAGGCAAGGTGGGCAAACAGTTGGCGGAAGCCGAAGAGAAAGCATCCCGCTTCTATGAGAAGATTATGAACAGGGTCAAAGGGATGCTGCCCGACCGGCGAAAATAAAGACAAAAAATTTACACCTTGTAGCTATGTAGGTATTCCACTAGGGGTATATACTTACATAGAAGTATATCGATGGGAGAGATCATCATGAAATGGAGCGAACGTTTTACCAAAGCAGGCAGAGGCCTGGCAAAGGCCGTCGGCCGTTATCCCTTGACTCTTGCTTTTTTGCTGGCTGCGGCGATCGTCAATGCCATGGCCATCGAAGATGCCACCATCTTGGAAACGACCCACAACAAGTTGTTTGCCGCATTCATTGTCGGTGCTTTTTTGGCCACATTGGGTCAGGTCATTTATGAAAAAATTGATGGGTCGACTGCAAAACGGTGGATTTTAAGTGCTGTTTCTGCAGTGTTGACTGGCGGATATCTGTGGATCATCTGGGGTGCGCCCCAGTTTGGGATGGAGATCGTGGTGCGGACAGCGGCCTTGCTGTCTGCCATCATCATTGCCATCATCCTGGTTCCATCCTTAAAAGGCAAGGTTAATTTCAACCAGTCCTTCTTGGGTGCCTTCAAGGCGTTTTTCATCGCCGGGTTCTTTTCCGGCGTCATCTTTGCCGGGTTGGCCATCATCATTGGAGCGGTGGACCTGTTGCTGTTCTCCGTAGACGAAATGCTGTATGCCCATACGGCCAACATCGTCTTCAGCTTGTTTGCCCCGATCTATTTTCTGTCGCTGATCCCCAATTACTGGACGGCGGAAGAGGAAATCGTGGATCGGACGGTAGCTTGCCCCAGGTTTTTGGAGATCCTGATCTCCAACATCTTGATCCCGCTGGTATCCATCTTCACTGTGATCTTGGTCTTGTATATCGGATTGAATCTTAGGGGAGAGTTCTGGTCGGAGAACTTGATCGAACCCATGCTGGTGTCCTATTCCATCGTGGTCATCGTCATCATGTTCCTGTCCGCCAATTTGACCAATCGATTTGCTACCTTGTTTCGCAAGGTCTTTCCAAAGGTCCTCATTCCTTTGGTTGTGCTTCAACTGGTGGCCTCCGTGCTGAAGATCGGGGACGTGGGTTTGACCCATAGCCGATATTATGTGATCATGTACGGGGTCTTTGCAGCGGTGGCAGGAGTGGTCTTCAGTTTTTTAAAACCGACCAAGTCCAGCATCATCGCCATGGTTTTTATGGCATTCAGTCTCCTGTCCACGATCCCGCCGGTGGATGCATTCGGCGTCAGCAGGCGAAACCAGATCGGAACGCTGGAACAGGTCCTTGAAAGAAACGACATGCTGGTTGACGGAGAGATCGTCCCAAAAGCGGATCTTCCCAATGATGACAAGGACATGATCATCAATATCACGGAGTACATCTGGCGCATGGGCTATACGGAAGATGTATCCTGGTTGGGGCCGAATTTCAACTACTACAACAATTTCGAACGGACCTTTGGTTTCAAGTGGGATGATTTCTACAACGACGGAAAGATGTATCGAACCTTTTATCGAAATCAGGAAACGGCCATCGACATCAGCGGATACGACGGGTTGGCCCATATGCGATACTTTGGGGAAAATCCGAAAGAGAATTTAACAGATGCCGTACAAATCGTACATCAGGGGAACACCTACGAATTGGATTGGGCCATCGAGGGGGATGTCCACAACCTGATCTTGAAGGACGAGGCAGGAAACATTTTGGCATCTTTCGACTTCAACCAGGTGTTTGTCCGATTTGACGCCATAGAGGATATGGAAGAGATGCGAAAAGGTCTGACCAACGAGGAAGCGACTTTTGAAGCGGTTGGAAACGGTGCCGATTTAAAAGTGATCATAGAGTCTTATGAAATGTATCCTACCGGTCGGGATTCGGAGGAATGGTCCATCAACAGCGAGTTCAATGCATTGATCGATATCAAAGAGTAAGAAAAGAGATCATGAAACAAGAAATTTAGATGCAGCGATGAAGAAAATCCGGATCTCCGGATTTTCTTTCAGTTTAGGTAGGGAAAACCTGCCAAACATGATAAAATAAAATGCATTAAATATACAGCTGGGAGGTTGGCTGATATGAAATTGGGTTTTGATCCCGAATTGCTGCGGTATCGAAGAGAAGATCCCAAAGTGACAGAACAAATGAAGAAAAAGCGACCGCCGCAAAGGGAGGTGCTGGACGGACAACACATGCGCAAGCTCTACGTGGAGCCCACGGCCAGATGCAACCTCCATTGTGACATGTGTCCAAGGCATACCTGGATCGATGAACCCATGGGAGACATGACCATGGAAGTCTATACCAAACTCCTGAAAGATGTGGAAGAAAACCGAGATTTGGAATGCATCTTTTTCGGCGGGGTGGCGGAACCTATGAGCCATCCCAGGATCATCGAAATGGTCCGGTTGGCGAAGGAGCTGCACCTTTCCGTGGAATTGATCAGCAACGGCAGCATGCTCCATGAAAAGAACATAACAGCCTTGCTGGATGCGGGCTTGGACAAGCTGTGGATCTCCTTGGATTCCCAGCACATGGACAGCGAAGAAAAAACCACCGGTGCCAACGGGTTTCAGCGAACGAAAAAAATGCTGCAGACCTTTCAGCAGAAGAAGACCCAAAGCAATCCTTATGCTCAGCTGGGGATCTCCTTTGTCGCCACCAAGTCCAACATCCACATGTTGCCGGAGGTGGTGGAAATGGCAAGGGTCTCCAATGTGGAGGAGGTCAAGGTCTCCAATCTGATCCCCTATACGGCAGACATGGAGTCAGAAGTGCTTTACCAAAAATCTCTGGCCTGCGATCTCCACAAGGAAGACCCCAACAACATGCCCTTCATGTTGTTGAATCTTCCCATTATGGATTTTGAAGACATTCCTGCTGAAACGTTGAAGGATTTGATGCGGCAGAAGGTGGATCTGCAGATGGGAAAAGACAGGATCTTGCGGAGAAACCGATTTTGTCCCTTTATAGAGTCCGACAGCGTTTTTGTCCGATGGGACGGAGAAGTAAGCCCCTGTTTGGCCCTGCTCCATACCAACAAGACCTACCTGCAGGGCATGGAAAGGACCATTTACCATTGTTCTTACGGCAATGTGAAGGAAAGATCTTTCATGGAAATATGGACGGATCCGGAATATGCTGCCTTTCGCAACAAAGTGAAGGAGTTTGCCTTTTCTCCGTGTCCCACCTGCGGCCATTGCACCTATGCAGAAGAAAATATGGAAGATTGCTATGGCAATGAATTTCCCACCTGCGGCGCCTGCATGTGGGCGGAAGGTTTCGCCCAGTGTCCTTAAAAAATCGACTCACAAAAAAATAGAGAAAGGGTGTTGATCATGTTTGGATTCGGAAGTTTGTTTGTCGTCGTATTTTACTTGGTATTGTCTCTGATCCCTTTGGCGATCTTGTATTTCATCATCAAGCTGGCGGTAAAGAACGCCATTCGGGAAACAAGAGAAGAAGAACGGTTGCGGTAGGGATCGAGGGGATAAAATGAACGAGAAGAAATTGATCCTGGCCAGCGGTTCTCCCCGAAGGCGGGAGCTGCTGGCTCTGATCCAAAAAAACTTTGAAGTGATCCCATCCCACGTGGATGAAAAAGCAATGGAAGAAAAGATCTTCAAAGACAGCCCAAATTCTTTTGAAGAAAAGGTTGAGATGCTGGTGAAGCAGCTGTCTTTGGAAAAAGCCAGGCAAGTGGCAAGGCGCTTTCCACAGGCCATGGTGATCGGTGCCGATACGGTGGTGGTCCACGAAGGCAAGGTCCTGGGAAAGCCGGAGAACAACGCAGAAGCATTTGAAATGATCCGCTCCCTGGCAGGTCAGATCCACCGGGTGATGACAGGCGTTGCCGTCTGCTGGAATGGTAATGAAGATGTCTTTATTTCACAAACCAAGGTGTGCTTTCTTCCCTGGGACGAACAGATGGAAAGAGAAGTCGAAGGCTATGTGAAAGATGGACATCCCATGGACAAGGCTGGAGGATATGGGATCCAGGAAACCGCCGGATTGTGGGTGGACTGGATCGACGGGGATTATTTCAATGTGGTGGGTTTGCCGGTAGCCAAACTCAATAAAGTCATGGATCAGATGAAGAAGGGAAAGTGAAAGGACGTCTCCAGGGTTGGATAAACCGGAGAGACGTCCTTTTTCATATAATTCATATCCGAGTAAGGGTATACTCCTTGTCTCGATGATCGCCCAGGATGCATTCACTGAGGGTGCGGTTGGCTTTCCAAGTCAATTTTATGGTTTGTATACTGGGATAGTTGGGGTCATCCGGCTGAAATGGTCCTGCGTCCAAAACGGCAGTGAGGTCGTCTTCGTCTTTGTCGCTGTCGCGGATGACAAAATAATCGATTTCCAACTTCAACTGGTTTCCGCCGACCCACCGTCTGGAGGTTTCTGTAAAAGCATATCCTTTGACTTCCGGTATGAGTTTGTTTAAAAATCCCCGATTCCAGGAAATTCTCCAAGTGGTGCCGTCAAACAACCCGCCATTTTCTCTCCAACGTCCCATGATATTGCCTGGAAAATAGTGCTTGGCAAATAACTGGGCGATTTTATCCTTCAAATCATCGGATATGTGGTTGGTGTTGCAAAAGGTGGGAAAGTTCAGGTATTTGTCAAAAATCTTGTGAGGAGTGGGGCATCGGGCACCGAACCAGCTGTTGATCTCCCCTGTATTTGCTTTTTCTTCTTCATTGGCCCAATTGAAATAGATCTCGTGATAGTTTTCGATAGCTTCTCCAATGGTTGCCTGGATGTCGGAAACGGCTCCACGTTCCAGCTTTGCCAAAAGAAAAGCTACATCGCTCATGTACTGCATGAAGTAGGAATGGCGCTCATCCCAGGCTTTGGATTTGCTCTCGTCCCCATTCATTTCTTCAATGACATGGGCAAGTTCGTGGTAGATGGTCTGGACCTTTTTGAAAGATTCCAGGCTCTCGGGGATCTCATAAAGGTACATGATGTTTTTTCCGGGGTGATATTTGGGGTCGCCGCTTTTGATCATCTCTATATCGGACAGATAATCAAGGGCACCCATGTAGGTATCTACGTTTCCCAGGATCAAATGCTGACCGGCCAGAGTTCCCAGGGGGTATTGGATGAATTGTCGAATCAAGCCCTTTAAATCGATGCGGGGAAGAAGAATGCCGTCCAGCTGGATCTCTTCGATATTTTCCCCATTGCTGATGATCCGGATGAAAATCTCCAGTTTGTCCAACTCAGCTTCTGCCAATGCATTGGCATAGATCCGATAACGGGCGTAAGGACGTTTGGCATCGGCAGCTCCATCATCAGGCAGCAGTTCTGCAGTCAACTGTGCTTTTTCCACCACTTGTTGTGCTGCTTCATTGGTCAAATGACCTTGTTGAGACTTGGCATAAAATTCGAATTGCAGGCTGTTGGACAAGTCTGCATCCGTTTGGAGATTTTTCTTTTTTTCATCATATTTCAATACTTTGATGGGTAAAACAAAGGACTTCTCCGTCCGCTTGTTGGCTTCTTCGTCCTTGTAGCATTTAATGACGATGGGCTCCTTCAGCTGTTTTGGAACCAGGATGCACTCGTTGAGAAACAAGGCGGAGTATGGTTGTTGTGCCACATAGCCGTTCATGTTGGCTTCCAGAGTATAATTCTTTTTCACGCGACAGCTGAACTTGTTGAAAAGATCTTTGGGCTCTGTGATGTTTTCGATCAGTTTGAGCTCCAATTTTCTTTCGGATTCCAGGACCTTTTCCGTTTCCAGCAAATTTGGATCGAAGGCATAATTGAACTGGACGGGGACGCTGCACTGGATGATCAACGGTTCTTCGTTTTTCAGGTTGGTGACAAAAACACCTTCCTGAGGATCGATGGTAAAAATCGCCAATGAAAAATCCACGTTGGCTTTCATGACTTGTCCTTCGTATAGTGCAGAAATTTCAAAACGGATCTGCCCGGAAGAGTTCTTCAACAAAGAATCATTGGTAGTGATGTAGTGATCAGATCCTGACGATTCCACCAAATCACAGCCGGTGACGCAGTCAATGGACGCTTCGGCGACGATGGTCGGTTCTCCCAGAATCACGCCGTCTTCAATGTCTACCTTTACCACGTGGGCTCTCAATGGAACCAGATCGCCTGGAAGCACAAAACGGGAGCTGGGTGCTTCCACGACCAAGCGGACGTAGGATTTCTTCTTGGCTTGAAAATCCGTATTCAATACGTTGAGGATGGATGCGATCCCAACAGAACCGAGTGATGATACCAGCATGGTACCGAAATTTGTGGAGCTGGAGTTGGTTACAAACCCTTTTCTGATTTTCACTGTGCGGACCTCCTTATATCAGGTTTTATGTTATGGCATAGATTGATTTCCGGGCATATGGGACATCCACCCATGCACATGCTACGATCGGTGCAATCGGGGCAGGCAGTCATGGCATGTCGGCGGAAGGAATCAAAGGCCTGGCCGAACCATCCTTCTTGGATGCCATGTTGTTTCAAATCCACATCATAGGATCCTGTTTGATCGAAGCTGCAGGGACGCATGACAAGGTCCGGACCAATGTAGGCGGAAAATCTTCCAGATTCACAGGAATCAAAAGTTTCCGGAGAAACATCCTTGGCAAAAGTAACGATCCCTGGAACACAGCAGGAATCAAAGCCGGTTTTGGAAGCAATGTCAGGCTGGGTCAGCAAATGAAAGAATTGCGGGACCCTGGGATCATTCTTTTGCAAGACTCGTTCCAGGGTGCCATAGCCCACCGGTTTATGCAGCAAAAATACCACCCGGTCAATGCCTGGAGGGATGGTGTTTGTGGAGAGCATGCGGATGGCCTCGTCAATGCTGTTGTTGCCCAGGACAAAATGAAGATTGGTCGTTACCCCTCTAGAAGCCAGCATATCGATTGCTCTTTCCATGTAGGTTGTTTTATAGTAGCTGACGGCAGCTGCGCCGCAATAGGCGGCAATGGCATCAGCGTTGTCGGATGTCAGTCCATAGCCGGATGTAGTAAGGTTGGGGACGATATCCGCTTCCCGGGTCAGGGACAAGATCTCATGAAACGATTCATGCATGTCCGGATCCCCCCGTCCTCCAAGCGCAACTTGGTAGACTTTGCCCCGACATTGTTGGATGATCTTGCTGTAGTCTTCCAGGGTCATGTTCGGTTGTTTTACGCTGGCACCCATTTGATAGCATTGGGTTCCGGCTTGCTGACAGCGGCCTTCCAGTCCATGGGTGCAATGACCCATGATCCCGATGTCCAGTAAATGGGGAAAGGAAGCCATAAAGGGATCAACGCCAGTGTCTTCTCCATGAGCATTCAATATTCCACTTCGAAAATAATCGCCGTTGGTTGTTTCAAATGAAGAAACAAACCCATTTTGATCAAAAATCCTAAGAAGACTCATGATGCTTCTCCTTTTTTGAAAATAAGGAAAGAACTGCTCCAGCGATCAACAATACCGATCCGATCCCGTAATTTGCCTGTTCGGCGATGTTGCCTGTGGCCACACTGAGCAATAACCCTGCTAGCAAACCCGTTTTTAGCAATGCCATCTTCTGAAAGGAATCATCCAGACCAGTTGGGATCAACTTAAGGAACAAGCTCAAGAATTTTCGAACCAGATAATCGATCAAGGCTGGCAATGGACCGCTCAATCCTGCAAAAACCACAAAAGCCAGAAGAATAGGCAGAAAGCTCTTGTCAAATTTACCGTTTCTTGTGATCAAGTTGCTGAAAATGAAAGCAAATCCGGATCCAAGCAAAACTAGACCCAAATGATGCAGTTTTCCCGGAATTTGGTGAAGACTGTCCTTGAATACCATCCAGTTATTGGAGTAGGGGATGGAAAACTTTCTGTTTTTCTTCATTATGCCGGCAAATATGGGAAGGATGATGCCGGACAAAGAAAGGATATACAAGGGTTTTCCAACAAAAGCGGCGATATAACCAGCCAAAGTAGGAGGCATGAAATCTCCGAAACTCATGGGACCGTTTCGAGTTGCCGTAATGTATCGAAGGACCGAGCCCAAGGGTTCCCGATTGAAAAAGGATAAGATGGAACCGATGACAGGAATTCGATATGTGGAAAAGGAATAATCCACTCCCAAAATCAACCAAAGAAAAAACAGGATGGACAACAAGATTCCGTTGCGTTTGAAATAAGAAAGGAATGCATCCTTGATGCCGTTTGGATACCTGGTTTTTATGTTTTGGGTGTCCAAGTCAGGAGCACTTTCAAAATCGTAGGTTTCCTGTTCCATACTGCGAGAAGACTCAGTAATCTCGCTTTGGTGCATTTGGGAAATGTCCACTTCTTCGCCAAAATCGCCGATTGTGATGGGAATGTTTTCATAATAGATCACATCTTCGATGGGATCGTTCCGATTGGTTCTTCCGTTTTTGCCCATTGGTCCACCGCCTTTTGTTAAATAGTTGACTTATATTTGTCCTAAATATACCCCAAAAGTTAACAGGAATGCCACATAAAAATCAAAAAATAAAAAAATCCAGCTCGCAAATGCGAAACTGGATCTATTTTTATGCGATAGGCAGTGATTCCAGCAGGATATCTTCCAACTCCTCGGTGGTGATGCCAAAGACGATGGCCACTCCTTCCACGTTGCACACATTGTGGTACGTTGGCCGCAGATCCGATTCTTCATCGGTGACAGAGATGACGCAACCTTTTTCCACACTGGTCATGTGGGCTTTTATGTGTCCAATGATCCCGCCGGCTGCAGTAACTTTTTCACCCGCATCCTTCAGTAATCCGGACAGAAGTGTGCTGCCTTCCTCGTAGGATCTCAGGAGTTCAAAACGGTAGGTCCCCACTATGCTTTGATCGTGGGTGGAAACGGAAACGAATGAGCCTTTGTGTTCCTCGTGATCATGAGTATGCTGGTGATCGTGGTCATGACCCTCCAAACCGCATGTGCATTGCTGAGAATGGGCCATTATTCCACCTCCCTGGTGATACCGGTGATCTCTTCTAAAACACTTGCAGGAATGGTCTGGTTGGCACTGACGGCATAAAAGGTCGCCCTATCGTTGAAGGTCCGTACGGAGGTTTCCACCTCGTTTAATACATCGGCTTCAATGGCATCGGTTTTGTTCAAGAGGATGACATCTGCGTTGGTCAGCTGGTCTTTCAACAGCATTTCCATGGGACGGACCAGTCTCATCCATCGTTTGGAATCTACAACACATGTTACCTGGATGGGCATGTCCGGCATGGACTCCAAGATGGTGGTTCGGATGTTATCCGGATAGGCGACGCCGGTCCCTTCCAACAAGATGAATTGGGGATGGAAATCTCGTATGACGTTATAAAGCCCGACTACCAGTTCTCCGGACATGGTGCAGCACACACATCCTGAGAACATGTTGGCTACTTCGTATCCGCCGGATGCAAACATCTTTCCGTCCACGCTGATCTCTCCGATCTCGTTTTCAATAATGACCACTTGAGAGGAATCAACAGGATCGTCTCCAATGATGTGTTTTGCTATTTGCAGCATGACGCTGGTTTTTCCGGAACCCAGGAAACCTCCCAGGATAATGATTTTCATGATCTCACCTTATTTGTATACGACTTTGCTCAATTTCTTAGCTTCATCGCGGATCCAACCGCCGACCCGTTGAACGTCCGGATCAAAATAATCCAGGGAAGTAACGCCGCCGCTGAAAATGAATCCGCCGTCTCCAGCCAGTCTATCAAAGGTGTCTCTTACTTGTTGACGGACTTCTTCCTCGTCCACGTTGGGCCATGTAATCGGCATGCGGTACTCGAATCCGCCGTTGATGGCCAATTTTTTCCCATACTTATTCTTTATGGCAACCAAATCGTTTTCGATCTGAGCCGGATCCCAGACATTGACGCCGATATCCACCATGGAAGGGATCAAATCTTCGCAACGGCCGCAGTTGTGGTAGAAAATGGGCACATTTTCTTCCCGCACCAGATCCAAACACTGCTTGTAGCGCGGAACAAAGATCTCCTCAAAGAGTCTTGGAGAGATGAAAGGCTGCAGTTTGGATGCGGTATCATCCAGCAGATAATAGCCTTCCGGTTTGTAGTATTGCAACACATTTTTTGTAATATATAAGGAGTGCTCCAGCATATAATCCAGCAGTTCTTCCACTTCTTCCGTTTCTTCATAGATGGCGCACAGGCCTTCCGTAAAGCCCATGAAACCGATAAACTGTTGGAACAAGTCGGCATAACCGGCAATAACGAATGCGGTTTGATCCGGATCTTTCACGTATTTTGCCCGGTCTTCCCTTGCAGCGGCTTCCCAATCAAAACCGGTGTAGTCCGGTGCCTTTATGACATCTCTCCACTTGGTTACATCTGTAAGAATAAAATCATTGGGTTTCGGCAATGCTGCAAAATCGATGTCGTCGCCGGTAACAAATGTGACACCCCATGGATCTACACCGCCGCCCGGCCCTCGGAAACTTCCAAGGATCTTTGGGTCTGCCATAGACATCAAAGGTTCCATACCAGGTCCGCCAAAAGGGGATACGGGGACCCATTCCGGGGTTTCTCCTTTGGCTACTCTCAAAAAGTTCTCTTTAGGTGTTAAGTGTGCTGACATTGTTGACCTCCTTGTGATCGAGTTTTTTCTAATGCTAAAAATTACTTTGAAATTAGTATATCATATATTATAATTAAAAAAAACAGAAAATAATATAAAATTAAATAAGATTGATAATTTGAAATATGGAGCAATCGTTGTTTTTCCGTGACGTTAAAAAAGTTTTGACATATAATAAAAGATATTCAGAAAAGGGGGAGCCAGATGACTCGTCGACAAGAAAAACCACAGCACAAAACAAACTGGGTGCTCTTTGCCATTTTGGGATTTATGATCGTTTTGCTTTTTTTGGATCGTTGCTGTTCGGAAACAAACCTGCGGCTGGGCCAAAGCTCCTATTTTGAACAAAACGAAGGATGGAAGGTGGCGACGGAAGACTCCCAGTGGGAGGAAGTAACACTGCCTCACCAATTGGAAGCTTCTGTTGGAGAGAGATATTACTCCAGCTTTACTTTCTCGGAAGAAAACACTGCTGGGTCCATGATGCGGATACGGGCCTCCATGCAGGACGTTTTTGTATATCTGGACGGTCAGTTGATTTTTAAGAGCATCAAGCCGGAAAATGATCTCTATGAGATCCCCAATGCCAGCTTGTGGCATTTCGTCAACTTGCCGGAAGATCTGGACGGAAAAACCTTGACCATGGAGTGGGTGGCAAGGGAAGAAGCCTTTGCAGGTTGGATCAACGAGGTGGCCTTTGGAGAAGGGGACAGCCTTCTTTATAATTTGTTGGAAACACAGATATCCGGGATCTTTCTAACGTTACTGTTGTTGATCTTTGGGATCATTGCCATCTTTGCTGCATTTTTCATGAAAAACTATCGGGAGAACCAGTTTCTATACCTGGGATTGTTTGCACTGAGTACCAGTGTTTGGGTTTTCTCTGAAGCCAAGCTGATGCAGTTGATCACGGGAAACTGGTTCTTTGTCGGTGGGATCAGCTATATCATGCTGGCTTTGATGCCCGGATTTTTTCTCATGTTTTTAAAAAATGGAGTCTTGCGGCGTTATCAAAAATATGCCCTGGCCATGGCCCTCTTCTTCTTTGCAGAATGCGGAGTAAATTTGCTTCTCCAGGTGACGGGTGTAGCCAGTTTGTTTACGACCATCAAGGTAAACAACGCCCTGATGGCAGCAGGGGCCCTGGCGGTGGCGGGAATGCTGATTTGGGAAGGCTTCAAATATAAGAACGCCGATGCCAAAAAGATCTTGTCCTATTTCTCCGTGTTCATGATCGTTGTTTTGCTGGAAGTCGTCCAATTTTTCATTGGTCGCTATGAATACATATCGGCCTACAGTCGATTGGCGGTGGTGATGTTTTTCGTCATGTTGGGAAGGGACTCCCTCTTGAACTTCAACGAACTGGTGAGCAAGGAAAAAGAGCGGATCGTATTGCAGAAGATCGCCTATATGGATATCCTTACCGGCGGTAAAAATAGAACCGCATTTGAAAGAGACGCAGAACAAATGGTGGCGGAAAATCCGGACCAGAATTTCCGGCTGGTGTTTTTGGACATCAATAATTTGAAGGCCATCAACGATACTTTTGGTCATGCCCAGGGAGACCGATTGATCAAAACCTGCCATCAATTGCTGGAAAGTTCATTTGGCAGTTATGGGGAGATCTATCGGCTTGGTGGGGATGAGTTTGCCTGCTTGATGCAGCAAACAGAGGAAGAATTGTACCAGGAGCATCTGACAGCATTACAGGAGCAATTGAAGGGATTGAAGGACTGGCAACCCTACTCGGTGGAAGTGGCCATAGGCAGCGATATCTACTGGGCTGACAAGAACGAAGGATTTCGGGATTTCTATCATCGGGTGGATCAGCTGATGTATAAAGACAAAAGAAAATTAAAAGGTTCATTAGGAGGAGGAAAATGACGGAAAGCAGACAGAAAGTTTTTGATGTACTGGAACGTTTGGGGATCCAGGTGGAATGGGAAGAACACCCCCCGGTATTTACCATAGATGAAATGGACGATCTTGGGATCAGTGGCCGGGGCTGTGTCGTTAAGAATCTTTTCTTGAGGGATGCTAAAGGGAAACGACATTTCCTCGTTGTTCTGGCCAAGGACAAGCAGGCGGATCTGAAAGGCTTGCAGGAAAGAATCGGATGCAGCAAGTTGAGTTTTGCTTCAGAAGACCGGTTGAAAAAGCACTTGGATTTGACCAAGGGAGCTGTGACGCCCCTTGGTGTCATAAATAATGAGGATCGGACCGTGGAAGTGATCCTGGATGGAGATCTGGTGGGGCAAAACAGATTGGGAGTCCATCCCAACGACAACATGGCCACTTTGTGGATCGCCTATGAGGATCTATTGAAACTCATCAAGGATCATGGCAATCCGGTGACCATATTGGATGAACTTTAAGATCAAACTCTCTGTCCTTATGCAGGGAGTTTTTTCTTTGGGAACCGCATTGTTTGATATAATGAAAGAAAATGGGATCAGGAGGATTTGCTATGGACGTGGAAGTGGTTGCAGCTATCTTGATGGAAGGCGGAGAAGTTCTGTGCATGCAGCGAAAAGAGGGACGCTACGATTACCTGTCCTACAAATACGAGTTTCCCGGTGGGAAGCTGGAACCGGGCGAAAGCCGGGAAGAAGCCTTGGAACGAGAGCTGATGGAGGAGATGGAACTGGACGTGACAATAACTCCGGGCGAATTTTTGACCACCGTGGAACATCAGTATCCAGACTTCCGTTTGGTGATGCACTGCTATGTTCATAACATGACGGATCGGACTTTCCATCGGAAGGAACACCATTCCCACCAATGGGTGGGTGTTGATCGGTTGGAGACCTTGGACTGGGCCCAGGCAGACTGGCCGGTGGTGGAACGATTGAGTCGCTTACTATCGGGTAAATAACATCCATAGAAAAGACAAGGTGGTGGAACATCCATGAAATCAGCAAAAATCATATCAGGTATCGGCATAGTGGCCATGACAGCTGCCCTTATTCAAGGGTTTGCCATGGGAGATTTTTTTGTAGACGGTGGAGAGATCCTATCCAATCCATGGGGCATTGTTTCCATGGTGGATCTATATGTGGGGTTTGTTCTCTTTTCCTGCTGGATCGCATTTCGGGAAAAAAGTGTATTCGTCTCCATCGTATGGATCGCAGCCATGATGATCTTGGGATTCTTTGCCGGTAGTCTCTACGTCTTCATTCATTTGTATGCCAGCAAGGGAGACTGGTTACGGTTTTTCCTGGGTCATCGAAAAGAGGGTCTGGTTCCTACGAAGTGAATAAAAACACAGATCCAATAAAGAACGAAAGCATATCACCCTGGGTGATATGCTTTCGTTTGTCATATAAGCAGATTCATATAGGAGACAAAGATGTCGTGGCTGATGCTTTCGTATCTCGCCTTTGCGTGATCTGTCGCATGTGGATAGCGGGCTATGTGGCTTTCCCAGTCAAAGAGGTATTTTGATTTCACATCTGGTACGACAGCCAAGTCGCGTTGGAACCCTTCCGAATTCAATGGAGTCCCGAAGGATTCGCCGGGGTTGTCATAAACCATGTAGTCTTTGAGGAAGTTGTTGAGGGCAGCCCAGGTTTCAATGTTGGCGTCTTTTGGTCCCAAAGGAGATTTGTCAAATCCAAAGAGATATCCGCCTCCAGGCATCATGATGTCCAAAAACTCTTTGGCCCGGTCCACGATTTGCGCCGGTGTATCCATTTTCAGGGAGCTTACCGGGAATAAGCCCGTCAAAATGAATTTTTTACCCAACTTTTCTTTGATGATTTTTGGGTCGCCGTACTCAAACTGGATCTTGGTTCCGGCAGGCAGTTCTTCCAGGAGGATATCCAAATAGCGCATCCAATTGTCTTCGCAGAAAATAGAGGGACGTATCCCAAGAGCCGCATATTGCTGCAGTTGTTTTTTGAACGTCGGCATGTAAAGTTCCACAAAATCTTTTTCACGCATGAACGTCGGCATGTGCAGAGGCAGGAAGCAGCCGCCTTCCGGATGAGCTAGTGCCGGAAGCCCCCATTTGAAAACCAGGGGAAGAACAGCTTCGCAGGCTTCTTGCACCAGAGTGGGATTCCGGCGAATGTCCTTGCTGATGCCGGAGAAACTTCGCAGCTGGTCTGCAACAAAGTCCATTGGAGCTTCGGAAATCGCAAAGGACCCTCTTGGTGATCCAGGATAATAACCGTACTTTTCCACCAATCCGCCATAGATGGGAAGGAAGTTTACCGTATCCTGGGTCAAGGACGTTTTGGCCATTTCCAAGTAGGTAGAGCGTTGGATGGGATCGTCCAGGGAGAGCATGGGATGTTGGTTGGGAACGACTTCCTCCACCAGATAATCGAAACCTCTTTCGATGAGTTCCGGATAACCGGAAGCATCCATGCCCATCACTTCCGGGTGCTGCATTTGTCCTGTCTGGCTCATGACGAAGTTGTTGGAGTGGAGCAGTTCATAAAAGGATGGCGGTCTGGTCAATACCAGATTGGGTGGCGCTACGGGGCAGGAATCCGAATAGATTTTTTGGCATAACGTATCTGCTGAATCGGCCAGCATATTAAAATCATACTGGTAGGAAACAGGATCCAGTCCACCCTGATCTGCAAGGATGGAATAGGGTATGGATGCAGATACGGGCAAACGTTTTGGCAGCTTGTTGTTGTAAAAATCACGGTAAATTTGCTTGCGTTCTTCGACGGTACTTTCAGGATTGGTCATGAGATACCTCCAAATTTTATAAGATGGATTCATTATATCATATCTAAGTTATCTTATTGAACCTGGATGATTATGTTCCAAGAACTGCTTTTTCGATGCCATTTTTTCATAAAACTGAACCTTATGAACTCATAAGTGAATCCTATTAGACTGCGTTTTTACCGAATGATAAAATTAAGTCAAACTAACGTTGAAAAGGGGAAATGAAAAATGAGTAATCGAGTTTGTGACATTCTCGGAATTGAGTATCCCGTAATACAAGGAGCAATGGCATGGACGTCAATGTCTCCATTAGTAGTTGCCGTTTCGGAAGCTGGAGGACTTGGAGTTTTAGGTAGTGGTTTTATGCCGGCGCATATTATAGCAGCACAGGTAGAAGAAGTGAGGAAGGCAACCGATAAACCATTTGCAGCCAATTTATTCTTGGATCCTGGTCCTCAGCTGGAAATAGGATGTCAGGCGATCATTGATAACAAGGTTCCCGTAGCATATGTGGATACACTTAATCTATTGGAATATGATATGGCTAAAAAATATTATGACCGCCTGCACGCAGCAGGATGCAAAATAGTTGCTAAAATCAATTGCCTTTCCGATGCTTTGGTTGCAGAAAAAGCAGGAGCAGATGTCATTATTGCAAAGGGTGTTGAAGGTGGCGGACATTGCGCAAAAATCAGTGGAAGCGTTCTTCTGGCGGAAGTGACCCAAAATATTTCTTCGGTTCCCATCGTCGCTTCGGGAGGCATCGCGATCCCAATTCAAGCCGCAGCTTGCACGGTCGTTGGAGCGGAAGGTGTGGAAATGGGGACAGCGTTTGTCGCTACCTTTGAATGTCCTGTTCATGAAAATGTAAAGAATGCCATCGTTAAAGCGCAAGATATTGATATCATATCGTGTGGAAGTTGTACAGGCGAACCCAGCTGGCAGATCAATAACAATTTAGCAAAACGTCTGGTAGAAATTGAAGAAACCAATACAAAGGTTGCAGCAGCTCCATTATTTATGGAAGCATCGGAAGGATCTTTGAGAATAGCTTCTTTAGAAGGAGAGGTAGAAGAAGCCGGGGCGGTCTTGAGTGGACAGGTTGCCGGTCTCATCCATTCGATCCGCCCGGTAAAAGAACTGGTGGCAGATTTCTGTGTTGAATGGGAAGCATGCCTCAAACAAACATACACATTAATGTAAGGCTTTGTACTCCATGAGCCAACGAAAAAGCGTCCCTGGGTGAAAGGGGACGCTTTTTCTATGCTATTAAAAAGGGTGAGATTGGTATGGTTACATGGCCAGTTCGGTTCGTCGGATCAAGTCGTTCTGGCCGGATTCATGAAGTTCCACAAAGTAGGCACTGAAGCCGGCGACACGGACCACCAGGTCTTTGTGTTTGTCCGGATTCTTCTGGGCATCTTTCAAAGTGTCCGTGCTGATGACGTTGATCTGCAATTCCATGCCTCCCATGTTGAAGTAGGTCTCCATCAATTGGGAAAGTTTTTTCCACCCGTCTTCTCCTGCCAGGGCGGAGGGGTGGAACTTCAAGTTCATCAAAGTTCCGTTGGGGAAATTCTCCTGATCGATGGCGGCAACGGAAGAGATGACGCCTGTGGGGCCGTTTTTATCCATTTGCTGCGGTGCGGCGATGCCGTCGGCCAAAGGTTCCCCTTTGTGTCTACCATCTGGAGTTGCGTTGGTGATCATGCCGAACATGACATTGGTGGTTACGGGATAAAGGCCGGCGCTACATCGTCCACGGGGACCTGTCAAGGAATTGACGGCGTCTCCAAAGACTTTTGCTGCAAAGGTGGCGAATCGATCCGATTCTGGAAGGCCGTTGCCATAATGTGGTGCTTCATTCAGGATGTATCGGTGCAGGTCCTCGTATCCTTCCCAGTTGTTCAAAATGGCGTCGTACATTTCTTGGGCAGTACAGATCTTCTTTTCGAAAACGCAGTGGTTTATGATGTTCAAGCTGTCTGCCACGTTGCCGATGCCCACGCCGGAATCACCGGTGGAGTTGTACTTTGCACCGCCGTGCATGACGTCCATGCCGCTTTCCATGCAGCCTTCCATGGTGGCGGAGACCAATGGATTGGGAAGTACTTCTCTAGCCACATATTCAAAGGAGCTGATGTTCATGATGTGCCACTTCACAAAGTATTCGATCTGCTTTTTAAAGGCTTCCTTCACTTCTTCCATGGATTCCATCTCGTAGAGGTATCCGGTGGCCGGACCGACCCGTTTGTTGGGGTTCCCGGAGGTGCGGGGAAGAAAGCGTTGATCATGGGAACAAAGGTAAAGCCGTCGTTGATGGCCAGTAGCAGTGCATTGGCCATGTTCATGTAGCTTTCCGTACCGGTCCCTCCACAGGCCGGCCACTCCGTACCGCATCCTGCCGGTTCCACACAGCCGATGAGGGTGTAGTTGCGGGCGTCTTCCAAGGAGAGGCCCCGCTTCATCAGTGCAGGAATGATGACTTCGTCGTTTTCAAACGAGGGGACCCCGCCTGCCAGTTTGGTGGTTTCGATGGCAGCTTCCCACAGTTCAAGCGGCGTATTCTTATGGATCCGCAACGCCTGGGGTGGATCGTGAAGAAGAAGACGTCCCACGGATTGAAGCATCATGAAGGTCACATCATTGCTGGCGTCGGTGCCGTCTTTCTTGATCCCGCCCATGGTCATCAACTGACCGCTGGTATAACCCGGGTTGGCCTGGGTGGCGCCGTAGCTCCAGGGCTTGTTCATTTCTGCTACTTTCAGGTAGAAAAGATCCAGGATCTCCTGGGCATATTCCGGTGTGATGCGTCCCGCCTGGATGTCTGCTTCGTAAAAATCGCCCAAGTATTGGTCGACCCGGCCGAAGCTCATGCCGTGCATGTTGGCGTCCAGACAAAGAGCGGTCTGGTACATGAAAAGGCATTGGACCGCATCCACAAAGTTACGGGCCGGTTTTTCCACGGTCCAGTTCAGGGTATCCACCATCATCTCCAGCTCTTTGCGGCGCTTCGGATCCGTTTCCGCAGCCAATTTTTCTTCCGCCAAGGCGGCATAGCGCTTGGTCAGGGTGATGATCCCGTCGCAAACGATGGAAACGGACCGGTAAAAATTGTACTGGTCGATGG
This sequence comes from Alkalibacter rhizosphaerae, assembly GCF_017352215.1. GTDB lineage: Bacteria > Bacillota > Clostridia > Eubacteriales > Alkalibacteraceae > Alkalibacter > Alkalibacter rhizosphaerae. The sequence goes on from NZ_CP071444.1 coordinate 1,710,943, forward strand.
TTTTGCCGGGCAGGGCTTGATCGATCAGTTCTTTCATTTTCTCTTCTGCTTCTTCCTTGATGGCGCCAAATCCCTTGCGAATGGCGGTGTTGTAGCCGGTGCAGAAGTGGCCCACCGGGGATTGGCATTGATCGGAAGGTCCGAATTGGGTAACGCCGTTGCCGGCGATGTCTTTGTATTCGTCCAGGATCATGGCATCCGTTTTAGCGCTCATGCATTCCTTCATCCAAAAATCGATGGTGGAAAGTATGTAATCTCGGTCGTCTTCCGCCAGAATATATGGATCGATGGGGCGGGTGCTGATGAAGCGGTTTTCCACTTCTTCCTTGAGCCACTTGACGGAGTTTTCCGGATACAGGGCTGCCGCTCGATAGGTTCCGGATTGGGCGCCCACAATGACTTCGTTGTCATCGATGCGAACGGGGATGTTTTCCAGGATGTTGCGCAAATTCTTTGCCCGTTTCAATATGCCCGTCAGATCCGGATTTTCCATGTAGAATTCTGTGATGAGTCGATATCGGGCAGTGCAGATCTCCGGATTGGTTTCCCGATACTTCTCCCGCATGTCGGAGACTCGTTTGGTGATGGGTTTGAGGGTGTACATGTTTGTCCTCCTTATTTTTCAATATTGTAACTATTGTCCTATTGATTATTTTCAGTATATCACAACCATTGGAAGATCCATTGGATCTTGGATCAGTTTTAGCATGCAACAAATTCATGAATTCATGCGGGAAATGATGGTTTCTTGTGATACACTGTTAATGAAAGCACAGCATGAAATGGACAAGGAACGGAGGGATCTTTTGAATTTTTCGCAGATCAAATGTTTTTTGGCGGCGGCCGAATATCTGAGTTTCACCAAGGCGGCCAAACGACTGTATTTGTCCCAACCTGTGGTGAGTCGTCAAATCGCCGCCATGGAAGAAGCATTGGGTATGGAGTTGTTTTATCGGGAAAAGAAAAGCCTGCGTTTGACGCCGGCTGGAACCGTGATGGCGGAAGGTCTGGAACAATTGGCGGGAGATTACCAGGTCCTTGTTGAAAAAGCCAATGCCGCCCATCAGGGATTTGCAGGCCAGTTGAACATCGGCATGATCGAAGGCCAGCAGGTATGTCCGCCCTATTCCGATGCCCTGACCAAATTCAGTCGATTTCACCCGGATATTCGGGTATTTTTGTCTGGGCACACCATGGCAGAATTGAGTCGAGCCCTTGCCGGAGGAGAGATCGATGTGGCTTTTGGTGCATCTTTCAATCTGGAGGATGAAGAGGGACTGGAACACCTGGTGGTGGGTAAGGCATCCACCAGATTGGTGATCCCCAAAGACCATCCCTTGGCAAACAAGCAGAATGTTCGCTTGTCGGATTTTAAGGAAGATACCTTTCTTACCTTGCCGGAGAAGGAATCGCCCTATATTTCCCGATTCGCACAATACGTGGGGGAATTGGGGAATTTCAAACCAAAGACCCTGGAAGCCCCAAATATTCGGGAGTTGGCCTTGTGGCTGGAAGCCGGCTATGGTATTTTTCCGCTGAATGAAAATCATTCTCTGCGAAACAGTCCCAAGCTGGTTTTCAAAGAGATCCCGGAATTTGCGGACAGCGTGGAGATCGTCATGTGGAAAAAAGATGATCCGAATCCGGCCATTGCACCTTTTCTGGAGCAATTTGAAGACATGTAAAAGTGTTATCACCTCATGCGAAAAACGCACTTTCTTCCATGGAGGGGATTGGGTACAATGAAAGCAGCAACTAGTTACGCAGTAAATCACGGAATGGAGAGCGAATAAATGGAATTGGTCAAAACTACAGGCAAGTTTTATGACATACAGGGTTTTTCGGTCCACGACGGACCGGGGATCCGTTTGACATTGTTTATGAAAGGGTGTCCCCTTCGCTGTCCCTGGTGTCATAGTCCTGAGTCCCAGGCTTTCGAGACGGAACTGAACTGGATGGAGATCAAATGCATGGGGGTGGAAGCCTGCGGAAATTGCATCGAGGCATGTCCTCAGGGGGCCATCACATATGGGAAGAAGAAAGTAAGGGCAGCTACCCAGGAAGAGATCACCTTGATCCATGTAGACCGGGACAAATGCAACAATTGCGGCGTATGCGAAACCGTTTGTACGCCGAAAGCCCTTTATCTTTGCGGGAAAGATCATACGGTGGAGGAGATCATGGACAGGGTCCGTCGGGATGTTCCTTTCTTCAAGACATCAGGTGGTGGAGTCACTCTCTCCGGTGGAGAGTGTTTGAGTCAACCGGCTTTTTTAACGGAAGTCTTGAAGCGATGCAAGGAAGAGGGGATCCATACGGCAGTAGATACCACGGGTTTTGCCCGATGGGAATCCTTTGAAAAGATTTTGCCCTACACGGACCTGTTTCTCTACGACCTGAAAAATATGGACAGCGAAAAACACCGCAAAGTAGTGGGAGTGCCCAACGAGGTCATCCTGGAAAATGCCCGAAAGATCGCAAAAGCCGGTGGGAAGTTTCAGATCCGCATCCCGGTGATCCCCCGATTCAACGATACGACCGAGGATTTTCAGGCATATGGAGAATTCATCAAGAGCCTGGGTTCCGCTGTGGAAGTGGTCCAGCTATTGCCTTATCACAGCATGGGGACCGTGAAGTGGGAGCGGCTGCAGCGGGATGCACCGGTCCTGGAAGCCCTGCCTCCATCGGAAGAGAAGATGGAAAGATTGAAAGATCAACTGGTGGAAATGGGGCTGCCTGTCATCATTCATTAAAAAAGAAAAACTGTGGACCTTGAATGGGGCCACAGTTTTTTTATCATAAAGTTTTTGGAACCGGAGCCATCAATGGCTTTGGTACATCCGGTCCGTTTCATATTTGGGTTCGCAGGTGACATGGATCCCCAATTTTTTGAAGATCTTTTCATCCACACTGGACAAGATCACCGAAGAGTGGAGCTGACAGTGACGGAGCTTGGAAAGTTGCTCCAAGGCACATTTGGCATGCTCATTGTGGGCGGCGCTGACGGACAGGGCGATGAGGATCTCATCGCTGTGGAGTCTGGGGTTCTTTCCTTTCAGATATTTTGTCTTCAAGGTTTGAATGGGTTCGATGGCTTCCGGCGATACCAGGTGCATGTCGTGGTCGATGCCGCCCAATTCCTTGATGGCATTAAGGATCACGGCGGCGGAACAACCCAGCAGATCCGAGGTTTTTCCGGTGATGATCCGACCGTCGTGAAGTTCGATTGCGGCGGCGGGATGGCCCGTCTCCAATTCCCGGTCGAGAGCAGGTTTGATCACTTTGCGATGTTCTACCGTGACTCCTGCCTGTTTCATCAGCAGTTCCAGTTTATAGACGATCTCTTTGGTTCCCCGTCCTCTTTTAAAATCCAGCAAGGCGGTGTAGTATCTTCGGATGATCTCCTGTCTGGCTGCTTCCTGGCAGACGGCATCGTCGATGATGCAGTTGCCTGCCATGTTGACCCCCATGTCTGTAGGCGATTTATAGGGATTTTTACCCACGATCAATTCGAAAATGGCATTGAGGACTGGAAAGATTTCAATATCCCGGTTGTAGTTCACCGTTGGCTTTCCATAGGCTTCCAAGTGGAAAGGGTCAATCATGTTCACATCGTCCAGGTCCGCCGTTGCAGCTTCGTAGGCGATGTTGACCGGATGGCGCAATGGAAGGTTCCAGATGGGAAAGGTTTCGAATTTGGCGTAGCCGGCTTCGATCCCCCGTTGGTGATCGTGATAGAGCTGGGACAGGCAGGTGGACATTTTTCCGCTGCCGGGGCCTGGCGCCGTGACAACTACCAGGGGCCGGGTCGTTTCTACGTATTCGTTTTTTCCATAGCCTTCGTCACTGACGATGTGGGATACGTTGTGGGGGTAGCCGTCAATGGTGTAGTGAAGGTAAGTTTTGATGTGAAGGGACTCCAGCTTCTGTCGGAAGCGGGTGGCTGCATTTTCTCCCGTATACTGGGTGATGACCACGCTGCCCACCATGAATCCCCGGCCTTGAAAAGCGTCGATGAGTCTCAAGACGTCGTTGTCGTAGGTGATGCCATGGTCTCCCCGGATCTTGTTGTTTTCGATGTCATCGGCGCTGATCACGATGACGATCTCCAGCTGGTCCTTGAGCTGATCCAGCATTTTTAACTTGCTGTCCGGTTCGAAGCCCGGCAGGACCCTGGAAGAGTGGTAATCGTCAAAGAGCTTTCCGCCAAATTCCAGGTACAGCTTGTTGCCGAACAGGCCGATCCTCTCTTTGATGTGCTCTGATTGGGTTTTCTTGTATTGTTCGTTGTCAAATCCGATTCTCATGGCGTCTCTCCTTTAAATCTGCTTCCAATATTCTTCAAAAGTATACCATCATCCCTCTGTGTTTTCAAAGGAATTCCGTTCCAAAATATTTCTCAAGGATGTTTCAAAATACCGGTCCTGGTCCTTGGAGCGTTTCTTTGGTCCCTTCACCCGAAGGCCTGCCTGACGAGCTTTTTTGGAGGCGTGCCTCGAAAAGAGCAGACCGTCGATGTTCTCGGACGTGTAGGGCCTTCCGTCTTGGTGCAGGACCTGGGCACCTCTTGCAATGCACATGGCGGCCAGTCCGTAATCCTGGGTGATGACCAGATCACCCTTTTCCACCATGTTGACCAATGCAAAATCCACGCTGTCCGAACCTTTGGACAGGATACGGGTCGTTGCACCGGGTCGCTGGATCTGGTGGGCCGTATCGCACAGGATGATGCAGGGGATGTTGTACTCTCTTGCCATGCGGACTGTAGTGTCCACGACAGGGCAACCATCGGCGTCGATCAGTATCTTCATGATTCACCTCCTTCATCATTATAGAACAAAATCATTGCCATGTGTCATCGGATACAGTAAAATGGACAAAATTGTGAAATTTGATCGTAATGGAGGGATATGACGTGGAAAAACTGTTGGATGGGATCACCAGATTTCGACGGGAAGATTTTGAAGCACACAAGGAATTGTTCACTGCATTGGGAGGCAGTCAAAAACCCCACACCTTATTCATCTCTTGTTCTGATTCCCGGATCGATCCCAATATGATCACCGGCACGAAACCGGGGGAACTGTTCATCATTCGAAACATCGCCAACCTGGTGCCACCCTACCGGGAAAGCGACGAATACCTGGCCACCACATCGGCCATCGAGTATGCGGTGTTGACCCTGGAGGTAGAAAACATCGTTGTCTGCGGGCATTCCAACTGTGGAGGGTGTGCCGCCAGCATGAAATCCGAGGAAGAAATGGCAGGACTGCCCCACACCAAAAAATGGCTGGAGTTGATGAAACCGGTCCGGGACAAGGTATTGGAACGATTCGGAGAAGACGAACCGGAGGCCAGGGAATGGTACATGGAGCAGGGAAACGTGGTGGAACAGCTGCGTCACTTGATGACCTTCCCATACATCAAGGAGCGGGTGGAAGCAGGCAGTTTGATTTTAAGCGGATGGTACTATATCATTGAAACAGGAGAGATTTTTATTTACGACGACGAGTGCGGTTTGTTCAACTGCAAAAACTGAGGAAAGAAGGATGATCCATGGCCTATGACTTTATAAAGGTACCGAATCGAAGGAATGTGGGGTCCGCCAAATATCAGCAAATGATGGATTGGAATCCGAAAGTAGAGGAAGACATTGTTCCCTTTTCCGTGGCGGACATGGAACTGGCCAATCCGCCGGAGATCATCAAGGGGCTCCAGGATTATTTGGAGGATGCGGTGTTGGGTTATACCATGCCCACCAAGGCATACAAGCAGGCAGTCGCCGGTTGGATGAAACGGCGTCACCAATGGGAGATCCAGGAAGAATGGATGTTGACGGCACCGGGGGTGGTCCATGCTTTCTTTACAGGGGTGCAGGCCTATTCCGATCCGGGAGACGGCGTCATCGTCATGCCGCCGGTATACTATCCTTTCTACCGGGCCATTGAAGCCAATGGGAGAAAAGTGGTTTCCAATCCGTTGGCATTGGAAGAAGGTCGCTATGTCATCGACTATGAAGACCTGGAGAAAAAGGCGAAAGACCCGAGCAACAAGGTCCTTTTGTTTTGCAGTCCCCACAATCCTGTAGGTCGGGTTTGGACGAAAGAGGAATTGGTGCAGGTTGCAAAAATCTGTTTGGAAAACCAGGTGGTGATGTTGTCCGACGAGATCCACTTTGACTTGATCCTCCCCGGACACGTCCACACGGTGATGGCCAGCCTGTCGGAAGAGGCGGCAAAACAAACCGTGGTGTTCACGGCGCCCAGCAAGACCTTCAACCTGGCGGGGATGCAAACCTCCAACATCATCATACCCGATGAAAAATTGCGGAAAAAATACGAGGATGAAGCGGCAAAAACCGGTATTTTCGGGTTGAATATTTTAGGCTACAAAGCCTGTGAGATCGCCTATACCCAGTGTGAAGGCTGGCTGGAAGAGTTTTTGGTCCTTTTGGAAAAAAATCATCAGATCGTCAAGGAATTTTTTAAAGTCCAGTTGCCGGACGTGACGGTTTTTGACCTGGAAGGAACCTATTTGCAGTGGATGGATTTTCGAAAGTTTGGTCTGTCCAAGGAAGAACTGGAACATGTCATGCAGCAGAAGGCCCAGGTTTTCTTTGACGAAGGATATGTTTTTGGAGAAGAAGGGGCGGGATTTGAACGAATGAACCTTGCCTGTCCCACATGGGTATTGGAAGAAGGGCTAATGAGGATCAAAGAAGCGTTGCAGTGATCGCTGCAACGCTTTAAATATTTCCGGATTTTAAAATGGAAAACATCAACCACAAGCTCAACAGCCCTGCCAGACCAAACCCAAACAGACCCACGATGGAGATGCCGTTGATGGACGGACCCTGCCCGGAACGAACGATGAGAGCAGAAGCCACGATGAGGGCGGAAACCAACAGGGCAAAGACCATCCGATTGACCATTTTATTGAACTCCACCCATTTTTCGTCCAGGTTGGTGATGTTGATCTTCACCTTGCCCCGACCGCTGATGAAATTGTCCAGGATCGTCTGGACGGATGAGGGGATCAGCGCCAGGTCCCGAACGAAATGGTGGCCTCCCAGCAGGAGAGTCTCCAATTGAAGATCCTTCAGCGGGTTTTCAATGTCGCCTTTGGTATAGTGGCGGGCCAGTTCGATGATGTTCAGATCCGGAGAGAGCTCGCTGACCACACCCTCCAGAATCACCAAGGATTTTAATAGCATGGTGTATTCTCGTGGGACCCGCAAATTGTTTTTTCGGGCGGCATCAAAAACATCCATGAGGAGACGGGACACCTGGATGTTGCGAAAACTGGACAGGAAATAGGAGTTCAGAAGAGTTTCCACATCTTCATACAGCTGGTTTCGATCGATGGGCCCCTTGTAGATCCCGATGCGCAGCATAAGGTTGACCAGGGCATTGACATCTTTAACGGCCAGTGATTTGACGATCTCGTTGGTGCTTCCTTTCGCCACAGTGGACAGGGAACCCATGATGCCAAAATCGATATAGTAGATCTTGCCGTCTCGGATCAACAGGTTGCCCGGGTGGGGGTCGCCGTGGAAGAATCCGGTCTCCAGCACCTGGTATAGAAAAGACAAGACCAGTTTTTTTCCGATGTCCTCCAAATCATATCCTTCTTCTTTCAGTGCGGGCATGTTGTTGATCTTGATCCCGTCGATCTTTTCCTGCACCACCAAACGGCTGGAGCAGTAAGCCGGGAACACCTTGGGAAGGGAGATGCAGGCGATGCTTTGATTTTCTTCCTGAAAACGCTCCATGTAAGCCAGTTCATTGGCAAAGTCCAGTTCCAAAATGCTGGTTTCCTTGATCTCTCGAAGAGCATCTACCGGATCCAACAAAACATCTTTGAAGGAGTTGGGCATTTTCTGTGCGATGTAGATCAATATATCCAGATCTTCCAAAAAAGTCTCTTCGATATCCGGACGCCGCACCTTGACAATGACCGCTTCGCCGGTGGATAAAAGGGCTTCGTGGACCTGGGCGACGGAGGCGCAGGCGATGGGGATCTTTTCGAAATGAGAAAAATAGGCGCTATAAGAAGGACCCAGATCTTCTGCAAGGATCTTTTCAACGCTCTCCCATGGGAATGGAGAGGCGTTGTCTTGCAGTTTTGTCAATTCCATCCGGTATTCCGGAGGGACCAGATCGGGTCTGGTGGACAAGATTTGCCCCAACTTCATGAAAGTGGGACCCAGTTCTTCAAAAAGGTGTTTCAGATTTTCCGGGTCCCGCTTTGTTTTTTCACTGCGAAGGGTGGTGTGGATAAAATGTCCGAAACCGTATTTGCTGAAGGCTCGAACGATCTGGCGAAAGCGTTTGCTTTTGAGCATGTGATCACAACCTTGTATTATTCAGACAGTTTTGCTTCCAATTCCGCCACGCGGGCTTCCAGCTTTTCCAGGTCCTCCTTGGTGGCCAAACGCAAAGAAGCAAGAAAACTTTTTAATTCTTCTTTGTGTTTCCCGGATTCCTTGTCTCGAAGAAGTTCTTCCCGCAGTTCCTTGCCTTCTTTAACGGTCATTTTCCCTTTTTCGATCAGTTCCTGGACTACGCCATCCACTTTCTCCATGGAGGCGGATGCGGCACCCAGGGTCAGCAGCATGAGTTTTTTCAGTTCATCCATGTTTTCAACACTTCCTTTCATTCATAATCTATTCATACACGTTTTTGGAGAGGAATAAACAAGATCCCATTTTACATATTTTGTTTATTAAAGGAAGATAAAGGGTAAAAAAAACATACGTCATCGTCTCTACATGAATCACACAGATACGACTATCAATGAAAGTGGCGAAGAACCCAGAAAGTGGGCGGGTGTATTGAACAACAAAAAGTTTATTGAGCAGGAGTTCTACCGTTTTATTTTTGAGAACAGCATGGATGCCATTTTTTTGACCAGTCCGGACGGAGCCATCCACCGGGCCAATCCGGCGGCGTGCCGGATGTTTGAGATGACCGAAGAAGAACTCGTCAAAGCCGGCCGTGCCGGCATCGTCGATCTCGAAGACCCCAGGCTGGAAGCCGGATTAAAGGAACGGGAAGAAAAAGGATTTGTTTTTGCGGAGTTGACTTATATTAAAAAAGACGGGACCCGTTTTCCAGGTCAGGTCACTTCCACCATATTCCATGATGAAAACGGGTCGCCATGGACGGCCATGATCGTTCGGGATGTGACCCATGTCAAGCAAACGAAAGATGCACTGTTGGAATTGCAAAAGGTCACGGAAGACATGGCTTCAAGAGATTACTTGACGGGAGTTCTCAATCGCAGGGGGTTTGTGGAAAAATTGAAGAAGGAAGTAAGCCGGCTGCAGCGGGAAAAAGGGCAGCTGACGTTGATGATGATCGACATCGACTATTTCAAGGCCATCAACGACCAGTATGGTCACTTGCAGGGAGATGCCCTCCTTATAGAATTTGCTGATCGTTTGAAAAAACTGATTCGACCCTACGACGAGATCGGCCGGTATGGTGGGGACGAATTTATCCTCATGATGCCCAATACGGGGGAAGCTGATGCTCTGTTGGCTGCAGAAAGGATCCGGTTGGTATTTAAAAATGACCCCATCAAGACCACGAAGAAGAAGATCCCCATCACCTTGAGCATCGGGGTGTCCGTATATACCCATGAAGACGGACGGGACTTGACCAGCATGCTCTCCAAGGTGGACGACAACATGTACCGGGCCAAGGAAAAAAGAGACTTTGTTTATGCACATTGAAACCTAACGATAGGGGCGGTTTTCCGGAAGGGAAATCGCCTTTTCAATGCTCAAAAAATGTAATATACTATATCAGGATCACATCATGGGAGGAGGGGCGTTTTGAAAGCCTGGAAAAAAGATACGGCGTTTTTTTTATTGAGTCAAAGCGTGTCCCTGTTCGGTTCCATGCTGGTCCAGTATGCCATCATGTGGTATATCACCCTGGAGACCCGGTCTGGAGCCATGATGACCATATCCATCTTGTGCGGATTGGTCCCCATATTTTTCATATCACCTTTTGCCGGCGTGTGGGCGGATCAGTTTCCAAGAAAACAGCTGATCATCTGGGCGGATCTTCTTATTGCCGGAACCACCTTGATCCTGTTCTTTTTGTTCTTGTCCGGAAGGGATTCCATCTGGATGCTTTTTGTGGCCCTGGCCATTCGGGCCCTTGGAACGGGGATCCAGACTCCGGCGGTGACCGCCATGATTCCACAATTGGTTCCGGAAGATCAACTGACAAAGGTCAACGGCATCAACGGCAGCCTCCAATCCATGGTTTCCCTCATATCCCCCATGGTCAGCGGAGCCTTGTTGACCTTTGCCGCCGTGGAGACCATCTTTCTCATCGACGTGGTCACGGCTATCAGTGCCGTCTTTATCCTGGCTTTTCTTCTGAGAGTAAAGCCTCATGAGAAGGCCCTTCGCAAAGAGAAGGTGGATTATTTTAAGGATATGAAGGAAGGCTTGTCTTTCATAGCAAACCATGGTTACATACGAACCATTTTCATATATTGCGCCATCTATTATGTTCTAGTATCTCCTTTGGCGTTTTTGACGCCCTTGCAGGTGACTAGAAGTTTTGGCGGAGATGTCTGGAGGCTGAGCGCCATTGAAGTTGCCTTTTCCACCGGCATGATGCTTGGTGGGATCCTTATCGCTACCTGGGGTGGATTTAAAAACAAGGCCCACACCATGGTGACGGCGATCTTGATCATCGCCTTGAACACCGTGGCCTTGGGCCTTGTTGGAAATTTTTGGATATACCTTGCGTTCCTTGCTTTCGTGGGTATTGTCATGCCCGTATTTTATACGCCTTTCATGGTCTTGCTTCAACAAAAGGTGGAGACCGATTTTCAAGGCCGGGTCTTTGGTGTCTTCAGCATGATCTCCAGCTCCATGATGCCTATGGCCATGCTCCTTTTTGGCCCCTTGTCGGATGTGGTTTCCATAGAGAGCATGCTGCTGGTCACTGGAATTTTGCTGCTGGTGGAAGGGATGTTCATGGCCAGAAGCAAGGTCTTGTTGGAAGCAGGAAAACCTCGATGAATCAGCGTTTCCAGACTTCTCCCGTATCCAACCCCCAGATTTCGAAAAGGTTGTTGTAGAACTGGGGTCTTGGGTAATCCGGCCGGATCTCCGGCGTCAGGGCGCCATAGCCCATCTTTCGTTCGTCGAATACTTGCAAACCTTGGATCAGCAGGGGCAGTTCCTCTTTGGATATGGAGAAGATCATTTCATCCTCCGTGGCGTTGGCCCGCTCGTATTCGCCAGGATCGGGAACAGTCACCCTGGCTTTGCCGCCTTTTAAAATGGGGATGGCGGAGAAGACGCAGGAATCGATGCCGTCCATTTCCGTCTTCAAAATATCGCCTGTCTGGTTCTTGTAGGCCCACAGCATGGTCCGAAGCTGCCCCGGGTTGGAGTAGATCAACACCACATCCGGTTCATAAGTTGCCGAGGACAGGGGACCCATGAGGATGCCGGTATATTTCTCGTATTCTAATTTCGGGAATTTTTTGGCAAAGGCTTTTGCCTGTTCCATGTCGGCGATGCCCAAATTTTTTACGACTTCTCCGAAGCTGGGGGCGTCTTCATGAAATTCCACCATGCCGTAGGCGATCAGCGGCGCCCAGCACCAATGGTCTTCCTTTTCCATGTAGAGGGTCCATCCTTGTTTTCTGGCCATAAAAAAACCCTGGCACAGTGCAATATGGCCCAGGCCGTCCTCTTTCGGCCGGATCACTTTTTCCGGAAGGGCATCGTCCTTGGTGACCATTTTAAGAGCGATGGGGTGGGTTCGAAGCTTCAGCATTCTTTCCAATTCTTTTCCCATTTCAGTAAAATCAGTAACCTTGTTCATCTATTTTCCTCCTTCAAATTGAAATCATTCAAAATAGAATTTTCATAAAAAAAGCACCGATCATGATGAGCTCAATGACGATTTTTAGCAGAGTGCCACCCAACAGGCCGATCAAGGCACCAAAGCCGATGCGGATGGCCCGGTCCGTGGTATTGCCGTTGATGAGTTCCGTTAAAACAGAGCCCAAAAAAGGTCCGATGGCCAAACCGATGGGTCCAAAAACCACCAACCCAACGACGGTGCCGATGGCAGCTGCCACGGCAGTCCGTTTTGTGCCTCCAAAAAACTTGGTACCCACGGCGGAGGAAACATAGTCCACCAAAAACAGAATGACAAGGGCCACGGCTTGAAGCAGAAAAAAATTGGAATCCAGGGAGATAAAATCGGTGACGATGCCGTAAAAGAGCATGCCGCCGAAAATGAAGACCGGTCCCGGCAGCATGGGCAGAACCGTTCCTGCGATTCCGGTAATAAAGAGTAAAATGGCTGCTATAAGTGCCCAGATATTCAAGATCGATCCCCGCTTTCTGTATCATTTGTGTCATATATACCACATATGGATCATATCAAGCGGAATTCGGGATATTTGTGGATCAAAGAATTTTTTTTACTTTTTTTCGGTATTCCGTGGTGGTGATCCCTTCCACTTCCTTGAACAGGCGAAGGAGGGTCCGGGAAGAGGAAAAACCCACCAGATGGGCGATCTTCTCGATGGAGTAATCGGTTTTGTACAGGTAATCCTTGGCGTAGTTCAACCGATAGGTGCTCAAGGTTTTGCTGAAGGTGGTGCCGAAATAGGCTTCAAAGATCCTGCTGATGTGCCTGGGAGAGATGTGCATGGCATCGGCCACATCCTGGAGGGTGATGTTCTTGTTGTAATTTTTGTGCATGTATTTGGTGATCTCCGTCGGAACATTGAGTTGACGGTGATTTTCGTCAATGGATATTTGGGCGTCCTTGTCCACCAGATTGCGGAACATGGACACCAAAAAAGACATATACAGGCTTTTGACCATGGATTCCCATCCAAAATTCAACGCCAGCAACTCCTGACCGATGTATTGGATCAGTCGATGGCCATGGTGATTGTCCTGTACCACGTGATGGGATGACTTTCGCAGTTTATGAAGGATGTTTTCCAGCTGTTTTGGTGTAGAGCAGGATTTTTTATCCAGTTTTTCCAAGGGGTCTTCTTCCTGAAAATCGAAGATCATAATAAAATAGCGGCGTTCCACGTTGGGTTCATAGATCGTGCCGTGCCAGGTTCCCGGGCTGAGAAACAGTACATGGCCAGGAGGAATGTCTAAAATGTCTTCATCAACGAGGATCTTTAAATTTCCATCCAAGGGGAAATAGACTTCAAAGGAATTGTGATAGTGTCGAAACTCCGACGTTTCGTTGCCAAGGATCTCCACGTGCTGGATCCAAACCTGAGAATCGAACAATGGTAATTTGATTTTATAGGGTTGATAAATCTTTTCCTTCATTATATGCCCCGCCTCCATAAATTTATAGTACCACTGTATCGGCCACAATTCAATGCTTGTTGCAGCAAAAGCGACAAGATAGGACGAAGGGGTCCCTCAGATGTCCTTTTCATGCATTGCAACATGAAAGGAAAAAAATTATAATAAGAAGTGTGAATACAAGAAGGCTTGGAAGCATGTAAACGTTTTATTTAAAGTTTTCATATTGAAAGGAGTGCAGGAATGAAAGTTGTATCAGCAATCAAAATCGGGAGTTTGAAGGATCCGGACGAATCCAAACGGGGAAAAGTCGGTATCCTGGACATGCCCATGCAGGAAATGGGACCGGAAGATGTTCGCATCAAGGTTGCCTACTGTGCCATTTGTGGTTCGGATCCCCACTTGGTGGAAGGGATCTTCGGATGGGAAGCACCTTTTGGCATGGGACACGAGTTGTCCGGCGTCATCATGGAAGTGGGAGAAAAAGCGACGAAAAAAGGGTTGAAAGTAGGAGACCGGGTCGCCGGAAACTTCCTTCGCTTTTGCGGAACCTGTTATTATTGCCAAAATGGACAACAGCAGTTTTGCCTTCATGCGGACGAATCCAACAATCCGGGAATGGCAGAAACCGTCGTATGGCATGAATCTCAGGTGTATAAACTGCCGGATGAAGTCAGCTTGCGGCAAGGATGTATGATGGAACCTGTTTCTGTAGCGGTTCGCATGATGGACAAGGTACGCCCCCGCTTTGGAGACCGGATCCTGATCTCCGGAGGAGGACCCATCGGATTGCTGGGACTTCAGGCCCTGAAAATGTTTGGTGCTACGTCCCTGACTCTGGTGGAGCCCATTGCGGAGCGAAGAGAGCTGGCGCTGAAGTATGGAGCCGATCACGTCATCGATCCCATGAGTCAGGATGTATACGAAGAGGCCATGAAAATATCCGAAGGTTTGGGTTTTGACGCCGTGGTGGATTGCAGCGGATCCGTTCATGCCGTAGAAGTGTTGCCCAAGATCACAGCAAAGGGTGGTACCCTGTTGTATGGAGCTATGTATCCCAATGACTATGAAATGCCCCTCAACTTGTACCAGTACTGTTATGCCAACGAACTGACCATATCGGGTTATTACGTGTCGCCTTATACGTTCCCCAGAGCCAAGCAGATGCTTACCAGATTCGACCTGGATGCGTTGACGGCAAAGGTGTTCTTCATTGATGATGCGGAAGCGGCTTTTGAAGCCCAAGTATCTGGAAAATATCCAAAGATCTTGATCCAGTGCAATCCAGATCTGGAATAGAAAAGGGGAGGAAAACATGAGTAAAGTAAGTATGGAAAGAATTTTGGAACTGGACGACAAATGTCTGAAGATCAGAAAAGATCTGTTGAATTTTATTTATCGCATCGGAATGGGCCACTTGGGAGGAGAATTGTCCTTGGTGGAGATCGCAGTAGCCTTGTACTACGAATACATGAAGTTCGATCCCAGCAACCATGATATGGAAGACCGGGACCGTCTGGTACTCAGCAAGGCACATTGCAGCGAAACACTGTACACCATTTATTCGGACCTGGGGATCTACACCATGGACTACATGGTGGAGCACTTTGAAAGTCTGGAAACCGCGAAATTCGGCATGCACTGCAATCGAAAATACTGCGGCCCCATCGAAGTATCTACCGGTTCACTGGGACATGGTTTGCCTGTAGCCGTTGGTCTTGCTTTAGCGGCAAGAAAGCAAAACGCCAGCTGGAGGACTTACGTCATCGTTGGAGACGGCGAATTGAACGAAGGAACCAACTGGGAAGCCATGATGGCGGCAGGACACTATCAATTGGGCAACCTGGTTGCTATCGTTGACAAAAATCAAGTTCAGATGACGGGCCCCACGGAGCAAGTCATGAACATCGATCCCTTGGCAGACAAGGTCCGTGCTTTCGGATGGGAAGCCATCGAAGTGGAAGACGGCAACGACATGCTGCAGATCTGCGAAGCATTTGACCAAATTCCGCCAAGTGACCCTCAAGAAAGAAGAAAACCCATATTCATCATCGCCAACACCGTAAAGGGAAAAGGCGTAGACTTCATGGAAGGCAATCCGAAATGGCATGGCGGCGGGATCGCCAAGGAACAGTTGGACGAGGCTCTGGCCCAAGTCGAAAAGAATAGGATGGTGAGATAAGATGGCAGTAAAAACAACCTTTGATTTTGACCAAATGCTTTCCAATGCAAGGGAAGCCTATGGAGAAGAATTGTTCAACATGGCCAACGAAGGCTATGACTTCATGTTTACCTACAGCGACAACGTGGCACCGTCGTCTTCCGCAGGGAAACTGCTGAAAGATTATCCGGAACGATGCGTCAACTTCGGGATCGCTGAACCAAACCAGGTGGGAGCGTCCGCGGGGATGGCTTTGGCTGGCGAAGTGGTATTTGCCCAAGTGTTCGGACCCTTTCTGCCCCTTCGTGCGGCAGATCAGATCCATACGGATGTGGCTTACAACGACGTCAACGTTCGATTGATCGGAACCCACTCCGGGGTTACCGCCGGTGGCGGACCGACCCACAACGACGTGGTGGACCTGGCCCTTTATCGCGCCATCCCCAACTTGACCATTGTGGTACCGGCAGATGCCAATCAATGTAGAAAAGTCGTTCGCGCTTCTTTCGATTATGAAGGACCCATGGTCATCCGGATCGACCGCGCGGGATCTCCCAATATCTATGCCGATGACGATTACGAATTTGAATTCGGAAAAGCCATCGAAGCCCTGGAAGGAACCGATGTGACGATTTTCTCCTGTGGCTCCATGCTCTATGAGTGTCTGATGGCCGCCAAGGAAATGAAGAAAGACGGTGTCAGCGTTGGAGTCATCGATATGCACACCATCAAACCTTTGGACGAAGAAGCCATTATCAAGTATTCGAAAAAAACTGGTGTCGTCGTCACGGTGGAAGACCATTCCATCAACGGAGGTTTGGGCGGCGCAGTGGCAGAAGTGCTCATGGAAGAGGGCTACCAGGGGAAATTCAAGCGGATCGGAATGCCCGACGAATTTGCCGTGTTGGGAACTCCCGACGAAGTATACAAATACTATGGCGTGGAGCGTACCGGCATCGTGAAGACCATCAATGCTTTGATGGAGAAATAGGAGGAGATCATGACCAGCGGAATCGAAAAATTCAACATGGATTATTTTAGCTTAAAAGGGAAAGTAGCCATCATCACCGGAGCCAATCAAGGATTGGGAATGGGATATGCCACAGCTTTTGCCAAAGCAGGAGCAGACCTGCTGATCCCCCACTTGACCGATGACATAGCGGAAGTCAAGGAACTGGTGGAAAAGGAAGGCCGAAAGGTCGTCTTTATCCAGGGAGATGTGACGAAAGAGGAGCATCGAAAAGACATCGTCGACACCTGCATGAAGGAATTCGGCAGGATCGATATTCTGGTAAACAATGCCGGCATCGGCCGTTTCCACGATTTCTTGGACTATCCTGATTCTTTTTACCAGTCCGTCATGGAAGTCAACCTGAATGCCGTATATTACCTGTCTCATGCGGTGGCGCAGGTGATGAAGGAACAGCGTAGCGGAAAGATCATCAACATCGGTTCCGCCCTGTCCTACACGGCAGACAAGAAGTGTCCGCCGTATGTCGTTGCCAAGCACGGCATCATCGGATTGACCAGAACTTTCGCCAATGAGTTGGGCGAGTTCAACATCCAGACCAATGCCATCTCTCCAGGATTTTTGGTGACGGAAGTCAATGCCGCCATCAGCAATGACCAGGTGTTTTACGACAAGATCAACAGCCGGATCCCTGCCGGTCGCTGGGGAGACCCGGAAGACCTGATGGGTACGGTGGTTTTCCTGGCCAGCAAGGCATCGGATTACATCAATGGCTGGAGCATCAGCGTAGACGGTGGATTCACCACTACCTTATAAAAATCGCCTCCTTCGGGAGGCTTTTTCTTTGTCACTATGTGTTTGGAATCTGAAAAAAATGTGATATAATGGCATGAGCAATTATCTTACATATACAGAAGGGTGGTTTTTTACATGAATCCGTATGCGGATGATCTATTTGAAGTAAAGGGCATTGGCGGCTGGTTGGTTGCCATGCTGTTGGCTTTCTTCGGTGTCTTGGCTGTCTTGACACATATGATGTTGGGCTGGACCGAGCTTAACAGTTTGAGTATTTATGTTACCGTTTCCATTTATCTGGTGTTGGCGTTGGGAGTCTTGTTCTTTGTATTGTTCCTGACTTCTTATGCAGCAAAATCCAGGTTGACCCAAGGTTATGCCGTCGCAGCAGGCATCTACATGTTCTGTTTTGCACTGATCGATCTGTTTTATTTCGAGCAGTTGACCCTTCTTGGTTTCGGCCGATTTGTCGTCCTGGGCGTCTTTTCCCTGGCCTGGATGCTGTATTTCAGCTTGTCGGAGCGGGTGGCCAATACCTTCACAAAGAATTACGGAAGCTCCATGCGGTCTTTTCTGGGCAAGCTGTTGATCTCCATTTTTGCCTTGTTGGCAGTGATCCACATTGCACTGGTCATCATGGTGGAGGGGATCTGGCAGACCATCGTGACGCTGATCCTGCCGGTACTTTCCGAGATCTACTGGTTTATCCGAATGTGGATGGATCAAGGTTTTCTCAATCCCTTCACGTCCATGTTGATCTTGTACGTTCTTGGGATCGCACTGCCCTTCTTCCTGGTGGCCCTGTACGCACCGGAAAGAGACTGATCGACAAAACAAAAAGGCATTCGCGGTCGAATGTCTTTTTTTTATGCAGTATCGTGTGATAGGGGTTGAAATGGGTATAAAATCAGCGACGTTTGAAAATGAAATAATTTTTCCATGAAGGGGGAGAAACATGGATCAGGAATTGTGGATGAAAAGCATCGAATTTCACGGACACGAATGTCCGGGTCTGGCCATCGGATTTCGGGCCTGCCAAATCGCAAAGGAAGCCTTGGAAATTGAAACACTGGAAGAGGCGGACATCGCTTGCATCAGCGAAACGGAAAAATGCCCCGTGGATGCGGTGCGGTTTTTGTTTGGATGTACGGAAGAGAGGAATCTGACAATCAAAAGAAATGGGGTCCCGGCATTTTCATTCATGAACCATGAAAACGGCATGGGGATCCGGGTAATGTTCAAAGGGATCAAAGAGGAATTGGACCGAGAAGAAATGAAACGGAAGATCCTGCAGGATCCATGGGAGGAGTTTTTCTGGTTGATGGACCTGATTTGATGCAAAATAGAAATCAAGACACCGGGAAAAGCCGGTGTCTTTTGCATGTCAAGAGGAAACTTTCCACTGTAATTCCTTTGTGGAAATATCCATCAGATCCCCTACAGGCGGTGCTTGATCCAGCCAGGCTTCCCGGTGTTCTTTCGGCACGATGACGGGCATCCGGTCGTGGATAAAGGAAATCGACGGAGAGGCCGGCATGGTCAAAATAACAAAGACGGGGAGCTCCAAATCTTTTTCCATCCGGTACAAGCCGGCCATATAGATGGGTTCTTTTTTTCCGATGGCATATTTTTCTTTTTTCTTGTCTACGGTCCGCCACTCAAAAAACCAGCTGGCAGGGATCAGACAGCGGTTTTGGCTGTAGGGGGTTCGAAAAGTAGGCTTCTGGTTTGCCGTTTCCACCCGGGCATTGATCAGATGACCTTTGCCCTGGAATCCTTTAAAACCCCAGGCCATGGCTTGGGGTACGTCCTTGGTAAGGACGGGAACCACGTTGGTGGGAAAGATCTCTCCCGTTTTCAGATCGATGGGGTTGCCCACCGCCTTGGATCGATCTTCAATGTCCTTGATGATTTTTTTGATCTCCCGTTCTTCCTGGTCATCGGCGATAAAGTATCTTCCGCACATGGTCATCCATCCTTTCTTTCCAGAAACCACTTGCCGGGGGACGGCTGGCTGATTTCCGTATTTCGTTCAAAAAACAGGTATCGCTTTCGGTTGCTGATCTGTACCGTATACCGATCTCCCTGGCCGCCGGCCTTTTGGGCAGGGGCGGGCCGAACTTCCAGCACCTTGTCGATGACGTATTCCCGGCCGTCTTCCCAGACCAGGGAACGGGGCAGAAGAGAGCCTTCCTGGTCAAAGGTGACGGTAACAGGTACGTATACTTTGGAAGGATGCATAAAACATCACTCCTTCTCGGAATAATTTTTTAAAAAGTTGGAGGAGGAAACAAAGGGAGGGTCCACCACTTTGTATCCTTTTCGTTTCAATACCCGAAACTTGAAGTCCAAAAGCTCCGCCGGAACCTTCAACTTGGCGGCCGCCTGGAAAAAGGACAGGTCGTCGTTCAGCAAAGAAAGAACCTTGCTGTCTTCCAGCAACAGATCTGCGGCAAAGATATTCGCCTCGTATTCATAAACGGAGGTCTCGTCAAAAAGAACAAAATCATGAAAGGAATGAAGACCGGAGGCTTTTCGGTGGAGGATGCCATGGCCCAGTTCGTGGGCCAGAATGATCCGCTGCAAGGCTTCCGGCAGGTCCTCGTTCAAGACGATGGCCTGCTTCCTGGACTGGTAGAGATAAAAGCCCTTGCAGTCTTCCGGATGGGAACCCATGGGGGAAAAGAGCAAAGATATGCCTAGAAGGCGACACAGCCGGAAGGGGTCCGATTCCCTGTATTTATTTTGGATCCGTTTCACTTCTTTTGAGATGAGGGAGATGGACAGGCTCATGGTTTCTGCTTTCCGGGAGCATAGGTTTTTCTGGATTCTTCCTTGCAGGTGACATAAGCGGTCATCACTGCTTCAAAAAAAGCGTCCTTGGCTTCCTGGGACAGGCTTCCACCGGCAAACAGGGCCATGTTTTTTTCCAAAAGTTCCCGTGCTTCCTTTTCTCCCGTCGCTCCATAGGTTTGGTATACATTTTCCAGATGGATGTCTTTCGTCAGGCCCTCTTGAGGATCTTCCGCCGTTTCGCTTAGAAGGTAGTCCGTGGATACACCCAGGACTTTTGCCAAACGTCTGGCAGTGGATCCCCGGGGTTTGGACTGGTTGGTTTCGTAGGAAGTGATGGAACGCTGGGACAAGCCGGCTTCCTTTGCCAGTGTATCCTGGCTCAGCCCCAGGATCTCTCTTGCCTGTCTTACTTTTTCTCCAAAGGTTTTCATAAAAACCACCTTTCACAATACATTGTAACTTCATAAAACTTCATAAAAAATGCTTGACGGTTCTTTCAAGACGGTGCTATGATCGAGATAGAAGTTGCAAGAAGTTAAATTCATCATACTTCATAAAAGGAAAAAAGTCAAGAAGGGTTGGAGGTGAAAACAGGGTGGGATTGAGGACGATTTTACACAGCGATTTGAATGGGTTTTATGCATCCGTGGAGATCATGCTGAACCCAAGCCTGCGGGGAAAAGCGGTGGCTGTTTGCGGCAGCACCCAGGAGCGGCACGGGATCGTACTGGCTAAATCGGAGCTGGCGAAAAAAGCGGGGATCAAAACCGGAATGGTGAACTGGGAAGCCCGGCAAAAATGCCCGGACTTGATCGTGGTGCCTCCCCAGTACGACCAATATTTAAAATACTCCAAACTCACCCAGGAGATCTACCGCCGGTTTACGGACAAGGTGGAACCTTTCGGCATGGACGAATGCTGGCTGGATGTGACGGAAAGCGTGGGGATCTTCGGATCGGGAATGGACATTGCCCGGGAAATAAAAGAGACGGTGAAAAAGGAGTTGGGGCTTACCGTAAGCATTGGCCTTTCCTTCAACAAGATTTTTGCCAAACTGGGATCCGACATGAAAAAGCCGGATGCCATCACCGTCGTGGACGAAGGGACTTTTCGGGAAAAGGTGTGGCCCCTGCCTGTGGATGAACTGATCTATGTGGGAAGGTCCACCCGAAACAAGTTGGCAAAATACGGCATATGCACCATTGGACAGCTGGCCCGGGCGGATGCGGAACTGCTTCAGCGGGTTCTGGGAAAAAATGGAATCCGTATTTGGATCTACGCCAATGGAAGGGACATTTCCAGAGTCATGGAGACGGGATGGGAATCCCCCGTCAAATCCATCGGACACGGCATCACCTGCACGGCAGACCTGAAAAACGACCTGGAAGTGTGGAAGGTGCTGTTGGAACTGTCCCAGGATGTGGGACACCGTTTGAGGACCCACGAACTGTGTGCAGGAGGGGTGGAGTTGACGGTAAAAGACAGCGGACTTCATGCTCGACAGTTTCAAACCCGGCTGGCGGTCCCCACCCAAAGCCCCATGGAGATCGGAAAAACGGCCAAGATCCTTTTTGAAAAAAACCATCACTGGGAGATGACGGTGCGGGCCGTAACGGTACGGGCAATAAATCTGATGGACTGGAACGATCCCCGGCAGATTCACTTGCTGGATGACATGGCAAAACGGCAAAAACAGGAGCGGTTGGAAGATGCGGTGGAGGAGATCCGAAGGCGGTTTGGAAAACGGGCGGTCCACTCTGCCCTTTTAATGGGGGACATCAAAATACCGGACAGCAAAATCCATCAAGTGGTGTTGCCCGGCATGATGCACGAGTAGAAGAAGGGGGCCGTCCGTTGACGGCACGGCCATTGTATGATTAAATCGAAGAAGAGAAACAATGGAAGGAGCGATGGAATGGACATGCTGAAAAACATGGATCCCCAATTGAAGCGGGTTTTCGAAAACATGGCGAAAGGTCCGGAAGAAATGGATCTTCTGGCGTCGAGAAATCGAATGCATGAAGTATTTCAGGGAATGGGAGACCTGGCGCCGAAAAACGAAAACGTTCGAGAGTGGGAGGAGAAGATCCCCGGTTTGGGAGAAGCGCCAAAAGTACGGGTGAAAGTGTATGAACCGGAAGAGGCGGAAGAAGACCTTCTGCCTGCACTACTTTTTTTGCATGCCGGAGGGTTCTTTTTAGGCATGCCGGAAATGAGCGACGAGCTCTGCCGAAATTTAGCAGAATTTGTGGAATGCAAAGTGGTCAGCGTGGATTATCGGTTGGCACCCGAACATCCCTATCCGGCGGCGGTGGAAGACAGCTATGCCGCCCTGGAGTGGATCTTTCAAAACAGCAGCTCCCTGGATGTGGATCCGGAGCGGATCGCCATTTGCGGCGTCAGTGCGGGAGGATGTCTGGCCGCCGGTGTTGCCTTGATGGCACGGGACAAGGGTACCATTGATCCCTGCCTCCAGATGCTTCTTTATCCGGTATTGGATCATCGTCACGTCACCGCCAGTTCCAGGGCCATCGATGACAGCCGGACTTGGACCACCGGGAAATCCAAAATGGCCTGGGAAGCTTACTTGGGTGATTTGAATGGGGATGTGCCTGCCTATGCATCGCCGGCCACATCGGAAGATCTAAAGGGATTGCCCAGGACATATATCGCCGCCTGTGAATTGGATATTCTTCGGGATGAAGCGGTGGAATACGCCCGCCGGCTCTACGAAGCGGAAGTGGCGACGGAACTCCATGTACTTCCCGGAACTTTTCATGCATTCGATGCCATCGTACCCAAGGCGGACATCTCCATTCGTTTTGAAGGAGAGATCATCCATGTACTCCAGGAGGTTTTTGAAAATGGAAAAGCGTAATGTTGCCACTTGCCCGGGGATCTGCAATCTGGCCCGATTGACCCAGGATTCGGCGGAAGTTTTTGCACAGGAAACAGAAGGTCATTTTGTCAAAACGGCGGGAAGAGCGGCCCAGGTGCGAAAAAAAGTGGCCGAAGCAAAAGGAGAAGATCGGGAATGGGTGTTGATCCAAGGCTGCGAAAATCACTGTGGAGAGAAGTTTTTGGCAAAAGAGGATATTGAAGCGAAAGCCATATTCACGGTTGCGGATACGGGCATCCATCGGGGAATCCATGTCGTTTATAGCGACGAGGACATCCAGTTTGTTGCCGGGGAGATCCACAAAAACATGCAAAAATGAGTGTTCACCTGGGGATCGATGTATCCAAAGGCAAGTGGCTGGTAGTGGCGTTGGAAGAAAAAAAGGCATGGTGGAGACTTTGCCATACGTTGGAGGAATGTCTCCAGTCCTGGCCGGAAGCGACGACGGTACTGGTGGACATCCCTTTGGGTCTGCCGGAGAGCATCATGGACCAAAGACCGGAAAGTCAGGCCCGAAAGCAGTTGAAAGGAAAAGGATCCAGCGTTTTTCCCGTTCCCTGCAGGCAGGCTGTCTACACGAAGGAGAAGGAGCAAGCCAAACAGGTGAATCGGCAGATCCTGGGAAAGAGCATTTCCGAGCAGACCTGGAACATCATGGGAAAGATCCGTCACGCCGATGAATTTTTGCAGGAACATCCTACCTGGAAAAACCGGATTTTGGAAAGCCATCCGGAGCTCTGTTTCGCCAAGTTTCGCGGAGGTGTCCCCGTATTGGAAAAGAAGACCACGGAAGAAGGAAGGCGGATCCGGGTCGAATTGCTGGAGAAAGTACTGCCAGGTATGAAAGCATTTTTGGAGGAAACGCTGGAAACCATGGAGAAGGGCCGCAGGGACGATCTGTTGGACGCAGCGTGTCTGGCGGTGGCGGGGAAGATCATGGGAAATAGCGGTGTTGGTCGGATCCCGGAAGGACCCCAAGACGATTCTCAAGGCATTCTCATGCAGATGGTATATCCGAAATCAAAAATAGAAAAAAACAGATCAAAAAAATAACAGCAGTTTTTTCCGCTGTTATTTTTTCTATGTTTTTTTCTATAATCCGGATACTTCCAACACGACCATGAGCATGGCCAACACTCCTGCAAAGGGAATGGTGTAGTGAAGGGGATTGCCCTTCATGGAATCGAACAGGGTTTGGTTGCTGCATCGGTCTTCCACCAGGATCTTTTTTTCTTCAAGGTGGAGTACATGGAGGCAAAGAGTCCTGAACCGAGGACGATGCCGGCCAGTCCCCCCAGCAACCCATCCATGGATCCGTTTCCTACAGCACCGGCGATGGTGCCGGGACAATATCCCAACGTCCCGAATCCGATGCCAAAGATCAATCCGCCGATGACGGCGTTGCGGATGGATCCGCCCTTTGGGGAGAGCTTGATCTTGCCCTTGGGATAAAGGATGCTGATCCCCAGCATGGTAACGATGACGGCAGACAACATGATCTTCAACACGGTGAAATCCGTCAGTCGAAGCTGGGCCATGATGATGTCGTATTTTGTGACTCCTCCCTTTTGCAAAAAGAAACCGAATAGAACACCCATGGCCAAACCGAGAAACAATTGTTTTTGGTTGTTTTTTATATTATCCATGGCGGTCTCCTAAAATCCGTAGATCAGATAGGCGGAAAGGATACCGCCTACAAAGAAGGAAACGGCGGCAGCCCAGCTGATCAGCGATAATTGGCTGGTTCCGCTGATGCCGTGTCCACTGGTACAGCCACCGGCCCACCGGGAGCCGATACCCAAGACGATGCCCCCGAAAAGAGCCACTAAAAATCGTATAAAGAAACTTCCGGAAATCTCTCCGGCCCACATGGCAGGAACGAATTCAAGGCGAAAATCCTTGGAAAGGAGGGAACTGAGCAAGGATCCCAAGACGATTCCCACCACCAGCATGAAGCCCCAGTCCACGGTCGGCGTTGTCTTTTGATAATATTCATTGTTGTCTACTTTATCCCGGTTGAAGACCCTTTGGATCATGCCGCTTGCCTTTGCAAAACTGGTGGATGCGCCAAGGGTTTTCCCAGAGAGAAGCATGGCTGCCAGGTTCAACAGGCCGATAAGGGCTCCCACCACGTAGGGAGACCACCGTGTCATGGTTAAAAAATTCATAGGATTCTCCTTCAGTGTCTTTATTTGCCGTGATATGCCTGGTATCCTTTCATGCTTCCTGCAAAATTGAGGACCTTGTCAAATCCGTTTTGCTTCAGGATGCTGATGCCCAAACTGGAACGGACGCCGCTGTTGCAGATGACCAGGGTAGCTTTGTCTTTGGACAATTCTTGGTGGCGGGTCCGCAGGTCCGGTGCGGGAATGTTGATGGCGCCGTCGATGTGTTTTTCTTCGTAGGCTAACCGGTCTCGCGCATCTACCAAAACCAGGTTTGGATCGTCTTTGAATGTTTCATACTCTTTCGGGCTGATCTGCTCCACTTTAGATACGGGGGACCCGGAAGCGGCCCAGGCGTGCATGCCGCCTTCCAAAAATCCCATGACGTTGTCCAGGCCGACCCGGTATAGCCACAAGGCTGCCTCTTTTGCAATGTCTGGAGTTTCGGCGACCAGAAGGATGTTTTTATCCGGCGGAAGCACCCAGCCGGCAAAAGTGGGAAGGTTTCCCGTGTGATCCAGGCAGTAAGAATCGGGGATATGAAGACCGCCGAAAGCGAAATAGCCTCGTACATCCACTACGATGGTATCCTCCCGGGCCATGGCCTCGGAAAACTCTTTTGGATCCATTCTTTGAAGAGGTGCCAATTCGGACAAGGATTTTGGCCCCATGGCATTCAACTTGCTGCCTCGGGAGAAGTGGTCCGGAGCTCCCGGCATGTCTTCCGTCAGCATTTTGATGAATTTATCCACGTCTTTTTCCTGAAGGACCGGATTGTATTTTCGTTCGTAGCCGATGGTGGTGGTATATTTTGCACCCATTGCCTTTCCGCACAGGGAACCGGCCCCGTGGGCAGGATATACTTCGCAGAAATCCGGCAATTTCATCAATTTCTCAAACAGGCTGTTGTACAGTTTTCTGGCCAGTTCATCGGCACGGTTCGGAAAAAGGTCCGGTCGCCCGGCATCGCCAACAAACAGGGTGTCTCCCACAAAAGCGGCTACCGGTTCGTCGGAAGTTGCGGTATCAGTGACGACGTAGCTGATGTGTTCCGGGGTATGACCCGGTGTCTCCAGCACCTGAAATTTCATGTCTTCCAGGTAAAATTCCGTTCCTTCTGCAATCCCCACATGGTCAAATTCCGCCTTGGCGGAAGCGGGCATGTAGATGTCTGCACCTGTTCTTTTGGCCAACTCCAAATGGCCGGAGATGAAGTCGGCATGAAGGTGGGTCTCCAGAATATGGGTGATCTTCAAACCCAGCGATTCTGATTCCCGAATGTAGAGGTCCACATCCCTGCTAGGATCCACGACGGCACAGGACTTGTCTCCTGCAACGATGTAGGAACTGTGTGCGATTTTTTCGATGTAATAGTGTTTTACTCTCATGGTATCGTCCTTTCTTTGTTGGAGTGGGATGGTGATCGTGTCAAATGTAGAAAAGATAGGTCATGAAAACGGCGACGACGAGAAAGAGCAAGGTCATGCCGCTTCCGGCTTTTATGTAATCCTTATTTTTATACCCGCCCGGGGTCAACAGAAACGCGTTGACTTGATGGGTGGGGAGTATAAAAGAATTGGAGGTGCTGACGGCTACCAGGAGTGCCAGGCCTCTTGGATCCATTTGGAAGGAATCGGCCATGAGGACCACCAGGGGTACCAGCAAGACGGCGGCGGCCACGTTGGACATGAAAAGGCTGAAAAGGGTAGCCAACAAGCCGATAACGAACAATACGGGGATGGGGCCCCATCCGGAAATAGCTCCCATAAGCAGGTCGGCCGTCCATTTTGCAGCTCCGCTTTGATCGAAGGCGGTGCCAAGGGGATCAGGCCGGCAAGGAGAAAGACCGTTTTCCAGTCGATGGCCTTGTAGATCTCTTCTTTTGGAATGGCGCCAGTGAGGATCATCAGCATGGAGCCGGTGAAAAAGGCCAGGGAAAGTTGTACCCCCAGCATGATCAGGCTCAGGGAGAGGATCAACGCCAGCAAGGCGAATTTTTGCTTGCCCTCCAGCTCTGCTGCATCGGGTCGGGGGATGTCCGTCACAACTACCAGATCCCTGTTTTCTTTTAGTTTGACCAGATCCTGCCAACGACCGAACACGATCAATTCGTGACCGGATCGTAGAGGATGGTGAAAGGGGGAGACCCGTACACCGTCCCTGCTGACGCAGGCAATGGGTTCTATATTGAAATTTTTCCGAAAGGCCACTTCGGAAAGGTATTTTCCATGGAGGGAAGAGTGGGGCGGAAGGATGATTTCCGCAAATCCGGCCGTGTCTTCATTTTTGATGGGTTCAAAAACGTCCAGGGAGTTTTTAACGATCAAGCCGGTTTCTTCTGCAAAAAGTCGGACGTCCTTTTCCGAACCCAATATGGCCAGCACCTGCTGGGAGCGGAAACGGGTCTTGCGCCAGGGCGCATAATCCACGCTGCCATTTTCCGACAAGGCAAGAAGATGAAGGCGGTATCGGCTCCAAAGGGGAGATTCATCCAAGGTTTTTTCAAGAAGGGTGCTTTCTGATGTGACCACCGCTTCCCATACCGTATCGGGAAGGGAATACCGTTCCTTCAGGAATTCCTGGTGGTTTTTGTTGGAAGCGGAGGGAGCTTTGGGGAGGACTTTGGATCCGACGGCGAGAAAGTACCCGATGCCGGCAAGGAGCAAGGCCAGGCCGATGGGCGTGACATCAAACAAGCCAAAACGGTCCACTCCATGCTGGGTGAGAAGATCGTTTAGTACGATCAAAGGTCCGGAAGCAACCATGGTCAAAGTACCGCCCAAAATAGCGGCAAAACCCATAGGCATCAGGAATTTAGACGGATGATATCCGGTTTTTGCGGAAATTTTTCGAACAACGGGAAGGAATAGAGCGGCAGCACCGATGTTTTGCATAAAGGCGGACAAAAGTCCCACTGTTGCAGAAACCAACACCAGGATCTTTTTCTCGCTGTTTCCGGCATACTTGGCGATACCCTGGCTCAAGCGCTTCATCAGTCCGGTCCGATCGATGCCGTATCCCAACAACATGACGCCCATGATGGAGACGACGGCGTTGCTGGAAAACCCGGAAAAAGCTTGAGAAACTGGTATGATTTTTGACCAGGCCAACAGGACCATGATCAGGATGGCCACCAGGTCGGAACGAAGTTTTTCCGTAGAAAAAAGGACAATGGCGATCAGAAGGATGCCAAAGGTAAGTAGAATGTCGTTTGTCATGGTTCACACTCCAAAAATTTAGTGGAATTATGGGATGGAACGATTTCATTATAACACAAAACATGGAAAACAAGTAAAATTGGTACAATGTACAAAACAGCGTCAACCTTTGGAGTTGACGCTGTCTGTCATACCGGTTTATCTGATTTGATTTTTACGAAGTAGTGGTTTATATGAGGATGATTTGACTTTCTTGCCTGAACTTCAAACTGTTTCAGGGAGTTGATCAATGGAGTCAGCTTGGCATGACCATAGTTTCTGGTGTCAAAATCCGGATATCGGATATTGAGGCGCTTGCCCACTTCTCCCAGATAGGCCCAGCCGTCTTCGTCGGAACTCTCCCGGATGATGGTGACCAAAGCATTGACCAATTCTTTTTTGTTGCCCATGTCGTTCTTTTGCTGGCCGGTTTTCACCGTTTTTCCGGCTGTGGAGTTTCCGTTGCTTCCGCCGGTGCCCGCCAGTACTTCCAGGTATTTGAATTTTTCGCAGGCAGAGATGAATGGCATGGGTGTCTTCTTTTCTCCCATTCCCACCACATATTTCCCGGCTTCCCGTAGACGGGCGGCCAGACGGGTGAAGTCGCTGTCGCTGGATACGATGCAAAAGCCTTCCACATTGTTGGAGTAAAGGATGTCCATGGCGTCGATGATCAGTGCTGCATCGGTGGCGTTTTTACCGGTGGTGTAGCTGTATTGTTGAATGGGCGTGATGGAATAGTTCAATAAAACCGATTTCCAGGATGTGAGGTGAGGGTTGGTCCAATCCCCGTAGATCCGTTTGATGGTAGGGGTCCCATGATTGGACAATTCATCCAGGATGAATTTTATGTATTTTTCTGATACGTTGTCCGCATCGATGAGGACGGCGATTTTCCGATCGTTTTCCATAGAGCACTCCTTGTTTGTTATTTCTATCTATATGTTTAAGTATAGACAAAAGAGGCTCCCTATGCAACAGAAAACCAAATCCCTGACGGAAAGAGTGGAATATTCTATCAAAAAAAGGGTATAAGAGGTAAATAGCATATTGTTTAGGAAAAGGGGTCATGTGGAATGAAGTTGCCGAAAAAATTCTCGAAATGGTGGTTTTTATTTGCTCTGTTGATTTTTGCCGTTGTGGTTGGGGCCTTTTTGTATGTGCCCTGGACACTGGGTTCGGAGATCACCATGGAAAATATCCAGGGATTTGCCCTGTTGGGAGGTATTGTAGCATTGGTATTGGCAGGAGGGGGATTCTTTGGCGGCCGGGTGTTTTTTGTCCTTGGATTGCTGGTGAATCTCTTTGGCTTGGGATACATGATCTACCTTGCCATGGCTCGAACCGCTCAGGGATGGAGCGATCTGGTCAGCATCATGTCCTATCTGTTCCTGGCGTCCCTGGGGATCCTCTTGGGGATCATCGGACAGCTGATCGCATCCATCCGACGGGTGGGGAAAGAACAGAAGATAAAGAAATGAAATTTTGAAATAAATGAAAGAAAGAAGGAATGATCCATGGACATACGAAAAATCGTTGGAGAACAGCGACGCTTTTTTCTACGGGGACGCACCTTGGATTTGGCGTTTCGTTTGCAATCATTGAACGCCCTGAAAAAATATCTGGAAGTATCGGATCAAGCCGTTTTTCAGGCATTGAAGCTGGATCTGGGCAAGTCGGAAGCAGAAGCCTACTTGACAGAGTACAGCATCGTCATGGAAGAATTGGACAAAACGATCCGACAGCTTCCCAAGTGGGTGAAGGACAAGAAGGTGTCCACTCCCTTGGTGCTCCAACCGGCCAAGTCTTTCATCGTACATGAACCCTACGGTGTGGCACTGGTCATGGCCCCCTGGAATTATCCCTTTCATCTTTCCATCCTCCCCCTTGTAGGTGCCGTTGCTGCGGGGAACTGCGTGGTGTTGAAGCCATCAGCTTACGCACCTCATACGTCGTCTTTGCTGGCGGAAGTGGTGAAAAACGTCTTCGATCCTCAACACGTCACTGTGGTGGAAGGTGGTCGGAAAGAAAATACGGATTTGTTGGATCAGCGATTCGACAACATTTTCTTTACCGGAAGCACCAATGTGGGAAAGGTGGTCATGGAGGCGGCATCCAGGTATTTGACGCCGGTGACACTGGAACTGGGCGGAAAAAGTCCCGTCATCGTAGACGATACTGCCGATCTGAATCTGGCGGCCAAGCGGATCGTCTTTGGAAAATTCATCAATGCAGGGCAAACCTGCGTGGCGCCGGATCATGTGCTGGTCCATGGCAGCGTCCGCAACGAGCTGGTGGAGAGGATCTCCTACTGGATCCGCCGTTATTATCCCATGAAAGAAGAAGGAACCATTCCCAACTATCCTTCCATGGTCAACGAAAAACACTTTGACCGGGTGGTGGGGTTGATGGAGGAAGAAAAGATCGTCATCGGCGGCAGCCACAACGTGGATCGTTTGTTTATTGAACCGACGGTCATGGTGAATGTGGACTTTTCCAGTCCCGTCATGGGGGAAGAGATCTTCGGACCGGTTTTGCCCGTCATCGCCTATGACAAGTTGGCGGATGTGATCCAGCTGATGGCCCATCAACCAAAGCCTTTGGCCTTGTATTTGTTCAGCAAGAGCAAAAAAGTGCAGCGAAAGATCCTTCGTCGTGTTTCTTTTGGCGGTGGATGCATCAACGACACCGTCGTTCATCTGGTCAACCCGAATTTGGGATTTGGAGGGGTTGGGGACAGCGGCATGGGGACTTATCACGGAAAGCATACTTTTGATGTTTTCACTCATGAAAAGAGCATAGTGTCCAAAGGAAGTTTCCTCGATTTTTCCCTGCGGTATCGACCCTACACCAAAGGAAAGATGTTTTTCCTGAAAAAATTCCGAGGTTGAAAGAAGAGGATTGCACAGATCCGATCCTGTGTTATAATGTGTCTTGGCTATAATGGAAAGGAGACACATTATATGAACAAACGAAGTGAATTTTCCGGTCGGCTGGGCTTTATTCTGGCTGCTGCCGGTTCGGCTGTGGGGTTGGGAAACATTTGGCGTTTTCCCTACTTGGCGGCAAAGTATGGTGGAGGACTTTTTGTCCTGATCTACATCTTTTTTATCGTCACATTTGGATATGCCATCATGTCCAGTGAGATCGCACTGGGTCGAATGACCCGACTGAGTCCAGTGGGGGCTTACCAGAAGATCGACAAGCGATTTGGATTTGTCGGGGTTATCGCCGTTTTGGTGGCAGCCTTGATCGTTCCGTATTACAGTGTAATCGGAGGTTGGATTTTCAAATATCTGGTCACTTACGCATCGGGCGGATATTTGGAAGCGGCGTCCGATTCCTTTTTTGTGGATTTCATCACCGCACCGGCAGAACCGGTGCTTTGGCAGATCGCCTTCGTGTTGATTTCCGCATTTGTGGTATTCAAGGGGGTCAAAAACGGGATCGAGAAGATCAATCGGGTCCTGATGCCTGCCTTGATCGTCATATCCTTGGCCATTGCCTTTTATGGTCTTACCCTTCCTGGAGCAATGGATGGATTGGCCTATTACCTGATCCCCGACTTCAGCCGATTTTCTGTAGAAGGAGTGTTGGCGGCTCTGGGTCAAATGTTTTACTCCCTGTCTTTGGCCATGGGGATCATGATCACCTACGGCTCCTACCTGAGCAAGGAAGACAACATCGACAGATCCGTTCGTCATATCGAGATTTTTGATTCCGGGGTGGCCATGCTGGCGGGATTCATGATCATTCCTGCAGTTTTCGCCTTTTCCGGAGGGAGCCGGGAGGCCCTTGGCGCCGGACCGGGGTTGATGTTCATCACCTTGCCAAAGGTGTTTGCCGCCATGGATTTTTCTTCCCTGGTGGGGTTGGGATTTTTCCTCATGGTTCTATTTGCAGCGGTGACTTCCGCCATTTCCTTGCTGGAGGTGGTGGTTTCCACCCTGTGCGATCGATTCGGCATCAGCAGGACCAAATCTGTTTTGTGGACCACGGTTTTTGTTATTATTATGGGGATGCCCTCTTCCTTGGGCAACGGAATATGGTCCCACATCACCATTTTGGATCTGCCCATCCTGGATTTCTTTGATTTTGTCACCAACGCCGTGTTGATGCCACTGGGTGCACTGTTTATGAGCATCATGCTGGGTCATTTCGTTCCGGAGGAAGAAATGGAGAAAGAGATGGGTTTGGTGAAAAAGGGGAAAAAGATTTTTTACCGGATCATGATCAAGTATGTGGCACCGATCTTCATTGTGGTGATCCTCCTCAGCTCCGTATTGAGTACCTTCGGCATCATTACATTGTAAGAAAAATGCATAATCAGTAAAAATATTCAAAATATTTTCGGATAATTCTTGCTCTTGCTTATTGGATGTATTAACATGTTTGTAAAAGATGCTATAAATTCAAATTGATTTGGGTGTGTGAATGGTGAGCAAAGACAACAACATCGAGGGTTTTCGACCACAAGATTTCAAAGATGGATTCCGCGTATTGACCAACCTACTGGACCGATCCAAGGTAGGTTTCGTTTTGATGGGGGAAGATTTCAACGTCCTGGATGCCAACGAGTCTTTTGCCGACATGCTTGGATATGAGTTGGAAGAAGTGAAAAAACTCCACCTTTGGGATTGGAATCCGGAATTCGATGCCGAAGAAATGGAGAGCCTTCGCGAAAACAAGACTTGGTTCAACGCGATCCTGGAACAAAAGAACCGGCGGAAAGACGGCAAGTTGCTGGATGTCATGGTGTCTGTGGACGCCAAGATGATCGGCGGGGAGGTCCTGTCCTTTTGCATCATGGTGGACCAGACGGAAAGAAAACGGTTGGAACGGGCCTTGGAACGCAAGGAAGCGAGGCTGAACAGCTTTGTGGAGAATTCCAAGGACATCCTCTTCGGGCTGGATTCCCAAGGGATCATCTCTTATTTTTCGCCTAATGTAAAAAAACTCTACCGAATGGATCCCCGGATGTTTTTGGGGAAAAACTATGTGGATTTCATCCTTCCCGAGTATCGGGACGACATTCGAAGCAAAGTGGCTGCCATTATTGACGGAGAAGTGGAACACGCCTCCGCAGAATACCAGATCTACGGAATGGATGGAAACACCCACTGGGTGGCCACCAGTTTCAGCCTGTCTATGAACGACGACGATCGTTTGGAAGTGATCGGCATCTCCCGCCATATCGACGAACAAAAGGCATACGAGGAGCGGTTGACGTATTTGAGCTTCCACGATGCGCTGACGGGACTATACAACCGGGCTTACTATGAAGACGCCATCGCCCGATTGGAAAAGGGAAGAAGTGCCTATCCCATCACCGTCTTCTCCATGGATATTGATGGATTGAAAGCAGTCAACGACACCATAGGCCATCATGAAGGGGACAAGCTGATCATTCGATGTGCCGATTTTCTGCGATCCATATTTCGAACGGAAGACCTGATCGCCCGACTCGGAGGGGATGAGTTTGTGGTTCTGCTGCCGAGAACCGGGGAAGAATTTGTTCTGGAAGTGGAAAAGCGTCTTTTAAGAGAACTGGAGATATTCAACAAAGGAGAAAAAGTTCCCCTGTCCTTGTCCTACGGCTTTGCCACCTCCTACAATATGGACGATCCCATCCATCAAACCTACATCAAGACGGATGACCTGCTGCTGGATGCCAAACGAAAAAGAATCAACGACATGTAGCCTCCCAAGTGGAGGCTTTTTTCATGTTCCGTTGATTTTGGATGTTCATTTGCAAGGAGTTGGTGTATAATCGTATGGTTGATTAGTCAAACATAAGGAACGAAGGACGGATGTCATAATGAAAAGAGAAACCATTTGGACGAAAAATTATATGCTGCTTTTTGGCGTCAACATGTTGATGTCGCTGGGTGTGCAATTCTTGCTTCCCACCCTGCCCCTCTATGCGACCCAGGCTCTGGGAGGACAGCAATCTCAAATAGGCTATTTGATGGGGGCCTATTCCCTGGCGGCACTGGTGATCCGGCCTTTTGCCGGATATGCCTATGACGTCTTTGATCGCAAAAAAGTCTATTTGTTCTCCTTGACGTTTTTTGCACTGATCACCTATGGATATCCCATGCTGTCCAGCTTCTTTTTTCTGGTGCTTTTTCGTTTTCTTCACGGCATCAGCTTCGGCAGCACTTCCAGCGGCGGAGGGACCATCGTTGGAGACATCGTTCCCGAATCCCGAAGGGGGGAAGGCGTTGGGCTCATGGGCATGGCCAACACCCTGTCCATGGCCCTGGGGCCGGCTGTAGGACTGATGATCATGGGGCGAAACAATTTCACCGCCTTGTTTTATTCTTCTGCATTGCTCATAACAACGGCGCTGGTTCTGGCCTTTTTCTTGAAACTGCCCAAAGTGAAGCGCGTAAAAAGAACGCTCTCCGTGGATGCGTTCATTGAAAAAAGGGTCTTTCCCATTGCAGGGATCCTCCTGTTTTCCGCAATAGCCAACGGGGGCATTCTTTCCTTTATCGTTATTTTCGCCGGGGACATCGGCGTTTCCAACGGAGGCGTCTACTTTATGGCCAACTCCGTCGGCGTCGTTTTGACCCGGTTGTTCTCCGGAAGGATCATGGACCGGAAAGGGCCCTGGATCCCCTTGTTGATGGGATATCTCTCCCTCATTTCCGGATACCTGCTGCTGTCTGCAGCAGAAGGGTTGCTGCTTTTCGTCTTGTCCGGATTCATCGTCGGCCTTGGAAACGGCATGGTGATCCCCACGCTACAAACCATGACCATCAACTCGGTGGAAGCCAGTGCCAGGGGCGTCGCCACATCCACCTATTTTTCCGCCATGGACATCGGAATCGGCGGCGGATCCATCATGGTGGGCTGGCTGGTGGGGATCTTCTCTCTGCGGACCGTTTTTGTGATCAACGGGATCCTCTGCACTTTGTCCTTGATTTTAGCCAGGCTCTTCGTCATCCCAACCTACGAAAGAAAATATCGTGCAGTCATGGAGCTCAAGCACAAGGTGGTCAAAAAACATACCGAGAACCGTTCCTGATCAAAGGACCACCCGGCCGATGGCCGTTGCAGAGATGACGGTGCTTAAAAACATGCCTACGGGCATTTGTTTTGCCAGGGCTTCGTTGTAATCCCTTTTGGTGCTCACGGAGATGTCTCCGGAAGCGCCTCTTTTTTTGGCTTCCTCCAGGGCTGCTTTTCTGGCTTCCTCTGTAGCAATCTCCAGTGCTTCATCGTAATCGTGGGTATAGGTGTTTTCTTCTTTTCCGAAGACGATATAACCGCCTTCCGGGTCCGGCTTCACGGTGATCTCTACCGTGGCGGACACGTTTCCTACAATGGCACCTACGGCGTTGGCCACGCCGGCATTTTCGGGAATGACGGCTTTGGTTCCCAAAGCGGCGGCAACATCCGGCAAGAACAGGTGGATAGGGGCGCCCACCCCTACCAGGGAAGCAGGCATTTTAAAGGATAGCTGCAGAAAATCCCTTTTGTCCGGCGTTTTCCAATGCTTCCAGCTGTCGTGGATCAACCGTTCCATGTGAAAGTCCAATCCTTCCCGTTTGTAATCGGGGTATTTGTCTTCCAGCATCATGCGGATGATGTTGAAGTAAAGCCGTTCTTTCACCAGATCGTAGACGGTTTCCGCCAGATCTGCCGGAACCTGTTCCAAACGGTTGGAGAGGTACTCCAGTGCCAATTGGGAAGCCTCCCCGTCGAAAAGGTCAAAGTCGCCTTTCACGTGCATCATGTCCGTTGGCGTCAATCCGCATCGCATGATGATCCCTTCCCGCTCCAATCGGTTGATGCGGCTGGAAAAGAATTTTTTGCCCAGTACATCCGCCGCTTCCGAGTAGATCAGGGGGCCCTTTTCTTTCAAGGCGGTGCAGATCCGTTGCTCGTCGGCATCATAGCGGTGGTTGCTTTCGATGTCTTTTACCAGGAAGAAAAATTCGTGCTGGGGTTCGTGGGTGATCCTTGGCGTGCGGGCCAACCGTTTCAGTTTTCCCTTCATCTCCGGATTTCTGGCGGCTGCAATGCATAAGGGGATGACCCGTTCCGTTCCCAGGGAAAGTGAGCCGGTGTTTTCGATGAGAACACGGCTGTCTCCACCCAGTCCGAAAGTATCGATGTAGACCGCCTTGACGAACGTCTGCCATTTGCCGACTTTTACTCCGTCGTGAGCCTTCACCGGTACGGCGTCTTTTACGATGGCGATGTCGGTGGTGGTTCCACCCATGTCTACGATGAGGCAATCCTCTTCGCCGGTCAGCTCAATGCCACCCATGACGCTGGCGGCGGGACCGCACAGGAGGGTCTCCACCGGGCGGATAGTGGTAAATGTTTCGCTCATCAAACTGCCATCGCTACGGACGATGACCACAGGGGCGTGGATGCCCCGCTGTCGAAGAGAACTTTTGATGGCATCGAGGAATTCTTTGATGACAGGGATCAACCGGGCGTTGAGCAAGGTGCTGGCCCCCCGTTTGATGTAGTTCAGATCGGAAAACAACTCGTAGCCGCATATGGTATTTAGTCCGTACACGGAGGTGATCAATTCTTTGGCCTTTTGTTCCGTAGAGGAGTTTCGAACTCCCAGCTGCTGGACGACGGCAACGGCGTCTGCGTCGGAGATCCATTTCTTGCTGTCTTCCACAAAGGCTTCCCAGTCCGGTTCCTTGGTCACCTCTCCCCGATAATCCACTTCTCCGTCGAGAAAGAAGATCTCGCTGTTGTCCGGCAAGCCGTAGCTTTGGCCGGTTCGCAGGATCACGTCTTCGTCTCCACCGATAAACACCAATTTTCCCCGTCCGCCCTTTTCTTCCACGCAGGCGTTGGTGGCCAACGTGGTGGACAGGGAAACGATTTCAGCCTGTCGCATCAAATCGTCGGGAAGCTTGTCCAAGGCACCTCCGATGCCTACAGCCAAATCGTCTTTTGTCGTCAATGATTTGGCGGAATGAAGGATGGTCTTGCTTTCAAAATCGTACAGCACTGCATCCGTATAAGTGCCGCCGGTGTCGATTCCTATACCCAGTCTCATGTTGTGATTCGCCTCTTTTCTTCATGTTTGATTCCCAGTCGTTCCATATGAAAAGATTATATCATAGAAGCTTCGTGAATTTTTTGTTTTTGAAAAGGCTTCATGATTAGTACTTCAGAATTGTGGTATCATTATTTAGACGAGGGGAGCGGGATTATGGACTACAGCGCTGAAAACGTAAAAAGGATCGCAGCATACATAAAAAGTGGTGAAAAAAAGCCGGGACAATGTTCCATCGGCATGGAATTCGAACACATATTGGTCTACAGGGATACGCTCAAAAGCGTGACCTACGACGATGCAAAGGGCATGGAATCGATTTTTTTGGGGTTGGAGAAAAAAGGATGGGACCTGACCAGGGAAAACAATCGGATCTTGGGAGCCGTCCGGGATGGGGATGCCATCACCCTGGAACCGGGAGGTCAGGTAGAGGTCAGTGTAAAACACACCCTGGACCTGGGAGAGACAGAACGACGATACCTTCTTTTTTTGGAGGACATCAAACCCATACTGGACAACAACGGACAAGGGTTGATCGCACTGGGGTATCATCCGGCCAGCGTCATCGAAGAGATCCCATTCATTCCGAAACGCAGGTATGTTTTCATGTCGAAGTACCTGGGAGAAAAAGACACCCATGGCCATCATATGATGAAGGGCAGCGCGTCGGCCCAGGTTGTCATCGATTATGCCAATGAAGAGGACTTCATCAAAAAATTCCGGGTGGCCAACAGTCTGACGGTGGTGTTGTCTTACTTGTTCGACAACACTCCTGTTTTTGAAGGAAAACCTTGGGAACACCATATGGCCCGCACCAACATATGGAACCATGTGGACAAGGATCGAAGCGGTGTCATGAAAGGATCGTTGGACCAGATCTTCGGATACGACGAATATGCCGCTTACGTTTGGAACAAACCAGTGGTCATCGGCCTTCTGGATGGCGCATATGAATTTGCAGGGGAACAGACTACGGCAGAAGTATATCGGGACCGATTGATGAGCGAGGTGGAGATCGAACACG
This sequence comes from Alkalibacter rhizosphaerae, assembly GCF_017352215.1. Taxonomy (GTDB): domain Bacteria; phylum Bacillota; class Clostridia; order Eubacteriales; family Alkalibacteraceae; genus Alkalibacter; species Alkalibacter rhizosphaerae. Next base: position 1,749,314 of record NZ_CP071444.1, read on the forward strand.
TTCTTTCCATGTTTTTTCCCGACGTGCGGGCGAAAAGATACATTGAAATTCGAATGTGCGACAGTGTGCCACACCCGTGGAACGTGTCCCTGGCCGCATTGGTCAAGGGGATCTTCTACGACCCGGACAATCTGGAGTTTTTTTATCAGACATCCAAAGAGGTCACGGAAGCAATGGTTCAAGACTGGAAAGATGCCATGATCAGCGGCGACGATCGTCTTGAAGAAGTGAAGGCCCAGGGAGAACTCCTGTTGAACAAGGCCATGGAAGGACTGGATGCGGAGGGTCAAAGGTTTCTTGAGCCCCTTCTGGAATTGTTTCACGCCCAGGGAAATATGGCCACTTTGTTGAAAAAATCCATAGAAAAAGGCGACCCGGATCCCTTTGGAAGGGTGTTTGCCACTTGAACAAAATGAACTTCGCTGCGGCGGAGTTTTTTTATGCAATGGAATTTGCTAAAAAGGATTGATATGGCGGGGCAAAAGAAATATAATGTAAATGTCGAATATTCATGCTTGAAAATTCAAAAATGTACGTCCGTATAAGTTTGGCGATAAGGGCCGAGCGTTTCTACTGGATCGCCGAAAACGATCCTGCTACGGGATGGTTGAAACGTCAACAAGGGATGGTTTTTTGTCTTTTGAGCAAAAAACGATTAGGGGGAAGGAAATGAAGAAAATCGCAGCAATTTTATTGGTTTTGGCCATGGTACTGAGTATGGCGATCGGTTGTTCTTCCGATAACGGAGACAATGGAGACAACGGAGATAATGGAGACAACGGCGCAGCAGAACCGGTCGTCGTCGGATTTATCTATGTTGGACCCACCAACGACGGCGGATACACCACCGCTCATGACAACGGACGTTTGTTCATGGTCGATGAACTTGGCGACAAGGTCACCACCATTTACAAGGAGAACGTACCGGAAGACAAGGGAGAAGTGGTCAAGGTCATTCGAGAAATGGTGGACCAGGGAGCTTCCGTCATCTTTGCAACCAGCTTCGGCCATATGGATGGACTTATTGAAGCTGCAGGAGAATTTCCGGAAGTGACATTCGCTCATTGTTCCGGATACCAGACGGCAGACAACGCCACCAACTATTTCGGAAGAATGTATCAAGCCAGATACCTTTCCGGGATCGTCGCCGGCATGAAGACGGAAAGCAACAAGATCGCTTATGTGGCAGCATTCCCGATCCCGGAAGTAATTCGTGGGATCAATGCATTCACTTTGGGCGTACGATCCGTCAATCCCGACGCGGAAGTCCATGTTCGATGGACCAACACCTGGTATGATCCGGCCAGCGAAAAAGCGGCAGCAGAAGCATTGTTGGATGAAGGCTGTGACGTAACAGCCCAGCATCAGGACTCTACCGCAACCATGGTAGCGGCAGAAGAAGCAGGTGCATTTTCCATCGGTTACAATGTCAGCTCCAAAGACGCTGTTCCGAAAGCCTATATGACAGCACCACTGTGGAACTGGGGCGAGTACTATCTGCGTGCAGTCCAGGACGTATTGGATGGAACCTGGACGAATACTCCTTACTGGGGCGGCATGGACGAAGGCATCATTCTTATGGATGAGTTGACGGATCTGGCACCGGAAGGCGCAGCAGCAGCCATCGCCGAAAAAGAAACATTGATCAAATCCGGCGAATGGGACGTATTTGACGGACCGATCTTGAACCAAGACGGGGAAGAAGTAGTCAAAGATGGAGAAAGCCTCAGCGACGGCGATAAACTTTCCATGAACTGGTTCGTAGATGGAGTCGTTGGAACCATTCCGGCTGGAAACTAAGACTGGAATCAGAACGTAGAGGAAATAAGCAAGGGACAAGGTCAACCTTGTCCCTTTCATTGATAAAGGTGATCTTATGGAAAATACATTGGTGCACATGGAATCCATCTCCAAGGTATTCGGCAGTGTCCAGGCCCTGGAGAAGGCACATCTGACGTTGAAAAAAGGGGAAGTCCATTCCCTGTTGGGAGAAAACGGCGCGGGAAAAAGCACGTTGATGAATATATTGGCCGGACTATATACCCCCGATGAAGGGACTATTTCCGTAAGGAACCGGATCGCGGACATATCCTCTCCCAAGGCTGCCATCGACTTGGGCATCGGCATGATCCACCAGCATTTTAAACTGGTGGACGTATTGACGGCGAAAGAAAATATTGTGGCAGGATACGACCGGGATATTTTTTTGAAGGAGGCCCATCTGACAAAAAAAATCAGGGAAGTCTCCATAAAGTACGGATTGGAGATCGATCCGGACAAGAAGATCTACGACATGTCCGTTGCGGAAAAGCAGCGAGTGGAAATTCTAAAAGTTCTTTATCGTGGAGCGGAGATCCTTATTTTGGATGAACCAACGGCGGTTCTGACGCCTCAGGAAACAGAGAAGCTGTTCCAGATCATACGTAATATGACCCAGTTGGGATGTGCCGTGGTCATCATCACCCACAAACTCAATGAAGTCATGGAGATCAGTGATGTGGTCACTGTTTTACGAAAGGGCAAATACATAGCGACCGTGGAAAAAAGCAAGACCAACACCATGGAGCTGACCAAGATGATGGTCGGCAAAGCAATAGATCTGTCCATCCATCGACCACCGGTGGGGGAAAGAAAAACCGTGCTGGAAGTCAAGGGCATTTCCGCATTGAAAAGCGACAAGACCAAAGCGCTGGATAGCATCACTTTCAATTTGTTCAGCGGAGAGATCCTGGGGATCGCCGGGATTGCCGGCAGCGGGCAAAAAGAATTGTGCGAAGCATTGGCCGGATTGTATCCCTTGACGGATGGAGATGTGTTGTTTCACGGAGAAAGCATCATCGGGAAAAACCCCAGGGACATCATCAAGATGGGCATCAGCATGAGCTTTGTACCGGAAGACCGGTTGGGGATGGGCCTGGTGGCCTCCATGAATATCGTGGACAACATCCTGCTCAAGGAATATCAAAAACAGGCAGGCCTGATCATAACGAGAAAACCTTCCAGAGAAAAGGCGACCCGCATTGTGGACAAGCTGAATATTTCCACACCCAGCACAGACGCACATCCGGTGCGGCTGCTCTCCGGCGGGAATATCCAAAAGGTGTTGCTGGGACGGGAGATCGAATCCAATCCCCACGTGATCATCACCGCCTATCCGACAAGGGGTCTGGACATCGGGTCTTCCTATCTGATCTATGACCTGCTGAACCAGCAAAAGCAACAGGACGTGGCCTTGCTGTATGTGGGAGAAGATCTGGATGTACTCATGGAGCTGTGCGACCGGATCCTGGTGTTGTATAATGGGACCATAACGGGGATCGTGGACGCTGAAAGGACCAATCGGGAGCAGATCGGACTAATGATGTCCGGTGTTCCCCAAGAGGAGGTGCTTTCTTGAGAATCGCAAAAAGAAAAGAATTGGACGGACGACAGATTTTTCTGGTTCGGATCGCAGCTGTGACGGGAGCACTGATTTTTGGTGGGATCTTTCTTTTGCTGCTGGGAGAAAATCCGCTGGACATCTACATATCCATGGTCAAAGGAGGCCTTGGAACTTTTTTCCGATTCCGGGAAACGGTCAATTTGGCCATACCTTTGCTGATCACTTCCCTGGGAGTCATGATCGCTTTTAAAATGAGGTTTTGGAACATCGGTGCGGAAGGGCAGATCTTTATGGGAGCCTTTGCCGCCACCTACTTTGCACTTAATTTTGATTATTTGCCAAAACCCCTTTTGCTGTTGATCATGGCAGGAGCGGCCATGGTCATGGGAGGGGTCTGGTTGATCATCCCGGCCTGGTTCAAGGCCAGGTTTGGAACCAATGAGACCTTGTTTACCTTGATGCTCAACTACATCGCCCTTCGATGGGTCACCTACCTGCAGTACAGCTTGTGGAAAGACCCTTCGGGAATGGGCTTTCCCAAGATCGCCAGTTTTGGACCCAATGCCACCTTGCCCCAGGTCTTCGGCATCCATATCGGCTGGATCCTGGCTTTGCTGCTGATCTATTTGATCTACATCTACTTGAATCATACAAAAACCGGCTATGAAATTGCCGTCATCGGAGAAAGCGAAGATACGGCAAGATATGCCGGGATCGACATCAAGCGGGTCGTATTGAAAACCATGTTTTTAAGCGGCGCTGTCTGCGGACTGGTGGGCATGATCCAAGCAGCAGGGATCAGCGGGACCCTTTCCGTGGACCTGACGGGTGGCGTAGGATTTACTGCCATCATCACCGCCTGGTTGTCCGGGCTCAACCCTATCATGGTGGGTGTGGTATCTTTTCTTTTTGCCATGCTTCGCCAGGGAGGGTCCTTCATCCAAACGGCATATCAGATCCCTGCTTCTGCGGCAGAGATCCTCCAGGCCTTGATCTTGTTTTTCGTATTGGCCAGTGAGTTCTTCGTTCGCTACAAATTCATGAGGACCGGGAAAAAACAGACAGGAGGTGCCCAATGAACGTTATTTCATTTTTGAGCGCCATGGTGCAGGCAGGTACGCCCTTGCTGTTCGCTACTCTTGGAGAAATATTCACCCAGAAGGTGGGTCATTTGAACTTGGGGTTGGAAGGGATGATGCTCATGGGAGCCGTTACCGGTTTTGCCATCGGGTATAATACGGGAAGCCCCGTGCTTGCGGTCCTGGCTGCCATGCTTGCAGGAATGATCGGTGCCCTGATCTATGCTGTCATCACAGTAACACTGAAAGGGAATCATGAAGTGACGGGGCTGACCCTGACCATTTTCGGCGTGGGCTTTGCCAGCTTTGTGGGCAATTCCCTGGTAGGCTACAAGTTGCCGGATTCCGTCAGTCAGGTCTTTGCAGAAAAACCGATCCCATTGTTGGCGGACATACCGGCCATAGGAGAGATCTTTTTCAGCCAGAGCGTGTTGGTCTATGTTTCCTATGTTTTGGTCGTGGTTTTGGGCATTCTGCTGTACAAGACAAAATACGGATTGAATCTTCGCATGGTGGGTGAAAATCCAGGGGCGGCGGATGCCAGCGGCATCAACGTCACCCGGTACAAGTATTTTTACATCCTCATGGGAGGCGCTTTATCCGGCTTGGGCGGAGCATTTCTGTCTCTGGCATACATTCCGGTATGGCAGGAAAACATCACCGCCGGCAAGGGTTGGATCGCCGTGGCCTTGGTCATTTTTGCCACATGGAATCCTTATCGTGCCGTTCTGGGAGCCTACTTCTTCGGAGGTCTTGACATCATTGGATTTCGGCTTCAGAAGTTTGCATTGCCCGTGCCCATCTACATCATCAACATGTTGCCTTATGTGGCCACGGTGATCGTATTGATCTTGATGTCCATCAAGAAAAGCAAGGAAAACAAGTCGCCGGCTTCCGTTGGAAAGCCGTACTTTCGGGAGGAAAGATAGCAATAGGGTTTCTGGAGGAAACCCTATTGTGTTATAATTGATAAAAACTAGGCAGGGAGGCGTTTTTATGGGAAACATTATGGTGGATATCCATCGGGATTATAAATATGCCATAGAAGTGGAGAACGGATTGCTGGACGATCTGGACCGGTACCGGAATTTGTTTTTTCGGTACGAAAAAGCCGTTCTGATCACCGATGAAAACGTGGCTCCCCACTATTTGAGACAAGTGGAAAAGCAGATCGACAAGGCCGGTTGCAAGACCCATGCCATCATCCTTCCGGCTGGAGAGGGGACAAAATCTCTGGAGAAAGCGGAAGAGATCTATCATCATTTCTCCGAGTACAATCTTTCCAGGGGAGACCTGGTGGTGGCTTTGGGTGGTGGAGTCGTAGGAGATCTGACCGGTTTTTGCGCATCCACCTATCTTCGGGGAGTGGATTTCATTCAGATCCCCACCACACTATTGGCCCAGGTGGACAGCAGTGTGGGAGGAAAAGTCGGCGTCAACCTGAGCAAGGGAAAGAATCTGGTAGGCAGTTTCTACCAGCCAAAGGCGGTCATTGTAGATCCCTTGACCCTGAAGACACTGAACAAGCGGGTGTTCTGCGACGGCATGGCGGAAGTCATCAAGTACGGTTGCATTCAGGACAAGGGCCTATTCGATCGTTTGATGATGGGATCCGTCCAGGCACCGCCGGAAGAGATCGATGAGATCATCGAATCTTGTTGCACCATCAAACGAAATGTCATCCAGGAGGATGAACGGGAAACCGGATTGCGACGGATCCTTAATTTTGGTCATACCCTGGGGCATGTACTGGAGACGTATTTCAACTACCAAAAATACTCCCATGGAGAAGCCGTAGCCATCGGGATGTATCATATCACCACCAAGAGCGAAAGCAGAGGCATCACAAAAGAGGGAACGTCAGAGAAATTGAAAGAACTGTTGTTGGCGTACGATCTGCCTGTCACCATGCCTTATCTGGAGCAGGAACGGGTGGAGGAGATCCTGTTTCGCGACAAAAAATTCAGCGGAAACAAGATCACACTGATTCTTCTCAAGGACATCGGGGAAGCGGTCATGGTCAGCATGGATAAAAACCAACTGGTGGAATTTATCGTTTAGAGGAGGGCACCGTAATGAAGAGAGTGGAGATCACACCAACGACCTTAAGGGGTACCGTCAACATTCCCCCGTCAAAAAGCATGAGCCATCGGAGCATCTTTTGCGCCGCTTTGAGCGATGGGATCAGCAATATCCACAACGTGCTGATGTCGGAGGATATTCGGGCGACCTGCGAGGCCATGGAAACCATTGGTGCAAAAATCAAGTATAAACCCACCGATGAAAAAAAAGACCTGTATCATCTGAGGATCCAGGGTATTCCCAGGCCGCGGCAAAAACGGGAAAAAATCGATTGCGGAGAATCCGGATCTACCATTCGGTTCATTTTGCCCTTGTTGGCCACCATGGATGAAACCATGACAGTGACAGGGCGGGGGCGTCTGGTGAGCCGGCCTTTGGATGCCTATTATGAAATTTTCGACAAGCACAAGGTATATTATACGAATAAATACGGAGAACTCCCCTTGACGTTGAAGGGCCAGTTGTCTTCCGGCACTTATGAAGTAAAGGGAGATGTCAGCTCCCAGTTCATTACCGGCCTACTTTTTGCATTGCCTCTTTTGCCCGGGGATTCGGTCATTCGACTGACCACCCCCTTGGAGAGCAAACCCTATGTGGACATGACCATGGAGATCATGAAGCGTTTTGGCATTACTGTCGTCAACGAAAACGACGAAGCTTTTCATATCCCCGGATCCCAAAGATATCAGGCAGCCGATTACGTGGTGGAGGGAGACTACTCCCAATCTGCATTTTGGTTGAGCGCCGGCGTTTTGGGGGAGAGATCTACAGCAACGACTTGAAGCTGGATTCCCTTCAGGGAGACAAGGTCATCGTGGACATCATTCGAAAAATGGGGGGAACATCGAAAAACTCCTGTTGGGATATAAAACCACCCGATCCGACCTCCATGGGACCACTGTGGATGCTTCCCAGTGTCCGGATCTGGTGCCCATCGTCAGCGTGCTGGCTTGTCTGGGAAGCGGCATGACGGAGATCATCAATGCCAAGCGACTCCGCATCAAGGAATCGGACCGGCTGGACGCCATTACTACCGTGATGTCGGCCCTGGGGGCGGACATTGCCCAGTATACGGACGGACTGATCATCAAAGGTCGGGAAAACCTGAAAGGCGGAGTGGTGGACAGCTTCAACGACCACCGCATCGCCATGGCGGCAGCCGTCGCTTCCATTCGATGCGAAGAGAAAGTCATCGTCAACAACGCCCAGAGCGTGAACAAGTCCTATCCAAAATTTTGGGAAGACTTTGTGAGTTTGGGAGGGATCATCCATGAGTTCGACGTGGGGGAATAAAATTCGTTTCAGCATTTTTGGAGAGTCCCATGGTCCGGCCATCGGAGGAGTTCTGGATGGACTGCCCCCGGGAATGGAACTGGACATGGACTTTATTCAACAGCAGATGGATCGAAGAAAGCCGGGACAAGACCGGTTTTCCACCAAACGGAAGGAAACGGACCAGGTGGAGATCCTCAGTGGATTTTTTGAAGGGAAAACCACCGGCACGCCCCTTGCTTTCATCATTCGAAACGAAGACAACCGGTCAAGGGATTACGCGGCTTTAAAAAGCAAGATGCGGCCCGGACATGCGGACTGGACCGGCCATCTGCGATACCAAGGATACAACGACTACCGAGGCGGAGGACATTTTTCCGGACGGATCACAGCGCCTTTTGTGTTTTACGGTGCAGTGGCAAAACAATATTTGTTGGAGAACTACGGCATCCAGATCGTTTCCCGGATCGCATCCATTGGAAACGTGGAAGACGAAGTGCTGGATCATTTGTCTGCAGATCCCCTGGAGCTCTTGAAAAAACTCAAGAATCAGCCCTTTCCGGTCATGGAGGAAGCCGCAGGAACGTCCATGAAACAGGTCATCGACGACGCCAGAAACCAGCAGGATTCCGTGGGCGGAGTGGTGGAATGCATGGGTTTCCACATTCCGGCAGGTGTCGGGAGCCCTTTTTTTGACTCCCTGGAAAGCACCATATCCCATTTGATCTTTTCCGTGCCTGCAACCAAGGCAGCGCTAAAGGGTTCCCAGGCCAACGACGTTTTTTATTATGATGAAGAAGGTCGCATGCAGGCGAAAACCAACCACAACGGAGGGATCCAGGGAGGGATCTCCAACGGCTTGCCTCTGGTTTTCCGAGTGGCTTTCAAACCGACGCCATCCATTTCCAAAGAACAGGAGACGGTGGACATTGAAAATAAGGAAAATGTTGCCCTTTCCATCCAGGGCCGACACGATCCATGTATCGTTCCCAGGGCGCTGCCGGTAGTGGAAAGCTGCATGGCCATTGCCCTGCTGGAAGAATTGGTCATTTAAGGAGGTCGCCATGCGAAACTTGGAAGAAGTACGAAAGGACATCGATGCCATAAACCAGGAGATGGTCCGTCTATTTTTGAGGCGGATGGAGCTCTCGGAAGAAGTGGTTCGCTATAAAATGGAACACCAGCTGCCCATTTACGACAAGGAACGGGAACAGGCCATTGTGGAGGCCATGGTCAAGACCGGGGATCCCGGTCATTTGGAAGCATATCTTCGGGATTTTCTAAAAGCCCTCATGGAGATCAGCAAGGACTATCAGCAAGAGGTGCTGGACGGAGAAGGACCATGAAATATTATATCATCGTTGCAGTGATCCTTCTGATCGGATACTTCTGGGTCCGGCGGTTGGCCGATCTGATCTACAACAACGAGAAGTATACAAAAGGGTTGGATCGGAAATTCAACTACGACGAGGTTCTTCCGGAAAACGAAAAAAAAGAGACAGAAGAATGAAAGATTGTTCTTTTTGAATTGTGAAAATTCTGATAAAATAGTCAAAATACCTAAAAGGAGGTCCAGCATGAAGAAGTTTAAAAAGGTGTTGATCGCCAATCGCGGGGAAATCGCCATTCGGATCATACGTGCCTGCCAGGAACTTGGAATTTCCACGGTAGCCATATATGCCGAAGAGGACAAGTTGTCCCTGTTTCGCAGAAAAGCGGACGAAGCTTATTTGATTGAAGACCACCGGGGACCGGTGGATGCGTATTTGAATATAGATAAGATCATCAATCTGGCCATCAAAAAAGAGGTGGACGCCATTCATCCGGGATACGGATTCCTATCGGAAAATCCGGAATTTGCCCGTCGGGTGGAAGCGGAAGGCATCACTTTTATCGGACCGGATCATTGGATGATGCGCCAATTGGGAGACAAGATCCAATCCAAGATCCAGGCCAACAAGGTGGATGTTCCCACCATTCCCGGCGTGGAAAAGCCCATTGAAAGCGACGAAGAGGCCATGGAATTTGCACGGATCGCAGGATACCCCATCATGCTCAAGGCAGCAGCCGGTGGCGGAGGACGGGGGATGCGGATCGTCAAGGAAGAAAAAAACCTCCTTCGGGAGTTTCACTCCGCACGAAGCGAGGCATTCAAGGCGTTCGGCAGCGGAGACATCTTCATTGAAAAATATTTGGAGAATCCAAAGCACATCGAAGTCCAGGTATTGGGGGACAACTATGGAAACATTGTTCATCTCTTTGAACGGGATTGTTCCATCCAGCGACGACATCAAAAATTGATCGAGTTTACCCCATCCCAGAGCATCAACGATGTCCAGCGGCAGCACATTTGCGAAGATGCCATCAAATTGGCCAAATCCGTAAACTATCGAAATGCAGGGACCGTGGAATTTTTGGTAGACGGAAATGGAGACCATTACTTTATCGAAATGAATCCCAGGATCCAGGTGGAACACACGGTGACAGAGATCGTGACGGGCATCGACATCGTCCAGGCACAGATCTTGATCGCCCAGGGCCATGCCCTCACATCGGATGCCATCGACATTGCCGATCAGGACAGCATCACCATGCGGGGTGCGGCCATCCAGTGCCGGATCACCACGGAAGATCCCCAAAACAACTTCATGCCCGACACGGGGAAACTGGAAGTCTACCGTACCGGTTCCGGAAACGGCGTCCGACTGGATGGCGGCAACGGATTTACCGGTGCCATGATCTCCCCTTACTACGACAGCCTTTTGGTGAAGACGACGGCTTTCGGCCGTACCTTTGAAGAAGCCCGAAGAAAAGCGGTTCGGGTGGTCAAGGAACACGAGATCGAAGGAGTCAAGACCAACAAGGATTTCATCATCAATGTGTTGGAACACCCTACGTTTATTGAAGGAGTCTGCGACACCAAATTTATCGACAATCACCCGGAACTTTTCAACGTGGACGGCAACTCCTCCAGCGATGAGGTCCGCCTGCTCCGATTCATTGGAAACAAGGTGGTCAACGAGACCCTGGGCAACAAGCGTGAATTCGACAATCCGGTGATTCCCCCTTACGACGACAGCAAAAAACTCTACGGAACGAAGCAGATCCTGGACGAAAAAGGTCCTGATGGCCTGGTCCAGTGGATCAAGGATCAAAAACAGCTTCTCTTTACGGACACCACCATGCGGGATGCCCATCAGTCCTTGTTGGCGACCAGGGTGCGAAGCAGGGACATGATCAAAGTAGCCAAGTCGACGGCCCATTTGGGGTCCGACCTTTTCTCCCTGGAAATGTGGGGAGGAGCGACTTTTGATGTCAGCTATCGATATTTGAAGGAATCCCCCTGGAAGCGTCTGGAGGAGTTGCGGGAAAGGATCCCCAACATTTTGTTCCAAATGCTGTTTCGAGGATCCAATGCCGTTGGATACAAAAACTATCCGGACAACCTGATCCGAGACTTTGTGAAGGAAGCGTCTCAAAGCGGCATCGACGTCTTCCGCATCTTCGACTCCTTAAACTGGTTGGAAGCCATGAAAGTATCCGTGGATGAGGTACTCAAGCAGGGCAAAGTAGCAGAAGTGAGCATTTGCTACACGGGTGACATCCTGGATGAGTCCAGAACGAAATACAATCTGGATTACTACGTCCGAAAGGCCAAAGAAGTGGAGAACATGGGCGCCCATATCCTGGCGATCAAAGACATGGCCGCTTTGCTGAAACCGGCGGCAGCCCATAAACTGATCACTGCACTGAAACAGGAAGTAAAGATCCCCATCCATCTCCATACCCACGACACTTCCGGAAACGGAGTGGCCACCCTTTTGATGGCCACTATGGCCGGAGTGGATATCGTGGATACGGCCATAACGGGAATGAGCGGACAAACCAGCCATCCGTCCCTCAACTCCATCGTGGCGGCTGTAGAAAATACGGATCGACAGAGCACTTTGGATCTGGACAAGCTGCAGCAATTGTCCGAGTACTGGACTTCTGTACGGGACGTCTATTATGAGTTCGAATCCGGTCTCAATTCCGGAACCACGGAGATCTACAAGTACGAGATCCCGGGTGGGCAATACTCCAACTTGAAAGCCCAGGTGGAAAGCTTTGGCTTGGGGCAAAAATTCAAGGATGTCAAAGAAAAATACATTGAAGCCAACGAGTTGTTCGGCGACATCGTAAAGGTGACACCTTCCTCAAAAGTGGTTGGAGACATGGCCATCTTCATGGTGCAAAACGAACTGGACAAGGAAAACATCTATGAAAAAGGCAAGGATATGGCCTATCCGGATTCCGTACGGGACTTTTTCCGGGGAATGATCGGCCAGCCGGAAGGCGGCTTCAACGAAGACCTTTCCAAGATCGTCCTCAAGGGGGAAAAACCCATCAGCGTGCGACCGGGGACCTTGCTGGAAGATATCGACTATCAAGAAATATTTGATGAATACAAGAAAAGCTTCAACCTGGAACTGGATCAAAAAGACATGCTGGCGGCAGCCCTCTATCCAAAAGTGTTTCGGGAATATGTAGAGTATATGTGCGTCAACGACGAATACATGCGCATGGAAAGCGACGTTTTCTTCCATGGACTGAGGATCGGCGAGATCTCCCAGATCGAGTTGTCATCCGGGAAAAGCTTTATGGTGAAGTTGGTGGACATCGGCAAGATCAACGATCAGGGTCTGCGTTCCGTCGTATTCGAAGTGGACGGTTTCCGTCGCGAGATCTTTGTAGAGGATACCAAATCCTTCCTTGCCCAATCCAAGGATGTCCACAAGCAAGTGGACAAGGACGACCCGTATCAGGTGGGATCCAGCATCCCGGGTACGGTGGTCAATGTTTTGGTCCAGGAGGGGGACGACGTGAAAGTGAACCAACCCTTGATGATCATCGAAGCCATGAAAATGGAAACGGAGATCGTAAGCAGTGTGGACGGCGTCGTGGAAACCATCTACGCCCAAAAGGGACAATCCGTAAAAACAGGCGAATTGGTCATCCAGTTGGCCTAGGGAAAAGAACCGGCACACGCCGGTTCTTTCTATATCCACAGTGTGTAAAAATGTGCTATAGTTAAAAGAGAAACTCTGGTAAGGATGTGACACGATTGAATCAAATTCAGGATCTGCTGCTGAATTTATCCCTGTTGGTAAAACCCTCCAACATCATAGACATACTCATCGTTGCTTTTGTCGTGTACAAAATCATCGGTTGGATCACCGATACCCAGGCGGAGCAGGTGGCAAAAGGCGTGGTCATTTTGCTGTTGGCCACCCAGCTGAGCGAGTGGTTCCGTTTGTATACGGTGAATTTTCTGTTGCGCAATTTGATGACCGTCGGGTTTATTGCCCTGGTCATCGTTTTTCAACCGGAATTGCGGCGGGCTCTGGAACACATTGGCCGCACCAGCTTTTTTAAAACCAAGTGGATGGAAAATGTGAACGAAACGAAGCGGACCATCGAGGAGATCGTGGAAGCCGTCCAGCAGATGAGCAACAGCAAAACCGGTGCCTTGATCGCATTGGAAAAGGATACGGGTTTGGAAGACATCATTTCTACAGGGACCCGGTTGGATTCTGCCGTCAGTTCGGAATTGTTGTTGAACATCTTTACACCGAATACTCCGCTCCACGATGGAGCAGTGATCATCAGCATTCGGGAAAACAAATTAAAGGCGGCATCCTGCCTGTTGCCGCTGACGGAGAATAAAAATGTCAGCAAAACGCTGGGTACCAGACACCGGGCAGCCATGGGCATGTCAGAAAACTCCGATGCCATCATTTTGATCGTTTCGGAAGAATCGGGGGTCATATCCTACGCCAATACCGGGAAGATCTACCGGTATCTGGATGCCAACGCTCTCCAGGAGTTTTTAACGGAAGAATTTATTGTGAAGGATGAAAAATCCATCAAGATCAAGTTTTGGGGGACACAAAACAATGAAAAAAACAAGCAGGGGGAGTAACACGGTCAACGTAAAAATCATCATATCCTTAATTGTGGCTTTTGTGATGTGGATCTATGTCATTGGAGACCAAGACCCCAAAAACAGTCAACGCTATAACAACATCGACGTGAAAATACGAAACGAGCAAGTATTGGAAGACAAGGGTCTGGTATTGGCCAACGTGCTGGAAACATCCGTGGACATCACCATCAGTGGGAGGACCAGTGTATTATACAATCTTCCCTGGAGGAATTTTTCCGCATACGTGGACTTGAGTTCTGTTACGGAGAAAGGATCCTACGAACTGTCTGTAGCCATACAAGGCATACCTGATACTGTGGATCTGGAGAATGTGAGTCCGGCAACCATTACGGTGGAAATCGACCGGATCACCCAGCAAAATCGTGAGATCCAAGTTGATTTTGTGGGAGAATTGCCCCAAGGACTGCAATTGACGGATCATACCGTTAACCCGGGCACCGTGGTGGTGGAAGGCGGGGAAAACGTGCTGGCCAGGATACAGAAGGTCGGCGGTACCATAGACATGTCCGAGAGGGAAGAAGGATTCAGTGAAGTTCTGACACTGAGGGCATATGACGACCAAGGCCAGGAAGTAACAGGGATCACCCTGGATCCGGCAGAAGTGACCGTCACGGCAGCCATCGGAAACAATTATCTGTTGCCGGTAGAAGCCATTGTCACGGGAACTCCTGCAGAAGGATTCCAGATCAAGGAGATCCAAATGACGCCGGCCAATGTTGCCATTATCAGCCAGGGTCCTACACCAGTGGAAAAAATAGAGACGGAACCCATCAACATTGAAGGGATCCAGGAGGATGCGGAAGTCACCGCCAAGCTGATCATACCCAACGGTTTGATCTCTGCTTCGGACTTGGAGACGGTCCAGATCAAGATCCTGGTCGAACCCATTGAAACCAGAGAATTTTCCGTTTCCACCCTGGAATACCGAAACCGTCCGGAAGGATTGGAAGTGGCAAGCAGTCAGGGGGAACAAAACGTGGTGGTTCAACTCTCCGGCGGAAAAAGCATCATACAAGCTCTGGGTCAAAACCAGATCCAGCTTTATGTGGATCTGACCGATGCAGTGGTTGGTGAAAATCAAGTGACGCTGCAGATGGACGAATTGGAAGGGATCACTTTGGAAGAGCTGGAACCGACCCAATGGAGAGTGGTCCTGGAAGAAGCCCCGGAAGAGGTCGAAGAAGAATGAGTCGTTATACATATACCGTGCGAGACGTTAAGATCCACGTAGACGAGCATCCGGAAGAACTGGGCGGTTACCTGCCCGGTCTTTTCCGTTTGGAGGAAGAAGATCTGGTGGACTGGACCATTGTATCCAAATCCGTGGATGCCAGAAAAAAGAATTCCGAAGGTGTTTATTTGGTATACAGTTTTCAAGTGACCTTGAAAAGACCCTGGGCTAAGAAAAAAATGAAGGGGTTTCGGGTGGAAAGATCCGATCCCAAGGAAGGGGTCCTGCCTTCCTTGGCGTCCATACCAGGGGAACATCCACCCCTGATCATCGGTTTCGGACCTGCCGGAATTTTTGCCGCAATGGTATTGGCCAAAGCCGGACTAAAACCAGTGGTGTTGGAGCGGGGAAAACCCATGGAACACCGGGTCGCCGATGTGGATGACTTTTGGAACCGGGGAGATCTCCGCGAAGAAAGCAACGTTCATTTTGGCGAAGGCGGTGCCGGGACGTTTTCCGACGGGAAGCTCACCACCCGTGTCAACAGCCCGTACAACCAGCAGATCCTTCAGTGGTTTTACGAACACGGAGCACCGGAAGAGATCTTGTATCTAAACAAGCCCCATATCGGGACGGACCGGCTTCGGGAAGTGATCCGTGGATTGCGGGAACGCATCTGCTCCCTGGGGGGAAAAGTGCTTTTTGAATCGAAAGTGGAAGAAATGGTTCTCCAGGAGGACGGATCCTGGATCGTCACCATCCAGAACGGATCGACTCTACTTGGAAGCGATGTGATTCTGGCAACGGGACACAGCGCCACCGATGTATACCGCATGTTGGATCGAAAGAACATCATCATGGAACCGAAAGCCTTTGCCATCGGGCTTAGGATCGAGCATCCGGCCAGGCAGATCAATGAAAGCCAATACGGCATCTATCATGACCGAAGCATTCTTGGGGCGGCATCCTACCAGCTGACCTACCGGGATCAAAGCGGACGGGGCGTATACACTTTCTGCATGTGTCCCGGGGGGCTGGTGGTTGCCTCCTCTTCCGAAAAGGAGACCGTGGTGGTCAACGGCATGAGTTACCATGCCAGGAATGGAAGCAACTCCAACAGTGCCGTGGTGGTGACCATCCATCCGGAAGATTATGGCAACACTACAGCAGGTGCCCTTTCCTATCTTCACAAATGGGAACATCAGGCTTTTTTAGAGGGGGGTGGAGGCTACGCCGCTCCCGTGCAGACGGTGGGGGACTTCTTGAAAGGACGTCCCAGCAAAGCATCAGGCAAAGTAAAACCCACCTACGAACCGGGAGTGACGTGGGGAGATCTTGATCGATGTCTGCCGACCTACGTCACCGATCCCATACGCCACGCTCTTTTGGATTTTGATCGAAAGATCCAGGGATTTGCCGACAACCATGCGGTTTTGACCGGCGTAGAGACCCGAACGTCGGCACCGGTGCGGATCCTTCGAAATCCGGAGACCCTGGAAGCCATCGGCAAAAGGAATCTCTATCCCTGCGGGGAGGGAGCCGGTTATGCCGGAGGGATCATGAGTGCAGCGGTGGATGGGTTGAAAGTCGGATCAAAAATCGCGGAGAAATACCGATGAATGGAAAATTGTTCCTTGTTAGAAAAGCCTTTTATACGATATAATAGGAAAAATAAATTAGAATGAGAAACATTCAGAAAGTGGGATGCAGCATGGAAATTCGAATCACGAAGAACGACGCTCCGAAGCAAAAACCGGATGAAAACAATCTGGGGTTTGGCAATTACTTTACGGACCACATGTTTGTCATGGATTATGACTTGGAAAAAGGATGGCACGATCCAAGGATCGAACCCTATGGTCCATTGTCTTTGGATCCATCAGCCATGGTTTTTCACTACGGCCAGGAAACTTTTGAGGGGTTGAAAGCCTATAGAAACGACCAGGGGAACATTCAATTGTTCCGCGTCATGGACAATTTGAATCGGCTCAATCAATCCAATGAACGGATGTGCATACCGACCCTGGATGTAGAAGCCATGTTCCAGGGCATCAAGGAATTGATCCTGTTGGACGGAGACTGGGTCCCTTCCCAACCGGGAACTTCCTTGTACGTGCGTCCCTTTGTGATCGCTACGGATCCTTTCCTGGGGGTTCGACCAGCCTCCACTTACAAATTTCTCGTCATTCTGTCACCCGTTGGCGCCTATTACAAGGGTGGTCTCAATCCGACCCGGATCTATGTGGAAGAGTATTATGTTCGGGCTGTTGCCGGAGGGACCGGTTTTGCAAAGACCGGAGGGAACTATGCAGCCAGTCTGAAAGCCCAGGTGGAAGCCAATGAAAAAGGGTACAACCAGGTGTTGTGGCTGGACGGAAAAGAACACAAGTACATCGAAGAAGTTGGCACCAGCAATGCCTTTTTCAAGATCGACGGGAAAGTCTACACAGCACCTCTGGAGGGGAGCATCCTGTCCGGGATCACCAGAAATTCCACCATCACCTTGTTGAAAGACTGGGGTTTGGAAGTGGTGGAAGAGAAGATGACCATCCAGCAGCTGGCAGAGCATCACAAGGCAGGTCGGTTGGAAGAAGCATTTGCAACCGGTACTGCTGCCGTCATCTCCCCCATCGGAGTACTGGGATGGCAGGGTGAAGACTTAGTGATCAACGACAACCAGATCGGCGAGGTCTCTCAAAAACTTTACGATACCATGACAGCCATCCAATATGGAAAAGTGGAAGACGAATTCGGCTGGGTGATACAACTGTAATAAACATGCGTCCTTTATTGGGCGCATGTTTATCTTTTTTTTTGGAAACCTTTACATCATTCCTTCCTGTGGCATATTAAAAAGACATGTGATAAAATGATAAAAACTTGGATTATATGTGAAATTGTTTTTAGGGAGGGTTTTTTATGATGAAAAACGGTATTGGAGCATCACCGGGGATCGCTATCGCAAAAGCATTTGTTCTCAAACACGAGGAAATCATCATACAGACGGAACCAGCGGAAAGTACAGCAGCGGAGATGGAAAGATTGGATAAAGCATTGGTCCAGTCGAAAGAACAACTTGGGAAAATATATGAAAAGGCGGCCCAGGAGCTGGGAGAAGAGGAAGCCAGGATCTTTACGGCTCATTTGATGGTCTTGGACGATCCGGAGTTTGTGGGTCAGATCCGGGAAGTCATTGAAGGACAATCTCTTGCCGCCGACAACGCCACCAAGCAGGTGACCGACATGTTCGTGGGCATCTTCGACGCCATGGAAGATGAATACATGAAGGAAAGAGCCGCCGACATTCGGGATGTAGGGGGACGACTGATCCGCAACATCCTTGGGATCAAGGATCCGGATCTGAGCACGATCCAGGACGAAGTGATCATCATTGCTTACGACTTGACGCCGTCGGATACGGCATTGATGAACAAGGAAAAGGTCCTTGGTTTTGCTACGGACATTGGTGGACGAACATCCCATACGGCCATCATGGCAAGAAGTCTGGAGATCCCGGCAGTTTTGGGTCTGAAGGACATCACGACAGGGGCCAAGGATGGGGATCTGGTCATCGTGGATGGCAACAGTGGAGAGGTGCTGGTCGATCCGGATGAAGAAACCCGAAAAGCCTATGAGAAAAAACAGGAAGAGTATCTGGCCTTTGTGGAAGAGCTGGCCCAGCTGAAAGAACTGCCGGCTAAGACCCTGGACGGTACGGAAGTGGAACTGGTGGGAAACATCGGCACACCCAAGGACGTAGAAGGCATCCTGCGAAACGGCGGAACTGGAGTAGGCTTGTATCGAACCGAGTTTTTGTACATGGACAGCGATAAAATGCCCGATGAGGAAAAACAATACAAAGCCTACAAGGAAGTGTTGGAAAGCATGGGGGAACACCCGGTGATCATCCGAACTCTGGACATCGGTGGAGATAAAAAGCTCCCCTATTTGAAACTGGAAGATGAAATGAATCCATTTTTGGGCTTGCGGGCCGTTCGGTTGTGCTTCGTGGAAGAGGAACTCTTCAAGACTCAACTGCGGGCCATACTCCGAGCAGGTGTCTACGGCAATGCCCACATCATGTTTCCCATGATCTCCAACGTCCAGGAGGTGCGCCAGGCCAAGGCGATCCTGGAGGAGTGCAAGGAAGAGCTGAAAAAAGAAGGAATTTCTTTTGACGAAAATATAAAAGTTGGTATAATGGTAGAGATTCCATCTGCAGCAGTTACGGCGGACATCATCGCAAAAGAAGTTGATTTTTTCAGCATAGGAACCAACGATCTGTGCCAGTATGCCCTGGCAGTGGATCGGATGAACGAAACCGTAAGTTATCTGTACCAGCCTTTGTCTCCCGCGATCCTTCGGTTGGTCAAAATGGTCATCGAGGCTTCCCACCAAGGGAAAGCAGCCAAGTTTACCGGAATGTGTGGGGAACTGGCAGGAGATCCAAGAGCGGCATTGATCTTGCTGGGATTGGGGTTGGATGAATTCAGCATGAGCGGATCATCCATTCCGCAGATCAAAAAGATCATCCGCAGCGTGAGCATGGAACAGGCAAAAGAAATTGCAGAAAAAGCGCTGACGCTGGATACGGAAGAAGCAGTCGTAGCCATGGTGGAAGAGGAATTGAAAAATCTTGATATTACATTGATGTAGGAGGAATAACATGTTTAGTAAGGAAATCACCATTATGAACGCAACAGGGTTGCATGCCAGACCGGCTTCCATGTTTGTACAGGAAGCAGGCAAGTACAAATCAGACATCCACGTTGTAAAGGACGGGAAAAAGATCAATGCAAAGAGCATCATGGGGATCATGGCCGGCGGGATCGCCAAAGGCACCCAAGTCGTCATCGAAGCGGAAGGCGAAGATGAAGAAACAGCGGTAGAGGCATTGGTTGCCTTGATCGAAAGCAAATTCGGCGAAGAATAAAAAAATGCGAAAAAGACCTGCGAGAGCGGGTTTTTTTCATAGAATCGACTCCCGATTTGTTTAATGAAAAGTGATATGGGTATCAATCAAAGACATAAGAGTAAAACGAAGGAGGAATTTGTATGTCAAAAAGCACCAATTTTCTTAGTGGGGTTTTAATAGGTACGGTGATCGGAGGTTTGGCCGGAATTTTGCTGGCTCCGGAGTCTGGTAAGGACACAGTGAAGAAGTTGAAAGACCTGGGTGAAGACTTTGCCGACAACGTAAAGGATTTCAGTTCGGAAGCCTTGGAACAAGGAAAAGAGTATAAAGGAAATTTTGAGAAAAAAGTTGGGGATCTGTCGGAAAAAGTAGGCGAAAAAATATCCGTTTACAAAGACAGCATCGATGAGAAACTGGCGGAAGTTCGCGGATCCATTGAAGAAGCAATGGATGAACTGGAAGACGAAGTAGATGTAGTAAAAGAAGAAGTAGAAGAGAAAATAGACGCCGGCACAGAGGTGTAAAGACAAACGACAAGGGTGATATCTATGTTTCAAAATGCAAATCTGTGGGAAGCGGGCATTCTGTTGATCGGAGTGGCGTTTGTCATTGGAGCGATCTATCTGGCAATGGTACTCAAGAAGTTATCGAAGACCCTGGAGGATGCCAATGCCATCATCGTAGACAATCGAAAAGCCATTGAATTGATCATGAATGAAGTGGAGACCATAACGAGAAATTCCTCCATGGTCGTGGAAGATGTGCAGGAGACAGTGGGCTCTTTGAAAAAGTCCGTTGTAGACGTGGAAAAAACGGTAAAAACATCAAAAAACTATGTCCTGTCTCCGATCCTGAAATCGGTCACATACGCCCAAGCCGCCATGAGAGTGTTCGGAAGAAAATCGAAAAAGAAGAAATAATGAGTTGATGACGAGGAAACCTCTGGTTTCCTCTCAACTTGTGTAAGGGGGAAATGAAACGCATGCTGACGATTAACATGCTGGAAGAAACGGAACGTTGGACCGTAGCTTTGAATGGAGAAGTGGATATTTATACAGTAGACATGCTCAAGGAAAAGTTGGAAGCGGTCAAAGATGTAGAAGGAAAAGAGATCGTATTTGATCTGAAGAAGCTGGACTATATCGACAGTACGGGCTTAGGCGCCATCATTGGCGTAAAGGGAAAGAATCCTAAAGCATCCATCCGGGTGATCAACATGAAGTCCAATGTGGCACGATTGTTTGAGATTACTGGATTGGACAAGATTTTTGCAACAGAGTAACCAGTGGAGGGAAATATATGGAAATGCAAAAAATGGAAGAACAAGTGAAAATTTCATTAACGTTGCCTGGGGTACCGGAATATGTCAGCGTTGCCCGTTTGACACTGTCCGGCGTTGCCAGCCGCATGGGGTTCAACGTGGATGCCATCGAAGATTTGAAAGTCGCAGTCAGTGAAGCCTGCACCAATGCCATGAAGCATGGCTGCCTGGTGCCTAAGGATCAATACCATGTTGATTACATTGTATCTGACAAGACGTTGATCATCGATGTATGCGACAAGGGGCGAGGTTTCATGGTTTCGGACATCGGGGAACCGGATCTGGGAAATCCCAGGGAAAACGGATTGGGGTTGTACATCATCCGCACCTTGATGGATGAAGTGGAAGTCACCAGCTCCAACGAAAAAGGCACCGTTGTTCGCATGATCAAACAGTTAGAGGAGTAATCTATGGGCAAGGACGTTACGACAAAAAACGACGAAAAGAAGCTACTAAAGAAAAAATACACCGAAGGATTGTTTGAACGATACATTGCCACGAAAGACGTCGAGATTCGAAATGAAATATTCAAAGAATTCATGTACATTCCCGAGATCCTATCAAAAAAGTATATCAACAAGGGAGTGGACTATGAAGATATTTTTCAAGTGGCCAGTTTAGGACTTATTTACGCCATTGAGCGGTACGATCCCTCAAAAGGGTATGAGTTTTCCAGTTTTGCCACACCGACCATATTGGGGGAGATCAAGAAATATTTTAGGGACAAGGAGTGGATCATCAAAGTACCAAGAAGGATCCAGGAGCTTTCCCGTAAAATAAACATGTCCAAAGACCATCTTCAACACAAATTGATGCGGCCGCCGACCATACGGGACATCGCAGAATACCTGGAGGTTTCGGAAGAAGAAGTGATCGAAGCCATGGAAGGAAGCTACGCATATTCTCCAACGTCTCTCGATGTTCGAATCAGCAATTCCAAAGATGAAAACGATCTGTCTCTCTTTGAAGTGTTGGGTATGGAAGACCAGAACATTTCCGAAGTGGAAGACAAGGACCTGATCAAAAATATATTTGCGGAAATGGACGAATACGACCGCAAGATCATCATCGACCGATACTACAACAACAAAAGCCAAAGTGATATTGCCAGCGAGCTGGGGGTTTCTCAAATGACCATATCCCGTCTGGAAAAGAAAATCATCAAAAAATTGCGGGATCGCATCAGTTATTGACGGACCTTCTTGTTTTTGTGTGGAAAAAACGCTGAAAATATTATAAAATAGTCCTATCAAACGATTTTCTGTGCAATTGTATGGATATGTATACAAAAATTACAATGAGCGAGGGGGAGCAACAATGAAAACGTATCCAACCGGCAGTATCAGAAACGTAGCAATCCTGGGGCATAGCGGCAGTGGAAAGACCACGTTGACGGAAGCCATGGCCTTTAACGCAGGGATCATTGACCGTATGGGAAAGGTGGAAGACGGATCGACCATTTCCGATTACGACAATGAGGAAATCAAACGAATGATCTCCATCAATGCCACTACCGTACCCATGGAATATGGCGGACACAAAATCAACGTGCTGGATGTTCCCGGCTATTTTGACTTTTTTGGAGAAGCAGTGAGTACCCTTCGGGTCAGCGATGCTGCTGTGCTGGTTTTGGATGCCTTGTCTGGAATTGAAGTGGGAACGGAAAAAGACTGGGAAATGATCGAAAACGAAAACATCCCTGCCATTCTGGTCATCAACAAGATGGACCGGGAAAATGTACGATTTGAAAAAATCATGAACGACCTGAAAGAAAAGTTTGGCAACAAGGTGGTTCCTTTTGAGTTGCCTTTTGGAGAAGGACTGGACTTTAATGGCGTCATCAATGTTGTGGACATGAAAGGGCGAGAACGACGGGGAGACCGATGCTTCGACATGGCGGTACCGGATGAATTGCAAGCGGAATTGGAGCCCTACCGGGAAATGATCATGGAGTCCGTGGCCCAAACCGATGAAGACCTGATGGAGAAATATTTTGCCGGGGAAGAATTGACCAATGCAGAGATCCATGCCGGTTTGCGCAAAGGTGTTTTAGAAGGAGAACTCATCCCCGTGTTGTGTAGTTCCGGAAGCAAAAACATCGGAGTGGAAACGCTGATGAGCATGATCATCGAATACTTCCCGTCTCCGGCGGACCTGCTGGGAGAACCCTTTACCCGACCAAACGGAGGAGATTCCGATGTACGAAAATACGACAGCGCGGCACCAGTGGCCCTTCAGGTATTCAAGACCATTGCAGACCCCTACGTGGGCCGATTGTCCCTGTTCAAAGTCATATCCGGAACGTTAACGACAGGCATGGAATTATTGAATACAACGAAAAATAAAAAAGAAAAGATCAATCATATTTATTTGCTTCGGGGCAAAAAACAGGTGGAAGTGGAGAACCTGCAGGCAGGCGATATCGGTGCCCTGTCCAAGTTGTCCGACACCACCACGGGAGATACCCTGTGCGATCCGAAGGATCCCTTGGAGTTTCGACCGCTGGTTTTCCCGAAACCGGTCATCGCCATGGGCGTGGAACCAAAATCCAAAGGGGACGAGGACAAGATCGGAAATGGTTTTGCCAGACTCCAGGAAGAAGACCAGACCCTGCATGTTGAGCGAAATTCGGAAACGAAGCAGACCCTGATCTCCGGCTTGGGCGAGATGCACATCGAGATCATGTGCGAAAAGCTGAAAAGCAAGTTCGGCATCGAAGTCATGCTGGAAGAACCCAAGATTCCTTATCGGGAAACCATCAAGAAAAAAGCAACGGCAGAAGGAAAACACAAGAAGCAATCCGGTGGTAGAGGCCAGTTCGGTCACGTGCACATCGATTTTGAACCCGTCGGCGACCCAAATGTGGATTTTGAGTTTGTGGACAAGGTGGTAGGCGGCGCCGTTCCAAGAAACTTTATTCCTGCAGTTGAAAAAGGGTTGCAGGATTGCATCAAGGAGGGCGTTCTGGCAAAATATCCGGTGGTTGGACTCAGGGCCACCCTGTTTGACGGATCCTTCCATGCTGTGGATTCTGACGAAATGTCCTTTAGAATGGCGGCCAATCTTGCCTACAAAAAAGGAATGAAGGAAGCCAACCCTGTTATCCTGGAACCCATTTACAAAGTGGAGATCGTGGTGCCGGAAGATTACATGGGAGACATCATGGGAGATTTGAACAAGAAGCGGGGACGCATCTTGGGAATGGAGCCCATGGAAGGCGGAAAGCAAAAGATCCTGGCGGAAGCTCCTTTTGCCGAAATGTTCAAGTATGCAACGGAACTAAGGTCCATGACCCAGGCCAGGGGAGATTTTTCCATGGAGTTTGCCCGCTATGAAGAATTGCCTGGATCCTTGGCGGAAAAAGTGATCGCAAAAGCGGAAGAAGAGAACAATCACTAAGGAGCCGAACACCCTGACGGACATACCTCGCCCGCCAGGGTGTTTTTGTACAAATCATGAACGATGGCCGCATCTCCAACAGGATGCGGTCTTTTTGCTTTACTTTTTTGGGGGATGTGATACAATGAAGTTGACAAAAAGAACCGTCCCTATTGACAATTTGAGCGGAAAGGGTTGTGTTGCATGGCGAGAATTCCGAGAAAAGAATGCAAAAGTAGATATTATCACATCCTGGTGGAAGGCCGAACGGACAAGGATATTTTTGCGGATCCCAGCGACAAGGAAAAAATGCTGGAGATCATGGAGCGGGTATTGGAAGAAAGCAACGTATCCGTATATGCCTACTGCATCATGGACAACCATGCCCACTTTATTGTTCAGGAAGGGGAAGGGGACATTTCCCGATTCATGAAGAGGATCAACGGATCTTATGCAGTATATTACAATCGCAAGTACGGAGAGCGAGGACAGGTTTTTTACGACCGGTTCAAAAGCGAAAACATCCGGGACATGGAACATCTTATGCGGGTGATGCGTTTCATCCACAACAATCCGGTCAACAGCGGTTCTGTCCCCAAGCAACGGGATTATCCATGGAGCAGCTACCGGCAGTATGTATTGTCGATCCAACGATCGTCCCTATTGAAGAAAGAACATATTCTGGTCTGGTTTTCCCGGGATCAGAAGGTGGCCATGGACAAATTCGTGGTATTCATGCAGGAGAAGAGCAACGACATCTATTTGGACCTGGAAGAAAGCATTGAAAAGACGGTACAAGGCATGATTCGAAAATACTTGACAAAAAACCATCTTCAGTTGGAGGAACTTGGGTATAAAGAAAATGTATTGCATCGAGATCGATTGATCCAACTGGTCAGGGAGGTCGGCGGGTTTTCCATCCGGAAGATCGCTGATTTGCTGCAACTGAATCGAGGTACGGTGTACAACGTGTTGTCCCGGTCCAACAAACCGGGGGAGGAAAGGAATGATTGAAGTGCTGTGCGACAACTGCAAAGAACGACAAGCCACCATTCATATCACCAAAATAATCAACGGACAAAAAAAAGAACATCATTTGTGCGACCAATGCACTTCTTTGGATAAATTGGGGAAGGAAGCATTTGATTATACAGGGTTCATTTCCGATGTTGCAAACGACGGCAAAAGAAATCCGTCCAAAGAGCAACCGGGGGAACGGACATGCAGTCGATGCGGAATGACCTATGAATTTTTTCGAAAGCATGGAAAATTTGGTTGTGGAGAGTGCTACGACGCCTTTGAACCAATGATCGTTCCCATGATCCGACGGATGCACGGCAAAGACCGGCATATCGGCAAAGTGATCAAAAACGGCGATCGAATGTTCCAGCGAAAGCGGGAACTGGAAGTCCTTCAGGCAAAATTGGACGAGGCAGTGGAAAAGGAAGAATATGAAATGGCGGCCCAATATCGGGACCAGATCAAAGCACTGGTCAGCCAGACGGAAGAAGTAGAGGACTGAGAAGGAGGACGAGACCATGGGATCATGGAAGAATGAGGACAAGGAGCGGGACATCGTCATCAGCAGCAGGGTGCGGCTCGCTCGAAACATCAAAGACATGCCTTTTCCGGTATTGCTTCCGGAAAACCGGGCCCGACATTTGACCAAGACCATCGAGGAATGTTTGAATTCCAACGAAGGGTTGGCAACGACTTTCAAGAAATTTGACCTGTCGGAGCTGAAAAACAATGAAAAGCGGGTCTTGGTGGAAAAACACCTGATCAGCCGGGAATTGGGGACCCACTGGGGAGCTGCCGTATTTATCAACGACGGGGAAGATTTGAGCATCATGGTCAACGAAGAAGATCATATTCGGATCCAGTGCATTTTGGACGGGTTTCAATTATACAACACCTATGAGCAGGCAGACAAAATGGACGACGTCCTGGAAGGATGCATGGAATTTTCCTTTCACGAGCGATTTGGTTATCTGACTTCCTGTCCCACCAATGCAGGAACGGGAATGCGGGCTTCCGTCATGCTCCACTTGCCGTCCATGACACTGAACAACCAGATCCACTCCATGATGATGACATTATCCAAATTTGGATTGACCATTCGAGGGATCCATGGAGAGGGTACCCAGGCCTTGGGTGATCTTTATCAGATCTCCAATCAAAACACCATGGGAGTTACAGAGCATGAGATCATCGATACCCTTCATGATGTAGCCAGGGAGATCATTAAAAAAGAAAGAGATCTGCGTTATGACATCTTGCAAAACAATCGGATCTATTTGGAAGACAAGATTTATCGGGCCTACGGGATCTTATCCAATGCCAGGTCCATCAATTCGGAAGAGAGCATGAAGCTTTTGTCTTTGGTACGTCTGGGAGCAGATCTGGAACTGTTGGATCAAAAGCTGTCGGTGATCAATCGGCTCTTGCTGGACATCCAGCCGGGGATCTTGGCCAGTACCTATGGAGAAGCCATGAACGACATGGAAAGAGACCGGGTGCGGGCGGAACACATACGAAGAGAGTTAATGGAAAAAACAATAGAAGAATAGGAGGAAGTGACATGGCCATATTTGGACGATTTACAGAAAAGGCACAAAAGGTATTGATGCTCTCCCAAGAGGAGGCCAAAAAACTAAACCACAATTATATCGGTTCGGAACATTTGCTGCTGGGTCTGATCCAGGAAGGAGAAGGTATTGCAGCTGTTGCTCTGAAGAACCTGGGAGTCCAATACGAGAAAGCATCCATGCAGATCGAGACCCTTTTGGGACGTGGCGAAGATCAGGTAGAGGAGATCATAGGATACACCCCGCGCACCAAGAAGATTTTGGAGTTAAGTCTGATGGAGGCTAGGGCCCTCAATCAAAGCTATATCGGAACGGAGCATATCCTACTGGGATTGGTTCGGGAAGGGGAAGGGATCGGTGCAAAAATACTCAGCGATCTGGGATTGGATTTTGAAAAGATCCGGGAAGAGATCGTGAAGCTGATGAACACATCCAGCAACCAGGCCCCCAAAGCCCAACAGGCAAAAAACAGCAACACGAAAAATTTGGACAAATACGGAAGAGATTTGACCGCCATGGCCGATGAAGGTCGACTGGACCCGGTCATCGGACGAGACAAGGAGATCCAGAGGGTGATCCAAATCTTGAGCAGGCGGACAAAAAACAATCCGGTCCTCATAGGGGAACCCGGCGTTGGTAAAACTGCGGTGGCGGAAGGCTTGGCTCAAAAGATCGCTTCGGGAGACATACCGGAAAATCTGAAAGACAAAAGAGTGGTCTCCCTGGATCTGTCATCCATGGTCGCCGGGGCAAAATATCGGGGAGAATTTGAAGATCGCCTGAAAAACACTATGGAAGAGATTCTGGAGGACGGCAACATCCTTTTGTTCATCGACGAAATGCATACCATCATCGGTGCAGGAGCTGCAGAAGGGGCCATCGATGCATCCAATATCATGAAACCGGCTTTGGCCAGGGGAGAATTGCAGGCTATAGGAGCCACCACCCTGGATGAATACCGAAAACACGTGGAAAAGGATGCAGCCTTGGAACGGCGTTTTCAGCCGGTGGACGTTGGTGAACCCACCAAGGAAGAAGCGGTGGAGATCCTTCGAGGTCTACGGGATCGATACGAAGCCCATCACAAAGTGACCATCACCGACGAAGCCCTGGAGGCGGCGGTGGAATTATCGGATCGCTACATCAACGACCGATATTTGCCGGACAAGGCCATCGATCTTATCGATGAAGCGGCATCCAGGATCCGCCTCAACATGTTGACGGCTCCGCCGGACATCAAGGAATTGGAAGAGCAGATCGAGAGATACCAGCAGGAAAAGGAAGAAGCGGTAGCAGCTCAGGATTATGAAAAAGCCGCCCAGATCCGGGATTTGGAAAACAAGGCGAAAAACAAGCTGGAAGAAGTGACCATGAATTGGAAAAATAAAAACAACATAGGGGCTGCAGGAGAAGTTGTCGCAGACGACATCGCACAAATCGTATCCATTTGGACCGGAGTTCCGGTGAAAAAACTGGCCCAGGAAGAATCGGAAAAACTGTTGAACATGGAGGAGGTCCTCCACAAGCGGGTCGTAGGGCAGGATGAAGCGGTGAAAGCCGTGTCTAAAGCCATCAGAAGGGCCAGAGTAGGGTTGAAAGACCCCAAGAGGCCCATAGGTTCCTTCGTGTTCTTGGGACCGACTGGTGTAGGAAAAACTGAGCTGAGCAAGGCTCTGGCGCAAATCATGTTTGGCGATGAAGACAACATGATCCGCATCGACATGTCGGAATATATGGAAAAACATGCCGTGTCCCGTCTGATTGGATCCCCTCCGGGATATGTGGGGTATGATGAAGGCGGACAATTGACGGAAAAGGTGAGACGAAAGCCCTACTCGGTCATTTTACTGGATGAGATCGAGAAAGCGCACCCGGACGTATTCAATATTTTGCTGCAGATCCTGGAAGACGGTCGATTGACCGACGGCAAAGGGAGAACGGTGGATTTTAAAAATACCGTCGTCATCATGACATCCAATGTAGGGGCTCATACCATCAAAAAAGGAAAGACATTGGGCTTTTCCGCATCACAGACCCAGAATCAGGATGAATACGACAAAATGAAAGAAAACATTTTAGAGGAATTGCGACGAACCTTCCGTCCGGAGTTCATCAACCGGTTGGATGAAGTGATCGTATTCCACCAGCTGGACGACAAGCATATCGGGGACATCATTGAGATCCTTTTGGAACAGTTGTCCAAACGATTGAAAGATTTGGAGATCGACTTGTCATTCACCGATGAAGTCAAGCATTATTTGGCTGAAAAAGGAACCAATTTGGAATATGGGGCAAGACCCTTGCGCCGTACCATCCAGAAGGAAGTAGAAGACCGATTGTCCGAGGAATTGCTTCTGGGCACGGTCATCAAAGGTCAATCCATCGAAGTGGCACTTGAAGATGGGAAGCTGACGTTTTATAATAAGTAGTAGACAACGGCTCCGGTTGTACCGGAGCCGTATTTTTTTAGGAGGGATCTCATGTCCACCAAGGACCGCATCGCATCGATTTTAGAACAAGATCCGGGGAAAGTGATCTCCGGCGCTGCATTGGCGAGAGAATTGAAGATCAGCAGGACGGCTGTCTGGAAACACATGCAGGTCTTGATGGAGGAAGGTTATCCCGTCAAGGCTGTTCCCAATAAAGGGTATGTGTTGGAAGAGACCACAGATCGCCTGTCGGAGGCCTTGATCCGAAATCGTCTGAAGTGTCCGTCCTTTTCCAGGATCGTCCACGTTCATAAAAGCCTGGACTCCACCAACGAGACGGGAAAGATGCTGGCCAGGGACGGGGAAGCTCATGGTACCTTGGTGGTGGCGGACGAGCAGGTCCAGGGTAAGGGACGTCGGGGGAAAACCTTTTTTTCTCCTTCCGGCAAAGGGATCTATATGAGTATCCTGCTTCGGCCGGATATTGTGCCGGAAGAAGCCCTTCATTTGACCATACAGGCAGCCGTTGCCGTAACCGATGTACTGGAGGAGCTGTTTCCGGCAGACGAGAGGTCTGCCATACAAATAAAGTGGGTCAACGATGTGTACATACATGAACGGAAAGTGGCGGGGATCTTGACGGAGGCGGCCATGGAAATGGAAAGCGGCAAGATGGACTATGTTGTCGTCGGCATTGGCGTCAATGTGGTGGGTGAGATCTCGGACCTGCCGGAATCCATTCGTTCCACGGCAGGTTTCCTGTCTGAGCATCTCCGCAAGGTTCCCTCCAGAAATGAATTGATCGCAGCCATCGCCAATCGACTGGAGGAGCTGATCACCAATGAAGAATTCACAAGGACCATCCAGCGTTATGCGGCAAAAAGCTATCTGACGGGGAAAACCGTCCAACTCATGCAAAACGGTGGGATCCGCAGGGGAATTGTTGCCGGTATCGATGAAAAGGGCCGGTTGGTGATGAATTATGAAGACGGGTCCAGAGGGGTGGTACACTCCGGTGAGGTGGAACTGCTCAAAGATGGAAAAGTCAACAAGTAAACTTTAGGTAAACATTGCGGATTTTGGTTGAAGAGAGATCCCAAAATGGTTAGAATGATATAAACGCTACAACAAGGGAGTTTGACCATGCAAGCTGGATTGATTTTATTGATGGCATCGCCGTATACGGCCTATTTGCCGCTGATCTACATGAGCCTTCAGTGGTGGAAGGATCGTAAAGAAGGACCATGGAGCGGGATCCATAAAAGTCTCGCTCTTTTATGCGTGTTTTCTTTTTTGGCCGCCGCCATCAACCAAAGCTTGCCTTCTTTTATAGGAAGCCTGGGGCTCTTGTTTTTAGTGGGAGCCTCATGGCGCGTCCAGCAAACCATTCAGGATGAAAACAGAGCCCATGAGGTACTGGTAGCCATCTGGCAGGTCGGAATGGTCACCGGCATACTGGGGTTGGTGGAAAAAGCCTTGTCCTATATGGTGGACATGACATGGGTGGGAAGCTGGTTTTGGAGTCCCAACTTCATCCCCAGTGCGGAAAACTACCGCATCTATGCAACCTATGGAAATCCCAATGTGACCGGTATGGTGTTTGGTTGGCTCCTGCTGGTCTCCGTTTACCTTTGGGATACGGAACTGGGAAAAAAAAGTCGATATTTGTTGGGAATCATGGTTTTTGGCACCGCCGTCATTGCAACAGGATCAAAAGGAGCCACCGTGGCCATGCTGGCTGCATTGGTGGTTTATGGCATTTTATCGAAGAACAAGACCCTTCGGCGGATCTTGCTGCTGTCTTTTGCCGCCGTTGTCGTGTTGGCCCTCCTCAGTCCGGAGATCAACCACAAGGTCCACAGCAAAAGGGTGGACTGGTGGATCGAAAGCTTTGCATTTATTTTTCAGCGTCCATGGACCGGTTGGGGCATATGGGGAGCCATGGATCACTTGGGCAACATTCATAGCCACAATGCTTGGATCTCTCTGCTTTTTTTCTTCGGGATCCCGGGATTTGTCGCCTATCTTTGGTGGAAAGGTCTCTTGTATCGAAGGCTGCTCCTCTTTTTTAAAGGAGGTTCTCGTCTGGCCATTTTACTGATCGCATCCCAGGCCTTTTTCGTTGTTCAAGGAATCGTTGATTTCACATGGATGACACCCCAAGGTGGAGCGTTGTTTTTTGGATTGTGCGGAATAACGGCCGGATTGACGGAGAATCAAGGGACGTCTGGAAAAGTGTCAAAAACGAGGGCACAAAAACGTTCTGGAAAAAAGATAAGAATCGGATGAAGTTATTTCATGGGATACTTCCACATGTTCAAGGCCTGCCTTTCATAATGAAAGGCAGGCCTTTGTTTAAAATTTTGTGTATGCGTTTAGCATTTCCGCAGATTCCAACTCGTTGAATAATTGAGCGGATATTGTCTTTTGATGCCGGGTCATTCGGTAATCACCCAGACGACCGCTGTAAACCAGTTTCAGGGATGTAGCAGTCATAAAATCTCCGGGAGTAACAAAAACGCAAGGTTTTGCAAATAAAGGGATCCCGCTATATTCGAAAATGGAAGCGACAAACTGGGAACAGAAGAAAGCGTCGTTTCGCTCGATGTTCACATGAAACATCACTCCCAACAATCCCAAAAGGTTGTAGCGATAATTTTCCTGGTTGAGTTCAAATTTGCGGATGTATTCCCTCACCCGCCAATAGGCCATGATATCGGAGCAATCCAACTCGTAAATGGCGCAGTTGGCATTGCGAAAAAGCATGTGATCGATATTTTCCCGCACAAACCCACCGATAATTGGATTGTTCATCTTCTTTCGGCCGAAACTGAACACTTCATTCAATTCTGGATCAAAAGCGATGGAAACATGGTTGTAGGGATCCTTGGTGTACATCTTGATCAATCGGTTTAAAACAGTACCTGTATCTGTCAATAAAATGTAGAGTTTATCATTGGTTTTCATGTTGACCTCTTTTTATTTAGCATTAGTGGAATTATTATATCAAAAACCATAGGATTGGTAAAGAAAAACACGCAGGAAGGTATTCTTAACAATTTCTGAAGGATCTGCTTCAATTCAAGGAAACCGGGTTTGCAGATCGCAAAAATCGGGTACCTAATGAAGAAGAAAGACTTGTGAGAGGAGCTGAACCATTGGAAAGAAAAATCAAGGAGATCATGGAGGGTCGAGACAGCACAGACGGAGCAGGTGTACACTTGCGCAGAGTGTTTTCTCACGGAGAAGTAGCGCATCTGGATCCCTTTTTGTTGTTGGATTCTTTTGACAGTACCGATCCCAAAGACTATATCAAAGGTTTTCCGTGGCATCCTCATCGGGGGATCGAAACGGTGACCTATCTTATCGAAGGCACCATTGACCATGGAGACAGCTTGGGCAATCAGGGTTCCATCGATGAAGGATGCTGTCAATGGATGAGTGCCGGAAACGGGATCATCCACCAGGAAATGCCGCAAGCAAGCAATAGGATGTTGGGCGTCCAGTTGTGGGTCAATTTACCGGCATCCCAAAAGATGTCAGAGCCTGCATACCGAGATGTACGAAAAGAAGATGTGAAATTGGCGAGAGACGACGCAACGGCCCAAGTCCGGGTCATTGCAGGATCCTATAATGGTGTTCGGGGACCTGTAGGTGATATTGCCGTAGCACCCTTGTTTCTGGATGTACTGGTGAAACCGGGAAAGACCTTCGATTTGGAAACACCTGCAGAACATACGGTGTTTGTTTTTTTGATCGATGGCAAGGGAGAATTCGACGGGCAGGTGTATCCGAAAAGAACCGGTTTTTTGTATGAGGATGGAGACATGATCACCATCGGGGCACCGGAAGAAGCGGCAAGAGTCTTGATCTTTGCCGGAAAAAAGCTAAAGGAACCCGTAGCCTGGGGAGGACCCATCGTCATGAATACCCAGGAGGAATTGCAGCAGGCATTTCGAGAGCTGGATGAGGGAACGTTTATACGACACAAGTAAAATATTCCAAACAAATATGCTGATGGGAGTGGATCATATGGATCAAGGGCCACTGGTATTGAAGGAAAAACCCATAGTGGGCATTAGTGCTT
The DNA here is from genome assembly GCF_017352215.1 of Alkalibacter rhizosphaerae. Taxonomy (GTDB): domain Bacteria; phylum Bacillota; class Clostridia; order Eubacteriales; family Alkalibacteraceae; genus Alkalibacter; species Alkalibacter rhizosphaerae. The sequence goes on from NZ_CP071444.1 coordinate 1,783,004, forward strand.
GCTGTATGGGCAGTCCAGTGCGATACAATGGAAAAGGATGGAATCTTCTGGAGAGCATTGGGAGAGAAAAAGGGGACTTTATCTGGGTCCCTGTATGTACGGAGGTGCTTTCCGGCATGGGGGTCCCGAGAGATCCCATCCACATTGCCGGAGACAGCGGTAAGGATGTTTGGGAAGGGGATGCCCGGGTCATCAGCAGAGGCAGACGGGATTTGACCCAGGACATTCTGGAAGGATGCCGGATGGGGGCGAAAGTGTTGGAGAAAGCCAATGTGAAAGCCTATGTATATCTGGACGGCAGTCCTTCATGCGGTGTGTATCGTACCAGCTTGAAAAACAAACGGTTGGGAAAACCACCTGGAGTTTTTGGATCCTATCTCTATGATCACGGATATTTTTTGATCCCTGTCTTGGATTTGCAAAGTCCCTTGCGGTGGTGGGATTGGAAACGGAGACTTTTGGCGTATCTTTGGTTGGAGCAGGCATCCATCACAAATAAAAAGGACATTTATGATGTCTGGTACCGGTACAAATTCATCTGTCAGGAACTGGACGAACCCTGGGCTAGGGAAAAGGGCCACGAATTGGCCAATCTGAAAAAAGATCCGGACGAAGAGTACATTCATTTCTTCAAAAAAGAGATTTTGGATCTGTTGCGCAGACCATCCAAATCCAACAAAATCATCAACAGCTTGTGGAAAAACTACAGCTTTTACAGAAGGAAAACGGGAGAGACCATTGAAGGCATCCTGGAACCGGATACCAAACGCAACATCACCACGGTGGCTAAGGAGTTGTCCATGATGGAAAGAGCCGCTTTTGACAAGGGCGTATTTTTTGGCACCTCCCCTGTGGTGTATCGTGGGAATCGATAGGAAAGGAGTAGTGAAATCATGAAAAAGATCGTATTTTTTGCATTCAAAGGAGAAGAAATGTGTTTTGTTCATCTGTTGCTTAATGCATTGGATCTGGATGAGAAGGGTCACAAGGCCAAGATCGTCATGGAAGGGGAGGCCGTCACCTTGTTGAAAGGCCTGGAGGAAAAAAAGAACCCCTTGTACATAAAAGCAAAGGACAAGGGATTGATCGACTGCATCTGCAAAGCATGTTCCGCCAGCATGGGTGTGCTGGAGTTCAACCAGACCCTGGGGATTCCCATGGGAGAGGACATGAAGGGGCATCCCAGCATGGAACAGTACCTGTCGCAAGGCTTTGATGTGATCACTCTTTAAGAGTGGGGGATGGAAAAATGATCGGATCGATGAATAGACGGTAAAACCGTCTATTTTTCATCGTTCATTTCCGGTGGATGACTTTTCAGCGGTTCCCATGTACAATAAAGGATAGAACATGATCGCTATAAGGAGATGTGGACATGACGGGTAAAAAGAAAGTTGGAATATTGCTGCTGCTGACAGCAGTGTTGATGTTATATGGATGTGCCGATTCGTCGGAAAAACGGGATCCGCTGGAAGATGACCGAAGGACGGTTGCAGTGTCCATCCTTCCCCAGCAGACTTTTGTAGAAAAAGTGGCGGGAGATCGGGTGGATGTGGTGACCATGGTCCCGCCGGGAAACAATCCGGAAAACTATCAGGTAAAGCCACAAGACATGGTGGCACTGAGCAACGCCTCCGTTTACTTTGCCATGGGTGTAGAGGCGGAGAAGGCAGGTCTGCTGGACCGAGTTGCTGATTTGAATCCGGAGATGATCATTGTCCGTCAAGATGAGATCGTGGACCAGGCTTATCCCCATATCGATTATGATTTTCATGATATCCCGGGGGTCCGTGAGGAAGGCTCCGACTTGGAGCTTGACCATGAGGAGGAAGACGACCATACCCACGAAGGCAGAGACACCCATATTTGGCTGTCTCCGAAACGGGTCCAGGTGATGGTGGAAAACATCCGGGATCGATTGTCGGAGTTGGATCCGGAAAACAAAGAGTTTTATGAAACCAACGCAGAGTCCTACCTTCAGGAACTGAGGACCTTGGATGAAGAGATCCGAATGGCCATGGAAGAGCTGCCCTACAAGACGTTCTTGATCTATCACCCATCCATGGGATATTTTGCCCAGGATTACGGGCTGACCATGGTCCCCATCGAATCGGAGGGAAAAGATGCCACCGCATCCCGACTTCGGAGCATCATTGATTTTGCCAGAGAAGAAGATGTCAAAGTGGTTTTTTATCAGTTGGAGCATGACAAGAACCAGGCGGAGACCATCGCCCAGGAGCTGGGTGGAACTGTCATGGAGTTGGCGCCGTTGGACCCGGATTACCTGGAGAATATGCGGCGGATCAAGGATGTATTTGTTCAAGTACTGAAGTAGGAGCGTTTATGGATAATATATTGGAATTGAAGGATGTTTATGTACAATACAACGGGAACCACGTGTTGGAGGAGATTTCACTGACCTTGGAAGACGGAGAATTCCTCAGCATCATCGGTCCCAACGGAGGCGGAAAGACGACGCTGATCAAAGCGATTTTGGGATTGGTCAAACCCTGCGGAGGCCAGATCCGGCTGAGAGACGACCTGATCATCGGATATGTGCCCCAGCACACAAAATTCGATCGCCAGTTTCCCATTCATGTCTTTGACGTGGTTCTGACAGGTCGTCTTGGGAATCGGTTGCGTCTGTTCAAACGATATGGGGAAGAGGATCGCCAAAAGGTGACGGAGATCCTGAAAGCCATGGGTTTGTCCCATTTGGCAAAACGCCAGATCGGCATGCTTTCCGGAGGACAGCTCCAGAAGGTCCTGATTGCCAGGGCCTTGGTGGCCCAGCCGGATCTGTTGATCCTGGATGAACCGACCGCCAATTTGGACAGCGAAAATCGGAGAGATATTTACGACATTCTTCACCGATTCAATGAAAAAAAGGCCGTCATACTGGTGACCCATGACTTGGAGTATATTGAAGACAACAAGAGACAAGTAGTGTTGTTGAACCGAAAGATCATATACCGGGGAGATGCCAAAACTCGGGAGAAGACCCAAATCCACGACCACGGAGGTACACATCATGCTTGAGCTTCTTCAATATCAGTTTATGAAAAACGGACTTGCCAGTGCCATCCTGGCCAGCATATTATGCGGCATCATCGGGACCATCATCGTGGAGAAAAAATTGGTGAGCATGAGCGGTGGTATTGCCCATACGTCCTACGGCGGCATCGGATTGGGGTTTTTGCTGGGCATCGAACCGCTGATCAGCGGCATCGGATTTGCATTGGCGGCTGCTTTCGGCATTTCGGCCATACAGCGAAGGACCACTGCTGGAGCAGACACCCTCATCGGCATGTTTTGGGCCGTGGGCATGGGGCTGGGCGTGGTTTTTATCGCCATGACACCAGGATATCCTCCCGATATGACCACCTATCTGTTTGGCGATATCTTGACCGTATCGTCCGGGTTTGTAACATTGATGACGGCCTGGACCACCTTCACCCTGATGTTTACTGCAGCACTGTATCCTTATTTGAAAGCGTATCTTTTTGATGAGGAGTATTCCGAGATCTTAGGGGTGCAGACCAGGTTGTTGGAGTATCTTCTGTATGGAATGATTGCACTGAGTATCGTTTTTTTGATCAAAGTGGTAGGGATCGTCCTGGCCATCGCCATGCTGACAATACCACCGGCCACTGCTAAAATTTTTTCCTATGAACTGTTGCGGATTATGATATACTCAGTCTTGATAGGGAGCATCACCAGTATTGGCGGCATGTTGATCTCTTACGTCTACAACATTCCTTCCGGTGCGACGATCATTTTATTGTCCATTATGGTGTATGGCTTGGTATTTCCTGTGAAAAAATATTTTCAAAGACAAAGGGTGTGAGAAGGTGTTTAATGACCGCTTGGTACCGTTACCGCTGAAAGTAGCAAATACGCTGGGGTTGATTTTGGTATTGGCAGCCAATGCATTGGCAAATATTTTACCGATCAACGGGTTGAATACCGGGGAGGTTTCCGACTTTTATCCCAACCTGTTCACTCCGGCGGGAGTGACCTTTTCCATTTGGGGCATCATCTACTTTTTTTTGATTTTATTCGTCGTCTACAATTATAATGTGGTCGGAAAAAAATCCGACAAAAAAATTGTGGAAAGCATCGGATGGTACTTTTTTATTTCATGTATTTTAAATGTGGCATGGCTGTTGCTTTGGCACTACTTGTATATCGGCTATTCATTGATCGTCATGGTATTGTTGCTTCTGATATTGTTGCGGATCTATTTTACGGTCCATGGAAACATGTACTCTGATCCAAACAACAGAATTTTTGTGCGTATCCCTTTTTCCATCTATGCCGGATGGATCACCGTTGCAACCATTACCAATGTGACGGCATTTTTGGTCCATTTGCAATGGAGCGGCTGGGGCCTGCCACCCCAGATATGGACCTTGATCATGATGGCTGTTGCGACAGCGATCATGTCGTTGGTCGTCTACCGGTTTCACGATGCGGTTTATGGCTTGGTGTTGATATGGACCTTGGCGGGGATCGGTTGGAAACATTTAGAAGTATTTGCCATGGAGTATCCCTTTGTCGTATATGGGTCTGTGCTGTTCGGACTTCTGATGATCGGGACGATCATTGCGTCGGAGTGGACCCGTCGAAAACGAGAGCGCAGGCTGTTTTAAAAAATAAAAAATGGGGACGGAAAAATGGGGACGGTGACTTTTTTTGAAAAAAGTCACCGTCCCCATTTAAACATTCACAATTATCCCATGGTTGATGGTGCGGGAGCTTTCAATACAAAGATTTCCGTCAGGTCGCAGGTGTCGTTGAAAACGTTCATTTTCGTTTTGAAAGGGATGTTGACGATGCTTCCCGTTTCATACGTGTGGTTTTCCTGATCATCCAATTGGAGCGTGATGTTGCCTTTTGTCACCAGCATGTATACGTTGGAGTTGGAATAGTGTTCCGGCAATCCTTCGCCACGGGGTAAGATCATGTGGTTGATGTCGACATTTTCGTCGCTTACGATCTTTTCAATGGTCTTGGCATCGGTCTTGGCATAGTTGTACAGTTTTTCCAGCATGGTTCATTCCTCCTTCAAATTTTTTCTATTAATTAAACTTCTTTGATACTACCATCAACATCGATGGTCACGACTTGCCATGGGATCATGACATCTGCGTTCCTCATGGCGGTGGTAACGGCGTGGGTCATGCCTCCACAGCAGGGTACGGTCATTCGAAGTACGGTGATGCTTTTGATATTGTTTTGTTGCAGGATCTCCGTCAAGCGTTCTGAATAGTCTGCCGAGTCCAATTTTGGACAGCCAATGACGGTCACCTTGTTTTTCATAAAATCCTCATGGACGTTGGCGTAGGCAAATGCCGTACAGTCTGCCGCCACCAGCAGGTGGGATCCTTCCAGATAGGGCGCATTTGGCGGTACCAGTTGGATCTGGATGGGCCATTGCCGCAATTGGGATACGGGACGTTGGAATTGGGTCGTTTCCTGCAGGCTGCTGGCCTGGGATACTTCTTGCACGGCAGTTCCGGCACAACCGGATTGTTCTTCTCGCGGGGCGGGACCTTCAAATCCTTTGGCTTCCCGTTCTTCCAGGGTCATGGCGCCGGTGGGACATTTAGGCAGGCATTTCCCCAGTCCGTCGCAGTAGCTGTCCGAAACCAGACGGGCTTTTCCGTCGATCAACTGAAGAGCATCCTGGTGGCAGGCACTAATGCACAAACCGCATCCTACACATTTTTCTTCATCTATTTGAATGACTGTTCTTTTCATATAAAATCTCCTTTATAAATTATTATACTATGTTTTCTATGTTTAGTGTATTATAATAGGAGTAATAAATCTGTATCTGCAGATACAAAATTAAAAAAGGAGTATCCATGTTAAAACAATATTATCCCACTTTGGAAAACAATCCGTTGTTTGCTGACATCGACGATTACAGCATCGATCAGTTGCTGTCCTGTCTGCAACCAAAAGTTAGAAGGTACGAAAAAAATGAATTCATCGCCATTGCAGGGGATCCCTTTACGTCCATCGGCATAGTTCTGGAAGGACAGGTCAGCGTCATCAAGGAAAGCGCTACAGGCAACCGGATCATGATCTCCCAGTTGGAGCCGGGGGAAATGTACGGAGAGATGATCGCTTTTTCCAATCAGGAATTTTATCCGGTGACGGTGGAGGCCATCAAAGATACTACGGTCATGGAATTGGAGCGAAACGCCATCATCGGTCAATGTCCCAGGATGTGCTCCTGGCACAAGACATTGATCCAAAACATGCTCAAGATCGTATCGAATCGGGCGCTGATGCTCAATAAAAAAGTGGAATACCTTTCCATCAAAAGCATGAGGGGAAAACTGAGCGCCTTCTTTTTGGATGAGTACAAGCGATTCAACAAGGAAACCTTTCAGTTGAACATGAACCGCAATCAGCTGGCGGACTATTTGAATGTGTCCCGACCGTCCATGTCCCGGGAGATGGCAAAGTTGCGGGATGAAGGGGTCATCGATTTCAAAAAGAACAAGATCCGAATCGCCGATTTGGAAGCATTGAGTGAAATGGCGGAATAGAAAGGATGTTGACGATGAAAATCGATGAATTTATCGATGCTTGGGAAAAGATCCCTACCGATGAAAGTCTGGAAAACACCAGGATCTATTGGAACATGAGAGCTTCCGAATTCAACGAACAAAACAGGGACAACTGTGGGGAGATCCAGGACCTGCTGGATCAGCAAAATTACAAGGTAGAAGGAAAAAGCATGCTGGACATCGGATGTGGACCGGGGAAATGTGCGGTTCGGTTTTCCCGTGATTTCAAATACGTCACCGGGGTGGATATCTCGGATCAAATGATTGCCTATGCTAAAGAAAATGCCGAGGAAGAAAGTAGAAAAAATGTGGAATTTCACGCAATGGCGTGGGAAAAGGCGGACCTGGAAGCCTTGAACTGGGAGGATCGTTTTGATGTTGTGGTCGGATCCATGACACCGGCCATCAGCAATGTAAACGCATTAAAGAAAATGTGCAGGGCTTCAAAAGATCTTTGCATGCTCAGTTCCTTTGTTCACCGCAGGGACTTGAAAGTGGAACTGGAGGAACATTTGGGATTGTCCAAGCCGGGTCAAGAATATCGAAATAAAGTATACTTGGTGTTCAACATTTTGTGGCTTATGGGGTATCACCCCCAAGTGTGGTACACCGATGTGGGCATCCGGCGGGAATATACTTTAGAAAAAGCTCATAGACTCTACAGCCAACAGCTGGAACTGAACCAAACACAAAAGAAAAAGGCAAAAACATTTTTGGAAAGCAGGGCGGTAGACGATATTCTTCATCAGGAATACACGGCAAAAATCGGTTGGCTTGTATGGAGTGTAAAAAAATAGCCCGGTTTCCCGGGCTTTTCTTATCTCAATAGTTCATTTTGCAATTGCAGGTGTTGCTCATAGGTCTCTGAATAATACGTTTTGCTGTCGTTGTAGATATCGGACAGGAAATAGAAATAATTGTGGGATTCCGGATTCAAGGCAGCTTTTATGGAGGGTTCTCCCGGGCTGTTTCCCGGTCCGATGGGCAGTCCGTCCACCAAATAGGTATTATACGGTGAATTTACCGCCATGTCCTGGGAGTTGTAAATGGGCTTGTGGATCCCCAGGGCCATTTGCAGGGTCGCACAGCTTTGCAGCCGCATGTTGTTTTCCAAGCGGTTGTAGAAGACGCCGGCAACGATGGGGCGGTCCTCGTCGAAGATCGCTTCGTATTCCACGATGGAAGCCATGGTAAGGATCTCGTGAACGGTCCATTCCGAGGAATCGATCTGGTCCTTGTATTTGGTCAACACCTTGTCCATCTCCTGGAGGAGCCGATGGGCTGCCGCTTCAGGAGTGACGTTCTCGTTCTCAAAGTTATACGTGTTTGGAAAAAGGTAACCGTTCAACGCGAATTTTAGATCTGGATTCAAGACTTCCTCTGTAATGAACCAATAATTGTCGATGGCGCTTTGTATAAAATCTTCTCCGTCCCAAACGGCCAGGATCTCTTCTTGAGTGTGGCTGGTTTTTTCGGCGAGAATAGCTGCCATGTCGTCCAGGGTCTTTCCTTCCGGGAAGGTGACGGTGATGGTGTCGGGGAAGATGACATCACCGGAAAAAATGGTGCTGGCAATTGCCCGCATATCCATGCCCGGTTTGATCTGATAATGGCCGGCCTGGAGATTGGAAAAGTTCTGGATCCGCGCATACACTTTAAATGCCAGGGCATTTCGGATCAGTTCTTCTTCTTCCAGCATTTCCGCCATGCCGTTGATGGTGGTTCCCGGGGGAACTTCAAAAACCACCGGTTCCTTATGGACGCCAGTGTCACCGATTTGATTGTTGAACCACAGCATGGCAGTTGCGCCAGCTGCCACTACAAGTACAAGCAAGCCAAGGATGATTTTTTTCATATGTGTGGTCACCTCTCATTCTAGGACAAATTATACGATAACAGATTTGTTTTTACAATACCTGTAGGACGATCATGGCGAAGCTTTTTGGAATATCTTTTATTCAGCGCAAAAAAATAAATAAATATGGTATAATGTGGTTAAATTGAAATTTAAACAAGGAGCCTTTCATGAAAGAAATCGACCGTTACACCGCCTATAAAGCCTTTAGCGAGGCCATACGAAAGCACTATAAGCGTCTCCATGTTCTTTTGGAAGAGATCCACGTGTACCCGGGGCAACCACCCTTGCTGTTTTTATTGGATCGGGAAGGCGGACTCAGCCAAAAACTGTTGGCGGAAAAAATCAACATAAAGCCGTCGACACTGACCACCATGCTTAAATGCATGGAAGCAAACGGTTTGGTGGAGAAGGTGCAAGATCAGGAAGACAAACGGGTCCTCCGGGTATTTTTGACCACGGCTGGTCAAAAGACGGTTGCTGCTGCCAAAAAGATCATGAATAGACTCAGCGATGAAATGCTGGCGGATTTTGATGGGGAAGAAGTGGAATTGTTTTACAATATGATGGAAAAAGTGAAGGGGAACCTTCACATATAAAAAATAAAAAAGCGCCTGGGCGCTTTTTTAGGTTCAATAGTTAGTGCATCGAAGTTCAAAGTGAGCTTGTGGGTGGTCGCATACAGGACATTCATCCGGTGCATTGCTTCCCGTGTGGACATGACCGCAGTTTCTGCATACCCAGACTTGTTCCGTAGACTTGGCAAAAACCGTATTGGTTTTTACATTTTCCAATAATTTTAAATAACGTTCTTCGTGAAGGGCTTCCACTTTGGCAACACCTTCAAATTTATCGGCCAACTCATCGAAGCCTTCTGCTCTTGCCGTCTCGGCAAAGCCTTTGTACATGTCGGACCATTCATAGTTTTCCCCTTCAGCAGCTGCCTTCAGGTTGTCTGCCGTGTTGGAAATGCCGTTCAAGTACTTGAACCATAGTTTTGCATGTTCTTTCTCGTTGAGAGCCGTTTCTTCAAAAACTCCCTTGATCTGCTCATACCCTTCTTTTTTTGCCGCACTGGCAAAATAATCATACTTGTTTCGAGCCTGGGATTCACCTGCAAATGCAGTCCACAAGTTTTTTTCTGTTTGGGTTCCTTTTAGATCTTTCATCATGACCTCCTGTATTGTATTGTTTTTAATTTTGTGACTATTGCAAATAGAATTATACCACTACAGCACCATTTTTTCCAGTGCATTCTGGTCTTCCAGTGCTTTGAGTTCATCGTATCCGCCGATGAATTCATCCTCTATGAAGATGAAAGGTACGCTGCGCTGTCCGGTTTTTGCGGCAAGCTTTTCAAAGGCATCCGGATCCCCGTCGATCCCAATTTCCGTAAAAGCCAGATTCTTGTGTTTTAAAAGAGCTGTTGCCCGTTTGCAATAAGGACAATAACTCCATGTGTATAACTTGATTTTTTTCTTCATGGGATCACAACCTTCAAAAGTTTTCATAAGGTGGTATTTACCCCAAATTTATCTCGTAAAACTAAAAAGTAGGAGGAGAAGATCTTCCTTGAAAAGAAAAGTTCCATGGGATACTATGGTAGGGACGGAGGGATATTTATGAAGGATGATCGACAGGGGCGCATTCCCTATGAACATGCGAAGGCCTTGTATCAAAAACAGCAACCGGAAGAGATCCAACAGCGGATCAACATTCCCTTTAACGAAGAAGCCGGCGTTTTCACCTTTCGGCTGTTGGGGGAGGATCATGGACTTTCCTGGCCTGAGGGTGTATTGACCAACAGCAGGTCGGAGGTGGTGACTTCCTATGTCATCGGCATTTTGGTATTGCGATATTTTGCCCTGGGGTCCTTTGCCACACCTACTGGCCGCAAAGTGACCTACAAAGATATTCCCGATGGTTCCATCTATTACCCCAATTTCAAAAAAAGGACCATCGACCGCCTGGCCAAAACGTTTGACAGGGATCCAAATTTGTTGGATCAAGACGGAAAAGACCCCGGATTGGGAGATCGATCCCTGGAGGTGGAACTGATCGACCATGTTCCCGTCACGTATGTCTGCTGGGAAGGAGACGATGAGTTTGCCGCTTCTGCGAATATATTGTTCGATGAAAGCATCAAACATTATTTCAATGCGGAGGATCTTGCGGTCCTGCCGGACTTGGGGATCGTCTGGTTGGAGGAGAAGGGAAACCTCCCCTTGGATCTGGGCATGTACGGCGGCTGAATCTGCGGATTGACAAAAATCCTGCTCCGTGATATATTTTTTTCACGGAATCAACGAAGGGTTTCGTAGGGGAAAAGAAAAGGGAGACGGACTCACAAAGGGGCAATATTGTGCAACTTGGTGGGTCTTTGTTATATCCAAATGTGGTATAATGGAAAAAAATAAAGTTGGCGGTGTGATATGAAGATAGCGGTAATTGACGGCCAGGGTGGTGGAATCGGCCGTGTTGTCATCGAAAAACTACGGGCGGAATTTGAGCAGAAGGTCCACATCATAGGCTTGGGAACCAACGCATTGGCGACGGCAGCCATGCTCAAGGCGGGAGCCAATGAAGGCGGTACCGGGGAAAATGCCATCATGGTCAATGCAGCAAAAGCGGATGTGATCGTTGGGAGCATAGCCATTCTTGTACCGGATGCCTTGACAGGCGAATTGACGACCAACATGGCCTCCGCCATCGCAAGAAGCGATGCCAAAAAAGTATTCGTGCCTATGAACAAGTGCGACATTTATATTGCAGGCGTGGCCAATGAGCCGTTGCCACACTATATTGATTATTGCATCAAGATCATAAAAGATTTTTAGGAGGGATGAACATGTGTGAATCAAACGTTTACCTGGTTGACCAACAAGGGGAGAAGACCCTGGTCATGGAATCTGTGGACAAAGTCATTCCGAAGGAAGGCGATGTGTACCTGGAAAATATTTTTGGAGAGCGATTGACAGTAAAAGGGCATATCAAGGAAATGGCTTTAGTGGATCACAGCATTCTGATAGCGGAATAACCAAAAAATAACCCGGGACGACGTGCTGTTCTCGGGTTTTTTCTTTTCAAATATGTGGTCTGATGGTATAATATTTACTAATCCTTAGTTAAATGATATGAATAGCAAGTATTTATAGATGGGCAACAGAAATAAGGAGTGAAGGAAATGCCAATCAAGATACCCGATAATTTGCCGGCCATCGATGTGCTGGCCCAGGAAAACATCTTCGTCATGGGGGAAGAAAGAGCGGCCCATCAGGACATTCGACCACTGAAAATCGTCATTTTGAACCTGATGCCGACAAAAATCATAACGGAGACCCAGTTGATGCGCCTGCTTGGGAACACCCCCCTTCAAGTGGAGGTGGACCTTTTGAAAACACGTTCCTACGTTTCGAAAAACACGTCGGTGGACCATCTGGAAAACTTCTACAAAACCTTTGATGAAATCAAAGACCGAAAATACGATGGAATGATCATTACCGGAGCTCCGGTGGAAAAACTGGAGTACCAGGAGGTGGAATACTGGGACGAGTTGAAAGAGATCATGGATTGGAGCAAGCACCATGTCTTTTCCACCCTGCATATTTGTTGGGGAGCCCAAGCCGGGTTGTACCATCATTATGGGATCGACAAATTCGACCTGGACCACAAGATGTTCGGCATCTTTCCCCACTATGTCACCAATACGACCACCATGTTGTTGCGGGGATTTGACGATGAATTTTACGCTCCTCACTCCAGACATACGGAAGTGCGAAGGGAAGACATCGAAAAGGTATCGGAATTGGAAATATTGGCAGAGTCCGGGGAAGCTGGGGTCTACCTGATCCGAAGCAGGGACAACAAGCAGGTCTTCGTCACCGGTCATGCAGAATACGACTGGGACACCTTGAAAAATGAGTATGACCGGGACGAGGCCCTTGGGCTGGATGTGGAGGTTCCCGTAAATTACTATCCCGGCGACGATCCGACAAAAATGCCGGTGGTTCGTTGGAGAGGTCATGCCAACCTGTTGTTTTGCAACTGGCTCAACTATTACGTATATCAGGAAACACCTTTCGACTTGAATGAAATCAAATAAGAACAGGAGTGAAGATCATGAAGGACGCTACCTATCGCTTTGAAACGCTGCAGGTCCATGGAGGCCAGGAAGTGGATCCCACCACGGGTTCCAGGGCCGTTCCCATCTACCAGACCACATCCTATGTTTTTGAAAATACGGATGCGGCAGCGGATGTATTTGCCTTGAACAAGGGAGGAAACATTTACACCCGCATCATGAACCCGACAACCGATGTTTTTGAAAAGCGGATGGCCATGCTGGAAGGCGGTGTGGCGGCATTGGCCGTGGCTTCCGGCTCGTCGGCCATTACCTATGCAGTGTTGAACATCGCAAGATCCGGCGACAACATCGTAGCGGCCAGCACCCTGTACGGTGGAACCTATACCTTGTTTGCCAATACCTTGCCCAAGTGGGGCGTTCAAGTCAAATTTGTCGATCCCGATGATCCGACTGCATTTGAAAATGCCATTGACGAGAAAACCAAAGCCGTGTATGTAGAATCCATCGGAAATCCAGGAATCAACCTGGTGGATATGGAAGCTCTTGCCGATGTGGCCCACGGCAAGGGGATCCCTCTGATCGTAGACAATACCTTTGGCACTCCCTACCTCTTCCGGCCCATAGACCATGGTGCGGACATCGTGGTCCATTCCGCCACGAAATTCATTGGCGGACACGGGACCTCCATTGGTGGAGTGATCGTGGATTCGGGAAAATTCGACTGGGCCCAAAACAACAAGTTTGAGGAATTGACCCAACCGGATCCTACCTACAACGGCGTTCGGTATACGGAAACTTTTGGCCCGGCGGCCTATATTGTAAAATGCCGGGTCCAGCTGCTTCGGGATACGGGAGCGGCCATCAGTCCATTTAATGCCTTTTTGTTGCTTCAGGGATTGGAGACCCTGTCCCTGCGGGTGGAGCGTCACGTGGAAAACACCAGAAAGATCGTGGCATTTTTGAAGGATCACCCCAAGGTTTCCTGGGTCAACTACCCGGAATTGGAAGAAAACAAATACCATGAACTCTGCACCAGATATTTTTCGAAAGGCGTGGGTTCCATCTTCACCTTCGGCGTAAAGGGCGGGGTCCGGGAAGGGAAGCGTTTTATTGATTCTTTGAAGATCTTCTCCTTGCTGGCCAATGTGGCGGATGCCAAGTCCCTAGTCATCCATCCCGCCAGCACCACTCATGCCCAGCTGACACCGGAGGAGCAGGAGCGGGCCGGTGTGAAAGCGGACATGATCCGCATCTCCATTGGCATTGAAAACGTAGACGACTTGATCGACGATTTGGATCAAGCCTTGAATAGCATGTGATTTTTTTGAGCAGCCCAAAGACCGGGCTGCTTTCCGTTTATCTTTTTTTGGATCGTAAGGGGGATCGAACATGGCAAAAGCATACAACAAGGTCAGTACGGGAATCACCGGTTTTGATGAAGCCATCGACATGCTTCGCTTGGGGGACAACGTGGTCTGGCAGGTGGACAATGTGTTGGATTACAAGGGTTACGTGGCTCCCTTTGTCAAGCGGGCCCGAAAGGAGAAACGGCGGATCGTCTACATGCATTTCGGACAGCACGAACCCTTGGTGGACGATCCGGAGATCGTCTGGTATGACCTGGATCCTGATCAGGGTTTTGAAGCTTTCAGCACCAGGGTCTACGACATCATCACGGAAGAGGGGAAAGAAGTTTTTTACGTCTTTGACTGTTTGAGCGAGTTGCTGGAATATTGGCACTCCGATTTGATGATCGGAAATTTTTTCCGGATCACTTGCCCTTATTTATATGAACTGGATACGGTGACTTATTTTGCCCTTTTAAGAAACCGCCATACCTATGCCACCATTGCCCGGATCCGGGAAACGACACAGGTCCTTTTCGATCTGTACCACATCAAAAACAATTACTACGTCCATCCTTTGAAGGTTTGGGAGCGGTATTCCTCCACCATGTTCATTCCCCATAAATCCACCATGAAGGAATTCACTCCCGTGACGGCCAGTGCGGATCTGGCGGAAATCTTTTCCTTTACCAGTATTCAGGCAGAGAGAAAGGACTATTGGAACCGTCTCTTTGATGAAGCAAGGGAGCATTTGTACTTAAATGAAGAACAGCAGGAGAAGATGAAGGACCGGATCATTCTTTTGATGATCGGACGCAGCAAGCGGATCAACGACATGGTGAAAAAATATTTTTCCCTTGCCGAGTTGATCAATATTCAAAACAGGCAGATCGGCACCGGGTTTATCGGCGGAAAATCCATCGGGATGCTGTTGGCCAGAAAAATTCTGGAAAGCCAGACAGAAGATCCTTTTGAGGAGATCCTGGAACAACACGATTCCTTTTATCTTGGATCGGACATCTTCTATACCTATATTGTTCAAAACGGCTGGTGGAAACTTCGGACCCGGCAAAAGAAAATGGCGGGGTATTTTCCGTTGGCCAAGGAATTGAAAGAAAAAATGCTGGGTGGTGCTTTCCCTGAAGTGATCCGGGAACAGTTTCAGCAGATGTTGGAATACTTTGGCCAGTCCCCCATCATCGTCCGGAGCAGCTCCTTGCTGGAAGACGATTTTGGCAATGCCTTTGCAGGAAAATATGAAAGCGTCTTTTGCGTCAACCAAGGTACACCCGAAGAGCGATACACCGCCTTCGAAACGGCGGTCAAACGGATCTATGCCAGCACCATGAACGAAGAAGCGCTGTCCTATCGGCTGAATCGGGGATTGTCCGATAAAGACGAGCAAATGGCCATTCTGGTCCAGCGGGTCTCTGGAGATTACCACGACGATTTTTTCTTTCCCCATCTGGCTGGAGTGGGCAACTCATCGAACCTGTATGTATGGGACCAAGGAATCGATCGGAATGCCGGAATGCTGCGGCTGGTGTTTGGACTTGGGACTCGGGCCGTGGACCGGATCCAGGGAGACTACCCCAGGATCGTGTCCTTGGACCGGCCGGAACAGTCCCCCCTGGTGGACTACCAGGATGAGGCCAAGTTTTCCCAGCGCAATGTGGATCTGCTGGACGTAAAAGCCAACCAGTGGACCGACAGGTCTCTGGAAAAGGTGCTGTCTCTGGATTTGGGAACGGATCCCTCCATGTTTGCAAAACCGGATCACAAAACCAACCAACGCATGAAAGAATTGGGTTTCAAGGATCGGCGGCAGTACATCTTGGGATTCGACAGATTGTTGAAGGAAAGTGCATTTCCCGCTTGGATGCGAAAAATGCTGCAGACATTGGAAAGGGTTTATGAATATCCGGTGGACATTGAATTTACCGCCAATTTCGATAAGGAAGGGGATTTTCGCGTCAACCTGGTCCAGTGCCGCCCCTTGCAGACCAAGGGACCTGGAGAACCGGTGGCCATGCCGAAAACGATCGATGAAACGAACTGCCTCTTTCACTTCACAGGGAATTTTATGGGCGGCAATGTGCGATTGCCCTTGGACTATATTATTTATGTGGATCCCAAAGCCTACATGGAATCGAGCTTGGAAGACAAGTATGCCACGGCGAGGACGATCGGAGCCTTAAACAGCAAACTCAAAGACGACACGGTGATGATCATGGGACCGGGTCGGTGGGGGACCACCACTCCTACTCTGGGAGTTCCGGTCAACTTTTCAGAGATCGGCAATGTGGAGGCCATTTGCGAGATGTCTTACAACATCGGCGGGTTCATGCCGGAACTTTCCTATGGCAGTCATTTCTTTCAGGACATGGTGGAATCGAACATCTTTTATGCGGCCATCTTTGACGGGTATCCCAATGTAGTTTTCCATCCCCAACGACTGTTGGAGCGGGAGAACCTGCTGGTGACCTTGGAACCATCGGCCATACGGTTGTCGGAAATGGTCCGTGTGGTCCATGCAGATGGCTTGGAGATCTATTCAGACATCATCAGTCAGCGTGTTTTATGCCAATAAAAAAGGTCCTGCCTCGGCAGGACCTTCACACATTTCTTTTATACGATGCCTTGAGCCATCATGGCTTCGGCGACTTTCATGAAACCGGCGATGTTGGAGCCGGCAACCAGGTTGTATCCCAGTTCGTATTCTTCAGAAGCTTCTTTGGAAGCAGCATAAATATCGGTCATGATCTGTTTCAATTTTGCATCCACTTCTTCAAAAGTCCAGGAGTATCGCATGCTGTTCTGGCTCATCTCCAGAGCGGAGCAGGCAACACCACCGGCATTGGCCGCTTTTCCAGGACCAAAGGGCACGCCATTTTCCAGGAAAACATCAATGGCTTCCAAGGTGGACGGCATGTTGGCCCCTTCTGCCACGGCAATGACTCCGTTGGCTACCAAGGCTCTTGCTGCATCCGCATCCAATTCGCTTTGGGTCGCACAAGGAAGTGCGATATCGCATGGGATGGTCCAGATGCCTTTGTATCCTTCGAAATATTGAGCAGTAGGTACCTGATCCACATATTCCTTGATCCGTCCCCGACGAACCAGTTTGATCTCTTTGACCAGATCCAGGTCGATGCCGGCTTCATCCACGATATATCCGTTGGAGTCGGAGCAGGAAATTACATGACCGCCCAATTCCTGTACTTTTTCAATGGCAAAGATGGCCACATTGCCGGAACCGGAGACGACGACTCGTCGGTTTTTAAAGTTGCGTCCCGCATCCTTGAGCATTTCGTCGGTGAAGTACACCAAACCGTACCCTGTAGCTTCCGTTCTTACCAAACTTCCACCATAAGTGAGGCCTTTTCCGGTCAGGAAGCCTTGTGCTTTGGAGTTTTTGATCTTGTTGTAATATCCGTACATGTAGCCGATCTCTCTGCCGCCTACACCGATGTCTCCTGCCGGGATATCCAGATCGGCACTGATGTATTTCTGCAGTTCCGCCATAAAGGCCTGGCAGAAGCGCATGACTTCATTGTCGGATTTGCCTTTGGGATCGAAGTCGGATCCACCTTTGCCGCCGCCGATGGGCAGACCGGTGAGAGAGTTTTTGTAAGTTTGCTCAAATCCCAAAAACTTGATGATGCTCTGGTTGACGGAAGGATGAAAGCGAAGTCCGCCTTTGTAGGGTCCGATGGCGGAGTTGAACTGGACCCGGAAACCTCGATTGACCTGTACTTTTCCGTTGTCGTCCACCCATGGTACTCGAAAAGAGATGACTCGTTCCGGTTCGGTGATCCTTTCCAAAAGTCCTGCTTCCATGAATTCCGGGTGACGTGCAAAAACCGGTTCCAAAGATTGGACGACTTCTTTTACGGCATCCAAAAATTCGGTTTCGTTGGGATTTCTTTTCTCGACGGTGCTGTAGACGTGTTGTACATACTCTTTACTGTTCATTGGGACGCTCCTTTGGTTTTAGAATAATGACAATACTGCAGAATAAAGACACCTGTTTTTATTTTGCTAACATATTATCATAGAGAAAAGCCTCCTGCAACAAAAAAACGATTTAAATTGCAGAAGGCTCAAAAAATTACGGTTGTAAACGATTTGGGTCGAAATATTCTTCCATGGTTAGGCTGGATTGGTAAATTTCGGTAGCTAAAGAGGTGCCCACATAACGCAAATGCCAGGGTTCGTAGTTGTATCCGGTAATGTCTTCCTTGCCTTTTGGGTACCGGATGATGAATCCGAATCGATGGGCGTTTTCCGCCACCCACATTCCCTCTGACGTGTCGCCGAAGGAATCGCTGAGCTGGTTGTTGACGGAGGATGCGGTAATGTCCATGGTCAGCCCCGTCTGGTGCTCGCTGTGTCCTGGTTTTGCGCTGTATTTATTGGCATATTCCAGTCCGTTTCGCTCCACGCTGGAGCGGTAGAGGCTGTCTTGGGTGCTGTAGGACCGGTAGCCGGATCGGGCCCGCAGTGTAAATCCTTCTTCCTTCGCTTCCTCAAACAGAGCATTTAATGCATCGGAAGCCGGTTGGCGAAGCTGATTGATCTCTGGGTTTGGCAATACCGTAGGTACGGTCAGTTTTACCAGGTCGGCCGGAACGTAGTCGGCCGGCAAGGCTCTCTCCTTGTTGACAAGACTGTCGATCTGGGTGAAATCCGTGATGACCCCATTCTCATCGATGTAGTCGGCGGGATCTTTCTTGACCAGGATGTTGATCACGACATTGTTCACATTCGTCACCTCTGTAGTGTAAGGATCGGATACTTGAACCTGGATCCAGGAACCGCTCAAGGCATCTTGATTTACTATGACTTGCTGTTCTTCGATGACTGCATGCTCGTTTCCGCTTAAAATCTCCAAGGAAAGTCTATCCTGGGGAACGGATTCCTCCGTACCGTCGTTGTAAACAAGGGTCAGTTCCGGCTGGACCCGATCGCCGGGCTTTGGATCCAGGTTGGCCCTTCCATCGATGGACCAGGATATGCGGACGGTGTCGACAAAAACTTCGTCTTTTCCATCGTCCGGCGGATTTGGGCCCGAATCTTCGTCCATGCTGCAGGATGAGGCGAAAATCAAAACCATAAAAATCAGGATCAGCGTCAATTTTTTCTTCATGGAACAAGTCCTTTCTCTAATAGAAATACCGGGTTTTGGTAGTTGCGCAAAAACTCCGGTCTGTGGTAGTATTATAGTTGTTGCGCCCGTAGCTCAGGGGATAGAGCAATGGTTTCCTAAACCATGTGTCGGATGTTCGATTCATCTCGGGCGCGCCATTTTTTTTGTCTATTATTCTTTCTTGACGATTTCCATTGTACCCTTTTTTCTTGTAGAAATCAAAACAACTCTTTCATTCCAATACATGTGACATTATATCTGCTTTTTCTGTGTAGGAACGGCCTTTCCAGATAGTTGACAAATCAACGTTTTCTCTGTATAATTTCCTTCATGACAAAGAAATAATCGGGGGAAATACCATGAAAAAAAGTATCGGGCGGATGATCTCCATCCTCCACAGGCAAGCTCAGGTCTACCACAACTGCACATTGAAGGATCTGGAGATCAGTTCTGCAGAATACCCGTTTTTGTTGTACTTGTACCAGCGGGATGGAGCCAGCCAGGACGAACTATCGTCCTACTTGTATATCGACAAGGCCGCTACTGCCCGGTCCATCAACTCCTTGGAAGACAAGGGATTTGTGGAGCGCAGGAAGAAGGCGGAGGACAAACGTTTCAACCACGTTTATTTGACGGACAAGGCAAAGGATGTGGAAAAAGAAGTCCGGGAAAGAGTCTGGAACTGGAGCAAACTCCTTACGGACGGAATGGACGAAACGGAAGTGGAAAAACTGATGGATACTTTACATGAAATGGTGCAGAAAGTGGAAAAACATCAAGGGAAGAAGAAGACGGAGGAGTAGCATGGAAAAAATGACCGAACAAAACCCTTTGGGGGTAGAAAAAATACATAAACTGCTGACAAAGTTTTCTGTTCCCGCCATTGTGGGGATGATGGTCAACTCTTTATATAATGTAGTCGATCGGATCTTTATCGGGAATGCACCGGATCTTGGGGCCAATGGATTGGCCGGGATCACCATAGCTTTCCCCATCATGATCATTCTCATGTCCATTGGGGTCCTTTTCGGCATGGGCGGAGCCACCATGTTTTCTCTCAAGATGGGGGAAGGTCGAAAAGACACGGCGGAACACGTTCTTGGCAACGCATTTTTCATGCTGGTGGCCACCGGCTTGTTCTTTGTTATTTTAGGACAGATCTTTCTACGTCCCATCCTGACGGCTTTTGGCGCCAGTGAAACGGTCCTGCCCTTTGCCATAGAATATATGCGCATCATTTTCATTGGTTCCATCTTTCAAACCGGCAGCATGGGCCTTAACAACTTTGTTCGTGCCGACGGAAATCCAAGGGTCGCCATGATCACCATGTTTTTTGGAGCCGGATTGAACATTATCCTAGATCCCATCTTCATTTATGGATTAAAGATGGGAATGGCCGGAGCGGCTCTGGCCACGATCATCGCCCAAGCTTGTGCCTTTGCCTGGGTCCTTGCATACTTCCTGGGATCAAGAAGCGATGCCAAGCTGCGCAGAAAAAATTTACGGCCAAGATGGAGCATGGTGAAGTCCATCATGGCCTTGGGGATCCCTGCGGCATCTTTACAGTTTGCAAACAGTTTTCTCAATGCGATTTTGAACAAAGGACTCTTGCTCTATGGTGGAGACATCGCCGTGTCCGCCATGGGGATCATCAACAGCTTGAAAATGCTGCTTCTATTGCCGGTCATCGGCCTGCGGCAGGGTCTGCAGCCCATTATCGGATTCAACTATGGGGCGAAGAAGTATGGACGGGTCAAAGAGGCGGCAAAGCTTGGCGTTTTGGTGGCAACGGCAATTTCTGTGTTTAGTTTCATCATCACCAGATTGTTCCCGGAACAGTTGATCCTGTTTTTCAACCAGGATCCGGAACTGCTGGCTTTTGGCGTACGTGCATTGAAGTACTGGTTTTTGTTCATGCCGGTGGTGGGGATCCAGATCGTGGGCTCCAGCTATTTTCAAGCCATTGGCAAAGCAAAGATCGCCATGTTTTTGACCTTGACCAGACAGGTGATCTTGCTCATCCCCGCATTGTTGATCTTTCCTAGATTCTTGGAGATGGACGGAATTTTATTCTCCACACCCTTTGCGGACTTCTTTTCGTTCATGTTAACGGCCGGGTGGTTTGTATCGGCATTGCGGAAGTTGGAGCAACCAGAGGAAAAGAGAACGGCGGAAGATGCCGGTTGAAATTACCATTGACAATGAAGCAAGATTCGTCATATCATAATAGAGTTAGTAGAGGGAGTAGCCGACCGATAGGGATTAAAGTCGTCAATACGGAGTCTGTATAAGATTCCCGGCTTTAATGGCGCAAGTCCGGCGAGACTCTGCACCAAACGTCATTTTGTGGCGCTTGTTGCAGAGTTTTTTTATATGCAAAACAGGCCCCATCCTAAAGGAGGAAAAGTTTTTGGAAGAATTGATGCATGAGTTTTTATTGGGAATGCCCACCTTGGTCTTATTGGGCGTCATTGCCGTCGCTTTTGTGTTTCTAAGCAAGGGAGCGGACGTCCTGGTGGATGAGGCGGTGGAATTGTCCATTCGATGGGGCGTACCTAAAATGATCATAGGTGCCACCATCGTGTCCTTGGGGACCACTTTGCCGGAAGCAAGCGTGTCCGTCTTGGCGGCAATACAAGGGAACGCGGATTTAGCCTTGGGAAATGCCATCGGATCCATTATTGCGGATACGGGACTGATCATCGGCCTTGCAGCACTGATCGGTCATTTGCCGGTGGATCAGATGGTGGTGGAACGCCAAGGGAAGATCCAAGTTCTGGCAGGTTTGCTGCTGGCGGGAGTTGCGTTGCCCTTCTTGTCTCCAGGGGATGGAGGAAGGGTCACCCAGTGGATGGGTTTCGTGTTTTTGATCTTGTTGGCGGCCTATATCTATACTTCCATCAAATGGTCTCGAATCACCAATGTACTGGAAGATCAGGAAGAAGCCATGGAGAAATCGGTGGCTTTGGAAACGACGGAAGAAAAGAGTTTGATCGTGTTGCAGATCGTCAAGATCTTTGCAGCCATTACCGTCGTCATCCTATCCTCAAAAGTGTTGATCTCTTCCGTTGAGATCACGGCGATCCGGGTAGGGATCCCCCAAAGCGTTATAGCTGCCACCCTTGTTGCATTTGGCACTAGTTTGCCGGAGTTGATCACGGCCATCAATGCCGTGCGAAAAGGTCACGGAGAGTTGGCTGTGGGAAACATCGTCGGTGCGGATATTTTGAACGTGCTGTTTGTTGTGGGAAGTGCGGCTGCCGTTACTACAGGCGGATTGATCGTACCTGCCAATTACTACAAGCTGCAATTTCCGGCCATGCTGATCATTCTGTTGACGTTCCGATTCTTTACCATGAAAAAAGATGATGTCATCACGAAAAAAGAAGGTGCTTTTTTACTAGGTGTATACTTGGTATATCTGGTACTGAACTTTACTTGGATCTAAAAAACAAAGATGGGATCCTGCTCCAAATGGGAGTGGGATCCTTTGCTTTTTGCCTGTGTTTCATTGACTTTGCGAGGGTTATCTTATATTATGAGGATAAGTTTATCGTGGTCTTATAGGGAGAGAGTAGAGAGGTTGAGAGTATATGGTATCAAGGAAAAAACGATGGATCGTCTACCTGGTGGTCGCATTGCTGATCGGATGGATCATGCCAGCTACTTCGGCAGCCACGGACTACCGTACCATACGGGCGCGCATCACCATGGGATCAAGCAATTTGAAAAGCGTGACCATTGCTTTGAATGGTGATTACGCTTTGATGCAGGATCCTTCTTTGACCTTGCCCGTGGGAGCCTACACCATCAAGGTGGAAGCAGATGCAACCAACCTGCGTCTTGTGGGCAACGGGATCGACGTCGTTGTGGGACCGGAGATCCGATTCATCCGGATGAAATACAGCGGGACTGCCGTCAGCACCCTGCGTCTGAACGGAACCTATCATGGCGATAAAAATTATTTGGGGGATATGCGCTTTCATACATCCTCCGGGTCAATTTTGGTGACCAACCATGTGCCTTTGGAAGAATACTTGTATGGCGTGGTCGCCTATGAAATGAGCAACGCTTTTCCAGTGGAAGCTTTGAAAGCCCAGGCGGTCAGTGCACGAGGCTATGCCATCATGAGCATGACGGACCGGCGGGATTATGACATCGGGGATACTGCCAGTACTCAGGTATACAAAGGATATGACCCCAACGTAACAAGAGTCATCCAGGCAGTGAACGAGACCAAGGGCCAGGTAGTGGCCTACAACGACAAGATCGTTTCCACCTACTATGCCGCTTCCAATGGGGGTCAGATGGACCTGGTCAGCAATGTGTGGGGATCCAACGATGCATCCTACCCTTATTTGGTGATGAAGGATGATCCATACGATCTCAGAAATCCCAGCAGCTTGACTCAAAGAGTTTTTGTTCCATCGCAGGTTACGGGAACGAAGTATGACGTGATCAGTTCTGAAAAGGTGGTGCGGGTGATCAATGTATCTACCTACTTGAATATACGAAGCGGACCAACGACTTCTTATGATGTTATCGGACAGGCAACGTTGAATCAGTTGTTTGCATATGTGGGAACCGATGCCTCCGGATGGCATAAGATCAATTTTTACAAAGACGGGAAGCTTACAGTTGGATATGTCAGCGATGATTATAGCGTGGTGGAAACAAATCAACAAAACGGGTATCTGTATGGAAATCCTGTTCTGCAGGACCTACAGAAGCAAGTATTTGAACAGATCGGAGCAAGCAATAGTATTGCAAATGCCAATCAGATCAAAATCAATCAGGTGGACCGGTTCGTCAATGGACAAAGACGTTGGCCGGAGCCTTCCAGAAGCTATGTGACAGCCGTTGCCGATGTAAAGATCCAATACAAAAAAGCAGATGGAAGTTTGTCCAATGAAATGGCTGTCACCAACGTGACCATTGCATTGATGATGCCAAACGGTTCCGGCGGTTATTATCTGGGACACGATTATTTGAATTCCAACCTTCGCTTGCGGTTTGTGGAAACAGCCCAAGACAATGATGGGATCACCGGCTACAATATTGTCAACTTGCGTTATGGCCATGGCATAGGAATGAGCCAGCGGGGTGCCCAGCAAATGGCCAATGAAGGATTAAAATATACGGACATTTTATCTTTTTACTTTGAGGGAACGACCTTGAAGACTTACGAAACGACCGTACCGGAACTACCAAATAGGGGAGATTCACCACCAGATCCACCGACAAATCCCGAAGAGCCACCAACCACGCCAGAGGATCCTCCTACTACTCCAAACCCAACCCCAACCGTAACTACTACGACTTATACCCTTGGAGCAAACAGCATCAGCGGAATCAGTGAAAAAACGCCAGTTGAAACATTTGTAAGCAAGTTTACAGTCAAAGATGGGTCCTTGGCATTGGTAGGATCGGACAACAAGGCAAAGACTACCGGCAATGTAGCCACTGGCGATGTGCTGTATGTCAAAGATGGTGCCGAGAAAATTGTCAAGAGCTATACCATCGTGATCTATGGGGATGTCAATGGGGATGGGGAAATAGATATTTTTGATAGTACTACAGTTAGGCGGCACATAATGAGTATTACGCAACTCTCGGGTGTATATTACAATGCTGCAAATCTTGTCGACGATAACAATATAGACATTTTTGATTCGACAGTAATAAAAAGACATATTTTAGGTATTACCTTGATTAAACAATAATTGGACAATGGGAGAGAAAATGAAAATACTTATAAAAAAGCTTCAAACTTTAGGGATTTTATTGCTTGCTTTGATTTTATCAGTCAATGTAGTAAGTGCTTCAGGATATACAGTTGGTGCGAATGCATCTTCTTACAATGTTGGTTCAACTGTAAAAGTCACAGTAACATTCTCTGCTCCCAAAATTATTGGAGTACAGGCCAGTGTTGGTTTTGATTCAGCGGTCTTAAAAGGACCAAATCGAATTTATTTTGAAAGCGACAGTCAAGATGAGGCTGGACTCAAGGACACTTATACAACGACATTACAGTTTACAACACTAAAAAGTAGCGCTGCTACAACTATTACTATTGATAATGTTAAAGTAGGGACAGCAACTGAATTTATCAATATGGGGCAGAAAAGTGTTACAGTTAAGGTTAGTGCTCCTACCCCACCATCAACGACAACCAAACCTCCAACACAAACTCCAACTACCCCGAAACCCACAGCTCCAGTAGAGCCGGAGCCGGATCCCATGGATGATGCCATCGAGGTGACTTTTGGAAGTGAGAAATTGTACTTATGGCCCAAGCTGACGGGGGTCAAGGTCCCAGAAGGGTTCGAAAAAGGAGAAAGCACCTATGGAGAGGACTCCCTTGAAGTGGTGACGAAGGAACCTCTGGCCTTGGCTTACTTGACCGATGAAGAAGGTGAAAACGGAGCCTTTTGGAACTATGATGAGAAAGAACAAAGTTTTTATCCCTACATAAAAATTTCAACACAGAGCACTTATGTTTTCTTGCAACCGGGAGAGGATGTAGTTGTTCCGGAAGGGTACGAAGAAACGTCTGTAACTATCGATGAGCAGACATTGAACGGTTGGGCCATCGATGATCCGGAGTTAAAAGATTTTGTATTGTTATACGCATTGAATAACGAAGCAGAAGAAGGGTTTTATCTCTACGATAAGGTAGAGGGGACCATGCAGCGATATGGTGAGCGGATCGTGGAGGTGGAAGTGGAAGTCGAGGTGGAACCGGAACCTCAAACCATCACCCAACAGATTTTTGGGAATCCCATTTTGGCCGGTATATTTTCCGGACTGGGATTGTTGGCTGCCGGTTTGGCGGCTGCCTTGATTCGAGTCATACAAAAGAATAAACGTAACTTTCAATAAAAAAGACCCGGCGGATCATCCGCCGGGTTTGGTTTATCCATTCTTGGGGCACGCCATGACCTGCAATTTTTTGACTTGGGCTTCTTGTCCCAGGACGATCATGGTATCTCCATCTTGAAGTATTTCCGTTGAACTTGGATTGAAAGTCAGCTTGGTTGAATTTTTTCTTTTTAAAGCAAGAACGACCAACCCGGTGATTTCAGGGATCTTAGCATCCATAAGGGCCAAGTTCACCAATTCGGATCCATTGCATATGGTCACTTCTTCCAGATCCAAAGTAACGTCTCCGGCCTGGGTGATGATGTCTAGAAAGGAGATGACAGATGGCCTTAGGACCAGGGATGCCATCCTGCGTCCGCCGATCTCATTAGGAGAGATGGTGTTGTTGGCTCCCGCTTTTCTCAACTTGTTGTGTGCATTCTTTTCGATGGCTTTGGAAACGATATAGATATCCTCATTCATTTGTCTTGCTGTCAGTACGGTAAATACGTTGTCCGCATCATTGGACAGGGTGCAAATGACTCCTTTGGAATGGGCAATGTTGGCTTGCTCCAGGGTGTCTTCACTGGTGGCGTCTCCCAAGATCACCAAACAATTCTCCTTGATCAGTTCTTCAAACCTTTTTTGGTTTTTTTCAATGACGACAAAAGGAACGTTATTTTCTTGAAAAGAGTCGATCACCGTATGGCCGATCTCCCCTGCACCGCAAACAATATAATGATCTGTCAACTGTTTTATCTTGTTTTCCATTTGCTTTCGCCTCCAGGCATCTTTGAGTTCTCCTTCAAAAAACAGAGCCACTAAACTGGTGATTCCATAACCCGCCACAGACAATCCTGCAAAGATGATCCCAATGGAAAAAAACTTGGCCGGGTCCGTCATTTCAGCTACCTCGCCATAACCGACAGTGGATATGGTGATAACGGTCATGTAGAGGGCATCAATGAAATTTATTCGGAGCAGATTCATGTATCCGATGACGCCAACGGTGATGATGATGATAAATGTGGTGATGATAAATATGAACTTCCTTCTCGCTTCCATCTTCACTCCCCGTTCAAGTCAGTATAAGGTTTTCGTTTTTAAGAATACCTTGAAAATAGTATATCAATGATTTGCTCTTCCGTCCACAACTGGGCTAGTGTGTTTGACATTGCAGGGTGGTTTATATATTATGAATTTAGTAAATATTAAAGGCGGAATGAAATGATACGACGTATAAAGTATGCATCTGTTTTCATGATTTGTTGGTTGTTTTTACTACAACCTGTCTTGGTTTTTGGACAAGAGTCCACCCTGAATCTGGATGCGAATCGCACGGAGTTGGAAGTCGGGGATTATGTGCAGGTGACCATGGTTTTTACCGGGGAAGAAGATATCGGATCCATCAATGCCTCCTTGCGCTACGACAGTACCAGGCTGCGGTATGTTTCCGGCAACAGCAATGCCCTGGTTATGGGAAATGGGACTGGAAGCCTGTCGGATACTTTTTCCCAAGGGATCGATCGGCTGACCTATAGTTTGGAATTTGAAGCGATCGCTGACGGAAGTGCAGGGGTAGAGGTATCAAACAGCGAAATCATATCTGCACTGACTGGAAGAAGTTTGGGTAATCCTACCGCAGTTGAGCAAGTCCGAATTTCTCCGAAGCAGGTGGAAGAACCGGAAGTGGAAACTCCGGTGGAACCACCGGAAGAAACGACGGTCATTATTAAAAGTCATTTGGGGGAAGATGTATACGTCATGGAAGAATTTCCGGACCACATGCTACCTGATGGATTCTATAAAAAATTCTTCACCGTGTCGGGCAACGACATCGAAGGGGCCACCAACGAGGAAGAAGCATGGAAAGTATTTTATGGGATCAGCGAGCAGCTAAGGGAAGGGTTGTATTTCTATCATGATAAAAGGGAAGTGTTATATTCTTATGTGCCGATGACGTTTGACCACGAATTGGTGTTGTTGCCTTTTGAAAAAACGTTCCAAGGACTTGACCAGGTAGTAGCAAACATTCAGGGAATGGAAGTTTTGACCTATAATATGAAGAAAGACGGTTTTTATTTGCTCTATGGAATGGATGTAAACGGCGTAAAAGGATATTATAGTTACGACATGGAAGAAGATACATTTCAGAAAGTAAACATTCAGGAAACCGACGTACAATCAGAAACGATTTCGGAAGCTGGTGAAGAAAGACGAATCTATTTGATTTTGGGGATCCTTGCCTTGATCTGTTTGATTTTACTGGGGTCCATCCTTTACTTCCGAAAAAGCGACAAGACTCAGAAAGTGCAATAGTTTATTCACATTAGAACCAATTTATAGTATGATATATTGGTAAAGATTTGAAAGATACACAGATTGAAGGAGATAAACATGCCAAGACAATTAAAGATATTGATATTGATCATCATCGACATCCTGCTGGTTGGCTTTTCTTATGTGGCCGCTTTGGCCCTGCGGTTTGATTTTCAAATTCCTGCAAGCAATTGGGCCAGTCTGAAACAACATATTTGGATATTTATAGCATTGCAGATCATCGTATTTATTTTGGGCAGGATGTACCATAGCCTGTGGAAATATGCCAGCATTCGAGAATTGGTGCAGATCATGGTGACCATCGGACTGTCCAACGCCGTAGTGGTGGCCTACGCATACTTGTCCATTGATTTTTTCCAGGTCAATTATCCAAGAAGTGCTTTTCTAATTTCCACCATCATCGACATATTTCTGGTAGGTGGAGTTCGCATCGCTTATCGGGTCATTCCTGCGAAAATAAGAAAATACCGTGGGTATGAAAACAAAAAAAGAGTCTTGATCGTTGGCGCTGGGGATGCTGGCGCCATGCTGATGAAAGAAATCAACAACCACACTGAGCTCAACAGCAAAGTAGTAGCTTTTGTGGACGATGATGTAAAGAAAAAGGGAATGCGCATAAGCGGAGCTCCAGTGGTCAGTACCAGCGATGATATTCCAAAAGTGGTCAAGAAATATCAAATCGATGAGATCGTCATAGCCATTCCTTCCGCTTCCAAAGGCCAAGTGCAAGAAATTGTTTCCGTATGTAAAAAGACGAAAGCGAAGCTGAAGATCTTGCCGGGGATCTATGAGATCATCGGAGGAATGGTGAAAGTAAGTCATATTCGGGACGTACAGATCGAGGACCTTCTGGGCCGGGAACAGGTACGATTGGACATGGCGGAGATTCGAAACTTCTTGAAATACAAGACCGTCATGGTTACGGGAGCCGGCGGATCCATTGGATCCGAACTGTGTCGTCAAATCGCATTGTTCCAACCCAAAGAATTGATCCTTTTAGAAATTTACGAAAACAGCGTATATGACTTGGAGCATGAATTGCGAGGTACATTCCAGGACATCAATCTGAAAGTGGTGATCGCATCTGTCCGAGATCGGAAACGAATCGAAGAAGTGATGGACCAGTGTCGACCGGAAGTGATCTTTCATGCAGCAGCCCACAAGCACGTTCCTTTGATGGAAAACAACCCCAAGGAGGCAGTGAAAAATAACGTATTTGGTACTTTGAACCTTGCCCAAATGGCCGATCGCTATGGTGTGAAAAAATTTGTTCTTATCTCAACGGATAAGGCCGTCAATCCCACCAATATCATGGGGGCGACCAAACGTCTTTGTGAAATGATCGTTCAATCCATCGATCGGGAAAGCAAAACGGAATTTGCAGCTGTCCGGTTTGGAAACGTGCTGGGCAGCAACGGCAGCGTTATTCCTTTATTTAAGAACCAGATCGCCAAAGGCGGGCCAGTAACCATTACTCACGAAGACATTATTCGATACTTCATGAGCATACCGGAAGCGGCTCAACTGGTACTTCAGGCGGGAGCCATGGCACAGGGTGGAGAGATTTTCATTCTAGATATGGGCGAGCCGGTCAAGATCATGGATCTGGCACAAGACTTGATTCGTTTATCCGGCTTCGAACCAGGAGTCGATATGAAAATCGAAGTGACCGGTCTGCGGCCCGGAGAAAAGTTATATGAAGAACTTTTATTGGATGAAGAGGGAATCAGCAAAACGATCCACGAAAAAATATTTGTGGGAAAACCGATCTTCACAGACTATAGCAAGATCCTTGCACATCTGGATGAACTTCGCATTGCCATGGATTCTCAAAATGCAAATGTCAAACATTTGGTGAGCCAGATCGTACCAACCTATAAAGTTTATGAAGAAAAAAAGATGCAAAAGGTATAGATTTTACTTTGCCTAGAAGGAATATTATAAGTTATCCGATGTTTTTACTTTTTTTTAATATTTCTTGATTAATTACCCCATATGGGTGTATAAATAAGGTAACACAAATTTATCAATGAACTAAATAATTTGAAAAAGGTAAACTTGGTGAAAGCCAAGGACACAAAGCATGAAGTCTAAGGTCGAAAGACTATGACGGTTCAGCTGCCAAATTTAATTTGGCAGCTTTTTTTAGTTGGTTTTTGCAATAAGGGGGAGAGATTATGAAAAAGAACAGGTTTACCAGGACGCTGTCCTTGATGCTGGTGGTACTCATGATGATGATGTACATGCCGGCAAACGTTGGTACGGCACAAGAAGCAGGTGATGTGCAGTTAACGGAGATCACGGATCCCGTAACCATCACCATCCGAAGAAATGACAACGGATATGTCGAAATCAATGGCATACGTGTAGACCACGGAGAAACCATAACAGTGAACCGGGGAGACCCTGTTACATTGGAAGCTTTCTCAACAATAGCAGGAAAGGATTTTTCGTGGTGGTTGAGCAGTCTATCTGAATTAAGTACAGAAACGACGAACCCGATCACCGTCACAGCAACAGAAAGTTTCTGGGTCAACATCAAATTTGCTGGAGATGCAGATTACGAGGTTGAGCATTACATCGAAAATCTTGAAGGAACTGGATACACTTTGTACGACACAGCATACAATTCAGGTTCCAATGGAGAAACCGTAACAGCTGTACCTTGGTCCATAGATGGTTTTACGTTTGACAGCACAGTAGAAGGAACGATCGAAAGTGGTACGCTGCAGAAGAACAAAACATTGACACTTCGTTTGTTTTATACGAGAAACAGTTACAACCTAACATACAGCATCACTGGAGATTATTCAGCAGATCCGGACTATGCATCCTATACCTATGAATTTGGAGCGACAGTACCGGATGAAGCAGAG
Source organism: Alkalibacter rhizosphaerae (assembly GCF_017352215.1). Classification (GTDB taxonomy): domain Bacteria; phylum Bacillota; class Clostridia; order Eubacteriales; family Alkalibacteraceae; genus Alkalibacter; species Alkalibacter rhizosphaerae. The sequence continues at coordinate 1,814,099 of NZ_CP071444.1, forward strand.
CCGACTTTGACGGGATACACATTTGTTGGATGGACCGGGGAACCGGAAACCATGCCGGCAGAAGATGTTACAGTCACCGGGTACTTTACACCGGCAACCAATACGGCATACACGGTAGAACATTGGTTGGAAGACTTGAATGCAGATACCTATACGAAGGTGGATGCAGATACGGAAACCTTGTATGGTACGACAGGTGCCGATACGGCAGCTTCGGCAAATACATATCCCGGGTTCACAGCGAAAACAATAACCCAGGAAACCATAGCAGCAGACGGATCTACCGTCGTACAGGTCGAATACACGAGAAACAGCTATACCATCACCTTTGACAGCGATGGAGGAAGCGACGTTGACGACATCACCCTGGAGTTTGAAGCATCCATCACAGCCCCTGCAGATCCGACAAAAGCCGGATATGACTTTGGCGGATGGAGCCCCAACTTGCCGACTACCATGCCGGTTGGTGGAGTAGCACTGACGGCCCAGTGGACGCCGACGAACTACACCATCACTTACAATCTGGATGGCGGCACCAACTACGTGGATGCACCGACCAGCTACAACATCGAGACCCCGGATATCACTTTCGGGACACCGACCAAAACGGGACACACTTTCGTTGGTTGGTTCGACGCAGCAACAGACGGCAATGAAGTAACAAGCTTGCCTACCGGAAGCATGGGGGACAAGGTCCTGTATGCACGGTGGACAGTCAATGAATATACCATCACCTATCAGATCACGGGAAGCTACTTTGCAGATAGCGCATTCGGAAGCCAGACTTATGACTTTGGCGAAAGCGTGACGGCAATAGCAGAACCGACTCAAGCCGGATATACATTCAGCGGTTGGACAAACGTACCCACCACCATGCCGGCAAACGATGTGACAGTTACCGGGTCCTTTACACCGAATGATGATACGGCATACACCGTAGAACATTGGTTGGAAGACTTGAATGCAGAAACATTTACGAAAGTTGATGCAGACACGGAAACCTTGTATGGTACGACAGGTGCCGATACGGCAGCTTCGGCAAATACATACCCCGGGTTCACAGCGAAAACAATAACCCAGGAAACCATAGCAGCAGACGGATCTACCGTCGTACAGGTCGAATACACGAGAAACAGCTATACCATCACCTTTGACAGCGATGGAGGAAGCGACGTTGACGACATCACCCTGGAGTTTGAAGCATCCATCACAGCCCCTGCAGATCCGACAAAAGCCGGATATGACTTTGGCGGATGGAGCCCCAACTTGCCGACTACCATGCCGGTTGGTGGAGTAGCACTGACGGCCCAGTGGACGCCGACGAACTACACCATCACTTACAATCTGGATGGCGGCACCAACTACGTGGATGCACCGACCAGCTACAACATCGAGACCCCGGATATCACTTTCGGGACACCGACCAAAACGGGACACACTTTCGTTGGTTGGTTCGACGCAGCAACAGACGGCAATGAAGTAACAAGCTTGCCTACCGGAAGCATGGGGGACAAGGTCCTGTATGCACGGTGGACAGTCAATGAATATACCATCACCTATCAGATCACGGGAAGCTACTTTGCAGATAGCGCATTCGGAAGCCAGACTTATGACTTTGGCGAAAGCGTGACGGCAATAGCAGAACCGACTCAAGCCGGATATACATTCAGCGGTTGGACAAACGTACCCACCACCATGCCGGCAAACGATGTGACAGTTACCGGGTCCTTTACACCAAGCAGCGACACGGCTTATCAGGTAGAGCATTATCAAGAGAATTTGACCAAAGACGGTTTCGTATTACTCGAGACAGACGATTTAACGGGAACCACAGGAGTGACAGTCCAGGGAGTAGCAAACACCTACACGGGATTCACCTATGATTCCACAGTCACCGGAACAGTGGCAAGCGGAGTGATCGCAGCCGACGGAAGTCTGGTACTGAAACTGTACTACACCCGAGACACATTCACCGTAACATTCGCACCTGGAGCTAATGGGGATTTGACAGATGGAACACTGGCAACTCAAAGCATTCCATACGGAGGAGCAGCTCAAGATCCTGGAGCCACTTCAGACACCGGATACACATTCACCGGATGGGACGCAGCATTTGACAACATCACAGAAGATTTGACCGTAACGGCTCTGTACAGCTTGAACAGCTACACTGTAACATTTGCACCTGGAGCCAACGGAACGTTAACGAATGCAGGTTTGGGAACCCAGACCATCAACCATGGAGCAGGCGCAGCAGATCCTGGAGTTACTCCCAATGCCGGATTCGTTTTCACCGGATGGGATGTAGACTTTGACAACATCACAGGAGCTCTGACAGTAACAGCCCAGTACGAAGTACAGACAGTGAGTGTAACTGTAACCGAGATCCAAGGCGGAACGACAACGGTAAGAACGGTAACCTACAACTACAACGATCCAGTCAATGCCGCTAACCTTGGAATTGAAGACATCGACGGATATACCTACGATACAAGCATTGAATTGCCGTTCAACATCACAGAAGATACAGACTTGACGGTAACATATACATTGATTCCGGTACCTGAGCCAGAACCAGAACCAGAACCAGAGCCAGAACCGGAACCAGCACCGACTCCAGCGCCCACACCGGCGCCGGAACCGGAACCAGCTCCAGCACCTGAGCCAGAGCCAGAACCGGAACCAGCACCGGCCCCGGAAGAGCCGGAAGTGGTCGTAGACGACGAAGTAGTACCGGAAGCACCGGTAGATGAAGAAGGATTCAATTGGTGGTGGCTGTTGCTTCTGCTGATCCCGTTCCTGTTCTTCCTACTCTGGTGGAACAGAGTCATCCCGGTACTGGAAGGAGTTTCTGACAACAACGACGGAACCTACACCTTGACTTGGGGATACAATAACCGCAAAATCAAGGACGTAACCTTTGATAGAGAGGATTCGGAAATCAGTTTGTTGGCCGGTAACATCGTTCGTGGAGAGGAACCTCCAGTAGAATTCGAACGTGGCCGACATGAGGGAGTATTCAAAACAATCGTTGACAAAAATGCAAAAGTAGAATGGAACATCAAGAGAAAGAAAGCGTTGGCAGATGTTTTGGAACAACTGAAAAAAAATAACTAAAGAAGGATCCTTGCAAGAAGCAACAAAATGAAGTAAGATAATAACCTGAACCACGGTCGACGAAGGTTGACCGTGGTTTCATGTTGCGGAAGAAAAGAGTGAATATCAAACAAAAAATACTTGATTTCGCTAAATGTTGGATGTATCATATACGTATGTCTTATTTAGCCTACTAATTAAATAGAAGCAAGGAGAATTATTATGGATAATGCAACACAATTAGGTGAAGTAAAAGTTTCAAAATTACTATTAAAGTTTTCCATTCCTGCCATCGTAGGAATGCTGGTCAACTCCATATACAACATCGTTGACCGTATCTATATCGGAAATGGAGTTGGATCCTTGGGGATCGGCGGGATCACCGTTGGTTTCCCGGTTATGATGATCAACATGGCAATTTCCATGCTGATCGGTTTCGGTGCAAATGCAGTCATTTCTATTCGACTGGGTCAGAATCGTCGGGATGATGCGGAAGAAATTTTAGGAAATGCATTTATTTTGTTTATTATTTCCGCTTTTGCCGTTACCACACTAGGACTGATCTTTCTGGAGCCGCTGCTTCGGATTTTCGGTGCATCGGATGTCCTCTTGCCTTATGCAAAAGACTATATGTCCATCATTTTGATGGGAAACATCTTTATGACCCTGAGTTTTGGGATGAACAACTTTATCCGTGCAGAGGGAAATCCCAAGATCGCCATGAAGACCATGATCATCGGAGCCGTCACCAACATCATACTGGATCCGATATTCATCTTTGTCCTTGGTTGGGGAATGAAAGGCGCTGCATTTGCCACCATTTTGTCCCAAGGCGTTTCCATGTTGTGGGTCCTGAATTATTTCTTTGGAGGGAAAAGCTTGCTGAAGATCCACACCAAAAATTTTCGACTGCGTTTTGAGACGGTTCGAACCATTGCAGCATTGGGATTTGCACCTTTTGCCATGCAGTTGGCCAACAGCGTGCAAAACATGATCATGAACCAAAGCCTGATGACCTACGGTGGGGAGATCGCATTGAGTGCCATGGGTGTCACCATGAGTATCATGACCCTGATTTTCATGCCCATGATCGGCATCAACCAGGGCTCCCAACCCATCATCGGCTACAACTACGGGGCAAAGAAGTATGACCGTGTGAAAGAAACGTTGAAATTGGCGATTATAGCTTCCGTCAGCATTGCATTATTTGGGTGGATCATCACCAGATTGTGGCCGGGTCAGCTGATTGCTGTCTTTAACCGTTCTGATGCAGAGTTGCTGGAAATCGGGAAAATGCAAATGCGCATCGGCTTGTCTGTATTTCCCTTGATCGGTTTCCAAATCGTTGGGGCCAACTATTTCCAAGCCGTGGGAAAACCGAGACATGCTTCCTTCTTGAGTTTGTCCAGACAATTCTTTTTCTTGATACCCCTATTGTTGATCATGCCGAGATTTTTCGGTTTGGCCGGTGTCTATGCTGCCATGCCCGTTTCGGATATATTGGCTGTTACAGTCACGGGAATATTTTTGTATCATGAGATCCGCCATCTGGATGACTCCCATGCCAGCACGGTGGCACAGCGATAACCCAAAAGAGACTTCGGTCTCTTTTTTTGTACGGATTCAAGAATGAAAATCAGGTTTATGATATCATGTAGAGTGACAGAACAGGAGGAGGAAGTGGCATTGGAACGATTGAAAAAGCAGCTGGAATTTATTGTGGAGATCGACAAACTGAAACACATTTTTCGTCAAAATGTCCTGATCAAGGATCGCAGGAACGAAAATGATGCAGAGCATTCCTGGCATATCACCCTGATGGCCATGCTGCTGAAAGAATATTACGTTCATCCCGATATAGATCTGTTGAAAGTAATGAAAATGACCATCGTCCACGATTTGGTGGAAGTATATGCAGGAGACACCTTTTGTTATGACGAGGAAGGAAATATGGATAAAGTGGCTCGTGAAAAGGAAAGTGCGAAGAAACTATTTGGCATGCTGCCGGAAGACCAGGAGCAGGAGATGTGGTCCCTGTGGTGGGAATTTGAGACCCAACAGACCCATGAAGCCAAGTTTGGTGCCTGCCTGGACCGGCTTCAGCCCTTGATCTTGAATAGCAGAACAGAAGGACACACGTGGAAAAAACCAGGTGTCAACAAGGAAAAAGTGTTGGAAAGAAATGCGGTAATGAAAGATTATGCACCTCGATTATGGGAATATGTATTGCAAGAGCTCAATATTGCGGTGGAACAGGGGTATTTGGCGGAGTAGCCGAAAATGGCAAGAATTATTAATGAAATGTGGTGGGCGATATCAATAAGAAAGAATTCAACATGCAAGATGTGGACAAGAAGTTGGAGTATTTTATAAAAATCAAGGAAGACATCAGCCCCCGCAGGGAAGCAAAAAGGATCATACTGATCTATCTGCTTTTAGGAGGGCTCTGGATCGTATTGTCGGATCGTGTGGCGGCCTATCTTTTTACGGATGTGGAGACCTTGGCTGCTTTCAGTACCTGGAAAGGCTGGTTTTACGTTATCGTTACCGGCTACATTTTTTATCGGATCATCCGTAGAAGTTTGAAACTTTATCAAAATGCGGTGGAAACCATATTCGACAATTACAAGGGTTTGGGTTTTGCCCACAAGGAACTGATTCGCACAGAACAGCAGCTGCAGAAAAAGTATCAGGAATTGGACGAGAGCATCCGAGCTTCCAAGATCAATGAAATGCGATTGGATCTGGCGGTGGCTGGTGCCAAGGACGGGATTTGGGAATGGGATATCCAGAAGGATGAGTATCGGGTGTCGGAGCGATGGATCCTGGATTGCGGATACGACACGGAGGATCTGCCTTCCAGCTGGACTCAGTGGTTGCGACTGATCCATGCTGACGATGCCAACCAGGCAGACCAGGAGATGAAAGACTTTCTTGAAGGAAGAGAAGAAGCCTTTCAGAGTGTCTATCGCATCCGATGTCGAAATGGACTTTATCGTACTATTTTGAGCAAAGGCGTCTGTGTGAGGAATGAAAATGGGGAACCGGCCCGAATGGCAGGATCCCATTCGGACATCACGGCAGAGCTGAAACTGCATAAGTCTTTGCGGGAAGAACAGGAACTCAGCGACAACATCATCGACGAATCACCCATCATGGTTTTGTTGTTGTCTCCGGATTGGACCATTTTACGGGCCAACGAACACGCATTGGAGAAAACCGGATACAGAAAAGAAGAAGTGGAGGGACGAAAAGCCTTTGATTTTGTTCCGAAAACCTACGAAGATCCCCTTATGGAATCCTATAAAAATCTGGTAACCGGTGAAAGAGTACGAGCGTTGGAAAGCGAGATCTACACCAAAGACCAGCAAAAATTGAACATTCTTTGGAACTTCAGTCTTCTTCATGATGAAAACGAGGAAACCAGGGGAATTATTTTATCCGGGACCGACATCACGGGGCGGAAAGAAATGGAGAGCAAACTTTACGAGCGGGCCTACTATGATTTCCTTACTGGACTGCCCAATCGGGCCTTGCTGCTGGATACGGTACAGGAATGGCTGACACAAGATGAAAATCCTATGGATAAAATGGCCTTGATCTATGTAGATGTGGACAACTTCAAGCACATCAACGAGATCCACGGCCATCATGTTGGAGACCAGATGTTGAAATACTTGGGCCTGAAAATCAGCGAGAATGTCCAGAATGCAGGCATTAGCGCAAGACTGGGCGGGGATGAGTTTGCCATTGCTCTTAAGGGTGCCGATGAAGCCATGGTTCAATACGTACTGGATTGCTTGTTGGAGGACCTTCAAACGCCTTGGATCTATGAAGAAAACGCCTTCTATATTCAAATCAGCGCCGGAGTGGTCATGTACCCCAAAGACGGGACGGACGTGGAAAGCCTGTTCCGTCGGATGGATCTGGCTGCCTTTGAAGCGAAAGAAAAAGGAAAAAACCGGACAGAGTTTTATCATTCCGACATGGAGCAAAAATCCCATCGTTTTGTACAAATGGAAAACTGGATCCGAAGTGCTATTTCAAATCAGGAGTTTGCCGTTCATTACCAGCCCCAGGTGAACATGAAAACGGGAGAGATCATCAAGATGGAGGCGCTGATCCGTTGGGATCGCCCGAATCATGGGATCATATCCCCAGTTGTGTTTATTCCAGTGGCGGAACAGACGGGACATATGGAAGCCATCACCACCTGGGTCTTGCGGGAAGCCAGCCGGCAGAAGAAAGCGTGGGAGGAGAAGGGCATCGCCGTTCCAACCATATCCATCAACTTGTCCAGTGTCCATTTGAGCCAGGGGATCATCACAGATGAGCTGATCGACGAGTATAAGGAAGGTTGGCGGGAACCAGGCAGTTTGGAGCTGGAAATAACGGAAGCGGCCATATTGTATAACGAAGGACAAGCCTTGGAACAGTTGAAACGGTTGAAAAAGAGGGGGATCACCATTGCACTGGATGATTTTGGGACCGGATATTCTTCCTTGACCCATCTGCAAAAACTCCCCATCGATACGCTGAAGGTGGATCGATCCTTCCTACTTCATGTCCTGGAAGATCCCAGAGAAAGAAGCCTATACATGGGCGTTGTGAATTTGGCCCATGATCTGGGGTTGAGGGTGGTAGCAGAAGGTGTGGAAACCAAGGAACAGGTGGAGTTTTTGTTGAGCAACCATTGTATTTTGGGTCAAGGATACTATTTCAGCAAAGTATTGCCGCCGGAAGAGATGGAAACCCTGCTGCGTCAAGGCAGTGTAGTGGTAGAAAAAGAAATGGAGGATTAAAAATGGGTAAGAAAATGACAGACAAGGTGACCTGGGTCGGGAAGACGGACTGGGAACTGCGACATTTTCATGGAGATGAACTGTCCACAGATAAAGGAACTTCTTATAATTCCTACTTGATACGAGATGAGAAAACGGTTTTGATCGACACGGTCTGGGGGCCCTACGGGCGTGAATTCGTAGAGGCGCTGGAAGAGGAGATCGATCTGCAAAAACTCGATGCCGTCATCATGCTGCACGGGGAGAGCGATCACTCCGGGGCATTGCCTTTATTGATGGAAAAGATCCCCGATACGCCCATTTACTGCACGAACAACGCAGTAAAATCTTTAAAAGGCCTGTACCATAAGGATTGGGACTTTCATCCCGTAAAAACCGGAGATCAATTCTCCCTTGGTGAAACCACCCTGACATTTGTAGAAGCGCGGATGCTTCATTGGCCGGATACCATGTTTGCCTACATGTCGGGTGAAAACATTCTTTTCAGTTCCGATGGCTTCGGCCAGCATTATGCTACGGAGATGCTCTACAACGACCTGGTGGACCAGAACGAGCTGTTTCAGGAAGCCATGAAATACTATGCCAACATTCTGACGCCATTTAACAAGATGGTCACCGCTAAGATCAAGGAGATCCTGGCCATGGAATTGCCCTTGGATCAGATTTGCACCAGCCATGGTGTGATCTGGCGAAAAGAGCCTGCCAAGATCATCGAGAAGTATTTGGAATGGGCGGACGACTATCAGGAAGATCAGATCACTGTGCTCTACGACACCATGTGGGAAGGGACCCGGCAACTGGCGGAAGCCATTGTACGTGGGATCCAGCAGAAAGATCCCAAAACGACGGTCAAGCTGTTCAATCTGGCAAAAACCGATAAAAACGATCTGTTGACAGAAGTTTTTCGATCCAAAGGGATCCTGGTGGGTTCTCCTACCGTAAACAAGGGGATCACCCATGCGACGGCAGGATTGCTGGAGATGATGGAAGGCTTGTCCTTCAAAAAGAAAAAAGCAGGAGCCTTTTGTTCCTATGGTTGGAGCGGAGAGGCGGCCGGAGTCATTGAAAAGCGGTTGGAAGCTTCAGGATTCGACCTGGCTGTTTCGTCGATCCGGTCCTTGTGGAATCCGGACGAGGAAGCCGTACAAAACGGTGTGGAACTTGGTGTGGCGTTTGCAGGATCTTTCAAGTAAACAAAAAAGGGGGATGGCCTTGGCTGTCCCCCTTTGGGTATCATAGGATGGAAAAATCCAGAAAATTATGGAAATTTAACAGAATTTGGAGTATAATAAAGTTATACAAGTGCAACGATCCTGCATGTGAAATGAAGATGATGGGTTTTATAAGATCCTCCGACAAGCCTGCCGTGTTGCGTTATTCTCTCCCGATTATAGGCAACCAAGGTGTTGTGGAGGATCTTAAGAACCTATTACAGGAACAATGAGACCAAATAGGAAATGATCAGGATCAACAGTAAAGAGACATCCACCAGCAAGAAATTTTTGATGGCCAGGTGGAACGTGTCTTTTTTTGTTTGTATTTTATGAAAGGCATCTATGTTTTTTCGAAGCAAGGGGATGGTCCCCAAGACCAGCAAACCCATGATCGGAAGGGTGCCGGAGAAAACGCCGATCAATAAAACAACATAGATGCTGTAATAGCTCCAGGTAAAAAGGGTCAAAGCCTTCTCTTTTCCTATGTAAATGGGGAGTGTAAAACGTCTGTTTTCCCAGTCTTCCTCCATGTCGCACAGGTTGTTGGCCAACATGATGTTGCCGATGCCAATGATGGACGGCCAGGATACCAGAAGGATCCGGACCAGGAAATCAAGATCAATTTGCACCAGCAAGGCGCTATTCTGGAAGGTCCATGCAAGGGGTCCCAAATCGACTACGTGGATGAAGACTGCCAGAAAGGTGATGAAATACCCCATGACAAAACCGGAAAACATTTCACCGAAAGGGGTCCTGGAGATGGGAATGGGGCCGAAGGAATACAAGATCCCAACAAGAAATGCAGCGCCGCCGATTAAAAGGGTGAGAATGTGGGTATGAACAAACAACAGAAAGCCGCTGATCACGGCAACCAGGAGAAGTACTACCAAAGTCATCCGCACCGTGGATTCCCGCAGCTGATGACGGACGATGGCATTGTGTTTTTCATAACCGTAGCCTTCCCGCTTGTAGGCTTTGAGGAAATCGATGTAGTTGTTGGATACGGTAGTGGCCATATCAAAGCTCAATAAGGAAACCAGCATGAGAAAGAAATGCAAGGGTACGAATTTCTGGAAATAGTACAGGGTAAAGAAAGTTCCGATAAATAATGGAACCATGCTTGCTACTTTTGTCTGGATCTCCGCTAATTTTAAAAATTGTCCGAGTTTCATGGTCTCCTCCTTTGCTTTCAACGCATCCAATTATAACATGGAGATCATCAAGCAAACATAGTGAAAAAATAAAAAAATGAAAAAAAGGTTTACTTATACCCCCCGGGGGTATATAATGTTCAGAGTGGATCGTTAAAAAAATAAAAATATATTGGAGGAAAAGATATGAAAGAAGTAATGGATGCAACATTTATGGAAGAAGTAATGAACAGCGAACAACCCGTTTTGGTTGATTTTTGGGCACCATGGTGTGGACCTTGCAAGATGGTAACTCCTGTTATGGAAGAATTGAGTACACAATACGATGGAAAAATTAAAGTAGTGAAGGTCAATGTGGATGAAAATCCGGAGATCTCGGAAGCACTTCGAATTACCAGCATCCCCACTATTGTACTCTTTAAAGAAGGTCAACCGAAAGATGCCGTTGTAGGATTCCGACCAAAGCAAGATTTCGAGAAAATGATCGAGAAACACCTTTAAGAAGGAGTGTTTAGATGAACCAAGGACAAGATTTGATCGTCGACCAACGATATGACTTGATCGTCATAGGAAGCGGGCCTGCAGGGATCTCTGCGGCGATCAATGGCGTCATTCGAAAGAAAAAAGTGAAAGTGTTTGGCATTTCCGACCTGAGCGAAAAATTGACCAAGGCTCCCCGCATCGACAACTATCTCGGATTTTTCGGAGTTTCCGGTATGGACCTGAAAAATAGTTTTGCCAATCACATTCAAAAGATGGACATCCAGATCACTGAAGAAAAAGTGGATGCTGTGTACGCCATGGGGGATCACTTTGCCGTGTCCACCCGGTTGAACATGTATGAAGCAACTTCCGTGGTAGTGGCTACCGGTGTGAGCATCAAGAAATCCATTCCCGGAGAAGATGTATTCCTCGGCAAAGGCGTGGGATATTGTGCGACCTGCGATGCACCCATTTACAAAAACAAGGTAGTGGCCATTGTCGGGTATGATGTCCATGCAGAAGAAGAAGCCAACTTCATGTTGGATGTAGCCAGCAAAGTATACTACATCCCCATGTACAAACCCATCAAAAAAATTCGGGAAGGCATTGAGATCCTGGAGAAAAAACCCAAGGAGATCATTGGCGACGACCATGCAAAAAAACTATTGTTTCAAGACGGGGAGTTGGAGGCCGACGGATTTTTCATCCTGAAGGACAGTGTGGACCTGGATCAACTGGTACCGGGAGTTGAAATTGCAGAAGGCCATTTTAAGGTGGATCGACACATGGAGACCAACATTCCCGGGCTGTATGCTGCCGGAGACTGTACGGGCAAACCATATCAATATTTGAAAGCAGCAGGAGAAGGTCAAGTGGCAGCCTTGAATGCCGTATCCTATCTGGACAACCGGTAAGGATAATACAGATGATTTCTGCGGACACCCTGGTGTCCGCTTTTCGTTTAAGAAAACACATATAAGGGTATAAAATACCATGCCGGATCAGGTGACCTGCCTGATTTTTCTGGTTGGGAAAGGGGGAACAACAATTGAAGTTCAAAGATTATTACGAGATCCTGGGAGTGGAAAAATCTGCTTCTGCAGATGAGATAAAAAAGGCATATCGAAAACTTGCAAAGAAACATCATCCGGATGCCAACCCGGACGACAGTACAAGCGAAGAAAAATTCAAGGACATCAACGAAGCCTATGAAGTCCTGGGAGACGGGGAGAAGCGAAAAAAATACGATCAATTCGGGTCTTCCCAACAATTCACCAACGGATATGATTTTGATCCTTCCCAATATGGATTTGGGCGGGAAGGAGGCCGCACCTACACCTATAGCACCGGAGGAGGCGGAGATTTCAGTGATTTTTTTGAAGCATTCTTTGGTGGAGGAATGGGAGCCGGCGGCACGGATGATTTCGATATCGAAAATCTTTTTGGCCGTCGAACCGGTGGCGGTTATCGCAGCCCTGGGAGAAAAGGCCACGATCTGGAAATGGAACTGGAAGTCAGCCTGGATGATGCATTTCACGGAGCAAGTAGGACCATCGCTTTTCAGCGGGATGGAAAACGGGTCCAACTCCAGGTCAAGATCCCAAAAGGGATTCAAACGGGTGAAAAAATACGTTTGAGCGGCCAGGGATCGCCAGGAACCGGAGGAGGTGGCAGCGGTGATCTGTATTTGAACATCCGCATTGCCACCGGGAAAGATGTGGAACTGGACGGACTTCACGTACACAAACGAGTGGATGTCTACCCTTGGGAAGCATTGTTGGGAACAAAAAAAGAAGTGGAGACCCTGGGAGAAAAATTGTCCATCAAGATCCCGGCAGGCATCCAATCGGACAAGAGCATCCGATTGCGGGGAAAAGGGCATGTAGATAAAAAGGGACAACGGGGAGATCTCTACATCAAGGTGCGGATCGTCAATCCGGATAAACCAAGTCCGGAGATTATGGAAATGTATGAACAGCTGCAAAAAAAATATCTAAGTTAAATACGAGGAGGGATGATCATGAACATGGACCGATTTACACAAAAGGCACAAATGGCCATCGCATCCAGCCAGGAGACGGCACTGCGCTACGATCATCAGGAAATCGATGCGGAACATCTCCACTATTCTCTGGTAAAACAGGAAGATGGCTTGATTCCGAAATTGCTGGGATACATGGGAGTGGACGTGGATCTTTACAAAAAAGATTTGGAGAACCACTTGGAGACATTGCCGAAAATTTTCGGTAATGCAGGAAACAGCTACATGTCCCGAAGAATGAACCAGTTGCTGATCGCTGCCCAGGATGAAGCAGGACGGCTCCAAGACGAATACACCAGTGTGGAGCATCTCTACATGGCGATTTTAAAGGAAAAACACGCCGTGTCGGAGAAGTTGTTGAAGATCCACAATATCACCCTGGATCGCTTCATGGAAGCCTTAAGCAAGGTGCGCAGCGGACAGCGGGTGGTCTCCCAAAATCCGGAAGACACCTACGAAGCCCTTCGGCGTTTCGGGCGGGATCTGGTGGAGCAGGCAAAAGACGGTAAGCTGGATCCGGTGATCGGACGAGACAGTGAGATCCGCAGGGTCGTTCGGATCCTGTCGAGAAGAACAAAAAACAACCCGGTCCTCATTGGTGAGCCGGGAGTGGGGAAGACGGCAGTCGTGGAAGGATTGGCACAGCGGATCCTCAAAGGGGACGTGCCGGAAGGATTGAAAGACAAGACGGTTTTTGCACTGGACATGGGATCTTTGATCGCCGGGGCGAAATACCGCGGAGAGTTTGAAGAACGGCTCAAAGCCGTATTGGATGAAGTGCAAAAATCCAATGGACGGATCCTCCTCTTTATCGATGAGCTCCATACCATCGTCGGAGCAGGTAAAGCGGAAGGAGCCATGGATGCAGGCAACATTTTAAAGCCCATGCTGGCACGGGGTGAACTCCATTGCATCGGCGCCACCACACTGAATGAATACCGCCAGTATATTGAAAAAGACGCAGCGTTGGAACGCCGGTTCCAGCCGGTGATGGTGGACCAGCCTTCCGTAGAGGATACCATTTCCATTCTTCGAGGATTGAAGGAAAAATTCGAGATCCATCACGGGGTGCGGATCACCGACAGTGCCCTTATTGCAAGTGCCGTTTTGTCCAATCGTTACATCACAGAACGTTTCCTTCCGGACAAGGCCATCGATCTCATGGACGAAGCCGCCTCCATGATCCGAACGGAGATCGACAGCATGCCGGCGGAGTTGGATGAGCTGAGTCGCCGGATCATGCAGCTGGAGATCGAACGGGAGGCCATGAAGAAGGAAACGGATAAGGCCGCTCTGGAACGGTTGGAGGTCATCGAAAAGGACATTGCAGCACTCAAGGAAAAAAGCCAAGGCCTCTTGGCTCAATGGGAATTGGAAAAACAAAGCATCAAGGGAGAAAAAGAAATCAAGCAGGAGATCGAACAGGTCAATCACCAGATCGAAGAGGCGGAAAGAAATTACGATCTGGAAAAGTTGGCCCAACTCAAACATGGTGTTCTTCCCGGTTTGCTTCAGCAGTTAGAGAAGGCAAAGGAACCCATGGAGAGAAAGCTGCTCAAAGAAGAGGTGACAGAAGAAGAGATCGCCCAGATCGTATCCAAATGGACCGGGGTACCCGTTTCTAAACTAATGGAGCAGGAAAAGGAAAAACTCCTTCATTTGGCGGATATTCTCCACCATCGGGTCATCGGTCAGGATGAAGCGGTGGAAGCGGTCAGCGATGCCGTGATACGTGCCCGGTCCGGCCTCAAGGACATGAACAAGCCTATTGGATCTTTCATATTTCTGGGTCCTACTGGAGTCGGGAAAACAGAACTGGCAAAATCCCTGGCAGAGGCATTGTTCGACAATGAAGAAAACATCATTCGAATCGACATGTCCGAATACATGGAAAAGCATGCCGTATCCCGTCTGATTGGAGCGCCTCCCGGCTATGTGGGATATGAAGAAGGAGGGCAATTGACGGAGCGGGTCCGAAGAAAACCATACAGCGTTATACTTTTTGATGAGATCGAAAAGGCCCATCCTGAAGTCTTCAACGTACTGCTCCAGCTGCTGGACGACGGGCGATTGACGGATTCCCAGGGGAGAACGGTAAACTTCAAAAATACCGTAGTGATCATGACATCCAACATCGGCAGTGAACTTCTTTTGGAAGGCATCGACATCCAAGGCGATATTCCGGAAGAGGTCCGGGATCAGGTCATGAATCGGATGCAGCGTCATTTCAAGCCGGAATTTTTGAATCGCATCGATGACGTAGTTTTATTCAAACCATTGAAGAAAGAGGAGATCATCCGCATCATCGATCTGGCCTTGAGGGATGTGGAAGACCGGCTGGCAGATCGAAAGATCGGTCTGGTCGTAGAAAAGGATGCAAAAGACTGGATCGCCGAGCAGTCCTATTCCACCGTGTATGGAGCAAGACCGGTGAAGCGATATCTGCAGAAAAATGTGGAAACGGTTTTGGGCAAGATGATCATTGGAGGGAGCCTTCAGGAAGGTATGACGGTTCGCTTGACCCTGGAAGAAGGGGCGTTGAATTTTTATCTGGAGGAGCGAGGCGAAAAACCATGATCCAAATCACGGCATTTGCCAATGGCAGGTGGATCCATCCGGATTCTCTGGAAGCCTTGGATATGGAGGGATTTCAATGTTGTTGGGTGGATTTTGCCCATCCCACTTCCCAGGAAGTGGAGTATCTGGACAACTATTTTCATTTTCATCCCCTTGCCATTGAAGACTGCCTCCATTGGCTTCAGCGGCCCAAAGTGGATTTTTACGAGGAGTACAGCTTTTTTGTCCTCCATGCCATGAACAAGGAATCCCTGTCTCCCGACGAGGTCAATTTGTTTGTTGCCGACCGTTTTGTAGTGACCTATCATGAAAAAGATGAGCTGGAGGAATTGGCGTTTGTCCGGGAAACCATTAAAGAAGAAGGAGCTCCGGCCTGGAAAGAAGGAAACATGTACGTGGCTTATCTGATCATGGACACCATTGTAGACGGCTATTTCCCAGCCGTTTTTGAGCTGGAGGACCGTTTGAAGGAATTTGACGACCTGGATCGGCAAAAAAACGGCAAGGATCAGATACAAATGTTGTATACTGTTCGTGGGGATCTATTTAAACTGCGAAGGACCGTTCATGGAATGAGCGACATGCTATATCGGATGCTCCACACCAGCCATGCAAAGAGATTTTCAGAAAATCAATGGTATTTTGACAACATCTACGATCACTTGATCAAGATCGGTGAGACCATCGATGCAAATCGGGAAATGACGTCCGATATTCGGGACAGCCTCATTTCTCTTCATGCAGACCGGATGAACAGCGTCATGACCTTGCTGACGGTGATCACCACCATTTTCATCCCACTGACCTTTATTACGGGAATCTATGGAATGAACTTTAGAAACATGCCGGAAACACAACACCCTTACGGATATTTCTTCATCTTGGGGATCATGTTTATTGGCGGATTCGCCATGTACAAGTGGTTCAAAAAAAAGGGTTGGTTTAATTTTTAATAACGGGAGGATGCCAATGGCAACGTACACAGAAGGACACATGTTGAAAATTTTTATCGGAGAGTCGGAAATGTACAACCACGAAACTTTGTATCACGCCATCATACTGAAGTTGAAAGAGTATGGTGTCTCCGGGGCCACCACATTGCGGGGAATCGAAGGCTTTGGCCAGAACAATCGACGAAGTCACAAACCATTGCACATGCTTTCCGGGGATCTGCCCATCGTTATCGAAGTCATTGATACGCCGGAAAGGATCGATGCCATTTTGGAAGTGATCCAACCCATGGTCAAAGAGGGAATGATCGCCAGGATCCACAACGTGGAGATCATTCATAGCGATTCGTCCATTTGAACTATTTGTTGCATTGACCAGGAAGATATGATACACTTTGGTCAACAGAATAATTCGAGCCAGTGTAAAAGTGAGGCCGTGCAGACAGTTGTCTTTCGACAGTTGTTTGTAGCGGCTTTTTTGTTTTTTACAAACCGGAGTTAGCGGTTTGAATGATGAATCGAGGAGTGATCAAATGTATGACGTGTTGATTATCGGAGCAGGCGTGGTAGGATGTGCGGTGGCAAGAGAGTTGTCCCGATTTGATTTGTCCGTGGGCGTATTGGAAAAGGATTCCGATGTGAGCAACGGCACCAGCAAGGCAAACAGCGGGATCGTCCATGGTGGATACGACGGGGAGCCGGGTACGTTAAAGGCCAGACTGGGCGTGGATGGAAACGCCATGTTCAAGGAACTGGACAAGGACCTCCAGTTTGGTTTTAACAAGTGCGGATCCTATGTTTTGGCGTTTGATGAGAACGACCATGAAGAATTGAAAAAACTGTACGAAAAAGGCATGAAAAACAACACAAGAAACATCTCCCTGGTGGGTCGGGATTTTGTGTTGGCCAATGAACCCAACGTAAATCCCAACATACACTCCGCCTTGTATTGCGGCAGCGCCGGCATCATTTCTCCTTTTGAATTTACCATCGCCCTGGCGGAGAATGCAGGAGACAACGGGGTGGAGTTTCATTTGGAAACGCCGGTCACCGCCATCAAAAAAGGGGGATCCGGATACCTGGTATACAGTGGAAATCAGGTGTTCCAAACCCGATTCGTCGTCAATGCCGCCGGATTATACAGCGATGTCATTGCGGGGATGGCAGGTGCCGGTTCCTTTAAGATCACCCCCAGAAAAGGAGAGTATCTGCTCTTTGACAAGGAAGTGGGAGGTACGGTGGGGTCTGTGTTGTTTCAAACGCCGAAAAAGGATTCCAAGGGGATCCTGGTCACGCCGACGATCCACGGGAACCTGATGATCGGTCCCAATGCCCAGCATGTGGATGACAAGGAATCCCTGCTTACCACCAGGGAAGGATTGCAGGAAGTGGCGACCCAGGCGAGACGGACGGTGCCGAAGCTGGACATGAGCAAAGTGATCACTCAATATGCGGGGCTTCGATCCTCCCTGGAGACCTATGATTTCATCATGGAAGAAACCTTGACCGGTTTCATCAATCTGGTGGGCATCGATTCACCGGGACTCACTTCCTCTCCAGCCATGGCAAAAGAAGTCGTAGGGATGCTGGATGATGCCGGATTGGCAATGAAAGAAAAGAAGAACTACATCTCTTACCGGGCGCCTTACATTCGAATGGATCGGATGTCCAATGAAGAGATCAATGAACTGATCGTCCAGGATCGGCGATTTGGCAAGATCGTCTGTCGGTGTGAAAGCATCTCAGAGGGGGAGATCGTCGATGTCCTTCACCGATCCATCCCGGTGAGAAGCATCGACGGCATCAAGCGCAGGGCAAGAGTCACTTCCGGTCGATGCCAGGGCGGATTCTGCACTCCCCGGGTCATGGAGATCATGACGCGAGAACTTGATCTGGACATGCTGGAGATCACAAAAAACAACAAAGGTTCCAATATTCTGACGGGGATCACCAAAAAAGGACTGGGAGGGATGAAGAAATGATCTACGATATCATTGTAGTAGGCGGCGGTCCGGCTGGATTGGCGGCGGCCGTTACAGCATACGAAGCAGGCGTGGAAAAGATCTTGGTCGTAGAGCGGGACTACATGCTTGGCGGCATTCTCAACCAGTGTATCCATAACGGTTTCGGCCTGCACAAGTTCAAGGAGGAATTGACCGGACCGGAATACAGCCAGCGCTATATTCGGCGGCTGCAGGAGTCGTCCATCGAGGTGGCAACGGAAACCATGGTGCTTAAAGTGACTGCCGACAAGGAAGTCCATACCCTTAGCGAAAAAAATGGATTCCAGGTTTTAAAAGCCAAAAGCGTGATCCTGGCCATGGGATGTCGGGAGCGTACCAGGGGAGCCATCAACATTGCAGGAGACCGTCCTTCCGGCGTATTTACCGCAGGAACGGCCCAACGATTCATCAACCTGGAAGGGTTCATGCCCGGCAGGGAGGTGGTGATCTTGGGTTCGGGAGACATCGGATTGATCATGGCCAGAAGAATGACCCTGGAGGGTGCAAAAGTCAAAGGGGTCTATGAATTGATGCCGTATTCCAACGGATTGACCAGAAACATCGTCCAATGCCTGGATGATTTTGATATTCCCCTTCACTTGAGTCACACCATACTTTCCATACACGGGAAGAGTCGTCTGGAAGGAGTGACGGTGGCACAAGTGGACGAGAATCGAAAACCCATAGATGGAACGGAAGAATATGTTGCTTGCGACACCCTGTTGCTCTCCGTAGGACTGATCCCTGAAAACGAGTTGTCCAATCAATGCGGCATTCACATGGATCCGACAACCAAGGGGCCGGTGGTCACCCAGACAAGAGAAACTTCCGTACCCGGAATCTTCGCCTGCGGCAACGTGCTCCATGTCCACGATCTGGTGGATTACGTATCCGAGGAGGCGGAGACGGCGGCCATGGGTGCTGTCGAGTACATTAAAAATGCATCCGAAAAAGGTGATTTTGCAAAAACCGTCGGGACAGCCGGGATCACTTATGTGGTCCCCCAGTCGGTGGAGATCACGAAAGACACCCAGCGGACCAAAATGTACATGCGGGTGGATCGGGTCTATGCAAATGCCTCTATAGAAGCAACGGTGGATGGAAAAGTCCTACTCTCCAAAAAGTTTGAACGGTTGATGCCGGGAGAGATGGCCAGCTTGCAAGTACCAGGGAATGTACTGGACCAGGCTGCCGGCAAGGAATTGGTTTTTCAGGTGCAGGGAGGTGAGAAGTGATGGAGAAAAACTTTACCTGTGTGGTTTGTCCCATCGGTTGTTCTCTTCATGTAAAAGAGGAGAAGGATGGAAGCATCGACGTGACCGGAAATCGATGCAAGCGTGGACTGGATTACGGGATCAACGAATGGACGGATCCCAGAAGGATCGTCACCTCCACCATTGGCGTTGTGGGCGGACTGGAACCGGTGACTTCCGTAAAAACAGTCTCCCCCATCCCAAAAGGGCGGATCATGGAATTGATGGACATGTTGAACAAGGTGATGGTAGAGGCGCCGTGTTCCGAAGGAATGGTGGTCCTGGAAGGCATATTTGGAGAAGACAACGATGTAGTGGTCACCCGGGACGTCGTAAAAGGATGATATTGGGCACATTCGCTTTTTTTTCGAATGTGCCTCTTTTTTTTATTTACATCAAAAAAGAATTGGTGTACACTATAGTAGGAATTTACCTTTAAGTTGGTCCTGTGAGGCTGGTAAGGTGATGCATAGAGTCGTACGCAGAATCTTTTTACCATGCCGTAAAAAGATTTTTTTTTTGTGCAGAAACCATTGGTTGAAAAGGAGGGTGGACATGACCGATCGGATCGAAATTCTGGATGAGAGTGCACTTCAACGGGCCATCACGAGAATTTCCCATGAAATCGTGGAAAAAAACAAAGGGATCGAAGGTTTGGTCATTTTGGGCATACGAACACGGGGCATGCCCATTGCCAAGCGGATCGCGGAAAACATCGAATCCTTTGAGAATGGGAAGGTGGTTTTGGGTTCGGTGGACATCACAGCCTATCGAGACGACAAGGAAGAGACTGGGGAAAACCGAAGATCAAGCCGCATCGATGTGGATGTAAAAGACAAAAATGTGGTATTGGTAGACGATGTCATCTACACCGGACGAACCTGCCGGGCGGCCATCAATGCAGTCATGGACAAGGGCCGTCCCCAAAAGATCCAACTGGCTGTCGTCATCGACCGGGGACATCGGGAACTTCCCATTCGACCGGATTACACAGGGAAGAACGTTCCCACATCCAGGGAAGAAATGATCCAAGTCTTGTTGAAGGAACAAGATGGAAAAGATGCAGTGGTATTAACAAAAAGAGGAGGAATAGAATGAACACACTATCAGCAGGGAAAAAAGCGATCTTAGGGTTTCAGCACTTGTTGGCCATGTTTGGGGCCACGGTGCTGGTGCCGATCTTGACGGGAATGGACACATCGGTGGCTCTTCTCAGTGCAGGTTTGGGTACATTGATTTTTCACGCAGTGACAAAGAGAAAGGTTCCGGTATTTTTGGGATCCAGTTTTGCATTTATAGGAGCCTTGGCCATGACCCTGTCCCAATACGGTATCGGATCGGTAAAAGGCGGAGTCATTGGAGCGGGCATCGTTTATGTCTTGATGGCCTGGATCATACAAATTGCCGGAGCAGATACGATCCGTTCCTTCTTTCCTCCCATCGTCACCGGTCCGGTGATCATCGTAATCGGTCTGCGGTTAAGCCCTGTAGCATTGAGCATGGCCGGTTATGCTTATGATGGAGCCACCCAGACGGGGTCTGTGGACGGGAAATCCATCATCGTTGCATCCATCGTTATCCTAACCATGATCATCGTATCCATTTTTGCCAAAGGATTTTTCAAACTGGTACCGATTTTAGCGTCTGTCGTCGTCGGTTATATCGCCGCAGCTGCCATGGGGATGGTAAACTTTACGGGCATCCAGGAAGCCGGCTGGTTGGGAATGTCCGGTGTTGCCTGGGAAACGGTCACAACATTGCCGACATTCAATCTGGCTGCCATTACTGCCATCGCGCCTATCGCCATGGTCATATTCATTGAACACTTTGGGGACATTACTACCAATGGTGCCGTTGTCGGTAAAGACTTCTTTAAAGATCCTGGTGTCCATCGCACCATGCTGGGTGACGGACTTGCAACCATTCTTGCCGGATTTCTTGGTGGACCGGCCAATACCACCTACAGCGAAAACACGGGAGTATTGGCGGTCACAAAAGTATACGATCCCTCCGTATTGCGACTAGCAGCCATTTTTGCCATCGTCTTGAGCCTGATCGGCAAATTTGGGGCATTGATCAACTCCATACCTACAGCTGTCATGGGTGGAGTCAGCATCATCCTTTTCGGTATGATCGCCAGCGTTGGCGTTCGGACCATGGTGGAAGCCCAACTGGATTTTGCCCACAGCAGAAATTTGATCATTGCATCCTTGATCCTGGTTACCGGGATCGCCATTGACAATATATTCATCGGTGGAACCTTGTCCATCTCCGGACTGGCCATTGCTGCATTTATTGGGATCGTATTGAACAAGGTCCTTCCTTCGGATATTTGATCTGTTGAATTTGGAAAAAAATAAGAGCCGTTTTTAAAATTGCCTCCCAGGCGGAACCTCCGATTCATTGGAATTGGATGATCTGCTTGGGAGTTTTTTTAACTTGGAAAATAAAAAAACACAATAGGTCGAAAATGAACATTGTGTTAAAAATTGTAAAACTTTAAACGATATTAAAATTCATTTGAAATATCAAATCAAAAAATGTATAATAAATTATAAAAATGAAATGAGTATGACATTTACAATGTCTATACTTGTTTCAAAAAAAATATAAAGGAGTGATTTTTTTGGAAAAGAAACCTTTAAGCAAAACGATTCGAACTTTTTTTGGAGTCGGAGACATGGGATTTTCTTTGATGACATTGGTGGAAATGTATTTCTTCGTTTTCTTCCTTACCAATGTAGCCAAGTTTCCGCTGGCAACGGTTGCCGTGATCGGTACCGCTACCAGTATCGGTGATGCACTGCTTTCTCCCTTTTACGGAGCATTCATTGACAGTATAAAGCCTTTGAAATGGGGCAAGTACCGTTCCTGGTTGCTGATCTGTCCGCCCATTGTAGTGGTCTTGTATATGTTTCAGTTTACAAAAATCGGTGGAGATGCCATCGGCGCCATCATCGTAACATTGGGTTTTGTTATCAGTCACATTGCATGGAATATTCCTTGGGTGGCAAATATTGCACTGATCCCTCTTCTTGCGACAAAACCCAGTGAACGTGGTCTTCTATCATCCCGACGTGCAACTTGGGGAGCTGGGGCAGGAATCATATTTTCTTATACGGGAGCAAATTTGGCCGCTCTTTATGGTAGAGTCACGGGAAATGAAGTTTTAGGCTATACTCTTTTGGCCGGAACATTTGCCTTTATCATGCTACTGGGCTATTGGTTCCATTTCAAAATGACCGAAGGCTATGAAGAAACTGGTGCGGAGGTTGCTGCGAACAAGTCGACCAAGCCTCGCTTGGGATTGATCCAAATGCTGAAAATGGCAGGGACCAATCATTATTTGATCATTCTTCTCATTGGTGATTTCTTCCGCTATATGGCCAGCTTCATCATGACGGCGGCAGCGGCGTATTATTTCACCTATGTTCCCAAAAATGCGGGATTGCTCGCCACGTATCTATTGCTGGTATCTCTCGCACAGTTGGTTGGATCCTACTTGGCCGCACCGCTGACACAGAAAATTTC
The DNA here is from genome assembly GCF_017352215.1 of Alkalibacter rhizosphaerae. GTDB lineage: Bacteria > Bacillota > Clostridia > Eubacteriales > Alkalibacteraceae > Alkalibacter > Alkalibacter rhizosphaerae. Next base: position 1,837,200 of record NZ_CP071444.1, read on the forward strand.
CTCCAGAGCGGCATCCATCATATCTTTGGTTCTTTGCAGTGCCGCCCTGATCGTAGCGAAGATCGTTGGATACAACATCGTGTTGTTCTTGATCGCAGTGATCACGGCAGCCATCTTTCTTGGGGTGCTTCGAGCCACCATGGTCACATTGTACTCCGATGTTGCCGTGTACAGTGAGTGGAAAACCGGCCAGACTGCAACTGCTTGGATCATGGGTCTGATGAACTTGTCTCTGAAGACAGCCATTATTTCCAGAGGTACGGTAATTCCTTTCGTATTGGCAACAGCCGGTTTTGTAGCAACAGCCGATCCTGCCACAGCATCGAAAGAATTGACCGACGCGGTCATTACTGTATTTGTATTGATCCCGGCGATCTTCATGCTGCTTTCCTCCGTCATCTTGGGATTCGGTTACAAATTGAACCAGGAGAAATTGGAAATATACGAGAGAGAGATCGAAGAAAGAAAAGTAAAAGCTGCGCAATAGACTCAACTACAAAACGGCACCCTCTGAAAAGAGGATGCCGTTTTGTTGAAGTGCAGAAACTTAGACCCGCAAATATTTTGCAGCTGCTTATTGTACTGCTTCGTTTAAAGCGTTGATCAGGGAATCCACGTCGATCCCATGAGCAACGGCACCTTCTTCGATGTTTTCAAATCTTGCAGCCATGCACCCAAAACAGTGCATCCCGAATCGTTGAAAAACATCTATGGTTTCCGGATAGCTGTCCACGGCGGACATAATACCCATTTCTTTTGTGATCTTCATTGACGTTCACCTCCAAATTATTTTCATTATATCACAGGTTTTGATAATTGGAATAATCTCCAACGAATTTTCAAATATATTTGATAAAAAATAAATAACCTGTATAATAAAGATAGGGTTTTGCAATACGTTAACAGGGGTGATGTAATGGTTTACAAAAAGGTAGTGGTCCAAAACAAGTTGGGGCTTCATGCCAGACCGGCGGCACGATTTGTAGAATTGGCCAATCGGTTCAAAAGCGACATTTATATAAAAAAGGAAACGGCCACCGTCAGTGCCAAAAGCATTATGGGGGTCATGGTCATGGGAGTTAACAAGGGAGCGGAAATCATCATCGAAGCCAGTGGATCCGACGAGCAGGAAGCCTTGGAAGCCTTGGTGGAATTGGTGGAAAACAGCCTGGGTGAAGAAGAATAGAACAAAAGGGAAAAGAGATAATGAAAATTATCTTTTTTTTTATGTTGCAAGATTTTATGGTATTATATGTAAGAAGAACGAATCGGAGGAATGATGTATGAACAAGGAAAAAATGGAACGGATCAACGAACTGGCAAGGAAAAAGAAGGATACCGGATTGACACCGGAAGAAGCGGCGGAACAAAAGGAATTGCGGGAAGAATACCTGGCCGATTTTCGAAAAAACTTCCGGGCCCAGTTGGAGAATATTGAACTTGTGGATGAGGATGGAGGATATTAAATGGAGAAGAAGACAACGTTGAAGAGGGAAAATATCAATGCCTGGGAAGGATTGAAGGATCTTCATCCCCAGATCCATTCTTTCGGAGAAGGCTACAAGGAATTTTTGGATCAAGGGAAAACGGAACGGATGTCTATCCAGCGGATCATTGCCATGGCGGAAGAGGAAGGGTTTCGATCCTTGGATCATTATGTGGACCAGGGGGAAAAGATCGGCGTCGGCGATAAAGTGTATGCGCAACACAAGGGAAAACAAGTGGTTCTTTTTCGGATGGGAAACATGGACCCGGAACAAGGTTTTCTCATGGTGGGCTCTCACGTGGATGTACCGCGTCTGGATGTAAAACAGGCCCCTCTTTATGAAGACGGCAAGCTGGCCTTTTTAAAGACCCATTATTATGGCGGCGTGAAGAAATACCAATGGGTGACCCTGCCCTTGGCCATACACGGTACCGTGGTTCGGGCGGACGGCAGCCAGATTTCCATTTCCATTGGAGAAGAAGAATCGGATCCTGTCTTTTTCATCACGGATCTGCTGCCCCACTTGTCCAGAGAGATGATGGAGAAGAAGTTGTCGGATGCTGTTGAAGGAGAGATGCTCAATGTTCTTGTAGGTAGCATCCCGGCGGAGGACAAGGAAGAAAAGGAACGGTTCAAGACCAATGTGCTGCAACTTCTTCATGAAAAGTACGGCATGGTGGAGGAAGATTTTATTTCCGCCGAGTTGGAAGTGGTACCAGCAGGCAAGGCAAGGGATGTGGGTTTTGACCGCAGTGTTATCGGTGCTTATGGTCATGACGACCGGGTTTGCGCCTACACCAGCTTGAAAGCAATCTTTGATGCAGAGAACATCGGCAAATCCGTTTTTGGTCTTTTTGTGGATAAGGAAGAAATAGGCAGCGTCGGAGATACCAGCATGAGCTCCCGATTTTTTGAGAATGTGGTCTATGAATTGTTGAGTTGCGCTATGGACGGATCCGTGGAGAGGGTCCTTCGAAGAGCGCTTCAACGATCCAAGTTTCTATCAGCGGACGTCAATGCAGCTTTTGATCCCAATTTCCCTAATACCCATGACAAGCGCAATGCAGCATACCTTGGGGAAGGGGTGGTACTGACCAAATATACGGGAGTTCGAGGTAAAAACTCCAGCAACGACGCCCATGCAGAATTCGTCGGGGAGATCCGCCGTTTGTTCAACCAGAAAAAAGTGCCGTGGCAAATCGGCGAATTGGGCAAAGTGGATATGGGAGGCGGTGGGACCATCGCATTCATACCGGCAGAACTAGGGATGGATGTCATGGACTGCGGCATCGGTCTACTGAGCATGCACTCTCCATGGGAGCTGGCTTCCAAGGCGGATATTTATGCCATGTATCTGGCTTTCAAAACCTTTTATGAAAGCGACTTGTAAAAAATGAAAATACTTGGGATCACCGGAGGCATTGGTTCTGGGAAAACGGCAGTGGCCAAAATATTGAACAGGGAGCTGGGAGCACCCGTCATCGACGCAGACGATTTGGCCCGAAAAGCGGTGGAACCGGGGACCCCTGGTTTGACGGAAGTGGTGGAAGCGTTCGGTCCTGCCGTTGTTCTGGAAGACGGGTCTTTGGATCGGAAAGCTCTGGCAGCCATCGTCTTTCACGATGAAAAAGCGAGAAAGCGACTGAACGGCATCGTTCATCCCCAGGTCGAAGCATTGTTTTACAAAAAGGTGGAGGAAGAAAAACAAAAGGGTACATCCTGGCTGGTCTACGATTGTCCCTTGATGGTGGAGGAGAAACTTTTTCATCAGGCAGACCGGATCTGGCTGGTCCGGGCGCCGGAGAAAGAACGGATCCGGCGGATCGTCGCGCGGAGCGGGATCACCGAAGAAGAGGCAAAGGCAAGAATGGATGCTCAAATGCCTGATGAAGAGAAAGAAGCATACGTTCACTCTGTGGTATGGAACGACGGTTCCATGGAAGCACTGAGCCGGGTCGCAGTGCATCTGTGGGAAAAGTCTTTCAAAATACTCTTGTCAATTGGATAGATAGCGTTTATAATATCAGTTGTATATTATAAACCTATGTGCGAGGGTGGCGGAACCGGCAGACGCGCATGCTTGAGGGGCATGTGGAAGAAATTCCGTGGGGGTTCAAGTCCCCCCCTTCGCACCATTTTTTTGCCCATTTTCAATGAAAAAAATAGCACACTTTTGAAGATGTTCCTGCGTGGATATCTTTTTGTCGTTGTGTTAAAATGAAGTGGAAAGAACATCGACAAAAGGGAGAATCGTAGGAAACGGGGAGGTAGCGCATGAAGTTGCTGGAAATAAAAGAATTTATTGATGCAAAAGTGTTGTGTGGAGAAGAACATTTGAAAAGGGAAGTGGCCTACGCTTGTGCCTGCGATTTAATGAGCGAGGTTTTGCGATTGGCGGACAAGGACATGGTGCTCATCACCGGGTTGACAAACATCCATGTTCTGAAGACGGCGGAAATGGCCAACATACGCACGTTGATCTTTGTTTGGGGGAAATTGCCCGACGACACTCTGGTACAGGAAGCAAAAGAACTGGACATGGTGGTTCTGTCGACAGAGCTACCCATGTATGAATGTTGCGGTATTTTATATAAGAAAGGACTGGGAGAGCCATTAGAACCATGACAAATATCTATGAAATGGAATATAATGTAAACAACAGGGACTTTGTTGTTGCGGGAGACGTGTCCCGCATCATCAAAAGGACGCTGCAGAGGATCGGTGTAGACCCTAAAATCGTTCGACGGGTGGCCATCGCTTCTTACGAAGCTGAGATGAATATTGCCATACACTCCAATGGAGGGAGGATTTCGGCGAAGATCGATACGGACAAAGTATTGGTTTGTACCCAGGACTTCGGGCCGGGAATACCGGATATCGATTTGGCCATGACGGAAGGATGGTCCACGGCCACTGCTGAGATCAGAGAAATGGGATTTGGCGCCGGCATGGGTCTTCCCAACATGAAAAAATGCTCGGATGTCTTTGAAATCGATTCCCAAGTTCCACAAGGGACGACCATAAAAATGACCTTTTGGTTGACTTGATCGATTTTGGTTGTGCTGCAAAGGTGGTGTAATGATGAATAACGAGTCGGTTCACTCGGTTTATCTGGATTTGGATCAATGCAACGGTTGTCTTACCTGCTTGCGCTATTGCCCAACGGAAGCCACGCGGATCCGTCACGGCAAGGCTACCATTATCACAGACCGCTGCATCGACTGTGGTGAATGCATAAGGGTTTGTCCCAATGGTGCACGAAAAGCAATAACGGATACGATGGACAGTTTGGATAAAAGAAAGTATAGAGTGGCCATCCCATCCCCGACGTTGATTTCTCAGTTTAAGTCCACATTCAGCATCAATCGGATTTTGAGTGCGTTGAAAAGCGTTGGCTTTGATGAAGTTTTTGAAATGGCATACGGGGCGGAGATCGTCGGAAAAGCCATCCAGTACGAGCTGGAAAAACCGGATGCTCCAAGACCGCTGATCTCCACAGCCTGTCCCGCAGTGGTGCGGCTCATTCAGGTTCGTTTTCCCGAATTGGTGGACAATTTGATTTCCCTGGAATCGCCAATGGAAGTGACGGCAAGGATCATTCGGAAAAAACTGAAGGAAGAAAAAGGGTTGGCGGACGACGATATGGAAATCGTTTTCGTGACGCCCTGTGCGGCAAAAACTACCACCATACATAGTTACATTCCTTGGGACAGCGCAAAATCCAGTGTAGATGCCGCCGTAGCCATCAGCGACATCTATCCGGACATCCTTCACCGGTTGAAGACCGTAGAAGAGGAAGATCTTCAAATCTCCACCACCAGAGGGCTTTTATGGGCCCAATCCGGCGGGGAGTCCAGCTTTGTGGCAGACAAGCAGATCATCAATGTAGACGGCATCCACAACGTCATCGACGTACTGGATGAGATCGAAGCAGGACGGCTTCGGGGGTTGGATTTTTTTGAGGGCATGAGTTGTATCGGTGGGTGCGTCGGCGGTTGTTTCACAGTGGAAAACAATTACATAGCGAAGAAACGGCTGTTCGACCGAACAAAAGAAAAAGATGAAGCAAAAAATGACATCACGGATGAAATGATCCGGGAGTATTACAAAAGCGGATTTTTAAATCGGCATGAGGAGATTTTGCCCATGCCCCAAAAACCGATCCACAAGGATTTGGCAAAGGCATTGCAGATGCTGGAACAGATCGAAGGAGTGGAATCCCGTTTGCCGGGGATCAATTGCGGAACCTGCGGATCGCCAAATTGTCAGGCTTTTGCCGAAGATGTGGTGTGTGGATTCATCAAGGAAGAAGAATGCATTTTCCGACTGAAGGAAGCATACAACAACTTGTTGAAAGACAATAAAAATTCGAGTATAAGCAAGGAGCAGACGAATAGACCCTTTGAAGGAACAACCAAGTCATGAAAGGTGTGAAAATCATGAAAACGTATTCTGTGGATGCTTTACTGGCACATGAAAAATTCCAACTGGCCAACCCCGGTGTGGAAACCAACAAGGAGATCGGAAGTGTGTATATAGGCGACCTTCTCAGCTGGGTCATGAGCCATTCCGAGCAGAATTGTGCCTGGATCACCGTCCAGACCCACATCAACATCGTGGCAGTGGCAGTATTGCTGGAAATGAGCTGCATCATCCTGCCGGAAGGCTGCACTCCTGATGAAGACACCCAAAAGAAGGCATTGGAGGAAAACATCCCATTGCTGGTATCTCCCTGGACCGCGTATAACATCGCTTGTTTTCTAAAAGAAAAAATGGAGTCATGAAAAACAAGGCCTTTGCAGTAGATCTTCATATCCACTCCTGCCTGTCACCATGCGGCGATGAAGACATGACGCCAAACAACATCGTCAACATGGCGCTACTGAAAGGATTGGATGTCATTTCCGTCACCGACCATAATAGTGGAGCCAATCTTCCTGCAGTGGATGCTTTGGCCCGGGAAGCAAACCTCGGATTCCTCCCCGGGATCGAAGTGAATACGAAAGAGGAGATCCACGTGTTGGCATATCTACCAAATCTGGAACGGGCCATGGAATTGGATGAGATCATCATGAAGCGCTTGCCGAAGATACCAAACAATGAAAAGTTTTTTGGGGCACAGCTCATATTGAATGAGGAGGACGAGTGCATCGGAAAGATCGGCGACCTGTTGATCAATGCCGTGGACCTGTCCCTTGGTGACTTGAAGACATTGGTGGAAAAGATGGAAGGAGCCATACTCCCGGCCCATATCGACAAGAAGAGCTTCAGCCTGATCGCCAACCTGGGGTTCATACCCCCGGATCTTCATCTCCGCAGCGTAGAGCTCTCCTCGAACTACAAGCAAGGAGACAATACGCTAATGGATTCCATGATCAAGGACTTGAGGATCTTTCGTTCTTCAGATGCCCATTATCTGCATCAGATGTTGGAGAGGTCTTTTTTTCTCCATCTAAAGGAAAAAGATCCCATGGAGGTCATTCAAAAAATCCGAGGAAGTGAGTCATGAAAGAATTGTCACTGCATATCAACGACATCATCGAAAACGCATTAAAAGCCGAAGCCACCCTTGTAAAATTGACCATTGTGGAAGAACCGGTTCAAAACAAACTTCTGATAAAAATCAGCGATAACGGCAAAGGGATGCCCAAGGAATTTAGAAGCAGGGCAATGGATCCGTTCACCACCAGTAGGACGACCAGACCCGTTGGATTGGGTCTTTCTCTTTTTGAAGCATCGGCAAAACGTTCCGGCGGATCCTTGAAATTATTATCCAAGGAAAACGTCGGCACAGTGGTCCTTGCACGTTTTCAGTACGATCACATCGATCGGGCACCTTTGGGGAACATGGTCTCTACCATAACTGCCGTGATCTTGGGATTGAACAAGGCTGATTTTATTTATGTGCATCGAATAGGAGGGGAAACCTTTCGACTGGACACCAGGGAGATCCGACAGATGCTGGGAGACAAGGTGGATTTGAATGACATGGAGGTGATCCGCTGGGTCAGGGGATATGTAAGGGAAGGGTTGGCAGAATTGGAAGACCAACGTTAAATCCGGTTATTTGTTTAAAAAATATCAAAGATCTTTTAAAACGATCCATATTTATTAAAATCATTATCGATGATTTTCAAAAAAAATGTATAATTAGCCTGAAATCAGGAAATTCAGCTTTATTATTTGAGATATATGTATTAAAATGAGAACAATCGTCCTATTACGTTTCAGCAAAAACGTTTAATTATTAACAAATCAGAAGTCTTGATACGTGGAGCTGATATGGTATAATGGGTAAGATTATAGAACTTGTATACAATATTCATACAATGTGAGGTGTTAAGTAATGGATGTGAAACATTCAACATTCAAGGGTGGGATCCATCCTCCGTATCGCAAGGAGTTGACAAAGGACAAGCCCCTGAAAGTAGCCAGAACGCCGGATCAGGTCGTGATCCCCATGTCATTGCATATTGGTGCGCCGTGTACTCCCATGGTAAAGAAAGGGGATACGGTAAAAAAAGGACAACGGATCGGAGATCCAAACGGATTTGTATCTGTACCGATCCATGCCAGCGTATCGGGTCAAGTAGTGGCAGTAGAACCGAGACTCCATCCCAACGGCCAGCAGGTGATGTCGGTGGTGATCCAGAATGATGGTTTGGAGACCCTGTCGGAAGAGGTGGTACCCAAAGGCGAACTGGATAACCTGGAACCGGCAGCGATCAAGGAGATCATCTTGAATGCCGGAATTGTCGGATTGGGTGGAGCAACCTTTCCCACCCATGTCAAATTGTCGCCGCCACCGGACAAGAAGATCGACTTTGTCGTGATCAATGCGGCAGAATGTGAGCCGTACCTGACCACAGACGACCAGCTTATGCGGGTCTATCCCGAAAAAATCATTTATGGGTTGAAAGCCATGATGAAGGTTTTGGGCGTGGACAAAGGCTTTATCGGAATCGAAGACAACAAGCCGGAAGCGTTGGAGGCCATATACCAGGCCATCGACGACAAAGGGAAAATCGAAGTATTTTCACTCCATACCAAATATCCTCAAGGTTCGGAAAAACAGTTGATCACTGCCGTTACCGGCCGTGAAGTACCTTCCGGTGGATTGCCCATGGATGCAGGTGTGGTGGTGTCCAATGTAGGTACGGCTGTTGCCGTCAGCGACGCCATCCAGCTGGGAATGCCTTTGGTGGAGCGGGTAGTCACTGTTACCGGCAGTGCCATAGCAGATCCCCAAACATTGATGGTAAAGATCGGAACTTCTGTGAATCATCTGATCGACGAGTGTGGAGGATTCAGCGAACCGCCGGCAAAGATCATCAATGGTGGACCCATGATGGGAATCGCACAATTTTCGTCGGAGATCCCCGTCATAAAAGGAACGTCCGGGATCCTTTGTCTCAATGAAAAAGATGCTCATGTGGAAGAACCGTCGGCTTGCATTCGGTGTGGAAAATGCGTCAGTGTTTGTCCAGTGAAGCTGTTGCCTTTATACCTTTCCGAATACTCCCTCCGAGGAGATTATGACACTTGCAAAAAATACCATGCACTGGATTGCGTGGAATGCGGAAGCTGCTCCTTTATATGTCCGGCAAAACGAACGTTGGTTTCGTCCATTCGAGTCGCAAAAAGGGAAATCATCGCAAGCAGCAGAAAAGGAAACTAGGGGGATAAAGGATCATGAATGAACAATTGTTAACCGTCTCATCATCGCCGCACATCCGGGCATCCCATAGTACTGCATCCATCATGCGGGATGTGGTCATTGCCCTGTTGCCTGCCATGGCGGCCGGAATCATATTTTTGGGGATCAATGCGGCAATTTTGACGTTGATTTGCATCGTCACCAGCGTATTGACCGAGTTTGTCGTACAGAGATTCATCATGAAAAGAAAAGTTACCGTCACCGATTGGAGTGCAGTGGTCACGGGAATCCTTCTTGGATTCAACTTGCCTGTGACAGCGCCCTGGTGGTTGGCTGTCATCGGATCCATATTTGCCATTGCCATCGTAAAGCAGGCCTTTGGCGGTATCGGACAGAACTTCATCAATCCGGCCTTGGCGGCAAGGGCATTTTTGCTGGCATCCTGGCCGACGAGAATGACCTCTGCAGCATTTGTTACGGATACGTACACAACGGCCACTCCTCTTGCACTTTTAAAGAGCGGAGAAGTGACAGCAGCCGGATTGCCTAGCTACATGGACTTGTTTATGGGAAACATTGGAGGATCCATTGGTGAAATTTCGGCCTTGGCCTTGTTGATCGGAGGGATCTATCTCATCGTGCGACAAGTGATCAGTTGGAGGATCCCGGTCATCTTTATTGGAACGGTCATGGTATTTACGTTTGCAGCAGGGCAAGATCCCCTGTACCACGCCATGGCTGGTGGTTTGCTGCTTGGAGCGTTTTTTATGGCAACGGACTATTCCTCTTCGCCGGTAACGGTTCGGGGCCAGATCATTTATGCTTTGGGCTGCGGGATCATTACCAGCGTCATTCGACTTTGGGGAGGATACCCGGAAGGGGTCTCCTATTCCATCTTGTTGATGAATGTGGCAACTCCGTTGATCGAACGATTCAGTATGCCTAAAATTTACGGGGAGGTGAAGGGCGATGCGTGAAATAGTACGGTTGTCTTTGGTCTTGTTTGTCATAGCTGCCATCTCCGCCTTGTTGTTGGGTGCGACCAATTACGTAACAAGAGACATCATAGCAGAACAGATCCGGGTCCAGAATGAACAGGCCAGGATCGAAGTATTGGGGGAAGCGGATGCCTTTGAACAAATGGATCCGGCCCAACTTCGTTCCCTGGTGGAAAATCTGGGTTTTGAAAATCCGGAGATCATGGAAGAAGTGTATATTGGGAAAAAGAGCGGAGAGATCATTGGCTATACCTTCAAATCCTTGCCGAAAGGATACGGAGGCAATATAACGGTCCTTACCGGCATTGCCTTGGATGGAACCGTCACCGGCATGCGGGTGGTCAGCCACAGCGAGACACCTGGTTTGGGAGCCAAATCCACGGAGCCGGCGTTTATGGACCAGTTCCAGGGTTTGTCCGCAGGCGAACCTGTGTCCGTTATCAAGAGCGGAACGTCCCAGGGCAATGAAGTGAACGCCATCACCGGTTCCACCATTACTTCCCAGGGCGTGACCGACGGTGTGAATGCTTCCATTGAAGTGTTCGGCGAACTTAATAAGTAGGGTGGAGGTGTAATAATCATGGAATTTGGAAAAAACTTATTTAATGGAATTATTCCCGAAAACCCGATCTTTCGATTGATGCTGGGCATGTGTCCCACGCTGGCCGTTACCACATCGGCCGTCAACGGAGTGGGAATGGGACTATCTACAACAGTGGTGCTGATCGGATCCAACGTGGTCATCGCGTTGTTGAAGAAAGTCATCCCGGATAAAATTCGGATCCCCGCTTTTATCGTGGTCATTGCCACGTTTGTAACACTGGTGGGATTGTTGTTGAAAGCTTATATTCCGGCATTGGATCAATCCTTGGGGTTGTTCATCCCATTGATCGTGGTCAACTGCATCATTCTGGCTCGAGCGGAAGCCTTTGCTTCCAAAAATACGGTCATGAATTCTTTGGCGGACGGCTTGGGAATGGGTCTGGGCTTTACCCTGGCGTTGACCATCATTGCATCCATTCGAGAACTTTTCGGTGCTGGAAGCATATTTGGGATCTCCATCCTTGGCGCGAGTTTTGAGCCGGCCTTGATGATGATTCTTCCTCCGGGAGCTTTTCTGACACTGGGTCTGTTGTTGGCACTTTTAAACAAAGTGACCGCATCGAAGTAGAGGGGGGAGAGACATGGTAAAATTATTCGTCATTTTATTGAGTGCCATCCTGGTCAATAACTTTGTGTTGTCTCGATTCTTGGGGATCTGTCCGTTTTTGGGCGTATCCAAGCAAGTAGAGACAGCCGTAGGCATGGGAGCGGCGGTAACTTTTGTTATGGTATTGGCCAGTGCCATTACCTACGTGATCCAATACGCCGTGCTGGAACGATTTGGTTTGGAGTACCTGCAGACCATCGCATTTATTCTGGTCATTGCGACCCTGGTCCAGTTTGTGGAAATGGTCATACAAAAGTCCAGTCCAACACTGTATCAGGCGTTGGGGGTGTATCTGCCTCTGATCACGACAAACTGTGCCGTTTTGGGTGTTGCCATTTTGAACATAGAACAAAAATACAACTTTATCGAGACGCTGGTCCATGGATTTGGAGCCGCAGTCGGCTTTACCCTGGCCATCGTCTTGTTTGCTGGAATTCGAGAACGTCTCGTGATGTCAGATGTGCCCCAACCATTGCAGGGATTTCCCATTGCATTGATTACGGCAAGCTTGATGTCCATGGCCTTCCTTGGATTTCAAGGCTTGTTATAGGAGGAGGAGCGTATGATCGGTGAATTGATAACTCCCGTATTGTGGCTTGGGGTCTTCGGTCTGCTCTTCGGAGGTGGTTTGGCGTTTGCGTCCAGGGTGTTTGCCGTGGAAGTGGATCCAAAAGTGCCTTTGTTGAAAGACGTGTTGCCCGGCGCCAATTGCGGCGGCTGCGGATATCCGGGTTGCGATGCCTTTGCGGCAGCGCTGGCATCCGGAGAAGCACCGGCAAACGGCTGTCCCGTTGGAGGTGCTGCTGTAACGGAAAAAGTAGCGGAAATCTTAGGGGTTGCTGCAGATGAAGGGGAGCGTATGGTTGCCCGGGTCATTTGCAACGGCACTTATGACAATGCTGTGGAACGTGCAAAATATTATGGTGTCATGGATTGCCGGGAAGCCAACATTGCCAACGGCGGCAGCAAAGGCTGTCAGTACGGTTGCATGGGTCTTGGGACCTGCGAGCGGGTATGTCCTTTTGATGCCATCCATGTCAACGACCAGGGTGTGGCTGTTGTAGACAAGGAGAAGTGTACGGCTTGCAACAAATGCGTGGTCGCCTGCCCGAAAAATGTCATTAAACTGGTACCGGCTTCTAAAGGAGTTCATGTAGACTGCAATTCCCTGGACAAGGGAAAAGACGTGAAAGCCAACTGCAAAGTGGGCTGCATCGGATGTCAGATCTGCGTGAAAAACTGTCCGGAAAAAACCATCGGATTTGAAAACAATCTGGCTTTCATCAAGTATGAAGGTTGTACCGAGTGTCAAATCTGTGTACAAAAATGTCCGACAAAAGCTATCAGCGGACAATTGGAAAAGCTGCGGGAACAGGCGGCAAACCAATAAAGTCTACTTGAAGCCTTCGCATATTTGCGAAGGCTTTTTTAACGGGATCATCGATTTTCAGGTTGGATCAGATCGTGTACAATGTATAATTTTCCGTACACTGTTTACTTGACTGCCCATTTAATTTATAATAAGGATAAATTAGAAGGAGAAATCGACCATGAGAGTAAACGGCAGCAAAGGGCTTTTTATCTTTATATTATTGTTTTCACTGATTGCCGGAACATTTATCGGTGAATTGTTGGGACCCACCATCCCGATTTTTGCGAGAGGGTTTGATTTGAGCCTGTTCAATCAAGGATCCGGTTCCTGGATCGTGGATCTACATTCCATCAAGCTGAACTTGGGCTTGTATATGAAATTGAATCTTGGCAGTATCCTGTTTCTTATTGCCGCGATCGCAGTATTTTATAAAAAGTAAAGGGGCGTTAGCATGAATAAAAAAAAGAGGATCGTGTTGGCATCCACGTCCACCAGAAGAAAAGAGATCCTGGAAAATTTGGGATTGGACTTCGATATCGCACACAGCAACGTAGAAGAGAAGGTGGACAAATACTTGTCTTTTGAAGAAAATGTGGAGCGCATTGCATTGGATAAGGCATTGGATGTATCCGAGCAACTCAAGGACGACGACGTACTTATCATTGCGGCTCACACCATGTTGATCCAGGAAACCCTGATCGGCATGCCTACCACGGAACAGGAAGCATACGATATCCTGAAGCGGCTTTCCGGAAAGGTCCATGAGATCATTACTGGGGTCTGTGTTTTTGACACGCTGGAAAACAGGGGCATGTTCACCCACAAGAAAACGAAGATCCGGTTTGTAAACTTGAAAGACGATTTTATTCGAAAATACATCAATTACGGCGATACATGGAGAAAGGCGGGAGCCTACTCCATTACCGGTAAGGGCGCCTTGTTGGTAGAAGACATCGAAGGGTGCTACACGAATGCCATGGGACTTCCCGTAAGTCTGTTGGGCGAAATGCTGGTTGAATTTGATATCAAAGTCATTTGACGACAAAAGCAAGCAAGGAACCGCCATCAGCGGTTCTTTTCTTTTGTCTTGTTGTGGCAATTGTTTTAAATTGGTATACTGTAGGTGCAATTTTGTTTCAATTAAGCTATAATAAACTTTCGCAGTTTATAATCGTAGTTGTTTAAACTAGAGGAGGAGAAAAAAGCGTGGGATTATTCAATAAATCATATATAGGGATCGACTTGGGTACGGCAAATACATTGGTTGCTGTCCGAGGGAAAGGGATCATCATTAGGGAACCATCCGTGGTGGCCATCAACAAGAACACCAATGAAGTTATTGCTGTTGGGATGGAAGCGAAAAAGATGATCGGGAAAACACCAGGAAACATCATCGCCATTCGGCCGCTGAAAGAAGGAGTCATTGCAGACTTTCATATCACGCAGAAAATGCTCAAATACTTCATGGGGAAAGCCATGCAGGGATTCAACCTCTCAAAGCCTCGGGTCCTTATAGGAATTCCGTCGGATATAACGGAAGTGGAACGAAAAGCAGTGATCGAAGCAGCCCAAATGTCGGGAGCCAAAGATGTGGGACTCATCGAAGAAGCCTTGGCAACGGCCATAGGTGCCGGTTTGCCGGTCAACGAACCAACAGGAAGCATGGTAGTGGATATCGGTGGAGGAACGACGGATATCGCTGTTATCAGCCTTGGCGGAATGGTGGTTTCCAGTTCGGTCCGAATCGGCGGGGATGATTTTGACGAAGGGATCATCCATTACATCAAAACAAAACACAATCTGATGATCGGTGAAAAAACAGCCGAGACCATCAAAATGAGCATTGCTGCCGTCAGCGACATCAACAAGGATATCTATATCGATATCAAAGGACGAGATCTGGTTTCCGGACTTCCAAGAACGGTGCGTTTCGACCAGGCCCAGGTTTGCGAGGCCATCGAACCGACCGTGTATTCCATTGTGGACCGGGTGAAAAATGTGTTGGAAAAAACCCCGCCGGAGCTCCTTTCGGATATTATGAACGGAGGCATTGCCATTACCGGAGGGGGAGCGTTCTTGCCGGGAGTGGATGTCTTGTTGTCTCGAGAAACGGGAGTGCATTGTTACGTGGCGGAAGATCCTTTGGATTGCGTTGCGAAAGGGACGGCCATGGTACTGGAACAAGGCTACACCAACATTATTTTTTCCCATTCCTAACAGAGGAGGTGCTCTTTGGTGAAGTGGTTGAAAGAACGCCGGTTTGGGCTGGTCATCGTCATTTTGGTGATCTTGCTGGTGACCGGTGTTGGTATGAGTGCTGGAGGAAGAAGTGAATCCACTTTCCCGGAATCCGTGGTCAGTGGAGGCTTTGGTTCCGTGAGCGGTTTTTTCTACTCTGCTTCTCATTATGCAAACAATTTCTTTGCATATGTTTCCAATATAGGTTCCCTGCAACAGCGCAATCAGGCACTGGAGGAACAACTCAATGAATACAAGAATCGACTGACGGATTATGAGCGGATGGCCAATGAAAACGACATGTTGAAAAATTTGTTGGATTTCAAGGAGGAAAACAGTCAGTACGAATATCTGTCGGCAACAGTGACGGCCATCGACCCTGATATTGGGTTCAACATGTTTGTACTGAACCGGGGAACAAGAGATGGTGTACAAGCCAATATGAGCGTCGTGGTCCGGGAAGGACTGGTGGGCCGGGTGATGGAAGTCTCGGAATTCACATGCAAGGTTTTAGCGGTGACGGACCAAAACAGCATGTTCAATGGGATCAATGTGCGAACAGGCGCCTATGTTCGTGTGACGGGCACGGAAGATTATCAGTTGGTCGGTTTCATGGATACGGAAGCCGACGTGGTGGACGGTGACATCATCGTCACTTCCGGATTGACGGGAACCTTCAAGCCGGCCCTGGTCATAGGAGAAGTGGCGGAAGTGACCAGGCCCCAAGGGAAATTGGAGCAGGTCATTCGCCTCGCTCCTGTGGTGGACATGGAACGGATCATGCATGTCCTGATCATTAAATAGTTGGTGATAAGATGCGTACGATAGGAATTCTACTGATATTGCTGTTTGGATTGATCTTACAGTCCACCTTCTTCCAATTCATCAACATCGGAGGCCACTATCCGGATCTGGTGTTGATGACCTTGTTGGTCATCGGCGTTTTTTACGAAAAAGAAGAGTCGTGGAAATACGGATTGATCATCGGCGTGTTGAAAGACGTCCTTTTTGGGGGAGTGTTCGGCATGTTCGGATTGGCGTATTTGACCACTGTGCTGACAGTGAGTTATTTGGGTGCTTCCGTTTTCAAAGAAAATGTCATTGCCCCTTTGCTCATGTTTCCCGTAGGGGTGGTTTTATCCAACGGCATGCTTTTTCTGTTGCGCTATTTCACCGGCTTGCCGACAGCTCTTGATCTGTATCTAGAAACTTGGACCATCGGATATTGGATGATGAATTTGGCTGGTTTGGTATTGATCTACGTCATATTCAAGCAGTTGAGACAACGAGGTCACTTGTTGGATTCGACAAAAATGTAGAATGGAAAGGCAGGTGGCGGAATGAAGGTGAATGAAAAAAAATATCGCATCCCATTTTTGTTTGGTTTTTTGGTGGTCATGATGGGTTTGTTCCTCTTCCGCCTGGCACAGCTGCAGATCGTGGATGGAGAGTATTATCAGGTGGCTGCAGACAGTAAAATGATGCGAAAAGTCAATGAATCGGCACCCCGAGGTGAAATTTATACAGCGGATGGATATCAGGTGGCAAAAAACCGGATCGGGTACTCCATCGATTTGACCTATGCGGACATGGATGAAGAAAAACGAAACGAAGTATTTTTGGAATTGTACCAGATATTGGACAGAAATGAAGAAGAATTCGTGGATGAATTTCCCATACTTATGGAGAACAATACTTTCGAATTTACTTTTTTAAGGGACGAAGTTTCATGGAAAAAAGACAATGAGATCCCCGAGAATGCAGACCCCCGGGAAACCTTGGACATCCTTCGTCAACGGTATAATGTGAAGCCGGAAGTCAATGATATCGTGGCTTTGGAAGCCATTGAAAAAGTTCATCTGGAACAGGCCTTGCCTATTTTGAATAGAGATGGTTCGCTGATATACCGGTTCAAGCATCAGGAAAACCTGTGGAAAAGATCTTACGGTTTCAAGGACCTGGAACTAGATTTCAATGCACGGGAATCTTTTGAAAAACTGCGGGAGATCTTCGAGATCGATAATAGCTACAGCGACGAGGAAGCCCGCAAGATCATGATCTTTCGTCAAATACTGAAAAATCAAGGGTTTCGCAGTTGGGAACCGGTGGAGATCACCAAGGATGTAAAACTGGCCACTGTTTTGGAGATCGACGAAAAGATCCACCAGCTTCCTGGAGTTTCGGTTATAGCCCGGCCTATTCGAGAGTATCCTTTCGGCAACTTGGCTGCCCATATACTGGGTTACATTGGAAAAGTCAACGAAACCGATGTAGAAGAAGGATACAAAATGACGGACATGAAAGGGATCTCCGGCATTGAAGCGGTTTACGAAGAGTATCTCAAGGGAGAAGACGGAGTTCGCCTGGCCGTTACCGACTATTTGGGAAGGCCTCAGGAAGCAGGTGGAGGAGAAACCGTAGAACCCATACCTGGAATGGATGTGATCACCACCATCGATTACGATCTTCAAAAGGTGGCGGAGGAGGCATTGGAAGAACAGATCAAGGCCATTCGAGCAAACAATCGGGCACCAAAAGCCAGTTCCGGAGCTGCAGTCGTCATTGACGTAAAGACGGGAGCAGTCAAAGCCATGGCCAGCTATCCGGATTACGACCCCAATCTATTTGTGACGGGGATCAGTACGGAAGACTGGAAACAACTCAACGTAGTGGTGGACGATCCCCTGTACCCAAAACCTTTGTACAACAACGCCACCATGACGGCCCTGCAGCCTGGGTCCACATTCAAACCGCTGCTGGCCATAGCCGGCCTGGAAAATGGTGCAATAACTGCAACCAGTCAGATCTATTGCTATGGAGTTCATCCGATTTTTACCCAATTTAGTTGCCTGGGCAGGCATGGTGGAGAGACCGTAGTGGAGGCTTTGCGAGATTCCTGCAATGTGTTCTTTTACGAAACTGGGTATCGCCTCGGAGTGGATACCATGGAAGAGTATATAACCGCCTTTGGATTGGGTCAGCGAACAGGGATCGAAATTGCTGAATCACCGGGATATTTGGCGACAAAGACGGAGAAAAGGCAGGTTTGGACCTACGCCGCGTCGGATTATCTTCGAAAAACCATCGGCATCGAAGGGACTGCAACCATCGTCAATGATGAAGGCAACGAACAGTTGGTATACAAATCCTATGCTATCGCCAAAGAATTGTACGATCAAGTGGACGAAGATACCTACAAGACATACGGGGATGTTTATCGGAAAGCGGCAGAAGTCCTTCAGAAATACAACATTCGGGATACTCGTTATCTTCATCGGATCACAGAGTATCTGCTGGCAGGACGCTGGGTGGTTTCCGATACCATCAACGCGTCCATCGGACAGGGTGGGAACTCTTTTACACCGATCCAGATAGCCAATGCCGTTGCTACTTTGGTCAACGGAGGAAACCGGATGGAAACCTATCTGGTGGAACAGGTATTGGATTTTGAGGGGAACGTGGTATACGAACACATTCCCAATATCAAGGATACCGTGGAAATGAAAGACAGCAATCTTGCCTTGGTGAAGCAGGGTATGAAGCTGGTCACCACCGTCAGTACCGCACGAAGCGGTTTTGCAGGATTTGACCATCAAAACATCGGTGTGGGAGGAAAAACGGGAACTGCCCAGTATGGTGGGACCCGCTATGACAATACCGGTTGGTTTACCGCATTTGCCCCATACGATGAGCCGGAAATTGCCGTGGCGGTGATGATCGTTCAGGGCAAGACCAGTTCAAATTCAGTGCCGCCGGCTCGAAAGATCCTGGATGCATACTTTTATGACAATATGACATTTGAAGAACGACAACAGGCGGAACTGGATCAGCAGGCGGAAGAAGAAACGATGGACGAGGAAGAGTTGGAAAGGTGATCGACATGTTGGAAAAATGGTTGATTCGACGATTTGTCAAAATAGAAAAAGAGTCGGTTAAAACCAGGGAAAATTACGGGATCATGAGCAGTTTTGTTGGGATCTTCTGCAATGTGGCCCTCTTTGCCGTCAAACTGGTGGTTGGGATCCTCTCCAGCAGTATCTCTCTCATAGCGGACAGCGTCAATAATTTATCCGATGTGGGGACCAATATCGTTACCCTGGTAGGTTTTCGAATGTCGGGAAAACCTGCGGACAAGGAACATCCTTTTGGACACGGGAGAACGGAGTACCTTTCCGCGTTGGGTGTCTCTTTTGTTATCTTGCTTTTGGGGTATGAGCTGATGAAAACCTCCATTCAGCGGATCCTCGACCCGGTGGTGGTGGATATCGGACTCGTCAGTGCCGGTGTCATCCTTCTTACCATACTGGTCAAGATCTGGTTGGCGCGATTCTATGGGAATATCGCCAAAAAAATCGATTCCCAGGCATTGTCTGCAGCAGCAGTGGACAGCAGAAACGATGTGTTGGCAACAGGATTGGTCCTAGTTGCTTTTGGCGTTGCCAGGCTGACCGGCCTGATGATCGACGGATACGCAGGTATGATCGTTGCTGCTTTTATTGTTTATAACGGGATCCAGTTTATTCGGGAATCCATGAATACACTTATCGGAGTGCAGCCGGAAGACGGTCTTCTGGAGCGGATCCATGAGTACATCCTTGGTTTTGACGGCATCATGAGTTTGCACGACGTGATCGTACATGATTACGGTCCTGTATCCAAGATGGCCAGTGCCCACGTAGGTATTTCTGCGGAGTACAGTTTGATCGTGGCCCACGAGATCGTGGACCGGATCGAACGGGACATTTTGGAGGACATGGGAATCTCCCTGGTGATCCACATCGATCCCATTGAACGGGAAACCAATGCCGGTACGAAAATCAAGGATGACATTGAGAAGTATTTGAAAAAATACGGCCAGGATGTGACGATCCGCGATTTTCGGATCATTGAAGAAGAAAACGTGGTGCTGTTTGATCTTTTCTTTCCGGAAACCTTTGATGGAGATCTGGGACATATGAGAACCAGCATCAATCTGTTTTTGCAGAGCAAATATCCCTACTACTTTTTGTTGAATCTGCGAAAGGAGAAGCTATATTTGTAGTCCTGTACAAATCATGTCTTGCAAAGATGTGTCGATTATGCTATACTAGTCATTACGACGCGGGGTGGAGCAGCTGGAAGCTCGTCGGGCTCATAACCCGGAGGTCGCAGGTTCGAATCCTGTCCCCGCAACCAAGACGATGCAGCCAAACCATATGGTTTGGCTTTTTTTTTATTTTTTGAAAGCTTAATATAAACTTTTGAGGATTGACAGTGACTGTTCAATTTCGTATGCTGTTATTGACCGACTGGTCAGTCGTTAATTAGGAGGAATCTCATGTTATCCAAATGGAGCGTTAAGAAGCCATATACTATTTTTGTCGCCGTGATTTTGATCGCAATACTGGGTACGATCTCGTTTATGAATCTGCAGACGGATCTGTTGCCCAGTTTGGAATTGCCTTATGTAGTAGTAGTTACACCTTATCCAGGCGCCAGTCCGGAAGAAGTGGAGACGGTCGTTACAAGACCTTTGGAACAGGTGCTGGCAACCACGACAAACATCAAAAACGTCAGTTCCGTCTCCCGGGAAAGTTCTTCCATGATCATTCTGGAATTCAACAGCACCAGCAACATGGATTCGGTGATGATCGAAGTCAACAGCAACCTGGACATGATCAAGGGCAACTGGGGTGAAGAAGTCGGCTCTCCCATGGTCATCAAAGCCAACCCTGAAATGCTGCCTATTATGGTAGCCGCAGTGGACATGGAAGGAAAAGACACCAGGGAAGTGTCGGAATTCACGGAAGAAGTGCTGATCCCGGATATGGAAAGCATGGAAGGGGTCGCTTCCGTAGAGGGGACCGGACTGGTGGAGGAAAAGATCGAAGTAAAACTTCTCCAGGAGAAGATCGATGAAATCAATGCACAGATGCTTGCTGTCGTGGATGGCGAGTTGGTCAAAGCGGAAAGCGATCTGAAAAAAGCCAAAAAAGAACTGGAGTCTGGCTTGGCCAAGCTGGATGAAGAATATGCCAACCAGAGCAAACAGCTTAGCGATGGAATGGCTGCCATCAACGAAGGGAAAATCCAGCTGGAAGAAGGAGAGGCAGCACTGCTGGAAGCTCGGGAACAGTTGAACAGCCAGCTGGCTCCACTGCAACTGGCACTAAGAGGTCTGGAAGCGGCAGAAACGGAGCTGTTGGAGCAGCAGGAAGCCCTTGAGGCATTGGAAGTGCGAACACCGGAACAGGAAACTGCCTTGGAAGCCATTCGACGAGGTTTGGAGGAAACCCAGACTCAGAAAGCAGAAATGGAGGATAGCATCCAGTTATTGACCCAAGGATTGGCAGAGATCGAAGCACAGTTGGCTGCGCTCCAGGAAGGAAAACAGGAGATTTTTGTTCGGGAAGATCAAATCTCTCAGGGACGCATCGTATTGAGCCAGGAGATCGGAAATGCCAGAACCCAGATGGTCCAAGGTCTGGCTCAGATCGAGGAAGGCTTGGCGGAATTGGAAAAAGCCAAGGAAGAAGCGTTTGAGAAAACGGACCTGGGAGCCATGATCACTACGGACATGATCGGCGGGATCCTGATGGCCCAGAATTTTTCCATGCCGGCAGGTTATGTCCAAGGAGAAGACGGTGATTTCCTGGTAAAGATCGGAGACAGCATTGCCGATGTGGAAGAGATGAGAAATCTGCTCTTGTTCGATACCAAGATGGACGAAGTCGGGAAGATCTATTTATCCGAAGTGGCTGAAGTGGAGTTGGTGGACAATGCCGCTGATCTCTATGCCAAAGTCAACGGAGAAGATGCGGTCATGCTGACCTTTCAAAAACAAAGCAATTATTCTACGGCGCAAGTAGCGAAAACCATCCGGGATCGAATCGACAAGGTCATGGATGAACACGAAGGAACGACCATAACCCCATTGATGGACCAGGGTGTATACATCGACATCGTCATCGACTCCGTTTTGAAAAACCTGATGTATGGAGGCATCTTGGCCATCCTGATCTTGCTGCTGTTTTTAAGGGACATTCGGCCCACCTTGATCGTTGCCATGTCCATACCCACCAGTTTGGTTTTTGCCATCACCATGATGTATTTCACAGGCGTCACCATCAATATCATCTCTCTTGGAGGATTGGCGCTGGGAGTGGGGATGCTGGTGGATAACTCCGTGGTCGTCATCGAAAATGTGTATCGATTGAAAAATCAAGGGGTATCGGCATTTAAAGCATCCATCGAAGGAGCCAGGCAAGTTGCCGGAGCCTTGACGGCTTCCACGCTGACGACGACAGCAGTATTTTTGCCCGTCGTATTTACCCAGGGAATATCCAGACAGATTTTTACCGACATGGGTCTGACCATTGCCTACTCCCTGCTGGCCAGTCTCATCGTTGCATTGACATTGGTTCCGGTATTGTCTTCCGGGATCTTTCGAAACCTGGAATCCAGGGAACACGGGATGTTCGACCGCTTTGTCGGTTTCTATGAAAAACTTCTTCGGGGAGCTCTGAAGTTTAAAGTTGTCGTCATAGTATTGGTGGTCGCTTTACTGGGAGGAAGTATTTTTGCAGCCTTTTCCATGGGTACGGCGTTCATACCTGAAATGGACGGAACGGAAATGTCCCTGACTATCGATATGGATCCCTCGGCCACATTTGAGGAACGTACTGCCATGTCG
Organism: Alkalibacter rhizosphaerae; assembly: GCF_017352215.1. GTDB lineage: Bacteria > Bacillota > Clostridia > Eubacteriales > Alkalibacteraceae > Alkalibacter > Alkalibacter rhizosphaerae. The sequence goes on from NZ_CP071444.1 coordinate 1,859,833, forward strand.
GACCAAGTGATCGAAAAAATCATGGATGTGGAAGGGATCGAAACCATTGGAGCATTTACCGGAGGCACTGCCATGGGTTTTGGTGGCGGCGGCGGCGGAAACATTTCCCTGTATCTCTTATTGAATGAAAACAAGTCCCGAACCAATCAGGAAATTTCCCAGGAAATATTGGATCGGACCGCAGATCTGGATGCGGAGATCGCCGTATCCACCTCCAACATGAACCTGGGTGGTCTGGCTGGAGAGGGAATGGAAGTGATCGTAACCGGTCGCGATCTGGACTCCCTGCGTACAATATCCGATGATGTTGCCGAATTGTTGGCACAAACGGAAGGCATGGTCAACGTGGAGACCAGTTTTGTCAGTGAAGCTATGGAGATCCGTGTGATCGTCGACAAGGAAAAAGCCATGGGAAAAGGGTTGACCGTGGCCCAGGTATTCCAAGCCGTCAGCTCCAGCATTTCCGCCGGTAGACAATCTACTGTGCTGCTGGTGGAAAACAAGGAATTTCCGGTCATCGTAGTGGATGACAAAAGTGAAACGGTCACCAGGGAAAACCTTGGAGAATTGGAGATCCCTTTTGAATCGGAAGGAGAAAAGTCCACCGTCCGCTTGGATGAGATCGCTGACCTTCAGGAGACGGAAGGTTTGCAGGCAATCCGCAGGGATGCCCAACAGCGGTATGTTTCGGTCACCGGTGATTTGTTGCCGGATTACAACATCGGCCTGGTCAGTCGGGAACTTGAAAAGAAACTGGTCGACTACGATGTACCGGAAGGTTATGATGTTCGCATCGCCGGTGAGACGGAAACCATCAACGATACTTTGGGAGATTTGACCTTGATGATCTTGTTGGCCATCGTTTTTGTGTATTTGATCATGGTGGCCCAATTTCAATCCCTCCTGTTTCCGTTCATCGTCATGTTCACCATTCCTTTGGCTTTCACAGGTGGATTTTTGGCACTGTTCTTTACAGGAACGGAAATCAGCGTCATTTCCATGTTGGGTTTCCTGGTGCTCAGCGGAGTCGTCGTCAATAACGGCATCGTCTTTGTGGATTACACCAACCAATTGATGGAAGAAGGAATGGAGAAAAAGGAAGCCTTGCTGGAAGCGGGACGAGTTCGGATCCGGCCCATCCTAATGACGGCCATCACGACCATTCTCGGACTGTCCACCCTTTCCTTTGGCATGGGTATGGGCGCGGAAATGCTCCAACCCCTGGCCATCACCGCCATTGGAGGACTGACGTATGCCACATTGTTGACACTCTTCGTGGTACCGGTCATGTACGATCTGTTCCAACGAAAAAGCCACATCAACAAAGCGGCTATGGAGGAATAGAAAATGGATAAGCCATATATGGAAAAAGAAATTGCCATCATGGAGGGCGCCATTGCCCTCCTGCGATCCGGGATCCATCCATACCAACTGAAGGTCAGCGACATTGCAGATGCAGCAGAGATCGGGAAAGGAACCGTATACCAGTATTTTTCGACCAAAGAAGAAGTGATCGGCAGAAGCGTCCTCTACAACCTGGAGAAGGAAACCAATGCCATGCTTGAGACCCTGACCACCACATCCGGATTTCGGCATCGACTGGATCTGGTTTTGGATCAGATCCAACGAAATCTCCGGGACCCCTTGTCGCCTTTCCATGTTTTGTCTTCTGCGAAGGAATACGGAGCCATCATAAAAAAATGCATGCCTGGAGACGGCAGTTTTGCCCATGAGATGGATCGTTTTCACCAGGTGGTGGATCTCGTTGTGCAGGAAGGTCTGAAGGAAGGCATCGTGGATGCCCAAGACGACCGGATGTACTGCCAAACGGTGATCAAAAGCGCTTTGTTTGCTTGGGGGCATAATCTGATTCGTTTGGCGGTGGAAGGAAATGAAGATGTGTTGTCCGACCGCAGTTCCATCTACAAGATGGTGGAACGTGCGTTCAAAATATAGAGAGGGTGAATGAAATGTTGGAAAAACTCAAGACCTATCGAAGTATTCGCAAGTATGAGGAAAAGCCGGTGGACGATGAAGTATTGAAGACCTTGTTGGGAGCTGCCTTGCTGGCACCGTCGTCCCGGGGTTTGCGATCCTGGGAGTTCGTGGTGGTGACAGACCCTGACTTGAAAAACAAGCTCTCCAAAGCAAAAATTGGAGGAGGCGGTTTTTTGAAGGATGCTCCTGTGGTCGTCGTTGTTATGGCAGATCCTGCCGTATCCGATGTTTGGGTGGAAGACTGCAGCATCGCAGCCTACACCATTCAGCTTTGCGCCCGAGATCAAGGTTTGGGATCCTGTTGGGCCCAGATTCGATTGCGCAAGGACGGTGATGGGGTGGACGCTGAAGAGAATGTGCGGCAGATCTTGCAGATCCCGGCCAAGTATTCCGTTGACAGCATCATCGCCATCGGACATCCTGCAGAAGAAAAAGATCCATATACCCAGACGGATATGGATTGGACGAAGATACACTACAACTCCTATTAAAAAAAGAGGGCCACGGCCCTCTTTTGGTTTGCGCTACAGACAAAAATGTCCTAGCTCAATGCAGGTTTCATAAACTCTGGGATTTCCGAGTCTTCTGCACATACGCTAAGAACGAATTGAACACTGTATTTATCTTCAAGCTTTCTTATATCAGAAAACAGACTTTCCAATTGGGAGATATTGTCCAAATTGACGATGCGAAGCACGTTGTCGATGTAGATGGTGGTGATGTCGTAGTTTTCTGCAATGACGCCGTTCAGAAAACCGAAAAAGACTTTTGGATCATCAATGAAAAAATCTTCTACGTTGATGTAACGAATCTGGTTGTCCAATTTGACACGATATTTTTCTCGATCGTTGATGAAAACGACTTCCCCTTCGTGGTTTGCGTTGTTGTCATTGGCATAATCGATCATTGTTTTGGTCTTTCCACTTCCTTTTGGCCCTGAGACGATTTGAACCATGGTAGACACCTCTTTCGCTTTTCTTTTATTATATAGCGAAAAGAGGAGGAATTCAAACAAAGTTGGTAAATATATTGTATACATACCGGGTATTTATAAAAAAATCGAAGGAAATTAACATGGAAAATGTAGGGAGATTATACTATAATGATGCTAAGGCCGAAAGGAGGGTTGGATCTTGAGCGAATCTTTTTTACGGGATTTTAAAAATGTGATCAGTCATCAGCTGCAAGAAATGGAAAATCAGATGCAACTTTCTTTGGAGGATATCAGTTGCCCGATTCGGGAAGAACTTGGAGGCAGCATCGACCTGCTTTACATGCGGATCATGAGGATGGCATTGCGGGAAACCTACGGTGGGAAACTTTCCGCCGCCATTTTATATGAAGCCGGAAAGAACATCGCCATGTCCTCTTTCGACATTCTGGAGATCAATGATTTGACGGATTACCTCAACCAACTGATGCTTGGGAAAACCCGGGTGGTGGAAACCAACGGAAACCACATTATCTTCGAGGAAGACGAATGTGCCGTGTGTTCCGGTCTGCCGGATATCGGGGAAGCCCTGTGTTCCTTTGAAAGCGGGTTCATTGCCGGTGGGTTGAGCAAAATGTTGGACATGGACGTCGTGGTCACGGAAACGAAGTGCTGGGGGTTGGGAGATCAGATCTGTCGGTTCGAAGCCGATCTTTTTCCGAAAGGGACCCTGCAAAACGACGGTCGCCAAATCAATACCATGGACATGATCGCCACGCTGGCATCCAAGGCATCCATGGCCATCGAACTCAACAAGGAGCTCCAATACAAAAACGATATTTTCAACAAACAGTTGGAATTTGCACAAAACATACAGAAGAGCATCATCCCGGATGTCTCCAAATTCAAGTCGGACCGTTTGGATTTTTACGCCTATTTGAAGCCGTTCCGAAAAGTGGGTGGAGATTTTTATGATATTTTTTCATTGAACAAAGACAAGGTGGGCATCGCCATTGCGGACATGGCGGGGCACGGCATCGATGCAGCCATGATCACCACGATGGTGAAGTTGATCCTGCGTCATTGTTCTCTGACAGAAGGGATATTGGAGGATCCTTCCAGAGTCATGAAGTATGTGGAAAGAGATATGGGGGATGTGCTCCCAAACACATATTTCAGCATGATCTATCTGACAGTAGACATGGATCATCGATCCATCACCTACAGCAATGCAGGACATCCTTCACCGATTTTGTATCGAAAAAAGCAAAACGTGATACAATTTTTAAAAGCCAACCTCCCTTTGGTGGGATTAAACAAATACATGCCGGAACAGGGTTTTGTTTCCAATTCCATCTTGTATGAACCGGGAGACCAGCTGTTTTTGTACACCGATGGAATTCCGGAAGTTCGAAACATCAAAGGAGATTTTTTCAACATCAACAAAATGTTGGACATCATCAAAGATCCCAAACTGGAATCCGTGGATGACATCGGCAAGGAGATCATTCGCAAAGCAACGGAATTTCGCAGCTTCATGTCCCAGGAAGACGACATTTGCCTGATCGGAGTTCAGCTGTGATGGAAAACGGATCTTTGTACCATTCTTTCGCAGATGCCATGATGGAGAAATACGGGGAAAAAGTATACAAGATCCCCATCAGCATCAGCAGAAATTGTCCCAACCGGGACGGGATCCTGGGCGTGGGAGGTTGCAGCTTTTGTGGAGAATCAGGAGCCGGACATGAAACCTTGTCCAATACCATCCCAATAAAGGAACAGTTTCAACAGAATGCCAGCTACATTCAAAAAAAGTACAAGGCGAAAAAATTCATACCCTATTTTCAGGACTTTACCAATACCTACATGGATCTGGAACGGTTCCGGGAAAACATGATGGCAATAACGGATCCTTCCGTGGTAGGTATCGCCGTGTCCACCCGGCCCGATTGCATCGACCGGGATCGTCTGGAAGTTTTGAAGCATGTATCCCGAGCCCAAGGCTGGGACATATATTTGGAGCTAGGTTTGCAAAGCGTCAATTACAAAACATTGAAAAAAATCGACCGGGGTCATAGCCTGGCGGAATTTATCGACGCTTTGGCCATGATCCGGCCCTACGGATTCGATGTTTGTGCCCACATGATCCTTAATTTGCCGTGGGACGACATGGAAGATGTGGTGGAAGGAGCCAAAGTCCTGTCTGCTTTGCAGGTGGACGGGGTCAAACTTCATGCTCTTTACATCGAGGAGAATACGAAAATGGCAATGGAATACACCCGGGGGGATTGGCCCATGATCTCCTTGGAAGAGTACGTGGACCGGGTAGTGGCGTTTTTGTGCTGGTTGTCGCCGGAAGTATCCATTCATCGACTTATAGGGAGAGCTCCAAAAGAGGGGACCCTGTTTGTCAACTGGAACCGGAGCTGGTGGGTCATTCGAGACCAGATCGAAGAAAAAATGAAAAAAGAAAACCTCCATCAGGGCATCTATTTCGACTACCTGGGAGGCAAAGGGCTCCAACCCTTCAGATGAAACGCCAGGTGACCGGTCCGTCATCGGGTATGCACAAATGAAGGATGGAGAGATTGGGTATGTCCAGACCACCGGTTTTTGCCGGTGTTTTTTTTGTGATGCAATAAACCAGAAAACGGATCACCGCCTTGTGGGTGATCAGAAGACAGTCTTTTCTTTCCTTGAGCAAAGAGTTCACCAAGGGACAGATCCTTTTCGCCGCCTCTTCAAATGATTCGCCATTTGGCGGGTCGATATAGCCGTTGGACGGAATATTTTCCATCAAGAAAGAATAGCGTTGCTGTACCTCCTCCCAGGTGGATCCTTCCCAGTCTCCGAAGGATACTTCCTGGAGCCGGCTTTCCACCACCAGTGGTATTTGGTCGTTTTGACGGATGATCTGTGCCGTTTCCAGTGCTCGTGCCATAGGACTGGTGAGAATGATTTCGAAGGTCAGATCCTGGACTTTGCGGCGTATTTGTCGGGCTTCCTCCCTGCCGGCGGGGTGGAGGGGGATGTCAGTGGCACCCTGGATCTTATGGTCCAGATTCCATTGTGTGGTGCCATGACGCAATACGTAGATATTCATTTTCATCCTCCTATTAAAAAAGAAGGCATGGGATCCCATGCCTTCTTTGCGTTTGCCGCGTTTATCGCTTTCCGCTGGCTCCCAACACGTTCTTGATTTTATGCTGCACCATCTTTTGAATGGCATCCCGGCCTGGTCCCAGGTACTTTCTGGGATCGAATTCCGAAGGATGTTCTACAAAGGTTTGTCGGATGGATGCTGTCATGGCCAGACGAAGGTCTGTGTCGATGTTGATCTTGCAAACACCGGATTTGGCTGCTTGTCGAAGCATTTCTTCCGGGACTCCCCGAGCTCCTGGGATCTCCCCGCCGTATTTGTTGCATAAAGCCACAAACTCTTCCGGTACGCTGCTGGCTCCGTGGAGCACCAACGGGAATCCGGGCAGTTTGCTGGTGATGACTTCCAGACGAGCAAAGTCTAGAGATGGCTCTCCCTTGAATTTGTATGCTCCGTGGCTGGTTCCGATGGCTATGGCCAGGGAATCGACGCCGGTCCGCTCCACAAATTCAACGGCTTCGTCCGGGTCTGTGTAGGTAGCATCCTTGGAAGACACTTTAACGGCATCTTCCACTCCCGCCAGTTTTCCCAGTTCGCCTTCCACCGTGACACCGAATTGTTTGGCGTAATCCACCACCCGTTTTGTCAAAGCAATGTTTTCTTCCAGTGGATATTTGGATCCGTCGATCATGACGGATGAAAAACCATCGTCGATACAGGCTTTGCAGATTTCAAAATCTTCACCGTGGTCCAAGTGCAACACGATATCCAATCCTGTTTCTTCGATAGCGGCTTCCACCAACTTTTTCAAATAAATGGGATTTGCATACTTCCTGGCACCTGCAGATACTTGAAGGATCAGGGGTGCATTTTCCGCCTGGGCGGCAGAAACGATTCCTTGAATGATTTCCATGTTGTTCACATTGAAAGCACCTACAGCGTATCCGCCTTCATATGCTTTTTTGAACATCTCGATCGAATTGACCAATGCCATCGATAATGACCTCCTCTATGTTTATTGTATTTGTATGAAGTTCTTATGATTTTAGTATACCTTATTCATTTTCAAATATCTATCATTTTTGCAAGGAAGAAGGTGACAACGATTGCAGAAATGAGCCGGGGAAGATATACTCAAAGGACAAGGGAGGAATGAAAAAATGTATAAAACGTCCATGGAATCCCCCATCGGAAAGCTTTGGATCGTTGCCGGCGAGGAAGGGATCTGCCGCATCGTCTTTGGGAAAGAACCACAAGAGAAAATGGAAGCAAAGACTACGGATCTCCTTGTGCAGTGCATGATCCAGCTGGATGAGTATTTCTCGGGAAAACGCCGGGAGTTTGACATTCCCCTGGTGCCGGATTCCACGCCCTTTCAACGACGGGTATATGATCGATTGCTGGCCATTCCCTATGGCCAGACCCAATCCTACAAAGACATTGCCATAGCCGTCGGATCCCCTAAAGGGATGCGGGCGGTGGGAGGAGCCAACAACAAAAATCCCATACCCATCATCATACCCTGTCACCGGGTCATTGGAGCAGATGGCCGTTTGATCGGGTACGGAGGAGGAGTCTCCATCAAAAAATGGTTGTTGGATCATGAAAAAGCCCATAAGGATCATTCTTGACGAATCATGCGGAAGGCTCTATAATGAAAGCACCTTCAGGTCTGTGGTTGAAAATCGATGCCAGTCGCAGGCGAAACGATCCACGTAAGGCATGCAAAATGCATGCTGATCATGGTGCGGCCTAGATGTAAGACCGTCCAACAACAGTTGAGAGGAGCAAGTAGTGAGGCGATCCCGAGCGAAACTTCCAGACGGCGAGTGTGGGGGCAAAGACCAGGTCAGCTGAAGGACAAAGGATGTATCTCGTTATGCGGGATACATCCTCTGTGCATTTCTAATAATGAAAAGAAAAGGATATGTTTCGTCTCTTTAGGGATAGGGTATAAAAGTATAAACCAATCAGAGTCAAGACAAACATAAAGTCAAAGGAGTTGTTGTTTATGCGTATCATCGTTTATGGAAAGAATATCGACGTAACAGCGGGAATGAAGAGTATGTTGGAGAAGAAGTTGTCCAGGCTGGACAAATACTTCAACCCGGAAGTGGACGCTACTGCAACCATGAGCACGCAAAAGGGCAAGCACATCCTGGAAGTGACCATACCGATCAACGGAACCATACTTCGAGCAGAAGAATCGTCAGACGACATGTACGCATCCATCGATTCTGCTGTAGACAAGTTGGAAGGTCAATTGCGAAAGCACAAAACAAAGTTGGAGAAAAAAATGAAGGATCACACATCCATTCGTTTGGATTTTTCCAGTGTTGCCAATGAACCGGCCTCCGAAGAACCTACAGTGGTCAAAACCAAGCGTTTTCCGATCAAGCCCATGTCTCCGGATGAAGCATCCCTGCAGATGGATCTGTTGGGACACAATTTCTTCGTATTTTTAAACAGTGAAAGCGACGAAGTCAACGTGGTCTACAAGCGAAAAGACGGAAATTACGGATTGATCGAACCTACCATTTAACACAAGACATAGAATAGGATTGGAAGTTGCGCCTCTTTCTTGAAAGAAAGAGGCGTTTTTTTGATTCTTCCTCCTGTATTCGAAATACCTTTTCAGTTTGCCTTCCAGTTGTGTTATAATTATTAACGTTAATAGGTTCCGTCATCTTGTGTTATGAGGAGGTTGCTTTGTTGGAAACAGAGAGAAGAACTAGAGAGATCGAGGAGTACATCAATCGCATTCAAAGTGTGATCAATTCCAGAGTCGTCATGGATTCCAATGAACAGATCATTGAGATCCACATTTTGGCCAACAGCACTCGAGCGGCCAAACAAATCACAAGAGATGTACAATCTGTTTTGATGGCGGGCTTGGACATGCCTGTGGATCACAAAGTCATCAGTGTAGCTCAAGTATACGATGAGGACGCACTAACCATCCCCAGACTGACCATACAATCAGTGGAATACGCCACGTCGGCCATGGAGGCGAAAGCCAAAGTCGTATTGGAATTCAACGGAGCCCTGTATGAAGGGATCGCTTATGGAGTGAAGACATCCAATCAGTGTCATCGAACTGTGGCCCAAGCCACTTTGGAGGCAGTGGAATCGTTTTTAGAGAAAACCTTGAAATTTGTTGTGGAAGAGATCAAGACCGTGCCCATGGCTTCCAAAGAAGTGGTGGTTTCCGGCATTTCTCTGATCCAGAACAACTCGGAAAAATTATTGATCGGCAAATGCATTGTCGATAGTGATCTCCACAGCGCAATAACAAAATCCGTATTGGATGCGATCAATAGAACCATCCAAATCGTGTAAAACAGTTTAATAAGGTCGGCATGAAAAAAACATTTGGTACTTTAAGCGAAGCGGTGAAGATTGTTTACTAGCGAGAACAGTCCCTATTATTTCAAACGATAATAAGGGGGCATTCACATGAAAGCTAAAGTAATCAAAGTGATGATGGTATTACTTTCTTTAGTCATGGCTGCAGGCGCAGGCTTTAAACTAGTTTAAGCATTACATGCCGACCTTGTTATTATATCCAGCATGCAATCTTTAGAAGGGATTTGTGCAAATGGCGCCCTTAAATAAGCAAACAAAGATTTTTTTGACAGCAGTGGTTTTTATTGCATTGGCACTGTCCGTATTTTTATTCATGAAATACCCCATACGATGGCAATTTGATTTTTTCGGGTTTATTATTTTTACGGTAATTGCGGAGTCATTGGTTATATTCACTCCCAATCGAGGGGGCGTAACACTGGGTTTCGGATTGATCCTCCCGGTTGGTATCATATTTGGACCATCCAGCGCCATCATTTGTGCAGCCATTGGGAATTTGTTGGCAGTTTACAAAATGAATGGGGAATATAAGCATCTTTTAAGCATTGAAGCTTTTAAGACGATTGCCAACACGTCAAACTATGTGATCAGTGCCGGACTAAGTTCGTATTTTTATACTTTGATCAATCGGGGCATTGGGATCCAAAGTGTTTACAATTCCATGTTGCTCATGCTGCTATCGGCAATGGTTTTTATTGTTACGAATATATTTATCACAGGAAATTTCATCATAAAATTAACGGATCACGATGCAAAAGAGGTTTGGAAAGAAAATTTTAGTGGCTTGATCCCCAATGTATTGGGAGTCAGCGCCATCAGCATCATCATTGCATTGGCCTATTTGAATTTCGGCATTGAGTCCATCATCGTTTTATTTTTTCCCTATCTTTTGATCCGCTATTCCTTCCAGTTGGTTTTCGACATGCGGGAAGCATACTTGAATACCATCAAAGCACTATCTTCCGCACTGGAAGAAAAGGACCCTTATACGAAAGGCCACTCGGAGCGAGTGGAAAAATACAGCGCATTGCTGGCCAAGGAACTAGGCCTCAACATTGACATGCAACAACTTCAATATGCAGCCATTTTCCATGACATCGGAAAAATAGGCATATACGATACGATCTTAAACAAGCCGGGGAAGTTGACGGAAGAGGAATTTGAAATGATCAAGCAACATCCGGTAAAGGGAATGAATATTCTGGGTAATGTGGGTTTCTTGAAGAAAGCAACGGAGATCATCGGCGCCCATCATGAATATCTGGATGGCAGTGGCTATCCCAAAGGATTGAAATCCTTTGAAATACCCATAGAAGCAAAGATCATCACGGTGGTCGACATCTATGACGCCGTCACCACCGATCGGCCTTATCGAAAAGCATTGTCGGAAGAAGAGGCCATCGATATATTACGCAAAGAAGCCGGTACGCGGCTGGATCCACTGCTGGTGGATGCGTTCATCAAACTTCATCGTGAAGGCAGGTTGATCAAATGATTGCTATACTGATGCTGATCGCCATCATCATCGGGTACATCCGAAAAGGAAAATTGCGAAACCTATCCAACATCACCATCAAATTGGTGCCACTACTCATCCTTGCATTTTTATTGCAGGGGTCCATCTATTTGGCATATGTTTACGATATTGCCGTTATTCAGGACTTCGACATCCTGATCCATTTTGTCAGCTATATCCTGCTTTTTGCAGCGTTGATGAGCAATTTTGACAACAAGTGGTTTGTGGTGATGACATTGGGCATGATCATGAATTTCCTGGTCATCTTCCTCAATGGAGGCCGAATGCCAGTGTCCGTGGATGCGGCGGAGGCCATTGGACTGGGAGAAGGATTGGAACTTCTTTTTGCCAGAAGGGCCGGTACCCACCAGCCATTGACAGAAGGCATGCTCTTGTGGTATTTGGCCGACATCATACCGATCCCATTTCCATCGGTGGCATCTTTTTTCAACAATATCTACAGCATTGGTGATTTTTTCATTTACGGGGGGGTCATGGGTGTTATTCAAAGCGCCATGGTCAGAGATGGTTCCGATCAAGAAGTGGCGGAAAACTTGGATGTACTGCTGGAAGAAGAACTCATGACGGACAAGGCTGCCGCAGCACTCTTTGATGACGAAGTGAACGAAGAGGAAGTAGTGCGGCTGCGTGAATTGAGAAAACGAAGAGAAGAAGAGACCCGCCGGATCTTTCGAAGTGAAGCAGAGGAATATTTCGATGAAAAACCTTCTGCACCATCCATGGATGAAGATGAAACTATTGCTATTCCTTTGGAGATGATGCACAAACAGGAAGACCAGGATAGCACGACCAAGGTCGAAGTCGAGGAAATAGAATCGAATATTCTACCATCGACGCCGGAAGAAGTAGTGGAGCCGGCAAGTGTCCCCGATCTCTCCCTTGAATCAAAACCTGAAATTGAAGGGAAAAAGGAAGAAGTCTCGGAACCGGATTGGAAGCTCTATACCCAAGATTTTGCAAATGCTTCATTGATCGGTTCTTCCCAACTGGAAGACCAGATCGTCAAAGGCGAAAACTATTCAGAAGAGGATCTACGCCAATATCGAAAATATTACACCAAGCCTCTTCACGAACGGATGGTCATTGATCTGGAGTCTGACGGGTACGATTGGAGGGAAAAACCAGCAGAACCAAAAGAAGAGGCACCTCCAGTTGAAGATCATCAAGAAGAACCGAAGCCCCAGGAAACGACAAGCAGTGATCTGCCCATCGATACCACCCATCCTTTTGTCATCGTCGATGGACGGATCGTGGAGAACACACACTACAAAAAGGCACATGGACCGGTTCAAGCAGAGGCAACCAACGGACCGGTGGCCTGGGAAGCCGTCAGCAAGCCCAGAGAGAAAACCCAGGAGCACATACCAACCTTTACGGAAATGGCGGAAGAATCAATAGAGGAACCACCTATAGAGCCGGTTGTGGAACCGGAGAAAACCGATTTGGAAGAATTGCCGGATGAAACCTTGGACGAAAGATCCGATCCAGGGCCGGTGGAAGAACCAGTCAACGGTTGGTCTTCGCCGGAGGAGGAAGAGGAACTGGCTCCTTCTGGAAACATTCTGCAGAAGTTGCATGATGAAGACCGGATCAATCTCATGAAGAAGATGAAAGAACGAAAAGAAAAAGGATACAGCCTGGTACAGGTAAAAGTGGGGGAGAAAACCATAACCTTTTGGAAAAAAGACTTGTGATCATGCAGGTCTTTTTCTTAAGAAAAGAATGATGTTGGTTATGTTATAATATACGTTGCAATAAAATACCCATTGATCGAGGTGAAACCATGTCGTTGCTCAAAAAGATATTTGGAGATCTAGACGATAAAGAAATAAAAAAAATGATGAAAACCGTGGAAAAAATCGAAGGGCTGGAACCGGAAATGGAAAAGCTCACCGATGAACAGCTCCGGGGAAAAACCGTGGAGTTCAAAAACCGACTGGCAAACGGAGAAACGGAAGACGATCTGCTATTGGAAGCTTTTGCCGTTGTTCGAGAGGCCGCCTGGCGGTCCATCGGACTGAAGCACTTTCCCGTCCAACTGTTGGGGGGCATCGTCCTTCATCAGGGCCGGATCGCAGAGATGAAGACTGGTGAGGGGAAAACCCTTGTGGCTACTTTGCCTGCCTATTTGAATGCCTTGAGTGGAAAAGGTGTCCACGTGGTCACTGTCAATGACTACCTGGCTACCAGGGACAGTGAGAACATGGGAAGGGTCTACAGCTTTCTCGGATTGAATGTCGGATTGGTAGTTCATGGTCTGGATTTCCAGCAAAAGCAGGAAGCCTACAACGCAGACATCACTTACGGAACCAACAACGAATACGGATTTGATTATTTGAGGGACAACATGGTCATTCGCATGGAGCAGCGGGTGCAACGACCCTTGCATTACGCCATCATCGATGAAGTGGACAGCATCCTCATCGACGAGGCGAGAACGCCGTTGATCATTTCCGGCAGCGGAGATAAAAGTACCCAGCTTTATACCCTGGTCAATCACTTTGTCCGTCGCTTGAAGGCGGAAGAGGATTTTACCATCGATGAAAAAGCCAATTCCGTGGTCCTCACCGACGAAGGCGGCATCCCCAAAGCGGAAAAAACCTTCGGCATCGAAAATCTGGCGGACATGGAAAACATGGAAATTTCCCACCATATCAATCAGGCACTCCGCGCCAACTTCCTGATGAAGCGGGACAAGGATTATGTGGTCAACAACGGCCAGGTCATCATCGTCGATGAATTCACCGGCAGGCTTATGCCCGGACGACGCTACAGCAACGGGTTGCACCAAGCTATTGAAGCCAAGGAAAATGTCAAGGTGGAGCGGGAGTCCAAGACCCTCGCCACCATCACCTTCCAAAACTACTTCCGAATGTATGAGAAACTGTCCGGTATGACCGGTACGGCAAAAACCGAGGAAGAGGAATTCAAATCCATCTACAATATGGATGTGCTTTGCATCCCCACCAACATGCCCATGATCCGGGAAGATCTTGTGGATGCCGTATACAAAACGGAAATGGGGAAATTCAACGCCATTGTGGAAGAGATCCGGCGACGCTATGAAACGGGCCAACCGGTTCTGGTGGGGACCATCTCCATTGAAAAATCTGAAATGCTCAGCAAAATGCTGAAAAAAGCGGGAGTGCCCCATCAGGTACTCAATGCTAAATACCATGAAAAAGAAGCGGAGATCATCTCCATGGCCGGTCAGAAAGACACGGTCACCATTTCCACCAACATGGCCGGTCGTGGAACGGACATCGTATTGGGAGAAGGAGTAAAAGCTCTGGGTGGTCTTCATATTTTGGGAACGGAGCGTCACGAGTCCAGACGGATCGACAACCAGCTTCGAGGCCGGTCCGGTCGTCAGGGCGATGAAGGATCGTCCCAGTTTTTCATTTCCCTGGAAGACGAACTGATGCGTCTGTTTGGTTCAGACCGGATCATCGGACTGGTGGACAATCTCGGATTGCCGGACGACATGCCCATCGAAAACAAGATGCTCAGCAAAGGTATCGAAAACGCCCAGAAGAAAGTGGAAGGACGAAACTTCGATATCCGAAAACACGTCTTGCAGTATGACAACGTCATGAACAAGCAGCGGGAGATCATCTACGCACAACGCAGGACCGTGTTGGAAGGGGAAGACATCCACGACCAGATCCTCAAGATGGTGGAGGGATTGATCCAGGAATCCCTGACCCTCTACACCGGATTCAGCGAACATCCGGAGGAATGGGACCTGACCGGGCTGACAGAACACGCCAAGCTCTTGTTCTCCGACAAGTTCCAGCCAACACCGGAAGAAATGCAGGTGGACCGGGAGAGCCTGGCCCAGCTCCTTTACCAAGAAGCTTTGAAGCTACTTCAGGAAAAAGAGGAGGAAGTGGGCAAGGAGCGTTTCCGGGATCTGGAACGGGTCGTCTTGCTTCGAGTCGTGGACCGGCGCTGGATGGATCACATCGACGACATGGACCAGTTGCGTCAGGGGATCGGACTTCGTGCCTATGGCCAGGTGGATCCTGTAGTGGCCTACACCAACGAAGGCTTTGACATGTTTGAAGAAATGAATCACGCCATTCGTGAAGATACGGTCAAATACCTGTACAATCTGGAAGTACGAAAAGAACCGGTGGTCCAACCCACCAACGTGCTGGAAAACACGGTGACCAACAAGGAAGATACTTCCGTGAAAAAGGAACCGGTGGTGAAGAAAGACAAACCGGGGAGAAACGATCCCTGTCCTTGCGGGAGCGGGAAAAAATACAAGAAATGCTGCGGGAAAAATGAATAAGGCAGCAACAAATATTTGATAGAGGTGATAAACATGTTGGAATTGCAGGAATACGTCAAGCAGTTGAAAACAATAGAAGAGGGACTGAAAGAAATCGGGGATTCCCTTTGACTTGGCCAATCTGGAAGAACAAGCGGAAAAGTACAACAAGGAAATAAACAAGGAAGACTTTTGGAACGACCAGGAAAAGGCCCAAAGCGTGTTGAAAAAACTCAATGGGATGAAAAACAAGATCCAGCGACACCAGGAATTTTTGGAGCGGCTGGAAAATGCCCAGGCGTTGACGGAAATGCTGGAAGAAGAAACGGACGAGGAGTTGGCCAGAGAGCTGATCCAAACGGTCCGTGAAATGAACAAGGACCTGGATTCCTATAACCTGGAAGTCATGCTCAGTGGAGAATACGACGGAAACAGTGCCGTATTGAGTCTCCATCCCGGAGCCGGCGGTACAGAGTCTCAGGATTGGGCGTCCATGCTTCTGCGGATGTATACCCGTTGGGCGGAGAAGAACAATTACAAAGTGAAGATCCTGGATCTTCAACCTGGAGACGAAGCCGGCATCAAAAGTGCCACCTTGGCCATTGAAGGGGCCAATGCCTATGGATATCTGAAGAGTGAAAAAGGGGTCCATCGCCTTGTTCGGATCTCCCCCTTCGATTCCTCGGGAAGACGGCATACCTCCTTTGCTTCCGTGGATATAGCCCCGGAGATCGACGACGATGTGGAGATCGACATCAACGCCGACGATCTGCGCATCGACACCTATCGCTCCAGTGGAGCGGGAGGACAGCATGTCAATACCACGGACTCCGCCATACGGATCACCCACATTCCAACGGGAGTGGTGGTCCAGTGCCAAAACGAACGGAGCCAGCACAAAAACAAGGATATGGCCATGAAAATGCTGTATGGCAAGCTGTTGGAATTAAGATTGTTGGAGAATAAGGAAAAGATCGATGACATCCAAGGGGAATACGGGCAGATCGCCTGGGGAAACCAGATCCGATCTTATGTCTTCCATCCATACAACATGGTCAAGGACCATCGGACCAATGCGGAGGTGGGAAACATCCAAAGCGTCATGGATGGAGACATCGACCTTTTCATCAACGAGTATTTGAAAAGCCTCTCGAAGGGAGGAGAAGCCGTTGGCAAGTGATGTGAAACCCATTATCGGAATGGTCACCTGCTTTCAAGGTGTTTTTAAAACAGGGGATGCCAATTTTCTTCGCCAAACCTACACGACGAAGATCGGCCAAGCCGGGGGCATCCCCTTTCTCCTTCCGGCCCGACCCATGAACAAGGAAGACATCACGCCTATCTTGTCCCGGCTGGATGGCCTTTTGCTTACCGGCGGGGTGGACATCCACCCGAAACTCTACGGGGAGGAGCCCAAACGGAATCTGAACTATGTGGATGTGGTCCGGGATGAGTTTGAAGCGGCCCTTCTGGAACGGGCTTTGGAGTTGGACATGCCTGTGTTCGGGATCTGCCGGGGAATGCAGTTGCTCAACGTGGTCATGGGCGGTACCCTATACCAGCATCTGGACGAAGAGGTGGAAGAGCACATCCAACACATGCAAAAGGCCGGAGACGGCAGCGGCATCCACTCCGTATACGTTCAAGACGAGTCTTTTTTGAACAATATCTATGGGGAAAAGGCCTTTGTCAATTCCTTTCACCATCAAGCCATCAAGGACCTTGCAGATGACCTGGAACCCATTGCCTGGTCCAAGGACCGGTTGATCGAAGGAGTGTATCATACAAAGAGGAGACATGTTTTCGGGGTCCAGTGGCATCCGGAGATCCTGCAGGACGAGGAAAGCCAAAAACTGTTCCGATATTTCATTGAAAGAATATAGCAAGGAGAGACTTATGAAAATCAGCATCACGAGCCGGTTGGCAAAAGAATTCAACATCAAGGAAAGCCAGGTGGAAACCACCGTCGACCTGATCGATCAAGGCAATACCATTCCATTTATTGCAAGATACCGAAAAGAAGCAACGGGCAATCTGGACGATGTGACCCTTCGGGATCTTCATGACCGCTTAGGGTATCTGCGAAACCTGGAGAAGAGAAAAGAAGAGGTATTGCGCCTCATTGACGAGCAGGGAAAACTGACAGAAGACCTGAGCAAAAAAATAACCAATGCCATGGTCCTCCAGGAAGTGGAGGATCTCTACCTGCCATACCGCCAAAAGCGGAAAACCAGGGCTTCCGTAGCCAGGGAGAAGGGGTTGGAACCTTTGGCAGCGTTTTTGGTGGTGGCAGAGAACAACGGAGTCGTGGAGAAACAGGCGGAAAACTTTGTGAACTTGGAATTGGGCGTGGAAACAGCAGCCGATGCCATCCAGGGCGCCATGGACATACTTGCGGAAGACCTCAGCGACGACGCAGGACATCGGAAGCGGATCCGGGAAGCCTATTTTTCCAAAGGGGTGATCCAGGTTTCCAAAACCAAGACAAAAGAGGAAGAGGCGGAATCTTTCCGCATGTACTTCGAGTTTGCGGAATCTGTCTCCAAGATCGCCAATCATCGAGTACTGGCCATCAATCGGGGAGAAAAGAAAAAGTTCCTCCAGGTCAAGATCGAGGTGCCAGAAGAGATGCTGGCCTCAGACATTGCCAAAAGGACCGGTCCCAAAGATAGAGCTTTGTGTGGATATGCCATGGACGCCATCAATGACGCACTCAAGCGATTGATCTTTCCTTCCATGGAACGGGAAGTTCGAAATGCCTTGACGGAAGTGGCGGACAAATCGGCCATCAAGGTATTTGCCGTCAACTTGAACAAGTATCTGATGCAGCCTCCCGTCAAGGGGAAAAGGGTCATGGGTTTCGACCCGGCCTTTCGAACCGGCTGCAAGATCGCATTGATGGATTCTTTTGGGGAGTTGCTGGCTTACGACACCATCTATCCCACCCAACCCCAAAACAAGGTAAAAGAAGCAAAAGAACGGCTGGTTTCCCTCATCGAAAAATACAAGATGGACATCATCGCCATCGGAAATGGAACGGCGAGTCGGGAATCGGAAGTGATCGTGGCGGAGATGATCCGGGAATACGGTCTGAAAACCGAGTATATCGTAGTCAATGAAGCGGGCGCTTCCGTGTATTCCGCTTCCGTCATTGGAAACGAAGAATTTCCACAGCTCAACGTTTCCATACGGGGCGCGGTATCCATTGGTCGCAGATTGCAGGATCCGTTGGCGGAACTGGTCAAGATCGATCCCAAGCACATCGGTGTAGGCCAGTATCAGCATGATGTGGACCAGAAGGAGCTGGCCAAGGCCCTGGACGGGGTCATTGAAGATGCGGTGAACGCCGTCGGGGTGGATCTCAATACGGCCTCCGCATACTTGCTTGCCCGCATATCAGGACTCAACAAGACCACCGCGGGAAACATCGTGCAATATCGTCGGGAGAACGGTCCCTTCACCAATCGGAAGCAGTTGATGAAGGTTCCCAAGATCGGTGCAAAAGCCTTCGAACAATGTGCAGGCTTTCTTCGGATCTCCGGAGGGGACGATCCCTTTGACAATACGGCCCTCCATCCGGAAAGCTACGAAAGTGCAACCGCCCTTTTGGCTTCCATGGGTCTGTCCAGGAAAGACCTGGAGAAAAACCATCAGGCGACAGTGGAGGCTTTGGAGAAGGTGGACGTCCCCCAAAAGGCAAAAGAATTGGAGATCGGAGTATTGACGTTGACGGATATCGTCAAGGAACTTCAAAAGCCGGGACGGGATCCCAGGGACCAGTTTCAAAAACCGGTCTTCAAATCGGAAGTCATGGACATCACCCATCTGGAACCGGGAATGGTCCTTAGCGGGACGGTTCGAAATGTCATTGATTTTGGCGTATTCGTGGATATCGGCGTCCATCAGGATGGTCTGGTCCATATCTCCCAACTCAGCGACAAATACGTAAAAAACCCCATGGACGTGGTTTCCGTTGGAGATATCGTGTCTGTTCGCGTGTTGGATGTGGACTTGAAGCGAAACCGGATTTCTCTGACCATGAAAAAACAGGGTTGATTATTTCATAAATGCATGGTATACTTCTCATTGAAAATAAAATAACGATCTTCAGGGCAGGGTGAAATTCCCGACCGGCGGTACAGTCCGCGAGCCGAAAGGCTGATCTGGTGCAATTCCAGAACCGACAGTAAAGTCTGGATGGGAGAGGATGAACCAACGTTAGCAGCAGCTCTCCTTTTTGAGAGCTGTTTTTTGTTCCCCCAGGACAAACGCAATGCCTTGACACAAGGAGGAAGCAATGAAAAACAACAAAGCAAAATTTTTATCCAGAGTCGGTGTGCTCACCGCCATCGCATTTGTGCTCATGTACCTGCAATTCCCCATCGCCATGCTGTTTCCCGCATTTCTGCAGTTTGACTTCAGCGAAGTTCCGGCGCTTTTGGGTACTTTTTCCCTGGGGCCTCTGGCAGGCGTCGTCATCGTTTTTTTGAAGAACGTGCTGGTATATTTGATCCGGGGATCCTTTACCGGAGGAGTTGGTGAACTGTCGAATTTCATCATCAGCGCGGCCTGGATGATCCCCGTCGGTCTCATTTACAAAAAATCAAAAACAAAAAAGAACGCCATCAAGGGTATGGTAGTGGGAGGTCTGGCCATGATCGTGGTCGCAGCCCTGTCCAACTACTTCGTCATCATTCCCCTGTACGCAAAGATCATGCCCATCGAAGCCATCATCGGCATGGGAGCCGCCATCAATCCGGCCATCTCCAATGTGGAAATGCTGATCCTACTGGGCGTGACACCTTTCAACATATTCAAAGTCACCATCGTGTCCCTGGTAACAGCGTTGGTCTACAAGAAAGTGTCGCCGGTTTTGCATCGTTGATGCACAAGGAAACGTTAAAGACAACAATCCTGGTGGGAGGATTGTTGTTTTTTTGATATAATGAAATATCAAGTAGAATGAGTAGGGGTGAAACATCATGAAACCTTGGGATAAAGATGGATTTATATTTTTTGACGGCGGAATGGGCACCCAGCTGCAAAAAAGGATCCCAGAGCGGATCCTGCCGGAGGAGGCCAACATCCGCTATCCAGAAATTTTGGAAGAGATCCAGCGGGAATACGTCAAGGCAGGTGCGGACATCATAACCACCAATACCTTTGGCGCCAATCCCTATAAATTGGGGAAAGTCGGCTTGGATCTGGAAACGGTCGTGGAAGCGGCAGTGTCCATTGCCAGGAGAGCGGCACCGGACCGATTGGTAGCACTGGACATCGGCCCTCTGGGAAGAATGATGGAACCGACGGGAGAAATGACCTTCGAAGAAGCTTATGATGCTTTCCGGCGCCAGGTAGTCGCCGGTGCCGGTGCTGGATGCGATCTGATCTTGATAGAGACAATGAGTGATCTCCAGGAAGCCAGGTGTGCAGTTCTGGCAGCGAAAGAAAATTCTGATCTGCCGGTCTTTTGCACCATGACCTTTGATGAAAAGGGGCATACCCTTACAGGGACGGATCCCAGGACCATGGTGGCCGTACTGGAAGGGCTTGGTGTGGATGTTTTGGGGGTCAATTGTTCCCTGGGGCCAGACAAGCTTCTTCCCATCGTCAAGGAGGTGTTGGACAACGCCAGCATTCCGGTGATGGTGCAACCCAATGCAGGCATGCCGGTCTATCGGGATGGACAGACCCATTACGACATCAGCAAGGAGCATTTTGCCGAGAACCTGGCCATCATGGCAGATATGGGAGCAACCATTTTAGGCGGCTGCTGTGGAACCGATGCGTCCTATATCGAAAAAGTGCGGGAAGCTGTTACCGGGAAAGCACCGGTTCAAAGAAAAGAAAAGGCCCATACGTTGATCTGTTCTTATCGGAAAAGTTTTTCCATGGATGAGCAAGTCACCATTGTCTCGGAAAATGTGCTGCCCCACGGCAACAAAACGCTGATGGAGGCATTCATCCGGGAAGACTATCGAAAGATCGTCTCAAAAGTTCGAGGTGCCAAAAACAAAGGGGCACACCTGGTGGATCTACGTACCGCAGGTTTGCCCGGAAAAGACGAAACCTTGTTGATGGTGGAAACCATCAAAAACATACAAAAATCCCTGGACGTACCGCTGATGCTGGAGAGCAGGAATCCTCAGACCCTGGAAGCTGCCTTGCGGACCTACAACGGAAAGGCAGTGGTCAACGGCCTGGATGGATCCAGGAAAACCATGGAGACCCTTTTTCCGGTGGTGAAAAAATACGGAGCGGCTGTGGTGGCACTGACTCTGGATGAAGACGGGCCTGCCCGCACCTGGCAGAAGCGCTTGTCCATTGCAGAAAAGATCTTGAAAACGGCAAAGAAATTCGAACTGTCTCCCCGTGATGTGATCATTGATCCCATGGTGCTGCCCGTCGCCAACGGGGCCGACGCCATGGATACCATCCGAGCTGCAGCTGCCATCAAGGAAGAGCTTGGGTTGAAAGTGCTCCTGGGCATCGGAAATGTTTCGTTTAAAATGCCGGAGCGGGGTCTGCTGGATCGAACGTATCTGGCCATGGCCCTGTCCTGGGGAGTGGATGCCCTCCTTCTCAACGTAGAGCAGGAAGAAATGATGCAGACCATCCAAGCAGGCCTGGTTCTAACAGGAAGGGATCCGGGCGGATCACAATACGTCCTCGCAGCCGGCAGTGTGCCGGAAGCAAGGGCCGACCTGGATGAAGTGGCCAACAGCATTTATCAGGGGCAATGCAAAGAGGAAGCTGTTGGCAGGAAAAATTCGGTACTGGAGGGATTGCTGGCGGCGGAAGAAGCCTATGCGGCCGGTGAGATCCTGTTGCCCAACCTGGCAAGAAGCGTTGCCGCTGCAGAAAACTCCATGAAGGACGAAAATGGAGAAAAAGGGATCATCCTGTTTACTGGAGATCTGAAGAAACCGGGATTGGCACTGGCAAAAACCATAGCCAGGATCTTGGGATTTCAAGTGGTGGAACCTTCCGAAGTGATCTTGTTGCAACCGGTAAGATGCGTGGTTCTGGAGGTGCCTTTCGGCATCACGGAGGAACGTCTGAAAACCTGGATGGAGCCTTGGGTCCATTCTCATCCGGATGCAGCCCTGGTCCTCATGGGACCGGGAGGGGACCGGGTGGGATGGAAATCCCTGGGGATTTTTGGTGCGGTGACCAGAGCGGGAGACTGGATAAATTTGTTGGAGGCATTATGAGCAGGGGAAGACGGGAAATAAAAACATTTCAGGTGGAAGAGACCCAGACCTTGGGCCGTCTCATCGGAGAAGCGGCCCAGCCCGGCTGGATCGTTTGTCTGGAGGGACCCATGGGTGGAGGGAAAACGGCCTTGAGCCAGGGGATCCTGAAAGGATTCGGCGTCACAGGCTATATCACCAGTCCTACATTCAGCATCGTTCATACCTACGAGACCAACAGGGGAAAGATCCATCATTTTGATGTATACCGGCTTTCCGGCATGGACGAGTTGTTGGACATCGGATTTGAGGATTATTTGAAAGACGGCATCGTGGTCATGGAATGGGCCTCCATCGTTCGGGATGAACTGGACGGGACGATCCTGGATGTCACCCTGGAATTGGGGGATGATCCACAGGAGAGGACCATCCTGTTGGAAGGGGAGGAATCTTTGCTGGAAGGACTGCATTTGGATAAAGGATGGGAAAAAACATGTTGATACTAGGTTTGGATACATCGACCCCTGCCACTTCCGTGGCATTGTGGGAGGACGGAAAATTAGTGGGCGAAGTGCTGGCAAATCAGCGCCAATCTCATTCGGAGCAACTGGTGGGGTTGGTCAAACACCTATTGGAAACAACGTCGGTGTCCTTGGATGCAATAGATTTTTACGCATGCACCAGAGGTCCTGGTTCCTTTACCGGATTGCGCATCGGTGCAGCTGCCGTCAAGGGATTCGCCCAATACCATGACAAGCCCATCGTGGGGGTCTCCCTACTGGAGATCACAGCTTGGAACGCTGCAGGTTATCCCGGATGGATCTGTCCCATGGTGGATGCCCAGCGAGACCAGGTCTACGCGGGTATCTACCGCTGGGATGAGGGACGAATACAGGAAGAAAAACCGGATCATGTGGGAAGTATCGACGATGTGATGAAAATGATCAAAGCCGGAGGGGATCCCGCCATGTGTCTGGGAAGCGGGACCAAAAAGATCCCCCTTGGCCTTGTGGAAGGAAACATACAGGTTATGGATGAGGTTTTCGGCATGCCCCGGGCATCCATGCTTTGTCAGGCGGCAGCATGGAAAATCAAAGAAAAAACAGCCATATTTACGTGGAAGGATTTCGAACCGGAATATTTTCGCCGATCTCAAGCAGAGATCCAGATGGAGCAAAGAAAGGGTGGAGGAAAATGAACCACTATACTTTCCTTCATTCGGCAGACCTGCACCTGGGAGGAGCAGGCGCCAGCGTCGTACTTCCCAGATCCATTCGAACCAGGTTGCGGCAGGGAAGCTGGGAGGCATTTGCCAGACTGGTCCATATTTGTCGGGACAAGAACATCGATTTTTTGTTTCTTGCAGGGGATGTCTTCGACCACGACCGGATCCGTATGACGGACCTGAAGGCCATGGCTTCCACCTTGGCGTCTCTGGAACGGACCAGGGTATTTATTGCTCCCGGCAACCATGATCCAATGGAAGGTCGATTGTCCTACGGGGCTGTGGACTGGCCGGAAAACGTCATCATCTTTTCCCGGGAAACATGGACGGAAGTGGAAATAAACGACTGGCTTTCCATCTGGGGCTTCGGTTGGAAAAACAACAGCCTGGACGGAGACCGGGTGTCCTTCGACGTGGACATGAACCTGCTCAAAACCAATGTTTTGCTGGTCCATGGGGATCTGGAATCGGCAGATTCCCCCTATTTCCCTCTGAAAAACCACAGGGATTTTTTGGAGCGGTTCGACTATGCGGCATTGGGTCACATCCACAAGCCGTCGGCACAAACGGGGAAATGGATCTACAGCGGAGCCCCTTTGGCTTCCAGCTTCAAAGACAGGGGCCCTCGCGGCTATGTGAAGGGCCATATACAAAAAGGTGGGGTATTCCACGAATTTGAAGCATTGGATCACATTCGTTTTGAAGAAGGGGAGGTGACCTTGTCTCCGGACGACGGTTGGGAAGAAGTCCGTGAGGGGATCCTTTCTGCCAGGATGGGAGATAAAACCATTTGCCGGATCCGTTTGAAGGGCGTCATGGATCCGGACCTTGATGTGGAGCACATCCACCGATCCTTGGAAGGAGACTTTTATCATCTGGAGATCCTGGATGAAACGATCCCGGATTATGATGTGGAACGACTGTATAAAGAAAATCAAGACAACATCATCGGGTTGTTTCTTCGCAGCATGCTGCAGGAAGATCTGGATGATCCGGTACAACGAATGGCGCTGTTTTATGGTTTGGAAGCGCTGTTGCAGGAGAGAAGCTTATGATCATAAGAGAACTGCATCTGGTGGCATTTGGAAAATTTCA
This sequence comes from Alkalibacter rhizosphaerae, assembly GCF_017352215.1. Classification (GTDB taxonomy): domain Bacteria; phylum Bacillota; class Clostridia; order Eubacteriales; family Alkalibacteraceae; genus Alkalibacter; species Alkalibacter rhizosphaerae. The sequence goes on from NZ_CP071444.1 coordinate 1,884,554, forward strand.
CGACAAGATCCTGGTTTTTCAAGACGGGATCAATTGGATCCACGGAAGAAACGAATCGGGGAAATCCACCATCCACAAATTTATCGAGGGGATGTTTTTTGGGTTTTTCAAGGATTCCCCCACCAGAAAAGTCTACAGTGAAGATTATGACAAATATATGCCTCTGCGGGGCAGGGACTATTTTGGGGTCATGATGGTGGAAAAGGATGGAAGACTCCTCCGGCTGGAGCGGAATTTTCTAAAGGGAAAAGACGCATTTCATATTTACGACCAGACCACGGGAGAAGACCTTTCCCATGGTTATCCATACGATTCCGGTCTTCGCCTTCCCGTGTTTTTTGAACCCAAGACCATGAACCGCAACGTATTTCGAAACACCATCAGCATGGGACAATTGAAGGTTCGAACCGACGAGGAATTGGCGGGTGAATTGAAGGAGAGGATCTTCCAGTTCAGTCATACCGGTTCCAGCGTGTCCCTGACCGGCGCCTTGGATGCCTTGAAAAAAAAGCGGGAGGAGATCGGAAGCAAGACCCGCAAAAGCTCGTCCTTGGGACAACAGGTCCAACGCCTGGATGAACTGGAGGCTCTTTGGAAGATCGCCCGTCAAAACCGGGACCGTTTGCTGATCTGGGCGGAAGAAAAAAGAAAATTGCAAGAAGAAGCCCACCGGTTGGAGCAGGAAGAAGGACAGCTGGAACATCGGCTGGAAAACATGGAAGTCAAAAAAGTACATGAAAAATACAAGGCGTATGAAAAACTCCTGAAGGAACGAACACAATGGGAAACCTATTTGCAGGAACAACCCCTTCCTTTTTTAAGTGAGGAAACATACAGCAAGGCACTCATGCTCCATCAGGATCGACTCCGACTGGAAGAAGAGGAAAAACTGGCGGAAAAAGCCATGGCGCAGATCCAGGAGAAACTGGATCGGGATGAACTGGCTACGGAGATGGAGCTAGACCGTCAACGGTTTGTGGTGTGGACAAAGGAGAAAGCCAGATTGAACAGGGAAAGGGAAACATTGCCGCCCAAGAGACGAAAAGGGGCTTTGGCATTGCCGATCCTTGCCGCATTGATCGCCTTGACCTTTGGTGCAGTGGGGATCGTCTACGACAACTTTTATTTGTTGGCGGCCGCGGGACTTTTTGCAGTGGCCGTGGTCTATGGCATTCGAAATGCCATGGGAAAAAGGGGAAACCAAAAGGAAGGCGAAGAAGAGGAACGACTACGTCAATATGGGGAAAAAATGCAAGGTATGATGGAGGGTTTCCTGAAAAAATATGAAGTGGAGGATGAAGAAGCCTTGACCGCACTTTGGGAAAGGGAACTGATGCATCCTCAAAACCTGCGAAACCGGATGGAATACATCCAGGAAAACAGGGAGGAACGGCAGCGCCGGCTGGATGCAAAAATCCAGGAATTTGATGGGTTGCTGCAACAATGGGAGATCCAGGACATGGAGCAGCTCCTCCAGTTGTACCAGCGGCAAAAGAGACAACGGCGGGCAGGCGACCGCATCCGAGAGTTGGATGGGACCATGGATGCATTGATGACCGACGAAGAATTCCAGCGATTGCACTTGTTTTTCACAGGGAAAGCGCCTCTGGGCGTGACCAGGGAAGATGGAGAGGCCTTGAAGATGGAATTGCAGCAAGTCGGGGGAAGGCGATCCGCCATATTGGAGAAGATCCACCGGCTGGAGGGAGAGATGCTCAGCCTGGAGCGGGAAGGAACGGACCTGGCCGATCTGGAAGAGGAGATGGCCTGGGTCGACCAAAAGATCGAAGAAGGCCAACGTCGCCTGAAAGCACTATCCATTGCAGAAGAAAAAATCGAAGAAGCGTCCAAAACCCTGCATCGGGAGGTGGCGCCGAAACTTCACGAATACATGGAAGCGCATATGAAAACCATCACCGGGATCCATCGGGAATTGAAGGTGGATCAAGGCAGCCACCTTCGGGTGGAAGATGCGGAAACCTCCGCCATGATGGATGCGGATCATCTGAGCATGGGGGCGGCAGACCAGTTGTATCTGGCATTTCGTCTAAGCATTATCCAGACCCTGGGTTTGGATGCATTTCCATTGATCCTGGATGAAGCATTTATGCAATTTGACGACGAAAGATTGGAGCGGGCCATGTCCCTGGTATGTGGAACCGGGTCAAACCGGCAGATACTGCTGTTTACTTCCCAGCTTCGAGAAAAAAATCAACTGGATCGGTTGGAAATGACCTATCATCCGGTATTGTTGTAGAGGAGGAAGGAACATGTTGCAAGATATTGTGAAAGAATACATTGACAGCGAAAAAGCCTACGGAGAGGATCGGACCTTGCATCACTACAATTGTGCCGAGACCCTGTTGAACAGTTGCAACGATTATTATAAACTGGGATTGGATCCAAAAGCAAAAAAAATGGCGGTCCCGTTTGGCGGTGGCCTTTACAAGGAGAAGACCTGCGGGGTTTTGACCGGCGGCCTCATGGCCATCGGGGTCCTTTTTGCGGAAGACAAGCCAACGGACCAGGCGACCATGAAAGCTGTCACCCGAGAGTTTGTGGAACGCTTCGAGCAGTTTTTCGGATCCACAGACTGCGCCGCCATCAAAGAAAGCCATCGTCATCCTCAGGAAAAATGCGCACCGGTCATGATGGCCGGAGCCGCCCTATTGGAAGAGATCCTAAAAGAACGGTCGGCGAAAGGGAAGGAACGTACGGAAACATGACAAAGAAAAAAAACAAGACAGTAGTAGTGGGAATGAGTGGGGGTGTGGACTCCTCCGTAGCCGCCCTGCTGTTGAAAGAGCAAGGATATGATGTCATTGGCATCTTTATGAAAAACTGGGAGGAAGACCAGGAAGACGGCACCTGCAACGCAGAAGAGGATTATGAAGATGTCCGCCGCGTCTGCCAGAGTCTGGAGATCCCCTATTATACCGTCAACTTCAGCAAGGAGTACTGGGATCGGGTGTTCACTTATTTTTTGGAGGAATACAAAAGGGGGCGCACACCCAACCCGGACGTGCTTTGCAACAAGGAGATCAAGTTCAAGGCATTTTTGGAGTACGCCCTGAATGTGGCCGGCGCCGATTTTATTGCCACCGGACATTACGCCAAGGTGGAGTTCAGGGACGGTTCTTTCCGATTACGAAAAGCGGCAGATCAAAACAAGGACCAGACGTACTTTTTATGCCAGCTCAACCAGTATCAGCTGTCCAAGACCTTGTTTCCCCTGGGAGACATGGACAAGGCCCAAGTCCGAAAAATCGCGGAAGAAAACGATCTGCTGACGGCGGGGAAGAAAGATTCCACCGGGATCTGCTTCATCGGAGAGCGGAATTTCAAGGAGTTTTTGAGCAGGTATCTGCCGGCAAAAAAAGGACCCATCGTGGATAGGGACGGCAACCGGAAGGGGACCCACAACGGACTGATGTATTACACCCTGGGGCAACGACGGGGATTGGGCATCGGCGGCCAGGGGACGGGAAAACCCTGGTTTGTGTACAAAAAAGACCTTTCCACCAATACTCTCTACGTGGTCCAGGGGGAAAAGGATCCTCTTTTGTATTCCAAGGGATTGATCGGTACCCAGATGAACTGGATCGCGGAGATCCCAAAAGAGGTACCTGTGGTTCTTCAGGCAAAATTCCGCTACCGTCAGCCGGACCAGGAAGTGATCTTGGAGGAAGTCGACAACGGATCCATTCGGTTGTCCTTTCAGAAACCTCAAAAGGCGGTGACTCCGGGACAGGAAGTTGTTCTCTATCATGGGGATGAGTGCCTGGGAGGAGCGGTCATCGACCAGATCTTTGCCTAAAGAGTGGATTAAGGAAATCCCGATAGAATAAGGGGACATGGAAAAAGGAGCAGGGAGCGATGGAATATGAAGGTATTGTTTGTTGAAGATGAAAAAAAAGTAACGGAAGCATTGAAGGAGCTCTGCCGAATGCAGGGTGTCCAATGCGACGTGGCCAACGACGGGGAAGAAGGACTGCTCTTTGCACTCAATCAGATCTACGATGTGATCGTGTTGGACATCATGCTCCCCCAGAGGAGCGGCATAGAAATATTGAAAGAACTCCGTGCAAAAGGAAGCAAAACGCCGGTGCTCATGCTTACAGCCAAAGATACGGTAGACGACAAGGTAAAGGGTCTGGATGCGGGGGCCGATGATTATTTGGTCAAGCCCTTTTCCGCAAAGGAACTTTTTGCAAGGCTTCGGGCCTTGGGACGCCGCATCGATTCGGATTACGTGGAAAATTTGGTCACATTGGGGAATTTCACCTTTGATTTGGAGAACTTTACGGCAACGGTGAATGGAGAACCTGTAAAACTTTCTTATAAGGAAGGTCTTCTGCTGGAGATGCTGATCAAACGTCCGGATCAGGTTTTCAGCAGGGAACAGATCTTGGATCGGGTCTGGGGATTTGATGCGGATGTGAATGAAAACAATATAGAGATCTACATCCATAATCTGCGAAAAAAATTGAAGGATGCACCCATCAAGATCGAGACCCTTCGAAGCATCGGATATCGATTGAAGGTGACCGACTGATGTTCAAGGATCTGTACCGTCGCCTGACGGTGATGAATGCCCTGATCCTCATAGCCTTTCTATTGATCTTTTCCTACTCCATCGTGGGATTTACCAACTCCACTTTTGATGCGTCCGCCAAGCGGGCCCTGTTGGGCAGGACGACCCAGATCCAGGATGTGGTGGATCGATTTGGGGTTTTGGAGTTCACCTTGCCTGATGACAACGGCGAAACTGGAGGAGATTCACAAAGCGATTACACCCGGATCGATTATATCATTTGGGATGAAAACCTGAAACTCGCCAATTTAAGCAGTTTGCGGGACGGCTTGTTGGATCAGGCCTATATTCAAGCACAGGAGACCATGACCAGCAGGGACGGGAATCACGGGACCATTTTTTTGAACGGATTGAAATACCGCATCTACAATTTGTACGCCACCCGAAGCAACGGAAGTCCCTATGTGATCCAGGTTTACCAGTCCAGAGTCATCGATGATTTGGTGATCCGGCAGATCTTCCTGATCGTCATGGGGATCGGAACGGCCAGCTTGCTGTTTCTGATCCTGATCAGTGCCCATATGGCGAAGAAATCCCTGGAACCGGTGCGCATCGCCTATGAACGGCAAAAGGAGTTTATTGCCGATGCCTCCCATGAGTTGAGGACGCCTTTGACCATCATCAAGACAACGGCAGAACTGCTGGGCATGAAGGAAGAGGAGACCATTGCCAAAAATGCCCACTGGCTGGAGAACATCACCGGAGAGACAGAGACCATGAGCCGCATGATCGAGAACCTGTTGATCCTGGCCCAGGCAGACAACAACCAGATCCCTGTGGTGATGGAAAAAGTGGATGTTACCGCACTGGTCAAAAATGTGGGCGACAAGTTTCAGCCCATCGCCAAGGAAAAACAACTGCAGCTGGACAGCATCGTTTCCGACAACGTCCACATGACGGGGGATCGGGACAAGCTGAACCAGTTGATCATGATCCTGGTGGACAACAGCATCAAATATACGCCTCCTGGAGGCTGCATCACCTTGTCGCTGATGCATACAACGGACAAGGTGATCATTACGGTGAAAGATACGGGCATTGGAATGGCCCAGGAAGAGCTGGATCGAATTTTCGAGCGATTCTACAGGGTGGACAAGGCCAGAAGCAGAGAGCAAGGCGGATCCGGATTGGGATTGTCCATTGCCCGGTGGATCATCGAAGAACATCGGGGGAAAATTCATGTGAACAGCACACCGGAAGAAGGCAGCACCTTTACAGTGGAATTGCCGAAAAAACACAAAGGTCGAGATTAGACGGAGGACACGATGAAAAGAAAAAGGAATAAGAACATACCCGGTTTGGCGGTACGACTTGTCATCGTCATCATGGTGGTCCTGGTCGGGATCCAGCTGTTTCAAAGCAGAGAAGAGACAACACTGGGACAGGAAGCTGCACCATCCGTTCAAACGCCGTCTGACAGCTATATCGACGGTTTTTTCACCACTCCGGACGGGAAACCCATGGAGTATACCCAAACCGTCCGTTTGGCCTCCACGGGGGACATCATGACCCATGGCACCCAGATCAACGGTGCCTATGACCGAGCTTCCGGTGCCTATGATTTCAAACCAAATTTTGTTCATGTGAAGAAATATTTTGAAAGCGCCCACATGCCGGTGGCCAACCTGGAAACCGTGACGGCAGGTGGAACGCCTCAGGGATATCCGGTTTTCAATGCACCGGATGCCATACTGGACGCTGTCCAATATGCGGGGATCCGCTTGTTGGGAACAGCCAACAACCACAGCCTGGACAAGGGAAAATCCGGATTGTTAAGGACTCTGGACCAGCTGAAGAGCCGAGGTCTCCTTTCCACCGGTTCCTTTCGTGAACCGGAGCAGGAGATCACCACTATGGAAGAAAATGGCGTGAAAGTCGGATTTTTGGCCTATACGTACGGCCTCAACGGCTTGGACGGGTATTTGACGGACCAGGAACGATCGTACATGATCAACCTGATCGACGAGGATAAAATTCGAAGCGATATCCAAAAGGCAAAAGAGCAGGGGTGCGACGCCGTAGCGGTACTGATCCATTGGGGAAACGAGTACCAGCAAACTCCCAACGCCCAGCAAAAGGATCTGGCGGAAAAGATGTTAGAATGGGGAGTCGACGTGATCTTTGGCAGCCATCCCCACGTGATCCAACCTTCTGAGATGGTGGAAGTGGACGGAGCAAAAAAATACGTCATCTATTCCCAGGGGAATTTTTTGTCCAATCAACGCAGGGAAACCCTGCCATCCATCGGGGTACGAAATTATACGGAGGATGGAGTCATAGTCCATGTGGGACTGGAAAAGGATCCCATACGAAACAGTGTTGTCATTAGATCTGTCAGTTACACCCCCACATGGGTACATCGATACGCTACTGACACCGGGCAGCAGTACGAGATCTTGCCGGTCCGGGAGATGCTCCTGCGGGAAGATACTTCTGCATCCCTTCGATCCCGGTTGGAGGAATCCTACAACAACACCAAAAAGAACTTGACCATGTACAATGGAGATCTGGATGGATAGACCGATGACCATGAAAGTGGAACCAATGTCCCTTCACCATCTGGATGCCATCCTTTCCTTGGAACGCAGCGCCTTCGCCATTCCATGGAGCCGGGGAATGTTCGAAGAGGAATTGAAAAATCCTCTGGCCAGATATTACGTACTCCAGCTGGAAAGTCAGGTTGTCGGATACGCCGGCATGTGGGTGGTGCTCAACGAAGGTCACATCACCAATATTGCCGTGGCCCCTTCGAACCGTCGAATGGGGATCGGCAAAAGATTGCTGGAACATTTGCTGGGGGAGGGTGAAAAAATGGGCGTGGATTCCTTTACCCTGGAAGTGCGAAAAAGCAATGGGGCTGCTTTGGCCTTGTATGGATCCTGCGGTTTTGTACCCGCCGGCATTCGAAAAAAATACTACAGCGACAACGGAGAAGACGCTGTGATCATGTGGAGGAATCATGGGTAGAAAATGGATCGCGATAATGATAGTACTGCTTGTTCCATTGGTGCTCTTGTTGACTGGAGTGGAGATCGCCACCAGGGACGATGCTTTTTTTCGGCAGCAGTATCAAGCAAATGATGTTATGGATAATACGGGAATGAACCTGGACACCCTCATGGAGGTCACCGATGAGATCCAGGCCTACCTCTTCGGTAATCGGGAAGATCTGCATATCCGGGCCGACATCCACGGAGAAGAACAGGACGTGTTCAATGAACGGGAGATCGTCCACATGGACGACGTGGAGGTCCTCTTTGCCCGGGGGTTGTTGATTCGAAACATGGCCTTGGCTTTTTTGCTGATCACCGTGGCAGTGGCACTGTCAAGGAAGGAAACTTTCGTATGGAAGGCCTTGTTGGCGGGCTGTGTTCTGTTGATCGCAGGAGGCCTCCTTATTGGGCTGCTGCTCTATTTGGATTTCAACCGATATTTCGTCCTATTTCATGAAATGTTTTTTTCCAATGACTACTGGATCCTGGATCCGGATCAAAGTAATCTGATCAACATGGTGCCCTTGCCCTTTTTCATCAATATCGCAAAACGGATCCTGCTATGGACAGTGGGAGGGACCGTACTGGTGGCTTTTCTGTCCGTGTTGGGTTTAAAGTTTGGAGGAAATCATGAAAAAAGACGCAATCATATTGGGGATTGAATCATCTTGCGACGAGACATCAGCGGCCATCGTCAAAAACGGTCGCCAGGTCCTCTCCAACGTGATCTACTCTCAAATCGACATACATCAACCCTACGGCGGTGTGGTACCGGAGATCGCTTCCCGAAATCATGTAAAGAAGATCGGCATCATCGTGGCCCAGGCCTTTAAGGATGCCAACATATCCTACGACGATGTGGACGCGGTGGCAGTGACCTATGGACCTGGTTTGGTGGGAAGCCTTCTGGTGGGCCTTTCTTTTGCCAAAGCCTTTTCCTTTGCTGCCGGCAAACCCCTTATAGGGGTAAACCACATCGAAGGTCACATCAGTGCCAACTACATCGATAATCCCGACCTGGAACCCCCCTATCTGACGCTGGTGGTTTCCGGTGGGCACACCCATCTGATCCGGGTGGATGATTACGATTCTTATGAAGTTCTTGGACAAACTCGAGACGATGCGGCAGGGGAGGCTTTTGATAAAATTGCCAGAACGTTGAAACTGGGATATCCGGGAGGGCCTGCCATCGACAAGGCGGCGTTGCTGGGAGATCCCCATGCCGTGGAATTCCCACGGGCCTATCTGGAAGAAAATTCTTTTGATTTCAGTTTTAGTGGATTGAAATCCGCCGTGTTGAACCATCTCAACGGATTGAAGATGAAAGGGAAAGAGTTTCGGGTGGAAGACATTGCCGCCAGTTTTCAGATGGCCGTAGTGGATGTGCTGGTGGACAAGACCGTTGCTGCAGCCGTGGCAACGGGTTTAAAAGAGATCTGTCTATCCGGCGGCGTCTCCTGCAACTCCCTGTTGCGAAAAAAAATGAGGCAGCGATGCCAGTCGGAAGGACTAGTGCTTCACTACCCAAAAGCGACTTATTGTACGGACAATGGAGCCATGATCGCCGGTGCCGGATACTTCAAGTATGAGGCGGGTGTGTTCGCCCCGGAAGACCTGACTGCCGATCCCAATTTGCGACTGGGCTAAGCTGTGGATAAGTAACTTGTCAAGCATTTTTTTCTCCGTTAAATGGGTTTTCGACTTGTATAAAAATGTGGATAAGTACCTGTAAAGAGGTTATTTGGTGCAATTATCTGTGCAAAACTGTGGATAAACTCGTGGATAACTGTGGGAAATGTTTATAAGTCATGAAAATTCATGAAATAACAGTTTTTGTCAACAGGCGGAAACCCTCATGGGAACTGGGCTTGAGGATGTCAAGAAAAAAGTGGTTGAAAAGCAACGCAAATTATTCTTCGCCATCCTCCAGATCCAACTGCTTTTCCGTCCATTGATCCATCAATCGGGACAGATCGTCTTTGGCATTCTCATAGGCCTGGTTGATGCGGCAGGACTCGTCAAAATCGTCATAAAATCCTTCCGAGCAAATGAGTTTTTCGTACTCCGTGATGGAGCCTTCCAGTGCCAGGATCTTTTCTTCCAATTCATTGATCTCCCGACGAAGCTGAATGCGGGCCTGCTTGGTCCGGTTGGAGGCTTTTTTTCGTTGTGTGGCTTCCGTTTTGGTCATGGCCGCCTCCTGGGTTTGAAGTTCTTCCAGCAACTGGGCTTCTTTCACTTTTTCCAGATAGTAGTCGTAATTACCAGGATATGAGGTAATGGAACCGTCTTTGAGGACCAGCAAACGGTCGATCACCTTGTTGAGAAAATATCGGTCGTGGGAGACCACCAGAAGGCTGCCGTTGTAGTCCTGCAAGGCCTTTTCCAATACATCCACGGAGGCAATGTCCAAATGATTGGTGGGCTCGTCCATAAGAATCAAGTTGGCTCCGGAGAGCATGGTTTTCGCCAGGGAGATCCGACTTCTTTCTCCTCCGGACAATACGGAGAGGGGCTTAAAGACATCTTCTCCATAAAAGCGAAAATAGGAAAGGAGGTTTCGGATCTCTCCCTCGTTGGCCCGGGGTCGGTAGTCGGAGATCTCTTCCACGGGGGTGGACTCCAGGTTCAAGCCGGCGTTGTCCTGTCGAAAATAGGCGGTGGTGACCTTCTGGCCGTGGGACGCGTGTCCTTCATCGGGATCAAGTTCTCCGTTGATGATTTTAAGGAGGGTGCTTTTCCCGCTGCCGTTCATGCCGATGATGCCGATTTTTTCTCCCCGGTACATGGTGAAGTTCACATGGGAGAAAAGAGGCTTGTCGAAGGCTTTGGCCAGCTCTTCCACTTCCAGCACCACTTTCCCGCTTTGGATGTCCGGTTCGAAAGTCATGGAAATGGTCCGTGTATCCTCAAAAGGACGATCCGTCTTCGGCATTTTTTCCAGAAGTTTTTCCCGACTTTCCGCTTTGCGAATGCTTTTTTCCCGGTTGAATTGTCGAAATCGCTTGATGATCTCCTCCTGCCGCTGGATCTCCCGCTGCTCCACTTTGTATCGGTGCATCTGGGTCTCCAGATCTACCTGTTTTTGCCTGGTGTAACTGGAATAATTGCCGTTGTATCGATTCAATTTTTTATTTTCCACTTCCCAGATCTGATTCACCAGGGCATCCAGAAAATAACGATCGTGGGAAATGATCATGAAAGAGCCGTTGTAGGACTTCAGGTAGGTCTCCAGCCACTGGATGGTTTCGATGTCCAAGAAGTTGGTGGGTTCATCCAATAAAAGCAAGGACGGATTTTGCAGGATCAATTTGGCCAGGGACACCCTGGTCTTTTCGCCGCCGCTGAGAGATCCGATGACCTGCTCAAATCGTTCCGGAGGAAATCCGAGACCGGTCAGTATTCCCTTGGTACGACTCTCATGCTCGTAGCCTGCGGCGTTTTCAAAGGTTTCCGTCAAGTCGGCGTACCGCTTGAGAAGGCTTTGGATCCCTTCTTCTGGAGAAGATGCGATCTGCATTTCCAGGGAACGCAGTTCTTCTTCCATGGCCAGCACCTCGTCGAAGACGGACAAGGCTTCCTGATAGACGGTATGTTCCAGGTCCAGGTTGGACTCCTGGGTCAGGTATCCGATGGTCAGTCCCTTCGATTTATCCAGGCTGCCACCGTCCGATCCGGTGCCGCCGGCGATCATCCGAAGCAGGGTGGTTTTCCCTGTTCCGTTTTTTCCAACGATGCCGATCCTGGCGTTGTCGTCCACCTGAAATGATATTGTATCGAATATAACGGTTACCCCGTAACTTTTTGTGATATTATTGCCATTAAGTAGCATGAGATACCTCCAAATGTTCTGCTTTTCTGATAATATATTACTACAGCATGGGTTTTTAAGCAATTCGTGATAAAATTAACGATTTATCGTAAAAATCTTTGAAAATACAATAACAAAAAATTGACAATAAAATTTCGAATTGCTATAATTATTTCTAAGTGAGTGGGAACGAAAGGAGAAGGACATGCAGAAAAATTCCGTCAAAGTATCCATGGCAGTAGTACGGCGACTGCCGAAATACTACAGATATTTGGGAGATTTGATACAAAACGGTGTGATGCGGATTTCATCCAAGGAATTGGGAAAATTGATGGGATTGACAGCCTCCCAGATCAGACAGGACCTGAACTGCTTTGGTGGCTTCGGGCAACAGGGGTACGGCTATAACGTGGAAGAGCTTCAAAAGGAGATCGGCCGGATCCTGGGGTTGAACCAAACATACAACTGTGTCATCGTTGGTGCAGGAAATTTGGGACAGGCCATTGCCAATTACGAAGGGTTTCGACGGGAAGGATTTGCTCTAAGCGCCATGTTTGACGTCAATCCACGACTTATCGGCAATACCATCCGGGATATCAAAATCTATGACATCCAAGATCTGGGGACATACGTTCTGGAAAACGACATCCAACTGGGCATCATCTGCGTGCCAAAGGAACAAAGCCAGGGTGTGGCCGATACCATGATGGAAAACGGGATCAAGGCCATCTGGAATTTTGCACCGGCAGATGTACAGGTACGGGACAATGTGGTCATCGAAAACGTGGCCATCAGTGAAAGTTTGTATACACTGACCTACTTGATGAACGAACCCCAATTGGAGATCTGATCTTCGGTTTGGGAAAAAGTGAATTATTTGGACATGGAAGTCTGCTAGAGGTATAATAAACGCATATTATACCTTTAGGCAGATTTTTTTGATAGAAAAGGGTAGAATCCCCGAATAATGAATGAGGAGATGAAACGATGACAACAACGAAAGAAGAAATCATGCAGAGTGCAAAAGATCTGGATGTGGAATTTATCCATCTGCAGTTTACCGACTTGAATGGGGTGATGAAAAACCTGTCCGTCACCTATGAACAGCTGGAGAAAGCCTTGGATGGGGAGATCATGTTTGACGGTTCTTCCATCGACGGTTTTGTGCGGATCGAAGAATCGGACATGTATCTGAAGCCGGATTTGAACACCTTTGTGGTTTTCCCATGGAAACCCCAGGTAGGACGGGAAGCCCGTCTCATCTGCGACATTTACAATCCGGACGGGACCCCTTTTTCCGGGTGTCCCAGAAATATTCTAAAGAAGCAGATCAAAGATGCCAAGGAAATGGGCTATACCATGTTTGTCGGTCCGGAGTGCGAATTTTTCCTCTTTGAAGTGGATGAAGACAATAATCCAACGTTGAAGACCCACGACAACGCCGGCTATTTTGACCTGGCACCGGTAGACCTTGGGGAGAGCGCCCGACGGGACATGGTGACCACCTTGAAGGAAATGGGTTTTGAGATCGAAGCATCCCATCACGAAGTGGCACCGGGACAGCATGAGATCGACTTTAAATATTGCGACGCCCTGGAAGCCGCCGATGACATCATGACCTTCAAAATGGTAGTGAGGATCATCGCCCAGCGCCATGGTCTTCATGCCACATTCATGCCGAAACCAGTGTACGGCATTGCAGGAAGCGGGATGCACTTGAACCAATCCTTGTTCAAGGATGGGGAAAATGCATTTTACGACCCCAATGGAAAAGACGAGCTCAGCGAAACGGCCTATCGTTACATCGCCGGTCTGATCGATCATGCCAAAGGATTGGCGGCATTGACTAATCCGACGGTGAACAGCTACAAGCGGTTGGTGCCGGGATACGAAGCGCCGGTCTATATCGCCTGGTCTCCCAAGAATAGAAGTCCTCTGATCCGGATCCCGGCCAAGCGGGGCGCTTCCACCCGGGTGGAAATGCGAAATCCCGATCCATCCGCTAATCCGTATCTGGCCCTGGCAGTGAGCCTGGGAGCTGGTTTGGATGGGGTAAAACGAGGTTTACAGGCTCCGGATCCAGTCTACTCCAACGTATACGAAATGACGGAAGAGGAAAAAATCGAATGCTGCATCGACTCTTTGCCGGGAACATTGAAGGAAGCCATTGATGCACTGCAACAAGACCAATTGTTGTTGGATATCTTGGGATCCCATGCCCGGGTGAAATACATCGAGAACAAGCTGGCAGAGTGGGACAACTATCGGACCCGTGTGACTCCCTGGGAGTTGGACATGTATCTGAACACAATATAAAAAGCCGATCACTCGGCTTTTTCCAATTCATCCATTTTATTATAGGGGAGCCGGCGCTGTGCCAGCTGTTCCAGCAGATCGTTGATCTGTTCCATGGTCTCTGTTGCTCCGGCTATGGCGTCCACGGGATCCATACTATTTTGCCGAAGGATCTGGGAAGCGTAATCCGTGTATATCTGATCCAGTTCCATGCCAGTTGCATTTCGATAGGCTTCCAAAACATCATCCCGGGATTCCTTGGCTTCGTCGAAGGGGTTCAACTTGCTGTACACTACGGAAATGATGCTGTCTGCTACGTAGGTGATTTTCAGCGTGGGTACGTAGCCTTCTTCATCCGGTTCTGACGTCAAGATGTATACCTCGTTCATGGGCAGGATGATGGGCGCCGTATTTCCGTCCCTGGCGGCATAGAGGATGCTTTCGCATAGAAAGCGAAACTGGTTGCTGATGTCGGGAAACTCTCCTGTACCGGGAAGGTTTTGGGTCCCCTGGTTTCGAATGACGCTGTTGTACAAGCGGGTGTAGAGGACGCGAAGATCCAGGTTGTGTTCCGCCTTGAATGCTTCGTAATATTCCAGATCGGATATTTTGTCTTTGCCCTCCAGGGAGAACTCGCGGAAATCGACTTTGGTGATGATCCCTTCCCGTATGGTCAAATTCATTTCACCCCGGTACCCGTCGTTGTTGTGATGGGAGTAGGTGGCAAAGTAGATGCCGTCCCGATAAGTGGAGGGATCCTCCCTCAGTGGGATCTGGCCTTCGCTGTCGTTGATGTAGTTTTTTGCACATCCGCTCAATAGAATTACTAAAAAGACCAGGATGATCAGACGTTTCATGGGAGAACACCTCCTATAAGAGAATACCGATTGCCGATGATTCATTATATCACAAACAGGTGGGATGAAGGATGAGAATGGGAACCATTTTAATAGGAATGACCAACAAGCGTAACCAAAGCCAGGTCTTGCAGCAGGCCAAACAGGCCGGCTTCCAGATCCTTGTGGTGGAAGATGGAAACAATCTGGTTCGCACAGCCAGGACCCGGGCGGTGGATCTTATACTGCTGGATGAGGAGATCAAGGGACTACGGGCCATCGATGTGGTCAATGCCATCCACGTGGAAAAGATCTGTCCTGTGGTCCTTGTCACCCAGTTGCCCAGGAGCGATTATGTCCACTGGATCGAAAAAGGGTGGATCTTCGATTACGTTCATTATAGTGCTGAATCCAGCGCCTATGCCAAAGCCATCTCCGGAGCCCTGTATTTCGGCAAGAAGATCCTGGAACTGGAAGGAGAGATCCTTCGCTTGAAAAAAGATCTTTCGGATCGAAAGACCATAGAAAAGGCCAAGGGGATCATCATGGAAATGAAGCAGTGCAGCGAAGAAGAAGCCTATGCGTTTTTGAGGACTTCCAGCATGGACAAAAAAGTCTCCATGGAAGTACTGGCCCAGGCCATTATCAATAAATATGCCTGATCTATAGGTATTTGCGGTATTTCAGATCGGACAGGCGCATGGATGCGGAAATGCCCAGCCAACCACTGAAAAGAATGGGCGGGAACTGTTTTAGGATGTACCACAGGGGCATGGATCCAAGAAGGACGTTTGGGATATAGAAAAAGAGCTTGATCAGGGTAAAGACGATCAGGATCCCGCAGATCAGGTAACTTTGAAAACTGGCTTCCTTGATCCTGGTCAGCAAAAACAGACCGGCGGCCAAGGCCGGCAGCGAAAACAGAAGCATGATGAAAAACTCCGCCCTGGCGACCGCCTCCACTGGTTGGTCGAACAGGGTGTTTTCGCCTCTTGCTATAAAATAATGAAGAAATTCCAGGGTGTTTAGTCCCACGATCACCATCAGCAACACAGCGACGAACAGACCCCGTAAAAAAGATTTCCATGGATTTTCTGCAAACATCTTGAAACTCCTCCAAGAAAGTAATATTCTATCAGTTAATACTTTATAATAAGGATTATAGCACAAAACCGACGATTCGTCCGTCATGGTTGAATAGAAAGAAGGACAAGACAGTGCTCAAAGATTACAGTATCCATGGAGAGGAGATCCATGCAGTCATCACCCAGTTTGACTTGTACCAGACATTTGAATCAGGCCAGTGCTTCCGATGGAATCAAATGACACCAAACCGGTATATGGGTATTTCCCTCGATCATGTCTTGGACGTGGAAAAAAGGGAAGACCGTTTCGTTTTGAGAGGAACAGACCGGAACACTTTTGAAGAATATTGGATGGATTATTTGGATTTGAAGCGGGATTATGCCGCCATTGTCAAGGCAGTATCGGTGGAGGAGTCCATTTCAAAAGCCGCCGCCTATGGTTGGGGACTTCGGATCCTCCTTCAGGAAGAGTGGGAAACCATGATCTCCTTCATCTTGTCCAGCAACAACAACGTGAAACGGATCAAAAACCTGGTAGAAGGCTTGAGCCACAAATACGGCAGGCCCATACAATACGGGGGAAGGACCCTTTACACATTCCCCAGACCGGAAGAACTGCAAGGAGTGACCTGTGAGGATCTGGCCCCCGTCCGCTGCGGCTATCGGGCATCCTACATCGTGGATGCGGTGGAAAAGGTGATGGGCGGCAGGGTCGATCCTAAAACCCTTCGATCCCTGTCCTATCAGGAAGGGATCAGGAAACTGATGGAGATCAAGGGAGTGGGTCCCAAAGTGGCGGACTGCATCTTTCTTTATGGAGCAGGAAAGTACGAGAGCTATCCGGTGGACGTATGGGTGAAGCGGGTCACTGAGTCCATTTACATGAAAAGGGATGCCACTGCGGCAGAAATCAAGAAAAGAGCAGACGACTTGTGGGGAGATCTGGCAGGATTTGCCCAACAGTATCTTTTTTATTATGCAAGGGAAAATAATCTTAAGACAGGAGAAATCATATGACCGGAAATATCGTAAATACGGTAGCCATCTTGATCGGAGGCACCTTGGGCCTGGTATTCAAAAGCAAGATCTCGGAGCGCTTCAGCAACATCATGGTGGAGGCTTTGGGGATCGCCATCATGGTTTACGGCATCAGTCAGGGGATCACCACCAACAATCCTCTGATCCTTTTTACCAGCATCGCCCTGGGAGCCTTGATCGGAGAAATTTTGGATATTGAAAAGAAATTGAATGAACTGGGAGATTTCTTTCAGAGCAGAATGAAAAACGCCACGGGAGTCACCCAGGGATTTGTTACAGCATCCCTCCTCTTTTGTGTGGGAGCCATGGCCATCATGGGTGGGTTGCAGGGAGGTCTTCAGGGAGAGCATGATATTCTATACGCCAAGGCGTTTTTGGACGGTGTCATGTCCATTATATTTGCTTCCGCGCTGGGAATAGGAGTATTGTTGTCGGCAGCCAGTGTCTTTTTGTACCAGGGGGCCATCGTTCTGCTCTCCGGTTTTCTGAAACCCTACCTGGCAGCGGCGGTGGTAGTGGAAATGACGGCGGTGGGTGGTGTTCTAATTTTTGCCATCGGCATCACCATGTTGAAAATCAAGCATTTGAAATTGGGAAACATGTTGCCTGCTGTTTTCATTCCGATCTTGATCAATCTTTTTTATACCTTGTAAAGAAATAAGGTCATACAAAGAATGTGGAAAATGTCAGCGGAAAGTGTTGACATTTTTCTTATTGTTTTGTATCATTATAAATGCGATTAGCACTCAAGTGTAATGAGTGCTAACAAATAAAAAATAATTCATGATCGTACAAGGAGGTAGTTGTAGCATGTTGAAACCATTAGGAGACAGAGTGGTACTGAAGGTTAAAGAAGAAGAAGCAACCACTGCAAGCGGGATCGTTCTTCCCGGTTCTGCAAAAGAAAAACCACAACAAGGTGAAGTCGTGGCAGTTGGCAGCGGCGAAGTCGTAGACGGCAAGAAAGTGGCATTGGAAGTAAAGGTTGGCGACAACGTTGTCTTTTCCAAATTTTCCGGAACAGAATTAAAAGTAGACGGAGTCGAGTATTTGATTGTACGACAAAACGATATTTTGGCCATTGTCGAGTAAGACGGTGCCAAGAAAATCCAAGCAACGAAGAAATCAAAGAGCATAGGAGGAATCAAGCATGGCAAAAGATTTGAAATTTTCAAGTGAAGCAAGAGCAGCACTTGTCGACGGCGTTGACAAGTTGGCAGATACGGTCAAGATCACATTAGGACCTAAAGGAAGAAACGTGGTGCTTTCCAGAAGCTTCGGATCTCCCATCATCACCAACGACGGTGTGACCATTGCAAAAGAGATCGAATTGGAAGACCCTTATGAAAACATGGGAGCACAACTGGTCAAGGAAGTTGCGACCAAGACCAACGACGTAGCCGGAGATGGAACCACCACCGCTACGTTGCTTGCCCAAGCCATCATTCGAGAAGGCATGAAAAACCTGGCAGCAGGAGCCAACCCCATGGGGCTCAAAAGAGGAATCGAAAAAGCAGTAGACGTTGTTGTCAAAGAATTGAAAACAAAAAGCAAGAAAGTGGAAAACAAGGATGAGATCACACAAGTAGCATCCATTTCCGCAGCAGATGAAAAAATAGGCAAGTTGATCTCCGACGCCATGGACAAAGTTGGAAACGATGGTGTCATTACCGTGGAAGAAGGAAAATCCATGGACATCGAGCTGGAGTTTACAGAAGGAATGCAGTTTGATCGAGGATACTTGTCCGCATACATGGCTACCGACATGGACAAAATGGAAGCCGTATTGGACAATCCATATGTTTTGGTCACCGACAAAAAAGTGAACAATATCCAAGAGATCCTGCCCGTATTGGAGCAGATCGTACAGCAAGGCGGCAAACTGTTGATCATCGCAGAAGACGTGGAAGGCGAAGCCTTGGCTACTTTGGTCGTCAACAAGCTCCGTGGAACCTTCAACTGCGTGGCAGTGAAAGCCCCAGGATTTGGAGACCGAAGAAAAGCCATGCTGGCAGACATTGCTGCAGTAACTGGAGCAGAAGTCATCAGCGAAGAAGTAGGTTTGGACCTGAAATCCGTAACGATCGAGCAATTGGGTCGTGCAAGACAAGTAAAAGTTGACAAGGAAAACACCATCATCGTAGAAGGCGAAGGAAACAAGCAATCGGTGGAAGATCGAATCAGCCAGATCCGAAAGCAGATCCCGGAAACCGATTCCGAATACGATCGAGAAAAATTGCAGGAGCGTTTGGCCAAATTGGCTGGCGGAGTTGCCGTCATCAAAGTCGGTGCGGCTACGGAAACCGAATTGAAAGAAGCCAAATACCGAATCGAAGACGCTCTCAACGCCACAAGAGCCGCTGTAGAAGAAGGAGTAGT
The DNA here is from genome assembly GCF_017352215.1 of Alkalibacter rhizosphaerae. Classification (GTDB taxonomy): domain Bacteria; phylum Bacillota; class Clostridia; order Eubacteriales; family Alkalibacteraceae; genus Alkalibacter; species Alkalibacter rhizosphaerae. The sequence continues at coordinate 1,903,585 of NZ_CP071444.1, forward strand.
CAGTGGTGGAGGTACGGCATACATCAACACCGTACACAGCCTGGAAGACCTTCTGGAGACCCTGGAAGGGGACGAGAAGACCGGTGCAGCCATCGTACGACGAGCTGTAGAAGAGCCGATCCGACAAATCGCAGCCAACGCAGGACTGGAAGGCAGTGTCATTGTAGAGAACTTGAAAAACAAAGAAGAAGGCATGGGCTTTGATGCCGCTAAAGGAATCTATGTAGACATGTTCCAGGCGGGGATCATCGATCCTACCAAAGTGACCCGATCTGCCATTCAAAATGCAGCTAGCGTGGCAGCCATGTTCCTGACCACAGAAGTGGCCGTAGTAGAAATTCCCAAAGATGAGCCGGCAATGCCGGCCGGCGGAATGGGCGGCGGAATGGGCATGATGTAATACCATTCAAAACATAAGGACGGTCCAAATCGGACCGTCTTTTTATCGGCGCCAAGGTGTAAAGACAACTGTGTTGACAATAAGTCGGACTGTAGGGTACAATGTGTCATAGCAATCATTCCAATCACAAAAGGAGAGAGACATGAGCAAGGTAAAAAGCTTTTTGGAGAAAAAAGACATTCGATTCACCGTAAAACGATACTTGATCGACACATTGAGTTTTATGGCTCTGGCATTGTTCGGAACCCTGATCATCGGGAGCATTTTGAATCAGGTGGGATCCATTTTGGGGATCGCCCTGTTGACCGATGTCATTTGGCCGGCTGCCCGAGGGATGACGGCGCCGGCCATTGCTGTTGCCGTGGCATATGCTTTGAAAGCACCCCCATTGGTATTGTTTGCTTCTGCCATCAACGGTGCTATCGGCGGCGATCCCGTATCGGCCCTGCTGGCGGGTATCGTAGGTGCAGAATTTGGGAAATTGGTGTCCAAGGAAACGAAGGTGGACATCATCGTTACTCCGGCGGTGACCATCCTTACCGGTGCAACAGTAGCTTTTTTCGTGGGACCTGGAATTGCCGCATTTATGGCTGGTTTTGGCCAGGTCATCATGTGGGCCACGGAACAAAACCCCATACCCATGGGCATGATCGTATCTGCACTCATGGGGATCGCCTTGACCCTGCCCATCAGTTCTGCGGCCATTGGCTTGATGCTGAGTCTGGGAGGCTTGGCGGCCGGTGCGGCCACCGTAGGGTGCAGCTGCCAGATGGTGGGTTTTGCCGTCATGAGTTTCAAGGAAAATGGAACGGGGGGCTCTTTGCCCAGGGAATCGGAACCTCCATGCTCCAAATGCCCAACATTGTGAAGAACCCCAGGGTCTGGATCCCGCCCATCGTATCTTCCATTATATTGGGACCCATCTCCACCGTATTTTTCAAGATGGAAAATGTACCATACGGATCCGGCATGGGCACCAGTGGTCTGGTGGGTCAATTCGGCACCATAGAAGCCATGGGTACGGGTACAAATGTCTGGATCGGCATTCTTTTATTGCACATTGTTTTGCCGGCTGTTTTGACCCTTCTTGTAGCAGCTCTTTTGCGAAAAATCGGGTGGATCAAAGAAGGAGATCTTAAGCTGGATATCTAGAGACAAATATTCAGAATATTCTCACGGTCCCTACCTGTTGACAAAGACAACCATCAATACTATACTTATAAAAATATCATTTATACAACAGAACCTTCTTATATAAAATCAGGGATATGGCCTGAACGTCTCTACCGAAAAACCGGAAATTTTTCGACTATAAGAAGGAAACATGCATATTCTTCGGAGACAAGTAGATCGCCCTATTTGTCTTTTTTGCAATCATCACACAGATTGCGTATCAAAAAAACAGGAGGGAAAATATGAGCAAATCGATTCGAGAAGGACTTACTTTTGACGACGTCCTGCTGGTTCCGGCAAAGTCGGAGATCCTGCCCCATCAAGTAGATCTGGGGACAAGGTTCACCAAGAACATCAAGTTGAACATTCCCATCATTAGTGCCGGCATGGATACAGTGACGGAAGCCAAACTGGCCATCGCCATCGCCCGACAGGGAGGCATCGGCGTCATTCACAAGAACATGGAGATCGCCCAACAGGCCATGGAAGTGGACAAGGTGAAAAGAAGCGAACATGGTGTTATCGTAGATCCATTTTTCCTGCATCCGGAGAACGTCATCGGTGATGCATTGGAATTGATGGAAAGATACCGGATCAGCGGCGTGCCCATTACAGAAGAGGGCAAATTGGTGGGGATCATCACCAATCGGGACTTGCGTTTTGAAAATGACCCTTATAAAAAAATCAAAGATGCCATGACCAAGGATAATCTGGTCACCGCACCGGAAGGAACCACCCTGGACGTGGCGGAGAAGATCTTGAAAAAACACAAGATCGAAAAACTCCCCATCGTAGATGATGAAGGATATTTAAAAGGTCTGATCACCATCAAGGACATCGAAAAGGCCATCAAGTATCCTAATTCCTCCAAGGATGCCAATGGTCGACTCCTGGTAGCGGCGGCTGTTGGAGTTGGCAAGGAGACCATGGAACGAACCAAGGCATTGGTGGAAGCCAATGCGGATGTCATCGTGTTGGATACGGCCCATGGACACTCTGCCGGAGTTTTGGAAATGGTGCGAAATGTAAAGGCCAGATTTCCCAACATCCAACTGGTGGCGGGAAACATCGCTACTGGCGCTGCCGCAAAGGATTTGATCGAAGCCGGTGTGGACGCCATCAAAGTAGGCATCGGGCCCGGATCCATCTGCACCACCCGGGTCATTGCAGGGATCGGCGTGCCCCAGATCACGGCCATCATGGATTGTGCGGAAGTGGCCAAGCAGCATGGAATTCCCGTCATTGCCGACGGTGGGATCAAATACTCTGGAGATATCGTCAAGGCCATTGCTGCAGGAGCGGACACGGTCATGATCGGTGGACTCTTTGCCGGTACGGAAGAAAGTCCGGGAGAGATGATGATATACCAGGGACGAAGCTTCAAGACCTATCGAGGCATGGGCAGTGAAGCAGCCATGAAGGCGGGAAGCAGTGACCGTTACTTCCAGGAAGGGCAGCGAAAACTGGTTCCGGAAGGAGTGGAAGGCAAAGTGCCATTCAAAGGACCTTTGGCGGACAGCATCTTCCAGATGGTTGGGGGACTTCGAGCCGGCATGGGATACTGTGGAGCAAAAAATATCAATGAGCTGAAGGAAAATACGGAATTTATCAAGATCACGGGAGCAGGACTCAAGGAAAGTCATCCTCATGACATTTCCATCGTCAAAGAGCCCCCGAACTACAACTCTGCAGGATTCTAAATCAGGAGGAAACCATGGAAAAAACGGAAACCATCATTGTATTGGACTTTGGTGGACAATACAACCAATTGATTGCCAGAAGGGTGCGGGAAGACAAGGTCTACTGCGAGATCCTTCCGTATACTGCATCTATCGAACGGATCAAGGCGAAAGAACCCAAAGGGATCATTTTCACCGGCGGTCCATCCAGCGTCTATGGAGAAAAAGCACCATCCTGCGATCCGGAGATCTTTGAACTGGGGATCCCGGTTTTGGGTATTTGTTACGGCGCCCAGCTCATGGCTCATACCTTGGGCGGAAAAGTGGCCAGACCCCAGATTCGGGAGTACGGGAAAAAGGAACTTCACCTGACCAAGGAGAGCAAGCTCCTCCTGGGTGTGGGAGAGAGTTCCACCAGTTGGATGAGTCATACGGACTACATCGAAGAAGTACCGGAAGGGTTTGCAGTGACTTCCATTACCGATTCCTGTCCGGTGGCATCCATGGAACATGGGGATAGGGATCTGTATGCCGTCCAGTTCCATCCGGAAGTGGAGCATACCCAGTTTGGACGTCAGATCCTCCATAATTTTCTCTATGAGATCTGCGGATGTCAAGGGACATGGACCATGGCAAATTTTGCCCAGGAACAGATCCAAGCCGTCCAGGAAAAAGTGGGGAACAAGAAAGTTCTATGTGCCTTAAGCGGCGGAGTGGATTCCTCCGTTGCCGCCGTTCTGGTCCACAAGGCCATCGGCGACAATTTGTACTGCATTTTTGTCGATCACGGACTGCTTCGTAAAAACGAAGGGGATGAAGTGGAAAAGGTGTTCAAGGAACGCTTCCACATGAACTTCTTGCGAGTCAATGTTCAGGATCGGTTTTTGGATAAGTTGGAAGGAGTCTCCGATCCGGAGACCAAGCGAAAGATCATTGGGGAAGAATTCATCCGCGTCTTTGAAGAAGAGGCCAATAAGTTGGAGGGCATTGACTATCTCCTTCAAGGGACCATCTATCCCGATGTCATCGAAAGCGGCACGGAAGACGCTGCCGTCATCAAGAGCCACCACAACGTCGGTGGCCTGCCGGAAGATCTGGGATTCCAGCTTATCGAACCTTTGCGAGACCTTTTCAAGGACGAAGTTCGGGCAGTCGGAGAAGAAATCGGCATCCCCAAAGACCTGGTTTGGCGACAACCCTTTCCGGGACCGGGACTTGGAATACGGATCATGGGGGAGATCACTCGTGAAAAACTGGACATCCTTCAGGATGCAGACTGGGTGTTTCGGGACGAGATCAAAAAATCCGGATTGGACAACCAGATCTGGCAGTATTTTGCCGTACTGCCGGGAAATCGGAGTGTTGGTGTCATGGGAGATGAACGAACCTACGACTATACCATTGGTTTGAGAGCGGTCACCAGTACTGATGGCATGACCAGCGACTGGGCCAGGATCCCCCACGACGTGTTGGAGCGGATCAGCAATCGAATCGTCAATGAAGTGGACCATGTCAACCGGATCGTCTACGATATCACCAGCAAGCCCCCAGCACCATTGAGTGGGAATAGCAGACAAAAACCCTGATACCATTGATGTAAAATGGTATCAGGTTTTTTTTTGTACATTAGTTGTCGTATTCTCAGCCTTCTGCAAGCTCCACGGTAAAAGTGAAAAGCCCATCCGTGTTTTCCACGGTGATGCTGCCGTTTTGTGTATCAAGGATCTTTCGAACGATGGCCAGTCCAAGGCCGTTTCCTTCTGCGGAACGGGAGCTGTCCCCCTTGTAGAAGCGCTCGAATATTCGTTCAAGTTCTTTTTTGTTGAGAGAAGGTCCTGTATTTATCGTCTTGAAGAAGACCTTTCCGTTTTCCTTGTTTAGGGTTACAGACAACTTGCCTCCCTGTTCAGAAAACTTGATCGCATTTTGAATGAGATTCAGCCAGACCTGGTAAAGCAGTTGCCGGTTGCCTGTGATGGTTATTTCGTCCAAATCCACATCCAGTTCCAGTTCCTTTTTTGACCACTCCGGCCCCAGAAGAAGGATCACCTGGCGGATCTCCTCGTCCAGAGAGAATCTGGTCTTTTGAGAAGGGATGGCCTTCGAATCCAGGCTGGAAAGGGTGAGCAGACTCGAGGAAAGTTGGGAGAGCCGGTCGCTTTCATTAATGATGATGTCCACATATTCGTCGTGCTTGTCCTTGACTAGATTCTTGTTTTTGATCAGTTTGGCATAGCCTCGGATGGAGGTGATGGGGGTTCGAAACTCATGGGAAACGTTGGAAACAAAGTTTGTCCGAAGGTATTCAATGTCCTTGAGCTCCTTTACCATCAAATTGAAGTCTTCCGTCAGTCTGCCGATTTCATCCCTGCTTTCCACCTTCATCTGCACGTCGAAATTTCCAGCAGCTACCTCTTTGGATGCTTCGGAAAGTTGCAAAATCGGCTTCACGATGCGCTTGACGGTAAGAAGTATGATGGCAGAGCCGATCAGAATGCTGAGAAGGAAGACCAGGTTCATCTTCACACGAAGATCCGTAAATTCCCGGAACTGCACTGGGTGGACCATTGTCAGGTCATTGAAGGTCGTACTCCGCATAAATAGGCCGATGGCGGTGAAGGTCAAGGTATTCATGAACCACCATACGAAAAGGAAAATCAGAGTAAATTTTGTATAGATGGATTTGAATGAGAATTTTCTTTTCATGGGTTTTTCACCAACTTGTATCCAAGTCCTCGGACCGTAACAATGCTGAAGTCCGAAGTATTCTCGAATTTTTCCCGTAACCTTTTGATGTGCACGTCCACTGTGCGTTCCTCCGTATCGTTGTCGAGACCCCATATTTTCTCCATCAGGTCCTGTCTGGTGAAGATCTTGCCCGGATAGCTCATCAGTTTGAAGAGGAGCATGAATTCCTTCAATGGGAGCAGGACAGACCGTTCGTTGCTGGAGACTGTAAGCGTCTCGCTGTCCGCCGTCACGCCTCCGATAGTGATCTGTTTTTCCGTGGATATTCGTGCCCGCCGCAGAAGGGCGGATATCCTTAAGAGCATCTCATCCAGGTCGATGGGCTTGACCATGTAGTCATCTGTTCCTGATTCAAAACCTTGTCTCATGTTGTCGAATTCTTCCTTTGCCGTGATCATCAAAACGGGCAGGGTGTATCCTGCATCTCGCAGGCTGCGGACCAAATCGTATCCGTCCATGCCAGGCATCATGATGTCCGCGACAAGAAGGTCGATGGACTCCTTGTCCATGACCTCCAGCGCCTCCAGCCCGTTCGAGGAGGTTTGGACCCGATAGCCTTCCGATCCAAGGTAGGTTGCGATCAGCTTTCGTATGTTTTCATTGTCTTCTACTACGAGTACGTTGACCATTTTTTCACCTGACTTTCTACATTTGTTAAAGGCTCCTAAGCGCATCGATGGGGTTGAGTCTGCTTGCCTTCCTTGCCGGCATGTAGCCAAAGAGTATCCCTACCGCTGCTGAGAATCCCAGGGCGATATAGATGGTTGTAGGAGCGATGGCAAAGCCTGTCCCGATAAAGCCTGCTGCGATATAGGCGATGGCGGCTCCCAAGACAAGGCCTGCAGTTCCACCGATCAGGGATAGAAATATCGATTCGATGATGAACTGTGCCTGGATGGTTCGAGGCGTCGCGCCAAGTGCCTTCCTGAGTCCGATCTCCATCCTTCGTTCCGTAACAGAAACCAGCATCATGTTCATGATCCCGATGCCCCCGACCACAAGGGATATGGCTGCAATGCCTGCCAGAAGCAGGGTCATCATGCCTGTGATACTCTCAAAGGAGCTGATCATATCCCCCATGTTGAAGACACTGAAAGCATTCTCTTTGTAGTTAAAGGATGCATCAAGGACCCTTTCGATTTCTTGGACGGTTTCGTCCGCCGTTGTCGTGTCGACGAGAAACGCATCAAGGCTTGTTATGTTCTGTATCCCCATGGACCGCAGTGCCGTTGTGTAAGGAATGATCACAGAGGAATTGACCGAGCTTATTCCGAATGCGCTGGACGATGCAAGGGTCCCGATGATCGAGTAAGTTCGACCTCCGATAAGAAGTTCCTGACCGACGGGATCGGTCCCGTAGAAGAGCTCATTTGCAATGTCTGAGCCGATCACCGCCACCTGGTTGTCGGATTCCAGGTCCAATATGTTGATTGCCCTGCCGGACTTGAGGAGGCTGTCGTCGTTTTTAAAATACACATCGTTGTTTCCCTGTACCGAAATGTCATCCATGACGGTGCGCTCAGAAGTCACGCTCATTTTGCGGGAGACCGTGGGGGATACCCCGGAGATGTTGGAAAGCGCAGCGATCTCTTCCACATCCACATCATCAAGACCTTGCTTGACAGCAGTGCCCATGACGTTTACGGTGACCTTGTTTACTCCCAGACTCGTCACCTGGTCCGTTATGCTGCTTGTCGCCCCCTGGACGATGGTGATCAGTGCGATGATGGCTGCGACTCCGATCACGATGCCAAGCATGGTGAGAAACGAGCGCAGCTTGTTGGAGACGATGTTTTCAAAGGACATTCTTATGCTCTCAAATATCATTATACCACGCTCCCTTCGGACAGATATCCGTCCAGAATATGGACCACTCGCTTTGCGTGCCTTGCGATGTGCACATCGTGGGTGATCATGATGATGGTACTGCCTTCCGAATTCAGCTCCTCAAAGAGCTCCATGACCTGTGTTCCGGTCTTCTGGTCAAGGGCTCCTGTGGGTTCGTCCGCCAATAGAATGGAGGGTGCGGTCACAAGTGCCCTGGCAATGGCCACCCGTTGCTGCTGTCCCCGGAGAGCTGGTTGGGAAGGCTGGAAAGCTTGTCTTCCAGCCCCACTTTGACAAGTACGGCCTTAGCCCTCTTCTTTCTTTCGGAAATAGGGATCCCGGAATAGATCAGCGGGAGTTCCACGTTCATCAGTGCCGTCATTCGAGGAAGCAGCTGGAAGCTCTGAAAGATGAATCCGATCTCCCGGTTCCTCACCTTGGAGAGCTGGGTCTCGTCCAGGGATCCCGTGTCGTTGCCTGCGAGGGTGTACTTGCCTGATGATGGAACATCGAGGCAGCCGATGATGTTCATTAGGGTCGATTTTCCGGAACCGGAAGGGCCCAGGACTGAAATGAATTCTCCCTTGCGGACGATCAGATCCACTCCGTGAAGGACTTCCAGGTCTTCCTCACCCATGCTGTAGCTTTTTGATATGTTTTTCATGCTTAGTATTTCATTCATTAGTTGCCACCGTCCTGACCGCCTCGGCCCATTCCGCCGCCAAAAGGAAAGCCTCCTGCTTCCACGATTTCGCCTAACAGAATTTCTTCGCCCTTATCGACGCCGCTGATGATTTCAACCAGCTTACCGTCGTTGATCCCTGTAACGATGGGTGTCTTCGCGGCGATGCCTTCTGCATTTTTCTTGAACACATAGGGAGTATTGTCGTCATCGAACTGTATTGCTGTCATCGGGAGGGCAATTGCATTTTTGACCTCGTCCTTTCGAAGGGTGACTTCTGCTGTCATACCTACTTTCAGAGATTCGTCGTAATCAAGTTTCACAACAGCAATGAAGTAGGTGACGCCATTTAGGATCGTGCCTTCCTTGGAAATGCTTTCTACCACACCGGCAAACTCCTTGTCAATGGCCTTGATCCGAACAAGTACTTCCTTGCCTGGAGTCACTGCGGCAAGCTCATATTCATCCACCTTCACGCTTACCTCAAGGTCCGTATAGTCGACGATGGTGATGAGTTTTGTGCCGGGAGATACGGTCTCATTTTCATCTACGAAAATCTCTGCGATCTCTCCGTCCATTCCTGCTTCCGGATTGGAACCGGAACTCGGGTCAAGAAGGTCTTTGCCCTCTATTACCAGCTCCCCCTCTGATACAAAGATCTCATTGATAGTGGCAGCCCTTTCAGAAAGAATGGTTTCTCTATTGTTGGCCTCGATATTGCCTGAAAAGGAATACCAAGTGGTGATGTCGGCAGCTGTTGCATTCACCGTCTCCAATGGGATTGACTTCGGTGTGAGAAGTGATCTTCCTGCGAATAGCGCTATTGCAATGCCAGCTATGATTAGTACCCAGTTTCGTAGTTTGTTTCTTTTCTTTTTATTCAATGGGGATTCCTCCTAGAATTCATTTTATGTTGGAAGTATAGATCACCATTGTGAACTGAGGATGAACTTGATCAAGTGATCAAGGGGACGGTTCTACCGATTACGACTGGTTTCGTAATCGGTAGAACCGTCCCCTTGATTTTATTTCTATTTTTTAATTCGAAAACGCTTCAAAATAGCTCTTTTCTGTCGTAAAGTCGGTGATGATAAAATCCGTCAGCATTTTGTCGATGACGGCATAGACACCGGATAATCTTCCACTACATGGATCTTGATTGGAGAGTCAGGGAATTCTTCGAAGGAATAATTCTTGTCACGGACCATGACAAGGATTTTGTCATTGACAAATTTTTAGAGTCTTATTTTTTACAGTTCTTCGAGAGTATAATAGTATTTAAATGAAAAATAAAAAGGGTGGTTTTGATGGGCAAGTGGAAAAGGGCATTGTCGATTTTGTTGACCGGTTTGCTATTTACGTCTTTTATGGGTAGCCCCGCTGGATGGAATAATAGCGCTGTAGCTGCAGATGTGGTCTTTGATCTTTCTGTGGGAGATATCATCGTGGAAGATGGAACGGATCCGGGAACCTACCGGGTGCTTCATGGCAATCCCCAAGTTGCCGTGGATAATATTCCTTTCAATCAACAATTGACTCTTGCGGGAACAACTGGAACCTATGGAGTTCGAGTTTCTTCCACATTCGGAACGGTGAATTTGAAGCTGGCGGGTTTGAACACCACTGCCATGGCAAATTTTGGAGGGATCGAGATTCTTAGTGACGATGATCGAGAGGTCGTCATAGTTTTAGAAGATGGAACGACAAATGTCATAAATGGAAACATCTATAACCACTCCACCAGTTCGGGAGGAGGCTTGACCATCGCCTGTGAGCACGCCCATGAAATTGGACATGTTTGTGACAGCAGTTGCGGTTCTTTGAGTGTGACGCGACCGACCAGCTACAACGGAGCAGCCATCAGCGGTCACAATACGACAATTATAGGCGGAAACATTACAGCGGTAGGTGGAAATAGTTCTCCCGGCATCGGAAGGTACGGCACCGTATATAATCTTCAAATTTCCGGCGGAAACATATCATCTACAGGCAGAGGCAGTTATGGAACAGCAGGAATAGGTGGGGGCGATATATCCAATGCCCATGGGATCTATTTCGATGGGGGTATCATTCATGCTCAAGGCTACCGAAATGGTGCAGGTATAGGTGCGGGCGATATTTTTTATGGAAGTGGAGGCCAAGCCCATGATGTGATCATTAGTGGAGGGACCATCCGAACGGCAGGAGGGAGCAGCGGTCAAGGAATTGGTGGAGCCGGTGTCTGCTCCAACTTTCAAATCAATGGCGGTTCTGTCAATACCACATCCATCAAGATCCAGCCCGTCAATCAGGATGGAGCAAACGTTTATAAGACCGTCATCACATTGTCGGAGGTTTCCAGCGTCAAGCAGGTGACAGCTGTTGAGATGTCAGGAGCGGACTATTATGGTCTGAATGACGTGTTTACGGATACTGTGGGGAAATTGTATTTTTATCTGCCGGAAGGAGCAGCCGTCACCGGCATTACGGCAGGAGGGGTGGATTACCAGGGAGAGGTGACCACTACCAGCGACAACCTGGCGGCAGCAACTTTTGGGGTGCCTACCTGTCAAATCGGAGACACCATATACACGACCCTGGCAGATGGACTGGCTGCATTGACCAATGGAGATACCTTGAAACTTCTTCGAAACATTGAGTACAACCAAACCTTTGCGTATCGAAGTTCTTTTACTCTGGACACCAACGGATTTGTGTTGGATGTAAATGCCGGGGGCAATACTGGCCTCATAGCAGATGGATATGACATGACATTGACCGGAAATGGAGCCTTCAATATTATCAGTACAGGAATTGGCATACATGCATATGATGGAGGATCAGCAGAGGTTACCAATGTGGTTGCCGGAACCACCGGGATCAATGTTACCGATGGAAACAGTGTGATCCGCGTTTATGAGAATGTAGAGGTGAAGGATTCTGCAGGCGATCCTTCAGGCAGGGCGGTTTATGTGGAAGCTGATTACGGCAACAAATCCTATATCACTATCGAAGGTGACGTAACAGCCCGTTATGGAGTATATGCCTATCTGGATGGAGTAGTTACCATAGACGGCATCTTGGACGTAGTAGAAAACTATGTACAAGTTTTTGATATGGTCAAGACTCCATCGGATCATGATGTCTCCACCACAAAAACCGGATATCACACCTATACCGGGCTGAACAATACGGTTTGGATCAAAGCAGCCCCACCGGAGGAACCAATTATGACCCTCCAACCGGTCGATGTGGAGACTACCTACGGAAACATTTCAGAGACCCTGGAGGTAGCTGCTACCGTTGAAGATGGGGTGGATTTGGCCTATGCCTGGTATGAAAGCTCGGATGGTTCATTGATCGATGGGACCGCTGTTCTTGGCGACCTAGAAGAATTTGTGATTCCGGAAACTCTCCAGGCAGGGACATACCATTATTATTGTACGTTGTCAGTGACGGATCCGGCAACGGGTCTTAAGAGCTCCAAGACCAGCGATGTAGCTGAAGTGTTGGTCAATAAGGCCTTGCCTGACGTGGATGCCCCGACGGGATTGACGGCAAAATTCGGACAAACTCTAAAAGACGTAGAACTACCAGATGGGTTTTCCTTTGAAGATTCGCTGGACACATCAGTGGGAGATGCGGGCGAAAACAGTTTTACAGTACACTATACACCGGAAGATGAAGACAACTATGAGGTGGTTGCTGGTATCAAAGTGGTTGTCACAGTGAAACCAATAGCACTTGTCTTTGAAGGAACCAATTGGTCTGCAGGTGTGGAAGTATTGGATCTGGAGACCAAAGTGAATGTGGATGAACGAAATCAGCCAGGAGTGGAAAAGGTAAGAATATTCATGGGCGTTCTTCGCATTGGAGATAGTGCAGCTCATTTTGACCAGGTCGAAGAATGGGTTGGTCAAAAAGGATATTCTCTGTTGGCTTTGTTTGATCTGGAACTCATGAAAGAGATCACATATCTGGATGGCAGGATCGAATCCGTACCTGTGCCGAAAGAAGATTTGCTCGATCCCGTCACCATACGCTTGTTGTTGGACGAGAAACTGGCTGCAGTTTCAGATCCGGCAATTGCCTTTATCGATGAGAGTGGTGAAGTTTTGCTTTTGGAAGGAATGATCCTTGAGGTGGATGGGAAGACGTATCTGGAATTTGAAACAGACCACTTCAGCGATTATGCTGTCTTGGAAGCGATTGACATGGAAAATCCGAAAACCGGGGTACTTGGATGGATGAACTGGTTGAACATGACGCTGTTGGCATTTGGGGCATATCTGTTCCAGCGAAATCGCAAGAGACATTCGTTGAATATTTGATGAATTTCTGATATTTTACGATCTGACACCGAAACCGGTAGGCACTATCGAATGGGAGTGAACAAAACAAGTTTCTTCTATAATTAAAAAGCGAGAGGGTCATGGCATGCCACGACTCTCTCGCTTTATTAGGCTCGATATTTTTTTAGAATCCGCCGTAGTTGTAGACTCGTTCTGGAACGTCGTTCAAATCGTCTTCGTCGATTTCCGCAACGCAACGAACCATGGCACCGTCTCCCAGCCACCATCGGATGGGGAATGCCATAAACTTAAAGCGTTTTCCCACTACTTTATCTAGATCTCCGCCGATGTTTTCCACGCCGACAATACCGTTGCCCATCATGTACTTGTGGCAGGGCTCCCAAGTTCCTTCCAAACCATGGTCTTCCAGTTTGCCATAGGCTTCCATGTACTTTTCCATGCCGTAGACTTCGATGAAGGTATCCTTGTGGAATTCAGCGTAGGCTTCGAGGCCGAATTTCTCGATATATTCTTGCGTGATCGGTTTTCCGGAATTTCCGATCAAGTTCATTTGTGGTGGTCCATTTTGTCCCATGGTGGTATGAAGCGGATGATCCAATGCCTGTTGATCCATGGCTACACACTTTGGTTTATATTTTTCAAACCATTGTCCGGCTTCTCGGCCGCATCCGCAAGAATAATGGTAGTAATCTTTGGAATCGTCAAATTTCAGATGCATGCCTGTACGCAAAACCAGGACCATTCCCTCTACTTCTTCGTGTTTAACGCCGGCTCTTTCCAGTGCATCATCCAAATGTGCTGCCGTGATCAGACCCCAGTCGTCCACTTTGATGTCCAGGCATACGGCATCTCCGTAGTAGGCATCCAATGGCAATTCATGGGTATACCGGGCACGACTGCCGTCGAATTCCCGTTCCATGACGTGACGAGGTGCATCGGCGTGGGTACCGCAGTGCATGACAACATCGATTTTTTGTGTCAAGACACCACTTTTTGCCAGGTTGTGCATGGTGTCGATTTTAGGCTTGGCAAAATATGGCCAGACCGGTATATCCGCATGAAACGGATGACTTAAATCTACTAAAACTTTTTTCCCCATAATGATTTCCTCCGATTTTTTATTTTGTATGTCCCTTTACGTTCCAATTTTGAAGCCCGAGAATTTCTCTGGTTTCCTGGGGCGTTGCAACTTCCTTGCCAAACTCGGCAACGATGCGGTTTGTTCTTTCAATAAATTGCCGGTTCGACGTTGCCAGAACTTTAGGCGCATAGAAGATGTTATCCTCCATGCCGACGCGCAAGTGGCCGCCCATGGCCAGGGCAGTGTACATGATCGGTAAATGTCCCTTGCCGATTCCCAGTGCGCCCCAAGTACAATCTTCCGGGATCAGGCTTTTTAAAAAGACCAGATTTTCCACCGTTGCGCTCATGCCACCTGCTACGCCCAATACGAACTGGAAGTGCAATGGAGCTTTTAGAACGCCTTTTTTCAGATAGTACAAGGCATTGTAAACCATACCGGCATCGAAGATCTCGATCTCCGGCTTTACGTTGACTTCCTGCATTGCCAGACCAAGCTTTTCCAAAAAGCTCGGTGAATTTTCAAAAACAGTGTTGTGCTGCCAGTTCATGGATCCACAATCGAAGGAAGACATTTCCGGTTTCAATTCATAAAAGGGTTTGATTCGAATGTCGTCGGTCAAACCGATCCCTCCGGAAGTGGTAAGGTTGATGACGATGTCGCATTTTTCCCGAACCAGCTTGACGGTTTCTGCAAACTTGTCAAAATCCATGGAAGCTTTATTTTCATCGTTGCGGATGTGGATGTGAGCCACAGACGCTCCTGCATGGTAACAATCCAAAATTTCTTCTGCGATTTCTTCCGGTTGAAGAGGGATATTTGGTGTATCGCTCTTTTGCGGCCATGCTCCCGTAGTAGCAACCGTTAATATAACTTTGTTTGATAGATCACTCATGGTAAACCCTCCTCCTATTTTCGTTTAACGATCAAGCTTGTTCCCATTCCTCCACCGATACACAGGGTGGCAAGACCGGTCTTGGCTTGACGTTTTTTCATCTCATAGAGCAAAGTTACAAAGATCCGCGCCCCGGATGCGCCGATGGGATGTCCCAATGCAATGGCGCCGCCGTTGACATTTACTTTTTCCATAGGAAAGTTCAAGTCCCGAGCTACGGCAATGGCTTGGGCTGCGAAGGCTTCATTTGCTTCGATCAGATCCAGATCGGAAACCTGGATCCCGGCTTTTTCAAATGCTTTTAAAGAGGCGGGTATGGGACCGCAACCCATCACTTCCGGATCCACACCCGCAGATCCATAAGAGACGATCTCGGCCAGGATCTCTACGCCCAATTCTTTTGCCTTTTCTTCGGACATGACTACCACCATGGCGGCACCGTCGTTGATGCCGGAAGCATTGCCTGCAGTTACAGAACCATCTTTTTTAAAAGCGGGCCGAAGTTTTGCCAGCGATTCTGCCGTGGTGCCGAATCGAGGAAACTCGTCCGTGTCCACTACAGTAAATTCCCCTTTTCGTTTTGGTACTTGAATAGGGATGATCTCGTCTTTAAATCGACCGGACTCAATGGCTTGTTGCGCCTTTTGTTGGCTGGAAGCGGCAAAAATATCTTGCTCTTCTCTGGAGATATTGTATCGTTCTGCAATGTTTTCTGCAGTGATCCCCATGTGGATTCCCGTAAAAGCGTCGGTGAGTCCATCTTTCAACATGGTATCCACCATGGTTGCATCTCCCATTTTTGATCCCCATCGATTGGTCGGGACCACATAAGGCGCTTGGGACATGCTTTCGGTCCCGCCAGCCAGCACGATCTGTGCATCTCCTGCACGGATCATCTGTGCCGCCAGGCTTACCGCCCGCAAGCCGGATCCACATACCTTGTTGATGGTCATGGCAGACACGCTTTGGGGCAACCCGCAACGAATGGCTACTTGCCTTGCGATGTTTTGTCCAAGACCTGCGCCGAGAACATTGCCGATGATCACCTCATCTACCATGTTTTTATCCACATTTGCTCGTTTTAGTGCTTCGTGTGCAGCCGCCACACCCAGATCCAAAGCGGATACCGTCGAAAGACTTCCGCCGAAACTGCCGATGGGGGTTCGAGCTGCACTTGCTATGACTACTTTTATCATTTGTCTCTCCACCTTATCTGTTGTCCTTTGTTACACGGATCAAGTACTTGATGAGTCGTTCTCGAGAAGCGGCAATGTCTTCCTTGCTCCACTCCTGGAAACCTTTTCCGGTTTTGAAACCCAAATCTCCTGCTTCGACTTTGGCAACCAGCAGGGGAGAAGGTTCCGTGCTGCTTTCGATGTGCTGTAAAATATAATTGTGAATGGACAGGGTCAGATCGGTTCCGACCATGTCGGCGTTTTCCATGGGAGACAGTACGGGCAAACGCATGCCGAAACTGTACTTAATGGCCTCATCTACTGCTGCAGCGTCGGCGATCCCGTGTTCCACGATGGAAATGGCCTCCCGCCACAAGGCATGTTGCAGGCGATTTGCCAAAAAACCAGGAACGTCTTTTGCTACTTTTACAGGTTTTTTCCCCATATCCGTAAAAAAATCGAACAGGGTGTCTACAACTTCTTCGTCGGTAAATTCTGTTCGAACGATTTCCACCAAGGGAATCAAATAAGGCGGATTCCAAAAGTGGGTGCCGACGATGCGATTCTTGTTCTTTGCCTTGGAGGCGATTTGGGTGATGCTCATGACCGATGTGTTGGAAGCCAGGATGGTGTCCGGTTTGCAGATCTCATCCAGTTGGGCAAATAGATGTTGCTTCATGGCCATGTCTTCCGGTATGCATTCGATGATCAGATCTGCTTCTTGCACAACGGTTTCCATATCGTCGTATACCGTGATCCGGTTTAGTACATTATCCATCTCATTGGGGTCAAAAGCACCTTCTTCCGCCATGATCTCCAAGTTTCTACGAATGATCGGAAAGGAGTCGGAGTTGTCCGGGTTTCTTAATACGCGAACGGGGATTCCTTTCGTTGCCAGTGCCTGTGCGATGCCGGCACCCATGAGGCCGAAGCCGAAGATGGATACCTGTTGAATTTTCTTGCGCAAATCAAAGCCCCTTTCTGGTATCAACCTGCAGTGCAACCGCCATCAACGTAGAGAATTTGTCCGGTGATGAAATCGGAAGCGCTGGATCCTAAAAATACGGCAGCTCCGACCATGTCCTGAACGAGAGCGGCTCGACCCATGGGAATGCGGTCCATAAATATTTTTTTCAGTTTCTCGTCTTCCAGAACTTCTTGTGTCAAAGGAGTCCAAAATATGGTTGGTGCGATGGAATTGACGTTGATGTTGTATTTTGCCCACTCGGTTGCCAGCTGCTTGGTCAACAAGTTTACAGCACCCTTGCTGGTTCCGTAAGCAGCGTAGCCGCCAGGGTGGCCGGCGAAGGCACGTACGGAAGAGACAGTGATGATTTTACCGTACCCTTGTTCCTTCATGACGGCCCCAACGATTTTGCAGGGTATAAAAGTTCCCGTCACATTGATGTCGATAACTTGACGGAAATCATCTACAGGGAAATCTTCCGCAGGATGTCGTTTGGCAATGCCGGCAACAGTGACAAGGATATCAATTTTTCCAAAAACTTCTTTCACTTTTTGGACCATTTCGATCACCTGGTCTTCTTTGGTCACATCACAAACGATGGCCATGGCTTTCTTGCCCAATGCCTCCACTTCTGCTACGGTTTTATCCAGGGTCTCTTTAGTTCTTCCGGTTACGACAACATCGCATCCGTGCAGTGCCAAACCTGTTGCTACACCTTCGCCCAAAGATCCTGCGCCACCGGTCACGATGGCCAGTTTGCCTTCCAGGCTGAACATGTTTTTCAGTTGTTCGTTGTTCATTATTTCCACAATGCATTCCCCTTTCGGTCTAGTAATTGACGACGACCAGCATGGTTGCCGGCATGTTCGTTTTGTTCAGGATGGATCTCCCTTCAAACGGTTCAATGAAGATGGAATCGTATTTCTTGAGAACGACCACCTGATCCTTGAATTGAACGGTCACTTCTCCTTCTAGAACTACATATACTTTTTCTGTCGGGGAGTCTTCATAAGCGTATTCTGCTCCGCCGCCAGGTAAAAAATGAGTCAATCCCATCCAAAACTTTTGTGTTCCGGTTTCTTCCAGTCCGTGCAGCTTTAACGTAGAACAATCAAAGTGCAAGGGGGCCTGATACGGTTTTACATCTTGGAATTCGATTTTTTTCAACGTTTTCACCTCCTCTCGTTTTATAATAAGTCCATGGTTTTTAAATCGTCTGAAATGATAAGGTTTGCCTCTGTGTCCTTTAGAATATCTTCGATGTCAAGACCTGGTGCCAGTTCTTTTAAAACCATTCCGTTTGAGGTCACTTCGATGACCGCCTTCTCCGTAACGACCAGATTTACTTCACCGACAGCCGTAAGAGGGAGTCGGCATTTTTTTAAGATTTTCGGAGACCCTTTAGCGGAATGGACCATTCCGATGATCACTCGTTTTGCACCGCTGACAAGATCCATGGCACCACCCATTCCAGGGACCATTTTACCCGGGATCATGTAATTGGCCAGATTTCCTTCTTCATCTACTTCCAAAGCACCAAGCACGGTAGCATCTACATGCCCGCCCCGAATGATACCGAAAGACATGGCACTGTCAAAATATGCTCCTCCCAAATTGATGGTGGCGCACTGGCCTCCGGCATTGACAACATCGGGATCTTCACAACCTGGCAAAGGGGCCTCGCTCAATCCTACAAAGCCGTTTTCCGATTGAAGGATCACATGCACGCCTTCCGGTAAATAGTTGGCTACCATGGTCGGCAAACCGATTCCCAAGTTGACGATATCTCCATCTTTCAATTCCTGTGCAATTCTTTTTGCGATGATTTCTTTTGCTTCCAAGCTCATGATCTTTCTCCCTCAACGATGTAGTCCACCAAAATTCCAGGTGTCATGACGTGATTGGGATCCAATGCACCGATTTCTACCAGTTTTTGGGCCCCAACGATCACAGTATCCGCAGCCATGGCCATCAGCGGATTAAAATTTCTTGTCGATGCGTTGTAAAAAGTATTTCCCATTTTGTCCACGATGGAACCTCGGATCAAAGCAACATCCGCTCGCAGTGGAAGTTCCAACAAGTAATCTTTTCCATTGGCATGGATGACTTGTTTTCCCTTTTCCACGAGGGTACCCAACCCTGTAGGCGTCAATACGCCGCCAAGACCGTATCCGCCGCAACGTATGCGTTCGGCCAATGTTCCTTGGGGGATCAGCTCCACTTCCAGTTCGCCGGTATTCATAAGCCGGCCCGTCTCCGGATTGGTGCCTATGTGGGATGCAATCACTTTCCGAAGCCGCTTTTCAACGACCAGTCGACCCAGGCCTTTATCCACAAAACCCGTATCGTTGCAGATCACCGTCAAATCACGGATCCCTTTGTCCAGAATGGCATCAATGAATATTTCCGGAGTACCAACGGCCATAAAACCTCCCAGCATCAATGTCATACCATTATGGATCTTTTCCATTGCTTGTTCCATTGTCAATTGTTTGTTCATACTTTCCCACCTTCACTATATCTTCCTGACACCTTATAGTATTGCAAGTATCGTGCCAATAATGATTTTCGCAAGAAAAGAACTCTGAAATCATGCTGTTTGTTGGGTTTCCGCTTTTTTGAAGAGATTTAAAAAAAGATAAAGGAAAGCGCATGATTCAATATTGAATCATGCGCTTTCCAAATTCTTTGAGAATCAGTCGAGTAGTGCGAACTATCCGGTGATGCATAATCGGATCACGACGATACGTTAATGCATCACCATGATTCGATTCCCAGTGCTTTTGCTTTTCGAACCACGGTAGGTTGGGAAATTCCCAGATCTTTGGCGGTCTTGTGGGTGCTGCCTGTTCGTTTTAAGGAAGATTCGATTAGATTTCTTTCGAAAGCCGCCAGGGCTTCTTTATAAGGCAGATCTTCGATTTTTTCAAGATGGTCTTTCAACGAATTTATTCCAAGAACAGCGGCGACTTTTTTTTCGGAGATCCTTGTATCATTTTCCATGATGATCAAGCGTTCCAAAACGTTCATCAATTGTCGAACATTTCCTGGCCAATCATAGTTTTCGATGAGTTGGAGTGCACCACTTTCCAACTCGGTTTCTTTGCTGTAGCGTTTGTTGAATTCTTCCAGGAAATGATAGGCCAAAATGGTGATGTCTTCTCTTCGTTCTCTCAAAGGTGGAATACTGATCGGGATTACATTGAGGCGATAATACAAATCCTCTCGAAACGTTCCTGCAGCTATTTGTTCCGCAAGGTCTTTGTTGGTAGCTGCAACGATGCGAGCATCCAGTTTGATGGGTTTGGTACCGCCCACTCGCACAAATTCCTTTTCCTGCAACACCCGCAACAGTTTTGACTGGAGGATCATGGGCATTTCTCCGATTTCGTCCAGCAAAATGGTGCCTTGATGTGCCGTCTCGAACAATCCCAGTTTTTCTTTATTGCTGGCGCCGGTGAAGGCTCCTTTTTCATAACCGAACAATTCGGATTCCAACAGTGTTTCCGGGATCGCTGCGCAATTGACTTTTACATAAGGTTTTTCGCTTCTGGTGCTGAATCGGACGATTTCTTCCGCGACCACTTCTTTTCCACATCCGGTCTCACCGGTTATTAAAACCGTCGCATCGGTGATTGCCACATTTTCGATTTGTTTTCGAATGCTCTCGATAACAAAGCTGCTGCCGATCAGGTTGCTTTGCTTACCTCTCATCAAGTTGATTTGACTTTGGTACATCTTGTTTTCCGTCTCCGCCAGTTCCAATCGGTCTCTCAATTCCAACAGTTCTGTCATATCTCGCATGACGGTAAGAACTTGAACGACATCCCCTTCTTCGTCAAAGAATGGATTTCCTGTGATCAGTACTTTTTTGCCGTTGGTCATGATGGTGGACAAGGCGGATATTTTCTTCTTTTCCTGCATGACGATCATGGAAACGGCATTGCTGAAATATCGGAGGTTGATAAGATCCTGGACGTGGCGGCCAACAACGTCCGTATCTTTCAATCCGGTAATTTTTGTATAACCCTTGTTGATGGCTACCATGATCCCGTCTTTGTCTACGATACAGATCCCATCAGAAACGGCATTGCCGATGGCAAAAGCATCGATTTCTCGTTGTTGGTAACGTTTCAGGGTATGTTCCAAGTTTTCCTTTTCCTTCTTCAGATCCAAAAAAGCATGTAGAAATTTGTCGATCAGCTGATCACTGCTCTCTATTGCCAAAAGATTTAATATATCTTCATGGGTCTTTGAACTCAATGAAACCGTATGGGGATCGGACACGGGTAAACCTCCTTCGGAGTCAAATGCTTTTATCGACTCATTTGACAGTGTGGGATCTTGTATAGAATTCTATACCAAAATATTTTTTGTGAATATTGCCTGGTCAGTTCTTTGAGTTTGTTTTGTTGGAGAATTTCTTCAGGAAATCGTCTTTCATTTCCATCAGTGTCTCCATTTCATTGATCAGCAGGTTGTCCTTGCGATGGCCTGTTTCCATGAAGAACATGGACAATCCTCCCGGGCCTACGTGGGTCCCCACCGCCACGCCCATCTGCATGATGTAAATATCACCTTCAAAGGATGTCTCTTCCAAAAGTTTGGTTTTTAGATTGTCTGCATAACTCTTGTCCGTCGTGTACCCGATGATGATGAAATCCGTCAAAGCGTCGTCATTTCGTCGATTGAATTCCTTGACATAGTGGGACAGGACTTTTTTGCGTCCTCTTTCTTTTGCCACAATGGAGCCTTTGCCGTCTTTCATGGTCATGATGGGTTTCAATTTCAGCATTTTGCCGATCACGGCACTGGCACCGGAGAGTCTCCCGCTGCGGATCAGGTGATCCAGGTCATCAACGGTGAGAAAATGTTTCACATTGGTTTTGTAGGTCTCATTGAAGTCGATCAGTTCCTGGAAGGTCGCTCCCTTTTCCCGTAAGCGTGCACTCTTGACGATGAGCCACCCGCTTCCATGACTCATGGATTTGGAATCCACCACATGGATCCTGATTGGAGAGTCGGGGAATTCTTCGAAGAAATAATCCTTAGCCAGAGCAGCCGATTGGTAGGATCCACTGGTGCCGCTGGACATGCAGATGCACAAGATCTCCGTATAACCTTTGTCCACCGCCTCTTTCATCATGTCTACAAAAGTTGCAGGACTTGGCATGCCGGTGGTGGGAGGGTCCTTCAGATTTTCCATCCTGCTGTAAAATTCATCGGCAGAGATGTCGATCCGGTCTCGATAGGTATTCCCGTCCATGGTCACGGTCAGTGGGGCAATGCTGATGTCGTATTGCTGAAGAATATCTTCGCTAAGGTCGCAGGTCGAATCTGCCATTATTTTTATCATTTTATTCTCCGATCTTCATCTTGGATGGGAAATATGGTCAATAAGCTTAGACTATGGTAATCGCCCTGGATTGTCAACACGAAAGGATGTTTTTTGTGAAAGTCTTTACCAGCTTCTTTTTCACTTGACCAAGATTTTTTCGCAAGGCCATACTGCGTCGGTTTTCATACGCTAGAAAGCAGATCCTTGCCAGGTCCATCTCTTCTGCTGCAGGAATATCCAGCATCTCTTCGAAACGTCGGATGTCGTGAAGTCCTCCGGCCATATTCTGATAGGATGCCAGCAATGGCAAAATGAGGTCTGAATTCTTGACGATGACGTTGTCCATTGACTGAAGCATATATCGGATCCGCTTGGCTTGGATCCGGCTTTTGTGGATCCCATCGTCATCGGTCAAATCCAGGTTTTTGTGATGAGAGATCCATTCGCCCATCATTTGTCGGAGTCGTTTTCCATAGAATTTTTTTGTTCTTGTGTCGGATGCCGATTTCTTGAAGGGCTTTTGTTCCATCAAAAACACCCAGTTTTCTACGTGCAAATGCCAATTTTCCTTGGGATCATCCGTATCCGGTGAAGAAGTTTCTTCCTGGTGAATACGGGTAAAGTGTTCGATCCATTGTTCCAGCGCAAACAAAACCTCGTTTTGGGTATCCGGATCCAACGTTTTCACATGTTGATTGTAATCAGTCAAGGCGGAAAGGAGTACGGCGCTTTCCCGGGCATTTTCAAAAGACTTCAAGGCATCACTCAGCAGCTTCTGGCCTTTTTGGTAGGTTTTCTTTCGAATCAACGGCTTGTAGAAATACATCAAGGATTTTAGTTTTCTCAGAACGATGCGGATGTCGTGAACCGTTTTTTCTTTCAATTCCACGTCGTCCATACTGCCGATCCAGGAGGAAACATCGGCTGTCACCCTTTTCATGTTGTCTTTGATCCGCTTTTCAGATAAAACAAGCTTCAATTCCATTCCCATCACTCCGGTTTTCTTTTTGGTGTTTCTTGTCTGTTTTGTACCCAGAATCCAATAAGTGGAACAGAAACTTTTTGTTTATATGAAAGAACAGCCGCCCAAATGGGCGGCTGCATTTTTTAAAGGGAATCCAACAATTCCAAGATCTCTTCGTCGGTAGGGATATCCTTCATGGAGTTGCCGTAATGGATATGGCGGACGATCCCGCCTATGTCAATGATCAACTGGGCTGGCATGCGACCTAGTTTGATGATACTGACCTTTTGTTCATACAGGTCGGCCACCCGATGTTCCGGGTCCGGAATGCCAGGGAAGGGCATGTCGTTTTCTTCCCAGTATTTTGCAAATGCTTCCCTGTCTTCCGGTCCGACTGCGACCACCAGGGTGTTTTTCTCTTCAAATTTGGAATAGTCCTGACGCAACTGCGCCATGTGCGCTCGGCAGTACGGTCAGACGAATCCTCTGTTGAAAACCAGGAAAATATTTTTTTTGCCAAAATGGCTGGAAAGGGTAAAGTCGTTTCCCTGCCAGTCGGCAATGGTGAAATCCGGTGCTTTTTTGTCGATTTCTATGCTCATGGTAACCCTCCTTCTTGGATGTTATATAAGTTTATATATACACTTTCCTCGATCACTTAAACGGTTAATGGCTCAAAATCTCCTGCTCTTGTTTTTGTCTTCAAAAAACACGGCATCATATTTTTTTTAAAAAATGAATGGGCGAACCTGCAAATTCTTTTTTGGAATAGGGTGCTATTACATGGGAAAGGGCAAATATGATACAATGTATATATATAGAAGGCTCTGGCGATGGATGGATTTCAGGCCGAGTCTGTTTTTGATTGCAAAACCCAAAAGGGCTTTTGTAACTGGGAGGTAAAGGTATGTACGAAATTGGAGATTTGGTTTTTTATGAAAGTACCGGTGTTTGTCGGATCGACGACATATCGACCCAAGATATTACCGGTTTGGATAAAGATCAGCTGTTTTACATATTGCATAGCGTGTATGGAGATTGCAAGATCTGGGTGCCGGTGGAATCGACCCAGCTTTACATGCGAAGGATCATCACGAAAGAACGGGCCTTGCGCTTGATCGACATGATCCCCAACATACAAGCCGAGGCATTTCATGGATCCAGAATGCGAGAATTGGTGGAGCATTATGAGGATTCCTTAAACTCCCACAACTGCCGGGAACTGATCGAGATGACCATGTCCATCTATGCAAAAAAGCAGGAGGCAGAGGATCAGAATAAAAAATTTGGCGCCATCGACAAGCGGTTTATGAAACAGGCGGAAGACCTGTTGTTTGGAGAATTGGCGGCAGCATTGGAAATTCCGAAAGAGGACGTTCAAAACTTTATTGCAGACCGGATCGTGAAAATAGATGTTCGGATGCTGGACAAAAGAAAAAAGGAAGATCAATGAATTAGCGGATATTAAAAGGGGGAGCTTTCCATGGTGGAAAGCTCCCTTTGTTAATGTTTTGTGTTGTTCATTGCATCTACTTCATCAAATACTCGGAAGTATCGGTCCAGTAAAAATGCTCCATGATTTTGTTTGCTCTCGGCACGAAGCCTTCCGAATACTCGCCGTGGTAGTAAAGCGTCATGACAAAGTATGTGTCGCCATGTTTTCCGACCAGGGCGGTCCTTGGCTGATCCGTACTCTTCAGTTCATGGATGGCCCAATCGTAGTATCGGAAATCTTCCTCCACCGGATCCATTCCTTTTAGCAGGACGGATACCTGGTTGTCCGCATCGTTGAGCAGTTCATCTTCCGTCGTGTTTTCCGGGAAGAAGTAAAGTTGCATATAAACGTCTTCCACTTTATTTACGTAATTGGCGTAAAACCGATGTTCCAAGTCACTGACTTTTTCCGCCAGAAAATCCGATGGGACATATGTCCTGAAAGATGCGTCCTTATCTTCATAGAGCATCAGGGTGATGGGTTCTTCCATGCCTTCCAGCTCGATGGTGTCTTCGATCTGGGGTTCTGCAGGATCTTCTACGGGGTCTTCATTTCCATTGTCTACGGTACCGTCGTCGTTGCCGTTGTCACCATTGTCGTTCCCGTCAGGAGGATCCACCGGATCTTCCTGGTTTGGATTTCCGTTATCCCCGTTGTCGGCTGGATCGTTGCTTCCACAAGCGACCAAGGTGAAAACCAGCATGATGACCATCAAAATCACCAATAATTTTTTCATGATAAACCTCCTTCACACAACGCGATCCAGGGATCGCTTTCGATTATTCTATTCCCTGATTCAGATTGACCGAAACATTTCGAAGATTTCCGTTACTGGTGTAGTGGCTTTAAGGCATTTGTCCAAGAGATCAACTGGTCAAAGAGCATGACTGCTTCTTCTTCATGCCTTGGATCCGGTTTGAACTCGGACAGGTCTTTGAAATCCGTATACAGGGAAAACATTACTTGAGCCCGGATGGTGGCCACTTTCAATTCTGCAAAGATCAATCGCAAGTGTTCGACAGCTCTGGCGCCGCCTACACTGCCATAACTGACAAAACCGGCTGCCTTGTTGGCCCATTCCACATTTAGATAATCGATGGCATTCTTTAAAGCTCCGGATGTACTGTGGTTGTACTCCGGTGTCACGATGATATATCCGTCAAATTCCTTGATTTTTTCCGACCACTTTTTGGTGTGGTCTTTGGTATATTGATTCATGCCTGCCGGATTTGGTTCATCCAGGATAGGCAGGTCGTAATCGGCAATGTCTACCAGTTCGAAAGTGGCGTCGGTCCTCTTTTGTGCCTGGTCCAATACCCACTTGGCAACCGCTGCACCGTTTCGTCCCGGTCTGGTGCTTCCCAGCACGATTCCTATTTTCGTCATATTTCTTCACTCCTATTCTATATTTTGTACCCACCGTAGTAGGCTCGTTTTTTCTTATACTTGATTTATACCCCGTAATGAGATAAACAAACGGATCTTCCCGCATCCTGCAAACGTTGACAGGGATCTTCCGTGAATGGATCAGGGTATTTTGAAAAGGGTTTGACATGTACAAAAATATGTCTGATGTGGTAGGATTACTTTAAAAGCAGGGAAGTGCTTCCTGTAGCATTAATCGAAAAGGAGAGTTGAAAATGAACGAAGTACTGCAAAACATCAAAACCAGGCGAAGTGTGCGAAAATTCAAAGACGAGCAGATCGCCAGGGAACAGCTGGACGAGATCCTTACTGCCGGCCTGTATGCTCCCAGTGCCAGGAACACCCAAAACTGGCAGTTGACTGTGATCCAAGGCAGGGAAAAGCTGGAAGAATTGCAAGCTGCAGTGGGAGAGGCGCTGGAACAGCCGACCTATTCCGGTTTCTACAATGCACCTACCATGGTGCTGGTTTCCACCCCTGAAGATTATGCCTTTGGAGCCTTTGATTCCTCCGTTGTGCTGGAAAACATGTTTTTGGCTGCCAACTCGTTTGGGATCCGTTCCGTCTGGGTCAATCAGTTGATGAATACCTGCGACGACATAAAAGTCCGGGAAGTGTTGACCCGATTTAAAGTACCGGAAGACCACAAGGTATGGGGATCCGCCGCCTTGGGATTTGCTGCCGTGGAGGTTCCGGACGATCGGGAAAACAAGGGCGTTGTGGAATTTGCCTGAAGATGAATGATATCTTGATACTCCGGTCTTTTTCCTGTATGATATTTTTACTGAGTTAAAAGGTGGGGTTTTATGAAGAAAAAAATCGTCTTGCATCCAGGCATTTATGCCATCGAAGAAAATCAGGCACTGTATCGCCGTATGGCCTCCAAAGGCTGGTCTTTGACCAAACGAGGCAGCCTGCTCAGTTATTTTGATCGGGAAGAACCGGAAGAGCGCTATTATCGGATGATCTTGACCAAGCCTACCTCCTGGAAGGAACCGGAAGCGGATCCTCCATCCCATCAGGAGTCGGGGTGGGAGCTGGTTTCCGAGAGCGGCGGGACCTGGGTCTATTCGACCACAGGGGAATCCAATGCGCGATCGGATCAGGGACCCAGACAGGAATTAAAAGCCCTCAAATCAGCAAGAAGCAAGCAAATTTGGAACGTACTGGGGCTGGCTTTCTCCCTGGTTCTGGAGTCGGCATTGACAGGGTTGCTGCCTTTTCCGACCAGGGGAAGCGGACTTCAATGGTGGGCGGATGCCCAGCGGTTTTTGGTGCAAAGCACTGCTTTTTCTTTACTGATCTTGGTGTTTTTTGGTTTCTTCATCCTTCAATCCATATATGGATATTTTCGTTTGACCCGGCAGATCCGCCGGATGAAATCAGAAGATCCATTGGGTTTGGAAGAAGAGGAAAAGGGAAGGATCTCCCTGGGACGGATGCTGTTTGTTTTCGCCATGGTGGTTTTTGCAGGTCTGAGTCTCTACCAGCTGGCTGTCGGAGAAGAATACGACATGCCGGCCCATAAAGAGGAAGGCTACATGATCTTGGAAGATCTGGGGCATAAAAAAAGAAAGGCCTTCGACCCAAATGAACCTTTTTACAACGACGATGAATTCGGTATGGTATGGAAAAACCAGTCTTTATTGGCAAAGTGGATGGAAACGACGGAGTATTCCGACGATGCCTGGCTCTTTCAAACCAAATTTGATCTTCATGAGATGGTCGATCCGGACCGATTTGCACAGGTCCTTATGAGAACGGCGGTCTTCGATCCGGATCCGGCAGACTGGAGACCCCATGACGTATCCGGAGTGGACCATGCTTATTCCGGAAAAACAGGACTGGAATTTTTGTTGGTAAAGGGACAAAGGGTCCTCTTTGTCAAGTATTCCGGCAGAGGAGATTCCATGGATCGGCCGGCAAGCCAAAAGGAATTTTTGGAACAAGTGGCAAGCATCGACTTTGACGACAATGAAAAATGATGGATTCAGCCCCTGTTGGAAGGGGCTGTTTTTTACCAATGGATCGGATGGTTGTGATACAATAATATTGCAAATTTTAAAGGAAAAAATCAACGAAGGATTTGGAGGCCGACTATGAAGCAGGACAAGATACTCATCATCGACATGGGCAGCACAAAGAACACCTACATTGCCCGGGAAATACGGGATCTAGGTGTATTTACGGAGATCCATCCCCACGACATGACAAGGGAAGAATTAACGAAGATCACCAACATCAAGGGGATCATTCTAAATGGAGGAGAGCACCGCCATGTGGACGGAGCGGACATTGAGCCGTCGGAGGCCCTTTTGGGCATGGGCGTACCGGTATTGTCCGTGGATCACGACGGCATGGATCCATGGCCGGAATCGGTAGAGGAACGCCTGAAAAAAATGAAGGAATTTGTTTTTGACGTCTGCAAAGCGGAAGCCGACTGGAACATGGAAAATTTCATTGCAGAGCAAGTCTCCCAGATCCAAAAGCAGGTGGGAGACGGTAAGGTCCTTCTGGCCCTCTCCGGCGGAGTGGATTCTTCCGTGGTAGCGGCCCTCTTGATCAAGGCCATCGGGAAGCAGCTGACCTGCGTCCATGTCAATCATGGATTGCTGCGAAAAGACGAACCGGAACAGGTGGTCCATGTCTTCAAGGAAGAAATGGGAGCCAACCTGGTCTATGTGGATGCTGTAGACCGATTTTTGGACAAGCTGGCCGGCGTTGCCGACCCGGAACAAAAGAGAAAGATCATCGGAGAAGAATTCATCCGGGTTTTTGAAGACGAAGCGAGAAAGCTGGAGGATGTGGATTATCTGGCACAGGGGACCATCTACCCCGATATCATCGAATCCGGAACGAAGACGGTAAAATCCGTCAAGAGCCACCACAACGTGGGAGGCCTGCCGGAAGATCTGGACTTCGAACTGGTGGAGCCGTTGAAAATGCTCTTTAAGGATGAAGTGCGAGCCTGCGGCCTGGCACTGGGGCTACCGGAATCCATGGTGTACCGTCAACCTTTCCCGGGGCCGGGCCTAGGGGTGCGCTGCATCGGGGCCATCACCAGGGATCGTCTGGAAGCCGTTCGGGAATCGGACGCCATCCTGCGGGAAGAATTTGCCAAGGCGGGACTGGAAGGAAAAGTTTGGCAGTATTTTACCGTCGTACCGGATGTAAAATCCGTTGGTGTGAAAGACCACAAGCGAAGCTTTGAATGGCCGGTGATCTTGCGGGCGGTCAATACGGTGGATGCCATGACGGCCACCATCGAGCGGGTCCCCTACGATGTACTGGAGGCCATCACCCACCGCATCACCCACGAAGTGAAGGGAGTCAACCGGGTATTGTACGATCTCACACCGAAACCGGTGGGCACCATCGAGTGGGAGTGAGAATAGGAAAAACTAAAACAGGGATCTTTCCGGAACCCTGTTTCTTTTCTTTTATTCCCCTGCAACAATTGTTATAATGGAGACAGACAAAAAGGGGGTTTATCGATGACATATGGCGGACATGTGGTGGCAGTGGCATTTGCGGTGTTGTTTTCCGTGGCCTTTCCCATCGGGTTGTTGTTTTATTCCAGAAAACTGGCTGGGAAATTTCCGTGGAAACAGGCCTTGGCCGGTGCCATGGTATTTGCCATATTTCAGATCTTTACAAGGATCCCATTGATCACCTACCTTCAGGGCCAATCCTGGTTCGTGATCCACATTGCCAGCGAGCGTTTGCTCATGGCGCTGTTTTTGTCCTTTACGGCAGGCCTCTTTGAGGAAGTGGGAAGAACCGTCGCCTTTCTTCTTTTTCGCAGGAACGGATACCGATTTGGAGAAGTCTTCGCCTATGGTGTGGGACACGGGGGTTTTGAATCCCTTCTACTGGTGGGAGTAAACACCCTTGCCAACCTGGTGGCGGTTTTGTATCTGGCCTTCGGCTGGTTTTCCAACGCGGTGATCGGCAATCCCCAGATTTTTGGAAGCGTAGGAGACCTGAGTGCCGTTTTTGCCGCCAATCCGGCCCACTTGTTCTTTTTCGGCGGATTGGAGAGGGTTTTTGCCATCATGCTCCACATTGCCCTGTCTTTTGTGGTAGCAAAGGGCGTATCCGGCAAGCGACCCAAGATGGTATTAATGGCCATCTTGATCCACACAGCGGTCAACTTTGTTGCTGTCCTGATGCCCGGCGTCTGGCTGGCGGAAGGGTTTTTGCTGTTGGTGGCCCTTGGTTGTTTTTGGTACATTCGAAAGAGTTTTTATACAAAATATTTGGATGAAATGGGGGATCGAGGATGATAAGAAGAAAAGGAATGGTATTGCTTTTGGTTTTGTTCTTGTTGACAGGTTTTGCGGCAGGGTGTTCTTCATCGGAAAACAAGGAAAAAGTGGAATCCACAGGAACGCCCAAAGTGGAGGCCATGCTGCTTGCTTTCAACAATGAGGATTACAGCGGGTTTGCGAAAGATTTCGGGCCCATGATGACACAGGCCATGACCCAGGAAGTGTTTGAGGACCAGATCCTTCCGGTGATCGGCGGCCTGATCGGAAAGTATGAAGAAGGAACCCTGACTTTGGCAAAGGTGACGGAAGAATCCAACGAAGGCGTGGACTATATCAGCGCCATTTACAGAAGCAGCTTTACGGAAGAAGAGGGAGACGTGACGGTGACCATCTGGTTCACCAACGACGACGAGATGAAGATCGAAACTTTTGTCATGAATTCTCCCAAGCTGGTTCAAGGGAATGGCTAAACTCGTTTTATACATCCTGGTATTTTTGACATGCTTTTTTCTGGACTTGCTGATGAAACATCTGGCCAACGACCGGTTGGCGCTGCGTCACCCGGTCCAGGTCTATAAACGGTTATACCTGGTATTGGTGCACAACAAAGGAGCCGCTTACGGTTTGTTGAAAAACCGAAAGCGACTCCTGCGGATCTTGTCTGCCTTTGCCATGTTTTTTATGGTCTATCTGTTCATATACACATACAACAATGACTTTTCTCCCGAGTTCATGATCTCTTTAAGCGTCGTACTGGCAGGAGCGGCCGGGAATTTTTCGGAACGGATCCGACATGGCTACGTGACGGATTTTTTATACATCAAGGTAAAAAAAATGCCCATCTTCAACCTAGCGGATCTTTTTATCGTCATTGGAATGGTGTTCGTTTATTATCATGGTTTGTTTTGACAAAAAAAAACGAAAGAGGCTCTCGCCTCTTTCGTTGAATCTGGGAACCAAACGAAATGAAAAACGCAATTCTATTCATTTATTAAGGGAAAAGGGAAAGGGGGTTGGTTCCACTTCTTATTCTCTGAGTATAGAATAACGGGTGAAGCTTTACCCAACCTTTAAATATAAAAAAAGCTTTAAAAAATCGGAGGAAAATCATGAGAGTTCTGTTGGTGGAAGACGAAAAGCCCTTGGCGAAAGCCATAGCCAAGATTTTTGAAAACAATCACATCCTTACCGACGTAGTCTATGACGGGGAAGAAGGCTACATGCTGGCGGAAGAAAACGTCTACGATGTGATCATCCTGGACATCATGCTTCCCGGCATGAACGGATTGGAGATCCTGGAGAGGATCCGCGAAAAGGGGAAAAATACACCGGTGTTGCTGCTGACGGCCATGGATACGACCAAAGACAAGGTCAAGGGCCTAAACATGGGTGCCGACGATTATATGGTAAAACCTTTCGAGACGGATGAGTTGCTGGCACGGGTCCGGGCCCTGGGAAGGCGCCCTCAGGAGATCTTCCACGACTCCAGCATCGAATTTTGCGACGTGAAACTCAATATCAATTCTGGAGAAGCCGTGGTCGCCGGATCACCCAAGAATTTGACGGCCAAGGAAGCCCAGCTGTTGGAAATGTTTTTGCGAAATCCCAACAGGATCGTGTCCAAGGAATTGATTCTGGACCGGATCTGGGGGTTTGACAGCCTAGCGGCGGAGAACAGCGTGGAGATCTACGTCCATTATCTTCGCAAAAAGCTGGTAAAATCAAAAGCCGGGATCCAAACCATTCGGGGAATGGGGTACGTATTGAAGGAGCGGGAATAAATGTTAAACAAGCTGCGGTTGAATCTGACATTGCTCAACACCATTGTTTTGGTCATCATCCTGTTGGCCATTTCGATTTTTTTGTATTTCACCATGCAGATCAACCTGGCCAATACGGTGGACCGGGAACTGGCCCTGGCCGCCGAACAGCTCAACACCTACATCGACTATTTTGACGACCTCCAGGAAGGCTATCCCAACGATCCGGAAAAGGATCAGGAGTACAACGACTTCATACAAAAACTCCTCAACGAGAACATCACGACCGTGGTGTGGGATGAGGAATTCAATGTTCTTCGCAGCTCCATCTATCTTCAGCTTCCCAACAACATTTTGAACGATCTGATCAAATATACCTTTCAAAACGACAATCTGGGCGGCGATGCGGTCAGCTACAACTACGACATCATCGACCTGTCCATCCACACCAATGCCTACGCCAACCGAAACGGAGAGCTGCGAGTGGTCCAGACGGTGAAAAACATGAGCGCGGAAGTGGGATTTTTGGACTGGCTCTTCCAATTTCTAATCATCGCCATGGTTATCGGGGTGACCCTGTCTTTTGTGGGAGGGTACATCTTGTCCGGAAGGACCATCGTCCCCATCCGCAAGTCCATACAGAAGCAGCAGGAATTCGTGGCCAACGTGTCCCACGAGTTGAGGACTCCCATTGCGGTGGTCCTCACCAACCTGGATGTGGTCAAATCCGCTCCCAAGGAGCCGGTGGAAGACCAAATGGTCTGGCTGGACAATGCCTACGATGAAACCAAACGGATGGAAAAAGTGGTGGGGGATCTTTTGTTTCTGGCCAAGGCCGATGCAGGGCAGTTGAATCTGGAGAAGGAATACCTGGATCTTTCCTACCTGATCACCAACACCAGCGAAAGGCTCATGCCCCTGGCTGCCAAGAAAAACATCAGCATTTACAATACCATTGACGAGCGGACCAGGCTTTATGCGGACAAGATGCGATTGACCCAGCTGGTGATCATCCTGCTGGACAACGCCATCAAATACAGTCTGGAAAACACCACCATCACCATCTCCACCAAAGAAGAGCGTGGTCTCTACCAGCTGCGTTTCAAAGATCAAGGGGTGGGGATCCCAGTGGAAGACCTGGACAAGGTCTACGAGCGCTTCTATCGGGCGGACAAGGCCCGATCAAGGGAGATGGGCGGGACCGGTTTGGGACTGTCCATTGCCAAGTGGATCGCCGACGAACACGACTGGCGGCTGGAGATCTCCAGCGAAGCGGGCCAGGGGACCATGGTCCGCTTGTGGATCCCACGGGAAAACATTCGAATGGAGGAATAAAAAATGAATTTGCGATTGCATGGAAAAGAGATCATAACGGGACCGGGAAGCCTGAAGGCCATCAAATCCCTGGAATATGAAAGGTATTTTATCGTAACGGGAAAGAGCTCCATGTTTAAAAACGGAACCATTGGCCGTATGGAGGAGATGCTTCAAGAGAAGAAGGCAACCTATGAGATCTTCTCCGGGATCGGCGCCAATCCCACCACCAAGGAAGTCCTTGCCGGGTTGGAAGCCATGAAAGTCTTTGGGCCCCAGTGCGTGCTGGCGGTGGGCGGCGGAAGCGCCATCGATGCTGCAAAAGTCATGGCCTTGATGGCAGAACATCCTAAGTTGGACATGGATGCCATTACGGGAGACATCCTGACGCTGGAGAGAAAAAACATTTTTCTGGTTGCCATTCCATCCACCTCCGGTACGGCCACGGAAGTGACGAAAAACGCCGTGGTGACCTATCCGGAAAAGGAACTGAAGATCGGCGTGAAAGCCTACGGCCTTCTGCCGGATCTTGCCATTTTGGATGGAGAACTGACCTTGTCCATGCCAAAAGACGTGGTGGCCCATACGGGCATGGATGCCATGACCCACGCTTTGGAATGCTACATCAACCACAAGTGTGAAGAATTTGGGGAAGTGCTGACCATGGGAGCCGTCGAAGGCCTCCTTGCCTATCTTCCAGCCTCTTTTCAAAACGGGGATCTGGAAAGCCGGCAAAAGGTCCATATTTACCAGGCCATGGCGGGAACCGCCTTTCACAACATTGGCCTTGGCATGGACCACGGCATCTCCCACGCCTTTGGGGGAAAATACGACTATGGCCACGGACTGCTAAACGCCATCGGACTGCCCTACGTACTGGCCTTCAACCGGAAGGATCCTATCGTGGACCAAAAGCTGAAGAACCTGGAGAAACGACTGGGCTTCAAGGATGTGGTGGAAGCCATCCACCAGATGAACCGGACCCTGGAGCTGCCTGCCTCCATTTCACAGTTGGGGTTGGCGGAAGAGGATTACCTGGGGGACCTTGAAGGACTACTAGAAAACGCCTTGTTGGGGTCCACCAGATCCAATCCCGTCCCCATGGACCGGGAGACCATGAAAAAGGTGCTTGATTCCATCTTCTATGGTAGAATAATGTTTTAATTGAAACACGGAAAGAAAGAATTGGAGGAAGACATGAAGTTAACGGAAGGACTCAACGAACGACAACAACAGGGGGTGCTCAGCACCGACGGACCCGTATTGATCCTGGCGGGAGCCGGTTCCGGAAAAACGAGAACCATCATCCACCGGATCGCCTATATCCTGCAGGAGAAAAAAGCAAAACCATGGGAGATCCTGGCCCTGACCTTTACCAATAAAGCGGCGGAAGAGATGCGAAGCCGGATCCAGGAAATGAATGTAGACGGCGCCAAGGATCTTTGGATGAGCACCTTTCATTCCATGTGCGCCAAAATGCTCCGTTTCCATGCCAATCTGATTGGATACGATCGCAACTATGTGATCTACGATATGGGAGATGTGAAGATCCTGATAAAAGAATGCCTGACGGAGTTGAACCTGGACGACAAGATGTACCCGGTCAGCGCCATGATCAACCGGATCAGTTCCCTGAAGGAAAAGGGGATCCATCCGGCGGATTTCGACAAGCAGGCCGTAGGGGATTTCCGGGAGGAAAAGATCGCCGCCATTTACGATCTCTACCAGAAGAAACTTCGGGGAAACAACGCCATGGACTTTGACGACTTGCTGGTGAATACGGTCCGCCTTTTTGAAGAACATCCGGACATTTTGACCTATTATCAGGACAAATTCAAATACATCCTGGTGGACGAGTACCAGGACACCAACCCCATCCAATTTCGCATCACGGACATGCTGGCCAACAAACACAAAAACATTTGCGTCTGCGGTGACGATGACCAGAGCATCTATGCGTTCCGGGGAGCGGACATCCGAAACATCCTGGAATTCGAAAAGCACTACCCCAAAGCCACCGTCATCAAATTGGAGCAAAACTACCGCTCCACCCCAAACATCATCGAAGCTGCCAATAGTGTGATCAAAAACAACCAGGGACGCAAGGACAAGAAGATGTGGACGGACAAGGAACCGGGAGAGCTCATCGAGATCCACGAACTCAACGACGAGCGGGAAGAGAGCAATTTTGTCACCAACCAGATCCGAAGCATGGTACGCTCCGGGTTTTATGAGCATAAGGATTTTGCCGTACTCTACCGGACCAATGCCCAAAGCCGGGTGTTTGAAGAAAGCTTCATGGCGGCCCAGGTCCCCTACAAGATGGTGGGAGGCACCAAGTTTTACAGCCGCCAGGAGATCAAGGACATCATCGCTTATCTGGTGGTGCTGGACAATCCCCGGGACGATCTGAGCCTGAAGCGGATCATCAATACCCCCAAGCGGGGGATCGGCGCCGCCACCATCGGCAAGCTGGAAGACTTTGCCGAGTTCAAGGGTTGGGCCCTCTATGATGTGATCATGAACCTGGACCATATGGTGGGTCTCACGGCTGGCGTCATGAAAAAGCTGGAAGAATTCTCGGAGCTGATCCGACACTTTGAGGAAACAAAAGAGCATCAAACCATTGCTGCCCTTATGGAAGAAGTTATGGATTCCTCCGGCTACATGGACATGCTGGAAAGCGGAAAAATGCAAAATGCCCAGTCCCGGATCGAGAATCTCAAGGAGCTGATTTCTGCTGCCGTGGAATTTGAAAAGAATTCCGTGGAGAACGACTTGACCGCATTTTTGGAAAACGTCTCCCTGTTTTCGGAAACGGACAACATTCCGGAAGAGGGTGGGGAGGTGCTGCTCATGACGGTCCACAACGCCAAGGGACTGGAGTTTCCGGTAGTGTTTTTGCCGGGAATGGAGGAAGGGATCTTTCCCCACGAGAGGTCCAAAGAAGACGAAGTGGAACTGGAAGAGGAGAGACGCCTTTGCTATGTGGGCATCACCCGTGCAGAGAAAAAACTCTTCATGACCCATGCCAGGTATCGTACCGTATACGGCAGACTCAGCGTCAACATGCGATCCCGTTTCCTGGACGAGATCCCGGCAGAACTGGTGGAAGTGGTGGAAACGGAAAAACCGGCGGCACCGGTTCGGAAACAGCGGGATTCCTACAACTCCTCCTTCAGCATGAACAAGCAGATGGGGCGGTTCATTCCAGATGGAAA
Organism: Alkalibacter rhizosphaerae; assembly: GCF_017352215.1. GTDB lineage: Bacteria > Bacillota > Clostridia > Eubacteriales > Alkalibacteraceae > Alkalibacter > Alkalibacter rhizosphaerae. The sequence continues at coordinate 1,940,292 of NZ_CP071444.1, forward strand.
GAAGAGCAGCCAAGCCCCGGAGGAGAAGACGGAAAAATCGGCAGGCCCGGGAGCTAAGGTCATCCACAAGGTGTGGGGGGAAGGAACCGTCATCGCCATGGACGGGGACATCGCCACCATTGCCTTTCCCAACATGGGGATCAAGAAAGTGGCGTGGAGCATGGCGCCCATAAAAATAGTGTAGAGGGGATCCTATGAATACAGATGTGCTCCAGGAAATGGACCAACTGATCAAAACCATTGAAGAACACAACCTGCGATATTATGTAGAGGATGCGCCTACGGTGACGGATGCAGAATACGACCGGCTCCTCCAGCGCCTCATGGCCTTGGAAGAAGCCCATCCGGAAATGGCACGTCCCTATTCACCCACCAAGCGTGTGGGGGGACGAGTCCTGGACAAGTTTGAAAAAGTGCCCTTTACCACACCAAAGCTGAGTCTGGCAAATGCCTTCAGCAAGGAAGACCTGCTGGCATTTGACGGCCGGATCCAAAAAGCGGTGGGGGAAGCCACCTATACGGTGGAATACAAATACGACGGACTCACCGTAGTCCTCTATTACGAAGAAGGACTCTTTGTCCGGGGAGCCACCCGGGGAGACGGGACCACGGGTGAGGACATTACGGAAAATTTGAAAACCGTGGGTAATATCCCATTGCGATTGAAGGAAGAAGTCACCCTGGAAGTTCGGGGGAAGTTTATATGGACAAGGCCGGATTTGAGGCCTTGAACCAAAAACGGCAGGAACAGGGGGAGGCCCTCTTTGCCAACCCCAGAAATGCAGCGGCCGGTTCCCTTCGCCAGCTGGACACAAAAGCGGTGGCACAACGGCCCCTGGATATTTTTGTTTTCAGCCTGGAAAGCAGCGAGGAAGGGTTAAAAAGCCACAAACAAGCCCTTTCCTATTTGACCGATCTGGGGTTCAAGACCAGTGAAGTGAAGCAATTTCACGCCATGGAGGAGATCCTGGACTATATCGACACCATGGAAACGGCCCGAAAGGAATTGCCTTTTGAGATCGACGGACTGGTCATCAAGGTGGACGACCTGGAGCTTCGACGCCGGTTGGGGCAGACGGAAAAAAGCCCCCGATGGGCCATGGCCTACAAGTTCGCTCCGGAAGTGGCGGATACCCTGCTGGAAAAGATCCTGATCCAAGTGGGTCGCACCGGCGTGTTGACGCCGGTTGCCCAATTGCAGCCGGTCCATATATCCGGATCCACCGTTTCCCGGGCCACCCTTCACAACCAGGACTACATCACGGAGAAGGATATCCGGGAGGGAGACTGGGTCTTTGTCCGAAAAGCCGGCGAGATCATACCGGAAGTGATCCGGGTGGATCTTACCCGACGAAAAGAAGATGCAGCACCATATACCATTCCGGACACCTGTCCCGAATGCCATGGTCCCACCTACCGGGACCCGGAGGAAGCGGATGTCAAATGCCTGAACGCTTCCTGTCCCGCCCAGGTGCGGCGAAAGATGGCCCACTTTGTTTCCAAAGGGGCCATGAACATCGAAGGGCTGGGACCAAAGCAGATCCAAAAATTCATCGACAGCGGTCTGATTGCCGACATCAGCCATATATATGAACTGAAGGACAAGAAAGAGGACATTCTCCAGCTGGAGAAAACCGGGGAAAAGTCTTTTGAGAACCTGGTGGAAGCCATTGAAGATTCCAAAAATCGATCCCTGGCCCGCCTGATCTACGCCCTGGGGATCCCCTTTGTGGGGGAGAAAACGGCGAGACTTTTGGCCGCCAACTTTCCCTCCATGGACCGGTTGAAAAACGCTGCGGTAGAGGAACTGGCCGCCATCCACGAAGTGGGGGACGTGATCGCCAGGGAAACTCGAGCATTTTTCGACAATCCGGAAAACCTGGAGCTGTTGCAGCGCCTTGGGGAAAAGGGTCTGAAGATGGAAGAAGAAGGACTCCAGGAAAAACCGGCGGGAGGAAAGCTGTACGGCAAGAAATTCGTTTTGACGGGGACATTACCCTCCATGACCCGGGAGGAAGCCAAAGCCCTTATCGAGAAAGAGGGAGGCAGCGTGGTAGGCTCCGTCAGCAAGAAGACGGACTACGTCCTGGCGGGAGAGGCTGCAGGCAGTAAGCTGGAGAAGGCCCAGAGCCTTGGCATAATGGTCATCGACCAGGATGCTTTCTTGTCCATGGTGGAGTAAACCATTGTAAAGACACCAAAGTTACCATATAATATAGGGATATGAAAGAAAAACCAAAGCCATAGCGAGGTGGAACCGATGAAACTGACAAAAGAAGATGTGATCTACGTGGCCGACCTGGCCCGTTTGGAGTTTACGGAAGAAGAACTGGGTTTGTATGCAGACCAGCTCAGTGCCATCCTGGATTACGAAGAAAAGCTCAACGAACTGGATACGACAAATGTGGTCCCCACGGCCCACGTACTGCCTGTCAACAACGTATTGCGGGAAGACGTCGTCAAGCCGTCATTGGACCGGGAGAAGGCCCTGATGAACGCCCCTTCCCAGGATCAAGGGTGCTTCAGCGTGCCCAACGTATTGGAATAGGGGGATGAAGATGACGAAATATCGCACCATACACGAGATCAAGGCCCTGATCGAAAAAGGGGAGACCACCTACGAAGAAGTGATGGGAGCCTACATCAATCGGATCGACCAGGTGGAAGGCACCGTCGACAGTTTTTTACAGGTATTGAAGGAAGAAGCCTTGAACCAGGCCAAAGCCGCCGATGAAAACAAGGATGATAAGACAAGCCCTCTTTTCGGGATCCCATACGGATTAAAGGACAACATCTGCATGGAGGGGGTGGAGACCACCTGTGCATCCAAGATCCTGACAGGCTTTATTCCCCCCTACAGTGCAACTGTAGCGGAAGATCTGAAAAACAGCGGGGCGGTTGTTCTTGGGAAAGCCAACATGGATGAATTTGCCATGGGATCTTCCAACGAAAACTCCTCCATCAAACCGACGAAAAACCCTTGGGATCCGTCCCGGGTGCCGGGAGGCTCCAGCGGCGGATCCGCCGCCTGCGTGGCTGCCGACGAAGTGGTTTTCGCCCTGGGTTCCGATACGGGCGGATCCATTCGCCAGCCTGCATCTTTTTGCGGCGTGGTGGGTCTCAAGCCCACCTACGGACTGGTTTCCCGCTACGGACTCATTGCCTTTGCATCTTCCTTGGACCAGATCGGACCCATCACCAAAGACGTTACCGACTGCGCCCTGGTCCTCAACCAGATCGCCGGTCACGACGAGAAGGATTCCACTTCCGTGGACCGGGAGAAGGAAGATTACACTTCCTACCTGCAAAAGGACATCAAGGGCATGAAGATCGGCATCGTGGAAGAGTACTTTGGAGAAGGTTTGCAGCCGGATGTCCGAAAGCGTCTGGAAGAAGCTGTGGAAGTATACAAGAGCCTGGGGGCTCAACTGGTGGATGTCAAACTGCCCACCTCCGACTACGCCTTGTCCGCCTACTACATCATATCTTCGGCGGAAGCCAGCTCCAACCTGGCCCGCTACGACGGGATCCGCTACGGGTTCCGGGCGGAAGGATTCGACGATCTTTTGGACCTCTATAAAAAGACAAGAAGCCAGGGATTTGGGGAAGAAGTCAAGCGCCGGATCATGCTGGGAACCTATGCCCTCAGCAGCGGCTATTACGATGCCTACTATAAGAAAGCACTCCAGGTGAGGACCCTGATCAAGGAAGACTTTGACAAGGCCCTGTCCCAGTGCGACGTGATCCTTTCTCCCACCTGCCCCACCACGGCCTTCAAGCTGGGGGAGAAGAGTTCGGATCCCTTGGAAATGTACCTATCCGACATCTACACTGTACCGGTGAACATCGCTGGTATCCCCGCCATCTCCATCCCCTGCGGATTGGATGAACAGGGACTGCCTGTCGGCATGCAGCTGATCGGACGGGATTTTGGAGAAAAGGACATCCTGAAAGCGGCCTATGCCTTCGAGCAGGCCACCAAACATCACTTGAACCGACCCACGTTACAGGAGGCGAGATAATGGAATACGAAATCGTCATTGGACTGGAAATACATTCGGAACTGGATACCAAATCCAAGATCTTCTGTGGCTGCAGCACCGCCTTTGGTGGAGAGGAAAACACCCAGACCTGTCCCGTTTGCCTGGGACTGCCCGGCGTGTTGCCCGTCATGAACAAAAAAGTGGTGGAATATGCCGTCAAAGCCGGCATCGCCACCAATTGCACCATTGCCCGTTTCAGCAAGATGGACCGGAAAAACTATTTTTATCCGGACCTTCCCAAAGCCTATCAGATCTCCCAGTTCGACTTGCCCATCTGTGAGCACGGAACCGTGGAGATCAACGTGGACGGGGTGAAAAAGAACATCGGCATCACCCGGATCCACATGGAGGAAGACGCAGGCAAGCTGATCCATGCGGCAGGCGGTACTCTGGCGGACAACAACCGCTGCGGTGTCCCTCTTATCGAGATCGTTACGGAACCGGACATGAGAAGTGCGGCGGAAGCCCGAGCCCTGGCGGAGAAGATCAAGACCATCCTGGAATATACGGAAGTGTCCGACTGCAAGATGCAGGAAGGTTCCCTCCGATTTGACGTCAACCTGTCCGTTCGCAAGCCGGGAGAACCCTTCGGGACCCGGACGGAGATGAAGAACTTGAATTCTTTCCGGGCCCTGGAACGGGCCGTGGAAGTGGAGTCCAAGCGGCAGATCTTCGAGATCGAACGGGGAAATCCCATCATCCAACAGACCAGAAAGTGGGATGACGACAAGGGGGAGAGTTACGCCCTTCGAAGCAAGGAAGAAGCCCATGATTATCGATACTTTCCCGATCCGGACCTGGTTCCCGTCGTCCTGACGGAGGAATACATCCAAAACATCAAGGGATCCATGCCCATCCTTCCATGGGTGCGCAAAGTCCGCTATATGGAAGACTACAACCTTTCCGAATACGATGCGGATATCCTGGTCTCCAGCCGGGAGACGGCGGAGTTTTTTGAAGGCACTGTGGCCGTCTGCAAGGACGCCAAAACGGCTGCAAACTGGCTCATGGGCGACATTGCCGCCACCCTCAACGAAAAGGGACAAACCATGGCGGACGTGACCTTTACCCCGGCCCAGCTGGGAGAAATGATCGGTCTGATCAACGACAAGACCATCAGTTCCAGCATTGCAAAGCAGGTCCTCCAGGAAATGTTTGCAACCGGCAAGGACCCCAAGGTCATTGTAGAAGAGAAGAACCTGGCCCAAATGAGCGATACTTCCGAACTGAAAGGGATGGTGCTGGATGTAATGAAAGCCAATCCCCAGTCCGTGGAAGACCTGAAAAACGGAAAAGAAAAAGCCATCGGTTTCTTGGTGGGACAGATCATGCGACAGACAAAAGGAAAGGCCAATCCCCAGATGGTCAATGAATTGATCCGGGAGTTGATCGACCAAGTGTAAGGACATGGAGTTTCCGCATCCTGCGGAAACTTTTTTTACCAACCCTTCGTCAAGAGGGGCAGGAGGAAAGGGAGCGAGGCATATGGAAATAGGAAAGGTATCCAACCAGCTGTTGGATGAGATCGTCTTTTCAAAAATCAAATATCGCCATGAAGACGTTCTGGTGGGCAGCGGATTGTCGGAGGATTGCAGCCTGATCTCCTTTGGAGACCAGATCTGCGTCATATCTACGGACCCCATCACCGCCACCGCCTCCAACATCGGACGACTCTCCGTGCTGGTTTCAGGCAACGATGTGGCTACCAAAGGGGTCAAGCCCTTTGGCATCATGGTCACCGTCCTGGCACCCCCCAGCGCCACCATCGAAGAGCTCCGGGACGTGATCGGACAGGTCATCGACGAGTGCAACCGGCAGGAAGTGGAACTGATCGGCGGCCATACGGAAGTGACGGATGCGGTGAACCGGATCGTGTTCTCCGCCACCAGCCTTGGGAAAGGCCTGAAAAAGGAGATCGTCTACGACCGACTGGTGAAGGAAGGCGACCGGATCATCCTCACCAAGTACGCCGGCTGCGAAGGGACCGTCATCTTGTACGATGAATTCCCGGAAGAGATCCATCCCCTTTTAAACGACCGGGAACACCGGGAAGTGGAGCAGCTGCGCCATTTTCTCAGCGTCACCAAGGAAGGGGTGCTGGCGGCCCGATTGGGCGCCGCCTACATGCACGATGTAACGGAAGGTGGAGTTCTGGGAGCCATTTGGGAGAGCGCCAACAAATTTGGCCTGGGGGTCCACATCCAGGAGATGGCCATCCCCATCCTGTCTGCAACCAGAAAGATCGCCTCCCACTTTGGGATGGACCCGCTGAAATTGATCTCCAGCGGCATGATGCTCATTGCAGCAGAGGAAGAAAAGGCGACGGCCATCGTCGCGGAGTTGACGAAAGAAAAGATACCGGCAGCCATCGTGGGAGGGTTCACAGAGAAGAACCTGTTACTTAAAACACCGGGCGGGACCAAAGAGATCCATCCTCCCCAAAGCGACGAGCTGTATAAGGCATATAGATAGAAGGAGAAATAAATGACAAGATTTGACGGACGAAACAACGAGGAACTAAGAAATATAAAGGTAACAAAAGATTTCACCATGTACGCAGACGGCTCGGTGCTCATCGAGTCGGGTAACACCAGGGTACTTTGCACCGCCATGGTGGAAGACAAGGTGCCCCCCTTTCTGAGAGGTCAGGGAAAGGGCTGGGTCACGGCGGAGTACAACATGCTGCCAAGCGCCACCCAGGTGCGAAAACAGCGGGAAATGAGCCGGGGAAAGGCAGACGGACGCAACGTGGAGATCCAGCGGCTGATCGGCCGGACCCTCCGAAGCGTGGTGGATCTGGACCGCTTGGGCGAGAGGACCCTTTGGGTGGACTGCGACGTGCTGCAAGCTGACGGCGGGACCAGGACGGCAGCCATCACCGGAGCCTTCATCGCGCTAATGGAGGCCCTGCATAAGCTGGTGGAAAGGGGAGCCTTGGAAAAGATCCCTGTGAAGACCCAGGTGGCGGCAGTCAGCGTCGGCGTAGTGGACGGAGAAGCCATGCTGGATCTGTGCTACGTGGAAGATTCAGCAGCGGAAGTGGACATGAACATCGTCATGACGGCCCATGGAGAGATCATCGAGATCCAGGGAACGGGAGAAGAGCGCCCCTTTACCAAGGAAGAATTTTCCCGATTGATGGAACTGGCAGAGCTGGGGATCCGCCAGCTGGTGGATATTCAGCGCCAAGAGCTGTCCCACGTGGAATTTTAAAGGCGGGGTATGTATGAAGATCGTCATTGCAACGGGAAATCGGCACAAGAAAGTAGAAGTGGGGCAGATCCTGGGAGAGGATCTTTTTGACCTGTCCACCATGAAGGAAGAGGGTCTGGATCTGGACATCGTAGAGGATGGAGACAGCTTTGAAGAAAACGCCCTCATCAAGGCTCGGGAGGTAAAAGCCCATACCCCATATGCTGTTTTGGCTGACGATTCCGGTCTGGAGGTGGATTTTCTAAACAATGCTCCTGGAATCTATTCCGCCCGCTATGCCGGCGAGGAAGCCAACGATGCCAGGAACAACGAAAAGCTGCTGGAAGCCTTGAAGGATGTTCCGGAAGAAAAAAGGACGGCCCGGTTCGTCTGCGTCATCGCCTACATCGACGAAAAGGGAGAAGAATTCCTGTTTCGGGGGAAATGCCCAGGCAGGATCGCCTTTGCGCTACAGGGAGAAGGCGGATTCGGTTATGATCCCCTGTTTCTGGTGGAAGGTGGAAACAAGACCTATGCTCAGTTGACGGAAGAAGAAAAGAACGCCATCAGCCATCGGGCCGTGGCCCTGCAAAAGGCCATGCCCTTGCTGGAAAAACATGCAAAGGAGCAGGATTCATGAACATTCTGGTATTCAGCGACAGCCACCGCAATACGAAACGGATGTTGGAGGTGGTGCGAAACAGCGAAAATACGGATCTGATCCTCCATCTTGGAGACAATACAGAAGATGCAAAAAAGATCGCAGAAATCACCGATACGCCCCTTGTAGTGATCAAAGGGAACACGGATTACACGGACGAACCAGAAGAGCTCCTGCTGGAAAAGGAAGGGTTCAAGCTGCTTTTGACCCACGGCCACCGCTTCAAGATCAAAAGCGGTCTGCAAAGCTTGTATTATCGTAGCAAGGAGTTGGGAGCGGATCTGGCACTGTACGGACACTCCCACGTGGCAAGCAACGAAGAGATCGGCGGCATCGTCTTTTTGAACCCGGGGAGCATCGGCGACAAGCGTGGTCAGAAGTACTACAGCTACGGAAAGATCACCCTGAAAAACAAGGCTCTGGACGTGGCCATTTGCTATCTTCCATAAGGCCGGGAAAAATGCAAAAAACGCTATTTATGTCTTGACTTGCACCCTCTTGTGCTGTATACTAATCCTTGTCTTCAGAATTCCGTTGTCTGATTTTTGAAATTGCTTGACAACTCAGGCGTGTTAAGGTATCATTTTTTATGTTTGCGGGTGTAGCTCAGTGGTAGAGCCCTGGCCTTCCAAGCCAGTCGCGAGGGTTCGATTCCCTTCACCCGCTCCATTTATCATTAAGGCCATGCGCCTGTAGCTCAGTAGGATAGAGCAACGGCCTTCTAAGCCGTGTGCCCGGGGTTCGAATCCCTGCAGGCGCGCCATTTAATACTTAACGTGGTGGGTATAGCTCAGCTGGCAGAGCGCCAGATTGTGGTTCTGGATGTCGTGGGTTCAAGTCCCATTATCCACCCCATTTTTTACAATTTACAACCCTGTTGGGGTATAGCCAAGTCGGTAAGGCACCAGACTTTGACTCTGGCATGCGTAGGTTCGAGTCCTGCTACCCCAGCCAAGTGACCCATTAGCTCAGTTGGCAGAGCACCTGACTTTTAATCAGGGTGTCCCGCGTTCGAGTCGCGGATGGGTCACCATTTTTAAATGCGGATGTGGCGGAATTGGCAGACGCACTAGACTTAGGATCTAGCGCCTTCGGTGTGCAGGTTCGACTCCTGTCATCCGCACCAAATGTCTATAACCCTTGATAATCAAGGGTTTTTTCATTTTTTGACGTACTGTATAAACCTCGAAATTCCATACAAAAAAGAGACTGTGCCGCTTATTTGCCGCTCATACGTTCAAAAATAGGTTCGGATGGCACAACATCAAATTGAGGAATAAAAGACGAACAGTCACAGAGAAATCTTGCCCGGAATGGGAAGAGACATGTGGCTGTTTTTTCTAATTTGAAAGCCTGTATTTGGCGTTTAAGGATCTTTGCTCACGGGGTCACAAACTTGTTCGAGTTAAAGTATAAGGTGAATTTTCGTCCATTTTAAAGTCCTGATAACACCAATTTACTGGAAACCAAAAACACGTCAAGCTGTGACATGTTCCGTAGAACAAAGGAAAAAGGTTATAGAAATTCGCAAGTAATTGCGAGTTTCATTGAGAGAAAAATGGATGTGTGCTATTCTTGAAGTAGCGTTTCAATAGGAGGTGCAATATGGCTGTTTCGTATAATAAATTGTGGAAGCTTCTTGTAGACCGGAGGATGAGCAAAGCCGATCTACGAAAGGCGGTAGGGGTCTCTCCCAATACTTTCACAAAGATGAACAAGAACGAGGAAGTTTCCTTGACCGTCCTCGGAAGGATCTGCAAAACATTGGATTGCGACTATGGAGACATCATTTCCTACGTATCCGGAGAAGACGAGTTGGAGAGTACGTCCGAACAGAACTATTTGTGTTAAAATAAATATAGAAGATTAAAAATATGCGAATGCGAGGTATGGATCATGAGCGACAGAAAAAGGGACCAGGAACGAGCAGAACTGCACAAAACCATTTGGGGGATCGCCAACGATCTTCGGGGAAGCGTGGATGGTTGGGACTTTAAACAATATGTACTGGGCATGCTGTTCTACCGATATGTATCTGAAAACCTTGTAAGTTATATCAACCGGGGAGAAAGGGAAGCGGGTGTCGAAGATTTCGACTATACCAATTTGACCGATCCTGAAGCGGAAACCGCAAGGGAAGATCTGGTGCAAACCAAAGGCTTTTTCATCTTGCCCAGCGAGCTGTTCCAAAATGTTCGGAAGAATGCAGCAAGCGACGAAAACCTCAATGAAACGTTGGAGCAGGCATTCCGAAATATAGAAGCATCTGCCAAGGGAGCAGCCAGTGAAGATGATTTCAAGGGCCTCTTTGACGACATCGATGTCAACAGCAACAAGCTGGGCGGAACGGTCGCAAAGAGAAACGAGAAGCTGGTCAAGCTCATGAACGGCGTTGCTGCAATGAAGCTTGGCGATTACATGGACAACACCATCGATGCCTTTGGGGATGCCTACGAATATTTGATGGGCATGTATGCCTCCAACGCCGGAAAGAGCGGAGGGGAGTACTATACTCCACAAGAAGTCAGTGAACTCCTTACCAGGATCACTTTGGTTGGGAAGACGGAAGTCAACAAGGTCTACGACCCTGCCTGTGGATCCGGATCCCTGTTATTAAAATTTGCCAAAATCTTGGGGAAAGAAAATGTACGACAAGGCTTTTTCGGGCAGGAAATCAATATCACCACCTACAACCTTTGCCGGATCAACATGTTCCTGCACGATATCGACTATGACAAGTTTGACATCGGTCATGGAGATACCTTAAAAGATCCTATGCACTGGGATGAAGAGCCATTTGAAGCCATCGTTTCCAATCCGCCATATTCCATCAAATGGGATGGGGATGCGGATCCGTTGTTGATCAATGATCCTAGGTTTTCGCCAGCTGGAGTGCTGGCACCCAAATCCAAGGCAGATCTGGCCTTTGTCATGCACTCCTTGTCTTGGTTGGCCACCAGCGGAACGGCAGCCATCGTTTGTTTTCCGGGCGTCATGTACCGAAGCGGCGCAGAGAAGAAGATCCGAAAATACCTGATCGACAACAACTATGTTGATTGTGTGATCCAGTTGCCGGACAATCTGTTTTTTGGTACCAGCATTGCTACATGCATCATGGTCTTGAAAAAATCCAAGAAGGACAACAAGACCCTCTTTATCGATGCATCCAAGGAATGCATCAAGGTGACCAACAGCAACCAGCTGACGTCCAAGAATATAGAGACCATTGTGGAAACTTATGCCCAAAAGAAAAACAAAGACCATTTTTCCAGGTTAGTTCCCAATCAAGAGATTGAAGAGCAAGACTATAACTTCTCTGTATCTACATACGTAGAGCAGAAAGATACACGGGAGATCATCGATATAACTGTCCTGAACAAGGAGATCGAAGAAATCGTTGCTAGGGAGCAAATACTGCGGGATGAGATTGCCAAAATCATTGCAGAGATCGAGGTGGACGCATGAGCAGGTTGGAAGAACTGATTCAAGAGTTTTGTCCGGATGGAGTGGAGTATAAAAAGATAAAACAATCTTACAAAAGACTTAAAGGCACTCCAATTACAGCGGGAAAAATGAAAGAGATTGAAAACCCTAATGGTGAAATTAGAATTTTTGCAGGTGGGAAAACTGTTATTAATGCAGTGGAAAAAGACATACCTCAAGCAAATATTACAAGAGTCCCTGCTGTACTAGTACAATCTAGAGGTGTGATAGATGCTATTTATTATGAAGAGCCATTTACATTTAAAAATGAAATGTGGGCATATACATCAGACAGTGCTATAGCAGTAAAATATTTGTACTATGTTCTAAAGAGCAATATTCTGCATTTTAGAGAAGCTGCTTCGGGTATGGGTTCACTTCCACAGATTTCGCTCAGAGTTACAGAAGATTTCTTTATCCCCATCCCACCTCTACCCGTGCAGGAAGAAATTGTACGCATATTGGACAATTTCACCCAGCTTACAGCAGAGCTTACAGCAGAGCTTACAGCAGAGCTTACAGCTAGGAAGAAGCAGTATGAGTTTTATCGAGATTTTATTATCGGATTTTCTAATGATGTACCTATGGTCAAACTAAGTGATATTGCCGTAGATATGTATAGAGGTTCTGGAATAAAACGAAATGAAGTCACGGTAGATGGAACTCCATGTGTTAGGTACGGTGAAATTTATACGACATATAATATTTGGTTTGACTCTTGTGTTTCAAACACACACAAAGGCAACAAGACGTTTAACCATGGCGATATTTTGTTTGCAATTACAGGAGAAAGTGTTGAAGATATTGCAAAATCGTGTGCTTATGTTGGCCATGATACTTGCTTTGCAGGTGGTGACATTGTTGTAATGAAACACAATCAGAATCCGAAATATATTGCATATGCTCTTTCTACAACAGATGCTCGAGTGCAAAAAAGTAAAGGGAAAATTAAAAGTAAAGTCGTTCATTCAAGTATTCCCGCTTTAAAAGAAATTCAAATTCCGTTACCATCAATAGATGAACAAGCCAGGATAGTCTCGATTTTGGATCGCTTTGACACCCTTTGTAACGACCTGTCAAGTGGTTTGCCAGCAGAGATTGAAGCACGTCAGAAGCAGTACGAATACTACCGGGATAAGCTTCTCACCTTCAAGGAGGTGGAGTCATGAGTCAATACAACATCGTGGTTTCCACAGAGAAAAGCACGGTTGTTGCCGAGTACGTATCAACATATAATCACACGGGGAAGTACCAGAGCGAGGCCGACTTGGAAAGGGAATTTATCCGGCTGCTTCAGGAACAAGGGTATGACTATTTAAAGATCCATAACGAAGCCTCACTGGTCGATAACCTGCGTACCCAGTTGGAGCAACTGAATGGGTACAAGTTTTCCGAGGAAGAATGGAACCGCTTTTTTTCGGAGTGTCTGGCAAGTCAAAATGAAGGCATCGTGGAAAAGACTCAAAAAATGCAAACGGATCATGTCCAGATCCTTCGACGGGACGATGGATCGACCAAGAACATCTACCTGATCGACAAGAAGAACATCCACAACAACCAGCTGCAAGTCATCAACCAATATGCAGAATCCCAGGGGAACCATGATACTCGTTACGATGTAACGGTGCTTGTCAATGGTATTCCTCTTGTTCACATTGAATTGAAGCGACGTGGCGTAGCTATTCGTGAAGCATTCAACCAGATCCGACGCTACCAGAGGGACAGTTTTTGGGCGGCCAGTGGTTTGTTCGAGTATGTCCAACTCTTCGTCATCTCCAACGGGACCCACACCAAGTATTATTCCAATACGACCCGGGCAAGTCATGTTAAGGAAAATGCAGATGGGGAGCGAAAGAAAAGTAAAAAGACCAGCAACAGCTTCGAGTTTACTTCCTATTGGGCGGATGCCAACAACAAGGCCATCGCAGAGCTGGTTGATTTCACCAAGACCTTTATGGCCAAGCATACCCTTTTGAATGTTTTGACCAAGTACTGCGTGCTGACTTCGGAGGATCTGCTTCTCGTCATGCGGCCATATCAGATCGCGGCAACAGAACGAATCTTGTCCAAAATTCAAATTGCGAACAACTACAAGAAACTGGGAACACTGGAGGCAGGAGGCTATATCTGGCACACCACCGGAAGTGGGAAGACACTGACTTCCTTTAAGACGGCACAACTGGCGTCGGCTTTGCCCTACGTGGACAAGGTCCTCTTTGTGGTGGACCGTAAAGACCTGGATTACCAGACAATGAAGGAGTATGACCGATTCCAGAAGGGTGCAGCCAACAGTAATACCTCTACCAGGATCCTTGAAAAACAGCTGGGGGATGAGACCTCCCACATCATCATTACCACGATCCAAAAACTGGACAGGTTCATTACCAAAAACAAGGGTCACGCCGTATTCCAAAAACATGTGGTCATCATCTTCGACGAATGTCACCGTTCCCAATTTGGCGACATGCACCTGAAGATCATTCGATCCTTCAAGAAATATCATTTGTTTGGTTTTACAGGGACACCCATCTTTGCAGCCAATTCCAGTTCCGGCGGAAAGCCGAATCTTAAAACCACACCACAAGCCTTTGGCGAGAAACTCCACACCTATACCATTGTTGATGCCATCAACGACGGGAATGTTCTGCCTTTCCGCATCGATTACATCAGCACGGTCAAGATGAAAGATCATGTAAAGGACAAGGACGTTTCTTCCATCGACACGGAAAACGCCATGGCAGATCCGGAAAGGATCCGGGAGATCGTAGCATATATTTTGGAGCACTTCGATCAGAAGACCAAGCGAAACAGCTTTTATTCCTTGCAGGGACAAAGAATGGCCGGATTCAACTCCATCATGGCAGTCAGCTCCATTGCTGTGGCCAAGAAGTATTATACGGAGTTTCGAAAACAGCTGAAGGAGAAGAATCGGAAACTCAATGTAGCCACGATTTTCAGTTACAGTGCCAACGAAGCGGATCCGGAGGATGTCTTTCCCGATGAAGATTTTGACACAAGTTCCTTGGATCAAACTTCCCGGGAGTTTCTTGAAGGAGCGATAAAAGACTACAATGCGGATTTCAATGTGAATTTTGACACCTCCGCCGACAAGTTTCCAAACTACTACAAAGATCTTTCCATGCGGATGAAGGGACGGGAAATCGATCTGTTGATCGTCGTGAACATGTTCTTGACGGGATTTGATGCTACGACCCTGAACACGCTCTGGGTAGACAAGAACCTTCGTCAACATGGTCTGATCCAGGCATTTTCCAGAACCAACCGGATCCTCAACTCTGTGAAGACTTATGGGAATATTGTATGTTTCCGTAATCTCCAGGAAGAAACGGACGAGGCCTTCGCCCTTTTTGGCGACAAAGATGCGGAGAGCATCGTTTTACTAAAAAGCTACGATGCCTACTACGACGGATTTGATGAACACGGGAAGCATCAATCGGGCTATACGGAACTCATTGCAGACCTGGAACAAAGATTCCCCATTGGTCAATCGATCATCGGTGAGCAAAACAAGAAGGATTTTATTCGCTTGTTCGGAGCAATATTAAGACTGAAAAACATCTTGACCGCCTTTGACCAATTTGCCGGCAACGAGATACTTAGCGAACGGGATTATCAGGATTACCAGAGTGTCTATATTGACCTGTATCAGGAAATGGGTGGGGGCGAAAAGGCAGACAAGGAGAAGATCAACGACGACGTTGTCTTTGAGATCGAGCTGATCCGGCAAGTGGAGATCAACATTGATTACATTTTGATGCTGGTGGCTAAGTTCCACGAGACCAATTGTCAGGACAAGAGCATCTTGGTCACCATCGACAAGGCAATAGGATCCAGTATGCAGCTACGCAGCAAGAAAGAGCTGATCGAGCATTTTATTGAAAAAGTCAGCATCACGGCCGAAGTAGAAGAAGCGTGGAAGAAGTTCGTCCACGAGCAGAAGGAAACAGACCTGGAGGCCATCATCAAAGAGGAAAAGCTGAAAGAAGAACAAACGAGAAAGTTCGTGAACAACTCTTTTAGAGATGGAACATTGAAAACCACCGGTACGGACATTGACAAGATCCTGCCGCCGGTCTCGCGTTTTGGAGGAGGAAGGGAAGTAAAGAAGCAAGGTGTAATCGAGAAGCTGATGAAGTTTTTTGAGAAGTATTTTGGGTTGGTCTAGAAGTGCAGTAGAAGAATTGAATAGAGTTGGAAGTATCCAAGGCCTTAATCCCATGAAATTGCTTTAAGAAACCAATTTCATGGGATTAAGGCCTATTTAACGTTCGATAAGTGCAAAATATATTTTGCGTAAAGATGTTAAAGAATTTGTGCTGAAGAGAAGTTTCAAAATGACGGAATAAAATTCGGAGTTTAATTGGAGTTTACTAAAAAATCTGACTTGAAAAGAAAGGAGTAAGAGTATTTTGAAAAGTTGGTTTTGATTTTATTCAAGATATTGTTTTGTATAATAACATAGACTAAGATAGCATCATGACAGGATATTGAAGAATGTAGTATTTTAAATTAAGTGTAATAAGTATCAATGTTTTAACATGGGGCACAATAATTTGTGCGTTCTTTCTAACTGGCTTTTTTTAATTTTAACCGATAACTAATATTTTATTATTTGTTAAATTGGACGAATGTTGCTGTAAAAAGTAGAATGTGTTAAAATTTTCATAATAGCTGTGCAATGGATTACACAGCTTTTTGATCTGTATTCAATTATGTGAAAAATATTTGTTATTCGCAAGTTTAGTTTTTAATTAATCTAATGTCAAATGAGACATGGGAGGAATGACATGTACATTAACAGGGGATCAGAGTGGCGCCGTTGGGAGTTGCATTTACACACACCATTTACCAAAAGGGAAGATCAATATGAGGGAAGAGATGCTGACGAAAAATGGGATAATTTTTATCAAACTATAAAGAATTACATAGGTGACGCTACCGACCCATTAAAAGATATCGCAGCTATTGCGATTACAGATTATCTATCTATAGCAAATTATTTAAAGGTTAGAGATGATAAAAGATTGCCAGAATCTGTAAAACTAATTCTACCTAACGTTGAACTTAGAATGCAACCCATTGCTCAAGATTCGCCAATTAATATCCATTGTATTTTTTCGCCGGGTATTGTGAATCAAATTGAAGATCGATTTTTTTCGAAACTTGAGTTTGAATTTAATGGAAACAAGTACTCGGCCTCAAAGTCACAATTAATTAGTTTGGGGCGCGCTTTTGCATTAGATAATAGTTTGCCAGAGGAAGAAGCAGAGTGCTTAGGAAGGTCACAATATGTACTAGAATATGATGTTTTGTTAAAAATATTTAGAAATGATCAAGAATTACGTAAAAATACGATTATAGCTGTATCAAATAAAACTAATGATGGTGTTTCAGGTACTAGAACTCATAGCCAATATTTTGAGAGAAATATTTCTCAACTAGAAGCGACTCGTCGTTCAATATATCAGTTTACAGACATGGTTTTTTCAGCGACTCAGTCTGACATTTCTTATTTTTTAGGTGAACGTGCAGATAGTGAGAATATTGTTAAAGCCAAATGTGGTTCCTTAATGCCGTGCGTTCATGGCAGTGATGCACACACGAATGAAAAAGTTTTCGAACCTGATGATATGCGATACTGTTGGATAAAATCGGATACCACATTTGAAGGTTTAAAACAAATTTTATTTGAACCCAAGGACCGTGTGAGAATCAGTTCATCTTATCCTGAGTCAAAACAAAGCTATCATGTAATTGACCGTGTGGAAATTGATGGTAATGCAAATTTTTCACCTGAGCCGATTTATTTTAATGAGAATTTGACTTGTGTAATCGGTGGAAAATCTACAGGTAAGTCCTTATTGCTTCATAATATTGCTTTGGCAATAGACAAAGAACAGGTTAAGGATAAAGAAGAAACTGTTGTAACAAATGTAAAAGCAATTTCTGGGTTTAAAGTATATTGGAGAGATGGAATATGTAGTGACGGAATCAATAAACTGCGAAAAATTGTTTACATTCCTCAAACATACTTAAATAGATTAAGTGATGAAAAAGAAGAAACTACTGAAATTGACAATATAGTTCAAGGTGTTGTTTTACAGGATAGAGAATTAAAAAAATTGCATGAAAATATGGTTGATGGCATTCTAAGACATAAGCGATTAATAGCGCAGACCATAGTAGACTTTATGCAAACTGTTAAAAAACGAGATGAATTATTTGATAATAAAATGGAAATTGGTGATAAGGAAGGAATAAATCAAGTTATCAATAAATTGTCAAAAGAATTGGAACTTTTATCGATAGATTGTGATATTAAAGATGGTGAAGTTCAAACTTATCAAAATGCCATTGAAGAAGTTAATCATATTCAACTTCGCTTACAAAATATTGGAATAGAGAAAAATCAAATTAAAGCATTAGAAACAGTTCTACAAAAGATAGATTTAAACTATAATTCTATTTCTGAATTTGAAGAAGAATTCGACGATGCAATTAAAAGGATTCAAGATGAAGCTGATAACCAATGGCTAGTTGAGAAAAGTGGACTTGTAGAAAAAATGGAAATAAAGATAGCAGAATTGAAGCAAGATTTGAAAAATTTTACTATAAAAATTGAGAATCTCAGACCTAAGATGGAAGCTAATGAGAGGTTAAGTAAGATTTCTGATTCGATAGTTATCGAGAAAGAAAAGATGAATAAAATACTTAAATTAGATAATGAGTTAGAAAAAATTAATAAATTATTCGAATCACAATTAAATTTACTTATAAACTCATTTGAAACCTATAAAGGTTATTATAAAAGTTATATAGATGGTGCAAATAGAAGCTTTGTATCCCCCACAGAGGACCTTGAGTTTAGAGCTAGTTGCGTCTTTAGAGCGGAACAGTTTTCAGAGAAAATATTGGAGATTTTAGACAATAGATCGATTGCAAGATTTAAAAGTATAAATTTTCATAAAATCTCTGAAGCAGACTTTATGATGCACGAAAAGGTAAAGTCTTTTATAGAATCACTAATTGCTAACTCATCTGAAACACTCAAACTAAAAAATAATAATACTCTTGAATCAGCTTTTAAAGATATTTTTTCTAATTGGTACAATGTCGATTATATTGTAAAAATGGACAATGACAGCATTGAAGAGATGTCTCCAGGAAAGAAAGCTTTAGTATTATTAAGGTTGCTAATAAGTCTTGCTGAAAGCAAATGTCCCATTCTAATTGATCAACCAGAAGATGATCTCGATAATCGATCTATATTTGATGAACTCATTTGTTTTATTAAAGCAAAGAAGATTGACCGACAAATAATTATGGCAACTCATAATGCAAACATTGTTCTTGGTGGAGATGCAGAACTTGTTATAGTTGCAAATCAACGAGGATCAAAGTCATCTAATAATATGTATCGTTTCGAATATAGGGGTGGTTCGATAGAAGACAATTTACCAGTCAAAGATGATAATGGAAATATTAAAGGTGGAATACTAAATCAAAAAGGTATACAAACTCATATTTGTGAAATTCTCGAAGGCGGAAAACAAGCATTTGATTTGCGCAAAAGCAAGTATCGTTTTGATAATTTTGAATAGAAAATCAGATTCGGAGTAGATTATATTCTAATATTTTTAAGGTTTCTAATAATATTTATTATTCTTGATTTTTTAGCTTTGTTCAAGCTCGACAAAGAATAAATTGTATTTATACCGACTCCGTGATATAAGTAAAAATGAGCACGTTCATTTTTTGACAAGTACATGTTTCCAAGGAAAGGGAGGAGTCCATTGAAAAAGTACGAAAGCATTTTGCAACCCATCAAGATCGGGAACCTTTGGGTGAAAAACCGGATCGAATCATCACCTGCAGAGCCTTTTTTGGCCACGAAAGACGGATTGGTGTCGGAGGAATTCATCGAATGGCACAAGACCATGGCCAAAGGTGGAGCGGGGATCGTCACCATCGGGGACAGCCCCATCAATGCAGAGTATGCTGCAGAATCCAAGTATGTCATCGACCTGTCCAACAACGACGTATGCAATGGACTCTTTCGCTTGACGGAAGTGATCCACCGCTACGGTGCAGCGGCGTCCATCGAGCTGAACCTTAGGACCCATTACACCCCGACGGATATGACCCTGGAAGAGATCGCCCAGGTGAAAAAAGATTTTGTGGAAGCGGCATACCGCTGCAAGATGTCCGGATTCGACATGATCATGGTCCACGGAGGACATGGCCATTTGGTGGCCCAATTCTTTTCTCCGGAATACAACAAGCGGACAGACCATTACGGGGCGGACACCATGGAGAATCGAAGCCGTTTCGCCATGGAACTGTTGGATGAGATCCGCGACCGCATTGGGCCGGACATGCCCATCGAATACCGGATCAGCGGCCATGAAAAACATGAAAACTCCGTTAAAACTGAAGACGTCATCGAATTTGTCAAAAGGATCGAAGACAAGATCGACTTGATCCATGTTTCCGCAGGAGACTTGTACCGGTTGGAAACGGTAAAATACATGATCCAGCCATCTTATGTTCCCCGTGGAGGGAATGTACACCTGGCGGAGCAGTTCAAAAAAGCATTGTCCATACCGGTGACCACCGTTGGTTCCATCGATCTGGACATGGCGGAAGACATCGTCGCCCAGGGGAAAGCCGACGTGGTGGCCATGATCCGCTCCTTTATAGCGGAGCCGGACCTGATCGTAAAAGCCATGAAGGGGGAAGGGGAGCTGGTTCGACCCTGCATCCGATGTTCCGAATGCACCAACAATTTCCCCCACTTGTACAATCTGCCCATTCGCTGCTCCGTCAATCCATTGACCGGGCGGGAGGCGGAATTCAAGAACCATCCAAAACCGGAGGTGTTGAAGAAGGTCGTTATAGTAGGGGGAGGACCTGCCGGTCTGGAAGCGGCGCGACGAGCAGCCGGTCAAGGACACCAAGTGGTGCTCTTTGAGAAGGACCAGGAGCTGGGAGGCGTCCTTTCCATCGCAGCTGCCGGACCCTTGAAGACGGATGTGAAAAAGTACCTGGACTGGACCAGGAACACCATGAAGGATCCCAAAAACATCCAGGTTCGTTTGGGAGAAGAAGCAACCAGGGAAAAAGTGCTGGCGGAAAACCCGGACGTAGTCATCGTTGCTGTAGGCTCCGAACCCATCGTCCCCGAACTTCCCGGCATCCACGGCGAAAATGTCATGTGGGCGGGAGATGTGGATCTTGGCGTTGCAAAGACCGGAGACCGGGTGATCATTGCCGGCGCCGGCCTGACAGGTTGTGAAACGGCTTACACCCTTGCCAAGGAAGGCAAAAAAGTACAGATCATCGACCGGATGCCCATGAAAAATCTTTATAACGGCGTACCGGGACTAAGCATCGGCACCCTCATGGGATATTTACAGGAAGAAGGGGTAGAGCTTCTCTACGAAACAGCATTGGAGGAAGTGAATTCCGATGGAGCGGTGGTCCGATCGAAGGATGGAACCATAACCACCATGCCCTGCGACAGTGTGGTCCTGTCCCTGGGAGTCAAACCTAAAAGGGAAGTCATGGACCAATTTGTCAAAACGGCAGAGGATGTTCGATTCATTGGAGACTGCAACAACAAAAGCGGTACCATCCTTCAGGCAACCTACGAAGGATTCATGGCGGCCATGATGATCTAAAGTTAGATAGGAAGACAGGCAGGTGCACACGCACCTGCCTGTTTTGTTGTTATTGCGGGATCACCAGTACCTGTCCTACGTAAATGAGATTCACGTTGGTGATCTTGTTGGTCGTGGCGATGGCCTGGATGGTCACATCGTATTTGTTGGCAATGGCCCACAAGGTGTCGCCTGCTTTCACGGTGTATTTTACCGTTGGAGTCGGGGTCGGAGTAGGAGTAGGCGTTGGTGCAGGTGTGGTGGATGGAATGGTCAAAACCTGCCCTACGTAAATGAGGTTTACATTGGTGATCTTGCTGGCAGTAGCGATGGCTTGTATGGTGACGTTGTATTTGTTGGCGATGGCCCACAGGGTATCGCCTGCCTTTACGGTGTATTTTATTGTCGGACTTGGTGTTGGTGTCGGAGTAGGTGCAGGCGTTGGTGTGGTGCCTGGTATGATGAGGACCTGTCCTACATAGATGAGGTTGGTGTTGGTGATCTTGTTGGCAGTGGCGATGGCTTGTATGGTGACGTTGTATTTGTTGGCGATGGCCCACAGGGTGTCACCGGCTTTGACCACATACGTGGTGCCGGTAGAGGCTCCCAGCAGTTCTGATAGGGTCACCAGCTTGTATCCTTGGGATTTCAGCTGGGTGATGATCCCGGGGAGGGCAGCTGGAGTGTTGACGGCCCCTTCGCCCACGTGCATGAGAACGATGGCGCCGTTGCCGGCCTTGTCCATGACTCGTTGGGTGATGGCCGAAGTGGAATCGCCCCTCCAGTCAATGGTGTCCACCGTCCAGTGGATGGTCTTCCCATACCCGGCACTGCCCACAGAAGCCAGTACGCTGGCATTGTAGTATCCGTAGGGTGGTCGGAAATAGGGTTTGGTGGATTTGCCGGTTATATCAAGGATCAAATTGTCGCATTTTTGAAGTTCCGCTGCGATCTGCGTAGAAGTCAGTTTTGTGAAATCGGGATGGGAATAGGAGTGATTGCCAAGCTCGTGGCCTGCCTTGTAGATATCGGCGATCCACGTTGGATGGTCTTCTGCCGCTTTGCCAGTGATAAAGAATGTGGACTTGACGCTGTGGTTCTTCAAAATATCCAGCACTACAGGGATGTTTTCACCGTCGGATCCGTCATCGAAGGTAAGTGCCATCATCTTTTGAGTGGTGTTGACCCGGGATATGAGCTGTGAGTCGGCTGCCAGGACCGGATTCATCGTGACTAAGATGAAGATCGCGATCAAGGTCATAACGACAATGGATCCTCGGACTTTTCTGATTTTATCGATCATGTTTTCCACCTCATTTTTCATGGATCGATCAGCCAATGGTTCTAAAAATCAAGATTCCACCACACCTTATATTTACCACTTTCCACCACGGATAAACCGTTTGCGGAGTTTATGGATCGATGTATTATGGCATGTCATCAATAATTATAAAATTATAAATAATTTCAAGAAGGAGTTGACTTTATACGCGTTTGATGGTATTGTTCTTGTATAAAAATAAATATATATTAGATTGGTACTAATTTTTTGTCAAAATTCAATATAGAGGAGTTGTAGAAAAGTGGAAAAGAAACCGATAAGCAAAGCACTACGTACCTTTTATGGAGTGGGAGACATGGGTTTCTCGTTGATGGCCAGCGTGGAAACATTCTTCTTTGTTTTCTTCCTCACCAATGTAGCAAAGTTTCCTCTTGTGACCGTAGCCTTGATCGGAACCGTCACCAGTATCGTGGACGCTGTTTTATCCCCGTTTTACGGAGCCATTATCGAAGGCACCAAACCCATGAAGTGGGGCAAGTATCGTTCCTGGATGCTGATCTGTCCGCCGTTTGTCGTCATTCTTTATATGTTCCAGTATACAAAAATAGGCGGGGAAGGCCTGGCAGCCATTATCGTAACACTAGGATTTATTCTTAGCCATATTCTTTGGAACATTCCCTGGGTATCCAACGTGTCCATGATCTCCCTGTTGGCAAGCAACCCGGAAGAGCGGGGTATGCTGGCATCGAGACGAGCCACCTACACGGCCATTGCCGGCATCATCTTTTCCTATAGCGGATCGGCTTTGATCGCATTTTACGGAGGCGTAACAAATAATGAAGTTTTGGGTTACACCCTGACAGCCGGTACTTTTGCGTTGACCATGATGATCCTGTATTGGACCGTTTTCAAGATGACCGACGGTTACGAAGAAACGGATCCGGAAAAAATCAAGGCAACGCAAGCAAAAGCGCCTCGTGTATCCCTGATCGCCATGTTAAAAATGGCAGCAACCAACCCGTATTTGATCGCCCTGCTCTTTGGAGACTTCTTCCGCTACATGGTCAACTTCGTCATGTCGGCAGCGGCAGCGTATTATTTCACCTATGTAGCCAAGAACATGGCATTGTTCCCCACCTACTTGCTGTTGGGTTCCATAGCACAAGTAGCCGGTGCCTATCTGGCGGCACCTGCAACCAAGTTGTTGTCTACACGCAATGCCAGCATCGTCGGCCTCTTCGGATTGGGTGCAGCCCTTGTTGTTTCTAAATTTGTCGCTTATAACATCCTGCTGTTCTTCGTCTGTGTCCTGATCGCCAGAGTATTCTTGGGAATCCTTACGGCCACCATGGTTGCCTTGTACTCGGACGTATCCGTATACAGCGAATGGAAGTCGGGACAAAACGCCACTGCATGGATCATGGGCCTTATGACCCTGTCCTTGAAAGTAGCCATCATTTCTCGTGGTACGGTCATTCCCTTCATTCTGGCAACTGCCGGATTTGTGGCAACTGCAGACCCTGCAACGGCTTCCAAACAGTTGACCGATGCCGTTGTCAACGTATTCGTTTTGATCCCCGGGATCTTTGCCTTGATCTCCGGCTTGATCATTGCAGTAGCCTATCGATTGACAAAAGAAAAGCTGGTCCAGTTTGAAAAAGAAATCGCAGAAAGAAAAGCGGCTCAAGCATAAGTTTGTTGCATCATAAAAAAAGTACTCTCACACCGAGAGTGCTTTTTTTCGTGTTTCCTAATTCCGAGTTATTTGGTATACTTAAGAGTAGCTCCTGTGCAAAGGGAAAAGCCGATGCACGGAATATATTGGAGGTAATGCAAATGTTGGAACTAAAAAATATTTCAATGAATGTTGGAAAAGAAAACAAGGACATACTCAGCGATGTCAGTTTTTCTTTTGATCGAAAAAAATTATACGTTATAACCGGACCCAACGGAGGCGGCAAGTCTTCCCTGGCAAAGATCATCATGGGGATCTACGATGCCACCGACGGACAGATCCTGTTCGAAGGAGAAGACATCACCCATTATGACATCACCCAGCGTGCCAACCTTGGGATCGGCTATGCCTTTCAACAACCGCCTCGGTTCAAGGGGATCAAAGTCCGAGACCTGCTCAAGATGGCGGCAGGCGGACAGGCAGACCACCAATACATGTGCAAGCTGCTGCAGGATGTTGGCCTTTGCTCCCAGGATTACATCGACCGGGATGTGGACGACAGCCTTTCCGGTGGGGAACTGAAGCGGATCGAGATCGCCACCATCATGGCGAGAAAACTGAAAGTGGCCGTTTTTGATGAGCCGGAGGCAGGCATCGACCTGTGGAGTTTTCAAAAACTTGCAGAGACGTTTAAGAACATCCACGACAAGTACGACACCACCATCGTCATCATCTCCCATCAGGAGAGGATCTTGAATCTGGCCGATGAAGTGATCGTCATGGCAGAGGGAAAAGTGAAAGAAGTCACCAGCAAGGAGCAGTTCTTCGCCGATATGGAACGGGATGAACTGGACTGCATGTGTGGCTTGGACTGTGTGAAGGGAGTGGACAAAAATGTTGAGCTCATTGGATAGGGAATTGCTGGAAACCGTGGCTGATCTTCATGAGATCCCCATGGGTGCCTATAATATACGAAAAAACGGAGAGAAGGAAGGCCGTAATACCACAGGAAACATCGATATCGTCACCAAGACGGACAAGGACGGCATCGACATCATCATCAAGCCGGGAACCGTGGGAGAAAGCGTTCATATCCCGGTGATCATGTCCAGCAGCGGATTGAAGGATACGGTCTACAACACCTTTGAAGTTGGGGCAGGATCCGATGTTTTGATCGTTGCCGGTTGCGGGATCCACAACCCGGGAGAAGAGAGCTCGGAACACAACGGGGTCCACGAATTTTTTGTTCGAAAAGGGGCAAAGATGAAATACGTGGAAAAACACTATGGCGAAGGAGAGGGCCAGGGCAAGAAGGTCATGAATCCCAAAACCATCATTGAAGTGGAGGAAGACGGAGTCGTAGAGCTGGAGATGATCCAGATCAAGGGAGTGGACGACACGTTAAGAGAAACGGAAGTGCGCCTGCACAAGAATGCCAAGGCCATTATCGTGGAAAGACTCTTGACTTACAAGGACCAGTTTGCCGATTCCAGGATCGTTATCGAATTGGAAGGGGAAGGCTCCAGCGCCCAGGTCATATCCAGGTCTGTCGCCCAGGACGATTCCGTGCAGAAGTTCTATTTCAACCTGGTTGGAAAGAACCAGTGCATGGGACACGTGGAATGCGACTCCATCATCATGCATCACGCAAAAGTGTATTCCACACCGGAGATCTCCGCCCTTCATCAGGATGCCAACCTGATCCACGAAGCGGCTATTGGAAAGATCGCATCGGATCAGCTGATCAAGCTGATGAGTCTGGGAATGACAGAGCGGGAAGCGGAAGATCGGATTCTGGCCGGGTTCCTGCATTGATTGGATTTTTTTGGGTATCAATCCTTTAGAATGTATTATTCCAGATAGAAGGAGGAATCACTCATGGGATTGATGGACAGCATCAAGAAAATGTTCGGATCAACGAAGGAAAAATCGGAAGAATTTGCCCAGAAGGCGGGAAAGCAGCTGGATGAAGCAAAAGACAAGACGGAAGACATGATGAAAAAAACCGGTGACAAATTGGATGAGTTTGGGGACAAAGCGGAAGAATCCATGAAAAAAGCCGGAGACAAGCTGGAAGAGTGGAAAGACAAGGCGGAAGATCGGGTGGAAGAATGGTCGGAAAAACGAGACCAAAAGGAAGCGGAAGCCAAAGATCAAGTAGAGGACCTGAAGGAAGAAGCTACAGAAAAGGCGGAAGAAGTCAAGGCGGAAGTGGAAGAAGTCAAGGATGAAGCTGCTGAGAAAGTGGAAGAAGTCAAGGATCAAGCTGCCGAGAAAGTGGAAGAAGTCAAGGAAGAAGCTGCGGAAAAAGTAGACGACGCCAAAGAACAAGCAGAAGAAGTAAAGGAAGACGTGACAGAGAAAGTGGATGAAGCAAAAACTGACTTGGAAGCGAAAATCGACAACTTGGATGACGAATCCAAAAAATAGCAATCAATCACGGACCGGCCCTCCAGGCCGGTTTGTTCATGGAGCGGGAACCTTTTTTTCGTAATTGCGTCTAAAGAATCGAGGAGATGATCGGATGAAAAAACGAAAAATGTGGATCCCCTTGATCGTGCTTCTGGTATTGTGGCTTGGCATGTTTGCGACAGATTACCGGATGAGCACCACCCTGCGTAAACCGGTTTTTGTTGTTCCCGTAGAAACGGCCGATGACGGAGGATCCGGGACGTATCAGGGTTTGGGATACTCGGTAACTCTGGAACTGGATGGAAACGTGCCAAACAGCCAAGTGATCTCCGTGACCATGGAAATGTTCGGAAAAGTCATTGGCGCCAGCATCACCTGATGCAGCAAACTGGATACGGATCATCACGAACTCCCTTCGGGGAGTTTTTCTTGTATCTGGAAGAAAAAACAGGAGATGGAATATTGCAGCCCCATGCTTCCTGATGTAAGATGAAAGAAAAAAGGAGGCTGACATGGGTCGATTCAAAGGAGCCAGCCGGAGAAAAAGAAAGGGAAGTTACGGTTTTGTCCACCAGCGAAAGATGCCCACAGACACTTTTGTTGGTGAGGATCTTTCGATTGAACCGTTGGAGTGGGCGGTCACCCTGGATTACAGGAATATGGCAAGAAATCATTGTGCTGCCGTATTTGTGACGAATTTGGCGTTGTATTTTGCAGAATTGGGGTATAAAGAGCTCATAATCAATAATAGCATTTCTGATACATTCAAGGAGATCCACGAGATCGTTGGTGACGGTCCGGTACCACTTCTGGCGGTCAAGGCAAAAGTTTATTTTGCAAGGCGGGGTTATGATCTAGGATATGAAAGGGTCCGGTCGTTGAAAGATCTGAAGAGATCCATAGCATCCAACCATCCTTTAGGGCTCTTGCTGACCGATGGGATCGTCCATTGGCACTGGGTCATGGTGCTGGGTTGGAGAAAGTATCCTTCTCATGGGAAGTACCTGCGCATCGCGGACGGATGGAATCGAAAAGGCAACCGCTTTTACCCGATCAACAATAAATTGGCCTGGTTGTGGGCGACGGAGTTTTTTTTAAAATAATTAAAAACCAACGAAGAATCTGGGGGGATGAGCATGAACGATAATCGCGATCTTACGCCGGCGGAAATCACAGCGGCAAGCATCATGGTTGCAGTAAGAAAAGTAGACAATAAAAGATTGAATCAGTTTATTCTGGCCATTATGGCTGGCGCATTCATTGCATTTGCTGCAGAAGGATCCAATATGGCAGCCTTCAATTTATTTGCCAATCCGGAGACCTATGGTTTGGGCAAAGCCATGGCCGGGGCCATTTTCGGAACGGGTCTGATGCTGGTGATCATCGCTGGAGGAGAGCTTTTCACCGGTAATTCCCTGATCCTTGCCGGAGTCTTGGAAAAGAAAGTGACCCTGGGAAAAATGTTGAGCAACTGGGGTGTGGTATACCTGGGCAATTTTGTCGGATCTGTTCTGATCGCATATTTGATGGTGGCATCGGGTCTGTTCAGCAGTGGTGCCAATGGACTGGCGGCAACGACGATCAAGATCGCTTCCTACAAGGTAGGTCTGACTTTTGGTCAAGCGTTCGTTCTCGGCGTCATGTGCAACTGGCTGGTGTGTCTGGCGGTTTGGATGTCTTTTGGATCGAAGAACATCGTCGGCAAGGTCTTTGCCATTTTCTTTCCCATATGGCTTTTTATCACCTCCGGTTTTGAACATTCCATCGCCAACATGTACTATGTTCCCGCAGGGATCCTGGCCAAGAGCAACGAAGCCTGGGTTGCGGCATCCGGACTTGGCGCAGAGCAGCTGGCCAATCTAAACTGGGGCAGTTTTTTCGTCAACAATCTGATTCCAGTCACCTTGGGCAACATCATCGGCGGGGGGCTGTTCGTAGCACTGTTGTATTGGTTCGTCTACATGAAAAACAACTGACCATTTTAAGATGCAAAAAAGACAGCCCTTCTTTTGAATGGCTGTCTTTGCTATTGTCAGTCTATTTTTTCGCTCAAAGCGATGCCCACGATCTCGTCCAGGTAGACGATCAGATACTTGAGATTGGTTTCCACTCCACCGGATTTCAGGACAGCATTTTCGAAAGTGATGAAAGTGTTTTTCTGCTTGTCCATGAAAGGATCGTCCAGGTCGTATTCCTTTTCGTAGTAATGAAGCATGCCTTTGATGAAATCCGGGAAGATGCCGGAAGTATCATCTTCGATCATCATGATCTTTCCTTCGATCAGACCTGCAGGCGTCAATACGTTGATGCGGCTCCTTTTGCTCTGGGCCATTTCAACAAACTGCACCAGGTATTCTATGGAATAGGTTTTCAAACGTTCGGTAGTCACTGGGGATCCCTCCAATATACGTATTCTTGATTTTCAGCTCCATCTATCATCAGTATATCACAGCATTTGTGAATTATATATTCGAAAATATCGAAAACACAAAAAGTGGCATGCCATCAAATATGGAATTATTACAATCCATTAAAAAAACAGGCAAGGGTCATCGTTTTGACCCTTGCCTGCAAGGTTGCTCCCGGAAATGTTAAACGACGTCGTAGCCTTGGTCTTCAATGGCTGCCTTCATGGCATCCACAGTGGCAGGTGCCTCATACTCTACGGTGGCCGTCTTGTTTTCCAGACTGACTTCCACATTTGCCACTCCTTCCAAGGCACTGACAGCTTTGGTCACTGCGGCGACACAATGGGAACAGCTCATTCCTTCTACGTTCAATATTACTTTTTCCATGATGGATCCTCCTTGTTTTTTTTTTAGATCACGGTTTGAACCGCTTTAATCGCAGTGCATTGGTAACGACGGAGATGCTGCTCAGGGACATGGCTGCTGCGGCAAACATGGGATTTAGCAGTGGTCCGCCGAAGATGTAAAAGATGCCGGCTGCCAGGGGGATCCCTGCCGTGTTGTAGCCAAATGCCCAAAACAGGTTTTGCTTGATGTTACGGATGGTGCTCTTGCTTAGTTTGATGGCGGTTGGCACGTCCATCAGATCGCTTTTCATCAACACGATGTCCGCCGATTCCATGGCCACATCCGTTCCGGAACCGATGGCGATGCCCACATCCGCCTGGACCAGGGCAGGGGCGTCGTTGATGCCGTCTCCCACCATGGCAACCACTTTCCCCTCCTCCTGAAGTTTCTTTACTTCGTTGGATTTATCTTGAGGAAGGACTTCCGCCAATACCCGATCGATGCCCACTTGTCTGGCGATGGCCATGGCGGTCTTTTGGTTGTCTCCGGTGATCATGGCCACCTCCACGCCCATGTCGTGAAGTTTTTTGATGGCTCTTGCACTGCTTTCCTTTACCACGTCGGCAACGGCGATGATACCGGCCAACTTTCCGTCCACCGCAACGTACATGGGCGTCTTTCCTTCTTCCGCCAGGCGATCCGACTCTTTTTCCATGCTGGACAGATCGATGGTTTGATCCACCATCAACTTGCGATTTCCAATGTACACTTCCATCTCTTCCATCTGGACTTTCAGTCCATGGCCGGGAATGGCGTCAAAGGACGTAGTGGTCAGCAGTTTCAGATCTTCCTCTTTTGCTTTTGCAACGATGGCCTCTCCCAAAGGATGTTCGGATGCCGTCTCCGCGGAGGCGGCGATTTGAAGCAGTCGGTTTCCGTCCATATCGTTGGCAGGCAGCAGGTCCGTGACTTCCGGTTTGCCTTCTGTAATGGTTCCTGTCTTGTCAAAGACGATGGTGGTGACTTTATGGGTGGTCTCCAAGGCTTCTCCACCCTTGATCAGGATGCCGTATTCTGCACCTTTCCCCGTTCCCACCATGATGGCGGTGGGGGTTGCCAGGCCAAGGGCACAAGGACAGGCGATGACCAGTACGGAAATGAACTTGGTCAGGGCAAATGCCAGGGTCTCGCCGGCCAGGGTCCATCCGACGAATGCCAGAATGGCGATCCCTACCACTATGGGTACAAAATACCCGGAGACGATGTCTGCCATTTGGGCAATGGGGGCTTTGGAACCCTGGGCGTCTTCCACAAGCTTGATGATCTGGGCCAGGGCAGTATCTCCTCCGACCTTGGTGGCCTTAAAGCGAATGGATCCGTTTTTGTTGATGCTGGCGGCATAGACTTTGTCGCCAGCTTTTTTTTCGATGGGGATGCTTTCGCCAGTGAGCATGGATTCGTCGATGGCGGTAAAACCGTCCACCACCATGCCGTCCACCGGGATCTTGCCCCCGGGCTTGACGATGACGATGTCACCCATTTCCACTTCGTCGATGGGGACTTCCGTCTCTTCTCCCTTGTGTAGGATGACGGCGGTTTTTGGCGCCAATCCCATCAGTTTCTTGATGGCATCGGAGGTTTTTCCCTTGGAGATGGTCTCCAGGGTTTTTCCCAACATGATCAGGGCGATGATCACGCCGGCCGTTTCAAAATACAGGCCGTGGATGGCGTGCATGTCCCCCTGGGCGATGCGAAACGTACTGTAGAGGGAATAGCCGATGGCTGATGTTGTTCCGATGGCGATCAGGGAATCCATGTTGGGGCTTCGCTGCCACAAGGAGCGAAATCCCACGACATAAAACCGATATCCTGCCGCTACAATGGGTATGGTCAGCAGGATCTGGGTGATGGCAAACCGGAGCGGGTTGATGTCCGGGTGGATGAAGGCCGGCAGGGGTAAAGTAACAAAGGGGATCATGGGTCCCATGGCGATATAAAGCAAGGGCACGGCGAAAACGGCGGAGATGATGAATTTGATCTTCATGATCCGGATGTCCCGTTCTTTTCGCAGCTTGTCTTCATCCACGGTGGTTTTTTCCACATCCAGGGGCTTGTATCCCAGTTTGACAATGACATCCTTGATGCCGGAAAGCTTGATCTCTCCCGGGTCGTATTCTACGGAGGCCTTCTCGGAAGCCAGGTTTACGCTTGCCTTGATGACTCCTGGTGTTTTGTTGAGCATTTTTTCGATGCGGGAAGAACAGGCCGCACAAGTCATCCCTTCTATGGGGATGGTCACGTTTCGACTGGTTTGTTCCTGGACGACGCCGTATCCTGCGTTTTCGATAATATGTTGAATGGCCGACAAGTCGATGGTTTTTTCGTCAAATGTCACCGACAGTTTTTCCGAAGCAAAGTTGACGGAGGCTTGTTCCACTCCTTCCGCCTTGGACAGGGCCTTTTCGATGCGTTGTGCACACGCGGCACAGGTCATGCCGGTGAGGGAAAGGTTTTGTTTTTCCATGGGGATCTTCCTTTCTGTAGTAGACGTTTCAATATATATTTACTTACCAATTACTTTGGCCAACAGTTCGATGACTTCATCGACCTTTTCTTTTCCCTGATCCTGTTCAAATGCTTCTCGAACACAATTGTTGATATGTTGCTTTATTATTAATAGATCCGCTTTTTTCAACAGGGATTGGGCAGCCAAGATCTGGTTGGAAACATCGATGCAATATCGATCGTCTTCCATCATTTTAATGGTTGCCTCGATTTGGCCTTTTGCTGTTTTTAATGTTTGCAATGCTTTTTTTTGATCATCATTCATTGTATTCTCTCCTTACATGCCTACCCCAGGGGGGAGGGGTTTACACTACTAATTTACTATCTTTAGTGGGTTTTGTCAATACCATTCCATAAAAAAGCTCCTTCCAGGGTCGACAGTTTTTTTCAACTGTTTACCTGGAAGGAGCTTTTTATTCATTAAAGATCGCTTTTGGGCAACATGACGGAAGCAAAAAAACTGGTGATGGGTATGGCAAAAAAGATACCGAAACTACCTACTAAAGCTTGCAGGATCTCCACCACGATCATCTCCCGGTTCAACAAAAACATCAGGGAAGTGTCGGATACGGCCAGCAGCAATACCATGGCCAAGGCGCTTCCCACATAAGCCAGTACCAGGGTGTTGGCCATGGTCCCCATAATATCCTTGCCGATGGTGATGCCGGACCGGAAGAGGGTCTTTTGGGTAATGACGGGTGTTTGCCGCCTCATTTCCGTAAGTGCGGATGAAATGCTCATGGCCACATCCATGATGGCCCCCATGGCGCCGATGATGATGGCTGCAAAGATGATGGCCCGAAGGTTGATGGGTACTTCGGTTGGAAGGTAGGCCAGGTAGATGGATTCATCGCTGGTCACGCCGGTCAGTGCCAAGGAACGGTCCATGATCCAGGAGATGGATCCTGCCACCAGTACACCACCAAAGCAACCCAGGATGGTGACCCATGATTTTCGATCCCATCCGTTTAGAATGATCAGCGTAGTCAAAATGGAATAGAAGCAGGTGAGGATGGCCCACAGGTAAATGTTGCGTCCGGACAGGATGGCAGGAACCAGCACGGCGAATACGGCTCCAAAGGTCAATGCCAAGGAAAGAAGGGTATTGAATCCCTTCATGCCTCCCATGACCAATAGGAGCAGGACAAAGACGGCGCCCAGAATAAGCAACTTGTCCGTTCGAATGTATTCCACAAAATGCCATTCGGAAACGTCAAAGCCGGCGTCGATGAGAAGGATCTTGCTTCCCGGCGTCACTTCGTTGGTATAAATGTAGGGTGGTGTGTAGTCGATGTGTTGAACGGCTGGAAGGATCTCTCCTTTTCTGGGACCGGAGACGACTTTTGCATCAAACTGAACCTCAATGGATTGAGAAATGACGTCGTCGTAGGAGTAATCCTCCACCAGGCGGTCGGTCACACCCATGACCTGGGCCCGGACCACTTCCATTTCTGCCTCGTTTTGAAACAGGGTGGCGTCTTTGGTCACGTAGCGGTTGGCAAGGAAAAGGACGACGAGAGCCACCATCAGGGTGATCAAATAGTTGGTTACAGGGTTTGTGTCCTTCGCTTTTTTTGGTATGATCTTCATAAAAATATATCCTTTCTTTGGTGCAATCTTTTGCCACAGGATAAGGCTATCAAGTATACTTAGTGTAGCACAGGAAAGTGAAAATTTGAAATAGGAAAGTTGGTGGTTGGGATCATGGAACAAAAGCCATTGCTGCAATGGGTCGAAAACAGGAAAAAAATTAGGGCGGATCCGTCGAATTTTTTTGGGCACAAGGAAACCATGGATGGAGTGGTCTTGTATCACCGGGGATTTTCCCAGTATGAAAAAACTCCATTGGTGGAGTTGTCCTCTTTGGCCCAGAAACTTGGTGTGGAGAAAATCTGGGTGAAAGATGAATCGAAGAGGTTCGGTCTGAACGCCTTTAAAGTGTTGGGTGGATCCTACGCCATGAAACAGATCCTGGAAAGTTCTCCCAAAGGGGCAAAACAGATCTTTGTTACCGCCACCGATGGAAACCACGGACGCGGTGTCGCCTGGGCGGCAAAGACCTTGGGGCATGAAGCCGTTGTGTTTCTACCCCAGGGGACAGCAGCCACCCGATTGGAAAATATCCGGAAAGAAGGGGCCGAGGCAGAGATCCTGCCCATGGGATATGACGATGTGGTTCGCCATGCTGCTGCCTATGCTGATGAGGTGGGAGGCATTCTGATCCAGGATACGGCATGGGAAGGATATGAAACCATCCCCAAGTGGATCATGGAGGGGTATTATACCATCATGGCGGAGATTTTGGATGTTATGATTGACAGTCCAAAGCCGACCCACGTGTTTCTTCAGGCAGGGGTGGGCAGCTTTCCTGCCAGCATGACTGCTTGCCTGGCTGCCGTTTATGGAGAAGAGATGCCAAGGGTGATCATTATGGAACCCCACCATGCAGCGTGCATCTATGCTTCTGTACGGGCCGATACGGGTAAGCCCATGAAGGCGGAAGGAGACCTGGATACCATCATGGCTGGTTTGGCCTGTGGGGAACCCAGCAGCCTATCCTGGAAGATCCTGCGGGATCACGTCTTTGGCGCTCTCAGCTGTGACGACACCTTGAGCGCCCTGGGCATGCGGATCCTGGGGAATCCTTTGACCGGAGATGATCCCGTGGTATCTGGAGAATCCGGAGCCATTGGTGCAGGAGTGCTTTATGCCCTCCATCAAGATCCATCCCTGGCGCCCATCAAGGAGGCCTTGGGGTTGAAGGATTCATCCCGGGTACTGTTGATCAGTACAGAAGGGGATACGGATCCCGTCAACTACCGGAAAGTGGTGTGGGAAGGAGCCTATCCTTACGAACCGGAACGAGGTTTTTCCGAAGAAAAAATAAAGTGAGGTAGCGTTGTATATGAACATATCAAATGCAGTAAAGAGACATGAGAAGGCCTTGGTTGGTCTGGCATCCCGGTTGGTTTCCATTCCCAGTTTTTCCGGGGAGGAAGAAGAAGTGGTCCATGCCATTGCCGAGGTGATGAAGTTGTTGGAATTCGATGAAGTGATGGTGGACGACCTGGGCAATGTGGTCGGGAAAATGGGCAACGGACCCCTGTGCATCCTTTTGGATTCCCACATCGATACGGTTCGGGTCCCCGATGCGGACCAGTGGTCCTACCCTCCATTCGGTGGAGAGATCGTGGATGGGAATCTCTATGGACGAGGTTCTGTGGACATGAAATCCAGTGCGGCAGCAAGCATTTATGCAGCTGTAGTAGCCAAGGAGATGGGGTTGCTGGAAGGGAAGACCCTGTTGGTTTCCGGTACCGTTTTTGAAGAGGACTGCGACGGAGAAAATCTAAAACACCTGTTTGATCAACTGGAGATGCGCCCGGATTATTATATCACCTGCGAACCGTCGGACAACAAGATCGTTACCGGACACAAGGGAAAAGCGCAAATGACCATCACCACCAGGGGACAAAGCGCCCACGGATCCGCTCCGGAAAAAGGAGTCAATGCCGTTTATGAAATGGCACAGATCATTGGACGAGTGGAAAAAATGAATTTGGATCTGGCGGCCGGGGAAGGCATGAAAAAGACCCTTGTTTTGTCTCGGATCACTTCCAACGCCGCCAGCTTGAATGCCGTTCCCTACGAGTGTGAGATCTATCTGGATCGGCGATTGGTGCCTGGAGAAACCTGGGAGGATGTCGTAGAGGAAATGGAGGAGCTTGTAGAGGGAAAGGATGCTGGATGGACCCTGGATACGGTAAAACGAAGATCCTGGACCGGCAAGGAGATCGCGTACAGACCCTTTCATCCGGCTTGGGAGTTGGATAAGGATAGCCTGCTTTATAA
Source organism: Alkalibacter rhizosphaerae (assembly GCF_017352215.1). Classification (GTDB taxonomy): domain Bacteria; phylum Bacillota; class Clostridia; order Eubacteriales; family Alkalibacteraceae; genus Alkalibacter; species Alkalibacter rhizosphaerae. Next base: position 1,975,893 of record NZ_CP071444.1, read on the forward strand.
AAAATCCGTGGAAGCCTACCGGCGCTGCTTCGGGAAAGAGCCGGAATTTGATTTTTGGGATTTCAGCACCAACGCGGTGACGCCAGTTTCCATGGGGATCCCGTCTGTTGGATTTGGGCCGGGAGAGCACAAGATGGCCCACATGAAGGATGAGCATTGCGCTGTAGATAAGATCGCTGCGGCCTGTGATTATTATGTGAATTTGATCGACTTGTTGTAGCTTTTTTTTGGGGACGGTGACTTTTTTGCAAAAAAGTCACCGTCCCCTTTTACAATCCCCTCGTTTGGCTATATATAAGATGAATCAAAATATGAAGAAGCAACCATTGGAGGGATGGAATATGAAGTATTTTATTGACACAGCAAACGTGGACGAAATAAAACAAGCCAGCGAACTTGGCATCATCAGAGGTGTTACCACTAATCCATCATTGATCGCAAAAGAAGGACGAAAGTTTGAAGATGTCATTGAAGAGATCGCCAATATTGTAGACGGCCCCATCAGTGCAGAAGTTATTTCACTGGAAGCAGAAGGAATGATCGAGGAAGCGGAAGATCTGCAGAAGATCCATCCCAACATCGTCATCAAGATCCCCATGACGGCGGAAGGCATCAAAGCCACTTCCATATTGTCCAAGGAGCTGATCAAGGTCAACGTGACTTTGGTTTTCAGTGTTACCCAGGCACTGGCCGCCGCCATGGCGGGAGCGGCATATGTTTCTCCGTTCATAGGGCGGCTGGATGATGTGGGGGCGAATGGAGTCGCTTTGCTGGAGGAGATCATGTGGACATTCCAGCGCTATGACATAAAGACGGAAGTGATCGCGGCCAGCATTCGCAACAAGGAACATATTGTAGCAGCGGCGGCAGCCGGAGTGGACATTGCGACTGTACCCTACAAGGTGTTGATGGATTCCTTGAAGCATCCGTTGACGGATCAGGGGATCGAGAAGTTTTTGAAGGATTGGAACAAGTAAATAGATTTTTTTTAGGGACGGTGACTTTTTTGCAAAAAAGTCACCGTCCCCTTTTTACCGTCCCCATTTTTTTACTCTACCGGTTCCAGGAGTCGGATGCCGGCAAGTGGGATATCTTTTAAGATTCCTTCTGCTTTTTCGATGTGTTGTTTTATTTTATCCATGGGGTATCCCATGAAGACCCAGCGAGTGATGTCGGTTGCATCTCGAATCTCTTTATGGCTGAAATCAAAAGCCCCGGATTGTTTGGCTTTGTACATGCCGGACCAGATACTGTCCCCCATCAATGTGGCTTTTTCCACCGTAGGTGCATCCACTGTCAATCCTACTTCATTTGCCGCTGTATAGTTTTCGATGAACAAGCCACGTACTGGACGAAATTCAGACCAAGCCTGGATATAAAAATCCATGTCTTTTTCGTATTGAAGCAGTTCCCTGGCTACAAAACGCAGATAGACCAGAGTGTACATCAGATAACCTTCGGCTTTGTAGGACTTTCTCAATGCTTGAAGGCATTTTTTCTCATGGGCGACGATAAGCTTGTATGCGATGTCCACTTTTCCATTCGGAAAATAGTAGTAGATCAATGAATGATTGACCTCCGCCAATCGGGTCAATTCTCTGATTTTTGTTCCTTCGTATCCTTTTTCGTAAAAGAGATGATTGGAAACTTCCAACAATTTATTTTTTGTTAACTGGCTTTTTTTTATTTTTTGACGTTTTTTGGGTGTAGGCATTGGGTGAACTCCTTTCGGTATTTCCTTATTATACCACATAACCATCAAAATCCAGGAAAAGATAAAATTAATTATACTGTATAAAAAAGTTCTTGACGTGATTATTTTTATACAGTATAATTCTATTCGACAAGCGAAATGGTATACCGATTTGAATTTACAAGAATCAGAATTAGGAGGGAGAAATGGAATGAAGGCATACGAATTGTACGTTTCTAAACAAGATGTGGAACGGATCCATGAGAATACGCTGCGGATCCTGAAAGAAACCGGCGTTAAGTTTGAAAGTGAAACAGCTCTGGACATTTTTCGAAAAAACGGAGTGAGAGTAGAAGGGGATCTGGTTTTCATCGATGAGGAGACATTGAACCGATGCTTGGAGACCACACCGTCGACTTTCACCATGCAAGTCAATGAAAAGGGAGATACGGAAGAATTGGGTAAAGGTTCCATGCTTACTTGTGTGATCGGCCACCCAGCCTACATTGCAAAGGAAGGTCGAATCTTTAGCATGACAAGTGAAGACGCCATCGATCAATTCAAAATGTCGGAGACTTCGCCCATCACCAACGGTGCCAACTTGAACTTTGCATTTCTGAACGGGAAGAAAATGACAGAAGAGCAACAATCATTGGCTCAAATCGCATTCATTTTAAAATATTCCAGCAAATACAAGATCCATGCAGATCCTTATGTCATGGGCTACTCGGAAGAAAAAGCCTACGAATATTCAAAAAAAGGGATCCAGCTGATGAAACGATTTTATGGATCGGATGACAAACCCATGATGCTTACCATCATCAATCCTTTGTCTCCGCTGTGTTACGACGATATCCCCATCACAAAAATGATGGCTTATATCGAAGAAGGTCAGGTTTGCGCCATTTCTCCATGCGGCATGCCCCTGCTTACATCTCCCGGTTCCGTAGCCGGCATGATGTCCCAAACAAACGCGGAAGTGCTGGCCGGTCTTGTCTTCATACAGTTGGTAAAACCGGGTACACCGGTAGTCTACGGGAATACTTCCGGATCTACGGACATGAAAACCATACAACTGGGTATCGGCAGTGCAGAAGCCTCCCTGGTCAGTTACACAACTGCGGCCTTAGCGGATTATTATAAAGTGCCATTCAGAACTGGCGGAGCCCTCAGTGATGCAAAAGATGTGGATGCCCAAATGGGTGCCGAATCCATGATGATGCTTCAAACGACCTACAGCGTTCGACCGGATTTTGTTCTTCATCATATAGGTTGCATGGGAACCTTCAACGTAGTCAGTTTAGAGAAATTCATCGTGGATGAAGAAATCGCCAAAATGGTGCAGCGACAGATCCGTGGTTTGGATACCAGCGAAGAAAAACTGGCATTTGACACGATCCACAAGATCGGTCCTCGAGGGTCCTTCCTGAAGGGGCGAACTCCTAAAATGTACCGGGACGACTTCCAGCTGGCCAACTGCTTCAGCAAGGATGATCCCAACAACTGGCAGCAAAACGGTTCAAAGTCAGTTTATGAAACAGCCAAGGAACAAGTAATGGAACGAATTGCGGGTTATCAACAACCGGATATGGATCCAAGCCAGACCAGCATGCTGGATGCTTACCTGCCGGACAAATTTAAATCCTCCATCTGAGGATACCAAGAAAGGAGCAATATCGATGTTTAAAAACGAAAAGCTTCGCGCCATCATCCAATTTCTCTGCCTTTGCGCAGGAGGCTGGTCCATTTACCAGGTGACCTACATGAGGTATTCCTATTACGATGCATTTATTGAAGCATTCAGCATGACAAACGAGCAGTTCGGCGTTCTTTTCAGCGTTTATGGTACGTTGACCATTGCAACATATTTTATCGGCGGGGTCGTTGCAGATAAAATATCGCCACGAAAGCTGCTGACTTTCTCATTTATCTCCACCGGTTTGTTAAATCTGTGGTTTGGCACACTCCCGGGATACAGTATGGCATTGGTCATCTATGCTTTGTTGGGGATCACTTCCACGTTGACATTCTGGGCAGCGCTGATCAAAGCCACCCGCCAAGTCGGCAAAGTCATTGGTGAAGGAAAAGCTTTGGGCGGATTGGAAGCCGGACGACAACTTTTCAACATGGTCGTTGGTACGGCATTGGTCTTTTGGTTTGGACGATTTGCCAGCATGACACTGGGTCTGCAGGCCATCATCAATTTCTATGGAATTTTTCTTATAGCTGTCGGGATTTTGACATTCTTGTCCTTTGAGGATGAAAAAGCAGACGCTTCCCAAGAAAATCCTTTCAAAGTTGCGAAAGAATGTTTGAAAAACAAAAACATCTGGGTCATGTCCCTGATCATCTTGGGTGCATATGCAGTAACAAGTTCCGTGACCGGATACATCAGCAACTATTCTACTTCCGTACTTGGTATCAGTGTAGCGGCGGCAGCATTCATCGGAATGTTCCAAGCCTACTTTAGTCCATTGGGTGCATTGGGTGGTGGAGTCGTTGCAGACAAAATCGGTATCAGTAAAATGCTTTTGATCGGTGCATTGGGATTGGTTGCAACGGTACTGTTGATCGGATATTTGCCCGCTGGGACGGGAATGGTCGTATTGTTCCTGGCCGTGTTCGCCGTATTCAACATCTTTATGGGAGTAGCTCGAGGATTGTACTATGGAACCATGAAAGAAGCGGGCATTCCCATGCGACTTTCCGGTACGGCAATCGGTGTCATGGCGACCATCGGATACACACCGGACATTTTCTTATCCCCCATCATCGGAAGAATTTTGGACAGCAATGCAGGTGCTCCGGACGTTGCATATAAGATCATTTTCACCATTCTGGCCGGGTTTGGTCTCTTCTGCGCCGTCATGTTGTTGGTCTTTAGAAGAATGAACAAGGAGAATATAGCCAAGCTGGACCAGGAGCGTAAAGAGTTGAAAGCAGCGAAAAAGATCCAGCCTACGGAAGCGGCATAAGCGTTTTGTTAGGGATTAATAGGAGGAAAAAATGAAATACTATGAACAATTTATTTCCAAAAAAGATGTAGAAAGAATCCATGAGAACGTGGTGCGGATCTTTGAAAATGTCGGTGTGGTATTTGAAAACCAGCGGGCATTGGACACTTTCAAAGAGCACGGTGCCAGAGTCGAGGGCAACAAGGTTTTTATTCCAAGGAACATGCTGGAGGAGGCGGTGAAAACCGCCCCTGAAACCTTCCAGATCCATGCCAATACCGTAGGGGATGCTACCCTGGGCGGAGGAAGCATGCTGGCCGGTGGCATCGGAGGAAACATCTATATTCAAGATGGTGGAAGAGTTCGAAAAATGACCAATCGGGATGTGGTGGATCAGTTCAAACTGAACGAAACCAGTCCGGTGACCCAGTATGGCCTGGTCAACCCATTTATGGAAACGACGGGTTTCTCTTCGGACCAAAAAATCTATGGACGGATGGCCTTTGCATTGAAGTACTCCTCCAAGTATCGCTTCAGCGTCAATTGCATCACGGATGGAGTAGAAGCCGATCAAGTTTACGATAAGGTAAAAAAAGGGATCCAGCTGGTGCGGGACTTTGAAGGGATCCAGGACAAACCAGTTATCATGGAGGGGATCAATCCGCTATCTCCCTTGGCTTTCGATAACGCACCCATCGAAAAACTGTACGCCAACTGTCATGAAGGCCAGGCACTTTGGTTTACGCCCTGTTCCATGCCTTTGTTGACAGGACCTCCATCCGTTGCCGGATTGTTGTCCACAACGACGGCGGAAGCGTTGGCCGGGCTGGTGCTGGCCCAATTGGTCCGTCCCGGAACGCCGGTGGTATTTGGGAACACTTCTGCGTCCACCAACATGCGGACCATCCAACTTTGCATCGGCTCGCCGGAAGCGACTCTGATCGCATATGCAACGGCTGCGATGGCGGATTTTTACAAGCTGCCATTTCGAAACGGGGGGGCATTGAGCGATGCCAAAGACGTGGATTTCCAGGCAGGGGCCGAGTCCATGATGCTTTTGCAGGCCACACTGGCCAGCAAACCGGACTATATTTTGCACATGTGCGGAGTTTTGGGGACCTTCAATATCGTCAGTTTTGAAAAGTTTCTTCTGGACGAAGAGATCATAGCCATGGTACAAAGACAACTGGCAGGGATCACAGTAGATGACAATACTTTGAGTTATGATATGATTGAAAAAGTAGGTGCTCGAGGAAACTATCTACAAGGGCGCACCCCCAAAATGTTCCGACAGGAGTATCAAATGGCCAAGCTGTTCAACAAGGAAGATCCCAATCAGTGGCAGAAAGAAGGCAGTATCTCTGTCCGGGAAAATGCACGGGAAAAGGTGATGGACCGGTTGGAAAGCTATCAGGCACCTACGCTGGAAAAAGAACAGCTGGAATTGATCGAAAAATACATTCCGGCAGCGTTTAAGGACAGCATTAAATTTTAAAGAAGGGAGTCGGCAGATGAACAACGTACGAATCAATTATCGAGTATTTTTGCCTGTATTCTTGTTGTTGCTGGGCACCATCGTCTTTAGTCTGGTAGACAATGAGGGTTTTGTGGCACTGACCACCGGGTTGTATTACTGGATCCTGGATAAATTCGGATGGATGTTCCTGCTGACTACTTTTATCATGTTGATGGTTTGTGTTTGGCTGGCATTCTCCCCCTTTGGAAAGACGAAATTGGGAGGAGCGGAAGCAAAGCCGCTGATGAGTAAAAGAAACTGGTTTGCCATTACGGTCTGCACCACCATTGCAGCGGGCATCGTATTTTGGGGTGCGGCAGAACCCATACAGCATTTGCTATATCCTCCCGAATCCTTGGGGTTGGTTCCCGGATCGCCGGAAGCTGCGATTTTTTCCATGTCCACCATCTACATGCACTGGACGTTTTTGCCCTATGCCATTTACACGTTGACAGGCGTCATGTTTGCTTATGGTTATTACAATATGAAGCGCAACTTTTCTTTGGGAGCTGCCATTGCACCGATCATAAAAAACCAAGACAATCCATGGATCAATACCCTGGTCGATATTCTCTGTGTTTTTGCCTTGGTTGCCGGTTTGGCTGCATCTCTTGGAATGGGTGTGCTTAATATCAGTGGTGGCATCGGCAAACTGACGGGAGTCGATCCCGGTACCCCCCTGTGTTAGGATAGTTGTCGGGTGATCAAAAATATTATATGCTAGTAGCCAAGAGAGAGAGGATCAATATGGCTACCTACAGTAAAGAATTTAAAGACAAATTAATCAAGTTGATGTTACCACCCGAAAACAGGTCCATTAAGGAACTGGTTGATGAGTATCATGTTCATGAACAAACCCTGTATAAATGGCGTAAAAAGGCAAAATCCAAAGGGACGGTCTATCAGGATCATGCAGGCTCCAAACAAAAATATTCTAAAGAAATGCAGTTGCAAATCATTATTGAGACCAGTCCACTCAACAACCATGAGCTCTCAGAATATTGCCGACGCAAAGGCATATATGCGGAGGAAATCGAAGTCTGGAAGCAAGCATTCATCACCGGTGAAACAGCTGAAGAATCCAAGGTCAAAAAAGAACTCAAGGACAGTCAAGCAGAGCTTAAACTTACAAAAAAGGAACTGGAGCGCAAGGAGAAAGCTCTTGCCGAAGCTGCCGCACTCTTGGTATTAAAAAAAAAGATGCAAGCGATTTGGAGTTCGGACGAGGAAGATTGACCAGCCAATCAAATCGCATCAAAGTGGTTGTGGCCATCGACGAAGCAGTCCTTTCTGGAGCCAGACAGTTCAAGGCTTGCGAAGTCGTCGGTATCAGCGAGAGGACCTACCAGCGCTGGAAAGTTCAAGGTAACGATACAAAAGACGGTCGTCCGGATGCGCTAAGACCCATACCTGCAAACAAGCTGCATTTGGAGGAGGAGAAGAGGATCCTGGAGGTGATGAACCAAAAGGAACATCGAAGCCTTTCACCAAATCAAGTCTTTCATAAGCTCATTGATAAAGAAGGAATATATATCGCTTCGGTTTCAAGTTTTTATCGGGTCTTGAGATATTTTGGTCAAGTCAATCATCGGGGCTATGCAAAAGCACCCATAAGCAAGAATATTACAACACATTGTGCAACAGGCCCCAATCAGGTCTGGATGTGGGATATCACCTGGCTTCCCGGTCCCGTGAAAGGAATATACTATTACCTGTACATGATCATTGATTTATTCAGCCGCAAAGTGGTTGGCTGGGAGATCTGGGATCACGAGAGTTCTGAAAACGCCAGTGTTCTTGTGAAGAAGGCTGCGTACTCTGAAAATGTATTGATGAAGAACGAGCCTTTGGTGTTACATTCTGATAACGGAAGTCCGATGAAAGGTGCTTCCTTGTTGACAACGCTGTATAATCTAGGGATCGTGCGATCCAACAGCAGGCCAAGAGTGAGCAATGACAATGCTTATATTGAGTCAATGTTCCGAACGGTCAAATACATGCCATCTTTTCCCCATAATGGATTTTCAGATATTGAAACTGCCCGCAGATGGGTCGATGCCTTCGTTGATTATTATAATAATGACCACCACCACAGCAGCTTGAAATTTTTGACTCCCAACCAAAGACACAATGGATCGTCCGATGAGATCCTTCAAAGAAGAAAAGAAATACTGGAAACTGCAAAGGCAAAGAACCCTGAACGATGGACCGGACCGGTTCAAAACTGCACCATGGAACAAGCCGTTTGGCTGAATCCATCAAAAGAAAAAAACAGTGAAAAAGCATGCTAGCATATTTGAGAAAAGCGACAACTATGTTGACAATTACCGGTACTGGGCTGTGGGGATTTACGATTCTACTCATCGTAGTATTATTCATCGCATCTTCCGTTTCCGGCATCTTGAGGGGAGTTCGGATCCTGTCCAACATCAACCTGTTTTTTTATCTGGGCATGTTGGGGATGGTACTGCTGTTTGGAGGTACCGTCTTCATCTTGTCCTTTGGCATGGAGGGCATTGGAGCATTTGTACAAAACTTTGTTCCACGCGCTTTGTTTACCGGAGCCATTTCGGGTGACTCCTGGGCCCAAGACTGGCCCATGTTCTACTTTGGAAATTGGATGGCCTGGGCGCCCATCACGGCTGTTTTTTTAGGTCGGATCGCCTACGGTCGTACGGTTCGGGAATTCATTTTCATGAATCTGCTTGCCACATCTCTGTTCAGCATCATCTGGTTCATGATCATTTCCGGAGCCACTATCAACATGTATTTGAATCATCCTGGCAGCGGTATCCTGGAAGCATTTCAACTGGGTTACGAAAACGTGATCTATCAACTGTTGCAAAATATACCCATGTCGACAGTGATGATCCCGCTGTATCTGTTGGTGGTATTGATCTCTTTCGTCACCGCCAGCGATTCTACGACCATTGCCATTGCTGGAGTTTGCAGCAAGGGGATCACCTTGGACAGTCCGGATTCCTCCAAAGCGTTAAAGGTAGTTTGGGGAATCATCATTGCCGGACTGACCTGGGTCATGCTTTTTGCGGGAGAAGGGATCACCGGTGTCAAGATGCTTTCCAACATCGGTGGACTGCCAGCCATGTTTTTTTCCATTGCGGTGATCGTTGGTGCGATCAAGGTTGGAACACAGGGATACAGCAAGTAAATAGATTTTTATTGTTTTTTGGGGACGGTGACTTTTTTGCAAAAAAGTCACCGTCCCCTTTGTTTCCCTTTGTGTCGTCCCTTAGGGAAGGGTATAATGGAACTACAGCAACTTCAATGGGACAGGAGGAAGTTTCATGGACGAGTACCTACAAATGTTTTTAAGCGAGCCTATGGTTCGTAAACTGGTGATCGTCGTGATCGGCGCTATTGTGATCATCACGATCAAGAATTTGTTGCGCTCCCGTATTGGAAAATACGTCAAGGATCGCAACAACTCGTACCGTTCCAAAAAAGCCGTCAACATTACCGGATATTTTTTGATCGTGATGTTTGTCTTGTTCGTTTATATCGATGATCTGCAAGGAATCTCGGTATTTTTTGGCATTGCGGGAGCAGGAGTGGCTTTTGCCCTCCAGGAAGTTATCGTCAGTATTGCAGGGTGGATCGCCATATTGTCCAGCGACATCTACAAGGCCGGAGACCGTGTCCTTTTGGGCGGGATCAAGGGGGATGTTATTGACGTTGGTATCCTTCGGACCACCATCATGGAGATGGGCAGCTGGTCCGACGGGGATCGATATAACGGCCGGATCGTACGCATCGGCAACAGCTTTGTCTTCAAGGAACCTGTCTACAACTATTCTTCCGATTTTCCCTTCTTGTGGGATGAGATCAAGATCCCCATCAAGTATGGAAGCGATTATCAAATAGCCAGGACCATGCTCATGGAAGTGGCGCAGGAAGTGGTCGGAACCTATGCAGAGGAAGCGGCAACATACTGGAAAGAAATGGTTCGAAAATTCCTGATCGAAGATGCTACGACCCACCCCATGGTGACCCTTGTCGCCAATGACAATTGGGCGGAATTTACTTTGCGATATGTCGTTGATTATAAAAAGAGGATCACCACAAAAGACGAACTCTTTACCCGATTGTTGGAGCGAATTGAAAAAGAAGGAAGCAGCGTGGCGCTGGCCTCCGCAACATTCCATCTGGTGGAAATCCCGTCGGTAGAAGTACAGCTTAAAAAGGAAGATGGAAGGTGAGAAGATGGAACAATGGGAAGTGCATTTGACATTTGGCGATAAAATATCCGGCAAGTTGCTACTTGTATTGTTGGAACAGATCCATGAAACGGGATCCATCAACAAAGCCGTCGAGGCGGCAGGCGTATCCTATCGCAGTGGATGGAATTTGCTCAACAAAACGGAAGATACTCTGGGCAAAAAACTGATCCAGCGGCAAAGCGGCGGCCAAAGCGGTGGAGGCAGTGCACTAACGGCAGACGGTCTCCAACTCTTGGGACACATGAAATCTTTGCAGCGGGACGTGGAAGGTCAATTCAAGTCCATTCTCAGTGAAGAGGAAAAAACGGATCGTAAACTCATGATCGCCAGTACTACTGAACCCATAACCACCGGGTTGCTGGACGTATTGGAACAAGCATTCCTGCAATCCACCGGGATCGCTGTCTTCCACATGGCGGCGGGGAGCGGCAGAGCATTGGAGATGGCAAAAGCCGGCAGAGTGGACGGGGTGTTGACCCATGCACCAGAGTTGGAAGATGCATTTGTAAAAGAGGGTTGGGGTGTGGCCAAGCGACAATTCATGGAGGATGCTTTCGTGTTGATCGGTCCAATAGAGGACCCGGCGAAGGTTTCCGTTGCATCATCCATGGGAGAGGCACTTCTCAACATCGAACGAGCAGAGGCTCCATTCATTTCCCGGGCAGATCGATCCGGCACCCACTTGAAAGAAGAAGCGCTTTGGGATGCAGCGGGTATCGATCCAAAAAACCAAAGATGGTATGTCAAAGCCAACACCTTGTCGGGCAACGACGGGGTATTGATTTTGGCGGAACAACAAAAGGCCTATGCATTGGTCGACATGGCCACTTTTATGGTCGCCTATAAAGGTGACGGACTTCGCATATTAAGAAAAGGGGATCCAGGATTGGAAAACGTTTTTTCTTTTATTCCCGTATCCCGATCGAAAGCCCCCGTCAATCAGAGGGATGGAGAGATTTTTGCGCAATGGCTGATCAGCGAAGAAGCGAAAACGATCATGGAAGGGTTCTGCAAGAACGAAACAGGAGAGTCTCTGTTCAAGCCGATCCTGCAGACACCACAAGATGTGGAAGGGGAAAAAAAATGAGGATCATCGACCTGCACTGCGACACTATGGCCCGTTTGCACAAGGACAAAAGTGCGACCATCCTTGCCAACGATTTCTCCGTGGATTTGAACAAGCTGAAAAAGGGACAGGTGGATACCCAGTTTTTTGCCATGTTTCTAAATCTGGAGAAAATTCAAGAAAGTGGAGAGGAACCGTATCCCTATCTGTTGGATTTTTATAAAACCGTGGACCTTGCCTTAAAATCAGCAAAGACCACATTGAATAAAGCGACAAACATGGATGACGTGGAACAAAACCGTCAAGACAATACTATTTCCGCGATCCTGACCATTGAAGAAGGGGGATTCCTTCAGGGGGATATTTGTCGATTGGATCAGGCCTATGACATGGGCGTCCGACTGATCACCCTGACGTGGAATTACGAAAACTGCATCGGATTTCCAAACTACAAAGATCCGGCCATCATGGACAAAGGATTGAAACCTTTTGGATTTGAAGTAGTGGAAGCAATGAACGAAAAGGGGATGATCGTCGACGTCTCCCATCTCTCCGATGGTGGATTCTTCGACTGCATCCGTCATTCCAAAAAACCGGTCATCGCCTCCCATTCCAATTGTCGAGCTCTAACCAATGTAACCAGGAACATGACAGACGACATGATCCGTCTTTTGGCGGACAAGGGCGGCGTTATGGGATTAAATTTCGCACCCATGTTTCTTGGGCCGGATCAAACCTCCCGCGTGGACGACATGGTGGCCCATGTCCTCCATATGAAAAATGTCGGCGGAGAAGATGTGTTGGCCCTTGGCTCGGATTTTGACGGCATTGGGGGTGTGTTGGAAATCGACAGCAGCGGAGATTTGATGCGGCTCGTGGAAGCCTTGGGCCGTTCCGGCATGTCGGATACCACACTGGAGAAATTTTGCTGGCGGAATGCCCAACGGGTGATGGAAGACTGTTTGGGTAATGTTGAAGAATAGACCTTAAATGATGGGAATGGATCGGCGGGTTGTTGTTGACACCGCAAAAGTTTGCATGGTACAATCGTTATGCAGGGAAAAGCATAACGAAAGGGGAAACAACATGAAAAAATTTCTAGCTATTCTTTTGACAGTATTCATGATCTTTGCATTTGCTGTTGGCTGTACCAATGATAATGGTGGAGACCAGGGTGATGCAGGGGACAATGGAGACGGAGGAGACAATGGCCAAGTGGAAGAACCAAAAGAACTGATTTTGGTTACGACTACCAGTACGTATGATTCCGGCTTATTGGATTATTTGCTTCCTTATTTTGAAGAGGCCAACAATTATGACATCAGTGTTATCTCTCTTGGGACTGGCGCAGCTTTGGAGCAAGGCAAAAACGGGGATGCGGATGTAGCATTGGTCCACGCAAAGCCGACGGAACTGGAAATGGTGGCGGAAGGTCATTTTGTGGACCGGATCGACGTCATGTACAATGATTTCGTCATTGTCGGACCAGCGGAAGACCCAGCAGGACTGAAAGAGGCGGCAGACGTCACTGCAGCCATGAAAGCCATTGCTGATAATGAAGCGACCTTTATTTCTCGAGGGGATGACTCTGGAACCCATAAAAAAGAGCTGTCTTTGTGGGAAGTTGCACAGATCACACCGGAAGGCGACTGGTACGTGAGTGCCGGTGTAGGCATGGGGGATACCTTGACCATGGCCAATGAAGAACTGGGATACACCATGTCAGACCGGGCAACCTATCTGTCCATGGCGGAAGATCTGGATATTGAAATCGTCTTTGAAGGTGACGAAAATCTCTTCAACCAGTACGGGATCATGGCAGTAAATCCGGAAAACTGGCCAGATGTGGATTATGAAGGAGCAAAATTGTTGATCGATTTCTTCGGTTCTGAAGAAGGTCAAGAATTGATTTCCGAGTTTAAACCATATGGGGACACGTTGTTCTTCCCGAATGCCCAATAGAAAGGACATTTGACGATTGTTTGAATTTGTAGAGGCCATCCGCCTGCTGTTTGAAACAAACAGCGGCATCGGCGAGATCATAGCTTTGACTATTTATGTTTCAGGGAGCGCAGTCTTTATGGCTGCGCTCGTTGGCATACCTGCAGGTACTTGGCTGGGTATGAAAAAAGAGAAGAAAGTACGCTGGCTGACCCGGATCGTGTATACCTTGATGGGATTGCCTCCGGTAGTGGGAGGACTCGTGATCTATATGATCATACGTCGTCAGGGAGTATTTGGTTCATTGGGATTGCTGTATACTCCTACCGCCATGATCCTGGCACAGTTTGTTCTGGCCACTCCCATTGTCATTGGATTGACCAGCGTGGCCGTGCGAGCCAAAGGAAAAGCCATAACGGAAACCCTGGTTTCCCTTGGAGCCCAGCGGAGTCTTATTCTTCGCTCCATCATGTGGGAAGCCCGTTTCGGGATCCTGGGTGCGGTGATCGCCGGATTTGGCCGTGTCATTGCAGAAGTAGGGGCTGTCATGATGGTTGGAGGCAACATCGTTGGAAAAACCCGTGTCATGACGACCACCATCGTTCTGGAAACGCGAAAGGGAAACTTTGAATACGCCCTGGCATTGGGGATCGTGTTGCTGATCTTGTCTTTTATTTTCAATGCGCTCTTATATCATCTGCAATCGGGAGGGGGACAAACCCATGACTAAAGCAATCAGGATCGACGATCTTCAGATGCAATACAACAAACGCATCGTTTTGTCGGTCCCGGGCCTGGAGATCCCGGAAGGAAGTATCACAGGGATCATCGGCCCCAGTGGAGCAGGCAAAAGCACCCTGCTTCGCATCATCAACCGACTGGAATCCCCGACGAGAGGGAAAGTCTACCTGCACGAACAGGATGTTTGGAACCAACGAAGTGAAAACATGAAATTGCAGCGGACCATGACCATGGTATTTCAAAAACCGACATTGTTGGACAAGTCGGTGTTTCAAAATGTCGCCATTGGATTGAAGGCAAGAAACGTCGACAAAAAGATCCTGGATGAAAAAGTATTGTCCGCTTTGAAAACGGTCGGTTTGTTGGAATTAAAAGATCAAAAGGCAAAAACCCTCAGTGGTGGAGAAGCCCAGCGGGTGGCATTTGCTCGTGCCATGGTTTTGGATCCGGAGGTTCTGCTATTGGATGAGCCCACAGCAAACCTGGATCCTGCCAATGTACGTCTTCTGGAGGATTATATCCGAAACATGAATCAGAAAAAGGGCGTAACGGTCATCATGGTGACCCACAATCTTTTTCAGGCCAAGCGCATCGCCTCTCATGTGGCATTTCTATATGAAGGGAATCTGGTAGAGTGGGGAGAGGCATCCCGATTTTTTGACGCACCAAACAAACAACAAACGAAAGACTTTCTCGAAGGGAGAATCATATATTGAGCTTTCCGAAAGGAAAGTTCTTTTTTTGTTTGCAGGAAGCAAATGGTATAATGATAGCAAAATACGTGGATCAAAAAATGGGAAGGTGTTGACATGGGAAGCGTAATGGATTATTTGTTGTGGCGAGGAGATTTGGAGTTTGACCGGGATCCCGTCAATGAAGTGGACGGTTTGATCTTTTCCATTTTGTCCTACATGGATCTGGAAGGAGCTTTCGCAGGGAAAAGCAAGGAAGAAGGGATACGCCTTAGGGATGCGATAAATAACTTGGAAGATGCCTGCCGGATCATGCGGGAAGAAGATCTTCCATTTTTGAAAGACATTCCCGACTTCCTGGGAGCAGCAGCCAAAACAAAACGTTTTGGCAACATCGTCCTTTCCCACTATGAGGAGCAAGTGGATCCTCAACGCACCAAGCAGTTTTCCGCCATCACATATACATTGAAGGATCGGCTTTGCGTCGTTGCGTTTCGCGGAACCGATGACTCTTTGGCCGGGTGGAAGGAAGACCTTGAAATGGGATTCAAGTCTGAGGTTCCGGCCCAGTTGGAAGGAAAACGATACCTCACGGAACGAGTGGAAGAGTTGGAAGGCACTTTTTATGTTGTAGGTCATTCCAAGGGTGGCAATGTGGCTATTTATGCAGGAGCCACCATACCGGAAGAACAAAAGGATCGGATCAGGGGGATCTATAATTACGACGGCCCTGGATTTCATCGGGAGTTTATCGAAAGTCAAAACTACAAAAATGTTTTAGGCCGGGTGTCCACCATACTGCCGGAATCGTCGGTGGTGGGTGTCTTGTTGGAACAAAAGAGCAAATATAAAGCGGTACGTTGTTCTACAGGACTGGCCCTGATGCAGCACAATCCATTTTTATGGCTCCTGGAAGGCAATCATTTTCTGGAAGCGGGGAAGTTGTCGAAGAAAAGCATGAGCATTCGTTCCACCCTCCAATCCTGGCTGCAGCAACTGACGCCGGAAGAACAGTCCAAGTTTATTGACGGGATTTTTACCGTTCTGGAAGAAGCAGGCATACAGAGTTTTGCCGATGTGACGAAAGATACCTTTTCCGTTGTCCAGGGCGTGTTGAAAGCCTATTCGAAAACGGATGAAGAAACAAAGGAACACATGAAAAAGGTGATGGATCTGCTTTGGGATGAAGGTGGAAAAACCCTGACAAAAAGCATCGTTACGGACATCGGTGTATTTTTTACGAAGAATAGCCGAAAATTGTCGAAGATAACTGATAAATCAGGGAAAAACGAAAAAACCAAGAGGGAGATGAAGAAATGAAGATCCTGGTGATCGGAAACAAGGCGAGGTATGACAAGCATATGCCCCAAACAGAGTTGACCAAACAGGTGGAAATGATGTTTTTCCCTTTGGGCACCTCTGATGAAACATTGCTGGAACAGGCCATGGATGCAGATGGACTGATCGCAGACGCCATCGCAAAAGTGAGTGGAGAATTGATCCAGTCCATGCCCAACTTGAAGTGGATCCAATCGGAAGGGGTCGGTTACAATGGAATCGACTTGGAGGCCGCCATGGAGAAGGGCATTCCCGTTTGCAACAACAAAGGGATCAATTCCGATGCAGTGGCAGAACAGACCATTCTTCTTATGCTGGCTCTGCTTCGAGACTTGCCAGGCGGAGATGAAGCGGTACGGGAAGGAAGGCAGATCGAAAAGAAAGAAGAAATGATGCTCTCCGGATTCTTGGAATTGTCGGAATGCAGTGTCGGTCTGATCGGATTTGGGGACATCGGGAAAATCACAGCAGGACTCTTGCGGGCTTTTGGCGCTCGTGTCTACTATTATGAGCCGATCCCCATGCCGAAAGAGGTAGAGGAAGCCTATGGAGTGGAATATTTGGAGATGGATGAGCTGCTTGCCCGGTGCAACATGGTCAGCCTCCACGTGCCGGTGACCCCCCAAACAGAAGGGATGATCAACGATGGTTTCCTTCAAAAGATGGGAAAAGACAGTTGGCTCATCAATACCGCAAGAGGAGAACTGGTGGACAATGCCGCTCTTCGAAGAGCACTGGAGGATGGTAAGATCCGGGGAGCAGGACTGGATACGGTGGCACCGGAACCTACCCAAAAGGACAACGTGCTGGTGGACCTGCCGGAATCGATCCGTCGAAAGGTGATTTTCTCCCCCCACATTGCCGGGGTATCATCCGGTACCTTCCGACGGGCCCATGAAAATATCTGGGAAAACATTCGAAGGGTCATGGAGTCGGAAGAACTATTGAATCGGGTCGACCGGAAATAGAGACCAATAAATGATGCAGGACCGAGGCTTCTTCAGAGGCTTCGGTCCTGTTTTTATTTTTGATATGAACGATTTTCAGTCCTGTTCGATTTCTGTCAACGTGCCAAGAAAGATGGGTAGATTTGTTGATCGATCCATGATTCCGAACAGGAAGGGACGATCCAGATCCACGATTTTTGTTTCCACATAGGATTCGTCCTTGATTTCCACTTTGGTGACTGCTCCCGCCTTGGTGCCTTTTTCATCCACTTGAATGAATGTCTTGTGGAGGACTTCTCCAACGTAGATGTTGCCCCTGCTGGAATGGCCCAACCTGGAGAAATCGGCCAGGTTATTGTCGAAAGCATCCACCATTCCCAATGCCTTTAGAGGATCGTTCATTTTCCATTCGTATGCATAAGAAAATTTGGGCATGCTGGCGGTGACCAAGGTTTCCTGGGGATGGTTCAAAATTTCTGACAATTCGTCCCCATCCATGGTTTCGATCAAATCTTTTAGTTCTGATCCTTCTTTGGGCAGCAAAGCAAAGAAAGCATAATCACCTTGGGCATAAAGTTTGACAAACCCCATGGCGTGGTCGTTTTCCAAATATATGTTTTCTTCCGAATTCATGAAAGGGACTTGCTGTTCTTCTCCTTTGGCGTTGGTAAAGGTATCTTCCCGGACTTGTTCTTCCCGATAAATGGTTTCCCACTCTGCATCGAATACCATGGCATTGATCAGATACATGATGGTATCTTCTTCGATCTGTTCGATGATCTTGTCGATGAGGCCATCGGTTTTATTTTCGACCCAGTTGTTGATATCCGTTACGGTCGTCTCGTCAAAGGGAGCGGCATAGGCACTGGCGTTGTAATAGTCGGCATTGGTTTGCAAGAAAGCATCCTCCACTTGCAATCGATCCTCGTCATCCCGAAACCATATGGAATTTGCAATGGAAAGCTTGGACTTTTCATGGGTGGGCAGGTTGTTGGTATATTCAAGAAGATATCCATTCATGTCTGAAATGGTATGTTCCCGTCCCAGTAATTCTTCCATCTGATCCAGCGTGTTGCCTTGTGCTCCATTGGCGGTCATGGACAAGGCCAAATGGACCGACAACGGAGAAATAAAGACATTCTCGCCAGAAGAACTTGCTGATTTCAAAAGATCCATGTAAAAATCGTTGCTGATGCGAAGAAAGTCCTCATCCAAAGATTTTCCGGATACAGCTTTGCCTTCAAATCCTTTCATCAGATCCGTCGCTTGCAACGGGCTGGCAGTCTTGCCGCAGGATGTCAATAAGAGCATGGCCGGAACGGCCACTACTAAAATGGCCAACAATACCAAACGTCGAAGCCATGTATGTTTTCGAATCATGATCAATCACCCTTTCATCGGTTCTCTACCCACTTAGACGACAGGAAATCAAATAAGTTCCCAAAATCGGGTCAGTAGATGCTGCCGCCGATAAATTCCCGCAGGATGGAATTGAAGGCTATTTTTTCCGTGGGGATGGGCTTGGCAAAAGACAGGAGATTGAGGAGCCGGTCCCTGGTAGAAGCGTGGACGCTGTCATCAGGGATCTTGTTCAAAGACGCCTCCGCATACGGGCGCAGCGCGTTGAGTTCGTAAACCAGGCTGGAATTGAACATCACATCGCTCTCCTCCTGATAGCGGAAGACATTTTCGTACTCTCCTTTTCGGACATTGGGCCATTGATCCAACGTTTCTTCCGGGGTGTTGCCGCGAAACAATTCTCCCCGGACCAATCGTCGAAGTAGTCGAACTTCCGTGGTTGGTACCCGGTTTGCCATATCCACGTTCAGAGAAAAAAGACTGCTGACGTAGATCTTGAAAAATAAATTTCTGTTGAGTTTGGGAAGCAGGTTGGGATTGAGGGCGTGGATCCCTTCCATCACCAATACTTCCGAAGGACCGACTTGCAAACGGCGTGTTTCTTTTTTTCGACTTCCGGTCACAAAGTCAAAAACGGGGGTTTCCACCACATCTCCTCTGATGAGCCCTTTGACATGCTCACGAAGAAGTTCCAGGTCCATGGCTTGGAGACTCTCAAAATCGTAGTTGCCATGTTCGTCAAGGGGGGTCTCCTGTCGTTCCACAAAATAATCGTCCAGGGACAAGGGGACGGGTTTAACACCCAAGACCCTCAATTGAGTGGAGATCCGTTGGGCAAAAGTCGTCTTGCCGGAGGAAGAAGGACCGGAGATCAGCAGTACGCGAATGGCCCGTTGCTGCTGGAAAATCAAATCGGCAATGTCGCTGATCTCTTTTTCCTGAAGGGCTTCCGCCATGCACATCAGCTCCTGGCTGCGTTGACTTTCGATGTACTCGTTGACGTGATCGATCAGTTCCAGGCGAATATTCTTCAGCCATTTTTGCGTCTTGATATAAGTTTCCATCAGCTTGTCCGGCGGGATCAAATAATTCTTGTGGTTGGCTGTCACATCCCCAAAATCAATGATGAAGCCGGAAGAATAGGGAATGATCACAAATGGATCGATTCGGGAAGGCTGCTCGTTAGCAGGATAAATGGTTTTAACAAGGAGACCATCCACTTCGTACATATAGTAGCCATTTCGTTTTTCCAAAAATTTGATGGGCTGGTCTGCTTCGATCCAATTTCGAAGGGCTTTGTCGATGGCATCCACTTCCCGGATGGACAAGGCAGAGTGGACCAATTCGCAATAGATTCCTTCATGAATGCTGTAATCAGTCTTGAGCATGTCCTGTGGGAACAGATCGTGGATGACCCGAATCAGTCCCAGTTTGCTAGTTTGTCGGTGTTCCATCAAATGGGTCTCCCCCATGGCGTTACCTCCTAAACGATCAAAAAATCATTGTAATATGTTCTTTCATTATATCATATCCGAAAGGGCCGCTTTCAATCAGCGTTTCGTAGAACCATGGTGATCTTGTAGATATCTGTGCTCTGCGTAAATTTTTCGTAACAATGTTTACGAGCAGACAAGGACAGCGGATATGGGGTATATAATAGATGGATGACGTTTTAGTATTACGAATGCAAGGGATCAGAAACTTGAAAAATGGAGTGATGAAGATGAAAAGGATAAAAATATTTGGGATATGGATGGTGGTATTGTTGCTGTTTTTGGCAGTTGGCTGCAGCAATGGCGGCACCGATCCGGGCAACGGAGACGATAACGGCGACGGAAACAATGGCAACGGAGATGATGTTTTATTGACCGTGGAAGAATTGTTCTCCATGGAAAATGATGTTCGATATGTCTATGAAGGCAGCGGCAACGAGTACGCCTCCTTTTATACTGTTGTTGATTACCTGGAAGGAAACAAGATCCAGCGTCGAACAGACAACGGCGGCACACAAACCGTTGAAGTGATCCAGGTGGATACCGGTGTTGTGGAGCGGCTGTACCGAAAAGGTGAAGTGTATTTTCGGGAGAACCTGTTGAAGAAAACCGATGTACGAGAAGTGCTTCTGATGGAACCCATCGAAGTCGGAACCCAATGGACGGTTTCGGGAGACGGGACACGAACTATTACCGGGATCGATGTGGAGGTGGAAACACCTTTGGGAATTTTTGATACGGTGGAGGTGACCACGGAATTTCAGCAGCAGGATGCCTACAGCATGTTTTCCTTGGTTCAAGGGAATTATGATACTGCCATAACGGAAGATGCCGCAGCAGAGTATTCGGGGGTGATCAAAGAGTACTATGCCAAGGATATAGGGTTGGTGAAGCGGGCCTACGTGATGGCGGAAGGGGAAGTGGTTTCGGAGCTGAAGGAGATCATCGAAGACGACAAGTTGGTACAGTCTGTGATTTTTTACTATCCGGACCAGTCGTCACAGGATTACGATGAATACCAGCAGGTCGTGAAAGAGGTTTCCTTTGCCACCAACCAAGTCACCCGAACGACGTTGGAAGAAGCGTATAAAGAAGATGCGCCCTTTACCGTTTTGACGGAAAACACCACCATCAACCATTTGTATCTGAACGACGATGGAATGGTCTACATCGATGTGAGCAAGGCCTTTGTTGATGAGATGAACCTGGGAGCCGGTTACGAGTCCATGGTCTTGCAGGCATTGGCCAACACCATTGGCAATTACTATGGATTGGAGCGGATCTTGCTGACAGTGGACAATGGATTGTATGAATCGGGACATATCGTCTTGCAACAGGGGGAATATTTGGAAGCGGACCTGGAGTGATCCAAAGAAAATTCCGCAAAAAACAAATATTTTTATTTTGAATCTTGTAAAATAGCCAACGAAGTGCAATAATAGTTGGTAGTGGAGAATCCAAATGGAGGAGGTGCCCCCATGCCGGTAATAACCATTGAAGCAGGAAAGATGGACAAAGAGAAAAAACTGCAATTGGTTCAAGGGATGGTTTCTGTGGCCAGTGAGGTACTAAACATTCCGGAACAGGCTTTTACGACGATTATTCGAGAGAATGACGCGGAAAACGTCGGAGTCGGTAAAGAATTGCTTGCCGACCGACACGCAAAGTGACGAAAAGCCTCAATACCATCCCGTATTGGGGCTTTCGCGTTATATAAGGATGGGAGCTCGTTTTGATGAACAACGTTTTGGACTACATTGTTGCACTGACCAACTTGTACGGTTTTGTCCACAAAGAGATGGTTGTGGATATTTATAACATGCATCATGAAAAAAAGATCAGTGCTGCTCTGGTGGAGGACTGTTATATGAATCTGCCTGTGGAATTGGAAAAAAACTACATAGAGGCATACCGGGATTGTTTTGTTCATGAAACCATCATGGAATTTCACGAGTTTGACTACTACTCCCGGGAAAAAGCCAACAAGCCGTACTACATCCCGGAGAAAAAGGAACTGCTGCGTTATCGGGACCGTTGTTATTTTGAAGATACGGTCTATTATCGACAGCTCGTAACCTATATCGCGACTGTTTTCTACGATGGCAATGTCAAGAAAGCGGTCATGCTTGCTGAAGACATCCAAGGGTATTGTGAAATGAACTTTGATGAAAAAAGCTATATGCAGCTCTTTTCCCATCGCGGTTTGCGCATTCAAGGTCCGGCCTGCAAAGATTGCTTGCGAACGTTGATCCGACAACTGTGCGTCAATACCAGAACTTGGAACAACAACGGTTTTACACAGGTGGAACTGGAGCAGATCATTGCAGAGGATAAGGTGTTGTGATGGAACTGGAAGAAGTGGAAGTGTTGTTGGAAGAAATCATTGACGGATTTCCAAAAGAGCTTTTCGATAAACTCAACGGTGGGATCTTGTTGCTGCCGGAGGAAAAACGCAACCCGGATCCAAGACTCCACGACCTGTATATTTTAGGAGAGTACCACAGTGGAGGTGGACTGGGACGCTACATCGTGCTGTATCATGGATCCTTTCAAAAAGTATTTGGTGAATTCGGAAAGAGAAAACTTCGCAGGGAGTTGGAAAAAACCCTGAAACATGAGTTTGTACACCATCTGGAAAGTCTTGCGGGAGAACGCAGTCTGGAAAAAGAAGATCGTCAATTCATCATTAATTTTTTGGAAGGGAAAAAATAGGAGATCAACTACCCTTTCCAACCGAAAAGGGCAAAACCAGGCTTAAAAGATGCAAATTGTGGTATACTATATAAGAAAGTCGAACTTACGGGAGGAAAGAATATGAAAATAAGTTGCGTGAAAAGGGGCGAAACTGGTACCGGGGCGTCCAACAAGCTGCGAAAAGAAGACTTCATCCCCGGAGTAGTTTATGGAAAAGGTAAAGAGCCGGAGAACATTGCGCTCAGCCGAAAAGACATGGATACCATTTTAAAGCAAATGGGATCCAATGCCATTCTTGATTTAGAAATGAATGGGAAGGCTTATCATGTAATGTTGAAAGAAATACAGAAAGACCCAATATTGGGCAATGTGGTCCACGCAGATTTCATGCAGGTTGGCAAAGACCAGAAAGTTGTTGTAGCAGTGGCAATACATCTTGAAAATGCTGATCATTTGCATAATGAAGGAGCGTTGATCCATCTTCTGGACTACGTGGAAGTGGAATGCCTTGCAGACAACATTCCAAAAAGTTTTCATTTGGATGTAGGCGATATGAAGGTGGGAGACACCAAAACCGTTGCGGACATCGTATTGGAAAAAGGGATCGTCATCTTGAATGAAGCGGATGAACCCATTGCATCCTTGACTCATTTCCGACAAGAGGAAGAAACGGAAACAACAGACGAAGAAATCACGGAACCAGTGGTGATCGGAGAAGAAGAGGAAGAAATAGAATAATAATAGGAAATCTGAAAAGCGCACCTGCGGGTGTGCTTTTTTTGTATGTTAATAATTCATTTGGATATATAATGAAATGGAAGAAACATGTAGAACATGAAGAAAGGCCGGTGAGCAACCGCCATGAAGATTGCAATCGTATACAACAGGGACAGCCAAGCCGTCATCAACATTTTCGGTAAACCCAATCGAGAAAAATATGGATTGGACACCATTGAAAAAATCAAAGATGCCTTGGAGCAGGGCGGCCATCAGGTGGCTACATTTGAAGGCGATAAAAATATCGTTTCCGCCTTGGAAGATTTCATGCCGTCGGTGATCAGCGGAGAGCGCCCTGGCTTGGTTTTTAATTTGAGCTACGGGATCCAGGGACGAGCTCGATATACCCATATCCCCGCCATTTTGGAAATGCTTGGTATTCCTTATGTGGGATCCGGACCGGAGACCCATGCCATCGCATTGGACAAGGTTCTGACAAAAATCGTTCTGATGCAGCGAGGATTGCCTACACCCAAGTTTGCCGTTTTGGAGACCCCGGATTTCTCCCTGCCGCTGAAGGAAAACTTGTCCTATCCATTGATCGTCAAACCCAAGGATGAAGCAGTATCCTATGGATTGCGCATCGTTCGCAACGACGAGGAACTCCGGGAAGGGGTGGCAGTCATCTATGACATGTTTAAAACAGCCACTTTGGTAGAGGAGTATATCGAGGGTCGAGAAATCAACGTGGGCCTATTGGGGAATGATCCGGTTGTCAGTTTGCCTCCCTGCGAAGTCATCTTTGATGAAGGAGAAAGGATCTATACATTCGAAGACAAAAAAGGATTGAGCGGCCGTCTTATCCGAAAAGAGGCACCTGCGGATCTGGAGGAAGGGTTGAGTCGCCGTATTTCCCAGCTGGCAATAGAAGCATTTCAGGCATTAGGCTGCAGCGATAGTGCCCGGGTGGATTTTCGGCTGGATGACCACGGGGAGCCGACGATCCTGGAAGTGAACTCCATGGCAAGTTTGACATTGGAAGGTTCTTACGTATTTGCAGCGGAAAAGATCGGTTTGGATTACGCCAAACTGGTGAACAAACTAATTGAAGTGGCCAGTTTGCGTTATTTTGGCCCATTAGTGGGAGTGGAGCATCCTTCCTATGTTCCAGAGGATCTTCCTTCCCGCGCATTTGGGTATCTGACGCAAAATCGGGATAAAATGGAAGAAGAATTGAAAAAGTGGACCAACATCCAAAGCTGGACAGGGGATCCGGTGGGGATCGGCACCATGGTTCGAAAGATGGAGGAGACCTGGACCGACTTGGGCTTGCAACTTCGGGAAGATTATAGCAACCGGCAATCTGCATGGACCTGGCAAACGGAAGCAGGATTGGAAGGGGGAACTCTTTTTGTCATCCCCTTGGATGTTCCCCACGATGGTATGGGTGGGTACCCGGTATCCTATCGAAAAAATTTGGAGTGGCTCTATGGAGAAGGCATTGCCACCAGCAGAGCCGGATTGGTTTGTGTGATGCAGACCCTTCGAGCACTCCAAGTATATGAGGTGCTCCATCAGAAGAAGATCGGAGTTTTTCTGTACGCGGACGAAGGCAGAGGAATGCGCTACAGCAGTAAGATCTTTCATCAGGCAGCCAAAGCTGCAGGACAGGTATTGGTCATGCATCCTGGATTTCGTACTGGAAAAGTGGTGGATCAACACAGAGGATCCAGAAAATACAGTCTTCTGCTGGACGGCGCCGTTAAACGGACCGGAGATCAAACCGGCTTTGACGACGCCATGAGCTGGTTTTTGGATCGTGCGGCAAAAATCAAAGATCTGAATGAAACACAGCAACGGGTCACTATTGCAGTCCAAGACCTTCACACGGACCGATACAGCATATTGTTGCCCCATCGGATCCGTGCAACCATCTATATCACTTATTTAAAAATAGAGATGGCAGACAAAGCGGAGAAGACCTTGTTTCAGTTGTTTGAAAGTGAGGATGAGCACATACAAGTGAATTTTCAAAAACTGGAAGAACGACCTCCATTGAATTCATCGGAGGATACAGCTTTGATGGTGGAAAGTTTCAAGGCCGTTAGCCAGCACTGGCGCCTTCCTTTTTCTACAGAATCCAGTTTGGTACCAACGGCAGCAGGGGAAGTCCCCCTTGGGATCCCGGTGCTTTCCGGCATGGCTCCGGCAGGAAAAGATGTGTATACCCCAAATGAGTCCGTCCATCGGGGAGAATTGTTGCAGCGAACCATGCTGTTGACCCAATGGTTGCTACAAGAAGAAGGGATAGATCCTGAATAATTGTGATATAATGAGAAAGAATTGTAAATATGAATCAAAATAAAAGAAAAAGGAGAGATATCATGAACGTAATAGGAATCAATGCCGGTCCGAGAAAAAAATGGAACACCCATACCTTGATCGAAAATGCACTGGAAGGAGCAAGGTCTCAAGGGGCCCAAACGGAAATGATCCACCTGTTCGATCTGGACTTTACAGGGTGTGTCAGTTGTTTTGCATGCAAACTCATCGATGGGAAAAGCTACGGAACATGTGCCGTCCAGGACGATTTGAAAGAGGTATTGAAGAAAATCGAGGAAGCCGACGCCGTTGTCTTGGGGTCTCCCATTTATTTTGGCGAGGTGACGGCGGAATTCCGAGGACTGCTGGAGCGGTTGTTCTTTCAATATCTGGTCTACGACAAGGAGCGAACACTCTTGAATCCGAAGCGCAAACCAGTGTTGTTGATCTTTACCACCAATGCGCCGGAAGTGGCATATGAACAAGTGGGATATCTGAAAAAGTTTGATGACTATAAGGGGATGTTTGGTCGATTTATTGGAGAGACAAACTATATGTACGCTTCAGAGACACTTCAGTTCAAAGACTATTCCAAATACATGAGCACCATGATGGATCCGGCAGCACGAGAAAAACGCCATGACGAGATCTTTCCTATGGATTGTAAAAGAGCTTACAGCATGGGGAGTGCCTTGTTGAACAAGCAAGAATAGAAAAATACCATATTTGGATCGTAATACACAGTGGTTTGGCAAAAGAAAGGGTATCCCCTTTCTTTTTTTTGAGAAATCATTTAATTGAAGAACATTTCGATTGACTTGCCGGCAGAGTGGTATAAAAAAGGTGTTGGCATCCGTAAAAAAAGATGATATTATGTAACAAATAAGAAAATTCTCATTGAGTGAGCAAATGCTCAAAAAGGGAGGTGCACTTTTGACAAAAGAAGAAAAACGACGTCAGATGATCAAAGTCGCCAAGTATTATTACAATGAGCATCTTACCCAGGAAGAAATTGCAGAACGGCTCCAACTGTCTCGCCAAAAAGTGGGACGAATGGTCCAAAAGCTGATCCCGGAAGGGATCGTGAAGATCGTCATCGACGACAGCATGGACGACTACATCGACCTGGAACAGCGAATGGAAAAGAAATTCGGTTTGAAAGAAGTCCTTATTGTAGAGTGCATGGACTCGCCCCATCAAACCATGGACAGTTTGGGAAAAGCTGCTGCCGCATACCTGGATCGGGCGCTGAAACCGGACATGATCTTCGGTGTCGCCTGGGGCAGAACGTTGGCATATGTTTCCCGGCATATCAGCAAGGAAAAGCTGAATCTCAACCTGTCTGTAGTCCAATTGGCCGGTGGGGTGTTCAGTGCGGATCAATTTATCGAAGGGCAGTTGCAAAATCAGCTTTCCAGGCAATCCGGAGAAATCACCAAAGACATTGCCATTCGCCTTGGGGCCAAGCCCTATTTGATGCACAATCCGCTTTTTGTGGACAATCGGGAAACCAAGCAGGTGTTGATGCAGGAATCATCCATAGCCAATGTGTTTCAAATGGCGGCAAAATGCCACATGGCAATGGTGAGCATTGCCAGTTTGGGCAAGTCCGTTTCTCCCTTTCGGGAAGGGATGCTGGGAGAGAAGGAACTTCAATGTCTCCATGAAAAAAAAGCAGTAGGAAATTTTTTGTTCCACTATTTTGACATGGAAGGAAACATGATCGAAACCAATTTCTACGATCGGCTCATGTGTCCGGAAATCGAAGATCTTCGACAGATCCCCATTAAGATCTGCGTTGCTGGAACAAGAGAAAAAATAAATGCCATCTATGGTGGGATCCGGGCAGGACTGGTGGATGTATTGATCACTGATTCGGAAACGGCCAAGGCGTTGTTGAAAAAATGAAGAAAATTGGAGGTTGTAAAAAATGGCTTTAACAAAAGAAATTCTCATGGAAATGTACTTGCGCATGAATCATGCCAGACACTTTGAGGAGAAAGTTGCATATTTCTTCTCACGAGGGATGGTGCACGGCACCACTCACCTGTCCGTAGGACAGGAAGCATCCGGGGTTGCTTCCGCCATGGCTTTGGATGACGGAGATCTGGCTTCCTTGACCCACCGGGGACACTCTCAAGCTATCGGATTCGGTCTGGATATCAACCGGATGATGGCGGAGCTTCTTGGAAAAGAAACGGGATACTGCAAGGGCAAAGGCGGATCCATGCACATAGCCGACATCGAGAACGGCAATCTGGGGGCAAACGGCATCGTTGGCGGAGGCTATTGCATCTCCACAGGTGCTGCATTGACCCAACAATACAATAAAACAGGCAAGTTGGTCCTTTGTTTCTCCGGAGACGGGTCTACCAACGAAGGGACCTTCCACGAGGCCGTCAACCTGGCGTCCATCTGGAAATTGCCGGTCATTTTCTTTATTGAAAACAACTTGTACGGCATGTCCACACATATCGAGAAATCCATGAACATCAAGGATATTGCCGATCGTGCAAAATCCTACGGCATTCCCGGGATCATTGTGGACGGCAACGATGCCATCGAAGTATACGAAACGGTAGCCAAAGCAGCAGAAGGCGTACGTGCCGGAAAAGGTCCGGTCCTCATTGAAAGCAAGACCTATCGCTGGCAAGGGCACTCCAAAAGCGACGCCCAAGCCTATCGAACCAAAGATGAAGTGGAAGAATGGAAAGAAAAAGATCCCATTGCCCGTTTGCGCAAATTCATGATCGATCAAGGCATGGCAACGGCGGAAGAAATGGATGAAGTGGAAAAACAAGCAAAAGAAAACATGGAAAAAGCTGTAGAATTTGCCAGAGAGAGTCCGGAACCGCCGGTGGAATCCGTCACGGAAGACGTGTACGCATAATAGGAAATGGAGGAAGAAATCATGGAAATGAAAGAAATGACTTATAAAGATGCCATCAACCTGGCCATGAGCGAGGAAATGAGAAAAGATAAAAACGTCATCTTCATGGGAGAAGATATCGGGGTCTACGGAGGAGCTTTTGGCGTTTCCGTCGGAATGTTTGAGGAATTCGGCGAAGAGCGGGTAAAAGATACGCCCATCTCGGAAGCGGTCATCGTTGGAGCAGCGGCAGGAGCGGCAGCTACCGGACTTCGACCCATTTGTGAAATGATGTTTATGGACTTTATCACCATTGCCATGGACAACCTGGTCAACCAGGCGGCAAAAATGAGATACATGTTCGGTGGAAAGGCAAAAGTTCCCATGACCCTCCGACTGCCATCCGGTTCGGGAACAGGAGCGGCAGCCCAGCACACCCAAAGCTTGGAAGCCTGGCTGTGCCACGTACCAGGATTGAAAGTAGTCACCGCATCGTCGCCGGCAGAGGCAAAAGGTCTTCTCAAGGCGGCCATTCGAGACGACAATCCGGTATGTTTCGTAGAACACAAACTTCTTTATAAAATGAAAGGAGAAGTTCCTGTAGACGACGAATATGTTTTGCCCTTGGGTCAATCCTACGTTCGAAAGGAAGGAACGGATGTGACCATTGTCACCTACGGAACCATCCTTCACCGGGTCCTGGAAGTAGTGGAAGAAGTGGAAAAAGAAGGCATCAGCGTGGAAGTGGTGGATCCAAGGACCCTTTATCCCATGGAAACACAAACCATTGTGGATTCCGTGAAAAAGACCGGAAGAGCCATTGTGGTCCATGAAGCGGCCAAGACCGGCGGATTGGGTGGAGAGATCGCAGCCATGATCTCTGAAAGCGAAGCCTTCGATTATTTGGACGCACCGGTGCTTCGGGTCTGCGGACTGGATACACCCATTCCCTACAACCGAAATTTGGAGGCAGCCGTCGTACCCAGCGTGGAAGCCATCAAGGAAGCCATCTACAAGGTAATGAATCGAAAATAAGAACCGGTGAAAGGAGTCGATACAATGGCAACGGAAATCATCATGCCGAAAGCCGGCATGGACATGGTGGAAGGCACCGTGATCAAATGGCTGGTCAAAGAGGGAGACAAGGTGGATACGGGAGATCCCATCTTGGAGATCCTGACGGATAAAGTCAACATGGAAGTGGAAGCGGAAACTACCGGTACCATTTTGAAGATCCTGGCGGAAGAGGGAGAAGTCCTTCCTGTAATGACCGTCATTGGATACATGGGAGAAGAAGGGGATGACGTCCCTGACGGACCCGCAACAACAAAAGAAGAAGTAGTAAAGGCAAAAGAAGATACGGGAGCAGTGTCGAAGAAAAGCGAGACCACCGTTCCGCAAAAACAGGAAACGACCACACAGGAGCTGGATCCTATTGCTGGAGACAAGGTACGTGCTACGCCAGCTGCCAGATATCTGGCCAGAGAAAGGGACATTCCACTGGGCAGGGTCACCGGATCCGGTCCAAAAGGGCGCATCCAGAAGGTGGATGTGGAGACATTCAAAGCTTTGCGCGCCACGCCCCTGGCTGCAAAGATCGCCAAGGTGGAAGGGGTGGAGCTGGACGCAGTGGAAGGAACTGGCCATGGCGGAAAGATCACCAAGGAGGATGTGGTTTCCGGTCTGAAGAAAGAAACGCCGGCTGCAGAAACAACCGCCACAACAGCTGCTGTTGAAGAAGGAAAAGACCAGAAAATCATCCCAATGAAGGGAATACGTAAGATCATTGCAGACCGCATGATCGAAAGCCAGCATACAGCAGCTACCGTTTCCTTGACCATCGAAGTGGACATGACTGCTTCCATAGACCTGCGAAGCAAGATCAAAGACATGCTGCAAGAGGAAAAAGGAGTCAAGATCACCTATACGGATCTGCTCATTATGGCGGTCACCAAATCTTTGGTCAAATATCCCCTGGTCAATGCAACGATGACGGAAGAAGGAATTTTGGTCAACGACCACGTCAACATGGGCATCGCCGTCGGACTGGACAGCGGTCTCATGGTGCCGGTCATCAACAATACGGAAAAAATGAACCTGACCCAGATCGTGGAAAGCCGATCCGACATCGTCGGAAGGACCGTCAAGGGAAAAATCAAACCCAACGA
Source organism: Alkalibacter rhizosphaerae (assembly GCF_017352215.1). Classification (GTDB taxonomy): domain Bacteria; phylum Bacillota; class Clostridia; order Eubacteriales; family Alkalibacteraceae; genus Alkalibacter; species Alkalibacter rhizosphaerae. The sequence goes on from NZ_CP071444.1 coordinate 2,006,641, forward strand.
GCTCCAAGGCAGCACCTTTACCATCAGCAACCTGGGCATGTTTGACACCGTATCCTTTACCTCCATCATCAACCAGCCAAACAGCGCCATCTTGAGTGTAGGTGCCATTTTGGAGAGAATGCGGGTCGTTGAAGGCAAACCGGAAGTACGAAATGTCATGAATCTGACCATTACTTTGGACCATCGGGTCATGGACGGAGTGGAAGGGGCCAAGTTCCTGCAATACCTGAAAGGGTTGCTGGAGGAACCTACGAGAATGCTCTTGTAGGACCGGCCAAGTTGAAACCATCGAAAGGAGTCGATACAATGGCAACGGAAATCATCATGCCGAAAGCCGGCATGGACATGGTGGAAGGTACAGTGATCAAATGGCTGGTCCAAGAGGGAGACAAGGTGAGCACCGGCGATCCCATTTTGGAAATTTTAACGGATAAGGTCAATATGGAAGTGGAAGCGGAAACCTCGGGCACCATTTTGAAGATTTTGGCGGAAGAGGGGGAAGTCCTTCCTGTAATGACCGTCATCGGCTACATGGGAGATGAAGGAGAAGCGGTTCCGGATGCTCCCGAAGCACCAAAGGTCGAAGAAGCCCCCAAGGAACAATCGGAGGAAACTCCGAAAGAAGAACCCAAGAAGGCGGAGGCACCGGCAACAACCTCGGAAAAAGGCACTGACTCCTATGACGTCGTTGTGTTGGGTGCCGGTCCCGGCGGATATGTGGCAGCCATTCGGGCAGCCCAGCTGGGTGCAAAGACAGCCATCATCGAGAAGCAATATTTTGGAGGGACTTGTTTGAACGTGGGGTGCATCCCCACCAAGACCTTGGTGAAAACAGCAGAGATCCTCCATCAGATCGAACATGGAGCCCATAGGGGCATCGTAGTGGACAAACCCACCATAGACATGGCCAAAGTAAAGAAAAACAAGGACAACGTGGTCAAGACCCTTACCGGCGGCATTGGGGCCCTCCTCAAGAGCAACAAGGTGGCCATCTATGACGGACTGGGGACCGTGGAGAAGGACAACAAGGTCACCATCACGGAGGGCAAGGATCAGGGAAAAGTTGTTTCCTTTGACAAACTGATACTGGCAACCGGATCCGTTCCGGTGATCCCCCCCATTCCAGGGTTGGATCTGCCGGGTATCATGACCAGTACGGAGATTCTGGATCTGACGGAAGTGCCCAAGGAACTGATCATCATCGGCGGTGGGGTCATCGGCAGCGAGTTTGCCACCATCTACAACGCATTCGGCACCAAGGTGACCATCGTGGAAATGATGCCGAAACTGATCCCCAACATGGATGAAGACCTGTCCAAAGAGCTGGAGAAACAGTTCAAAAAAGCCGGGATCGAAGTTGCCACCGGGGCAAAAGTGGAAAAAGTGGAGCAGGCCGGAAACGGATTTGCCGTCACCGTCAGTGGAAGCAAGGAAGAGGTCTTCCAGGCAGAGAAGGTACTGGTGGCCATTGGAAGAAAAGCCAACTTTGCCGGTTTGGAGAACATGGACATCAAAAAGGACCGGGCAGTATGGGTGGACGAATATCTGCAGACCAGCAGGGACCACGTCTATGCCGTAGGAGATCTGACCGGGAAGATCCAACTGGCCCATCTGGCCAGTGCACAGGGCATGGTGGCTGCGGAAAATGCCATGGGTGCCAGGAAAAAAATGGATTATCGATTTGTGCCGGGATGCGTTTATACCATACCGGAGATCGGGTCCGTTGGATTGACGGAAGAAGAAGCGAGAAGATCTCATGATGTGGAGATTGGCCGATTCCCCATGAGTGTCAGTGGCAAAGCCATAGCCATGGGAGAAACGGAAGGCTTCGTCAAGATCATCACGGACAAGCGATACGGAGAGATCCTGGGGGTCCACATGGTAGGCCCCAGTGCCACAGAGCTGGCGGCAGAAGCCGTGGCAGTCATGTCTTTGGAAGGAACCATCGAGGAACTTTCCAACATGATCCACGCTCATCCCACCATCTCAGAAACCATTATGGAAGCGGCCCACGATGTACACGGGCGATCCATTCACCTACCCAAGAAGTAAAATTATGGGGGACGGTTCTTATGATTACAGCTGTAATCATAAGAACCGTCCCCTTCTTTCTCCTTCAAACCTAAGACTTGATAAATAAGGAAATAAAGGTTAGAATGGTAGGGTCAAGAAAGAGGAGAGGAACGAAAATATGCAATATAAAATGGTTGCAGTGGACATGGATGGCACTTTGCTGGACAGCAACAAGCTGATCCCCCAAGAAAACATCGATGCGCTGTTTCAATTGAAAGACAAGGGCATCAAGGTGGTTTTCTCAACCGGCAGGATCATCGAATCCGCCATGAGTTACGCTCATGCCATCGGCTTCGAACCGGATTATGTAACGGCCAATGGAGCCACCATTGCCTACGACGATACATTTTTGCATCTTCCCATCCAATACAAGGATGTGGTGGAATACGCATTGGAAAGCGAAGCATTGGGTGTGGGTTACAACATCATCACGGAAGACCACACCTATTATTATAAGACGTTGAAGTTTTATGACACCTATTACTACGACAACCCCATGGTACAAAACAGCCGGATCATTTCCAAGAGCCTGTTTGACGGCATCGAAGAAATTCGGGAGCAACTGACTGGAGAAACCATCATCAAGATGGACTTTTATTCCCAAGATCCCCATCGCTTTGAAACCATGTGGCAGAAGCTGAACCACTGCGGGTACAACATCATTCGACCGGAGGCGGATTACATCGAACTGATGCACCGTCAGGCCAGTAAAGGCAACAGCGTCAACAAGCTGGCCCGGGTATTCGACATCGCTACCGGAGAGATCATCGCCATCGGAGACAGCGGTAACGATTTGAGCATGTTTGCCCAGTGCGGACTGAGCATTTCCATGGGAAATGCCAGAGAAGACATAAAAAAAGTCACCATGATGACAACGGACACCAACGACAACAGCGGAGTGGCAAAAGCACTTCGCAAGCTGAAATTGATATAGGAGGGTTACCAATGCCCAACACCAAAATGGAAGCGACGCTCTTTTGCATTCATTGTGATGGAGATACGGATCATGTGATCCAATATAAGAATGACCACATCCATCAAATCACCTGCAAAAATTGTGGAGTGGAAGTGAAGATCGATCAAGATTACGTGAAGAAGCACTTCAAGGAAGAATTCGTGCTGCGGGTATTGACCAAACCGGTTCGGATGACCAGGGAAATGGAACGGGATCTGACTGGTTTTCTGGTAAGCCTCCCTTTTCGCGTGGTCACCAAACCTTATCGGGTCTACAAGGAATTTCATGACAAAAAGTAAAGTTTCAGGAAAAGGAAGGGTATCATGAGAATAGGACACGGATACGACGTGCACCGGTTGATCCGGGGCAGAAAACTGATATTGGGAGGGGTATCCATCCCCATGAAAAAGGACTGCTGGGACATTCCGATGCCGATGTATTGGTCCATGCCATCATGGACTCTATTTTGGGAGCCTTGGGGAAAGGGGACATCGGCGGGATGTTTCCCGATACGGAGGATGCCTTTTCCGGCATCGACAGTTTGATTTTGCTCAGTCGGGTGTATGATGCCATGGTTTCAGACGGATACCTTGTAGGAAATCTGGACACCACCATCGTGGCCCAAAAACCAAAACTGGCGCCCTACATCGAATCCATGGAGCGAAAAATCGCCGCCGTTTTGAGAACGGAACCGTCCAACGTCAACGTTAAAGCTACCACAGAAGAAGAATTGGGGCTGACCGGTCGCCAGGAAGGGATCCGGGCCTACAGCGTCGTCTTGCTCAAAAAGTCAGGGGAGGAAGAAAAAGCTTGAAATTATACAACACTTTGACAAATCAAAAAGAGATCTTCGTACCGCTGGAAGAGGGTAAAGTAAAAATGTATGTATGCGGGCCTACGGTCTACAACTTTTTTCATATTGGCAATGCCCGGCCATTCATCGTTTTTGATGTGCTCCGGCGGTATTTTGAATACTTGGGTTACCAGGTGGATTATGTACAAAACTTTACGGACGTGGACGACAAGATCATCCAAAAGTCCAAAGAAGAAGGATTGGAAGCCCAGGACATCGCCCGGCGATATATGGAAGAGTATTTTACCGATGCAGATGGTTTGGGCGTGAGACGAGCCACCGTCCATCCCAAAGTCAGCGACAACATTCAGGAGATCATCGATCTGATCAAGACCCTTGTGGAAAAAGGCTTGGCCTACAATGTGGATGGGAACGTCTATTACCGGGTCAAAGAATTCCCGGATTACGGAAAACTCTCCAAGCAGGCATTGGAGGATCTGGAAACAGGAGCCCGGGTGGAAGTCAATGAAGAAAAAGAAGATCCCCTGGATTTTGCCTTGTGGAAGAAACATCGTGAGGGAGAGCCCTTTTGGGAAAGCCCTTGGGGGAAAGGACGACCCGGGTGGCATATCGAATGTTCTGCCATGAGCTGCCGTTATCTTGGGGAGACCATTGATATCCATGGCGGTGGACAGGACCTGATTTTTCCTCATCACGAAAACGAGATCGCCCAGTCCGAGGGGGCCCATGGGAAACCTTTTGCCAATTACTGGATCCACAACGGATATATCAATATCAATAATGAAAAGATGTCCAAATCGAAAGGGAATTTCTTTACCGTTCGGGACATCGCCAAAGAATTTGACTTGGAAGTGGTTCGCATGTTCATGCTCAGCGCCCATTACCGCAGCCCGGTGAATTTTTCGAGAGAACTGATGGAACAATCCAAAACAGCACTGGAACGGCTGTACAATGCCAGAAGCAATCTGGTGTTTTTATTGGAAAAGGGTACCGCGGAAGAAGGCGCGGCGTTACCTGCAGCCCTTGATATTGATGGATACCGGGATCGATTTAAAGATGCCATGGATGATGATCTGAACACGGCAGAAGCGATCGGTGTTCTTTTTGACATGATCCGGGATTTCAACACCAATTTCAACGGCAAAACACCCAAGTCGATCCTTCAACAGGCATTGGACCGGTTGGATGAACTGACGGATGTTCTGGGCTTGGTCAAGAAAGAACAGGACCTGTTGGATGAAGATGTGGAAAAATGGATACAGGAACGGCAAGATGCTAGAAAGAACAAAGATTTTCAACGTTCCGATGAGATCCGCGACCTGTTGAAAGAGCGGGGGATCCTCCTGGAGGATACCCGGGAAGGGGTCAAATGGAAAAGAATCAAATAGATCAGCGTCCTTTTTTCCCGGAGGGATTGAACCGTCGGGAAGCAAAGAGCTTCAATCCTGTTTCACTGGCGTTCATGGGGGATGCCATCTACGAAAGCCATGTTCGCAGGTACGTGGTGTTGCACCATCCTCGCATGAAATCTGGAGATCTGCACCGGATCTGTATCCGCTACGTGAAGGCTACGGCCCAATCCATGGCAGTAGGAGTATTGCGGAGCGAATTCACGGAAGACGAAAACATGATCTTTCGAAGAGGCCGCAATGCAAGCAGCCCTTCACCACCCAAGAACACGCCCATCGTGGATTACAAGCGATCGACGGGATTGGAAGCGGTATTCGGATATTTGTTTTTGACCGGAGATTTGAACCGGTTGGAAGAGCTCATCGAAAAAACGGTCCGGATCATCGAAGGCTTGAAGTAAAAGCATCAAAAAAACAGGAACAAATGATAGGAGAAGAAACCAACCATGGAAATAGGAATCGTGGGTCTGCCCAACGTGGGCAAAAGCACCCTTTTTAATGCAATCACCCAGGCAGGGGCAGAGTCTGCCAATTATCCATTTTGTACCATCGAGCCCAATGTGGGCGTGGTAGCCGTGCCGGATGAAAGACTGGAAAAGCTTGCGGCACTTTATCAATCGGAAAAGATCGTCCCCACCACCATTCAATTTGTGGATATTGCCGGCTTGGTAAAAGGGGCAAGTAAGGGAGAAGGGCTTGGCAACAAGTTCCTTTCCCATATTCGGGAAGTGGACGCCATTGCCCATGTGGTCCGATGTTTCGAAGACGACAATGTGGTCCACGTAGATGGAAGCGTCGGTCCCTTGCGGGACATGGAGACCATCCATTTGGAGTTGATCTTTGCCGACCTGGACGTGGTGGAAAAACGCCTTTTGAAGTCGAGAAAGCTGGCCAAATCGGGAAGCAAGGAGCAGCAAATGGAACTGGATGTCCTTCAACGGATCAAAACCTTGCTGGAAGAAGGAAAATTGGTAAATCAAAGGCACTTTACTCCGGAAGAATGGAATCTCATCCAGTCCTTTCAACTGCTTACCACCAAGCCGGTCCTTTATGTGGCCAATGTCTCGGAAGATGACTTGGGCGCTCCCGACAACCCTTTGGTAGAGGAATTGAAGGCCTATGCATCAGAAGAAGGGGCTCAGGTCATCGTGATCTGTGCGAAGATCGAAGAGGAGATCGCCCAACTTCCGCCGGAGGAGAAGGCGGAATTTTTGGAGGAGATGGGTCTGGAGGAATCCGGATTAGACAAGATCATCCATGCCGGTTACAAGTTGTTGGGTTTGATCACCTATTTGACGGCGGGACCAAAAGAGACCAGGGCCTGGACCATTACGGAAGGCACCAAGGCGCCGGGTGCCGCCGGGAAGATCCACACGGATTTCGAGCGGGGGTTCATTCGGGCGGAAGTGACGCCTTATGAAAAGCTTTTGGAAGCCGGATCCGATGTAAAATCAAAAGAAATGGGATGGACCCGGTCCGAGGGCAAGGAATATGTGGTCAAAGATGGTGATGTGATCCTGTTCCGTTTCAACGTTTGATCTAGGAGGGATCGTTTTGGAAAACATCCGCAATGTACTACGTGATTACCCGGTGATCCCAGCATGCCGGACCAGGGAACAGTTTGCCAATGCACTGGATAGCGAGGCAAAAGTGATTTTTGTTTTAGAAGCAAATATCGTGGATTACAAGGAGAAGATCCAGGCAGTCCAGGACCGGGGAAAATATGCATTCATCCATTTTGACCTGATCAGCGGCATGGCCCAGGACGATGCGGCATTGGAGTACTTGAAAGAGACGGCCGATCCAACGGGGATCATCACTACAAGGAAGAACCTGATCGCCAAAGCCAGAAAATTGGGAATGAATACCATCCAGCGGATGTTTCTTATTGACACCACATCCATTGCATCGGCCATCAACATGGCAAGACAAACCAGGCCGGATGCCATGGAGATCATGCCGGGGATCGCTCCCAAGGTGATCCGTGCCATTAAAAATCGGGTGGACATCCCCATTATCACCGGCGGGCTGATCACGGAATCGGCGGAGATCGACATGGCCATACGAGCTGGTGCAGTAGGGGTGTCTCTGTCCAAACAGCGGTTGTGGAACTACAGGTATCAGAAAGACGAGTGAAGTATAACCGGGGATGGACCCGGTTTGAATACAAAAATTTGGCACCAAAATTAAAAAGAAATGAGGAATGAACATGACTATGAAAAATCAATCCGTCAACGCCATTCGAATGTTGGGCGTGGACATGGTCAATCAGGCCAACAGCGGACATCCGGGAATCGTTTTGGGGGCGGCACCTACCATGTATGCATTGTTTACAAAACACCTGTCCTATAATCCGGACAAGCCGGACTGGATCGACCGGGATCGATTTGTTCTGTCGGCAGGCCATGGATCCGCCATGATCTATGCTACGCTGCACTTGGCAGGATACGATCTGCCCATGGAAGAACTGAAAAATTTTCGCCAATGGGGATCAAAAACACCGGGACATCCGGAATACGGCCATACTCCGGGTATTGAAGCTACGACTGGACCTCTGGGCCAGGGGATCAGCATGGCTGTGGGCATGGCCATGGCAGAACGATATCTGGGGGCAACCTTGAACATGAATGAGCAAAAGGTCATGGATCATTACACCTATGTTCTTTGTGGAGACGGTGACCTGCAGGAAGGGGTCGCCATGGAAAGCATGTCTCTAGCGGGACACTTGGGATTGGAAAAGCTCATCATCCTCTTCGACTCCAATGACATCCAACTGGACGGACCCATCGAAACCGCCACTTCCGATGATGTTCAAGCAAAAGTTAAAGCCATGAATTGGAATTATTTGCGAGTGGAAGATGGAGATGATGTGGAAGCGATCTCCGCTGCGATAGACCAGGCAAAGGAAAACAAGAACGGCCCCACCTTTGTAGAAGTCAAGACGATCATCGGTCACGGTTCTCCCAATCAAGGAACCAGTGCCACTCATGGAGCGCCCTTGGGTGCGGACAACACGGCAGAAGTAAGAAAAAATCTGGGATGGGACTTGGAACCCTTTGTTATTCCCCAGGAAGTATATGACGATTTTGCAGCAACCAATGTGCAAAAAGGTACGGAAGCTTGCCAAAAATGGGAAGACCTGGCCCAGGAGTATATCAAGGCAAACGAAGAAGAAGGAAAGATCCTTCAGGCATTGATGAACAATACCAATGTTGATATGGATTGGGAAGCCATCTTTGCCGATTATACGCCGGGGGACAATCTGGCTACCAGGGCGTCATCCGGAGAAGTGTTGACAAGACTGCAAAAGAGCAATCCCTTGATGATGGGGGGAAGTGCGGATCTGGCTTCATCCACCAAAGTAAAAGGGATCAACGGTGATTTCACCAAAGAAAACCACCTGGGACGAAACATCAATTTCGGTGTTCGGGAACATGCCATGGCGGCCATCACCAACGGATTGGTCCTCCATGGAATGAAGGCCTTTTCCGGCGGCTTTTTCATCTTCAGCGACTACATGAAACCGGCTATGCGATTATCGGCTCTTATGGGCATCGGTTCCATCTTCGCATTCACCCATGACAGTGTGGCAGTAGGAGAAGACGGCCCCACCCACGAGCCCATCGAACAACTGGCAGGGCTTCGTGCCATGCCAAACATGGACGTTCTTCGACCGGCCGATGCCAATGAAGTGAAGGCTGCTTGGAAATTGGCTTTGGAGTCGGACAAAACACCTACGTCCATTCTGTTTACAAGACAAAACGTACCCACACTGGAAGGTGTATCCTTTGAAGGCGTAGAAAAGGGTGCGTATGTCCTGTCACCGGAAAAGAAAAAAATAAATGCGTTGCTGATTGCTACCGGCAGCGAAGTAGCTTTGGCCCTGGAAGCGCAAAAGACCCTCTGGGACATGGACATCGACGTTCGGGTGGTCTCCATGCCTTCCATGTACCGGTTCAAAAAGCAGGACCCTGAATATCAGGAATCCGTATTGCCGAAAAAAGCCAAAAAGCGGGTCGCCGTAGAAATGGGAGCCTCTTTCGGTTGGGCGGAATTTGTCGGCAAGAAAGGGACCTGCCTGACCATTGACACCTTCGGTGCCAGTGCAAAAGGGGAAGAAGTGATCCACAATTATGGATTCAACGTGGAAAATCTGGTTGGCATCGTAAAAGAACTGGTAGATTGAGTAGAGAAGGATGGAAATGATGAAAGTCGTACTTGCAAGCTTGAATACAAAGTATGTCCACACCAACGTAGCCATCCGATCCTTGAAAACAAATTGCCACATAGACGGTATAAGCGTACAACTTCGTGAATTCACCATCAATGACCGGGAAGAGCACATTCTCGGTCGGTTGGTGGAGGAAAAGGCACAAGTGTACGCTTTTTCCATTTACATATGGAATTTGGAGCCCACCAGGAGGATCATGGGGAATCTGAAGAAGATTCGGCCGGATGCATGGATCGTGGTTGGAGGACCGGAAGTGTCTTATCTGACGGAAAGTGAAGCCTGGGAATTGGGAGCGGATCTGGTGATATCCGGCGAAGGGGAGAAGATCTTTCCCCGTGTGATGGAAGCCATAAGCAAAGGAGAAAGCCTGGAGGAATTTGCTGGTGTTTCTTACAATAAAGGGAACAAGAGCATCCGAGTTTTGACGTCCATGGAGCCCGTGGTATTGGATGAACTGAGTTTTCCTTACACGAAACAGGAATTGAATCAGCTGAAAGACAACATTCTTTACTATGAAAGCAGCCGTGGATGTCCTTATTCCTGTGCTTACTGCATGTCCAGTGTGGAAAAAGGACTTCGAAACAAGTCCATGACCAAGGTCAAGGAGGAATTGACCACTTTTTTGGAAGCGGGGGTCAAACTGGTGAAACTGGTGGACCGTACTTTCAACTGCAATAAAGAACGAGCGAAAGAGATTTTGACATTTTTATTGGATCAAGAAGGAGAAACCTGTTTTCACTTTGAAGTGGCGGCAGATCTTCTGGACGAGGAACTCTTGGAATTGCTTGGAAGAACACCTGTTGGTCGATTTCAGCTGGAAGCGGGAGTACAGAGCGTCCATCCTGAAACGTTGAAGAGGATCGCCAGAGTCAGCAACATTCCACAAGTGAAGGAAAACATGAATCGTATCCTGCAAAAGGAAAATGTTCACGTCCACATGGATCTGATCGCCGGTCTGCCGGGAGAGGGTTTGGAACAGATCGCCAGGTCATTTAACGAGATCATGGACGTAGGACCCCACATGTTGCAGCTGGGTTTTTTAAAGATCTTGAAAGGATCTCCCATGGAGAACATGGTCGAATCTTTTGGTTATAAGTTCCAGGGACATCCTCCCTATCAGGTGTTGAAAAACAACTCCATTTCTTACGAAGAACTTTGGTTGCTCCACCTGGTGGAACACGTTCTGGAGAAATACTACAACAGCGGGAACTTTCCCACCACCCTGGAAATGGTGAGAAACAGCGAAGAACAGACGCCTTTTGATTTTTATTGCGGGTTGGCTGCCCATTGGGATAAAAAAGGGTTCTTTGATCGAAAGATCTCCAAAGATGCACTTTATCAAATTTTATTCGACTACTTGTGCCAAAACGGTTTTCACCGACCCATGGTGGAACAGACCTTGAAGATGGATTATCTGCTGCAGGCGTCCTGGCCACTGCCGCCCTTTCTTCATCCTACCCCTTTGCCGAAAGAGAAAGCTTTTGCCTTGCTCCACAGCCAGGGTTTTGTGGAAGAGTATTTGAAAGACTATATGGGAAAACCTCCCAAAGATATTGTGAAGCAGGTTTATTTTGAAATATTTGATGGAGGTCGGGGCAATAAGCGATTGGGTCTTTTTTCGCCCAAAAAAACAGGTCTTTTTCACAGAAATATGGTACGATGGGTGGAAGATTGGTCAAGCCGTCTTGATTTGATGTTAAATAATTGATAAAATCATAGGGTAAATGATGAAGGAGATTTTCATGAAGTCACTTAAAAATATATTGATCTACATACTCAGCATGATTTTTTTGCTGTCCCTGACTGCTTCCTTTGAGGGGGAAAAAATAATCGATCACAATTTGATGGGGCTGGACCTGTCCAGCGACCAGATGAAACTGGCATTTTATGACAAATATTCCTTGATGGATCAGATGGATACGGAAGGCCCGGACCGGGAAGGCGAACAATATGTCATGGGCAACAGCGGAGATGTGATCTTCTATTACCAAAGGGTATTGCGCATGCTGGGCCATATGGACAAGGAGCCGGACGGCAATTTCGATCAAACCACCAAGGACGCCGTTGTGGCCTACCAACGGGAAAAAGGATTGGAATCCAACGGAACGCTGGATTATGCAACCTTGGAGCAGTTGGATCTGGAAGAACCCGGTTATACCACCGGACAACAAGGGGAAGAGATCCTTCAATATCAGGAAATTCTGTATTATCTTGATTATCTGGAGGAGAAACCCCAGGGAACCTATGATGTCGCAACAACAACAGCAGTTCGATCTTATCAGCAGGACAAGGGACTGGCGGAAACCGGCATTTTGGACATGGAGACTATGGATGCCTTGTACCGGGAACCGATCACCTATGGACCGGAAAAAGAAGGGGAACCGATCCAGTTGTTGCAGGAAAAATTGATCTATCTGGAGTACCTTTTTGGAACAGCGGATGGAAAATTCGGGTCCATGACTACGGATGCAGTGACCCGTTTTCAACAAGACCAGGGTTTGGAACAAACCGGATTGTTGGATCCGGATACGGTGGAAGCTTTAAACCGCTTGGTGGAGGTAACACCTTGACAGCACGTCTAAAATTCGGAGGTTTACGTTGATTCGATTCGAAAATATCAATAAAATATACGATAAAACCCAACATCTGGCATTAAGTGATATCACCTTGGAAATCGCCCATGGAGATTTCGTTTTTGTCGTGGGGAAAAGCGGTGCCGGAAAATCAACGCTGATCAAAATGATCTTGAAGGAATTGGATCCGACCGAAGGGAAGATCTACATCGAAAATCGCGACATCACCCGATTGAAAAAGCGCCATATTCCCATGTACCGTCGCCAGTTGGGTGTGGTTTTCCAGGATTATCGGCTATTGTCGGACAAGACGGTCTACGAAAACGTGGCCTATGCCATGGAGATCGTAGAAAACAAGACCAAGGACATACAGGAAAAAGTTCCAGAGGTATTGCAGCTGGTAGGACTGGGGCACCGCATGCGCTATTACCCGGACCAACTTTCCGGAGGAGAGCAGCAGCGGGTATCCATTGCCCGTGCCATCGTCAATGATCCCAAGATCATCATATGTGATGAGCCAACAGGAAATCTGGATCCCAGAACCTCATTGGGGATCATGAAACTGCTTCATTCCATCAATGGAAGGGGAACCACCATCATCATGGCCACCCACGATCGCGACATTGTGGACATGATGCAGGCCAGGGTCATCACTCTTCATGGGGGACGTGTAGTAAGCGACAAAAAAGGAGGGTATGACAATGAAGATTCATACCTTTAAATACTTCTTTCGAGATACGGTGCGCAGCATTCGTAGAAACAGCCTGATGAGCATAGCATCCATAGTCAGTGTCATTGCAGCCCTGGTCATTTTGGGCATATTTTTGGTCATTGCCTTGAATATTCAGCATATCACCCAGAACTTGGAAGATGAGTTGGAATTGAAGGTTTTCCTTAAACAGGAAATAACCCAGGAACAGCGCCAGGATCTGTTGACCCTTATGGACAATGATACCCGGATTTCCAGTTATCGATATGAATCCAAAGAAGAGGCCTTAAAAAACATGGCAAACAGCCTGGAAAAATACCAAGGGATCCTTCAAGGGCTGGAGCAGGACAATCCCCTGCCCGAATCCTATATCATCAAGATTTATGACGCAGAGCAGATCAAGGAAGTCAATGAATCCATGACATCCTATAAAGGCGTAGATTACGTGAACTACGGAGAGGGTTATGTAGAAGCTCTGATGCGTTTCAATCGTTTTGCAAATTTGCTGAGTCTGGCCGTATTGGTGATCTTGACCGGCATATCCTTTTTTATCATTTACAACACCATCAAGTTGACGGTGTTTTCCAGAAGAAAAGAAATCAGCATCATGAAGTATGTGGGAGCCACCAACCTGTACATACGGGTGCCCTTTGTAGCAGAAGGTGCGGTACTGGGCTTGACCGGTGCCATCTTGGCTATTTTGGTGGTACGTAATCTGTACTATTACCTGCTGGGCGCGGCCATGGGACAATTCAGTCTTTTTGGAGGTTTCAGCTTTGCCAGTCCACAAACCATTTTGCCGGCCATATCCATTTACTTTCTCGTTTATGGATTGGTAGTGGGTGCTGCAGGCAGCATGTTTTCCATAACAAAATTCTTGGATGTATGATGGGAGGAATCTTATGAAAAAGCGAAAATTTGGGTTGGCTTTGGTGATATTTCTGGTATTGTCCATGTTGTTAACCGGCGTAGCCGCTCAATCCGTCGACGATTTGAAGGAAAACCTGGATGCCATCGAAGAAAAAAAGGATGACATGCAAAAAGAGATCGACATGACCAAAGCTACCATGCAGGAAGTGATGGACGAAGTTCGACGATTGAATGACGAGATATCCAAAATCGAGGAAACCATTGCAGAGTTGCAGGTGGAAGTGGACGACATGGAAGCCCGCCTGGTGATCATACGCCAGGAGCTGAAAGAAGCAGAACAGCAAAGAGTGGATTATAAAGGTGTTTTGGATGAACGGATCCGGGTCATGTACATGTTTGGAGATGCCAGTTATCTGGAAGTGCTTTTCAGCGCGGAAAGCTTTGGGGACTTCGTATCCAAGATCGACATGATCCGCACCATCATGGAATACGACAAGGAAGTGCTGCTGGAGCTGGAGGAGATCGAAGCCCAGATCGAGGCGAAGAAAGCAGAAGTCGAATCGGAAAGAAACAAGATCATCGCAAAACAAAATGAAGCCAGAAGACAGAAAACCAGGATGGACTCTGTGGTTGTAAGCAGAGAGAGGACCTTGGACTCCCTTCGCCAAAACCAGCGGTTGCTGGAAGAAGAAAAGCGGGCTTTGGAGCAGGAATCCCAAAAGATCAAAACGGAGATCATGTCCAAACAGACCATTAATGAAAAAATAAACGGCATTTATCTGTGGCCTGTTCCTGGAGCATCCACGATCAGCTCTCCATTCGGCTGGCGGATCCATCCCATTTTTGGCAATACACGGTATCACTCGGGGATCGATATCCCAACAGGAAGACGCACGGGATTCAATGCCATTGCTGTAGGATACGGAGAAGTCATCGAATCCAGATATTCATCCAGTTACGGCAACCTGATCACGTTGGATCTCGGTTTGGATGACAATGGAAACCGAGTATCCGCTGTATATGCCCATATGGCCAGACGTTATGTGAGCGTAGGCCAGAAGGTGACCCCTGGGACACCTATTGGAGAGGTAGGCACTACCGGTTGGTCCACTGGGATCCATCTTCATTTTGAAATAAGGATCAACGGAAATCCCGTCAATCCACTAAGTTATGTATCTCCTTGATCGAAAGTCAGCGATCGGCCAGCGAATGGATGCAGGCCGATCGTTTTTTAATTGGATTTTAAGTTTTTGTGATACAATAAGACCTATCTTAATGAAAAGCGAGGACCAATTGCCTATATGAATAAAAAATATCAAAAAAAATGGATCGTGATCCTGGTGGTACTGTTGCTCATCGTCTCCAACGTAGCCACTTTCGTATTCAGCAATTTAATCACCATCGCCATTGGAGACAAAGTGGTGATCCAGGCGAGAGATGCCCATACGGCAGATTTTATCCATAAATTTCTGTACCTGAAAAATCAAATCAGGGATTCCTACTATCAGGAGTTGGACGAAGATATTCTGATGGAGGGTGCGTTAAAGGGCCTCTTTGAAGCAGTTGGAGATCCCTACACCATGTATTACGACCGGGAACAATTTCAAAGTTACGTGGAGCAAATGGAGAACAGCTACGTAGGCATCGGAGTGGTGGTTTCCATGGATGAGGATGACCGGGTCACCGTGGTATCGCCTATTGAAGGATCACCTGGTCAAAAAGCGGGATTGATGCCGGGAGACAAGATCCTTCAGGTGGACGGCGCCGATATTTCCGGGTTGTCCCTGGAAGAAGTCGTTGGCTTGATCAAAGGGGAAGAGGGCACGGAAGTGACCTTGACCATTTTGAAAAAAACGGATGAAAACATTGTGGAAAAAGTGTTGGTCCGGGAAGAGATCATCATGACCAGCGTGGACTCCCAAGTGATCGATGGCATCGGTTATATCTCCATCAATCAGTTCGAACCCTACACCTATGATGAATTCGAAAAGCAACTGAGTGAATTGTTGGAACAAAATGTTCAGGGGATGGTATTCGATCTGCGGGACAATCCTGGAGGCATGATGGATTCGGTCGTGGCTGTTTTGGATGAGATCATGGGAGAATCGGTGATCGTCTATACGGAAGACCGGCAAGGGAACAGGGAATACGAGCGGTCTACGGACCGGGATCAGTTGGACATGCCCATTGCGGTGCTCATCAATGAAGGTTCTGCCAGCGCTTCGGAAATTTTTGCCGGTGCACTTCAGGATACTGGAGAGGCCGTCATCATAGGAACTACCAGTTTTGGCAAGGGGATCGTTCAGAGGATGAGCGATTTGCAGGATGGGACCGGCTATAAGATCACCGTTTCCGAGTATTTTACGCCCAATGGGCGAAATATTCAGGGGATCGGCATCGTACCGGACATCGAAGTGGAGATCGATGAAGAATTTTACTATGGAACAGACTACACCATGGAAGAGGATCCCCAACTCCAAAGGGCTTTGGAAGAATTGAATAAAGAGGTAGAAGCCATCACTCTCTGAGTAGCTTGCTTCTACCGATCAGGATCTCATAATCCAGGCTGACCGCCTGGATTTTTTTTAAGGCTTCCTTTTGCGCTGCATTTGGATCTTTGTTCAGCAACATGGGTGTCATGGATATGAGATCATGGAGCTGTTTTTCATTTGGTGTGATGGTATAGTGGATATTTTGAGTCTCCAGGACATCCATCCGGCGTTGAAAATGCTCTTTGGTTTGGTTGTTGGTATACGTTTCCTTGACTTGATCTGCATAAAAGATCTCCCGAAATTCCTTCAAATATCCGGTGCCGGGTAAAACCTTTATCAAGATCCCGTCATCACCCAAAATTCGTTGAAATTCACCGTAATTGGCGGGAGACAGCACATTCAACACTACGTTGAAAGCCTTGTCTTGGAATGGAAGATCCGCCAAGTCACCTACGATCCACAAGATATCGGACTCAGATTTTGTTGCTAGCTGGATACCGTCTTTGGAAATGTCGACCCCGCAGCAATAGGCGGTCCGTTGTGATAAAGACTGGCAAATGTTGAGGGCAAGGCTTCCTTCTCCACATCCGGCGTCCACCATTTTTATCCAGGAGTCTTCCTTCACGTATGAGGAGATCATTTCGGTGATGATCTGTATCAAGGGTGTGAAAAAACCGGAATCCGCCGTCCGCTTTCGGGCGTCGAATAAAGCGGCATCGTAAACAGAACGGACCGGATGCAAGAGCAGATGGACCGATCCTCTTTTGGATAGATCATAGGAATGTCCATTGTCACATACCAGGCTGGATTCCTGAAAAGAAAATCCCTGGTGGCATTTTGGGCATCGCAGCAGGGAGGGATTGTTTTTGAGCGTCTGAAGCATGACATCTCGCTTGGATTTTTTCATGGAAGTGGTCCTCGTTTCATTTGTTGTTTTTAGTATTCTCAGTATACAAAAGGACGCCTTGTTGTGCAAGGCGTCCTTTGATCACAGCAGTTCTCGTATGGAATCGGCCATGGAATCCGGAGTCTCCCAGGGTTCAAATCTCTTGACGACATTTCCTTGTCGATCGATCAGGAATTTGGTGAAATTCCATTTGATGCTTTCGTCGTTGCTAAATTCCGGATAGTTCTCTTCGTTGATTTTGTAAAACTTTTCTTGCACTGGATCCGAAAAATTCCAACCGGGGAAAGGGGCTTTTTTTGTCAATTCCACAAAGATCGGATGGGCGTTTTCTCCCCTGACATCCACCTTTTCAAACAAGAGGAAGGTGACTCCATAATTCAACTGACAGAAGCTTTTGATTTCTTCGCTGGAACCTGGGTCCTGCTCCTTGAATTGATTGCATGGGAATCCCAAAATTTCAAGGCCTTCCGAGGCGAAAGTTTTATATAGGGATTCCAGCCCTTCGAATTGAGGGGTGAATCCGCATTTACTGGCTGTATTGACCACCAGCAACACTTTTCCTTTATAGTTGTCCATAGAGATGGTATCTCCATCAATGGTATTCGCTTTGATCTCGTAGAAGTTCATGCAAACACATCCTTTCAAATTAAAAATATTTTGTTAATAATACATGTATACCCTCGTGGATGGAGCATAACCAGAAATCTTGTCTTGTTTGATCGAAGACGACATGGTATAATTAAACAAAAGAATACATGCCCATGTGAAAATAGTGATGGCCGTAAATGATCTGGAAGCAGATTTTTTACGGTTTTTTTGTTCAACAGGAGGCATGTACAAAGGAGGAGTCGTCATGAAAATTGCTATTGGCTGCGACGAAGCAGGTGTTCGCTTGAGAGACGCATTGAAAGCTTTTGCAGAAGAGAAAGGTCATGAGTTGACGGATTTTGGTGTAAAGGAAGGAGAATCGGTCCTTTATCCCATGATTGCTGAAAAAATTGCCGCATCCGTTGCGGCAGGGACCCACGAAAGAGGCATCATCATCTGCGGTACCGGGATAGGCATGGCCATCACCGCCAACAAGGTGCCGGGGATCCGGGCGACCGTTGCCCATGATGTCTATTCGGCAGAGCGTTCCATCAAAAGCAACAACTGCCAGATCATAACCATGGGGGAGAGGGTCATTGGCGTAGAGAACGCAAAAACCGTCCTCAGCGCATGGTTGGAATCGGAGTTTGCCGGCGGCAGCTCCCAGCCAAAAGTGGATAAAATGGTGGAGATCGACCAGCAGTATCGAAGCCAACGATAAGCTCCATCAAAAAAACCGGTCTTAAGACCGGTTTTTTCTTGCATCCGTTTCCTGGTGAATGCGGCGGAGCATGTCCAAATCCATTCCTTTGAACAGTCCGCTGTTGGTACCAAGTATAAATCCCTTGAATTCCGTATTGCTTTCGATGTCATCTACGATCTGTTTAAGGCCGGATTCCGTCTGGGCCAGTTCCATGTCGTATACGTCCAGATGCCCCAGAGGCACAGGTCCTTGCCATAAGGCTTCAAATCTTCCAGTGTGACATCACATTTTTTATCGATGCAATGGAGCCCGGTAAAACCGGCATTGACGATGTCATCCAGGATGGCCAGATAGTTGCCGTCGGAATGAAAGAAAGGGACCAGACCCAGTTTGTCCATGAGTTCTACCTGCCGCTCGATGGAGGCCATGAAATGATCTTTGAACATTTCCGGTCGAACGATCAGCCCGCCCTGGAAGGCCACATCATCGGCGAAAATGATACCGTTGGATCCCAAATCTGCCAATTTTCGAATGTTTTCCATGTTCATGCGTTCCATGTGGAGGACGAAATCTTCCAATTCTTCATCGTCGGTCATCACCATGGAGCAAAACTCCCCAAATCCATAGTGGGCCAGCCCTGTTTCAAAGGCGCCGTCCAAAACATAAAAGTGAAAAAAATCCGTATTGATGGTCCACTTTTTTAATTCCAATGGATCCATGTTTAAAAGAGGCAGGGCCTCTTCCTTGTTATAGGTGGGAAAGTGGGTGACCAGATCCATTTCCATTTCTTTGGCGAAATCCCATCGGTGTTCAAATTTTACTTCCGGTACATGATAATGGGAGGCGATCACCGTGTCGTCCAGGACCAGTTCTCCCTTTGCCACTTTTGGTACATCCATATGACGGATGGTATTCAGAATCAATGCTTGTGTTTCCGTTGCCATTGCCGATCTCCTTTTTACTTCATGTCGTCTTATTGTGATTTTGACATTTATTATAACATATTTTGCACCATGAGAAACCACCTTGTTGAAAGGGGATACATGAAATATTGCAAGACTGTTGACCTATTCGTTCAAGTTGTGATATTTTAGACTCGAAATCTGTTTTAGACGATGGCTAATTTACAATTTATATGAAAATTGGATAAACTAATTTTGTAAACAGACAAATTTACTATGATATAATAATAAAAAACTTTGAATTCTTCGACATAATGAAAAAATGGGAGTGATTGGATGAAAAAAAAGTGGATCGTGAGCATATTGGTAGTAGTTGTAGTAGCGGTTGTAGGAACGGTTGTTTTTGCAACGGATCTGTTTCGAAGCGTGGAGTTGGGAGATTACACCTATCGCTTTCGAGGAGGCGACGGAGTTATCGCCAAGTATGGAGGAACAGAAACGGTGTTGGAGATCCCCGAATCCTTTGAGTGGGAAGGTGAAACATACAGGGTTTCCTATATAGGGGAGAATGCTTTTGCCGAAGCGACGAATCTGAAGACCGTGATCGTTGGCGAACATGTCCTTACTGTGGAAAGTGGCGCATTTTCCGGTTGCGCCAGTTTGAGTCGCGTCGAATTTTTAGGAAATGCACCCGAGATGGGAGAAGGTGTCTTTGAAGGAACACCTGCTGCACTAAAATTGCTGTATGCCCACGACATGACCGGTTACGATGAAAACTTTGGATACGCCATAGAACCATTTTATTATGTGGAGTACCTGGACTATTTGAGTGAAGCTGGTACCTTGCCCCAGGACGACAACCATTACGCCTACGGAGATGTGATCCAGGCTATGGAAAATATCGGCCACCTGGAACGGGTCGGTCACACATTCAAAGGCTGGACCACGGATCCGACCGGGGAAGGGACAGTCATCGAAGCAGGAAGTGAATTTGAACTGACAGAAGCTACGGCTAAACTCTACCCATTCTGGGAAAAAAACAAGTACAAGATCACATTTGAAACCAAGGGAGGCTCCGGGGTGGAAGAAGTGATCGTGGAACACGGAGATTTGTTGAAAGCTCCGCAAGAACCGACAAAAAAAGGTGCTATTTTCATCTCCTGGACAGGAGATGAAAATGGACAGAAACCATGGAAATTTACAACGGAAACAGTAACAGAAGACCTGATCCTGTATGCAAAATGGTTGACCATTCCAGCTGCGCCAGGGGGAACCCAAGCTTCGGCGGATGGATACGATCAAATCAAAGTTCGGTGGAACAAGACTTCTCATGCTACGTCCTATGCCGTTTATCGGAGCGATGGAGCCAAAGGGAATTATACGAAAATCGGGGAAACGAGTTCTACTTCCTACACCGACAAGAATCGACCATATCAAACCGTATTTTATTACAAAGTGCAGGCACTGGCTTCGGAAGGCAGCATAAAAGCGGAAAGTCCCATGTCCGGGTATGCATCTGCAAAGGCTGAATTGATCGTGCCGCCATCTTACAGTGCTGTTCGAAAAGAAACTCAAGGAGTGTCCCTGACGTGGAATGGGACTCCTGGGGCCGGTGGGTATGAAGTGTATCGAGCATCCAGCGCCGGCGGGAATTTTGAATTGGTGGATCGGACCACATCAACAAGTTATGTGGATTCTTCCGCCAAGTGGACCGAAGGGAATTTTTATAAAGTTCGCGCTTATCGCAATGTGAATGGAACGGACCTGTATAGCGGTCATACGAACGTCAAAGGATTTTACCGGGTGGGGGATCAACTGGCAGATTACATGTCCAGTCTCTCCAATCGGAACAGCGTCAATGCAGAGGCCAAAAGGTTGCGGGGAGGGCATTTGCACAACGCCTGTGTATATTTCACGGCGGAAGCACTGCGAAGAGTTGGAGTGCCGATCCGAAGTTCCATGGGAAGCATCGATTATCTGATGCCCTATCTCAGCAACAATGGATGGGTGAAGGACAGGGATTATACCCAGCTTCGAAAGGGCGACATTTGTTTTACGACAGATGCTGCCGGAGATCCCAATGGACGTCCAACCCATGCATTTATTTTCATGGGTTGGGTGACTCCAGGCGATTACAGCATGGCGTATATTTGCGACAATCAATCGCCCTATTACGATGATCAAGTCCTCCACACCAGACACATGCTGGAAAAACATGAACACAACGGATCTGAAAAAGAAGCATTTAGTTTCTTTATGAGATTGCGATAAAAGAAACGGGGATCGTAGAAACGATCCCCGTTTCTTGAATTTTTAAGCTCAAAAGCTAAAACAATGTAACATACACAACCTTAAAAACTTGACATTTAAGGTTGCAATCAATTAAAATTGTAATTGTACAAAAGTTTAAAGATTTAGTGCAGATTGTAAAAATGTAAATTGTGAATAGAGGTGATTCGGCGAGAAATGCAAACGCATCGTATGAAAATCTTATGTTTAGTTCACTTTTTAAAGGAGGATGTGTAATGACAAATCAACAAGAGCAACGTAATCAATTATTTAGAGACATTTGGCAAGGAAAGCGCCCGGCAAGAGTGCCGATTCAAGCTGGTGTAACAGAAGATTTTGCAGTTGATTATCTTGGATATAATGCTAAAAGAGATTTATACAATCCCAAATTGACTTATGAAATGGCTGATAAGATGGCAGAATTGATTGATGCGGATACGCTTCCGATGGCACCTTTTTCACAGGCGGCTATTTACAGGTATGTTAAGCAAGCATTTATGGTACCTGGAGCAGATGGCTTCTTTCAACATCCAAATATTGCGCCAATGGAGTATAATGAGTATCCTGAGTTCATTAAAGATCCATTTGAGTTTATTGTTAAAAAGATCCAACCCAGAGTTTTTGGAATACTTCAAGATGATCCTGAATTTGGACAATTAAAGATTAATGTGGCTCGCACTGTACTTAAATCCAAATTTATAGGGCTTGGACCGAATCTCGCGGATAAACATCAACGAGCAAATATTCTTCAATCACCAATAATATTATGGGCTCCATTTGATTTCATTGCAGATTATATTCGAAGTTTTTCTACCATTTTATCCGATATCAGAAGAAATCCTGAGTGGGTAATACAAGCTTGTGAAGCTGCATGTGACTATCAAATCGAACAAGTGAAGATGCTTCCAAAACCAGATCCAGATAAGATTACTACTTTGTTGATGCCGCTACATATGGCACCCTTCATGAAACCTAAGGATTTTGAAAAATTTTATTGGCCTTCGTATCGAAGATCAGTTGAAGAATTTCAAAAACTGGGTTTTAATATCTCGACGTATGCTGAAGAAGATTGGACTCCACACCTAGATGCATTTAATGATCTTCCGGGTAGGTGCTGTATCCAATTTGAATATCCGCATCCTCAAGATGTGGTTGACAAAATCAGCAAAAAACATATATTTTCTACCATGTATCCTACAGCATTATTAAGAGAAGGAACAAAACAGCAATGCATTGACAAAGCGAAAGAGTATCTTGATATTTTGATGCCTGGCGGAAATTACATTTTTGCGCCACAAAAAGTACCGCTAAGAAGGAATGATATAAAAATTGAGAATTTACAATCAGTTATAGAATTTGTTAGAGTATATGGCGAGTATTAAATTAAATCCAACAATTGATTATGGAGGTGTATCATGGATAAGGAATTTAAACCTGTTCTTACAAGAGAAGAATTGATCGAAAGATATAATTTGTCTGAGGATGACCAAGTTTATTTGCTGGATCTTTTTGTTGAAGTTGAGCAAGCAGTGTACAGACATCTATCGTATCATCTATAAATAGAATAGAGAATTAGCATGATTGCAATAAGTAGATGTCATGTTAATTCTCTTTCTTTTGGCTAATCATTTCGAAAAAAACTAGCATTTAAACATTAGAGTCTATCCGCTTTTTAAACTTATAGCGTTGCAACAAACAACTCCACAATCATTAAATAAAATTGCACTTTCACAAATACTTATGTTAAAATAGAGTAAATTAGTGGAGGAAAAATAGATGGCAAAAACATCGCAGGGAATCGAAACAAAGCGTTTACTTTTAAAAAGTTCTAGCAAATTGTTTTGCAAATATGGTTATAATAAAACAAAAATGCAATTAATAGCTGACAATACTGGTATAACTATAGGAAGTATAGGATATTATTTTAGAAAAAAGGAAGACATTGCTGGAGAATTGTTAAAAAGATATATTTCAAAAATTTATCGATTTATTTTACAGCATAGCGACGGACCAATCGACAGCTTTACCTTGCATGTAACAGCCAGTTTGCCTTATTATAAAAATATTTACAAAAATAAAGCGACTCGAAAATTTTACTATGAATTGATAACAAGTGGATCTTTACACTCAGATGTGAATTCTAATAATTCATTTAGAAAAATGATGGATAATTTGAATCGAAAAATTATTAAGGAGAATGGCGTTGTTTTAGATGATTTCAGAAAAACTGCTGTTACAATTTTTAACTCAGGTGGACGTAACGCAATGATCTTAAAACTTATGGAAAATTATTTTGATGTTGATGAAATCGATGAAGCAATCAACTATATTGGAGTAGGTACTGGTTCAGTTTTGGGTGTACCTCAAGATAAGATAGGTATAGCCATAGATTATTGTAATTCTTTTTACAAAATACATCAACAGGAGTTAGATGGATTTTGTGTTTTGGAAAAATATTAAATTATTAAATGCTTGATAACAAAAAATAGATTGTTCGTTAAATTATTTGTAACCGTCTCTGTTTAGGGCGGTTTTTTGTTTTTTTGATAGTCGTCACAAGAATTACCTTAAAATCTTGACATTTACGGCAAAAGAAGGTTAAAATTATAAAAAGAGTGATAATACAAAAAACACTAAAGGAGAAGAGAAATGATTATTATTGGTGAAAAAATTAATGGTGCTATACCGGTTGTAAAAGAGGCTATCGTAAAGCGGGATGCTGAATTTATTAGAAACAGAGCATTGAAGCAAGCAGAAGCTGGTGCTGATTATATTGATATATGTGCCTCCACAGATCCTGAAGTAGAAGTTGAAACATTAAAATGGTTGATTGAAATTGTTCAAGATGCAGTTGAAATAGCAATTTGCATAGATAGTCCAAATCCTTTATTTATTCAAGAAGTTATACCAATTGTAAACAAACCGGGGATTATAAATTCTGTGAGCCTAGAAACAGTTGAAGGGACCAATAAAGATAAATGTGAGATCGTATTTCCTTTAATACAAGGAACTGAGTGGCAGGTTATAGCTTTAACATGTGATAGTGTTAACGGAACCCCTAAAGACGTTGAAACCAGAGTGCAGATTACTCGAGGCATTATTGAAAAAGCAAAAACTTATGACATCAAACTGGAAAACATACACATTGACCCTCTAGTTATGGCCTTGGCTACGGATCTGAAATCTCTAACGAATTTTGTTAAAACGATGAATATTATTAAAAGCGATTTTCGAGAAATCAAATTTACTTCTGGTCTTAGCAATATCTCTTTCGGAATGCCTAAAAGAAAAATTATCAATCAAAACTTCATGACTATAGCAATATATGAAGGAATGGATTCAGCGATTATTGATCCACTAAACAAGGAAATAATGGGAGCGATTTTTGGTACAGAGGCTCTTCTAGGTAGAGACAAATTCACTCGAAGATATAATTCAGCTGTGCGAAAAGGGATTATTTAGTGCCTAATATAAAAAGCAATCTGGAAAAATCCAGATTGCTTTTTATATAACCTTAATCATATTAAGTTCGTAAATATCTTCATATTGTGACAACAAACAATAAAAATAAACAAAATTTAAAAACTTGACTTAAAATATTGACATTTAAGGCCAGTATAGTGTAATATTGCAATAAATACAACATTTATAATATTGTAAAATAAAATGTAATATAATAAAAAAGAGGTGATAGATGTTGGTATAGATTCGAGCTTAATTATTCATCAATGAATATTGAATTTTGGGAGGATGATCAAATTGCTAAAGCAAGAAATAAAAGTGAAATATGACAAGAAACTAAAATTGTTTTCAGATATTACTAGTGGGAAAACACCAGAAAGAGTCCCTTTGTGTCCATTCATAGAAACGTGGGCATTTCATTACGCAGAAATCAGTGTTAAGGAAGCGTTTTTGAAAAATAATGAATTACTGTTTCAAGCATATAAAAAGATTTGTGATGACATTGAAATCGATGCAGTAGCAAGTATTTCAAACACAGTACCGTTTAAAGCGGGGCTGAATTTTGCAAGTAAAAATAATTCGAATAGTGATGGTTTTATTGGAGCAGGCCTATACACGGTTTCAGATGATGGCGTGCAAATCAGAGGATCACATGGACATTTGATGGAGGGAGAAGAGTTAAAAGAGTTAGCCAAAGATGCAAAAACATATTTTGCAAATGTGATTGCGCCCAAAAAATTTCCGATATTGAATCAGAGTTTAGAGAAAAATGTTGAATTAGTGCAAGATGCACTAAAAGATATTAAGGATTGGATGGCATACAACGGAGAAGTCATTAATCGATTGGAAACAGAAGTTGGGATACCAGTAATTATTAAAATGACAAATTACAATCCCATGGATGTAGTATTAGATTATTTGAGAGATTTCGTTGGAATTTCAAGAGATATCCGTAAACGTCCAGATGAGTTATACGACGCTTGTGAAGCTATTTATGATTTTGTCAGCGAAATGTTTTTTGATTCTAAAGTTCCGGTAGATGATAAGTGGCTATTCTCCCCACTTCATATTCCAACATATATGCGGCCTAAAGACTTTGAGAAGTTATATTTTCCCTTCATGAAAAGATATGTAGAAGAATTTGGGGTGAAGAGAGGCTACACATTGCATTTCTTTATGGAAAACGACTGGACGCCTTATCTTGATATTCTTCAAGATCTTCCTAAAACAAGCAAAGTAATCGGTTTATTTGAACTGGGCGATCTTAAATACATTAAAGAAAAGATGAAAGATCGAATGATTTTTCATGGTGGCTTGTCAGCAAATGAACTAAAGTTTCTAAGTATTCCAGAGCTGAGAGATAGTGTCAAGAAAACGTTTGATGACTTGGCTCCAGGAGGTCAGTTTATTTTTGGAACAGATTACAGTTTGATGAATTTAAATGATGGAAAACCCGAAAATTTAATCGAAGCAATGGCATTCGCGAAAGATTATGGAAAATATTGAAAAAGTTTTAGATTTTGTTGATTAATTAATCAATAAACGAAACACAGTTTTTACTTATCATTAGAGTGCCGTGTTTATAATCCTAATGAGTTAAGGAGGTGAAATAACTTATGGAACATAGCTTTATGGATGCACTGCAAATAGTAGAAGAAAATTTAGTCAGAAAGGGGATTTCTAAAGAGGAAGCAAAGGGACTAATAAAAAAACTGATTTGGATTTTGGTATGTAGATTATAAGATGGGAGGATCAAAAATGTCAAGTGAACCTAACAAAAGATTCTTAAAAAGCAGTGCTGGTAATGTGTTACTTGCAGTTGTTCTTTTGGTGGTTTTTCAAGTAATTCTCCATAATGATTTTTGGAATTGGACAGATCCAAAAATTTATTTTGGGTGGTTGCCAAGTAATGTACTGTATCGAATTGTCATGGTAGGTATAGTTATTCCAATAACAATGCATATTGTAACAAAAATATCTTGGCCAATTCCAAAATAAAAATTTGAAAGGAGATAAGACATGGATGCAACTGTAGTTTTAACTCTTATTATCGTATTCATTTATCTAATAGGCACAGTAGCTATTGGGATTCGAGCTGCAAGTGCTTCAAAGGTAACAACGATTGGTGACATTTTTACGTCAAGTCGATCTCTTGGAATACTAGCTCTGGCTTTTGCTATATTTGGGTCCCAAATTACAGCTTTTGGTATTCTAGGCGGTCCTGGAGTTTCGTATAATCTTGGATACACGACTTTAGGTTATTTATTAGGGGTTTCCATTACGGCGCCGATCGGATTTTGGATATTTGGTAGCAGGGCATGGATGCTTTCGTCGAAATTTGATTATGTTACCCCAGTACAATTCTTTAAAGATCGATTCAATGATAATAATGCATCACGATATGTTGTAGCAGCAGCTCAAATTATTTTAATGGTACCGTATGTTTTAATTCTTGGAATAGGAGCGGGAAATGTCTTAAATTCTGTAACGAATGGTGTTGTACCGTATTGGTTGGGTGCCTTGATCATATTGATCGTTTGCACGTTTACAGCTTACTCCGGTGGGATGAAAGGCACAGCTTGGACAAACATATTTCAAGGTTTTATCATGCTCCTTGCAATGCTGGTGTTAACAGTCATCGTTTATTATGCATTAGGTGGCGGTGCAGCTATAACAGCACAACTTCCTGAGAATATGATCAGCTTAGGTGGTCAAGGTGTTCAGAACTGGAAACAATGGACTTTCTATAGTATGTTGGCAACCGGGATGTCGAATGGTGTTTTTGGCCATCTATTAATTAGAAATATGTCAGCGGCCCATCCACGTACGCTTCAGCTTAACCAAAAAGTTTATCCAATTTTATCAATTATATTTTGGGTTTTTGCAGTTTGTTTGGGAACTTGGGGATCTATTGCTATCAAAGGTCTGGTTGGCGCTGAAACGGAAAGCATTGTCCCATTGTTAGCGGCTAGGTTTGCACCCCCATGGATGATCGGATTGCTGGCGGCTGGTATTTTATCCGCGATCATGTCTACTTGGGATGGAATGATTTTGGTTATGTCTTCAATTTTCTCTGAAGATTTTTACAAACCAATTGTATTAAGAAGCAAAAAACTTGAATTGAAAGAAGACTTAAAAATCAGTAGGTTTTTCATATTGGTAATATCCGTATTGATATATATATTGGTATTACTCAGACCCGGAAGTATATTAGCGATTGGTACGTTTTCATTTGCAGGTATGGCTACCATGTTGCCACCCTATTTTGGGTGCATGTATTGGAAGAGAACGACTAGTTTAGGCGTTATTTTATCATCGATTGTTGGAGTAGGTTCTGCAGCGCTCTGGGCATTCGGTGTTCTACCTGCATCTTCCACATTAGGATTTTTCTATGGATTGCCAGCGTTTTTGTTGTCTGCAATTACAATGGTAGTGGTTTCCCTATTAACAAAACCAGCAAAGCAAGAAACTATAGATGTGTTCTTTTCGGCATTTTCAGATGTTTATGAGGATTGATTTAATGATTGTGTCACCGTGATTCTGGATCACTTTTCGAAAATAATATAAATAAACTAATTCTAGCCTTAAATACTTGACATTTAAGGCTAGAATAGCGTAATATTATAAATGTAATGAGATTATAATATTTTATATATGGCCATATATATAAAAAAGTTTAAAAAGGAGGAATGCGATCAGAAATGGAAAAACTAATTTCATCATTTTGAACTAGTCGTGAGTTAGAATTAAAAAATTACAAATTAGGGAGGGAATTTTAAATGTCGGAAAATACGAACAACAAGAAAACGACCGAAGAAGTGGTTCAAGTAACAGCGTATAGCGTTCTTATAGCTTTTCTTTGCATGATGACGTTTGGCGTATCTTTTGTCTCAAGAAATGTGTGGTCTTCAACGATAGCTTCGGAAAGTGCATTAGAAGCGCTGGGAATAACTTTAGTCCAAGCCGGCGGTATCGCCTCAGCATTCTACATTGGTTACGTGGTGTCAAACTTTTTCTCCGGATTTTTTGTTGATAAATTGGGTCCAAGAATTACGTTGGCGGCAACAGCTTTAGGTACTGGCTTGTTTACAGTGCTTATTCCATTAGTTTCTGGATACTGGGCGATTTTTGCACTACGTGTTTTAGCAGGAGTTGCAGCGGGCCCATTGTTCGCAGGAATCTCAAAAATGAACTACGGATGGTTTCCGGATCGAGTAAGAGCAACTGTGGTCGGTTTCATGATGTCAGGACCAGCCGTTGGTATGGCATTTGCGTCCATCGTATTTACACCCATGGTTGCAACGAGAGGATATAAAACTGCATTTGTTTATGCAGGGATATTGACTATAATCGTAGGCGTAATAGTATTAATTTTCATGAAAGAAAAAGGATTATCAAGAGGCTCAAGAGGAGTCGAGAAAAGTACAGAAGAAAAAGCAGCAGAAGTAAAAAATGCCATTAAAGTTTTCACAACCAAAGACTTTATGATAAACACAGTAATGCATACAATTCTAGTTGGTGCTGGACAAGGTCTTCAGACATGGATTTTAGCTTACTTGATTATTGGAAAAGAAATGACTCCAGCGGTAGCAGGGATGATTTTTGGTAGTGCTTCATTGGTATCTCTTGTAACCAATATACTTTCAGGTACTGTATCGGATATCTTAAAGACTAGAAAATGGATTGTTATAATCGCTTCTGTAGTTACATTTATCTTTATGTATATGTATCGAGCTTCTACATCGGTGACAGCTCTGACTGCTGTTACTATACTAATGACGATTGCAAGAGGTTTCCAAGGAACTGCCAGCAATGCAATGCAGACAGAGAGAGCTAAAGGTCCAAACGCAGGTAAAGTTATGGGTTGGTACAACGCGGTTTGTCAATTGGGATCCATCATCTACCCTATTATAACCGGAGCGGTTTTGGCAGCTACACAAAACTATTTTGCAGTTATAATGATTTTGGCTGGCTCATTCTTGGCAGTTGGTGTGTTAGGATTGTTTATAGATGATACTTACGTTTCGAGACCTAAAGAGATAAAGAAAACAGCTTAGTATAACAATATATCAAGAAAATGGAGGATAGAAGATGTTTAAATCAAAAGAAGTAGAAGAACTTTACAACAGAAGATTAGACAGGTACATGGCTGCGATCAGAATGCAGCCAACCGATCGGGTACCAATTGTTTTTAACACGACCTATTTTGCAGAAGAGTATTCTGGTTCAACCATTCAAGAGATCGTTTACAGTCAAAAGCACTGGTATGAGTGCGATGCAAAATTTGCGAGAGATTTTCCAGAAGTCGATACTTTTCGATCTAATATTGCATATGCCCCCATGTGGGATGCAATCGATAACCGGCTTTACAAGGTACCTGGTAGAGAAATTCCTCCCAAATCACTTCAGCAATTCGTAGAAGCAGAGCATCTGAAGGTGGACGAGTATCGCGAGTTTATTGATGATCCTGTAGGCTGGAGGTTCAATAAATATTTCCCAAGAATTTTTGGAGAGTACGATGGTAAAGGTGCCATTCGATCACATGTTGCTTTCTTGAAAATGGGATTTTTACAGGGTATCTTTGGCGGTATATTGCGAGAAAATGCAGTAAAACTGAAAGAAGAGTATGGTGTAATACCAACCACAAGAGGAGCTTTAACTGCACCTTTTGATATCCTATCCGATAATTACCGCGGTTTGCACGGGATTATGCGAGACATGTTTAGAAACAAAGAAGAAGTGAAAGAAGCATGTCAAAAAATTATGGAAATCAATGTGGCTAACTGTGCAACAATGGTGGACCCGACGAAACAGCTGCCGATTTTTATTGCAACGCACAAACCGTGTTTTATGTCTCCGAAACAATTCGATGAATTTTATTGGCCAACTTTCTATGAAGGTATGATGATGTTCATCAATGCTGGCTATAAGTTCAGAGTTTTTTTGGAAGGCGATTGGTCGCCGCATTGGCATCACTTGGCAGATTTCCCGAAAGGTTCTGTAATTTTCGATGTGGACAACGAGGCAGATATTTTTAAAGCCAAGGAAGCATTCGGACATAAAAATTTCATTACTGGCGGAATTCCAACAGACTTGTTTATCTTTGGAACTACCGAGCAAATGCGAGAAAGGGTAAAATTGCTTTGTGAAACTGTTGGTAAAGATGGTGGTTGGGGACCACTCGGTGGAGGACATATACCTAATGATGCGAAACCAGAAAACTTGCAAGCAATGATCGATGCAATCAATGAGTTTGGAGTATATGAAGGTCAACAAACACCAAAGGCACAACCAGCATATGATCAAGATTTGAAACTAGAAATCCCATTTGAACTTCCTGTTATAACACCATGGGAAGAATTCAGAGATGAACACAATTGGGACATCGTTGGCAATGAAGAGATGATAAAAGAAACATGGGATAAATACGAGCGAATGGCGTTTTCGTGGGTTTACTTTAAATAAGAATAAGGAGGACTAGCATGTCAAAATTAGTAGATGCTATAAGAGAATTAGAAGAAAATTTAGTATATAAGATTGTTGATGAAGAAATTGAAAAAGGTGTATCACCAGTTGATATTGTAGAAGATTGCAATAAAGGATTAGTCGAAGTTGGGAATTTGTTTGCAAGTGGCGAATATTTTCTAACAGAATTAATGTTTTCTGTTGAGATCATGGAAGTGGTAATGGAAAAAATCAAACCATTGCTTACTGCCAGTGGAGATGGTGTTTCCAAAGGTAAAGTGATAATTGGAACCGTTGAGGGAGATATCCACGATGTAGGTAAAAACATAGTTGTAAGTTTGCTACGCAGCCATGGATTTGAAGTAATCGACTTGGGAATAGATGTTTCCGTTCAAAAATTTGTAGATGCCGTGAGAGAATCTGATGCTAAGATTCTAGGGTTGAGCGCTTTGCTCAATACTACATATCCAGTTATGAAGAATGTTGTTGACGCTTTAAAAGAAGCGGGATTAAGAGATAAGGTGAAAGTAATAATCGGGGGTACAATCACGTCTGAGCAAGTCAAAGACCACACAGGTGCCGATGAATTTGCAACACAAGCTATGAAGGGAATTGAGTATTGCAACAAGATTTACGGTCATTAATTTTTGTGAAATTAGTGGCAAGAATTTGCAAAAAAATGTATAAAAAATTATTAATTGTTTACCGAAAGAAAAGTATTGTCGGAAAACTGCCAAAACAAACAGTACCCTCGTTGATAGGGTACTGTTTGTGTCTGCTGATAATTTTATGTTTTTACTGAACCATTAGGCTAAAATCTGTTGATCTTCAATCCCCGTTTTTTAATTACATCAGGACTTCAGGCCGTCCAGCAATTCCGGTACGGTTTGGGTGCTTTTCAACAGATCCGTACAGTCTGTACCCATGGCCTTTTTCAATGTGACAGCGGAAGAAATGTCGTGGATCAAAATGGCTCCCGATAACACACCGTCCTGGAAGAAAAGTTTGATGAACCGGTCTTTTTCCTTCAGCGTGCGAGTTTCCGTGGAATTTTCCAGATCTCCCAGTGAAAATGCCTTTACGTTCAATATTTGCAACATGTTGGATGGGGTGATGGCTTCATAGGTTTGCTTTTCTCCCAACATGTTCTGCCCGGCGATTTTTCCCTGTTCCATGGAAATGGGCCAAATATTGAAGGACATTCCTTTGAATTCCGCCACATCTCCTGCAGCATAAATGTTTTTCATGCTGGTTTCCAAATACTCGTTGACGATGACGGCTCGATCCGTCTCGATCCCCGCATCTTTCGCCAGTTGGATGTTGGAGCGGACTCCTGCGGAAAACAGCACCATGTCTGTATCGATGACATCTCCGTTTTTCAATACACAGGATTTGACCGGATCTCCCTTGATCTCGGCTATTTGTGCATCCAACAGCAACTGGATCCCTTGGTTTTCCACGATCTCTTTGACGACCAAAGATGCTTCTTCGTCCATTTGTCGAGGCAGCAGTCTGGGGGCAAATTCTACCACAGTGACATCCAGACCCAGTTTCAGTAAAGCATTGGCACTTTCCAGTCCCAATAACCCGCCGCCGACGACCACAGCTTTTTTACTTTCTTTGGCTGCTTGTTGAATGACTTTGGCATCTTCAAGGCTGCGCAAGGAGAATACGTTGCCTTGTTCAGATCCCTTTACTGGGGGGACGAAACTGCTGGATCCATTGGCCAGCAGAAGCTTGTCGTATTCCAATGTTGAACCGTCGTCCAATTCTACGGTGTGAAGATCTGCATTGATGTGCAAGACTTTCTTATTTAAAAGTACTTGAATGTTCTTTTCTTCATACCACTCAGGCGGGTGGACCAATACCTCTTCGTTGGTGAAGTCCTTGGCCAAAAAGTGGGACAGTTTGGTTCTATAGTACGTATGGATTTTTTCCTCGGAGATCATGACGATGGATTCCAGCTGGTCCAATTTCCGAATTTCTTCTGCAGCAGTCAATCCTGCGATCCCGTTACCTATAATTAAAATTTTCATAACAAACCCTCCTTGTTGTTTACCTATCTTGCTATTTATATCCGAATTTGGGTTCCATGAAACAGACTGGAAATACTTTATGAAGTTTTCTTGCAATTGACAGGATCCTGTGATACAATGTGCGTGTAATTCTATGTACATAAACAAGGCATTCGCTTTTCAGCGATAAAGGCAAACCAATCGAAAGGTTGGGACGCAAAGCCAAGGGTCTTCCCCGGAAACGGGATGACAGCCGGTTACCGAAAGAGAAGTTTTTTTATTGTTTCGCAATAGGGTGCAACACTCTTCAGCGACAATAGCAAACCAATCGAAAGATTGGGACGCAAAGCCAAGGGCCTACCCCCGAAAGGGAAAGGCAGCCGGTTGCCGAAAGGAGGGTTTTTTCATGAAAAAAATGATAGCGATATTTGCTGTGATCATGATTTTCGGCTTTGGAGCAGGTGTATTTGCCAGTGACCTGTTTACGATGGATAAAAGCAATTTGATCAATGACGAGCTGGTTCCTTTGGGAAGCAGTGCAGGCATCTACGATCGATTCGATATGGAAGCGGAAACCGACAAGATTTCTGCAAGCGAGGAAAGAAGCGGTGGGCTGGATTTGGACGAAAGTCGTGTCAACCAGGGCGTTGTTGCCGTCAAGTTCGATTACAATGGCGAAAACAAAATAAAGATCTCCATTAAAATGGGAGAACAACAAGTATACTACAACTATTTGGAAAAAGGCGAGTACGAAGCCTTCCCTTTGGTGTTTGGAAACGGTACCTATGAGATCGCCGTATTGGAAAATACCACTGGAAACAGCTATCGAGTTTTGCAGCGATGGAACACCAAGGTCGGCCTGGAGGATGAAAATCTACCATATCTCCACTCCGTTCAACCGATCCAATGGGAGCGGTCCGATAACGGCAGCAGGATAGCATTGGAATTGACAGAGGGATTGAAAACGGACTCCGAAAAATTTATGGCAGTTTATCGATATGTAGTGGAAAACCTCCGTTATGATGAGAAGAAGATCCAAGGTTTGGATCATACATACGTTCCCAACAACATAGAAACCATGACCACAAAAAGCGGGATCTGTTACGACTATGCATCCCTGACGGCTTCCATGCTGCGCAGCATCGGAATTCCCACAAAACTGGTCAAGGGATATGGAGAGTTTCAACCAGAAGTGTATCATGCATGGAATGAAGTTTTACTGGACGGACAATGGATCCTTGTGGACACATCCTTTGATTCCCAACAACTGGAAAACGGAAAAACTGTTGACGTCGTCAAGAATTTGGAAGACTATCATCCCGTGTCGGTTTATTAAAAAATGAATATAATGATCCACCCGATCAGAAATCCGCAGTAGCGGATTTCTTTGCGTTTGCGTTGATTTTAAATTGATAAAATATGCTATAATAATTAAGATCGAGTCAACGCTTGGAGGGGTTATCGTGCTGATTGCAACATCCTATGGATTGAGTTTAGTTCTTGTCATCAACATCATACTGACTTTCATCATCATTTTTCTGGAAAGGAAAAATCCTCAATCCACATATGCCTGGTTGTTGCTGTTATGGATGATCCCGGCAGTCGGGTTTGTTTTTTATCTGTTTTTTTCACAGAATCTGACGAGAAGGAAGATCTTCAAGATCAGTTCAACGGAACGGGCATTGACCAATACCATCATACAACAGCAAAAGCGAGATTTGACGGAACAGGACAAGGAAATGAACGACATCACCTGGGACAATTACGGTGATATGATCCAATTCCATCAAAATCTGAGTGACGCCATTTATACCGATGACAACCGAGTCGAAATATTTACGGATGGGGAAGAAAAGTTCTCCACATTGTTGAAGGATATCGCAGAAGCAAAAGATCACATACATATGCAATATTTCATATTCAAAAGCAGTTCTCTGGCCGATCGGATCATGGAGGCACTGAAAGCAAAGGCTCTCCAGGGAGTGGAGGTGCGTCTGCTTTTCGACGATATGGGTGCTATATTTTTAAAGCGCATCGACTTTCAAGATCTGAAAGATTCCGGCGTAAAAGTGGCGCGGTTTTTCCCGTCCAGGATCAAATACATCAACTTGAAAGCCAATTATCGAAATCATCGAAAAGTTACGGTCATTGACGGAAAAATTGGATATATCGGCGGATTCAATGTTGGTGACGAGTATCTGGGCCTGGATCTAAAAATGGGGTACTGGAGAGATACCCATTTGCGCTTGGAAGGTTCCGCCGTTTACGAATTGCAGGTCCGCTTTTTCATGGACTGGCGGGCTTCTCATGGGGAAGAGTTGGTTTTAAACAGTCACTTCATGCCGGATATAGAGAAAAACGGCGAAGTGGGACTTCAGATCGTCTCATCGGGGCCGGATGATCCCAATGAGCAGATCAAACAAGGATATCTGAAGATGATCCATGCAGCAAAGTCTTATATTTTCATCCAAACTCCTTATTTTGTTCCGGATCAGTCCATTCTGGAAGCCTTGCGCATTGCCGCCAAATCTGGAGTGGATGTCCGCATCATGATCCCCAACAAACCGGATCACCTATTTGTCTACTGGGCAACTTTTTCCTATGTTGGCGAATTGCTGGGATATGGCGCCAAGATCTATGTTTACGACAATGGATTTCTGCATGCCAAAACCATTGTGGTGGACGATCAGGTGGCATCTGTCGGTACCTGTAATTTTGATATCCGCAGCTTCAGCCTGAATTTTGAAGTGAATGCTTTTATTTACGATCAGAATGTCTGTTATAAATTGAAGGAGATCTTTATCGAGGATATGAAAAAATCCATTCGGATCAATGAAAACAGATACAAAAGCAGACCTGTTACCATGAAAATAAAGGAGTCCATTTCCAGGTTGTTTTCACCGATCTTGTAAAATGTTCCCGAGGAGGAGTCGTTATGTGGGGTATTGTCTTGGAAGGCGGCGGTGCGAAAGGTGCATACCAAATGGGCATCTGGAAGGCTGTCCGAGAATTGGGGATCGCCTACGATGCTGTAGTTGGGACCAGTGTAGGTGCCTTGAATGCAGCCATGATGGTGCAAGGTGATTTTGAGATTGCCATGGATCTGTGGCGATCCATTACACCGGAAAAGATCTATCTCGATCCGGATGGAATCGTGGAAAAATTGATGAACTATGAATTCCAGGCCCAGCACTATGGGGATCTTCATGATGAAATGGTGAACAACCTGCACACGGATGGATTGGATCCATCTCCATTCGTCGATTTGATCCAAAAGCATGTGGATGAAGATCGAATACGAAAAACGTTTGTAGATTTCGGATTGGTAGCCATCGACATGGACAAGGAGCAAGGGTTGGAATTGTTTAAAAAGGATATTCCAAAAGGCCAGTTGGCAAATCTTTTGCTGGCCAGTTGTTATTTGCCTGTTTTTAAAGATCGGACCATCGGCGGGAAGTGCTACATGGATGGAGGGTTTTATAATAATTTGCCGGTGAACATGCTGGTGGAAGCTGGTTGGAAAAACATCATCGTCGTCAAATTACGGCAACCCCCAGATGATTTGGAGGTACCTAAAGACGTCCAAGTGATCCAGTTGGTGCCAAGCGAGGATTTGGGACGCACTCTGGATTTTGACAACCAACGGATCCTCGACAACATTCGGTTGGGCTACCTGGATGGGATGAAGGCTTTGGCTGTGTTATAATAAGAGTAAATCGCATAAGGATTTGGAGGAAATACTGTGTCAAAAATTAAAGTGGGTATTATTTTTGGAGGAAATTCCAAAGAACATGAAATATCGTTGTTGTCCGCTTCCAATGTGATGGCGGCCATGGACTTGGATCGCTACGAAGTGGTAGGGTTGGGGATCGATAAAACCGGGAAATGGTATATCTATTCTGGATCGAAAGATCGTATCAAAGATGGCACCTGGCTCGAAGACAAAGACAATTTGACCAGTGATGTCAATCTGTTTCAACATCCCGTAATAAATGACATCCAGGTCTTTTTCCCGGTCCTTCACGGACCAAACGGGGAAGACGGCGCCGTTCAGGGTCTGTTGCGATTGCTGAACAAACCATTTGTCGGGTGTGATGTGCTGGCAAGTGCAGTGGGTATGGACAAAGTGATTTGTAAACGAATTTTCCGCGATGCTGGGATCCCCCAAGGTCCTTTTATGGATACGGACCACAACCAATGGGAAAAAGATCCCAACGGATTCATAGAATCCGTGCAAAGAGATATTGGCTATCCCTGTTTTGTAAAGCCTGCCAACATGGGAAGCAGCGTCGGGATCACCAAAGCCCACAACCGCCAGGAGCTGATCGACGGAATAAAGGACGCGCTGACCTACGATCGGAAGATCCTGGTGGAAGCCAACATCGACTGCCGGGAAATCGAATGTGCCGTTCTAGGAAACGAAGAGCCCAAGGCATCTGTATTGGGAGAGATCATACCCTCCAAGGAATTTTATGACTATCAGTCAAAGTATGAAGACGGAGACAAATCCACCTTGATCATACCTGCACAGCTGCCGGAGGAGACCACCACCCAGATCCGTAAATATGCCATTGATGCCTTTCGTGCCATAGATGGTCGAGGACTCTCAAGGGTCGACTTTTTTGTGGAGAGATCTACCGGAGAAGTATTTATCAATGAGATCAATACGTTGCCCGGATTTACCAATATCAGCATGTATCCAAAACTTTGGGAAAAAACGGGAACCAACTACCACGATCTTATCGTGGAATTGATCGAACTGGCACTGGACCGATCCTGGTAAAAAGGTTGTTTTTAGGGCTTGCAGTATGGGTGGAAGACGAATATAATCGTATCTACACAGAAGTTGGAAGGCTGGATCGAAGCATAAAAAACGATCGGTCGGAAAGGAATCACTATGGAAAAGAAAAAAATTTGGTTGTCCATCACCGGTCGAACCAAGCACCGGGAAGGGATGGAGGACGTTATCGAGTTGGTGACGCAGGGGGAATTATACCGAAAGTCCAACAGCGATTACATTATTTACGATGAGACGGAGGTTTCCGGTTTGGAAGGCACCACCACTACGTTGGAAATCGACCGTCAGAAAATGTCCATCATGCGGTTGGGATCCACCAACTCACACATGACATTTGAAACGGGAAAAAAGAAATTCAACACCTACACCACTCCTTATGGAGATATGGTCATGAGCATCTATACCAGAAATCTGGCAGTGGATTACGACAAAGACGACCAACCGGTAGACATCCGGGTAGATTACAATGTGGAGATCCAGGGACTGATGGAGACCACAAATGAACTGAACATACATGTGAAGCAGTAGGAGGATCATAAATGACATATACGTTGGAAAAGGTACAAGTACAAATCATAGACGAAATTCAACAGAGCCTGAAACGATGCATGGAGCAAGGCCTGTTGGATCTGCCGGAACTACCGGTTATCGAACTGGAAACACCAAGAGAAAAGCAGTTTGGAGATTTTTCTACCAATATTGCCATGCAGCTGCCGAAGATCACAAAAAAAGCACCTCGTTTTATTGCCGAGACCATCGTCGGACAGTTTGACAAAAGCAATACGAAAGTTGCTTCCGTCACCATTGCAGGTCCGGGGTTTATCAATTTTACCCTGGAAGAAGACTGGATCTATGGTATTTTGCAAGATGTGAAACACCTGGGAGCGGGCTACGGAAAAACGAAACTTGGTGCCGGCAAAAAAGCAAATGTGGAATTTATCAGTGCCAATCCCACAGGCCCCATGCATATGGGAAATGCCCGGGGCGGTGCCATCGGGGACGGCATGAGCCAGGTTTTATCCTGGGCCGGATATGAAGTGGTAAAAGAGTTTTACATCAACGACGCCGGCAACCAAATCGAAAAATTCGGACAATCTTTGGAAGCCAGATATCTTCAAATCAATGGAGTGGAAGTCGAATTTCCGGAAGATGGATACAAAGGGGAAGACATCACCATCCACATGAACGAGTTCACAAAAAAACACAAGGACAAGTATGTGGATTACGACAGCAGGGAGCGAAGAGAGGTCCTTATTGCTTACGCCCTGGAGAAAAACATCAACAAGATCAAGCAAGACTTGAAAAGCTACGGCATTGAATACGATGTATGGTTTCACGAAAGCTCACTCCATGAGGAGAATGCTGTTTTGGCTGTAGTGGAAGAATTGACCCAGCGAGGTCATACCTATGAAAAAGACGGCGCCACATGGTTCAAAGCCACGGAATTCGGATGCGACAAGGACGATGTCCTGATCCGCAACAACGACATCCCCACCTATTTTGCAGCGGACATCGCATACCATGTGAACAAGTTGCGTGCTCGAAAGTTTGATTGGGCCATCAATGTGTGGGGTGCGGACCATCACGGACACGTTGCCAGAGTGAAAGCCGCCTTGGACGCCATCGGACTTTCCGGCGACCAGCTGGATGTGATCCTGATGCAATTGGTCCGATTGGTTCGCAAAGGGGAAACGGCCCGCATGTCCAAGCGGCAGGGTAATATGGTCACCCTTTCCGACTTGATCGAAGAAGTGGGTCGGGATGCCGCACGGTTCTTCTTTAATCTGCGGGCACCGGAGAGCCATTTTGATTTCGACTTGGACCTGGCGGTGGAACAATCCAACGAAAACCCGGTTTTTTATGTTCAATATGCTCATGCAAGAATCTGCAGCATCCTGCGTCAAATGGAAGAAGATCTAAGCAAGGTGGAATTGGACTATACCCTTCTCAAGGAAAAGGAAGAGCGGGAATTGATCCGCATCCTAGCGGAGTTGCCGGTGGAGATCGACGCAGCCGTTGAAAAGATGGACCCCAGCAAGATCACCAGGTACGCCATGGATGTCGCCTCCGGTTTCCATACATTTTACAATGCCTGTCGGGTACGGACCGATGACATGCCTTTAATGAAAGCAAGAGTAGAACTGGTTCGCAGTGTACAACGAGTATTGAAGAACGTTACAACGATTTTGGGGATCGAAGCTCCGGAACGGATGTAAAGCAAAGTGAAAAATATGGAGAACCGCGAGGTTCTCTTTTTTCTGTCACCAGGATGGAATTCATGTATAATGAAAGTATAAAATTATGGAGGTGGATGACGATGCGAGAACTATTTGAAGGATTGGAGCCTGGAAAGGTAATGGCTTTTTTTTACGATATATCCCAGATACCAAGAGGAAGCGGACATGAACTGAAAATCAGCAACTATCTTGTGAATTTTGCGAAAGAACGGGGATTGGAATGTCATCAGGATCGGCTGAACAACGTCTGGATCCGAAAAGAAGCCCATGAGAGCAAGAAAGATCGCCCTGCCGTTATTCTGCAAGGTCATATGGATATGGTTTGGGAGAAAAACAACGATACGGTGTTTGACTTTATAAAGCAACCCCTGGATCTTTACGTGGAAGATGATTATATCAAAGCCAGGGGAACCACCTTGGGTGCGGACAATGGCATCGCCGTTGCCATGATCATGGCTGTGTTGGATGATGAGACCTTGGAGCTTCCCTGCATTGAAGGAGTTTTTACCGTAGATGAGGAGAGAGGCTTGACTGGAGCCTTGGGCTTTGACGCATCTGATTTGAAAGGCCAAATTTTGATCAACCTGGATTCGGAAGACGACGACGAAATTTTAACCAGTTGCGCAGGCGGAGTTCGACTGAATTATCACTTGCCGGTCCGACCGGATCGAAAAAAAAGGGAAGGACGCTTTTGCAGAGTCTCCGTGAAAGGATTGCTGGGAGGTCATTCCGGCATGGACATCAACAAAGGCCGGGCAAATGCCAATCACTTGCTTGGTCGTCTTCTATATTCGATCCATGAAGAAATGGACATGGCCATCGTATCGGTGGAAGGTGGATCCAAGGACAATGCCATCCCCAGAGAAGCACAGGCCGTTTTATTGGTGGATAAGGCGGAAATGGAAAACCTGGAGTTGACCATAAAAGCCTTCGACCGCTATATGTCCAATGAGTATGCCATTTGTGATCCTCAAATCGATTTTGGTCTGGAGTGGCTGTTGGAAGAGAAATTTGACATACTGGACCAGGAATCCACCGACGGAATCATCGGGCTGCTGCTCACCATTCCCAATGGTGTTGTAAGCATGAGCGAGGATTTGGAAGGCATGCCGGTCAGCTCCCAAAACTTGGGTGTAGTGACTTTTCAAAATGGAGAAGTGCAGTTTTCCGTTGCGGCTCGAAGTTCATCCATCTCCAAGAAGGAAGAATTGGTTGCCATGAATATGACCTTGGGGAAACGATTTGGAGCATCCATGGAGCAGACTGGAGATTATCCCGGTTGGAGCTATGCCAAGGAATCTCCCCTTCGAGAACTGGCCATCTCCGTATATGAAAATCGATTTGGTGAAAAACCGAAGACGGTGGCTATTCATGCAGGAGTGGAATGTGGAATTTTCGGAGACAAGATGCCAGGCTTGGACATGATCTCCATAGGGCCGAATATTTATGATGTTCATTCTCCAAGGGAGCGCTTGTCCATTTCATCGACAAAAAAACTTTGGGAATTTTTGATGGACCTGCTTCAAAAAATTTAAGAAGGATCGCTGAAACTTGAAGAAAAAAAGAAAGAAAAAGAAAAACAACATGAAATGGTGGGTAAGCGCCTATCTGCTGGTATTGGTGCTCTTGACGCTGCGTCCGTTTTCAGGAAACGTCGTTGCCGAGAAAGAGTACAACCTGGTGCTTTTTCAAAGCTTGGGCAATTATTGGACCCACATGAAAAACCATGGGTTGATCAACCTATGGGCGTGGGAATATTTCCCTGAAGATCTTGGGGTGTTCTTTCGCAACATCTTCACCGTATCCTTTATCAACCTGGGAGGAAATATTCTGTTGTTTATGCCGCTGGGTTTCTTTTTTGGGAGATTTTTTCGCCGGCAGAAAGGAATGCGAACGCTTTTGACCAGTTTTTTTGTGTCGGCGGGAATCGAGTTGGCGCAATTTATCGGTTTGAGCAGTCGGATCGCTGATGTGGACGACGTGATCCTCAACGTGGTTGGAGGCATGTTTGGATTTGGGCTCTACATTTT
Organism: Alkalibacter rhizosphaerae; assembly: GCF_017352215.1. Lineage (GTDB taxonomy): Bacteria > Bacillota > Clostridia > Eubacteriales > Alkalibacteraceae > Alkalibacter > Alkalibacter rhizosphaerae. The sequence goes on from NZ_CP071444.1 coordinate 2,049,163, forward strand.
GTACGACAAATGGAAAAAGGGAAGTGAAGGCTTTGAAGAATAAAACCGTATACGTCTGCACCCATTGTCAGGCAGAGTCCTATAAGTGGCAGGGATACTGTTCCAATTGCGGAGAATGGAACACCTTGGAAGAGCAGAGGCGCACCAAGGAACAAGAGGTCCGGAACAAAGCTGCTGCATCTACTGCAAGGAAGGCAAGGCCCTTGTCTCAGGTCCCCCAAAATACGGCCCAACGGATCGTGACTGGCATTTCCGAATTTGACCGGGTCATGGGAGGAGGGATCGTAAGAGATTCCATTTCCATCGTGACGGCAAAACCGGGTGCCGGAAAATCCACGCTGCTGCTCCAGGTGGCAGGAGAATTGGCCAGGCAAAAATACAAAGTGTTGTATGCATCCGGAGAGGAGAGCGAAAGCCAAATCAAGAGTCGGGCGGATCGCCTTTTTCATCAAGTGGACGATGGATTGCTGGTGTACAGCGACAATAATCTGGAACATGTGCTGTACAACGTGGAGGTGGAAGATCCGGACCTGGTGATCCTGGACAGTATCCAGACTTTTGTTTTGCCGGGACAGTCCGATGCCAGGGCGGGTTCTCCCACCCAAACCATGGAATGTGCCAATGCCATGCTGCAATTGGCTAAAGACCCCCAACGCCCCCGCAGTGTCATGATGGTTGGTCAAATGACAAAGAAGGACGAGATGGCGGGTCTTCGGGCCCTGGAGCACTTGGTGGATGTGGTTCTCTTGATCGAAGGGGAAGACACGGAGGAACTGCGCAGCTTAAGCGTTACCAAAAATCGTTTCGGCAGTACCTGGGAGCGGGGTTACTTCTCCATGGAGGAAAAAGGCTTGGTCTCCATAACCAATCCGTCAGAGTTTTTTATGACCAAACGGGATCAACATGATTTGGTGGGAGGGAGCGGCCTGACGGTGATCCGGGATGGTTCCAGGTCCATAATCGTAGAGATCGAAAGTTTGGTTTCCCAATCATTCATGCCCTACCCCACCAGGATCTGCGAATGCATACCCAGAGATCAACTCAATACTCTTTTGTCTGTTTTGGAACAAAAGGCGGGCATGACATTTTATGATAAAAACGTGGTCTTGAAAAGCACAGGTGGTTTGAAAATGAAAGAGCAGTCCGTCAACCTGTGTGTGCTGATGAGCGTTGTCTCGTCGTTGAAAAACAAAGGGATCCCGTCGGATGTTTGTTTTGTGGCAGATGTGGGATTGACCGGAGAGTTGAAAAAGGTACCTTCTTTGGAGCAGCGCATTCGAGAATTGGATCGAATGGGCTTCAAAAAAGTGTTCGTCGCAAAAAACGATGTTCGGATCAAACAGGAATTCACCCATGTTGTTGTTGACCAATGCAAGAACATTCAGGAAGTCATCCAAAAATGCTTTGGAAAAATTGTCTAAATTTGCTTTTTTCTTTGACATGGTAGGTACTCTGTGTTAAACTATTTTGTTTTGACATATTTCTTGTGCTGTACTATAATAGAGTTGTACCGGCTAGGAGGATGTTTATGTTCAAAATAGGCGACAAAATCGTATATCCGATGCATGGAGCGGGGATCATTGAAGGCATTGAGGAGAAGGAAATCTTAGGTGAGACGCTACCCTATTTCGTATTGAAATTACCAGTGGGGAGCATGAAGATCATGGTGCCCGTGAACAATTGTTCGGATCTGGGGATCCGACCCATCGTCAGCAACGAGGAGTTGGAAAAGGCGTTGGACATTTTGCAGGAGTGTCAAAACGACATGGAAAGCAATTGGAATCGGAGATACAGGGAGAATCTTGAAAAGCTGAAAACTGGCGACATTATGGATATAGCGGAAGTGGTAAAGGACCTGTACATCATGGACAAGGAAAAAGGACTTTCCACAGGAGAGAAGAAGATGCTCAACAACGCGAAGCAGATCCTCATCAGTGAAATAGTGCTGGTTCGGGATATGGATAATGAAGAAGCGGAAGCTTTGATCAAGGATTGCTTTAAAGAATAGAGAAATCTATTCTTTTTTTTATATCGCGACTAAGTTTAGTGTAAATTATAAAGCTAATCTTAATGAACTTTGATATAATATATGGTATGTATAATATTATTGAAAGGAGGTGAAAGTATGGTCGTAAAAGTGATTCGATGGGTCCTGGCTTTATTGGGAGCGGTAATCGGATATCAAGTGGCGGCTGGATTGCTTCGCATGGAGTTTATAAGCAATTTTCTAGGCAGTCTGGGAGAAGGAGCAAAAAGCATCGTCATATATGTCGTTGGTGGTCTTATACTTGGTTTGTTGTTTTATATGCTGTCTCCTTCCATTATAGGGTTCGGGCTGAAAATCTCGAAAAAAATCGAATATACGTTGGCAGAATTCTCCATACCAGAATTGATCATTTCCACAATTGGTCTGATCATCGGACTGATCATAGCGGCGTTGTTGTCTTTGCCCATCAGCAATTTTCGATTGCTGCCGGGTGTGACAGAGCTGATCGTGACATTGATCTACATTTTATTCGGGTATTTGGGGATCACCCTGGCCGGAAAGAATACGGATGTGATCCTGGGACTGTTTAAAAGAAGTCCAAAGGAAGTGAAACCGCAAAAGCCGAAAATGACCTGTCCAAAAATCTTGGATACCAGTGTGATCATTGATGGAAGGATTTTTGACATATGCAAAACCGGCTTTGTTGAAGGAGTCTTGATCATTCCCGGGTTTGTCCTGTCGGAACTGCAGTATATTGCAGATTCCTCCGATTCTTTGAAAAGGACCAAAGGCCGACGGGGTTTGGATATTTTGAATCGAATCCAGAAGGAACTGGATATTGAAGTGATGATTTCCGACAAGGAGTATCCGGAAATAAGCGAAGTGGATTCCAAATTGTTGCAACTGGCCAAAGATATCAAGGGAAAAGTCGTGACCAATGACTACAACCTTAACAAAGTGGCCGAATTCCATGGCGTAGGCGTACTGAACATCAATGAGCTGTCCAATGCCGTCAAACCGGTTGTCATACCGGGTGAGGAAATGGTGGTAACAGTGATCAAGGATGGGAAAGAATCCAATCAGGGTGTTGCCTACTTGGACGACGGAACCATGATCGTGGTGGAAAACGGGAAACGTTATGTGGGCAGTACCATTGAGGTGGTGGTCACCAGCGTATTGCAAACAGCTGCTGGACGGATGATCTTCGCCAAACCCAAGAAAAACGGAAGCAAGACTGCGTAACTTGGACCAGGACCTGTTCTTTCGAGAGGGGTCCTGTTTTTTTGCTTTTTCCCAAGATTTGTTATATAATATTTTTTCTGAAGAGGAAACAAGAAAAGGGGCCGATCATGGGAAAACCTTTTGTTAGTGCCATAATTGTAGCAGCCGGGAACGGAAGCCGAATGAATGCGGGAAGAAACAAACAATACCTGTATTTGAACGGAAAACCTATTTTGGTGCACACATTAAAGGCATTCGAAAAATGCGGCAGCATCGATGAAGTGATCCTGGTCATCAGTGCGCAGGATGCAGCTTTGTGTCGGGAAGAAGTGTTGGCGACCAACGGATTCAAAAAAATAAAAGCATTGGTGTTTGGTGGACAAACCAGACAAGAATCCATGTACAACGGGTTGAGAGAAGTGTCCAAACAGGCGGAGATCGTAGTCACTCATGATGGTGCCAGGCCACTGATCCACACCAAGACCCTAACCCAGTGTGTGGAGGAAACCATAACCCATGGGGCTACCATTGTGGCTGTTCCCGTCAAGGAGACCATCAAAATGGTGGGCGATGATTTGGAAGTGATCGACACGCCAAAACGGTCTTGCTTGTGGTCGGTTCAAACACCACAAACATTTCGCAGGGAATTGTTGGAAGAAGCCCATAAAAGCGCAAAAGAAGCCGGATTTCTTGGCACGGACGACGCCATGCTGGTGGAACGTCTGGGACATCCCGTCAAAGTCGTTAAAGGGCATTATGAAAATATAAAAATTACAACACCGGAAGATTTGATTCTTGCAGAATCCATTTTTCAACGGTTGTTGTAACAGCAAATGGAGGAAATCATGAGTAGATTGTTTGGAACCGACGGCGTTCGCGGCATCGCAAACAAGGAACTGACGCCGGAGTTGGCCTTCGCCCTTGGTAGAGCCGGAGCCTTTGTTTTGGCACAAAATAACCACAAACCCAAATTTGTCATCGGGAAAGACACCCGGATTTCAGGAGACCTACTGGAATCGGCGTTGATCGCTGGGATCTTGTCCATCGGTGGAGAAGTGATACGGGCTGGCGTCATACCCACTCCGGCAATTGCCGTGTTGAACCGTTTATTGCGTGCAGATGCAGGAGTTATGATAAGCGCCTCCCACAATCCTGCAGAATTCAACGGTATCAAATTTTTTGATGGGCAAGGATTCAAATTGAAGGATGAGATAGAAGATCAAATCGAAATGCTGATCCGATCCAAGTTCGTTTATCCGGAAATGACAGGGGATCAAGTTGGATTCATCACCGAATTGCCGGATGCCAACGAGATGTACGAGCAATTCCTGTTGAAGACCCTGCATGCAGACTTGACTGGTTTAGAGATCGTTTTGGATTGTGCCAATGGCGCCGCTTATCGCATCGGACCGGAAGTCTTTGAAAAAGCCGGAGCAAAAGTGACGGTCATCGGAAACGACCCGGATGGCATCAACATCAATTTAAATTGCGGTTCCACCCACATGGAACGATTGAAAGCGGAAGTACTGGAACAAAAAGCCCACTTTGGCCTGGCTTTCGATGGGGATGCAGATCGAATGCTGGCCGTAGACGAAAACGGCAATCTGGTGGATGGAGACAAACTGCTGACGATTTTCGCCTGCAACATGAAAAAGCATAATCTTTTAAAAAACAATACGGTGGTCGTAACGGTCATGAGCAACATGGGCCTGGACATCGCCCTGGAAGAAAACCAGTGCCATTCCGTGAAGACCCAGGTCGGAGATCGATACGTCCTGGAAGAAATGTTGAAAAATGGCTACAATTTAGGTGGAGAACAATCGGGCCATTTGATTTTGCTGGATTACAATACGACGGGAGACGGCGTTCTCAGCGGTCTTCAATTGGCCGCCATCGTCAAGGAAGAAGGCAAAACGCTGGGGACATTGGCTTCCACCATGAAGATCATGCCTCAAGTACTGGTCAATGCCAAAGTCAACGGACAAAAGAAAATGGATTATGAAAAAGATGCCGCCATCCAGGAGGAAATCAAACGGATGGAGAACATGCTTCATAAAAAGGGCCGGGTTTTGATACGACCTTCCGGGACAGAACCTTTGGTTCGGGTCATGTTGGAAGGGGAGAACCTGGAAGAGATCCATGATATGGCCAACCGCCTGGCAGAGATGATCGCCACTAAACTGAAATAAGCGCTTCGGCGCTTTTTTTTGTGGAACGTTACCATGGCAATCTTTGGCAAATACTCCTTGTTAATTTGTAGATTTATCTTTATAATGGATGTAATGAAAGGATGTGGAACAACGAAGCACCAGCAAGCGCCAGAACTCCGACAGGAGTGGACGAGGTTTGGGGAGTATCGAATGTTCGGCGGATGCCCCAAAAGTGTTAAAATCCAACTTAACATATTCTTCAGGACAAAACCCAACGGGTGACCGTGGGCACAAATCCATGAATGGTTCTATTCGAAATTTATTGACGAAACAAGAAAAACACACGACAAGACCCAGACATACGGGTTTCTTTTATGTTGTGCAAAAACTAAATTTGGAGGTTTATTATGTGTGGTATCGTAGGATATATAGGAGAAAAACAAGCAGCACCCATCCTGGTGGAAGGTCTCAAAAAACTGGAATACCGAGGGTATGACTCTGCAGGGGTCGCCATATATGACATGGAGAAGATCCATATTCGAAAGAAAAAAGGCCGCCTGGCCATGTTGGAGGAGGAAGTAACGAAAAATGAGGCCAAAGGGGTCCTGGGAATCGGACATACCCGTTGGGCGACCCACGGTGCACCTTCTGATATCAATTCACATCCACATTGCAACGGGGATTGTTCCATCAGCATCGTTCACAACGGGATCATCGAAAACTATATGGATCTGAAAGAAGGGTTGATCGAAAAAGGGTATATCTTTCATTCTGAAACGGATACGGAGGTCATCGCCCACTTGATCGATGATCTGTATGATACGGATCTTCTTTCCGCAGTCCAAGCCGCAGTGAAAATGTTGAAAGGTTCTTATGCTTTGGGTGTCATCAGCAGCAAGGAACCGGACAAGATCATTGCCGTGCGAAAGGATAGTCCTCTTGTCGTCGGTTTGGGGGAACGAGAAAACTTTATTGCATCGGACATTCCCGCCATTCTGAACCATACGAGAAGGGTATATCTGCTGGATGACAATGAAGTGGCGGTATTGACCAAGGACGGCGTAAAAGTACTGGACAAATATGGAGAAGAGTGTGGAAAACAGGTCTTTAAGGTGGATTGGGACGCAGCCGATGCGGAAAAGGGCGGCTACGATTATTTCATGCATAAGGAGATCCACGAGCAACCCAAGGCTTTGCGGGACACCATGACTTCCAGAATTTCCAGCGAAAACGACGACATCGTTCTGGATCAGATCAAATTGGGCAAAGATGAGATGGAAAAGATCAATAAAGTATATATTGTCGCTTGCGGTACGGCCTACCATGCCGGCTTGATCGGCAAATTTGCCATTGAAAAGTACGCCAGGATCCCGGTTGAGGCGGAGATCGCATCGGAATTCCGATATCGAAACCCCATCGTAGATGAAAAAACTCTGCTCATTGTTTTGAGTCAATCCGGCGAGACGGCGGATACACTGGCCGCCATGCGTCTGGTCAGGGAACGAGGCGGCAGAGTCATGGCCATCACCAATGTCATTGGGAGTACCGTATCTCGAGAAGCGGATGACGTCATGTACACCTGGGCGGGTCCGGAGATCGCGGTTGCATCTACCAAGGCCTACACGACCCAATTGGCTTGCATGTACATGATCGCCATCCATCTGGGTCTGCTGAAAGAAACCATTACCAAGGAATATGCAGACCGGATCCGCCTGGCGTTGCTGAAGGCACCGGAGGAGATCGAATACGTCATCAAGCAGGAAGAACGGATCAAGGAATTCGCCTACAAGCATTTCAAAGTGGAAGACATGTTTTTCCTTGGAAGGGGATTGGACAACTATGTGGCCATGGAAGGGTCCCTGAAGATGAAGGAGATCTCCTACATCCATTCGGAGGCATACCCTGCCGGGGAGCTTAAACACGGCACCATTGCCCTTGTGGTGGACGACACGGTCATCATAGCACTGTGTACCCAGGAAGAGCTCTTTGAAAAAATGTTGAGCAATATCAAGGAAGTAAAGGCGCGGGGAGCCTACATCATGGCCATCGCCCAGGAAAAAAACAAGTCCATTGAACGAGAAGCAGACGAGGTATTTTACATCAAGGACACAGAGGATGATGTGGCCTCCATTGCCACCGTTGTTTATCTTCAAATTCTGGCATATTATCTGTCCGTTGCCAGAGGGTGTGATGTGGACAAACCAAGAAACCTGGCCAAGTCGGTCACGGTGGAATAAGAAGCAGATGCACAGGGACGGTGAAAGCCGTCCTTGTCTCTTAAAAGGGGGAATAGCGTGAAGTATACTACAAAGGATATCACACTGATCGGAGTAGTGGCGGCCTTGACGGTGGTCATCGGTTATGTTTTTTACCTTGTTGGTCATTTTTTCCCAATACCCGGCTACAAGTTTGTCGTATTTGCACCATTTTTAGGTTTCATGATGTATATTCCCGTTCGAAAAGTGGGGAAAATGGGAGTCATGACAGCTGTGAATATGGTTTTTGGACTGATCATGGCCATGGTTTCCCTGATCATGACCGTTGCCATCGTGTCTGCAGGTGTCCTTGCAGAGCTGGTGGCATGGATCCTGTTTCGCAGGTACGACACATCGAAAAAGACCATTTTGGCAGTGGGTCTTTATCCTGTGGCGGCAGTGCTTTGTGCTTCCTATGCATCTTTTTATCTGACGGGAAACGTTTTGTATCAGGTGGTAGGTGGAGGAGCATTTGTAGTGGTGCTCAGTTTGGTCATCTATCTGTTGGGGACGATGGGAGCTTACATGGCAGACCGGGTGGTGTATCGTCGAATCATAGAAATTCGAAATGTGGAAAATGGAAAGGACGGAGTATAGTGTCGGTAAAGAAGAAACTATTGATCGTTGTTTTTGTCATGGCAGTGGTGATTTTTGTGGCAGGACAGATTGCTGTCGATAAAATCGAGAAAAACTTTCAATCTTTGAAAAATGATCCAGTGGAAGAAGTGGATTTGACCAGGATCGGTGACGGCACCTATCCCGGGTCCTACGAAGTATTTCCCGTTGCCGTAGAATTGACCGTAGAGGTGGAAAATCACCGAATCATCAAGGTGGATATTCTGAAGCATCAAAATGGTCAGGGAGAACCTGCAGAGGATCTGGCAGATATCATGGTAGAGGAACAGCGCATTGCTGTTGATGATGTGACTGGAGCTACTTACAGTAGTCTGGTCATCAAAAAAGCGGTAGAATCCGCATTAAAATAAAATAAAATCAAAAAAATTCTCATTTTTGTAGACATTCGCCTCATTTGTGTTAAAATATAAACGATAAGAATCGATAAATAATTAACGAGAATGACAATACGCATATGAGGTGAGCAAAATGGCAATGAAAAAAATTTTGGTGGCATGCAGTTCTGAAATTAGTCCATCCACAACGGTGGCAAAAAAAGTGGGGTCCTTATGCAAGCAAAAGGGGATTTCCTGTGCAACAGTACAATGTACGGCCCAGGAAGCGAAATCGAAAGTGAAAACCCTTCGTCCCGATGTCATCATCGGAGCCATGGATTTCATGGAAGAGTTTGATGTCCCTGTATTGAGTGGAGATCCATTTTTGGATGATGTGGAAAGTGAAAAGACCATGGACCAGCTGATGTCTGTATTGGGCAGCTAAAAAACAAAGAAATCAAAGAATCCCCAACGGGATTCTTTTTTTGCGCTAAAAAATCAATAAGTAGCAAAAAACAGGGTATATAGAATGTGATATGTATTCAAACAAAGGAGGACGTAGAATGGGATCGGAAAAGCAATTTGAGGTCGGTTTGGATCGGTTAAAAAACGTATGCGGTGAAGATCTGGAACTGGATTTTTGTCATTCATCCAAGGATGTGGCGCCTTTTGAAAGTTTTATCGGACAAGAACGGGCCATTCGGGCCATGGATTTTGGTCTTGGAATGGAGGCTACAGGCTACAATATTTTTGTTGCAGGCGCCCAGGGAACTGGAAAAAGTACCTACACGGAAAGTGCTGTTCATAAAGTGGCTGAAAAAAAAGAAGTGCCAAAGGACTGGTGTTATCTCCATAATTTCAACGACAAGGACAATCCGCTGGCCGTATCCATGCCGGCAGGCAAGGGTCGGATCTTTAAAAAAGACGTGGAAAATTTGGTTCTGGAATTGAGGATCGCCATTCCAAAGGTATTTGAAGGGAATGAATACCAACAGCAGCGGGACAATATCATACAATCCGTCCGGGAAAAACTCATGGATCTGTACCACGAGATGGAAACGGAGGCGAAAGAAAAGGGATTCACATTACAGCAAATGCAGGGGAGAGTACTTTTTCTTCCGGTGAAAGATGGCCGCCCCATCCAGCAAAACGAATATGATACCTTCTCCATGGAAGAACGAAAACAAATCGAAGAAAAAATGCATGTGCTCCAAAGCAAGTTCAATGAAAACATGCGGGTCGGACAAAACATGGAACGACAAGCAAACATGCAGATCTTGGATCTGGAAAGAAAAATGGCTCATAGTGTAGCAGGATCGCTGGTAGATAAAGTACGGGAAAAATACAACGGCAGCACCACTCTACAGGAATATTTTGACGGATTCCTGAAAGATGTGGTGGAAAACCACAATGTTTTTCGTATGGCAGGTCATCCAGAGGGCATGGAGCAAAACACTGGATCCGGATCGGAGGAAGGTTTTCCGGCAGGAATATTTCAAGGAAATGTTCCTTTTGACGAGAATGAAATACGTTTTGTCAAGTATCGGGTCAATTTGTTCGTCAACAATGAAAAAACCAATGGTGCTCCAGTAGTTCTGGTTTCCAGCCCCAACTACTACAATCTTTTTGGAAAAGTGGAATATCGAAGCCAAATGATGAGCATGACCACAGATTTTACCATGATCAAGGCCGGAGCGATCCAAAAGGCCAATGGAGGATATCTGATTTTACAGGCGAAAGATCTCTTGATGGATCCTTTGGTCTGGGATTCCCTGAAGAAAGCATTGAAATATCGGGAAGCCGTTGTTGAGAATATGGGAGAACAGTATCGTCTTGTGCCCACCAATGCCTTGAAAGCACAGCCCATTCCTTTGGATGTGAAGGTGATTTTGATCGGTACGCCCATGTTCTATGCCATATTCAGTTCGGATGAAGATTTTCAAAAACTGTTTAAAGTCAAGGTGGATTTTGATGTGGAGATGCCGCGAAACAAAGAAAACGTCTGCCAATATGTATCTTATGTCAGTGCCCTATGCGAAGAAGGAAATTTGAAACACTTTGACAAGAAGGCACTGGCCAAAATCGTCGAATATGGGTCCAGGCTGGCATCGGATCAGGAAAAACTAAGTACCCGGTTCAACGAGATCAAAGACATCGTATACGAAGCCGATGCTTTTGCCAAGATCAACGGAAGCGAAATGGTCAGTGGCGAACACGTTCGCAGAGCCATTGACGAGAGAAAATTTCGTTTGAACAAGCTGGAAGAAAAAATCCAGGAAAGCATCATTGAAGAAAGGATCCATATCCAGACAACTGGCAGGGAAGTGGGACAGATCAATGGATTGTCCGTGATCGGTCTAAGCGGATATTCTTTTGGGATCCCTACAAGGATCACTGCCAGAACCTATATGGGCCGGGGTGGCGTCATTCATATCGAACGAGAAACAGGGATGAGCGGCAGTATTCACAGCAAGGGGGTATACACCCTCGTCGGATATTTGGGAGGTACATTCGCCAAGAAAAAAACATTGGGATTGACGGCACAGATCACTTTTGAGCAAAACTACCAGGGAGTGGAAGGAGACAGCGCTTCCAGTGCCCAGCTGTATGCCATTCTTTCCAGCTTGTCGGGGGTGCCCATCAAACAACACATTGCCGTTACCGGATCTGTCGATCAAATGGGTCGAATACAACCCATCGGAGGAGCTGTTGAAAAGATCGAAGGGTTTTACGATATTTGCAAGGCCAAGGGACTCACTGGAGATCAAGGGGTGTTGTTGCCGGAAGAAAACTTGAAAGACCTGATGCTTAAAGATGAGGTGCTGGATGCAGTGGCCCAGGGCAAGTTCCACATATATACGGTTCCTACCGTAAAAGAAGGTATTGAGTTGTTGACCGACATGCCTGCTGGCGATGAAGATGAAAAGGGAGAATATCCGGAAGCCTCTCTGTTCGGGAAAGTGGTCAAGCGATTGAAGGAATCGGAACAAAATGAAAAAAAGAATAAAACCAATGAACAGGAAAAAGCCGGTGATGAAGAAAACAACGATTAAAGCGGAAATGATGGTCCAAACATGTTCATGAAAAGGATCAGGCATGGTACAATAAAAAGATCAGTCCCTTAAAATTCAATGTAGATAGGAGAGAATGCAGTGGAACAAAGACCTTACGTTTCTTGGGAGCTCATCGATGATTTCATGACCAGCGCATTTGAAAAGCTGGGTGTTCCCAGAGATGAAGCAAAAATATGTTCGGATATATTGATGGAAAGCGACAAGAGAGGCATCGAAAGTCATGGATGCAATCGATTCAAACCCATTTATGTGGATCGGATCCAAGCCGGGATCCAGTATCCGAAAACGGAATTTGAGATCGTCAAGGAAACACCAACGACGGCCGTTGTGGACGGACATGATGGAATGGGGATGGTCATCGGGTACAGATCCATGGAAATGGCCATCCAGAAGGCAAAAAAATATGGGATGGGCATGGTAGCCGTGCGAAATTCCACCCACTACGGCATTGCAGGATATTATGCCACCATGGCGACCCAGGCAGGCATGATCGGAATTACAGGAACCAATGCCAGGCCTTCCATCGCCCCCACATTTGGTGTGGAAAACATGCTGGGGACCAATCCTTTGACCATCGGCTTGCCGACGGATGAGGATTTCCCATTTGTTCTGGATTGTGCCACCAGCATTACCCAACGAGGAAAGATCGAGTATTTTGCAAGAGAGGGTAAAGATACACCTGCCGGCATGGTCATCGGCCGAGACGGCAGTGCACTGACGGACAGCGATCAAATTCTGGAAGATCTGGTCAGCGGCAATGCGGCACTGGCTCCTTTGGGAGGGATCGGAGAAGAACTTGCCGGATACAAGGGATACGGCTATGCAACGGTGGTGGAGATCTTGTCGGCCGCCTTGCAAACTGGAAATTATCTGAAGATGTTGACGGGGATCGGTGCACAGGGAGAAAAGGTTCCCTATCACCTGGGTCACTTCTTCATTGCCATCGATACGGAAGCCTTCATGGGTCTGGATGCCTTTAAAAAAACAGCTGGAGACATTCTTCGAAATCTACGCAATTCACAAGTGGCGCCAGGAGAGGAACGGATCTATACGGCAGGTGAAAAGGAGTATTTGGTATGGCTGGAGCGAAAAGACAAGGGAGTTCCGGTAGGAGAAGCGGTACAGGAGGAATTGATCCACGTACGGGACATGCTGGATCTGCCCCACAAGTTTTCTTTTGAAAAATAAGAAAGTAGAAAGTGGAAAAGATCCCTTGCCGAATGGGGCGAGGGATCTTTATCGATCACAAACACAATAAAAAGAGCTCCGCGTGTGCGGAGCTCCGAAAATTCGCTGTAATTACTTAACTACTTGGATGTTTTCTGCTTGTGGGCCTTTCGGTCCTTGTACGATGTCAAAAGTGACTTTTTGTCCTTCTTCCAAAGTTTTGAATCCGTCTGCTACGATTTGAGAATAGTGTGCGAAAACGTCGTTTCCGTCGTCACCTGTGATAAATCCAAATCCTTTGTCCGAGTTAAACCATTTTACTGTACCGCTCATATTGAGTACCTCCTAATTTTTGATTCCTAAATCTTTTCAAAACAGATAACACACAATTTCTTGCATTCAATAATTAGGATTGCACTACATGAATATGAGCTCTAATTAAGAATAATTGATGTGAATACTATTTGGTAAAATTTAAGTTCGTCCTCATCTTATCATGCTTCTGTCAAGGTGTCAAGCGTATTGGTGAACAATCGAACAAATTTCATCAGATTACTTCTTTTCTTGCAGACTGCGATTATGGTATAATGAATATGTGTAAATCGACAAGACTAAAAATTGAAAGGCAGCGTTGATCCATGGAAAGAAATATATTCAGACAACAATTCGATTTTGAAGAAGATGATTACGACAAATGGTCCAGGATGACCAGTAAAAAGAAGAAGGACGATTGTTTCACCAACAAAAGTACGAAAAGAAAGCCGGAGTTTGATTATGAAGAGGATCCGTATGAACCTTGAGCTTTTCAGACAGGTCTTTCGCTAAAAGTGGCAACGATTACAAATCGACATAACATGAACCAGTATAAAGGAGGATGAACATGGCAAGATACGGACAGATCACACCCATCGTATTTGGAGAAGGAACCATTCATCAATTAGGAGAAGAAACAAAAAATTTCGGATGCAGCAAAGTGTTGCTCATCAGCGACGAAGGCGTGGCAAAGACCCAAGCCTACGAACTTGGTAAAGCCAGTTTGATGAAAGCCGGCGTTGAAGTGGTTGAATTCACCAAGGTACTTCCAGATCCTCCGGACCACATCGTTAATGATGGTGGCGCTCTGGCTAGAGCGGAAAAAGTGGACGGCTTGGTTGCCATTGGCGGAGGAAGTCCCATTGACGCTGCAAAGGCAATCAACATATTGGTCCATAACGAGCCTCCAATCAACCGATATTTCGGAAATCCGGTGTACGAACCGGGTCTGCCCTTGATCGTGGTCCCCACCACATCAGGAACCGGCAGCGAGGTGACCATGATCGGGGTGTTGACAGACACCGTAAATGACGTTAAAACGTCCATCATCGGCAAGGCAGACCTTGGGATCTTGGATCCCATGATCACCGTGTCCGTACCCAGACGTGGAACGGTCAGTACCGGAATGGATGCCTTCGCCCATGCATGTGAATCCATAACAACGAAAGATCCGAATCCGAAAAGTCAATTGTTGGCGGAAGATGCCATTCGCCGGATCTGCAAATACCTGGAACGTGCAGCAGAAGACGGCAGTGACGTGGAAGCCAGAAGCAATCTAATGTTGGCCAGCAATTTTGCCGGGATCGCATTCAATGATGCATTGGTTCATTTGGGCCATGCCATCGCCCATTCTGTCGGTGCCAAATTTCACTTTGTTCACGGAAACATATGTGCTGTCGCGTTGCCGGAAGTCATGATCTATGCTGCGTCCATTGTACCGGAACGGGTGAAGATCGTTGGAGAGGCAATGGGCATTGAGTATGAAGACGACATGATCCCCCAACGGATCGGAGAAAAAACGGCACAAGCCATTCGCGATTTTTTAAGAAGGTTGGAAGTACCTTCTCTTAAAGAGGAGGGGTTGGACCGGGCTGAGCTGATCGGCATCGCAGACATGGTTCTGACAGATCCCACCTATCATTTTGTTCCAAAACAATTAACCAAAAAAGAAGTGGAAGTCATCTTGGGAAAAGTATACGACAATTATTAAAAACGGCTTCGGCCGTTTTTTAAATGGAGCCGGATCGCCATTCTCGGAGATTAATTTTTGAAAAGACGGGTAAAAAAAGTACTAGATGAAAAATGAAGGAGGCTAATTTCATGACACAATATCATGAACCAGTAGAAATTTTGGATGAAAAAACGAGAAATATCACCAGGGCGATCAACAGTCTGAAGGAAGAACTGGAAGCCGTGGATTGGTACAATCAACGAGTCAATGCCACCAGTGATACGGAATTGAAAGAGATCATGGCCCACAACAGGGATGAAGAGATCGAGCATGCTTGCATGACTTTGGAGTGGCTTCGCCGCAACATGGACGGTTGGGATGAGGAACTGCGTACCTATCTCTTTGCGGAAGGATCCATTCTGGAAGCAGAAGAAGCGGCAGAAGGTGCAGAGTAACGTAAGAAAACTGCATATGGAAAGTAAAAGGCTTCGAGGTCAACTCGAAGCCTTTATTTCTATGCCACCCATGACGGCTCTGCAATGAAAGATCAATTTTTTTGTGGTGGGTTCCGATGGCGTATAAGAAGTGGATGCACTGGAAATGATCCCGCCGGCAGATTTGTCCAGCATTTCCACACCGCCTAAAAGTGCGAAGCCGTCACATTCCAGTTCAATGTTTTTAGGGACTTTGATTTCGATGCCACCCATGACCGCGATCAAATCGATGACAGTTGTTCCTTCAGGGATTTCCGCCAATGAAAAATCCAGTTCAATGCCGCCCATGACCGCATAAAAAGCCGTTTCATCCAAGGCCCAGGGCATTTTTGTTCGCTCGACGCCACCCATCAGGGCGATATTGGATTTGCCGTTGGAATGGCGACCTGTCAAAATGATCAAGCCGACGAGGATGAGCAGAACCGGCCAGAACAGTTTGAAAAGGCTGGACAGATCGAAGTGGATATACCCTAAATTTCGTAGTAGTAATGCAATACCCAAAATGGATACGAGGATGCCGGAAATGACCTCTCCCCTGTTTCTGTGGTTGAGAAGCAATCCCACTCCGCCGACGATGATAAAGACCGGCCAGTAGCGAAAGAGCAAAGCCAACACGGAAACTCTGGTAAAACCAAGACTGTTGGTGAGCAGCACAATGCCGATAGCAAGGACCAGCAAACCAAACAATAAATCACCGCGATTTCTTTTCATGCAATACACCTCCCGATTATGTACAATGTCATTATACAACACCTGACATGTATTGCACAGCAATGTGAAAGAAGAGCAGTGAAATTTGTTTTCAAAAAAGGTATAATGGGTAAACAAAATGTATTATAATATGGAAGGCGATAAGCCGGTATAGAAATCAAGGAGGATCGATTATGACAAAAAAAATCTTGGTAGCATGCGGAACCGCTATAGCTACTTCAACAGTTGTGGCGAAAAAAATAGAAAAATTGTGCAAGGATCAGGGGATCCCTTGCATGTTGGTACAGTGCAAAGCAACAGAAGCACTTTCAAAGTCAAAAACACTGCAGCCGGACGTGATCGTCAGCACTATTGAATTGCCGGAAATCACAGAGATCCCGGTGATCAACGGAAGACCTTTTTTGACCGGCGTGGAACTGGATGAAACAGTGGAAGCGTTATTGGCAACGATCAAGGATTAAACCAAGGTTAAAACCAAAGAAGAAAGCGGTCTCTTTCTCAAGGAAAGGACCGCTGTTTTTTTCTGGAGCTACCCACCGGATTCGAACCGGTGACCTGCTCATTACGAGTGAGCTGCTCTACCTTCTGAGCCAGGGTAGCTGGTGTTACATCAATCGGGACACTTTATCCGCAAAATCCACCGGATCTTCCATTGGCAAACCTTCGATGAGAAGAGCCTGACCGTAAAGAATGTCCGTATAGAGATGGAATTTTTCCCTGTCATTATTATAAGACATTTTTAGCGATTTGTACACGGTATGATCCGGATTGATCTCAAGAATTTTTTGTGCTGCCACATTTTGCCCTTCCGGCATGGACCGAAGTATTTTTTCCATTTCTATGGATAGCTCTCCTTCGAATATGAGGCAAACAGGATGTTTGCGCAGTCGTTTGGAGAGGCGAACATCCTGGACCTTGTCATTCAAGTGCTCCTTCATGGCTGCCAGCATATCCGCACTTTCTTCTTCCAGATCCTTGTCCAGTTCTTTTTCTTCCGATTCCAGCCCGGTGTCGTTGCCTGCAAGGGAACGGAATTCCTTTTCCTCATAGGTTCCCAACATGTTGATGGCGAACTCGTCCACTTCTTCTGTCAGGTAGAGGAAAGGGTATCCTTTTTCCACGGCAGCTTCCACTTGGGGGGATTTGTCGATCTTCTCTGCAGATTCCCCGGCGGCATAATAGATGTAAGATTGGTCTTCTGGCATGTTTTCCACGTATTCTTTGAGTGTCACCAGTTTTTTGTCCTTGGACCATTGGAAGAGCAGTAGATCCTGGATTTCTTCCTTGTTGACGCCATAGTCTGTGTAGACGCCGTATTTCAACTGGCGGCCAAAGGCGTCATAAAAAGCTTCATAACGTTCTCGATTTTCATTCAAAAGATTCAGCAACTCATTTTTTATTTTGTTTCTGATGTTCTTTGCAATAAACTTCAATTGGCGGTCATGCTGCAGCATTTCCCTGGAGATATTCAGAGAGAGATCTTCCGAGTCCACCAAGCCTTTGACAAAACTGAAATGATCCGGCAGAAGATCGGCGCTTTTTTCCATGATCAAAACACCATTGGAATACAATTCCAATCCCTTTTCATAATCCCTGGTGTAATAATCGAAGGGGCGGCTTTCAGGAATGTACAGCAAGGCTCTGTAACGGATGGAACCATCAACGTTGGTATGGATATATTTGATCGGTTCATCGAAGCCGTAATGTTTTTCTGAATAAAAATTATTGTAATCTTCGGTCGTCAATTCCGATTTGTTCTTTCGCCAAATGGGGACCATGCTGTTGACGGTTTCTTCCTCCAAACGGATGGGATACCGAATGAAATCCGAATATTTTTTGATGATTTGTCGGATCCGATCGTTTTCCAAATAGTCGTCGTAGGATTCTTCTTCGTCGTTCTCTTTAATGATCAGGGTGATCTCGGTTCCATGGGCGTCCTTATGTGTTTCTTCAATCGTGTATCCGTCGGTCCCCTCCGATTCCCACCGATAGGCGGTTTCGCTGTCGGGTGATTTAGTAAGTACGGTCACCTTGTCGGCCACCATGAATGCACTGTAGAAACCTACACCGAATTGGCCGATGATGTCGTATCCGTCTCGGATCTCATTGGTTTCCTTGAAGGACTGGGATCCGCTTTTGGCGATGGTCCCCAAATTTTCTTCCAGTTCTTCCTTGGTCATACCGATGCCGTGATCCACGATCCGCAGGGATCGATTCTCCTTGTCGATATGGATATCGATCAAATAGTCATCTTTATGAAAAGGGATCTGGTCGTCGGTCAGGGCCCGATAGTACATTTTGTCCATGGCATCGCTGGCGTTGGAGATCAATTCCCGTAAAAAAATCTCCCGATGGGTGTAAATGGAATGAATCATTAGATCCAACAGGCGCCTGGACTCTGCTTGAAATGCTTTTTTTGTCATTCTTATCTCGCTCCTTGTGATCTCATATTAGCACTCGAGTGACTAGAGTGCTAATATTTTTATACCATAATTTTTTTTTGGTGTCAATCCATTGTCGTTTTGATAAAATAAAAGTGTTGGACAACAGTGGAGGTGGCTTTGTTGGGAGAAAAGAAAAATTCATTTGATAAATCAAAATTGGATTGGTTTTTCGTGATTGCGTGGATGACGTTGATTTTTATATTTTCCGCCCAGCCTGCGACGGAATCTGCAGCCATGAGTGGACAGATCCTGCAGGCCGTACAGGCAATGATCCAGCGGATCCTGCCAGGTCGGGATTTTGATCCTGGATGGGTCCATTTTCTGATCCGCAAGGGAGCACATTTATTTGTCTACGCTGTATTGGGCGTTTTGACCATGCGCGCATTGATAAAAAGCGGACATTTCACGAAGCATGCCTGGTTCACCGCATTTTTGATCTGCATTCTCTACGCAGCCGGTGATGAGTGGCACCAGATCTACGTTCCAGGAAGGGCCGGACAAATCACCGATGTCATGGTGGACGGTTTTGGCAGTATGGGTGGCATATTTCTGGTATTGTCAAGGAACCGGTGAAACTTGTAGGATATGAAGGGCTTTTCTGATAAAATGACCGTAAAGGTCTTAACAGGCAAGAGGTGAAACGTGTTGGGGATTTTCAAGGGCATATTTGGCAAAAAAGAGGATAATAAAATATTGCCAGGCGGAAGCGGGAAAGTGATCTTCATCAACCGGAACAATTTTTTTGACGCATTGATGGAGGCTCTCCCCCAAAAAAACGCCGGCTCCGTTTTGGAATGGAAAGAAACAGACCAGGAACCATTGTTGGATGAACCCTTGGATCTGGTGGTTTTTGCTTATCCGAACACGAAAACAGGGTTGACGGAAGAAACCGCTGCTGACTTTGTCCGGGAACGAATTTTTTCACTGCTGGATTGGCTGGAATATTTTCGAAGGAATCCTCCCGCACAATTTTTGTTTATCTCCTCCTGGAAAGCGGGAGATCCGGATAGCGTCATGGGTGCCATTTACCGTAACGGAGAAGTGCTGGTGGAAGGGTATGCAAACGGCACCGGGAACAAGGCAAAAAGCCTGAGACGAATGCATGCTACTGCAGAGACCCTGGAACAAATGAAATCTTGGGATAAGAATACGGAAAAGCTGCTCATGAACTGGTTGTCGGAAAACACACCCTCCGGCACCTATAAAATGACTTTGCAGGAGCCAAAGGCAGTCCTTGCCATAGAACGACTGGCCGACAGCGAAACGGATTATGCCGTTTCCAAAAAAATAATGACCAACATGAAGGAATACTTTGCATCGGATCAAGTGGTGGAAGGGTTGCTGTATTTAAAACAACTGCATACCAGAAAGCAAGAATAACCATTCTACTGCTCAGAAAATGATGAATTTATGGTATAATTAAATCTACAGTTTTTCTTGGGGGTATTTTGATAATGAAAAATCCATTCCGTTTGTCCGTACTTTTTCTATTGGGATCCGCAATCCTTGCAGGATCTTATTTCGCAGGTCTGCAGATCAATGAATATTTGGCATTGGATGGTTTTTTTGAAGAATTGACCCAACCCTGGGTATTCCACATCATCAGCTTGAAGATCATCGTCATGGCTTTTTTCATTTTTTTTCACGGGAACCGATTTCGATATCTCTTGAATACGGTCGGTCTGATCTTGGCCAATAGTGCTGCATTTGCTTTTCTGGACTATCACCGTTCCATCAGCGACGAGTATGGGGTCTACCTTGTTATTTTCGGAGTGGAGTTGATCCTCTTTCTCTTGGTGGGTGCGGTTTATAATGCTACATTGCTACATGAGGAAAAACAAGAAGAATCAATTCCGGAAACACCTGAAGTGATGATGGAAGAAGCGCCGGTTGAAACAAAAGAAGAACCGCCAGTCGCAATGTCCGATCTGGAAGAAAAGCTTGAAAACAGAGATTTAGACGTTGACCTTGAAGCAGTCAAGTATGAAGATCGGGAGCCGACCATATTCCACATAGCCAACGACGCCGAGGACGAAAAAGAATATCAGAACGTTACGGAAATCAACGAAAAACCGAATTCCTGCCCAATCCGAGTCGATATCGACATGGGGGACTTGAAGCGATATTTTGAACAGTATAATCGATTGAACGGCAAAGAAGAAGAGATTCGGTTTGAAAGCAAAGAAAATGAGATCCAAATCAAGATGGAAGCACTGAGTAAAAAAGAAAAAGAATTGAACGATCGAATTTCTGTGGTAAAAAGCAAAGAGAAAATCATTGAAAAAACCATCGACAATTTGGAACAGATCTCCAAAACCATAAAAGATCGAACCAACATGCTGGAGGAGAAGGAAGAGTACATCAAGAAACAAATGGATTGGATCGAACAGCGGGAAGACGGATACAATGCCGTTGTTCAAAATAAGATTTACGATCTGTTTTTTGAAGACCTGGATCTTATGGATAACGAAGTTTTGCTGAAAGATGAAAAGCGGGAGATCATCATCGATCAAAGCGACTTGTCGGAGATTCGTCGCTCCATTGAAGAAACCATGGAAGCGGCAAGAAAAGGGATGGAACAATGATGTTTCCATTTCTCTTTATTGGGTTGTTGCAAGCAGAAAACAATCCGTTTACAGAAGCCATCGCGTCTTATAAGATGAACTTCAGTCAATATTTGGGCAATGCCATCGGGGCCATGATCGTCATCCTTTTGGCGTTTGTGGTGATCGGTGTTGTACATAAAATCAGTCAATGGTTGAAAAAATCCCGCAGATGATCATCATCTTGGGGTAAAAAAGACCGCAAGGTCTCATATTGGAGGAGGAAACAAATGGATCAACTACAAATTGCCAAGGACCATTTTGCGAAGCTGATCGAGGACCAACTGGTTCGCATCGAAAAAATGAAGGAAACAAAAGAATTTTTGAATTATGACGATTTGGATAAAATCGTGATCGGTGTTGTGGGTGGAGACGGCATTGGGCCCTTCATCACTGCCCAGGCTCAACGTGTTTTGGAATACCTTTTGCAAGAGGAAGTGAAATCTGGAAAGGTGGAGTTTCGAACCATCGATGGACTGACCATCGAAAACCGTGCTGCACAAAATAAGGCCATTCCGGATGATGTGCTGGAAGAGCTGAAGAAGTGCCATATTATTTTGAAAGGGCCAACGACTACGCCGAGAGCGGGAGATCCCTGGCCAAACATTGAAAGCGCCAACGTAGCCATGCGTAAAGAATTGGATCTCTTTGCCAATGTTCGTCCCGTTAAGGTACCGGAGCAGGGCATCGACTGGATCTTCTATCGGGAAAATACAGAAGGAGCCTATGCACTGGGAAGCCAGGGAATCCATGTCAATGACGATCTAGCCATCGATTTTACCGTAACGACCCAGGAAGGATCCTATCGGATCATCAAAGCGGCATTTGATTATGCCCACAAGTCCGGAAAAAACAAGGTTACTGTCGTAACAAAGGCAAATGTGGTCAAGGCGACGGACGGAAAATTTCTGGATGTGGCCAAAGAAGTGGCCAAAGAATATCCTGGCGTAGAATGGGATGACTGGTATATTGACATCATGACCGCCAAGCTTATTGATGAAAAGAGAAGAAAAGACTTCAAAGTCATGGTATTGCCAAACCTGTATGGTGATATTTTGACGGATGAAGCTGCAGAGTTTCAAGGCGGTGTGGGAACGGCAGGCAGTGCCAACATCGGCAAAAGATACGCCATGTTTGAAGCCATTCACGGTTCCGCACCTCGAATGGTGGAAGAAGGTCGGGGCAACTATGCCGATCCGAGCAGCATCATACGTGCAGGGGTCATGTTGCTGGAACACATGGGCAAAAATGAAAAGGCGGCAGCGCTGGCGAGAGCATTGGACATCTGCGGCAACGAGGAGAAGCGCCTGATCGTCACCGGACGCACCAACGGTGCCAGCAGTGATGCTTATGCCGACTACATAATGGAGACCCTGGAAAAACTATAAAAGCAAAAGAAGGGCCCTGGGGCCCTTCTTTTTTGAGCAAAGGGGAAAACGATGAAGCATTTTATGGAAGTCGCCATCCAAGAAGCGAAAAAAGCCGCATCCGAAGGAGAAGTCCCTGTTGGAGCCGTCGTGGTTTTGAACGATAAGATCGTAGGCACCGGTCGTAATCAGATGGAGCAAAAGAAAGATGGGACTGCTCATGCAGAGATCCTTGCCATACAAGAAGCTTCCGCCAATCTGGGCCGTTGGCGGCTGGATGACTGCCACTTGTACGTTACATTGGAGCCTTGTCTCATGTGCATGGGAGCGATCATCAACAGCCGGGTGAAGCGTTTGATCATTGGAGCCTCCGATCTCAAGGGCGGAGGATTGGATCTGCTGCGTTTTAAGGACCATGGCCATCAGATCCGTCATTTGGAAGTCTACGAGGGGATCCTGGAAGAAGACTGTGCCCGGATGCTCCAAGAATTTTTCAAAGAAAAAAGGAACTGAAATCTCACGATTTCCGTTCCTTTTTGTATTAGTCTACCAAACTGTGAATGAACAGGCCGCTTCTCAATTTTGGCTCGAACCAGGTGGATTTGGGCGGCATCAGAAGGCCCGCATCGGCAATATCCATCAATTCCTCGATGCTGGTGGGAAACATGGCAAAAGCCACTTTCATATCCGTCTGACAGCGACGTTCCAGTTCATCCAATCCTCGAATTCCCCCGATGAAGTCGATACGGTGGTCCCGGCGTATGTCTTTGATGCCGAGAAGTCCTTCCAGTACAAATTCTTGAAGAATGGAAACATCCAACCGGGAAACGGGGTCGTCCTTCAAGTCCACTGCATCGACTAGGGACATGGAATACCAGTTCCCATCCAGATACATTCCCATTTCTCCCTTTTTTGAAGGCCGATGGGGCACTGGACCGACTTTATGTACGTGAAAATGGTTTCTTAAGGCAGTGATGAATTCGGACGTTTTCATACCGTTCAAATCCTTCACCACCCGGTTGTAATCCAGGATCTTCAGTTGTTCATCCGGGAAAAGAACACTTAAAAAATAGTTGTAGGCCTCTTCACCTGTGTGATCGGGATTTTCACTTCTTCGCTGCAAGCCGACTTTTACTGCCGAAGCCGTGCGATGGTGTCCGTCTGCAATATAGGTATACGGCACTTGTTGAAAGGAGCGTGTTAAAAATTCCGTCACTTGCGGATCATTCAAAAGCCACACCTGATGACGAATGCCGTCTTCTGTCTCAAAATCGTTTTCCGGATCGTGATCCACGATCCATTGGTCTATTTTTTCCTGGATGGACGGAATGGCGCGATAGGTCAGAAATATAGGTCCAGTGTTGGCGTCACAGGCGTCAACATGACGGATCCGATCCATCTCCTTGTCTTCCCGAGTCAGTTCATGGCGCTTGATGATTCCCTTTTCGTAATCGTCCACCAGGCTGCAACATACCAGTCCCGTTTGTCGACGACCTTCCATGGTCAATGCATAAATGTAGTAGCCGGGTTCTTCATCTTTTTTCAAGATCTCATCCTGCAGGAAACGATCCAGATTGGCTTTGGCTTTTTCATAAACTGCGGGATCGTAAGGATCCATGTTGTCCGGTAGGTCGATCTCCGGTTTATCGATGTGCAGAAAAGAATAAGGGTTTCCTTCTGCGGCTTTCGCTGCTTCGTCCCGGTTATAAACATCATAAGGCAGTGCCGCCACCTTTGGTGCAAGAGCGGCAGATGGACGAATGGAAGCAAATGGTCTGATGGTTGCCATGGGTCCCTCCTGTCTAATTCTCGTTTTTTATGATTCGAACCTTCAAAACACCAGCAATTTTTTCCAAACGGTCGATGGAATCTAAAGTGACCTTGGAATCTACATCCAACAGGGTGTATGCAAATTCTCCCTTGGATTTGTTGAGCATGTCTCCGATATTGATGTTGTCCTTAGCCAGGCTGCTGGTGATCTGACCTACCATGTTGGGGATATTTTTATGAGTAATGCCGATCCTTGCCGGAGTGCTGCTGATCCCCATGTAGCAATCCGGATAGTTGACGCTGTTGACGATGTTTCCGTTTTCCAGGTATTCCTTGATCTCGTGGACGGCCATTCTGGCGCAATTCTCTTCCGATTCTGCAGTGGAAGCGCCCAGATGGGGAATGCCGATGACATTGTCCAGCTGAAGAAGCTCCTGGTCCGGGAAATCGGTGACGTAGCACGCCAGATCACCGGATTCCATGGCGGCCTTGATATTGTCATTGCTGACCAGGGCACCTCTGGCGAAGTTCAACAATCGTAGTCCGGGTTTGGCTTTCTTGAGTCGTTCTGCATTGATCATATTCTTCGTTTGGTCGATGAGGGGGACGTGCAATGTGATATAGTC
The DNA here is from genome assembly GCF_017352215.1 of Alkalibacter rhizosphaerae. GTDB lineage: Bacteria > Bacillota > Clostridia > Eubacteriales > Alkalibacteraceae > Alkalibacter > Alkalibacter rhizosphaerae. Next base: position 2,073,966 of record NZ_CP071444.1, read on the forward strand.
GCATTCTCCGATGATCTCGTCCAGACTTAGGGCTCTTTTCACGTCACAGCTCAAACCCCAGGCGGATTCGACGGACACAAACGGATCATATCCGTAGACTTCCATACCCAAGGACAAGGCCGCATTGGCCACCAGTACGCCGATGGCACCCAGACCGATGACGCCGATCTTTTTACCAGTCAGTTCCTGTCCTGCAAACTTGGCTTTTTCCTTCTCAATGAGCTTGTCCACTTCCGGATTGTCCTGTTGCGATTTGGCCCAGTTGATGCCGGAGATCACTTTCCGGGAAGACAAGAGCAATCCCAAAATGACCAGTTCTTTTACGGCATTGGCATTGGCGCCGGGTGTGTTGACTACAACCACCCCTTGAGCCGCGTACTCTTCGATGGGGATGTTGTTGACACCGGCCCCTGCACGTCCGATGATCTTGACGCTTTCCGGCAGTTCCATGTCGTGCATTTTAAAGCTGCGCAGTAAAATGGCATCGGGATTTGGATCTTCGGCTGTAATGATGTAATTTCCACCAAGAAGGGAAAGCCCTTCCTGGGAAATGTTGTTCAGTGTTTTAACTTTAAACATGGATGAACCTCCAATCATTTGTTTTTTGCTTCAAATTCCTTCATGAATGCAACCAGGGTTTCCACGCCTTCCATGGTCATGGCGTTGTAAATGCTGGCGCGCATGCCACCCACGGATCGATGCCCCTTCAAGTTGACCAGGCCCTTTGCCGTGGACTCCTTCACAAAAGCCCCATCCAGTTCGTCATTTCCGGTCACGAAAGGAATGTTCATCAACGACCTGTCTTTTTCCTCCACGGTGGCTTTGAACAGGCTGCTCTCGTCCAGATAGTTGTAAAGCAATGCTGCCTTTTCCTTGTTCGTTTTTTCCATGGCTTCCACACCACCCTGGTTTTTCAACCACCGGAAGATCAGCATGGCGATATAGATGGAATAGCAAGGCGGCGTGTTGTAGAGGGAATCCGCGTCCACATGTATTTTATAGTTCAGCATGGTAGGGGTCAGATCCATGGCCTGCCCTACAAGGTCTTCCCGAATGGCGACCATGGTCAATCCAGATGGTCCCATGTTCTTTTGGGCGCCGGCGTAGATCAATCCAAATTTGTTGATGTCGTATACCTCCGACAAAATGTTGGAGGACATGTCGCCGACCAGGGGGACCCCATTGGTGTCCGGCAAAAGATCCGGTGCGAAACGGGTGCCGTAGATGGTGTTGTTCACAGTGATGTGAAAATAATCCGCATCCTTGGTAAAGCTTGCTGGATCCAATTCCGGGATATAAGAATAGGTTTTGTCTTTGGAACTGGCCAAAACGTTGACGTTGCCGTACCGTTTTGCCTCTTTGATGGCTTTGGAAGCCCAAGATCCGGTATCCACATAGTCGGCTTTCCCCGTCTTTGTCATCAGGTTCATGGGAATCATGGAAAACTGGGTGGAGGCGCCGCCTTGGAGAAATAGTACCTTGTAGCGGTCATGAATGCCAAGCAAATCTCGAAATAGGGACTCTGCCTCCTGGATGATCTCTTCGAAGACTTTTGATCTATGACTCATTTCCATGACGGACATACCACTGCCCTTGTAATTGAGCATATCTTTAGATGCTTCCATCAAGACCGATTCCGGCAACGCAGAAGGGCCGGCAGAAAAGTTGTAGACGCGTTGGTTCATGTTTTTTCCTCCTTGTTTTATATTTTAGCTGTGGGACCAGCTTGTAAAATCGATTGAATATTCTGACAAGCAAGATCGAAGGGATCTCATGGTTGTACAAGAACGATAGTTATTATAGTATTCTAAATTATTTCACTTGGTTTATCAAGCAATTTGAAGGTTCCATTGATTTTTAGCGGTTTTTGAAATAGAATAGAAACGTATATATCGGTGGAAATTAGATACACTATACATCATTGATATTAATTTATCAATGCATTTTTATGAGTTTGTGAAAACTGCACATCGATTACAAAAGGAGGAGTCAAGTTGTATCCAGTATCGGTTGATTGGGGCGGAGGTTCGATTTTCCTGGTTATTTTTGGTGGCCTGTTCATTTACATGGTGGTTCGGATCGTATGGATCCTGCGAAAAAAGGATCGGGTCAAAAAAGACGTGGTGGATGTGGTGGTCCTGGCTGTGGTTGTTCTGGTCATGGGTGGACTGGTGTTTGGGATCAATGGCTTCAATTCCATTGCATTGAAGGATGGGGAATTGGAGGTCCGCTTTCTCACAGGATTTAAAAAGGTGGAGATCACTGCAGAAGAGATCTCGGAAGCCCGGATCCTGGACTGGACGGAAGAGTCCGAGTATCGTCCGGCCCGGAGAACCATGGGGACGGCTATTGGGGCATTCAGGGAAGGTCGCTTTACCTTGGAGAATGAAGAAAAAGCGTACTTGCTGACCAATTCCAGCCGAGTCGTTTTTCTGGATACGGCGGAGGGTTGGTTTCTATTGGGGCCTGATGATCTGGATGGCTTTTATGCAGAAATCAACCAGCAAATGAACGGATCAGACTAGAGGGGGAAAAGACATGTTGAAAATCGAAAAATTGACAAAATCTTATGGTTCCGGAAAAGTGAAGGCGGTGGATCACATCGACTTTCACGTAAAACCGGGGGAGATCTTTGGGTTTCTCGGTCCCAACGGAGCCGGCAAGACCACGACCATCAAAATGATCGTGGGTCTTCTCAAACCGGATGAGGGGACCATACGGATCAATGATGTAGACAATCAGGAGGATCCTTTGGAGGCAAAGCGTCAGTTCAGTTATGTCCCGGACGATCATGAAATATTCGAAAAGCTGAAGGGGATGGAGTATCTTCATTTCATGGCGGATGTATACGGTGTTGGCACGGAGGAACGTAAAGCTGCAATGGAACGCTACTTGAAGCTCTTTGAGATGGAAAAGGCGGCTAACGACCCCATCTCCAGTTATTCCCATGGTATGAAGCAGAAGATCGTCCTCATAGGTGCCCTCCTTCACGATCCCCAGGTTTTCATACTGGATGAGCCCATGGTTGGATTGGATCCAAAGTCTTCCTATAATCTGAAAGAACTGATGAAAGAGCGATGCGCCCAGGGAAAAAGCGTTTTCTTCTCCACACACGTGCTGGAAGTGGCGGAAAAACTTTGCGACAGGATCGCCATCATCAACAAGGGCAAGATCATTGCCCAAGGGACCATGGTAGAATTGAAAGGGGACGCCAAGGAGAAGGAAAGTTTGGAGAAAATATTTCTGGAGTTGACGGAATGATGAAAGAGACCTTGTTACTGACAAAAACGTTGTTGAAAGCAAACTTTGGCGTATCCAAACTCATGTATGAGATCAAAAACGATCCAAAAAAACTGGGGATCCCCCTTTTGATGGTGGTGGTTTTTGCTTCTTTGGCACCGGTCTACATCCTCTATATCAACATGTTGGAGTCCGTGTATTTGCAGCTCTTTGTGTTGGGACAGGAAGGTACCTTGTTTGCCATGCTCTTTAGCGGGGCTTCCATTGTCGTATTGTTCTTCGGCGTGATCTATGCCATGTCCACTTTTTACTTTTCGAAAGATTTGGAAAGACTCTTGTATTTGCCGTTGCAGGAGGGAAGTATCGTAGGCGCCAAGTTTTTGAATATGGTGTTTTACGAATATCTGATCGTCCTGCCCTTGCTCATCCCTGCATTTTTCATCCCATTTCCCGATATGGGCGGGCCCTTGTACGTGGTTTACTTTATTGTGGGCATGTTTCTGGTACCGGTCATTCCCTTGGCCATCGGAACCATCCTGGTCATGACCATTATGAAATTTGTCAATGTGGATGGGAAAAAAGACATGTTTCGCACCATCAGTTTGTTTTTGTTTTTGTTTGTCATGATCGGGATCCAGGTCCTGGTCAGCCGTACGGCCACCAGCCTGCCGCCAGGAAGCGAAGCGGAATTTTTGGCAGCACTTTTGCGCGATCAAAACAGTCTGGTGAACATCGTTGGTCGATCCTATCCACCTGCCGTCTGGATCAGTAAAGCACTGTACTTGAAAGAAGCGGGATCGGGACTTTTCTACTTTGTCTTGTTTGCCGGTTCTTCCCTGATCTTCTTCCTGGCTACCATCCGCATCGGCAAAGCCTTGTATGTCCAGGGTTACTTCAACAAGGTGGAATCCGTCAAGAAAGTGACAAAAGTGGACTACGAAAAGGGTTTCGATCAAAAGAGCGTCTGGAAAGCCGTGTTCATCAATGATTTTCGCGTCGTCATGCGGACGCCGGTGTATATGTTCAACTGTGTCAGCATCGTGGTCCTGTTGCCGGTCATTTTGTTTTTGATGCCGGTGATGACGGGAGGAGCGGAGCTGGGATTTTTGCAGCAGGTCCCCCAGGAGTATCAACCATTCATTGGCTTGGGACTTATTGGCTTGTTCGTATTCATGGCAGGGGTCAACCCAACCCAATCTACCACCATATCCAGGGAAGGCAATAGTGCATGGGTGCAGCAGGTCCTGCCCATTTCCAAGCGGGATGCTTTTATCGGGCGGATGGCTTTCCCATTGGTTCTCCAGGTCTTTTCCATGGTTTTCATTTTGGTTGGGATGGTATTTTTCATGAAACCGGATCCATCCATTCTGTTGATGGCGTTTTTTGGCGGATTTTTCACGTCCCTGCCCATTTTGGCATTGGGCATTCTGGTGGACACCATTCGGCCCAAATTGGACTGGGATGATCCTCAAAAGGCGGTCAAACAAAATTTCAACGTGTTTATCAACATGTTGTTGGGAATAGGTTATGCGGTCTTGCTGGGATTTTTGGTGTACCTGGGCATGGATCGATTGAACTTGGCATGGCAGGCGGCAACCATTTTCCTTGTTTTGGTTGGAGTGGTCATGACCTGGGTATTATACGGAGTATACCTGAAAACGGACACGAGGAGGTGACCGGGTGGATGTTGAAAAAAAGACGTTGATCAAAAATCACAAAACCGGATTATGGCTCTTTGCGTTGATGTTTGTCATGTACCTGATGGGAAATGTTTTGATCGGCATATACCTGTTTGACACCATTGGGTTGTATCACCAGCTGATCGATGTACTGATCCCTTGCATCCTCTACTTTATCGCAACAAGACAACCGGTCTTGTCCACGTTGAAATTGAACAAGGGATTGAACGGAAAGAACATGTGGAGGATCTTTCAACTGTTTCTGGCCAGCTTTCTCGTCAAATATGGTGTAAATTATTTGGTAGGCGCCATCGGCAACATCGATTCCGGTGAAGTGACCATGCAGATCTTTGACATGGTCCCTGACTTGCTTACGTTTTTCATCGCCGTAGCGGTGATCCCTGTTGTTTTGGAGGAAGTCTTTATCCGGGGAGTCATTCTGGATCATTTTCGTGATGTGAACCTCTTGCAGGCTTCGGTGGCGACGGGAGTGCTTTTCGGGATCATGCATGTGGACATCGGTCAGTTCGGCTATGCTACCGCTCTGGGGATCGTCATGGCGGCCATCGTGTTGATCACGGGTTCTCTTTGGGCCGGGATCTGGTTCCACTTTCTTAACAATTTTTTCTCCTTTGCCGTATTGGGAAGCTTGAGAAAACTGGAAGAATGGTATCCGGACCTCTATCAGCTGGAAGATGTATTGGTAGAGGCCCAGCCGGTGGAACTTGGTTTGGCGGACCGGGTGGTGTTCATAGCTGTGGCATTGTTGGTGCTGTACCTTGGAGTCCGTTTGACGATTCGATACGTGCGCAAAATGAAAAGGGAAAACGGATACCAGGATACCCCGAGTCAGGTTGGATGGATCCGGCTCTTTGTGAATTTCCCCATGGGGACCATTTTGTTGATCTACCTGTTTATCAACGTATTTTTGAGATATTGAAAGAAGAAAAGCGCTGGCCTTTGGGCCAACGCTTTTTTCTTTTTTTGATGTTATGCCAAAGCTTCGTGGCAGGTTTTCAGGTACTCGATGATGGTCAGGTTTTGCGGGCAAACGGATTCGCACAACCCGCATTCGATGCAGGCGTCCGCCCTGCGGTCGGCCGGAGTCCGGCTGTACCCCATTCGGGATCCCTGCAGGTCGTCGTAGATCTTGTAGTTGTTGTAATTGGTGAACACATCCCAGATCTTGATGTTTTGCGGGCAGTCGCTGCAGTACTTGCAGGCAGTACAGTCGATCTCGGTTTTCTGGATCAGGTAGGTTCGAACCTCATTGATCAAAGCCGACTCTTCTTCTGTTAGAGCGCCAATGTCAAAACGACTGGCGCTATCCAGGTTTTCTACGACCTGGTCCATGGTGGACATGCCGCTTAGGATGATGCCCACTTCCGGTCGATTCCACAAGTATTTGAGAGCCAGCTGAGCGGGACTCAGTTCCACTCCGTACTTGTCCCAAATGTTCTTCAGCTCGCCCTTGAGGTCAAAGGCAAGTTTACCCCCTTTGATGGGCTCCATGACGATGACCGGGATCCCCAACTTATTGGCATATTCCAAACCTTCCAGTCCTGCCTGGAAGTTCTCATCCATGTAGTTGAGTTGGATCTGACAGAAATCGAAGACGCCGCTGTCACAGATATTTTTGAAAGTTTCCAGGTTGTCGTGGAAGGAAAAGCCCAGATTTCGCACTTTGCCGTTTTCCTTGACGTTTTTGATAAAATCAAAAACGTTCATCTCTTGAACGGTATTCCATTTCCACTCGTCCAAACCGTGGAGCATGTAGAAATCGATGTAGTCGGTCTTCAATTTCTTCAGCTGGGTGTCCAGGATGTCGTAGAAGTTGGTGGTTTCATCCAATCCGAACAAGGGCAGCTTGGTGGCCAGGAACACGTCTTTTCGCTGTCCCGTCTTCTCCAGAAAATCACCGACGAAAAGCTCGCTGTTTCCATCGTGGTAAGGCCAGGCCGTATCCAGGTAGTTCACACCGGAATCAATGGCCTTCTGGACCATTTCCGCTGCATAGTCCGTATCGATCTTGCTGAAATCTCCGTCCAAAATGGGCAATCGCATGCAGCCAAATCCCAATTGGGAGATTTTTAAGTTGTCTTTTCCTATGTTTCGATACAACATGATTTCATCTCCTTTTTTCAAATCAGTTTTCATATACAATATTTATTATACATCAATATGAAAAAAGTTTCCATAATCCTTTGTCATTTGAGATGTGAAGGTTGAAGATTGGACGAATTATAATTGTAAAAAAAAGAGCCCGACAAAGGCTCTTTAAAATTTCTTGAATTATAATGGCGGAGAGAGAGGGATTTGAACCCTCGGTACGCTTGTGACGCACACACGCTTTCCAGGCGTGCTCCTTCGGCCGCTCGGACATCTCTCCACGTAGGCTTGCAGAATATTATTATACAGATGGATATTCCATCTGTCAATCCATAATGATATAATATTTCCTGGAAAGAAATACAACAACATAGGAACCATCCATCTATTGACGGGTATTGGATCGCCATTCAATGTGTGGTCCTTCAGTCCGTCAACGGACTTCATGTGTTGTTTTTCTTGCAATTCCAGTTTTATGTGGTACAATTCTAATGTGGCTTTGGCCAAATGTGTTTGCAACCCTTTTGGGTTGACATAAACTTTTGCCGCGCTGGATGGGGAGTTAGCGGTGCCCTGTACCTGCAATCCGCTATAGCAGGATCGATCTCCCGACCGAGGCTGCTGCTGCAAATGTTGGTTTCGTCTCAAGCGGTGTTGAGAGCCGGGCCCTGTGCAATAGATACTTGTGAACCCCGTCAGGTCCGGAAGGAAGCAGCGGTAAGCGAGGACGCTATGTGCCGCAGGTATACCTGGTTTGAGCTGGCTGTTGCGAGGCAGTTTGTGGTGGTCGTCGACGTTGGGTGCGCGGCATCTATTTTAAAGAAGGACTGAATAAGTTCTTTTTTTGTATTTCAGCAAGAATACAAGAAAAGTTTAATGTAGGAATGATATAATATATACGCTGTTATCAGTAGATGAATTTATTAGGAGCGAGTCCATGGATTATATCGCATTGTATCGCAAATACCGTCCAAGAAATTTTTCCGACGTCATCGGACAGGAAAATGTGGTGTCGATTCTGAAAAATCAAATCGTCATGAAAAAGATCGCCCACGCCTACCTGTTCAGCGGAACTCGGGGGACCGGAAAAACCTCCGTGGCAAAAATATTTGCCCGTGGCGTCAATTGTACCGAATCTGTTGATGGAGAACCCTGCAACAAATGCAAGGCATGCCTGGAAATGGAATCTTCCAGTGTCATGGACATCATTGAGATCGATGCGGCCAGCAACCGGGGAGTAGACGAGATCCGGGAATTGAGGGACAAGGTAAAATACATGCCTGTCGTTGGAGAATACAAGGTGTACATCATTGACGAGGTCCACATGTTGACGACGGAAGCATTCAACGCCCTGTTGAAAACACTGGAAGAACCACCCAAGCACGTCATCTTTATTTTGGCCACAACAGAGCCCAACAAGTTGCCGGCCACCATATTGTCCCGTTGTCAGCGGTTTCATTTCAAACGATTGACGCCGGAACAGATCATAAGTCGCATGACATTTGTTGCAGATGACATCGACCTGAAAGTGGAAGAAGCAGCCCTGCAACTTATTGCAAAAAATGCCGATGGGGCCATGCGGGATGCACTGAGCATCCTGGACCAATGCATTGCCATCAGCAACGATGACGTGATCACCTACGAAGAGGTTCGGGACACCCTGGGGATCACAGACAATGAGATCGTCTTTTCCTTGATGGAATCCATCCTGGAACAAGACGTTGGCCGCGCCCTGGCGGAATTGGAAAATGCCTATGCCGCTGGCAAGGAGATGACCCAGTTGATCCATCAGCTCATTGGAGGATTTCGTGACCTGCTCATTTATGACATAACAGGAAACATGGCCATGCTGATGGAGATCAAGGATGAGTCCATGGAATTGCTGCAACGGACAAGCAAAAAGGATCGATCCAGGATCGCAGCCATCATCGACATATTGGCAGACCGGGAAGTTAAATTGAAATTCACCACCCTGCCGAAAGTACTCATGGAAGTTACTCTGGTGTACTTGTGCAGTTTGAGCATGGAAGGCTCGCAACCCCAGATCCGGCAGAAGGAACCGGAGGTGGGGACCCGGGAGACGCCGAAGACCTACGACGCTTCCAACAACAATAAGCAGACCGGTTCGGAAACCAAACCAAAGGAGACGGCGCCGAGACCACCGACCAAACCGGAAGATGAAAGTGGATTGGACGGGGGGAAAGCTTTCGGCACCTTGAGCAAGCAGGTATTAAAGGAAAAGAAAGTGACGGGTAGTGCCCTGATTTCTGCAGAAGGGGCCATGAAAGGCAATACCTTGACCATCTTCTTTCCTAAAGGGGAAGAATTCGCCCACCAGCTGGTGCAGGATGATCTGGAATACCTGGAAAGTGTGGCCCGCAAACTCTTTGGCGAAGAAGCGAAGATCCGTCTGCAGATGAAAGAAGGAGATTCCGACTTCATGAAGACGCTTCCCCTGGAGTTGTTTGGGGAAGACAAGGTGGAGTTCAAGTAACAATTTTATGGATGGAAAATATAGAAAGAAAACATAGGAGGGCTAAACATGGCACGAAACAAATTCCCCGGCGGGGGCGGAATGGGAAACATGAACAACATGATGAAACAAATGCAAAAGATGCAGCAGGAGATGCAGCGGGTCCAGGAAGAGGTTCAAAAGAAGGAAGTGGAAGCCACTTCCGGCGGCGGAGCCGTGACGGCCATCGCCACTGGAAAGAAAGAACTGGTATCCATCAAGATCGATCCGGAAGTAGTGGATCCGGACGACGTGGAAATGATGGAAGACCTGGTATTGGCTGCCGTCAACGAAGCCCTTCGCAAGGCGGAGGAAATGGTGGCGGAGGAAATGGGCAAAGTGACCGGAGGCATGAACGTACCGGGGCTCTTTTAGAGAAACCACCATTCGAAAGAACTGAGGTGCATCATGGAGTATTACTCGGAATCCCTGTCAAAATTGATCAACGAGCTGGCCAGACTGCCTGGCATCGGCCATAAAACCGCCCAGCGGCTGGCTATGCACATATTGAAAGTACCAAAAGAAGAATCCAGCGCTTTGGCACAGGCCATCGTGGAAGCCAAGGAAAAAATACGCTACTGCAAGGTTTGCTTTAACATCACCGACCAGGATGTCTGCCGGTTTTGCAGCGATCCTCGACGGGACGACAAGTTTTTATGCGTCGTCCAGGAACCAAAAGACATTGTTGCCATCGAAAAAACCAGGGATTACAGGGGACGATATCACGTTCTCCAGGGTGCAATATCCCCCATGGAGGGGATCGGTCCCAACGATATACGGATCAAGGAATTGTTGCTGCGTCTGCAGCAAATGGACGTGGAGGAAGTGATCATCGCCACCAACCCGACCATTGAAGGGGAGGCGACCGCCATGTATCTGGCGAAATTGATCAAACCTTCCGGAATCAAAGTCACGCGAATCGCCCACGGGATCCCTGTAGGTGGAGACTTGGAGTATGCTGACGAGGTGACGCTGGCCAAGTCTTTTGAAGGACGACATGAAATCTAATCGAAGAAACGACCATCATCCGGGTGCGGCTCCGTCTCAACATGAGAATGGGGTCGTCCTGTTTTACGGAAAAAGAGGTGAATTAGGATGATGAACAATACCTTTACCGTCACATCCGAATACGAACCAAAGGGAGATCAGGTTACCGCCATCGAGGAACTGGCAGAAGGTCTGAACAAGGGGTTGCGCTATCAGACACTGCTTGGCGTCACCGGTTCCGGGAAGACCTATACCATGGCGAAAGTCATTGAAAAGGTCCAAAAACCCACCTTGATCCTGGCCCACAACAAGACCCTGGCGGCTCAGCTCTACAGCGAGTTCAAAACCTTTTTTCAAGACAACGCCGTAGAATACTTCGTCAGTTACTATGATTATTATCAACCGGAGGCCTACGTACCCCAATCGGATTTGTATATTGAAAAAGATTCTTCCGTCAACGACGAGATCGACAAGTTGCGTCACTCCGCCACGGCGTCTCTTTTTGAGCGCAATGATGTGATCATCGTCGCCAGTGTATCCTGCATTTATGGTTTGGGTAGTCCCATCGATTATGAGAATCTGGTGGTTTCTCTCCGGCCAGGAATGGAAAAAGATCGAGACGACGTCATTCGAAAATTAGTGGATATCCAATATGCGAGAAACGACTTCAATTTCACCCGGGGTACCTTCCGGGTCCGGGGAGATGTGGTGGAAATATTTCCTGCCGCATCCAGCGACCATGCAGTACGGGTGGAATTTTTTGGCGACGAGATCGACCGGATCACGGAGATCGATGTGGTCACCGGCGAGATCAAAGGCGTTCGCCAACACATCTCCATCTTTCCTGCATCCCACTATGCCACCACGGAAGAAAATCTGGAACGGGCCATCGATTCCATTCGAAAGGAACTGGCTCTCCGTCATGAACAACTGTTGGAAGAGAACAAGCTGGTGGAGGCCCAACGGCTTCTTCAACGCACCAACTACGATATGGAAATGCTCAAGGAAATGGGTTTTTGCAACGGCATCGAAAATTACTCCCGTCATATTACGGGACTGCCGCCGGGCCATCCTCCGTTTACCTTGATCGATTACTTTCCAAAGGACTTTCTCTTGATCGTGGATGAATCCCACGTCACCATCCCTCAAGTCCGGGGAATGTATGCCGGGGATCGATCCCGAAAAGAGAACCTGGTGGAATACGGTTTTCGACTGCCGTCCGCCATGGACAACCGGCCCTTGAACTTTGACGAATTTGAAGAAAAAACCGGACAGACCATTTTCACCACGGCGACGCCGGGGCCTTACGAAAAGGAAAAAAGCCAGCAGGTGGTGGAGCAGATCATTCGTCCCACCGGTTTGGTGGATCCGGATGTGATCGTTCGGCCGACGAAACATCAGATCGACGACTTGATTGGAGAGATCCACGAAAAGATCAAAAAAGGGCAGCGGATCCTGGTGACCACCCTGACAAAAAAAATGTCGGAGGATCTGACCAATTATCTGAAGAGCGTCGGGATCAAGACAGAATATCTCCACTCGGACATCGATACCCTGGAGCGGATCAAGATCATCCGACAGCTGAGGATGGGAGATTTTGACGTTCTTGTGGGAATCAATCTTCTCCGAGAGGGACTGGATATTCCGGAGGTGGGACTTATCGGCATATTGGATGCCGACAAGGAAGGCTTCCTTCGATCAGAAACATCATTGATCCAGACCATCGGCCGGGCTGCTCGTAATGTAGACGGAAAAGTTATTCTTTATGGGGACAAGATCACCCCGTCCATGGAAAAGGCCCTTCGGGAAACGGATCGACGGCGAGCCATCCAGGAAGAATACAACAAGGAACACAACATCACGCCCATGTCCATTATCAAGCGGATCCATGAAGAAATTTCTGCGACGAAAGCTGCGGAAGAAGGAGCAGACTACCAAAGTGTTCAGGATGTCCTGGAATGGGGAGACCGAACCTTGGAAGAGTTGCAAGAAGAAATGATGATGGCGGCGGAGAATCTGGAGTTTGAAAAAGCGGCCAAGATCCGGGATCAGATCATAAAAATAACCAAGTCAAACAAATAGAAGGGAACGCAAATGGATCGAATCAACATAGTAGGTGCCAAAGAGCACAATTTGAAAAATATAAATATCACATTGCCCAGAGACGAGTTCATTGTCTTTACCGGACTTTCCGGTTCGGGAAAATCTTCCCTGGCTTTTGATACCATCTATGCCGAAGGACAACGCAGGTATGTGGAGTCCCTGTCTTCCTATGCAAGACAGTTTTTGGGCCAGATGAGCAAGCCGGATGTGGATTACATTGAAGGCTTGTCCCCGGCAATTTCCATTGATCAGAAGACCACCAACCGAAATCCCCGGTCCACTGTGGGAACGGTGACAGAGATCTATGATTATTTTCGTTTGCTTTTTGCCCGGATCGGCGTTCCCCACTGCCCTTCCTGCGGGAAGGAAATATCCGCCCAGACGGTGGACCAGATCGTGGAAAGCGTGGAGAGCCTGCCGGAAGGGACCCGTTTTTTGGTCCTGTCGCCTGTCGTCCGGGGAGAAAAAGGGCAGCATAAAAAGCTTCTGGAAGCCATCAAAAGAGACGGATTCGTCCGGGTGGTGGTGGACGGGGAAACTTTTGATCTGAACGAAGAAACCATCGAATTGGATAAAAACAAAAAACATTCCATCGACATCGTGGTGGATCGGCTCATTCGTCGGGAAGGCATGGCCAAGCGCCTCACCGATTCCGTGGAAACGGCCCTGAAGCTGGGAGACGGCATGGTCTACATCGATGAAATGGACGGGCAGCGGCATCTCTACAGTGAAAAATTTGCCTGCGGGGAATGCGGCATTGCCATGGACAAACTGGAGCCGCGCATGTTTTCCTTCAACAATCCTTTTGGCATGTGCATGCACTGCAACGGTCTGGGAAGCCACAAACAGGTGGATCCGGATCTGCTGATCCGGGACCGAAGCCTGTCCTTCAACAAGGGCGCCTTGAATTTCTTCGGGGCCAAGGAAGACAGCACCTATTACAACTCCATTGTTTCCGCCTTGGCGGACTTGTACGATTTCTCCATGGACCAGCCACTGGAAGAGGCGCCGGAAACCTTTATGGACGCTCTTTTTTACGGAGAGGACCGACCCCTGCAGATCACCTTCAATTCCTATTTTGGCGGGTGGAAAGAGCGGGAAGTGGTCTTTGAAGGGTTGATCAACAACATGGAGCGCCGACACAAGGAGACCTCTTCGGACTATATGCGAAGCAACATCGAAAAATATATGTCGGATATCCCATGCAACGTCTGCAAGGGAAAACGACTCAACGACAACAGTCTGGCGGTGACGGTCAAGGGCCGCAACATCATCGAGCTGACGGATTTGGCCATCAACGACTGCCTTGACTTTTTCGACACCATGGAATTGACGGATCGGGAGTCCGCCATTGCGGTCCAAGTCCTCAAGGAGATCCGTAGCCGCCTGCAGTTTTTGATCGACGTGGGTTTGGATTATCTCACCTTGTCGCGAAATGCCGGCACCTTGTCCGGAGGGGAATCCCAGCGGATCCGACTGGCCACCCAGATCGGTTCCGCATTGGTAGGGGTCCTATACGTACTGGATGAACCCAGCATCGGACTTCACCAGCGGGACAACAGCATGCTGCTTGCCACTCTTCGAAACTTGACCAATCTGGGGAACACCCTTATTGTGGTGGAACATGATGAAGACACCATCAGGGCGGCAGATCATGTGGTGGACATCGGACCCGGCGCCGGGATCCACGGAGGCCATGTCATCGCCCAGGGTCATTGGGAAGAGATCGTGGAAGTGGAGGAATCCGTTACCGGTCAGTACCTGAGCGGGAAACGGGAGATCCCCGTTCCACAGCAACGCCGGGAGGGTACCGGAGAAGAGGTCGTCATTCGCGGCGCAGCGGAAAACAATCTGAAGAACATCGATGTAGCCATTCCCCTGGGGAAATTTGTCGCCATCACCGGTGTTTCCGGTTCTGGAAAGAGCACCCTGATCAACGAGATCCTGTACAAGGGAGTCAACAAGAAAGTCAACCGATCCTGGAACAAAGTGGGAAAACACAAGACCATCGAAGGGATCGAACATCTGGACAAGGTCATCGACATCGACCAGTCCCCCATCGGACGAACCCCCCGATCCAATCCGGCCACCTATACCGGTGTTTTTGACCATATTCGGGATCTGTTTGCACAAACGCCGGAGGCCAAGATGAGAGGGTACAAGAAGGGACGGTTCAGCTTCAACGTAAAAGGCGGCCGCTGCGAAAACTGCAAGGGAGACGGGATCATTCAAATCGAAATGCATTTTCTACCCGACGTGTACGTACCCTGTGAAGTGTGCAAAGGTAAACGGTACAACAAGGAGACTTTGCAAGTGAAATACAAGGGAAAAAACATTTCCGACGTTTTGGAGATGACCGTGGAAGAAGGGGTGGAGTTCTTTCAAAACATCACCCGGATCCACAACAAGCTGGCGACCTTGTACGATGTAGGTTTGGGCTATATCAAACTGGGACAGCCCTCCACTCAACTTTCCGGCGGGGAAGCGCAGAGGATCAAACTGGCCACCGAACTGAGCAAGAGGGGAACGGGGAAAACCCTGTATATTTTGGATGAACCCACCACCGGTCTTCACATGGCAGATGTGGACAAACTGATCAGCGTACTGAACCAGCTGGCAGACAGCGGGAACACCATTGTGGTCATCGAACACAATCTGGATGTGATCAAGGTGGCGGACCATGTCATCGACCTGGGACCGGAAGGAGGATTTCGAGGCGGAACCGTCATCGCACAGGGGACGCCGGAAGAGATCGCCCAAGTTCCAAGATCCTTTACGGGACAATTTTTGAAACGGGTCTTGCATCAAACGGATGAAGGAGGATCCCGTCATGGCTGAACGGATGGATAAAGCCAAAAGCTGGATCAAGCGCCACTATAAATGGTTGGTTCCGGTCCTCGTGGCCCTCGCTTTGATCATCGGTCTTGCAGTGCCCTTGGTACGCAATAATCTGGCATTCAACAAACTGCCCTTGGAGAAGACCACGTACATCACCCTGGTCCATTATGTAGAGGAACCCTACCGGTCTTCCGTGGACCGGGTCCGGGAATCCAGGGATCCCAAAGTCAACAAAGAGTTTCTAGAGCGCATCCGACAGGGCAAGAAGCCATTGTATGAAAAAGGAGAAGCCGGCAGGGAGGTATTGTTTTTTCATCTGGACAACGGTGAAGTATTACCGGCCTACGTAGATGACAACCAACTTGGATTTCAATACGGCGGACTGTGGGTGGTTTTGGAAGATTTCAGCGATTTTACCGATGCCATGGAAGAAGTGGAACTGGTGGAAGTGAAAGACCTGGTACCGGAAGAGAATACAGAGGAATGACGTTTGATTTAAGGCGTCTCTTTATGATATAATAATCAGGTTCACGTTATAGAAGAATGAAACAATAAATGATAAATCAAAAAAAGATGTAGGAGGATGAACATGGGTTCAAATGTAGAAAAGATCGAAAAGAACGTTGCGACCATAAAAATAGAGGTTTCCGGAGAGGATTTCAAAAAAGCGGTGACCCAAGCCTATCAGAAAAACAAAAGCAAGTTCAACATTGACGGATTTCGAAAGGGGAAGGTGCCGCAGAAGATCATCGAGCAGCGGTTTGGAAAGAATGTCTTCTATGAAGACGCCATCGATATTGCATTTCCGGAAGCATACCTGCAGGCCATTCGCGACAATGATTTGGAGCCGGTCGCAAGACCCAGCATGGAATCCATCGAAAAAATCGGAGATGATGGCTTGACATTGATCATTTCCGTTGCCATCATGCCGGAAGTGGAACTTGGCGAGTACAAGGGAGTGGAAGTGGGTTCTCTGGAGTACGACCCGACAGATGAAGACGTGGATGCAGAATTGACCCAAATGCAGGAACAAAATTCCCGACTGGTATCCATTGCAGACGCGAAAGCGAAATCCGGCGATACGATCGTCATCGACTTTGAAGGTTTCATGAACGATGTGGCTTTTGAAGGAGGCAAGGCAGAAGATCATTCATTGGTTTTGGGAAGCGGCATGTTCATTCCCGGTTTCGAAGACCAGTTGATCGGAGCAGCCAAAGGAGATGAGGTGGATGTTACGGTCACCTTCCCGGAAGAATACCAGGCAGAAGACCTGGCAGGCCAGGAAGCCCTGTTCAAAGTTGCGGTCAAAGACGTAAAAGTCAAGGAAATGGCGGATCTGGACGATGAGTTTGCTAAAGACGTCAGCGAGTTTGACACCTTGGAAGAATTGAAAGCCGACCTGAAAGCGAAAGCAAAGGAAAAAAGAGAGAATGCCTTGTTGGAAGAAGCAAAAGTAAAAGTGATCGACGCCGCTGTAGAATCAGCAACGTTTGAGATCCCGGATGAAATGGTCCAGGAAGAGGTGGACAAATCTTTAAGGGATTTTGAATACCAACTGCAGATGCAGGGTATAAGTATGGCAGACTACTTTAATTACACCAACATGAGCGAAGAAGACTTGATGGGTCAGATCAAAGAAGATGTGAATACTCGTTTGTCCAGAGATCTGGTACTGAGCAAGATCACGGAAGTGGAAAACATCGAAGCCGGCGACGAAGACGTTGCAAAAGAGATCGAGGACCAGGCCAAGATGTACAACATGGACGTGGAGAAGTTCAAGTCCACCATGACGGAAGACCAGAGAGAATACTTTGCAAATGCAGTGAAGCGCAGAAAAACCATCGACTTGTTGTTGGAAGAAGCAAAAAAGTAGACTGGTTGAACAATAAATTGAAGAAGGAGTGATTTTATGGAAATGAATTTGGTACCGATGGTTGTCGAACAGACGGGCAGAGGAGAACGATCCTACGATATTTACTCCAGGTTGCTGAAGGAAAGAATCATTTTTCTAAATGGAGAAGTCAATGATGTGACGGCCAGTTTGACCGTGGCACAGTTGCTGTTTCTGGAAGCGGAAGATCCGGACAAGGACATTCAGATCTATATCAATAGCCCCGGCGGATCCATTACAGCCGGCATGGCCATTTTCGACACCATGAATTTCATCAAATGTGATGTATCCACCATTTGTGTAGGCATGGCTGCTTCCATGGGAGCTTTCCTGCTGGCAGCAGGAGCAAAAGGAAAAAGGTTTGCTTTGCCCAATAGCGAAGTAATGATCCATCAACCGCTGGGCGGTGCACAGGGACAATCCGTCGATGTGCAGATCTATGCAAACCGTCTTATCAAAACAAGAGAAAAAATCAATGAAATTTTAAGTGAAAGAACCGGTCAACCCATTGAGGTCATCGACAAGGACACGGATCGAGATTACTTTATGTCGGCGGAAGAAGCCAAGAAATATGGCATCATCGACAATGTGATCACCTCCAGAAAATAGGGACTCGGTTATAAAGAGGTGAAAAGATGACAAAAACAGATGAAGGAAAGCAACAGATCCGTTGTTCTTTCTGCGGTAAAACGCAAAACCAGGTAAAGCGGATGGTTGCAGGTCCTGGCGTGTACATATGCAACGAATGCATCGACTTGTGCCAGGAGATCATCGAAGAAGAGTTTTTGCCGGAGCAGTTTGAAGAATTGACGGACATACCAAAACCGGAAGAAATCAAATCCTACCTGGATGAGTACGTCATCAGCCAGGAACGGGCAAAAAAATCATTGGCGGTTGCAGTATACAACCACTACAAGCGAATCAACATATCGGAACAAACCGACGACGACGTGGAGATCCAAAAGAGCAACATCCTGTTGCTTGGACCTACGGGATCCGGGAAGACATTGCTGGCCCAAACCCTGGCAAGGATGCTCAATGTGCCTTTTGCCATTGCAGACGCCACTTCCCTGACGGAGGCAGGCTATGTGGGAGAGGACGTGGAGAACATCCTTCTCAAACTGATCCAGGCTGCCGATTACGATATCGAACGGGCCCAACGGGGGATCATCTATATCGATGAGATCGACAAGATCGCAAGAAAAAGCGAAAATCCTTCGATTACCAGGGACGTCAGCGGAGAAGGTGTGCAACAAGCACTGCTGAAGATCCTGGAAGGGACGACAGCCAACGTTCCGCCCCAGGGAGGTCGGAAGCATCCTCATCAGGAGTTTCTGCAGATCGACACCACCAACATCCTCTTCATTTGCGGAGGAGCCTTCGATGGGATCGAGCGGATCATATCCAAACGGACCGGAAGCAAGGCCATGGGGTTCAATGCAGAAATCAAAAGCAAGAACAATGGCGGCATGAGCCAACTGCTCAAAGAGATCCAGCCAAGAGACTTGCTCCAGTTTGGTTTGATCCCGGAATTTGTAGGACGTATTCCGGTAATCACCACACTGGAACCATTGGATGAAGATGCCTTGATGCGGATCCTGACGGAGCCACGAAACGCCTTGGTCAAACAATATAAAAAGATGTTGGATGTGGACGACGTGGAGCTGGTTTTTGAAACGGAAGCACTGGAAGCCATTGCGAAGAAAACCATCAAGCATGAAACGGGAGCCCGAGGTCTTCGTGGAATTTTGGAGAACATCATGCTAGATGTCATGTACGATATTCCATCCAAACGCAATATCGAAAAATGCATCATCACCAAGGAAACGGTGATCGATGACAAGGCGCCGATCCTGGTATACAAAGACATCAAGGAAGACAAGGAAATGACGAAAGAAGACAAAAGCGAAGAGAGTGCGTCTTAAATAGAAATGCAAAAAAGCAATCATGAATATGATTGCTTTTTCTTTCGAAGGTTCGTGTTGAATTATGATCAATGAATGATATAATGATATGACCATAAAAAACCTTAGCGTTTGCAAGGAGGAGATAGAATGAGCAATAATGATTGGGAAAATATAGCAAAAAATATCACGAAAAACATGAGCGAAGATATGGAAATCGACATGGAGGCCCTGGCGGAGTTGGATGGAACGCCGTTGATCCCGTTGCGGGGTCTGATTTTGTTTCCCGGAATGATCATGCACTTTGATGTAGGACGGGAAAAATCCATTTTGGCCCTGGAAGCAGCCATGGCAAAGGACCAGCAGGTGATCCTGGTGGCACAAAAGGAAATGATGGTGGATGACCCGCAAATCGAGGACATCTATAATGTAGGGACAAGGGCATTGATCAAACAATTGCTCAAAATGCCCGGAAACTTGACCAGGGTATTGGTGGAAGTCCAGGACCGGGTTGTAGTGGATGAAGTTTACAAGGAAGATCCATATTTCCTGGTGGGTGTGATCACGGTCCGTCCCAGCTCCGTGTCCAGCAAGCAGTCCACCGCATTGATGCGGATGGTCAAGCAGGCTTTCTTGGAGTATGTGAATTTGACGAGAAAAGCCACTCCTGATCTGCTTATGAGCATCGAAGACATGACAGAGATCGACGAACTGGTGGATCTGGTGGGTGCCAACCTGTTACTGGATGTGGAAGAGAGCCAGGACATGCTGGAGGAAACTCATCCGGTGACCAGGCTGGAAAAAACCTATGAATATCTGGTGAAAGAACTGGAACTCTTGGAGATCGAGAAAGACATCGACGACAAGGTAAAAAACCAGATGGACAAGCAACAAAAGGAATACTTTTTGCGGGAACAGATCCGTGTGATCCAGGAAGAGTTGGGGGAAGGCCACGGTGGAAGCGGTGGTATGGTGGAAAACTACCTGAAGAAACTTTATTCCCTGCAACTACCGGACGAGATCCAGAAGAAGATGGAAGACGAGATCTTTAAATTGAACAAAGTGCCTTCAGGAAGTTCGGAAGCCGGTGTGATTCAAACCTACATCGAGTGGATTCTGGAATTGCCGTGGAACGAAGAGACGGAACAAACCATCGACATCAAAAAAGCCAGAGAAATTTTGGATGCAGACCATTATGCCCTGGAAAAGGTAAAGGAACGGGTACTGGAATATTTGGCCGTCCTGAAGCTTTCCAACCAAATGAAAGGACCCATCCTTTGCCTGGTGGGACCTCCTGGAGTAGGCAAGACCTCTATTGCAAAATCCATTGCACGAGCAGTTGGACGGAAATTTGCCAGAATGAGCCTTGGAGGCATGCGGGACGAAGCGGAGATCCGCGGCCACCGACGCACCTACGTTGGCAGTATACCCGGTCGGATCATTTACAACATCAAACAGGCCGGGACCAAGAACCCCTTGTTTTTGCTGGATGAGATCGACAAGATGAGCCAAGATTTCCGTGGAGATCCGGCATCGGCCCTCCTTGAGGTTTTGGATCCGGAACAAAATGCCACATTTACGGACAACTACCTGGAAGTACCCTTTGACTTGTCCAAGGTCATGTTCGTTACTACGGCCAATACGGTGTCCACCATACCAAGACCATTGCTGGACCGGATGGAGATCATCGAAGTTTCCGGCTATATCGAAGAAGAAAAGCTCCACATCGCCACGAAATACCTGTTGCCCAAGCAGCTGAAAAATCACGGATTGAAAAAGGGCAACATCAACATATCCGAACAGACCATCCGAGACGTGATCAATTATTACACCAGAGAATCCGGTGTTCGAGAGTTGGAGCGTCAATTAGCAAGAATCTGCAGGGTCCTGGCCAAGGAGATCGTGGAAGAAGAGAAAAAGCGGATCACTGTCAGTCCCAGAAATATCGAAAAGTTTTTGGGATTGAAGAAATATCGATACGAGAAAGTGGAAGGGGAGCAGGAGATCGGTCTGGTAAACGGACTGGCCTGGACCAGTGTGGGTGGAGAAACACTACAAATCGAAGCAGTATCCATGCCTGGGAAAGGAACCCTGGATCTGACGGGTCAGTTGGGAGATGTGATGAAAGAATCTGCCAAAGCCGGGATCAGCTACATCCGGTCCAAAGCGGAGGAATTCGAATTGGATCCTGATTTTCACAAAACCCTGGACATTCATCTTCATGTACCGGAGGGAGCCATACCGAAAGATGGACCTTCGGCAGGAATCACCATGACGACGGCATTGATGTCCCTGCTGACCAAGAAACCGGTTCCCCAGAATTTGGCCATGACCGGGGAGATCACCTTGCGTGGTCGGGTACTGCCCATTGGCGGGGTCAAGGAAAAACTTCTGGCCGCACATCGGGCGGGAATTCGAAACATCATCATTCCCAAAGATAATGAAAAAGACTTGCAGGAGATCCCCAACGAGATCCTGGAAGAATTGACCATATATACAGTAAGCACCATGGAAGAAGTTCGGGACATCGTATTCGGCGGTAAAATCAAATGAGGATCCATCAAGTACATTTGATCACCAGTGCTGTCAGTCCGGCTCATTATCCGGAACACGATCTACCAGAGTTTCTTCTGCTGGGTCGCTCCAACGTGGGTAAATCTTCTTTCATCAACACCATCATCAATAGAAAAGCGCTGGCCAGAACCAGTTCCCAGCCGGGAAAGACCCGTACCGTAAATTTTTACAATGTAGAGGATCAGTTCAGTTTTGTGGATATGCCAGGCTATGGGTATGCGAAAGTTTCCAAATCCGAGCGGCAGCAATTTCGAAAAATGATCCAGGATTACATTGAAAATCGGGACAATTTGGTCATGGTCATCCAACTTATCGATTTTCGACACAAACCGTCGGAGGATGACGTAGCCGTCCATGGATGGCTCATGGAACATGGCATCATTCCCATGGTGGTTGCCACAAAAGTGGATAAAATAAGTAAAAATCAGCGGCCGAAAAACATCAAGGATATTTTGAACACCTTGAAACTGGAGCGGGAAGATCTGATCCTCTTTTCTGCAGAGACCAAGGACGGAAAAGAAGAAGTGGAAACCGTGCTGGACGAGGTTCTTCAGATCCTTGAGCAAGAGTAGAAACAATCTAGTTCCTGCAAACCCTAGGGATGCAGGAACTGTTTGTTTTACCCGAAAAACGGTATAATGGAATCAACAAATCCGGACGAGGGAGAACAAATGGAATTTCAAGAAATTGCCACACGATCAGCTTTGGAGTTGGGATTTACCCTGGTCGGGGTTACCGTGCCCAACCCAAGGGAAGAATTGCAGCAGCGGGTCAAAAACAGAAACGAAGAGGGGGGCTTGACTCCCTTTACACCTAATGGCGGAGCAGACCTTATGTCGGTGGAAAAGCAGTGGCCCTTTTGCAGATCCGTCTTGTCCTTGGGTCTGTCTTATAACAGTACAAACATTCCCGTTGCCGGACCGGGCGAAGGGGTCGTTGCCAGAATAGGTCTCGGACGAGATTATCATTTGGTGATCCAGGAAAAAATATGGATGCTGATGGATGAGCTGAAAAAGATGTTTCCCGATCTGGTGTATGAATACCAGGTGGACAACGGACCTTTGAGTGACCGGGCCAGTGCCTGGGAGGCGGGTTTGGGCTTTTTTGGGAAAAACAGTTTCATCATCCATCCCGACAAGGGCAGCTACATCAACCTGGCCCAGGTCTTCACCAATCAGCCGGTGTCGGCGGTGACAAAGCCTCTGGAAAGTCGTTGCGGGACATGCACCAAATGCATGGACGCCTGCCCCACCCATGCCATCGGATCCAACGGTTCACTCCATGGGGATCGGTGCATCTCCTATTTGACCCAAAAAAAGGGAGTATTGATGCAAAGGGAGCGGACCGCCATGGGAAGGCACCTTTATGGGTGCGATATCTGCCAGGAAGTTTGCCCCTTCAATAAAAGCGCATCTTTAAGCAGCGCGGCAGAGTTGCGTTGGGATGGCAACAGGGAGATCTTTCAATTGGACAAGATCTTGTCCATGACGAAAAGGGTCTTCAAAGATCGCTTCGGGCAACGTGCCGCCGGATGGCGGGGGAAAAGTCTGTTGCAACGAAATGCATTGATCGTTTGCGGCAACGAACAAACTCCAGGAAATAGAGACCTTTTGCTTCAATATTTAAGTGCACCGGGAGAGTTGTTGCGGATCCATGCCTTGTATTCCCTGGAGAAATATGGGGAAAAAGAACGAAAATGGGTACAAAAAGCATTGGAGACGGAATCGGAGTCCTTTCGCAATACTTATGAAGAATATCGTTAGGAGGATACCCATGAGTAGCATCGTTATCGAAAACCTGCTTGGTCAAAATCGAATCGCCGTAGTAGGCCATGGAGCGGATGCGCCATTGGACCACTTTTTCATAGAACGCCATAGCGATTGGAATAGTTATGGGGAGATCTACATCGGGAGAGTGGACCAGATCAAGGCCGGCATGCAGGTGGCTTTTTTGGATATCGGAGCAGACAAGAACGGCCTTCTTCATGCCAGTGACATCCTGCCCAATCCCGACAAGCTGCCTATTGAGAAGTTGTTGAAAAACGGTCAGGAGGTTTTGGTGCAGGTCAAGAAGGAAGCAGTAGGTACCAAAGGAGCCAGGTTGACCACCAAGTTTTGGTTGACGGGACACTATCTGGTCTTGCTTCCAACGGAAGATCGGATCTTTGTATCGAAAAAGATCAAGAGCAAGAAGCAGGTCGAAGTGTTTGAGGAGTTGCTGGCTGATCCGATCCAAGACAGATACGGCGTCATCGTGCGTACGGAAGCAAAAGAAGCGGATCCGGAAGCGGTACTTCGGGAATTGGCCTACCTGATCCGGCAATGGGAGAAGATCTCCCGTCCGATCCACAAGGCACCGAAACTTTTGTTCAAGGATCAGGGCCCTATCATCAACACCATAAGAGACTACTATTCATCAGCGGAAACGGAAGAGATCATCCTCAACAACAATACTCACCTGGAAGAGATCCAGACCTATTTTCGAAGCTATTTCCCAGACGATCTGGACAAGATCCGAATGGCAGGACAACTCAATGTGTTTGAAGAGTTGAATCTGGAAAAAAAGATCAGTGAGCTGTATGCCAGGAAAGTCTGGTTGAAAAGCGGCGGTTCTGTTGTCATCGATACTACAGAGGCTTGTACGGTGGTGGATGTGAACAGCGGTAAATATACGGGCAAAAAAGATCCGGAAGAAACCATTCTGAAAATCAATCTGGAAGCCACGGAGACCATAGCCAATCAGATCCGATTGCGAAACATCAGCGGGATCATTCTCATCGATTATATCAACATCGAACGGGAAGACCACAAAAATGCCGTGATCAAACGTTGGAAAGAGCTGTCCTACAAAGACAAGGTCCGTTTTCAAGTGGTCGGTTTTACAGAACTCAGCATTTTACAGATCACCCGGAAGCAGCAGGGAAAATCCGTAGCCGACTTGAACCGGCAGATCTGCCCCATGTGCAACGGGACAGGCGACATCTACAGCCAAGAAGCATTTTTTTATAAATGCCTTTCGAAAATCGAGCACGACATGAGTTTGCTGGAACACAATCGCTATCGGATCGTCATCAGCCCCCATCTGTATCAGGTGGTGAAAGAGATGAACTATTTCCAAGCCGGCAAAACCTTCGACCGGATGCTGGAGGAGTATTATAAAGTGAAAGTTTATCTGGAAGTGGATCTAAGCAATGAGTTTGATCAAGTTTTCATTCTTCCCGTAATTGACAATTGACATCTTGCCGGGTGGGTGTTATACTGTTACGGTGTATGAAGCCGCACTTCACAGGGTAAAACATCCTACGGGAGACCTTGTAAGGCGAGACTGGTTTGAGGAGGTGTAAGAATATGTATGCAGTGATTAAAACAGGTGGCAAGCAGTATTGTGTAAAAGAAGGCGACGTGATCCAGGTGGAGAAATTGCATTTGGCAGAAGGTCAGAGCACGGTGGACTTTACCGATGTACTGGCTGTCAACAATGGTTCCATGGTCGTTGGTACTCCGACGGTGGAAGGCGCAGTAGTTCAAGGGGAAGTTTTGAGCAACGGCAAAGGCAAGAAGATCGTCATCTACAAGTATAAGTCTAAAAAAGACTATAGAAGAAAGCAAGGCCATAGACAACCGTTTACAGAAGTAAAAATTACCGGTATTCAGGCTGGAAAAGCAGAATAATCATGATCGAGTGCACTTTTCAGCGGGAAGATGGAATGATCAAGTCTTTGGTGGTGAACGGACACAGCGGGTATGACGATATCGGGAAAGATATTGTTTGCGCAGCCGTGTCGACATTGACCATTGCAGCGATCAATGGGTTGTCGGAATATGTGAAATTGGATTTCTACTATAAAGTCAACGAAGATGGATTTGCGGAGTTTCGCATACCGGAAATTTATGATGAAAAGCAATTTACGAAAGCGAAAGCCATACTGGAAACCTTGTATTTGGGGCTTAAAAGTGTGGAAGAAGAATACGATCGTTATGTGAAAGTGATAGGTTGAATGGAGGTGGAACCTATGTTGAAAATGAATCTTCAATTGTTTGCCCACAAAAAAGGGGTAGGTAGTTCTAGAAACGGACGGGACAGCGAATCAAAACGTCTGGGAGTCAAGAGAGCAGACGGACAGTTCGTTTTGTCCGGGAATATATTGGTTAGACAAAGAGGTACGAAAATTCACGCCGGAAACAACGTAATGAGAGGCGGGGATGATACCCTGTTTGCCGTATCCGACGGGATCGTCCGATTCGAAAGAAAAGGCAAAGACAAAAAACAAGTCAGTGTGTATCCTAAAGATGCCATGTAATCCTATGACCACCTTTTCTAAGGTGGTTGTTTTTTTAAAAAGAAAGAGTGATGGAAAATGTTTGTAGATCGAGTGGAAATATCCATCAAGGCCGGTAACGGAGGCCACGGTTTGGTAGCCTTTCGGCGGGAAAAATATGTACCCAATGGTGGGCCGGCGGGAGGCGACGGAGGCGATGGAGGCAACGTCATCTTCCGCGTGGACAACAACTTGCGGACCTTGATCGATTTTCGATACAAAAGAAAACACGTCGCCCTGAACGGGGATGACGGAGGAACCAATAGAAGAAGTGGAAAAAGCGCACAGGATCTGATCATCGGCGTTCCTCCCGGTACCATAGTAAAAGAAAAGGAAACGGGCCGGGTCTTGGCGGATTTGACGGAAGTAGGGGAAGAGTACATCGCCGGAAAAGGCGGCAAAGGCGGACGTGGAAATCAACACTTCGCCACACCTACCAGGCAGGCACCCCGCTTTGCCGAGGGCGGTACTAAAGGCGAAGAAAAAAACGTGGTACTGGAATTGAAGATGATGGCGGACGTTGGACTCCTTGGATACCCCAATGTGGGCAAGTCTACCTTGCTCTCCGTTGTATCCAAGGCCAAACCGAAGATCGCCGATTATCCCTTTACCACCCTGGTTCCGAACTTGGGTGTGGTATCCTTTGCAGAAGGGAAAAGCTTTGTCATGGCGGACATACCAGGCCTGATCGAAGGTGCCAATGAAGGCGCCGGTTTGGGACATCGTTTTCTTCGCCATGTGGAACGCACGAAAATGCTCCTCCATCTGCTGGATGTATCCGGTATGACGGAACGAGATCCTTTGGAAGATTTTCGTACGATCAACGAAGAACTGCGAAAGCACAATGAGATCTTGGCGAAAAGGACCCAATTGGTGGTCTTGAACAAGGTGGACCTGGCGGCCGATGAAACAACATATGAGGAATTGAAGAATACACTGGAAAAAGAGGGGTATGAAGTATTTATCATCTCTGCTGCTACAAGAGAAGGTGTGGACGACTTGATGAATCGTACGGTGAACCTGCTGGATGAGATCGGTGAAGTGGAACCCATATTCGAGGCGGAAACCTTGCAGGAGTATGTATTTGAAGATGAAAAAGGATTTACGGTTCGAAGAGAAAATGAAGATTTCGTCGTGGAAGGCGCTTTTCTGGAAAAATTGCTGGATTCCGTCAATTTCGACGATTACGATTCCGTAGCTTTCTTCCAGCGGGTCTTGAAGGACCGTGGCGTTTTTGAAGCATTGGAAGAGAAGGGGATCCAGGAAGGACAAACCGTACGGATCCTGGATATTCAGTTTGATTATATACGGTAGATATACCCCGGGAGGTGAACAAGTATGCTGACAAGCAAACAACGAAGTTATTTTCGGTCCCTGGCAGTAGGGGAACCGGACATATTGCACGTAGGAAAAGAAGGCCTTAACGCCAACCTGGTGGTCCAGGCAAAGGACGCCCTGAAAAGCAGGGAATTGATCAAGGGAAAAGTGCAGCAAAATTGCATGGAAGATGTGGCCACTGTGGCGGAGGATCTGGCAAGATCCACGGATTCCGATGTGGTCCAGGTCATTGGAAGCAAGTTTGTTTTATACAAGCGAAACCACATGGATCCAAAAATAGAATTGCCGAAAAAGGCGAAAAAATAAAGCGAGGGATGCGTCATGGATCGATTGAAGATCGGCGTGCTGGGAGGCACGTTCAATCCCATTCATAACGGTCATTTGCTGTTGGCGGAATCCGCCAGGGATCGTCTGGGGCTGGACAAGGTATTGTTCATTCCCACCGGCAACAATCCCCTGAAAACGACGGATTGGGACATCGATGCCAACTTAAGGTATGAAATGACCAAAAGAGGAATCGACGGAAATGAATTTTTTGAGGTATCGGATATCGAGATCAAGCGGGAAGGATACACATACACCATCGATACCCTGGAAGAGCTGGAAAAGATCTATCCTGGAGACGAGATCTATTTCATCGTCGGTGCAGACATCGTTTTTGAAATAGATTCCTGGAAGCGGGCAGACGAAGTACTCCGTAAAATAAACCTGGTCACTACATTTCGACCCGGATACGACCAGGATCGTTTGGACCGGCGGGTGGAAGAACTTCGGGAGTTTTACGGGGCCCGGATCCTAAAGCTTTTTGCACCGGAAATGGACATATCCTCCTCGGAGATCCGCTCCAGGGTAAAACACGGATATTCCATTCGGTATCTGCTTCCCCGCAGCGTGGAAACCTATATTTATGAGAAAGAGTTGTACAGGTAGATGACAATGGATTACGATACTTTGGCAGCTGCAGTGAAAAAAAGAATATCAAAGAAACGATTTGCCCATTCCCTGGGTGTGATGGAAGTGGCGGTACAGCTGGCGAAACGCTACGGATGCGACGTGGAAAAAACACGCATTGCAGCGATCTGCCATGATTGTGCAAAAAATGAAAGCAGGGAACAATTGTTGCAAAAGGCAGACCAGTATGGAATGATACTGGACGATGTTGTCTATTACGAGACCCAATTGATGCATGGACCGGTGGGAAGCCTCATCGCCAGGCATGAGCTGGGTGTAGAGGACGAAGAGATCCTTGCGGCCATTGCCCATCATACGACAGGAATAAAAGAGATGAGTTTGTTGGACAAGATCATTTATTTGTCCGATTTTGTAGAACCGGGAAGAAATTACCCCGGAGTAGAAATTTTGCGGGAACTGGCTTTTGTGGATCTGGACCGGGCCCTGATCCAGGCTTTTGACAATACCATTCGGTATGTACTCAGTCTGGACAGCGTGCTTCACCCCAATACCATAGAAGCAAGAAATCAGTTGATCATGAGAATAGGAGGATAAAACTTGGAAAAAAACGCACAAGCATTTGCATTGCAGATCAAAGATTGGATCGAAGACAAAAATGGCACCGATGTTGAGATCATTGACGTCAGTGACTTGACGCCCATGACGGATGCCTTTGTCATCGCCAGCGGATCATCGACATTGAACGTCAAAGCGATCGCTGAACATGTGGAGGACATGGGATCAAAAACCGGAACGGAGCCTCTCAGCTACGAAGGTCGACAAGGCGGACGTTGGATCCTGATCGATTTCAATAGTGTCGTCGTTCATATATTTTTGGAGGAAGAACGGGCATTTTACAATCTGGAGCGACTTTGGCAGGATGGAAAACGAGTCTGAAGGGACAACTTGACAGAAAAAGACGAATACACTATAATTATGAGATAATTTGACATGGTCTCTGCAGTGGAGTAGTAAGGACATGCGTATCCAGAGAGTCGGTGGCAGCTGCGAACCGATTGCGCAAAACCTGAACTTGCCACCAAACATATGCAGAAAGGGTAATGCCTTTAACCGTTAGAAGAGGGCTTTTTAAGCCAACTAGGGTGGTACCGCGGAAGCCTTTCCGTCCCTTGCGCAAGCAGGGGATTTTTTTGCGCGAAAAACCGAGCATCTGCGGTCCGTTCCGGGGGCCGCTTCCCAAGCTTGCTTGAGGGAAGAGGACGGCGGAATGGACCATAGGGCGAAGCCCGCGACGAAGCCTTGCAGAAGGCAAGGCGGAGTGGCAGATGGTAGTGACGGTTGTCATCAGGATTTGTTCCGGGGACCGCTTCCCAAGCTTGCTTGAGGGAAGAGGACGGCGGAATAAGATCGCAGGATATTCAAAAATTTGAGGAGGCAGTCTATGAAACCTTACAATTACAAAGCCATCGAAGAAAAATGGCAAACGATTTGGGAAGAAAAAGAATTGTTCAAAGCACGAGATTTTTCCGAGAAACCCACTTTTTACGGGTTGGTGGAGTTTCCATATCCCTCCGGTGTGGGTCTGCATGTGGGACATGTACGGGCCTATACTTCCTTGGAAGTCATTTCCAGAAAACGTCGATTGGAAGGATACAATGTCCTTTATCCCATAGGTTGGGACGCTTTCGGATTGCCGACGGAAAACTACGCCATCCAAACCGGGCGCCACCCCGAGCGGTGACGGATGAGAACATCAAGGTCTTTACGGAACAATTGAAAGAGATCGGATACTCCTTCGACTGGGATCGAACGGTGGATACGACGGATCCCGGCTATTATAAATGGACCCAGTGGATCTTTTTGAAACTGTTTCAACACGATCTGGCGTATAAAAACAAAACCTACGTCAATTTCTGCAATGACTGCAAAGTTGTTTTGGCCAATGAAGAATCCCAAGACGGAGTTTGCGACCGGTGCGGCAGCGAAGTGGTCCAAATGGAAAAAGACGTGTGGTTTTTGAAAATTCGCGCGTACGCAGAAAAGCTTCTGGAAGGTTTGGAGCAGGTGGATTTCCTTCCTCGCATCAAATTGGAGCAGGAGAATTGGATCGGTAGATCCACCGGTGCGGAGGTGGACTTTATCGTAGCGGACACCCAGGATAAGCTCACTGTCTTTACCACCAGACCGGATACCCTTTATGGCGTTACTTTCATGGTCGTTGCGCCGGAACATCCCCTGGTGGAAAAATACAGGGACCGCATTGAAAACATGGATGAGATCCGGGCGTATCAGGAACAGGCAAAAAAGAAAACCGAATTTGAACGGGTCCAGTTGGCCAAGGAAAAGACCGGAGTGGAAATAAAAGGGCTGCAGGTCAAAAATCCGGTCAGTGGAGAATTGGTTCCCCTCTGGGTGGCGGATTACGTCATGATGGGGTATGGAACCGGCGCCATTATGGCCGTACCGGGTCATGATGAACGGGACTGGGAGTTTGCCGACAAATTCGGCATTCCCATCGTGGAAGTCATTCAAGGCGGCAATGTGGCGGAAGAAGCATACACGGACATCGACAAGGGAATCTTGGTGAACTCTCCGTTGATCGATGGTCTGGCAGTTGCCGACGCCAAGGAAAAGATCATGGACTATCTGGAGAAGGAAGGGATCGGAGAGCGGACCATCAATTACCGGATGAAAGATTGGGCATTTAACCGACAGCGGTATTGGGGAGAGCCCATTCCCATCGTCCATTGTTCTTCCTGCGGAATGGTTGGTGTGCCGGAAGAAGAGCTTCCAGTCACCCTTCCTGTTGTGGACAATTATAAACCCACAGAAACGGGAGAATCCCCATTGGCACTCATTGAGGAATGGGTCCAGACCACTTGCCCGTCCTGCGGCGGACCGGCCAAAAGAGAAACGGACACCATGCCCCAGTGGGCCGGATCCAGCTGGTATTTCCTTCGATATATGGATCCGAAAAACGAAGAGCGATTTGCAGGCAAGGACAAGTTGGACTACTGGCAGAGAGTGGACTGGTATAACGGCGGGATGGAGCATGTCACCCGACACTTGATCTATTCCCGATTTTGGCATCGATTCCTCTATGATTTGGGAGAAGTACCCACACCGGAACCATATGCAAAACGGACGGCCCAAGGTCTCATTCTAGGTGCTGATGGAGAAAAAATGAGCAAGTCCAGAGGGAATGTCATCAATCCAAGAGACATCATTGGAGAATATGGCGCGGATACCCTGCGAACCTACATCATGTTTATCGGAGATTATGAAAAGCCGGCACCATGGTCCGATAACGGAGTTAAAGGTTGCAAGCGATTTCTGGACCGGGTCTGGAAGCTTCAGGAAGTGGTCACAGAGGGGGATGTTTACCGCAAGGAAAATGAAGTGCTGATGAACAAAACCATAAAAAAAGTGACGGAAGATTATGAAAACCTGAAGTTCAATACGGCCATCGCTGCCATGATGAGCCTGCTCAATGAATTTAACGGGAAAGGATCCATCAACCGTAAAGAGTACGAGGATCTGTTGTTGCTGCTCAATCCGGTCGCGCCGCATATCACAGAAGAATTGTGGGAGATCATAGGATCCGATGAGAAATTGCACATGCGGTCCTGGCCGAGCTTCGATGAAGAAAAAACAATGGAAGATATCATTGAAATGGCGGTCCAGGTCAATGGAAAGGTGCGAGGAAAGATCCAAATCCCTGCGAAAGCAGACCAGCAGCAAGCGCATGATGCAGCATTTGAAGAAGCAAGCATCATGGCCTATGTAGAAGGAAAGACTGTAGTAAAGGAGATCTTTGTCCCCGGCAGGATCTACAACATTGTTGTAAAATAGTCGAAATAATCAAAAACAAAAGAAGCGGAGACAAGCCTACAAGCTTGAAAACTCTCGTTTCTTTTTTGTTGGGCGAAAAATATTTGCTTAAAAAAGCAAAAAAATAGTTAAATAAATAACAAAAAGGTTTTGGGTGGATTATGATATAATCTAAGCATATACTGGAACGGAAAGGAAACACATTCATGAATATCGTGTTATTTGAACCGGAGATCCCACAGAATACCGGAAACATCAGTAGAACTTGCGTGGTCACCGGCACCCGTCTACATTTGATCGAGCCCATGGGTTTTTCGGTCAGCGACAAGCAGGTCAAACGGGCGGGACTGGACTATTGGAGTTTGCTGGACCTGGAAGTTCATCGGGATTTTCCGAGTTTTGAAGAAAAATACGGCAACCATCCCTTTTATTTTCTCAGTACAAAAGGGGAAAAGCGATACGATGAAATAGAATTTGAGGAAGACGCCTTTCTGATTTTTGGCAAAGAATCAGCTGGATTCCCAAGCTATATTCATGAGAAGTATGCTCCACAACGATTTCGGATCCCCATGATCCCCAATGAAAAAGCCAGATCCTTGAATTTGTCCAACAGCGTTGGCATTGTTCTATATGAAGCACTACGGCAACAGGGCTTTCATGACTTGGTATGATCGTTAAAAGCGAGACAAATCCACCCAAAAAACCATTAAATTTTTCTTTATATTTTTCATAAATTTGATATCATAAGGAACTGTACGAATATGAACTTGGAGGTTGTTTATGACAACGGAAATGATTTTTAGTCTGGTAGGAGGATTGGGCCTTTTTATTTACGGCATGAATGTCATGTCGGATGGACTTAAGGCTGTTGCCGGAGACCGGGTCAAACGGCTGTTGGAAATTTTGACGAACAATCGTTTTTTAGCCATTTTAGTAGGTACTGTAGTGACCGTTATTGTACAAAGTTCCAGTACGACCACGGTCATGGTCGTAGGATTTGTCAATGCAGGGATCATGAATTTGTTTCAAGCGGCGGGAGTGATCCTTGGAGCCAATGTGGGGACCACCATCACGGCACAAATGGTAGCATTGAAAGTGGATCATTTTGCACCGATTTTCATCGGTATTGGAATGTTGATGATGCTGACAGCGAAAAAGAAAAAAACCAAGCAGTTGGCCACTGTTATTTTGGGATTTGGTATTTTGTTTTTGGGGATCAGCCTGATGTCGGATGCGTTGAAACCTTTGAGAGGGAATCAAGTATTTGTGGATACCCTCATATCTTTCGGAAACAATCCGGTTCTTGGTTTGCTGGCCGGTCTTGGCATCACTGCCATCATCCAAAGCAGCAGCGCCACCATCGGCTTGCTGCAAGCCATTGCCTTGTCCGGTACCTTTAATGCAGTAGACGGCATTTCCACCTTGGCGATCATTGTTCCCATTTTGCTGGGTATGAACATAGGGACATGCGTTACTGCATTGATTTCCAGTATTGGAGCAAACACGAATGCAAGAAAAGCGGCCTTGATCCACCTGGTAGTCAACATAGCAGGTTCCATCTGGGTCATGATCCTGTTGTTGATCGTAGATTTTGTTTCGAAAGGCAATAATCCCATCTATTACTTTATACAAGATATTTCCGGTTATACCATGATCGAAGGTGTCCGGGTCCATGATGTAACAAAGGAGATCGCCAACACCCACACCCTCTTCAATGTGGCCAATACCCTGATTTTGTACCCATTCATGAATCCCATCGTTCGATTCATCGACCGGTTGATCCCGGACAAGACAGAACTGGACGAAAAAGGGCCTCATTTGGACAAACGACTATTGGGCAATCCTGCAGTGGCCATGGGTCAGGTTGTAAAGGAAATTACCCGAATGGGGAGACTTGCAAACAAAAACCTTCATTCCTCCATCGAAGCCATTCTCCACAAGGATGAAGCTTTGGTTGAAAAAGTCTTTCGGCGGGAGAAATTGATCAATGACTTTGCAAAGGAGATCACCCAGTTTTTGGTTTTGCTATCCAACGAACAAACAGCAGATCTTCGTCAAGGTAGAGTTATGGATCTGTTCAGCTGTGTTCACGACATCGAAAGGATCGGCGACCATGCAGAAAATCTGGCGGAATTGGCCCAGTATCGGATCGACAACAAAGTCAGTTTCAGCGATTTGGCGGTAGATGATCTAAAAATCATGATGGATCTGGTAGAAAAGGTTTGTTATGACGTCATTGAAGGATTTGAACAGGAAGATTCCAAAGCGGCTCTCAGCACTATCAAGATCGAAGACGAGATCGACGCCATGGAAGAGAAACTTCGAACCAGTCACATTGCCAGACTTAATGAAGGGGTATGCAATGCACCATCCGGGATCATTTTTCTGGATGTCATCAGCAATCTTGAAAGAGTCGGCGATCATGCAACCAACATCGCAGAATATATTCTTAATTGATTGTGGAAAGAAGGGAGAAACTCATGGATTACGATATGATCATCATCGGAGGAGGCCCGGCCGGATTGAGTGCAGGTCTGTACGCATCTCGGGCAAACTTAAAGAATCTGGTGTTGGAGAAAGCGGAAGCCGGCGGTCAGATCGCCACTACAAGCGAAGTGGATAATTATCCTGGTTCTCCTAAGGACGCTACCGGTCCAGTACTTTCTCAACGGATGAAAGACCAATGCGAAGCCTTCGGCACCGAGTTTCGAAAAGAAGAGTGTAAAGAGATCGTAAAAGAAGGGGACTACTTTAAGATAGTAACCAATAAGGAAACCTACAAAACCAAGACCGTTATCGCAGCCATGGGTGCCAATCCCAGAGAGATCGGATGCAAAGGTGAAAATGAGTTTCGCGGAATGGGAGTGTCCTATTGTGCCACTTGCGACGGTTTCTTTTTTCGGGATCTGGATGTAGCGGTGGTAGGTGGAGGAGATTCCGCATTGGAAGAAGGAATTTTTCTTACCAAATTTGCCAAGAAAGTGTACATCATCCATCGACGAGATGAGCTCCGAGCCGTACCGTCCATTCAGGACAAGGCAAAAGCCAATCCGAAAATAGAGTTCATTTTGGATTCGGTGGTGGAAGAAATCAAAGGAGACGGACTGGTGCAATCCGTACGGATCAAAAACGTTAAATCCGGAGAAGAATCCGATTTGCCGGTAGATGGAGTTTTTGTATTTGTCGGATACTATCCCAGCACGGAACTGATCAAGGACATGGCGACCTTGGATGAATCCGGATACGTCCTGGCCGGGGAAGACATGAAAACGAATGTACCCGGTTTGTTTGTTGCCGGAGACATTCGCAAAAAAGTGGTGAAACAGGTCATCACCGCCGCAGCGGATGGTGCCATTGCAGCAGTCCTGGGTGAAAAGTATATATCGGAACATTTTGAATAATCAAACGCTCGTCAACATTCCATATTGAGAATGTGGGATGGGCGTTTTCCATGTGAGTTGTCGAATTGAACAAAAGGAGGATATGACCGTGCGTTTGGAAGTGGGAACAACGATCAACCAGCAGCAAAAGCAACAACTAAGCGCCAATGTGATCCATTCCATTCGTCTGCTGACTTACAATACGCTGGAATTGTCCAAGTATTTGGAAGAACAACTCCTGGACAATCCCATGTTGGAAATGGTGGAGGAAAGGCAAGAAGAAGAGCGCGAAGACGAGATCAACTGGGTGGAATTCATTAAAAACACGTATTCTTATGATGAAACCACTTTTCTACCGGGGAAAGATCCATTGGATGTATCGGTACAACCTCAAACGTTGAAGGATGTACTCTTGGAACAGCTTCATTATCAAAAGCTCACCGAGGTGGAAATCTTTATCGGAGAATGGCTTATCGACTATGTGGATGACAGCGGTTATCTGACCATCGAGGTGGAAGAAGTGGCGTCTTTCATGCAGGTGCCCGTTACTTTGGTGGAGCAAATGGTGGAAAGGATCCAGTCGTTCGAGCCAAGTGGAGTGGGAGCAGGCAATCTGGGAGAGTGCCTGTCCATTCAGTTAATAGCCAAAGGGATCAAGGATCCGAAGATCCACCGTTTAGTTTTGCATCATCTAGAGGATTTGGCCCATCGCCGTCGAAAAATCTTGGAGGACACCCTTAACATATCGAATGAACAGTTGGAGAAATATCTTGCGATCATCCAAGGATTGGAACCCAGACCCGGTCAGGCCTATTCCAGTTCCGAACCTGTCTATATATTGCCGGATCTATTTGTCGGAGAGATCCATGGGAAGGTGTTGGTACGACATAACAAGTATCAATTTTCTAAACTGGTGATCAGTCCATATTATTTGGGATTGTTGAAAAAAAGTTCCGATGAAAGAGCTCTTCAATTCATTAAAGAACGGTTGGAGTCTGCCAAGCTGCTGGTCAACAGCCTGGAAAAGAGAGAGGAAACCGTTTTGTCGGTGACAGAAGCCATCTTTAAGCGGCAGATCATGTTTTTGAAAGAAGGGGACACAGGATTGGTGCCGCTGACCATGAAAGAGATCGCCGATGAAGTGGATGTCCATGAATCCACGGTCAGCAGGGTAGTGAAAAACAAATATGTGTTGTGTGAAAGAGGCGTGTATCCTTTGAAGCATTTTTTTCCTTCCCGGCTGGACAGCCGCAGCGGAGACGGGATCTCGTCCGGGCAAGTAAAGGAAATAATTCGAGAATGGATTCAAAACGAAAACAAGGAAAAACCCTACAGCGATCAAAAACTGACAAACATGCTGCAAGACCAGGGTTTTGATGTTTCCAGGCGCACAGTGATGAAATACAGGGAACAGCTGGGGTTTCTTTCCAGCAGAGAACGCAAAACAGGATTGTAAAAACGGTTGCGTTTCTCATAAAAACGGTATATAATTATATTATGTCCCGGCGGGACAAAAACATCCCATCTAGTGGATGGGTGGAGGAATACTGGTGGAACAAAATCGATTCATGGATGTCCAAAAAAAAATAATGCCGGAGATCCTTTCCCTGATGGATCTGCGCTACGGCATACTCATGATGGTGAAGGACAAACAACCGGTAGGCAGAAGACAATTGGCCGGATTATTGGATGTCAGCGAACGGACCGTTCGAAATGAGATCGAATTTTTATTGAAAGAAGATTTTGTAGCGGTCGGGCGCCAAGGGATCGAATTGACGGCCAACGGCATGGAAATATTGTCCGGTCTGCGGGAAATCATCTATGCCTATAAAAATTTTGACTGGCTGTCTGAAGAATTGAAAGATAAATTGGGTATAAGTAGTGTATTCATCATACCGGGTGACAGCCAAACCAATGATTCCGTCATGGATTTTATGGGGAAACGTACCGCCACCTACGTTTTGGGCATTCTCAAAAACCGATCGGTCATCGGGGTCACGGGCGGCCACTCCGTGGCTGCAGTTGCTGAAAATATGCCCCAAGGTCATTATCCCAAAGTAACAGTGATCCCTGCCAGAGGCGGCATGGGGAAAAGCCACGGAACCCAGGCCAACAGCATAGCCGCACGGTTGGCTGGAAGACTGGGGGCCCAAAAGGAACTGATGTACATTCCGGACAATGTAGATCAAAAGATCCTGGAAGCGTTGAAGACCGATGTTCAGGTCAAGGCCGTTTTTGAGAAGCTGCAGGAAATGGATATCCTGGTTTTTGGGATCGGTCGGGCCGATGTCATGGCCAAGACGAGAAACATGTCGCAAGATCGGATCAAGGAATTGATGTCTCAAGGAGCATGTGCAGAAGCCTTCGGGTATTATTTCAATATCCGGGGAGAAATGGTGTATCCATCCAGCAGCGTGGGTATTACCCTGGAGCAATACAGATCCGTGGATCACGTCGTGGCCGTAGCAGGTGGTGCTGATAAAAAGGAAGCCATCATGGCAACAGCCCTTGTTCGTCCCGACATGGTACTGGTCACCGATGAAAGCGCCGCAAGGGCCATCATCGAACAATAGCGTCCATTATTAAAAAAAATATAAAAGTGCCGTTAAACGGTACGGTAACGAAAGAGGAGGAAATGTTTATGGCAGTACAAGTAGCAATCAACGGATTTGGAAGGATCGGCAGGTTGGCGTTTCGATTGATGTTTGGGGATTCGGATTTTGATATCGTCGCGATCAACGACTTGACCGATGCAAAATCTTTGGCTTATTTGCTGAAATATGACACATCCCAAGGAAAATACAAGGAAGATGCCATCACCGCAGGTGACGGATTCATTACAGTGGATGGAAAAGAGATCAAAATCTATGCCCAAAGAGATCCGGAAGAACTTCCCTGGGAAGAACTGGGCGTGGATGTCGTTATTGAATCCACCGGATTTTTCACCACGAAAGAATTGGCAGAAAAACACATACGGGCAGGAGCAAAAAAAGTATTGATCAGTGC
This sequence comes from Alkalibacter rhizosphaerae, assembly GCF_017352215.1. Lineage (GTDB taxonomy): Bacteria > Bacillota > Clostridia > Eubacteriales > Alkalibacteraceae > Alkalibacter > Alkalibacter rhizosphaerae. Next base: position 2,112,588 of record NZ_CP071444.1, read on the forward strand.
GCCTGCTAAAGGTGACTTGAAAACCGTTGTATATAATGTAAACCATGAAGTACTGGACGGATCCGAGACCGTCGTCAGTGGCGCTTCCTGCACCACCAACTGTCTTGCACCGGTTGCAAAAGTTCTTCATGACAATTTCGGACTGGAAAGCGGTCTGATGACCACGATCCATGCATACACCAATGACCAGGCAACCCTGGATGGTCCCCACAAGGATCCTCGAAGAGGCCGAGCCGCTGCAGCCAACATTGTGCCGACAAGTACAGGAGCCGCCGCAGCCGTTGGTTTGGTTTTGCCGGAATTGAACGGCAAGCTGGATGGCGGAGCCATGCGTGTACCAGTGACAACCGGTTCCCTGGTGGATCTGACGGTCAAACTTTCCAAAAAAACCACAGCAGAAGAAATCAACGCAGCCATGAAAGCGGCAGCCAACGAAACGCTGGGTGTGACGGATGAACCTCTTGTATCTTCCGACATCATCGGCATTCGATTTGGATCCCTCTTCGATCTGAGCCAGACGAAAGTCATGGAAGCAGATGGAGAGCAAATGGTGAAAGTGGTTTCCTGGTACGACAACGAAATGAGCTACACTTCCCAGTTGGTGCGATTGGCAAAATACGTAGTAGACATGATCAAATAATTCGATACACTGAAAGGGAAGGGGCGACCCTTTCCTTTTTTCAACGAGTATGAAAGGAGCTTACCCATGACAAAAAAAAGCATAAGAGACATAGATTTAAAAGGGAAAAAGGTGTTGGTGCGAGTAGATTTCAATGTGCCGTTGGATGGGGATCGGATCACTGATGATACTCGGATCCGGGCATCCCTGCCGACGATCCGGCATATTTTGGACCATGGAGGAAAAATCATCCTCATGTCCCATCTTGGTCGACCGAAAGGATCTCCGGATCCAAAGTATTCCCTGGCACCGGTAGCAAAAGAGTTGTCGGAGCTGCTGGGGCGTGCCGTGCTGTTTGCCGACGATGACAAAGTCGTTGGAGAATCGACGCGTAATGCGGTAGATTCCATGAAGGAGGGAGATGTGGTACTTCTTCAGAATACTCGGTTTAGAAAAGAAGAAACGGACAACGATCCGGCCTTCTCCAAGGAGCTGGCTTCCTTGGCGGATGTTTTTGTCAATGACGCCTTCGGCGCCGTACATCGAGCCCATGCATCCACAGTAGGTGTAGCAACCTACATTCCGGCTGTCTGCGGCTTGCTTATCGAAAAAGAACTGGAATTTTTGGGAGGTGCACTGGATGCGCCAAAACGTCCTTTCACCGCTATTCTGGGTGGCGCGAAAGTCAGCGACAAGATCGGCGTCATCAATAACCTAATGGAGAAGGTGGACAACCTGATCATTGGCGGAGGAATGGCCTACACATTTTTGAAAGCAAAAGGGTATGAAGTTGGGACTTCTCTTTTGGAAGAAGACAAGATTGATCTGGCAAAAGAATTGATGGAAAAGGCGAAAGATAAAAACATCGACCTGTTGCTTCCCGTGGATGTGGTTGTGGCAGAAAAATTTGCAGCAGATGCACCCCATACGATCGTGAAAGCCGATGTCATGCCAGCCGATCAAATGGGTTTGGACATCGGACCGGAAACGTCGGACTTGTTTGCAAAAACCATCGGAGAAAGCCAGCTGGTCATTTGGAACGGACCCATGGGCGTTTTTGAATTTGAAGCATTTGCAAAGGGGACCATCGCCGTAGCCAAGGCCATGGCACAGTCGGAAGGGGTGACCATCGTCGGCGGAGGAGACAGTGCTTCTGCCGCCGTAAACCTTGGATTTGCAGATCAAATGACACATATTTCCACGGGAGGCGGAGCTTCTCTGACGTTTTTGGAAGGAAAAGCATTGCCCGGCATCGATATTTTGGAAGATAAATAAGGAGGGGTCTCATTGAGAAAACCGATCATCGCTGGAAATTGGAAAATGAATAAGACGGCAACAGAAGCGGTAGCCCTGGTGGAGTTGTTGAAAGAGAAAGTGGCCAATAAGGATGTGAAAGTGGTCTTTTGTCCGCCTTATACGTCTCTTGTGGCTGTTAAAGAAGGTCTGGATGGTTCAACAGTAGGTCTGGGCGCCCAGAACATGCACTTTGAAGACAATGGTGCCTTTACGGGAGAGATCAGCGCAGACATGTTATTGGATCTGGGTGTGGAATACGTGATCATCGGCCATTCGGAACGCAGACAGTATTTCAACGAGACCAATGAAACGGTGAACAAAAAATTGCACAAGGCCCTGGAAAAAGGGTTGATCCCCATCGTTTGTGTGGGAGAATCCCTCCAAGAACGGGAAGAGGGAATCCAGGAAGCGGTGGTGACCACCCAGGTATGTGAAGCCTTTAAAAACGTCCAAGCGGATGATGCCGCCAAGACAGTGGTAGCCTATGAACCCATCTGGGCCATCGGAACGGGAAAGACTGCCACTAGCGACCAGGCGGAGGAAGTTTGCCGATGGATCCGGGAGAACCTGGAAAAAATATACGATTCCGAAGTGGCGCAAACAGTTCGGATCCAGTACGGTGGAAGTGTCAATGCTTCCAACGTGGATGAACTGATGGGCATGCCCAATATCGACGGCGCTCTTGTCGGTGGAGCCAGTTTGAAGGAAGATTTTGTGCGCATCGTTCAATTTGGTGCGTGATCGGACTGGAGAGAGGAGAATTCATGTTAACAGCAATCATCATCCTGGACGGATATGGATATTCAGAATACGTAGAAGGAAATGCGACCTTGGCGGCAAACACTCCGGTATTGGACAAGCTTTGGGAGGAAAAACCCCATTCTTTCATGCGGTGCAGCGGATTGGATGTAGGCCTGCCCCCGGGACAGATGGGAAATTCAGAAGTGGGTCATCTCAACATCGGAGCAGGCCGGATCGTGTATCAGGAGTTGACCAGGATCACCAAGTCCATTGAAGATGGGGATTTTTTTGAAAACCCGACTCTGGTTGAAGCCGTAGATCAAGCTGTCCAAGGAGGAAAAGCACTGCATCTGCTTGGATTGGTTTCCGATGGCGGGGTCCACAGTCACAACACCCACATATATGCGTTGTTGGAACTGGCAAAGCGCAGAGGCTTGGATCGGGTCTTTGTCCATTGTTTTTTGGATGGCAGGGATACACCGCCCAACAGCGGGAAAACCTATGTCAAAGAATTGATGGAAAAAATGGAAGAGCTGGGTGTTGGAAAAGTTTCCACCATTTCAGGAAGGTACTATGCCATGGACCGGGACAATCGGTGGAAGCGAACCTTGAATTCCTATGACGCCATGACTGTTGGTTTTGGAGAATCAACGGACGATCCCCTGGCTGCCATCCAGTCATCTTACGAAGAGGGCGTTACCGATGAGTTTATGGAACCCACGGTGGTTTTGGAAAACGAAGCACCGGTAGGCATGATCCGTCCTGGTGATTCTGTCATCTTTTTCAACTTCCGTCCGGACCGGGCTAGACAAATGACCCGGGCTTTGACGGAGCCGGAGTTTGATGGATTTGAACGAAAGACGGGATTTCTTGGATTGCATTATGTGACCATGACCATGTATGACACGACCATGACCAACTTGAAGGTTGCCTATGCACCACAAACCGTGACCAACACCCTGGGATCCTATTTGAGTGATAAGGGAATGCGGCAGCTTCGCATTGCCGAAACGGAAAAATACGCTCATGTCACCTATTTTTTCAACGGTGGAGTCGAAAAGGAATATCCCTTGGAAGATCGGATCCTAGTGCCGTCACCCAAGGTGGCCACCTATGATCTGAAACCGGAAATGAGTGCAGTTGAAGTGACGGACCGGGTGGTGGAAGCCATACAAACCCAGGATTACGATTTGATCGTTCTCAACTATGCCAATTGCGACATGGTGGGGCATACCGGCGTATTCGATGCAGCAGTTAAAGCGGTGGAAACGGTGGATGCCTGTTTGGGACGAACCTTGGAGGCTTTGGAGAAAAAAGGGGGAGTAGCGATCATTACTGCAGATCACGGAAATGCGGAACAAATGATCGATCCTCAAACGAAGAAAGTATTTACCGCCCATACCAGCAATCCGGTGAAGTGCATCCTTTTCGGCAAGGACGATGTACAGATCCGGGATGGCCGTCTGGCGGATCTGGCGCCAACCATTTTGGAGCTGCAAGGGCTGGAAAAACCGCAGGAAATGACAGGAGAAAGCCTGATCGTACGTTTATAAAATAATAATGAAGCAGGAAAGGAAGAACGAGCATGACAATGATAATTGATGTATTTGCAAGAGAAATTCTGGATTCCAGAGGGAATCCGACTGTAGAAGTTGAGGTAGAACTGGAAAGCGGAGCCATCGGCCGGGCAGCGGTTCCGTCGGGAGCATCAACTGGAGCCTTTGAAGCAGTGGAGTTGCGGGACGGAGATGCAAGCCGTTACATGGGAAAAGGAGTTCTGCGTGCCGTGGAAAACGTCAATGACATCATCGCACCGGAGATCATCGGTTTGAACGCAGTAGACCAAGTGGGCATCGACAAGGTGCTTATTGCTTTGGATGGTACGCCCAACAAGGCGAGACTGGGTGCCAATGCCATTTTGGGCGTATCCATGGCGGTAGCACGGGCAGCTGCGGAGGCAGTGGGCTTGTCCTTGTACCAATACCTGGGAGGCGTAAATGCAAAGAAATTGCCGGTTCCCATGATGAACATCCTAAACGGCGGAGAGCATGCAGACAACAACGTGGACATCCAGGAATTCATGGTCATGCCTGTAGGCGCAGAATCCTTCAAGGAAGCCCTTCGCATGTGTGCGGAGATCTTCCACAACCTGAAAAAGGTGTTGAGCAGTCGGGGACTGAGCACCTCTGTTGGAGATGAAGGCGGATTCGCGCCCAACCTGTCTTCCAATGAGGCGGCTTTGGAAGTGATCATGGAAGCTATCAAAAAAGCGGGATTTGTTCCTGGAGAGCAAGTCTTCTTGGCCATGGATGTAGCTGCCACTGAAATGTACAAGGAAGACGGCAAATATCACCTGACGGGTGAAGGTGTTGTAAAAACTGCAGAAGAAATGGTAGACTTCTACGAAGCCATGATCGAAAAATACCCCATCATCTCTATTGAAGACGGATTGTCGGAAGACGACTGGGATGGTTGGAAGTATATGACCGACCGGTTGAAAGGGAAAGTACAGTTGGTCGGAGACGACTTGTTTGTCACCAACACGGAACGACTGGCCAAAGGGATCGATCTTGGGATCGCCGATTCCATTCTGGTGAAGGTAAACCAGATCGGAACATTGACCGAAACACTGGATGCCATTGAAATGGCAAAACGAGCAGGATATACGGCAGTCATCTCCCATCGCTCCGGAGAGACGGAAGATACCACCATTGCGGATCTGGTGGTAGCCGTCAATGCGGGACAAATCAAAACGGGTGCTCCTTCCAGAACGGACCGGGTCGTCAAGTACAATCAATTGCTCCGAATCGAGGAAGAGTTGTGGGATAGTGCACAATATGACGGCATTAAAACCTTCTACAATCTGAAAAAGTAACACAAATCCAACAGCGCCTTTTAAAGGCGCTGTTTTACTCTCTATTGTGACATACAATTGCGCAATAAAATTTTCCAAAATAAAATTGATATTCGACTACCCCTATGTTACAATACATATGTTAAGCGTTAAGGGAGGTAAAAAAATGGAAATTGTATTGTTGGTTTTGATCGTCGTGTCCAGTCTGGTATTGATTGCAAGCATCTTGCTTCAGCCGGGAAAAAGCGCTGGATTATCCGGATCGATTGCAGGAGGAGCGGAAAGTCTCTTTGGCAAAAAGCGGGCAAAAGGGTATGAAGCCATGCTGGAAAGAGCGACCACTATTTCTGCGGTTGTTTTTATGTTGTCTGCATTTATCTTTTCAATAATTTAAAAAAGCATAGCAAAAGGAGGAATTCAACACAATGGAGTTATTGTATGTAGCCCCGGTCGTGGGCGTTCTTGCACTTTTGTTTGCACTATACCTTGCCGGTAAAGTCAACAAAGTGGACGAAGGAACCGACCGAATGAAGGAGATCGCTTCGTACATTCAAGAAGGTGCCATGGCATTTTTAAGAAGAGAGTACAAGTACATCGCCATTTTTACTGTGGTATTATTCATTGTTCTAACATTTGCACCCGGGTTAGGGATCAAAACAGCCCTATCTTTTTTATTGGGCGCATTCTTTTCCGTTTTGGCCGGATTCTTTGGCATGAAAGTGGCAACAAAAGCCAACGTTCGTACTGCCAATGCCGCCAGAGTCAGTGGAATGAACAAGGCGCTCAGTGTCGCTTTTTCCGGCGGAGCCGTCATGGGGATGAGCGTCGTTGGATTGGGCATCATTGGTGTCAGCGTCCTGTACCTTATTTTTAAAGATCCCACCATCATCACCGGATTTGGTCTTGGAGCCAGCTCCATCGCTCTTTTCGGACGTGTAGGCGGCGGTATCTATACCAAAGCGGCTGACGTTGGAGCAGACCTGGTAGGTAAAGTCGAAGCAGGGATCCCGGAAGACGATCCTCGAAATCCTGCTGTAATCGCCGACAACGTTGGAGACAACGTAGGTGACGTAGCCGGAATGGGTTCCGACTTGTTTGAATCTTATGTTGGATCCATCATCTCCGCCATTACCCTGGGCACATTGGCTTATGGGATCAACGGAGTATTGTTCCCGGTCATCTTGGCTGCCGTTGGTATCGTGGCATCCATCATTGGTAGCTTCTTTGTACGGGGCGACGAGAAATCCGATCCTCATAAAGCACTGAAGAATTCCACCTATGTAGCAGGCGGCATCATGGTCGTTGCAACTTATTTCCTGGCCAAGTACTTCCTGGGAGACGTCAGCGACAGTGAAGGTTTTGGCGAATTCATCGCCATCATCGCCGGATTGATCGTCGGAATCGCCATTGGACAAATCACAGAATTTTATACATCTGAAGAATACAGTTCCGTCAAGAAGATTGCACAGCAATCTGAAACAGGACCGGCCACTACCATTATCAGTGGTTTGGCGGTAGGGATGTACTCTACGACTCTGCCTATTGTCGGGATCGTTATTGCCATTCTCGTAGCGTTCCACTTTGCTGGCTTATACGGCATCGCATTGGCTGCTGTAGGAATGTTGTCTATTGTCGGGATCACCATTGCCGTAGATGCTTACGGCCCCATCTCTGACAACGCCGGGGGTATAGCGGAAATGGCCGGGTTGCCGAAAGAAGTTCGAGGCATCACCGACAAGCTGGATGCTGTGGGCAACACCACTGCAGCCATCGGTAAAGGTTTTGCGATAGGTTCTGCAGCATTGACTGCATTGGCCCTGTTTGCATCCTATTCTCAAGCGGTTGGCTTGGCGGTTATCGACTTGTTGAATCCTTTCGTTATTGCAGGTTTGTTCCTTGGGGGAGCGGCACCATATTTGTTCTCCGCGCTGACCATGGAAGCCGTTGGTTCTGCAGCTAACGAAATGATCGAAGAAGTGCGTCGTCAGTTCAAGACCATTCCTGGAATCATGGAAGGAACAGGCAAGCCGGATTACGCCACTTGCGTGGATATTTCCACTGCTGCTGCCCTTAAAAAGATGGTCGTACCTGGTTTGATCGCAGTCATTCTGCCTTTGGGAACCGGTTTCCTGTTGGGACCGGAAGCGTTGGGTGGATTGTTGGCTGGTGCACTGGTGTCCGGTGTATTGATGGCCATTCAAATGGCAAACTCCGGAGGAGCCTGGGACAATGCCAAGAAGTACATTGAAGGCGGAGCCCATGGAGGAAAAGGCAGCGAAGCCCACAAAGCAGCTGTCGTTGGAGACACCGTAGGAGATCCCTATAAGGATACTTCCGGTCCATCCATCAACATCCTGATCAAGCTCATGACCATAGTAGCATTGGTATTTGCTCCATTATTCATGTAATATCCTGGCCGCGGATCGATCCGCGGCTTTTTTCATGAAACTAAAAATTTACCGAATACCAACCATGTGTTAAAATAATAAAGAGGGGGAGTAGCATGAAAACGGAATATTTGATTATTTATGGAATTATAAATTTGGTTTCTTTTCTGTTGATGACATACGACAAGCGAATGGCCGTTATTAAAGGATGGCGGATCCCGGAGGTCGTTTTGTTGGGAGTCGCAGCCTTGGGCGGAGCACCAGGTACCCTGATGGCCATGCGGATGTGGCGTCATAAAAGGACAAAAATGTTGTTCAGTACGGGGGTGCCCCTGATGGTCATCGCCCATATATTGCTATATTATCAATTTTTGGCATGATTTTTTCCTGGAAGGTGCCGGAAACCGGAACTTTTGAAAGGAGCACACAATAATGATAACAAAAGAAGGCATACTGGCGGTGTTGCAAAGCGACACATACAAGCCCATGAGTTTTAAAGATTTATTGAACCACATGGAGGTCAAGAGCAAAAGAGACCGCAATGAATTCAAAAAGATTGTGGATCGCATGTTGTCCCAGGGTGATGTGGTCAAAAACAAAAAAGGCCGATACATGATCCCGCCGAAAGACACTTACGTCAAAGGGACCCTGCAGGGGCATGCCAAGGGATTTGGTTTTGTCATCCCCGAAGATGCCATCAGCGGAAACGATATCTTCATCAGTGCCAACAACTTGAACGGAGCCTTGGACAAGGACAAGGTTCTGGTGAAGGTGATCAAAAAAACGGACAAGCGGGACGAAGGAGAGATCTTTCAGGTACTGGAGAGAGGTCATCAGAAAATTGTCGGAACCTATGAGAAAAGCCGAAATTTCGGATTTGTCATTCCAGATAACGACAAGTTGTGCAAGGACATCTACATTTCCCACGGGGATGCCATGGGTGCGAAAAATGGCGAAAAAGTCGTGGTGGACATTACTACCTGGCATCGGGATAAAAACCCGGAGGGGAAAGTTATTGAGGTGTTGGGAGGACCGGACACCATCGGCATCGAGATCCTTTCCATCATTCGAGAATACGATTTCAACGTCGAGTTTCCCGACGAAGTGCAGGCACAAGCCAACAACTTGCCGGACACGGTGGAGAAGGGGGAACTGGAAGGCCGCAAGGATCTTCGGAATATTCCTACAGTCACCATTGATGGAAAAGATGCCAAGGACCTGGACGATGCCATTACCATCAGCAAATTGGGTAACGGGAATTATCAGTTGGGTGTCCATATAGCGGATGTGACCCATTATGTGGAAGAAAACAGCCCGCTGGATCGGGAAGCCTACGAACGAGGCACCAGCGTTTACTTGGTGGATCGGGTCATTCCCATGCTGCCGCCCAAGCTTTCCAACGGCATCTGCAGTTTGAATGCAGGAGTGGATCGTCTGACTTTTAGTTGCATCATGGAGATCGATCCTCAAGGTAACGTTGCCTCCCATGAAGTGACCAAGTCGGTGATCCATGTAGACGAACGGATGAACTACGAAGATGTGACCGCCATTCTGGTGGAAAAGGATCCGGAGATGATGGAGCGTTATAAGGACTTTGTTTCCATGTTTCAAGAGATGCAGGATCTGGCAAATATCTTGAGTGTGGAACGCCGGGAAAAACGCGGTTCCATCGACTTTGACTTTCCGGAAGCCAAGATCATTCTGGACAATCAAGGAAAAACTGTTGACGTTAAGCTCTACGAACGGACCATTTCCCACAGAATCATCGAAGAGTTCATGCTGGTATGCAACGAAACCGTTGCAGAGTTCATGTTCTGGTCCAACTTGCCGTTTTTATATCGGGTCCACGAAGACCCTTCTCCGGAGAAGCTGGACGCATTACGGGAATTTCTCACCAACTTCGGATACACCCTGAAAAAGGGAGAGAAGGTCCCACCCAAGGAATTGCAAAAATTGGTTGAAGACATCAAGGGAACAAAGGAAGAGTACTTCCTGAGCAAGTTGATCCTCCGATCCATGCAGCAGGCCAAATACGAAGCGGAAAACCTTGGTCATTATGGATTGGCGGCCAAGTACTACTGCCATTTTACTTCCCCCATTCGAAGATATCCAGACCTGTTGATCCACCGGATCATGGGACAGATGCTAGCAAAAGATCTTACAGAGAAACGGATCAAGAAATACAACAAGCACATGGACGAGTACGGAGATCATACATCCATTCGTGAACGTCTGGCGGAAAGAGCCGAACGGGATACGGATGATTTGAAAAAGACGGAATACATGGCGGACAAGATCGGTGAAACTTTCGAAGGCATCATCTCCAGCGTTACTTCCTTCGGGTTCTTTGTGGAACTGAACAACACGGTGGAAGGATTGGTCCGGGTACAGGATCTCAATGACTATTTTGTCTATGACGAGAAAAATCACCGCTTCATTGGAGAGCGGACCAAGGTCCAATACAAATTGGGGGATCCCGTCAAAGTCAAGGTAGCAAACGTTAGCATTCCCTTGAGCCAGGTGGATTTTGCCGTCGTTGACAAAGAATCGAAATAACCGTATAATGGCTAATGCAGGCCATTTTGGGGCCAGAGGTGAAGCATATGAAGACAGAAACCAAGACAATTGCACAAAACAGAAAAGCCAGACACGAATACTTCATTGAGGAAACCTTTGAAGCCGGCATTGAATTGTTCGGTACGGAAGTAAAGTCCATCCGGGCAGGCAAGGTGAATCTAAAGGACAGCTATGCCGATGTATACAATGGGGAAATGTACATCTACAACATGCACATCAGTCCCTATGAACACGGAAATATCTTCAACAAGGATCCTCTGCGTACCAGGAAGCTTTTGATGCACAAGAAAGAGATCACCAAGCTGATGGGGTTGAAACAGACCCAGGGATATACGTTGGTGCCCCTAAGCTTGTACTTCAAGGGCAGCAGGGTGAAAGTGCAACTGGCTCTGGCCAAAGGGAAGAAAGTCTACGACAAGCGCCACGACATAGCCAAGAAGGATGCGGAACGACGGATCCAAAAGGCGACCAGGGTGGATCGAAGAAGCGAGTAGAACAACTTAAGCAGAAATAAAGACGGATCTGTTACAATATGATTGGTGGGAAACCACCAATACCCATGGGGGCGCAATGGCTTCGACGGGGGTTTTGAAGCAAGAGAAGCGAGTCGATGTGTCCAATCATCGTTAAAAGTGGCAACCTAAATATAAACGCTAAAAACAATAATTACGCCTTAGCTGCGTAAAGCAGCTTTCGTCCGACCCAGAAGACCTGCGATCAGGGACTCGGGCGTCAACCTAGCAGGGAACCGTTTCACAGGATGTCTCGACTGTAAAACGAACAATTGAGGCTGGTCCAATTGGAATTCTGTCACTGGAAGTCCAAGCGGCGAGATTAAATAAGTGACTGCACTCGGAGAAACTCTTGTGAATGGACTTTCGGACGCGGGTTCGATTCCCGCCGCCTCCACCAATATTTTCTATAATTGTAATAATATAAATTATGCCGCGTTAGCTTGCTGATGCGGTTTTTTCTATGTGCCCAGCAGTGAAGACCATTTGCGGATTTGAAATCATGCATATGATTCAAAAAGGACAGGTTGAAGGAGTTTAATTTGTCCTTTCTAAAAGTGATTAACGAGTTGTATTGGATTGGCGCAAAAGATTTAAAAGAGACATTGGCTGGAATCTGCACTGTTGAAGTTTTTTGCACCGGAACCAAAAATCGCAGAAAATATATTGACACTATTGTCTAATAACGATAGACTGTAATTGTCTAGAGGAAATAGACAAGGAGGAAAAGTAATGGAAAAATATAAACTAGGAGAAATGGAACAGAGATTTGCAGATTTGATTTGGGACCAAGCACCGATAAAGACGCGTGATCTCATTGCAAAGTGTTCCGAAGAATTCAATTGGAAAAGGACAACTACTTATACAATGCTCAAGCGCCTGTGCGATCGGGGAATTTTCATCAATGAAAACGGTTTTGTAACCGTGCTTATTCCGAAAAATGATTTCTTGACTGGCAAAGGCGAAGAATTCCTGGAAGAATCCTTCGGCGGCTCCCTACCAAAGTTTGTTGCTGCATTCGCAAAACGTAAAAAGCTAAGCAAACGCGAAATAGAAGAAATACAGCAGCTCATTAACGATTACAAGAAGGAGTGATCAACGTGTTGGAACAGATGTTTCTCCAAGTGCTAAACATGACTTTTGTGGGGAGTTTTGTCATTCTGTTTGTTTTAGTTGCAAGACTTCTCCTTAAAAAAGCACCTAAAAAATATTCCTATTTGCTGTGGATTGTTGTTTTGTTCCGGCTGATCGTCCCCTTTTCCGTGAAAAGTGTGCTGAGCTTGATTCCTGTGAATCCCACACCAATTGTTCGGGAAACCATCTACTCTGCAACACCCCAAATAACTACTGGTATCACTAACGTAGATCAATCCATTAATGCAATGTTACCAGCAATTCGTGGCAACGGAGCAGGAAACCCTATGGTGGACTGGATATTTTTTGCCGCCCTTCTTTGGCTTATGGGAGTTGCTTTTTTCATGATTTCCGGAGCTGTATCTCTAAGTAAAACAAAGAACTCAGTAAAAAATGCGATTCACTGGAAAGACAATGTGTACCGTTCCAAAGAGGTGAAAATACCATTTGTAATGGGACTGGTTAAGCCAAGAATTTATATGCCGGACTATTTGAATCAAAGTGAAGAAGAATACATATTGCTTCATGAGCAAACCCACATCAAAAGGTTGGATCACGGTATTAGAATTTTAAGCTATCTAGTTTTGTCTCTGCATTGGTTCAATCCATTGGTATGGATCGCGTTTTGGCGAAGTGGGGACGATATGGAAATGTCTTGCGACGAGTCCGTCATCAATACATTAGGATACAGCTTAAAGAAAGACTATTCCCAATCCCTATTGAATTTTGCCACGGGGAAAAGGACTTTTGGTATATCTCCACTTGCCTTTGGAGAAGGAAATACAAAAGGGCGTATTAAAAACATATTGCGTTATAAAAAACCTAGGTTCTACATCATGCTGGCAATAGTAGTCATAGTGATTCCGCTAGCCATTGGGTTATTGCTGAATCCAGAAAACGAAACAGGCGCTCCATATATTGATCAAATCAATGAATGGAGCGAAAAAAACTTGGAACAAGCAGATAACTATACCATGCTTATCAATACAATCAATATTTGGCGTGGTGAAGACGGCGTTGAATTAACGCATAGTGAAAGTGAATATGAAAGAGTAGTATTCTTTGACCCGTACAAAACAAAACAAACCACACTTTCAAAAACAGAATATACGACACAGGCATACTACGAATTGCATCAAAATGAAGAAATCGCACAATATTCATTCTTTTTGCAAGATGAGGTTTATGTTATTTCAAGGGTTACTAAAGAAGATTTGGGAGAATCTGCGGATGCCTTTGATAATTTGTATATTGGCGAAGGAGAACACAGCCCAGGACTGCTGTCCGGTATGGTTGATTATGAAGTAGTGGAAGAAACAGAGGAACAGTACGTGCTGAAAGCGACGATTGAACAGGGAGATCTTTATGGTGAAGTTGGAGCGAGCTTCATTTTAACCAACACACGAACAATCTACTATGACAAAACAAGCAATCAGGTAATGAAGGTGGAGAATCATGTAATACAGGATGCAGAGGTGCTGAATCCAGGCATGACAGTCGATGGACAATCTGTTAAGGAAATGGATTTCACCACCACGATACAATATGTCAATATCAATACATCTGAGGACTTTGATTTGCCAGAGGGTGAGGAGCTTGTCAACTAACTTCTATTGTGTAATTGGTGGATATTACGACATGATTAAGCTGGGGAACCCAGCTTTTTTGTTGCTTTAAATTTTCAGTAATGCTAGACTAATAACAGTAATTTAAAGTGTGAGTTATTTATAGGAGTGACAAAAAATGAAAAAGGAAATTGTTATATTCATAGTTGCTTATATTGTTGCAACCATCATTCGGGGATTGATTTTTCTCTATACTGGGTTTTCTTTTAATATTTTTCAAGACAGATTTGGTTTAATACCCTTTTTAGGGGACGTTATGATCTGGGCACTATCATATATAGGAGTAAGATTGGTTATTATTAACTTGGCTGTTAAGAGAATTAAATCTTCCTAATAGGTGGATACAGCGTACTAAAGCTGGGAGCTCGCCCTGATTTTTCGTATTTTTTCGGTACTGAGTTCAACTACGATATGACCAGAGTTAAGAGAAACAACTTCTATATTGCTAATATAATTTGTGTAAGGTTGGAGGTAAACACATGAAATTCAAAAAAGAACACATGATTTTAGTGCTTTTATTGATGCTATCTTTAATCGTTGTTGGGTGTGCTGGACAAGCATCTAGTTCTGATGAAGGTCCATACATTGCCGGTATTAAAAAGTGGAGCTATAATAACTTGGAAAACGTAAATAACTACACGGTTATTGCTGATGTCACTAATTTATACCTTGATGAAGATGGAAATGAAATTCGTAGAAACGAGAGCCGTGGTGAAAGAATAATATTTTACGATCCATATAGAACAAAGGTAACCACTTTATCAGAGACGGAATATCCAACGGCACCTAGTTATGCGTTGCATCAAAATGGAACCATCACGAATTATTTTTATTTTCTTCAAGAGGAAAAATATTTAGTAAGCGAAATAACAGAAGAAACATATCCGGAGCCAGCACTTTTTGATAGTCTATATATTGGAAATGGTGAACGTACCCAAGGGATACTATTGGGTATGGTTGATTATGAAATTTTAGAAGACACTGATGAACAAGTAGTTATCAAAGCGACAATAAACCCGGAAGAAGTACATGGCGCGGCAATTGAGTATATGTATATTAAATCACTAACGCAAACTGTTTATTATAATAAGGACACCCAACAGGTTATTAAGGTCGAAGATCATCAACTTGTTAATACACAAGAACTTTCACCGAACATGGTGATAGACGGTAAATCAGTTTATGAGCAGGATCTTACTATAGTATCTGAATATAAAAATATTAATTCATCACCAGACTTTGAATTGCCAAAAGATGACGAGATTATCAGTTGACTTCCATTGAAACATTCTGCGCAGTAGATGGATAATATGTCGTGATAGGTGGATATTGAGAAGTAACTTAAGATTATGAGGTGTATTTTATATGGAAATAGCGGTTATAAAGGGAAGTGTGAATTATATAGATGATTACGAGAATGCATTAGTAAATTCGGAACTGGGGAAAAGAGATTTTTCAGAAGAGGGAAAAGCTCGAAAAGCACTAGAAGAAGGAATTTGTAGATTTGTTTTGTGGATGTATGCACAATTTAGCTGAGACTAGGAGGTTTATATGGAAAAGATATTTGCCAAAAGCATAAAACTGGTTTCAGTACTGATCATTGTATTAATCTTATTTATTCAATCATCAGTTTTTGCTATTTCGGTACCGGGTTCCATGACGGTATCGGCAAAATCCACGTATGCAGCAGGAGAAAGCATCGTGTTCAACTGGACGGCCTCCAGCGGCGCGACCAAATACGGATTGTCCGTGTGGAAGGAACCATACGGCAACGACCAGTACTTGGTATTTGACAACTATGTAACCGGAACCTCCAAGAACATCGGATCCTTGCCGGCAGGGAAATACTGTGTGCAGATGAAGCCATACAATAGTGCCGGTGGCGGACCAAACAGCAATGTGGTCTATTTCACGGTGCAATCATCACAGCCCACTGTATCGGTACCGGGTTCCATGACGGTAACGGCAAAATCCACGTATGCAGCAGGAGAAAGCATCGTGTTCAACTGGACGGCATCCAGCGGTGCAGCCAAATACGGATTGTCCGTATGGAAGGAACCATACGGAAACGACCAGTACTTGGTGTTTGACAACTATGTAACCGGAACCTCCAAGAACATCGGATCCTTGCCGGCAGGGAAATACTGTGTGCAGATGAAGCCATACAATAGTGCCGGTGGCGGACCAAACAGCAATGTGGTCTATTTCACGGTGCAATCATCACAACCCACAGTAACGGTACCGGGTTCCATGACGGTATCGGCAAAATCCACGTATGCAGCAGGAGAAAGCGTCGTGTTCAACTGGACGGCCTCCAGCGGCGCGACCAAATACGGATTGTCCGTATGGAAGGAACCATACGGAAACGACCAGTACTTGGTGTTTGACAACTATGTAACCGGAACCTCCAAGAACATCGGATCCTTGCCGGCAGGGAAATACTGTGTGCAGATGAAGCCATACAATAGCGCCGGTGGCGGGCCAAACAGCAATGTGGTTTACTTCACGGTGCAATCATCACAACCCACAGTAACGGTACCGGGCTCCATGACGGTATCGGCAAAATCCACGTATGCAGCAGGAGAAAGCGTCGTGTTCAATTGGACGGCATCCAGCGGTGCAGCCAAATACGGATTGTCCGTATGGAAGGAACCATACGGAAACGACCAGTACTTGGTGTTTGACAACTATGTAACCGGAACCTCCAAGAACATCGGATCCTTGCCGGCAGGGAGATACTGTGTGCAGATGAAGCCATACAATAGTGCCGGTGGTGGGCCAAACAGCAATGTGGTCTATTTCACGGTGTATGAAAAAGCGACGATGAAAAATCCGCTTGTGCAGGAAGAAGAACCGATTGGTAAATATATACCTCCACCTGTAAAAACTACTAATGATTCAAAAGAAACGTCTGAATCGGTCAATAATGATAGTGATGAAACCATTTCAGATGCGGCTAAAGAATCAAAAAATATCTTTGATTTTGTGTCTGAAAAGATTTCAGTCAGTGTTTCTAAAGTGATTTCGTGGATCAAAGGATTCTTTAATAGCAATGATGATAAGGAATCTACGCCGACTCAAACACCGAAACCATCACTTATACCAGAAAAGGAACAAATTAATTCGGATGTTCCTGAACAAAATGTTGAACCGGA
This sequence comes from Alkalibacter rhizosphaerae, assembly GCF_017352215.1. GTDB lineage: Bacteria > Bacillota > Clostridia > Eubacteriales > Alkalibacteraceae > Alkalibacter > Alkalibacter rhizosphaerae. The sequence continues at coordinate 2,129,488 of NZ_CP071444.1, forward strand.
TCTTATAAATGAAAGGATAGCTGAGGTTGCGGAGACTTATGCTAATGGAACTTGGGGTGGTCAGTGTAAAGCTTTTGTGAATAGTGTCGTCTCAAAGGCAAGTGATGGAAAGATCAGCGTTGGTAATGGTTATCAAAATGCATTTGCGAGAGCAGGAGGTATAGAGATAAACCCTCAAGATGCTGTACGAGGAGACATTATTCAGGTTACTCCTGCAGGAAGTGATGGCAGCTCTGTTTATGATATGTATGACAAAAACGATCCATCGAAACAATTACATACCGCAATAATACTTTCTAATAGTGGGGGCGGGAATTTTTGGGTCATCGATTCCAATACTTTTTATTCAAAACTCAATCCGGTAATGACACCAGAACTTGTCTTTCGGCATTCGTATAATCCATACTCCAGCGCGGCTGGGAGTATCATTAAAATATGGAGGCTAAATTAGGTTAGGATATCTTAATGACTTATACAAGGGCTACAGAAAGATCCGCTTGATGGATGCTGTTTTATCCAGCGGTTCAATGAGGATGGAGTTAATTCATACTCTCGACTGATTTCTGCTTGGATTCGTTGCGAAGGTATTATTTCACCATTTGTAGTTTAAATTCACCGGTGTACTCTATTGTCCAACTTTGTGTAGCCTATCCATTGCGGCATAGCACCATCCATAGGAGCCTCATCTAGTGTTCTACATGGAGCAGCATGAAAAAAATTCGTCAGGACAGCACTTGCGGATGCAGTAGAGATCGTAGAATCAGAAGATGATTTAATTTGAAGCACGAAAAACGATGAGATTAGTATGTACCCATAGTGATCGGCATCCACATGGGTGTCGGTCTGAAAAATGTAGGTTCTACAGCAACTAACTTGGATATTGTTGACCGTTAGACAAAAGATTCTTAGAAAAGTAATGCACCCCAAATATTCAAAAGGATTTAATATTTGGGGTGTGATTTCCTGACGTTGTTTCATGAAAAGACGAAAAGGTGGAATCTTCAAATTGTGCTTATTTACCTTCCAAAAGATCTTTTGCCCTTAGATAATTTTCTTCCGTAATTTCCCCGCGCGCAAAGCGTCTGTCTAATAATTCTTTCGCATTGTTCTCCGAAGGATTCAATTTTCTTTTATTCCCCAAATTAGCATTAAGACGGCGATAATAATTACTGTCCCAATACCAAACAATATCCACGGCAAATAGTACCACTCTCGTTGATCCCGAAACATTGGCATACGACCAAAATTCACGGAACCTTCACTATTTTCAGATTTTCAACGATTCATGCGTCCTTAACCAAGCTCTTCAAATCTAAAGAATATTTCCAACCAAGTTTCTTTTGTGATTTTGTTTACCTATTTGCACACTGTGGTAGAAGTAAAACGAAAACTAAGTTATTGCTGTGGCATACAAGTTTTACCGAGACTTAAGGAGGATCATTTGTATGAAGAAGAAATGGTTGGTAATACCTATCGCGTTGGTCCTCCTATTTGTTTTCTGGCAAATGGGAGGAATCGATTTTTTCCTGGCTCGAACTATTTTTGCTCCAGATCAAAATCCTGATTCACAGGACGAAGGAGATGGGTTGGACAACGATGAACTTGACATTGGGAAGCTGGATTATGATATTGAAGTAATTGGGGAAAATTTCGAAATTCCATGGGAGATCGTGCCTTTACCGGATGGACGTCTTCTGGTGACAGAGAGACCCGGAAGAGTGGTCATGCTGGATGGGAAGGAAGTGAATATCGTGCTTGATGTGGAACATACAGGCGAAGGAGGTCTCCTGGGTATGGAGATCAGCCCGGATTTCAAGGATAGCAATCACCTTTTTCTGTATTACACCTACAGCGCAGACAATCAAACATTTAACAGAGTTTCCCGGTTTACCCTTGAAGAAAATGCCCTTGTGGATGAGGTGTATATTCTAGACAAAATTCCAGGATCCAGATTCCATAATGGAGGAAGGCTGAAATTCGGTCCGGACGAAAAACTTTATATTACGACCGGTGATGCCCAGAACCCAGAACTGTCTCAAGATCTGGACTCCTTGGCTGGCAAGATCCTGCGAATCAATCCAGATGGTTCCATACCTGCCGATAATCCATTTGAGGATAGTCCCGTGTTTGCCTATGGATTTCGCAATCCACAAGGCATTGCCTGGCATCCTGTCAGCGGAGACCTATTTGCCAGTGACCATGGACCCGATAGCCAGGATGAAATAAATCGGATATTGCCAGGCAAGAATTATGGGTGGCCGGTAGTCACGTGCCTCGATGGGGATACGGAATACGAGGATCCCATATCCTGTTATTCCGAGTTTACCTTGGCTCCTTCGGGGATCGCTATTGATTCTTGGGATCAATCTGAGAGATCCCATTTGTATGTAGCGGGATTAAGAGGGAATATGGTTATGAGAATGGAGTTGGATGACAAGGGCGGATATGTTCGCCAGGAAGAGCTTTTCAGAGACTACGGACGCATAAGAACGATTGTCCACTATGAAGGGGCCTTATATGCGGCAACGAACAATAGAGATGGAAGAGGTGTTCCAAAAGAAAATGATGATGTGGTTTTAAAAATAACACCGATTTTTCCATCAACAAAATAAGCAGCAGAGAGAAGCTTTTAATGTGAAAAAGACTAGAAAGGATATGAGTATTATGAATAAAATAATTCCTCATCTGTGGTATGACAAAGAGGCCAAAGAAGCAGCTGTATTATATACAAAAGCATTTCGAGACTCGCGGATCATGGGTTCAACCATATTGAGAGATACACCATCTGGAGACACTGAGATCGTTGATTTCGAATTGATGGGCACCCGGTTTCAAGCGATCAGCGCAGGCCCATATTTTACGTTCAACCCATCCATCTCCCTTATGGTTTCGTTGAATGCGAAAGAAGAAGTGGAGCGTCTGTGGTCTGTCTTATCGGAAGGCGGCGAAGCCTTGATGCCCCTCCAGGAATATCCGTTCAGCAAGTTGTATGGGTGGGTGAAAGACAAATTCGGGCTCACTTGGCAGTTGATGTTTGTCGAAGACGAAGCGAGACAGAAAATCAAGCCCAGCCTACTGTTTTCAAATGGGGTCTGCGGCCTAGCGGAAGAAGCGGTGAGGTTCTACTTGGAGGTTTTTGAGGATTCCAGCATAGCGTGGATCAATCACTACAGAGAGGGAGAAGCCCAGGATAAAGAGGCCAGGGTGAATTTTGCGGCATTCACGCTATCGAACATGGAAATGGTTGCAATGGACAATGGCATGGGTGGAGACTTTACTTTTACTGAAGCCTTTTCTCTGATCGTATTTTGCAAGAACCAGCTGGAGATCGATTATTATTGGGAGAAGCTCTCGGCAGATCCTGCTGCAGAACAATGCGGGTGGATCAAGGACAAATACGGTCTGTCCTGGCAAATCATACCAGAAGGATTGGACGAATTGTTGGTTCAAGGTTCTGAAGAAGAAATTTCAAGAGCTACCAAAGCATTCCTCCAAATGAAAAAAATCGATTTGAAAGAATTGGAACGAGTCCGAAAAGGATCATGAAAGGATCATGAAATGGAAAAAATGGAGGCATAACACAAAGAAACGGAGTGCTATCCGTTTTTTTCTTGCAAATGGACCGGATCCCGTACGTCACTAAAGTGATGCATCCGTGAATTTTGGTTGCATTTCATGCTTGACATTTTCCAATAGTTGGATTACTATGTATGTAGTTATAATAACTACATATGAGCGTTATTGATATAGGGAGAGACATGATAAAAAAAATGGAATTATACGACTACAGCATGATCATGAGCGAAGTAAAACTTACTTTATGGGATGACTTGCCGGATTTTGCAATTTATTCGGACCAGATGTTGAAAATCGTTACAGACGAAATATCTTTTATGCAAAACGGTGATGAAAAACTCCTTACCAAAAGCATGGTGAACAATTATGTAAAATGGGGGATGATGCCAAAGCCAGTAAAGAAAAAGTATGAAAGGCAACATATTGCATATGTTATAGTCATCACCATACTCAAACAGGTGCTGCCGATTTCGAAAATCAAAGATGGGATCCAATTGCAGATCGCTTTGCAGGGAAATGAAAAAACAGCCTACGATTCTTTTTGCGAAGCATTCGAGGAATCCATGAGAACCGTTTTTCTTCCGATCTTAGACCAAAGCAGTCCCTATACCTTGGCGGAAAGGGAAATAAGCGCTGAAAAGCTTGCCATTTCTTCCATTACGACAGCATTATGCTGTAAATTGTTAACGGAAAAAATCATAGAAACGAAAATTGAAAGTATATAAATGACTAAAATCAAAAGGAGAAGATCATGGATCAAAATAAAATTGCGATACTAACAGATTCTTGCTCGGATGTACCTCAAAGTTTATTGGAAAGATTTCATATTTATGAAATGGCACTAAGGATCAATTATAAAGACAGATCTTATCGGGACAGAGTCGACATAAGCCCGGAAGAAGTATATGAAAACCTGCAAAAAGAAATACCCCATACAAGTTTTCCAACGATCGGTGAAATGCATGAGACCATCGAAAAAATTGTAGCCGACGGATACGATCAAATAATCATTCCAGTGATCTCTTCAGGGTTGAGCGGAACATTCAAGGCAATCAAAATGGTTTGTGAGGATTTTAAAGACATCAAAACGAAAGTGATAGACACAAAAAATATTGGGCTTGGTTCTGGTTTTCTGTCCGTTTATGCAGCACAATTACGTGATCAAAAATTAAATTTTGAAGAAATCGTTGAGAAAGTCGAAAATAAAATCGCAACCTCCAATATTTACTTTAGTTTGAAAACATTGGAGTATCTTATCAAGGGTGGAAGATTAGGACGTGTAGAAGGAATGATCGGAAGACTCCTCCAAGTCAAGCCAATTATTACCTGCGACACAGACGGGATCTATTATACCGTAGAAAAAGCTCGGGGAAGAAAACAGAGCATCAGCAAGCTCATAAAAATCGTTCAAGATAAAATCAAAGACAAGAAAAATTATTATCTTTGCATTTGTCATGGTTATGCCCAAGAAGAAGCAGACAAAATAAGAGAAATGATGCAGCCATATGTAGACAGTGCAGCATTATTCATGGAAGGGCAAATCTCTCCAGCCCTTGGTGTTCATACAGGACCGGGACTTATTGGTATCGGATGCTTCGAACTGGATGATTGACAAGCAAGAAAAGAAACAGACCGCATCAGATCGCTGATGCGGTTTTTTGTTTGACAAATCCACTTTTGAAGAATAGATTGAATATATGGAGGAGGGTATGATATGTCCAAATACGAACAGCCTGAATACAAGGTGGTATTGTCACAACCACCATTTGAGTTAAGGCTATATGATGAATTTATCGTTGTGGAATACAACAACGAAAAGGATCCAAAAATCGAAAAAGGGTTTGGAACTCTCTTTCGGTATATTTCCAATGACAATGAAAACAAGCAAAAGCTCAGCATGACCATACCTGTTATTGAGGAGGTCGTGGACGATCAAATGAAAATGGCGTTTGTGGTACCAAAAGCTCACTGGGAAAACGCGCCGAAACCCAACAGTGAGTTGCTGTCTTTGAAAAAATTTGGAGGTGGTCTGTTTGCCGTGATCAAGTACGGCGGTAGATCAAACGAGAATATGGAAAAGAACATGAAGCAAAAACTTTCGGAATGGATCGAAGTAAAAGGATACAGGGCCATATCCAACCATATGCTGGCCTTCTATAATCCTCCCTTCGTTCCAGGTGTTTTTCGCCGTAATGAGATCATGATCCGAATCGAAATTTAATGGATCGCCTCCCCTATGGTTCTATAGTTTTTCTGCAAATCCATGCAGGTTTTCTACTGTGGATTGAAGTTCCTGGATGGAGGCAGTGATTTCCTCAAGGCTAGCTGCCTGGGTTTCGTAAACTTCCGTATTTTGGTCGATTTTTTTATGGATGGTCAATATGGATGATTTAATGTTTTTTAGGACTTCCGCCACTTCTTTTACGGAATCACTGGATTTGCTCGATAGTTTCCGGATCTCTTTTGCCACTACATCGAAGCCCCGTCCATATTCACCTGCCCTGGCTGCTTCAATTGCAGCATTTAGTCCCAACAGATTCGTTTGCGAAGAAATATCTTCGATAAAGGAAAGGATCTCATTGGTATTTTCCGTATTCACTTTGGATTCTTCCACAACTTTTTGAACTTCCAGGTTGGTGTCCACCACTTCCTGCACTTTGATATTCAAATCGCTGAGAGCGGAGGTGATCTGCTCCAGGGAAGAACGAACCGTTTGGGAAAGTTCGGTCAACTCATGTTTTTTTCGCATGGATTGGGCAGTGAAAACTCCACCGACAACGTTGCCTGTATCATCTTTTATAGGGATAACGATGGATTTGAAGGGGAAATCTACGGTGGGGATATTTTCCGCCGTTAAATCGGATTTGAACACCTTTCCGCTTTTTAATAGATCTTTTTCAAAATCCTGCAATTTGTCACCTGGTTTTGTGCCAAAAGGCAATTCGGGCACGTCAAATGTTGCTTTGTACTCATCTCCTTCGGCAATAAACGTTGTGATCGGTTCGTTGACCAGTTCCGAAATGAATTCAATGATCTTGTGAAATGCTTCCAATACGTCATTTTCAAATACTCGGTTGCTCATGGATAATACCTCCTGAAAGTGATATTGTTCGGTATTGTTGTCATGTTTTTATTGAAGTGTAGCAAAAGAATGCTATATAAGATATCGGTCCATTTATGCAAAAGTTAATATGAATGATCAAATTTTTTAGACTCTTGAAAATAGTTTCTGCTTTCCTGAAAGATTCTCTGACGCAAACATATGGAATCTACAACATAGAATAGGATAGATATGTATTGAGTGGATCGAAGGATGTCAGGCTTGATTGCCGCAGTGACTTGCCAGTTTGATCAGGGATTCGTCATTTACTCGATAAACGGTCCAGTCGTCCATGGGAACAGCGCCCATTTGTTTGTAGAAATCAATGGAGGGTTGGTTCCAATCCAGGCACCACCATTCCAGTCTTCCGCACTTTCTGTCCACACACAATTTTGCAAGAAAAGAAAGCATGGTTTTTCCGAATCCTCTACCTCTCATCTCAGGCAGGACAAACAAATCTTCCAGGTAAATTCCGGGTTTGCCCAAAAACGTGGAAAAATTGTGAAAAAATAAAGCAAAAGCTACTGGTTTGTTCTCGTATTCTCCAATGACCACCTCCGCCATATTTCTTTCAAAGATGGATTCTTTCAGCAGCGCTTCTGTGGCTACCACTTCGTGAGACATTTTTTCGTACTTGGCCAATTCTTTGATAAAGTTAAAAATAGTTGGTACATCTGTTTCTTTGGCAAATCGCAAGGTGAAATTTGGAATGTTTGTAGTATGTGACATGTGGCACCTCCAGATGGAATTGATCGAATAGAAATATTATCCCATAACTCCAGGAGTTTTTCAAAGTCTTGATTGTATATACGATGTAAGGTTTTATGGTATACTTTACGAAAGAAACAGAGGGATCGTATCTCAATAGGAAAGGATGCTGCGTGGAATGAAAACGATGAACAATCAAAAATTCAAACATCTTTTTGAACCCATTATTTTGGGAAAACAGGTTTTTCGAAACAGGATCTTCAATTCGCCAACAGGAGTGACGGAACAGCCGATCCAGGATTCCATGAATTACTATGAACGCAAGGCCTTGGGTGGAGCCGCTTCCGTCTGTATCGGGGATGCCTGTACCTCCCTGGATGGCATGTCCCGTCCTGGTCACATCAACCTGTGGGACGAGACCTCCAAACTCAATTTGATCGACATTGCATATGCCATCAATCGCCATGGAGCAGTGGCATCCATGGAAATTTTGCATAGTGGAAATTGTTCCTACCATTCATACAGCAAAGGGTTTCAACCTTATGGAGCGGTTGGGGGGATGACTCCCTTTGGTCAGGAGATCCTGGAGATGCCGGAAGAGATGATCCTTCGTTATATTGATGACTTTGCCAGGTCAGCAGCATATGCTAAAAAATGTGGTTACGGCATGGTCACCGTTCACGGTGGACATGGATGGCTGATCTCACAATTCTTCTCCAAGGAAAACATGCGAAAAGACAAATGGGGTGGAACACCGGAAAACCGTGCTCGCTTCGCCGTTGCCGTTTGCGATCGGATCCATCAGGTGTGCGGATCCGGCTATCCGGTGGAGATCCGCATTTCCGGATCGGAGGTCTTCGATGGCGGCTATGGCGTGGAAACAGGGATCGAACAGGCAAAATTTTTAGATGGACATGCAGACTTGATCCACGTGTCTGCCGGCAGTCACGAGGTCAATGAGGTTTTTACCGTGACCCATCCCAGCATGTTTCTGGAAGACGGGGTCAATGTAAAATATGCAGCGGAAATCAAAAAACACGTAAAGAACTCAGCCATCGCCACGGTAGGTGCATTGTCGGAACCGGAACTCATGGAAGAGATCATTGCATCGGGGCGAGCGGACGTAGTGGAATTGGCAAGAGGTCTCATTTGTGATCCGGATCTTCCAATAAAACTGCAAACAGGAAAAGAAGATGAGATCAACAAATGTATGCGATGCCTGTACTGCTTTTCTCACCGGATGCAAAAAGAAAAAATCGTATGTGCCATCAATCCGGAGATCGGAAACGAAGAAGAAATCAAATACAACAACGATCCACCCAGAATCCAGAAACGCGTCTTGGTGGTAGGTGGGGGAATGGCCGGCATGGAAGCAGCGTTGACCAGTGCCGATCGAGGTCATCAGGTCATTCTTTGTGAAAAGAATTCCAAACTGGGAGGAGTCCTGTTGTGTGAGGAAAAGGTTTCTTTCAAGGAAAAGTTGGGGCAGTACATCGAATTGCAAACTCGGCTCATATCCAGACATCCTAATATCGAAGTTCAACTAAATACGGAAGTAACTCCAGTTTTGGCGGAAGAGATCGCAGCGGACGTTATTATGGCTGCCCTGGGGGCACGGCCCATCAAACCGAAGATACCAGGCATTGACGGCAAGAACGTTTTTTCGGCAGAGGAGATCTACCTGGATCCGGCAAAAGTCGGGAACAAGGTCATCATTCTCGGTGGCGGACTCGTCGGAATGGAGCTGTCCGTATTTTTGGCCATGAGCGGCCGCCAGTGTACCATCATCGAAATGATGCCGGAACTCAACGACGGGGGCAACAACCTCCAAGGACTAGCATTGAGTATTGAAATTGACAAATATGGAATACAGGTCAGTCCGGCAACCAAGGCTGTTGAAATCAATGAAAAGGGCGTAGTAGGATCTTTTACCGGGGAGAAACCACCGGAAGGATTTCGATTTGGACTTCCAAACTACAAGCCGGAGAGCCAGACCGGAACCAAGCTATTTGAGGGAGATACCGTCGTTTATGCAGTGGGACAGAAGCCCTTGTGGGAGGAAGCTAGAAAATTGCTCGACTGTGCCCCGGAATTCCATCCATTGGGTGATTGCATGGCGCCCAAAAACATTTGGAATGCAACCAATACTGCCCACTTTGTATCCAGAGATTTGGGACGTTATTGATCCAAGTTTCTCTTGACAAATACGAGGGTGATATCGTTGGATTCGGTTTTTGAGAATTCATAACCAAGACAGTTGAAGGAACGGATCTCTTCCATCTGGCGGATCTGGTTTTCCGCCATAAATCGAAACATTTCGCCTCGAGCCATTTTGGCCAGAGTCCCTTTTTCAACGATCTTGTCTTGGATCCGTTCTCCAAAGACACAGGTAATGAATCGCGTGTTTTCAGCAAGATGATTTTTGATCGCCTTGCTGTATTCTTTGGAAGCCAGGTTCAAAATAACACCGGTACAGATCCATGTGAAGGATCCGGTCATGATTCAATCTGGAGATCTTATCATTGGCTTTCCAGAGTGCTTTTAAGGTGTCGTAGGACTGTTTCTTTAGCATAGTAGCTACCGTAATATTCTACCCAAAGAAGAGGCGGTTCAATAGAAAATCCGATATATTTTCTTTTAGCATACCATGTAATGTTACAGAGAAGTGCAGCCTGCTTCTGCCGTTACCTTTTGGGTAATTATGAAAAGGGAAAGGCCATAGCGTACAAACGGCATTTGTTGAACATATTAAGAGAAGAGGGGTTTGATCCGTGAAGGAACCATTGCAGAAACGAGGTACCATCCTGTATTTTTCCCATGGGGGAGGACCCTTGCCCATCCTGGGGGATCCATCTCATCAAAAGATGGTGGATTTCATGAAAGATTTGCCCCGGCAAATCCACGAACCAGAAGTCATGGTCGTCTTTAGCGCCCATTGGGAAGAAGCCCCCTTGCATGTCCAAAGCGGTGGGCAGCCTCCACTGGTTTACGATTATTACGGTTTCCCGAAAGAATCCTATGACCTGGAGTATCCATGCAAGGGACGACCGGCATTGGCGGAGAAAATCGTCGGTCTGCTGGAAGAAAATGGCATACAGGCAATTGCAGATCCAGCGCGCCCTTACGATCACGGATCCTACATCCCCTTGACATTAATGTATCCGGATGCCCATATCCCTGTGCTTCAAATATCTCTCCACCATAGTCTGGATCCGTTGATGCACTTGAACTTGGGCAGAGCGCTTCGGCCCTTGATGGATGAGAGCATCCTGTTCATCGGCTCCGGCTTCTCTTTTCACAACACGGGCGCCTTTGATATTGCCGGATTGGAAAAAGAGGATGAACAAAACAACGCCTTTCAAGATGCGATCACACGACTTTGTTGTGAAAAGGTGGAGGAAGCGGAAAAATGGGAACGATGGACGCATTGGACAAAACTGCCCTATGCCCGCTATTGTCATCCCCGAGAAGAACATCTTCTTCCCTTACTGGTTTGTGCCGGAATGGCATCCGAGCCGGCAACCAAAATTTTTGACGATTATATCCTGGGGAAGAGAGCCACCGGATTTTTCTGGCAAGAGTAAGCAGGCTTTTCTTGAGGAGATATAGAAGAGGATGAAAGAATGCTGCTTTTGATGGATCCTCTCACAAAAGGTTTGTTTCCCGCGAAAAACAGAGAGACAATGCAAGATAGGAGGGATTTGTCATGGAAAGAATCGTACTGGAACGAATTCCGTTGGTCTTTGATCGGGACCTGGTGATGGAAATGCACCGGATCCGAAAAGACTCGGAATTTGGAAAAGAATTCATGGAAATGTTGAAAATTGCAGAGGACAGGCTGCGTTGCAAAGCGATCTTGCGCTGGGCGGATGTCGTGGCAGTAAAAGACAGCACTGTCCAAATCAATGATGTCGTTTTTGAAAGCCGAGTCATGGCAGACAACTTGAAAAATACAGACAAGGTTTTTTTGTACATATTGACCGTTGGGGATGAATTGGACCAGGATACAGATTTCGACGAGTCGGTGATCCGGGATATGATCAAGGGAACAGCTTTATATGCAGGGATGACATATTTGTATGACCTGTTAAAGGAAAAATTTGGGTTCGAGCAGATCGCCGCCATGAATCCGGGATCTTTGCCGGATTGGTCTATCGAAAACAATGAAAAGCTATTCGAGCTCATTGGAAATGTGGAAGAGGCGGGAGCAAAACTGAATGAGCATCACTATATCATCCCCTGGAATTCCAGCTCCGGGATCCTGTTTGAAAACGGAGACGGTTACTTGAACTGCGCCTTATGCAAAAACAAGTGCGAAAAAAGGCGGGCTCCATTCGATCAAAGAGAATACGACCGCATATTCACCGTTTGACGGAGGTAGAAAACATGATGGAATTTGGCAAAGGTTATGGGATCCTACTTTTATACTTTGCAGTTTGTGCAACAGCAGCATTTTTGCTGCGTCGCAGGATCCGCGTACATAAAGAAGTGTTTAGAAAAACCCTACACATGATCTTATTGGGAACCGTATTTATCCTTACATCGGCTTTTCAGACCTGGTGGACCGCTACCATTGCATGCGTGATTTTCATGGCTATGGTGTACCCGATTTTGTATCTGGCAGAAAAGATCCCCGGTTACAGCGATCTGCTTACAGAACGAAAAAATGGAGAGATCAAAAACAGCCTGCTGGTGGTATTCACCATGTATGCCATGTTGATTTCCCTTGGTTGGGGTTTGCTGGGAGAAAAATATCTGGTGATCGCTTCGGTTTTGGCTTGGGGATTGGGAGACGCAGCAGCAGCATTGGTAGGCAAGCGATTTGGGAAAATCTATATAGAGGGCAAGCTTGTGGAGGGCCGGAAAAGTTTGGAAGGCAGTTTGGCCATGTTTTTCGTATCCTCCATTTCCGTATGGATCGTTCTAACCGTTTATGGAGTGGTCCATTTGCAATTGGCTCTGGTGGTAGCGATCGTGACCGCTGCCGTCAGCGCGACCGTGGAATTGTATACGAAAAATGGGATGGATACCATCACTTGTCCCATGGCGGCAGCGAGTACCATGATCCTGATGTTGCAAGTATTGGGAGGTTGACGGATGAGTAAGAAAAAATCAGGAGAAGGGACGTTGCTTGCTTCTGTTCTTCTCAGTGCACCAGGTCCCCTCGTGGTTGGATTGGGATTACTGGTGGGACGATCCGCCACCCAGTTGGCAGATTTCATACGCCGCTCGGCAGAGTTGGTTGCCATTGTGGTATCCTGGATCGTATTTCGAAAGATCCGTAAAGAAGGTACTATGGATATTGTCCGAAAGAGAAAATTGGAGCGATGGTCCAATATTGCCGTGGGAACAGCCATGGTCCTCTCAGGTGGAGCCATGCTGATGGTTGCATTACTTCTGACTTCCACCGAAAAAGGCAACGTGATCCCCGGGTTGGTCATCGCAGTATTGGGAGTTATCACCAACACCTGGTTCTTTTTTCGATATCGAAGTATGGACCGTAAAACACCAAATCGGATCTTTCAAGTGCAAAGCAGACTGTATCTGGCAAAATCACTTGTAGACGGATGTGTCGTTATTGCACTGGGTGTCATCGTTATAATGCCTAATGCAAGATTTACCGGTTACGTGGATGTTGTCGGGTCCGCAGTGGTGGCTTTGTATCTGATTGCCAATGGACTGTTGACGATTCGAGGGAAAAATCTGGAAACGGTTGGCAGTAGTGGATCGTCGTAAAAAATGATGGATCACGAAATGAGGATAGGAAAGAGGGGATACATCGATGTATCCCCTCTTCCTATCCTCGCAATCTTATTCAACAACGAATGAAATTTTTACGTTGACGCGATAGTTCACGATTTTGCCGGCTTCCACGATCGCCTTGAATTCCTTGACATATACCGATTCTATGTGTTTGATGGTCTTGGATGCCTGCGTGATCGCTTCCTGAGTTGCAGCCTCCCAACCTTCACTGGATTGGGCGATGATCTCAACCACTTTAACTACAGCCACTTTTTTACACCTCCTTCTTCAATGGTTTTATAAGTATCTGATGAATTTTAGTGTCCTGGATGATCCAAAAGTAACGTAGTCAGACTGTCTTCATAGTACTAACTACCCTTTTTGATTACCCTTAAACGAAAGTAAGATTGGAATTAAATGCATACAAAAAGTTTGCTGAAGTTATTGACTTTATTAAATTTAATGCATTATAATTGTTTAGTGTATCGAGCGTGTACAACAGACATACTTGGAAAGTGCATATTAGATTGTATTCGCTCTATTTTTGCGTTTGGAATCAAAAATAAAAATTTAAAGGAGGATTTATGAACAAAAAACCACTGAGTAAAGCTTTGAAAACGTTTTATGGAGTAGGAGACTTTGGGTTTTCCTTAATGGCTGCCGTTGAAATGTATGCTTTCATGTACTTTTTAACAAATGTGGCCATGTTTCCTGTAGCTTTGGCAACCACCATAGCTGTTGTGACCAGTGCCATTGACGCGGCATTGTCGCCGATCTATGGAGCCATTATTAATGGAGTAAAGGCCATGAAATGGGGTCGATACCGGTCCTGGTTGGTCGTTGCACCGATTCCTGTCATTATTTTTTACGCTTTGACCTTTACTAAAATTGGTCCAGACAACATTGCAGCGGCGATCATCATTGTCGGATTTGTCGTCAGCCATGTTATTTGGAACATAGCATGGGTGGCAAATGTAGCTCTTATCAATCTTTTATCCACGACGCCGGAGGAGACTGGATTATTGTCCTCCAGACGTCAAACCTACACCAGTATGAGTAATCTGTTTACGTCTTATACATCGTTACCTTTGGCTATATGGCTGGGTGTGGTGACCAACAACCCAATTTTAGGATTCACATTGGTTGCCGGTGGAATGGCCATGCTGATGGGCATCGGATACTATGTACACTTTGTATTGACAAAAGGGTACGAGCCGGAAGGGGAAGAATTGAAGGCAATCGAAGCCCAAAGTGCCCAAAACAAGGACAAGGTCGGGTTGAAGGTCCTGTTGAGCAATTTATTCCAGAACAAGCATCTGATGTTCCTTTTGCTGGCGGATTTCTTCAAGTTCTTGCCCATGTTTATCGTTTTCGCAACCATTGCTTATCAGTACACCTATGTTATCCAAAACGTGGCCATGATGCCGGTCCATATTTTGATCGGATCTGTCGGATCTATTTTGGGTTCTTATTTCGCCAGTTTCTTTTTCAAAAGATTTTCTACAAAAAATGCGGTACTTGTGAGCCTGTTGATTGCTGCAGTATCTTTTGCAGGAGCAAGAGTATTTGCCTATGAAATGATTCCCTTCATGGCACTTATGGCCTTGGGGATGTTTACCAGTGGTATCTACGGTGCAGGTTTTGTGGCCATGTACGCAGATACAGTCGTTTACGGGGAATGGAAGACCGGTAAAAATACGGCAGCTTTCAACATGGGTCTGATGAACTTTCCTCTTAAAATGGCCATCATCGCCCGAAGCAGTTTGCTTGGTGCCATTCTGCTCAAAATCGGTTTTGATGCCGCCGTTCCAGCGGAAGCAGTATCCTCTGCGGTCAGAGAAGGGATTGCGAATATCATCACTGTAGTACCTGCAATTAGTTTCGCGTTGAGCTTTTTGATTATCTTGTTTGGATATCGTTTGACGAATTCTACCCTGTTTGATTTGAGAAAAGATATAGAAGAGAGAAAACAACAGGCAGCTTGATCGATTTTCAAAAAAAAAACAGGAACTCCATTTTAATGGAGTTCCTGTTTTTTAGGGGTTATTTTGTTTTGACGGCAGTTTCGCCAGTGATCGTACTTTCTTTTTCGTTCACAAAGCTATCCATCATTTCCTGATTTGCAAAGTATAGGTTGCCTTCGATTTTTGCATCCGTCAACTTGAAGTTTGTAGTTTCTACATATACGTCGCCAACGAATGTACCACCTTGGATCTTTGAATTCGGGCTCTTGATCGTCAAGGAAGGAGCGGTCAACGTGTATCTAGCAGTGACGTTTCGGTCTGCATCTTGGGCATAGAGAGCGATTTTTCGATACAATTCAAGGGATGTATCGTCTTTATCATAGAAATCACCTTCCAGTACCAATTCTTGTTTGGTCGTAATGTTATTCAGCGCAGCGATGATCCAGGTTCCTTCGGTACCGATGGCATCGATGAAAGCAGTATCGTCGATCAGCAGGGAAGCAGTTGTAACAACGTCTGCGCCATCAACAACGATTTTACCTGTCACTTTTCCACCGTTTTCCACAGTGAAAGCATTGGCCAATTCGGAAGAAGCAAAGTACACATCTCCATCAATCGTTGCATCCGTCAACTTGAAACCTTCAGATTCAACATAAACATCACCAACGAATGTTCCGCCTTGGATCTTGGTGTTGGGGCTTTTCACCGTCAACTTTGGAGCTTTCAACGTATATCTATCTGTTACTTTGTGATCAGCATCTTGAGCATAAAGTGCAAGTTTGCGATAAAGATTGGACGTAGCATCGTCCTTGTTGTAAAAATCACCTTCGATTACCAGCTCTTTATCGGTCTCAACGTCATTCAAAGTACAGACGATCCACTTGCCATCCGCTCCAATGGAAGCCTCTAGTACAGCCGCATCTTCCACCAAGGAAGCAGCAGTGACGGTATCGTTACCACCATCCGTGTTGTCATCGCCATTGTCGGATGAACCGCATCCTGCAAATAAAACTAGGGATAAAGCCAATAATACGATCAAAGATTTGAATTTCATGTTTTTCCTCCTATTTCACGTTAATTTATTATTTAACTACTTTTGTATTATACAATGACTAATTGAATTTGACAACAAAATTTTCATTATTTGAATAAAAACATATAATAATTTTGATAATAGCAATTTAGTGTTGAGAAGCAGTGAAATGATGCAACCAATTCGAAAGCTGGATTCTGATGATTTCCGCTGGCCAAATGTCAAAATATGTGCATTGCAACAATACAGAATGGTGATCAAAATTAATTTTATGTGCAGGCGTTAACCTACGTTTTATTTTTGCCGATATGGAAAAGGCACAAGTTGAAGATCTCAACATTATAATCAACACTACTCACGAGCCATGTTTTTGGTGAATGTAGTTGATAACGAATTTCGATTTGCCAGAAACAATTTGGCTCATCAAAGGTTGACGGGTTTGAAGGATGAGATCATAAGAGGAAGAACTCTTTGTGAGCTGCTGGGAGCCGATTTGGGTACGACCATAGCTGAAAACTATACCAGATGTATGGAAACGGGAAGAACCATCGAATACAAAGAAACACTGTGTTTCTTCGGACAGGAGTTGACCTTTCTGACCAGTCTCACTCCCGAAATCGAAAATGGTACGGTCAGAAAAATCGTAGGATGAGTACGCTTCCCTGGCGGAGTCCGTGCTCTATCATCACGAACGGTGGGATGGAAAGGGGTATCCAGAAGGTTTATCCGGAGAAGAGATCCCCATCGTTTCCAGGATCATTGCCGTAGCGGACGCATTCGAAGCCATGACAGCCAACAGGCCATATCAGAAAATCAAAACGAAAATGGAAGCCCTTCAGGAATTGAAAAAATGTGCCGGAACACAGTTTGATCCGGAAATCGTTAAAGTATTCGAAAAGATGATGGGTTGAGTATCCATCTCAAAAGAAACGACCCAGTTATAGAACTGGGTCGTTTCTTTTGTACAGACGTTGCATTTAAAAAACTTGGAAATTTGACATGTATTCCGATATGTTATATTATTATAGCGTTAGACTATATTGTGGTTCCGGATTAATAATAGGAACTCGTAGGATGAAACATAAGCACGGGACACGATAATATGGAGGTAAGTATGGTAACGTTTGAAAATGTGCAAAAGAAATATCCAGATGGTACGCTGGCAGTGGAATCCATGAACCTTGAAGTACAAAAGGGAGAACTGGTGGTACTGATCGGGCCAAGCGGTTGTGGAAAAACAACCAGCCTGAAAATGATCAACAGATTGGAAGAAAGTACTGGTGGCAAGATCAGCATCAATGGAGAAGACATCAGGAGCCTCAACCCGGTCAAACTAAGGAGAGGTATCGGATATGTCATTCAGGAAAGAGGTTTGATGCCTCACCAGACAGTAGCGGAGAACATCGCCACAGTACCCCACTTGCTTGGATGGAAAAAAGACCGGATCGAAAAAAGAGTGGACGAACTTTTGGAGATGGCCGGTTTACCGAAAGACAAGTACAAATACAGGTTGCCCTCTCAAATGAGTGGAGGCCAACAGCAGAGGATCGGTGTATTGAGAGCATTGGCTGCCGACCCGGATGTAGTGTTGATGGACGAGCCATTTGGTGCATTAGATCCAATAAGCCGTGACAGTCTTCAAAACGAGTTGATCGACATCCACAAAAAACTTCAGAAAACGATCATTTTTGTTACCCATGACATCAACGAAGCAATAAAACTTGCGGATCGAATCGTTTTGATGCGGGACGGTAAAATCGAACAGGTTGGATCTCCAGAAGAATTATTGGAAAATCCGGCGAATCAATTTGTAAAGGATTTTCTAGGCAGTGAACAATTGACGCAGATCTCACCGGACAGTTCCGTAGAGGTGTTGCTGGAAGAAGTGATCCTCGGCATCGATATTTCCAAATCCATCAACGAAATATTGGAGTTGATGGAAGACAACGACGTAAAATCTGCCCAGATCGTCGGGAAAAAAGGCATATGGCAAGGATCCGTTTTCTTGTCCACCTTGAACAAAGCAAAAAGAGAGGGAAAACAAATGGTTCGGGATGCTTTGTCTGTAAACCGAAAGCTATACATTGAAGATGCAACATTAAAAGATGCTGCACAAATGTTGGTGGATCGAGAAGCGCCCATCCCTGTTTTGGATAAAAACAATAAATTGCTTGGTGTGGTCACCGATAACGGAATGGCAAGATACACCATAAGCCGCTTGATCAAATAATAGAAAGTAGAGGAGTATATTTTGACTAGTAGACCTGGTTTTTTTGAATCATTAATCGACTATGTAACAAATAATCATCAGAGAATATTAACAGCAACTATTGAACATATATATATTTCGGCAATCGCTTTGGCGATCACTCTGGTCATTTGCATCCCTTTAGGAATTTATTTGACCCGAAACGAGAAAATCGCCCCATTTGTCATTGGGGTCGCCAATGTTTTTCAAACCATTCCCAGTCTAGCCTTATTGGGCTTTCTGATCTTTATTTTTGGAATAGGAAACGACAACGCGATCACGGCACTATTTTTGTATGCCATGCTGCCGATTTTACAAAACACCTACACAGGAATCAAAAGCGTGGATCAGGCAACCGTCTCCGCAGCAAAAGGAATGGGCATGACCAACATGCAGATTTTGACGAAAGTTCAGCTTCCCCTAGCATTGCCGGTCATTATCAGCGGGGTGCGTGTGGCAACGGTCTGGATCATCGGAACAGCAGCATTGGCTGCAGCCATCGGTGGTGGCGGGCTGGGACGACTGATTTTCTCCGGATTGTCCATGATTCGAGACGACATCATATTTGCGGGAGCATTTCCAGCAACCCTGCTGGCATTGTTAGCTGATTTTGGATTCAAGCGCTTTCAAAGGTTCACTGAACCCATTGAACGGGCAGCAAGAATTGCTCGAAAGATGGAAAAAGCACATTAAAAAATATATTTATGAAAGGGAGAACAAATGAGGAAAAAAAGTTTTAGAATGTTGGCAATGATCATGGTATTGGTTATGTTGGGGGTCGGCTTTGCCGGTTGCTCCAGCGAAAAGGAAGAACTTAATTTGGGAGGACAAAATGTCAATGAAATTGTCATCCTGATCAATATGGCAAAATTATTGATTGAAGATCAAACCGATTACGAAGTTACGTTGAATACGGAATTTAATGGATCCTCCGTATTGCATCAGGCAATGGAACAGGGTGAGATCGACGTCTATCCTACATGGACGGGTACCCAATTGACAGGGATCCTTCGCTACGAAGGAGAAAACATGACCCAGCAGGACACGTACGACTACGTTAAAAACGGGTTTGAAGAGGAATTCAACATGACCTGGTCCGAACCTTTTGGCTTCAACAACACCTATGCATTCGTTGTAAAAAACGAAATCGCAGACCAATATGACCTGGAAACCTGTTCGGACCTTGCAGAATATGCACCGGAATGGGTACTGGCCGGTGACGAAAACTTTGACACCCGACAAGATGCTTATCCTGGTTGGTCGGAAGCGTACGGAATCGAATTTGCGGACGTTCTTACCATGCAATATGGTTTGATCTATCGAGCCGTTGATGCAGATGAAGTGGACGTTGCTGTTGCATACTCTACAGACTCCAGGATCGAGTCCCTGGGATTGACCATATTGGAAGACGACAAAGAATTTTTCCCGGCTTACAGCGGAGCTTATGTGATCAGCGAAGACGTCCAGGAAAACTATCCGGAAGTCATTGAGATCCTAAACCAACTTGGTGGTACCATCGATAATGAGCAAATGGTTTCTTTGAACTACCGATACGACAATGGAGAAGATCCAGACATTATTGCAAAAGACTTTTTAACGGAAATCGGATTATTGCAGTAATAAATGACCGGAGTCTTTAAGACTCCGGTATTATTTCGCTTGGGGCAAGTTTGCTTTTCTGCAATCACGCCTTTTCAGGCGGGATGAACACAGTAAAATTGCAGCAGATGCATTATTTGAAGCAGCGAATTGACTTGGAGGTACTAAAATGAAAAAAACAGTAACGGGTGCTCAACTATTGGTGGAGACGCTTGAAAGAATAAATGTGGAAACGGTATTCGGAATTCCGGGAGTCCACAACTTGAAGATCTACGATGCTTTGACGAAAAGCAAGATCCATCATATCACCACTCGAAATGAAAGTGGAGCCGGATTCATGGCGGATGGATATGGAAGAAGGACTGGAAAGCCAGGAACAGCCATCGTCATTACCGGCCCTGGTTTGACCAATATCATGACGCCCATGGGACAAGCATATTTGGATGCAGTGCCCATGGTGGTCATTTCCAGCCAACTGCCTACGACGATCATGAATCAAAGCACGGGTTTCTTGCATGAGCTGAAGAACTCGACGATCATGGCCAGTTCGGTAGCGAAAGAAAGCAGGACCGTGCCCAGTGTGGAATTGATCGAAAACTATGTAGTGGAAGCCTACAAACTTGCAGTTACCGGTCGTCCGGGCCCGGTTCATATCGAGATCCCCTTGGATCTTCTGGCAGAAAAAGTCCAGGTAAACAAAGAATTGAAAATCCAATTTACAGAAACCACTACACTCCATGAAGGATCCATAGACCAGGCGGCAGAGATCATCAATCAAGCCGACCGCGTTTCCGTGATCGCAGGTGGAGGAGCAGTGGATGCATCGAAAGAGGTGGAGGAGCTCATTGAAAAATTGTCTGCAGCTACGGTACAAACCTGTGCAGGCAAGGGCGTTGTTTCCGACAAAAGCAAGTGGAATTTGGGTGCAAGACTGCCTTTTGAGAACATTCGACAATTTATAGAAAATTCCGATGTGGTCATTGCACTTGGCACCCAGCTGTCACCGACGGACCTTTGGGAAAATTCTTTAAAATTCCAGGGAACATTGATCCAAATCGATGTGGACAGCGATGCTTTTTATCGCAATGCTCCAGCAGATTTGGGTATCAAGGGGGATTGCACCAGTGTCCTTCAAAAGATGTTGCCCCTATTAAAAGAGAAAAATACGACGATTCCGGAAGAGCTGGATCAACTAAAAATCGATGCTGTCAAATCCGCACCTCAAGTGATCGGCAACGAAGTGACCTTTGACATGGCCATTGACGTTCTGGATGTTTTTCGGGAAGTGTTGAAAGACGATGAAGCGCTTGTAGCGGATATGACAACTGCTGCTTACATTGCCTTGAGTGAATATCAGACCTACCAGCCAAGAACATTCTTGCATCCGGTGGGATTTGGTACCTTGGGATATTCCATGCCTGCGGCCATCGGAATGAAGGCAGCGCAACCGGACAAAAACCTGATCGCCTTGATCGGTGACGGGGGTTTTCAATTTACCATGCAGGAACTGGCAGTTGCCTGCGAACAAGAACTGCCGATCCCCATCGTTATCTGGAACAATGCCGGATACGGAGAAATAAAACGAAATGAAAAATCCATGGATTTTGATTCCTTCATAGCAGTGGACAACCGAAATCCGGATTTCATGAAATTGGCAGACGCCTACGGAATCGAAGGTCAAATGCCCGTGAATAAAAAGCAGTTGAAGGAAGCCTTGCTTGGAAGTTTTGCAAAAAAAGAACCGACGATCATCGAGATCGACGTGAACAGATGGGAGCGATAGAATGCCAAAGAAAAGTATAAGAAAAGCAGTAGAATTTGTAAATCCATATGTGCCGGGGAAGACTATTGATGAAGTACAGGAAGCCTATGGTTTGGATGAAGTGATCAAACTGGGTTCCAACGAAAATCCCTATGGTCCTTTCGATAATGCCAAAGAAGCGATGATCCAGGAGATCGATCAGCTCTTTATGTATCCGGACCGGGAATACGAAGACTTGAAAGTGATCCTGGCGGAAATGAATGGTCTGCAGCATGAAAACGTCGCTTTGGCACATGGTGCCGGAGGGATGCTGGAGACCTTGGCGAGAACATTTATAGAAGAAGGGGATGAAGTCATTCTTCCGACCCAGTCCTATGGTTTGTATCGGGAGATCTCCAATCTGATGGGGGCCAAGGTGATCGAGTCTTCCTTGAATGCAGAGTACAAGATCGATATGAAAGACATGATGAGCAAGTTTTCGGACAAGACCAAACTCATATGGATGTGCAATCCAAACAATCCAACCGGGACCATGTTGGATCAAGCCATGTTTGATGTTTTTCTGGAAAAGTTGCCGGAAAAAGCCTGGATCATCATGGACGAAGCCTACATTGAGTTTTCCGACCCGGCAAAAAGGATCGAATCTATCGATTATATCAAGAAAAACAAAAGGATCATTGTCATTCGAACCATGTCCAAAGCTTTTGGTTTGGCGGGAGCTCGAATCGGCTATGCCTTTGCAAACAAAGAAATGATCCACATCATCGACACCGTAGCAGAACCTTTCAATGCAAACAGGATCGGGCTGGCGGGAGCTATTGCGACCTTGACCAAAGATCAAAAAACCTACGAAAAAAGGCTCCAGGACATCATCAGTGAACGGGAGAACCTGGTTCAACAACTCACGAAAATGGGTATGAACTGTATACCGACCCAGACCAATTTCGTCTTCTTCGAAACCGGCAGAAATGCTTCGGCCATCGGGGAAGAGATGCTGAAAAGAGGAGTCATCGTCCGACCTTGTACCGGGTGGGGATACGAGGAAGCGATACGAGTCACCATCGGAACCGAATATGAAAACCAGCGTTTTTTGGAAGAGTTTGGCAAAGTTATAAAGGAGATCCAGTGATTGGAGGCAGGCCTTTAAAATGAATAAGAATATGTATGGATTGTTCATCGATGGCGCTTTTGTGAAACCGGTAAAGGGTGCATATCAGGATGTTCATGATCCGGCTACAGGAGATCTGTTGGCAAAAACGGCCAAAGGGTCAAAGGAAGATGTTGAAAAAGCCGTGGAAGCAGCCGACAGATCCAAAAATTTATGGAAAACTGTTTCCATACAGCAACGTTCAAGGATCTTGCACAAAATAGCGGAGATCATTCGAGAAAACAAAGACCATTTGGCAAGGATCGAGACTCAGGACAGCGGGAAACCCATTGTAGAGACAGTGGAAGATGTGAAAGCCATTGCAGATCAGTTCGACTATTTCGGTGGAGCGATCCGTGTAGAAGCGGGGGAATTCATGCGTCAAGATCAGCATAGCATGACCATGATCCTAAGAGAACCCCATGGAGTTGTTGCCCAGATCATTCCTTGGAATTTTCCCTTTCTGTTGGCAGGTTGGAAAATTGCTCCTGCTTTGGCGGCCGGAAACTGCATCGTGATCAAACCTGCATCAGAGACCCCCTTGTCCTTGCTGGAATTTGCCAGATTGACCCAGGATGTACTTCCAAATGGAGTATTGAATGTGGTTACAGGCTCTGGCTCTGTTGTGGGACCTGCATTGTTGGAAAATCTGAAAGTGGATAAGATCGCATTTACGGGATCGACGAAAGTGGGGCGGTCCATCGGAGAGGCGGCAGCCAAGAGGATCCTTCCTGCATCTTTGGAGTTGGGCGGAAAGTCGGCCAACATCATTTTTCCGGATGCACCCATGGATAAGGCCATTGAAGGAGCGGCCTTGGCCATATTATATGGACAAGGGCAGGTTTGCAATGCCGGTTCCAGGCTGTTCGTTCATTCTTCCATCTACAAAAACTTCGTAGAGAAATTGGAGAGAATTTTTCGAAACGTAAAAATCGGAGATCCGGCAGATCCGGCAACGAGAATGGGTCCGTTGATCAACAAAGAACAGCTGGATGTGGTGCTCGGTTACGTGGAGACTGGAATCAAGGAGGGAGCCCGACTTGTTTGCGGAGGCAAGCAAATAGAAAAGTCCCCATTTGATAAAGGATGGTTTATGGAGCCAACCCTGTTTGCAGATGTGAAAAACCACATGAAAATTGCCCAAGAAGAGATCTTCGGACCGGTTTTGGTGGTCATACCATTTGAAACGGAAGAAGAAGTCACTGCCATGGCCAATGATTCCAAATACGGTTTGGCAGGAGCTTGCTGGACCAAGGACATCAACCGGGCTTTGCGGGTCGCCAATGGAGTGGAGACAGGGTTGTTTTGGATCAATGAGTATCATTTAACTCCTTCTGGAACACCTTTTGGCGGGATCAAAGAATCTGGTCATGGAAGAGAAAACCATAAAATGGCATTGGATGCCTATAGTCGATTAAAAACCATATACATCAGCATGAATGAGAGCCCTACAGGTCATTACGACTCATAATGATCGAAAAGTGTGCAACTGCGTCAGCCAGGAAAAGAGATCCTCCCGGCTGACGTTTTTTGTTATCCAAATCGATGCAAACAGATTGATAACCGGCAAAAACAGTGAGACAATGGTATCAACCGATCCAAGAGGTCGTAATGGGAATTTGAAGCACAATTGTGAGGATGCTTATGAAAATGGATTGGAACAGCGTTGACGAAGAATTGAAAAGAAGAGGCAAAATCTTTCAAATCATCTCCAAGATCGTATTTACAAAGTGGGGATTTCCGTTGTTGAACAAACTATCCAGCAAAAGACCGGCTGTCAAAAACAATTCTACAATGTTGGTGGAACAACAATGGATCCAGCGAAAAGACGGGGAAAAAATTCGGATATGCATCTACAGGCCTGCAAAGGAAGAGAAAAACATGCCAGGTCTTTTATGGCTTCATGGGGGAGGCTATATTTTGGGGTCCCCTGAGCAGGGAGCAGCCATGGCAATGCGGTTTATGGAAAGATGTCCCTGTGTCGTTGTGGCACCGGAATATCGCTTGTCTCTGAATGCCCCCTATCCGGCGGCATTGGAAGATGCTTACGATTCCCTTTTGTGGATGAAGAAAAACGCACATCTGCTGGGGATCCGGGACGACCAGCTCATGGTGGGTGGAGATAGCGCAGGAGGCGGTTTGACAGCCGCATTGAGTCTTTATGCGAGAGATCGAGGGGAAGTGTCCATTGCATTTCAAATGCCCTTATATCCCATGCTGGACGACCGGAGGATCACTGAATCTTCCGGTTTTGAAGACACACCGGTGTGGAATGCAAAAGCAAACAAAATATGCTGGGAAGTATATCTGAAAAATTACCAAGTAGCTTCAGATATACCTTGTTATGCAGCACCTTCCAGAGCGACAGACTTCAGCGGCCTGCCACCAACGGCCACTTTCGTTGGGGAATTGGAACCCTTTCGAGACGAAACGATCCAATATGTGGAAAGCTTGCGGTCTGCAGGAGTATCCGTGGATTTTGCATTGTACAAAGGTTGCTATCACGCTTTTGAACAAATGTGCCCAAAAGCAGCGGTCAGCAAAACCGCCATATCCAGACTGTTGGATTCCTACGAAGATGCAGTGGCCCATTATACGGCAAAGCAGAAACCAGATCCGCAAAATGGAGTAGAAGAAAGATGACTGCAAAACCCTCAATCCAAAGAGGGTTTTTTGTGGTAAAAATTATTTTTAATGCAATAAATTTAATCAAATAAATAATTGTAATACGTTAGGATTTATGCTAAAATGTAAATGAGTTTAAATATAATCACACTTAAATATGATGAGCTTCGAGTCAATACCCATAAAGGGTGTGATATAAATCTTAGATCAAAAAAATTAAAGGAGGAAAAAAATGGACAACAAGATCACAGTAAAAACCCAGTTGACTTTTGCCTTTTTCCAGTTTTGTTCGGTAATGGCAGTCACAATCCCGATGATGTATTTGACATTCTATTTGACGGAAAGTGTTGGCATGTCTGCAGCACTGATGGGTACGGTATTATTGATCGCAAGAATCGTGGACTTTATAATTGGCCTGGTTTCAGGTGGCGTTGTTGAAAAATCGAGAATGAGGTGGGGTACTTATAGATCCTGGCTCATCATCTTGAAGTATGTCGTTTTTATCGGAGTTTGTTTGCAATTTTGGAATACTTCTTCTTTACCGCCGGTAGCACGTGGTGCTGTCACCATTATCGGATACATCATGATGCATGGTTCCATGAACTTTGTATCTTTGGCACAGTATGGTTTGATCCAGCGTCGTGCCGGCAGCGACATGAATGGTCGTGCAAAGCTTTCCATTGCTTATGCACGTGGAATGACGGTAGCCAATATCATAATCTCTGCAGTGGCTTTACCGGCAGTCATTTGGATCGGAGGATTTTTCCCTGGCTATGACTACTTGATCACAGCAGCCTTTTTTGCCTTGTTCTTCTTCATCGGATCCACCGTATTGGTAAAAGCTACGGAAGAGTATGACCGTGTAGTGACCGAAGAGGAAGCAAAAAAAATTCCCCAGATCTCTTTCAAGGACATGGTAAAAACTGCAGCTGGGAACGGACAGCTGATGCTAGTTCTTTTGGCGTTTTGTTTGACTTATATCGGCATGTTTATCGTGCAGACCATCATGCAGTATTACTTTGTCTTTATCATTGGAAATCAGTTAATGATGTCTGTTTCTTTGACAGCAAGTATGGTATTTGCTTTTGTGGGTAGTATTTTTGGTCCGATTTTTGGTCAAAAGGCTGGTAAGAAAGCGGCGCTTGTCACAGGAATGCTGCTATGGGGCGTTTTCTCTGCCTTGATCACTTTCCTTGCAAAAGGGAATGTATGGATCTACATTGTTTTGGGAGGCCTTGGACAGGTAGCTTTCTACATGTTCTTCTCCTTTGGAATGAACTACTTTCTGGATGCAGGAGAGTATGGATTTTACAAAACCGGAAAAGACAATCGAAACGTGGCACTGGCCATGTACAATATGCCCATGAAAGTCGGTAT
This sequence comes from Alkalibacter rhizosphaerae, assembly GCF_017352215.1. GTDB lineage: Bacteria > Bacillota > Clostridia > Eubacteriales > Alkalibacteraceae > Alkalibacter > Alkalibacter rhizosphaerae. The sequence continues at coordinate 2,156,369 of NZ_CP071444.1, forward strand.
GGGACTTGGCGGTGCCATTGGTTCCTTTGGCTTGGCATTTATTGGGTATACTTCGGGAATGACCCAAGTGACGGATGCCTTTGTCGACAAGTTCATGATGCTGACGGGGATCGTTCCGGCCGTATTCATGTTTGCATCAGGTCTACTGATCCTTTTCTTCTGGAAAATCACAGATGCAGATGCGCAAAAGTATGCAACGGCAAATGCAGAAAAGCTGGCAGCAATGGCGGCCCAGACAAGCGACGAAAAAGCAAGTTGACAAGATCACGACTGCAAACTTTCTGAAGGGAGTTTGCAGTCTGTTTTTTAATGAAGATCTAGGTCGTTGCATTATTGACAATCATAATCATTAGGGATATTATAAAATTGAAAGGGATAAACTTTTGCAGGCTATCGCAGTTAAAATGCTTGGAATTCAATAAAGATAGGAGAGATGCACATGGATCAGGTAGAAAAGCTTTATCAGGAACGGCTGACCAGAGTTTCCACGGCCTTTAAAAACGGGAAACCGGACAGGGTACCCATATTCAGTTTGGCAACCACTTATGTTTACACATCCCAGGATATAAAACCTGCGGAGGCGTTTAATGATCCGGCAGTTGCACAAAAGGCGAATGTGGATTTTTACAACCGATTGTACTTTGACGGTTGTGGTGGCGTTCATGCATCCAGCAACAGAAAAGTGGGAGAAATTCTGGGCGGGGGCATTTATGAACACATCGATGATGGAACATTTCAAGTGAAACCCAATTCCATCAATCGAATGGAAGCGGACGAATACGACGAACTCATCGAATCGCCCCATAAATTTTTCATCAATAAAATCTGGCCCAGACGATTCGATCTGATGGCGGAAGAATACACACCCGAAAAGTATGAAAAATTTGCTGCTGCAATTGCAGAGGCCGGAAAAGGCCGGCAGGTCAATGGCCCCATCACCGAAGTGATCGAAAAGCAACTGGGCTTGCCCTGCATGTTTCGTGGTGGCATGACCAATCCGGTAGATATTATTTTCGATTATCTACGTGATTTTGACGGGACCATGAGAGATGTAAAAAGAAATCCGACGAAAGTTCGAGATGCCGGATTGGCCATGGTGGACTGGATGCTGGGAATGGCGACCATGAGTCCGCCAGATCCGGATAAAGTATTGATTGCGCCTATGCACCTGCCAACTTTTTTGAATCCTCGAGATTTCGAAAAAGTGTATTGGCCTTCCTGGAAAAAATTAGTGGACGAAGTAACAAGCAGGGGATATCGCGTCGTATACTTGTTTGAAGGCAAATACGAGCATATCTATGATTACCTGCAAGAGTTGCCAAAAAACAAAGTAGCAGGGGTGTTCGAACACGATGACTTGAAGTTGGCGAAGGAAAAGCTGGGTGATACCATGTGTATTTGCGGTGGAATGCCAACCAGCGTGATCCAGAATAAAACAGTGCAGGGATCCATTGATTATGTCAAGGAAGTCATTGATACGATCGCCATGGACGGTGGTTTTGTATTGACATCCACCATCCCGATGATGTTCAAGAATGATGGAAAACTGGAAAATTATGAAGCGGTCAACAAATTCGTCCACGAATACGCCGTGTACAAGTAGGAGGAGAACAATGGATAATGTAGAAATGGTTGAAAGAGCTGCGAAGGAAATTTTCCATGCGGAAACTCCGGAGGAAGTAGAGTTTTTTGTCAAATTGATCGCTTTGATGTTTTTAGGGTGACAGGATACTTGTGTATTTCCAAAATATGTGATATTTTGTGTAGATAACTGTAGTATACGATCGTTTTCATATGGAGGACTGCATGAAATATTCAAAAAAATTGTTGATGGTTGCACTATTGCTGCTGGCTACGGCAGCAATAGTGTTTTTTATGAATAAGAATATAAAATCTATGGACGTTGATCAAGACCCTGTGATGGATGTCCCGTCGGCATATTTGACGGAGGACCATCCCGAGGCTCCTGTATATCTTGGAAGCATCGTCGTTGATGACGGCGATACATTGGACAGGGATATCATTCCCCAATTGGTTGAGATTTTTGGGCTGACCGATAAAGAAGTGAAGGAAGCCCTGGAAACTCCGATAGAATCAAGATGGATCTCACCGGATCTTTCTGATTACCGACGTTTGGAAGGGATCATTCCTCCCGGGAGGTATGACATACCCGCAGATTCTACAGTAGGGGATTGGGTGGTTTCCAGGGTAAAAGACGGAGAAAAACGTTTTGAGAGTATTTTTTTCATCCAAGAAAATACCAACCATCTAGCACCCTTCCAACAAATAATCCTTGCATCCATGGTCGAAGCCGAATGTCTTCATGACAGACAGTATGAACAGACAGCAGCTGTTTTTTTGAATCGTCTGGAGGATAAACAGAAACTGCAAAGTTGTGTGACCGCGGAATACGCACTGGGGTTTCAACGCCCTTTTCTCTATGGAGAAGACGTGAAGATCCAAAGTCCCTATAATACCTACCAAAAGGCCGGTCTTCCCATAGGACCGATCTGCAGCGTGGATGATGAAAGCTTGATGGCGGCCATGTCCTTGCCGAAATATGAAGATCTATATTATTTTTATTATGATTACTTGATGAATGAAATGTTCTTTTATTTGGATTACGAATCGTTCAAGAAGGAAGCCAATAAATCGCGGGAACGTTTTATCGATGCAGCAGCCATCGGGTTCCGGGATAAGATCAACAAACAGGAAATATTCGGATATTAAGGCGATGAAACGGAGTGAAATAAAAATCCAATCAACGATTTTCGCAAGCAAGTAGGGTATTGTAAAGGGGATGGTCTACTTAGACCATCCTACTTTTGTTGTAAGTCTTGCAGGAACCGTTCTGGTCATAACATCCTTTCATGAAATCATGAACAAAGTTCACAAAGACTGAGATCTGCTGGAGGGGGAAAGATTATTTGAAAAAATATTTGACAAGAAGGACTTCATGTATTAAAATTAAACTAAAGTTAACCTAGGTTAACAATATAAGGCAAACACGAAGGAATGAAATCAATGAGTCTTACAGAATCGGTGGAAATGTATCTGGAAACCATCTATTTCATACAGCAGGACCATGGTCACGCACACGTGGTAGACATTGCAGACCGTATGGGTGTATCCAAGCCCAGTGTCACTAAGGCCATGAACCAATTGAAGGAAGAAGGTTTCGTGAACAAGGAGTCCTACGGGCATATCACTCTGACCAAAAGAGGCGTGGAAATTTCTGAATTGGTGGCGAAAAGACATAAAGCCATCACCGTTTATTTAGAACGAACCTTGAAGTTGACTTCAGAAGAAGCATCTGAAAACGCATGCAGGATGGAGCACATTGTCAGTACCGGTATGATGGACGCCATTGAAAGGTTTCTGGAATCCGATCAAGGAAGTACATTGAGATCAGAATAGGAGGTTCACATGGAATTGGCTTTTGGAAGAAGAAAGAGAAGAAGGATGAGGAACGGAGTGTTCCAGCATCAGGCACAAGCAAATAAAGAAGTTATGCTCAGCGGGGACCGTCTTATTCATGCACAAGTCAATTTTCCCTATGTGATCCAAAGCATTGAGACGGATGATGCAAGCATGAAAGATTTTTTGTTTACGCTGGGTTGTTTTCCCGGAGAAGAGATCACGATTTTGTCCATATTGGCGGACAACTATATTATCAATGTCAAGGATGCGCGATACAGCATCGATTCCGAACTGGCGAAAACCATTCAGATCAAATAAAAATATTGCGGGAAACCGAAATATTTTTTTACGTGTAATGTTAACTAAGGCTAACAAATACTTTAACTATTCAGGAGGTCGCACATGCGAATAGCACTAACAGGAAACCCCAACAGCGGCAAGACGACGTTATTCAATGCCATTACAGGAAAAGTGGAAAAAGTCGGGAACTGGGCTGGGGTCACGGTGGAAAAAAAAGAGGGAGACGTGAAAAAGGATTTGGTCGCGTCAGGAATGCATATTCGGGCAGTTGATCTACCTGGTGCTTACTCCATGTCTCCGTACTCTTCAGAAGAAAGTATAACAAGCAACTTTGTGAAAAATGAAAATCCGGACGCTATCATCAACATAGTGGATGCGACGAATTTGAACAGAAGTCTGCTGTTGACGACACAGTTGATGGAATTGAACATTCCAGTAGTTGTGGCATTAAATAAAAGCGATCTTCTCCGAAAAAAGGAGATCGAGATCGATACCAGAGAACTTTCCAAAATGCTGGGATGTCCTGTAGTAGAGACCTCTTCAGTAAAGGGGACCGGACTGATGGAATTGATGGAACACGTAAAAAATGTGTCCGGGAAAGGACAAACGGCTCCCTTTGAAGGCGGGATCACCGATGAGTCCATGAACAAGGACGCTTTTGAAGCACGAGAAAGAGAAAGGTATGCTTTCGTTGACCACTTGGTGAAGATCACAGAAAATCGAAAAGTGGAAAGCAACCGGTTGACGAAACAAGATACCTTCGATCGAATCATAGCGCATAAAGTATGGGGGATTCCAATTTTTGCAGCGGTGATTTACCTGGTATTCTCCATATCTCAAAACTATTTAGGTCCTTTTCTGGCTGATTTTTTTGTAGGGTGGATCGATGGATTGTATGCATTGGTGGAAGGATGGATGGGAGAACAGGTATCTCCTTTGTTGCGGACCTTGCTGTTGGACGGGATCATTGGTGGGGTTGGAGCCTTGGTTGGCTTTCTTCCTTTGATTATGGTCTTGTTCTTCTTTCTGGCTTTGCTGGAAGATAGCGGATATATGGCCAGGGTGGCCGTTGTCATGGATCGGCATTTAAAAAAGGTCGGCTTATCCGGTAAATCCATCATACCCATGGTCATCGGAACTGGCTGTGCCATACCGGGTATCATGGCAACGCGAACCATACGAGACGAACGTCAACGTCGTACGACGGCAATGTTGACTCCTTTCATGCCATGCGGTGCAAAATTACCGGTAATAGCGTTGTTTTCCGGTGTGTTTTTTAAAAATGCTGCCTGGATCGGTACATCTATGTACTTTATAGGAATTGCGATCATCATTGTAAGTGCATTGATCGTTCGTAAAATTACCAAAGTAGGACCGGAACGCTCCTACTTCATCATGGAGTTGCCGGAATATCGATGGCCCAGTGTTAAGAGGGCGTTTTTTTCCATGATGTCCAGAGCAAAAGAGTTTTTGACTAAGGCAGCCACCATCATTTTGATCTCCAACGTAACGGTACAGATCATGCAGATGTTTACTTGGAACTTTCAATTGGTGGAAGAGGGAATGGAATCTACCAGTATTCTTGCAAGTATCGCAAACCCCATCGCATTTTTGTTGATCCCTTTGGGATTCGGGGCATGGCAACTTGCAGCGGCAGCCATAACAGGATTTATTGCCAAGGAAAACGTAGTCGGAACACTGGCTGTAGTATATGGGATCAGCAACTTTATTGACCCGGAAGAACTGGTTCTGGTTTCAGGAGCTAATGATGTTGCTTCTGTCATGGGGCTTACATCGGTTGCTGCTCTATCGTATCTGATGTTCAACCTGTTTTCCCCGCCTTGCTTTGCAGCCATCGGAGCGATGAATGCAGAAATGGGCAGTAAAAAATGGCTTTGGGGCGGAATCGGATTTCAGTTGGGAATGGGTTACACAGTGTCTTATTTCGTCTATCAAATCGGCACACGGATCACCACAGGTGCATTTGGTGAGGGTGCCTTGCCGGGATTGATGGCCGTTGCCTTGATCGTTGGGTTCATCATTTATCTGATGCAACGAAACGAGGAAAAAATGTACCAAACTGCAAAGGAGATGATTTAAGTTGCTGGGTGATTTTATTGTGATTTTTGTAATAGCAGTGATCATGATCGGTGCGGTCTTGAAGATACGAAAAGATAAAAAAAACGGAGGTCACTGTTCGGCATGTCCATATAGCAAAAGCTGTCCCAGCCAGACCAGTTGCACCATGGCGGTAGAGGAACAACGCTCTCTGGATGGTTTTGACAAACCCTGAAAAATTATTATGAATGAAAAAAGCGCCGGAGCACCAAGCCGGTGTTTTTTAGTTCGTTGACAGAATGAATGCAGGATCCTACAATAAAAGAGGATGGCTAAGATCAAAAGTCCAATCGACCTTAAAAATGGAGGTAGTCGTAATGAATGTAATTTATGAATCGCTTCTCGATCGCAGATCCGTTCGAGCCTATGAAGAAAAAAGTGTGGAAGATCCCATCAAAACAGCAATATTAAATGCTGCCTTTCAAGCGCCTACTGCTGGAAATCAAATGTTGTACAGCATTATTGATGTTACCGATCAACAGCTGAAAGAAAAACTGGCGAAAACCTGCGACAACCAGCCTTTTATAGCGAAAGCACCCCTGGTATTCGTATTTTTGGCAGATTGTAGACGATGGCTGGATGCTTACCAAGAAGCAGGTCTGAAACCAAGAGAACCTGGTGTCGGAGATATTCTGTTGGCCATACAGGATGCGATGATCGCAGCCCAAAACGCTGTGGTGGCGGCAGAATCATTCGGGTTGGGATCCTGCTACATCGGGGATATCCTGGAAAATGTAGAAGAACACAAGCGTTTATTTCACTTGGATGATTATGTGATCCCTATTACCATGCTAGTAATGGGGTATCCAACAAAACAGCAGCAAGAAAGGACGAAACCTGTCCGATTTGAAGGAAAATACATCGTCCATGAAAACCAGTATCGTCGACTGACGCCCCAAGAACATCGGGAAATGTTTGAGAAACATGCAAGAGAAACAACATTCGACTATGACGATTTTATGAGAAAATTTTGTGATCGAAAATATATGTCAGACTTTTCTTTGGAAATGAGCAGGTCCAGTGAAATCTATGTAAAGCAATTTCTAACCACCAAAAAAGCATGAAGGTATAATTGAAAAAATAAGAAAATACTCAAAAAGATGATATAAAGAATCGATCTTGGGTAACAATAAGTTATGAGAAATATTTGGATCATTAAAAAAGGAGTGAATGTCCATGTTGTCGATTAGGGAAAATTTGATGGAAACGATCAAAGGTGGAAATCCGGATCGATTCGTCAAGCAGTATGAATTTTTGGAGCTGATCATGAATACGCCCATTACACGATTAAAGCCGCCTATCGGCGGGCAGATCGTCAATGAGTGGGGAATTACCGTACGTTGGCCGGAAGGTCAAATCGGCGCGTTTCCGGTCCATGATGAAGAACACATTTTGTTGAAAGATATCTCCAAGTGGAAAGAGGTCATCAAAGCGCCGAATATCATCCACCCGCCGGAAGATTGGAAAGCCGCCCAGGAAACGGTGTCCAAGATCGATCGAAACGAAAAATTTGTCACCATCTTTGTAGCGCCTGGCATTTTTGAACATCTCCATTATTTTATGGGCATGGAAGGTGCCATGATGAATTTTTACGAAGAACCGGAATTGATGCATGAATTGATCGATTTTCTGGTAGATTGGGAAATCAAACTGGCAGACGAATTCATTAAATATTTGAAACCAGATGCGTTGTTCCATCATGATGATTGGGGCAGCAGTTTGAATTCGTTAATAGCTCCGCCAACATTTGAAGAGTTTATTTTGCCGGCTTACAAAAAAATTTATGGGCATTGGAAAGAAAACGGGGTACTGATCGTTCATCACAATGATGCCTACAGCGCCAACTTGGTTCCTTACATGATCGAGATGGGAATCGACATTTGGCAGGGTGTTGTGACCAGCAATAATACACCGGAATTGATCAAAAAATATGGTGGACAAATTTCCTTTATGGGAGATCTCGATAGTGGAGTCATCGATTTTCCCAAGTGGGAAAAAGAGATCATTGCCAGAGAAGTGGAGCGGGCGTGCAAAAGCTGCGGCAAGCATTATTTCATTCCTTCTCAGACACAGGGCGGACCCGACAGTTCATTCCCAGGAGTTTATCAAACGATCAATGAAGAGATCGACCGCATGAGCAAAGAAATGTTCTAAGTAAATTTTTGAACCAGCACAAACACAAAATGTGCTGGTTTTTTTTGCATGAAAAATCATATCCCACAAGGCGTAAGAATCCATGTATAATAAAAATAAGCAGTGTTGAAATGTGAATCGGAAAAATTTGAGATGGTGAGGTGTCTGCACATGAATTTGGAAGGCAAGGTAGCATTGATCACAGGAGCAGGAAGCGGGATCGGAGAAGGGATCGCCAGGAGATTTGTGGAAGATGGTGCGAAAATCGTCATGGTTGGCCGGAGAAAGGAAAAGCTGGAGGAAGTGGCTGCAACTTTCCCTCCCGGTTCGGCCAAGGTTTGCCAGGGGGATGTCTCCATTCCGGAAGATATTTTGCGCATCGTGGAGGAGACGTTGGAATTTGGAGATGGTAAGATCGACGTTCTTGTAAACAACGCGGGGATCAATGTTCCAGGAGGAGTAGCGGAGATCGCTTTGGAAGACTGGAAAACGATATTTGATGTAAATTTGAATGGGCCATTTCTTTTGATGAGGGAGGTCATTCCTCACATGAAAGCTGCTGGAGGGGGATCCATTGTCAACATTGCTTCCATTGGAGGGTTGCGATGTCTTTCCCAACGAGTCGGATACTGTACCACAAAAGCTGCACTGATCATGATGAGCAAACAAGCCGCACGTGACTATGGGGTGGATAATATTCGAGTCAATGCGGTTTGCCCGGGATTTGTATTGACGGAAATGACGGAGGAACATTTTGGAGGATTGACGGAAGATGCTTTTATTGGAGCTCCGATGCAACGAGGGGCCATGCCGGAAGAAATTGCAGGGATCTGCAGTTATCTGGCCAGCGACGATGCATCTTACACAACGGGTTCTGTTATTACAGTTGATGGCGGAGCAACGGTGGTGGATCCGTTTGAAATCGGGATCATGGGTGCAGCGAGAAACAAGTAGATCAAAGGAGGAGAATCAATGGAAGTACGAGTAGTAGGTCATGGACCGAACAAGTTGTCAACAAAAGTGTTTTTTAGCGATGAATCGGGATTTGAAGTAGCTTCTGTGATCGTTATGGGGAAAGAGGACGCCATTCTTATCGATACCCAGTGGACTTTATCCAATGCCCATCGTGTCATTGCCGAGGTACTGGAAACAGGCAAGAAGTTGAAATATATTTTTTTGTCACACGCACACCCGGATCATTATTTTGGCACAGGACATATCGCAGAAGCATTTCCGGATGCAAAGGTAGTGGCCTTGGCAGATACGGCAGAAATGGTCAATGAACAATTTTTTGGAAAAATCGAACATTGGGAGGGAGTCATCGGTTCCCACAATGTGGCGAGAAAGGAAGTTCCAGTGGAAGTGCTGGAGGATCATTACTTGGAGTTGGAAGGAGAACGTTTGGAGATCATACCGAACGTAGTGGGAGATCTGGTTTACAACACCATGGTTTGGATCCCCTCCATAAAAACTTTATACGGAAGTGATGTTTTGTTCAATCAAGCCCATCCATTTACTTGCGAAGTAACAGCAGAGGAAAGAAAAGAGTGGATCCAGGCATTGGACGACATCGAAAAGATGGGTGCGGAAGTCATCATTCCGGGGCATCAAAAACCGGGGATGCCCTTTGATCTTAGTTCAGTCTATTTTACGAGAGATTATTTGATCGCCAACGATGAAGAGTTGGAAAATACCGAGGATGTGGCTGGTTTTTATTACAACATGGTGCAGCGTTTTCCCGATGCAAACTTGTTTATCAGCATTGAGATGAATGCCAATGTATTCAAAGGCGGTCGAGATTGGAACTGGAGAGCAATAGAATGATCAAAAATTAAAAAAAGGAGTGCTCATCTTGGTGAGCACTCCTTGATTTTTCTTAAAGTCCTGCCAGATCCAGAATATCTGGAACTTTTGATTCCCAACCAAGTGCCATGATGTGGACACCCTGACAGTAGTCTTTACATTCTTTGATGATGCGGGCGGAAATCTCCACACCGGTGATCCCGGCTTTGGTTTTTTCCTTGTCTGCTTTCAATTCCTCGATCATTTCTTCGGGAACGTGGACGCCGGCTACATTTGCATTCATATAGCGGCACATTCCGACGTTTTTTGGAATGATGATGCCCAGTTGTACCGGTACCCCAAATTGTTTTGCTTGTTCCATGAATTTGATGAATTTTTCCGGTTCGTAAACGCCTTGGGTTTGGAAGTATTCTGCACCGGCTTTTACTTTTGCTTCCATCTTTGCCAACTGCACATCGACGGAATCGCTGCATGGAGAAACAACAGCACCTTTTGCAAATTTTGGTGGCTCACCATCCAAAGGATTTCCTGCCAGGTCCACTCCCTGTTCCAACAATTTTACTGCATGGATCAGGGATACGGAATCCAGATCAAAAACCGGTTTTGCCTGAGGATGATCCCCCAGGGTAGTATAGTCGCCGGTTAGCAGAAGCAGATTGTCAATGCCCAACAGTGCGGCACTTAAAATATCGGATTGCAGTGCGATTCGATTTCGATCCCGGCAAGTAATTTGAAAAATACTGTTCAAGCCTTGATCTTCAAGAACTTTGCACGTAGCAAGGGATCCAAGTCTCATTACCGAAGACTGGTTGTCTGTTACATTGACAGCGTGTACCCGCCCTTTTAGATACTCATTTGCTTCTTCCACCAAATGATCGATATTGATTCCTTTTGGTGGTCCAACTTCTGCTGTAACTACAAATTCACCACGCTGAAACATCTCAGTTATTCTCATTTACAATCACTCCTAATCATCGTATTCTTTGTTTTTCTGTGTGTTGTGAATAAAGATATTTTACTCCTCTTCTGAAGTCGTTCGATCCGGATGCCAGTAGTTTCGAACTTTGGGTTCGTATTTAAGCGTATCCAACTTGTCGAGTTTTTCCAACTTTCGGTAGATCCGCTCCCAACCGCATTCCATATCTTTGTCTACTTCACACATGCCGTCTTTGGCTCCTCCACATTGCCCGTTGACCAAACTTTTAGAGCAGGCGGTTATGGGGCAGATCCCTCCAGTGTAGTTCAGATAGCATTCTCCACATTGGGCACAGTCGAATTCCATGGGAGTGACGCCTTGAAAACCCGGAAGGGGATAAGTGTCACATCCGGAATAGACTCGAGTGTTTTCCAGATATTTGGCGACGGTTTGGATCCCAACTCCGCAAGAAAATACGATGACACTATCTGCGTCGTTGACTTTTTCCATGTGTTTTTTCAATTGTAAAGCCAGATTGTCCGGATGACATATATAATCCGTTGTAACGATCTGGGTGATCTCCTTGTTTTCTGCAAGTTCTTTTTGCAGTTCATCGGCCGCATGCTCCGGGAAATATACTTCCTTGCAGCCATGACAATTTATGATCACGGTTTTTCCTTTTGCCAGTTCCTCGATGACTTCTTTTGATTTTAGTTGGGTAATCAGCATTTTATTTACCCTCCCTTATGGCTTTTTTTCCGATTTTGATTCGTTCCACGATCGGTATTTTTGATGAACAGATATATTCGCAGCTTCCGCATTCGATGCAATCCATGACATTTTGTTCCTTGAAGCCTTCCCAATCTTCCGTTGTTGCATATTTTGTATAATAGAAAGGTCGAAGTTCCATGGGACAGACATCCACGCAACGTCCGCATTTGATGCATTCGTCTGCTTCTTTGACCACCGTTTCTACGGCAATGATCCCGTTGGTACTTTTGATGATGGAAACATTGAGGTCTGTCACCGGGATACCCATCATGGGGCCGCCCAGTTTGATCGTGACATCGTCTCCTACAACTCCACCACAATGTTCAATGATCTCCTTGACGGAGGTGCCGTTTTTAACCAGGTAGTTGCCCGGATTTTTGATCCGATCTCCTGTAACGCTTACGATTCTTTCAACGAGAGGCATTCCGGTCTGAATCGCATCGGCAACTGCTTTTGCAGTACTGACGTTGGATACCAGAGCACCTACATCCGTAGGGAAGCCTCCGCTTGGAATGGATACGCCCAACATGCGTTTAACAAGCATTTTTTCTGCACCTTGCGGATATTTGGTTTTAACAACAGCGATTTCAATGTTGGGAATGTCTGTTGTCTTTGCTTCTAGAATTTCAATGGCATCGTGTTTGTTGTCTTCTATTACGATGATGCCTTTATCTGCTCCGGATCCCTTGATCAAGGCCTTCATGCCGAAGATGAGTTGATCCGGATAGTTGGTCATCAGTTTCTGGTCTGCAGTCAACATGGGCTCGCATTCGCAACCGTTGAGCAGCACCGTGTGCACCTTCTGGGGAGCTTTTAACTTCACGGAAGTCGGGAAACCTGCTCCTCCCATGCCGACAATGCCTTTGTCCCGAATGATTTCGATGATTTCATCTCGAGTCAGTTCGTCTAGATCTTTTGCCGGTTTCACAGATTCGTGCAACGTATTTTCACCGTCGGACTGGATGACTACGGACAGGGTCTTGACTCCTTGGGTCGGATGGAGTCGTGGTTCTATTGCTACTACTGTGCCGCTGACGCTGGAGTGGATCGGACTGCTGACAAAACCATTGGCCTCTCCCAATTTTTGTCCAACTTTTACCTTTTGTCCAACTTCGACCAGCAACTCCGCGGGAGCTCCTGCATGTTGCGATAAAGGAAGAACGACAGTGCGTGGTTGAGGGTAGGAAACCAGGTCGACATTCTCGCTGAATTCCTTTTTCTCGCTGGGATGGATACCTCCATAATAACCTTCAAACCGGCTATCTCGAACAGAATTGACATATTCGTTGACGATCTTGAAATTGACTTTCGAGTAGTCCCTTAGTTCCACCGGTTGATCCAACAGTTCTTCAAGTCTGCCCAAAGAATCCATTTTTCGATAGATCTTTTCCCATGCACAATCCTTGTTTTTATCGACTTCACACTTGCCGTCCTTCGCTCCGCCGCATTGGCCGTTGAGAAGGCTCTTGGCACAGTCGACAATGGGACAGATACCACCGGTCAAGTTCAGGTAACATTGTCCGCAAGCATCGCAAAGGGTCGTCGTTAATGCCATTCCGTGCTGTCCGTCTACCGATATGGTATCGCTTGCCGCGTACACTGGGTGGTCCAGCATTTCCGCTACAGCCTGGATCCCCAAACCGCAGGATATGACAAATACGTTTTTGGCTTCTTCCGGAATGATGTCCTGGAGACTTTTTGCGGTCAACGTGGTGTTGCACAGGAAATCGATTTTGGCGGAGCCAACAACGGTTTTTCCTTTTTCGTTGGCCAACTGTTCAAAATTTGCCAGTTCGGGTTCGTCTTCGATTTTAAATTCCTTGAAGCATTTGTTACAGGCGATGACAAACAAACCGTCCTTGTCTTCCAAAAACGGTGCCAACTCTTCCTTTCTTTTTAATTTAAATTTGGTGTAATCTTCCAATTCCATGCCCCCCTTAAACTTTATGCTTTCTTGAATTGAAGAAAGAAAATAATGGAACTCTTGTAAAATAGAAAGAAAAACAAAAAAATAAGAATGATTCTAATATTGCAATTAATCCTTTTGAATCTTCATAAATCGTATCACAGATGATCCTTGATTTCTAGTGGTTTGTAACCGATAACATAGCTGGAATGGTTGTTTTTTTTTGAATATTTTTCAATGCTTCAGTATGTAAAATAGAACCGGTTTTACTTTCGTATAACAAAACATTTATATTACCTATTTGTTTTTGTTTCAAAATTGAAATAGGTTTGATAAAATAAAGAAACTCGATAAACAAAGGATGAGATCATGCGAAAAAAGTCGTTTTATAAAATTCGGGATGTAGATCCTGTGAGAAAAAAATATTTGGCCATTGCCATTGCCATATTTCTTTGTTTTGCCTTGATCCTTACATTGGTTTTGATTAACCAACTGGATCGTATCGATCAGATCCATGCAACAAGCACCCGTGATCAGATCGTGTCCATCAAAAGGGAATTTTTGCAGGATTCCGTCAACAATACCATCGATTTCATCGAAGAGAGCAAATTGATCCATGAATCCAGGTTGGAAGAAAGGATCCATCAACTGAAAGTGTATGTCCAAACCCATCAAAGAGATTACAGCATCGACGATATTCGAGAATACTTTGAAGGAAAGACTGTAGGGGAAAATTTGGTCATTTGGATCGTTGATGTAAAAAAGAAGATCAATTATGTCAACGATGATGCATCCGAGATGCATGCGTTGGAAAAGATTATTGATTTTAATGATCAACATCTGTTTTTTCGGCTGGAAGTGATCCCGTTCAACAACTACACCATATACTTGGGTGCATTGAATCAAGAAGTGAAAAACGCTGTGGAAGAGTCATTGAGAAGAAGGATCTATGGAGACATCTATTTTCAAGACTCTTATATGTGGGTGAATGAAGTGATCGATTTTGATGGAGGGAAGGATTACGCTGTTCGGTTGATCCATCCGAATTTAAAAGAGACGGAGGGAACCTTGCTTTCAACGGATATGGAAGACATTGCAGGAGGAAAGCCATATTTGGAAGAATTGGAAGGGATCAAAAGAGATGGAGAGTTGTTTTTCAATTATTTCTTTAAAAAGTTGGGAACAGAAGAACTTGCCGAAAAAATGACCTATGCGAAGTTATATGATGAATACAACTGGGTCGTGGCCATGGGCGTATATTATGATAATCTGCAGGATTACATAAACGATGCATCGGAAAATTCAAGAACGGAACGAAATCGTGGATTGCTGACCGTAGCTTTGTCTGCGCTGCTGCTCCTTCTTGTGGGGATCCTGGTTTTTTTGTGGTCTGAGAAAAGATACTACAGCAAATCTACACAGAAGCTCAAAGATGAAATCGACATGGATCTGCTGACAGGTGCCGGAAGCAGAAAAGCAGGACTGGTCAAATTGCAGGAAAGTTTTCGTAAATTCAAGGAACAACAAGAAATGTACAGCTTGCTGATGCTGGATCTGGATGACTTCAAACACATCAATGATACGTACGGCCACGATACGGGGGATCGTGTTTTGGTCGAAATCGTAAAGCGAATCAAGGAAGTGATTCGGGAAGAAGACGGATTGTATCGATGGGGAGGAGAGGAATTTGTCATTTTGGCAAAGGGCATCACGCCGGAAAATCTGGATATTTTGATCGATAAGGTGTTGAAGGCTGTAGAAGGATCCAAATGCATCCAAGAAGGGGCCAATGTACCAACCACTGTATCCATAGGGGCAACCAACTACCTGGAGAATGATGAAACCTATGAAAGTGCGTTGATCAGAGCGGATCAGGCCTTATATGAATCCAAAAAAAGCGGGAAGAACAAAGGAACAAAATTTTTTTGACGCGGAGGTCTCCATTATTAAAAGGAGACCTCTTTCCATTCTAAAAGAGTAAAGGAAATGATTGAAACGACCACACGCGAAATATAACAAAATAAAAAACGGTATTGACTTTACAAAATATAAACGATTAAAATAGATGTGTAAATAATAAATGAAGGAGGAAAGAAAGTGAAAGAAGAGGTAAGGAAACTTCAAGAAGAGAGGATCCAAATAAACACGGACTTTTACAACAACATAATTCCGAAACGGATGCCTGCGAATTTTATGATTTCGGCGTACATCACTGCTGCTTACGGCGGTGTGGATGTATTTGATTTTCAGTACGATTTTTCCAAGTTGGAAGAGGCGGCCAGAAAAATCTGTGATCAAGTCTATTCCGATTCTCCTCCGGTAAGCCCGGCTAGTCTAATATTCAACCGGTTGCCGTCTTTTTATCAGTTGCTGGATTCCCAATCCTTCCGCATGGGTGGTGACGGATTTGTACAACATCCGGAAGTCGTGGGTATGAAGGCAGATGAATATGCTCAATTGACCCAAGATCCATATGCTTTTGTTGTAGAGAAAGTCATTCCCAGACAATATCGGAATTTGGATCCATCCAATACGGCAAAAGCATTGATTTCCATGCAAAGGGCCCTTCTGGCCATGGAAGAAGACGCCAATGCATCCATTCCGTGGTTCATGAAGATCATGGACGATTATGGGTATTACCCTGGAGCCCCCATGGGTGCTTCCGGATTCTGTGAAGCGCCTTACGATTATATAGCCGACCAATTGCGCAGTTTCAGTGGGATCAGTATGGATATTCGAAGACATCGGGATGAAATCAAGGAAGCCTGCGATGCGGTTCTTCCCATGATGTTTAAAATGGGCCGGCCTGCGTTTGCCCATCCTTTGGGAACGGTAATGACTCCATTGCATATGCCCACATTTATGCGTGAGAAAGATTTCATGGAAGTATGGATGCCTTCCTATAAAAAAATGTACGAGCAGTACGCAGCCTTGGGCATACGTGGTGGTGCATTCTGTGAAGATAACTGGATGAGATACTTGGACAATTTGATGGAGTTGCCCAGCGGCATGGTTTTGATGTTTGAATACGGCGATCCCCAAAAAATCAAGGACAAGTTGGGCAAAAAATTCATACTTCAGGGTCTGTATCCATCCACTTTGCTGAAGACCGGTACAAAACAGCAGGTTTTGGACAAAGCCAAAGAGTTGCTGGACATCATGCTTCCAGGCGGAGGTTATATTTTCGGATTTGACAAAGGGCCGTTGACCCTGTCGGATACGAACATGGAAAATTACATTGCCCTCAGTCATTTCGTTCATGAATATGCTGTTTATGACAATCCTGGAGAATCTTTCGGGACACCGGTGAATAGCGAAGGGTTCGTTTTCGAAGAAGAAAAAATGACTTTGAAATCAAAATATCTCTTTGATTGGGAAGAATTCAAACAAAAGTATCCACATACTCCTGATTTTGCACGAGAGCGATTTGAAAAGTCAGACAATCGGGTTTTCAATTTGTACATGAACATGACGATCTAATAAAAAAGAAAAGCGGCGGCATCCTTAAAAGGGTGTCGCCGTTTTAGATCAGATCAAGCAAAGACGGTTTGGATCAGGACCATGTACAGGCCGGTTCCGACACCGATGCTCAAAAGTGTATTTTCTTTCCAATAATGGAGGATAACGATGGAAACAATGGCGATCCCTTCCGGCAATCCATGGGTGGGACTATCAAAACGAACATTCCGCAGACAGTAGACGACCAGCATTCCAATGACGGCATAGGGTAAAAGTCGGCCAAGGTCCGTTATGTAAGGATGGTTGGATTTCGCTTTGCGAAACAGAAAGAATGGTAAAAAACGGGTAAACATGGTCCCGGCGATGGCAGTTCCAATGATGGCAAGGGTTTGTAGTGGCGTCAGTGTCATGGAGTACTCTCCTCTATGATATTTTTGCGGGATTTGTCATAGAGCCGAAGGAGGCTGAGTGCAACCAAGATGACGGCCATGGCTGGTAAAAGGAATCCGTCGGGTCCAAAAACAAGCAAAGAGGCAACAGAACTCAAGATGCCGATGGCGGCGGATCTTCTGCCGCCCTGTTTTTTCCATTGGTCGACGAAAATCACCGTGAACAGTGCTGTCAGAACAAAATCCAAACCGGTGGTGTTAAAGGGAATGGCAGCCCCCAACAATCCGCCGAGGACAGATCCGAAGATCCAGTACATGTGATCCAGCAGTGTAATGAAAAAAAGAAACCATCGATCTTCCACGCCCTCTTGTGCTTTGGTGGTGCAGGCGATGGAAAACGTTTCGTCGCAGAGTCCAAAAATCAAATAGGGTTTGAGTTTTCCGGTATTGCGGTATCGTTCCAGCATGGAGATGCCATAAAACAAGTGTCGGGCATTGATCATTAATGTCATGAGCAGTGCATGCAAGGGATTAAAAACGGTGGTCAGAAAGGTAATGGCCAGATATTGGCCGGAACCGGCAAAGACCAACAAACTGAATAAAAAAGTCCAACCCACCCCATATCCGCTTTTGTACATCAAAATTCCATAGGCAAGACCCAAAAAAGTAAACCCGGTAAAAACGGGGATCGTATGGGGGAAGGCTGCTTTCAGGGCATCCATTTTCTTCGGTGCCTTTTCTGTCTTGGTTGCTGGTTGGGGATCGTCAATATTCATGGTCATAGTCAAGCTCCTTATATGTAAGTAAACTGAATTATTTGCATGTTAACACATTCGATACCGGTAGTAAATGAAATGTTGAAATAATTATCAATGCAAAAAATCACGAAATCGCGGTCCGGGGATCCGGTCGTTGCCGTCTCTTTTGGTCACCCGCACAGCATCGAAATATTCCAAAAAATAGATGGCGGTTTTTCTTCCGGTTCCTAAAAGATCACGGAGTCGGGCCACGGTGATGCTCTTTTCCTTTTGGATCGCATCTACAACTGTTTGGTAGATCATTTCCAAAGATCGCCGGCTGCAAAAGACTCCTTTCTCCAATTCGACCAAGTAGCCGATGGAGATGAAAAAGTGCAGGATCTCCTCCGCAACAGCAATAGGCAAGCTGGTTTCCTCTGCAACCTGGGCAGGTGAAAGAGTGGGGAGATCCGGTGTCTCAAAGAGTTGTCTTGTGCGGGCAACTTCAACCAGATCCGAGATTTCATCCAAGCGTTTTTCCTTGTGAAGGTGAACAAACTTTTCTTCCAAACGCAAGGAAGACATGGCAGACATGATCTCCAGCATCCCGTCAAAATCTTTGTTGGACAGAAAGGGGAATTCTTTTTTGCGCAGGGCTTCCTTGGAGATCTGATATCGATAAGGATTCTTGTTATAAAACCGATGGAAGACACCTTCCAACTCCTTGAGCATCTCGTCGCACCAGGCAAGGCTGTAATATTTTCCAGTGGATCCCATGGCATAAATGACACCTTCCACAACCAGTTCTTCCAACATTTCTTTGATCCGATCCCTATCGATCAGCGTTTCCAGATAAATGGATTCCACATCCATCAAGGAAGAGGAAGACTGGATCAACCACTGGATCACTTCCTTGTCCGTTCCCAGGTCCAAAAAAGCAAGTTCTTTCATGGAGGTACTGTCGAATCTTTTGCGATTTCTGGTATGGTGGAGGAGAAGTCGGCCGCCTCCAATGGTGTGGACAGGGGAAAAGGATCGAAGAATGAACCGGTCTGCCCGGAAAGCGGCAACCGGTTCTTCCAGGCGCAGTTGAACATACCCTTTTTCGCCGGCATCGATCTTGTCGGCACCCAACAGACGAACACGGGCCAATACTGCAGTGGTGCCTGTGTGGAAGTGGACACGTTGATTATGGACCAGACCGTTGCTGCCGGGGACCATTTGCACCCGGGCATCCAGCAAGCTGGTGGTTCGAAAATTTCCGGACTCCAACACCACGCTGCCCCGCTGCAGGTCTTTTTTCTCAATGGACGCCAGGTTCAATGCACATCGGTCTCCGCCATAAGCCTGATCCACCGATTGGTTTCTCACTTGAATGTTTCGCACTTTTGTGGTCAAACCTTCCGGAAGGATCTGCACGGGATCACCTTTGGTCACCGTACCGCCGCTGATCGTTCCCGTCACGATGGTCCCGTGGCCTGTCATGGTAAAGACCCGGTCCACAGGCAGGCGGAACAGGGAAGTGGGGGACTTTTCTCTTGTCTGGATTGCAAGTTCGTCGATTTTTATCAATAAGTCATCGATGCCCGCTCCGGTTTTGGAAGATACAGGGATGACCGGCAACGATTCAAGAGGAGTATCTTTCAGATATTTACGGATCTCCCGGATTCGCTGATCCAGGGTCTTTTGATCGACCAGGTCTGACTTCGTCAAGGCTACGACACCCTTAGATAAACCTAAAACAGAAAGGATGTCCAGGTGTTCTATGGTTTGGGGCATGATCCCCTCATCTGCAGCAATGATGAGTAGAACGATATCGATCCCAGTGACTCCTGCCACCATGGTTTTGACAAATTTTTCATGGCCGGGCACATCGACGATGGAGACCTGATTGCCGGAGGCCAACTGGAGAAAGGCGAAGCCCAACTCGATGGTCATACCACGATCCTGTTCCTCCGCCAGGCGATCCGTATCAGTTCCGGTCAGTCTTTTGACCAGGGCGGTTTTCCCGTGATCGATATGACCGGCAGTTCCAATGGTAATGTGTTTCATGGTTTCGCCTCCCAGCACTTTTTCAATTCTGTAGCAATGATGTCGAATTCCTCTTCCCGGATCGTTCGTACATGAAAGAGTACCCTGTCTTCCGAGATCCGACATACGATGGGATTTAGGGAGCGACGGAGACGGTTTCGAAGATCGTCCGGTGAGATCGTTTGGGAAACAAGAGCAACTGCTTTTCCCTGCAAAACAACGCCGGGCAGGGATCCACCACCGGCTTCTTCCTCCACATCCAAAAGCTCTAATGCAGCGGATTCGATTCCTGCTTCCTCCACGCGTTGTCGGAGTCGTTTTGCCTTTGCTTCCAAGACTTCAATTTTTTCGCATAACATGGTCAATGAAGGAATCTGCGAAACAGGGTCTTCTGACGCGTCGTAGATTTGCAGGACGCTGTGAAGGGCGGCAATGGTCATTTTATCGCACCGAAGGATACGGGCCAAATGGTTCTTCTTGATCTTTTCCACCAATGATCGCTTTCCTAGAATGATGCCGGCCTGCGCCCCTCCAAGGAGTTTATCCCCGCTGAATGTGACGAGATCCGCCCCTTCTTTCAAAGAGTCCATTGGCGTTTTCTCTCTTGGAAGATCGAACAAGGATAGATCTGTCAAGCAGCCGCTACCCAGGTCTTCCATGCAAAGGATGTCCGCCCGATCCTCGGGGATGGAGATTTCCGCCAATGAAACTGAAGAAGTAAAGCCGATGATCTTGTAGTTGCTGGTATGCACTTTTAGCAGGATCGAGGTATTTTCCGTTATTGCTTCCTCATAATCCGAACATTTAGTTTTGTTAGTGGTGCCGACTTCTTTTAGAATGCAGCCGCTCTCCTTGATGATTTCCGGAACTCGAAAACTGCCGCCGATCTCCACCTGTTCCCCTCGGGAAACGATCACTTCCTTGTCCTTGGCAAAGGTGTTCAAACACAAAAAGACGGCACCGGCATTGTTGTTGACAACCATGGCTGCTTCCGCCCCGGTCAACCGGCAGAGAAGTTCTTCCATGTGATCGTACCGAGAACCGCGTTTGCCAAAATCCAAGTCGTATTCCAGGTTGCTGTATCCTGTGGAAACCTCCATCACTTGCTTCAATGTTTCCTGGGAAAGGGGGGCACGGCCCAAGTTGGTGTGGAGCACGACTCCAGTGGCATTGATCACCGGTTGCAATGCAAAAAGTCGTTGTTTTTCCAATAAGGAAAGAACCAGGTCCATGAGATGATCGAACAAGTCTTCCGATGTTTCGATTTTGTGATTTCGGTAATACTCCGGATCCGAGAGGATGGAAGCTTTTAACTGTTCCGTTCCCCTGCGCAAGGACGTCAGGACCGTATTTCTGCCCATCAAGGCAGCAAATGCCTCCATGGAAGGATCTTGGATCAAAACATGGATCGCCGGGATATGGCGTAAAGCTTCTCTGAAATTTGAGATTTTCAATGACTGACCTCCAATTAAAAGGACCGGGA
Source organism: Alkalibacter rhizosphaerae (assembly GCF_017352215.1). Lineage (GTDB taxonomy): Bacteria > Bacillota > Clostridia > Eubacteriales > Alkalibacteraceae > Alkalibacter > Alkalibacter rhizosphaerae. Next base: position 2,177,835 of record NZ_CP071444.1, read on the forward strand.
TCGATGATCCCGGCCACGAAATATTTGATCGTTTTAAAAATGGCGGGAGCGTGTAGGAATTGAACCCACCTCGGATGGTCGAGCCACCCGACAACGGAGTTGAAGTCCGTGAGACCCACCAGGGCCTATCCGTCCCCATGTCAAGAGAAAGAGGGTTCGATCCATGGAATCGAATCGAACCCTGAGTATATCTTTAAAATGGTAAAGCGACTATTTCTTCGGCGGTTGCCATACTTTCCAGACATTACCTGCCAATTCTGTGGAAGGTTTCAAAGTGATGCCACCTTCTACCCAGCCAGAGGGCATGACTTCTCCGGTCTTTTGATGATGTTGGTATGCCTTGATCTGTCGCACCAACTCCTCCGGATTTCTTCCGACAGGAGGACTCAAGACCTCGGCTGCCTGAACGACGCCTTCCGGATCGATCAGAAAACGACCGCGGACGTTTGTTCCGGCATCTTCATCATAGACATCGTACAATCGGCCGATGGCTCCTGTTTGGTCGGATACCATGGGGAATGGGATGTCGTTGCCCACCATTTTACTCAGTTCTGTTTCGTTCCAAATTTTGTGAGAAAATACACTGTCAGTACTCACCGATAAAACTTCAACATTCAATGCTTGCAACTTGTCATAGCTCACGGCTATGTGTGAGATCTCGGTCGGTCAGACAAAGGTGAAGTCGCCTGGATAAAAACAGAGAACGACCCATTTTCCCTGGTAGTCCGACAATTTCACTTTTTTGATTTTGCCTTCATGAAATGCAGAGCCGGTAAAATCAGGTGCTTTTTTCGTGACTAGCATGATTGCAACTCCTTTCGTTTTAGAATGATTCTATATTTATAGTTTAACCATATAATTACAAAATGTCAACGAGTTGCGGCTGAAATTACACAATATTAAAAACGGAACTCCTGAAGAGTTCCGTTGGGTCTGCTTGATCATAACAACGACGTGCATATTTGTTTTATGTAGCCAGAGGGTTGTTGAAATCAAAGGAAAACCCAGTGGATTTGTATTCTCTGGACAGCAGTTCTTTTCCCATTTGAATGGCTTCTTCCTGGGAGATGTCTACCCGGATGTCTCTAGACTCCAACAAGTCAAAAATGGAATCGATCAGATATTTTTTCAACGTGAATCCACCAAAAATTTTCTTTTGTATGTGCACTTCGTATTTGTCGTCATAGACGATAACGGTCTCGTTCCCGAATTTCAGCTTCATAATTCCACCTCGCGATCTAAACTTTTTTATACGTATTTTATGTGTTATTATAATATATACCATTTTAGTCTTAAAAGAAACTTGTTTGTATATTTTTTATAATGGAAAGAACGGTGTTTATGGATAAACTAAAGGAACTTCCGGACAAACCCGGCGTATACCTGATGAAGGATAAAAAAGGGGACATTATTTATGTAGGGAAGGCAAAGAACCTAAAAAACCGGGTGCGCCAGTATTTTCAATCGTCGGCGAATCACGGCTTGAAAGTGCAGACCATGGTACGAAAGATCCAGGATTTTGAGGTGATCGTTACAGATACGGAATCGGAAGCCTTGATTTTGGAGTTCAACCTGATTAAAAAGCACATGCCCCGATACAATATCATGCTCAAAGACGACAAATCTTATCCTTATATCAAGGTGACCTTGCAGGAGGACTACCCCAGGGTTTTCATGACCCGGAACGTTAAAAAGGATGGAGCCCGCTACTTTGGACCTTATACCAGTGTTGCAACGGTACGACAAACGCTGGATGCCATCGAAGAGGTCTATACATTGAAGCAATGCAGTAAAAAGATGGATGGAAAAAAAATCAACCAGCGTCCATGTCTGAATTATTTTATTGGTCGATGCCCAGGTGTTTGTACCGGGACTGTAGACAAAGAAGAATATCGGAAAAAGATCGATCAAATCGTCGACATTCTCAAAGGGAAAGACAAAGTTTTGCTGGAAAACTTGTCCAGGGCAATGGAAGAAGCTTCCGCAAACTTGGAGTTCGAACAGGCGGCAAAATACCGGGATCAGATCCAAGGGATCAAAGCTATTGGAGAGAAGCAAAAGATCACCTCAGAATCGGAACACGATCAGGATGTGATCCATTTTGCCATGGACGAGACGGACTTGTGCATCCAGGTTTTCAAGATCCGATCTGGAAAGATGCTGGGAAGAGAGACCCATATGTTGGAATTTTTTCAGGAGGGGGACGATTTTCTCAACCAGTTTGTCAAGCAATATTACTATAATCGAACCATGATCCCCCGGGAGATCTTGTTGCCTTATGAGATCGAGGACCAGGAATCCATGGAGGAATGGTTGAAGTCAAAGAGGGGCACCAGGGTATCCATCATGGTTCCGCAAAAGGGAGACAAGAAAAAACTCTTGAACATGGTGGAGGAAAACGCAAAACTGGTTCTCTTCGAGCATCAGAACAAAAGGAAAAGAAAGGTTCTCAATGAAGTGTTTTGTCGGGACTGGCTGATGGAAAAGCTGGATTTGGAAGAATCCCCAAATCGCATTGAATCCTTTGATATTTCTCATCTGGGAGGGAAAGACAGTGTAGGCGCAATGGTGGTTTTTGAAGATTTCAAACCATTGAAAAAAGCATATCGACGTTTCCGCATCCAGTCTGTACAAGGCCAGGACGATTATGCCAGCACCCAGGAAGTGGTTTTTCGTCGAATGGAGCGGGGTGTGAAGGAAGAAAAGGAACCGAATAGCAAGGGCAGCTCTTTTTTGCCGTTTCCACAAGTGATCATGGTGGATGGAGGATTGGGTCACGTACAGTCCGTTCAAAAGATCCTGGATTTGTACGACAAAAATATCACGGTTTGCGGACTGGTGAAAAACGACCGGCACCGGTTGGAAGGTCTGGTCACCAGCAAGGGGACTGTGGAGATCCCAAGAGGAACGCCAGTCTATTATCTCTTGAACGCCATATCTGAAGAAGTCCATCGATTTGCAGTCGAGTATCATCGAAAGCGTCGGGATCAGGGGATGCAAAAATCGGAATTGTCCCAGGTGCCAGGGATCGGCCCTGCCAGGCAGAGGATCCTTTTGGAAACTTTTCAAAGTGTGGAAGAGATCCGTAGTGCCACGGTGGACCGGTTGGCTTCCGTACCGGGGATCGGCGTTGATGTGGCAAATAAAATTGTAGCGTATTTTCATTCGACGTTGGAAGATGAGGAGGAACAGCGTGAAATATAAATTCATTGCCGTAGATATCGACGGTACTTTGCTCAACAGTAAAGGAGAATTGACGCCCAAAACAAGGAAGTGGATCCACCGAGTGTGGAAAGACGGGATCCTGTTCGCCATTTCAACAGGAAGGCCTATTCAAGGGGTCATGCCTCTGATCGAAGAAATTGGGTTGGATTTGCCGTTGATCACTTACAACGGATCCATGGTCCTCATGGCGAACTCCAAAGAAATCATTTATCAGAGGGTGATGAAACCGGAAGCGGTTCGCGAAGTATATCGCTTGGGGGAGAAAGAGGATCTGACCATGATACTCTGGTCGGAAAATACGCTATTCACCAATCGGATCGACGGCCGATCCAAAGACTATGCTTCCCTGACGGGAACTCCATTGCAACTGGTGGACTCCTTGGCATCCATAGAAAAACGGATCACAAAGATGCTTTGGTACGATGAAGTGGATCGGATCCAACAATTGGCTGGCAGCATACCGACAGTGTTGATGAACAAAGAGGTGGTTTCCCATACATCCCTGCCTTATTTTTTGGAATTTGTGGATCGTCAGGCATCCAAAGCCATTGCCATCGATGTATTGGTCAGAAAATACGGCATTAAACGAGAAGAAGTGATGGCTATAGGAGATTCCTACAATGACGCATCCATGCTGGAGTACGCAGGACTCGGTGTAGCCATGGGAAATGCACCGGAAAAGATCAAGAGACTGGCTGATGTGGTGACGACAGGTTGTGATGAAGAAGGGGTGGCTCATGCCATCGAAAAATATATTTATGGAGGGTTGTCGGATGAAAGAGATACTGATCAGCAAGTTTTGTAAAGAGCTGGATCTGGAGATCGTCTGCGATGGGGGCCATGATGCCATTCATTTGAGCAACAGCAGCATCAATCGCCCTGGTCTTCAGCTGTATGGATATTATGACCATTTTGATTCGGATCGGGTTCAGATCGTCGGAATGGTGGAAAACAGCTATTTGAATTCCCTGAAAGCAGAAGAAAAATTGGAGAAACTGGGGAAGTTTTTCACCTATCATTTTCCATGTCTGGTCATTGCTTGGGACCTGGATATAGAAGACGATCTTTTGGATCTTGCCAACAAGTACCACCGAGTAGTTTTAAAGTCAAAAAAAGAAACAACCAAGGTCATCAATCAGGTCATCAATTACCTGGACGTGGAGTTGGCACCTGTCATTTCCGTTCACGGTGTTCTGGTTGAAGTATTTGGGGTAGGCGTCTTGATCACCGGATCCAGTGGAGTAGGGAAAAGTGAGACGGCTCTGGAACTTGTTAAAAGAGGACACCGTTTGATCACCGACGACATGGTGGAGATCAAACGGATCGGGGATCGGCTACATGGGGTTGCCCCAAAATTTCTAAAGCAATACATGGAGATCCGGGGGATCGGCATCATCGATGTCCGAACCCTGTATGGCATTGGAGCGGTGAAGGAGTCCATGGAACTCGATATGAACGTTCATCTGGAGCATTGGGACAGCGAGAAATATTATGATCGACTGGGATTGGATGAAGAATATCATCGCATTCTGGACGTGGACATTCCCCGAGTCGTTATTCCGGTCACATCCGGCAGGAACCTGGCCATCATCATCGAAGCAGGAGCCAGAAACAACCGTTTAAAATACATGGGAATCAACTCAGCGCAGGAATTTTGTGATAGAATAAGCAAGAGCAATGAAAATATGGATGGATCAGACAGGGGTTGATCGAATGAAGATCGTTGTGGATACCCATACGCACACCTTGGCTTGTCAACATGCATACAGCACCTTGGGTGAAAATGTTCGTGAAGCAGCCCGTAAAAGCTTGGAATTGATCTGCTTGACGGAACACGGACCTCAGTTGCCTGGAAGCCCTCACCCTTATTTCTTCGGAAATATACGGGTAGTTCCACCAATGATGGAAGGGGTAAAGATCCTAAAGGGCATGGAAGCCAATATTTTGGATGAAAATGGCACTTTGGATTTGCCAATGCAATATTTAAATCGCATGGAGATCATACTGGCCGGGCTGCATAACAGTTGTTTTAAGCCGGGAAGCGAAAGAGAGAATACGAAGGCCATCATACGTACCATGGAAAAGGAGATCGTGGATGTCATCGTTCATTCTGGCAATCCGGCATATCCGCTGAATTACAGTGATGTCTTGAAAGCCGCGAAAGACACTAACACCCTTATTGAAATAAACAACAGCTCTTTTGTTCATTCCCGAAAAGGCAGTTATCCAAATTGCAGATTGATCGCAGAAGAATGCTTGAAACGGGAAATCAAGATCACTCTGGGCAGCGATGCCCATATGGCTTGCGACGTAGGAGAATTTGGTGTGGCATTGGAATTGTTGAAAGATCTCCAGTTTCCAGAAGAGCTGGTGATGAATACGGATGTAGGCAAGTTGACCAAGTACTTGGAGAAAAAAGGACGGGTCCTTTTTATGGATCCGAGAAATGAAGACAAATAGAGGAGGATGAACATGAAACAAAACCCGATCGTAACATTTGAATTGAAAAACGGAGGAGTCATCAAAGCAGAGCTTTATCCGGAGAAAGCACCAAACACGGTAAACAATTTTTTATCTTTGGTCAACAAAGGATATTATGACGGCCTGATCTTTCATCGAGTTATTCGAGGATTCATGATCCAGGGTGGTTGCCCCAATGGCACAGGCATGGGAGGACCCGGTTATGGAATCAAGGGGGAATTTTCTTCCAATGGGTTTCCCAACGACCTGCAACACGAAAAAGGTGTGTTGTCCATGGCCCGGTCCATGAGCCCAAATTCTGCCGGATCCCAATTTTTCATCATGCATGAAAATTCGCCTCACCTGAACGGACAATATGCTGCTTTTGGTAAAGTGGTGGAAGGACAGGATGTGGTGGATTCCATTGCAGAAAGCAAAACAGGAAGACAGGATCGACCAGTGGAGGACGTGGTCTTGGAGAAAGTGACTGCAGAAACCTTTGGAGAAGAATATCCGCAACCGGAAATCGTATAGGAGGCTTGACAATGACGATCAAACTGATAACAGACAGTTCCTGCGACTTGGATCGAAACTTGCTAAATGAGGAAAATGTAGAAATCATACCCATATACGTCAGTCATGACGGTAAGGATTATAAAGACGGGGTGGATATCACTCCGGAAGAAATTTATCAGGGAATGCGCAATGGGAAAGTATACAAAACGGCACAGGTGACCGTTCATGATTTTGAGACTGTTTTCGAAAAGTTCGCATCCCAAGGGTTGGACATCCTGCATCTGAGTTTTTCTTCGGGGCTTTCTGGAACCTACGGAGCTGCTGTTCTGGCTGCTGATATGGTAAAAGAAAAATATCCCAACATTCGATTGGAAGTAGTGGATACGAAAGCGTCGGTAAATGGATTGGGATTGATCGTTTTGGATATATTGGCCGCCAGAAGAGAAGGGGCGGACATGGACCAATTGTTGGAGTTGTTGGAAGATCGGATCCGACGAATCGAACACATTTTCACCGTTGCCGATTTGGATTATCTGTTTCGCGGTGGTCGTTTAAGCAAAGGGGCGGCTGTTGTAGGGAACATGCTCAATATTCAGCCCATTTTGCGGGTGGACGAAGAAGGAAAGCTTCAACAGATGGATAAGGTACGGGGGAGAAAGAAGCTTTTTAACCGGATCCTTGCGATCATGGAGGAAAAGGCCGATGATTTGGACAAGCAGACCATTGCCTTGAGCCATTGCGACGACGAGGAAGAGGCACAAAAACTGGTGGAGGCCATTCGAGAAAAATTCGGTTCTACAGAATTTGTTGTCAATATGATGGGAGCTGCCATCGGAGCACATACGGGACCAGGCACCATCTGTGTGTTTTTCTATAATAGCAAAAAGTAAAAAAAGGCTGTTGAAAACCGGATCGAGTTTTCAACAGCCTTTATATATCCAGGTTAAAATGCAACCACAATTCCGCCATCATCCATATACACAGCACTCAAGCCCTGGGCTTCCGTCACGATCACGTCCTGGAAATTATATTTTTCCATGACCATGTCTTTGACATAATGTGCTTTTTCCAAGGCATTGCAATGGACGACGCCAAAAATTCTATCGGAGAAATCGGAGCCTTCGCTGCCGATGAGCTCCACCATTTTTTTCAACGCTTTTTTTGTTCCTCTGGATTTTTCTACCAGTTTTATTTCTCCGAGCCCGTCAGCAGCCAGGATCGGTTTGATATGGAGGAATTGGGCAAACATGCCGGTCAACTTGCTCATTCGTCCATTTTTGATCAGATTATCCAGATTTTCCAAAACAAACATGGTCTTCATTTCCTTGATGTAGGCCTCCGTGTTCTCCACGATCTCTTTTAGAGAAAGGTTGTGGTCGATGTATTTTTTCACACGGATCACAATAAGGGTCTCAGCAATGGCGGCACTCAAGGAATCGAATACATGGATAAATTTGTTTTCGAATTGTTCCAGGTACATGTCTTTTGCGGTCATGGCGCTGTTGTAGGTGCCACTGAGTCGTGAAGATATGGTCACCACGAAGATATGTTCCCCTTCCTTGTATTTTTCAAGAAAGTGTTGGGGAGACGGACAGGCAGTTCGAATCGCACCAACAGATTTTTTCATTTTAGATATGAGGGTATCCAGAGGGAGGGTCTCATCATCGATGAGATCTTCTCCGTCGATTTGTATGGTAAAAGGTACGGTTGCATGATTGATCTCGGCTTGCTGTTCTTTTGTTAGATCACAGCTGCTCCCGACGACGATTTTGTAATCCATTTTTTCCTCCGATCGGTGCTTTTATTTTATGTAATTGTACCATAATGGATGGGAAAGATAAAGGAAGGAAAAAAAGGAAATCTTTGATATAATGTAGTCATAAGAAAGTCTTTATAGAAAGGATGAGGGGTCATGTCAATCACGATCGATACCAAACATGGTGTTATTCGAGAGGAAGAGTTTCTAGGATTGTGGAGCCAGATTCAGGATTCGGAAAAAGCGCTGAAGGGGAAGACCGGAGCAGGAGCGGATTATCTCGGTTGGTTGGATTATCCGGTCAGCTACGACAAGGGTGAATTTCAGCGCATTGAAAAAGCGGCATCCTTTATTCGCAGCAAATGCGAGGCATTTATAATCATAGGCATCGGCGGATCTTACCTGGGTTCAAAGGCCATGATCGATGCGTTGTCGCCTTTTTTCGCCAATGAACGGGATGAGGTCCAGCCGAAGATCTATTTCGCAGGCCAAAACATCAGCGGCAAGTATCATGACGACTTGATCCGCCTGGTGAAAGACAAGGATGTGATGATCAATGTCATTTCCAAATCCGGGACCACGACGGAACCGGCCATTGCTTTTCGACTATTCAAAAATCTTTTGGAAGAAAAATATGGAGCGGAAGGTGCCAGGGATCGGATCTATGTCACCACCGATGCAAAAAAAGGAGCATTGAAAGAACTGGCCATGGCACAGGGATATGAGACCTTCGTCATACCGGACGATGTTGGTGGCCGTTACTCGGTACATACCGCTGTTGGTTTGCTGCCTATAGCCGTCGCAGGATTTGACATCAAAGATTTCATGAAAGGTGCAAAAGATCAGATGGAGGAGACCGATGGCGCCATGGACATGACTGATCCATGCTATCGATATGCCGCAGCAAGAAACATCCTGTATAGAAAAGGCAAAACCATGGAGATCATGGTCAATTACCAACCAGAAATGGCCATGTTTTCCGAGTGGTGGAAACAATTGTTTGGAGAAAGCGAAGGCAAGGACGGAAAAGGACTGTTTCCGGTTTCTGTAAACAACTCGACAGATCTGCATTCCCTGGGGCAGATCGTGCAAGAAGGTCGTCGCAATATGTTTGAGACGATTTTGGTTTTTGATGAAGTGGACCGAGATACGATCATACCAACTGCGTCGGAAGATTTGGACGGTTTGGATTACATTGCCGGTTCCGGTATGAATCATGTAAACAACAAGGCCTTTCTTGGCACGCTCATGGCACATGTTGACGGGAACGTACCAAATCTGGTACTGACGATCCCGGAGCTGTCCGCCTATATGTTGGGACGTTTGGTTTACTTTTTCGAAAGAGCGTGCGGGATCAGCGGGTATCTTATGGGAGTCAATCCCTTCGACCAACCGGGTGTGGAAAGCTATAAGCGCAACATGTTTGCGCTGTTGGGAAAACCCGGATATGAGGATCTGGCCAGGGAACTGGAAGGCAAGAAATAGATGGGTCCCGTTTCTAATGCGATTTTAACAAAATGGTAATCCACCCTTAATTCCTGCCGGATACAATGAATGCAGGAGAGAGGATGTGAGGGAAATCAATGAAAGTGACATTGGAACAGGTGGAACGCCTGCGAAAAAGAGTGGATTGCGATTATCAAACCGCAGAGAAGGTTTTGCGCAAGACCGGGGGAATGAAGACCAGGCGGTTCTTTATATATTAAAACGGCGGGAACACCGAGGAAGAAAACTGCTGCAAATGGTACAGGAATCTGTGACAAAGGTTTTGGGATTTCAACTGGTCCTCTTGAAGAAAAAAAAGACGATCGTCAAGATGCCCATCGTTCTCCTGGCATTTATCGTTTTGTTCTTTGATGTGCCCATGGGCTTCTTGCTGGCGTTGGCAGTGGTTGCCATCCTTTTGGGATATGAATTTGAAGTATACTATAAAAACCATGGGTTTGGGGACAATGGGACTGACGACTGGGAGGAGATCGCCCTCGGAAAGAAGGAAAATGGAGAGGCAGCAGACCCGAAAGCTTGCGCTGCTCGCCCCTCAAAAGCGGAGTCGATGGAATCTGCCGGGGAGAAACCTGGTGTTGACTTGCAGAATGACTATGAAGAAATCATCATCGAATAAGGCGGTGCATCATGAGTATACGAATTTTGATTGTGGAAGATGAATTGCAGATCGGACGTTTCCTTCAATTGGAACTGGAGCATGAAGGGTATCTTGTGGACACGGCATCCGACGGACGGGAAGGTTTGGAAAAAGCCCAAGCCAATGATTACGATGTCATGATCCTGGACATCATGCTCCCAAAACTGAGCGGATTGGAAGTTTGCCGCAGGATCCGTCAGGACAAGAAGACATTGCCCATCATCATGCTGACGGCAAAGGATGACGTCAGTGACAAAGTAATGGGTTTGGACATGGGCGCTGATGATTACATGACCAAACCATTTGCCATTGAAGAATTGTTGGCAAGGATCCGTGTCGCGGTAAAAAGGCAGGTGTCTGTGGAATCAAAGGAATCACCCGGTTTGTTGCGAATGGGAGAGCTGGTGGTGGATAAAGACCAATACCAAGCATATTACGGCAATGAGGCCATCGAGTTGACAAAAAAAGAATTTGATCTTCTGGTGTACCTGATGGAAAACAAGAACATCGTGTTGAGCAGGGACAAAATCGTGGAAAAAGTGTGGGGTTACGATTATATGGGAGAAACCAACGTGACGGACGTATACATCCGTTATCTTCGTGGAAAACTGGACCAGCGTTTTGGCACCAACTTCATCAAGACCGTCAGGGGCGTTGGCTACAAACTGACCAATGACGGTTCATAAGACAGGGGTCGAACCCATGGAGAAAAAAACGAGAGAGTGGATGTCCTTTCCGGTTTCCATCATGGAAAACGCAAAGCGCATGTTGCGATTTTCCATACGCTCCAATATTTCGGCAACGTATATCAGACTCTACTCCGTCGCCTTTATTTGGCTAGTTTTGTTGTTGGCGGGGGATTTATTCACCATACCAAGCAAGAATTTGCGGAGCAAAACTACCAGGTAATGAACATGGTGGTGGAAAAGGTTCAGGAAGACGGAAACCGGAGCGAATTGCAGACGATCCTTGATGGTGTGTACAAAGAGGAGAAGATCGGGATCCTCATATTGGATCCGGCGAATGACCAACGAATGTCCAATGCCCTGGATTATCCCATCTGGAACTACGACAAGATCGTCAGCGAAAGTTGGTTCCAGCAGGAAATGAAATTGTTTTCCCTCTTGCCATATAAACTCATGGCCCTGGAGGCAAATGGGGAAAATGGACGAACGGTAGTCTTTTTCTACTCCGTTTCCAGCCAAATGGATTTGGCGAAAAACATGCTTGGATATCTGTTGCTGGGGTATGTTTCCGGTGTCCTGCTGTTATGGATCGCAGGCGGCATGAAAGTTCGGCGGATCATTCAGCCCATTGAGCGGATCACCAATGCAACAAAAAGCATCAACACAAAAAATTTGGATGCAAGGATCGATGTGGGACGTGCGAAATACGAATTAAAGGATTTGGCCTCCACCATCAATGACATGATGGATCGCATGCAAGACGGTTACAAAAAACAACAGCAGTTTGTCTCCGATGTCAGCCATGAACTGAGAACCCCCATTTCTGTCATCAACGGGTATGCCAACTTGCTGGACCGGTGGGGCAAAGAAGATCCGGCCATTCTCCAGGAAGCCATTGATGCGCTGAAAAGTGAATCGCAGAACATGGCAGATCTGGTGGAGAAATTGTTGTTTTTGGCACGATACGATCGGGATGCGCTGAAATATGACATGCAAAGCATTGATTTCAGCGAGCTGATGGATGAAGTGGGCAAGGAAACGGAAATGATCGATCAGCATCATCGGATCCAATGGACCGTCGAAGAAAACTTGATGCTGTATGGAGATGCTAATCGAATCAAGCAGGTCGCTCGAATTTTTGTCGATAATGCAGTGAAGTATTCTCCAGAAGGGAAAGATATAGAAATACGGGGATATCGGGACAAGAATTACGTGGTATTGGAAGTGGAAGATCATGGAATGGGAATTCCCAAAGAAAAACTAAAAAGTGTTTTTGAGCGTTTTTATCGGACGGATGAATCACGAAACAAGAATACCGGCGGATATGGTTTGGGTTTGAGCATTGCCAGGATCATTGTTCTTCAGCATGGGGGAAAGATCCGAGTGCGGTCCAAGCCGGATTCCGGCAGCGTTTTTTCTGCACTTTTTCCCATGAAGGTCCAAGCAACAACAATAAAATAAAAAAAATAAAACGCCGAAAGGCGTTTTATTCGTCGTCGTCATCGGATTTGACGAATTCATCCAAATCCACTTCCATGACCATGTCGATTGCTTGAGCAAGTTTCTCTTCAAAAATCTTTTCATCGATCCCTACACTGATGATCCAGAAACGGGTTATAAAGAACAGCGCTTCTCGAAAACTCATGTCCAGGTGGCCGGAGACCAGGCTTCTAAAGATACTTGTGCCAATGGCAAATGCTGAGATGGTATAGGCTTGCAACAACTGTGGTTCCAGATCGACACCATAATTTTTGAGGATCTCGTTGAATTGTTTGGTCACCATGTAATTCAAATCGTAATCATCGATGTCGTCCACTGGGTTTTCAAATGGATGAACGGACTCCAAATAGAGGGTTTGGTACAATTCCTGCTCTACAAGGATGCGATAATACAGGGAGACATAAACGAAATGACTGAGCATGCAGTCTTCCTTAAATGGGACCCGGTACTCGGCATAATCCAGCGTGCGAAGAATAAGACTGCCCAACAGGTGGTCTGCGATCCCTTGTTTGTTTTTGAAATAGTAATACAGCAAGGGGTTCTTGACACCGGCCCGCTCCGCAATATCCCGCACAGAGATGTCCTTCCAGCCTTTTTCCAAGACCAGTTCTTTTGTTACATTCAAAATTTTCCTGCGTGTTTCGATACTTTTTTTATATGCCATTTTCATCACCACTATAATTATACCATCAATTTTTAATGTCAAACTAAAAATTGAAAAAACTTTGCATAAAAACGACGAAATTGTGTAATTATGGTATAATTTAAAGGCAAAAGAGAGGAGCATTGCGATGGTTAGAGGGATCGGCAACGACATCATCGAAATGGAGCGGATCAGAAAAGCCTTGGAAAAAAACAGTCGTTTTTTTACCAAGCTCTTTACTCCCCGGGAACAGGAATATTTAAGGTCTCGAAAAGACTTTGTGCAAGCAGTGGCTGGCCGATTTGCCGCCAAGGAAGCTGTAGCCAAGGCATTGGGCACCGGTTTTCGATCATTCGGCATGGCGGACATCGAAATATTGGGGGATGATATAGGAAAACCGGTGGTTCTGTTGTCCGAAAAGGTCCGATCTGCCGTGAAAGGTGGAGAAGATCTTCAAGTTATGGTCACCATATCCCACAGTCGGGACCATGCATTGGCTACGGCATTGGCCATGGAGGAGGTATCGCATTGAATGTTTATACAGTGGAAGAGATGCGGGAGAGAGACCGCAACACCATGATCCAACACAACATGGACATATTGACCTTGGTAGACAGAGCTACAGATGAAATTTTGGATGTGCTGGTTTCTTCCATTTGCCCCCAACCGGAAGGCAAGCAGTTTCTAGTTGTCTGCGGGAAAGGAAACAACGGAGCAGATGGATTGTCTTTGGCCGGAAAACTGAAAAACTTGGGCTCCAGGGTGGTAGCGATAATGATCCAACCCCAAGAGTTTTGGAGTGAAGAAGTAAGAACGTTGGCCCACTCTTTGGGTGAAGTATTTATTTGGGATGAAGTGTCTGTGGAGCGATGGGACGAATGGGTCGCCGGCAGTCGATATATCGTGGATGCCATACTTGGGACTGGATGCAGAGGAGAAATGGAGCCTGCTGTTGCAGCAGCGATCGCGCAAATCAATGAGACCGGGCTTCCGGTCATCTCTCTGGACCTGCCCTCCGGGATCCGCGGCAACAACGGGCAAGCCTGTGAGATCGCCATAAAAGCAACCTATACCATTGTCGTGGACGGGTATAAGACCGGAAATCTTATGGGGAGCAGCAGTGTTTATTCCGGGGAACTTTTATTGACAAAGGAAGTGGGTTTGTGGACTTCTTCAAACCCCGATTATAAAAAAACCATGTTGGAAAGGAACCAGCAAAAACTGCCTTCCCGTAGCAAAGCGGCCCATAAATATGACTTTGGCAAGCTAGTGGTCATTGGTGGATCCCGAGGCATGGAAGGGGCCGGTTTCCTGGCGGCCATGGCAGGTCTGCGTACTGGTTGTGGCGTATCCCAGCTCCTTTCTTGTGAAAACTGGGAAGCCCGCAAGATGTCTTTCTATCCGGAGCTGATGGTGGATACTTTTTTCGACCATCAGGGACTCATGGAAAAATTGAAAAAGACAAATGCTGTCGTTTTCGGCCCTGGAACCGTTTATGTAGAACGAGACGTGGAATATGTTCAGGAGATCATGGAAAGTGACATTCCCCTGGTCCTGGATGGAGGAGCCATTCCGTTGCTCAACGATCTGCGGGATCGGATCCAACTTTCAAAGCACCGACTCATTGTGACGCCCCATACCGGCGAAATGGCCAGGTTGTTTCGCGTAACCAGTCGGGATGTGCTGGAGGACCCCGTGTATTTTATCACTTCGTTTTTGGAATCCTACCAGGTGGACTTGGTTATGAAGGGACCTTGCACGGTGATCGCAAGCGGCCAGGAGATGTTTTTTTCCTATGGACCCAACTCCGGCATGGCCACTGCCGGCAGCGGCGACGTGCTGTCAGGCTTGATCGGAGGGTTTCTTGCACAGGGATGCAGCAATGAAGAAGCCATGAAAAGCGGAGTGCTTGTTCATCAGGAAGCAGGCAATGCAGCAAGAAAAATATATGGAGAGCGGAGCATGACGTCTACGGACATCCTTTCAAATATATACAAGGGGATCCATGGGCTGGAACAAACTATTGCAGAGGACGTGAAGGGATGAATCGACAGGGATTTTATCGAATTGGTTGCGCAGTGCCGGAACTGAAAGTGGCCGATGTGGATCATAATGTGGAAAAAATCACGGAAATGATGGACGCAGCTGTACAAAAGGAAGTGGACGTTTTGGTTTTTCCGGAATTGGGCATAACGGGATACACTTGCGCAGATCTGTTTTTTCAGGAAAGGCTTGTAGAAGCTGCACAAGGTGGTGTAAAAAAGATCGTGGAGCATTCCAAAGACAAGGCAGGTGTTTTTGTCATTGGTGCGCCGGTTCGAATGTTTCATCGACTATACAATTGCGGAGTGGTGATCTGGACAGGAAAGATCCTGGGGATCGTACCAAAGATCCACATTCCGGAATACAACGAATATTATGAAAAACGCTGGTTTTCCAGCGGTCAGGATTTTACAGAAAACTGTCAGGTGGAGTATGCAGGAATGTCCACATGGATGGGGACGCGAATCTTGTTCCGGGACAAAAGAGATACTAATATGGCCTTGGGCCTAGAAATTTGCGAAGATCTCTGGGTACCCATACCGCCAAGCTCCCATCATGCCATGGCAGGTGCAACGGTATTGCTGAACTTGTCGGCAAGCAACGATTTGGTAGGGAAAAGAGAATACCGGGTGGATTTGGCGAAAAACCAGGCAGCCAGAACGTTGAGCGCTTATGCCTATGCATCTGCCGGATTTGGCGAATCCACTACCGATGTGGTCCACGGCGGAGATGCTTTTTTGGTGGAAAACGGTACTTTGCTGGCCGAAAATCAACGATTTGCACTGGAAGGCAGTCTTACGACGGCTGACGTGGATGTGGAACGACTGGCTGGAGAACGGACAAAAAAACAAGGTTCCTATTACGGAACAGGAGCATTGCCGTGGGATTATCAATTAGTGGAATTTCAATTGCCCGAAAATATCAGCACGGTGGAACGCAGCGTCTGGAAACATCCTTTTGTTCCATCCAGGCAGGAAGACCGGTATCAGCGTTGCGAGGAGATCTTTCAGATCCAAACGACGGGATTGATGAAACGCTATCTCCATGCCCAAGCGAAATCACTGGTGGTGGGGATCTCCGGAGGATTGGATTCTACCCTGGCGCTGCTGGTATGTGTCAAAGCCTGCGATCGATTGGGAGTGGACCGTAAAAACATCAAGGGGATCACCATGCCTGGATTTGGAACGACGGATCGGACCTACAACAACGCTTTGGCGCTGATGGAACAGTTGCACATCCATTGGGAGGAGATCTCCATTGTAGAGGCGACCATGGGCCATTTTGAGGATATCGGGCATGATCCCCAGATCCATGATGTTACTTATGAAAATGCACAGGCAAGGGAACGCACCCAGATCCTGATGGACTTGGCCAACAAGTATAACGGCTTGGTGGTGGGAACGGGAGATCTGTCGGAACTTGCCCTTGGTTGGGCCACCTACAATGGAGACCACATGTCCATGTATGGTGTCAACAGCGGCATTCCAAAAACCCTGGTCCGATACATGGTGGATTGGGTGGCGGACAACAGCCTGCAGGAAGTTCGAAGCATTTTGCACGATATTCTGGATACTCCCGTCAGTCCGGAACTCCTGCCGCCGGATAAAGACGGCAACATCGCCCAAAAGACGGAAGAAGTGGTGGGCCCCTATGAACTTCATGATTTTTTCCTGTATTATGTGGTCCGGTTCGGATTTCAACCGGAAAAAGTGATGACGTTGGCAAATCGCGCCTTTGAAAATATATTTGATGCAGAAACCATAGAAAAATGGCTCAAGAAATTTTACCAGCGCTTTTTCTCCCAACAGTTCAAGCGTTCCTGTTTGCCGGACGGGCCAAAAGTGGGATCCATCAATCTGTCCCCAAGGGGAGATTGGCGGATGCCCAGCGATGCATCCGTAGCGGCATGGCAGAAATTTTGGGAAAAATAGAAAAGGTTTATTTTTTCAACCGGTCCAGGATCCGACGATAACCATCGCCGTATTTTAGACAGCGGGATACCCGACTGACTGTTGTGGAGCTTGCACCGGTCTCATGCTGCACTTCAGTAAAGGTTTGGCCGTCCATCAGTCCAACGGCAATTTCCAATCGATGCTGCATGTCTTCCATTTCCTTGATGGTGCAGAGATCTTCTAAAAAAGCCATGGTCTCTTCCTCGGATTCCAGGGAGATCAGGCATTGGATCAACAGTTGAAAGCGTTCTTTGTTCATTGTTATCCTCCCGAATGAAGTTAGGCTTACCAGCCTTGGTTTGATTATACTTTATTAAGGTAAAGTAGTAAAGGAATTTCCATGGAGGAGGTTTTTTATGAAAAGGTTTGGATTGATCGGAGAAGTGCTGAGTTACAGCTATTCTCCCATCATACATAAAGCGTTCTATACCAGGCATCAGATGGATGCGGTCTACGAATTGCGAGAAGTAAAGAAAAAGGATTTTTCGACGACCATCCGATCCATTTTGGAAGAATACCGGGGATTGAACATCACCATTCCCTATAAAAATGATATTCTTCCGTTTTTGGATACGGCGGACGAAGCCAGTCGGCAGATCGGCGCTGTCAACACGGTTTCCAACGTGGACGGAACATTGATCGGTTTCAATACCGATGTATACGGTTTTTTGGATACCCTGGATCATTACAGGGTGCCGGTCCAAGGGGCCAGATACGTGATCCTGGGAACAGGCGGTGCGGCAAAAAGCGTCTATTATGGGTTGAAAACCCGACAAGTGGCCTCCATTTCCTTTGTCAGTCGGCGCAGGGAATCCGACTGGATCAAGGACGAGAAAATTTGGTCGTATGACGATTTTCCAACGAAAAAAGCCGATGTTTTTGTCAATACGACACCTGTGGGGATGACCTCCAAGGAAGCTCGATCCCCTATCGAGGTGGAAAAGCTGGATGGAGCAGGACATGTAGTGGATTTGATCTACAATCCGGAAAAAACGCCACTCCTGGTTGAAGCGGAGAAGGCAGGCCTTCAAGTGGTCAACGGCTTGTTCATGCTGGTGTCCCAGGCACTGAAAAGTGAAGAGATCTGGACCGGAGTAGAAGTGGATGCAGAGGAGAAAGAACGAATCCATCAAATCATCGCAGAATTAATGTATAAATAAAGGTTTTATGGTATAATCCTCTGAGCAATTGATCGAGGTGTCTTTATGGAATGGTTGAAATACATGAAAAAGGCGGATTATTTTTTATTGTCCGTGGTTCTGGCCCTCTTCGCCATCGGTTTGATGGCCATTCGGGTCGCCACCAATACGGAAAATTTTGTTGCCGGGGAATCTTCTTCCTTTATGATGAAGCAGGCCCTGGCTTTTGGTCTTGGTATGGTCGGCATGTTGTTGCTGACCATGATCGATTATAAAACCCTTGGGGAGTACTGGATCCACATTTTCGTACTGTCTATCGTGGTGCTGCTGCTGGTGTACGTACCGGGACTGGGCATCGTTAACAAGGGGACCAGGGGATGGATCGACTTGCGGGTAATGGAGTTTCAAACGTCGGAGATCGCAAAACTTGGGTTTATTCTATCCTTTGCCAAACTGCTGGATCGCAGGAGCCGTCGTCTCAATAAATTAGTGGATGTGTTGCCGGTGATCGGATTTGTCGCCATTCCGGTCTTTTTCGTTTTTATACAACCGGATCTGGGCCAGTCTCTTGTATTTATCTTCATAGCGGCAGGGATGCTTTTTATGGCGGGATTGCACATGAAGTATTACTTTAGCCTCTTGGGCGCTTTTGTGGTAGGATTTCCCATTTTCTGGAATTATTTCATGAAAGATTTTCAAAAGAATCGAATCATTACGGTTTTCAATCCGGCGAATGATCCATTGGGGGATGGGTATCATGCCCTCCAATCCATGATCACCATCGGTTCCGGAGGCATGTTCGGGAAAGGGACGGCAGCAGAAAATACCATGACCCGGTTGAATTTTTTACCGGCCCAATGGACGGATTTTATTTTTTCCGTCATCTCGGAAACTGCCGGTTTCGTTGGAGCGGCGATCGTATTGGTTTTATTGATGTTGTTTTTGTTCCGGTTGCTCAAGGATGCCAAATCAGCCCGGGATGAATTTGGAACTTTGATCATAAGCGGTGTCTTTTTCATGTTCCTGTTTCAAATATTCGAAAATATCGGCATGACGTTGGGGATCATGCCCATTACCGGCATCACTCTGCCGTTTTTAAGTTATGGCGGCAGTTCCCTGCTGACGAATTTGCTGGCGGTGGGCTTGGTGATCAACGTACACATGCGCCGACATCAGATCAACTTTTAGAAGAAAGGAACAAAATATGGAAGAACAATTGAAGCGAATACTACCCCGGGTCGAAATGCCGGCCAGATATGCGGGGAATGAAATAAACAGCGTACACAAGGAGGTCGATGAAAAAACCATTCGATTTTGCATGGCTTTTCCTGATGTGTATGAAGTAGGGATGTCCCATTTGGGGATGAAGATCTTGTACGGCTTGCTCAATTCCATGGAAGATGTGTATTGCGAGCGCGCTTTTGCACCCTGGTCTGATATGGAAAAAGAAATGAGAGCCAATGACATTCCCCTGTTTTCTGTGGAAACCAAAACCGGATTGAAAAACTTCGATCTGCTGGGATTCACTCTTCAATATGAAATGAGCTATACCAATATTTTGAACATGCTGGACATGAGCAAGATACCCTTGTTTGCGGCAGAACGGGGAGAAGAAGATCCTTTTGTTGTTTTTGGAGGACCTTGCGCCTACAATCCGGAACCCGTAGCGGAATTTGCAGATCTGATCGTCATTGGAGAAGCGGAGGATGTGCTGGTGGAGCTGATGGACGTTACCCGAAACTGGGACAGGACATCCGGACGAAAGGCTTATTTGACGGAAGTTGCAAAGATCCCAGGGATCTATGTCCCATCGTTGTACCAGGCCACCTATCACGAAGACGGAACACTAAAAACATTTGAACCGATCCATCCTTCGGCACCGCCGGTGGTAAAAAAACGATTTGTGGAAAATTTGGACAAGGTCTATTTTCCCAAATCCTTTGTGGTTCCTTTTGTGGAAATCGTCCATGATCGAAGCATCATTGAACTTTTCCGTGGATGTACCAGGGGATGCCGGTTTTGCCAGGCAGGCATGGTATATCGTCCATTGCGGGAAAAAAGTCTGGAAACTTTGAAAAGGGACGCAGATCGCTTGATCGATAGCACAGGTTATGAAGAGGTATCCCTCTCTTCCCTAAGCACCATGGATTACAGCTGTCTTCCGGAATTGACGGATTACCTGTTGGAGAAGTACCAACAGGAGAAAATCGCCGTAGGATTGCCTTCCTTGAGGATCGACAGCTTCAGCATCAAAACAGCGGAAAAAACCCAGCAGGTGAGAAAAACCGGATTGACTTTTGCACCGGAAGCAGGCAGTCAGCGAATGCGGGATGTGATCAACAAAGGCGTTTCGGAAGAAGATCTGATCCAGTCGGTGAAGGAAGCATATGACAAGGGATGGGGCCATATCAAACTGTATTTCATGATCGGCCTTCCCACGGAATCCATGGAAGATGTGGACGGCATCGCCAAGCTGGCTTATAAAGTGTTGGATGAATACTTTGCCTGCAACAGTGAAACGAAGAACAAAAGGATCCAGGTAGTGGTCTCGACTTCCACATTTGTGCCCAAGCCCTTTACTCCATTCCAATGGGTAAAACAGGACGACTTGGATTCTGTTCGTGAAAAGCAGCGTCATCTCATCGACAACATGCGGAGCAAAATGATCCGTTACAGCTGGAACGACCCCAACTTGAGCCTGTTGGAGGGCGCCTTTGCCAGAGGCGATCGAAAGTTGTCCAAAGTTTTGGTTCGGGCATATAGCAAAGGCTGTATTTTCGATGGTTCCAGGGATCACTTTGACATAAAAAAATGGTTGGAGGCATTCGAGGAAGAAGGTTTGGATCCGGAATTCTACACGTTCCGGGAAAGACCTATGGATGAACTGCTGCCTTGGGATTTCATCGACATAGGCGTCACCAAGGCTTTTTTGGCCAAGGAATATGAAAAAGCAGTGGATGAAAAACTCACGAGATTCTGCAAATATCATTGTGTGAATTGTGGTTTCAACGAATTCAAGGAAGGATGGACCTGCCATGTTTACAGCCAGAGTGAAGTTTGAGCGGGGAGAAGGGATCCGATACATCTCCCATTTGGACATGCAGCGTATGGTCCAGCGGATCCTGCGACGTGCCCACATACCCATGAAATACAGTGAAGGATTCAATCCCCATCCCAAGTTGGCTTTTGCCATGGCCTTGGCGGTTGGGATGACTTCCGATTGCGAATATTTTGATGTGGAACTGGAGTCCCGCGTGGAACCGGAAGAGCTGGTCGGGAGGATCAACGACCATGCCCCTGCAGGATTTATTGCACGGACGGCCGTTGTGTCGGAAGAGAAATTACCGTCTCTTACTTCGATGGTGGAAGAAAGCGGTTATAACATCACTGGAAAAGTGATCACCATAGCCGCAGCAGAAGACCTGATCCGGCAAATTCGGGATGTGAAGGAACGTGACAGCATTCTGCAGCGGAAAAGAAATAAAAAGGGAAAATACGCAGAACGGGAGATACGGCCACTGATCCGTCAACTTGAAGGAAAAGTGGAAGGAGAGCGGTTTATCCTACAAACGGTTCTGGCATCCGGCAGTCAAGAGAACCTGCGTCCGGAAGTGGTGTTGGATCTATTGGATCCGGAGAAGAACATCATGGACTGGGAGGAAGGCGTGACTATCAAGCGAGTTTTTTTGGGAAAGAAGAATGGAAAAGAATTGATTTAGGAGAAGAACACAAGGAGGAATGAACATGGTACGAGTGCGATTTGCACCGAGTCCAACGGGATATGTACACATCGGTTCCCTGCGAACTGCATTGTACAATTATTTGTATGCAAAAAAAATGGGAGGGAGTTACATTCTTCGCATTGAAGATACGGACCAAAAAAGATTTGTGGAAGGGTCCATGGAAAATCTGATCGGTTGTCTGGAGAAAACGGGGATCCTTCACGATGAAGGTCCCACCTATGTGGATGGCGAACTGGTGGAGAATGGGGATTTCGGTCCTTATATCCAATCCGATCGATTGGACCTGTATAAAGAACATTTGAGAGTGTTGCTGGAAGAGGGCCATGCCTATCCTTGTTTCTGTTCGAAAGAACGACTGGAAGAAGTACGAGAAGCCCAGCGGCAACAAAATTTGACCCCCAAGTACGATGGTCATTGCAGAAACCTGAGTCGGGAAGAAGCCCAGGACCGAATCATGAATGGAGAAGAATTTGTTATCCGTTTGAAAATGCCGGTAAATGAAGAAATCACGTTTTTTGATGAGGTTCGAGGCCAGGTGACCATCAACAGCGATGAAGTGGACGATCAGGTTCTGATCAAATCCGACGGATTTCCCACGTATCATTTCGCCGTCGTGGTGGATGATCATCTGATGGGGATCACCCATGTCATTCGAGGAGAGGAATGGCTTCCTTCCACACCGAAGCACGTCCTCCTTTATCAGGCATTTGGGTGGGAGCAGCCAACCTACGTCCATTTGCCCAATATCCTCAATGCAGACAAGAAAAAACTGAGCAAACGTCAGGGAGATGTGGCCGTGGAAGATTTTCTGGCGAAAGGCTATCTGCCGGAAGCCCTGGTCAATTACATCGCTTTGTTGGGATGGAGCCCGGATACCAATGAAGAGATCTTTTCCATGGATGAACTGGTCCAGCACTTCGATTTGAAGCGGGTCAATAAATCGGGTGCCGTATTTGATGTGAAAAAACTTAAGTGGATGAATGGAGAATATATTCGAAAAATGCCCATGGATGTGCTGGTGGACAAAACTTTGCCGTACATGGTACAATCTGGATATGTTTCTGCGGAAGACGGTGAAAAGAACCGGGATCATTTGGAGAAGATCGTCGATACCTTCGTGGAAAAAATGGATACACTGGCGGACATCAAGGAAGAATTGGAAAACATATTCGTCTACCGCCTTGAAGAAAGTCCCGAGGTGGAAGAAATGCTTCAGCTGGACACCACATCCCTTCTTGTAAAGGCTGCGCTGAAAAAAATGGAAGACGCAGAGAATTTTGAACCGGATACTCTGAAAAAAATATTCAAGGAGATCCAGAAAGAAGAAGGAATCAAGGGCAAAAATCTTTTCATGCCAGCGCGGATCATTGCCACCGGACAGATGCACGGGGCAGACCTGATGAAGATCATGAGTATTTTGGGGAAAGAAGAAGTCATGGATCGGTTTCGCCGATTTATATAAATTTGACAGGAGGATCACGATGAACGTATTGGAAGAAGCAAAAAAACTGTTTCAAAACTGTGACGAACTACCTAGAGAGGCTGTTATTTTGAATCCGGAAGTCCGGGACATGTGTGAGAGCAACACGTGCGGGCAATATGGAAGAAACTGGGCCTGTCCACCGGCATTGGCACCCTTGGACGAGATCAAAGAGAAATTCGATAAATTTTCCAATTTCATCATGCTATCCCAAATCTATGAGTTGGAAGACAGCATGGATTTCGAAGGCATGACAGAAGGGATCAAAGATTTTCAGGAACGCCTGGTAAAGCTGAACAAAGAACTGAAAGGAAGTGGAACACCCTATTTGATCCTGGGTGCAGGAGGTTGCAGCTTGTGTGCAAAATGTACTTATCCGGAACAGCCTTGCAGAAGACCGGACGACATGATCATATCCCTGGAGGCCTATGGGATCGAAGTCATCAAAGTGATGAAGGACAACGGACTTAAATACAACAACGGACCCAACACCATGACCTACATGGGTGGCGTACTGTACTAAACCATCAAATAAAGAATCAAAATAGAAAATCCCCCTGTTTCGCAACTAAAACAGGGGGATTCGTTTATATGTTCGTCCACTATATGGAAAGAAAAGGTTTCTTCAAATACTCCTCGTACTCTTCCAGAATGACTTTCATCGTATCCGGTGCTGGTCCACCTATATTTTTTCTCTGATGGACACATGCTTCGATGGTGATGGCTTCATAGAGGCTTTCATCGAATTCCGAGGAGATCTCTTTCAGTTCTTCCATGGTAAGATCTTCAATGTTCTTTTCTTTTTCGATGCAAGTCAACACCAAATTGCCGATAATGGCGTGGGCTTCCCGGAAGGGGAGTCCTTTTTTTACCAGCCAGTCGGCGGCGTCTGTTGCATTGGTGAAGGCGGTCTTGGTACCCTGGTACATGGCGTCCTTGTCCACTTGCATGGTGTTGATCATGTCGGTGAAGACGGGCAGGCACATGGACAAGGTATTGACTGCATCGAAGATTGCTTCCTTGTCTTCCTGCATGTCTTTGTTGTAAGCCAGGGGGATCCCTTTCATGGTGGTGAGCAATCCCAGCAGGTGACCATAGACCCTGCCGGTCTTTCCACGGACCAATTCGGCGATGTCCGGATTTTTTTTCTGGGGCATGATGCTGCTTCCCGTGCTGTAGGCATCGTCCAACTTGATAAAGTGGAATTCGTCGGTGCACCAAAGGATGATCTCTTCGCTAAAGCGGCTCAGATGCATCATGATGGTGGACATGGCCGATAGAAACTCGATGGCGTAGTCCCGGTCGCTGACCCCGTCCATGCTGTTTTTAGTGATCTCCTTGAAATCCAGCAAGTGGGCAACCAGTTCCCGATCCAGATCGTAAGTGGTGGATGCCAGGGCGCTGGAACCAAGGGGCATGACATCGGTTCTCTTGTAACAGTCTTCCAATCGGCTCCGGTCTCGTTTGAACATCTCAAAGTAAGCGCTCAAATGGTGGGCCAGGGTTACCGGCTGGGCCTTTTGCAAATGGGTGTAGCCGGGAAGGATGGTCTCCAAATGTTCCTTTCCCAGATCCAGGAGGACCTGCTGAAGGTGTTGAAGCATCCCGTCCAGACGACGGATCTCTTCCTTGACGTACATTCTCAGATCCAAGGCCACTTGATCGTTTCGACTTCGTCCGGTATGGAGTTTCTTTCCCGTTTCACCAATGCGCTGGATCAGCAATTTTTCCACGTTCATGTGGATGTCTTCTGCAGATACGTCAAATTCGACCTTTCCGTCCTGGATGTCTTCCAGGATGGATTTCAATCCCAGAACGATCTCCTTGCTCTCCTGTTTCGTGAGGATCCCCTGTTTGCCCAACATGGTGGCGTGGGCAATGCTGCCTTGGATGTCGTAGGGGTAAAGCAGGTAGTCAAAGTGGATGGAGGAATTGAAATCATCGGTCATTTGGTTTGTTTCTTTGGTGAATCGTCCTCCCCACAGTTTCATTCTTCCACTTCCTCATACAACATGTTGTTTTTTTCTTTCATCAATGCGCGAACTTTCATGGGCAAACCGAAAAGCTTGATGAACCCTTCCGCATCTTTGTGATTGTATAATTCTCCGGTGCTGAAGCTGGAGATCTCCTCGTTGTAGAGGGAGAAGGGAGATTCGATCCCTGCTAGTACAAGATTACCCTTGTACAGCTTGAAACGAACGGTTCCGGTGATGATCTGCTGGGTTTCATCCACGAAAGCGCTTAGTGCCTCCCGCAGGGGTGTAAACCATTGTCCGTTGTATACCAGTTCGGAAAATTTGGTGGCAACGATCTGTTTGAAGGAATATGTCTCCTTGTCAAAACACAGATGCTCCAATTCCTGATGAGCTTTATAAAGAATTGTGCCGCCAGGCGTTTCGTAGATCCCTCGGGATTTCATGCCCACGACCCGGTTTTCGATCAGGTCGATGACGCCGATCCCGTGTTTTCCGCCGATGCTGTTCAAGGTTCGCAGGATGGAAGTTCCATCCATTTTCATGCCGTTGACGGCTACAGGGATGCCTTCTTCAAAATCAATGGATACGTATTCGCTTTCGTCGGGAGCTTCCTCCAAAGTGTTGCACATCTGCAGGATTTTTTTATGGTTGGGCTCGATGGCGGGATTTTCCAATTCAAGTCCTTCGTGGCTCAAATGCCACAGGTTTTTGTCCCGGCTATAGCTGGTATCCTTGTTCATGTTCAGCTTGATGTCGTGCATGATGCAATACTCGATGGCGTCTTCCCGGGACTTGATGTCCCAGATCCGCCAGGGAGCGATGATCTTCAAATGGGGTGCCAGAGCAGTGATGGTCAATTCAAATCGGACTTGGTCGTTGCCTTTGCCGGTGGCTCCGTGGCAAATGGCTTCTGCGCCTTCTTTTAAAGCATAATGGACCAGACGCTCTGCAATGAGGGGACGTGCGATGGACGTTCCCAGCAAGTATTTGTTTTCATAGACCGCACCGGCTTTCATGGTGGGGATCACATAGTCGTTGACAAAAATATCGGTGACGTCGTCGATGTAAAGCTTGCTGGCGCCGGATTCCAGGGCCCGTTCTTCCAGTCCTTCCGTTTCCGATCCCTGTCCCACATCGATGCAGACGGCGATGACTTCGTAATCGTAGTTTTCCCGAAGCCAGGGTATGATGGTGGTGGTATCCAATCCACCGGAATAAGCCAATATTACTTTTTTCTTCATTTTTATTTACCTCCATGAGTTCTTGATAGAATACGAATAATTATACGATAAAGATGAATAATATGCAAGTGTATTGAAAAAAATACTTGAAAATACAAAGACATCTATGTATAATTATGTGAAGTCGATAGACAACAGATCGACTTTATACGGGTATGACCCCTGCTACACATGCTATTATAACGGAAACTTGGATATTTATATAGTAGTAATGAATAAAAATAATGAAAGAAATGAGGAATATCATGATAAAAGCAAGCGTCGTCGGCGCATCGGGATATGTAGGCCAGGAATTGATCCGGTTGTTGTGGGGACACCCTCAGGTGGAGATCGTCCACATCACATCCACCAGCAAGGTGGGGGAGGCCTTCCATCACATGTATGGAAATTACAAGGACATCTTTGACAAGGAGTTTGTACCCCAAGATCTGGAGAAGATCGCCGAGGAATCGGACGTGATGTTTTTGGCCCTGCCCCATGGGGTGGCCAGCGGATTGGTAACGGATTCCATTCTGAAAAAGACAAAAGTCATCGACATGGGGGCGGATTACCGGTTGAAGGATCTGTCGGAATACGAAGCCTGGTATAAAACGACCCACGAAAGTCCGGAGTTGATGGAGAAAAGCATTTACGGCCTGTGCGAGATCGAAGGTCCAAAGATCGCCGAGTACGATCTGATCGCCAATCCAGGTTGTTATACCACCTGCAGCATTTTGACCCTGGCTCCCTTGATGAGGTCTTCTGCATTTGATTTGGACTCCATCGTCATCGATGCGAAATCCGGTGTGACCGGTGCTGGAAGAGGATTGAACCTTGGGACCCATTTTACGGAATGCAACGAATCCATAAAGGCATACAGCGTGGCAGCCCATCGTCATACACCGGAGATCGAAGAACAACTCTCCACTGCGGCAGGAAGGTCGATCCGGTTGATCTTTACGCCCCATCTGGTCCCCATGAACCGGGGGATCCTGGCCACCTGCTACATTCGGTTGAAGGAGAAGATGACCTGGGAAGATGTGGATGCATTGTATCAGGATTTCTACAAGGACAAACCCTTTGTCCGAACCTTGCCGAAAGGATCCTTCCCGGAAACCAAGTGGGTAAAGGGATCCAACTATTGCGACATCGGGTGGAAGGTGGATGAACGTACCAATACCCTGGTAGCCATTGGAGCCATTGACAACCTTGTCAAAGGGGCAGCCGGGCAAGGTGTCCAAAACATGAATATTTTGTTTGGATTAAAGGAAACGGAAGGATTGGACCTGGTTCCGGTTTTTCCAGTATAAGATAT
Organism: Alkalibacter rhizosphaerae; assembly: GCF_017352215.1. Lineage (GTDB taxonomy): Bacteria > Bacillota > Clostridia > Eubacteriales > Alkalibacteraceae > Alkalibacter > Alkalibacter rhizosphaerae. The sequence continues at coordinate 2,205,632 of NZ_CP071444.1, forward strand.
GGAGGATACGAAAATGCATACTATTGAAGGAAGCATAAATACGCCCAAGGGATTCAAAGCCGGGGGCAAACACATAGGGATCAAACGAAAGCGAAAGGACCTGTCCATCGTGTTAAGTGAAAAACCGGCTGTATTTGCGGCCATGTTTACCACCAACAAAGTAAAGGCAGCGTCGGTACTTTGGAACATGGACATCGAAAGGAAGGCCGGTCCCATCCGGGCCATCGTGATCAACAGCGGCAACGCCAATGCCTGTACCGGCAAACAGGGAATGGAGGATACCAAGGTCATGGCACAAAAGACAGCTGCCATGCTGGGATGTGAGCCGGAAGAAGTATTCGTGGCTTCTACAGGAGTCATCGGTGTTCCCCTGCCCATGGACGTTTTGGTGCCGGGCATCGAAAGCCTGGCGCCGGAAATCAGCGGAGAACTTCAGGCCGGGCTGAATGCGGCGGAAGGGATCATGACCACAGACACCACCATGAAGATCCTGTCTTTGGAGACGGAGATCGGTGGAAAAACAGTGACCTTGTCCGGTATGGCCAAGGGTTCCGGAATGATCCATCCCAATATGGCCACCATGCTTTCCTTTATTACCACGGATGTGGCCATCGATCAGGAATTGCTGCGCAGGGCACTGCGAAAGATCGGCAAGGACACCTACAACATGATCTCCGTAGACGGAGACACCAGCACCAACGACATGGTGATGGTCATGGCCAACGGATCGGCGGAAAATACAATCATCGACCAAGAAGACAACGACTATCACAAATTTTACAAAGCCCTGCATCACTTGAACGAGCACCTTGCAAAAGAGATCGTCAAAGACGGGGAAGGGGCCAGCAAGTTCCTGGAAGTGACTGTGGACGGAGCGAAAACTTCGGAAGACGCACGAATTCTGGTAAAAAGCATCCTCACATCCAATTTGGTGAAAACCGCCATGTTTGGGGAGGATGCCAACTGGGGACGGATCCTCTGCGCCATGGGCTATTCGGGTGCGGATTTTGATCCGGACAAAACCAGTTTGGAATTTTCCGCTGCCGGACAGCGGATCCTTCTCATGAAGGAAGGGTTGCCCATTTCCTTTGATGAAGATTTTGCCTATGAACTCCTTCAAAACCGGGATATTTCCATCTTGATCCAGTTGGAAGACGGAAATGCCAAGGCCACAGGATGGGGTTGCGATCTAAGCTATGAATACGTGAAAATCAATGGAGAATACCGTTCTTAAGGAGGGTAACATGGACAAGTACATCAATCAGGCAAAAACTCTGTTGGAGGCGTTGCCTTATATTCAACAGTTCAACAATAAAATCGTCGTCATCAAGTACGGCGGCAGCGCCATGATCGACGAAGACTTGAAAAAATCCGTCATCAAGGATATCACCATGATGAAGATGGTGGGGATGAAACCGGTGGTGGTTCACGGCGGAGGGAAGAAGATCAGCGAGACCCTGGCTAAAATGGGTAAGGAAAGCGTATTTTTGGACGGATTGCGGGTCACCGACGATGAAACCATGGAGATCGCGGAGATGGTCTTGAGCGGCAACATCAACAAGGGGATCGTCCAAATGTTTCACGAACAGGGAATCCCGGCAGTTGGGATCAGTGGAAAAGATGCCAATACCATCATTGCAGAGAAAAAGATGCCAGAGGGCAAAGACATCGGTTGGGTGGGGGAGATCCAGAAGGTCAACCCGGAGTTGATGCTCACTCTGATGGAGGAGGGGTTTGTGCCAGTCATAGCACCCATTGCCACCGATGAGCATCACCATACCTATAACATCAATGCCGACTATGTAGCAAGCGCCGTCGGCGTGGCCCTAAAAGCGGAAAAAGTGGTCTATCTGACGGATGTGGAAGGAGTTCTTCGAAACATCAATGACCCGGACAGTGTCTTGTCCCGAATTGCCGTGGAAGATGTGGATCGACTGATCGACAATAAAGTCATCCAAGGGGGGATGATCCCCAAACTACAAAACTGCAAAAAGAGTATTCTGGAGGGGGTCAACCGGGTACACATCTTGGATGGTCGTCAGGAACATTGCCTGTTGTTGGAACTATTTACCAATTCCGGCATCGGCACCATGATATATAAATCGGAGGAATGAACATGGAAAACAAAACCATAGAAAAAGCAAAAAAACACATCATGCATACCTACGGAACCTTTCCCATGGTATTTGACCATGGAAAGGGATGCGTCCTGGTGGACGACCAGGGGAAAGAATATCTCGACTTCGTTGCGGGCATCGCCGTCAATGCCCTGGGTTATGGCCATCCTGTTTTACTGGAAAAATTGCAGGAACAAATGCACAAGCTTCTCCACATATCCAACCTATACTACAACAAACCGGCGGTGGACCTGGCGGAGAAACTGACAAAAGCGTCTGGCATGGATCGGGCCTTTTTCTGCAACAGCGGCGCGGAAGCCGTAGAGGCGGCATTGAAGTTGAGTCGGGTGTACTGCAAGAAAAACAAATCGGAGCAGGCCCATAAGATCATATCCATGAAGAATTCCTTTCATGGTCGGACTTTTGGGGCCATATCCGCAACAGGACAGCTGAAATACCAAAAAGATCTGGATCCCATGCTACCGGAAGTGACCTTTGCCGCATTCAACGATCTGGATGACGTAAGATCCAAGATCACACCACAAACGGCAGCAATCATCGTAGAGCCTATCCAGGGGGAAGGTGGGATCAACCCTGCAACGGTGGAATTCCTGCAGGGGTTGCGAACCCTTTGTGATCAGGAGCAGATCGTTCTTATCTTCGATGAGGTCCAAAGCGGCATCGGACGAACGGGAGACCTTTTTGCATACCAGGGATACGGAGTGAAGCCGGACATCGTGGCCTGTGCTAAGGGCTTGGGAGCCGGGGTTCCCATGGGGGCCATCCTGGCGAAAGAAAACATAGCATCTGCCTTTGCACCAGGCAGCCATGCCTCCACCTTTGGAGGAAATGCGCTGTCGGCCACAGCCGCCTTGGTGGTTCTGGAAGAGCTTTTGGAAAAGGGATTGATGGAGAACGTCCAAAAACAGGGGAAACAGTTGAAAGGGATCCTGGAAGATCTGCAGTCCTCCTTTTCCTGCATCAAAGCGGTAAAAGGGAAAGGACTCATGATGGGCATCCAGTTGGAGGGAGTGGAACCTTCCGCAGTGGTGGCCAAGGCCATGGAAAAAGGACTCTTGATCCTGGGTGCCGGCAGCGATGTGGTCCGCTTCGTTCCACCCTTGATCGTAGGGGAAACGGAGATGGAAACCTTCGCACAGATCATGAAAAGCGTCTTGGAGGATTGTTCATGAAAGCATACTTATACCTGGAAGACGGAAGTCGTTTTGAAGGTACCGCCTTTGGCGCCATTCGGGAGAGCGTCAGCGAATTGGTGTTCAACACAGGGATGACCGGGTATCAGGAGATCTTGACGGATCCGTCTTACGGGGCCCAAACCGTGGTGATGACCTATCCCATCATCGGAAGCTACGGCATCAATAAAACAGACTGGGAATCGGAGAAGATTTCACTGGAAGGCATGGTGGTGCGGGAATACTGCGCCACTCCAAGCCATTACATGGGGGAACAAAACCTGGACGATTATTTAAAACAGCATAATGTTCCCGGGATCTATGGGGTCGATACCCGGATGATCACAAAAAAAATTAGGAACTACGGTGTCATGAAGTGCCTTCTTACATACAAAGAAGGCACTGATCATTTGGAGAAACTCCATGATTTCCGTATGCCTGCAGATTTGGGACAGCGTTTTGGAACTACGAAAAAAGTTGTTCATGCAGGAAAAGGGATCCGAATGGGCATCTTGGATCTGGGGTGCAAACAGGGGATCATCAACATATTGAAGGATGAGGGATGCACCATTTACCAATACCCATGGAATACCAGTTCCCAAGAGATCTTGGAAGATGACTTGGAGGGACTGTTGGTATCCAACGGTCCTGGAGATCCCAAGGACAACGATGTTGTCATCTATACATTGAAAGACCTGACGGGGAAAATCCCACTTCGGGGGATCTGTCTGGGGAATCAATTGCTGGCCTTGGCTCTGGGGGCGGATACCTACAAAATGAAATTTGGTCATCGGGGAGGGAACCATCCGGCGATCCATCTGCCGTCGAATCGGGTGATCATCACGTCCCAAAATCATGGTTACGCCGTAGAGGAATCCAGCTTGCCTGCCGATGCAGAAGTGACCTGGAGAAACATCAACGACAACACCCTGGAAGGATTTTGCCACCACCGGCTGGATGTGGAAGCGGTCCAGTTTCATCCGGAGGAAGGACCCGGTCCGGAAGAAGGACGAGTGATCCTGGAAGAATGGATCCGCATATTGGAGGAGAAAAAACATGCCGAAATTGGATGACATACGAAAAGTTCTGGTCATCGGCTCCGGTCCCATCGTCATCGGACAGGCAGCGGAGTTTGACTATGCCGGGACCCAGGCTTGCAAGGCCTTAAAAGAAGAAAATGTGGAAGTAGTGCTGGTCAACAGCAATCCTGCCACCATCATGACCGACGAAAACATGGCGGATCGAGTCTACATCCAACCACTGACGCTGGAAGCACTTACTACCATCATCGATTCGGAGCGACCGGACGGGCTTCTGCCTACCTTGGGTGGACAGACCGGGCTGAATATGGCGGTGGAACTTCACGAAGCCGGCGTCTTGGAAAAATTCGGCGTCCGTCTTCTGGGTACATCCCTGGAAGCCATACAGCAGGCAGAAGACCGGGAAGCTTTCCGCCAGCTGATGATGGATATCAACGAACCCATACCCCAAAGCACCATCGTATCGACGGTGGAGGCGGGAGTTGCCTTTGCAGAGGAGGCCGGTTATCCGGTGATCGTACGACCGGCCTACACCATGGGCGGGACCGGGGGAGGGATCGCAGAAAATCGAAAGGATTTGGAGGCGATCCTTCATAAAGGACTGCTTTTTTCCAGGATCGGTCAAGCCCTCATCGAACAGAGTGTGGCGGGATGGAAGGAGATCGAATACGAAGTCATGCGGGATGCCAATGATACCTGCATCATCATCTGCAACATGGAAAACATCGATCCCGTAGGGATCCATACGGGAGACAGCATGGTGGTGGCACCGTCCCAAACATTGACGGACAATGAATACCACATGCTTCGATCCTCCGCGCTGAAGATCATCAAGGCCTTGAAAATCGAAGGCGGGTGCAACGTTCAGTATGCTCTGGATCCCAAGAGCAAGGACTACATCGTCATCGAGGTCAACCCCAGGGTGAGCAGGTCTTCCGCTTTGGCTTCCAAAGCGGCAGGATACCCCATCGCCAAGGTAGCGGCAAAGATCGCCATCGGTCTTCATCTTCACGAAATGGAAAACAGCGTCACCAAGCGGACCAAGGCCGCTTTTGAACCGGTGTTGGACTATGTGGTAGTGAAGATCCCCAAATGGCCCTTCGACAAATTTGCCTATGCCAACCGGACCTTGTCCACACAAATGAAAGCTACTGGGGAAGTCATGGCCATCGATCGTAGTTTTGAAAGTGCTTTTTTGAAGGCGGTCATATCTTTGGAAGGAAATCTGGTGTCCATGCGAAAAGAGACCATGGAAGATTGGACCGATCGCCAAGTGGAAGAAACACTCCACCAGGTGGACGACGAGCGGATCTTTGTGATCTTTGAAGCATTGCGAAGGGGGATGAGCGTGGAAGAGATCCATCAGGTGACAAGCATCGACCCCTGGTTTTTATCCAAATTCCAAAACATCGTCACCATGGAAAAGAGATTGATGGAAGAAGACTTTGACAAAGAATTGTTGCGGGAAGCGGAGCGGCTGGGGTTTACGGATCTGGAAATCGAAACGCTGACCGGTCAACCCCACCAGGTTATCGATGCGGTCCGTCGGGCCCATGGGATCTATCCTGTCTATAAAATGGTGGACACTTGTGCGGGAGAGTTTGAATCCTCCACCCCATATTATTATTCCACCTATGACGAGGAAGATGAAAACATCATCAGCAAAAAAGAAAAAATCATCGTCATCGGATCCGGGCCCATACGAATCGGGCAAGGAATTGAATTCGACTACTGCTCGGTCCACGCCGTTTGGGCCATACAAGATGCAGGATACGAATCCATCCTGATCAACAACAACCCGGAAACGGTCAGTACGGATTTCGATACAGCGGACAAATTGTATTTTGAACCTTTGTTTATCGAAGACGTGTACAACGTGATCCGAAAGGAAATGCCCAAAGGCGTCATCGTTCAATTTGGAGGGCAAACCTCCATCAATCTGGCAGCCAAGCTCATGGAACGAGGGGTCCAGATCCTGGGGACCAGTGTGGAAGCCATCGATGCAGCGGAAGATCGCAAGCGTTTCGACCGGTTGCTCATGGAACTTGACATCCCACGACCCAAAGGCACAGGAGTGGCCAGCCTGGTAGAAGCATTGGAAGCGGCGGAAGAGATCGGTTACCCGGTTTTGGTTCGTCCATCCTATGTCATCGGCGGACAAGCCATGCAGGTGGTCCACGACGTGGAAGGTTTGGAAGAATACATCCGCCAATGGGATCAGGTATCACCGGAGCACCCCATCCTTATCGATCAGTACATTCAAGGGACGGAAATGGAAGTGGATGCGGTCAGCGATGGAAAAGACGTATTGATCCCCGGGATCATGGAACACGTGGAGCGGACGGGCGTCCACTCCGGAGACAGCTTCAGCGTATATCCACCCCAACATTGCAGCAAAGAAGTGGAAGAAAAACTGGTGGATTATACAAAGCGGATCGCTAGAGCATTGGAGGTGATCGGTGTTCTCAACATCCAGTTTGTGGTGCAGGGAGACGACGTTTATATCATCGAAGTCAATCCTCGGGCATCCCGGACCATCCCCATCATCAGCAAGGTAACGGGGATTCCCATGATCTCCATTGGGGTGAAAGTCATTCTTGGAGAAAAATTGATAGACATGCCATACGGAGTGGGGCTGATGGCGCCTCGACCTCTTGTGGCGGTGAAGGCACCGGTATTCTCTTTTCAGAAGCTCTTGGATGTGGACAGTGCATTGACACCGGAAATGAAATCTACGGGAGAAGTATTGGGTTTGGATGTCCGATATGAAATGGCCTTGGCGAAGGCATTTGTCGCTTCCGGCATCTCCTTGGATCTTAAGGGAGGTGTGCTGTTCTCCCTCCATTCCAACGATCGGGAAGAGGGATTGGAACTGGCAAAAAGGCTGGCTGCCTGGGGGCATTCCATTTATGCCACCGGGGAAACGAAAGTCTATTTCACAATGAGGGGATTGAAGGTTATTGAAGTAGACAAATCCGGATCGGAAGAGCTGGAATCCTTATTAAAGAGTGGAGAAGTGGACCTGGTCATCAATACGCCTACCGTGGGAAAGGATCCAAAACGGGTTGGCTTTCGATTGCGAAGTTTGTGCCAAAGCTTGGAAACGACTTGTTTCACCTGCCTTGATACGGTGGCTGCCTATCTGATCGCGGTGGAAACGTGGAAAAAGGAGAAAAAACGAACCTATCCCCCCATCAGCGATTACAGATAATTGGGAAAAGGCCCAAAAGCATGTCCGCAGTGGGAAAGATTGTGGTATAATAAACTCCTAATTTGAAGAAGGAGTGGACATATGGATTTCATTTTAGTGATCTTGTCCTATTTCATAGGAAACATATCTTTCGCCTACTTGCTGGTGAAATGGAAGACAAAAAAAGACATTCGAAATTTTGGAAGCGGCAATGCAGGAACGACCAATGTATTGCGAGTCCTGGGGAAAAAGTATGCGGTATTGGTTCTACTGGGAGATGTATTCAAAGGCGTGGCTGCCATATTATTGGCAAAAGCCTTCGCATCCAATGAAATAACAGTGGTCCTCTCCGGACTGGCCGTCATTGCCGGCCACAACTGGCCTGCTTTCATGGGATTTCGCGGGGGAAAAGGGATTGCCACTTCCATTGGCGTTTTCATGATGTATGATCCAATGGCGGCATTGATCTGCATCGGGATAGGAGTTGGGCTGATCGCCCTTACCAGGTATGTGTCCTTGGGGTCCATCACCGGAGTGGCATTGCTTCCCTTTATTATTTACTTCCTTCGAGGAGTTGGATTGCCATTGGCTTTTGCCTTGGTGATCTCCGTGTTTTCCGTGTATCGACACCGGGGAAACATCAAGCGGTTGCTTCAGGGAAACGAGAACAAATTGGGACAGAAAAAGCCCATTGAATAGCTATCGTCCATGGACGCAAACAGATTCTGCAAAAAAACATTTTGCAGAATCTGTTTTTCTTATAGGATTTTGTGAAAAGGTGTAGTATACTATATCTATTGAGAAATATTGAACTCATACACAATATGATGTATTAATTACCGAATGGAGGTTTTGTCATTGTCTCACTTGAAAGCATCTGTACAACGGGTTTTTACCACAAAACTGGAGGAGGACAAGAGTCTTAGCGTTTATGATCTGTTCCAGTGGAAGACGGTGGACGTCTTCATGAAAAACTGGAAGACGGGGAAGACCATTGCGGACATGCCGGAATTGGAGTTTCCGGAACACTACAGCCAAAATGCCTGCAATATCATCGCTACCAAGTATTTTCGAAAGGCGGGCGTCAACAACAGCGTCGGTCATGAACGGAGCATGCGGGATGTGGCGGATCGACTGGTTCGTTTTTGGGTGGATTCTTTAAAAGACGAAGGAGTTTTAAAAACCAAAGAAGCTTATCAGATCGTCTATGATGAATTGGTTTTTGGACTGCTCAGCCAGATGTGGGCACCCAACTCTCCTCAATGGTTCAATACCGGGTTGTTTAACAGTTACGGGATCCGGGGAGAGAAAGACAATCTGTACTACTATGACAGCGAATCCGGCGAAGTGGTGGAAAGTCCGGACCGATATTCCAGAACGCAAGCGTCGGCATGTTTCATTTTATCCATTGAAGACAAACTCATGGGAGATCACTCCATTACAGAGCAGTATGTCAGTGAGACCAAATTGTTCAAAGGCGGTTCCGGCGTTGGAACCAATTTCTCCAATATTCGGGGCTTGGATGAGAAATTATCCAGTGGAGGCCATTCCTCCGGCATGATGAGCTTTTTGCAGGGCTTGGATCGAAATGCGGGAGCCATCAAATCCGGCGGAACCACTCGACGTGCGGCAAAAATGGTCATCACCGACATCGACCATCCGGAGATCGAATCTTTCATTACCTGGAAAGCCAAGGAAGAACAGAAGGTTCGGGACTTGGGGAAAATGGGATACGATACGTCCATGGATGGAGAAGCCTATGCTACCGTCAGCGGTCAAAACAGCAACAACTCCGTGAGGCTGACTGGGGAATTCATGGAGAGCGTATTCAATCTGAAGACGGATCCCGATGCCATGATCACCCTGAAAGGTCGAACGGATGACCAGGTAAACAAAGATGTGAAAGTGTCCTATCTATGGAACCTGATCAACCAGTCCTCCTGGGAATGTGCAGATCCCGGCTTGCAGTTTGACGATATTTTCAATGCATGGCATACCTGTCCCGGTGGCGAAGACGGAAAAGTAGGGGCGAAATACAACCGGATCAATGCCACCAACCCCTGCAGCGAGTATGCCTTTTTGGACGATACGGCCTGCAACCTGGCATCCATCAATGTATACCGGTTTTACGACGAAGAAAACAACAGCTTTGATGTAACGAAGTTTGTTCATTTGATCGAGATGATCCAGCTGGTATTGGAATCTTCCATCCACTGGGGGCAATTCCCCACCAAAGACATCGCAAGGAAAAGCCACCTGTTCCGAACCACCGGTCTGGGACTGGCCAATACGTCCTCCCTGCTGCTGGCAATGGGACTGCCTTATGATTCCGACGAAAGTCGAAATCTTGTGGCGACCCTTTCCGGAATCATGACGGGAGCGTCCTATCGGATGTCCGCATTCATGGCGGAAATAGTAGGTCCTTTCGAAAAGTATGAGATCAACCGGGAACACATGTTGAGGGTCATCCGAAACCACAGCCGGGTCGCAGGAGCCATGGAAGACGAACTGGAAGACATCAGCTACACACCGGTCATGGTGGATCATGACGTGCTGAAAAACATGAACCAGGGAAAACTTGGGGAAGTGCTGAAGGAAGTTTGGACCGATGCCTACAAGTACGGCAAGGAGTTTGGATATCGCAATGCCCAAGTCTCCGTTATTGCACCGACGGGAACCATATCCCTGGCCATGGATTGCGGAGCGACTTCCATCGAACCTTTCTACAGCCATATGGTCTTCAAACAGTTGGTTGGCGGCGGAAGCATGGAAATGGTCAATCCTATCTTGGAGATCGCATTAAAAAACTTGGGTTACAACGAAGAAGCGATCAAAGAGATCATGGACTACATCATGGAGAAGGACGACGATGGGAAAGTCATGCACGGCAGCGTCATCGGCGCTCCGCGTTTGAAGGAAGAACACTATCCCATTTTCGATACCGCCAATACCATTTCACCGGAAGGGCACGTCATGATGGTTTCGGCCATCACGCCATTGATCAGCGGTTCCGTATCCAAAACCGTCAATCTGCCGAATCAGGCAAAAGTGGAGGACATCGACATGATCCACCGTCTTGCCTGGAAGACCGGTACCAAGGCCATCGCCCTGTACCGGGATGGATGCAAGGCAAGCCAACCACTTTCTTCCGGAATGGCAGAAGATCAGGAGAAGGATCTGGAAGAGTACACCTACAAGGAACTGGTGGAGTACGCCAAAAACTGTGTCAAGCACGTACCGAACCGAAAAAGACCTGGAGGGATGAGAACCAGCAGGACCCACTCGGCCAAGATCGGCGACATCGAGCTGTACATTACCATCGGGTTTTATGAAGACGGCAATTTAGCGGAAGTATTTGTTTCTACCGACAAGGAAGGAACGGTTGTCAAAGGGTTGCTGGCATCCATGTCCAAAGCTCTGTCCAACATGCTGCAATACAATATCCCGCCCAAAGAGCTTTCCCGGTTACTCCGGGGTCAGCAGTTTGAACCGGCAGGGTTTGTAGCGCGACATCCTTACATCAAGTATGCTTCATCCATCGCCGATCTTCTCAGCAAGATCATCGACATCGAAATGGGTGATTTCAGCAGATGCCAGGTGAAGCCGGAAGCATTCATCCCCATGAGCAAGTTGTCTGCTGTGGAAACGTTGGTGAAAGATGTGGATCCGGGAGATACGGCAGAAACTCAAGGAGAACGAATCTATGGGGAAAGCTGTTCCCATTGCGGAAGTACCAGAATGGTGAAAAACGGCACCTGCAAAGTTTGCCTGGATTGCGGAAGCACTACGGGCTGCAGCTGATCCATGAAAAAAATGGTCGTCCCCATCAAGGGGGCGACTTTCTTTGATTAAGCAAAACTTAAAAGGGTTTTCCAAACGGGAAAAATCCGATACAATGAGAAGGTATGAAAATCGAATGGAATGTAAGGTGACGTTTTGGAAGAAAACAACATATATCGAATACAAATGAATGACAAGGAAATCGTACTGGTGGGGACAGCCCATGTTTCCAGAAACAGTGCAGAACTGGTCAAACGGATCGTAGAACAGGAACAGCCGGACTCCGTATGCATCGAACTGGATGAACAGCGCTACAAGTCCATCAAGGACAAGGATAAATGGCGAAATACGGACATCGTTCAGATCATCAAGGAAAAAAAAGCCGGTTTCATGCTCACCAACATCATATTGTCCAACTATCAACGAAAGATCGCAGAGCAGTTTGACATCCAGGCTGGACAGGAAATGATCCAGGGGATCCAGTCGGCAGAAGAATTGCAAGCCAACATCGTTATGGCGGACCGGAAGATCCAGACCACATTTACCCGTTTGTGGCGAAAAGTCAGCTTATGGGGAAAGATCAAGCTCATCAGCAGCATCATGTATTCCCTCATCGACGATGAAGAGATCACGGAAGAAGATCTGGAGAGAATGAAGACGGAGGACATGCTTTCTTCCGCCTTGACGGAGCTGTCCAAATCCTTTCCCACCTTGAAAACCTATTTGGTGGATGAACGGGATCAATATCTGGCGGCAAAAATCAAAGAAGCACCCGGAAAGAAAGTGGTGGCCATCTTGGGAGCGGCCCATGTTCCCGGTGTCCAGGAAGAATTGTTCAAGGAACAGGATCTGGAAGAACTGGACTCCATTCCGGAGAAGACCCTGGCATCAAAGATCGGCGGATGGATCCTTCCCGGATTGATCTTGGTGATGATCGGTTTGACCTTTACGGTCGACACCTCCATGGCCTGGAGCCAGGTGCTCCGCTTCATATTGTGGGTGGGTAGTTTGGCAGCCCTTGGAACCTTCCTTGCAGGAGGTCATGTGCTCTCGGCTGTTGCGTCCTTTGTCATGGCACCCCTTAGCGCCATCCATCCCCTTTTGGCGACGGGATGGTTTGCCGGATTGATGGAGGCCCATATCCGAAAGCCTAAGGTGGAAGACTTTGAACGTTTGTCCAAAGATCTCTATACTCTCAAAGGGTTTTGGAAGAATAAAGTGACCCGGATCCTCCTGGTGGTGGCTTTCTCCAACATCGGATGCACCATTGGCATCTGGATCAGCGGGTTGAACATCGTGACCAGTTTTTTCGATTTGTTTTTTTAAATAAGAGAAACCGGACGATCATGCTTCGTCCGGTTCTTCTACTTCTACAAGAAAATATCGTTCTTTGAAGGAGCCTCTGGCTTCCTTTTTTTTCATCCGAAGATAGTCGATGTGCATGGGTTCGTAGTCCATATGATCCACCAGACAATCCAAAGCTTCATAAATATCTGCCAACTCTTCTTCATTGCCGCTTTCATGGAAATCCCGGATCTCTTCGATGATCTTTTCCACCAATGCATCCTGGTAGGATGCATCATCCAGCACCCGAACAGCGTATTGGCGTCCGCTTTTCTTGATCAAGTCGGGGATCATGTCCCGAACCAGTTTGTTGTACTTGATTTTCATCCCTTCACCTTCCTAATCGTTGTTATCCTATATATATCCCAAGTGGATGGATTAAAACCATGCAATCCATTTGGGAATATGGTACCATCAAATTATTAAAAGATAATGGGGTGGAAAACTTGAGCGAGATTCTTGGCAGTTTCATATACAAAAATGGAGCATTGGTGGGAAAACCCGATCAAATGGAAGCTTTCCCCGGGGACAGCATCTATGAGGTGATCCGCATGGTGGATAGCAGACTGGTCTTTTTGGAAGATCATCTGGACCGGTTTTATGGATCCCTGGAACTGGCAGGAAAAAAGGCAAAGCCGGAACGCCTGGTCCTGAAGGAGTCCATGGAGAGATTGATCCATGCCAATGGTGGTGGAAGTAGGAACCTGAGGCTGGTGTATGTTCCACTGGAGATCGGATTCCATTTGTACATGTACCTGATCCCCACAGCAGTCCCCGATGAAAAAACCAGAAAGGAAGGGGCCAGCGTGGTGACCCACCGGGTGGATCGGGAAAATCCCAACATCAAAACCGTTTCACAGTCCTACAAAGACCTGCTCCAACAGGAGGGTTTTCAAGGAAAATTTGAATTGTTGCTGGTGGATTCTCAAGGATGGATCCGGGAAGGCAGCAAGACCAACATATTTTTTATTTTAAACGATTCTTTGGTGACGCCCCCGGCCAAGGAAGTGCTGCCGGGGATCACCCGAAAAAAAGTTCTCGAGATCTGCAGGGAAGAAGGTATAAAAGTAGAGGAAGGGTTCCTTTCGATCCAGGATCTGGACCAAGTGTCCGGCATCTTTCTCACGGGCACATCCATCGGGGTGCTGCCGGTCAAGGATGTGGACGGGAGGGCATTTCCCCTGGATCACCCCGTCTTGAAAAGATTGAAAGACGGATACGAAAAGAAAGCGGCGCAAAAGGAACAAGAAAGCCCGGAAGAAGGATGGACACACTGATGAGAATCGCCGTCTGCTCTTCCCAGATCCCTCGGGATACGGTAAAAGAATTGGAAGAACATGTTGAACACGTTGTCACCATTCCAGCATATGATGTCCTCTATCCGGCCATCCAGACCCATCCGGATATCCAGTTGTGTCCGTTGGATCGACAAACCATTGTCGTGCAACCGGATTTTGACGGGGAGACCATGAAAAAGCTGGAGAACTTGGGAGTCCGGGTGATCCTGGGAGAAAAAATGCTGAAAGCAAAATATCCGGCGGACATTCCCTACAACCTGGCGATCACCGAAAATCATTATTTCCATTTGAAAGGGGCTGCAGATCCCGTATGTGAAGCAGAATTGCAAAAGAGGGGGAAACAACTGGTGCCGGTCAGGCAGGGCTACACCAAGTGCTCTACCTTGATTCTTTCGGAGAAAGGGCTGGTGACGGCGGATCGTTCCATTTGGAAGGAGGCCGTAAAGGCCGGTTATGATGTCTTGCTGATCGAACCGGGGCAGATAGAGCTTGCCGGGATGGAGTATGGTTTTATTGGAGGAGCCACCGGTGTGCTGGAAGAAGAAAAAAAGATCTTTTTCTGCGGGCATTGGTCCACCCACAAAATGGGGCGACAGATGAAAGAATTTGCAGAAGCACGTGGGTATGATTGCATCTCTCTTTGGGAGGGACCCTTGCTGGATATCGGAAGCATTTTCTTTCTGGATCCACAGTCGGTAGTATAGGAGAGAATGTTTCATGGGCATCTTAATGAGGTATCATTAGGAAAAGGAAAGGAGTGTTGGTATGTCAACAGCCGCTTTTTTCGACGTGGATGGGACTCTTTATCGGGATTCCCTCATGGTGGAGCATTTTAAAAAACTGATCAAGTACGAAGTGCTGGATCCGGCCATCTGGCATGGTGATGCCAAGCGAAAATTTGAAAACTGGGTGAAGCGTCACGGCGATTATGAAGATTATCTTTTGGAGATCGCCGACATATACATTCAAAACATGAAGGGCCTGGAGCGTGACTACATCCACTTCATTACGGACCAGGTGATCAAGCTCAAAGGGGAGCGGGTATATCGTTTTACCCGGGATCGGATCAAATGGCACCAAAAAGAGGGTCATCTGGTAGTTTTTATATCCGGCAGCCCGGAATACCTGGTGGAAAAAATGGCGGAAAAGTATGATGTGGAGCATTTTGTGGGCACGAAGTACTTTGTGGGGGAAGACAACCGATTCACCGGAGAGATCGAACCCATGTGGGATTCCGAGAGCAAAAACAAATTTTTATGCCAGTTCATCCTAAAACATGAGGTGGATCTGGAAGCCAGCTATGCCTATGGAGATACAACAGGGGATTATCATATGTTGAAGATGGTGGGACATCCTGTATTGATCAATCCCATCAAAAAACTGGTAGAGATCTTTCAGGAAGATCCGGAACTGGTCCAAAAGGCCAGTATCATCGTGGAGCGAAAAGACGTGATCTACCAGATCCCTGCCGATGTGAAAATCCTGTAAAAAGGATTGACAGATTTTCCTTGGAAATCTATAATGGACCAAAGACGTAGACGAGGCCATGTGGCGATTGACCGTTTTACCAGAGAGAAGGTGCAAAGCTGAAAGCACCTTTAAAACAGGGATCGATCATACCCCCTCCGAGTTGCAGGCTGAAGTACAGTAAGCCGTGCCGGGATGACCGTTACCAAAATGAGTGGATTCGATCAATTAGGGTGGAACCGCGTGCGTGCACGCCCCTTGCAAATGCAAGGGGCTTTTTTATATTTTTGAATATGGGAGGTTAAAATAATGATCAACATACGATTAAAAGACGGAAGTGTGAAAGAATACGAACAACCGACGACAGCCTATCAGGTGGCTTTGGACATCAGCGAAGGATTGGCCAGGGTGGCCTGCGCTGCAGAGGTGGACGGAGATCTGGAGGATCTTCGCAAGGTACTGGACAAGGACTGTGATTTGAACATTCTGACATTTGATTCGGATGGAGGAAAACACGCCTACTGGCATACTTCCACCCATATTATGGCTCAGGCGGTCAAACGGATCTTTCCAAAAGCTAAGCTGGCCATCGGACCGGCCATCGACAACGGTTTTTACTATGATTTTGACTTGGAGCGGAATCTGACCCCGGAAGATCTGGATACCATTGAAGCAGAAATGAAAAAGATCATCAAGGAAAAGATCCAGATCCAGCGGGAGGAATTGCCACGGGAAGATGCGATCCAACGGATGAAAGATCTGGGGGAAGACTACAAGGTGGAGTTGATCGAAGATCTGCCGGAAGACGCGGTCATCAGTTTTTACACCCAGGACGAATTTGTGGACCTGTGCGCAGGACCTCACTTGATGAATACCGGACAGGTAAAGGCGTACAAACTGCAGAGCATAGCAGGAGCCTATTGGAGAGGCAGCGAGAAGAACAAAATGCTGCAACGGATCTACGGGACTGCTTTCCCCAAAAAGGCCCAGCTGGACGACTATTTGGAACGTTTGGAAGAAGCGAAACGAAGGGACCACCGAAAACTGGGCAAGGAATTGGATCTTTTCTCCATTCAGGAAGAAGGTCCCGGATTCCCATTCTTTCATCCAAAAGGGATGATCCTTCGAAACATCCTTGAAAATTTTTGGCGGGAAGAACACACCAAACAAGGATACGAAGAGATCAAAACACCCATTATCCTGGATGTGGAGTTGTGGAAACGTTCCGGTCATTGGGACAACTATCGGGAAAACATGTACTTTACCACCATTGACGACCGGGACTTTGCAGTCAAACCCATGAACTGCCCGGGAGGCATGCTCATGTACAAGCGCACCATGCACTCCTATCGGGATCTGCCCATCAAGATGGCAGAACTTGGACTGGTCCATCGTCATGAATTGTCGGGTGCTCTCCATGGATTGATGCGGGTTCGAAACTTTACCCAGGATGATGCCCATTTGTACATGACACCAGATCAGATCAAGGATCAGATCAAGGAGATCATTGACCTGACGGACAAGATCTACAAAGTTTTTGGATTTACCTACCGGGTGGAATTGTCCACCAAACCGGAAAACGCCATCGGTGACGATGGGGATTGGGAGGTTGCCATCCAGGCCTTGCGGGAAACCTTGGAAGAAAAGCAGATCCCTTTCCGGATCAACGAAGGGGACGGCGCCTTCTACGGGCCAAAGATCGATTTTCACTTGGAGGACTGCATCGGCAGAACCTGGCAGTGCGGTACCATCCAGCTGGACTTTCAGATGCCGGAGCGGTTTGACCTCACCTATGTCGGGTCAGACAACGAAAAGCACCGACCGGTCATGGTCCATCGGACCGTATTGGGCAGCATCGAGCGCTTCATCGGTATTTTGATCGAACATTACGCTGGAGCATTTCCATTGTGGCTGGCACCGGAACAAGTCCGGATCCTTCCTATTGCACCCGCTTTCAAGGAACATGCAGAAAAGTTGTCCGCCATGTTGAAAGAAAATGACATACGGGTCCATGTGGACATGCGGGACGAAAAAATCGGATACAAGATCCGGGAAGCCCAAATGGACAAGATCCCGTACATGCTCATCATTGGCCAGAAGGAAGCAGACAGCAACAGCGCATCCATCCGCTCCAGAAAAGAAGGGGATCTGGGATCCATACAGCCGGAAGTGCTGTTGGAAAAATTGCAAAAAGAAATCAAAGAAAAATCAAATTGAGGTTTGACTTGAGGTGACGGTTGTGGTATCATTACTTGGTAACAAAGTAGAAGGTCCACTTCTCACCTTGGGTTGATGCAACCCGGGTTCATAGAAACCGTGTTTATCATGGCAGGTGGAACATTCTACCTGCCATTTTTTATAGGCAAGAAGGGCGCCAATGAGCGCAAAAATAAGATGGAGGTGTATACTTATCAGCAAAGAATTCCAAATCAATGAGCAAATCCGAGACAGAGAGGTCCGAGTGGTTGGCGATGATGGAGAGCAACTGGGGATCATGTCTTCGAGAGACGCCCAACAGATGGCCGATGAGAAGGAAATGGATCTGGTGAAGATTTCTCCCAATGCAAAACCGCCTGTTTGCAGAATCATGGATTACGGAAAATTCAAATACGAGCAGAGTCGTAAAGAGAAGGAAGCCAAGAAGAAGCAGAAAGTCATCAACGTGAAAGAAATCCGAATGTCTGCCGCCGTGCAGGACCACGATTTGAACGTCAAGGCGAAAAACTGCATCAAATTCCTGGAAAACGGAGACCGTGTAAAAGCATCGGTTCGTTTCCGAGGAAGAGAAATGGCATATACGGATTCGGGCAAGGAACTGTTGCTTAAATTCGCAGAGATCGTTTCAGAAGTGGGGAAAATCGAGAAACCGCCAAAAATGGAAGGGCGAAGCATGGTCATGTACCTGATGCCCAAAAAAGACAGCTAGAGATTGGACCCCGTTTGATTATAAAACTACGCTTACATACAGGAGGGAGGAAGCAAAATGCCAAAAATGAAATCCCACAGAGGAGCCGCAAAGAGATTCAAAGTGACAAAATCTGGAAAAGTTAAACGAGCAAAAGCATATAGAAGCCATATTTTGACCAAGAAATCTCAAAAGAGAAAGAGAAATTTGAGAAAGATTGGCTATCTGGAAGGCGCAGATGCCGCAAACGTAAAGAAAATCTTACCATATTGATGATAAAACAACAGATAGGAGGTTAAAAAATGGCAAGAGTAAAAAAAGCATTAAACGCAAAGAAAAAGCACAAGAAAATTCTAAAACTCGCTAAAGGCTATTACGGAGCAAAGAGCAAGCAGTTCCGACCGGCGAATGAAGCCGTCATGAGAGCCCTTAGATCCGCATATTCAGGAAGAAAGCAAAAGAAAAGGGATTATCGATCTCTATGGATCGCAAGGATCAATGCAGCTGCAAGAATGAACGACATCAGCTACAGCAGATTGATGCATGGTTTGAAACTGGCAGATGTCCAGATCGACCGAAAGATCCTGGCTGAATTGGCAGTAGCCGACATGGCCGCATTCACCCAATTGGTGGATGTTGCAAAGGCAA
The DNA here is from genome assembly GCF_017352215.1 of Alkalibacter rhizosphaerae. Taxonomy (GTDB): domain Bacteria; phylum Bacillota; class Clostridia; order Eubacteriales; family Alkalibacteraceae; genus Alkalibacter; species Alkalibacter rhizosphaerae. The sequence continues at coordinate 2,224,614 of NZ_CP071444.1, forward strand.
AATTGAACTAAAAAATAAGTCAATAAGTTCTTGACTTCCATACATTTGGTATGGTATTCTAATTCTTGTCTTCACGGGATGCCGAAGTGGTGGAATTGGCAGACGCGCTGGACTCAAAATCCAGTGAGGTAACACTCGTGCGGGTTCGACTCCCGCCTTCGGCACCATTTTTTATCGAAGATCATCCAAGAAGAACAAACCGGACATGTGCCGGTTTTTTTTATTTTTTGGGGAATAGTGTTTGGTTTTCTTTTTCTCCTGTTTTCGATATAATCAAATATAAGAACTCCAGGAACTATTTTGGAGCCCTTGCGTCTAAATAAGCAGAGGGGGTATTGAAATGGACCCGATCGAAAAAAATATTTTGGAAGATTTTCAAAAGGGGAATAAAGAGGCTTTTGGATTGTTGATGGAGAAATACGGCAATGCCGTATACAACATGCTGGCCCGGATGATTTCCGATCGAGAAGAAGCAAAAGATTTGACACAGGAAACATTTTTGAAAGCCTATCGAAACAGAAAAAACTTTCATGGCGACAGCAGCTTTTACACCTGGGTCTATAAAATCGCATTGAACAGCGCCCGGGATTATTGGCGGCGCAAAAAAGAAACCTACCCCTTGTCTGATGCCGATATCCTCCGGGACGAGAGCAGCCAGACGGAGCAGCTCGTCATGGAAAGACTGGATCATCAGATGATCCTCCAAGCCATCGACGGTTTGGAAGAAGAGTTTCGGGAAGCCGTCATTTTAAGGGACGTGCTTGGTTTGTCCTACCAGGAGATCGGCAACTTGACGGATGTGCCGGAAGGAACGGTAAAAAGTCGCATCAGCAGAGGACGACATCGATTGCGGGAAGACTTGAAGATGTTGCACCAAAAGAGGGAGGGGTGAATCATGGATCACGAAAAATACTTGGAGTGGATCAGCCGGGATCTGGATGGTGATTTGGATCCCAAGGAAAAGCAAGAGTTGGACGACCATTTGAAAACTTGTGAAGAGTGTCGGCTCTATCGGGACGACCTTCAAAAGATGACCGGTACATTGTCCCAGACGCCCAGGCTGACATTGGGATCTTCGGTCAAGGAAAGGACAGTGAAAGCGATGGGCCCGGACAAGAAAAAATATTTTTCCAACAGACGATGGTTGCCCTATGCGGCGGCATTGTTGGTGGTTTTTGTGTTGATCGTTCCCTTGATGAGCCGATTTTTGGGAGGCGGTTTCATGGGGAGCAACGACAGTGCTGCTGATAACGGCGGTTATCCGCAATTCGGTGGTGACGACAGTGAGCAGGGAATGGACGGAGGAGACATGGCCCCTGGTGAGGGTCGGGAGGATATGGATAAGGAAGGGGCAGAATCCCTCGGTGATTTTGATCCTACCAAGATCATCTATAATGGAAGCATCAGCCTCCATACGGAAGACTTGAAGAAAACCATGGAAGACATCATTGCATATACCAATGGGTTGGGTGGATTCATCCAGCAGTCCAGTTCGGATTTCTCCCAGCGGACAGAACAGGACGGTTCCCAGTCCGGTTATTTGGTTCTTAGGATCCAGTCCTCTGATTTCAACGATACCATGAAAGCACTGGAAGACTTTGGCGATGTGATCAGCAGCAACGTCAACACCACCAATATCACCCAACAATACCAGGACGTCAAGGGAGAATTGGACAGTTATCTCATTCAACAGGATCGACTTCTTGCCTACTTGGAAGAAGCGGAGACCATAGAAGACATGCTGACTATTGAGGAACAACTTGCCCGTGTTCGCAGCGAGATCAACTATCGCTCCACCATGATCAAGAATTGGGATACCCAGGTGGCTTATTCCACCATACAAGTTCATTTATACCAACGCAGCGTAGCCGTTAGCAAAGTCACCAGTCCATTTTCGGATTTTGGCGCCAGGATCCGGGACACTTTCGTGAAAAGCATAAACTACCTGCTTGCAAGCGTATCGAACCTGATCGTGATCTTGACAGGATTGCTTCCATTCATTGTGGTACTGGCGGCAGCCGGATTCCTGGGAAAGTTCTTGTGGAAAAAAAGAAAAAATAAATCCCAGTAAAAAACCTCTTCGGAGGTTTTTTTCATGAAATCAAATATTTATATGACGTCAAATTATGGTAAACTATATGGAGTAAAGGTGAAAAGGAAAAGTGATGGTGAATATGGAAAAAAAGCGTTTAATTATCATTGATGGATTCAGTCTGATCTACCGAATGTTCTATGGAGTGCGTCCCATGTCTACAAAAGACGGGATCCCCACCAACGTAGTTTATGGTTTTGCCAACATCCTGATAACCATTTTGGAATCGTTCCAACCGGATTTCATAGGCGTGGCTTTTGATGAAAAGAAACCGACGTTTCGCCACGATACGTACGAAGCATATAAAGCCGGCCGCCTGTTGATGCCGGAAGATCTGGAGATCCAAGTGGATTACGTCATGGAAATGCTGGAAAAGATGGACATCCACAAGATTTCCATGGAAGGATATGAAGCCGACGATCTGATCGGCACGGTCGCTAAGATCTGCAGCGACAACGGCATGGAAGTGGATATTTTGACGGGAGACAGGGATGCCTTTCAGCTCATTGACGACAACATCCACGTATTGTTTACCAAAAAAGGGATCAGCGAATTGGACGAGATCACCCGGGAAACCATTTTTCAGGATTATGGTCTCAGTCCCAAAGATCTGATCGATGTAAAAGGTCTTATGGGCGACAAATCGGACAACATACCCGGTGTTGCCGGCGTGGGTGAAAAAACGGCCCTTAAGTTGATCCAGACGTATGGAGATATGGAAAGCGTTTATGAAAACCTGGACGAGATCAAGGGAAAATTGAAAGAAAAACTGGAGACGGATCGAGAAAATGCTTTTTTGAGCAGGCACCTGGTGAAAATCATCCAGGACGTTCCCATCGATTTTGATTTGAACAATTACACGACTTTGGTGTACAACACACCGGAAGTGTTGGCTTTTTTTGAAAAGTTGGAGTGTTATTCCATCGTGAAACGTCTCCAGGGTGATGAGGAGTTCTTGGAGGGTGCCAAAGAGACCACGAATCATGAAATCATCGAAGTGGTGGAAGAAAAGCAGCTGAAGAAACTGGTGGAAACCATGCTGAGTAGACCCAAAGTGCCCTTCGTCTATTTTACCGAAAAAACCGATGTGGTGGAACTGAAGGCCTTTGCCGTATGTATGGATCAAGTATGCCACTATGTTACGGCGACCGCTTTCGACCAGGAAACCCTGGCTAAAACCCTGGCTCCCTTTTTTCGATCGAAAAAGACAGCCAAGGCTGGATATGATGTAAAAGCGATTTACACCTGGCTTTTTCAATGGGACATCTCCTTGAACGGGTTGATGTTCGATGGTTTTTTGGCGGCTTATTTGTTGGATCCTTCCGACAACCGATACGGCTTTCATGAGGTATCGTCAAAATATCTGGATGTTACCATACCTTCCGAAGACGATGTGTTTGGTAAAGGAAAAAATCAAACGACCTTTGATGAAACAGATGAAGAAAAAACCAGGGATCTCTTGTGTACCCGTGCTGCCTTGATGGACGACCTGCAAATGGCGCTGGAAAAAGCCATTGAAGAAAGCCAAATGAACCACCTGTTTCAGGATATCGAACTGCCCCTGGTGGAAGTGCTGGCCTCCTTTGAATATGAAGGGTTCAACGTGGACTTGGAGGAACTGAGACGACTGGATGAGGAGTTTGACAAGACACTGGAGGAATTGACGGAAAAAATCTACAAACTGACTGGGGAGACCTTCAACATCAATTCCACGAAACAGTTGGGAGAGGTATTGTTCGACAAGTTGCAGCTGCCGGTACAAAAGAAAACAAAAACCGGATATTCCACCAATGCAGAAGTGTTGGAAAAACTCAAAGGCATGCACCCTGTCATTGAAGAGATTTTGGATTATCGGACGGTTTCAAAGCTCAGCTCTACCTATGTGAAGGGGTTGAAGCAGTTTGTGAACAAGCGTACGGGAAGGATCCATTCCACCTTCAACCAAGCTTTGACCACCACGGGACGAATCAGTAGTTCGGATCCGAACTTGCAGAACATTCCCATAAAGATCGAGATCGGACGAAAGATCCGAAAAGTTTTTATCCCCTTTGAAAAAGATCACGTGTTGCTGGATGCAGATTATTCCCAGATCGAGCTGAGGGTCCTTGCCCATATTTCGGAAGACAAGACATTGATGGAGTCTTTTGTCCAAGGGGAAGACATCCACTCCAGAACGGCATCGGAAATTTTTGGCGTGGCATTGGAAAATGTTAAGCCGAAGCAGCGGATGTTTGCCAAGGCCATCAATTTTGGATTGATCTATGGAAAACAGGCCTATGGTTTGTCCCAGGATCTGGGGATCAGTCGAAAAGAAGCGCAGGAATACATCGATACCTATTTTGGACGGTACCCGAATGTGGAAAAATATATGAAGGATATCGTGGAAAAAGCGAAGGCGGATGGATTTGTCACTACCATCAGCGGCAGAAGGCGGTTTATTCCAGAGATCCATTCCAGAAATGCCATGATCGCCAAAAGCGGAGAACGGTTGGCCCTGAATACGCCCATTCAAGGAAGTGCAGCAGACATTATGAAGATCGCCATGATCAATGTATATCATCGACTTCGAAAAGAAGAACGAAGATCCAAATTGATCCTGACGGTACATGACGAACTGGTCTTGGATTGTCCAAAAGACGAAATTGCCGATGTAAAAAAAATCGTCGTGGAGGAGATGGAGCAGGCATTCCAGTTGAAAGTACCCATGACCGTGGACATATCGGAAGGAGCGAACTGGTATGAAGCCAAGTAAGGTGCTTGGGTCATGAGGGCGCTTCAGATCTCTGAAAACGAGGAAAACCAGCGTTTGGACCGCTTCTTGGGGAAATACTTGAACAAGGCGGCAAAAGGCTTTATCGGCAAGATCATCCGGAAAAAGTACATCAAGGTCAACGGTAAGCGGGAAGAGGGATCCTACATCTTGAAAAAAGATGATCGGTTGGAGCTTTTTTTAGCGGAAGACACCATACAAAAGTTTCGAGGCGGAAAGACGTTGCCGAAAGGAACCGCTGTAAAGAACCAGGAAGAACCGCCCATCGCATACGAGGACGAGCATTTGTTGGTATGGAACAAGCCTTCCGGGATCCTGACCCATGGAGCTGATGACGGGGTAGTGGAATCGGCCCTTCGATATTTGATGGACACCGGTGCCTATCGACCGGAAAAGGAAAGGATCTTTGTGCCCTCCAGCACCAACCGACTGGACAAAAATACCAGCGGTCTAGTCTTTATCCCGAAAGACAATCCCACCCGAATGGACCTCAACGAAAAATGGAGGATCGGTCAGGTAGAAAAATACTATATCACCCTGATCCATGGAAATTTGGAGAAAGCCTGTCGATTGGAAGGTTATTTGACGAAGGATGAAAAGGAAAACAAGTCCACAGTATGGCCGGATGAAAAAAAAGGCGGGAAAAAAGTGGTGACCATCCTGGAGCCGGTGAAAGGAAACGGGACATACACCCTGGTTCAAGTCGATCTGCATACAGGTCGGTCCCATCAGATCCGAGCTCATCTCCAATCCATTGGAATGCCGGTGATCGGAGATCCCAAATATGGAGATCCTGTGCTAAACAAACAATTTAGCGATCGTTATGGATTGAAAAACCAATTTTTGCACAATCACAAAACCGTTGTTCAAGACTACCAGAAGAATCAAGATCTGGTATTGGCGTCTCCTTTGCCGAAAGAATTGAAAAAAATCACAGACGATCTGTTCGGGAGGTGAAAGACATTGGCTTATTGGAACAGCAGGGGCCTTCGGGGGAGTACGTTGGAAGAATTTATCAACTTGACCAATGAAGAGTATTTGAAACATGGATTGGCAGTCATCCAGAAACTACCGACGGCCATAAAACCGATCCAACTGGACCCGGAAAAGCGGGTCATCCGCCTGGCATATTTTGAACAGAAAAGCACAGTGGATTACATGGGCAACATTCAAGGGATCCCTGTTTGTTTTGACGTCAAGGAGACGGGAAAGCAGAGCCTTCCCATTTCCAACATTCATGACCACCAGATGGAATTCATGGATCAGTTCAGCCGGCAAAACGGATTGGCTTTCATCATCGTTCAATTTACTGCAGTAGACCGATGTTTTCTATTGCCTTTTGAAGAGATCAAGCGATACTGGAACGCTGCAAAAGAAGGGGGCAGGAAGTCCATACCCTGGAAAGCCATGAACGAAGCATATGAAATCAAAAGAGAAGGACTTTTTTATCTGCATTATTTGAGAGCGGTAGAGGCATATCTTGTAGACTGCAACCCTGAAAATGAGACGATGGAGTGATGTGGCAATGAAGGAAGTTTTACTGTATACGGATGGCGGATGCCGCGGCAACGACACATCCAAGGACAATATTGGAGCAATAGGTGCAGTTCTCCTCTATCCGGAAAAGGGTCACAAAAAAGAAATAAAAAGAGCATATGAAAATACGACCAATAATCAGATGGAGCTGCAAGCCATTATCACAGGGCTGTCTTTATTGAAGGAACCTTGCAAGGTAACTGTATATTCCGATTCCGCCTACGTGGTCAACGCCTACAATCAGGACTGGGTAACAGGCTGGAAGATGAAGGGATGGAGTCGGGGAAAGAGCGGTGTCCTGAAGAACCGGGAGCTTTGGATGGAGCTGGACGAACTGGTGGGCAAGCACCAGGTAACATTTGTCAAGGTGAAGGGTCACAGCGACAACGAATTCAATAATAGGGCAGATCAGTTGGTCAATGAGGCCATGGATGAGTGGATCAAAAAAAACCATTAAAGGGTAGCATAGTTGAAAGGGGGTCCCTAGGGACATGGACAAAAAAGAAACGAGAAAACAAGTGTTGGATCAGCGAAAGACTTTTACGAAAGAATATGTGGAAGAAAACGGTCGGCAGATTTTTCAGAAAATCAAGGAAATGGACGTCTACAAAAGAAGCAGCATCGTGATGGCATATGTCAGCTTTGAAAACGAAGTGGATACCTTTCCCATGATTCAGGAAATGATCCAGGAAGGAAAAACCGTTATAACACCCATCTGCAATTTCAAGGATCGAACCATGAAACTGGCGGTGACCAGAAATTTCCCGGAAGGCTTTATGGAAACGAAATACGGGATCCTGGAACTACCCATGGATCATCCCGAGGCGGTGGAACCGGAGGAAGTGGATCTGATCATTACACCCGGGGTCGCATTTACCAGGGATGGAAAGAGATTGGGTTATGGCGCCGGATTTTACGATCGACTCCTTTCCAAAAAACGCCCGGATTGCCCAACTGTATGCCCAGCTTTTACGGAGTTTGTATTGGAAGATCTGCCAACGGATCAATATGATCTCCCTGTTGATTATGTAGTGACAAAAGATGAATTGATCGATACCAGAAAAGAGCGAGGGAGAATGGAACATGCATGAAGCATTGGTAAAAGCCATAACCGAGTTGAATGAGGAAAAAGTGCTCAAGATCATCAAAGCGGAACTGGAAAAGGGAACGGACAGCAACGAATTGTTGTCGGTCCTTCAGCAGGGAATGGACAATGTAGGCGCCTTGTATGAAAAAAGCGAGTACTTCATTGCTGACTTGATCATGTCCGGCATCATTTTTCGTGAAGTGCTGGATTTGGAGGCCATGCGATTCCATAAGGATTACGTTGGGGAAAAACCCGTCGGAACCATTATCCTGGGAACGGTTCGGGGAGACCTACACGATATCGGAAAAGATATCTTCAAAGACCTGGCCAACTCTGCCGGATTTCAAGTATATGATCTTGGGGTGGACGTGGACCCCAAAAAATTCGTGGACAAATATCTGGAAACCAAAGCGGATATCGTCGGCATGAGCGGTGTACTCAGCCTTGCCATAACAGGAATGAAGGAAACGGTGGATCTTTTTGAAGAAGCCGGACTTCGAGACAAGGTGAAGATCATCGTTGGCGGCAATCTGATCAATAAGGACTCGGCGGCATTCATTGGCGCTGACGGGCATTCCAACAATGCCATGGAAGGGTTGAAGATTTGTAAATCCTGGATCAAAAATAAGGCATAGGGAGGTGAATCCATGGGATCACCCATCTATTTAAAAATCGTAGAAGACATAAAAAGTAAAATCAATTCCGGGGAAATCAAACCTGGGGACATGATCAAATCAGAGAACATGTTGTGTGACGAATTCGATGTAAGCAGGATGACGGTCCGAAAATCTCTTACTGTTCTGGCCAGCGAAGGCTACATTTATTCTGTTCCTGGAAAGGGCAATTTTGTCAACGAACCCAATCAGGACAAATACATTCTATATTTCAATGAGATGACCAGCCTGGAAGGCAGCGTGGAAGACACCCAGTTGCTTGATGTCAACATCATCAAACCCACCATGGAGATCATCTTTCATTTGCAGATCCCGGAAAACAAAAGGGTGGTGCTGATCCGAAGGGTATTTCTAAGCGATGACAATCCGGTGGCCTACGACGTGAAGTACATTCCGTATTATCGAGGGATGCCCATCGTTGAAAAGGAAATACACTACGCAACATTTCCAGAGATCGTGGCAAAAAAGAAATCTCTTTTTGCCATCCATAAAGAATTAAAAATAAAAGTGCAAAAGCCTGATGAAGAAATTCAGGACATCTTGAACATTGATGTGACAGAACCGGTCATGGCCATCGAACAGCGGCTTTTGGATGAAGGCAACCGACCCATAGGGTGGGGTGTGACCTTCTTCAAGGGGGATTTTTTCCATCTGCAGGCCGTATCCACTTTTGTCGATCAAGGCAACAGTATTTATTGAATTTTTTCCATTTATTGACGTGAACGATTGTCAAAAAAACAGCGATGTGTTACAATAATATCATAACTTGTATATACATGTGAGGGAAAGACATGGCAAATTTGATCATAGCTTGTGATACATTAAAATATGAAGTATTGTTGGCCCAGGCAAGGACCGGAAATAAAGATCCGATCCACTGGGTGGACGGCATGCTGCACATGGACCCGGATCGATTGCGAAGCGAGTTGCAAAATCTGCTAGATCAAGACGGCTCATGGGATCATGTCTTATTTGCCTACGGCAATTGTGGAAATGGACTTGTGGGATTGCATTCAAAGAAATATACCGTCGTAGTCCCAAAAACGGCAGATTGCATATCCATGCTTTTGCATAAACGGGAAGAAACCATTACCCGAGACACTTATTTTTTGACAAAGGGTTGGATCGAACTGGAAAAAAATATCATCAAAGAATACACCCACTGTCTGGAGAAATACGGGGAAGAAAAGACCCGGCAAATTTTCCAAGTGATGCTGCATAATTACAATCACTTGATATTGATCGATTCCGGCGCTTATGACATTGAAGAGTATATGGATGTGTCGGAAGAACTTGCTCGAAAGATCCGTCTGGATTTCAGTGTCAAACAAGGTGGAGTCGGATTTTTGGAGAAATTGTTTTCAGAAAACTGGGATGATGAGTTTTGTGTGGTGGAGAAGGGCAAGTCCATCGGAATGGACGATTTTGGATTGTCTGGATTTACTCAAATCAACACGGTGCCGGACTTCATGTAGTAAAAGCACTTTCCGAAAGTAAGGGGGGGCTTTTATTTTTTTTTGTACAAATTGTAGAAACCATGTAAAATTATCGTTTTATGTTGCTTTATTCCAAGAAATTCAGTACAATATATTTTGATAGTCAAAGTATTTGGAGGAGTCCTATGAATGAAGTGAAAAACATTTTAAACGATACCCTGGTGCTGTTGTTCAACCTGGTCCTAAAAACCGAAGAAAAATTCCTGCATCAAGTCGGGTGCAAGGATCTGTCCATCAATGAGATCCACGTGATCGAGGCCATTGGCAAGAATGAGAATCCCACCATGGGACCTGTAGCAGCGGAACTGAGTGTTACTTTGAGGACATTGACCACCTCGGTCAACAACCTGGAAAAAAAAGAATACGTATTGCGAAAAAGAGGCGTCAAGGATCGACGGATGGTATTTTTGTCGTTGACGGAAAAAGGCCAGAAGATCTATGATCTTCACCGGGAATTTCACGACGACATGATCAATCAAATCGTCAACAATTTGAATAAAAGCGAAGAACAAGCATTGATGAAAGGGTTGAGTAATTTGATCGACTATTTCATGACAAATTATAAATAAGGGGTGTGAGCATGGCTGTACGTTTGATAACAGATAGCGCCAGCGATTTGCCATTGGCGTTGGAAAAAGAATTTCAGGCAAAGATCGTACCATTGACGGTGAATTTTGGAGAAAATGAGCATTACAAAGACCGCTTCGAGATCACATCGGAAGAATTTTTCAAAAAACTGGCTGACGGTGACGTAACTCCCTTTACCTCCCAGGTAAACCCGGGGGAATTTGAAGTCGTATTCAAAGAAGTGCTGGAGAATGGTGATGACATCGTGGGTGTGTTTTTATCAGCAGAATTGAGCGGTACCTACAATTCGGCGGTTTTGGCAAGAGAAAGCCTGTCAGAGTACAGGGACCGGATCCACCTGGTCGATTCCGAATCCGTCAGTTTGGGACTTTCTTTATTGATAAAGAATGCAGGACGATTGGTCCAAAAAGGATTGAATGCAAAAGAAGTGGCAGTCCGTTTGGAAAATATGAAAAGAAAAATGGAAACGATCATCGTGGTGGATACCCTGGAGTATTTGCGCAAAGGGGGAAGACTCTCTGCCGGAGCTGCATTTATAGGCAGCGTATTGAACCTGAAGCCTATTTTGACCATCAAAGACGGAAAACTTGTAGCAAAGGACAAGGTTCGCGGTCGGAAAAAAGCCATTAAATGGATCAAGGACTGGATCGACGAGAACAAATTTGTACTTGCAGACAAGACCGTGTTTTTGGTCCATGCAGCAGCAGCGGAGTATATGGAGGAACTGAAAATAGCCATTGAAAGTACATATCAACCGAAAGAGATCCTTTTCACACAGGTCGGAGGTGTGGTGGGGACCCACTCGGGCCCCGGCGCCATCGGTATATGTTTCATCAACGATTGAGAAAGGCGACGATATCCTCGTATACCCGTTCCCGTCCGACTTCATTGAGGATCTCATGACGATATCCCGGATAGAGGATGGAAGCGCAATTCTCAGCCTCGTTATCGCCGCTGCAAAAGAAATCGGTCAGCCAGGCGATATCCTTACCCATGTTTCCAACAGGATCTTCACTTCCCGACAGGAAGAGGAGGTCCTGTTTCTTTTTCATTCGAGCCATGTTGACGAGATCGTTGCAATGGATCAATCCTTCCACCAGATCCAGATAAAATTGGCTGGAACAAACGAAACCGCACAGTGGATCCTCCATGTATTCATCCACGATCCTTTCATCCCGGCTCAACCAGTCAAATGGTGTACGGGGATCGGGAACGGACTTGGCATAGGCGCCAAAAACCAGTTTGTCCATGAAGGGAGAAGGAGCCCAGGGTTTTTTTACAGAGCGAAGGGTTTTTGCCAGCAATCGGGCGCTTTTCATGACCAATGGAGCCAATCCCCGAGATGAACCGGAGAGGATGACTTTGCTTCTTTCCTTGTCGTGGAACTCAATGCAGTAACTGCGCAGCAGCAAAGATCCCATGCTGTGTCCCAGCAGGATTGGTGGCCTGTCGTGTTCGGAAGTGATCATGTCAATAAATGTGCTGATGTCCTGTACGACGGCAAACCAGCCTTCCCGATCCGCAAAATGTCCAAGACGTCCATTTTGAACGCTTTGCCCGTGTCCACGCAGGTCCATGGCGTAGACGTGAAATCCCTGTTCGTTCAGATAGGTCGCAAAATGGTCGTATCTGCTGGCGTGCTCCGCCATGCCGTGGACGATAAGCAGTGGTTTTGCATTGGTGGTTTGGGACATCCATTTATACCAGAAAATTTGTTGTTGATCTGCCGTGGTAAAAGATCCACCGGATCGCATCATTTGTTACGCCCCCTTTTTCTCTTATTATAGCACGTTGAAGAAGTGGTTTCCTGTGCTGTTTTTTGGGTAGATAAGAAGAGTCTATAGATTTGGAACAGGAGTGAAAAAATATGAAAACGATCGGTATTATAGCAAACCCCAATTCCGGGAAAGATATTCGACGATTATTCTCCTATGCGTTGACGATCGGCAACAATGAAAAAGCAAATATGGTGGAACGCATGATTTTGGGTGCCCAGGATTTGGGAGTGGAAAAGTTTCTGGTCATGCCGGACGCCTACAACATGGGTGCCAGCATCAAAAATACATTAGAGAACAACGATGATATGAAATCGGAATTGCATGTTCTGGATTTCCCACTCAAGAATTCATGGAAGGACACCGTATTGGCTGCCGAGCAAATGGAAGAAGCGGGAGCGGACTGCATCATCGTTTTGGGCGGTGACGGAACCAGCCGGCTCCTTGGAAGAGTTCGTACTTCCGTTCCCATCATCAGTGTTTCTACGGGAACCAATAACGTATATCCGGAGTTTTTGGAAGGAACGGTGGCCGGAATGGCAGCAGCTGTCGTCACTGCTTTTGGTCCAAAGACGGAGTATGTGCATCGGGACAAGATGATGGAGATCTACCTCAACGGAGATCACGTGGATGTGGCATTGGTTGATGCAGTCGTCACCAGCAATTTTTTTGTTGGCAGCAGAGCCATTTGGGATCTGGATGAAATAAAGGAAGTCATGGTCACCCGAGCCCATCCATCGGCGATCGGATTTTCAGCAGTTATTGGTGTACAAGCGGTCAGCTTGCCGGAAGATGACTTCGGATATCGGATCAAGCTTCACGAAGGCACAAAAAAAACCCTGGTACCTTTCAGTCCAGGGAAGATGACGGAAGTATCCACACAGGCTCCAGTGCGAATGGAGTTGGATCAAACCTACGTGGTCAAAACAGACTATGCCGGCACCCTGGCTTTGGACGGAGAGAGGACCGTCACATTCAAAGCAGGCGATACCCTTGGCTTTGTACTTCGACGCAAGGGCCCCAGCAGGGTGGACGTTTCAAAGGCATTGGAATTCGCAGTAGAGCATGATTTTTTTGCGCGCTGAATCCAATCAAAACGCTGTCAATAGCGATGGAATTGAACTTCACCCAAGCCTACTTCCAAGTTGAGTTCAATAGTATTCGCGCCGTCTAAATGGTTTGTACTGGTGTAGGTATTTCCTTCTTTTGCAAGATTCAATCCGTCGATATTGGTGGAATTCAAGGCTCCGTTCATATGAATGACTAATGCGGCACTTTCAGGGATATAAATGTCGACCTGGGAAACCCCGCTTTTCATGTTGAAAACCGAATGCTCCAAGCTGTCCCCCAGCCGAACGGACATTTTACCTGCGCCCAGGGCCAGGTCCATTTTTGTCAATGATACATGAGAAAGATCCAATTCCGCATCCACAGCTCCGCTTTCCATGTCGATGGACCAGGGGATGTCTTCGTTGATTGTCAGATTCAACTCGTTGTCCGATGAATCACCGATGTTGACTACATTGCCCCTATTGTTGATGTCGATTTCAGCGACACCGTTGGTGACATCATCCAGTTCCACGTACAAATCGTCGATGGTCGTGTTTAGGGACAACAGATCCTCCGATGAACCGGAGTCCAGCTGAAAACGAGTAGCGCCTATACGCAATTGGAGTTCCCCTTCTGATATGGTTTCCGCCATAGGATAGGAATAATCGTCCTCAACCCGGTTTTCCTGGCCTGGGATCCCGTTGTTGCCATTGTTGTCGATGTTGTTGGAAAAAGGATTTCCGACTTGAAGGAAGATGGAATAGCCAATGATGACAAGCAGAAAGACCACCCAGAGGATCCTTTCCACCGTTTTGTTTTGAACGATCAACCCTGCACCGACAAAAACGATGATCAAAGGCCATAGACGGGTGAATGCGGTAATAAGGTATCGCATGTTGTAATCAAAGATGTTCAGATTATTTAAAAACCACAACAATCCCAAGATCACCAATACTGCACCTAAAAATATATTTCTATTTTTCATTTGTATCGTTCCTTCCTCTTAAGATCAAGTAAGCGCCTACTCCGATCAAGGCAGCGGGCCATAACAATTCATCAAAAAATATGAATCGAAAGTTTTTCATCAACAACACCAAGCCGGCAATGATCAAAATGGCGGCCAGGACCTTTCGCTGATCGTCGGAACGGTCGGTGCCTTCTGCAGGTGTGTCCGTTTCCGATGGTGCCTGCCAACCGGAGTCCCTCTGCAATTCGTCCTCATAAGGTAGTACAATAGCAGCTACCAAATACAATAAAAAACCTGTGCCATAGAACAGGGCGGTCGCCGCCCAAATGATTCGAATGATGGAAGCGTCGATGTCAAAATACTTGGACAACCCCCCACATACTCCCAATATCATTTTATCTGATCTGGATTTATACAATCTACCTTTCATGTAAATCCCTCCTCGGATATAATACTAATAGACCAAGATTAGAGGAAGATTAAAACCCGATTATTTGAACATTATAACGCAATGAATTTTGAAGGGAGGGACGGCATACCGATGAAACAGCTCAAAGTATATCACCAGTTGATGAAAGATCCGGGTGTGGAGTTGTACCGCACCTATATACTGGAAAAAAACAAAGATAAACAACGGGAAATTGCAGAGCGGATGATTGTTTATCTGTTGGATCATGGACAGAAAAAAGATGGGATCTTCAGTTGGAAAGATTATATTGCCCAAAGGGTGTTGGCGGATGAAAATTTGTTCTCCATGGGAGCGGAACAAAGACGACCCATGGTCAGGCCGGTGTTGCAAATGACACTGTCGGATCTGTATAAAATCCAGCAAATGATGAAAACAACATGGACGGCTTATGGCCATGCCGCTTTTGACTTGCTCAACGGCATTTTTCAAGAGAAGGATACAAATCCGTTTGTAAAACTAAGTACGGCAGATCTTTTCAAGTGGTTGAAAAAATTTCATGAACAAAACGGCACCGGGATCTTTACATCCTCGTATGTATTCAAGTTGACAACAGATGGAACGGTCATTGGGGTCGATCATTTTGAGAAGGTTTCTTTCCAGGACCTGATCGGGTATCAGCGGCAGATGGATTCCATTCGTGAAAACGTGGAAAGTTTTCTACATGGGAAAGGATTCAACAACATGCTGCTGTACGGAGATCGGGGCACCGGAAAATCTTCATCCGTAAAGGCACTACTCCACGAATATAAAGAAGAGGGACTGGCGGTCATCGAGATGAAAAAAGACCAGTTCATCCATTTTTCAAATATCAGCAATACCTTGCGGGGACGGCGCCAGAAGTGCATGGTTTTTATCGATGATTTGTCCTTTGAACCCAGTGAAACCAGTTATAAAGAATTAAAGGCCGTTTTGGAAGGCAGCTTCGAATCAAAACCGGAAAACATCATGATGGTCGTCACTTCCAATAGAAGACATTTGATCAAAGAATCTTTTGCCGACCGGGAAACGGATATCCATGTCCGGGAAACGATAGGAGAGCAGCTGTCCCTATTCGATCGGTTTGGATTGATCGTCTACTTTGATCAACCCGGCGAGGCGCTTTTTCAAGAAATGGTTTTGGAAATGGCCAGTCGGGAAGGGATCGTTCATTCAGAAGAAGAACTTTTGGCGTTGGCGAACCGTTGGAAAGTGGAAAAGGGCACCAAATCGGGACGAAGCGTACGACAATTTATTGATTCCCTGAAAAGACAGTAAAAGAGGATGGAGTATTTTACACCTTTGACGGGCTGTGTTAAAATGAAACAAAAACTTTAGGAGGTCACCCATGAAATTTGAAATCGTACATACGTGCATTCGGATAAAGGATTTGGAAAAATCCCTTAAATTTTATCAACACGCATTGGGAATGAAAGAAGTGAAGCGAAAGGACTTTCCGGAAGACGGATTCACCCTGGTGTTCCTGGGAGATGAAAACGGAAATCATGAATTGGAGCTGACCTACAATTATGATCGGGATACAGCTTATGAGCTGGGGGATGGATACAGTCATTTAGCCATGGTGGTGGACGACCTGGAAGGGGCCCACAGCTTTCATGAAGAAGCAGGCTACCCGGTAACTCCCATCAAAGGATTGTCGGATGGACCACCCAAAATTTATTTTATTACAGATCCCGACGGATATAAAATAGAGATCATCCGCAAGTAAACAAAAGTGTTACAAAATCGTCATTGCATTTGGATATCACTTTGTTATAATTATTCAAAATATCAACTGGAAAAGAGTGAAAGCGATGAATCAAGTTCACAAATCCAAAAAATTGGAAAATGTTTGTTATGATATCCGTGGTCCCGTCATGGAACAAAGCAAGATCATGGAAGCCAACGGAGAAAATATCATAAAACTCAACATTGGAAATCCTGCTCCCTTTGATTTGTTTGCGCCAGATGAGATCATTCATGATGTCCGCATCAATTTAAAAGAAGCGGAAGGCTATTGCGATTCCAAAGGCATTTTCCCTGCTCGCAAAGCCATCATGCAGCACTATCAGAACAAGAATATCATGGATGTGACGCTGGAAGACGTATACATCGGCAACGGCGTTAGTGAACTGATCACTACTTCCATGCAGGCCTTGTTGGATGCAGGAGACGAGATCCTGGTACCGGCACCGGATTATCCCTTGTGGACAGCATCGGTGAATTTGGCTGGTGGAAAGCCGGTTCATTACATTTGTGATGAAGAAGCGGACTGGAATCCGGATATCGAGGATATCAAGTCAAAGATCACAGACCGAACCCGGGGGATCGTCATTATAAATCCCAATAATCCCACAGGTGCTGTCTATGAAAAGGAATTTTTGGTTCAGGTGGCCAAACTTGCAGAAGAAAATGGATTGATCGTCTTTTCCGACGAGATCTATGACAAAATCATTTACGATAACGTACCGCACTATTCCATGGCCAGTTTTGTTCATGATGTGCTCTGCATCACATTCAACGGATTGTCCAAATCCCATCGGATCGCCGGATTTCGGGTAGGCTGGATGGTGCTGACGGGCAACAAGGATGGTGCCAAGGATTACATCGAAGGGTTGAACATGCTGACCAGCATGCGGTTGTGCTCCAATGTACCGGCCCAATATGCCATTCAAACCGCTTTGGGCGGCTACCAGAGCATCAATGATCTGATCAAGCCAGGCGGCCGACTTTATATTCAACGGGACTATATATACCAACGATTGAACAGCATCGAAGGGGTCAGCTGCACCAAGCCGAAAGGTGCTTTCTATTCTTTTCCGAAGCTGGATGTGGAGCGTTTCAATATCACCAATGACATGAAATTTGCATTGGATCTGCTTCGCAGTAAAAAAGTGTTGATCGTTCAGGGTAGCGGGTTCAACTGGAAAAACCCGGATCATTTCCGTATCGTGTTTTTGCCGGTTATGGAAGAGTTGAGAGACGCCTTGGATCGCCTGGAAGATTTTTTAAAAGATTACAAGCAATCGTAAAAAACAAAAAAATGGCCGAAAGGTCATTTTTTGCAGGTAAAACATAAGAATATTCTAAATTAATAAAATAAACAAAAAAATACATCCAATATATGGTAAATCATTTGACCTTTGCGAAAGAAGGAGTATAATGGATTATTAGATTGAAAACATGAACGAGGTGAGGGTGAAGAGCATGAATGAACTAAACTATGTGTTGACTCGGATTTTGGATATGGACAGCCGAGCCGCCCAAGTAAAGGAAGATGCATTCAAGCAGTTGGATCAAATGGAACAAGAAACGAAAGGGATCATTGCGGCCCTGGAAGAAACCATGGCGCAACAATTGGAAAAGGAATTAGAATCGTATCGACAGCGAGTGGTGATAAAAGCTCAGGAACAAAGCCGCAACATTTTGGAAAAAGCAAGAAAAGAAGGAGCGGCTATGGAAGAAGCGTATAGTAAAAACAAAGAATCGCTGGTCCAAAAGGCGATGCAGCGATTGACGGCAGGGAGTTGACGAGTAGTGTTGATCAATAACCAAACCGATGCGATTTTTGCAAAAACCAGTGGAATGAAGGCGAATCTTCTGGATGACGAAGATTTCAACCAACTGATTCGAAGAGATACGGTTCGGGAGATCTATGACTATTTGCTGGAAAATTCCAATTATGGAGAAGCCTTGGCCAAATTGAAAGGCCAGAAGATCCACCGGGGTGATGTGGAATTGGCCTTGTACAAAACCAACATTCAATCCAATTTGAAGTTGCTCCACTACCTTGGTGGAGAATACAAGGTATTTTTAAAGACATTTCTGAGAAAATATGAGATCGAAGACGTGAAACTGGCCATCGAGTCGGTAACAGGTCGGACCAGGATCACGGACTTGGAAAACCACATCTTGTCGGATGAAGCCTTTTCCGATTTGGATATGGAGGCCCTGTTCAAAAGGGATACGCTGGAACAGGTCATGGAGCAATTGAAAGGAACGGACTATTATCGATTGTTGGAACCATACGCCAACCAAGTGGACTCCAAATTTAGTTTTTACGTGGAGATGATCTTGGATCGCTATTATTTCAGCAACTTGCTCAAAGCGATGAAAAAGTTGCCGGACAAGGATGCAGGTGAAGCAAGAGAATTGATGCAGCGAAACGTGGACTTATACAATCTGGAATGGATCTACAGGGCTAGAAAATTTTATGATATTTCTAAAGAAGAAGTGTTGAACTTCACACTGGACGGGGGGAAAAAATTCCCGTACCGGGAGTTGGAGTCGTTGATCTATGACCACACATTTGAAGGAATGATCGAAGTACTCCAGAAAAGTGAGTATGGATTCATGTTCAATCACGATCATGACGTGAATCTATACATGGAAAGAAGAATCGAAAGATACATGTATTACAAGAGCAAGTCTTTATACCGGCGTTCCATCCTTGATTTCGGCAAGGTCGTTGCCTTTATTCTGCTCCATGAGTACGAAGTAAAAGACATCACCTCCATCATCGAATGCAAAAGGTACAAACTTTCCTCGTCGGAAATCGCAAAATACTTAATACGAAACACGGAGGTGACGGAATAATGGCCATTGAAAAACTGGCAATGATGAACGTGGTTGGAGAAAACAGCTACGTCAACGAATTCATCAAAGAAATACTACTAATGGAAAATGTACAAGTCATCGATGCATACACGGAGATCGACAGTTTTCGTTTCACCATCGATGTGACGGAGGAGAACATCAAGGAGATCCTGGGATTTTCTTTTCTGGAATCAGGCATCAATCTGGGACAGTCTGAGGATTTTACCAGACGGATCAATTTGATCCGAGACGCATATGAAGGCGAATTTACCGTGGATAAAACGGTACTTCAAGGGGACATCGACATGGATCAGGTGGTCAACAATGTCTACGACATTTACAATTCCCTGCATAAGCGGCATAAGGTATTAAAACTGTTTCAAGAAGACATCCGCCTGATGGATCAAAGCATTCGTGCGTATCGGTACTTAAAAGATGCCGGAGTGACCATGGAAGAAATCAACAACATGCGCTACTTCAACTGCAAGCTGGGAGCACTCAGCAAAGAGAGCGTACAACGGCTGAAAAGAAACTATGGCAACATCACCGCCGTAGTGGTCCATGTCGGCAGCGAAGAAGACAACGAAGTTTATTTGGTATTGTCTCCAAAAGATTTGGAAACAGAGACCAATCGACTTCTCAAATCCTTGAACTTCAAAGTAATCGAAGGACTGCGGGATGAGTATTCAAAATCTCCGGAGGAGATCATCCAGTGGTTGGAAACCAAACGGGCGTCTTTTGCAAAGAAAGCGGACCAACTGGAAAGAGAGATCAACGAAATAAAAGACACACACTGGAATGACAGCAATTATGCCTATAACGTTTTTCACCTGTATACAAGAATCGAAGACGTCAAGAAGACCATGGCCTTCAGTGAAGAGAATTTTTATTTTTCCGGATGGATCCCAAAAAAAATGAAGCATGCCATCAAACAGAGATTGTCAAAGTTTGAAAACATCATCATTCTATTCAATGAGGATTATGGAGATGACCATAATATCAAGCCGCCGACCAAGCTGCGAAACACCTGGATGTTCAAACCATTTGAGTTTATGATCAAAATGTACGGCATGCCAAACTACAAGGAGTTGGATCCGACGCCTTTTCTCAGTATTTCCTACCTGGTGTTTTTCGGATTCATGTTTGGGGACATAGGGCAAGGTTTTGTCCTGTTTCTTCTGGGTTTTATTGCAGGTCAAAAAAAGTTTGTTTTGGGACATATCATCCAGCGTCTTGGTATCAGTTCCATGATCTTTGGCGTGATCTACGGCAGTATTTTTGGTTTTGAAAACCTGTTGCCGGCATTATGGGTAAAACCCTTTCATCACATCAACACCATCTTGTTGACCGCCATTGTGGTGGGAGTGGCATTTTTGTTGGTCGCATATTTTTACGGGATGATCAACAGCCTCAAGGCAAAAAATTACTCTTCTTTTGCGTTGGGTAAGAATGGTGTGACCGGCTTTGTGTTGTATGTCACCCTTTTATTGGTAATACTGGCCGCTTTCACCGGGCAACGAACGTGGTCCATCATCTTGTTGGCCGTCATCGCCGTTTTGGCAGTGATCCTGCTATTCATGAAGGAGTCTGTATCAAAACTTTTGAACATGAAGGACGCCAGCGGAGAAGGGCATGAAGATGCCGGCGTGGTGGAACGTGTTTTTGAAATGTTTGAAATATTGCTCAGCATGGTCAGCAACACCCTTTCTTTTATTCGGGTCGGTGCTTTTGCCCTTAATCACGTTGGTCTGTTTCTTGCGTTTGAATCTCTGGCCAAGTTGGCAGGCAGCGGGGTCGGAAGTGCAATAGTCTATGTGGTAGGGAATATTTTCATCATAGGCCTGGAGGGTTTGATCGTTGGTATTCAGGTCATGCGGCTGGAATACTACGAATTGTTTGGAAAATATTTTGAGGGCGGCGGTATTGAATTCAAGCCGGCCAAATTATAATCAAGGAGGAAATAAAATGTTGAACTTTATTTTGTACAGTGCCATTATCGTTGTATTTATGACCATTTCTGCGGGAGTTTTCTATTTGAAGAAAGGCTATGAGCACAACAGCAAGATCCGAAAATTTTTGCACGCAAATCTGACCTTGTTCATTCCCATGATGATGGGAGCCATCATCGTGATCATTCCTGGCATCGTACGTGCTGCGGATACCGCCTCGTCTGCTTCCGGACTGGGTTACATGGGTGCGGCACTTTCCACCGGACTAGCGTGTCTGGGTAGTGGAGTGGCCGTAGGAAACGTTGGATCGGCTGCATTGGGTGCAGTAAGCGAAGATGAAAAAATGTTGGGTAAAACGTTGATCTACGTAGGATTGGCGGAAGGCATCGCCATCTACGGGCTGGTCATCTCCATCATGATTTTAGGCGCACTGTAGGAGATCGGCGATGAAATCCTACTTTATCAGCGACAATCGGGATACCTATGTAGGGTTGCGATTAGCAGGAATGGCAGGAGAGTATCTGCAAAATTTGGAAGAGGCTGCCAGCGCATTCAAGCAGGCGGTAGAACAACCCTATGGAATGCTTTTTATCACGGAAAAAGTGTATAATAAAACGAAAAATCAAGTCATTGCCTATAAGGAACGACATGCACTGCCTCTGGTTACGGTCATACCGGACCGCCACGGGTATGAAGAGAAGGAAAGCATCACGGATTACATCAAGGATTCCATAGGCTTATGACAGGAGGAACGTCATGATTACAGTAGAAGACAAAATACGTACCTTTTCCAAGTACGTTTACGAAAAAGAAGTAAAGCAGAAAGATGAAGCGCTGCAAAAGGAAAAAGTGAAACAGGAACAAATTCGTGAGGAAGCAAAGTCGCGGATCCTGGGAAAAAACGAGATCCAATTGGCGAAGCAAAAGAAGAAGCTGGATTTGGAAGCCCAGCGAATCATTTCCAGTGCCAAATCGGAAGCCCGCAACATCAACCATCAAATAAAGGCAGGGATCCAAAAGGACCTGAAAGACTCCATGGAGCAGGCAGTTGTGGCATACATCCAATCTGCGGAATATGAAGTGTGGATGAAAAAACAGTTGACGGAAGTACTTCTGGATTCCAAGGGTACGAAGGCTGTCGTTGCCTTGATCGCGGATGACATTCCCCGTTTTCAATCTTTTTTGAAGGATGGATTCCCCTTGGTCGTAGTTGAGACACTGGATGCAGAGGCCTTGGGAGGCGCATTGGTAGAATTTCCAGAAGCAGGTACCAGAATGGATTTCACGTTGAAGAGCAAGCTGGAGGAAATGGAGAACGAATCGGGATTGGAATTGAACGAAGTGCTGGATGAGGCGGTGAAGGCAAATGATTGAGGCAGGCAAAATCACCATGATCAACGGACCCGTATTGCGGGGCGACAACATGTCCGGCTTTAAAATGCGGGAGATGGTCATGGTCGGGACAAAACGTCTCATCGGTGAAGTCATCATTCTAGAAGGAGAGACCGGCGTCATTCAGGTTTACGAAGAGACGGAAGGACTGCGCCTGGGGGAAGAGATCATATCCACTGGGAAGCCATTGTCGGTAAAACTGGGACCCGGCATGATCGGAAATATTTTTGACGGGATCCAACGGCCCTTGATGAAAATCGACGAAATCAACAAGGATTTTATTGCGGAGGGGATCGGTTTGATCTCCCTGGATGAAGAAAAAAAATGGTCCACCAAAATTCTGGTAAAACCGGGAATGGAACTTAAGCCTGGAGACATCTTCGGCGAAGTGGAAGAATCCCAACTGATCACCCATCGGCTGATGGTTCCTCCGGGGATCCGCGGAGAAGTGGAAAGAGTGGAGGAAGACGGAGAATACACCATTGATGATATTTTGGTCGTGTTGAAAAATGGACCGGACCACCATCAACTCACCATGGTACAGGAATGGCCGGTTCGTACATCCCGCCCAGTTCAACAGCGTAAGGAGATCGAGACGCTTTTGACGACAGGGCAGCGGGTATTGGATCTGTTTTTCCCTTTGGCCAAGGGTGGAACTTGCGCCATACCCGGAGGATTCGGTACTGGGAAAACAATGACCCAGCATCAGTTGGCAAAATGGTGCGATGCCGATATCATCATCTACATCGGTTGCGGAGAACGAGGAAACGAGATGACGGAAGTTTTGGAGGATTTTCCGAAACTCATCGACCCCAAATCCAATCGTCCCTTGATGGAACGGACCGTTCTCATCGCAAACACCTCTAATATGCCCGTAGCGGCCAGGGAAGCCAGCATATATACCGGCATCACCATGGCGGAGTACTATCGGGATATGGGCTATGACGTGGCCATTATGGCCGATTCTACCTCTCGTTGGGCGGAAGCGTTGCGGGAGATCTCCGGACGTCTGGAAGAAATGCCGGCGGAAGAAGGGTACCCAGCTTATTTATCGTCTCGGATCGCGGAATTTTACGAGAGGGCCGGGTATGTGGAAACTTTGGGAAATCGGAAAGGTTCCGTTACCATTATCGGAGCGGTCTCTCCCGCAGGTGGAGATTTTAGTGAGCCAGTAACAGAGAATACGAAACGTTATGTCAACGTATTTTTGGGATTGGACAAGGAACTGGCATATGCAAGACATTATCCAGCCATCAACTGGTTGGAAAGCTATAGCGGTTACATCAAGGTCTTGGAGGGATGGTACGAAGAAAATTTGGCAGAAGACGCTATCCCATTGCGCAACCGCATGTTGGAATTGCTGTACAAAGAAAACAAATTGCTGGAGATCGTCATGCTGGTAGGCGAAGACGTTCTGCCTGACGATCAACGGATCATTCTGGAAATATCCAAGATCATCAAGGAAGGTTTTTTACAGCAGAATGCCTTTAATAAAGAGGACACTTATGTACCTTTGGTAAAACAATATCGGATGCTCAAAATCATGGAGTACTTGTACGAAAAATGCAAGGCGTCCCTGGCATTGAACATACCCATATCCAAAATCAAAAATCAGGAATTGTTTGATGAGTTGATCAAAATGAAGTACACCATACCCAATGCAGACATGTCCGGCATTGATGACATTCAAGGTCGAATCGACGCGTACTACGATCAGCTCAACGAAACATACATCAATTAGGAGGGCGCCATGAAAAAAGAATATTTAAAAATCGATAAAGTAGTGGGTCCTCTGGTCGAGATCTCCAATGTGGAGGATGTGGCCTACGGAGAAGTCGTGGACATCAAAACCAAAGACGGGGTCGTAAAAAAAGGAAAAGTCATTCGACTGGACCAGGAAAAGGCAACCATTCAAGTATTTGAAAACACATCCGGTCTTTCAACGGAAAATGCCAGTGTCAAATTTTTGGATGAGGCTTTTGAGCTTCCCTTGTCCAAAGATATTCTGGGAAGAGTCTTTGACGGTCTGGGAAGGCCGGCAGACAAGGGAGGCCCCATTTACAGCAGAAAAAAATACAACATCAATGGACGTGCCATCAATCCGGTTGCGAGACAATACCCCAGGGACTTTATTCAAACCGGTGTTTCCAGCATCGATGGGTTGATGACATTGATCCGGGGGCAAAAGCTTCCCATCTTTTCCGGGAACGGGATGACCCACAATGAGTTGGCCGCACAAATCGTACGCCAGGCCAAGCTTGGAGAGGGATCCAATGAAGATTTTGCCGTGGTGTTTGCCGCTATCGGCGTCAAGCACGACGATGCGGATTTCTTTCGAAAAAGTTTTGTAGAAGCCAATGCCATGGATCGGGTGGTCATGTTTATTAACTATGCAGATGACCCGGTGGCGGAGCGGATCAATACGCCCCGATGTGCATTGACAGCTGCAGAGTACCTTGCCTTTGAGGAAGGCATGCAGATCCTTGTGGTCATGAGCGACATTACCAGTTATTGTGAAGCATTGCGGGAAGTGTCATCCGCCAGGGAAGAAGTACCAAGCAGAAAGGGATTTCCGGGTTATCTGTATTCGGATCTGGCATCCCTTTACGAACGAGCTGGCATGTTGAAGGACAATCCGGGTTCCATCACTTTTTTGCCGATCTTGACCATGCCCAATGACGATATCACCCATCCCATTCCCGACTTGACAGGGTTTATTACAGAAGGTCAGATCGTATTGGGACGGGACCTGTTTCAAAACAATGTTTATCCGCCAGTCAACATATTGCCGTCGCTGTCTCGACTGATGAAAGACGGCATCGGAGAAGGGTACACCAGGGAAGACCATCCGGATTTAGCCAATCAACTCTTTGCATCCTATTCCAAAGTGCAGGAAGTACGTGCCCTGGCCCAGATCATCGGAGAAGACGACCTGACGGAAAGCGACCAGCAGTACATGAAATTCGGGAAAGAATTTGAAGAGGAATTCATCGCCCAAGGGTTTGAGGAGAATCGAAACATGGAAGAAACCTTGGATCTGGGATGGCGAATTCTACGATCCTTGCCGGAAAATGAATTGACCCGACTGGATCAAAAATGGATCGACACATATCTAAAACGAAACGATAGCAGGTGATCTTGTGGCGAACAGGATAACGCCGACAAAGGCAAACTTGATCAAAAGCAAGGGGACCCTTCAGTTTTCTCAAAAGGGTTTTGAATTGCTGGACAAAAAAAGAACGGTATTGATCCAAGAGATGATGACATTGATCG
Source organism: Alkalibacter rhizosphaerae (assembly GCF_017352215.1). Lineage (GTDB taxonomy): Bacteria > Bacillota > Clostridia > Eubacteriales > Alkalibacteraceae > Alkalibacter > Alkalibacter rhizosphaerae. Next base: position 2,250,304 of record NZ_CP071444.1, read on the forward strand.
ATTCAGCCAAAGAGATCGAACACAAAATGGAACTGAGGTTTCAGGAAGCCTATGAAGCGATCCAGGATGCAAGCATCACCATGGGGGTGACCAACCTGGAAGAAGTTATTCTGGGTATGGAGAAGGAAAAGGATTATCAAATTCGATTTCGAAGCGTCATGGGAGTGGAGATCCCGGAGATCATATATGAGAGGGAAGAAAAGCTCAAACCTCAATATGGGTTTTATCGCAGCAATCCTTCTCTGGATGTGATGATCCACGCCATCAATGAAGTCAAATACCTGTCTTATGAATTGGCCAGAGTGGAAACGGCAGCCCATCGGCTGGCCATGGAAATTCGAAAGACGCAAAAGAGGGCCAATGCGCTGGAAAAAATCCATATTCCTCGCTTGAGAGTGGCGATCAAGTTTATCGAGGAAACGTTGGAAGAAAAAGAGCGGGAAGATTTTTTCCGTTTGAAGATCATAAAAAAGAAGAAGTAGCTTGAATAACGAAACGACCTCTTTTATAATGTGATTGGCTGGAAACAGAAATTCGTGCCATGGAATGTGACATCCACCTTCCATGGCTTTTTAAAAATTTTCTTTATTCACTGTTGAAATGCTGAATTCCATGGATCCGACAAGGGAGGCTAACGAATATGATCTTGGAGACACGTCGCATGAAACTCCATAGTCCCAGTATCATCTACACAAAATTGGTACAGCAGTTTTACTGGAAAAATAGAAACTATTTGAAACCGTGGGAACCGACCCGTACAAATGAGTTTTACTCCTTTGAATACCAATTTCAGGATCTGTTGGAACAAAGCCGAGCATTTAGGAAAGGGGAAGAGTATCGATTTTGGCTGACCCCCAAAGATAAACCCAACATCATTATTGGTTCGGTGGTCATCAGTGGGATCTTTCGGGGAAATTTTCAGTCTTGCTTCATGGGCTACAAAATGGATAAAGACTGGACCGGTCAAGGGAGGATGACGGAAGCCTGCAGGAGAATGGTAGAGTTTGCTTTCAGCAGAGAAGGCGCGGATTTGCATCGTGTCGAGATCAACATCGTTCCCGAGAATACACCTTCTGTTCGAATCGCCCAAAAGCTTGATTTTACGCAGGAAGGGTTTTCCAGGCAGTATCTGCAAATCGACGGCCAGTGGAAAGATCATTTGCGGTTTGCAAAAACCAGGGAGGAGCAGATCGATGATTTCAAGTAACTTTCACATACACAGTACATTTTGTGACGGGAAGAACTCTTTGGATGAAATGGCAAAAGCGGCCATAAGATCCAGATTAAAAGCCATCGCGTTCACATCCCACAATCCATTGGAGGGAGAAGAACACTGGACCCTTTCTCAAGATAAGGTAGAAACCTATCTAAAGGAGATCCAACATCTTCAAAAGGTGTATGAAAAGCAGATAGATATATATTCCGGCCTGGAAGTGGATTATTTATTTGATTCCGGCTTCAATCCTTTGGCGAAACCTTATTTGAAGCGATTGGATTGCTGGATCGGTTCGGTCCATGCTTTAGCAAGATGGGAGAACGGAAAGTACTGGTTTGTTGATGAAGATGAAAAGAATTTTCACGAAGGGATCCAACATTTTTTTAGCGGAGAAGCTCGAAAAGCGGTCCAACGCTATTACGAGATCCAAATGGAAATGGTGGAAGCAGGCGGACTTTCTTTTATCGGACATATGGATCTGATCAAAAAAAACAATCGCAACCATCAGTATTTTTGTGAAACGGATCTTTGGTATCGAGACTTGGTGGAAGTTTTCTTGAAAACAGTGAAGAGGAAGGATGCCATTGTTGAGATCAATACCGGTGGCGTACGTCGATATGGGAAAGAGTGCTTTTATCCCAGCGTCTGGATCCTGGAGCGGATCCGCGATCTGGAAATCCGTTGGACCATCAATGGGGACAGCCACGATACAGGAGGCATTGCCTACTACTTCGAAGAAACGGAAGCATTGCTCCGAAATAAAGGGATGAACGGATATTGGAGCTTCGAAAGTGGAAAGTGGATACAAAAAAAGTTCTGAAAATCAGAACTTTGCGTATTCACTTCTTCTTTTTTTTGCCATTTTTCGCTTTCGGATCTTTTGATTGACACGATAAACATAAATGCGAAGGATCAAATATACAAGGACCAGCAAAGCCAATAGGACGATCGACCCATTCAGCAAAAACTTGCCTAAATGAAAAGGCGCTTCCACCGTTTCCGCAGCCAATAATCCGATCCGTCCAATTTCCGTATTTCCAAGCCGATAGACAATGTTGCCGATTTGTTCGCCTTCTTTTACCGGCAGATCCAGCTCTTCGGGAACTTCCAGGATTTGTTCCACCTTGTTGGTTTCGGAAATTTGAAGAGTATAACGAAAGGGGTCAGCTGCCAACAAATCCAACGATCGGTCGCCGATGGGAATGGAATCCACCACCTGTTTTTCTTCCAACAGGACAAGAGGGGAGAAGGAATCGAATCCATATTCGAAAAGCTGATTGGTGCTTGCATAGGTCATGGGTCCAACGCACTGCATCACTGCGGTGATCAGCAACTGACCATCCCGACGTGCAGCACTGACTAGTGTATTGCCGGCTTGATTGGTGTAACCCGTCTTGCTTGCGATGACGTCCTCGTTGTAATAAGTGCCTGAAGTGGATTGAAAGAGTTTGTTTTTTGTCCACAAATATCGGATATCCTGGTGTTCTGTTTGGGGGATCACATAATGACGAGTGACCAGCGCATCCGTCAATTCCGGATGGGTCAAAACCTCTTTCATGATCGATGCCATATCTTTTGCCGTAGTTACATGATTCTCGTCATGAAGACCATGAGGATTGACAAAATTGCTGTTTACAGCTCCCAGTTCTTTCGCACGCCGGGTCATTTTTTCTGCAAAAGCCGGCACACTGCCGCTGATGTGTTCCGCAATAACGACGGCGGCATCGTTGGCCGATTCAACGAGGAGGGCATGGAGCAGCTGTTCTCCGGTAAGTTTTTCTCCCGGGATCAGATAGATCTGGCTACTCCCTTGTTCGATTTGATAAGGGACATCGTCCCCTACGACCAGGATCTCATCCAACGAAACATTTTCAATAAATAGCAGGGCAGTAAGCAACTTTGTGATGCTGGCGGGGTAGCATTGCTGGTCTGCGTTTTTTTCGTAAAGAACCTGTCCGGTATGACCGTCCATCAGAATGGCCGCCGGAGCTTCCACCAAAGGTTGGGCGGAAACGGTTGTCCATGACAGTATAAAAAACGTGAAAAACAAGAAAATTCTTCGTTTCAATGGGCAAACCTCCAAATCGTTTATACATGGTATAGTATACAAAATAAATAAGAAGAAATCAAAGAAATCATGAAGGAGATGGGGGGGAAAAGTGGAATAAAAGGGTGGAGGGATCACATGGATAAATTGTGGGAAAAACTTAAAACGCTGCCTGTAGTGTATCTGCCGCTGGTTTTGATCATTGCTTTGGGAATTTTTTTTCTGATTGGAAGAGATCGCGATCTTCCGGTGGTGTTGGAAGAACCGCCGTCAGAGCAGGTTTCGGAAAATTTGTTGGAAGATGAAGTCGCAGAGAATGAAGATGAGGAATTGGAGACGGAAATTCCTGAAGAAATTTTCGTGCACGTTTCCGGACAAGTCAACCGTCCGGGAGTCGTTTGCCTTCCCAGCGGGGCCAGGGTATATGAAGCGTTGGAAATGGCCGGTGGAATGAATGCCGATGGAGACTTGGAGAGCATTAATCTTGCAGCGGTATTGTTGGATCAGCAAAAGGTGGTGGTGGGGAGTTTGAAGCAGCGGCTGGCCCAGGGAGAAACGGTGCCGATTGGAGAAATCATGCCGGAAGAGCCCATAATGCCTGCAGATGATGGAAAGATCAACATAAATACGGCGACGAAGGATCAACTGGAGTCGCTGCCGGGGATCGGTCCGGTCATTGCCGATCACATTGTTTCTTATCGGCAAGCCAACGGCGGGTTCAAAAACATTGAAGAAATAAAAAATGTTCATCGCATCGGGGAAGCCACCTTTGCCAATATCAAAGAGTTGATCGGGGTACGCTGAAGTGAACCGATTGTTTTTGCTGCTCTTTTTCCAAGGGATCTTGTTGTTTTCAGCAATGATGCAAAGAAATGCGATTTTGGGCTTGTTGTTCGTTTTAGTTTTGATATTTGGAGTATTCATCCATCGGACACAAGAAAAGCGTTTTCTGATCATTTCCATGTTGTTTATTTCGGTGTTGATCCTGCAGGTCAAGTGGATCCCCAGGCAGGCGGTCCGAAGTTTTGAGAGCGATGGAAAAGAAGTGACCGGAAAAATCATTTCCTTTGTACAAATTCGAGAAGATCAGGTCCAGTTTGTATTGGAGGATCAAAGCAACAACAACAGGTTCCAATGTTTTTCAGATCCTGTCGATTGGGAAGAGAACCTGGATCTCGGAGATGTGATACGACTGACTGGGCGGTTGGAGAAGCCGGATGGGCTTCGAAATCCTGGAGGTTTCGATTACAGTAAGTTTCTGTTGGCCAAAAAGATCGGGTGGGTTTTTTATGGATCGGGACGACCAATACTGATTTCATCAGGAGGAAACAGACCTATCATGCTACGGTTGGTGGAAATGCGGACCTTCTTTATGCAAACGCTGGAAAGAGAACTGAGCCCTCCCAATGGGGCATTTGCAAAAGGACTTCTTTTTGGTGAAAAGGGAATGGATGAATCCGAAGCGGATCTGTTTTCCAGAGTCGGGATCTCGCACGTGCTGGCCGTTTCCGGACTTCATATAGGGATCTTGTATGCTTTTCTATCCGGTATGCTTCGCCGATTGTCCATGCCGGGTTTCTTGATGTTGCTTATTCTTGGAAGTTTTTTTCTGGTATATGGTTTTTGGTGCGGATTCTCCGTTTCTGTGGTCCGAGCAGGCGGCATGGCCATGATCCATCTCTTGGCCCAGTGCCGGAAATACCATTACGATTCTTTGAACGCCATGGCAGTGGTTGGGTGTTTGTCCATGATGTACAATCCGTACACCGTTGCAACGGCTTCTTTTCAACTTTCGTATGCTGCAGTCTTCGCCATACAGTTGTTTCATGGATTTCTTGTCCGATTTTGGGAAAGACTCCACCCGCGACTGGCCAAATTGGCCAGTCCCTTCTTGCTTTCCGGCGCTGTGTTTTGTTTTTCTATTCCCATGGTGGTACAGTTGTTTCACCGGATCCCCATGCTCTCCGTATGGATCAACGTATTGGTGGTGCCTTTGGCTTCTCTGGTATTGATCCTTTTGCTATTAAGCTGTCTGGCTGGTTGGATCGGCATGGGGCCCGTTGCAGGCTGGGGCTTTGATGGAGCAGATCTTCTGATCCACTGGATCTTTCGGATCGTCGGCATTGTGGGAAAGATGCCTTTTCACAGTTGGATGGCACCCTCCTTGCCGGTTTGGGGAATGCTCGTCTTTTATTTTTGGTTGTTTCTTCTTTGCGGATACTTTTATATCAGGTCTCGCTGGAAAAAAAGATTGGCCCTACTTCTGATTTTAATGGTGATATGGGTCCCGATCATGGAAGATTTTCTTGATCCTTCCATGCAGATCACATTTTTGGATGTTGGGCAGGGAGACAGCATCATCGCGGAACTTCCAGGTGGAAAAACGCTCCTGGTGGACGGGGGCGGTAGCTCATACCGAAAGGTAGGCGAAGAAGTGGTGCTGAAGGCATTGCTGCATTCAGGGATCGACAAGGTGGATGTGATGGTTTGCACCCATTCCCATTCGGATCATTCTTTGGGTCTTTGGGAATTGATGGATGATGTGGAAGTATCCATGATCGTCATCAACAGCCTGGAGCCGGAATCTGCATACGGAGATCTAATTGCGGAGGCCCATCGGCAGAAGATTCCTGTTGTAAAAGTACACGGAGGGATGGAAATGGATCTTGGGAAAAAAGTCCGCATGAAATTTTTGCATCCTGTTGATGGACAGTCCTATACTGATCCAAACAACAGTTCATTGGTTGCTCAGATCGTGTACGACAAAACTGCTTTTTTATTGACTGGCGACGTGGAAAGACTTGGGGAGGAAACCGTGCTGCGTAATGGAGAAGATCTAAAAAGCCATGTGATGAAGATTGCCCATCATGGAAGCAATACTTCTTCCATTCCTCAATTCATCGAAAAGATAGATCCGGACTTTGCCGTGATCAGTGTTGGAAAAAACAACCAATACAGCCATCCCGGGGATAAAACACTTGAATTACTGGAGTCGAAAGGGGTACAATACTATCGGACAGACCACCACGGTGCGGTCGTATTCACCAGTGATGGAATAAGGATCCGGGGGAAATCCCTGGTAAAGGAGCAGGAATGAAATATCAGGAACTGAATGCAAATATCAAAGAAAACAAGATCGCAAAGGTTTATCTGCTTTGCGGAGAGGAATACCAAATTTCTAAAATGATGGCCGGAAACTTGAAAACCCATTTGATCGATCCGGCCTTTGAACAGCTCAATTACATTCGCTTTGATGAAAAGACCCATACAGTGCAGGACATCGTTGCTTTTAGCGAGACCATGCCCTTTATGAGTGAAAAAAGAATGGTTCTGGTTGCAGAAGGCAACTTGCTTCACGGGTCCATCCCGGATCAAGATGCGGATACCCTGATCCAATACATAAAAACCCCCAATGATGCCACGTGCCTTGTTTTTCTTTCCAGAAAGATCGACAAGAAAAGAAAATTGACGAAAGCATTGCTGGAACATGGTGTCGTGGTGGAAACGAACCGAGTGGATCGGATCCAGTTGGAAAAGTGGATCGCCAAAAGAATCCGGGTTGCCGGAAAAAAAGTGGACCGACTTGCCATGAATGCATTGGTGGAAGGTTTGGAATACCTGGATAAAGACAGTAAGATGAACTTGGAGGACGTGGACAACGAACTGGAAAAGATCATTGCCTACGCTGGTGAACGGGTTCAAATTGAATCGGAGGATGTGGCAGTTGTTCTGTCTCGAGGAGTGGAACACAGCATATTCCGCATGGTCGATTTTCTTGGAACGGGAAAGGTAAAAGAAAGCCTGGAGATCCTCGACTATTTGTTTGAAGTGGGTGAACATCCGACAAAAATCTTGTTCATGATGGTCCGTCAACTGAGAATACTGTATCGAAGCAAGTTGTTGAAAGAACGCGGTTATACCACGGAGCATATCGCGTCCACAACGGGATTCCGCCCCTTCATGATCAACAACGCCCTACGCCAGGGGAGGAATTTTTCTCTGGAGAAACTCAAGAAAGCTTACGAACGCTGTGCTGATATCGACCGTTTGCTCAAGAGCACAAAGAATGATCCCAAAGTGCTTCTTGAAATGCTCATATTTGATCTGAGATGAAGCGGATTTTGGCAAAAAAAATAGACTACGTGAGTAGTCTTTTTTTAGACACGGTGTGGGAAATACGCGAGGGGTTACATTGCGTTCAATTTTCTTGCCAAGCTGCTTTTTTTTCTGGCTGCAGAGTTCTTGTGCAGAACACCTTTTGATACACCTTTGTCCAGCTTTTTGACAGCAGTTTTAAAAGCGTCCAATGCGACTTCTGGATCTTTGGATTCAAGAGCCACGTCGAATTTTTTGATACTGGTTTTGATTCCAGTCTTGACACTCTTGTTTCTCATTGTCCGAATTTCCGCAAGTTGCGCTCTTTTCATAGCGGATTTAATATTTGCCATGTTTTCACCACCCCTCATTCTTTATAACATTAGACATTTTATCATTAGAAGAGAGGGAATACAAGGATTATTTTTTCATTTCTATACTTCCAGGTTGTGAGCGACGTAGTTGCCCAATATTTTAAATTGAGGACTGTTCTTTTTTAACAGCTCAAGGACTCTGGCAACTGCCGGATCCTCCATGTTTCCTTCCACGTCGACAAAATACGAGTACGCCCAAGGAGTATTCTTCGCCGGGCGGCTGATCAGTTTTAAGAGATTGATATTTTCACGGGCAAAATACCCCAAAGCGGTGTACAATGCACCTGGCTTGTGTGGAGTGGTAAAAAACAAGCTCAGTTTATTGGCGTTTTCACTGGGCATCCGGGTTTTCGACAGTATGATGAATTTGGTGATGTTGTTTGAATAATTGTTGATATTGTCGGATAAAATGTCCAATTCGTTGAGTTTTGCGGCGAGCAGGCTGCCTATGGATGCCAGACCGGGGTCTTGTTTTTCCCGCACCAGTTGTGCGCTGACCGCTGTATTGGTGGTTGGGATGGGTGTAATTTTGTGATCCCGGATAAATCGGCTGCATTGATCCAGGGCTTGTTGGTGAGAATAAACAGTATGGATCCGATCCAATGACGAGCCAGGGATGCACATCAAATGATGTTTTACTTCGATGCAACGTTCCCCAACGATAAACAGATCTCGATTGGCGAGTAGATCGAATACTTCGTAAACGCCGCCTGTAGTAGAGTTCTCAAAAGGAAGAATGCCAAAATCTGATTCTCCGGATTCCACCGATTCAAAAACGTCGGAAAACAACATGGTATTGATGCTGTTGATCTTATCGTCGAAATATTCGTTCATGGCTTGATAACTGTATGAACCTGGCACGCCTTGATATGCTACGGTAATGTTTGTCATGAGATCGTCCTTTTCCTTTTCCCTTGATTATATAAAATGACGAACATTAAAGCAACCTTTGAAAAAACGAGGAAATGGAAAATATTAACTTCCAATTAAAGACCTTTTAGTTTATAATGAAGTTAATAAAACAAGAAACAAAATTTCCTGAAATGCTCGAATCGACCTGGTATTTTGAACCTACAACATTGAACAGGGAGTTCGACGTTTTCAATAGGATGTCAAGCCTCCTTGAGAGGAAGACAGAGGATTGGAACAGGACACCCACCTAGAATATTTCTAGGCGTCAAAATCCAGGCAACGACATTTCGGGAATAAGCACCTTTCGGTGCTTATTTTTTTATAAGAAAGGAACGACCGTGAAAGAAACGAATAACGTCATGATCTTTAGCAACGAAGGATTCGACAAGCAAATCAAGGGTTACTTGCAAGAAGAAGGCGGGTTTTCCTCCCGTTTGCTTCGATTTGTCAAAAAAGAAGGAGCACTCTACATCAATGGAAAGCAAATGAGATTGGACCAGGTATTTCGTTCGGGGGAAGTTTTGGAGGTTCGAATGCCGGAGGAAGCGGTAGATGTAGAAGGAGAAGACAAACCGCTGGATGTTTTGTACGAGGACCTTGATATTTTGGTGGTGAGCAAGGAACCAAACATGGTGACTCATCCGACAAAAGGACATCCGGACAATAACTTGGCCAATCGTGTTGCTCACCATTTCATGAAGAGTGGGATCGCAGCAAAGATCCGTTTCGTCAACCGATTGGATCGGGATACTACAGGGGTTGTGGTCATTGCCAAAAGCAAATTTGCCCATCAACATATCCAAAATCAAATGCAGGACAAAAAAGTGGAAAAAGTATATTATGCATTGGTGGAGAGAAGTGTTCAACCGTCCAACGGTGTAGTGGATCTTCCCATAGGAAGGCCGTCTGATGATTCCATCATTCGGACGGTTATGGAAACTGGCAAATCATCAACGACCCACTATGAGACATTGTATGGAGATTCCAAGGCAACCCTGCTCCGATTGTACTTGGAAACGGGAAGGACTCATCAAATACGGGTCCATATGAAGGCCGTCGGTCACCCCTTGATCGGTGATACCCTTTATAATCCGGAAGGCACCACATTTGGCATGGATCGACAGGCTCTCCACGGTGGAGAAATTCGTTTGATCCAGCCAAGAACAGGAAAACGTCTTGTGATTCGTGCTCCTTTGCCGGAGGATATGAAAGTCTGCATGGATCGGATGGGATGGCCGGATTTGATGGAAACAAGGAGGATCCTATGAAAAAAATTGGAATTGGACTGCTTGTTTTGTTTTTCATGGTCGCAATGACCGGAGCGGTGTACCTGTTGTCGGTAAAATCAGTGGATTTGTCGGATTTCGTATATCGACCGGATCAAAAGACCCTGGTTTATTCGGAGGATGGGGAGCTTATTGGTGAACTGTATTCGGAAAACAGGACCTATGTCACATTGGACCAAATGCCGGATCATTTGAAAGAGGCTGTAGTCGCTGTCGAAGACGGCCGCTTTTATAACCACCATGGGTACGATGTCCTCGGCATTGTTCGGGCAACCATCACCAATATAAAAAACGGGGAAATAGTAGAAGGAGCAAGTACCATTACCCAACAGTTGGTCCGAAATCTATTCGACGAAATATCGACGGAACAGACCTTGACCAGAAAAATCATGGAGGCAAAAACTGCTGCAGAATTGGAAAAGCGATACAGTAAAGAACAGATCCTTGAAATGTATCTCAATGAAATTTATCTGGGCGATGGTATTTATGGCGTTCAGGAAGCCAGCCGGAAGTATTTTGGCAAGGATGTGGGCGAGCTGTCGCTGGCCCAGTCTGCCTTGTTGGCCGGTCTGCCTCAAGCACCAAGTGCTTATCAACCCAATCGATACGAGGAAAAGGCAAGATCCAGACAGGAGAAAGTACTTCGCAGGATGGTTGCGGAGAATCTTATCTCTTTGGAAGAAGCGGCAGATGCAATAGCGGAGGAGTGGAGCGTTTTACCGGAAGAAACGACGGATAGCGTGGGACGTATTCGCCAGGGTTATCATCCAGTGGTGGAGCAAATGATTTTGGAGTACGGAAGTACTTTAGGGTTTTCCGGTCCAGAAGCACTGGAGTATTTAAAGCGGGCTGGATTGGTGTTGTACGGTTCCGTGAATTCACAGTTGCAGGAAGTGGCATTTAAATCCATGGAAAGTCAATTGAAGGCATCCGGATTGCCGGAGGCGGATGGTGTATTGGTATCGGTCCATGGAAAAACCGGGGATGTTCTGGCGTATTGTGGGGGAGACTCTCCAGTGGACATGGCCAGTCAGCCGAGGCAACCTGGTTCCACATTGAAACCGTTTATTTATGCGGCAGCAATGGATCAGTCGGTTTTGACCGTCGATTCCTTGTTATTGGATGAAAAGACCCGTTTTGGCGATTATCAACCCTCCAACGTCGATGGATTATATCGAGGCTATGTTACCCCGAGAGAGGCAATCTTGCAGTCCTTGAATGTACCCGCGGTACAGGTGATGGACAAACTGGGCGTGGAATCCACGATGACTTATCTTCAAGGAGGCGGGTTTTCACATCTCACCAAGGAAGATTATGGACTTGCAACGGCATTGGGTGGGCTGACTTATGGGGTGACGCCTTTGGAACTTTCGATTGCCTACAGCAGTTTTGTCAATGAAGGAATGCGAACGGGTCCTTATTTCGTCCAGCGGGTTGAAAATCGAAGGGGAGAAGTACTGTACGAAAAGGGCAATGCAAAACCAACGTCCTGGTTGTTCGCGGATACGGCGAACTACATGAGGGATATATTGATCCATAATGTGGTGTCGGGAACGGGAAGCAAAGCGTCAAACCCCTTGGAAACTGGAGGCAAGACCGGAACCAGTTCTCAAAACAGGGATCTGTGGTTCAGCGGTTTTACTGGAGATCTGGTAACGACGGTATGGATCGGACGAGAAGATGCAAAGCCTGTAAACGGTCGAAGCAGCGTTGCGGCAGCCGTCTATGGCACCTATGTCACTATAGGAGAAAAGGCGGGTCTAATGGAAGATCTGCATGGATCGCCGACCCACGGATATGAAGAGGAGACCATTGTCGTAGCGACGGATGCTGGATGGGATCATTTGTTGGAAAATGGTTTTGTTTTAGAAAACATGATTACCGAGATCCAAGTAACACCGGAGGAAAGATCTCTTTTTGAACAACGCATGATGGTCGGCGTGTATGTAGATGAGGAAAGCGGCAAGGTTTTTGTAGAAGGTTGGTGTGATCCTCAGTATAAAACTTTGCGCTTTTATCGGGAGGATCAGGTACCGGAATCGTGCATGGATCATCCCTGGTTTGACTTTTTATATCGATATTTTACATCGTAAATGAGCAAACTCGACCGGATTAATGAGATATTAAACGCGAATAAGACACACTATATCCTATTTTTTAAGATATAGTGTGTCTTATATATTGACGTAAATTTAACGAAAAAATGGTCTATTTTTCAATTTTTTTAGATATATCAAATTACCAGGTTTTCATGTAATCGATTTTATGAAAGTCTTCTTGAATGACATTATCAAAGAATCGAAGGTGTTTATAAGTGCCGTAAAAGTATGGTTCGCCGTCTTTGATCCTTCCCTTGATGGAATCCATTTTTACCACAGCCAACTCGTCTTTTAAGGCCGGCATGATCTTGAATGCATTCACATGATCACTGAAATCCAGTGGTTTTTCAGTGATATGAAGGCTTTGGCTTATTGCCTTCCCACAGCTTGGGCAGGTGACGCTATAACTTAAAAGGTATCCATCCTTCTCTTTTTTTGCAAGGATCTCTTTTAGAGGAACCTGCATGGTGCAAGCGCATTTTTCATAAAGCTGGTACGGGTTTTCGAATTTGATGTGACTCATTTGTAATCCCTCCTTTATTTATAATATTATGATACCACATTATCAAAAAAATATCAATTTCATTTCAAATTATATTGACAAATAGTTCTACTCGTTTTACACTATAACTAATCATACATTAAGTTGTATATACAAGTTTCATTTGATTGGTTGTCAAAATAAGCTTGAATGTTAAAGGGAGGTAAAAAAATGAGTCATGAAGTCTTGGAATTCGACGTGGTAAGCGCGAGCTTGACGGAAAAAGCAAAAACAGATGGAGCAGAACTGATTTGGGACAGACAGCAGGCCATGAAGGCCAAATGTGGTTTTGGAGACAAGGGGTTATGCTGCAGGATCTGTGCCATGGGACCATGCCGTATCAGTCCGGTGGAAGGTAAAGGCGCCCAAAGAGGTCTTTGTGGAGCGACTGCCGATGTCATCGTATCCAGAAACTTTGCAAGAATGGTAGCAGCAGGAACCTCTGCCCACTCCGATCATGCAAGAGAGATCGCCACCGTCATGCACATGTCCAACAAAGATGGAAACTACAAGGTAAAAGATGTAGGCAAACTGTTGAACCTGGCAAAAGAATGGGGAGTAGAAACAGAAGGTCGCGAAAACGACGATATCGCCCATGAAGTGGCAGAAATTGCACTCAATGAATTCGGAAAGCCTTTTGGGACCCAACGGTTCATCACAAGAGCTCCTGAACCCAGACAAAAGTTGTGGAAAGAAAAGAACTTCGAGCCGAGAGCCATTGACCGGGAAGTAGTTACTTTGATGCACTCCACTCACATTGGCTGTACCGGTGATGCGGACAGCATGCTGGAAATGTCCATGAGAACATCCTTGGCAGACGGCTGGGGCGGATCCATGATCGGAACGGAACTTAGTGACATCATGTTTGGAACTCCCACAGCAAGAGGAACGGAAGCGAATCTTGGCGTTATCGAAGAAAACATGGTAAATATATTGCTACACGGTCACAACCCCAGTTTTTCTGAAATGGTCGTGTTGGCGGCAGAAGAACCGGAAATGATCGCTATGGCGAAAGAAGTCGGAGCAGATGGCATCAATCTGGTCGGCATGTGCTGTACCGGTAACGAAGTGACCATGCGACACGGTGTAAAAATTGCAGGAAACTTCTATCAGCAGGAACTGGCAGTGTTGACTGGCGCCATGGAAGCCGTCATTGTAGATGTTCAGTGCATCTTCCCGGCATTGGCAAGATTGTCCGACTGCTATCACACCAAGTTTATCACCACTTCACCTAAAGCAAAAATCACAGGCAGTACTTACATAGAATTCAGCGAAGAACATGCTTTGGAATCCACAAAAACCATCGTGCGGGAAGCGATCATGAACTACGCGAACAGAGATCGATCCAAAGTGTTGATCCCCCAAGCGAAGAGCAAGGCATTGGTAGGCTACAGCGTAGAAACGGTCATTCAGCATCTGGACAAGGTCGTAAACAGTCATACTGATGTATTCAATACTGTAAAACCTTTGTCGGATGTTATCTGGGCCGGCGTACTTCGTGGAGCTGCAGGGATCGTTGGCTGCAACAATCCGCAAGTCAAGCACGACAAGAGCCATGTCACCATCATGAAAGAACTGATCAAAAACGACGTCATCGTTGTTACGACAGGATGTGCCGCCCAGGCAGCTGCCAAAGCAGGCCTGATGACCATGGAAGCAAAAGAACTTTGCGGACGAGGACTCAAGGAAGTTTGCGAACGTGTCGGCATTCCGCCGGTGCTTCACATGGGATCTTGTGTAGACATCTCCAGAATCTTGGATATCGTAGGACGTGTAGCGATAGAGAGAGGCTTGGACAATTCGGATCTGCCGGTCGTTGGTGTAGCACCGGAGTGGATGAGTGAAAAAGCCGTAGCCATTGGAACTTATGTTGTTACTTCCGGTATCGACACCTACTTGGGAGTTACGCCGCAAGTTTTGGGTTCCGAACATTTTACGGACATGTTGACCAACACCATCGAAGAAAAAGTCGGCGCGAGATTTACGTTTGAAGAAGATCCTGTCGTATGTGCACAATTGATTTTGGATCGTATGGAAGAAAAAAGAGACAGATTGGGAATATAGGTGTAAAAATGAAAATTGCGATCACTGGAAAAGGCGGCGTGGGGAAATCGACGATCTCGGCAGCACTTTCAAGGTATTTTGCAGAGAACGGCTACCGGGTCCTGGCAGTAGATGCCGATCCGGATGCCAATCTGGCACTTGCTTTGGGAATGGACGTCAAGCTGGCGGAGAAGATCATCCCCATATCGGAAATGAATGGCTTGGTGGAGGAACGGACGGGAGCAAAACCGGGGACTTTTGGGACAACATTTAAAATGAATCCAAAAGTGGACGATATCCCCGAGCGTTACGCACATGATTTTGAAGGCATCAAAGTCCTGGTCATGGGCAGCGTAGACGTCGGTGGTTCCGGATGTGTTTGTGCAGAACATGTATTGCTTCGGCGGCTGACATCCCACTTGATCCTACGGGAGAAGGATGTAGTGATCATGGACATGGAGGCCGGCATCGAACATTTGGGACGAGGGACTGCAGATTCAGTAGACGCATTCATCACCGTAGTAGAACCGGGCGAACGGAGCGTTCAAACGTTCAAGACGGTAAAGAAACTATCCGCAGATTTGGGCGTGAAAAACGTCATGGTGATCGGCAACAAGTTGAATGACAAGGAAGATGAAGATTTCATCAAACGTCAGGTTGGAGAAGAAAATTGCTTGGGATTTATCTACTATGATAAAACCATCAGCGTTTCCGACCGGGAAAACACGTCATCTTATCTGGCCAGTGAAAGCTTGAAAAAGAACATCGAAGAAATTGCGGAAAAACTGATCGGAAATGTTAAAAATAAGGAAAAGTAGAATAGGAGGAAAGCAGAATGAATCTGTTTAAGATTATCTACTCCGGTAAGGATCAATACCTGGACTTGGCGGAAAACATGGTAAAGAAGGTCATTGAGGAAAAAGGGAAAGATGCACCGGTGAAATTCCCATCCACTGCATATGCGCTTCCTGTGATTTACGCCATAACAGGGGAGAAAATAACGACTACAGGCGAATTGGAAAAGGCTTTGGACCTGGCCAAGGGATTTATTCATGAGGGGAACAGACTTCAAAATGCATTGGATGCAGGAACTGCATCAGCCATGTTGGCGGAAATCATCGAGGCAGTAAAATATACGCTGGATGATGAACCTTACAAGGCACCATTGCAGGGACATTTGACCGATGCACAGATCCGAGCATTTGGTGTACCGTTGGTAACTCAGGACATTCCAGGTGTTGCCGTTATTATCGGTAAATGCAAAGACTCTAAAACAGCGGCTGACATCATTAAAGAGTATCAGGAAAAAGGGCTGTTGACTTTCCTGGTAGGTGAAGTCATCGATCAGGCGATCGAAGAAAATGTAAAAATGGGCATCGACCTTCGAGTCATTTCCCTGGGATATGAGATCGAGTCGGTCATTCACGTAGTTTCAGTAGCAATCAGAGCCAGTTTGATTTTTGGGGCTGTGGAACCGGGCGATTTCGAAGCTCACAAAGCATACACAAAAAATCGTGTGAAAGCATTCGTCAATGTATTTGATGATTGGGACGATAAGATCATTGCAGCTGGAGCAGCAGCCATTGAACTGGGATTCCCGGCAGTTACAGAAACCTTTATTAATGAAGTGCCGACCCTGTTGTTGCATCAACCGGACAACAGCAAGGTGATCGAAACATCCTTGGAAGTACGCAACATCAAGATCAAAGTAACCAAGATCGACATTCCTGTTGGTGTAGCCTCTGCCTTCGAGGGTGAACGAATTCGCAAGAACGACATGTATGCTGAATTTGGCGGAAGTAAAACCAAAGCTTGGGAATTGGTTCGCATGAAAGATATGGCCAGCATCGAAGATGGCAAAATCGAGTTGGTCGGACCGGATATCGATACCGCAGACAAGGTACCGTATAATCTACCATTTGCTGTCGTGGTCGATGTGGCCGGTAAAAGCATGGAAGAAGACTTTGAACCAGTTTTGGAGAGAAGATTGCACTACTTCATGAACTACATTGAAGGCGTTATGCATATTGGACAGCGCAACATTGCCTGGATCCGTGTAGGCAAGGAATCTTTTGAACGAGGTCTGCGACTGAAGGATATCGGAAAAGTTATTTATGCAAAGATGAAGGCGGAATTTGATACAGTAGTAGACAAGTGTCAAGTGACCATTTATACAGATAAGGCTCAAGTCGAACAACTGGAGCAAGAGTTGGCGTTCCCGAAATATCGGGCCAGAGACGAGAGATTGGCAACCCTTATTGACGAAAATGTAGATACTTTCTATTCTTGTACACTTTGCCAGTCCTTTGCACCGGCTCACGTGTGCATCGTAACTCCGGAGAGACTTGGTCTTTGTGGTGCGGTCAGCTGGCTGGATGCAAAAGCCACCAAAGAATTGGATCCTACGGGAGCTTGTCAACCAGTACCCAAAGACGGCGTGGAAGACGAAGAAAAAGGAATCTGGACGGAAGTCAGCAAGGCAGTAGATGTTGCTTCTCAGGGAGCAGTATCCAGAGTGTCCTTGTACAGCATCATGGAAGATCCAATGACTTCATGCGGATGCTTCGAGTGTATCTGCGGAATCATGCCGGAAGCAAACGGAGTGGTTATCGTCAACCGTGAGTTTGGGGATATCACACCAGTTGGAATGACTTTCGGAGATCTGGCTTCCATGACAGGCGGTGGAGTCCAAACTCCTGGTTTCATGGGTCACGGAAGACACTTTATTGGATCGAAAAAATTCATGAGTGCAGAAGGCGGCTTGGCCAGAATCGTATGGATGCCTAAAGAATTGAAGGACGATGTTCGAGACCGATTGGATGCAGCTGCAAAAGAGATGTATGGCATCGATGGATTCACCGATATGATCTGTGATGAGACCATTGCCAGCGAATCGGAAACCGTGTTGGAATTCCTGGAATCCAAAGGACATCCGGCATTGACCTTAGATCCAATCATGTAATAACGTATTATTGGGGCCGGTGCGATCGCACCGTCCCCATAATCAATTCATTATCTGAGTAAATCATAGATCCACTGGTTAATCACCTGGCTCAGAATGGCTTGAAATACAAAAAATCTTTCATGGAGTAACAATTCGCCATAAAATTTTCTAATATGAGACAAAAGATGATAAAATGTAATTGTTACGACATGATCGAGGAGGTAGAAAAATGAGCTATAGAAGAATTGCTGTTGCAGGCAAAGGAGGAACCGGTAAAACCAGTTTGACCGGTATGCTGATCGATTTTCTCATACAAGCTGGCAAAGGTCCCGTATTGGCTGTAGATGCAGATCCCAATTCCAATTTGAACGAAGTGTTGGGAATGGAAGCAGACGAGACCATTGGCGACGTTCGGGAGCAGGTGAACTGGGCGGAACGGGAAGGCAACGTGATCCCCGGCGGTATGTCCAAAACGGATTTTTTCAAGTTGCGCCTCAACCAGGCGGTCTTGGAAGGGGACGGATACGACATGTTGGTCATGGGGAGAAGTCAGGGAGAAGGATGCTATTGCTATGTCAATGGTATTCTCAAAAATCAACTGGAGATCCTCAGCGACAATTATAACCATGTAATCATCGACAACGAAGCTGGATTAGAACATTTGAGTAGAGGATCCATGGGAAAAATCGACTTGCTGCTGTTGATCAGCGATTATTCCCATCGAAGCATCCAGGCGGCAGGACGGGTAAAAGTCTTGGCAGAAGAATTGAAAATGAACATTCCCAAAATGGGGCTGATCGTCAACAAGGCACCGGAAGGCAAGCTGACGGAATCCATACTGGAAGAGATCCAACGACAGGAGTTGGAATTGATCGGCGTGATCCCATTGGACTCCAATGTATTTGATTATGATTCGACAGGCAAACCATTAGTGCAATTACCGGAGGACAGCCCGGCGAAAGTTGCGTTGAAGGATATTATGAAAAAACTACAAATTATTTAAGGAGGGACTACTCTTGGGTTACAAGAAAACGAGCAAGAAGTACAACGGAACCATCAAGAAAGTATCACTTGGAACTGGTGACAAAGCATTTGAAGTTGGTGGTAGAAACGCCATGCCTTTCTACAAGTTTGATGGGGACATTGGTGAAAAACCAAAAGTCGGTATCGAGATCATGGATGAGGCACCAGCAACTTGGTCCCAAGCTTTTGCAGAATTATATAAGGAAGCGGGAGATGATACTGCTGCCTGGGCAAAACTTGTAGAAGAGAAATATGCTCCCGATTTCATTTGTTTGCGTTTTGAAGGCGCCGATCCCAATGGTAAAAACAAAAGCACGGACGAATGTGTTGAAATCGCCAAGAAAGTGGCAGAAGCCATTACCGTACCCCTGGTTGTTGCCGGTTCGAAAAATGACGAAAAAGATGCAGAGTTGTTCCAAAAGGTATCAGAAGGACTGGAAGGCAAAAACATTCTGTTGCTTTCCGCAAAAGAAGAAAACTATAAAACGGTTGGTGCCGCAGGCGCGTTGGCTTACAATCAAAAGGTTGGAGCTGAATCTTCCGTAGACATCAACCTGGCAAAACAGTTGAACATTCTCATGGGCCAACTTGGTGTAAAAAAAGAATCGACCATTATGGATGTGGGTTGCGCTGCTGCCGGATATGGATATGAATATGTTTCCTCCACCATGGATCGTATTTTGCTGGCTTCTTTGGGTCAAAACGATGAAACCCTTCAAATGCCGATCATCACACCGGTTGCATTCGATGTATGGGCCGTAAAAGAAGCTGTTGCATCGGAAGAAGATGAACCGACTTGGGGAGACGTGACGGAACGTGGTATTCACATGGAGGTGTCTACTGCAACTGCATGTTTGGTTTCCGGATCAGACATGGTGATCGTGCGACATCCGAAATCTTTGGAGACGGTGAAAAACTTCATCAACGCATTGGCGTAAAAACAATAATAAAACGGAGGTTGATATAAAATGGGTTTGACCGGACTGGAAATTTTTAAACTTACACCTAGAACAAATTGCAAGGAATGCGGATTCCCTACTTGCATGGCTTTCAGCATGAAAGTGGCATCTGGCGCTGTCGAAATAGAAAAATGTCCGTACATTTCAGACGAAGCAAAAGAAAAATTGTCGGATGCAACAGCTCCGCCGATGAAAACTTTTGTCATAGGCAAAGGAGAAGCAGAAAGAAAAATCGGAGGGGAAACCGTTTTGTATCGCCATGAAAAAACATTGGTGAACAAGCCGGTTGTTGCAATTGGATTTGATGATACCATGGACGATGCTGTTGTCGATGGAAAAATTGCAAATATCAAAAAAGTGGATTATGAGCGCATCGGCGAGCAAATGAATGCAGAAGCGGTCCTGGTAAAATGCGTTGAGAACAAGGAAGCTTTTTTGGCCTTGATCGACAAGTTGTCGCCCTTGAACAAGGTCGTGTTGATCCAAACAAAGGATGCAGATATAGCCAAGGAAGCTTTGGAAAAAGTAAAAGACACCAACCCGGTCCTTTTAGGGGCGAACAAGGACAACATTGACGGTTTTGTCGAATTGGCAAAAGCATATAAGATCGCATTGGGTCTGGAAGCAGACACACTGGAAAACTTGTACGACTTGGTCCAAGTAGCTGAAAAAGCGGGTCACAAGGAATTGATCCTCAACACGACAGGGAAAAACGCTGGGGAAGCTTTTGAATCTACCGTGGAAGTACGACGTGCTGCGATAACCGGAGGCGACCGAACTTTTGGATATCCATCCATCGTCATGGTCAACGAGATCGCAGGTGGAGATGCTTATATGGAAACGGCACTGGCTTCTGCGTTTGTTCTAAGGTATGGTTCCATTATCGTTCTTAGCGATCTTGAATACAGCAAAGCTTTGCCGCTGTTTGGGTTGCGCCAGAACATCTATACGGATCCGCAAAAACCGATGCGTGTAGAACCAAAAGTATACAATTTCGGATCACCAAAAGAAGATTCTCCAGTATTGTTGACAGTAGACTTTGCTTTGACATACTTCGTAGTATCCGGTGAGATCGATCGTTCAAAAGCTCCGGCATATCTTTTGATCCCTGATGCAGGCGGGTACTCAGTTCTGACATCCTGGGCAGCAGGCAAATTGGGTGGAAGCGTCATCCGCAATGCCGTCAAAGAAAGTGGCTTGGAAGAAAAATTGACCAAAAAACGTTTAGTGCTCCCTGGCAAGGTAGCTGTACTTAAAGGGGATGTGGAAGAAGAGCTTCCAGGTTGGGAAATCATCGTCGGACCGGACGAAGCAATGCAAATTCCCAAGTTTTTGAAAGAATTGGCATAAGACATACAACCAGCTGTATTTGAATGCAAAACAACCGGCGCAACAAACCAGAGGATTGTTGCGCCGGGGTATGTACAAAATAAAAGAAACGGGGTTAAAATCATGGATAAATTTATGGTAATCGGAGAAAGAATCCACTGTATCTCACCAGCAATTCGAAATGCGATCGCAGATCGGGACTTGGAGCCCATTTTCAAAAGAGCGAAAGAACAACTGGATGCAGGTGCCCATTATCTTGATGTCAATATTGGACCGGCAGAAAAAGATGGAGAAGAAGTTATGCAGTGGATCGTGCAAGCTATCCAAAGTGAATTCGACAACGTACCATTGGTTTTGGATACGGCAAATAAGAAAGCCATCGAAGCAGGAATAAAAGTATACGATCGATCCAAAGGCAAGCCCATTGTCAACTCTGCAGATGCAGGAGACAGAATCGACAACATCAACTTGGCAGCTGCAAATGATGCCATGACCATTGCACTTTGTGCGAAAGATGGAATCCCTAGAGACAACGACGAGCGGATGATGTTTTGCCAAGAAATGCTGGAAAGAGGAATGGAAGCTGGAATGGATCCGGAAGACATGTTGTTCGATCCATTGTTCCTTGTAATCAAAGGAATGCAGGAGAAGCAAGTGGAAGTGCTGGAAGCCATCCAAATGATTTCCGAGATGGGATTAAAATCCACAGGTGGATTGAGCAATGTATCCAACGGAGCACCAAAAGCGCTTCGACCGACCATGGATTCTGTTATGGTGGCCATGTCCATTCAATGTGGTCTGACTTCCGCCATCGTAAACCCATGTGACAAAATCTTGATGGATACCATTAAAACTTGCGACATCATCCTGGGTAAAACCCTGTATGCCGATTCCTATTTAGAGCTGTAAAAAAGATTGTGCATGAGCTCCTGTTTAGCGTTATAATATAGGTAAGATAATATTATAACATTTCCATGAAGGAGGATAATGATGAGTTTGTTTGATTTGATTTACGCTGGATCCAACGCAGCATGGGGGTTGGCGGAACAAACGGTGGCAGATGCGATCCAACAAAAGGGAAAAGATCAAAAGGTAGCATTTCCTTCCACGGCTTATTCTTTACCGGTGATCTATTCAGCAACTGGAATGAAAATCAACACATTGGGCGATTTGGAAACTGCATTGGGCGTGGCAAAAAGTCTGATCGTAGAAGAGGAAGATCTGGGCAAAGCATTGAATGCCGGATTGTCTACTGCTGTTTCTGCAGAGATCATTGAAAGTGTAAAGTATGCACTGCAGGAAGATCCTTATGAGGATGAACCGGGTATTGGATTTGTACCGGATCCAGTCATCCGTTCCCTGGGAGTTCCCCTGGTTACAGGAGATATCCCGGGTATTGCTGTCCTTTTAGGGGAAAGCGAAAGCCCGGAAGAACTTGCTGCCATCGTTAAGGACTATCAATCCAAAGGATTGCTTACATTTCTCGTAGGCAAAACCATTGACCAGGCCATGGAGCAAGACGTGAAACTTGGTTTGGAAATGAGGGTCATACCGATCGGTTATGATGTGACGTCGGTCATTCACGTTGTTTCAGTGGCAGTTCGTGCTGCACTGATTTTCGGCGCGTTGAAACCTGGAGATCTTGCCGGTTTGTTGGAATATACAAAACAACGTGTTCCGGCTTTTGTCAACACATTTGGTCCCCTCAACGAAGTGGTCGTTTCTGCAGGAGCTGGAGCCATAGCATTGGGATTCCCTGTTATTGCGGATATTGATGTACCGGAAGTTCCAGGTGCTTTATTGACACAAAAAGATCGAAGCTTGACGGTAAAAACATCCCTGGAAACTCGGGAAATCAAGATAAAAGTAAAAGAGATCGATATCCCTGTAGCATTTGCTGCAGCTTTTGAAGGGGAGAGGATCCGTAAAGATGCTGTCTATGCGGAGTTCGGCAGCAAGCGAAGCAAGGCGTGGGAGCTGGTCGTCATGAAGACGCCGGATGAAATCGAGGATCATCAAATCACCTTGACCGGACCGGACATTGACGAGACGGACCCACCGGTTTATCTGCCGCTGGGCATCGTTGTAGAAGTTGCAGGAAAAAATATGGAGGAAGACTTTGAGCCGGTATTGGAACGAAGACTTCATTACTTCATCAACTACATCGAAGGGATCATGCATATAGGACAGCGAAACATCGCTTGGATCCGAATCAGCAAGGATGCTTTCGAAAAAGGATTTCGCCTGAAGCATTTTGGAGAAGTTTTATATGCCATGATGCACGAAGAATTTGGTACAGTCGTTGATAAATGTGCTGTACATATCTACACGGACTTGTCCAAGGTAGAGGAGTTGGAGGAGTCTCTGGCTTTTCCAAGATATCGAAAAAGAGATGAACGTCTTGCTTCCTTGACGGATGAAAGCGTGGATACCTTCTACACCTGTTTGCTTTGCCAGTCCTTTGCACCTGCCCATGTATGTGTTGTAACCCCGGAAAGACTGGGACTTTGTGGAGCAGTGAGCTGGCTGGATGCAAAGGCAACGAAGGAATTGGATCCAACAGGTGCTTGCCAGCCGGTATCGAAAGAAGGCTTGGAAGACGAAACGAAGGGTATTTGGAGTGAAGTCAACAAAGCTGTAGATACGGCTTCACAGGGCTCTGTATCCAGGGTTTCCCTGTATAGTATTTTGGAAGATCCAATGACCTCTTGTGGCTGTTTTGAATGCATCTGCGGTATTGTACCGGAAGCCAACGGCGTTGTCATCGTAAATCGTGAGTTTGGCGCCACTACTCCAGTCGGAATGACTTTTGGAGAACTGGCATCCATGACCGGTGGAGGGGTACAAACTCCAGGTTTCATGGGACACGGACGACACTTTATAGCTTCCAAGAAATTTATGGCTGCTGAAGGCGGGATCGGACGAATCATCTGGATGCCAAAAGAGCTGAAAGACGACGTTCGAGATCGTTTGAACAAAACGGCAAAAGAATTGTATGATATCGACAACTTTACAGACATGATATGCGATGAGACCATTGCGACAGACGTAGAGGATGTGATCCAATTCTTAAGCGAAGTTGGACATCCGGCTTTGGATCAAGATCCAATAATGTAGAGTAGACGTTTAAATGTTGAGCAAAGGGTGGTCCCCGAGGATTTTTGTGCGGTGGACCATCCTTTACTAACATTATAAGGAGAATTGTTATGTTGAACATCACTGTGATATTAGAAAACGGAGATACCAAAACCATTCAAGGGACTTTCGGCGACAATTTGTTGGATGTTTTGCGAGACAATGGGATTGGAGTGTATGCACCATGTAATGGCAATGGTACTTGTGGGAAGTGCATCGTTCAAGTAAAAGAAGGATCCTTGCGAAAAGAAACCATGGGTGAATTGTCGAAAGAACGGCAGGATAAAGGATTTGTTCTTTCATGCATGTCCTATTTGATGGAAGACATCACTATTGCCATTCCAGATTCAAGCTTGGTAGGTGCTGCAAAAATCAAAACGGCAGAAAGAAACAAAAAAAATCGGGAGAAATATGAAAAACTCCGGTCCCGATTTGCAGCCCTTCATGGAGAGGTGGCTCACATTCACAAACTCACCATTCAACTGCCGGAAGCAACGTTGGATGACAATGTATCGGATCATGATCGACTGAAACGGGAAATTCGGGTTCAACTGGGTTATACAAAAGTAAAAATGAGTCTGAATCTATTAAAAAAACTTCCCTTTGCATTAAGAAAAAATCATTTTAAAATTACATTGTTTTATACCGTCACCAATGAGAGAAGCATACGAATTCGACATATCACCTGGGACGAAAATGAGAAAGCCTACGGAGTAGCTTTTGATATCGGGACCACATCGGTTGCAGCATGTCTGGTCGAGTTGGAAACGGGAAGGATCCTTCGTGAAATCAGTAGTGCCAATGCTCAATTAAAATATGGGGCCGATGTGATCAATCGGATCATCTATGCCACAAAAGGGGATGGCTTGAAAAAACTTCGGGATGCCATCATATATGAAAGCATCAACCCTTTGATCAATGAATTGATCGGAAAGGCAAAAATCGAGTCGGAAAGAATTTTGATCATGAGCGTGTCGGCCAATACAACCATGACCCATCTTTTTCTGGGCATTTATCCGGATTACCTGCGTAGAGAACCATATATTCCAGTTATTACCGATACCAGGCAGGTAACGGTATTCCCATGGGAAATGGAATTGATGGTAAATCAAAATGCCGTGGTGATCATAAGCCCCAGTGTGGCCAGCTATGTCGGAGGAGATATTTCTGCTGGCGTCATTGCTGCAGAAATGCGGGATTCGGATACCCTGACAGCGCTGATCGATCTTGGCACCAATGGTGAGATCGTTTTTGGCAACAATGAATTTTTAATGACCTGCGCCTGTTCCGCAGGACCCGCTTTTGAAGGTGGAGAAATAAGTTGCGGCATGCGCGCCTCCTTGGGGGCGATCGAAGGTGTGGAAATCGAAGACGAAACCTTCCAGCCGATCTTGCGGGTCATTGACACACATCGACCGTACGGTATATGCGGCTCCGGGATCATCGATTTGATCTCCGAACTAAAACGAACGAATCTGATCAATGCAAAAGGCAAATTCAACCGGGATGAACCATGCGAGAGAGTGCTTTATGACGAGTATGATATCGGACGCTATGTTTTGGCAAAAGAAGGGGAGTTCGACAACGACGAAGAAGTTGCGGTGACGGAGATCGACATCGATAATTTCATTCGCGCCAAAGGTGCCATTTATTCTGCACTGCATACTCTGCTGGAAAGTTTGGGTTTTGCACCGGACGATCTGGAAAAAATTAAGATTTCCGGTGGGATCGGAAGCCACATCGGGATCGAGAATGCCATCAACATCGGAATATTTCCGGATATTCCTTTGGAGAAATACGAGTTTATCGGAAATAGCTCCTTGTCCGGAAGTTATTTGAGTCTGGTCAATAAAAAAGCGGCAGAGTATATCGACAACTCTGCTTACAACATGACGTACGTGGAGTTGAGCGTTTATTCGGGATATATGGATGAGTTTATCTCCGCCTGTTTTATACCTCATACAGACTTGAACCGATTTCCAAATCATGGAAAAAGGTAATAAAAAAACACAACAGATGCCTGTTGTGTTTTTTTATTTACACTTTGGTTTTGCTGAGAAGGAATTGAAGGACGTAATCATTGAGGGTGTCCCCGACAAAAGCCAGGTCTTCTGCTGTGAAATAGTATTGCACATTGTCACTGAACAAGATCTGGGTTGCAGGGGGGAATTCATCGTCACCACGCCAGTAGAGCACATATAGATTGACATTGTTTATGAAAGGTACTTCATATGAAATGTCGGCTTTGTCTATGGAGATGCCGCCAATGGATTCCAAAGCCGAAGCCAGTAGATCTGGATCTTTTTTAAAGGTTTTTGCCAGGCGTAGCAGGCATCTGCCATAAAAGTTTGAATAATAGATATTACCATCTGGAACATCCCGATAGTGGATCATCCTTCCGGAAGGTTTTGTACCTTGAGCATGGATCAAATAGCGCAATAAAAGTGTTTTCAACGCATATTTCGTGTTGGGGGTAGGACCTGTCACCTCACCGTCCGGATAAGCAACTTCGTAGTAATCTGTAAGAAGCTTGATGTTGAAAACATTTTTTTCTTTATCAAAAGAAATTCCAGTGTTTTCTTCAATAGACGCTATCGATTGTTTTGAAAATTCTTTTTTATAGTACTCATAAGGAATTTTATCTTTTCTTTTTTCGACGACTGCTTCTGGTTTCATCAGTGCACCTCACTCGTTGGTTTGTTATTATTATAACATAATAGTAGCAAAATTTCTCAAAAAACTACCATTAGATTAATTATTTTTTTGTTTTATGAAATAAATTCTTAATTATAATATTCATATTTGCTGCGTTGAAAAAATATCGATATTTTGTAAAAGGGGATTGACATATAATAATAAAGCATGTAACATAGAAACAAGCAGGTAATCTATACTTGTATATACAATCTGAGGAGGTAATAAAATGATCGATTTGAAAGCAGTAACCACGGCAATTGGTGAATTGGAAGAAGAAAAAGTATTGGAAATGCTGAATGATTTCGTCGCAAGTGAACCATCTGAAGAAGAAGCCCAAAAGGTAGTTCAAGCATGCCAAGAAGGAATGGCCATGGTTGGAGATCTCTTTGAGAGTGGCGAATACTTTGTAGGTGATTTGATTTTTGCCGGAGAATTGTTGACGGAAGCAATCGATGTATTGAAACCTGTAATCGGATCAGGAACAACGACAAAAGTTGGATCCATTATTGTGGGAACGGTTCATGGAGATTTGCATGATATTGGTAAAAATATATTCAAAAGCATGGCAGAAGCTGCAGGATTTGAAGTTTATGATCTAGGCATCGACCAGCCTGTTCAAGCATTTGTTGACAAAGTAAAAGAAGTAAAACCGAACATCGTTGGGATGAGCGGCGTTTTGACGTTGGCATTGGAATCCATGAAAGATACCGTAGATGCCCTGAAAGAAGCAGGCGTTCGTGACTCCGTCAAAATCATTATTGGTGGAAACCCTGTAACCAAAGAAGCTTGCGAGCACATTGGAGCAGATGCTTTCACAACAAATGCGGCGGAAGGTGTAAAAACCATCCAGGCATGGGTCAAATAATCGAATCATACGATAGAACAGAAAAGCTCAGGAGGGAGGTTATTCCTCTCTCCTGAGCTTTTTTATATAGCATCTTCTTCTACGGTTCTGCTTGACTGTGTAGTTTTTCCATTGGGACTGAACCGGTGTGTTGTTTTCCAGTTGAGGATTCAAATCGGCTTTTTGGATCTTCATGGGGTTGTCCAAAACGATTTGATTTAGGAGAATGGCGTTGACCCCTTTGCCTTGGTAAGCCGGGTCCACCCCGATCAAAAGCAGCTCAGCCCGATCGTTTTTCCGCAAAGCACCCAGGATGGATAAAAAACCAATTGGAAACAATCGCCCCCTGTTCTTCTGCATGGCTTTGGACAAGGAAGGCAACGCCAACCCAAAAGCGACCAGGTCATCGTTCTCATTGAGGATCAATTTTACGAAGTCCACGGAAAATAATGCAATGTACTGTTTTGTGAAATATTCGATCTGTTTTTTTGACAATTCTGTAACAGCGTACAGGTGGTCGTAACTTCGATTGATCAAATCAAAGATAGCAGGAATGTATGGTATGAGATCTTTTTTGCGATTGATGTCTGGAATATATAACCGATATTTTTTCATAGCCCACTGTGCCAGTTTCTTTACAGTGGGAGGTACTTCTTTTGGTACTGTCAACTCATATTCCAACCAATCCACATCTTTCACGTAGCCAAGGTTCTTCATGAATTCTGGGTAGTATGGGTGATTGTACGTGGTCGTGAATGTTGAAATTTGACCGAATCCTTCCACCAACATGCCTTCCGGGTCCAAATCACAAAAACCAAGAGGACCGTGGATGTGAGACATTCCATTTGCCAACAGCCAGGATTCAGCAGTTTGAAACAAAGCTTGGGCGACAGATCCATCGTCGATAAAATCCACATAACCGAATCGACCGTACGGGCGTTTCCATTTCTCAATATAAGATTTATTGATGATGGCAGCGATTCGACCTACGATGCGATCGTCCTTGTATGCCAGCCAGTATTTTGCGTCGCAATGATCAAATGCCGGATTGATGTCTTCGCGCAAAGTGTGATATTCATCGATAAAAAGTTTTGGAACATAGTACGGATCCTTTGCGTATAAATAAACGGGAAATCGTACAAATTTTTTTAGTAGAGAGCGATTCGAGACTTCTACGATCGTAATCATGGCTACCTCACAAGTTGTTTTAACGTCGACCTTTTTATTATATACAAATATTTTTAATATATCAATATAAGACAAACAATACAAGCGTACTAAAAGGTCGAAAAAGATTGACTTTAAAACTGCCATCTATTATTATAGTTAGAAATACCTAAAAGGAGATGATGGGGATGAAGGCTTCTGATGCCATCGTAAAATGTCTTGAAATGGAAGGAACAGATGTGATTTTCGGATATCCGGGCGCAGCTGTTATCGACATTTATGAATCGCTTCAAGTTTCTCCCATTAAGCACGTACTGGTACGAAATGAACAATCAGTAGTACACTACGCTAGCGGATATGCAAGAGAAACCGGAAAAGTCGGTGTCTGCATCGTCACTTCGGGTCCGGGAGCAACAAACACCATCACAGGAATTGCAACTGCATACATGGACTCCATACCGGTCGTGGTCATAACAGGTCAGGTAAACACAAACCTCATTGGAACAGACGCTTTTCAAGAGGCGGACATGAAAGGAGCGACGCAACCTTTTACAAAACACAATTATCTGGTGCAGGATGCGACCCAACTCCCTAAAATACTGAAAGAAGCATTTTTTATAGCAAATACAGGCAGAAAAGGGCCTGTGCTTGTTGATATACCAAAAGACATGCAGGAACAAAAAATAGCATTTGATTATAAAGACAAGGTGGATATCATCGGCTACAAACCGACTGTCAAAGGGCATGCAGGCCAAATCAAGCGCGCCATTCAGCGGATCAAGGCCGCCAAGCGACCAGTGATATATGCAGGAGGCGGGATACTTTCTTCGGGAGCAAAAGAGGGAATTTTGATATTTGCGGAGAAGACGGGTATCCCGGTCATCAACTCTCTTATGGGTGTCGGTGGATTTCCGCAGGATCATCCATTGTATGCTGGTATCGTAGGCAGCCACGGTTATGCATATTCAAATGAAATCATTGGTAAAACAGATCTTCTAATTACTATAGGTGCTAGAATGTCCAATCGTTCCACAACTGGTTTTTATAAACTCAATCCGGAAATCGAGTTCATTCACGTCGATATCGATCCGGCGGAAATCGGGAAAAATCGGGGATACACGTTACCGATCGTTGGGGATGCAAAGGTCGTGTTACGATCACTTATAGAGAAAGCGGAACAAATGGATTTCACAGCATGGATCGATGAGATCCAAGAACTAAAGGATCACCATGCGCCTGCCTCCCAAGAAAGTGCACCTAATGGTTACATACATCCTGTGGACATTATTCGTTATCTCTCTGACAATACAGAAGAGGATGCATGTCTCGTGGCAGATGTGGGGCAAAATCAAATTTGGTCTGCATTGAATTACCAGTTGCGAAAAGACCGCAAATTTTTGACATCCGGCGGATTGGGTACCATGGCATATAGCCTGCCTGCCGCCATAGGTGTAAAGATCGCCAATCCAGACCGGCAAGTCATCTGTGTTATAGGTGATGGCGGGATCCAAATGTGTATTGGAGAATTGGCAGTTGCACGAGAACAAAATGCAGGTGTTAAGATCATACTGCTGAACAACGGAAAGTTGGGATTGGTTCGGGAAATGCAGCAGGACATTTTCGGGAAAGGCCACACTGCAGCCATCGACTTGAATTATCAGGTACAGTTCCCGAAAATTGCAGAAGCATACAGCATGAATGGATTCGAAGTGTCCAGTTTCGATGAGTTTCAAAAAGTATTGGACCAGGTTCTGAAAAATGACGAACCGTGCTTGATCCAATGCAACATTCATCCAGACACCAGAACATTGCCGTGATCGCTGAAGAAACTCAATATAAATCAGAGGGGGTAGCGTATTGAAAAAACATGTATTGTCTCTATTAGTAGAAAATAATTCTGGAGTATTAAGCAGGATCGCCGGATTATTCAGCAGAAGGTGCTTTAACATCGATAGTTTGACGGTTGGAACAACAGAAGATGAAGCTCTTTCCCGAATGACGATCGTCGTAACAGGAGACGAACAGACCTTGGAACAAATCAAAAAACAACTCAACAAGCTGGTGGAAGTTATTAAGGTAGTGGAGCTGGAACCTATTGAATCCATCAGTCGGGAATTGGTGTTTATCAAAGTGAAAGCAGACAACGCCACCCGATCCAATGTCATTGAAATCTCCAATATTTTTCGAGCCAATATCGTTGATGTGGCGAAGGAAAGCTTGATATTGGAATTGACCGGTGACGGTGTAAAAATCGAAGCGTTTATGGAATTGATGGAACCTTATGGTGTCTTGGAATTCATTCGTTCCGGTGCTACGGGATTACAACGTGGAAGTGTTGTACTAAAAGAAAAGTAACACAAGTTTCATATACAAAAAGAAGTGTAAGCATTTGCCTTCACTTCTTTTTTCTGTTCTTCTATATGTATGGCTTAGTCTTCGATCAAGTTTTGGAAATAGGTATTCCTCATGTACTGTTTGGCAAATGTAGGATCATTGGCCAACTCGACAAAGATCGCCTGCTTTTCGATGTCGATGCACTCCAATTGTTTTTCTTTGGAAATCAAGTGCATCTGGCTGCCTGTTCCAGCGGCATTGCCGATGGATCGAACGGCGACATCCTTGTACCATGGCAACATGCCAATGGATTGTGCATTGAAGATGTCGATGTAGTTGCCAAAAGCGCCGGCCAGTACGATTTCAAACAAGTCTTCTCCTTTTATACCATAAGAATCCATCAACATGACGCAACCAGTATAGATGGCTCCTTTTGCCAGTTGTACCTGTCGTATGTCATCCTGGGAGAAGTAGATGTCTTCGCCAAGCTCAGACTCTGAAGCATAAGCTACCACAAATACCTTTGCATTGTTCCGAAGTTGAACGCGTGCTCCCAACTTCTTTTTTTCGATCAATTCAGGGCTCACCAAAGCACCTCTTTTGTTGACGACTCCTTCCCGGTAAAGAACGGCCATCAAATCGATGACGCCAGAACCACAGATCCCCCGTGGCCTGATGTTGCCGATCACTTTATATTCGATGTCATCATCTGTCACATCCACCCGTTCAATGGCGCCGCGGGTCCCGCGCATTCCATATTTGATACCGGCTCCCTCCAGTGCAGGTCCACAAGCGGTGGAGGAGACTTTGTATTTTTTGTTTCGACCAACGGCAATTTCTCCATTGGTACCAAGGTCGATCATCAATCGGACATTTCCATCGTTGGGAAGAGACAAAAGAACGGCTGTAGTGTCTGCGCCAACAAAGCCTCCAAGTAAAGGCAAAAATGACACGATCCCCCTGGGATTGATCTTCAAGTTCACCCGATCTGCTTTTGTTACCACTCCTTTGTGGGTCGTACTGCTGAAAGGCACCTTTCCTAAATGTTCCGGATATAGTCCCAGGAAAAGGTGCTGCATGGTACTGTTTCCGCTAACACTTGCGAAGTAGATGTCATCTGTATTGATGCTATATTCTTTGCAAATGCCGGTTATGATTTCATTGACGGAATCCATCACCAGTTTTTGCAGTCTTGGCAGTTTGTTGATATCGCCGATGACATGGTCGATACGGCTGATAACATCTCCTCCAAGTTCGGTTTGCTTGTTCAAGGTGGATTCGATTCCGACAAGCAGCTGTTCATCCATGTCGTATAGATACCCTACGACAGAAGTGGTACCGATGTCAAAAGCAATGCCATAGATCGCTTTCTTATGATCACCAGGCAATACGTCCAATATGCTGCTGTTGTTCAAAACGACCTTGATCCCATCCTTGTGGTGATAATGGAGAGACATTTGCTGGAGGACCTCCAGGTCAGGTTCCTGTATATCGGACCCGATGTTTTCTTTTAATACATCCCAGTCGTTTTCGCCGATTGACACCTTCAACTTATCAGCCGGGATTTGTATCACACGGAGACTGGGTTCAAATTCGATGGCATCCAATGTAGCGGAAGTAAGGATCTGCGCCTTTTGTTCTTCTTCCTTCAGAAGGATTTTCATGCCGTCGTAAACGGTCGTTTGGCAAGATAAGATGATTTTTGGTTGACCGTTTTCCTCGATCTCAACGGCACATTTCTTGCAAGTACCCTTTCCTCCGCATACCAAGTTCAATGGATATCCGGCTTGGGCGCAGGCATCCGACACTTTTGTTCCTTCCGGCACTTCAATACTTCGATTTAACAAAGGAAATTCAACTTTCGCGTTTTGACTCATCTATACGTCTCCTTTTTGTGATATAATTTACCTTGTAATTAATACAATTTTAACCCAGTTGTCTTGGATAGACAAGTTTAAATAATATATTGACAAAGAGAATCCACTTTGATAAGATAAAACTAGTAAAGGAGCTTGTATATACAAGTGAGGTTACATTTTTTATGACCAGGGTGAAATCGATATCAACAATTATTTAACAAACTATCGAGGAGGGAACGCATTGATCATTATTGGAGAAAAAATCAATGGAGCAATACCCGTGGTAAAGGAAGCCATCAAGAACAAGGATGAAGCTTTTATCCGTGAACGTGCCATCAAACAGGCAGAAGCGGGGGCTGACTTTATCGACGTTTGTGCGTCCACGGCACCGGAAGTGGAAGTGGAGACGTTAAAATGGTTGATCGACATCGTTCAAGATGCAGTAGATGTCCCCATATGCATCGACAGCCCAAACCCATATTTCATCAAAGAAGTAATGCCTATGGTGAACAAGCCAGGTTTGATCAACTCTGTCAATCTGGAGAGGATCGAAGGAACAGACCTGGACAAGTGTGACGTATTGTTTCCACTGATCGAAGGAACAGAATGGGAAGTCATCGCATTGACTTGCGACAGTGAAAATGGAACACCCAGGGATGTAGAAACCAGAGTTGTCATATCCAAAAAAATCATTGATAAGGCAGCAACCTTCGGCATTACACCGGAAAAGATCCATATTGACCCTTTGGTCATGGCATTGTCCACAGACAATAATTCCCTGTTGAATTTTGTCGAGTCCATGCGACAGGTCAAAGCCATTTATCCGACGGTCAAGTTTACTTCCGGACTGAGCAATATTTCTTTCGGGATGCCAAAACGAAAGATCATCAATCAAAACTTTATGACATTAGCTATTTATGAAGGCATGGATTCTGCCATCATGGACCCGTTGAACAAGGAGATCATGGGATCCATCTTTGCAACAGAAGCCTTGCTTGGAAGAGACAAACATACTAGAAAATACAATACGGCCGTGCGAAAAGACCGAATTTAGTATATAATCTAGTTTGTAAATAAATAATGCAGAGTAGACAAGATGCGTTAAGTGTTAAGGGATGGGATGTTGCCCTTAAACGAAGGATGAAAGTCCACGATCTCTTGTCGCTTCCGCTGTTTGATCAAGCTCTTGTTTGATTGGATGAGGAGGCGCTCTGACAATCAAGGAGAGAATAATGAAAACAACTGCAATCAAGAAAACAAGATTCACCACCAAAACCGTTGTCAACATTGGATTGTTTACTGCGATCAGCGTTGTGCTGAAGCTTTTATTCGAAGTGTACATTCCACTAGCGGGATTTTCTTCCCTGAGAATCAATTTTACAACGGTGCCTATCGTCATGTCCGGCATGTTTTTCGGACCATTGGCTGGAGCTGTGACGGGAACCATTTCCGATATCCTTTGTTACATCATCAAGCCAGCTGGGCCATATTTTCCTGGATTCACCATATCCAGTGCTTTAACTGGATGGATCCCAGGCGTCATATTCTTGATCGCCAAAAAATATGATAAAAAAGAAATTCGCTACAACCTATTGAACATTGTCAGTGTATTTGCTTTGGCTTTTCTGGTTTTGGGAGTTTTGGTTTTTAAAAATAACCTGGGGTTGGAAAATGGGAAAGTGATGCTTCTGGGAACGGAATTGTCCATGTTCTTCGTCGCTTTGTACGTCTTGATCGTTTTAGGATTTGCAGCGATCCCGTTGCTGTATAGTAAGTTCCAAAGTGACAATCCATCCGGAAACTTTGGTTTGGACAAGGTGTTCTTTACAGTGACACTGACACAGATCATTACTTCGCTAATATTGAACACTTGGTTTTTGTCAATGATGTTTGATCAAGGCTTTATTGTTTTCCTGCCTGGAAGACTGATCACCAACTTTGTCTTGATCCCATTGTTTTCGCTAATCATTTTCAGTGTTCAAAAATATATTAAAATATTTCATTAAGAGGAGGATTATGCATGAGTTTTAAAAGTGATATTGAAATCGCACAAGAAGCTACGCCGCAAGACATCCGAGAGATCGCATCGAAGCTGGGTTTGACAGAAGACGACTTGGACCTTTATGGTAAGCACAAGGCAAAGGTGGACATCAACCTGCTGAAAAAACCTTCTGGTAGAAAAGCCAAGTTGATCTTGACAACTGCCATCAACCCGACACCGGCTGGTGAGGGAAAAACCACAACGACTATTGGGGCAGCAGACGCATTGGCAAAATTGGGTAAAAACGTTATGGTTGCATTACGAGAGCCATCCTTGGGACCAGTATTTGGAGTTAAAGGTGGAGCTGCTGGTGGAGGATACGCACAAGTCGTACCGATGGAAGACATCAACCTGCACTTTACGGGAGATTTCCATGCTATTGGCGCCGCAAACAATTTGATCGCCGCCATGCTGGACAACCACGTATACCAAGGAAACACGCTGGACATCGATACCAGAAGAGTTGTTTGGAGAAGAGCAGTCGACATGAACGACCGTCAACTTCGAAACATCGTCAATGGTTTGGGTGGTAAAGCACAGGGTGTACCTAGAGAAGATGGATTCGATATCACAGTAGCAAGCGAAATCATGGCAATCTTCTGCTTGTCCAATGACATCATCGACTTGAAAGAAAGAGTAAAAAGAATCGTTGTCGCTTATAATAGAAAAGGCGAGCCGGTCACTGCTGGAGACTTGAAAGCAGAAGGCGCAGTTGCTGCATTGTTGAAGGATGCATTGAAGCCAAACTTGGTTCAAACGCTGGAAGGAACTCCTGCATTCATCCATGGTGGACCATTCGCAAACATCGCACATGGTTGCAACTCTGTATTGGCAACAAAATTTGCCATGAATTATGCAGACTATGTTGTTACAGAAGCTGGATTCGGTGCCGACCTTGGTGCTGAGAAATTTATTGACATCAAATGCCGAATGGCAGACATCAAACCGGATGCTGTTATTATCGTTGCTACAGTTAAAGCATTGAAATACAATGGTGGCGTTCCAAAAGCGGATCTGGGTCCGGAGAACTTGGAAGCATTGGAAGCAGGTCTTCCGAACTTGCTCAAGCATGTGGAAAACATCACCAAAGTATTCAAATTACCGGCTGTTGTAGCCATCAACAAATTCCCAACCGATACCGATGCTGAATTGAAATTGGTAGAAGACAAGTGTCGTGAATTGGGCGTAAACGTAGCATTGTCCGAAGTATGGGGCAAAGGTGGCGTTGGTGGAGAAGCACTGGCAAAAGAATTGATCCGCTTGACAGAAACAGAAAACAACATGGAATATGCATATGACGTAGAAGATTCCATTAAAGAAAAAATCACGAAGATCGCTACAAAAATCTACGGTGCAGATGGCGTAAACTTTACTGCAAAAGCAGAAAAAGAAATGGCCAACTTTACAAAACTTGGATTCGACAAATTCCCGGTTTGCATGGCCAAGACCCAGTATTCCTTGACAGACGATCAAACCAAATTGGGTCGACCGACCGGATTTGAAATAACAGTTCGTGACTTGACAGTGTCTGCCGGTGCAGGATTCATTGTAGTTCTGACTGGTGATGTCATGAAAATGCCTGGTTTGCCAAAAGTTCCTTCTGCAGAGAAAATCGATGTAGATGCTGACGGCGTGATTGCAGGATTGTTCTAAATCCAAAGACTGTAGAAAAAGCAAAAGATAAATAAATGGCTTACACCAATCGTATACGCCTTAGTGTACTTCCTATGGTGTAAGCCTTTTTAAATGGTAAGGAGAGTGATCCCGTGAAAATGGTAGAAGGTTCTTGTACAGATTTTGCAGTGCGTCTCGCATCCAAGGATGCCGTACCAGGTGGCGGCGGTGCCGCAGCATTGGTAGGAGCCATTGGTACTGCATTGGCCAGCATGGTTGTGAATTTGACGTTGGGCAAGAAAAAGTATGCGGAGTATGAGGAAATCAACAAGGAGATCATGGCCAAAGCACAAAAACTGCAGGACGACTTGTTGGCGATGGTAGATCTGGATGCAGAAAATTTCCTGCCACTGTCTAAAGCCTACGGCTTGCCAAAAGAGACAGAAGAGCAGCAGAAAATCAAGGAAGAAACCTTGGAAAAATGCTTGATTCAAGCATGTCAAGTTCCCGTAGATATCGTAAAAAAATCTTACGAAGCCATTTTGCTGCACCAGGAATTGGTGGATAAAGGATCGAAACTGGCAATTAGTGATGTGGGCGTTGGAGTTCAATGTCTGCGTGCAGCACTGATCAGTGGTTGGATCAACGTGGTCATCAACATCAACATGATCAAAAGTGAAGACTACGTCAAACAAATCAATGAAGAAGTAAAACCTTTGGTCGGGAAAGGAACAGCCATCGCCGACGAAGTATATGCACAAGTGGAAGCGATGCTTTCTAAATAAATTATAGAAACGAAAAATAGGAGGATTAGAATGGGACAATTATTAGACGGTAAACTGGTAGCAGCAAGCTTGAAAGAGGAAACATTACAGCAAGCGAACGAATTAAGAGAAAAAGGCATTGTGCCAAAACTGACCATTGTACGTGTTGGTGCGCAACCTAGTGACTTAGCGTATGAACGTGGAGCATTGAAGAGAATGGCAGCATGCAATATCGACGTGGAAGTAAAAGAATTGGATGCAGAGATCACTCAAGAAGATTTCGTAAAAGAATTGAAAGCAGTAAATGAAGATCCCGCGACCCACGGTATTCTGATCTTCAGACCCTTACCGAAACAATTAGATGAGAATGCCATTCAATATGTCATCGCACCGGAGAAAGATGTTGACTGCTTCAGCCCCATCAACGTGGCAAAGATGAATGTTGGAGACAAAACCGGTTTGACACCTTGTACTCCCACGGCAGTAATGGAAATCCTTCGGCATTATGAGATCAATCCCACAGGGAAAGACTGCGTCGTCATTGGAGCTTCCAATGTTGTTGGACGACCGGTATTTGAATTGTTGTTGAATGAAATGGCAACAGTGACTATTTGCCACATCGAAACAAAAGACTCTTCAAAATGGGCAAGACAAGCAGAGATCCTTGTTGTTGGAGTAGGCGTTCCGAGACTGGTTAAAGAAAACTGGGTATCGGAAGGAACCATTGTAGTGGATGTTGGAATCAACGTAGACAAAGAAGGAAAAATGTGTGGAGACGTAGATTTTGACAACATCGTGGATAAAGCATCCATGATCACTCCAGTACCAGGAGGAGTAGGTTCTGTTACCACTTCCGTTTTAGCAAAGCATGTAGTTAAAGCTTGTAAACAACAAAACGGACTATAAGAACGATCGATCACAGGAAGCAAGCTGCAAGAATGATGTAAAGAAAAGGACCTGCATTCTGTGAGGTCGATGAAACTAAAAGCTTCCTAACAGTAGGAAGCTTTTTTTAAGATAGGATGATGACAGTGTTTATCGATGCTCATGTACATATTTCTTTAAACGGAGACGACGCAAAAAATTATCGTGAAAAACTACTGGAAGACTATTCTGTGGCAAGATCTCTGGTTCAAAAGACTTTTAGAGCCTACCGTGAGCGGGGGATCCTGGCGGTAAGAGACGGCGGCGACTGCATTGGACTTTATGAGTTGGCCAGATCTGTTGCCAGGGATGAGGGGATCATCTATAAAACGCCTGTTTATGGACTCTACAAAAAAGGGTATTACGGTAAGCTGATCGGGCAACCGGTACAGGACAAGGGAGATATCCGTTGGTGCATGGAAGACCTTTTGGAAAAGAAAGCAGACTTTATTAAGGTTGCGCTAAGTGGAATGATGTCTTTTGATGAGTATGGAGTTGCTGGAGATATCGGTTTTAGCAGGGAAGAGTTTCAATACTTGATGGATCTGGCCCATCATTACGGTTTAAAAGTCATGGTCCATGTCAATACGGCGCAAGGAGTGGACATGGCATTGGACTGCGGAGCCGACACCATCGAACACGGATACTATTTGTCGGCGGAAGCTCTTCATCGCATGAAAGAGACCAACACCATATGGGTACCAACCTTGGCGCCCTTGGGCAATTTAGTGTATACCATGGATGAACGTTACAAAACGGAGCGGAAAGTCATCCGGAAAATTTTTGAAAACCAATGCGAAAAAGTATATGAAGCTCATCATATGGGTGTGAAAATTGCTGTAGGGAGTGATGCAGGAGCATATAAAGTGTATCATGGGTCCGGATTTTTTGATGAGCTGATATACCTGAATAAAGCTGGGATCCGAAAAAGAGATTTGATGAAACTGGCATACGACAATGGTCTGGAAGCCTTGGGTATCAAACCAGAAGAGGCTTTATCGGCGGAAGCGCTGGTAGTGGAAGAAAGTTAGGTGGACATATAATGAAAAACAGCATATTTTCCTGGTATGGGTTTGTTCAGCCATTGAAAGAACGATTGGAATCCATTCGACGTGCCGGGTTTGATGGAGTGTCTCTATGGTGGGAAGATGAAACATACCCTAAGATCATTAAGAAGGAAAAGATGCCTCAAATGGTCCGATCGGAAGGCCTTTATTTTGAAAACATCCATACACCATATCAAGACGTCAATGATCTTTGGTCGGAAGAAAAGACCGTCCGAAACAAAACGATAGCAAGGTATATGGGATATTTGGATCAATGCAGTCAATTCAAGATCCCGGTCATGGTCATGCATGTTACTGATGTTGACGGTCCTAAGGAACTTCTTTCACAGGGTCTTGATTCATTTATGCAACTTCGGGAATACGGAACAAAATTGGGCGTTCGCATTGCGGTGGAAAACACCAGGGATGCAGATCTGGTCGATGGTTTATTGACGCAACTCCAATCGGATCATTTCGGTCTTTGCTATGATTCGTCCCATGATTGGCTCGCCGGTCAAACGAAGGGGATGCTGCTGGAAAATTGGAGCCATCGGTTGTTCACTACCCATCTTTCGGATAATGACATGGAGAAGGATCGCCACTGGATTCCAGGTGATGGAGAAGTTGATTGGGATAAGTTGAAAATTTTACTCAAAAAAACCGATTTGGAGTATGCCTCCATGGAATTGGTGGGTAGCATCAAATCAATGGAAGACCCGGATGAATTTTTAAAGAAAGCATATGAACAAATGAGAAAATTGGTGACGGGCCAATGAAAATTCTCATGAACATGGTGAATCACGAAAGTAAATTAAATTGGTTTCACAACGATTGGCATCAACTTGCTACTTATTTGAAAGACATGAAATTGGATGGGACGGAATTGATTTTTCATCAAGACTATAATGTTGACAATATTCCCCAGGAACTGGCCGTAGGGATCCACATGACTTATTGGCCCACGTGGCTTGATTTTTGGCGGGGCAACAAAGAAGCATTGAAAAAACAATTTCTGAATATGGAGAATGTGGCATTTTATTATGGTGATTTCGATCCGACTGTGTTGATCAAAAAATACCAACAGGAATTAAAAACGGCATTGGAATTGAAGATGGAGTATGCGGTCGTTCATGTGTCCCATGTGGAAGTGGAGGACACATATACATGGGATTTCAAGTATTCCGACGAGGAAGTGCTTGACGCAACCGCAGAGTTCATCAATGCAACCATGGAAGGAATGGATCCTGCCATTGCTTTGCTCTTCGAGAACTTATGGTGGCCTGGGTTGAATTTTAAAGATCCGGAAGCAACAGCAGCATTTTTTGAAAAGATCCATTATCCAAACAAAGGATTCATGCTGGATATCGGACACTTGATGATAACCAATCCCTTATTGCGGGATCTGGAAGAAGCGGGAGCTTATATTTTGGAAGTATTGAAACAGAACCAGTCAATGATCCCATATATTCGAGGCATCCATTTGAATCAGGCCTTGACGGGGCAGTATGTTTCGCAAGATCATGGAAAACGATTGGAAGAAATGCGCTGCTGCGATGATTATTGGGATATGTTGGGTCATGCCAGAGAGCATATAGGCAACATCGACCAACATACTCCCTTTGGACATGGATCCATAAGGGATATTATAGCATTGATCCAACCGGACTTTCTGGTGTATGAATTTTTGCCGGAAGATCGAGATTCTTTGACAAAAATGATCTTGTTTCAACATCAAGTACTTGGAATTTCTTTATAAATTTGATATAATGTCATTAATTCAATATAAGAGTACAGGTGCCCGCTAGGGAGAATAGGGAACCGGATGAAAATTCCGGACGGACCCGCCACTGTAAGGTTGAGTAGATGTCGATCCACCGGAAACGGGAAGGGACATTGGAGCGATGAAACCGAGTCAGGAGACCTGCCTGTGTTCTGTCAGCGTAAATGATGGCAAAGTTTACGGTCTTATTTTTATGAGATCGTGAACTTTTTTTATTGCCGTCCATTGGAGCTGACCCCAGTGGTTCGAAAACACAATAACGGGAGGTAAGAAAATGAAAATCATGGAAAAGGTACTGAAAAACATCGAAAAGGTGGACGAAAGTCAAAAAGCCCAGATGCAGGAGTATGTAGATGGTTTGCTCAAACCTATGGGAAGCCTGGGTGTGCTGGAGGGCATTGCCGTGCAAGTGGCTGGAATCGATCCGGAACTGTTTAACAAGCCGACAAAAAAGGCGGTGCTGGTGTTCGCAGGGGATCATGGGATCTGTGAAGAAG
Source organism: Alkalibacter rhizosphaerae (assembly GCF_017352215.1). Classification (GTDB taxonomy): domain Bacteria; phylum Bacillota; class Clostridia; order Eubacteriales; family Alkalibacteraceae; genus Alkalibacter; species Alkalibacter rhizosphaerae. The sequence goes on from NZ_CP071444.1 coordinate 2,291,874, forward strand.
GCATCACCAGTGCACCACAACCGGTAACGGCATTGATGACCAATTTTATAGCGAATGGGAAAAGCGGTGTTGGTGCCATATCTCGACAAGCCGGTGCCGACGTGATCGTTACGGACGTGGGAGTCAATGCGACTTTGGATAACCCCAACGTGCGCAACAAAAAGGTTCGATTTGGAACGGGAAACATGGTCAAGGAAACAGCCATGACCAGGGAAGAGGCCGTTCAAGCATTGGAGATCGGAATGGAAACGGCTTTGGAGATGATCGACAAGGGATATAACGTTTTGGCAACCGGAGAAATGGGCATTGGAAACACAACTCCAAGCTCCGCTATTTTCAGTGTATTTGGGAATATCGATCCCCAGGAGGTCACCGGCATTGGCGCCAATTTGAGTTCTGATCTTTTGGATAAAAAATCGGAAGTGATCCGACGAGCCATTGAAAAGCACCAACCAGACCCGCAAGACCCAATAGATGTATTGTATAAAGTTGGAGGATTGGAGATTGCGGCAATGGCAGGAGCCATGCTTGCCGGAGCCAGTAAAAAAGTACCGGTGCTGATCGACGGTTTTATTTCCAGTGCCGCCGCGGCTATTGCCGTTAAAATGGATCCCTGCGTCAATGATTATTTGATTTGTTCTCATGCTTCCGCAGAAAAAGGTGCACAAAAGGGACTGGAGCTTATTGGATTCAAGCCTTACCTTTACATGGACATGCGACTGGGAGAAGGCAGCGGTGCTGCATTGGCCTTCAACGTCGTCGATGCAGCCATATCCATGGTCAACAATATGGGAACATATGCTGAAGCCGGCATTGATGTGGTTTGAGGGTGACTGGGATGAATACGAAAAAAATGGTATTGATCGCATTATTTGTTGCCATGTCCTTTGTAGGAGCGCAGATCAAACTGGTATATTCCATTGCGCTGGATGCATTGCCCGCATTTTTGGCAGCTGCAGTGCTGGGTCCCATACCAGGTGCATTGGTTGGATTCCTTGGTCATATGCTGACAGCATTGACTTCAGGATTCCCGTTCACTATGATCATCCATTTGGTCATTGCAGTGACCATGGCTGTTATTTGCTGGACATTTGGAAAAGGATACGGAAAACTTCCCTGGATCGGAAATGTTGGGTTGGCAGTTTTTCTAAACGGCATTGTTGCAACATTGTTGTCGGTGGTTGCCATGGAATGGGCAGGCATCGTACCCCAGTGGCAAGCCATGTTTCTGGCGCTGATAGGACCGCTTACTTTAGCTAGCGCAGTAAACGTCGGTTTGGCCGGAATACTGGCATTGGCCTTGGAAAAAAGAGGAGTATTAAAAGAAGTTAAGCTTAAGTAATACTTTAGTGTTCCCTTCATTTACAAAAAAACAATGAAATACCTATAGAATTTTTAAATTCTATGTTAAAATGTTTATTAAGCAAAAAAAAAGGTAAATATGTTTGTGTATAAAGAAAACGTAAAATGAAAGGAACGGATCAATGAGATATAAAAAAGGATTTGAAACAAAAGAAAACATCATCCGGGTAGCTAAGGAGATGTTCTATGAGATGGGGTACACCAAGTCTACTGTACAAAAGATCGCTGACAATGCCAGCATCCCTTTGGGGTTGATTCCATATTACTTCAAAACAAAAGACAATATCGTTCTGGAGATCAATTCCAAGTTCTACTTGCTGATCCACGAGTTTGTCAATAATCGCTTGAACGTCAAAAAAAATTCGTACTTGAAATTGTACATCGTGACGGCAATCTATTACGAAATCATATTGACGGATACCCACAACCGTAAATTCTTTTACGAAGTGCTTCGGAACAAGTCCAACTTCCGATCGTTGAGTTTCAGCGTGGAGAGGATCTACAAAATGATCGCCAAGGAGTTTGAGTTGGAATTCGATCAAACGGATATCGACTGCCTGATGATCTCGGAGTTTGGTGCGAGAAGAGAATTGTTGCTCAACTACTGTGAGGGTCATTTGGATGTGGATCTGGACTACCTGCTGAAGAAACTTTCTTCATTGACTGGACGCCTATTTGGGATCCCTTCGGAAACCATAGCAGATTACCACCGACAATACCAAGAGTTTAAAGAAGCGTACGATTACAGTGCCATCAAATTTTTGGTGTAAATAAAAAGGATAAAGCAAGCCACTTCACAGATCCTGCGAAGTGGCTGTTTTTTATGCCAGTAAACTTTTTAATGCGGTTCTCGCTTCCCCGATCATGTACAGGGACCCGACAAACAGGGTGGCCTCCTCTTTTGGGGCAGACAAGGCAAGTTTTGCTCCTTCCATGGCATCGGCCAAAGGGAGAGCTGGAGCACTTAATTCCGTTTCTATGTAGCTGGCCAGCGCCTCTGCGGATAAAGCCCGATCGCTGTCCGGTGTGACTGTATAGAATTTCTCCACATAAGGGAGGATGGTCCGCAACATGGTGTCATAGTCCTTGTCTCCCAATATTCCGATGACCACATTCAGTTTTCGATTCAAATACTTGTCCAATGTTTTTGCCAATGCCTCAAATCCATTAACGTTGTGAGCACCATCGATGATCACCAGGGGATCCTCTGAAATCTTTTCGAAGCGTCCGGTGAATTTCAAGGTGTCCATTCCTCTTTGGACGGCATCTGTCGTTATGGCAAATCCTTTTTCCTTTAAAACTTCCAAAGCGGACAAGGCTACTGTACTGTTGTAGATCTGATGATCCCCAAGCAAAGGAAGTTTGAATTCCATGGAATGCCACGGACTCTTTTCGTTGGAATAGCGAAGAAGTTGTCCGGACAAGTCAGAACGGATGGATGTGACATAACCAAAATCAGGGATACGATAGGGTGCCTGTTTCTTTTCGCACTCCTGGATCAATACGTCCATAACACTTTGTTCCTGAGGATAGATGACAACAGGACAGCCATCCTTGATAATACCCGCCTTTTCAAAGGCGATTTTTTCTACGGTATCCCCCAAGTAATCCGTGTGGTCCATGCCTATAGTGGTGATAATGGATACTTCAGGTGCTTTGATCACGTTGGTTGCATCGAGACGACCGCCCATTCCAACCTCAAGCACAACGATCTCCACATTTTCTTCATAAAAATATTGGAAACCGATGGCTGTGACCACTTCAAATTCCGATGGAGACGGATGACCGTTTTTCATCATGCGGCCTACGGCATCCTTGATAGTGGAAGTCACTTCACCCAAGCGGTCCTTGTCGATTTTTACACCGTCGATTTGGATCCGTTCTGTAAACTCTTCCAAAAATGGCGAGATGAATAAACCAGTCTTGTATCCGCTTTCTTTCAAGGTATAATGGATCATGTGGGCAGTAGATCCTTTTCCGTTTGTACCGGCTACGTGGACGTACTTCATTTTGTCTTGCGGATCGCCAAGTTCATTTAGTAGGATACGAATGTTTTCCAGTCCTAATTTGACACCGAATTTATAGGTTTCAGAGATATAGTCTAATGCTTCTTGATAGTTCATGGGAGACTCCTTTCATTTGTCTATTCCAGACTTTCACCCAGTCTGCGACTAGGGAGAAAGTTCCATTTCGTTTCAGCAGTAATGATGGCTGCAAATATGATGATGGAACCCAAAACCATCTTTGGTGAAAAAACATCTCCAAGCAACAGTATGCTCAAAATGCTGCCGAAAAACGATTCCAAAGAAAGCAATACCGCGGCATGGGTGGAAGTAGTGTGTTTTTGGGCCACGTTTTGCAGTAAAAAAGCAAGAAAAGTACTGAAGATCCCCAAAAACAGCACATCTCCCCAATATTGGGTGGGAATACGGAACATTCCTTCTCCCGTAAAAATCCGCCAAATGCCGGAGAGCAAAAAAGTAGTGGCAAACTGGACAAAGGTCAGTTTGATAGGGTCATAAGTTTTTGTAAAAAAACCGATGGACAGAATGTGGCAGGCAAAGAAAAATGCGCAGATCAGCGTAAGTCCGTCCCCTTTGTTCAAATAGAGATTATTCGTGAAATCCAAAGTCAAAAACGCGATGCCGGCAAACATCATCAGTGCTGCGGTCAGATTGAAAAGATCCGGCTTTTCTTTTTTTATAAACCAAAACAAAAAAGGTACCATAATAACATTGGTTCCAGTCAAGAAAGCTTGTTTTCCTGCCAGGGTGTATTGCAGTCCTGCAGTTTGAAAGGCAAATCCCAAAAACAGAAAAACCCCGATGACCATTCCAGCCAGGATTTCATTTTTTTTCAAGGGAAATATTTTTCGAAAGAAAAAGATGCCGATGATGATGGCTGCTATGCCAAAACGAATAAGCAGGATCTCGGTAGGGCTGTAATGATCCAAGGCATTTTTAGTTGCTACAAAACCGCTTCCCCAAACGACAGCAGTCAGCAACAGAGCACCATCTGCCAAATACATTTTTTTGTTGTTCATAAGCTACACTCCTGTTCTACATCAAAGCATATTATAACAGAAATCCACCTGGATGAATACAGGAAAACATCTGGGGCACAAAAGCTTTGCACGATATTTTCCCTCATGTTAGAATGAATCCATAACTCGAAGGGAAGTGAAAAAGGCAACAATGAAAAAATTGACGAAAAAAAACATGGCGGAAGTTTTGAATCGATTATCCAAAACGTATGAAAATCCAAAACCAATGCTGGCTTTTACCACGCCTTTTGAACTGGTGGTGGCCACTGTATTGTCTGCCCAATGTACAGATGTTCGGGTAAACATGATCACCAGAGAACTTTATGCAGTCGCCAACACACCGGAAGATATGTTGAAACTGGGAGTAGATGGAGTTCGTGAGATCATAAAAAGTTGCGGCCTAAGCAATTCAAAAAGCAAGAACATCATCGGACTGAGCCAAATGCTGCTTGACGACTTCCATCGCCAAGTGCCTCAAAGCATGGAAGAATTGATCAAACTTCCAGGAGTTGGACGTAAGACAGCCAATGTAGTTTTAAGCAATGCCTTTGGAATTCCGGCCATAGCAGTAGATACCCATGTATTTCGGGTGTCCAATCGAATCGGGTTGGCAGATGCCAAAGATGTTTTGGCAACGGAAAAAGATCTGATGAAAAACATTCCGAAAGAAATGTGGTCGGACGCTCATCACTGGCTGATCTATCATGGGCGAAAGATTTGTTCCGCAAGAAGTCCAAAATGCAGTTCCTGCATAATATCGGATCTGTGCATGTTTCCAGACAAGAATCTGTAAAGTTTACCATTGAAATCACAACTGCATTATGATAAGCTATGAACAATTGAATATGGTGACAAGGTGTAGTGATACTTAATAGGGAAAGTGGTGAAAAGCCACTACAGCCCCCGCTACTGTAAGTGTGGACGAAGTTCTAAAAAGCCACTGTTGAAAGACGGGAAGGAGAACGGAGGACGAAGCACGAGTCAGGAGACCTGCCTTGATCGAGTTTTACCTACGGAGGGGAGGATTGTGTATATGTGTCTAAATACATTCTCAGCTTACGGCTGAGTTTTTTTATGCCAAAGAACTATTGAATGACAACAAGTCGCAGAGAAATTACAAATCGCAGAATGCATATGCGTAGAGTTTACACTAAATCAAAAGGAGACATAACAAATGAAAAAGAATATGATCAAACGCGGAATTTTAATAGGAACTCTTGTTTTCATGATGGTAATGGCAGGATGCAGTGGAAGCAGTGACAATAATGGAGGCAATGACGGGGAAAACGGATCCGAAGAATTAACTGCATTTCCCATGACAGTAACAGACACTGCAGGAAACGAGATCACCATCGAAGCGATGCCCGAGAAAATCATTTCCGTGTCACCAACTTTGACGGAAACACTTTTTGCCATCGGAGCCGGAGATCGAGTCGTCGGCCGAACCGAATATTGCAACTATCCGGAAGAAGTGGCGAATATTCAAGTGATCGGGACCTTTACCAATCCGAACACAGAGCTGATCCTGGATCTGGAACCGGATCTGGTTTTTTCCAGCGGTGGTGTTCCGGAAGAAGCTCAAGCTCTTTTTGATGCTTCAGGCATCAAAGTGATCGTTTTGGCCGACAGCCAGACCGTCGATCAAATCGAGGAGAACATCTTGTTGATGGGAAAAGTCCTCGATTTGAATGAGGAAGCAGCAGCCGTAAATGAAGAAATCGAAGCGGAACGGACAGCTGTCAAGGCAGCCTTGGGCGATGTGGAACCGAAGCGCGTTTTCGTAGATCTGGGCTACTACTATTCTGCAGGAGCAGGTTCTTTCATCGATAGCATAATAGTGGAAGAATTGGGGGCCATCAATATCGCAGCAGATGGAGAAGGAGAATGGCCTCAAATCAGTGAAGAAGTCATCGTGGAAAAAGATCCAGAAGTCTATATCCGAAATGTGACCATGGGTGGTGGAGAAGCAGAACCAATGGCAGATTCCCTGCAGGGGATCACCGCTGTTGTGGAAAACCAAGTGGTGAATGTAGAAACTGGAAGTCCTGACAATGATATCATGACGCGGGCCGGCGCTCGGGTAGGTCAGACCATTCGATTCTATGCAGAAGCCATTTATCCGGAAAAATTCAACTAAGTGTATGATAGGGGATTCGCTATGGAGCAATTTTTAGAGAAGCATTTGTGGAAAGGCACTGTTTTGCTGAGTGTCGTTGTGGTGATCACTGCAACGACACTGGGCGTAGCAGATATTTCCTTTCTTGATACCATGAAGATTTTGTTGGACCGGGTACCCATGCTGGATTTGGATCTGGAAGGAATAAGAAACTCCTCCCAGACCATCGTCTGGTCCATTCGATTTCCCAGAGTCCTGTTGGCACTTCTTGTAGGAGGGACCTTGGCTATCTGTGGAGCATCTTATCAAGGAATGTTTAAAAATCCCATGGCGGATCCATATATTTTAGGAGTTTCTTCAGGAGCGGCATTAGGAGCGACCATTGGGATCGTCTTTCGCTTCTCCTTTCAATTTTTGGGATTGAACAGTATTGCTTTGATGGCCTTTGCCGGAGCGATCTTGTCCTTATTCTTGGTCTATAACATTTCCAGGGTGGGAAACAAGGTCCCGGTCAACACGCTGCTATTGAGCGGGATCGCCATAGGACAATTTCTTTCTGCCATCGTATCATTGCTTATGATCTTTTCCGATGAAATAAATCGGGTGGTGTTTTGGACCATGGGAAGCTTCAATGCAAAAAGCTGGAGTCAACTTTTTATTGTGTTCCCGTATATGGCAATAGGAGTGGTCATTCTTTATGCCCAACACCGGGAATTGGACATCATGCTTTTGGGGGAAGATACAGCAGCCCAACTGGGTGTTGATACAGAACGGTTGAAAAAAAAGGTATTATTGGTGACAGCCATCATTACAGGGGCAGCTGTTAGTGTGACGGGGATCATTGGATTCGTTGGATTGATCGTTCCTCATGTAGTTCGAATCTTGACAGGACCAAAGCACAAGAGATTGATCCCTTACAGCTTTGTGGTGGGCGGGTTATTTATGATAATATGCGACACATTGGCCCGTACATTGACGAGCCAGGAAATTCCCGTAGGGATCATAACATCTCTGTTTGGCGGACCTTTTTTTATTTATCTTTTGAAAAAACGAAAGAAAAGTGGTGTGTAACATGGTGAAGAACTTGTTGGAAATGAAGGATGTCAAAGTTGCCTACGGAGATCACACCGTTTTAGAAAACTTTACCATGTCTATCGATCAAGGGGAATTTGTCGGGATCATTGGACCCAACGGAACCGGTAAATCTACTTTGATAAAAGTGATCACAAAGATTTTGGAAGCGAAAGAAGGATATGTTTTTCTTAACGGTCGCAATAATTCTACATTGACCCGAAGAGAACGGGCCAAGCTGGTATCCGTTGTTCCTCAGGAATTCACCGTCGATTTTGATTTTAATGCCTACGATATTGTAATGATGGGACGAAATCCCCATCAATATGGCAAAGAAAAAAATCTTGCCAGAGATCATGATATTGTGAATGAAGCCATGGTGATGACCAACACTTGGCAGTTCAAGGATCGCTTGTTCAACGAACTTAGCGGTGGAGAGCGGCAAAGGATCATCATAGCTCGCGCCATTGCCCAACAGGCGGATTTGATTTTATTGGATGAACCCACATCCCATCTGGATGTACATCACCAACTGGAGGTTTTGGAGCTGGTGAAGCGGTTGAATCGAGAGCGCAATACCACTATTGTTGCGGTTTTGCATGACATAAATATGGCTGCACGATTCAGCGACCGATTGATTCTGCTCAGCAATAAAAATGTATTGGCAGACGGCCCGCCGGATTACGTGGTGGATGAAAAATATTTGGGGAAAGTTTATGCCATGGAAATGGTCGTTCGAAACAACAACTTGCTGTCTACAAGAGAAGTTATACCCATCCGAGTCATCAAAGACCGGTTGGACAATACCAATATACAAGTCCATGTCATTTCCGGTGGTGGCAGTGGTGAACAGATCCTGGAAAGACTGAAATCATTGGGTGTTCATTTGTCCTGTGGAGTGATCAATCAAGGAGACAGCGACTGGGAAATGTGCAAGATGATGAACATATCCATGGCAGAAGGCCCACCGTTTTCCGATATCACGGAGGAAGGCTACAAGAAAAACATAGAATTGATTCGTCAGGCAGACTATGTATTGGTCACGGATCTTCCTTTCGGGACCGGTAACGTTAAAAACCTGGAAGTCTTGCTGGAAGCAAACAGTCCCATTTATATGATTCGAAGGGAAGGTCGTTTCGATTATACCGAAGGGAAAGCGACAGAACTGCTTCACCAGATCCAGGAAGAAAAAATATTTCATTGGATCGATGGGTACGATGAATTTATAGACTTGGCATGCAAAGGAGACGCACTATGAGAAAACCAAACATCATGTTTCAAGGAACCGGATCTTCTGTAGGAAAGAGTGTTTTGACGGCAGGCGTTTGCAGGATATTGAACGATCGGGGTTATACAGTGGCTCCATTTAAATCTCAAAATATGGCATTGAATTCCTTTATCACCAAGGAAGGCAAGGAGATGGGTCGAGCTCAAGTGGTGCAGGCGGAAGCTGCCCGCATTGAACCCAGGGTGGAAATGAACCCGATCCTGTTAAAACCCTCCTCCGATGTAGGATCTCAAGTCGTGTTGCGAGGCGAGGTTTTTAAAAACATGGATGCTGCAACGTATCACGAGTTCAAGCCCCAATTGGCCGATATCGTATTGGAAACATATCGAAAATTGGAAAAAGATGTGGACTGCATCGTCCTGGAAGGGGCGGGTAGTCCAGCAGAGATCAACTTGCGTGAAAACGATATCGTCAACATGGGAATGGCGGAACTTTGCGATGCACCGGTGATTTTGATCGGAGACATCGACCGTGGTGGCGTGTTCGCCTCCATTTATGGAACATACATGCTGTTGCAGGAAGAAGAACAAAAGCGGATCAAAGGCTTTGTGATCAACAAGTTCCGCGGCGATGTGACCCTGCTTCAATCGGGGATCGACATGTTGGAAGCGTTGATCCATGTTCCCTGTTTGGGAGTCGTTCCCTATTTTCGACTGCACATCGATGATGAAGACAGCGTTACCATGCGTTTTGCCCACAGCGGAGAAAAAAACATCACAGTAGGGGTCCTTCGCCTTCCCCACATCTCCAATTTCACCGACTTCACTCCGTTTGAGATGGAAGAGGATGTAGAAGTCCGATACATTAAATCTGCCCAGGAAATGGATGATGTGGACCTGCTGATACTACCAGGCAGCAAAAATACCATCGAAGACATGGTATTTTTGAAAGAGATGGGGATGGTGGAAAAGATCCACGCCCTCCACGACAAAAAAGTTCCCATTTTTGGAATTTGTGGAGGATATCAGATCTTGGGGAATCGAATCACCGATTCCAACAACCATGAGTCGGCCATAGAAACCATGGAAGGTCTGGGTCTGGTGGATGCTGAAACCGTCATATCTGAAAAAAAACGGACGGTACAAGTGCAGGGACGCATAAATGGATCCTTTCAAGGATCCAAGATCGATGGCGCCGTGACCGGGTATGAGATCCACATGGGAGTGACGTCTTTTCACCAATGCTATGAGCCCCTGGTGCTGTTGGAAAACGGAGAAATCGATGGTGTCAGCCTGGAAGACGGACTGGTCATGGGCACCTATCTTCATGGAATTTTCGACAACATTGAACCGCGTAAAACCATTTTAGGCACCCTGCGACGGAATAAAGGGTTAAGTGAGGGCGTGAATGTGGAGAGTTTTGCTGCATTTAAAGAAAGACAATACGACGAATTGGCGGAGTTGTTGGAAAACCATTTGGATATGGAGGCCATAGTAAGGATCATGAAAGGAACGGAGGTCTAGCATGGGAAAGATCATTATGATCACAGGAGGAGCCCGCAGCGGGAAAAGTACCTATGCGGAAAAAATAGCCAGAATGAGACCGGATGTCGCCTATGTTGCCACATCCATCGCTTTTGATGAAGGGATGACCCATCGCATCAAAAAGCATCGGGAACAACGACCGGACAGCTGGGGAACGATCGAACAGTGGAAGGATTTTCCCTTGATCAAAGAAGCAGAAGCGTATAAAAACAGTTCTTTGCTTTTGGTGGATTGTTTAACGGTCATGATCACAAATCTGATGTTTTACAGCGGCTTGGATTTTGATGAATGCCAGCCGGAAGACGTAGACGATCTGGAGCGTCAGATCAATGATCATGTAGAGGATCTTCTGGCCTTGGGGAAAGAGAAAGATCTGATCATCGTTACCAACGAATTGGGCATGGGTCTGGTTCCGGCTTATAAAATGGGAAATTATTTTCGAGACATCGCAGGCAGAATGAACCAGCGGGTGGCCGCAGCTGCAGACGAAGTCTATTTTGTCGTCAGCGGCATCGAAATGAAGATCAAGTAGGATGATCACATGAAAAAACTACTGGTAGCGATCAGCTTCTACACCCGAATCCCCATACATTTAAAAAGTGAAGTGACAGAAGACGATTTTTTTTCCTCCATGCGACTGATCCCAGTGGTGGGGATCCTTATTGGAGGAGTGTTGGCTGGTCTCTTTTGGCTCCTAAAAAGCGTTCCAGATGACATTCGGGGATTGACCTTGGCGGTGGCCTATATTTTGTTGTCCGGAGGGCTTCACATCGATGGGTTTATGGACAGTATGGATGGGTTGTTGAGCAATCGACCCAAAGATCGGGTTTTTGAAATCATGAAAGACAGCAGAGTGGGTGCGTTTGGTGTGCTTGGCATACTGGTGTTGTTTTCCCTTTTGACCGTCTTTTTGAAATATGCGGATTGGTGGATGGTATTCTTGTTTCCGGTAGTGGGACGCAGCGGAGCTTTGATCTCTGCATCCATGACGGAATATGCCAAGGAGAAAAAAGAGCTGGGGGCCCGATTTATGGACGACACCAAGCCTATCCACGGTCTTCTCGCAGGGGTTTTGGCAGTGGCAGTGGCGTTGCCTGCTTCCTTTTATCATGCCGGTGCCGTTGCTTTGGCTTTTTTGGGAACGTTTATCGTGACAAAGTGGACGGTTTCAAAAATCGGAGGAAATACCGGCGATACCATCGGCATGGTCATCGAAGTGACCCAGGCCATTTTTCTTGTTGCTGCATTTTATATTGTTTGAAGAAACGTGTGAGAGGAGCTCATCATGAAATTTTATTTGGTTAGGCACGTGGAAACCACGGGAAATGTAGAAAACCGCTTTGCCGGTGTAACGGAGACCCAGTATACTCCCAGAGGACTCCAGCAATTTGACGTTCTGGTCAAACGGCTGGCTGCGGAGTTGGAGGTGGATGCCATTTACTCCAGTCCCATATCTCGGGCCAACAAGATCGCCCAGGCGGTTGGTCAACGCAATGGATTGCCGGTAGTGGTCCGTCCGGAGCTGTCGGAGATCAACTTTGGCGTATTTGAAAATCAAAAGGTGGAAAACATACCGGAAACCCACCAAGAGATCTGGGATGAGTGGAACAAGGATTATGTCCATTACAAGATACCGGAAGGGGAGAGCCTTCAAGGATTCCACAAAAGAGTGGGGATTTTTGCAGATGAGTTCAAAGACAAGGACGGAACCATCCTGGTGATTTGCCACGGGGGTCCCATCCAAAGCATGATCACCCACTTGTTGGACTTGGATGTGACCCAACGATGGAACTTTTTCATTCCCCTTGGAGGTATGGTGGAAATTCGCTACGAACATGGATTTGGGACCTTGAATCGCTTGGTCAGCATGGTGGACGGCCATGGAATTTTATAAATATCGAGACTTGCAGTGTACCAGGTTGGATGAGCATTCGGAACTGGTGGTGGCTTGTGATTCTCTTGGAGGGATCGGACCCATGGATCTGGATCTTGTTTCCTGTCCTGCCGAAATATCCGGTTATTTCACAGCTATGGTCGTTTTGGCAGAACTGCTCGCTTATGGAGCAGTACCCACCCTTGTCGTGGACAATCTGTGTTTTTCCATGGAACCGTATGGGAAAGATGCCTTGAAAGGGATCCAAAGAGCATTGGAAGAATCCGGATATCCTCATTGTCCGGTCACCGGGAGCACGGAAGACAACATTCCGGTTCGACAGACGGCCATGGGGATGACCATTCTTGGTGTGGCCTCCATCAAACAACGAAAAAAACGGATCCTTCAATCTGGAGACAGCTGCTATCTGGTCGGAATCCCTTTGGTTGGAAATCAGGTGCTGAAAAACTTGGGAAACATAAAAACACTGGAGCATCTGGCGTTGTTTAACCAGTTGGAGTGGATCGGAGATCTTCTTCCGGTTGGTTCAAAAGGGGTGAGAGCTGAAATGTTGGAAATGGGGAGAACCCATTCCAAAGAATGGCAGCTGGAAGAGGTGGAGTCGGACCTGCTGGAGCGGTCGGCGGGACCTGCTACCTGCTTTTTAATCGCCGGGAATGAAAACCGGTTGAAAGACGCATTTCAAAAACACGAATTGCAAGCCATTAAGACAGGAATCGTTCGATGATGAGAAGACAAGCCGAAAAGGTTTGTCTTTATTTGTTTTAAGGGAAGGCGAATACGGGTATCAGATGTTACAATAGGATAGAAGACAATAGAAACAAAGGAGATCGTATGGATACTTTGAAATTGACGGAACAAATTAAAACAGCACCGGTAGAAAAAGTTTTTGGAGCTTCCCGATTGGAAGATTTGGATTGGGTATGGCTTCATCGAGATCTTTTTGCCGATGTGGTCTACTTGGCCGATGAAAACATGGAAGATGAAGACGTGGAGATTTTTCTGAGAATGATCAGTGATGAAGATTTTTTGGAGTTGTTGGAACCTCGTATGGAAGAACATGGGTTTCTAGCCATTTCCGCTGAAAGGTTTCGCAAATTGGATCCCACGCAAAAGACGTTTGACGGAAACACCCTCCTATATGTCAGTCGGCGTTTTTTGATGAAGAAAATGATCGGATTCACAAACACATATGATTGGGTGTTGAAAGCTATGGCTTTGGATCTTCATAGCTTCAGTGACAATGCACTTACGGAAGTTTACAAGGAATATTTTGAAGAAAACGGGCGGATCCTGGAACAAATAGCGGTAACCGGGGAATTTGAACAGCAGGGATATACCTGGGTCCTGGAAGCGGATACGGACACCATGGTCAGTTCTTATGAAGGGAAAGTGTTCTCCAAGTGGTCCAGCAGGGAAGCGATCAATACTTTTGATTACAAAGTCCGAGGAGGAAAATAAGCGTGAATATGGTGGACCTGATCGTTAAAAAAAGAGATGGCCATGCACTGACACCCGAAGAAGTGTCCTATATCGTAGAAGCATATGTAAAAGACGCCATCCCGGATTATCAGATGTCTGCATTTCTTATGGCAGTATTTTTTCAGGGGATGAGCGAGGAAGAGACCGTTGCTTTGACGAGGACCATGATGGATTCCGGAGATCAGATGGATCTATCTGCAATCAAAGGGGTAGTAGTGGACAAACACTCTACTGGCGGAGTGGGAGATACCACGACGCTGGTATTGGCTCCCTGGTTGGCCGCTTGTGGTATCCCGGTAGCTAAAATGTCAGGAAGGGGATTGGGACATACAGGTGGAACCATCGACAAGATGGAGTCCATACCCGGGTTTCGTGTGGAATTGACCATGGAAGAGTTTGTTTCTAACGTGAACAAGATCGGATTGGCTTTGGCAGGGCAGACAGGTTCCATTGCCCCTGCCGACAAAAAAATATATGCCTTGCGGGATGTGACAGGGACGGTGGAACAAAAGGCCCTGATCGCATCCAGCATCATGAGCAAAAAACTAGCTTCCGGAGCAGGGGCCATCTTGTTGGATGTGAAGGTTGGATCCGGTGCTTTTATGAAAAACCTGGAAGATGGGATCGCACTGGCAAAGAGCATGGTCGATATCGGCAATGCCATGGGCAGGGAGACGAAAGCGATCCTCAGTAGCATGGACCAACCATTAGGAAAAGCCGTTGGAAATTCCTTGGAAGTGATGGAAGCCATAAAGGTACTTCAGGGAGAAGAAAAGGGAGATCTGTACTACCTCTGTCTGGAGTTGGCCAAGGAAATGATGCTATTGTCCCTGGCGGATATGACGTCGAAAAAAGCGGAAGAAATCTTGCTGGATCGACTGGAATCGGGGAAAGCCCATGACAAGTTTTTGGAATTTGTTGCGCTGCAAGGTGGAGATGTCGAAAAGCTAAGAGAAGGATTACCGGTTGGATCCTATCGGAAAAGGTTGACTGCAGAAAATGACGGGTATGTGGCAAAAGTAGAAGCATCCGCAGTTGGTTTGGCGGCTATGCACCTTGGAGCAGGTCGGGAAACGAAGGATTCCATAATCGATCTTGGAGCGGGTTTGCGGATCTGGAAGCGGATCGGTGATCCTGTTGCCAAAGGTGAACTTCTAGCGGAACTTTATACCAATGATGAAGATAAACTTTTAGAAGCAAGAAATTTATTGAAAGATGCGTTTGTTATTGAAAAGAATCAAAAGACGACCAGTCCTTTGCTCTTGGGCAAGGTAGACCGAAATGGAGTGGAGTTGTGGGATGAAGACCATTACCGAACTTAAGATCGATAAAAAAACAAAACAGGTTCAAATCTACAGCGGTGAAGAATGGTTGATGGACATGGATCCGGAACTGGTCTGGGAACTGGGGTTAAAGAATGGTTCCGTATTAGAGGAGGAGGAACTTCTCGTCGCAAAGCGGAAATCGGAAGAAAAAAAAGCCTACAACCAAAGTCTTCACTACCTGACATTCAAGGATCGAACCGTCAAGGAAGTGAAAGATCATTTAAAAGACAAGGGACATGAACCGGTGGTGATCACTGTAGTGATGAAAAAGCTGAAGGAATACGGTTTTGTGGATGATCAACGATACGCAGCCCAGTACGTAAAGGACAAAAGTAGTTTTTCCGATCTGGGAAGAAATCGAATATCTGCAGATCTGGAAAAACGGGGGATCTCCAAAGAACAGTCCCTTCCTTATCTGGAAGAATACTGCTGCGAAGGATCCGAATTAGAAAAAGCCAAAGACTTGGCAGTAAAACTGGATGACCGGTTTGAAAGGCTGCCTTACCGTCAAAAGGTGGATAAAATCGGCCGACGTCTTCAGGACAAAGGCTACTCATGGGATGTGATCCAGGGTGCACTGGCCGGTATTGATGGGGAAAACAAGGAGTCTGTTGTCTATCAACAGGAGCTGGAAAAGAATTTGCACAAAGCTGTAGAAAAAAATAAAAGAAAAAAGTTGGACGATCGGACTTTCCAGTCCAAAGTCGCCCAACAGTTGATGCGGAAAGGTTATGCCTGGGATGAAGTGCAGGAGGCACTTCGTCGTTTGGATACCCAGGTGAACGATTAGTTTTTAAAGCTATGGATCGGCGCCGGAATACGTCCGCCCCGCAAGATAAACGCTTCTGATGAGAAGCCGTTTACCGGCATGATGGGAGCATATCCCAAGAGACCACCGAAAGAAGCCATTTCCCCGACGGATTTACCATACACGGGGATCAGGCGTACTGCGGTGGTTTTATTGTTGATCACGCCGATGGCAGCTTCGTCGGCGATGATGGCGGAGATGGTGGAAGCCGGTGTGTCTCCGGGAACGGCGATCATATCCAAGCCAACGGAACAAACGCTGGTCATGGCTTCCAACTTGTCAAAGGTGATAGAACCATTTTGTACGGCGGCGATCATACCCTCGTCCTCACTGACGGGAATAAAGGCGCCACTCAAGCCTCCGACGGAAGAAGATGCCATGATCCCACCCTTTTTCACGGCGTCGTTCAATAAAGCCAAAGCCGCTGTAGTACCGTGTGTGCCGCAACCGGCAAGTCCCATTTCTTCCAGGATCCTGGCTACACTGTCTCCGATCTCAGGAGTGGGAGCCAGGCTGAGATCCAGGATCCCGAATGGAACATTCAGGCGTTTGGCGACTTCTTGGCCGACCACTTCTCCGGCTCGTGTGATTTTAAAAGCGGTTTTCTTGATGTTTTCCGCAACGATGTGAAGTGGTTCTCCCTTTACTTTTTCCAGAGCGCTCTTCACCACACCAGGTCCGCTGACGCCCACGTGAAGGACGGCTTCTCCTTGTCCGATACCGTGGAAGGCGCCGGCCATGAAAGGATTGTCGTCTACGGCGTTGGCAAACACCACCAACTTGGCGCAACCGATGGAGTCTGCATCTCTGGTAAGATATGCCGTGTCTTTGATCACTTGTCCCATCAGGGCAATGCCGTCCATGTTGATGCCGTACTTGGTGCTGCCGATGTTGACGGAAGAACAGACCCGCTCCGTAGAGGAGAGGGCTTCTGGAATGGACAGGATGAAATCCCGATCCGTACTGGTAAAATCTTTTTGGATCAAGGCGGAATAACCGCCGATGAAATTGACGCCCACTTCCTTTGCTGCATCATCCATTGCCTTGGCATAAGCCACAAAGTCTTTGTCATCTCCTGCAGCAGCGATGATGGCCATGGGTGTGACAGAGATCCGCTTGTTGATAATGGGAATACCGTATTCTGTTTCGATCTGGTTTCCCGTCTTGACCAGATCCTGGGCCAACCGGGTGATCTTGTCGTAGATCTTTTGCCGGGATTTTTTACCGGAAGAATCGATGGTATCCAGAAGAGAGATCCCCATGGTGACGGTTCGTATGTCCAGGTTTTCTTTTTCGATCATTCGGACGGTCTCAAAAATGTTGGAATTGTACAAGGTCATTAGTGTTCCTCCTAAATGTTGTGCATGCTTTCAAAAAACTCCTCCCGCTGAATGCGGATGGAAACGCCGTTCTTTTCGCCGGCTTGTTCCAACGTAGACTTCAACGCATTGAAATCCGTGGTCATGTTGGTCAGGTCCACCAGCATCATCATGGTGAAATAAGATTGAAGAATGGTCTGGCTGATGTCCTGGATGTTGACAGTATGCTCGAACAAGACTTTGGATACGTTGTAAATAATGCCTGGCTTGTCGTTGCCAATAACGGTAATGATCGCTTTCAAAGAAATTCCTCCAAACGTAGTATAATGGATGTATAATAATTGGAGGTATTATAACACTTAAAAACAGAAAAGTCCATGGAAGTGAATCTTGGATCGAAGGAGTAGAAGACCATCATGGAAGTGAAACGAAATGATATTTTGAAAGTACTGGCTGTCTTGACCATGGCTATTGACCACATCGGTGCCTTGCTGTTTCCACAGCAAATTCTCTTTCGGGTAGTGGGTCGATTGGCTTTCCCAATTTTTGCCTATCAAATCGCCTTCGGTTTCGAAAAAACTGGAAATAAAAACAGATATATGATGCGAATGCTTATCTGGGCACTAGTTACCGTGTGGCCCTTTTACCGATTTTCCATGATCGTTACGGGAGATCCCAGGTATCAAAATGTCTTGTTCACTTTTTTCTTTGCACTGGTGGTCCTGCGATTCTTGGAAAAACGACAATACTTGGCCATGGTGATCTTTGGCATTATGCCGGTGATTATATTGGAACAAGCGGGATGGTCCATGGATTACGGTTTGTACGGCATTGCCGTAGTGATCGTTTTTCACCTGTTTAAGCGGCCAGAACAACAAATGATCGGAATTTTTGTCTCAACACTTGTATA
The DNA here is from genome assembly GCF_017352215.1 of Alkalibacter rhizosphaerae. Lineage (GTDB taxonomy): Bacteria > Bacillota > Clostridia > Eubacteriales > Alkalibacteraceae > Alkalibacter > Alkalibacter rhizosphaerae. Next base: position 2,309,976 of record NZ_CP071444.1, read on the forward strand.
TTTGCTCTTTCGCCTGGTGCCAAGAGGAATACCATTAACCATGATTTTGGGGAATATTCAATTTTTGGCCGTCTTTGCCGTATTTCTTATACGAAAAGATTGGAAATTGAAGATCCGACTTCCTAAATATTTCTTCTATGCGTTTTATCCTGTTCATCTTTTCCTTCTAGTATTGGTTTACAATGCTATGAACTAATACTATAATGAAAGTCACGCCAAATCATCGTCTATTGATTTTGGCAAATGCTTATTCTATAATAGCCATATCAGAGAAAAGGGGAGGCAATGCCATGAAATGGATCGAAGTTCAGATCAAAACCACACCAGAGGCGGAAGATGCCATATCCAATATCTTTTACGAAGAGGGAGCCCAAGGGGTGGTCATCGAGTCTCCCAACGACTTGTTCATCATGAAGCAGAACAATCCCCTCCATTGGGATTTCTATGATGAAAACCTGCTTGAAATGGATCCGGAATCCACCATCATCAAAGGATATTTGGATGAAACCACGGATCACGAAGAAAAAATTAACAGTATTTTGGATCGGATCCGAACATTGCCGTCCTGTGGACTGGATCCTGGTGAATGTGAATTGACCATAACGGAGGTCAATCAAGAGGACTGGTCCAATTCCTGGAAAAAATACTACAAACCGGTACGGGTCGGAGAGCGATTCATCATCAAGCCAACCTGGGAAACCTATCAAAACGGCGGAGATGACTTGGTCATCGAGATGGATCCCGGCATGGCCTTTGGTTCAGGTCTTCACGAGACCACCCAGCTTTGCATCGGAAACTTGGAGCAATATGTAAAACCGGGGGATGTGGTCATCGACATCGGTTGCGGGTCCGGGATCTTGGCGTTGGTCGCAGGAAAGCTGAAATGCAAAAAGGTCATTGCAGTGGATCTGGATTCCATGGCGGTCAAGGTGGCCCAGGAAAATGTGGAGCTCAACCAGCTGGAGAGCCTCATCGAAGTGAGAGAAGGGGACTTGCTGGATGTTGTGGACGAGCAAGCCGACGTGATGGTTGCCAATATACTTGCAGAAGTCATCGTCCATTTGACGGAACAAATCAAACCCTATTTGAAAGAGGGGGGTTGTTCATCTCCTCCGGGATCATACTGGATCGGTTGGATGACGTTACCGACAAACTGGTTTCCGAAGGTTTTGATGTAGTGGAAGTGGAAACATACAATGAGTGGGCCTCTGTCGTAGCGAGAAAGAGGAAGGTGTAGCGTGCATCGTTTTTTTGAAGAGATAGAAGGAATAAAAAATCCTGGAGAAGAGCTGGTCCTAACCGAAGACAACCACGATCATCTATCCAAATCTTTGCGGATGAGAATGGGGGACACAATAGTGATCTGCGATGGGAACAGGACAGATTATGTGGCGAGGATCCAGGAGATGACCAAGAAGGAAACAAAAGTGGTCGTGGAATCAAGGCTTCTCAATGCCAGTGAGGCCCCAGTTTCCATTACCTTGTTTCAGGGGATCCCCAAAGGTCAAAAGATGGACGTGATCGTACAAAAGGCAGTAGAGCTTGGCGTCACAACCATCGTACCCCTGTATACCCACCGATCCATACCCAAAGAGCGGGACATGCAGAAGAAAATTATTCGCTGGAACAAGATCGCATTGGAGGCTGCAAAGCAATCGGGACGAGGAATGATTCCCCAAGTGGAAGAAAGCGTGGAATTGTTGGACCTGTCTCAAAAGCTGAGTGATCACCACGTGAACCTGGTTGCTTACGAAGAACAGCAAAACCAGCAGTTAAAGCATATCTTGACCAAGAGACCCATGCCTGTGTCTGCAGGTATCATTATCGGTCCTGAAGGTGGATTCGATCCTTCCGAGATCCGTTGGTTGGAACAGCGACACGTGCAGGTGGTCGGTTTAGGTCCCAGGATCCTGCGAACGGAAACGGCAGCCATGGCGATGCTCTCCATGATGTTGTACGAGTGGGAACTGGCAGTTGGAGGAAATGAATGAAAACAGCAGCAATACATACTTTGGGGTGCAAAGTCAATACCTATGACAGTGAAGCCATCCTTGAGTTGTTAAAAAAAGATTCTTATAATATAGTGGAGTTTGAAGAGAAAGCGGACGTATATATCGTCAATACATGTACTGTGACCAATCTGGGAGACAAGAAATCCAGACAAATGATTCGAAGAGCCAAAAAGAACAACCCCGGTGCTTTTGTCATCGTTTGCGGCTGTTATGCCCAAACCGCCAGTGAAGAGCTGGAGGGGATGCCGGAAGTAGACTTGATCTTGGGAAATGACGATCGCCATCGGATCGTGGAGTTTATAGAAGAGGGAATGGCCTCCCAAACTCCGTTCAATGCGGTAAAGGACATCATGAAGGTCCGGGAATACGAGGAACTTCATATCGATCATCTTTCTGGCCATGAACGTGGATTTATTAAGATCCAGGAGGGGTGCGATCAATTTTGCACCTATTGCATCATACCCTATGCCAGGGGGCCGGTCCGCAGCCGAAAACCGGAAAACATTATTGAAGAAGGGAAAAGGCTGATCGCAAACGGAAACAGGGAGCTGGTGCTTACCGGAATCAACATCTCCGCTTACGGAAAAGATTTGAAGAATGCCGGCGATCTGGCAGCGCTGGTGGAGATGCTGGATGGGTTGGATGGACTGGAACGGATCCGACTGGGCTCTTTGGAACCCAGTTATTTAACCCAGGAAGTTGTGGATCGTATGAAAGGCTCTGAAAAATTGTGCGATCACTTCCATGTTTCGCTTCAAAGCGGAGCAGTACAAACACTAAAAGATATGAAGCGCCGCTATGCCAAAGAAGAATATGCCCTGGTGCTGGAACGGATCCGAATGGCGTTCCCCCATGCCGGTATTACCACGGATGTCATGGTGGGCTTCCCGGGAGAAACAGAGGAAGATTTTTTGGAGACCATGGATTTTGTCAAAACCATGGCATTTTCTCAGATCCACGTCTTCAAGTATTCGCCCCGCAAGGGAACGCCAGCTGCGGCAATGGATCTGCAAATACCCGAGGCCATCAAGCAGGAACGCAGTGAAAAATTGATTGCCCTGGGGAACGAATTGAAAAAGGATTTTGAAGACCGCTTTTTTGGAGAGATCTCAGAAGTACTGGTGGAACAGGAGATCCACGACAAGAAAAACACCTATCAAGGACACACCACCAATTACCTGTTGCTGCCTGTTTCATCGGCGACAGATATACGAGGTCATTTGGTCCAAGTACGGATCTCGCGAGACGTTGAGGGTAGACTGATCGGAGAATCATTATAGAATAGAGGAGGATCTATCAATGGAAAATTGCTTGTTTTGCAAAATTGCCAAGAAAGAAATATCTGCGGAAGTGGTATACGACGATGATAATGTCATTGCCATCAAGGACATCAATCCACAAGCGCCGGTCCATATTCTGATTTTCCCGAAAGAACATTATGAAAGCATTTTGACGGTACCGGCAGGCAACAACATCATTGGAGAGATGCACATCGTTGCCAATCGATTGGCCTTGAAATTCGGCATTGCCGATTCTGGTTTCCGCCTGGTGAACAATTGTGGAGTAGACGGTAGACAGACCGTAGACCACATCCATTATCATCTTCTTGGGGGCAGAAGTCTGGGTTGGCCTCCAGGATAGAAATCCGGGACATCTTCCCATGGATGCATATTGACAGATGTTAGTGGGCTGATATATAATGTTAGTTGTTGTAAATACCCGCTACAAATCTAATACATTCTGTTGCATTATTGTAGTAGAGGGGAGGGTGGAAAATGTCTGAAGTTAAAATAAAAGATGGCGAGTCATTGGAAAATGCGCTTCGCAGATTCAAGAAGAAAACTGCCAGAGCTGGGGTAATGTCGGAAATTCGAAAAAGAGAGCATTACGAAAAGCCAAGTGTAAAGAGAAAAAAGAAATCGGAAGCAGCCAGAAAGCGAAATAAAAAGGTAAGATAAGGTGTGATTGCATGTCACTCAAAGAGCAATTGATGGCCGACATGAAAACGGCCATGCGAGAGAAAGACAGGATCAGAAAATCGACCATAACAATGGTCCGGGCTGCCATACTTCAAAGCGAAAAAGACAACAAGATCGAGTTGAGCGAAGAAGAAGTGTTGGGCGTAATTGCCAAACAAGTCAAACAACGCAAAGATGCGTTGGAGGAATTTGAAAAAGCCCAACGGGAAGATCTTATGGAGCAGACCAACAAAGAACTGGAAATTTTGATGGATTACCTCCCAAAACAATTGACGGAAGCAGAAGTGAAGAACATCGTTTCAAGTACCATCGATGAAGTGGGTGCAACGACCATCAAGGACATGGGAAAGGTCATGGGAGCCGTCCTGCCGAAAGTGAAAGGCAGAGCCGACGGAGCATTGATCAACAAATATGTCAAAGAACTGTTGAATACGTAGCACAATGAAGGCTGCCGGATACCGGCAGCCTTTTCTTCATGTGGAATAAATCAGCTAGCTATGGTATTATGAGACTATGAAATTCTCTAAAGGAGGACGCTTATTGGACATACTTACAGAAAAAACCGTCAACGTGGGAGATTCAGAAACCATGTTGAAATTGTTTGGAAAATTTGATGAACATGCAAAAGAATTGGAAAAGTCTTTTCACATACAAATGACAGCAAGAGACAACCGGATCAAGGTCGTGGGAGAGGCAAGACAAGTGGATAAAGCCGTTCTGGTATTGCAACAAATGGCGGAAGCCATCGACAGCAAGCGACCAGTGGACGAACAAAGTCTGCGTTATTTGATCGATCTGGCGGAAAAAGGGGAAGAAGCCAATCTCGAAGAGCTGAACGACATCTTGTGTTATACTGTTCGGGGAAAAAAGATCATGCCAAAAACCTTGGGGCAAAAGAACTATATCAAAGCCATGGAGAAGGACCAAATCGTTTTTGGTATTGGTCCGGCTGGTACAGGCAAAACGTATCTGGCCATGGCCATGGCCATTAAAGCGTTTAAGAGGGAGGAAGTAAGTCGGATCGTTCTGACTCGACCGGCCGTGGAAGCAGGCGAAAGCCTTGGGTTTTTGCCCGGTGACCTGCAAGATAAAGTGGATCCTTATCTTCGTCCTTTATATGATGCCCTCTACGATATTCTGGGTGGAGAAGCATTTCAACGCTACAAGGAAAAAGGGATGATCGAAGTGGCGCCTTTGGCTTATATGCGTGGCCGAACCCTGGACGATTCCTTCATCATTCTGGACGAAGCCCAGAATACCACTCCGGAACAAATGAAGATGTTTTTGACCAGGCTGGGGTTTGGTTCCAAAGCGGTGGTCACAGGGGATATCACCCAGATCGACCTTCCGGGAGGCAAATCGTCCGGCTTGATAAAAGTCATGGATATTCTGCATGACGTGGATGGGATCTCCTTCGTGAAATTGACCCAGCGGGATGTGGTGCGTCATCGATTGGTGCAGCAGATCATTCAGGCATATGAAGAGTACGAGAATCGAAAAAAGACGGATACGGTTGGTGAGAAAAATCGAGACAAAAGAGAAGGCAAACAACACAAAGAGTAGGTGGAAGATCAATATTCAAATGATCATGGCATTTGTTGGGTTGTTGTCCATATACATTGCATTGGTATTGATCGCATTGCCGCCAAACTATAATTACAAACAGGGTGACGTGGCAACGGAAAGCATTTATGCTCCCAACATGATCACAGACATGAAAACGACAGAACGGTTGCAAGATCAGGCGGCGGCTTCTGTGGAACAAGTGTACACAAAAATGGAGGACGTTCAAGAGAACGTTCTTGAAAACGTGGGGAATTTCTTTTCGTTGATCAATGGAAGCGATGTCCTGGAACCGAATATTTTGCAACAGGCAAAAACGGAACATGTAAACTTGAGCGATGCGGCATCCAGACAACTGCTGGAGATGGATCTGGCCATGCGTCGAGAGTTGCAGGATCAAACGGAGAAAACACTGAAAAACCTATACCAGGACGAGATCAGCATACAAAATCTTACCGAAAAGCGAGCGGAAGCGGAAGCCCTATTGGGAGAAACGAACCCTCTGCTGAAAGGGGTAGCACTGGAGATCGTTCAGGGACAATTGCAGCCCAACATGATACTGGATGTTGATCGAACGCAAGAAGCCGTGGCAGAAGCGAGAAGCAAAGTACAGACAGTCACCTACGAAGAAGGAGATATGATCGTAGAGGAAGGAGAAGTACTAACGGCTGAAAAAATCGACTTGCTGGTTGACAACAACATGATGCGGAATTCCTACCTGGATGATCCTTACCTGATGATCGGCGTATTTTTACTGATGTTGGCCATTTTTATCGTCTTTTATATATATTTGAACAAATTCTACAAAGCATCGATATTAAAAGACAGAAACAGAATGGCGATCCTGGTCATCCTGTTCACATTCACAGTGTTGTTGACCGTATTTCTTGCGCCCATTTCTCCGTACTTGGTGCCAGTGAGCATGATGACCATGACCATTGCCCTGTTGACAGATCGACGACTGGCCATTACATCGACCGTTTTTTTCGTCATTATCGCAGCTTTTGGAGCTGAATTGAATACGCTGCAAATTGCACTGTATTTGGTCAACGGGTACATTGGCGCTTTGGGGATGCTCAAAATCACAAAACGGGCGGATGTCATGCGGACGGGATTGTACGTGTCCATCATCAACCTTTTGATGATCGGAGCATACAATTTGATGACCCATCAATTTGCACTCTCGGGTATCGTGAACATGGGTCTTGGATTCGCAAACGGAATCGTTTCCGCCATTATCACTCTGGGAACCATGGTCATTTGGGAATATGCGTTTGACATCACCACTCCCATCATGCTGATGGAATTGGCAAATCCAAACAATCCATTGCTTAAAAAGTTGATGAACAACGCTCCCGGAACGTATCATCACAGCATCATTGTGGGGAATTTGGCAGAAAGTGCTGCAGAAAAAATCGGGGCCAACGCTTTATTGGTCCGTGTTGGTGCCTATTATCACGATATCGGAAAAAGTCTCTCTCCTGTATATTTTACGGAAAATCAAATGGGGGACGTTAATCCCCATGACTATATTTCACCGGAGAAAAGCGTCCAGATCATCAAAAACCACGTAAGCAAAGGCTATGAAATGGCCAAGGAAGGTCGGATCCCTTTTGAGGTTCGAAACTTTATCTTGACCCATCATGGAGACAGCACCATCGATTTTTTCCTGCACAAGGCAACGGAAAACAATGAGAATCCCGAAGTGGGAAAATACCGTTATGAAGCTCATCGTCCCGTAACGAAAGAAGAAGGGATCCTGGCTCTGGCAGATAGTGTGGAGGCAGCCGTTCGAAGCATCAAAGGGATCAATGAAGAAAAAATCGTGGAACGGGTGGAAGCTATCTTTAAAAAGAAACTTGGAGACGGCATGTTGGATTTTTGCGATTTGAGTTTGAAAGAGGTCAATATCATCAAAGAGATTTTCATAAAAATTCTCAACAGCGTATACCATCAGCGGGTGGAATACCCTACTATGGAGACAAAAAAGGAGGACGCTTGATGGACGTGTTTATCGACGACCGATGCAACGGCCAACGGAAGAACGATTGGATCGAATTGTTGGAAAAAGTGGTGAAGGAAGCTGTAGATTTGGAGCAATTTCCATTGGATTTTGAAATCGGGATTTCCCTTGTCACACCAGAAGAGATCCAAGAGCTGAATCATCAGTATCGGGGCAAAGATCAGGTGACGGATGTGCTTTCTTTCCCAATCTATGAAGAAACGGACCCGGAGCCGGTGCAGCTGGGTGATATCGTTATTTGTCTGGAACGAGCGAAAGAACAGGCGGAAGAATACGGTCATTCACTGGAGAGGGAGCTTTGTTTTCTAACGGCACATGGCATGCTCCACCTTATGGGGTATGACCACATGGAAGAAAAAGAAATGGAAAAGATGCAGAAAAAGGAAAAAGAAATCATGCAGCGAATCCACATGCCGAGGTGACGTTATGAAACCGATGCGATCGTTACTGAAAAGTTTTCAATATGCTTATGAAGGCATGCGCTATTGTTTGATCACCCAACGAAATATGCGCATACATTTTTTCTTTGTCTCCCTGGTGACCCTAGGAGGCATCGTCTTTAAAATTCAATTGGTGGAATGGATCGCCTTATTCGTAACCTTTAGTCTGGTCATTACCAGTGAAATGTTCAACACGGCCATTGAAAAGACAGTAGATCTGGTAACGGAAGAATGGAGTGAAAAGGCGAAGATCGCAAAAGATGTAGCGGCCGGTGCCGTATTGATCAATGCCGTTGTAGCCGTTTTAGTCGGTTTTTTAGTCTTTTTTCATCGAATTGTGGAGGTGTTGGAAGGATGGATCTTTTGAACGGATATGAAGAGGATCTGCTTGCCGCGGCAAAAGAAAGCAAGAAAAAAGCATATGTTCCTTACTCCAAATTTCGGGTCGGAGCAGCGGTGCTGGCTGAAGATGGAAAAATATTTGGCGGATGCAATATTGAAAATGCTTCTTATGGTGCTACCAACTGTGCGGAAAGAACAGCAATTTTCAAATCTGTCTCGGAAGGATCTGTCAACATCGTGGCTCTGGCTATAGTAGGCGACAACGAAGACTTCATATACCCCTGCGGTATTTGTCGACAGGTCATGGCGGAATTTGGTGAGGAGATCATTGTGATCCTGGAAAATGGCGAAGGAAAGCGCAAAAGACACACCCTGGGAGAATTGTTGCCCCATAGTTTTACAAATAAAGATTTGAAGGAGGTGCCCCGTGGGATTTAAATCAGGATTTATTGCCATCATTGGTAGACCCAACGTGGGAAAATCAACACTATTGAACAATATATTGGGTGAAAAGATGGTCATCATATCATCCAAACCCCAAACGACGCGAAACGTGATCCGCTGCGTCCATACGACGGATGAAGCACAAATGGTGTTTTTGGACACCCCCGGCATTCATAAGCCGAAAAATAAATTGGGGGAGCGGATGGTGGATGGAGCCCTTTCCACCTTGCGGGAAGTGGATCTGGTTTTGTTTTTGATGGATGACATGATAGAACCGGGGCCGGGAGACCGGTACATCCTGGAGTTGTTGAAAGAAGTGAAAACGCCAAAATTTTTGGTCATCAATAAAATCGACTTGTTCAAAAAGGAAGAATTGCTGGAAAAGATCCGTATCATGGGAGACTACGCTTTGTTTGAAGAGATCGTTCCCATCAGTGCAGACCGAGGGGAAAATGTGGATCGTTTGAAGGAATTGATGACTTCATACCTGCCGGACGGACCCATGTATTTTCCTGCAGATACCATTACGGAACAGCCGGAAAAAGTGATCGTAGCGGAACTGATCCGAGAAAAAGCCCTGCAAAGCTTGAATGAAGAAGTGCCCCACGGGATTGCTGTAGAGATCATGTCCATGAAGGAACGAAAAGGCGGAACATTGGTGGATATCGAAGCCAATATATATACGGAGAAAAAATCCCATAAGGGGATCATCATCGGCAAGAATGGCGCCATGCTCAAAAAAATCGGAACAAAAGCCAGAAGAGACATGGAAAATCTTTTGGGTGTTCAGGTCAATCTGCAATTATGGGTCAAAGTAAAAGAGGATTGGCGAGACCGGGATTTCGATTTGAAAAATTTCGGTTACGGACCGGATCGGCGATAATCCATGGCCTTGGAAAAATCCACCGGTTTGGTGATTCGTTCCATGAATTATGGGGAAAACGACAAAATCATTACCATTTTCACGAGAGAACAGGGGAAAATAACAGCTATGGCCAAGGGAGCCAGAAATACGAAAAGCATATTTCTGGGTGCTACCCAACTGTTCAGCTATTGCGATTTTGTTTATTACACTGGTCGAAGCTTTGCCTACTTGAACCAGGTGGAATTGAAAGAATCCTTTCATAAGCTTCGCAATGATTTGGACAAGCTGGCAAAAGCAGCATATATGACAGAAGCAGTTTATCAAGCATTCGAAGATTATCAAGGGGATGAGCAGGTACTGCGATTGCTGTTGAATCTGTTGTATTTTATCAACGAAGGTTCTGCAGAAGATGATGGTGTGGTGTTGCTTGCATTTCAGCTGAAACTATTGACATATCTGGGATTTGCCCCGGATCTTGTTCACTGCATCCGTTGCGGCAGCGATCAGCATCAGGCTGGCATTTCTCGATTGGATGGTTCCGCTGTCTGCAGTGAATGCATGTCCTTGGTCAAGGAAGGCGTATCCCTGACAACCTACGATATGGATTTTTTAAGCCGATTGCAGGTATTGGGGTTGTCGGCCGTTCGCAGGGAGATCTATGATGGTCCTTCCTGGATCCGGTTGGCGAAAGAATTGAACCAGGTATTGGAGTCCCAGATCGGGCGAAAGATCCATTCTTTTGCCTTTTTGCAAAATAGTGTTTGACAAAAAAATAAGCATTTGTTAACGTAAACAGGTAAAGAAAACTTCATACTGCGCAACGATGAGGAAGAGTAGATGGCAGGGTGTGTTCAGAGAGAAAAGGATGGTGAGAACTTTTCCGCACGGCATATCGAAAGGAGCCTCGGAGCGTTATCGATCAAAGTGGGTGCATGCACCAACTAGGGTGGAACCGCGGTAAAACCGTCCCTTGCTGTCAGGCAGGGGTTTTTTGTTTTTCAAGACTAGAATATTATTAAAAATGGAGGGTAAAGATGAGTAAAGAGTTAAACATGAATGAAATCGTCAGCATCTGTAAAATGCGGGGGATCATTTTCCCCGGATCAGAGATCTATGGTGGATTGGCCAATAGTTGGGATTATGGCCCCATTGGTGTAGAAATCAAAAACAACATCAAAAAAATGTGGTGGAAAAAGTTTGTGCAGGAATCACCTTTTAATGTTGGGATCGATTCAGCAATTTTGATGAATCCAAAAACATGGGAAGCATCCGGTCACGTAGGGGGCTTCAATGATCCACTAATGGATTGTAAAAACTGCAAAACCAGGTATCGCGCCGATAAATTGATCGAGGACAACGCCCATGCCAAAGGGGAAGATGTAGTGGTGGATGGCTGGGAAAATGAGAAGATGTTGGCATACATCCATGAACATCAGATCAAATGCCCAAATTGTGGTGCATTTGACTATACGGATATTCGCCAATTCAACCTTATGTTCAAAACATTTCAAGGTGTAACAGAAGATTCTGCCAATCAGATCTACCTGCGACCGGAAACGGCTCAAGGGATTTTTGTCAATTTCGCAAATATTCAGCGTGCTTCCAGAAAGAAGATTCCTTTTGGGATCGCCCAAATCGGAAAATCTTTCCGAAACGAGATCACGCCGGGCAATTATATCTTCAGAACCAGGGAGTTTGAACAAATGGAATTGGAATTTTTCTGCAAGCCGGGTGAAGACTTGGAGTGGTTCGACTACTGGAAGAACTACTGCAGGGATTGGATCCTTGGTTTGGGAATAAAAGAAGAGAATTTGCGTCTTAGAGATCATTCCGATGACGAATTGTCCCACTACTCCAATGCAACGACGGACTTTGAGTTTAAATTCCCATTTGGCTGGGGCGAACTTTGGGGAATTGCCGATCGAACAGATTACGATTTGAAACAGCACCAGGAACATTCGGGAAAAGATTTGAAATATACGGACCCAATGACCAATGAAAAATATGTACCTTATTGTATCGAACCATCTTTGGGTGTAGACCGTGTTATGCTTGCATTCCTTTGCAACGGATTTGAGAATGAGGAACTGGAGGATGGCGACAGTAGAACGGTACTTAAAATACATCCGGCCCTGTCATCTTTCAAATGTGCCATACTTCCACTGACAAAGAAATTGAAAGACAAGGCACTGGAAGTGTATGCCGACCTGGCAAAAGAATTCATGGTGGACTATGATGAAGCGGGAAGCATTGGGAAACGATATCGACGACAAGATGAAATAGGTACTCCTTATTGTGTCACTATCGATTTTGATACATTGGAAGACAATACTGTCACCATCCGAGATCGAGACACCATGGAGCAGATCCGAGTTTCCATAGACGAGTTGTCATCATACATCAAAAGAAGCGTTACCTATTAAAAATACATAAAAGATACACAAAAATCGAAAAAACAAGACCCACAAAAGCGTGAATATGTTATACTTTATACGTGCTAAAGACTAAATAACGATCATGATTATCCTTGGGGGGTGTCAATCATACAATTATCAAAGCGACAGATGGAAATACTTGACATAGTCAAGCGGAATCAACCAATCACCAGTGAACATATCGCAGACAAAGTCAATCTCACGCGAGCTACTTTGCGACCGGATTTGACCATCTTGACCATGCTGGGGATTTTGGAAGCAAGACCAAAGGTAGGATACTATTACTCCGGGAAATCGTTGATAAGCATTATGGGCAGCTTTATCAAAAACATCAACATCATGGATGTAAAGAGTGTGCCGGTAGTGGTAAGCGAAGATACGACGATCTATGATGCCATCGTCACCATGTTTTTAGAAGATACAGGTAATATTTATGTCCAAAGCAAGGGTTTTCTTTCCGGGATCATTTCCCGGAAAGACTTTATTAAAATAACCCTGGGAAATCAAGACATCAAGTCCATGCCGGTGGCCATGATCATGACTCGAATGCCGAACATCATTTACTGCGAAGCCGATGAATCCATCTATGATGCAGCTGTCAAAATCATTGAACATCAAGTGGATTCCCTACCCATCGTGGAAAAGACCCAGGATGAGAAGGGAATGGAGCGATTAAAAATTCTTGGCAAGATTTCAAAGACCACCATCACCAGTGCGATGGTGAATATCGGAAACGAATAGGGGGACGAATCATGGAAGCGAAAAAGAGAGGCATCATATACGTGATATCGGATTCCCTGGGGGAAACCGGTGAGCTGGTGGCCAAAGCGGGAAAGATCCAATTCAACAACAGCATCAGTGAGATAAAGCGCTTTCCTTTTGTTTTGGAGACAGAACAGATCGATGAGATCCTATATGAAGCGAAAGACGAGAATTCCGTTGTGATTTTCACCTTGGTAATACCGGCGATGAAAAAGTACATCATGGATAAGTGCAAAGAATACAATATACCTGCTGTCGACGTGTTGGGACCCGTTATCGAGGCATTATCAAATTTGACCCATCGGGAACCTTTATTTGAAGCCGGACTCAATCGTCGGTTGGATGCAGATTATTTCAAAAAAGTGGAAGCCATCGAGTTTGCCGTCAAGTACGACGACGGCAAGGATTCCAGGGGGATCCGCAAAGCCGATGTGGTGTTGTTGGGTATTTCCAGAACATCAAAAACCCCTTTGAGCATGTACTTGGCGCATAAAAACATCAAAGTAGCCAACATTCCCCTTGTGCCGGAAGTGGATCCGCCAAAAGAGCTGTTTGAAGGGATCAAGGGCACCATCATTGGATTGACCAATGACCCTGACAAACTAAACAGCATTAGACAAGAAAGGCTCAAAGCCTTGGGATTGGATTACACGGCGACCTACGCCAATATGGAACGTATTTTGAATGAGCTGGATTATGCGGAGAAACTGTTTCACAAGCTTCGCTGTCCTGTCATAAATGTTTCCACCAAAGCAATTGAGGAAACAGCCAGTATCATACTATCAATCATACGTGAGGAGGAATCGAATTGAGCAGCAAGTATGTTTATCTCTTTGAAGAAGGAAACGCGTCCATGAAAGCATTGCTGGGTGGTAAAGGGGCGAATTTGGCGGAAATGACCAATATTGGTCTGCCAGTACCTCCCGGCTTGACGATCACGACGGATGCCTGCCGAGCCTATTACGACAACAACAAGTCCATCACGCCGGAAATCATTGAACAGATCAAGGAAAGCTTTCGGTCTATTGAAGAAAAGACAGGAAAAGGATTTGGGGATCGGGAGAACCCATTGTTGGTTTCCGTTCGATCTGGAGCCATGTTTTCCATGCCGGGCATGATGGACACTATTTTGAATTTGGGTCTCAATGACCAAACAGTAGTGGCTGTCGGAGAAAAAACCGGAAACATGCGTTTCGCCTATGACAGTTATCGACGATTCATTCAAATGTTTTCCGACGTGGTATTGGAGATCCCCAAGTATCGATTCGAAAACGTTTTGGAAAAAGCCAAAGATAAAAACGGATACGAATACGATACCCAGTTGACCGTTGCAGATTTGCAGGAACTGGTGGAACAATTCAAAGCCATTGTAAAAAAAGAATCTGGAAATGATTTTCCCCAGGATCCCAATGAACAGTTGTTGGATTCTGTCAATGCCGTATTCCGAAGCTGGAACAACAATCGTGCCATTGCTTATCGGAATTTGTACGACATACCACATAATCTTGGTACTGCTGTCAATGTTCAGTCCATGGTTTTTGGAAACATGGGAGACGATTCAGGAACCGGTGTAGCATTTACCAGAAATCCTGCTACAGGAGAGAAGAAGCTTTACGGAGAATTCCTTATGAATGCCCAAGGAGAAGACGTTGTTGCGGGTATACGTACTCCCAGATCCATTGAAGAGTTGAAAGAAATCATGCCGGAAGTGTACCAGCAGTTTTGGGATATCACCACAAATCTTGAGACCCATTACAAGGATATGCAGGATATTGAGTTTACCATAGAGCAAGGCAAGCTTTACATGCTTCAAACTAGAAACGGGAAAAGAACCATCAACGCATCCCTTCGAGTTGCTGTGGAAATGGTGGAAGAAGGTTTGCTGAGCAAGGATGAAGCGGTACTGCGTATCGACCCCAGACAGTTGGATCAACTGTTGCATCCTACTTTTGATGAAGCGACCATGAAAATGGCAACGCCTATTGCTACCGGCCTCCCGGCCTCGCCAGGAGCGGCAACCGGAAAAATCTATTTTAATGCAGACGATGCCGTTAAGGCGGCTTCAGCAGGCGAAAAGGTGGTTTTGGTAAGAAAAGAAACATCTCCTGAAGATATAGAGGGTATGAACGTTGCACAAGGTATTTTGACTTCTCGTGGCGGCATGACATCTCATGCAGCAGTAGTTGCCCGTGGAATGGGAAAATGCTGTGTAGCCGGATGCGAGATGGCAAAAGTGGACGAAGAGCTGAAGATTTTTGCCGTTGGTGACCTGCGTCTTCAAGAAGGAGACTACATATCTTTAGATGGAAGCACAGGCAAAGTATACAAAGGCAGCATCAAGACCGTAGAACCCACATTGTCCGGGCACTTTGCAACATTGATGGGGTGGGCGGATGAAAAACGTCGCTTGGGTGTCCGAACCAATGCAGATACTCCAAGAGATGCAAAAACAGCAATATCTTATGGCGCAGAAGGTATCGGATTGTGTCGAACCGAGCACATGTTCTTTGAAGAAGAAAGGATCCCTGTGGTTCGCGAGATGATTCTCTCCGACACGGTATCCAAGCGAAAAAAAGCGCTGGATAAACTAATGCCCATGCAAAAACAAGATTTCAAGGGCTTGTTCACAGTCATGAAAGGATTGCCGGTCACCATTCGATTGCTGGATCCGCCATTGCACGAATTCCTACCCACGGAAGAAAAAGATATTGTGGCGTTGGCCAATGAAATGGAAATGAATGTAACGGAGCTTAAAGAAGTCATTCATTCCCTCCATGAGTTCAACCCCATGTTGGGTCATCGGGGGTGCCGATTGGCGGTGACCTATCCTGAGATCGCCCAAATGCAGGCAAGAGCCATTATTGAAGCGGCACTCGAAGTGGAACAAGAAGAAAATACCACCATCATACCGGAGATCATGATTCCTTTGGTTGGAATAAAAGCCGAGTTGGATTATGTGAAAAAAATTGTTGTGGAGACCGTGGAGGAAGTCATGGAGGAAAAAGGCGTGAAAATCGACTATTTGGTCGGAACCATGATCGAGATTCCCAGAGCTACGGTCATTGCCGATCAAATCGCAGAGAATGCAGATTTCTTTTCTTTCGGCACCAACGACTTGACCCAGATGACCTTTGGCTTCTCTCGTGACGATGCAGGGAAATTCATTACAGAATATCGGGATAAAGAAGTATTGGTGGATGATCCATTCCAAAGCATCGATCTAGAAGGTGTGGGGAAATTGGTGGAAATGGCTGTGAAATTAGGGAAATCCGTCAAACCAGACTTAAAGATGGGTATCTGTGGAGAGCATGGCGGAGATCCAAAATCCATTGATTTCTTCAACAAGGTGGGATTGAACTACGTATCTTGTTCTCCCTTCCGAGTACCGATCGCTCGACTTTCAGCAGCACAAGCAGTTCTTAAAGAAAAAAATGAAAATTGACCGATTCTAAAATGGTGCAGAAATAATAAAAGCAGAAAAAATCTGAACCAATTTTATAAAAGCTTCGAGGATGATCTGATGCCTTGAAGCTTTTTTATTTTGTTTTATTTGTCAAAAAGAAGGGAATAAGGATAATATATGAAAAAGAAAGAAGGGGACTATGTGGATCTTCTAAATTTGTTGAACAATCAATTGAAAGACCCTGATGTGCTCAAAACCATGGGACAAAAGGTGGGGGCAGAACCGGATCAGGTCGAAAAACTGACATCGATGGGTATTCCTGCTCTTTTAGCGGCAATGCAAAAGAATGCAAAGGATGAAAGAGGAGCCCAGGGCCTGGATCGTGCCTTGGAAGCTCATGCTGATGATCCCATGGATGACATTATGGGATTCCTGGGTGGCGTAGATACGAATGATGGTCAAAAGATTCTACAACATGTATTTTCCAAACCTGACGCGGTGGAAAATCAATTGTCCCGACAAACAGGCTTGCAATCCAATCAAGTAAACGGACTATTGAGCCAATTGGCGCCCTTGCTGTTGGGTGCATTGGGCAAACAAAAGAGAGAGCAGCAAGTAGGAGCCAACGGGCTCTCAGGACTTCTGGGAGGCTTGGTACAGCAAACGGGAGGTTCCGGAATGCAAGGTATGTTGATGGGATTGTTGGATGCGGACAAGGATGGCGACATTATGGATGATGTCGGCAATATTGTTGGAAAGTTGTTTAAAAAATAAAATTTCAAGGAGGACAAGACATGTCGAAATTGACGATGATCGAGGGAATTGGCGAAACGCTGGAAGGCAAACTGAAAGAGCAAGGAATCAGTTCTGTAGAAAAATTGTTGGAAGGCTGCAAAACGAAAAGCAAACGTACCAAGTTGGCGGAAGCAACAGGCATCTCTGAAAAATTGATTTTAAAATTTGCCAATCATGCAGATCTTTTCCGAATCAAAGGCATTGGTGGCGAATATGCAGAACTGTTGGAAGCGGCAGGAGTGGATACGGTTCCGGAGCTGGCCAGAAGAAAGGGAGAAAACCTGCTTCAAAAAATGCTGGAAGTCAATGAAGTCAAGAAGCTGGTTCGAAGGCCTCCTACTCAAGTACAAGTCGAGGAATGGATCCAACAGGCAGCTGGATTGGAACGAGCGTTGGAATATTGAAAATCAGGAGAAGGCCGCAAGGCCTTTTCTTTTTGAAACTATTGTTATAATATTAGAAATGATCCGTGTCATTTTAAAAACCTAAAGGATATGATTTTTACAAGGAAACCAGGTGCAACACGAAAGGGGATTGCTCAATGGCTACCAGACCACCAGGCCCACGGCGTTTTTTAACGGAAGAAGAACGAAACAACAAACCGGAGATCACCAAGGAGCTTATTTTTCGGATCCTGTCGTATTTGAAGCCGTACCGGCTTCAATTTATATTCGTCTTTATCGCCATCGTGGCCTCTTCCATCATTGGGTTGTGGCCGTCCATCATCACTGGTAGAATCGTGGACGAGGCATTGACAGGGCAAAATCTGGCTTTGTTGGTTCGGCTGCTGTTGCTCGCTTTTGTCACATTGGTAGGGTCCCAGTTCATCATCACCATGGAAAGTTATATCAATGCCTGGATCTCCCATAAAATAATTTACGATATGAAAAACCAAATGTACCGCCATCTGATCCTCATGCCCCAATCCTTCTTTTTAGGAGAAAAACAGGGTGACATCATCACTCGAATGAACAGCGACATTGGTGGTGTCAGTGCCATTATATCAGGGACACTTACAAGTATCGTCAGTCATGCCATCGTTGTCTTGACCACCTTGGTGGCTGTATTTCTAATGAATTGGAAATTGGCTTTGGTGGGAGTGGTGGTCATTCCCATCATCATCATTCCTTCGCGTCAGGTAGGAAGAACACGATGGAAACTTCTATCGGAAAGCCAGCAAAAAAGCGATGAAATGAACCAGATCATCAATGAGACCTTGAGTATCAGTGGATCTCTATTGGTGAAGCTCTTCACGAAAGAGGAAAAAGAGATCGAAAAATTTGACCAAGCCAATCAAGAGCTGACTGAGATCGCCATGAAGGAAGAGAGGTCTGGTCGATTCTTCCGTGTCATGATGGGACTTTTTGCCCAAATTGGACCGCTCCTCATATACTTTGCAGGTGGATATATGCTGATTCGACAGGTGGATGATGCGTTGACTGTAGGAGTGATCACTTCGACCGTGATTTTGATCAACCGTTTGTATCGTCCCATACAAATGCTCTTGAATGTGAAAGTGGATTTTGTTCGGTCGGTAGCGCTTTTCAGTCGAATTTTTGAATATTTCGATCGGCCATCGGATGTAAAAAACCCGGAGGACCCTCAGAAACCGGAGTTGAAAACCACGGAAGTGGTATTTGATGAAGTTCGCTTTTCCTATCGATTGGGCATCGATACGGTCAAAGAAATCTCATTTCAAGTGGACGACGGATCCATGGTGGCTATCGTAGGCCCTTCGGGGTCTGGAAAATCCACTATCATAAATCTGATCCCCCGATTGTACGATGTTGACGAAGGGGCCGTTCGGATCGGCGGAGTGGATGTGCGCGACATGGATTTGACCTATTTGCGAAACCTGGTGGGATTCGTTTCCCAAGATACCTATCTCTTTAATGGAACCATTCGAGAAAATCTGCTGTACGCCAAGGAAGATGCCACCCAGGAAGAATTGGAAGAAGCTTGCCGGATCGCCGATCTCCACGAGTTTATCGTGAACCAGCCGGATGGATACAATACCTTGGTTGGAAATAGGGGATTAAAACTATCCGGAGGCGAGAAGCAACGGGTTTCCATAGCTCGGGTGGTCTTGAAAGATCCGAAGATCCTTGTTTTGGATGAAGCCACTTCCTCCTTGGATTCCATTTCGGAAAGTTCGATCCAAAAATCCTTGGAGCTGGTCATGAAGCATCGAACAAACATCGTCATAGCCCACCGCCTGTCAACGGTTTTAGCTGCGGATCAGATCGTGGTGATCGACAAGGGGATGTTGGTAGAGAAGGGACGGCATGATGAGTTGCTTGCCGGTGGCGGCATCTACAAGCAATTGTTTGATACCCAATTTGAAAAAGTATTGGAGGATGCGTCTTCTTATTGTTAACTTTTGAATGAAAAAGAGTTGATTTGTCCAACCGACAAATCAACTCTTTTGTGTGTGAATGGTCTTATTTGTTTTGTTTAAATTTGGGCTGCAGCTTTGAAAGCGCCATTAACGGCTTCTGCTATGGTCGCTACGTCCACTGCATCACCAACGATGTACACTTCGGTTGCTGGCACGCTTTGTCGAAGATCATCCACCATTGCATGGCGGGGGACCATTCCAGCTGCCAAAAGCACAGTGTCTGCCGGAAGAGAAATTTGCTCTTGGGATTTGGTATCCACACAGATCACTTCATCATCTTTTACTTCCATCAATCGGCAGTTCAAGTGAACCGGAATTTTTAATGTATCGATTTTTTCCAATAGATCCTGCATGGTTCCACTGGAGTTTTGAGCCAGATGGTTGAAATCAGGAGCCATTTCCACGATTTCCACTTCTTTGCCTTCTTCTTTCAAACCGATAGCTGTTTCAATGCCGATGGCACCGCCACCGACAATGACGGATTTGTTGCCGACTTCTACCAAGCCCACATCTGCATCCGGTGCCCAGTGAACGTGGGGTTTGTCGACCCCATTTACCTTGGGAACGAATGGGTCAGCGCCAACGGCGACGACCATGGCGTCAAAATTCTCTTGATCCAAAAGCTCTTTGGTAGCTTCCGTATTCAATAAAATGGTTGCACCGCTTTTGTTGGCTTGAAGAACCAAGTAGTCCAAATAGTCTTTCATGTCGATTTTGAAGCTTGGTGCTGCTGCGCCAATAACGTTACCGCCCAGTCGATTGCCTTTTTCATATAATGTAACGTCGTGTCCTCTTTCACGAAGGGTAATGGCAGCTTGGATGCCACCAGGACCTCCACCGATGACGGCGACTTTTTTCTTCTGTTCTGCCAATGGCACTTTTCCGTCTGGATAGGCATCGATGTTGGCACTGTAAGGATTGACAGCGCATCCGATGACTCTCGGCTTGGTCAAGCGCATGCCGCAGTATTGGCAGCGAATGCAAGGTCTGTGATCTTCTTCTTGTCCCAAGGCATATTTTCTTGGCATGTCCGGGTCGGCGATGAGTGGTCGACACATGGCCACAAAGTCTGCTTTGCCGGTGGCAATGATCTCTTCTGCATCTTTGATGCTCATGATGGAACCAACAGTGGCCACCAGAAGATCCGGGAATCTTTTTTTGATTTTTTCCGCGTAATGGACGTTGTACATACGGTCCATCATGGCGTTTTGCCACCAATTTCTAAAATAGGCGAAGTCTCCATGCAGACCTGCAGAAACATGCAAGATGTCGATTTTATCTTTTATGATATCGATGAATTGCAAGGTTTCTTCGAAGTGCATTCCGTCAGGGTGGATCTCATCGGCACTGATCCTGAATTCAATGACGAAGTTTTCACCGACTTTTTCCCGTACGGCATCCAATACTTCGATGCAAAATCTTGCTCGATTCTCCAAAGATCCGCCATACTCGTCGGTTCGCTTATTATAAAGACGGCTGGCAAACTGGCTGATCAGATTTCCATGTCCACCGTGGATCATAGAGATCTTCATGCCAGCTTTTTTGCATCTGTATGCAGCCATGGCATATTTATCTACGGTTTCCTTGATTTTTTCGTGGCTCATTTCCTCCGTAGGAATTGGTTCTCGACCTTCCATGGCTGCCCGCATATTTTCCATAGGCGTGACCATGGAGGATGCGCTGATGGCTGGACGTCCGATGCGGGAGGGATTGGTGTCTCTTCCGCAGTGATTGATTTCCAAGGATGCCTGGCACCCGTAGCTTTCACACATCTCAACAAAGGTGGAGAGGGGAAGAATGGCGCCATCGTTACCCATATCGAGCTGTCGTTCTTCATCACTGGATTCGGAGCTGTCAATAACGCTGTTACCTACATGGATGGTTGCCGCACCACCTTTGGCCATGGGACGAAACCAATCCACAAATTCCCGGCATACTCGGCCGTCTTTATCGGCGCGGTTGGGGGAAGGGGGGGCCATTTCGATCCGATTTTTAAAATCCACTCCTCGAATGCGTATGGATTGAAATACGTTTGGATAATTTGTACTCATAAGACACTTCCTTTCGCAGATGTTTTATTTGTTGAAAAATACATGTTAATTATAGCATAGCATTTACAATATTTAAAGTAATAAAAAATCTTTAGCAATGATTTTTCTGTTCAATGAACATGGAACATTTTTGAGAGTTTGTCGTCTAACGGGGTAGATATATAATCGAAGGAGGTTTTCCTCGTGAAATCAAAACAACGAAAGATTCCATACTTAATATTGATACTTTTTATTTTATTTTTTATGACGGCCTGCAATTCAGCATCTCCAGGAGCCAGCGATCTGATGACAAATATCAAGGCCAAATCCTGGCCGGATCCTATTCCTTCCATGAACGAAACATTGAAGGAAAGTGTGAACGATTTTTCCTGGGATCTGTTTTTGCGTTCCTTGGACAAGGAAGGAAACATCCTAGTGTCTCCTACATCCGTCTATTTGGCCATGGCCATGACCATGAACGGATCAAATGGAGATACCCTTCAAGGAATGCAACAAGCGCTTCGACTGGATGGTCTGGAGTTGACCAAAGCCAATGAACAGGCAAGAAATTGGATGGGATTGTTGCGCAAGGAGACGGAAAAGACTAATGTTTCCATTGCCAATTCCATCTGGGTTCGTCCCTCTTATGATGTTGCCATCGATTTTCTGCAAACCAATGCCGATTATTATGACGCTGGAGCCAGAGCAATGGATTTTTCCGATCCTGATGCCGTAGAGACCATCAACCAGTGGGTGAAGGACAATACAAACGGCAAGATCGAGAAGATCGTGGAAGAGATCGATGAGGATGTAATGATGTATCTGATCAATGCGGTGTATTTTAAGTCCGACTGGAAAGAGCCTTTTTTAACGGACGATACAAAAAATGATACATTTTATGGAAAAGTCGAATTATTGGAAGTACCTTTCATGAATCGTACTGGAGAAATGAAATATGTGGATTGGAACGACATTCAAGGTATTTTGTTGCCTTACGAAGACGCCACCTATGAGTTTTTTGCATTTCTCCCAAATGAAGGACTAGATATCAGAAATGAACTTAGAAACTGGGATTCAAAGCTACTGGCTGATTTGATCGACCAGGCCAAGTCTTCTACAGTGATGTTGTCCATACCGAAATTCGAAGTCCGATATGAAAATGAACTTAATACCATTTTGACGGATATGGGTATGGGGTCGGCTTTTGATACTTCAGCGGATTTTTCGGCCATGAGCGAAAGTGGAAACAGAGATCTTTACATCAGTAAAGTTCTTCACAAGACATTTGCCCGGGTGGATGAAAAAGGCACGGAAGCTGCTGCCGTCACCAGTGTGGAAATGCGTTTGACATCCATGCCCGAGGTCAATGCGAGCCTGACTTTTGATCGACCTTTCCTTTACGGCATCTGGAACAATGAAACAAACACGCCCTTGTTTATCGGTACTATGGAAGATCCAAACAATGGATGAAGACGTTTACCAACTGCTAAATCCCTGGTTATCTCATTGAAGTAATGGGATAAAATTGGTATCATGTTATTATGAGAGAATTGTTACTGATTATTGAGATGGAGGTAGAAAAATGAAAAATGTGAAGATAGCCGACGGCGTACACATGCTGTCCATGAACGTTGAAGATATTTTATTTGAAGGAATGTGGGATCTGGCCAATGGAGTGACCCTGAATTCATACGTGGTACAAGGAGAGAAAACAGCCATCGTAGACGGTGTGATCGGATGGGATGGCATCCCGGAAACCTTGTATGATGCCTTAGAAAAAATGGGCGTTAAAATCGAAGACCTTGACTATGCCATAGTCAATCATATGGAGCCGGATCATTCCGGATGGATGGAAAGCTTGCTGAAAATCAAAGGGGACATACGAATATATGCATCTCAAAAATCTGCAGCATTGCTGGATCAGTTTTTTGATAAAACAGAAAATGTGGTTATGGTAAAAGACGGGGATACCTTGGATCTGGGAGCGGGAAAAGTTTTGAGTTTTCATTTGGCGCCTAATGTTCACTGGCCGGATACCATGATGACATTGGATAATCAGACGGGGACCCTCATGAGTTGCGACATGTACGGATCTTTCGGCAAGATCGAAAACAGCTACTTTGACGATGAAATGAGCGATCAAGACAAGGCCTTCTTTGAAGAGGAAGGCATCCGATACTACAGCAACGTAATGGCCACTTTTGGTTCTTTCGTGCAAAAGGCCATCGATAAAACAAAAGGGTTGGATGTCAAGATCATTGCACCCGGCCATGGTCCGGTATATCGTTCCAATCCTTCCGAAATCATGGATAATTACCAGCGATATATCGGATACGGAGAAGGAAAAGGCAAAAGGGAGATCGCCATTTTGTGGGGATCCATGTATGGCATGACAAAAAAAGCGTTGGATCATGTTTTGAAGATTTTGGAAAAAGAAGCGATCTCCGTTCATCTTATGGAAATGCCGAGATGTACGGAAAGCGACATGGTCGCAGCCATATTTAAAAGTGCAGGTGTCATCGTTGCAGCTCCTACCTATGAATACAAGCTGTTTCCACCAGTGGCCGCTGCAATAGATGAAGCGGGGAGAAAAAAGATCACAAACAAGGCAGCTGTATATTTTGGTTCCTGTGGGTGGTCCGGTGGAGCGTGGAAAGAACTTTCTCAAATCATCGAACGCAACAATATGAAATGGGATTTTGATGAGCCTCTGGAATTCAAAGGTTCACCCCATGAAGAAGATCTGAAAAAAGTGGAAGCCCAAGTAATGGAATTGGTAAAAAAGGTTCGAGCCATAGCAAATGAAGCGTAATCATTAAAAAACACAAAGCGGCCATTGCCGCTTTTTTACTGCCTCGATTTTAGATTTCATTGGAATGGGTATACGAAAGATAATACGGAAGTATCGAAAGGACGAAGATCATGAAGACGTTTCAATATGAAGAATGCCAGGTGATACAGACCACCCAGGAAGGAAAAGAATATTTCGAATACAGAATCCAGTTGAACCGACCTGATGTGGAGCGTTACTTTTCCATGCCTTCAGAAGAAGCAGCCCGCTACAACCACTGGCAAGAAGCGGGGCTGACAGATTTTATTCGCAATCAAGCGGAGGGGTCGAAAATCCAGGAGATCCAGATAGAGAATGGTACGTTGATCGTGACCGGAATCGATGGTGGAGTCCTGTATCAGCAGGTTTTGGAGTGGATAAGGGATCACTACGCAGACAAGGAAATGCATATCACCCGAATGTTTGGAAGCTATATCCTGCTGCAACGATTGGACGGAAGATTGCAAGCCGTCAAAGCGACTCCCATCCCCATCAAGTATTGTCCCTTGATGATCCAACTTCTTAAAGAAGTTGGTGGTAAGGTGGCAGAGGAGTTGATCGATTCCTTAAAGGATGCGACAGAGGAAGTTCAGTCGAAATTGATGTGTCAGTTGATCGATGAAGTGGTTATTGCCGGTGGGTATTTTGACGACCAGCGGCCATTGAATTCCTGCGAATCCAATGTGCTTTTCGGAGCATCGGAGATCATGAGTTCTGCGTTTTTCTCCACCCTTCTGGATGGTGCCGTTATCGTTTCCAATAACTTGGGTACCATCATAACCACCAGCCAGACAAATACTCAAGGAGCGGTGAAGCGAATGACCGGGCTCTTCTATACCAGTCCTTCCAAAAGAATCATGGAAACGGCATCAACGGAAGATATCGTACCTATTTTTCCCCATACAGCTCGCATCGACCAGGTGGAAGGGGTCCGCAAAGCCATTTCCATGGGAATGCAAAATATTGCGGTATCTGTTGCGTCTAAGGAGAATCATTTGTTGGAAGCCCTAAGCGCCATGGAAAAGGAGGAAACGACTTTATACAAGTTTGGTCTATGTACTACCGGAATTGATGAGGAAACGGCTAAAATCATGGCAAGACATGCGGATATCGTTTGGTCCTGCGCTTCCAAGCAAGTGAAAGATCACATCGAACCAAATGCCATTGCGCAGGTTGGCATGAAGATCCCGGTTCATGTCATGACCCAGAAGGGATGGTATCTGGTAAAAAATCATCTCAAAAAAACATATGACAGTGCCGGCTTGGGGGAAGTGGTACCGGCAAAAGGAGCCATCAAGCCCATTTTGTTGAACGACAATGGAACCCTGAAAATCATTCAAAAAAATGAAGCGGAACCATGTACGGACTGTCCAAGTCCCTGCATATAGATAAGGAGGCTACATGTATGAAAATCAAAGCAGCAGTTGTTCGGAAACCGGGTGCTCCATTTCGCATCGAAGAAGTGGAAATTGCCAAACCGAAAGAAACGGAGGTATTGGTGCGCATGATCGCCTGTGGTGTCTGTCACACGGACGCTGTGGCAAGAGACCAGGAAATGCCGGTGCCGTTGCCAGCGGTACTCGGTCATGAAGGATCTGGTATCGTAGAGGAAGTGGGAAGCCGTGTCCGGGATATAAAACCTGGAGATCACGTGGTTTTGACGGTCTATTCCTGCGGCAGATGTGAAGCCTGCATGACGGGGCATCCCAGCCAATGCGAATGGGCTTTTCCAACAAGCTTTTTGGGTGCATACGAAGATGGTACCAAACGGTTATCTAAGGACGGGGTAGAACTTTCTACGTTTTTTGCCCAAGCAAGCTTTGCAACCTACGCCATTGCGGACGAACGCAATGCCATCAAGATCGATAAGGATGTGGATTTGTCGCTGATGGGTCCTCTGGGCTGCGGGATCCAAACGGGAGCTGGCACAGTGATGAACAAATTGAAGCCGGAGCCGGGAAGTGCTGTGGTAGTATTTGGTTGTGGAGCTGTCGGTCTAAGTGCGATCATGGCTGCAAAAATCATGGGAGCTGATCCAATCATTGGTGTGGACGCTGTCGATTCCCGCTTGGAATTGGCAAAAGAATTGGGAGCTCACATCGTTTTCAATGGGAAAAAGGAAAAAGATCTGGTGACAAGCATACAGGAAGTCACTGGCGGCGGTGCTGATTGCAGCTTAGACACTACCGGCGTGGAGACACTGGTTAACCAAGCACTCTTCTGCTTGAAACCGTTGGGGACATGCGCCATCGTAGCGTCCAGCGGTGATCGAGAATTCAAGATCCCCCTGCAAAATGCCATCATGGGAGTTGGAAAGACCCTTATGGGCGTGGTAGAAGGAGATGCTATACCCAAACTTTTCATTCCAAAGCTGGTCAAGTTATATAAACAAGGAGCTTTTCCTTTGGACAAATTGGTTCAGTTTTACGATTTCGAAGAGATCAATCAGGCATTTGAAGATTCAAAAAGCGGAAAAACCATCAAACCAATTTTGCGATTCTAACATAATAGAATAGGGTAAAAATGGAGTCTATCTAGGAGAACCAGGATAGACTCCATTTTACTTGGTATGCTATAATAAAATGGAAAAATGTAAGATGATACAAGGAAAGGATTCTGTAGATGGTTGAAAATTACATCGTGACGTTTATCATTGATATCGCAGCACTTCTATTTCTTGTTAATTTGGTCCAAGGCAACAACATCCTGAACAGGCTTCGAAAAAAACCATTTATTATCGGTATTGTTATTACTGTTCTTGTTATTATTGCCGAAGCAGGGACTTTGAGATATGGGCAAGAATCGGCAGGATTTCGACCATTGCATGTTTTTTTCAACGTTCTAGGATTTGGTTTGACACCATGGATCCCTATTTTTTTAGTCGCCATTTTTGACTTGAAGCTGGTAAAAGCCCATTTGTTGCTTTTATTGCCTACTTTGGTGAATATGGCAGTCACTCTACTATCTCCTTTTTATGGGTTGATTTTTCTTGTGGACCAAAGCAATCGATATTTCAGAGGTTCCGTATTTTTCATTTTTGTGATCGTATATCTTTTCAATATCCTTCTTCTGGTGATTGGAACACTCCGTTCAGGACAAAAGTATCTTTTTACCATTCGTGGGAAGATCCTTGCGCTGGCAATTTTTGCAGTTGCAGGCACCTGTATTCAGCTAATATTTCCAATGATCTACTCTTCCTGGCATTGCGTCACGTTAACGTTGTTTTTGTACTATATTCTGCTTGCCGAGTTTGATGGAAGATTTGATACCCTTACTGAACTTTTAAACCGTGGAGCCTTTGACAAGGATTCCAGTCGGTTGAAAAGCTCAGATGCGTATACTGTTGTTGTATTTGATATCAATCTGTTTAAGGAAATCAACGATACTTATGGTCACGATTACGGTGATTTGGTTTTGAAAACCATAGGATCCATGATCTGTGATACTTTTAATGACAACGGTTATTGTTATCGAATCGGCGGAGATGAATTTTGTGTCATTGCCAAGGAGACAAGGGAAGAAGATCTGGAACGAAGGCTGAAGCAGTTGACGGAAAAGCTCCAGTGCGAACGGCTAAATGATAAACACCTGCCTACAGTGTCCTACGGGTACAGCTATCATAAAAGAAATCAAGTCCTGGATTTTCAAAAAAATATGAAAGAAGCAGACAAACAAATGTATCATTACAAGCAACTTCAAAAGAACGATCATTCACTATTAATCCGATGATTTTACTTGACATATAAATAGTTTCTTTATATTATAATATTGGAATCGATATCGATTTCAATCCAGTATAAGTAAGGAAACAGGTGAAAAAATGAACAATATTGCAGGTATATTGCTTGAAAATGAAATAAAACCATCCTATCAACGGATGAAAGTGATGGAATATTTAAACGAAAACAGGATTCATCCCACGGTGGAACAGATCTATTCCGAATTGAAACCGGAAATCCCCACATTGTCCAAAGCTACCGTCTACAATACTTTAAAGTTGTTCGAAGCAAAGCAATTGGTCAAGTCCATAACCATTGAGGACAACGAGGTTCGATACGATGCCGATGTGAAGGATCATGGTCATTTTAAATGTCAGAATTGTGGGATGATCGTTGATTTTCCTATTTTGTTGGGAAAAGTGGAGCACGATGTATTGAAAAACTACCAAGTTCATCAGAGAGATGTGTTCTTTCGCGGTTTGTGTAGTGATTGCAAGGAGTAATCCATACAGCTAACAATATCAAAAAGGATATGGACGGATCCGTCCATATCCTCTCTTCTTTTTTTGTGGATCAAGACAATTCATATGCTGCCAGAAATCCGTCTTCCATGGCATCTCGAATCTTGCCGACCTTGTTGGCGTCGCCAAGGATCCGAACATTGTCAAATTCTTTATTGATCTCTTCCACCAAATCTGTTGCAGGCTGGTTGCCGATGGATAAAACCAGGCAGTCAAAATCGAAGGTAGAGCAGGCACCGGTAACGGTGTGTTCAAAGGTTGCCTGACCTTCTCGCACATCGATAAGCTTGCTGTTTGGGTGCAATTCCACACCCAACGGCATGATGTGGTTCATCACATCGATCAGGTTTTGGAAGAACAGACCAGGCCCGATGTTTTCTTCCATCTCGAAGAGATGCACCTTGTTTTTTCTTTCTGCCAGATAGTGGGCAGTCTCCAATCCAGTCAAACCGGAACCTACGATGGCAACGTTTTTTTCCTGGATGTCTAAGGTACCACCAAGAACATCAGCTGCAGTTACGATCGAATCCAAACCGGTGTTTGCCAAAAATTTTGGCACGAAAGGTTTGGAACCCTGGGTGATAAAAATAGCGTAGGGATCCAGCTTCTTCAGTTCTTCCAAGGTCGCTGCGTGACCGTAACGGATCTCGACCCCTTTTTCTTCTGTGGTTGCCTGTAAAAACTGGATCAACCAGTTGATTTTTTCTTTTTTTGGCGGCTTGTTGGCCAGTTGAAGTTGTCCGCCAAGTTGTTTGTTTTTTTCAAAGATCACCGGTTGGAAGCCTCTTTCTAAAAGTACTCTTGCGGCTTCCAGTCCTGCCGGACCGGCGCCGATGATGGCAACTTTGCGGTTTGCACCGTCTTTTTTTATGTCGGTATAAACATGCTCCTTGCCGGTTTGGATGTTGATGGTACATTCCGTGGTGGGTGCGCCACCCATGCCCATGAGGGTTTCCATGCAATGAAGACAGGATATGCATTTTCGGATCTCGCTTAAGCGGCCTTCTTTGGCTTTGTTGCTCCATTCCGGCTCGCTATAATGTTGTCTAGCAGAACCGGCAAAATCCAATTTGCCTTCCTTTATGATCTGATCCGCATATTCCGGGTCCCGAATGACGGATACGCCTATGACAGGGATTTGAACTGCTTTTTTTATGGTTTCTGCCAGATGGATCTTCCATCCTTGTGGGAAAGAAGACGGCTCCCAGGCGGTGTTCATGGATTCGTAGATCCCGGAGCTGATGTCCAGGGCATGGACTCCTAGTTCTTCCAAGCGTTTGGCGATCTTCACGCTCTCTTCTAGTTTCAGACCCTGATCTTCCACGCCGGAATATTCCAAGAACTCATCAACAGATAGTCGAACCAGCATGGGGTAGTCTTTTCCGCATTTTTCCTGGATCCCGGTAATGATCTCTTCCAAAAACCGCATTCGATTTTCCGTGCTCCCGCCGTATTCATCGGTTCGGACATTGGTATATGGACTCAAGAATTCGTTGATCAAGTACCCGTGGGCGCCATGAACTTCTACTGCATCCACGCCGGCTTCTTTCACGCGGACGGCGGCGGCCACAAACTTTTGTACCATGGCCTTGATTTCATCAAGGCTCATTGCATGGGTAGGTTGGTGGACGGCCTTGCACTCAATGGCACTTGGTGCGGGCATGGTTCCGTTTCCGTTGAAAGCGGTCACGCCTTGGCGGCCTGGATGATAGATCTGTACAGCCAGCTTTTGATCATATTTATGGATCTCGTCTGACAGCGCCTTTAATCCTGGAACGAACTTGTCGTCGTAAACACAGATCTGCTGTCCGTTGCCCCGGCCGGTTTCCCCGTCTACGACGGCACATTCGGTGATGACCAAACCAACACCGCCTTTGGCCCTGGCTCCGTAAAACGCGATGTCAGTTTCGCTGACCGTACCGTCCGTATTGGCAAAAGCATTGCCCATGGCCGTAAAAACGATTCGGTTGTTGGTTTTCATGGTACCAATGGTTCCTTCGCTAAACAAATGATCGAACATGATTTACCTCCTGTTTTTAAATTTCAACCAAACAAAATAGAATTTGTTAAATATTTATCTTCTTTTATATTACTAATAAGAAGGGGATGTTGTCAACGGGAAAAGCCAAATTCAACGTGATATTGCGACAGGGATGGTTTTTGGATATAATGAGTCCGAACATTGGAAAACGAGAAGGTGGGATGACAGTGGAAAAAAGCAAATTAGTATCAGCTATCTTTTTGGCAGGGATCCTGTTGGCAAATCTTGCATTTTGGTACCGAATGGATGGTCAGATCCATGATCTAAAGCAGCAGGTTGCTTCCATGCAACCTGGCGCGACAACTTTTGACTTGTACAACATGAAAGAAGAATTGTTGCAGCAGATGAAGTACGAGGAAAGCATTTTGAGTTCCCAGGATATTTCCTTGGACATCGTTGAAGGGAAAGTACATTCTACCGTTACCATAGTTCCCAAAGAGTGGAATATAAATGAAAAAGTGTTTATCACTATTGGTGATCGGAAACAAGAGGCAATGTCCACAACCGAAACATCCTTCGAATCAACATTTTCTTTTGACGTACCGATGCCCATTCGACCGATCGTTTCCTTTGAAACGGATCAGGCCGTTCGACAAGAGGCACTGCAGGAAGCACCATTGTCAGATATCCTTAGATTGCATGTAGATTCGACCTGGATCGAAAAGGATTATAAAAGTGAAGGCCCCAGTCGCTTGCAGTTTCACTTATATTCACAACTGGAGGAGTCCCAGTTTCTATTAAAAGATGAACCCACGGTGAAATGCTTGTTGGTGGAGGAAACCACGGAGAATAAGTTGACTTCCAAGTTGCAGGTGGAATCAAAGGGCCGGGAAGGAAAAATGTGGGTCTACGAGTTGATCATGGAGGAAACGGATGAGCTGGAAGGATACTATCATGTTCAGTTGACGGTGGAGAGCAGCGCCGGCTTATCCTTTAAAAGTGCGGGACCCATTGCCGGCATCGTTCTTAACAAAGAGGAATTCGGATCTCATTATATGGAAACGGGAACCATGGAATTGTATCCGGCATGGTGATCATAGACTGGACAAGAAGGGAGAGGACCGTTATATGATCAAATTCTCCGTCCGGCAGCTGGTGGAACGTGTCCTTCGAAGCGGGGACATTGATGGAGGTTATGTTTCCAGAGACCGCATGCTGGAAGGTGCCGTTGCACATCGAATCTTGCAAAAAATAAATAAAAAAAATGTGGAGTCCTATGAAAGTGAAGTGACATTGCGCTGCATGTTGCATTGGGAAGACATGGAATTTCAGCTGGAAGGCCGTGCAGACGGTCTTTTTGTCTTGGATGAGATGATCATGATCGACGAGATCAAAACCACGATCTTGCCAATTTCCAAGATATCGGAAGATATGGAGCCGGTCCATTGGGCCCAGGCAAAATGTTACGCATACATGTATGGTGTGGACAAGGACCTTGACAGGGTCGGTGTTCAAATGACGTATTACAACATCGAATCCAAGGAATCGGTCCAGTATCAAAAAAACTTCTCTTTAAAAGAACTAGAATCCTTTATGCTCATACTGCTTGAAAAATACAGCGTTTGGGCAAAGTTGCAGACAGAATGGATCGATGAGCGGAATCACAGTCTAAAAGGTTTGCCTTTTCCTTTTGAAGGCTACCGGAAAGGGCAAAGAGAACTGGCGGTAGCTGCCTATAAAAGCATCACACATGAACATAAACTTTTTTCCCAGGCGCCAACGGGAACGGGCAAGACGATCTCTATGCTCTATCCTGCCATGAAGGCCTTGGGAGAAGGAGAGATCGAAAAGATCTTTTATTTGACAGCCAAGACCATTACCCGTGAAGCACCGTTGGAAGCTTTGATGAACATGATGGGGAAAGGCTTGTCTGCCAAAGTGTTGGTGTTGACAGCAAAAGACAAGATTTGTTTTTGTGACGAGACTTTGTGCAATCCGGGTTATTGCTCTTATGCAAGAGGACATTATGATCGGGTGGACGAAGCACTCATCGACGGATTCAAACAGACAAATGTATTTACTCGATCTCAAGTGGAAGAACTGGCAAGAGAGCACCATGTTTGCCCCTTCGAACTATCTTTGGATTTGGCTTTGTTGGTGGATGTGGTCATTTGTGATTATAATTACGTGTTCGATCCACGTGCATACCTTCGACGTTTTTTTGCAGGTGGAAGATCGGAAAGCGTTTTTTTGATCGACGAGGCACACAACCTGGTGGATCGTGGTCGAGAAATGTTTTCCGCACAGATCACTAAAACCTCCTTTTACGAGTTGAAAAAGCAATGGAAAGGAAAAAACAAGGAATACGAATCCATCCTGACAAAAATCAACAAGGAAATGATCTTCCTTCGAAAAGGATGCAAGGAAGAAGGATTTCTTTCTCAAAAGGAAATTCCGGTAGATCTGATGCATCTTTTGACCCTTTTTGTGACCCAATGTGAAAGCATGCTGAAAGAAGACCAGCATCTCCAGGAAGACGGAGGATTTCTACAGCAATATTTTGATGTATTGGGTTTTCTTGGCATTGGAGATTTTTATGATGGGGATTTCATCACCTTCGTAGAAAGCAGAGGAAGTGAAGTAACGGTGAAACTTCTATGCCTCGACCCGGCCACCCAACTTAAGGAAGCATGCATGAGAGGGAAATCCAGCATTCTCTTCAGTGCCACATTGTCCCCCATGGGATATTTCAAGTCTGTTTTGGGTGGAGAGGAAGAAGACTGGCATATGAGTTTAGAGTCCCCGTTTACACAGGAGAGGCTATGCCTGATGGCGGCAGACAATGTTTCCACCAAATACCACAAACGGGAAGATACAAAAGGTCGAATCAGCGATTTGATCCAGGCGTTCATAGAGGTACGCAAAGGCAACTATATCGTCTATTTTCCCAGTTACCGGTACATGGAGAGTGTCCAGGAAGATTTCGTTCTTCGCTATCCGCAAACCAAGGTCGTTGTGCAAAAGAAAGGTTTGACGGAGGAAGAACGGGAGGAATTTTTGGAACTTTTTCAGGAGGAACCTCAAGGCACCTTTGTTGCATTTTGCGTTTTAGGAGGCATTTTTTCGGAAGGCATCGATCTAAAAGGACAACGGCTTATCGGGGCCATCGTCGTCAGCGTGGGGCTCCCGCAGATTAATACACAGCAAAATCTTTTAAAAGATCATTTTGAAGAAAAATATGGAATGGGTTTTGAATTTGCCTACATGTATCCTGGGATGAACAAGGTAATGCAGGCAGTAGGTCGTGTGATTCGCAGCGAATCAGACATGGGCGCGGTATTGCTGATCGATGAGCGGTACGGACATCGAAACTACAAAAGGATTTTTCCACCCCATTGGAAAGACAGCAGAACCGTTCGTTCAGCGGGACAGCTGAGTGAAGATTTGAATGAATTTTGGCAAGAAGCGGAAAATCACAAGAAAGACCGGTTAAATCAAAATTGAAGTGATGATAATTTTAATTTCAAGTAATATTTTATAATTTTGTATTATTAAGAAATTGACAATGTTATATAATTCATATATACTACAATAGAGTATATGTAGCTTGCTAAAATCACAACTATTTTGAGGAGGTAGTACGCATGTCCAAGATTCCGTTCAACGAAGCTGAATTGAAAGTAGTACGAGAGCAACCAGGTTTTATGGGACCGCCCATTCCAATTTTTGATTTTCCGATCAGTATGAGGGAAAATCATGCACGTTTGTATAAAAAAGATCCGGTATGGTACCCATTGGGTATGGAAACCGGTTTGTTTTGTCCCTCTGTTTATCCGGATAATCCAGCCAGAGGTTTTGTGATCGAAGCCAACATGGTTCCCCCGGAAGACGGCAAAGTGATTGAAGACATGTTCGGGATCCCTTGGGAATATGTGGGTATTGCCGGTGGTTCCATGGTTCGCCCAGGAGACCATTTGTTGAAAAATGTAAATGATTGGGAAAAAGTATTGACATTCCCGGATATCGATAGTTGGGACTGGGAAGCCAGTGCGGAAGCCAACAAAGATTTTTTAAACAATGGAAAAGCCAACAGCATCTGGATGTTGAACGGCTGGTGGTTTGAACGTCTGGTGTCCTTCATGGGCTTTGAAGCCGCTGCCATGGCATTGGTGGATGAAGACCAGGAAGATGCTGTGAAAGCCTTGTTTGAAGCCACTACGGACCTGGGTTGCCGTTTGGTGGATAAATTCGTAGAAGTGTATGACAACTTTGACATCGTTTGCGTTCACGATGACTGGGGTTCTCAACAATCCCCGTTCTTCTCGGAAGACACTGCCATGGAAATGATCGTACCCTACATGAAAAAATTGGTGGATCACATCCACTCCAAAGGCTTGATCGCAGACCTGCATAGTTGCGGACATATTTCAAAGCGAATCGGCTGCATACTGGAAGCCGGTTGGGACAGCTGGACTCCACAGGCCATGAACGATACTTGGGAGCTGTTTGAAAATCATGGAGATAAGATCATCTTCAGTGTCATTCCGGAACAATTCGATCCGGCAACGACCAGCGAAGAAGACCAACGACGATACGCCAGAGAGTTTTTTGAAAAAGTGAATGTACCAGGCAAAATTTCCGCCGTGAGTTTGTATGGCGGTGGAGTTTTGACCAATGCTTATCGGGAAGAGTTGTACAAAGTTTCCCGGATCGCATACAGCAAGTAAGATCGATAAAACCTTCTTATTCCACGCGGGATAAGAAGGTTTTTTTTAGTTTTAGCGTATAAGGAAGTGAAAGAAGGCTGAAGTTTATGGAAATACACAATATGTATACAGAAAAACAACTATTGGAAGCAGGGAAACGATTTTTCAATCTCTCTGCATTTCGGGAAGGCCAGTTGCCGTTGATCCAGGCAATATTATACGGAAACAACGTATTGGGGATACTTCCTACTGGAGCGGGCAAGTCCATCTGTTTCCAATTACCGGCTCTCTTGAGCAATGATGTCAGTCTTGTCGTTTCGCCGCTCAAATCGTTGATGAAAGACCAGGTAGAAAATCTTTGGGACACGGGCATAAAATCGGCAGATTATTTGGATAGCTCCAAAAGCAATGAAGAGAAAGTCAAAATTCTTCGCAAACTGAAAAATGGAGAGATCAATATACTGTACCTCTCTCCGGAGCGGCTGCATGGAAGGCGTTTTCGGGCAGCTCTGTCAAAAGCAATATACCCCAGATCTTTGAAGTACTTTATTGTGGATGAAGCCCATTGTATATCTGAATGGGGTCATGATTTTCGTCCGGCATATCTTTGCTTGTTGAAAGCAGCGGATGAGTTGGGAGCGAAACAACGAGTTGCTGTGACAGCAACGGCTTCACCTATTGTTCAAAGTGATATTTTAAGAACCTTGGAAATATCAAGAGATCAGGTGTATCATAGTTTGTCCCTTGATCGCAGAGAACTGGGGTTGCAGGTGTTGATGGTTCCCGATTCTAGTCCAAAGGAAAGAACATTGAAACAAGCGCTGGAGGTGTTGAATAAAAAATATTCCAATGGAAGTGGTTTGATTTTTACGGTATATGCTGCTCCGGATGGGAATCTCACTGCACCACTTGGGACTCGTTTTATTCAACAATATTTGCAGGAACAGAAAATAGATTCGGAAATCTATCACGGAAAGCTCTCCGATAAAGAACGGCTACAGGTCCAAAATGCATTCAAAAAAAATCAGGTGTCTTTGTTGGTTGCCACCAAGGGATTTGGCATGGGGATCGATAAACCGGACATACGCTATGTGATCCACATGTGTTACCCAGGAAGTTTGGAAGCATATTATCAAGAGGCAGGAAGGGCAGGGCGAGACCGGGAAGAGTCGGTGGTGTTGATTTTGGCAAGATATCGAAAATCACAATGTGTGCAAAATTCCATGGAGTTTCAAGGGATGGAACCCTTGTGTGTGAATAAGTGGTCTTGCTTTTATGGAAATGGAGAAAAATGTGACTATGGCATGCAAGCCAAGTTTATTTACGACAGTTGTCCCACTCCAGAAATATTAAGGCAAGAGATCACTGCATGCTTCCATGAGTTGAAGACGGCATCCGATGAAAGTAGAAGGGTATCCATACTGTGGCACCACGACAAATCGATCCGACGGCAGACATTGTTGTACTATTTCGAAAAACATGGATTGGTCCAGGAATATGAGCTTGATAGATTCGAAGAACAAGGCCAGGGTTTCAATATTTTACTGCACTCATCCTGTTGGTGCGAAGAAATGATGGAAAGCAGACTGGAACTCGTGATACAGGACATGCTGAAACGAAAGAAACAAAAATACATAGCGTTAAAACAGATCCAGGATTATGTGGAAAATAGTAATATTTGTCGCAGGGAACGATTGTTGCGATATTTTGAGGACAAGACAGAGTTTGGAGTGGATGGGTGTGGGTTTTGCGACGTGGACGGTCTAAATGATTTTTCCAATATCGATTTCGGAACAACAAGGAATGACCCCATGGGGTCCATAAATAAGGTTGAAAAAAGAAATTGGTTGTCGGAAACTGATTTTTGGATCGTGATTGCTTTGACTGCAGGGATTTTTTTGGCGGCATTGTTTTTTTAGGATGGACAGGCAATGGGGGAAAGTAGATAATGGTAGCAAACAAAGGAGGTTGAAAAGAGATCGACAAGAAAAAAAGTTTTTTAAAATATAAAAGATTGGCTTTGCTTCTTGTAAGCTTGGTTGCATATCTGCTCTGGCAGAATATCTCCATTGGGGTAAGTTTCTATTCCTATTCCGATGAAAGAGTGCCGGAAGGCTTGAAAGGTCTTCGCATTGTGCAGATTTCCGATCTTCATAATTGGAATGTGAAAGATCGTTTGCTGGAAAAGCTGATCGAGGAAGCGCCTGATTTGATTTTCATTACAGGGGATCTGATCGATCGAAGAAAAACAAGAGTGGATGTAGCACTGGACCAAGTGGAGGAATGGGTCAAGATCGCTCCAGTTTTCTATGTCAGTGGAAACCATGAAGAACTTAGTGAAGAATTCGATATTTTGCGAAGTGGAATGATGAATTTGGGAGTCCACTTACTGGAAGATCATATGGAGGATTTTATTTATCATGGAGAACATGTGATGATCGCCGGTTTGAAGGATCCTGCAGGAGAAATGGGGGAAGTGGACTACCTTTTTGATGACGACGTGGATTCTGTAAGCAAGCGACTTGATCTTGTGCTTGCTAATAGAGACGGGTCATTTTTCATTCTTCTGTCCCATCGACCGGAGTTGATGGAAGAATACAAAAATCACGAGGCACCATTGGTTTTTGCCGGACATGCTCACGGTGGTCAGGTTCGGTTGCCCGTAATAGGAGGGTTGGTTGCGCCAAATCAGGGCTTTTTTCCAAGATATGATGCAGGTGTCTACGTAGAGGATAAAACGACGATGATCGTCAGCAGGGGGCTGGGAAACAGCATTTTCCCCCTGCGTATCGGCAATTCTCCGGAATTGGTCGTGGTGGAATTCCGGTAAGTTGTCGTATTTCGATGATATAGACCATTTCTTCGGAATGCAAAGGAAAAGTTTAGAAAAATAATAATAGCAAGACCAAGTACAAGGAGAGACCCTGTACTTGGTCTTGATCGATACGTATTTTCAAAAACGTGTGTTATTACTCTTCGTCCAAATCCATCCAGTCATCTGGCAGATCCATCATGTCGTCCCACTCAATGACCTGATAATCGGATGGGATGACAAACACATCATCCGAAATGTTTCCCACCTGAAGGTCGCTGGTCTCCGACACGACATTTTCACTGGGGTCATCACCAACAAATTCCACACGCATGGTAAAACCATACTCTTCATGGATCCACATTTTTACTTTGGAATCATCATCTTCGTTGACGCTTTCTACGATAAAACAAGGTTCTCCATTGATCACTTCTTTTCCGAGGAGCGTCAATGTTTCATCATCCATGGTGTCCGGGAGATTGTCAAAAGATACCGGATCATCATCCATTTCCATGCCATCGTCATCCCAACTCATCTTTAAGGCGGTTTTATTGGTCACATCCAATGTATAGGAGGCGTCTTTGTCATATAACATGATGTAAGGTTTGCCATCCTGTGAGCTTTCCATTTTTACGTTGTCGCCTTTGATCCAGATCTTGGAAGAGGTTGTCCCAAAATCAGAGGTCATGGTGACCGTATATGCATATTCCGTTAATTGTTGTCCTTGCTGGATCAATGCTGCCAATTCGGACTCGGTAATTTCGGTTTCCGGTTCCGGTTCTGGCTCCGGATCGTTGGAAGGATCTGTTGTCGATTCGTTGTTGGGTTGGTCGTTTTCATCGGAAGCCGACTCTTTGGGACTGCAGCTGGAAAAACTTAAAATCAATGCAACAATGATTATTACACTAATAATGATTCTGACAGTTTTTGCTCGCATCATGGGATTCATTCCATCTCTTCCTTTCTGATCATTCTTTATTAATTGTACCCTTTTCTAAAAAGTCAAATCATTCCTGCTGTTTCATTTCTGAAGTTATGGGAATAAACAATGGAAAAGGCACGACTAGTACATTTGAAATGTGATAATGAAACGCTTTGGGAGGAACATTATGGATGTGACCATTTATGGTTTTCTGCAGCAAATGTTGGATCGGCCGGAATTATTTGTGACGGTGATGCTGACGTTGGGTGTTTTTTTGGTCAATGGATGGACCGATGCTCCCAATGCCATAGCAACCTGCATCACTACAAGATCATTGTCGATTCGCAAGGCCATCGTTATGGCTGCCATTCTGAACTTTTTTGGTGTTTTTTTAATGATGCTGATCAATTCAACGGTAGCTCAAACTATATATCGGATGGTGGACTTTGGCGGAGATGCCAGGCATGCGTTGATTGCGCTTTGTGCGGCCATGGTGGCCATCGTCACTTGGGCGACCCTTGCCTGGAGACTTGGATTTCCAACCAGCGAAAGTCATGCACTGATTGCAGGAATTTCTGGTGCGGCCATCGCTCTCCAAAATGGGTTAGGTGGAATCAATGGCACTGAATGGATAAAGATCATTTATGGTTTGGTTTTCTCCTTGTCTTTTGGCATGGGACTGGGATATCTTTTTACGACTGCCATACGAATTGTTTTTAGGGCCGGCAAACAGCGAAAACTGACGTCAATGTTCAAAAAAGCGCAGATCCTAGGATCGGGGGCCATGGCATTCATGCATGGCGCACAAGACGGTCAGAAGTTTCTGGGTGTTTTCATGCTTGGTGTATTTTTGTCCCAAGGAGAGGCGGGGCAAACGAATTTTGCGGTACCTTTGTGGATCGTTTTACTATGTTCTTTGATCATGGCATTTGGCACATCTGTAGGTGGTGTTCGAATTATTAAAACCGTTGGTTTGGATATGGTGAAACTGCAACCATATCAAGGTTTTTCCGCAGACTTTGCAGCTTCGATCACCTTGTTGCTGTCATCTATGTTTGGTTTTCCCGTCAGTACCACCCACACAAAAACAACAGCTATAATGGGATCAGGAATGGCAGTACGGATGGGAAGCATCAATTGGAGTGTTGTAAAAAACATGGCATATGCATGGATTTTGACATTTCCCGGATGCGGGTTGTTGGGTTATCTCATGGCAAAGTTGTTTCTATATATTTTTACTTAAGGGGGTTGTTTCATGAAATTATTCAATAAAGAAGCGAAATTTGATTACATCGTATTTTTTGACCGCTTCTCCAAATATACGGTGGATGCAGCAAAGTATTTGGACCAAGTGTTGTCCCATTTTGATCAAGTGTCTTTAGAAGAGCAGGTTCGGACCATGCATGACATCGAAAAATCTGCAGATTTGGAGAAAAAACAGATGCTGGTCAAGTTGATCGATGAGTTTCTACCACCCATCGATAAAGAGGACATCATCGATTTGTCTCACAAGATCGATGATGTTACCGATGCTATCGAAGAGGTGTTGGTTTCCTATTACACGTATCATATAACACAGGTAACCAAAGAAGCGCTGATCTTTACCAGAATGATCAGGGATGCATCCATCGAGATGAACAAGTGCCTGGTAGCAATGCAAAAATACAAAAAAAACAATGATGTTTTCGAACATATCGGAAAAGTCAATCGAATCAAATCAGAAGGGGAAAAGCTTTATAAAGTGACGGTGGCAGAGTTGTATCAGGCGGAGGCGGATCCTCAAACAGCTTATGAATATACCGAAATATATAAAGCAATGCGCAACTGTTATCTATATTGTAAAAGAGTGACCAATGGAGTCGAAAAAGTCGTCATGAAAAACCTTTAACATAACAGGGAAGACCTCTAAAGAAAGAGGTCTTCCAAATTTTTTCGGACATTGGGTTTTTCCCGATCCAAGAGATCTTCATCCAACTTCCACTTATCGCCAGGTTTTCCAACTGCGACTACCGTAATGATTTGGTAATCATCAGGAATGGAAAACAGAGAGCGGGCCAGATTTCGATTGTAACCACCCATGGCATGGGTATAGAGACCTCTGCGTTGGGCTTCCAGGGAAAGGTATCCCCATGCTGTTCCTGCATCGAACATGCTCCAATGGTTTTCCTTTCCGTTACTCTCAAAGTTCTTTTTTGATAAGATCAAAATCAACACAGGGGCTTGGATGGCCCAACGACGGTTTCCGTCATTCAAGATGCTTCTCATTCGTTGCAGGCGATCGCCTTCCTGGGCTACGATAAAGCGCCAAGGTTGTTCATTGTTGCAGGAAGGAGCATAGCGTGCCGCTTCCAATAACGCAAATAGATCGGTTTCCGATACCGCATCTTGGCTAAACGCCCTTGGCGACCATCGTTCCTTTATTTCAGGCATGATTTCATATTCAAATGTTCGATTCATATGGATTCTCCTCCATCCTTAAATTATAATCATTGTTTTCGTCAAGCCACCCTTTACATACATCGATCCAGTCAATGGGTTTGGCGTGATGTTCCAATTGGGATATGGTGAGCTCGATGGCACTGTTGCTGCTGCCGCAGGCAGGAAAAACGGTGTCAAATCGTTGCAAGGATACATCCAGATAGATGGAAACCCCGTCATTGACTGCAAAGGGACAAATGCCGCCAATATCAAACCCGATCCGGGCCTTGGTTTCCGATGGAGGGATCATCTTTGCTTTGACACCAAAAAAGGCTTTGTATTTGCCGTTGTCGACTTTGGCATCGCCAGCGGTGACGATGAGTATCGATTTTTTATCAACTTGGAAAGACAAGGTTTTGGCGATGCGGCGTTCTTCACACTCCAGAGCCTTTGCAGCCAAAACTACCGTGGCGCTGGAAGTAGGAAACTCCCGTATGAGATGATTCATTCCTTCCGACTTAAAATAGGTTCGAACTTTC
Source organism: Alkalibacter rhizosphaerae (assembly GCF_017352215.1). Classification (GTDB taxonomy): domain Bacteria; phylum Bacillota; class Clostridia; order Eubacteriales; family Alkalibacteraceae; genus Alkalibacter; species Alkalibacter rhizosphaerae. The sequence continues at coordinate 2,351,915 of NZ_CP071444.1, forward strand.
TCCAAACTCAAGCTGTTTTCCTCCCGTTCCGTCCATTCTTGTGGTACATTGAATATGGTACCACAAAACGATAATTTCGTCGCCTGAAATGTGCATATCCATTGGCAAGGTAAACGGAGCGTTTATTGATTGTTCCTGTCGACAAGCCTATAATGAAAAACGAGGTGGAATTTATGGATCCGATAAAAACCGGGAATTTAATAAAAACATTGCGCTTGGAATTGGGTATGACCCAGCAACAACTGGCAGATGGCATTTTTGTCAGCGATAAAGCTGTTTCAAAATGGGAACGGGGAGTCGGATGCCCGGATGCATCATTGCTTCCTTTGTTGGGAAACATACTCGGTATCGATCCAGCCACCATCTTGTCTGGGGAATTGAACCCCAATGAGTCCATGGGAGGAAATATGAAAAGATTGAAATTTTACGTTTGTGGCGAATGTGGAAACATTCTAACATCTACTGAAGAAGCATCCATTTCTTGCTGCGGAAGAAAATTGATGTCACTTGAATCAAAAAAAGCAAGAGAAGAAGAAAAATTATCGGTGGCTATCTTGGAAGGGGATTATTATATCAGCTCTGATCATGAAATGTCCAAGAACAACCACATTGCCTTTGTTGCTTTTTTAAACGGAGATACGCTTCTCCTTCGAAAATTATATCCGGAGTGGAATTTATCTACAAGAATTCCAAAGTTGAGTCGCGGCGTTTTGTATTGGTATAGTACCCAGGACGGTCTTTATCATCAGTATGTTTAATCAAAACAGCTTTTTCATCCAATAGAACAGGATGGGAGGGCTGTTTTTGAAATGGTTGTATTTTGTATAGAGTTTGTTATAATCAAGATATTAATAAGAGAAAAGAGGGAAGCACATGATCGTAACAACCACCCCCCATGTGGATGGGAAAAAAATCGTGGAATACAAAGGGATCGTTTTTGGAGAAGTGATCTCCGGTGTAGATTTCATCAAGGATTTTGCGGCAGGATTGACCAACTTTTTTGGTGGACGATCGGGGTCGTACGAAGGTGAATTGATCAAAGCCAGGGAAGAAGCTTTGGGAGAAATGGAAAAAAGAGCCTATTCCATGGGAGCAAATGCCGTCGTTGGCGTGGACATCGATTATGAAACCCTGGGCCAGGGTGGAAACATGCTGATGGTGACTGCCTCTGGCACGGCGGTAATAGTCGAATAAAGAAAGCCGTTGCAATGGAACTGTCCTTGCAGCGGCTTTTTTGTCGTTATCCATTGTTATTTTTCTTTGCCAAATTTCTAGCCCAATGAACCACCAAGGACGCTCCGAGGATACTACCTGCCATGGATCCCAACTTTCCAACAGCTTCATAACCGAGGACACCGGCAAACTCAAATGTGGTAAAGAAATTGCCGCCGAGGTACATGCCCGCGAGTAGACCGATGACGAAATTGTTTCCCCATTTCTAAACAGATGATAGATCGTTTCCGGAGCCTTCTGGATGTCGGAAATCCAAATATTCAATAAAGCGTTTTACTGCAGTGGATGCAGTTTTCTTATCTCGTAAGGCGAGTCCGATATTTCGATAAGCGGGCACGTCCAATTCCTTTGTCACAATTCGATATGGTATGCGCTGAAGGATCAGTTGGGGTAGGATGCTGATCCCCAGACCGCTCTCCACCATGGACATGATTGCATAGTCGTCCCACGTCGTAAAGTGTGCCTTGGGGGTCATGCCGTGACGCTCAAAAATGTAGGAAATTTCTGCCTTCGCTCCCTTTTCCAATAGCATGAAAGGGTAATCACCCAAAGCGCCGACGGGAAATTGCCGGCAATGGGCCAATGGATGGGTCTCTTGTAGAATGACCAGGAGGTTGTCTTTTTCCAGGAAGATCGTCTCCAGATCCGGATGAGTCGGAAGTCGGAGAAACCCGCAGTCGACCCGGCCCTCCAGGATCCAATTCTCGATTTCCGTGTAATCGCCCAATAGCAGTTCGTAGTCGATCCCAGGATATGTTTTTTGAAATTCCTTGATGATGTTGGGAAGCCAGTGAGTGGCGACGCTGGAAAAAGTACCGATTCGGATCAATCCGGTTTGGACACCGTTTAATTCATCTACATGAGATTTTAATTTTTCAAATTCTTGACAAAGCTTCTGAGCGTAGGGCAAAAGACTCATTCCGTCGGAGGTCAATCGAACCCCGGTCCGATCCCGTTCCAACAGGGAAAGGTTCCAATCTTGTTCCAAATCACGGATCATACGACTGATTCCTGATTGAGAATAGTTTAAAACCTCACCCGCTTTAGTGAAACTCCCATATTCCACAGTTTTGACGAAAGCAAGAAATTTTTGAATGTTTGTTTCCAAGTTGAGTCCCCTCCAATCATTACAAAATCAAATATAAAATATGCAAATAATTTGTTTTTGTAATTTATAAGACCATGATAAACTAAGAATGCGAAATAGTCAAGGTTAGGAGGAAAACTATGCAAGCCGCATATATCAAATACGTCATGGCTTTGATCTTGTTTGGAACTAATGGCATCGTAGCGAGTAAAATTTACATGAATAGTTATGAAATCGTCTTTTGGCGGACATTGATCGGCAGTGCATTTCTACTGTCGATTTTTTTGATAACAAGAAAAACAGGGGTTTTTAAGAGCAAAAAAGAAGGAAAACATTTTAGTTTTGTGATTCTATCAGGCATTGCTATGGGAGCTAGTTGGATGTTTCTTTACGAGGCTTACGTACAGATGGGGGTCGGCATGGCATCCTTGACTTACTACTGCGGTCCTGTGATCGTGATGGGTTTGTCTCCCATTCTCTTTCAAGAAAAAATGACATGGGGAAAAGTGGTTGGACTTACGGGTGCCTTGGTAGGACTTTTGCTGACCAACGGCATGGATGTTGTGAGCAAGGGATTAAATTCAGGTCTGGTGTTTGGACTGTTCTCTGCGTTGATGTATGCTTTTATGGTCATTTTCAACAAAAAAGCCACGACGATTGTAGGGCTTGAAAATGTCGTGATTCAACTGTTCTTCAGTTTTGTGACGGTAGCAGTGTTTTTGCTATGGAAAGCAGGGACTGTAGAGCCAGTAGAAGCAGGAAACCTGGCACCCTTGGTCTTCTTGGGTTTTGTCAATACGGGAGTTGGTTGTTATCTCTATTTTTCCTCCATCAACTGGTTGACTGCGTCCTTCGTATCCATCATAGGATATTTGGAACCGCTTTCTGCGTTGCTTTTCTCTGCACTTTTGCTACAAGAACGACTGACATGGATCCAGGGGCTAGGAGCGGTGTTTATCATCGGCGGTGGATTGTTCAGCGAACTTTATCGAAGAGAAAAGAGGATCTCAGATGCAGAGACCTATTGAATGGTTGCCAAACAAACTGTTGTATTATACAATTGTATTATACAACGAAGAGGAGGTGGATCTTTGTTTATATGTGATATCAGTGTCTTCAATAAATATGGGAAACAAATGTTGGACGAGAAGCTCCAATCGCTCAATATGGATTGGCATGAGATGGTTGTTCTATTGGTTTTGGAACAAATACCCGGTATCAGTCAGACAAGGTTGGTTCCTTTTTTGCAGACAGACAAGGCCAATGTGACTAAGATCTTGCAAGGCATGGAAAAAAAGAAACAGATCCACAGAGAGTTGGATGCAAATGACCACAGGAACAAAGTCTGTCGTCTTACCAGCAAGGGATCAAAACTGCTTCCCTTGTTGCATGATGTGATGAAAGACTGGGAATCCGCTTGTTTTCAAGATGTGACCGAAGAAGAGTTGATTTCGTTTCAAAAAGTTACAAAAACGATCACGAAAAATTTGATGAACGAATTTTAAACTTAATGGAGGAGAACAGTATGGACAGAACAAAAAAAGCGTGGATCAATGCATTGTTTTTAGCGGTTACTTTAGCAATCAACACCTTGGGTGCCTTGGGAATCATCAACGGACTTTCGCAAAAGGAAATTTCTGATATGTATTTGACGTTGATCACTCCAGGACCGGCAACGTTCAGTATTTGGAGTGTGATCTATTCCCTGATCATCATTTCAATTATAGCTATGATCGTAAAGAAAAATGATTCTTATTATCAGCAAGCTGTAGATGAGATCACCGGCTTGTTTCGAATATCATGCATATTAAATATTTTGTGGATCGTTTCTTTTTCTTACGTATTGGTAGAACTCAGTCTTTTGTTCATTTTTGCTTTTGTAATCAGTTTGGCCTTGCTCGGTCGAAAACTGCTGAAGATCCAGGAAAAGAAGCGGTGGTTGCTGCCATTGACCTTTGGTTTTTATACCGGCTGGCTTTTTATCGCCACAGTAGTCAACACGGCGGCGGCATTGGTAAAATTGGAGTGGAACGGGTTTGGTATTTCACAAGAGACATGGGCCGTCATCATTTTGATCGTAGCGATAGTTTTGGTTTTTGCAGTATTGCTGAAACTCCGAAATGCAGTATTTCCATTGCCCGTTGCTTGGGCCTACTTCGGGATCTATCAATTTTTAAGCATGCCGGAAGGATTCAATGGAGCTTATCCCTTGGTACAAACCGTGGCCCTTGCAGGCATGGCGGTGTTGATCGGTCTATCCGCCATACAGCTTTACCGGAATCGATTTGAGCTATTAGGTCGTTGAATGATCGTCATGAATTACGGTGTGTCGATTCTTGGAAAGAGCGATTGGGCATGCCACTTGCAAAAAGAATGGACAGATATTCCAGGTGGCGTATAATAGAGATGAAGTAGAAATGATCACGCAGTGAATGGAAAGAGGCGCAAACCATGGACGAGAAAACCATAGATAAAATGAAAAAACTGATCTATGAGAAAAAGAACAAGAGTGCACAACAAGGTAAAGCCAATGGGGTATCAGAAAAAGTGGGGGAAGATCCACCAAAGGGTTTAAAAGCACCAAACGCGGCGGTTCCATCACGAAGTAAAGCAAACGATGGCAACAGTTGACAAGACGGAAACAAAAGAAGTACAGACTTGTGCGAACAGTCGGTACTTTTTTTTTGAAAACAAACATGTCACTATTGACATGTTTGGAATTTGTGAATATAATTACAGTAATTGTTTGATAATTAATAAACAAATTCTTTAAAGGGAGAGATCGTTCATGGAAAGAAAGTATCCAAATCTTAGCAAGCCCATCCAAATCGGAAATGTTGTATTTCGGAATCGCATGTTTTCAGCACCAATGGGAGGAACGGATATTACTGCAGATTGTACCATTGGCCCCAAAACCACTGCTTTTTATGAGTTGAGGGCAAAAGGCGGTGCAGGTGCTGTGACCGTTAGTGAAGTGGTGGTACATCCGGAAACAGAAGGTTCTCACATGTTTCATTTGGACTTGAAAACCGTAGGCTCATTATCAAGCTTTACCTATACAGCCGATGCGATCCGAAGGCATGGGGCCATTGCCAGTGTGGAACTTTCCCACTCAGGCCAATATGCAGGTACTTATTTGACGGACAAAGACAAAAAACAGGGATTGGCCCAATGGGGTCCCAGTGCCACGGTTCGGCCGGATGGCCTGGAAGTGAAAGAATTGACCCAGGAACTCATCGACGACATTGTGGAAGCTTATGGAAAGTGTGCAGAAGCAGCAAAAAGAGCCGGTTTTGAGATGATCATGGTCCACGGAGGTCATGGTTGGCTGGTGAATCAATTTTTGTCACCCTATTTTAATCACCGAAAAGATCAATACGGTGGATCTTTGGAAAATCGTGTTCGCTTTGCACAAGAAGTTCTGGCAAGAGTACGCCAAGCAGTTGGTCCTGGATTTCCCATCGAGTTTCGCATGAGCGGGTCAGAGCTCTTCGACGGTGGATACGATCTGGAGGAAGGCGTTCGTATCGCAAAAATATTGGAGCCCCAAATCGATTTGCTTCATGTATCTGCAGGAACCTACCAAAGAGGATTCAGCGATACTCATCCGTCCATGTTCAAGCCCCACGGAAGCAATGTTTATCTTGCTGCAGAAATGAAAAAGCACGTAAAAATTCCAGTAGCCACTGTTGGCGGACTCAATGATCCGGACATGATGGAAGAGATCATCGCATCCGGGAAAGCCGACGTTGTTGAGATGGCTCGTGCCTTGTTGGCGGACCATGAACTTCCCAAGAAAGTAGTAACCAACAGGGAGGAAGACATCCTCCACTGTATGAGATGTTTTGTTTGCATGGCAGAACGTGTCGTTACATCTACCCGAAGATGTTCCATCAACCCGTATATCGGCAGAGAGTTGGAAGGCATGGAAATCACCCCGGCTCCTGTCAAGAAAAAAGTACTGGTTGCCGGTGGAGGACCGGCCGGTTTGAAAGCGGCGCTAACGGCCGCCCAACGAGGCCATGATGTGGTACTCTGTGAAAAATCCTCCCAGTTGGGTGGGATCCTGATCGGAGAACAAGCCATACCTTTTAAATATGAGATGTACAAGCTGGGTGTAACTTTGGCCAAACTGGTAACCGATGCTGGAGTGGATATCCGCCTGAATACGGAAGTAAACAAAGAGGTTGCAGATCAGGAAAAAGCGGATGTACTTGTCATAGCCGTCGGTTCGGAGCCGATGTTGCCGCCGATCCCCGGTTTGGATGGAGACAATGTCATCATCGTCAACGACTATCACTTGCACCAGAACAAGGTTGCCGAAGAAGTCGTTGTACTCGGTGGAGGACTGGCAGGTTCGGAAGCAGCCATACACTTGGCCCGTGAAGGGAAAAAAGTTCATTTGGTGGAAATGGGTCTTGAGCTGGCACCCGATGCAAACATTCGTCACCGTCCCATCTTGTTAAAGGAGATCGAAGATTTGAAAATCCAAGTGTTGAAGGAACACAAGGGCATTCGAATCACGGAAGATGGTGTCATCTGTGTAAATAAGGATGGGAAAGAAATACTGGTTCCAGGTAAGACGATCATTTGCGCTTTGGGGCAAAAATCTCGGAGAAATGTGGTGTCAGAATTGCTGGATTGTGCTCCGGTGATATCTCAAGTAGGGGACTGTGTGAAAGTTGCAGACATTACTCAAGCAATTTACCAAGGTCACCACGCGGCCATGGATATTTGATGAAAGATTCGTTTGATTCTTCAAGTCTTGCTGGTGTACACTAGAGGAGATTACTAGAATATAGGAGGTCTCCAGTGAGAACGCTAAAATATGCCATATTAGGATTGCTCAATCGTCGATCCATGACCGGATATGATTTGATGAAAGACTTCAACTTGGACCTGGTAAACTTTTGGTATGCAAGACACAGCCAAATCTATCCGGAGCTGAAAAAATTGACGGATGAAGGTCTAATTACTTATGAAACAATCATCCAGGGTGAAAGAATGGAAAAAAAGTTGTACTCCATCACACAGCAAGGTCAAAAGGATTTTGCGGCGTGGATCCTGGAAAAGGACCTTCTGGAACCGACGCCAAAAGATATCTTCCGATTGAAGACCTATTTCATCGAAGCCATGGAACTGGATCAAATGATCGATCACTTTGAGTATCAGCTGGAGCAACGGGAAGAAAAATTAAAAAAATTGAAGAATACCATGGATCACCACCCTTTTACCAAAGGATGGGTTAAAATCGGTACTACCAAATACGGAGATTATATCGTGTTGAAAGGTGCTGTCATGAGAGAACAAACGTATATCCAATGGCTGAAAGAATGCATTGAAGAGATGCAATGTGGTATTTTAAAGAAGTAGAATGCGAGCAGTCCTTTTCAATGGGACTGCTCGTTTTTCCATGTTTGCATTTTTATAGAGTACCGGTTTCGGTACTCTTTTTTCAATCGCCAATTATTATAATTTTACATTTTCTTTGTCGAGGACGAGTACGATCAAAATCTGCAAAATAAACACTACCCGTGTTTCCGGCATCCAGTTTTCCTTGGTCTACATCAAATACCTCGCTGGAACCCACTAACGTAGCTTTAAGGTGAGCATCGCCGTTCCACAATGCTTTACGGTCTCCATCGGGCAAGTAGTCCTTGGCATTCGGCCAAGATTCCACCACCGCGTAGTGTTCTTCTCCAGGATAGACATATGTTTCAGCGCTATTATGATTGGGAATGATCTTTTCGAGAACATTGTTTAAATCGACTTGCAGAGATTCATTACCATTTTCATCTATATCGTGAACATATTCTTCAAAAAAAAACACCGCATGTTGTATGAGGGGAAATAACTACGCAGATCCCATTCATTATTCCACTTTCCAGTATTGCTTCTTTTACTTCTTCCGTAATGTTTACATACGTGGGGGTCTTTCCGTGAGATGCAACATCAATATTTTTTTTATATACAGTCAATTTGGGTCCTCCTAAATCATCATCATTGGCAGGCATTGAAAGCAGCTTCTACCATTTCGGCCAACATTTGGGTTGGATTTTCAGCTTCCACAATTCCACTGGTACCGCCCGTGCCGTCTGCTCCAAGCGAGATGGTGCGATAAACATCCTCAGCCGTACTAATTCCTGCACCTTGCATCACAAGAGTTGTTTCACTGACCTTTTTTACGGTGTGATTTGTAACTTTTATATAGGACGCATCGCTAGTTTCTCCGGTCCCGATCAATTCAGTTGGCTCACATAAAATAATATCCGGATTCAGTGTTGCTAATGCTTTCGCTTCCTTTAACGAATCGGCGCAAACAATAGTCAATAGATCCAATTCGGTTGCACGTTCTACGGATTTTATTAAATCTGCAAATGTCAAAGGTCGTTCAGCATGATTTAAAAACGTTGCCCTGGCTCCTGCATGATAGACGGATTCTGGTAATACGGCCCCCATGCCTCGTCCAGGCTCAATGCCATCAATATGTTGTGCGGTAACGATAATGTTTTCTGTCGCATCAGCGATTGCTGCTAAATCTGGGTAGGGAGCCGTAACAAAAATTGAAATAGGATATTTTTTTGCCAGTTCATCCGCTTTTTTCGCTAAATCCAACAATTCTTCCCCATACAAATATGACTTTGGATTAAATACAAAAAATGGTGTTTTGATTTCTTTTTTCGACATGTTTATCCTCTCCCAATTACAATTTGACTGGTTGTGTTTGAAAAACATCAAAATAATGATTCAATACTTTATACATGCCCCTGTTTGCCAGTTGTTTCAATTCAATATAACCACCGGGGACATTTTCTTTTATTTCATCAAATGCTCCATTTATAAAATCGGTGTATATATTGATTTTTGATATACCGGAAATCGCACACTTTTTAAGGTTAGCATCTCCTGTAGAAGAGCCGCCGTGTAGGACCAAAGGTATATCCACGACAAGAGCTATTTCTCGTAAACGTTGAAAATTCAATTTAGGAGAGCCCTTGTATACTCCGTGTGCAGTACCAATTGAGATGGCAAGAGAATCTACATTCGTTCTGCTCACAAACTCCACAACATCGTCCACTTCCGTATAAACTGATTTCGTCAACGTTTCGGATTCAGAGGTATCATTCGCGCCGACGTGTCCTAATTCTGCCTCTACAGACACATTATATTTGTGTGCGTATTCGACTACTTTTTCAGTCTTTTCTATATTCGCTTCAAAAGATTCTTGAGACGCATCGATCATGACAGAAGTAAAACCTAGTTCAATAGCCTTGAAAATAAAATCCATATCTTCTCCATGATCCAAATGAAGGACAATGGGGACGGAAACCCTTTTAGCCAATAATTTTCCGATAACCGCCGCTTCATCAAGAGAAATAATGGATTCATGAGATTGGGCAAATGGTAATATTAAAGGTAATCCTCTCTCTTGCGCAGTATTGACGAACGTTCGGGCTGAATCCAAATCAATGAAATTTGTGGCTGGAATTGCAAAACCTTTCTTTTTTGCTTCCAATAATAAGATTTTTGAATTTGTTAACATAATAAAACCTCCGATCGATATCACAAAACGATGTCACTCAACATTGCGAACTCCCGACAATGCAAAGCTGAACTTACCTTCTTATACCCCTTATAATATTAGATTAGTCATAAATCCCTTTTTATAGATCAAATCACTAGATGACTTACGGTAAAATGAGAATCAAAATTGCATCAAATTATCAACACAGGCAAGAATACACACCATTCTGTAATCAGGTGACGAATTGCTTGAGTTGACGAAGCTTTTACAACGAATCGATTTTTGCATCAAATATTATTGTTGGTGAGCTAGAACCTGTGATATCATACATCAAAGCAAATTGTTAGGATGTGGAATCAAGTCGGCATTCAATGGTATAATTGAATGGTTCGACAGAAGTCTGAATCCTGATATTTTCAACCAATGAATCGATACTCTCTTTATAGAGACTCAGATGCTACATTTTTTTTGAAAGTTCTATACCTGCTGCTGTAGACTGGAAAGAGATTGATAGATAGGAGGGGATCAAATGACCAAAGAAGATGGGATGTTAAAAAGCAAGGTGGATGCAGCAAAGGTTGATGGAGAAAACCTGATCGAGTTGGAAACTTTCGCAAATGAACGCCATTTTGAATTGGATATGTCATCCATAGACTTTGAACATGTAAGGTTTTACCAGTGCCGATTTGAAAGGTGCAATTTTATGAAATCCAGTTTTCGCAGTGTAGAATTTGAAGACTGCAACTTTTCCAACTGCAAATTTCTCGATTCTTATTGGAACCAAGTTATGATCAAAGGAACAAAGGGTGATGGCGGAGATTTCAGTGAGAGCCATTTCAAGATTGTTGCGATGGAGAACACCACCATGAGATATTCCAACTTTGCTCGTGGGGTCTTTGAAAACTGCCAAATTCGGGATTGTCAGTTTCAAGAGGCCTTTTTATCAGAAGTAAAATTCAAAAAAACAAGCATATCCGAAGTCAACTTTAGTTCTGCTGATTTTTATAAGACCAAACTGAAAGGGCTGGATTTGTCCACTTCCAATATTGAAGGGATTTTACTTTCGGAAGGGTTTCCAGAGTTAAAAGATGCAACGATCAATATGTTTCAGGCAGCAGAAATCGTAGGAAAGCTTGGAATCAAAGTGATTTGGTGAACCCGGAAATTTGAAAAAAACGACACATTCTGGAGGTGCTGTATGTCTAACAAAACGATCAGTCAATTGGAAAAAAAAGATCTATTGAAACTGATCGATATATATGCAAAGAACTGGTTGGCCATGGATGGTGTTTGGTTTCAGTCCATTGAGAAAAAATTTGGAATGGATGAAGCCGTCGAACATGATCAAAATGCTTGGAAAGATTTCACTGTCATTGAAGCCAAAAGAATCAAAGTTTTTTTAAATTTGCCAGAGAAAGCGGGCATAGATGGATTAAAAAAGGCCTTAGCCTTCAGAATGTATGCCAATATCAATGAAGATGAGATCATAATCGAAGATAATGTACTGATTTACAAAACGTTAGACTGTCGTGTTCAAAATGCAAGAAAGCGTAAAGGGATGGAATTTCACCCATGCAAGTCTGTAGGCATTATTGAATACAGTTATTTCGCCAAAACAATCGATGATCGGTTTGCTTGCGAGGCTCTAAGCTGTTACCCTGAAATAACCGATGACACCTGCAACTGCTCCTGGAAATTTACACTTCAGGTGGATCAGTAGTAAAGATTAGCCGTAATATATGGCCTGTTATTGTATTTAGTGACGTTGATTAAAGTCGGCTTGAGGTTGGTTTAGAGTACCGTCATGCATTCGTCAGAAAATAGAAAAAACCACCTGAGAATGACCAAGTCATCAACAGGTGGTGATTATTCAATGGTGGAGATAAGGGGACTTGAACCCCTGACCTCCTGACTGCCAGTCAGGCGCGCTCCCAACTGCGCTATACCCCCACAACAAGTACTTAAATAATATAACACAGGAATAAAAAAAAATCCATACTTAAAATCAAATTGTTTAGAAAAAGCAACAAACGGTATAAATAATAGATATACAGAATTAGGGGGGAGAAAAATGGATTCGATCGATCGAAGAAAGTCGGTTCGTAATTATAAAAGCAGATTTTTGGATGCGGATACCATATCGGAAATATTGCACATTTTGGATGAGGAACAGGTAGGACCGAGTGGTCGCAGGATGAAGTTCGAATTCATCGCAGAAAATTTGGACCAAAATACACGAAAAATCGTCACTTATGGTTTTTTAAGAGGGCGGTATGGGGCTATTGTTGCATGGGTGAATGAAGAAAAGTACGCATATATTGATTATGGTTATTTGTTGGAAAAAATTGCATTGCGCTTGGTGGACATCGGTATAGGAACCTGTTGGCTGGGCGGATCCTTTTCCAAACAAAGCATAATCGAAGCTATGGAGATGGACAAAAGTTTTGAAAAAACCATCCCGGCAATCCTGGCAGTGGGATACGAAGAAGAAGGCCGAAGTGTACGAGATTTGATCATCAGCAAAACAAAAAGAAAGAGAAAAGATTTTAACGACTTCTTTTTTACCGGAGCACTTACCGAAATCGAGGAAGAATTCCAGAAAGAGATTCTTGAGGGTGTTCGCTGGGCACCGTCTGCCATGAACCGACAACCGGTTCGAGTCATTTGGGACGAACACAGGGTCCATTTTTATCTGGTGGATGTATCCACTTCACTTCGCTATTTGGATATGGGAGTGGCCATGCGACATTTTGAGGAGCGAGCTCTTGAACATGGAATCAAAGGAAAATGGGTCGTTGATGAACAAGCAACTTTGACCAACTGGGTCTATTTGTATACATTTGTTGTAGAAAGTTAAAACACATAGAAATATTATAAAATATGCTTTACATACAATATATCACGTGGTATAATATTTGTACAAAGTAAAGTAAACGGCAAACCGAAGCAGTTCCCAAAATCATTAAGAAGCAGCGACTCAAGTAAGTCTTGTCCATTCCACAACGTTGGATGTGGAGGAGTAACCAAAGGATCGATGCGGGTTTTGGTGATGGAAAACCGATGAAACGCTTTGTAAAAATCCATTAGCCATAGAAAGGAAACTTGGATGACTAATGAATCAATGTCTTAAGGGGCAGCCTCCATTAAATTGAAGGACTGCCCCTTAAGACTTTTTTGTTGGGTTCAGGGATTTCTTAAATCGGATATGGCTTGTTCCATCATGTCATAGGTCAGCGTTCCCATAAAACCGGAAACAAAATTTCCGTTCTGATCGATAAAATAGGAAGTAGGGATCCCATTGACGCGATAGAGGGAACCGATATCTCGTTTTTCATCCAGCAGGATTTGAAAAGTCAATCCGTAATCCTCAGCAAATCCCTGGGCTGTATTTTTGGCATCACCAAGGTTAACAGCAAGGATCACAAGTTCATCCTTGTATTTTTGATGGATCCGTTCCATGTCAGGCATTTCTTCTTTGCATGGACCACACCAACTGGCCCAAAAATTCAAGAACACATATTTACCATTGTAATCCGACAAACGAACGGTATTTCCGTCGAGATCCGTAAGCGTGAAATCCGGCGCAGGGATCAGTTCTTCCGGTTCTTCTACATCGTTTTTATCATTGTCCGGCAGATCGTTTTCGTTTCCCACATCCTCGCTTTCGGAATCGTTGTTTGACAAATCCGTATTTTCGTCTTGATTCATAAGCGCATATCCAATGGCGATGGCCATAATGACCAAAAGTATGATAATAATATATGTGGTTCTATTTTTTTTCATGTTTTATCCTTCCTTCCGTTAAAAATAATCAATAAAGTCCAAATAGCTGCCAATGACACCTATTTTATCTGTAAAAATCAAAATACCCATAAAAATAAGCAAAACGCCGCTGATGATGGATACATATTTCATGTACCTGGAAAAACGTCGAAAATATTCCGTGAATTTTTCGATCAGCGCGGCCACCAATAGAAAAGGAACGGCCATACCCAATGAGTAAAATAGTAAAAGAGCGATTCCTGTGCCCACTGTATCCATATTGCTTGCTAAAATCAAAATAGACGAAAGGATAGGTCCAATACAGGGTGTCCAACCAGCTGCAAAAGCCATTCCTATAAAATAAGGACCGATTTTTCGGCTTTTCCCCAAACTGTTTAGCAGTCTTTTTTCCCGATACAAACCTTTCCACTTGATCAATCCTGTTAAATGGATCCCCATAATTATGATGATCAGGCCACCAATTCGTTGAAACAATACTTTGTTGGCAAACAGAACCTGGCTTAATGCTGTGACGGAAGCCCCCAGTAAAACAAAAACCGTGCTGAAACCCAACACAAAAAGCAAAGATCTAACCATTAAACCAGTTTTTTGCTGTCTGGTATTTTGGCCATCTACTGCAGTTCCCGCAATGTAACCTATATACCCGGGAACCAACGGCAATACACAGGGAGATAAAAAGGACAGCAATCCTCCGGAAAAAGCCAGAAGAAAATTTACTTGATTCATTGTGACACCTCATCGTTTTATAATTACGTTAGTATATAATGATATTATAATATATACAAATTGTAAAATTGTTTTTTCTATCTCTTAAGTATGCATTAAGTTTGGTAAAAGAGGGTTATAATAGAGGTGCAAGATACTGTTGGGAGAGTGGTATCCATGAAAAGAAAAGTAATCAAATCAAAGAGATTTCGAGTTATCGTTGTTTTTCTCGTGTTATGCATGGTTTTGATGGCTTTTGCTGCATGCGGCTTGTTTGAACCGGAACCGGAACCAGAACCGGAACCGGAACCAGAACCGGAACCAGAACCAGAACCGGAACCAGAACCGGAGCCAGAACCAGAGCCAGAGCCAGAACCAGAACCAGAACCGGAACCAGAACCGGAGCCAGAACCGGAACCAGAGCCAGAGCCAGAGCCAGAGCCGGAACCAGAACCGGAACCGTCTACTCCGGTGATTTATCCGGGGCAAGTCCTGATCATACCAGGCCAAAGTGAATCTTCCGGGGATTCCCGAGTCGTTCGGGATGGGATCAGCACTTCTTCCCAGAAACGCATCGCACTGACATTTGATGCAGGATGGCTTTACGATCAAACAGACGATTTATTGAAAGTATTGAAAGACTACAATGTGCGATCTACTTTTTTTCTACGAGGATTATGGGCAAAAGATCATCCTGATTTGGCAAGAAAGATCATTCAGCAGGGTCATGTTGTAGAAAATCATTCTTTGACCCACGGGCACATGACAACCATGACGGAAGCGCAGATTCGAAAAGAATTGGTGGATACCACCAAAATATTGAAAGAAACCGTTGGCGCCAGTCCTTATTTGTTCCGTCCTCCTTTTGGAGAATATGATGGGAGAATGCTTCGAATCCTGGGAGAATTGGGGTATCCTTACACAGTGATGTGGACGGTGGACAGCCACGATTGGGCTGAAGAGATTCGCGGCACAAAGGTGACAACAGATTATTTGATAAGCAGAGTATTGGACAATGCCTCCGTCGGTGGGATCATCCTGATGCATGTGGGCGGGTACCATACAGTGGAAGCTTTGCCTTTGATCATTGAAGGGCTGCGTGACCAAGGGTATACTTTGACAACGGTAAATGCCATGTTGCCAAAGCCAGACGGTGTGCTTCGTTATACGGTCGTCAAGGGAGATACTTTATATGCCATCGCCACACGATACGGGATTACGGTAGATGCTTTGATCAAAGAAAACGACTTGCAGTGATTTGACAAAAGTATTTTCACCCTGTATAATGCTAAACATGTTTGAACCTAGTGAATTTTGCTTAATTTCCCAAAAGGAAAACGGGGGAACCAAGTTGGCATAAAGCCTAAGGGGTGAATCGCACAAGTGCGTAGGACAGTCAACAGTCCGAATCCGTCAGCTAACCTCGTAAGCGCGTGTGACATGAATGTTTTATTTGCGTTATATTAGATATTTTGTGCACAAGTGTTTTTTGTATTCTTTTGGGCTATATCCCTGAATCTGTGAGGATGGGATACAGTCCTTTTTTGTTGCTGATTTTTTGATCCTTTTTCGATCGCTCCAGTCATCTGATCGGGAAACAAATTTTGCTGGGTTACAAAAAGTTTGGAGGATGATGAAATGAAAAAGAAAAAGACAACAAGAAAGTGGATCATTGCAGGAATTATTTTGACTATGCTGGTTGCAGTTTCCGGTTGTGGAACCACTGGAAACGAAACAACTTTGGATAAAGCACTCCGGGAAGGGTATGTTACGGTAGGATTTCATAATGAAGATCCCTATGCCTATGAAAATTCGGAAGGAGAATTGACAGGCCAGGCCGTGGAAGTGGCAAGAGCTGTTTTGAAAAATATGGGGATCGACGAAATGCGAGGAGTTTTGACCGAATTTGGTTCTCTGATTCCAGGGCTTAATGCAGAACGATTCGATATTATTACTGCAGGAATGTATATCACCCCGGAAAGAGGGGAGCAAGTCCTTTTTGCAGATCCTGATTTTTCTGTAGGTGAAGCATTGGCAGTACAAAGCGGAAATCCCTTGGACATTCAAAGTTACGAGGACATCGTAAATCATGAAACAGCAAAAGTGGTCGTTTTAAGCGGAGTCATCGAGAATGATTACCTGCTCAAGTCCGGCATGCCACAAGAACGGATCGTCAATGTTCCGGATGTTGCATCCGCCATCTCCGCATTGAAAACCGGTCGCGCTGATGTTTGGAATGCTACCAGCCCAACCATTGATGGTGCACTGAAATCAGCCAATGATCCGGATTTGGAGAGAGTAGAAGATTTTACACAGCCTATAATTGAAGGAAAGAGTGCAGTAGGATACGGCGCAGCGGCTTTTAGAAAGGGCGATCAGGATTTTGTAGATGCCTTTAATGAAGAACTTGCAAAGATCAAAGAGTCGGGAGAACTGTTGGAGATCATCGAACCATTTGGATTTACAGAAAATGAACTGCCAGGAGATGTAATGGCAGAAGATCTGCTCAATGAGAAGTAAATAAACGCAGAAGCGAAATTGCAGGAGGATAATTGCGCATAAATGAAAATAGTTTTGACGAATTCAAGGAATTATGATATAATAATTAGCAAGTAAGTAAGTATTAAATTGCTTAATTTCCCAAAAGGAAAACGGGGGAACCAAGTTGGCATAAAGCCTAAGGGGTGAATCGCACAAGTGCGTAGGACAGTCAACAGTCCTAATCCGTCAGCTAACCTCGTAAGCGCGTGTGACATATGTATTGCTATTAATGAAGTTTAGCAGTGCCGTTGGGCAATGCTTTGGTTGGTAATATGTTTCAACTCAATTGTAAGTTGGGTAATCGCAGGTGTTTTAGAATTCTTTTGGGCTTTATTTAATGAAAATTTCATTCATTAAACAGGGCCTTTTTTCTTTGTCAAGAAATGACAAAAGGCGTTTTTAGCCAATGGGAATTTGAGCATGACATCCAAGGAGGAAGAAATGAATATGAAATTAAAGAAAAGGTTAATTTTGGCTGCCATCGTCTTGACGGTGACATTGGCTTTTGCAGGATGTGGAGCATCCAGTGGGGAGTCTACATTGGAAAGAGCCCAGAACGAAGGATCTGTGACGATCGGATTTGCTAACGAAAAACCATATGCTTATGAAACAGCAGATGGTAAGCTTACTGGAGAAGCTGTGGAAGTAGCGAGAGCGGTATTAAACAATTTGGGGATCGAAGAACTCAACGGTGAATTGACAGAGTTTGGATCGTTGATTCCCGGATTGAATGCGAAGCGATTCGACATGATCACGGCAGGAATGTTTATCACGCCGGATCGTGCACAGGAAGTAAGTTTTGCCAATCCGGAGTATCGCGTCGGTGAAGCGATCGCTGTTACAGCAGGAAATCCTTTGAACATCAAAAGTTATGAAGATATTGCAGCTCATGATTCAGCACGAGTTGCCGTGCCGGGTGGAGCCATCGAGTATGAATATCTGATAAAAGTGGGAGTTCCCGAAGATCGAATCATTACTGTTCCTGACATGCCTTCGGCCTTATCTGCACTGCAGGCTGGCAGAGCAGAGGTGATCACAGCAACAGGACCATCTTTGCAGGCAACTTTGGATACTGCAAATGATGATGACATCGAGCGTGTCGTGGACTTCACACAACCGGTCATCGATGGTGAAAGTGTCGTGGGTTATGGAGCAACTGCATTTAGAAAAGAAGATCAAGATTTTGTTGATGCGTTTAATGCAGAACTCAACAAACTTCAGGAAAGTGGAGAGCTTTTGGAGATCATCGAACCATTTGGGTTTACGGAAGCAGAACTTCCTGGTGACGTTACCGTAGAAGACCTGGTTCAATAGGAACCAATAGACGGAAAGGAAGTGAATGCTGTGAGCATTATTGAATTGATTACATCACTGCTAAGTGGTTTAAGAGTAACTGTAACTGTTGCTTTCTTTGGGATCGTATTGGCTTTTTTTCTATCCTTTGCCGCTGGATTTGGCAGATTGTCAAAATACAAAATAGTACGCGTAGTAGCTACCGTTTATGCAGAAGTGATCCGTGGGACTTCTTTATTGGTCCAGCTTTTCTGGATCTACTTCGCATTGCCCATCATAGGCATTCGACTGTCAGCCATGATGGCTGGAATACTGGCACTTGGCTTGAATGGAGGGGCCTACGGATCCGAAGTGGTTCGTAGTTCCATCAATTCCATTCCCGTAGGACAAACGGAGGCATCCATCGCTTTGAATCTTACACCGAGACGAAGAATGTGGAGAATTATTCTGCCTCAGGCATTTGTTCAAATGTTGCCTGGATTTGGGAACCTTCAAATCGAGATTTTAAAGGGTACAGCTTTGGTGTCTTTGATCACCTTGGGTGATCTAACATACCGTGCCAATGTACTTAATGCATCCACCATGCAAACCACAACGATTTTTGTCATATTGTTGGCCATGTATTATTTGATTGCGTGGCCGTTGACAAGAGGTGTGGAAGCCTTGGAGAAGAAGATGAAGGTAGGGAGGTATTAATATGTGGGATTGGAATTTTGCAGTAGAAGTTTTTCCGGAAATCGCATCTGCCCTTCGAATAACCATAAGCGCTACCTTCGCAGGTTTTGTCCTTGCTTTGGTCTTAGGATTATTCCTGACCATGATGAGACGTTCAGACAAGGTCATCATATCGAAAGGGACCCAGGGGTTTATTGAGTTCATTCGAAACACACCCTTGTTGGTGCAACTGTATTTTATTTTTTATGTCTTTCCTGAATTTGGTTTGTCTTTAAGTCCATTTGCGGCAGGAGTCATTGGTTTGGGATTGCATTACAGCACATACTTGTCCGAGGTGTATCGAAGCGGAATCGATGCAGTACCACAAGGACAATGGGAAGTTGGAACGGCACTAAACTTTAAAAAAGGTCAAGTTTGGCGTAAAATTATTATTCCTCAAGCCATACCACCGGTGATCCCGGTGCTTGGGAATTATCTTCTGACCATGTTTAAAGAAACACCGTTGCTGTCTGCCATTACATTGGTGGAAATTTTGCAAACGGCAAAGATCATCGGATCCAGGTCGTTTCGTTATTTGGAAGCGTTCACCATTGTAGGGATCTTGTTTTTGGTGTTGAGTTATCCGTCGTCCTTGCTGATCCAGCGGTTGGACGTCATATTGAATAGAAGGTAAGTTGAGGAGGTTTATATAATGATCATGAAAGAAAACATATTGGTAAAATATAATGACATACACAAGTCTTATGGAGACCTGGAAGTATTGAAAGGAATCAACCTGGGTATCCATGAGGGAGAGAAAGTAGCATTGATCGGACCCAGTGGATCTGGAAAGACCACGTTAGCGAGATTGTTGATGACATTAGAGGAGCCCACGGAAGGAACCATTGAAGTGGATGGAAAACTCTTGTGGCACGAAGAGGTCAATGGAAAGTTGCAGCGTGCCAGTGAAAAACATCTCCACGAAGTTCGGGGAAATATCGGAATGGTATTTCAGCACTTTCATTTGTTTCCCCACATGACCGTGTTGGAGAATATAATGGAAGCTCCCATGAGTGTGTTGGGATTGAAAAAGTCAGAAGCTAAAAAAGATGCGGAAGAGATGCTGGAAAAGGTAGGGCTCATCGACAAGGTGGATACGTATCCAGCCCAGTTGTCCGGTGGTCAAAAACAGAGGGTGGCCATTGCAAGAGCGTTGGTCATGCGACCGAAGATCATGATTTTTGATGAACCAACATCTGCATTGGACCCGGAGTTGGTTGGCGAGGTGTTGGATGTCATCAAAGAAATTGCACTGGAAGGTAAAATGGGGATGCTTCTCATTACCCATGAGATGGATTTTGCAATGGATATTGCAGATCGAGTGGTGTTCTTTGATGAAGGAATCATTTTGGAACAAGGACCACCAAAAGAATTGTTCAATAATCCGGAAACGGATCGACTACAATCTTTCTTGAGTCGGTTTACAAACGGTGGAATTGGATAAGTTTAGAGAAAGAAAAAAGATAGTAATGTAAAAAAAGGCAAGACCGCATATGGTCTTGCCCCTTTTGTGTATGCATCGATCAACTTTCCTTCGTCCAACTGCCGGGAACCAGCAGTGCCAGTACGGTAAAAAGTTCGAGCCGTCCTAGAAGCATAAGAAAAGATAAAAGCAACTTGGAAGGTCCTGAAAAGAAGGCAAAGTTGGTAGTAGGTCCAACCATCTCAAACCCAGGTCCGATATTGTTGAGGGTTGCGGCAACGGATGAAATAGCCGTTAAAAAATCCACCCCTTCCAGTGAAATCAGTAAAGACCCGAGAATAAAGACGATGACGTGAAGCGCAACAAAACTGTTTACTCTGGCGACGATGTCATTTGATATGGCTTTTCGGCCCAATTTTACCGGTGCGTAGGCACGTGGATGAAAGATCTTGGAAACCTCTCGTTTGATCAATTTCATCAATACGACGATTCGGATCACTTTTATACCACCGCCGGTGGAACCGGCGCTGCCTCCAACGAACATTAAAACAAAGAGGATCAACTTGCTGAAAGTAGGCCACAAGTCAAAATCTGCTGTGGAGTATCCCGTTGTTGTCATAATGGAGCTTACCTGAAAAAAAGAATCCCGAAAACTAACGAACAGATTTCCGTATTTGGTGAAAAACAGGTTCAGCATGATCAGTACCGTAGAAAACAAAATAAACCGCAGATAATTGCGCAGTTCCGTATCTTCTACGATCTCCTTGAATCGTCTGGTGTACAGATAAAAATGTAGGGAGAAGTTGATTCCCGACAATACCATAAAAATGCCGATGACAAAGTGGATATAGGAACTGAATCCCGCTACGCTGTCGTTGTAAACTCCAAAACCACCAGTTCCTACTGTTCCAAAAGTGTAGACGGCGGAATCAAAAAAGGACAAGCCGCCCAACCGTAAAAATATGATCTCCAAGAGCGTGAGGGAAATGTAAGAAATATACAAAAATCGAGCTGTATCTTTGATGCGAGGTGCAATTTTTCCTGCCATTGGTCCGGGGCTCTCTGCCTTGAAAAGATGAAAGCTGCCCATTCCGATCGCCGGCAATAATGCGATGGTGAATACCAGGATACCCATTCCTCCGATCCAATGGGTAAAAGAGCGCCAAAACTGGATACTCTTATCCAAAACTTCCACGTTGGAGATGATGGATGCGCCTGTGGTCGTAAAGCCGGAAATGGTCTCAAACAAGGCATCTATGTAGGTTGGTACACTTCCACCCAGATAAAAGGGAAATGCCCCGGAAATGGAAATGGCCAGCCATCCGAAGGTAACGATGGCCAAGCCTTCCTTTGCCTTTATTTCTTTGTTTTTTATTCTGATTCTCGACATGAGAAAACCGGCAATCAAAGTTACTGCTAGAGTGACGGCAAAAGCTGTAGTTGAACGCTCGTTTTGGATCAAGGCAATAAGCAATGGCGGAACTAAAAAGAATGAATCAATAATCAGAATCGAACCCAGGATTTTTACTACGATTCCATAATTCACCTAATATTCCTCCTTTGCCGCGTTTGAACAACTGTTTCAAACTGTCGATATTTTCTGCCAGCGTAAATACGACCAAACGGTCATTCGCTTCAATGATCGTATTTCCGTTTGGGATGATGATTTCTTTATCTCTGATGACGGTTCCTATAATGACCCCTTTTGGAAGATGCAGCTTATAGATCGGTTTGCCGATATAAGGCATATCCGGAGTGGCAATAATTTCTGTTACTTCACCTTTGCCACCCAACAATAGGGAAACAGAGGCAACTTTTCCGCCGCGTACGAACTTTAAAATATTGCTGGCGGTGATGTTGATAGGGTTGATTGCAACATCGATGGCCAATTTATCGATGACATGGGTATAATTTTGTCGGCTGACTTTTGCGATGGTTTTATTTACACCCGCTTGTTTGGCCATTAGGGCCATCAGAAGGTTTTGCTCATCAAAACCCGTAACGCCGATGAATGCATCCATTTTTTCGATGTTTTCCTCTTCTAATAGGGTTAAATCCGTACCATCTCCCTCGATCACCAATACATGGTCCAAAAGTTCAGCCAGATTTTGCACTTTTTTTGGATCCTGCTCGATCAGTGTCACATTGATCTTGGATTTTGCCAATTCTTTGGCTAGATAGTAACCAACGTGCCCTCCGCCAAGGATCATGGTATTTTCGACTTTTTTTTCACTTCCTCGAAGTTTGAACCGTCTGCTCAGGATCTCAATATTTTCAAACATTCCCAGTACATAAATGACATCATCCGGCTCCAATATGGTAGAACCGTCAGGTATGATCAAGTTGCCTTCCCTGGAGATGGCCGTGATCAACAGATCATCCAATCCATTCAGTTCTGCAACTCGTTTTCCGACAAAATCCTTCAAGTGACCAATGGAAAAGTCAAACATTTTTACACGTCCACTGGCAAACTCGCCTGCGTAAAAGATGACATTCTTTAGAAGATATTTTGCGATGGTATTTGCTGTTGCTAAATCGGGATTGATGATCAAGTCGATGCCCAGTTCGTCCCGAATGAAATCAAGTTGTTCCATGTATTCTGGGTCTCGGATCCGTGCGATGGTTTTTTTGCACCCTAATTTTTTCGAAAAGGTGCAGATAATAGAATTGGTAGCGTCATTGTCCGTACAAGCGACCAACAAGTCGAATTTATCGATATTCAGATCTTTTAAAACAGACACGTTGATCCCACTGGCAACCACCGTCAACACATCCAGATGCTCATTTACTTTATCAATGACGCTTTGGTTGCTGTCCACCAGCGTCACATCCATTTTTTCGTTGTTCATCGTAGCAGCCAGTCGAACTCCAAGTTTACCGCCACCAACAATCATTACTTTCAAGGAACTACCTCCAATTTACTAGTTAACTACATTCAATTCATAATGATAACGGAGCTGGCAAGAAAAAGCAAGCTCAAATAATGCGGATGATAAAACTAGTATACCACAAAGCAGGGATTAGTGAGTCAAAGCTATAAAGAATGAAAAAAAACGGGATGATCTCGTTTAAACACTTGTGGGATGGGCATAAATTATCGAATAACAGGAAATATTTGGAGTTGAAGCCGGGAGGTATGATCATGAAAAGAATGCATAAATTCAAGTTGCAAGGAGATTTAAAAGTTTTGTTGGAACAGGCCAAGAGCTTTCAATTGGTAGGTGATCGAAAAGAACTGATGGAAATGGCTTTTGGAGGCCAGCAAGACCGGTTCGACATATCCTATGAGATCCCTGGTCGGGGGATGGTAAAAGAAGTGGAAATCGCCCGATGCAAAAATGGCGCTGCTGTAAATTATCCAGAAGACTACATGCGCAGAAGAGATCCGGATGCCTTGCTTGTAGCCGATGAGAATGATACGGACAAACCTAGATATGATGACGTATACAATGAAGATTTTGAGCCAATACGACAGGAAACTTTTTCCTGGCTGAAAGAAAGAGATCTGTTGGTACTTCCATTTATGGCTGGAGGCAAGGAATACGGATATGAAGCATTACTGGTAGCTCCAGTGAATGCAGCTTTTTTCGCGGCAGCCTTGGCAGATCTGCAGGGGTTTTTGAAACCGGATGAGGTTTGGGAAGGCTTTGAACCAAAAACGGTTGTCTATCTGGCTCCACCTTTTAGGCATACTCATTTTGAAGGAAAGCAGGTTGTGATCCATAACCGAAAGGAAAATATGCACGAAGTTTTTTCCTACAATCTGTATCCGGGACCAAGTGCCAAGAAAGGGATCTACGGTGTTTTGATCAATATTGGTGAAAAAGAGGGGTGGATCACTGTACATGCCTCTACAGTAAAAGTAGTCACGCCATATGACAATGAAATCATCATCATGCATGAAGGAGCATCCGGTGCGGGAAAAAGTGAGATGATCGAACAGGTACACAGAGAAGTCGATGGTCGTGTGTTATTAGGAGAAAATTTAGAAACCAAAGAGAAATTTTACTTGAAATTATCAGAAACATGTGAATTGCGGCCAGTAACGGATGACATGGCTTTGTGTCATCCAGACATGCAAAGGGGCAATCGCTTGGTAGTGAAAGATGCGGAAGCCGGTTGGTTTTTGCGATTGGATCATATAAAAGAATATGGAACTTCGCCGGAACATGAGAAAATATTCATTCAACCATCAGAACCGCTGATCTTCCTAAATATGGATGCAGTACCTGGTGCTACTTGCCTGCCATGGGAACACATTATGGATTCAGATGGAAAACCTTGTCCAAATCCCAGGGTGATCTTGCCGAGACGGATGGTTCCACACATCGTGGATGGGGAGGTGGAAGTGGACGTTCGCAGCTTTGGTGTGCGCACTCCTCCGTCTACTGCAGAAAATCCTACCTATGGGATCATGGGAATGATGCATGTCCTTCCACCTGCATTGGCATGGTTGTGGAGACTGGTGGCACCTAGGGGGCACAACAATCCCAGCATTACTGCCAGCAAAGGCATGACAAGTGAAGGAGTGGGCAGTTATTGGCCATTTGCCACAGGAAAGATGGTGGAACAGGCCAATCTCTTGCTGGAACAAATAAAAGCTTCGCCCAGCACCCGGTATGTTTTGATACCAAATCAACACATTGGTGCGTATAAAGTCGGTTTTATGCCTCAATGGATCGCTAGAGAGTATATTGCAAGGCGCGGAGGCGCAAAATTCAGACCGGATCAGTTAAAAGAGGCTCGTTGCAAGTTGTTGGGCTATGGACTGGAATCTTTGAAGGTGGACGGGCAATATATAAGAAAAGCATTCCTGCAACCGGAGACCCAGTCGGAGTTGGGCTATAGGGGATATGACGAAGGAGCTGAAATTCTTTATGACTTCTTCAAAAAAGAGCTGGAGAAATTTAACACGGAAGAGTTGGATCCATTGGGTCGGACCATCATAGACTTGCTGAATCAGAATGCTATGTTGAGAGAGTATCTGGATGTAATGCCAATGAAATTTTAATGAGTATAAAACAAATGAAGCTCCGAATTCGGAGCTTCATTTTGTGTAAGATTGAATAAAAGCTTTTACCTTGGAAACGGTATAACCGCTTCCACCTTTTCCTTTGACGTTTTCCAGCATCATTGCAGTAGCGTATGGCGTGTTTTCATCCAGGTCCAGCACGACAAACCATCCCAATTCTTCCTTGATGGAAGCATCGTGGGGAGCAGGGATCTCTGCAGTACCGGTTTTGCCGGCTAATGTTTTGCCGGAAATGTAGGCACCATAACCTGTTGCATGGGGCAAGGAGATGGTTTTTTCCAACATCTTGTAAACTGCGTCGGCTGTTTCAGAGGAAATGGCAGAAACTTTCGTCGGCGCAAGGCCTTCATCACGGATCAATACTGGTTCTATCACGTTGCCATTGTTGACGAAAGAAGAGTAAGCCTTCGGTAAAGTCAAAATATTGACTAAAACTTCGCCTTGACCGTATCCTGTATCTGCCAACAACACTTCATTATTTATCGTGGATTCATTTGCCAGTTGAGAAGTCTTTATGGGATACAACAAAGCCATGGACTTTCCAATTCCAAAATTTTCTGCCATATTTTGAAAGGTTCCATCACCGATTTGAAGAGCCAGATTCGCAAAATAAATGTTGTCGGAATAGATCATGGCTGTTTCCATATCGATAGATCCGTTTATTTCATTGACACGAGTCACGAAGTGATTGCCCCAAGAATCATCGGGTTGCCATTGAGCGCCCTGAATGTTGATGGAATCGTTCAGGTCCACCGTTCCCGAATCCAAACCGATGGCGGCCGTTAATGGCTTAAAACTGGAACCTGGTGAATAAGTATTGGCGAAACGGTTCAACAATGGCTTGTTTTCATCATTTTCCAACTGATTGTACTGGGAAGAAGACAAACCGAGTATAAAGGAGTTGGGATCATAAGCTGGTGCGCTGACAAGAGCCAATATCTCACCGCTTTGGTGATCCATCACTGTGGCCATTCCACTTTCTCCGGCCATTTGCGCGTAAAGCTTTTGTTGCAAAGGTGCATCAATGTTCAACGTCACATTCTCGCCATGAACGGTTTCTTTTTCAAAGAGGATCTTCTTTTCCTTGCCATCGTTGCTTCGTATTGCGATGGTCAGTCCCGGGATCCCTTGAAGACGCTCGTTGAGGTAGCTTTCCAATCCAGTTCGCCCGATTTTATCGTCGGACGTGAAACCTATGGGTATTAAGCTTTCCAATTCACTTTCTGTTGGATAAGACATGTAGCCGGTTAGATGGGCTGCTGAAGCGCCATAAGGATACACCCGTTCTTTGATTTCTCGATAGGTCACCCCAGGGTTTCTATTATAGAGGGCTCTAACGTCTCCGAGTCGCTCCATGGGGACTTTGATCATGTCCACAAACGTGTCTTCACCAACCCATGGTAGGGCCAGCCGGTCTTGTATGTATTGTTCGGACAAGTTGAAGTTGTCGGCTAAAGCAGAGATCATTTCATTGCGCATGTTTCCCAGTCGACCCGGTACCATGCCGATTTGTATGACGAATCCATTGTGTGCCAGTGAACTGCCGTTGCGGTCGTAGATCTCTCCACGGGTCGGTTTGCTCCAACTGCGCGTAATATTATCGCCTGCTTCCAGATCCTCCCATATGAGTGGGAAGTCCCATAGGATAGCCCAGGTGCCTTCCGCAGAACGGGTGGCTTCCATGCTTGATGAAAAGGTCAGGGTCCCTTCCGGGATCTTCACTTGAACTGTGAACGGGATTTTTGCGGTATCACCTTCTTCGACGATCTCATCATCCGAGAGATCGATACGGATCTCTTCAGCTTGGATTCCTTCGTAGAACAACTCGTAGGCTTTGACAAAATTTTCTTCAGTTAGTTCTTGCTGATTTTCTGCTGAAACAATTTCGTAGATGTTTTTATAATTCATATCCTCCCAGGCTTTGCAGTAATGCTGAAACACTTCCAAAGGATCATTGTTGTTGGAGCATCCTGCAAAGGCTGATATGGTAATGAGAATAATTAGATACAGTGTCCATCTTTTGATCATGATTACCTCCTTGGTTGTCGCACGGGCGTTGAAACTTAACGTTGTTGGTTTCTTTTCATGTCTTGAACTTTACCTAGTACCATGGATTCCAATTCCTGTTTGTAGTGCTCAATGTTTTCCCCTAGTGTATTATCACAGGTGGATAAAATCTGAGCAGCCAAAATGCCGGCATTTTTTGCACCGTTGATGGCTACGGTTGCTACAGGGACGCCTGGAGGCATTTGCACGATGGAGTACAATGAATCCAGTCCATCCATTGACCGGCTTTTCACAGGAACACCAATGACGGGAAGGGGAGTCATTGCTGCGATCATGCCAGGCAGGTGAGCAGCTCCACCTGCTCCGGCTATAATAACTTTCAAGCCTCTTTCTTTGGCTGTTTTTGCATATTCTATCATACGGTCTGGTGTACGGTGGGCGGATACGATGGTCATTTCGTAAAAGACGCCGAAAGATTCCAAAAGATTTGCAGCTTCCTGCATGACTGGAAGATCCGAGTCGCTGCCCATAATAATTCCTACCAATGGTTTCATCAATATCATTCCTTTCCTTTAGATGATTCCGATACGATGCGCAGGCAAACTTCTCCCAAGTCGGCTTTTTCAATGGCCGATTCCAAGGTATCTGCAAGTACCGTAAAATGTCCCATTTTCCGGTGGGGACGAGTTTGTTCCTTGCCATAATAATGAAGGTGGAATCCTTCGATGGATAATGCTTTTTCCGCACCCACGATGACGGGGATCCCAGCATGGTCGGGTGTACCAAGCAAATTGCGCATGACCACGGGTGATCGTTGTCGGGTACTGCCCAATGGAAGTCCGAGGACAGCCCGTACATGATTTTCGAATTGGGAAGTTTCGCAGGCTTCGATGGTAAAATGTCCGGAATTATGGGGTCGGGGAGCTACTTCATTGATCAGGATACTGCCCTTTTTATCGATGAACATTTCAACGCAAAAGATACCAACAGCATCGAACACGCCGCTGATCTTCACGGCGACCTCCTTGGCTTCCGATTCCTGGGAATTTGTGATTCTTGCAGGAGCGAGAGTTTCGTAAAGGATGCTGTTCTTGTGAATATTTTCTGCTACGGGATAGGTCACCGTTTTCCCATCTTTACCTCGACAACATAAAACGGAAATTTCCCTGTCGAAATCAATAAAAGCTTCTGCATAGACAATGTCAGAACGTTTGGACAAAAATTCGTATGCTTCCGGGGCCTGTTCAAAAGAGGAAACCAGTTGATTCCCCTTGCCATCATAAGCCTCTGTTGCAGTTTTCAGCATGTAAGGGTATCCCAGCTCCTCGCCGATTTGATGCAATTGATCCGAATTGTTTACGGATAGAAATGTCCCTACAGGCAAACCTTTTTCTTTGAGAAATTTTTTCTGATCGTATTTATTTTGAATGATCTTTAAACTTTCAGCACGGGGATATACGATGTATCCCTTTCTTTCCAAGTTTTTTAATCCTTCTGTGGAGATGTGTTCAAATTCGCAGGTAAGAACATCTGATTTTTTGGCGATGGATTCCAATCCTTTTTCGTCTTGAAATCCTGCGACGATGAGTTCATCGCAAAAGGCAGAAGCAGGACAAGACGAATCAGGATCCAAAACAACGGTACTGATGCTCCATGTTGATGATGCCTGGAGCATCATTTTTCCCAGCTGTCCGCCACCGATTATACCCAGACGTTGTTTTAAAATATTTTTGTTCATGGCAGCCTCCTAAACAAAGGTTTCTTTCATTGCATTGTATCACGAAACCCCTTGTCCATGCCAGGTCATGCTTCCTGTTAAACCAGAAACCTGAGTTGTTTGTAATCCATGGATTCAGCGATGGAGATGGAATCCAAGAGCAGACTGTCAATGAAGTGTTGATTTAACTTCAGCAGTCGAGGAAGCATGCCATTCAGTGTCGACACCAGATCCATAATGCTCAGATCAACTTGCCCATCGAAATACTGCAGTAGGAGTTCGCGTCTGGCACCAAAGTCCATCAAAACATATGCTTTGAATAATTCATCGGACAACACCAAATGGTTGTCTTCCACATATTTGTGATACATTTTGTTCATGTATTTGCTGAGAATTCGATAATTGGAACTGTTGTGAAGCACTTCCAAATACACACGTCGATTGTTTTCATCCTTTAAAATAATATCATAATAGATCCGAGAAGTTACTGCATGGGATAAAATGGAATTGGAGTAGATCTCCGGTTTGTTTCGATAGAGAAAAAATTCAATATTATTTAAGAAATCGATGTAAATGGAGCGAATGATCTCTTCCTTTTTATTGAAGTAATAGTGGACCAGACTGATGGGAACGTCGCTGGCCTCCGCAATTTTTTTAATGGTAGTTTTGTTGAAGCCATCTTTATAGAGCAGTTCTTTTGCATTCTGGTATATTCGTTCTTTTTTGTTGCGTTTGGCGATTGTCATCGATTAACCCCATTTCCTTGCTTCCAAAACAATAGTACCATAAGGAATTGGTCCCTTCAACGAGGAAATGAACTTTTAGAGACATTGTTGATTAATTAAAATCAAAATCAACTGGAAAACGATGCAAAGGCGCATAAAATTAAACATATTTGATTGTTGCTTAGTGAAATCAGAATTGACTTTACAAAGCAAATCGTTTTCAATATAATGAAATTGAAAGAAGTTTGTGATTTTTAATAACAATCGTGAAGGAGGAAAAGAATGAAACCTACAGCAGAACAACGCGTCGAGATGCTGAAAAAAGCAATCATGTGCGAGCAACCGGAACGCGTACCAGTCGTAAGCAAAGCAGAACCATCCTATGCCATCCAGTATGCAGGCTACGATCTGAAGGAGGCCCAATGGGACCCTGCTTTGATTTTGAAAGCAACAGACAAAATGTACGAGGACATCTATTGTGATGCAGGAGGCAACATGCCCCGATTTCCGTTGGTATATAAAACTAATGGGTCCAAAGCGTTTGTTCCCAGAGAATCAGATGACTTTGTACAACATCCGGAAGTAACGGGTTTGCTGGCAGAAGAATACGACGAGTACATTGCAGATCCCTTCAAGTGCATCGTGGAAACGGTCATGCCAAGGTTGTACCCAAAACTTTCAACGAAAGACACGGAAGGTGGTTTGAATCTTCTTCGAGCCATGATCGCTGACAACCAATCCAAATCTCAATACTTGGGAGGTTTGGCGGAATTAGGGAAAAAACATGGGATCATCAATATTCGTCGTGGTGCCATCGAAGCTCCTTTCGACTTTGTTGCAGACCTTCTTCGTGGATTCACCGGGATTTCCATGGATATACGAAGAGACCAAGGTCGATTAAAAGCTGCAGTGGAAGCCACATTGCCGCTGATGGTGCGTTTGGGTAAAATTGTGAACCCCACGCCGGGAACCATACCTTCCTTGTTTATTCCGTTGCACATGCCGTCCTATATACGAACCAAAGACTTTGAGAACCTGTATTGGCCGACGTTCAAAAAAATGGTGGACACTTTTATTTCAGACGGTTATACCCTTCAAATTTTCTTCGAGAAGAACTGGGAGCGATATTACGATTTCTTGCAGGAACTACCAAAAGGGGTCATTGCGTATTTTGAAGAAGATGACATGGGTGTGGTAAAAGAAAAAATCGGAAAAAATGTCTGTATCATGGGAAATTACCCGATCACCATGTTGCGACTCAATACCAAACAGCAATGCATCGATAAAGCCAAGGAGATCATCGATAAGGCAGCACCAGGGGGAGGATACCTGTTCTGCATGGACAAATCCATTTTGACCATCGACGATGCCAAACCGGAAAACTTGATTGCCGTCAGTGAATTTGTTCACGAATACGGCGTATACAAATAGAAGGGGGAGGGACAAAGATGGAATTTAAAAGCGAACTTTTGAAATATTGGGATGACGAACCAGCTGAAGGATACAAAAAAGAGGAAGAGTCCATCGTAAAAGGACCGTTGAACAGCGTGGAAGACCAACTGTTTGCCTTCATTATGAGCTTGATGTATTGATCGTTTTCCAACACATGAAAAAATGCTGCTCCACGTCGGAGCAGCATTTTTTGTGACGTTACTTAACCTAATTTTTGAATAAACCCTTCAATGTCTTTGGGTTTCAATACTTTTCCTTGAGACACTACACGATCGTCGATGACCAATGCAGGAGTGGACATGACTCCATAACCCGTTATTTCCCCTAGATCTGTTACTTTTTCAACCTGGACATCTGCATTGGTTCCGGTCACTGCCTTTTTTACGTTTTCCTCCAGCAGGTTGCATTTTTTACATCCGGTTCCTAGAATTTTAATGATCATAGATAACATCCTTTCATATAAATAGTTGCCCGAAGGCATTAAAAACGTAGCCAATAATGATGATCCCTGTTGCAACCAAACCTACAAAGGTGAACAAAAGCTTGTTTTTTACCACTCGTTTCAACATGATGATGGAAGGAAGAGACAAAGCTGTGACCGCCATCATGAAAGCCAGGGCTGTACCGATCCCAACGCCTTTGCCAACCAGGGCTTCCGCAATTGGGAGCGTTCCAAAAATATCTGCATACATGGGGATACCCACCAGAGCAGCAACCAAAACAGAATACCACTTGTCTTGACCTAAAATTGCCGTGATGACGGATTCCGGGATCCAGTTGTGGATGGCTGCACCGATGCCTACGCCAACCAATATGTAGATCCATACCCGTTGAATGATCTCCAGTACTTGTTCTTTCCCGAAAGCCAGTCGGTCTTGGACCGTCAAGTCTTCTTGAGGAGTATCCGTCACTTTTGATCCATATACAAAAGGTTCTACGTATTCGTCCATTTTTGCCTTGCTGATGATGGTGCCTCCAATGACAGCCAGGATCAACCCAACAACTACGTAAGCCAAGGCGATCCGCCAGTTGAAAATGCTGGCAAGAAGTAAAACGGAAGCCAAATCCACCAGGGGGGAACTGATCAAAAAGCTGAATGTCACTCCTACAGGTAGACCGGCACTGGTAAATCCGATAAACAAGGGGATGGAAGAGCAGGAACAAAATGGAGTGATGGTTCCAAGCAAGGCCCCAAGTATATTGGCGGTGATTCCCTTATAACGACCTAAAATGGCTCTGGTTCTTTCAGGAGGGAAATAACTTTGCACGTACGATATGACAAAAATCAAAACAGACAACAAAATGAATATTTTTACGACATCGTAAATAAAAAAGTGGATGCTTCCACCGATCCGTTCCTGGACATCCAAGCCAAAAACGTTTTCTACAAGCTTTGTTACCAAGTCATGCAGCCACTGCATTTTCAAGAGCTGGTTGTTCATCCATTGAAAAACGATCATTTGTTTAAACCCTCCAATAATTGTTGTATTTTTTCCAAGTTGTCTTTGTTCAAAGAGTAGTGGATCCATTTGCCTTCATTTCGACCTTTGATCAGTCCACAATCGGAGAGGATCTTCAAGTGATGGGACAGGGTGGATTGAGACATCTCAAAGGCCTCCAGGATCTTGCAGGCACACATCTCACCCTTGGACAACAATTCAATGATCTTCAAGCGCTTGGGGTCGCCAAGTGCCTTGAACAATTTTGCGTTTTCTATAAATACATGTTCCATTTTCACACCTCACATTGACAAACTTCGATATGACAAGTATAAATGTCATATCGAAGTTTGTCAATGTTAAATCGGGTTTTATTTTCGCTTGTTTTTGTTTTTTATGTAATTTCGTGCGTTCTTTAATCCGCCAAAATCTTGAAACATGTCGTCGATCTTTCTTTTTTCAATTTGTTTCGAATTCAAACCATTATAAGATGCTTCTTTTTTTAATTTCTTGAAACTGGCAAGTCGGGCTTCTTCCAAAGATCCATCTTCTATGGCTGCTTGTACTGCACAGCCTGGTTCCGTTTCATGAAGACAATCGGAAAACCTACACTTTTTGCTCAATTTCAGGATGTCGGAAAAACTTTTTTCGCTGTTTATTCCATCAACACCCAACTCTCTCATACCGGGAGTGTCGATGACTGCTCCACCGTAAGGTGTCCATAGCAATTCGCGATGGGTAGTGGTGTGTCGTCCCTTGTCGTCTTTTCGCGTTTCTTTGGTTGCCATTTCGGATTTTCCAAGAAGATCGTTGATCAACGTGGATTTGCCTACACCGGATGATCCGATGAAGGCCACCGTTTTTTCGGATCGGAGATAAGGCAGGAGAGGAACGATCCCGTCTTTCATAAAAGTGGAAGTGATCAATACATCAACTCCAGGAGCGATCCTTTCTACCTCGATACGCTTGTCTTCCACGTTTTCACACAAATCCGCCTTGGTCAAAACAACAACAGGCATTGCTCCACTGTCCCACGCAACGGAGAGGTAGCGTTCCAGTCGTCTCAAGTTGAAATCATTGTTTAAAGCCATGCATAGAAAGACAAAATCAATATTGGTCGCAACGACCTGCTTTTGTTGGCTTGTCCCTGCAGCCATTCGGATGAAAGCGCTTTTTCTCGGCAAGATCTTGTGGATGATCCCCTTGCCAAAATCTCCTAAATTACGATCCAACAAAACAAAATCACCTACTGCCGGCAAGTTTTCGCTACTCGTTGTCTGATGGCGCAACTTGCCCGACAAAACGGAAGCCATCGTCGTTTCACTGGTAGTCACCTGATACTGTCCCTTGTATTGGGCAACGACTCTTCCTATAAAAAGGTCCGGGTATTCGGATGCCAGCGCTCTTTCACGATCGGTGATTCCAAGCTCTATTATTTGATTTTTCATATTTTCACTCCAACTCATCGGGAAAACAAATGACGAAATGCATCCAGCGGGGAATGGAAAATCATTCTTGGGCCAGAATATCTCATGACATTTTTGACCTTTTGCCGCTCGTTCGGATGAAAGCAATGGATGGAACATTTGGAACAAAAGGGTTTGGCAGATCCGTGAGGGCAATGGTCGATCCGCTGCCAGGCATAAGTGATCAGATTACCACAAGAGGGGCAGGGAGATCTCCCTGCATGATGCTTGGTACAGTAGATGATGGTCATTGTTTCAAAAATCCTTTTTTCTTTTGCAGGATCCATAAATTCCTCCGAAATTTCAATGATGTTCTACCGTCTTTGAACAATCTAGACTTTATGCTCCAACTCAACAACACACTGGGTCTTGATTATCTCAACCAAATATTGGAGGCCGTCTATAACGTGAGGACGGATGTCTCCACCGATCAAAACATACATGATATCGTCGCCAACATCCAGCAATCCTTCGTTGAGCCAAACGCGAACATAGAATATGCCATCCAGCGCGTAGGTTTCTTCAATGGCCTTTTGGACTTTTTCTTCATCATAAGAAAAGGTAAGTTGTTGGACTACGGTTCCGTCATCGATGCCTTGTCGTACTTGAGCCTTTGGTGTTTGACGGACCGTACCGTTGTGCACCAGAAACATGCCTACATTAGATGCTTGCGGATCTTCTTTCGCTTCCTTCAACCAGAGATCCATGGAAGGCGACATCTTTTTATCCGTCATAATGATACACTCCTCAGCATGATCTCCTCCAAACGCAACGGCTCTACATAGTTGTATGCCGTTATGGATCGTTCATCAATGTCAGCATCGACAAAATGGGTGGAGATGTCGCCTGTGACATCATCTTTAAACCTCAATGAATAATTTCCATCTTCCTTCTTGTACACGTCTTTGGTTTTTCCAGTGTAAACATGTTTCATTGTCGTCCCTCCAATTATCATGCTTGATGCAGCATCTGTTTCTATTATTCTACATCAAAATCTGTAGGAAGTGTCAAAAAAATGGAAGCCAGAAGGTCAAGACACCTTTCATGACTTCCATGTGATACACCAAGAACATTAAGAATCATTTTGCGTTACTTTGACTACTCCATTGGGAGTACCCGGAAGAATAACTTGTAGAAGATATTTGCCTTCGTCTTTTGGCAGATCGAAATCTGCCAGGGGCATGTCTTTATCATTGGTATAGATCAGATCGTTGTGTTGATCGTAGACCTTCACATCAACCACGGTTTCCCGGTCGTAATAATTGTCTAATCCGTGAGCAGTAGCAATGATATGCTTTCCTTGAGCAGCATCGACAAGGATCCACTTTTCCTTAGTCTGCGTAAATCCAAGAACGATGGTTTGATCCAGGGGCACAGCTTCTGTAATGCTGTCGCCATCGTTGGTGACCGGATCCAAGCCTTCCACCAGTTCCACGGTGCACTGGCTGATAGAGCCGGCATCCAGATCGTGAAATATAACGCGATAAGAACCTTTTGGAACATAAACGATTCGTTCATTCCATTCCGTGGAGTGTATGACCACATCGGAAATCAGCGGATCCTGATCGTTGATGATGGAAAAAGAACAGTCCTCCTCCGGAAGCAGGGCAGTCTTGCCCTGGATGCTCACGACCCTATTTTCATTCACTGTTAAAGTATACTCGCTGGTGCCGGCAGGAGAGGTCAGTTGCACCTGTGTTTTACCAGGATGTAAAAGAGTCTCCGATGAGTTGGAAGCATGTGCGATGGTCAAGCGGATGCTCCCCATGCCTTTTTCACAGATCAAGGTTCCATGACCCGGGAAGTCGGAAACAAGGGATAAACCATCCAATGGGTTGCCGGACACGGTAGCGAGCAGATCGTCGTTTTCATCACGCAAGGTCAATGTAACTGGGTCGTCACTGGGTGGTCCGGATTCTGTGTCGTCAGAAAGCTGCAAACGGATCCTTCCGGTCGACCCTTCCAAAGGGATCGCAAAACTTCCGACTTCATCCAAATGGATGCCATCTTCGTTTAGATATCCCTTGTCCATGTTAATGGATTCCAAAAAGATGGTGTCGGCATTATTGCAACCAGTCAAACACCACACAACCAAAAAAATGAGCAGACATGAGAATAGGATACTTTTTTTCATTTCTTTTACGCCTCCGGTCGGCAGGTTGGATCCTGCCTTCTATACACGTATTATATCAAAAATAAATCCATCAGTATGTAAAAAATATAGGGAAGGCGAAGACGACCAAAGCAGCCCATAAGCCATATACGGGCAGGAATCGGACCACTGCTGCTGCAAGTTGGACCTTTTGCTTTTTTTTGCGCAGAAACTGAAAAGAGGCGACAAGGATCGATGCCAGATGGATCCAAACGATAAGGTTCAATCCCAATACGGCCAACCGGTTCGCCGTCACGCCAAAAGCAGCCAATCGGAATAGGATGGCCGACAGACCGAGACTGTCAAGGAGCAAGGTCAAAGAAATCAATACGGTATGGATCATGGAAAAGAGAAGATTTTTACCAGTCGGACTCGTCTCAAGAACAAAGAACATGGTTATTGCAAGTACAAATAGAAGGACGCCGTTGTAAATCAATAAAAAATCACGGTCCATGAATGGATTTTTATTAGATGAAACAACAAAAAAAACAAATGCGATCAATGTCAACAATACTATAGGACTGAATATCTTTGAAAGATGAGCCGAGGCATTGCCGGAAAAGCCTCGTTCCCTGGCTGCCAAGCCAGCTGCAACGACCGTCAGGCCAACAGCACCGAACAGGACTACGTTTTCAAAGTAAAACTCGGATATTTCCATGCCGATCATGGAAAAAAGCTGCAGCGTCATACCGGTGACCAGGATCCCGCCAATGGCCATGGCTCCATAGAGCAAAGCAAATTCCACTTGAAATTTGATATAGGAGACCCTTGCGTCATGATCCATGAATCGGTCGCCGGTGTAGGCTGCTCCAAGTAGCATCCACAACCAAACAGGGAAGTGGAGATACGCTAAAATGATGCTGTCCCGATTTTCCAACGGCAACAGGTTCAAATACACTCCAGACAAGAAGAAAAGAAGCAGTACTAAAATGCTGATCCTTTTCGCGGGTTTGTATTCTGAAAGAAAGTAGATAGAAAGGAACAGGAAGATCCCAAAAACGATATTGACTGATGCAATTTTTTGGTCGACGATCAAGGGAAAGAGAAGTCGACCTGCTATTCCAGATCCTATTGCCAATCCAAGTATTTTAAACAAGTGGAAGGGGAGGAGCTTTTTCTTTTCTTCGTGCGGCTTCATCCCATTCTCGAATTCATAATACAGCCTCTCCATCCAGACTGTTTTGATTGCTGAGTCTTCCCACAGGGGCAGGGCTTCTTCATAATGTTTTCGAAAGAGTGCCGGATCTTTTTGATAGAGTTCTTCCAATTTTTTTGGATCGTCTCCATGGATCAATACCATGTTGTCTTTTTTCATGATCAAACCCCATTTCCATCGATCAAAGCGATGGATCCCTTTCTGGATTTGGTTGATATTCCAGTAGATCGCCGGGTTGGCAGTCTAAAGCATTACATATTGCGTCCAGGGTGGTCAGCCGGATCGCTTTTGCCTTGCCATTTTTAAGAATGGACATATTTGCCATGGTGATCCCCACTTTTTCCGACAACTCGGTCACACTCATTTTTCTTTTGGCCAGCATAACATCGATATTTATTATAATTGCCATAAGGTCACCTCACACAGTCCAGTCGTATTCCGACTTGTAGCGCATTGCTTCCTGCAGCAAAGCTTGTAAAATTGCTGCAAAAACACCAATGGCGGCTGCGGCAAATAAAAAGACGATAGCGATCAACAGGAATCCGGGTGCATCATCTGCATCAGCGACCATGTAGAAGAAGGGCATGCCAATTATGTAGAGGGTCACTAAAGACAAAGCCGACAGCTTGATTCTTTTAAGGGTTCGAACCGAAAATTCGGAAAAAGCGTTCTGATGATCGATAAAAGTCAACAATTGCCATGTTTGATAAATGGCGTATACGAAGGGTATGATGGTAGCGGACAATATCAAAAAAACGAAATAGGAAACAAATATTTGATCAGGAAACAAAAAAGCGGCAAGAGAGCTGATTTTTGGAATCATTATTACACCAAAGAGACAAACCAAGCCACCAAGCAGCAAGACGGCCAGCTTTAAAAAAAGTGTAGATCCTTTATACATTTTTTCACGACCTCTCAAAAAGTTTCAATGTCATTATAACACGATGTTTATCGTAAAACAATAAATAAATATTGAAAAAAAGCAGTTTTAGTATCGTCGATCGAAAAAAAATATCCCCCAAATCAATGGGGGATACATATTGGTTGGAGGTCTTAGAATTTTTCTTCGCTCATTTTGTCGATGGCTTTCGATATAGATTCGTACACTCCCGGGAAGATGCTGCCCGGTCCACCTTGTGCGATGCAGGGGATGTAGTAGTGTTTGCCGCACTTTTCAATGGATTGACGAACTTCTGCTTCTATACTCTCATCTGTCCAGTCTTCCGTGTCGACAACAGCGCTGTCCAGATTTCCCATGAAGGAAATTTGTCCGCCATATTTTTTGATCAGTTCCGGCACGTTGTTGGTAGGAATGCAACCCTGGAAAATATCGATGCCGACTTCGATCATGTAAGGTACAAGATTAGCTGCATAAGAGTCACTATGATGAACGATCAATTCAACACCGTTTTCTTTGTAGAATCCGTAGATTTTTTTGTATGCAGGTACGATAAACTCTTCAAACATGGCTGGAGACAAGAAGGAGTTTGTAGAGCTGCCCCAGTCATCGTGATGGAAGATGCAGTCGGGCTTGTAATACTTGACCAATTCTGCAGCATACCGCAGTTCATATTCTGTAAAATAATCGATCAATTCGTGCATGGCTTCCGGCTCTTCATAGAAGTTCAACAGTGCATCATCCATACCCATCAAGTGGTGGCATTGCTCGAAAATTCCAGGAGCAACAAATGCGGTCGCAAATACTTCATTGCGATCGATTGCTTCAACGGCTGGTAGGAAAGGTGCCCAAGCTTCCGGCGGGAAGTCGGTTTTTGGCGCTTTGACAACTTCTTTCCATTTGGTGATGTCTTTAATAACCTTGTGCTCTTGATCATGTACCGGGAATCCGGCGGGAACATTTTCTGGCCATGCGTAAGTTACGCCCCAAGCGTTTTTCTTTGGCTCTCCACCTGGCATCGGACGTTCCCCTTGTGCAGAGATAGGGTCGCCCATGATCATGCCATAAATGGCATCGGTGCACATAAACGCTTCGTACTGATTCACAAACCGATCCGGATTACCTCCGCGGATCGTTTCCAATAAGTTTTGTCTTTTCGTTAACATGTTTCCTCCTATAAATTTTGACTTTTAATTATTTTATCAGACATTCTCATCTGTAATTTTGATAGTCACCCACGTCGTAAAAAAGAAAGTTGGTTCTCTAAAACGACGACCATCGCAACACATGATGAAAATATCAAATAATCGTTTACATCAGGCTGTGAAAATTCTAGGCCCGTATATCATAATTATAAAGCAATTTCTAATATTTGTCCATATTGAATTCTTTCAAATTCTAACCAAGAAATATTTAGAAACCCTATCTGTCGTTTTCCGGATATCGGGCTTTTAAAAAGTCAACGGATTGAAGGATCATCTCTTTCAGAACGTTCACATCGATGTCAGCCAGCTTGTTGATATAAACACAAGCTTTTCCGGTCGTGTGCTTCCCCAGATCTTTCAATAGTGTTTCCCGGGAATCGTCTCCGGTGGCAAAGTATAGGCTGATCTTGGATTTTCTTGGAGAAAATCCCACCAAAGGGGCATCTCCTTCATGACCTGATTCATATTTGTAGTGATAAGAACCAAAACCGATGATGCTGGGGCCCCACATCTTTGGAGGATATCCCGTCGCTTCTGAAAAGATCTTAACCAAACGTGTTGCGTCTTCCCTTTTTTTTGGATTTTCTACGCTATCGATAAAGTCTTCCACGCTGGCATCCGTTTCTTTTGTTTTTTGTTCAGCCATGGTCATCATCTCCTATCTGAACTTTCGATCGCTCACTATATAAACATCAAAAGGCTTACCGCCATAACAGCCATTCCGGCAATTAATCCATATATGGACAGGTGGTGTTCACCATATTCTTCAGCAGAAGGAAGCAATTCATCCAAACTTATATACACCATGATTCCCGCAACGGAAGCGAAGATGAAACCAAAGACGGCATCATTGAGAAAACGATATAGGATCAGGTATCCAACGATGGCACCGATGGGTTCCGATAATCCGGACAGAAAGGACCATTTAAAGGCTTGCCTTCTGCTGCCAGTTGCATAAAAGATGGGAACAGCAACAGCGATCCCTTCTGGAATGTTGTGGATGGCAATAGCGATGGCGATGGGGATTCCCAGGCTTGGATCGCTCAGTGCTGCAGTGAATGTTGCCAAACCTTCCGGGAAGTTGTGAATGCCGATGGCCAAAGCGGTAAACAAGCCCATTCGCATCAGATTTTCCTTATGTTCTTTACTGGTCCCGTCCATTTCCTCCACGGTATGCACCTCGTGAGGGTTTTCCGTTTTTGGGATCAATTTATCGATAAGTGCAATAAGCAATATACCAAAGAAAAAACCACCGACGGTTACCCAGGTTCCCATTCGTAGTCCTAGATAAGAAGTCAATGCTTCCTTGGCTTTAACAAAGATTTCTACAAAAGAAACGTAGATCATGACCCCGGCTGAGAAACCAAGTGATACGGACAAAAACCTGGTACTGGTTTTCTTCGTGAGCAATGCCAGAGCACTGCCAATTCCGGTGGATAATCCGGCAAACAGGGTTAAAGCGAAAGCGAAGATTACGTTGGACATTTCCATGTTGTTACCTCCTTGCGAGCGGGATATTAGGCATTAAAGTAAATTATATCAACATTAAGTACTTTATTAGATTGTAACATATTCAACGGACAACGATGCAGGAGAAATAGAATGCTCGGAATTTAAAAGATCATCATCTGGAAGGAAAAGTCCAGCGCATCGCATGGTGACGATACGCTGGACATAATGTTTGCACAAAATTCATTCGATCCTTGTTTTATTGTTGCCGTCAAAGTCGACCTTATAGGCAGCGCCAGAGTATTCGCCGTAATAGATGACGTTGTCATCGCTGTAAAAGATCCAACCATCCTCCACCATCAACCGATTGACTGTTGGTCCTTTCGGGGAAGAGCAGGAAGCAACAAGCAAAAGACCAAAAACGATTGCAAGGATAATAGCAATGCGCGTTCTCATGGATCTCGTCTCCTTCTTGGATTGATTATTCTGTGTGAACCTTAAAGAAAATGTCTATCTATTCCATATATTTACTCATTCCGAATTTTTAAACAAGACTCGAAAACTATATTTTTTTAGCGATTATCTATTTTTATGGCCAATGTGGCCCAAAAGGTAGGTACGCCATGTTCATGCAAGAAACCGGATCCGTTGGTATCTTCATACAGGTCCGTCAATTGGAAACCGGCCCGCAGTTGACCCCGGATCTGTTCTTCCAGCGTGTGAGAAAATTGGATGCCCCAATCTTCTTTCTTTAACATTTCCAGAAGTGCTGGATCCCTTAGGGGATTGAAGGGAAGAGGATATCGGATGGTTCTTTCGTCCGCATCAAACAGAAAGTTGAAGCCGTTGTCCAAGCCGGCCATCAAGCGTCCGCCGGGTTTCAAGATCCGATAACATTCCTTCCAGACGTCTTCCACATTTTCGATGTAACAGTTGGAGACAGGGTGGAAGATCAGGTCAAAAGACCCATCAGAAAAGGGAAGTGGTTGGGTCATGTCTCCTCGAACTATTTTGATATAGTAACCCTCCTTGTCGGCTATTTTAGCTTCCTGTTCCAGTTGCTTTTCCGAGTAGTCAAGAACAGTACAATCAGCTCCGAGAGCAGCAAAAATGGGCATCTGTTGTCCGCCGCCGGAAGCAAGGCCCAATATTTTTTTCCCGGTCAAATCAGGAAACCATTCTTTGGGAACTGGTTTTGTTGGCGTAAGGACCACCGACCAAATCCCATTTTGTGCATTGACAAACTGGTCGTGGCTGATTGGCTGACCCCATTCCCAGCCTTCGTCG
The DNA here is from genome assembly GCF_017352215.1 of Alkalibacter rhizosphaerae. Classification (GTDB taxonomy): domain Bacteria; phylum Bacillota; class Clostridia; order Eubacteriales; family Alkalibacteraceae; genus Alkalibacter; species Alkalibacter rhizosphaerae. The sequence continues at coordinate 2,394,204 of NZ_CP071444.1, forward strand.
ACCCACCGGTCGATGATCTTAGCGTTCAATTCTGTATATTTCATGAAAACCTCCAAGCATTTAGTAATTATTTTTTTACTCCTTGAAATGAACATCGATGGATGCTCGTTCACTTGACAACTCCACTATGGTCTTATTTTTTTTCGTCAGTCGCAAAACCAGGGAACCTTCCAAGGATTCTTTGATGTATGCTTTCATTTCGCCCTGGACAGGAGAAGCCAATGCAACCGGATCGGCTTGTTTTGCTTCCAGATCCAACCGATAAGGGCCCTTGGAAATGGATGCTTGGAAACCATCGTTGCTGACGTCAAAATGGGTCATCTTGCTGCCTTCAATGCTGCTAAAGCGATACTCTTGCCCTTCATGGTTCAAAACGGCGAAAAAGCCTTTTGCATGCTTTCCCAACATGGGGACGGTGGCATAGCTGAAAACGACAGCACTGTGAGGCCGGTCGTTTGCCTGGAGCCACACATATTCCTTTGGAAAGCCAGTGCCCCAATCTTTTTCCATGTAGCCGTCTGCATCGGATATTTGGAAAGTTTGGTTTCCAAACTGCAATGATCCCGAGACTTTGTGATCCATGCTGATGATGGCATGGTTGCACTCGTTGGGGAAGTAACTCAGCCATCCCATGATATTCGGTTTTAAAAAAGAGACTTGGATGGGAGAAAGATCGCCAAATTGGGAATCACCGAAAACGGCAATGTCGTCCATCTCAAAATCCAGATGCATCCCAGATTCAGATAGTTTGTTTTTTCCGATTTGCAACTCGAAGGGATCTGAAGTCCAACGTAAGTCCTCGATAGGGTAGGAAATGTAGGCCGTATCGTTTCTAATGTTGTCTTGAAATTGTAGAAATGCATGTTTCGTCTTTTCATGGGTCGAATACCCCCAAATGACGGAAAACAGAAGTCCGTTTGCTTCATCATCGATTTTGACAAACCAACCCTCGAATGCCGCTTTTTTCTTTAAACCGACCATGATCTCAAATTGTTTCAGTTGAAATTCCTCCCTTCAGTAATGATATTCGTCTTAGAGGATCTCTTTGACTCTCCCGACGACTTTGTCTTCCAGCATGACTTTGATGCCGTGGGGGTGGGTGGCAGATTTGGTCAGGATCCTCATAACGACTCCTTCCGTTAGGTTGCCGGAACGTTGGTCTTTCTTTTGCACGACTCTAACGGTAGCGCCGATTTTTATGTTTTCGCGGTTGGTTCCATTCATCGTAAAACCTCCTTACTTATTTATATTTGAATCTGGGATTCAATAACTTGATTCAATAACTTGTGGTAAAACAGTTCAATCTTTTCTTTCATCAAGCTGTTGGTTGGATAGATAAAATACAAGGGCCGTTGAATTGAAAAATTTTCAATATCCAGATAACATAATTCTCCTCTATCCACCTCTTGTTGGGCAACTTCCTTGTACATGAAGGAAACGGCATTGGATGTACTTAGAATTTTTTTAATGACGCCAAAGCTGCTGATTTCGTAAATTTTGGAGACCGATGATAGGGAGTCGTTGTTTTGATACAAGTAGTTCTCATAGATCTTTCTGGTTCCGGAACCTTCTTCCCTTAAAATCAAGGGATATTCATGTATCTTTGACAGAGTGCTTATTACCCCCTCCAGGGGATGGCCCTTTCTGGCAACCGGCATAAAGGCAGTAATGCAAAATTCGTGGAAGTCGAAGAGGGATTTGTCAAATATGCCTTCTAAAAAAGCGCAATACAGTTCATTGTTCAACAACATCTCAATGATGGATTTTGTATTTCTCACGGTAAGGGAAAACATCTCGTCATAATGGTCCAAATATGAGCTCAAATAGGAGGGCAGGTAGTAGTCTGCAATGGAAAGGGTTGCGCCGATTTTGATCGGCGTTTCCATTTTTTTGATTTGATTGATGAGCTGTTTTTCGTTTGCCCGTTGAAAATTGGAGTAGGTATAGAGCGATTCGCCCTGCAAGGTCAAATGAACGGATTTCCCGATGATTTCGATCAATTTGCAGTCGTAATATTCTTCCAGTTTTTTTATGTGCTGGGTGACGGCAGGTTGTGTCAGGTTTAGCTCTGCAGCTGCTTTTGTGTAGTTTTTATATTTCGCGACTTCCAGGAATGTTCGAATTTTGGGGTCCAGCATGCCGTACACCTTCTTCCTTGTTTATTGTAAAGAACCATCAAGTGGATGTATACAATTTTCTTTGAATCGATCATAACATATAGTTATTATTGATAACAAACCATAATTAGAAATTAGCTAAAATTTTCTGTAAAATGGAACAAGACAGTAAAGGAGGGTTCATATGAATACAATACGATATACCATGCCAGGTTTTGTTCTTAGTGTACTTGTTGCACTGTTGGCTCGGTGGCTCGAATCAAAATTGCCTGTTCATTTCATTGGAGCTTCGATCATGGCACTTTTTATAGGGATGACGATCAATCATGTTTTCAAGTTAGGCAAAAAGTTCAAACCGGGCTTGAAATTCACATCCAAGAAAATTCTCAAATTGGCTATTGTCCTATTGGGAGCTTCTTTGAGCATGGGCACTATTCTTCATGTAGGTCGATTGTCTTTGACGGTAATGTTTTTTACCCTGTTCACTTGTTTCGGGGCAGGTTATTTTATTGGAAAATGGCTGGGGTTGGACTGGAAACTCTCCAACATGATCTCTGCCGGAACCGGCATATGCGGAGGGTCGGCCATTGCTGCAATGGCACCGGTCATAGAGGCAAAAGACAAGGACGTCGCCTATGCCATGTCTGCCACTTTTTTATTCGATATGGCCATGGTCCTGCTGTTTCCCATCATGGGGAATATGATGGGATTAAGCGACATGGCGTATGGACTATGGGCGGGTACTGCAGTGAATGATACCTCCAGTGTTGTTGCTGCCGGTTACGCCTTCAGCGAAGCAGCCGGTGATTTCGCAACCATGGTAAAATTGACTCGCACACTTACCATTATTCCCGTTGTGCTGATTTTTTCGCTGATCAACGCATACATGAACTCCAAAAAATCTATTGGGAATGAAAGTCAAAAAAAGGTGAAGATAACCTCCTTGTTCCCATGGTTTATACTTGCATTTATGGGGATGGCACTGATCAACAGTCTTGGATTTTTCCCGGCAGTGTTTGCTGCAGGATCAAAAAGCATCAGCAAATTCCTGATGGTAACGGCGTTGGCTGCCATCGGATTGAATACGGATATCCATGAGATGAAAAAGTCTGGCATCTCTCCTTTGATCCATGGATTCCTTATTTCGGCATTGGTCGTAGTTGTCGCTATAACTGTGGAATACTACATGGGATTGGTCTGAAAGATTGCCGGAAACGGCTCTATTTTTCCGAGACACCACGGAAAATTCAAGATCTTTTGTTGAGATCCGATCCTACAGATTAATTTCTAGCAAAATCGGTGTGTGGTCTTGTCTCGGACCTGAGTCGATCATTTCAGAGGCAATAACCTTGTCTGCTATGCGATCACTCACCAGCCAATAATCGATTCTCCAGCCAGAATTGTTGATTTTACTAGTTTTCACTCTCTGAGCCCACCAAGTATAGGTATCTGTGATGTCACCATGCAGATGTCGAAAGGTATCCGTAAACCCTTTATTCAAAAGATTTGTGAAACCTTGACGTTCTTCGTCCGTAAATCCAGCTGAATTTCGGTTATTGGCAGGATGCGCCAAATCGATCTCTTTGTGGGCCACGTTAAAATCACCTGTCGCAACAACGCACTTGTTCTTATCCAGAGCTGCAAGATAATCCGCATATTTGATATCCCAAATCTGACGTTCTTTCAAGCGATTCAATCCATCTCCGGCATTTGGTGTATAAACTTGGGTCAAAAAGAATTCATCAAACTCCAATGTAATGATCCGACCTTCAAAGTCCATGGTATCCGGAGCATCGATCACTGGATAGGCAACGGATGGTTTCAAATGATTCTTATATAAGAACATGGTGCCGGCATAACCCTTACGGGCCGGTTCCACAGAACTATTCCAAACAATTTCATATTCCTGAAACTGATCTTTTAAGATTTCCAAGTGTTTTTTAGTGGGTCCGTTGCTTGGTAGCTTTGTTTCCTGTATAGCAAAAACATCAGGATCATGTTCTGTAATCTTTTTTAATACATCCTTAGATAACAAGGCACGTGCTGAATCACCTGTTAGTGCTGCGTTTAAAGAATCGATATTCCATGATATCAACTTCATGATTACTCCTCCTCTAATATATCTGTTTTTTAGTAAGCAGTACCACCGTCTCCACATGTGGCGTATGGGGAAAAAGGTCCACACACTGAATTCTATGCAAGGCATATCCCGCTTCCAGGAAATAGGGCAGATCCCGAACCAGGGAGGTGGGCTTGCAGGATACATAAACGAACGTCTTTGGCATGAAATCGATGACCTTCTGAATGGCTTTGGGATGAATCCCATCCCTTGGCGGATCGAGAATGATGACATCCGGTTTCTTCTCCAGCGTCGCTACTACTTCCATGACATCCCCGCATAGAAAATCTGCATTCTCAATACCATTCATCCTTGCATTTTCTATGGCTGCATCCACAGCATCCGAAACGATCTCTACTCCGGTAACATGTGCATGGTCCCTGGCCAGTATTTGTGTAATGGTCCCAGTGCCGCTATACAGATCGAAAATCTGGTCTTCTTTGTCATCTCCTGCATATTCACTGACGACGTCATAAAGCACTCGGGCCCCCAACGTGTTGGTTTGAAAAAAGGAACGGGGTGTGATCTGAAATCGAAGGCCGTTAAGTTCATCGTAGATATAGCCTTCCCCAAGCAGCAGGTGGGTCTGGTCTGACTGTACCACATCAGCCATGGAATCGTTGACCGTGTGAAGAACGCTTTTCAATGTACCTTTAAAAGGAGCATCCCCCAGTGCAGCGAGGAGACCTGCCTGATCAAGGGAGCCGTCGGAGCTGGTCACCAGTTCCACCAAGATCTCTCCGGTTTGGATCCCTTTTCGTACAACCAGATGCCGCAAGAAACCGGTATGTGTCTTTTTGTGAAAATAATCGTAGCCTTTGTCCCGACAAAAGGACAGGACTCGTTTGGTGATTTTATTGAAGTCTTCATCGACCAGCATGCATTGGGATGCGTCCACGATGTCGTACATGCTTCCACGTTTGTGGAGTCCCAACGTCAGTGGACCGTTGATGTATTCATCGCCAAAGGAAAACTCCATTTTGTTTCGATAGAAGAATACATCCGGGGAGGGAAGGATCCCTTCGTAGTTTTCCGAGGTCACAAAATCTTTCAAGAGTTCTGTGATGAACGTTTCCTTCTGGGTCAGCTGATCCGTATAATCCAAGTGTTGATAGGTACAACCACCGCAAATACCAAAGACCGGGCATGGAGGGTCGATTTGATTGGGAGCAGGAGAAACCACTTCCAGCAGAGTCGCTTCAATTTTGCTTTTTCTCTTTTTTTTGATCCGGACCCGAACTTCCTGTCCTGCCAGTGTATTGTGCACAATAATTTTTTTATCGTCCAAATAGCCGAAGCCTCTATTGGGAAAGGCCACGTCCTCTATTTGTATAATATGTTCTTCTCCTTTTTTTACCATAAGTACCTCCTAAATATCGTATGCTTGATTCATTATAATACAATAGGATGGATAGGTGAAGAAAAGAAAAATTAAAAAAAGCTTGAATTTTCTAAAAATTCGGATAAAATGGTTCTATAAGCTTAAAGGAGGCAGATTATTGAAACTGAAATCGCATGTCGCAATGGCCCACCTGGTGGCGGACCTGCTTGAAAAAAATCGCAATATCATCATTGACCGAAAATCATTGGAACTGGGAGCCGTATATCCGGATCTTCATATTTTAAAACGAGTGCCTACTCACAATGTGGAGCAACTATATAAGAATTACCATGTGCAAACCAATAACTTCATCAACAGAACAAACGATTTGACTTTGTCCTTTTCCTTAGGGATGATTTCTCACTATGTTTGTGACACGTTTTGCATGCCCCACAATAAAAAAATCAGAAGATATCGTGACTTCAAGGAGCATGTTGCCTATGAATTCGTGCTGGCGGATGAAATCGAAAAATTTGAAATGACAGAATCCATAGAAGGCAAAATCTACTGGAAGTCGCTGGAACATTTCGATTTTGACCTTGAAACATTTGTGACAACCCAACGGGTAGAGTATTTCCAACAAGCTTCTATTGATCCGGTAGCTCAAGCAAGGACGGATATTGAAAACTCCGTTCAAGCATGTGCGTTGGTCTTGAAAGGATTTCTAAATGAATTGGAACGGGCGCAATGCCCGGTACTGGAAACCATTATTGCGTAGTGCGTCGCGAAAGCGGCGTTTTTTTCTTTTCCGGTAGAAAAAAAACAAAAAAACAGGTAAAATGACGTAAGACTAACAAAAGGAAAGGGGACGTGATCGGATTGCGAACGAAGGCAAAAGAAGCGAATCGGATCGTCATAAAAATCGGAACATCTTCGATTACATATCCTACAGGCAACATCAACATACAACGGATGGAGGCATTGGCCCGAGTGATCACGGACCTGGAAAACAGCGGGAAGGATGTCATCCTTGTTTCTTCCGGAGCCATTGGTGCAGGTATGGACAAAATCGGATTAAGCAACAAGCCGACCTTGCTGAAAGAGAAACAGGCAGCTGCAGCAGTAGGGCAGGCCATATTGATGCAATTGTACCAAAAATTTTTCGGAGAATACAACCAGGCCATAGCGCAGATCTTGTTGACAGCGGATGTTTTTCATTCTCCGATCAAAAAGGCAAACACCGTCAACACCTTTGAGACCCTTTTCGAATATGGGGTGGTACCAATTGTCAACGAAAATGACGCCATCTCCACAGAAGAGATCCAGGAAGAACGTTTTGGCGACAATGATACCCTCTCCGCCATGGTAGCTGTATTGATGAATGCAGACCTGTTGATCATTTTATCCGATGTGGAAGGGTTATACAGCGATAATCCCTTAAAAAATCCAGATGCCCATTTGATCCATGCAGTAGAAAAACTCACCGATGAATTGATGTGCGTGGCAGGCGGCTCCAATAGCAAGGTAGGAACAGGTGGAATGATCACCAAATTGTGTGCATCAAAAATCACTTCAGCCAAGGGCATTCCTACCATATTGGCGAGTTCCAGTGACCTCAAGAATATATACCGCATCCTGGAAGGACAGGATATAGGTACCTTTATCAAATAACATTTGGATATTCTAAGAATCAGATCATTCCATAACCGAATGTTATGGAATTTTCTTTTATACACAAGGAGGAACCATGTTAAGAAAATTTTGGAAATATTATATACCGCACAAGAAGTTGTTTTTTGCCGATTTTGGCAGTGCTTTTTTTATGTCGATCATCGATTTGATCTTTCCGATACTAGTGGCATTGATCATTGATGAGATCATACCGGAGCGTCAATTGAACCGGTTGTTGATCCTTTCGACTGTCATGCTGGGTCTTTATCTTGTTCGTGCGGGACTCAACTACGTCGTTAATTATTGGGGGCATGTTTTGGGAGTGCGGATCGAATCGGATATGCGGAAGGATCTGTTCAATCATATTCAAAAACTTTCCTTTCGATACTTTGACAATACGAAGACGGGTCATATCATGAGTCGTTTGGTCAACGATCTCTTCGATATTGCGGAGTTTGCACACCATGGTCCGGAGGATGTCTTCATCACCATCATCACCATTGTCGGATCTTTCGCCATTATGTTTTCCATTCACTGGCCTCTGGCTTTGATCGTTTTTGCCTTGATTCCGGTAATGTTGTACTTCACCATCCGCAAGAACAGACAGATGCGGGAAGTTTTTGCCGACATGCGCATCAAGATCGCCGATATCAATGCACAAATCGAGGATTCCATCTCCGGAGTGCGGGTGGTCCAGTCATTCGGTAACGAATGGTATGAAGAGAAGAAATTTGACATAGGAAACCAAAATTATCGCAGGACTAAGGAACAATCGTACAAAATTATGGGAGAATTCATTTCTGGTGTCAATTTTATGGCGAATATCCTGTACTTGTCCGTGGTTGTGTTCGCGGGACTATTCATTTACTTTGATCAGGTCAGCGTCGGGGTTCTTGTGCAGTTTCTTCTGTATGTAAACATTTTTATCGATCCCGTCAAGAGGATCGCCAATTTTGTGGAAACCTTTCAAAAGGCAGCGTCCGGTTTTCATCGATTTGATGAGATCATGAACATCGATCCGGATATCGTCGACGATAAAAGTGCTGTTTCCATCGGGAAATTGTCGGGGGAGATCATTTTCGACAACGTTACTTTTGGTTATACCCCTAGTGAAACAGTATTAAAAAATATTCATCTTTCCATAGAACCTGGCGAGACGGTCGCCTTGGTAGGACCTTCCGGAGCAGGAAAGTCGACTTTATGCAGTTTGATCCCAAGATTCTATGATGTGGATGACGGGGCTATACATATGGACGGGAAGGACATCCGAAGTATAAAGCTTCGAGATCTCCGGGAGAACATAGGCATCGTTCAACAAGACGTGTTCCTCTTTGGCGGCACCATCCGGGAAAATATTGCCTACGGAAATATCAACGCCAGCGATGAAGAAGTGATCAATGCAGCAAAACTTGCCAATGCCCATGAATTTATTTTGCAGTTGCCCAATGGGTATGATACTTATACTGGAGAAAGAGGCGTACTGCTTTCCGGAGGTCAAAAACAACGGATCAGCATTGCCAGGATTTTTTTGAAAAATCCTCCCATATTGATTTTGGATGAAGCAACATCCAGCCTGGACAATGAAAACGAACAGATCATCCAACAATCTTTTGATCGATTGTCAAAAAGCAGAACATCCATCATCATCGCCCATCGCTTGGCTACCATTCGTGGAGCAGATCGTATCGTGGTCCTTACAGATGACGGTATCGCTGAACTGGGGACGCACCAGGAACTATATGAAAAGAAAGGTCTTTACCGGAGATTGTACGATGCCCAGCAATTGGTTTAAAAAATAACATTTAATATTTAAAAAAGAAGTTTATTTACAAAAGATGTTGAAATTTGATTTTTAGAATGTTATAATCTCTACATGCATATACAAATTAAATGAGGAGGTTTGCTTGATGATCGATTTAAAAAAAGTTACGGAATTGGTAGGCAATTTGGAAGAAGAAGAACTGTTGGAAATGCTAAATGATTTTGTGGCATCTTCACCTTCTGAGGAAGACGCACAAAAAGTAGTAACAGCATGCCAGGAAGGGATGGCGAAAGTAGGGGACCTGTTCGAATCCGGTGAGTATTTTGTTGGAGACTTGATTTTCGCAGGAGAGCTTCTTTCCGAGTCCATTGATGTTTTGAAACCAGTGATCGGTTCTGGAACGTCCACCAAAATTGGGAAGATGATCGTTGGAACAGTACATGGCGACTTGCATGATATTGGAAAGAATATTTTCAAAAGCATGTCTGAAGCTGCAGGATTTGAAGTGGTTGACCTTGGCATCGACCAGCCTGTTGGAGCTTTTGTCGATAAAGTAAAAGAACTGAAGCCGGACATTGTTGGAATGAGCGGTGTATTGACGTTGGCATTGGAATCCATGAAAGATACGGTCGATGCTTTAAAAGAAGCCGGACTTCGAGATAGTGTCAAAGTGATCATCGGTGGAAATCCCGTAACCAAAGAAGCATGCGAGCATATCGGTGCAGATAATTTTACCACCAACGCAGCAGAAGGCGTAAAGATCTGCCAGGCATGGGTCAAGTAAATTAAACAGACAGCGTTTCCACCAGGAAACGCTGTTTTTTTATCCCTTTTGTTTTGAATGACGATCCTATGGTATATAATAAACATATGATTAGGAAGACGACAAATCAGATGAGGAGGATCTATATGAAGAAATGGATAGGCATACTCAGTATCATTGCGTCATCGACCTTGATGGTCATGGGATTGCTTTACTTGATACAGAAGAAGCAGAATGAAAAAATTGGTGGAAGATTGATTAAAGTAGATTACCGTTTCAGCAAAGAATTTTAAATAATCTCTTCAAAGAGGTTATTTTTTTGTGGAAGAGCGACTGGTCAATACAATTTTTACATGTTATAGTAAATTGAATGGAGTTGATTATATTCATGAACAAAGTCATCATATTCACCGCTTCCACTGGAGGAGGCCACAATATTGCCGCCAATTCGATTCGGGAACATTTTGCCGAATCTGGTTACGAAGCGGAGACCATGGATGCGTTCAAGGAAACCAGTCGTTTTTTGGACAGGATCATCGCCAAGGGGTATGAAAGAATCGTCCACATCAGTCCCAAAACATTTGGCAGGATGTATCGGGCTGCAAACAATGAAACGTTGAGTCATTATATCATGTGGGTCATTACGGATGTTATGGAAGATGACATCCAAAAGATTTTAGAGGAAAAGAAGCCCGATCTACTGGTAGTCACCCATCCTTTGGTGACAAATGTTCTGGCCACCTTGAAGAAAGATGGTCTCTTTCACATACCCATTGTTTCCATCGTTACCGATTACCGAATCCATCAAGCATATATTCATGAAGAAGTTGATGCCTACATTGTAGGCAGTGAATACACCAAACAGACGATGATCGAAAGGGGTGTGGAACCCCATCGGATCCATCCGTTTGGGATACCGGTACGAAAGTCGTTTTTGGATCATAAAAAAGTGGTGGTCAAAGATTACGATGTGGATTTGACTGTTTTGCTGATGGCCGGGTCCATGGGAACCAACCAGATCGAAAAGGCATTTATAAGTCTGCTTCAGTCAAATCATTACCTGAAAATTGTAGCCGTTTGCGGCAACAACGAGAAGGTCAAAGGTAAGATCGAAAAAATCGCGGCAGAATATGATGGAAATAAAATAGTTACCATTTTGGGATTCGCAGAAAACATACCAGAGCTGATGGACATGGCGGACGTGGTCATCACCAAACCTGGAGGGTTGACCACTACGGAAGCAATCATAAAAAACATACCAATGATCATTCCATATTACATTCCTGGACAAGAGGAAGAGAATGCAGATTTTCTAGTAGAGACAGGAATGGCCATTAAAGTAGAGAAGATTACCGATCTTTCTGAAGTTGTGGGATATCTGGTGCACAACAAGGATATTTTGGATACCATGGCTTTTAACATGTCTGAACTGGCTAGAGCTCGATCCATCGACCAAATCATTGAACTGGGAAATGATTTGATCCAAACATATGAAAAAAATGAAGCGGACTCGTAAGAGGCCGCTTCTTCTATCCCAACGGGAAAAAGGCAGAACTGATTTTGAAATAAGTGATCAATACCAGTGCATCCAAAATGGTGCTGATCATAGGGTTTGCCATAATGGCTGGATCTAAACCGATTTTTTTTGCCACCATTGGCAAGGTGCTACCGATCAGTTTGGCTAAAGCAATGGTAATGATCAGTGTCAGGCTGACCACCAGAGAAAGTGTCGGAGAATATCCGCCGATGAAGTACATGCGAATATAATTCAATACTGCAAGGGAGCATCCAATAAGGAAAGAAACACGAAATTCTTTCCATATAATGCGGAAGATGTCCTTAAATTCCACATCGCCCACTGCGATGGAACGTACCATCAATGTGGATGCTTGCGCACCGGCATTACCGCTGGTACCCATAAGCATGGGGATATTGGCGCTGAGTATCGCCATGCCGGCTATCAGTGCTTCATAACTTTCCATAATAGCACTGGTCAAGGTGGCAGAGATCATCAACACTGCCAGCCACGGGAATCTTTTTTTGAATAACTGGATCACGCTGGATTCCATATAGGTTTCTTCACTGACCTGCATACCTGCCATCATGTGAAAGTCCTTGGTTGCCTCTTCTTCCATGACATCCAAGACATCATCGACTGTGATGATGCCGACCAAGCGATTTTCAGAATCGACGACGGGCATGGCCAACAAGTCGTATTTCAAAAACTTTTCTGCAACATCTTCTTGGTCAGTATGAGTGGTCACGCTGATGAAGTCTGCATTCATGATTTCTTCGATGGTGGTATCTTCAGAAGTTAGTATCAGCTCTTTCAGGGAGATCAATCCCTCCAGGGTTCGTTCATTATCGATGACATAACAAGTATATATGGTTTCCTTGTCCGTTCCAATGCGTCGGATCCTTTTGATGGCATCCGCCACGGTCATGGATTTTTTTAGATCCACGAATTCAATGGTCATGATGCTGCCCGCACTGTAGTCCGGGTAATTCAGAAATTGATTGATCAATTTTCGTTCGTTTTCCGGAGTGTTACGAAGTATTTTTTTGACCAACGTGGCTGGGATCTCTTCCAAGTAGTCGATTTTGTCGTCAAAATATAACTCATCCACCAAGTCGCGCAGTTCCTCTTCGCGAATCAACTCGGAAAATTCTGCCTGGTAGAACGGTTCCATGTGCGAGAAAACTTCTACAGCCAGATCCTTGGGCAAAAGTCGAAAAATGAGAAGGCTCTCCTTCTCCTGGGTTTGTTCCATTGCATCGGCAATATCCGGTGCATGCAATGTTGATAGATGCGCACGCAAACCTTTGTAGTCTTTATTTTCAAGTAGGGCAAATAGATTTTCCATGGCACACCTCCTGTATTCCTTTAACATAACAATTATATGTTTATTGGGGCCTCTTTGCAAGAGAGATGCCATGAAAGTGTCACAGAAATGTCGTAGTGTATTGATAGAAATGATATAATGGAACAACAAAGGAAGGGATGACCATGCAAAAGATATTTGTAGTGGAAGACGATAAAAACCTGCGGAACTTGATTCGGGATTACCTTGTAAAAGAAGGTTATCAGGTAACGACTGCGGTGGATGGAAACGACGCGCTGGCCCAATGGCGTCATCATTTGGCGGATCTGGTCATACTAGACGTCATGATGCCCGGGCTGGATGGATACGAAGTTTTGGAGTACATCCGGGAGGAAAGCTCCGTTCCGGTCATTTTTCTCACGGCAAAAGGCGAACTGTCTGATCGAATACAGGGCTTTGAAACAGGTGCAGACGACTACATGACCAAACCTTTCAGCATCAAGGAACTGTTGATGCGTATCAAGGCCATTTTAAAGCGGACGGAAGAAGAAAAACCTGAAATTTGGAAACACGGCTTGATAGAGATCCATCCTAGAAATATGGAGGCTTTTGTCGATGGAAATCGAGTGGATCTAACGACCAGAGAATACGATTTGTTGATATACCTGGTCGAAAATGCCGGAATTCCGGTGCGAAGGGAAACCATCATCGATCGGATCTGGGGGTTGGATTTCGATGGAGATGACAGGGCCGTCGATACTGCCATCAAAAGACTTCGAAAAAAAATGGGTAGGGGCGAAGACTATATAAAAACCATTCGTGGCATCGGTTATAAGTTTGAGGTGGAAAAGTGAAAAACAGTGTTTTCAAGAGAATATTTTTCTATACAGGCCTCCTTGTGGTGGCCTTGTTGCTGTTGATGCTGGTTGGTGTGCGTTTTTGGTTGGAAGATTATTATTATGCAAGACAGGAAGATGCCATTCTAAGCGCAGCAGAAGAAATTCAAGCCGTGTATTTGGAAGATCCTGCCCGTGTACCGGAGGCATTGGCGTTTTATGGAGAAAATCTTGGAGCGACCATGGTCATTACAACTGCAGAAGGGAGAATTCTCTTTAGCGGGACGTCCAGTAATGTAACCATGGGTGGAATGATGGGAGGTAACGGCAGATTCACGCGGATGCAGGGAATGAATGGCATAGGGGAGGAAGATTGGCTGTTATACAGCAATTCTCTAGGAGACGGGAATTTGTTGATCACCCGATTGGCGTATGCGTCCTTCGAAAGGGCAATTTCCGTACTATCCTGGTTTATGCTTTTATTGACGCTACCGTTGCTTCTGATCGGCATGTTTTTGATTTTTATGCTTTCGAGAACCATATCAAGACCTCTCGTTCAACTGAATCAAGTAGCCAATCGAATGAAAGAACTGGATTTCAAAGCTCGCTATACAGGTACGGAAACAGATGAGATCGGGCAGTTGGGTCAAACTTTGAATGACCTAACGGTCCGGCTAAAAGATACGATCGGGAAACTTCAGGAAGAATTAAAAAAAGAGAAGACCATGGAGTCCATGCGCAAGGAATTTGTAGCCAGGGTATCTCATGAAATCAGAACGCCGGTTTCCGTCATTCGAGGGTATGTGGAAGCCATGGAAGACGGTCTCTACGATGATGAACAGGAACAAAAGGTTGCGCTAGATGTCATTACGGAAGAATCGGAAAAAATCACCAAGATGACCCAAGATCTTCTGGATCTCTCCCAACTGGAATCCGGAAATTACAAATTGAATATAAAACCCTTGGATTATGCGGATCTGCTGCAGGATGTCCACAAGAAATTTCTTGTCAACAAAAAATACGATAGGAGCTTGTTTCCGATAGAGACCCCGAATAAACCTGTGATCGTAATGGGGGATGGTTTTCGATTGGAGCAAGTATTGAACAACCTGATCAACAATGCATTTGCCCATGTCGAACAAGACGGATTGGTCCGGATCACATGTTATGAAGATAAGGATCATATCATAACCAAAATATATAACAAAGGGAGAAAGATTCCGGAAGGAGACCTGCCGTTTTTATGGGAGTCATTTTATAAAGGAGACGCCAATTCCAAAGGTAATGGTGTTGGTTTGGGATTATCCATTGCAAAAAATATCTTGATGCTTCATAAAGGAAGTTGGGATGTAAAAAATTTGGACAATGGTGTTGAGTTTTCTTTTGTTCTCCCAAAAATAAACGAGGAATGATTTACTTTTTCGTGTTTTTCATGTAAAATACGAAGATAAAGAATATTTCATAATTCAAAGGTCATGAGGAAGAAGAGTAAAAAAGAACAGGTCTTAGAGAGAAGGATCCCAGGCTGCAAGATCTTTCGTCCAATGCTTTTTGAACGTCCCTTCCGAACCGCTCCCCTGAACTAGGAGTAAGGGAAGCCGTCATTTTGTGGCGTTATGTAAAGAGTTGGGTTATATATCAATCAGGGTGGTACCGCGGTATACTATCGTCCCTTGCTTCGGCAAGGGATTTTTTTGCGCGACAAAGCCTTTTGGTACAAAAGGCGAAATGGGCAGATGTGAAAGAACAGTAATCAAGCAGATGCCATAGAGTATTTATATTCGAAAATTGGAAGAAACAAGGAGGACGCCATGATCAACAGAACATTATCCAAATCCTACAATCCCGGAGATTTTGAAGATGAGATCTATCGTTTTTGGGAAGAAAAGGGATACTTTAAACCAGAGGTGCATCCAGACGGGAAACCGTATACAATTGTGATGCCGCCTCCTAATATCACAGGGCAGCTCCACTTGGGTCATGCATTTGATGGAACGCTCCAGGACATCATCATCCGCTGGAAGCGGATGCAGGGATTTTCTGCACTATGGTTGCCGGGGACGGATCACGCAAGCATCGCCACGGAAGTAAAAGTGGTAGAGAAAATCAAAGAAGAAGAAGGAAAAGGCAAGGAAGACCTTGGGCGGGAAGAGTTTTTGGTGAGAGCCTGGGACTGGGCCATGGTTTACAAAAAACGGATCGCCGGTCAGTTTCGAAAACTTGGTGCTTCCTGCGACTGGGATCGGGAACGGTTCACCATGGATGAAGGATGTACCAATGCCGTAACGGAAACGTTTGTACGATTGTACGAAAAAGGGTTGATCTATCAAGGCAATCGAATCATCAACTGGTGCCCGGACTGTAAAACGGCCTTGTCCGATGCGGAAGTGGAATACGAAGAAAAAGCAGGAAAGCTATATCACGTAAAATATCCTATCGAAGGATCGGAAGAATTTTTGATCGTTGCCACCACCCGACCGGAAACCATGCTGGGAGACAGCGGGGTGGCAGTTCATCCGGATGATGAACGATACACCCATCTGGTAGGGAAATATGTGATCCTGCCGTTGATGGATCGACGTATTCCCATCGTTGCAGACGATTATGTGGATCCCACATTTGGAACGGGTGCTGTAAAAATGACACCGGCCCACGACCCCAATGATTTTGAGGTGGGATTGCGGCACAATTTGGAGCAAATCCGCGTTTTGGACGATTCCGGGGTCCTTAACCACTTGGCAGGAAAGTATGAAGGGTTGGAACGTTATACAGCCAGAACAAAAATCGTAGAAGACTTGACGGAATTGGGGTTGATGGAAAAAATCGAAGAGCGCCCCCATAATGTGGGAGCCTGTTACCGGTGCGACACGACAGTGGAACCCATCATCTCCAAACAGTGGTTTGTCGACATGAAACCTTTGGCAGAACCGGCCATTGACGTGGTGCGGGAAGGAACCACAAAATTCATTCCGGACCGATTCAGCAAAATATACTACAACTGGATGGAAAATATCAAAGACTGGTGTATTTCCCGCCAATTGTGGTGGGGGCATCGGATCCCTGCTTACTATTGTCAAGATTGCGGAGCGGTCATGGTGTCTAGAACACCGGTGCAGACTTGCGATCAATGTGATTCCAAAAATGTAGTGCAGGATGAAGACGTATTGGATACCTGGTTCAGTAGTGCTCTATGGCCTTTTAGCACACTGGGATGGCCCGAAGAGACGCCGGATTTGAACAAGTTCTATCCCAACAATTTGCTGGTCACCGGATTTGACATCATCTTCTTCTGGGTCGCCCGAATGATCTTTTCCGGGATCGAACAAATGGGGGAAACGCCATTTTCCGATGTTTACATCCACGGCTTGATCCGGGACGGACAGGGAAGAAAAATGAGCAAATCCCTGGGCAACGGTGTGGATCCCTTGGAAGTGATCGAAACCTTCGGAGCAGATCCTCTTCGATTCACCATCGTCACTGGAAATGCTGCCGGAAATGATATTCGATGGAATGAAGAAAAGGTAAACGCCAATCGTAACTTTGCCAACAAGATATGGAATGCCACGAAATTCGTGTTGATGCATGTGGAAGGACGAAAAGTCTCATCCATCGAGGAACAAAAGCAACATTTGGAACCGATGGACCGCTGGATCATCAGCAGGATGAATCAAGTGGCCAAAGAAGTCAACGAAAACCTGGAAAAATACGAATTGGGGATCGCTGCACAAAAGCTGTATGATTTTATGTGGAATGAATACTGCGATTGGTATATTGAATTGGTGAAACCCCGCTTATTTCAAGGGGAAGGTCCCTCCAAAGAAGCCGCTTTGGCCACTTTGCAGGAAGTATTGGAAACATCGTTGCGATTGCTTCACCCATTCATGCCATTTATTACGGAAAAATTGTATTTGTCGCTGTTGGAAGACAAATCCACCATCATGGTCGCTGCATGGCCGGTATGGCGGGAAGACCTTGTCTACGAAAAGGAAGAAGCGGACATGGCCTTTGTCATGGATGGGGTTCGTGGAGTAAGAAACATCCGCGCTGAACGAAATGTTCCGCCATCCAAGAAACTAAAAGCCGTATTGATCCCGGCCACACCGGAAAAAGCGGACATCGTCATGGCCAATGAAGGCTCCATCAAGACGCTGGCCAACCTGGAATCCTTGACGATCCAAAAGAACAAGGATGGGTTGGACAATGCGGCAGCTGCATTGTTGGATGGCGGAGAGTTGTTGATCCCCATGGACTCCCTTATTGATCCAAAGGAAGAAATGGAGCGGCTGCAAAAAGAAAAAGACCACCTGGAAAAGGAAATCGACCGAGTGGTGAAAAAACTGGCAAATAAAGGTTTTGTCGATAAAGCACCGGAAAAAGTGGTGGAAGAAGAACGAGGAAAAGAAGCAAAATATCGGGCAATGTACGAAAATGTATTGGAGCTGATGAAACGCTTTTCCTAATCTTCTTTGATGAGTGCCTGTATGATGTCCGAATAGATTTGGCTGCTGCGGTTTTCCCAGTTGTTGCAAACGTATTTGGCTTGAGCCTTGTTGGGAACGTGGATGGAAAGTTCCATCAATTCCACCTCGTTTTCCACCAAGGACAGTTGAACGGCAAAGTCCCCGTCTCCCCGCAAGATGTAAGAAGCTTTGCTTCGAACATCTTTGAGGACATTGTCCTTGTTGCGTCGAATGAACAGATCCAGCATTTCCTTGATATAAGAAGGAATACGATGGATGAATAATCCCAAGGTCTGCCGGCCTTTGTCGGAGATGGAATAGATATTGGGATTGGAAGGGGACCCTCCAACCAAAAATTCATCGGCCACCAGGCTGTCAATGAGGAATTGTATGTCAAAATAGCTGATTTGAACATTTTCTATGATAATCTGGCTGATCTGCTCTTTTGTTAATGGAGCCTTGCATTGGTTGAATGCATACAACAGAATGAGTTTGTTTTCCAGTACGTTTTCAGAGTCAAAATACAATATGCACACCTACTTTCCACTCCCAATTATAACAGAAAAGGATGGGAGAAATAACAAAAAAACAAAAGAGGTCACGATGAAATCTTTAGATGGATTTTTGAAGCAAATCGGAGTAGTTCATAGCGGGTATTCGAAAGTGGAAGGCTTGGTTCCGGAAAACTGGAGAGATCTTCACTATGCCTTATCCGTGTTTTATCCGCTGTCCAAACCGATCCTTCGAGATATGGGCAGGGGAGACGGACCTACAAAAACCTATTTTGCCCAGTATCGGGCATTGAATGCCCTGATCAACCAGACATGTCTTCAAATTGGAATGTTCTTGGAGGAGCAGGGTTTCGAAGCAGTTCCGGTTCCGGCCTCACAAACGGTCAGTGACGGACTGGATATTCGAGGAATTTTTTCCCATCGAATGGCAGCTACGTTATCTGGAAGCGGGTGGATCGGGAAAAGCGGCATGTTCATACACAACAACCTGGGGCCGGGTATTCGAATGGGAACTGTATTGACAAACAAGGTCTTGGAGGTCGGAGAGCCGATCCGTGAAGGGCGATGTGGGAACTGCCGTTTGTGCGTGGTCCATTGTCCGGCTATGGCCATTGAAGGGGTGGAGTGGCATGCAGGCTTGGAAAGGAATCGCCTATATGATGCCAAGTCTTGCAGCGACTACATGAAGGAGGCCTACATGCACATTGGAAGGGGATCCGTATGCGGGATCTGCATGAGCGTCTGCCCATATAATCGGATCCATGAGAAAGGAAAGGGGGAATCCATATGAAGTACATCAAAACCGATTGGAGCATGCCATACTACAACATGGCATTTGAAGAATATCTGTTGAATGACATGCCACCGGAGGATTATGTGTTTTTTTACATACATCGACCCTCCATCATCGTGGGAAAACACCAGAATACCATTGAAGAAGTGAACAAGGAATACGTGGATGATCAAGGTCTGGTCGTTTCCCGACGGTTGTCCGGTGGTGGAGCCGTTTACCATGACGAAGGCAACTTGAACTTTTCTTTTGTCCTGCAGGCCGGGAAAGAGGATGTGAACAACTTTCGAAAATTCACAAAACCTATTATTCTGGCTTTGGAAAAAATAGGGATCAAAGCGGAGTTGAGCGGAAGAAATGATATAACCATCGATGGGAAAAAATTTTCAGGGAATGCCCAATTTGCCCGTCGCAATCGACTACTGCACCACGGTACCTTACTTTTTGATTCCCAAATGTCCAATCTGACAAAGGCCCTTCAGGTCAAAGATCTAAAGATCCAGTCCAAGGGCGTCAAATCTGTGCGCAGCAGGGTGACAAATATCAAGCCTTATCTGACAAAAGACATATCGATCCAAGAGTTTCAACAATATCTGGTCGAGTATATGGGAGAATTGAATCCCATGGACGAGATCTTTCTTTCCGACCAAGACATGAAAAACATCGAAGAGAAAGTGACACAGAAGTTTTCCACGTGGGATTGGAACTGGGGGATCTCTCCGGATTTTGACATTCAAAACATGGCAAAATTCGACTGCGGGATCATTGATGTCCGATTGAATGTCAGCGAAGGAAAAATCAAAAACATTAAAATCTTCGGAGATTTTTTTGTTCGGCGACCCATTGAAGAATTGGAGGCAAAGCTGACCCATCAAATCTATCGTCGGGATGCATTGATGAAAACATTGGAGACAATCGACTTGAACGATTTTTTCTTTGGATTGGACAAGAAGGCTTTTGTTGAATTTCTGTGCCAACAATAACCAAAAATATTAAAAAGTCCGAAGGCCCAGGTAGTGAAGCTGGATCTTCGGACTTTTCTTTGGTATGTACTAATAGGATCACAGGTCGAATTCACTGGCAATGAGTTCTACCGCCTTTTGTTGATCCTTTGGATCGATGACATAGGAGATCTTGATCTCCGATGTGGTCACCATTTGTACCTCGATGTTGGCTTTGGCAAGTAGAACAAAAATTTGCGCAGCGACACCGGAGTGACTTCGCATGCCGATGCCTACGACGGACAGTTTGGAGATCTTGTCGTTTACCTGGGTGGAGATCTCTTGAAATTTTGTGGTGATCAGCTGTAATGCGCTTTTGGCATCTTCCAGATCTCCTTTTGGGGTGGTGAAGGAAATATTCACCGAATGGTCCTTGGGAGAGGTCTGACTGATCATATCGATATTGATGTCTTTTTTTGCCAGTCGATCGAAAATTTCTGCAGTGATCGCAATGCTGTATGGAACGTTGTTCAACGTGATCAGAACGTCGTTGTTGTCGATGGCCAGGCCGGTAATGACTGCACTTTCCATATTCTGTTCACTCTCCTTTATGATCGTACCTGGTTTTTCTTCCATGCTGGAAGCAACCAGGATGGGGATCCGATATTTCTGAGCCAGTTCGATTGCCCGTGTATGCATGACACCGGCTCCCAGGCTGGCCATTTCCAACATCTCTTCGTAACTGATGGTATCCAGTTTCTTGGCATTGGAATACATTCTGGGATCCAGGGAGTAGATGCCGTCTACATCCGTGTAAATTTCACAGGGGCATTGCAGTTTTCCGGCCAACGCCACTGCAGTAGTATCCGAGCCACCTCGTCCCAGGGTGGTGATGTCCGAATCCTGATTGGACCCCTGAAAACCGGCGACAATAATGATTCGATTGTTTTCCAGATGCTTCCTCAACACTTTGTCGTCAATGTCTGCAATTCGAGATTTGGTATGATGTCCCTCCGTTTTGATCCCGACTTGAGGTCCCGTCAGGCTGATGGCATCATGGCCCAATGTTTGAAGGGCCATGGACAAAAGAGCAATGGATACTTGCTCACCTGTCGAAATCAACATGTCGATCTCCCGTTTTGGCGGGTTGGAAGAAATTTGATATGCCATATCCAAAAGTATGTCCGTATTGTCACCCATGGCGGAGACCACAACTACCGGAAGAAAACCTTCTTCTTTCTTTTTGATGATCCGCTTGGCGACTCGTTGGATCCGTTCGATATCTCCCACGGAAGAACCGCCGTATTTTTGTACCACGATGTTCATATGGCCGACACTATCCTCTCAAATCATCCAATAATTCTGTTTTGCTTTTGGTCTGATCGTCGATGTCCTTGATAACTTTGGCCGGGGCACCGGCAACGACTGTGTTGGCAGGAACATCTTTGGTAACGATGGCACCAGCGGCAACAACTGCCCCTTTGCCGACTTTGACACCTTCCAGTATAACCGCATTAGCGCCAATGACCACGTCGTCTTCAACGATAACGGGTGTCTTGCTAGGTGGCTCCAACACTCCGGCTACGACGGCTCCTGCACCAAGATGGACGTTTTTCCCCAATTGGCCTCGGGCGCCTACTACTGCATTCATGTCGATCATGGTTCCATCGCCGATATTGGCGCCGATATTGATGACCGCTCCCATCATGAGTACGCAACTTTTACCGATGTGAGCGCCTTCCCGAATGGACACGCCAGGCTCGATCCTTGCATCGATGTTGGTCATATCGATCATTGGGATGGCGGAATTTCTGCGGTCGTTTTCGATCCGCATGGACGTGATCCGATCTTTGATCTTCTCCAAAAAAGGAAGGACCACATTGCTTTCTCCGAAAATGGTGCAGGAAGTTGATGGCCCATAAAACTCCATTCCATCCAACTCATCCTTGGTCAAATCGCTGTTCACATACGCTTTGACCGGTGTTTGCTTGGTTACTGCCTTGATGTATTTGGCAATCTCATAGGGGTTGGTCAGATCAAATTGGTTTTTTAGTTCTTCGTTTGTCATATTCATTCTCCTCTCAAGTTAAACCCAGTAATTTTTTCATGTCATACATGCCTGGGGATCGTTCATGGATGTATCTTGCAGCTGTTACCGCACCTTTTGCAAAGACTTTTTTTGATGTTGCGGAGTGGGTGATCTCGATGATTTCATCATCTCCAGCATAAAGAACGGTATGCTCTCCGGCAATGGTGCCGCCTCGAATGGCGTGGATGCCGATCTCCCGTTCTTTTCGTTTGGCCGATTTTCCTTCCCGTCCGTATACGAATTCGTAGGGAAGATCCGTCGCCTGATTGATGGCATCAGCCAGCATGAGGGCAGTGCCGCTGGGAGCATCCTGCTTTTTGTTGTGATGCCGTTCCAGGATCTCGATGTCAAATCCTTGAAGCATTTTTTCTGCTTGAGCTACCAGGCCCAGCATGACGTTGATGCCGATGGACATGTTGGCTGTACGGAAAACAGGGATCTCTGAAGACATTTTTATCAACTTTTCCTCGTTTTCCAGACTAAGGCCTGTCGTGGCCACTACGATGGGGATCTGATGTTGAAAAGCGAAATCCGTGATGGCGTCAAATGCACTGAAATGGGAAAAATCGATGATCACATCAATATTTTCCGACACATTTTCCAACGTTTGATAAACGGGAAAACGTTGGTGGTTGGCTGACTTGGTGTCGAATCCGGCGACAATGTCCATACCCTCCAAAGAAGAAAGGACCGTTTCGATGGTCTGTCCCATGGCTCCATTGCAGCCGCTAAGCAATATATTCATTGTAATCCTCCAACTACAGCAGTCCGTATGCTGTCATTTCTTTTTTTAGGACCTCCAGATGCTTCTCTTCCAGTGGAGTCAACGGCATCCGAAGTTCTCCCGTATCCATGTTCATCAGTTGCAGGGCAGCTTTGACCGGGATCGGGTTGGCTTCCAGGAAAAGAGCCTTGTTCAAGCCATTCATTTTCAATTGAAGCTCCAGGCTGTCTTTGATTTTTCCTTCATGATAAAGATGGACCATGCGGCTCATGTCTGTTGGAATGATATTGGCGCTGACACTGATCACACCATGACCACCCAATGATAAAATGGGAACCACTTGATTGTCGTTGCCGGAATAGATGGCAAGATCCTTGCCGCAAAGTCGTGCGATCTCAGCTACCTGTACAATGTCGCCGCTGGCCTCTTTGACAGCCTTGACATTTTCGATCTGTGAAAGTTTCACCATGGTCTCCACTTCGATGTTGCAACCAGTGCGACTTGGAACGTTGTAGACGATGATGGGGCAACGAACTGCATCGCTTACTGCCTGAAAGTGTTTGACGATGCCGTTTTGGGTGCCTTTGTTGTAGTAGGGGTTCATCACTAGAATACCGTCTGCACCCTTTTCATCGGCAAAGCGGCTCATGGCCACTGCGTGATACGTGGAGTTGCTGCCTGTTCCTGCGATGACCGGTACTCGATGATCTACCTTTTCGATGGCAAAAGCAATAAGATCCTCCTGCTCTTCATCAGTGGTGCAAGGGGTTTCACCTGTAGTACCGCATATGATGATGGCATCTGTTCCTTGCTGGATATGCCATTCCAACAACTGTTCCAAACGATGAAAATCGATCTCGCCATCCTTGAAGGGAGTGACGATGGCCACACCGGATCCTTTGAACAAACCTTTCATTTGATCACCTGCTTATTAGATTATTTTGAATCAGAAGCTCAGCTATTTGTACTGCATTGGTTGCAGCTCCTTTTCGAATGTTGTCTGCAACGACCCAAATGTTCAACCCTGAGGAGACGCTTTCATCCCGTCGGATCCTTCCGACAAAAACTTCGTTTTTGCCTTCTGCATTTCGAGCAAGGGGATAAATATTGTTGGCAACGTCGTCCTGGACCACAATACCTGGAGCATTTTCCAACAAGGGACGGATATCTTTCAGATCAAAGGAATTTTCAAACTCCAGATTCACACTTTCACTGTGTCCGTAATATACGGGAACACGTACCGTCGTTGCAGTGATGGCCAGGGCGGGTTCGTGTAGGATCTTCCTTGTTTCTTCGATCATTTTCATTTCTTCTTTTGTATATCCGTTATCAAGAAACACATCAATGTGGGGGATGCAATTGTAAGCAATTTGATGGGGATAAAACTGGTTCACCTTGCCTTGTACCCCTTCTTCCAAGTCCTTAAACCCTTTTACACCCGAACCAGAAACTGCCTGATAGGTGGAATAAACGATGCGCTTGATCTTATATGCTTCATGAAGGGGCTTAAGTGCCACTACCGCTTGGATCGTGGAGCAATTGGGATTGGCAATGATGTTTTTATGATTCTTCAAATCTTCCGGGTTGACTTCTGGAACCACCAAGGGCACTTGGGGGTCCATTCGCCATGCAGATGAATTGTCTACGACCACCACGTTGTTTTTTGCAGCGATGGGCGCATATTTCAAACTGGTTCCTCCGCCAGCGGAGAAAATGGCAATGTGGATGTCTCGTTCAAAGGAAGTATCCGTCAATTCCTCTACGACCCAATTTTTGCCGTTGAAAGAAACTTCTTTTCCGGCAGATCTTGAGGAAGCTAAAGGATAGAGATTGTCTACTGGGAAATTTTGTTCTTCCAATACTTCCAAAACTTTTTGCCCAACCAACCCGGTGGCACCGACTACGGCCACGTTGTATTTTTTCATAAAAGAACCTCCTTGTTTTAGAGTAAAAGCTTAATAAAAAAGCTAGTTTATGATAAACTAGCTGACAGTTGACAGATAACAACTATGGATATCCGCAGGACTTTCAGATAGCGCTTCATCACAATTCATGATGACAGTTGCAAGGCTCTTAACCGGGCAACCAGCAAACCGACTTTCAGGAATCGTTTCACTTCGGCAACGTTTCCTTTCTAATCCGATCCTTCGATCCTGAATTCGTTCTGGATAATACTCTTAAACGCTGCGCCTCTATCAAAGCATATTCAGTTGTCTGTATTATATCAGGGATCAGCGGTAAAATAAAACAATTTCGTGTTTTTTCGCTTCTAGATGATATATAATATACAATGATACATTTTACATGAAAATCATGCATTTTGCAATTAAATATTCTTAAACGGGGGATACCATGATAGTAAGATCCGAAATTAAAAAACTAAAAGAGCAGGCCATCCAGATCCGCCGGATGCTGCACGCCATCCCGGAAGAAGGATTCCGAGAAATACAAACTGGTAAAAAAATCCGGGAGATTCTTCATTCTTTGGGGTGGGATACAAAAATAATTGCCGATACCGGTATCAGTTGTTTGATACCAGGTGAGAATACACATAAGACCATAGCTTTTCGTGCCGATATGGACGGTTTGTCCATTTCAGAACAGACAAATGTGGATTTTGCCAGCTCTCATCCAAATATGATGCACGCCTGCGGCCATGACGGACATATGACCATGCTGTTGCTCTTCGCAGCTTATCTGAAGCAAGAAAACATCAAGCCTAAAAACAACATACTTCTGCTTTTCCAACCAGCGGAGGAAGGTCCGGGTGGGGCCAAAACCATTGTTGATGAAGGGATCCTTAAAAGCAATAATGTGGAAAAGATATTCGGCTGCCATATCATGCCCGATCTGGAAGAAGGGGCGATCGCTACGAGGAAAGGTCCCATGATGGCCCAAACCGGGGAAATATATATTGAGATAACCGGGGAAAGCGCCCACGGTGCAGCACCTCATCAGGGTGTGGATGCCATCGTAGCAGCAGCCCAATTGATTCTAGCGTTGCAGACCATTGTCAGCCGAAACGTGGACCCTATCAATACGGCCTTGATCACTATTGGAACAATGACAGGCGGAGAGCGGGTCAATGTCATAGCAGGCAATGTCCGTCTGGGTGGAACCATGCGGGCATATGAAGAAACCACCTATGATCATATGAAAATGCGGGTAATTCAGGTGACCGAAGGAATTGCTCAGGCAACTGGATGCAAGATCCAAGTTCGTTTTATCGACATGTACCCACCAGTTTCCAACCCGAAAGACATGTTTGAGATGTTCACCGGATTATTGGGTTCTGATGAATGGCAGGAAGCCAAACCATTGATGATTGCAGAAGATTTTTCCTTCTATCAGAAAGAAGTGCCGGGGTTGTTCTTTTATCTTGGATCGAAAAATGAAAAAAAAGGGTTTATCCATGGTCTTCATGACAGCCGGTTCAACTTTGATGAGTCTATTCTTCTCCATGGGGTGGAAGTATATGCAAGGATCTTGGACGAGGAGGGTGTTTCTAGGTGAAGCAACGCAAGAAGAGAGCTTTTTGGCTGGTTTCTTTCCTTCTTTTCCTTGGGGCGTTGACTGCAGTTTTTTTTGCCAAGCCATTGCTTACCAGAGCCAATGAGTCGGAACCTGTATTTCTGGGTTTGCATTTGCTGAAGGGAGAAAATTTGGCATTGACCAATGTGGAGATCTCAGTTGTCGTCAATGATCGCAATACTTCTACGGTCAATGCCAGTTATGAAATAACCAATACGGGAAGCGAGAATACTTCCGTATATATGGCCATGCCATTGACTGGTAAAACTATGACCGATTCCACCTATCGATTCACTCCTTATAAATACAATAGTGTATTGGTGTCCGGTGATCAAATCAACAGTATGGTCCAAGGTGTTTCGGTCCAATACGACATGTGGAGGGCCTATTCTTTTGAAGTGCCTATCGGGGCAGGTGAGACAAAAACGGCCAGTATCAGCTACAATATAGAAAACGGATCTACAGAAGACGGGAAAATGTTCTATTCCATCCATTTGGATCATATCAAAAGTTGGCTCTCTCAACCGGAAAACGTGTCTGTTACTGTTTCTTTCAATCCCAAAACGGTAAAAGCCTATAATTTTGACAGTTCTTTTGAACCGGAGCCAACCGAAATATCCGATCAATTCATTTTAACTTGGGTTTTTGTAGAAGAGATACCCGACAACATTCGTTTTCAATACTCGATAGTGGATGAGATCATCAAGGATACGCTGAGGAGTCAAGGAAATGAAGAGCTCATAGCTTTTGTGCATGCAGTTGAAAGCAGAGACCATGGCAAAGTCGTTGAATTGGGAAAAGAATACGTACAAAAGGCAGAAGAACCCAAGATCCAAAGCATGGTTTATTTGCTTATGGCGGACAGTTACCTGTTCTTGAAAAATTACTCTCAGACTTTGGCCATCTATGAATTGCTGGGTGCAACCACTACGGATTATGGCGGTTTGGACAACCCCATTCAAACAAAAGTGCTGCTGAATCGATTGACATGTTTGGCCAATACAAAAGATTATGAAACACTTTACGATCTGATAAACTTTGAACGGGTCAATCCCGATTTGAACTATTTTGTTCGAAATGCATTGGAGGATGCCTACGATCGCATACCGGGTGCGACTTTGGAAGCATTGGAAGAAGATCGAAGACCACCTACGGGATTGGAACTATTTATCAATCGGTTTCTAGGCGGCGAGTTCACGTTTTTTCTGATCGGAATAATTTCAGCAGTGCTGATCATTACCGGTCTGATCATTTATTTCAGGAGGAAAAGAAAAAAGAATAATTTTTTCTATTGAAAATATGTATGATAAATTGGCAGCAGTATACGATCGATTCATGTTGGAGGATGTGGATTACAAGGCATATGCCTCCTGGATCAACGAAATTCTCTCAAAGCGAATCGGGAAGCGAAAAAACCTCCTGGAAGTGGGTTGCGGAACTGGAAACATCACCATGGAAATGCACGATCTGGGGTATGAAGTGACCGGTCTGGATATTTCCGAGGAGATGCTTGTAGAAGCGGACAACAAAGCTTTTGCGGCAGGAGCAGATATTCAATGGATCCAGGGAGACATTTCCCGGCTTTCATTGCCAGCCCGATTTGACGCCGTTATTTCCACCATGGACACCTTCAACTACCTACTGGAAGAAAAAGCGTTGAAAGAAGCGTTGCATAAGGTTTATGAAAGCTTGAGACCGGGTGGCACATTCATCTTTGATGTGAACACTCCCTATCGACTGGAAACGGTATACGGTAATAATTCTTTCCACTACTTGGGAGATGACGTTTGTTACATTTGGGAGTGTCATTACGATCAGGTACTGGACATCTGCAGTTACGACATTGCATTCTTTGTTCAGGACACGGGGGATCGATACCAGCGTTTTGACGAGTATCATGAGCAAAGATCCTATTCACAGGAGCATTTGTCCAAATGGCTTGAAGATGCAGGGTTTATGGATGTGGAGATCCTTGATTTTGCAACAAAGGAAACGCCGAAGAGCATATCGGAAAAAATCCTTCTGGTCGCCCAAAAGAGGGGATGACCGTTGGTAAATATATGCAATTACATTTTGACAAACATAAGATTTGGTGTTAAAATGTGACACATAAAGCAAATCTATTTTTTTAAATTAGGAGGAATTTTTGAATGACTAACGGTACTGTAAAATGGTTCAATGCTGAAAAGGGTTATGGTTTCTTGTCTACGGAGGAAGGCAGCGATGTATTTGTACACTTTTCCGCGATCCAAATGGATGGTTACAAATCCTTGAAAGAAGGACAAGAAGTAAGTTTTGAAATCGTTGAAGGCGAAAAAGGCCCTCAAGCAGCTGATGTTAGCGTTTTAGAATAAAGTAAGACCATATTTTAAATATAGATTTACTTCTGAAAAACAACATTAAGCGAACCGATCCCTGTTGAGCATGACAGGGATTTTATTTTCGCAGAAATTGGAGGGATATGGATGGACAAGATCGTTCAATATAGAGTCAAAGGGATCGAGGCGCAAGTAATAGCTGTGAACAGTTTGGAGGCTGTCAAAGAGATGCAAAAGATCCACCAGGCATCGTATACGGCCACAGCGGCTGCTGGCAGAGTGTTGAGTGCACTAGCCATGATGACCATGGCATTGAAGAATCCGGCAGACAAAATCAGCATTCAAATCACGGTGGATGGACCTATTAAAGGGATCGTCGCCACTGCCCGGGAAAACGGGGATGTAAAGATGGATATTTATCAACCACTGATCTACCTGCCATTAAAAGACAACGGGAAACTGGATGTGTCGGGAGCCGTGGGGAAAGGAACGTTGACCGTGGTAAAGGACATGGGCATGAAGACTCCCTACACGGGTACGGTACCCTTGGTCAGCGGTGAGATCGCAGAGGATTTCACCTATTATTTTGCCGCTTCCGAACAAACGCCTTCCGTTGTGGCTCTGGGGGTTCTCATTGACTCCCAGGACGTGGTTTTGGCATCCGGAGGCTTCATGATCCAACTGCTGCCAGGTGCGTCGGAAGAGACCATTTCTTATCTTGAAAAGCGGGTCGGTGAATTGGACAGCGTCACAACCATGTTGGGAAAAGGATTTGATACGGATGAAATGATCACTTCCATTTTTGAAGGTAAAGAAATGGAAACAATATCTGAAAAACCTCTACAGTACAAATGTGATTGCAGCAGAGAACGTATTCGATCAGGATTGTCCTTGCTGAAAAAAGATGATCTGCAGGCTATGATCTCTGAAGACGACGGTGCGGAAGTCCTCTGCCATTTTTGCAATTCCAAGTATCATTTTGACCGGGACGAGCTGGGAAAAATTTTGGATGCAAAATAATGAAAATGGTTGACTTCATGTATTTGATACCCTATAATAATACTTGTCTCTAACGAGACGATGGTCGCATAGCTCAGCTGGGAGAGCACCTGCCTTACAAGCAGGGGGTCATAGGTTCGAGCCCTATTGCGACCACCATTTATGCGGCCTGGTAGTTCAGTTGGTTAGAATGCCAGCCTGTCACGCTGGAGGTCGAGGGTTCGAGTCCCTTCCAGGTCGCCATTTTTTTATGTTTGGATCACATCAGC
The DNA here is from genome assembly GCF_017352215.1 of Alkalibacter rhizosphaerae. Classification (GTDB taxonomy): domain Bacteria; phylum Bacillota; class Clostridia; order Eubacteriales; family Alkalibacteraceae; genus Alkalibacter; species Alkalibacter rhizosphaerae. The sequence goes on from NZ_CP071444.1 coordinate 2,424,248, forward strand.
CCAAGTAGCTCAGTCGGTAGAGCAGAGGACTGAAAATCCTCGTGTCGGTGGTTCGATTCCGCCCTTGGGCACCACTCAATATCAATCATGCGAAAGTGGCTCAGTGGTAGAGCATCGCCTTGCCAAGGCGAGGGTCGCGGGTTCAAATCCCGTCTTTCGCTCCATATGGCGGCATAGCCAAGTGGTAAGGCACGGGACTGCAACTCCCTTACCCCCAGTTCAAGTCTGGGTGCCGCCTCCATTTAAAACTAAAGATCAATATAAAAAAACCCTTGGGTCAGCCAAGGGTTTTCAATTTTTTGAGACATTAAGGTTGCTTGTTCCATATCATCCTTCTGCAATTCATTTACTTGTTCCACTCGATTTTCGTACCACGACTGATGCAAATGCCGTCCTCCCTGCAATAGCGGGTTTCCAGGTATTCTTCGCCATGGTCGTAGATCGTGCGGGTTGTTGAAGGATCACCTTCCAGATCCTTGTAATGGGATTCGACTAGAATATAATCTGTATTTTCTTCCACAGTCAATGTTTCCGGGATCTCGCTGGGAAGGTATTCCTTGCGGGAAAGTACGTTGTGATCGGCATCCATCTGCAAGAGGAGAATGGTCTCCGGTGCATAAACCACAGCAATGGTGACGGATATCTTAGTATTGAATTCCTTTTCCTGATCATCCTCCACCATGGTGATGGTTTCTTCCATGGTCTGGTTCGTGCTGACGCCTTCCATGTTGTTCTCGAAAGATATTCCGGTTCCTGATGTTAGATACACGTTGCCGTCGGCATCCTGATGGACAGGGTTCAAGTAGAATACCGGCGAGCCTTCTGCCTGCAGGGAATAGTAGATGGTGCCGGTCAATTCCAGGCTTTCCATCGCATCCCCGGAATGAACGGCTATGTGAACATCACTAAGGCCTTCACCGGCGCCACTGGACAGATAGCTTTGATCTGTTTCCGAGCTGATTTGCGCAGCAAAGAAGGCGATCCCGTCCACGTCATCGAAAATGTATTCGGAAGATTCCACTTTTTGGCCCGTATCGGGGTCAGTGTGTTCTTTCGTATGAAGACGGGCGTAGATCCGCTGCCCAGGCGCACCTTCGTCTTGAATAAGGACATCTCCATCCAACATGTCATCTCCATGATCGTTTATAAATACCTCTCCGTCAAAAAGGTCGAGATATTCTGTTGTGATAAAAACACCCATGAGGCGGTCTTTTTCTTCAACGGTGCCTTCTTTTTCTTTTGCAAGTTGGCAACCGGTCAGAAGCAGTACTAGAAAAATTATCAGAAACAGGTTCGTCGTTCTCTTAAGATTCATCATTGTTATCCTCCAATTCACCATCAAATTTCAAAAGATCCCCTACATCGCACTTCAGATAGAAGCAAATGCGGTTGATCGTATGAAAACGAACGCCTTTCGCCTTTCCACTCCGTAAAATGGAAAGATTTGCTTCCGTGATCCCCACCAGGGAACAAAGTTCTTTCGACGTCATGTTTCTTTCCCTCAAGATCTCATCGAGATACACTTTGATCGCCATTGTTACCCCCTTAAATGAACATGTCGTTGTCTTCTTGCAGCTGTTTGTTTTCTTTTATATATTGGGAAAGAATGACAGCGGCAAGGACAAAGGCAATGGAAAACAAAGGAATCGGCACGACGCTGTTGATGCTGCGGATGGATTTGGCAAATATCAGCTGCACCAAATTAAAAGCACCATTCAACGCTGTGATCAAAATCAGGGACCCGGCAGCTATTTTGGAAAGTTTTTCGGCGGCTGCCACCACTTGATCCGAATGACGATTTTCTTTCATTTGTCCCAAAAGCTCCTGGGCGGCAAATACTACAAGAACGTTTAAGAGATAGGGCAATGCATGAAGCAAATATTGGAAAAACAGGAACACATAACTAAGAAAGAGTTGTCGGTCTGGATCGGTATTTCCGCTTTTCAAGGATGCAAGGTTGGTGATGTATCCGCCGAACAAAGAACCGAATGCCACAAAAATCAAAGCAATGTTCAATGCGTAAAGAAGAATGGTCAAATGCCGGTGCAGATCTCCCTTTTTCGCCGTAAAAAACGATCGCAGCAAGCGAATGACCACATAAGCGCAGAGGATGGAGTAGAAAGTTCCACCTGCCAAGGTTTTGCCTATGGCATCCGGAATGCTGCCGCCCAAATGAAGGTGCAGTTCCCCAGGGTTGATGAACCAATACAAGATGAAGAAGAGGAGTCCGCTCAGTACGAACAAGAGCAGATCTTCTACAAGAAGTTTTCGTTTTCGTACCATGATCAATAGGCCAAGAAGCGGGATCAAGCTTGTGACGGCATAAAGTAACAATGCAATGATGTTGCCAGTGTTGCCGGACAAGGACAAATAACGCAAAAAGAGTCCGATCGGTTCAAAAGGAACTGCCATGGAAGAAGTGAAGATCTTTGCCATGGACAGGGGTGCCCCATAGAGCAGGAGACAAAAGACAGCTTCCAAAAAGAGTAGTCCTGCAAACTTTTTCTGATTCATAGTATCCCTCCAGAATTATTGAAAAACAATAATTTACACTGCTACAATACCATGATAATTATTGTTTGTCAATAATTGTCTGAAAAATAGTGGAATGAAAAGAGAATCCTCATTTACAATGTAGTAAAGAACTGGAAGGGGAATGAAAATGAAAAAAGTGCGAATCATGCCGTGTTTGGATATGAAGGATGGAAGAGTCGTCAAGGGAGTTCATTTTGTCGACTTGCAGGATGCTGGTGATCCGGTGGAGATCGCAAAAGCCTACAACGACAATGGGGCAGATGAACTGGCTTTCCTCGATATTGCTGCTACCATCGAAAACCGCAAAACGACGTTGGAAGTAGTACGAAAGATCTCGGAAGTCATTTCCATCCCATTTACGGTGGGAGGAGGTATTGGTTCTGTAGAGGATGCCAAAATGGTACTTAGTGCCGGAGCAGATCGTGTCTCTCTCAGCAGTGCGGCATTTCGACGACCGGACCTGATCAACAAGTTGTCGGAAACATTTGGTTCTGACAAAGTGGTCGTGGCCATTGATGTAGATATCAACGATACCATGCCTTCCGGCTATGAAGTATTTGTAGACGGTGGCAATACGGCGACCGGAAAAGATGCAGTGGAATGGGCCATAGAAGCGGAAAGGCGTGGCGCAGGGTATCTCCTGCCAACAAGTAAAGCCAGAGACGGTGCCAAAAACGGATACGATATCCCACTGCTCATGGGGATCAAAGAACGCACTACCCTACCAGTCATTGCATCGGGCGGAGCGGGTAAAATGGAACATTTTTTGGAAGCCGTAGAGGAAGGCAAGGCAGATATTTTGCTGGCCGCTTCCGTATTCCACTTTGGAGAGATCAAAATCGATGAATTGAAAAGATACTTAAATGATCATGGAGTGGAAACTCCTTAAAAAAGATGAAATTCAACGAAAAAGGGAAGAAAGACGCGAAACTTTGATTCTACAGTTGTTTCTTTCCTTGTTTCATGGTATGAAATGAGTGAGCGCTCGTTCAATAAAGGAGACTGGATATGAAAAAAGAACAGATCCTCAAAACGTCCATAGAGATCCTTGCAGAAAGAGGATACGCAAATACAACGACGAGAATGATCTCCGAAAAGGCCGGTATAGCCGTGGGGAGCATATATACACACTTTAAAAGCAAGGAAGCTATTTTGGATGAGATTTTTTTAAGTGAATACGAAAAACGCGCTACTTATCTAAAATCCTTAAAGAAAATCCAAGGCAGGCAAATCGACAAGTTTGACCGATTTTTGGACTTTCATTTCATGGAGTTGGACATCAACAGGGATTTGATGATGGTCCTTGCCAGGGAAAGCGGGAATCCGGAGCTTCAAGATTTGGATGGAGTACAAAAGTTTGTGCACCAATTACCGGATTTTTTCAAAACAATATTGGACGAAGCCATAGAAATCGGCGAAATTCGACCCTTGAATACGACATTGACGGGAAAGATCATTTTCAGCACCATTCGGGGTACTGTTTTTGACAGTGTCATTCGAACCAAGGATCTGGATCTTGATGATATAAAAAAAGAGCTGCAGGCATTTATAAAAAATGCCATACAAATTTAAATAAAGGAGAAGATGGATATGAAAATAGTTAGAATGAATGAGATCGAAGGAAAAATCAATATGAGAGGTGTTCTCGCCAAGGAATTGATCGATCATGAAACCACAAGAGTGATGAATTTGATCATGAAACCAGGCGAAGCCGTACCGGCCCATGAGGTACCGGTAGATGTGTTTTTCTACGTGGTTTCCGGGAAAGGGACCATTCAAATCGGTGAAGAAAAAGCAGTGGTGGAAGCAACAGACATCGTTCTTTGTCCTCCAAATACCATCATGGCTTTGTGGGCGGATCAAGACGAGGACTTTGTTGTTCTCAATGTGAAAACACCAAATATGAAATAGGAGTGTCGAAATGAATATACAAATCAAATGGACTGGAAAACAGAATTTCGAAGGAATAGCGGCAGACGGCCAAACCGTTTCCATCAGCCCGAACAAAGACCAGGAAGGCACCATCACCCCTCCGGATCTCTTGTTGATGAGCCTGGGGAGTTGTACCGGATTGTTTTTGTTGCCGGCGGCAAAAGCCATGAACGTAAGCATGGAAGATTTTGAAATTACCGTGAAAGGGGTAAAAGCGGAAACGCCACCCAAATTGTTCGATAAGATCAAAATCCACGTTGCTTTCAAGGGGAACATGTCAGAAGATCAGGCAGAAGAGATTCTGAAAAGATCCCATGAAAAGTGCTTTGTGCTCACCAGTTTAAATCCGAATATAGAGATCGAAAGTACGATCGAAGTCAAGCAATAACATCTGTAAAGAAGATGGGGTATCCTCCGTCTTCTTTTTTTTACCAAAAAAATTCAGATCAAGTAGTTGCGGGTGTTATTCAATGATATAGTTAAAGCATCGAAGAGACCCGGCTGCAGTTGAAATGGTCTGGGCCGGATCTGTGAAAAAAGGAGGCTGGGCAGATATGCCGACATATGTTGAACTGGCGCAAGAAGAGGAAAAAGAGATCATTCGAATCCGCCGAATGCTGCACCAGGAGCCGGAATTAAGCGGACAGGAATTCAAAACACAACAAAAAATCATGGAAGAATTAGACAAGCTGCAAATTCCTTATCGAAAAGCAGGGAACACGTCGTTGATCGCTACAATAAGGGGAAGGAATCCTGGCAAAATCGTAGCTTTGAGAGCGGACATGGATGCGCTGCCGATCCAGGAAGAGGCCGATGTGCCATTTCCATCAAAAATACCTGGAGTTATGCATGCTTGCGGTCATGATGCCCATGTAGCCATGCTCTTGGGAGCGGCAAAGATCCTCTTCGACATCAGAGATTCATGGGATGGAGAGATCCGCCTGTTTTTTCAGGAAGGGGAGGAAACATTCACTGGTGCGAAGAAAATAATAGAAGCCGGGGGAATGGACGGCGTCGATGCCTGTTTTGGACTTCACGGATCTCCTGGATGCAAAACCGGGTATGTCAATATCGAAGCGGGATATCGCATGGCAGGTTGTGACACGATCTACATAACATTTCAAGGCGTGTCCGGTCATGGTTCGGCCCCGTATCTTGCAAAAGATACCATCCATCCGGCCTGCCTTTTCGTCACGGACCTTCAAGGGATCGTCACAAAAAATGTAGATCCCCAAAAACCGGTGGTTTTGTCCGTTGGAAAGTTTGTCGGAGGCACCAAAGCAAACATCGTATCCAAATACACAAAACTGGATATCTCCATGCGATATTTTGACAAGCAGGTACGAAAGACCGTACATGAAGCTTTGCAGCGCCATGTAAAAGCCATTGCCGATGCATACGAGATCCAGGCGGAGGTGATCATCGAAAAGAGTACACCGAGCCTTTTCAATGATGAGGCATTGTGCAAGTTGGCGGAAACCGCGGCAAACAAGATCTTTGGAGAAGGGAAAAATTTAAAGCAAAATCGCCAAATGGCATCGGAAGACATGGCTTATTATTTTGAAAAAGCGAGAGGTGTATTTTGCAACATTGGATATATCAATGAGGAAAAGGGCTGCATTTATCCTCCCCATCATGAAAAGTTCAAGATCGATGAAGACTATATGAAACTTGGTGCGGCTTTCCATGTACAATTTGCCGTGGATTTTTTGAACCAGAAAGAACAAGAGCAAAGTTTGGTAAATGAATAACAAATATTGACAATGACCCCCACAGGGATTAACGTTAAGACAGGACTAAAAGAAAACAAATACAGGAGGCGTGATCGATGGCAGGAAATCGAGTCATTTGTACGACAAACAATGTGGACTACATCACCATTCGCAAGGCGATGATCGCTGGAGCAAGAACCAAAGAAGAGATCGCAGAAAAAACTGGTGCATGTTTGGAATGTGAAGGCTGCAAGAACGAACTGGGAAGCATCCTGGCATCTGTTTGCGGATGCAAGCAGGTATCTCTGGAAACCGTGGTGGCCGCAGTCCATGCCGGGGCGGATACCGTTGTGAAAGTGGGAGAAGCTACCGGTGCCGGCACTGGGGTCAACGAAGAAACTGGAGAACCCTGTGGACGATGCAAACCCCTCATCCAAAATATCATCGATTTGGGAAGATAACAAATGAAATGGCCAGGAGCAATTATTGCTGTTGGCCGTTTCATTTCTTTGGGAAAAAGCTTTGCTGTGTAAAAAATTGGGTATCACTGTATATAGAAAGTTGAAAATCAAGTATGGGAGATGAAATCCATGGCTCGTAGCAATCGCCCGATCGGTCGTGAAAAAAGAGTAGGATCTGGAAGTGGACGTGTGGAAAAAAGAGGCAGCGGCATTGGAAGGGGAAATTCCGGTCCCGTAGGCGGCAGTGGCGGATTTTTCAATCGCAGAACCACGAGCAATATACCAGGCTCTACTACGAGTTCGTCCGGAAGCCGGGGTCCAACTGGCGGGATCAGCAAGGTTTTGATCATTGTTGTTGTTGCTGTCATTTATTATTTCTTTTCGAAAATGGGTGATGGAGGTGGAGTTTTACTACCGGGCGACTCGGGGAATAACTTGCCGGGGATCCAAGCCGGAACCAGCACCTATGATGGGGGTGCCTATGCTGTCGATCGTACGGTGGCATCCGAAGCAAGACCGAAGCGAACCACCCTTGTGGGTGGCGGCAGAGACCGGACGACCATCATGGTTTATCTTTTGGGTACCGACTTGGAGTCTCGCAGCGGCATGGCAACCATGGACCTTCAGGAGATGTTGGATGCGGACCTGTCAGAAAATGTGAAGATCGTGGTGGAGACAGGTGGTACCGCCCAATGGAAAAACGATGTGATCAGCAATCGGACCAATCAGCGGTATCTGATCGATTCTCAGGGATTGCGCTTGCTGGAAGATGACCTGGGGAGAAAGTCCATGGTGGATCCCAATACCTTGACCGAATTTATCCGTTACAGCGAGAAAAATTTTCCCGCAGAGCGCTATATCCTGATCTTTTGGGATCATGGCGGCGGATCGGTGACCGGATACGGGTATGATGAATACGACAAAGGCGACACCATGACACTGGATGAAATCGAAAGAGCATTGTTCCAGTCGGGAACGACTTTTGACCTTATCGGATTTGATGCCTGCCTCATGGCCACCATGGAGACGGCTTTTGTTGCAGAACCCTATGCGGATTATCTGATCGCTTCCGAAGAATTGGAGCCGGGCATCGGCTGGTATTATACCGGATGGCTCAATGCCTTGTCCCGGGATCCCTCCATGGAGACCATCGATCTGGGGAAGGTCCTCATTGACGATTACATCCGGGAAGTGAAAAGCAAAACCCCAAAATCTCAGGCTACGTTGTCCCTGGTTGATCTTGCGGAGCTGGGAAGCACCGTACCGCCGCATTTCAGTTCTTTTGCACAGAACACCGGGGAATTGATCGAAACGGAAAACTATAAGAAAGTTTCCGATTCCAGGGCGGCAACCAAGGAATTTGCATCGTCTTCCAGGATCAATCAGATCGATCTGATCGATTTTGCGACAAAACTGGACACACCGCAAGGGAACAATCTGGCTACGGCCCTGGACGGGGCTGTTAAATACAACCGGATGTCGGAGAACATCACCAATGCCAACGGACTTTCGATCTTCTTTCCCTATGGCAAACTTAGCGATGTTTCTTCCATGCTGAACACCTATGAGGCCATCGGAATGGATGAAGATTATTCCAGGGCCATCAAAAGCTTTGCCAACTTGAATGCGGGGGGGCAAATGGCGACCCAGGGTGGAGGTCTACTGGAGACCTTGCTGGGCGGCGGAGCGGCACCTAGTTCCCAGGGGGTAAGCAGCAACGCCATAGGTTCCCTGTTGAACGCATTTTTGTCCCAGGGTGATTTTTCATCCATCACAGGGGCTGCCACCCAGGCACCGGATTGGTTGGATTCTCAGCAAGTGACCGATTCTACGGAATATTACAGTGAAAACATGATCGATCCGGCATCCATCGATATTTCCATAAAGGATGGTCAGCGGGTATTGGAATTGACGGAAGAAGAATGGGACCTGGTCCATACCATGGAACTGAGCGTATTCATCGACGATGGAGAAGGTTTTATCGATCTTGGACGGGACAACGTGTTCGAGTACAACGAGGATGGAGATCTGATCTTGGAATACGACGGAACCTGGCTGGCCATCAACGATCGGATCGTCAGCTACTACATGACCAGCTATGATTCCTACGGGGATACCTACAAGATCATGGGAAGAGTGCCGATCCTGCTCAATGGCCAGCTGGCGGACATGATACTGTCTTTCGATCAGGGAACACCTTACGGAGAAGTGCTTGGTGCCCAGATCGTTTATGATACCGAAGTAGAGACACCCAATCAGCCCAAAGGTCTGCTGGAGATCGAAGTTGGCGATCGGATCGACTATCTGTGCGATTATTACAGCTACCAGGGGGAATTCGACGACACTTATTATTTGGGAGATCCCTACGAGGCGGAAGAAGAATGGTATATAGAAAACCTGGCCGTCACCAATTTAGATTACCTGATGAGCTACAAGATCACCGATATCTATGGCAACAGCTATTGGACGCCGCCGGTTCGAGACTGAGCCAGCAGTTATGCATTTGTCCGGATAGGAGTGGAAAGGAGCGTTGCAATGAGGATCCATGAAAACAGAAAGTTGCATTCCGTGTTGGAATCCTATTTCATTCTCATGAAAGGGATGCGTACCGTCCGATACATGGCCAAGGCCCGAAGATCGGGTGAATTGTCCCAGCCCTTTGTCGAACGGTTGATGCTTGCCGTTACTGAAGTAAACGGGTGCTTGATCTGTTCCTACGCCCACACAAAAATGGCGTTGGAAGCAGGATTGAAAAATGAGGAGATCCAGCGAATGCTGGCCGGAGAATTTGAAGATGCACCGGTAGAGGAACTGCCTGCGATCCTATTTGCGCAACATTACACGGAAAGTCGGGGCAAACCTTCCAGAAAAGCGTGGGACAGGATCGTGGATGTATATGGAGAGCCAAAAGCCCTGAGGATCCTTGGTGCCATCCGGATGATCATGATCGGCAACGCTTATGGCATCCCTTGGAGCTCCTTGACCAATCGATTGAAAGGCAAACCGGATCCAAGGAGCAATTTGGCTTATGAGCTGACCATGCTGCTTACCATGATCCCATTTACGATCGTGGCCATGGTTCATGGAAAAATGAAAAATGCCGGGGAAGATCCCATGTTCGGATACTGAGACCCAAACTAAAAACTCTTTGATCGTGCGATCAGGGAGTTTTTATCGTTTTTTGACACAGATCTGCCACACAAAATACATAGAATGAGAAGGGTTATTTACCAACAGATCGAAAGGGGAATTCAGACCATGGGAATCTTAAAAAAAACGATGGATCTAAACGTGAAAAAGGCTATCATTGTGATCCTGATGATCTCCTTGGCCGTTATGTTCGCTGCATGCGGCAAAGAAGATGAAAGCCAGGAAATAAAGATCAGTACCCAGGAAGTGAAGCAAGGGAACCTGGTGGTGGGATTGTATGCAGATGGAAGGATATCCATGCCATCAACTCCGGTAGACTTCAAGGTTTCGGGGACTTTGGGGGAACTACATGCTGTTGTTGGACAGACCGTAGAACAGGGGGATGTGTTGGCCGTTTTGGACAAATCGGAATTTTCGGAGGCAGTGGCTGCTGCACAGCGCGATCTCAACAAGGCAAAAGCAGTTTATGAAGATGCCGTAAAGTCTTCAGGGTACAACGTGGCTACCGAGAAGATCAAGTTGGATTCCCTTTATGGGAAGCTTCAGATCCCTTTTGATGATTCCGAGTGGAAAGAGGCCATCGTGGCGGCAGAAGAAAAAGTGAAGGAAAAAACGGATGGGCTGCAAATTTTGACGGTCGAATACGACCAGGCAGTATTGGATGGAGCAGAAAAAGACATACTGAGCGCCATGGAAAAATCCATGGAAGAGATGGAGACCGGTTTGGCTGCTGCAGAGTCTTCCCTTGTTACGGCACAGAAAAATCTGGACAATGCGCGATCCAAGTATGATGAAGAAATGGCGGTGCTCCAGGAAAACTACGAACTGCAAAAGTTGAAATACGACAACCTGGTAAATTCCAACATATCCGTGACCAATGCCAAGTACAGTGTGGATGTGGCCCAGGCCAAGCTGGAGGAAGCCAATGAAAACATGAAGAATGCCACTCTTGTAGCTCCTGTGTCCGGTAAAATCACCCAGATCAGCGGATCGGCAGGCGACTTTATTGCTGGCAGAACAGCCACATCATCTTCTGCAACAAATACAGCAAACGGATTTGCCGTCATCACCGACGGATCCAAGGTACGGATCACTGCAGATGTCAACGAAGGTGACATTGGCAGCATTGAATTGGGACAAACTATAAAAGCAAACGTAGAAGCCATCGGTTTGATCGGTTTGGTCGGAAAAGTCGTGGAGATCAACAGCCTACCCAAAATCGACAATAGTGGGATCGTTACCTACACGGTAACAGGAGAACTGGAAGAAAGCAACGAACAGATCCTGGACGGGATGAGCGTATTTCTGTCCTACATCAAGCGGGAAAAGGAAAACGTACTGCTGGTATCCAACAAAGCAATTTTTGTAGAGGACGGAAAGCAGTATGTATGGGTACAACTTGAAAATGAAGAAATGGAGAAACGGGAGATCCTGGCCGGATTGAGCAATGGATCCCAAAGCGAGATCGTGGAAGGGTTGACGGCGGGTGAAACCGTTGTTACCAGCGGGATGAATCCATGAGAAGGCTGGAAATACTCCGTACCGTGATGATCAGCATCCTGTCCAACAAATTTCGGGTATTTCTTACTTCCTTGGGGATCATCATCGGAACCTTGACCATCATTTTGGTCGTTGGGATCGGAAGAGCCGGAGAGACAGCTGTTGCGGAACAATACAGCCGACTGTCGGTGGAGAGCATCACCATATCCAGAGTGAAGGGGATGGGCCAGAGTGCAGCGCCGACGGAGATCTTGAATAAAGACGATGCCATGCTGATGTCCGAGGTGCTTCCCAATGTAAAAAGCATAGGGGTCAGTACGAAAGTTCTGACGGATATCGGTGCCAACGGGGCCTCCAGCGCCATTACCATTCAAGGGATCAACGAAGAATATGCGGAGATCACCAGGTTGCATGTTGCATATGGTGTCATGTTGACCAATGAGGATTCCATGATGCGAAACAAGTATGTGGTCCTTGGCAGCAATGTTGCCGCTGCATTTTTTGATGGAGATCTGGCAGGTGCCGTGGGAGAAAAAGTCCTGATCAAAGGCTCTTCCTTTGAGGTCATCGGAGTACTGGACAGCGTGGGAGGTTCCGGAGGGATCTCCACTTCCCAAGCCGATTCCGGAAGTGTGGATGACATGGCATTCATTCCTTACGATGTTGCCGTGAAATATACTACAGGAAGTACGAGCAGGAACATGTCCTCCAGTGCCAATCAGGTCAGTTACATTGCATTGGCCAACGACATCAACAGCGTGGATCTGGCCATGGAGGAAATCAAGGAATACATCGTGGAGACCATCGGGACCGGAGATGCATACACAGTAACCGATGCGGGCAATGTTTTGGAATCTGCTCAGGCAACTGCCAAGACCCTGTCCAGTCTGCTGCTGGCTGTGGCGGTCATTGTATTGGTCGTAAGCGGCATCGGCATCATGAATGTGCTGATGGTCGCCGTGAAAGAAAGAACCCGGGAAATCGGCATTTTAAAGAGCATAGGAGCCTCCAGAAAAACGATCATGATCGAATTTCTTTTGGAAGCAGCAGCCATCAGTGTTTTTGGAGGAATACTCGGTGCGCTGATGAGCCTTGCAGCTCCATGGATCTTTTCCATGAGCACCATTGCATTTGAACCTTCGGTGGAAGGGATCCTCCTGGGGATTGGATTTTCCGTATTGACCGGGATCTTTTTCGGATTTTATCCGGCTGCAAAAGCGTCCGGGCTAGAGCCCATCGTGGCATTGAATTACGAATAGAAGAAGATAGAAAAGAGTGAGACCCATGTTGAAAAAAATGATTGCGGTTGGATTGGTCCTGCTGGTACTGACAAGTGGTGCGGCCTGTTCATCCACGACGGCATTTTCAGAAGATCCTGCCAAGGAAACGCCCACCGATGAGACTGTTGATGCTGGAGAAAATGTTGGGCAGGGTTTGGGCATTCCAGGGACCTTTGGAGAAATCAAAGAAGTGGTCGGCAACGAAGTGACGTTGCTGTTGATGGCCAATGCAGCAGAAGAAGAGGCGCCTGTTCCGGGGTCCGGAATGAAACGAGGAAGTCAGGGTGGTGATGTTCTTCGAGAGTACACCGGGGAAGAATTGACGATTTTGATCCCGGTGGGCACGCCTATCGTCAAGCGGGTGCAACAGAGCCCCACTACGGAAACAGGCACCGGTGCCGGTACTGGTCCTGTAGAGGAAGAAGTGGCATTGACGGAACTTGTCAAAGGCTCTACTTTGAAAATATTTTATTATGATGCAGACAAAAAATCCATTGAAAAGATCTTGATCCAACCCCCTAAAAATTAAAAGGAGAAACCTTATGGAGCCGCTTATAGAACTCAGCAACATCAACAAGACGTATGGAAAGGAACCGAACAAGGTTTTTGCCCTTAAAAATGTTTCCATGACCATCGATCCTGGGGAATTTGTAGCCATATTGGGCCCTTCCGGATCGGGCAAAACCACACTGATGAATATCATCGGATTGATCGACAAGCCCGATAACGGAACGTATTTCATCGATGGACTGGATATGAAAAAACAACCGGACAGCATCTACTCTGTTTTGAGAAATCAGAAGATCGGGTTCGTCTTTCAAAAATTCAACCTCATTGCCAAATACGACGCCCTCTATAACGTGGCATTGCCCTTGCTTTATCGGGGTCATCGTTTTCGCGAGGCCAAACAAATCGCCACGGAAACACTGGAAAGGGTGGGATTGGGTGATCGGCAGCATCATCGACCCAATGAACTTTCCGGAGGTCAGCAGCAGCGAGTCGCCATTGCCCGTGCTTTGGTGGGATCATCCCCCTTGATTTTGGCCGACGAACCAACAGGAGCTTTGGACAAAAAAACGGGAGAAGAAATACTGGACCTGTTCGAAGTGTTGAACCAACAGGGAAAAACCATCGTCATGATCACCCACGACATGAATATTGCAGGGAAAGCCAAGCGGGTGATCAAGGTGGAAGACGGGAATGTCATTTCATAGCGATAACGATCTTTGTGCTATAATAAGCACATGGAGGTGAGGTCATGCCAGGTTTGGTCACCTTGGCCGGGGTGTACCTGATATTTCGTGCAGTCATGCGATTTCATGGAAGAATGGTGCCCCATCATGTAGAAGCTGGAAACAATAGGGAAGATGCAAGGAAGATGCTGAAACGCAATGCAAGGATCGATTTGTTTTGGGGATCCCTGCTGCTCATTTTTTCCTTCACTCTTTTTTTCATATTTAATTAATTGGAATCCATAAGGATCCATTGTCAACTTACGTTGGTTATGGATCCTTATTCGTTACTTTTCCATTGTAAGAACAGTGATAATGCTCTATAATCGACAGTTAAGAAAAACGTTTTTATAAAAAGGATATTGGAGTTGATTCCATGGGAAATATGAAAAAAATAAATGTGGTGAACCTGGGCACGATGAATTATTCTGAAGCATTGGAAATCCAATTAAAACTAAGAGATTTGCGTGTGGTTGAAAAAATTGAGGATACTCTTCTGATCGTCGAACACGATCCGGTGCTGACATTGGGAAGCAGTGGAAAGTTGAGCAATATCCTGGTCTCTGAGGAATTTCTAAAATCGAGAGGAATCGATGTGGTTCAATTGAGACGCGGGGGTGATGTCACGTATCATGGTCCTGGTCAGATCGTGGGCTATCCCATTGTTCATATGAGGAATTACAATAAGGATGTAAGATCTTTTGTGCAAAATATGAAACAAACGTTCATCGACCTTTTAAAAGAGGAATTCGGCTTCGAAGCAGAAGGTAAAGATGGAGATCACACCGGAGTTTGGGTAGGCGAAGAAAAGATCACCGCCATTGGCATTTCCGTCAGCAAGATGGTGACCATGCATGGATTTGCATTCAACGTAAATACGGATCTTAGTCATTTCAAATGGATAAATCCATGTGGTTTCCGTGATAAGGGTGTCATTTCCCTGGAAAAGTTGATGGGATCCTCCATGGACATGGAAAAGATGAAACAAAAGACAATGAACTATTATTGCAACGCATGTGGTCTGGATCCTCATGAAATGGAAGCAGAGGAATTAATGAAAATGTTGGAGGACAAGTACGATGGAGACTTCTAGAAGACCTGAATGGCTGAAAATCAAAGTAAATGTAGGAAAATCTCTCGAAGTAACGGATATGCTGCGAAGTTTGGGACTAAATACCGTTTGTGAAGCGGCAAATTGTCCCAACAAAGTGGAATGTTTTACAAAGAAAACAGCTACTTTCATGATCCTTGGAAGCAATTGTACGAGAAATTGTACGTTTTGCAATGTCGAAAAACACGAAACAACTCCGGTGGACCCTCAGGAACCTGAAAATATTGCCGATGCAATCGAAAAAATGGGAATGAAACACGTAGTGATCACCTCTGTTACAAGAGATGACTTGAGCGACGGTGGTTCCAACCAATTTGCAGCCGTGATCCAAAAAATAAAAGTACAAAACAAAAAAGTAACGGTGGAAGTTCTAATTCCGGATTTTCAAGGAGATCATAAATCGCTTCTGAACGTCATCAAAGCACATCCCGAGATCATAAACCACAATATCGAAACTGTACCCAGGCTGTATTCGGAAGTCAGACCCATGGCCATCTATGAAAGATCGCTTAAATTATTGGCAAGTGTAAAGAAAGAAGATGAGACGATCATCACCAAATCCGGGATCATGGTCGGATTGGGAGAAACGTACGATGAAGTGATGGAAGTCTTTCGAGAACTGCGAAGCGTTGATTGTGACGTACTTACCATTGGGCAGTATCTGGCTCCTTCAAAAGAACATCATGAAGTGGTAGAATATATACATCCGGAACAATTTGCACTTTATAAAGAGAAGGCATTGGAATTGGGATTCAAATACGTGGCATCCGCTCCCTTTGTTAGAAGCTCCTACAATGCTTTTGAAGCGATGGACTCGTTGAAGCAATAGCATAAAGCATACTTCTATTAAATAATCATTTCACGTATAGTTAAGGAGGAGGAACCCGTGGGAATGTTGCAAGATAGCATCTATGAATATCAAAAACAACTAAAAATGGGTGTTATTCAAAAAGCATATAAGGGGATCATGACATCCTTGTCCGGCATTCGCAGTCACCTTGAAAAGGCGTACCCTGATTTTAGTGTGAGTGCCCTATATTTTGGTTATATGGACATGTCCTACTTCGCGTTTACGCCGCCAGCGTTGAAAGATAAAAATCTGAAGATCGCCATCGTCTATCTACATGAGCAGGGACGATTTGACATTTGGTTGAGCGGTGGCAATCGGAAGATTCAGAAAGAATGGGTGAAACGGCTAAAGAACAAGGATTTGGGAGAGTATGCATTGTCCCGGGTCGAACCCGGCATCGATTCCATTGTTGAAGGGATCCTTGTTTCAGCGCCTGATTTTGATGATTTGACAGCGTTGGCAAGGCAGATCGAGGATGGTGCGTTGGTTTTCGTGGAAAAGATGAAAACACTGACGGACGAATAGAAAAGCCCTGGGAAAAATCCCAGGGTCTTTTTTATTCAGACAGCGTGATCTCTTGAAGGATCGCTTTCTTTTCTTTTTTGCTCAAGAGGAATCGGTCAAATAGGTAAAGGATGGATGGCAGTACCAAAAAGGTACTCACCAAAGCAAGTGAAATGTTGATGACGGTCATCATTCCGAAATCTTTCAATATAACAAACTCGGAGAACATCAACACGGAGAAGCCGCCTATGGTGGTCAGACCGGATGCCAATACTGCTTTTCCGATCATTCGAATGGAAGTGATCATGGCTTCCATTTTGTCTTCTCCTTTTCTTCTTTCCTCCAAATATCGCTCCATGACCATGACCGTCATTTCCGTACCCATTCCAAGGATCAAAGCACCCAAGGTCGCGGTGATGGGGGTGTAATTCAAACCCAGTATGGTCATGGCTCCGGAACTCATCCCAATGATCATCACCACGGGCAAGAGCGGGATGAGAGCTTTAAAGAGGTTTCTGTAAATGATCAGTAATGCGACAAATACCAGACCCAAGCCGATCAGCGTCATCTCCACCCGACCGGAAGTCAGTCCTTTTACCATTTCCACATCCAAGACGCTTTTACCGGTGATGCTCACGTCCACTGGCGCATCGGAGATGTCATTTTTTAAATCAGCGATGAAGGTTTGAAGTTTTTCTGTAGGCAGATAGGCGATCTCCACGATCATGATCGCTTCGTTCCGGTCTTCGTTGACAAACATTTTGCGTTGCTCTTTCGGAAGGTCCAGTATCTTTTCCTCCAGGGAGCGAGAGTCGTCATCCTCCTCCAAGGTCATATTTCCAACGGGGGTCAGGATGGAATTGACATCGACCACCACATCCGGATACTCGTTTTGCAGTTTTTCACCAGTTCCCGCCATCCATGCCAGGGAGTCTTCTGCAAGAATGTCATCATCTTTCAGGTAAAGAATGACTTGTTCCGTGGATCCGACGGTATCCCGGATGTAGCGAATGTCCTCCAGTGCTTCCATGTCCTGGGGCATGAAATTTTCTATATTGCTTTCCACGCCGATTTTGCTGTCAAAAGAAAATCCGATGGAAGCAACTACAATGGCTAGGACAAAGATGATCACGGAAAACTTGATGACAACTCGTGTAGAAAAAGCAAACAAGCGGTCCAATAATGGGGTTTTTGCATGTACATCTTTTTTGGGCTTCATTTCCGTGACATCTGCAAAGTCATCCCTCAATTTCAAGATACTCATGAGAATGAAAATACTTCCTATGAAACTGACTACCACACCGATGGTCAGCATCTTGCCAAAATCCTGGATCATGGGAACTGGAGATGCATACAGGGAAATAAATCCCAGGAAGGTAGCAAGGACTGCTACGGCAACGGCTTTTCCAATGTGGGTGATGGTCGTTTTGACGGATTTGTCTTCTTCGTACCGATTATGGAACTGGATGGAATAATCGATGCCCAACCCGATAAGGATGGGGAATACGGCCATGGAAACCATGGTGATGGGAACATTGATCCAGCCCATCAGCCCCAGAGTGGCAATAACGGAGATCATGATGATCCCAAGACTCAGGATCCGCCACTTGACCTTAAAGATCAAGGTCAGGATCACCAGCATGATCGCTACAGCAGCCATGACCATCATTTGCATGTTGCGTTGCATCTCCGACCGTAGGGAAGCATCCAACACCGGCTTGCCGGATATGGTATAGTTCACGGTTTCAAAAGATTCTTTCGACATCATTTCTGTCAAGGTAGCAACGATTTTGTCTTTTTCACTGTCAGGAACGTTTCCTTCCAGTTTCGCCACCATGAGTACATGCTGATCATCCACGACGACTTGAGAGAATACGGAGCGCAATACCCCTTCATCGTACAACATTTCATCGATTTCACTTTGCAAGACGGGAATATCGGCAACCATCATCTGACTTTTTACATAAAAAGTATGCAGCGCCTCCGAGATCTCCTCCAGATTTGCACCGATCTCGATGAATCCATCTGCCATTTCCTTGATTTCGTCCGGATCGACCCCTTTGGACAGTTGGTCCTTCATGGAGCTGGTTTCCTGAACAAGATTTGTTTGGATGTTTTCAAGAGCACCTGCAGTTTGTTGGGCGCCCTCACTCAAGCTGCCAGTTTTTGTCCCCATGGTTTCGATGCCTTTGGCACTTTGGGCGATGTTCTGAGATATTGTTTGGAGCTTCATTTGCAGTTCCGGATTTTGTGCTACGGAAGTTCCAAGCATTTCCAGTTGTTTGGATGCTTCTCCCAAGCCACCTGCCGCCTGCAGCAAACCATCTTGGAGCTGCAAGGATCCACCGGACAATTGTTTCTGGCCATCGATCAGTTTGTCGAATGCAACAGTCACAGAAGATAGAGAATTCAATTTTTCCGCCATTTCCTCGGGATCCATCAATTCCTTGCTGTTCAATTCGTTGCCGACTTCCGTTAGTTTTTCGCCAACTTCCTGCAAACCGTCTCCGATCTCAAAAACGGCTTCCCGGATCTGATCACCCTGAAACGCGGTTATTTGATGGATCATGCTGGCTGGTGAAACGAAGGAATATATGTTTTCGTTGTAACTCAATTCTTTTTCCATGTTCCACATTTTTTGAATATTTTCGGAAGAAAACAGGGTTTCCAGATCGTCACCTTCGAAAAGGATCAGGATGGAGTCGGAACCGAATGATTCCTCCATTTCCTTGTTGTCGATATAAACAGGGTTGTCGCTTTGAACCAATGTTTCATTTCCCGTAGAAAGCCCGATGTTTCGCACACCGGTGATCAGGATCCCAAAAACCAAGAGGGAAATGAGCAGGACCTTGATGGGTCTTTTTTCGATCAATTTGCCGAGACTTGCAAAAATGTTATGCATGTCGCTCCTCCTTAGATATGTAGTCAAAAATCATTTCTGTTAGATCTTTCATGTACGCTTCCGCAATTTTTTGATCGATCACCGGAAGATACAAGAAAGACAATATGGAACCCATCACAAGCCGCAACACGAATTCGCGCTGGTCGGCAGGAATTCCTATTTTTTTAAAAATAACCATGAACTTTTGGGTCATGATCTGCATGAGACTTTCTTCTTTGAAATCCGAAATGAATGCCGCTTCCGACAAAACCAGTTTTACCAGGGAATGGTTCTGGGAGATGGTTTTGATCCGTTCTGTCAGTAGACGTTTCATGGTTGCCTTAGGGTCCGATGTTTTGTCAGCATCCATTGCAACCTCCATGGTATCCATGAAAACCGGTTCGATGCATTTCATAAAAATCTCCTGCTTGGACGAAAAGTGCCGGAACAAGGTGACTTCCGATATTTTTGCCTGTTTTGCAATGGCTGCAGTGGTGGTACCCTTGTAGCCCAGTTGGGTAAACAATTGCAAAGCGCTTTTTAAAATCTGTTCTTGTCTTTCTGATTTTTTCATTGGAACCTCCATAAAAGTAAGTACTTACTTACATTACACGATGAAACAAATATTGTCAATGGAGAAAGGAAAGAAATGCATCAAATGTTTCAAAAACGGGTATATTTTATCATGAGATCAACATAAAAGGGAGGAGGTCCGCACTGTGGATAATGTGCGTCGTGTGCTGGTCGCAGTTTTTGTACCATTGACTTTTATGATTTTGGGTTTCAACCAATTGTTTGCCTTGGAATCTCCGGCCTTGTACTTGAAATTTGGGGCTCGGCTGTTGATGGTTCTGTCCGTTGTGCTGGTCAAAAAAAGATATCTGGAACAGAAGCTGTTGGCCTTGGCGTTTCTCGCTTCTTTGTTTTCCGATTTCTTTTTTTCTTTTCTATTGGCATTGCGGCCGGACTTTCCCAATAGGGACCTTTACGGCATCGTCGGGTTCATCGTTGCCTATTTGTTTCTTATTACCGCATTCCAGCGGCATTTTCAGATCACTAAAAAGGAAGTCTTGACGGCTGTTCCATTTGTTGGCGTCTTTCTCGTCATACTCTACCTTTTGTTGCCTTACGCCAGTGGTGCCATGCTGGTGTCCGCCATTTCCTTGGGCGTTATTCTATGCTACACCGTGACGACCATGATCGCCACGACTTATCGTGGATTTTTTAACAAAAAAGTCGCTTTTATGATTGCTTCAGCAGGAGTCATACTGTTCATCAGCGATATGGTAGTGGCATATTCCATCTTTCATCCCGTGTACAAGGAGTTTTTTCTGTGGAAGGAAAATGCCATTTGGATCACCTACATGTTTGGCTGGTTGTTGTTGCTTGTCGTATGTACGGAGACGGAGATCCGATGAGACCTGGATCCTAAGCTGATCAACTGTTTGAAAAGCATTGGTCAAAATTTCTCCTGAAGTACTTTGAACAAGGGTATAATACAAATAGAGGAGTGATGCAAAATGGATGACAATCAAAACGAACCGAGAAGTTTCAAACTAAAGTTTGACTTTTTTAAAAATCGAAATAAAGGCGCTTCAAAAGAAGGCACCCAAGGTTTTAAAGAAAAGATGGGAGATTTTAAAGATACCATCGTCATGCGGGACAGCAATCGGAAGGGAGCTCATCCCGTCATCACGATCCTTGCCACCATCGTGATCGTCTTTCTGGTTTTTTTCATAACCTTACCTGCATTGAATTTTATGTCACCTGAGTTTTATTCGTTTCTGATCATGACGGTTCTTGTGTATAATGGATTGAATTTTTTAATAGGGAAAATGCCTGTATTTCGAACGGGATTTGTTTCTGCCATAATCATTGGACTGCTGATCGTTGTGCCTACCGTACTTGTGTTTTTTTCTCACCCCTTGTTTCGGGCGAAAGCATATGCGCAACTCATTCCAGTGACAGACGCCAACTTTGGAGACACTGTCAAGGAAATCAGCTACGACAAGGTGCCGGTGGTAGACAGGGAAGCAGCAGCAGTGATCGGTGCCCGGCAAATGGGTTCTGTTCAGGAAGTCGTCTCACAATTTGAAATCAACGACAACTATGCCCAGATCAATATCGAGGGCATTCCAGTGCGGGTTACGCCGTTGTCATATTCGGATCTCATCAAGTACATCATCAATGCAAAAAATGGGATCCCGTATTATGTTAAAGTGGATATGGCTACCCAGGAAGCAGACTTGGTAAAGTTGGTCAACCCACTTAAATATTCCAAAAGTGACATTCTGATGCGGGATGTCACGCGACATATCCGGTTTAAGTTTCCAACGAAAATATTTGGCGAAACAAACTTCGAAGTGGATGATGAAGGAAATGGGTATTACATTACTTCCGTTCTCACCAAACGGATCGGTTTCCTCCGAGGAACGGACGTCCAGGGAGCTATTGTGACCAATGGAAGCAGCGGCGAATCCATCTTTTATGATGTTGCCGACGTTCCCACCTGGGTCGATCGTGTTTATCCTTCAGATCTGATCATTCAGCAATTGGATTTTCGAGGAAAACTGACCGGTGGGTTCATCAATTCCATTATCGGCCAAAAAAATGTCACACGTACAACACAAGGGTATAATTACGTACCTTTGAATGATGATATTTATCTTTTCACCGGGGTGACATCGATCCGAAGCGATTCCTCCAACCTGGGTTTTTACTTTGTGAACTTGAGAACCAAGGAAGCAAAATTTTTCTCAGTACCCTCTGCAGATGAGGTATCGGCCATGAATTCCGCCAGAGGACAGATCCAAGAGAAAAATTACACGCCGGCATTTCCGATCCTCTTGAATATCAAGGATCGTCCCATTTACCTTATCGGGTTGAAAGATGCTTCCGGTCTGGCAAAGATGTTTGCGTTGGTGGATGCGGAAAATTATCAGAATGTGATCGTGGGAAACACGGTTCAGGAAGTCATGAATCAATACAATATACGAACCGATACTTCCAACAAACCCGGTGCCGATGCCAACGAACGAAGCATTCTGATCGAAGAGATCCAAAGCGTGGTGATCGATGGCAATACCCACTTCTTCATACGAGCAAAAGATGATCCGGTCATTTATGCGGGTACGGCAAAGACCCTGGGACCAGCCATGGCATTTGCAAAACCGGGGGATACATTAAAAGTCTACGGAAATCCCAGGGGAGATCAGTTTGACATTCTGGAGATCAGGGATTGATCTTAGTGAAAGGAGGGGATCAAACTGGGCAAGGGAGGTCAACATACGACCAATGCCAGCTTGACCGCCATACTGGCTGCAGTCTTATATGGCATCAGCGTGCCGATCTCCAAGCTTTTGTTGGAGGGGATCCCACCTGAATGGATGGCGGCCCTGCTTTACTTGGGTGCCGGTTTTGGCATGATGCTCATCAATGGGTTTCGCAAAAGGAACGGTTCTGAACGTATGGAAGCGACCTTGGCAAAAGAAGATCGACCATTTATTGTTGGAATGATCGTTTTGGATGTGGCCGCACCCATTTTATTGATGTTGGGTTTGACCAGTACATCCTCAGGTAGTGTGGCATTGTTGAATAATTTTGAAGTGGTGGCAACCTCATTGGTGGCATTGGTCATATTTAAGGAACATTTGGATGGAAGAATGTGGATCGCATTGTCACTGATCACTGGGGCCAGTTTTTTATTGTCCATAGAAAACATAGGGGAATTCACCTTCTCAATGGGGTCCATATTTGTGCTTCTTGCTACGATATGTTGGGGGATCGAAAACAACTGTACCAGAATGTTGTCCCTGAAAGATCCCCTTCAAGTGGTCATGGTCAAAGGTCTGGGTTCCGGCATGGGCGCCTTGATCATTGCAATTTGGGTTCGAAGTCCGATTATTTACCCGTGGTATATGGTGCCGGCTTTGTTGTTGGGATTTGTTTCCTACGGATTGAGCATCTATTTTTATATCCATGCGCAACGTCATCTGGGAGCGGCCAGGACCAGTGCATTTTATGCTGCAGCCCCATTTGTAGGGGTGGTCGTCTCCTGGATCTTGTTTCAGGAAAGCATTTCAACAACATTTGCAATGGCAATGGGATTGATGTTGGTCGGATCATACCTTGTGGTATCCGAAAGACACTCTCACCTGCATCTTCATGAAGAGATGCGCCATGACCATCGACACTCTCATGAAGACTTTCACAGCACTCATTTTCATGCGGATTCTATCGATGGTGAACACAGTCACACCCATGTTCACGAAGCCGTGGAACACGATCACCAACATACCCCGGACATGCACCATCATCATGAGCATGGAAACGAATGAAACGAGAAGTTTGTCTTGCTTGTCGAGATAGAATATGATATATTATTCACAGAAAGTTAAGCACGCACAATTTAATACAAACCAATAAAACCACGAAGGTTGATGTTTCTATTTCTAAGAATGGAATAGTCTGCCTTCGCTTTTTTTGTTTGAAACAAGAAAACGACGGCAAAGGTAAAAAGATCACGAACAGGAGTGAAAAACGATGAAAAAGAAAATTGGTTTCAAGTTGGCGGTAATTCTTTTATCAGCGGCGTTCGTTTTTGCCGGTTGTTCCGGTGACAAAGTCGACACGGGCGACAATGGTGTTGACGATGGCAAAAAAGAGGAACTGATCCTAGCCATCGGAAATGAACCGGATGATGGATTCGATCCAACAACAGGCTGGGGTCGATACGGGTCCCCCTTGTTTCAAAGTACGCTACTGACCAGAAATCAGGACTTTGAGATCGAAAACGATTTGGCCACCGGGTATGAAATAAGCGAGGACGGTCTCCAATGGTCCGTTGACATTCGGGAAGATGTCGTCTTTACCGACGGGGAGCCATTGACAGCAAGTGATGTGGTATACACCTTTGAAACAGCAGCAACCAGCGGATCGGTACTGGATCTGAGCAATTTGGAGAAGGTGGAGATGCTCAATGACTTTAGTGTTGTATTTACCTTAAAACAACCCCAGTCGACTTTCGTTCACACACTGGCTACTACCGGCATCGTTCCGGAGCATGCCCATGATGAAGGGTACTCCAGCGATCCTATTGGGTCTGGTCCTTTCAAATTCGTCCAGTGGGACAAAGGCCAGCAGTTGATCGTTGAAGCAAATCCTTCCTATTATGGAGATGTTCCTGCTTTCAAAAAACTGACGTTTCTATTTTTGGGGGACGATGGTGCTTTTGCGGCAGCAAGAGCCGGGCAGGTGGATGTTGCAGCCGTTCCTGCTTCCTTTGCAAAACAGGAAGTCGCTGGTATGGAACTGGTGCGTCTGGAAAGTGTGGATAATCGTGGGATCTTGTTTCCTTATGTATCTACGGGAAAGAAAACGGAAAATGGGGACCCCATTGGAAATGATGTAACTTCGGATATCGCCATACGAAAAGCCATCAACATTGGTATCGACCGGGAAGCGCTGGTGGATGGGATCCTGGAGGGGTTCGGCACACCGGCATATAGCGTCAGTGATGGATTGCCCTGGTGGAACGAAGAGACGGTGATCACAGACGGAAGGTTGGAGGAAGCTAAAAACTTACTCAAAGAAGCCGGGTGGGTGGACACGGATCAGGATGGTATCGTAGAAAAAAATGGACGAAAAGCGGAGTTCAACTTGCTGTATCCGGCAGGTGATCAAATTCGTCAATCTTTGGCCATGGCTGCTGCAGATATGATCAAACCTTTGGGGATCCAAGTCATTGCGGAAGGGAAAAGCTGGGATGAGATCGAAAGATCCATGTATTCCGATGCCGTACTGTTCGGTTGGGGAAGCTACGATCCTTTGGAAATGTACAATCTCTACAGCAGCAATACGGCTGGAGAAGGATATTACAATACTGGTTATTATGGAAATCCGATAGTGGATGAATACATGGAACAAGCCCTCCACGCAAAAATAGAGGAGGAAGCCATATCCTTTTGGAAAAAGGCCCAATGGGACGGAAATACCGGTTTTAGTGCAAAAGGAGATGCTCCATGGGCATGGTTGGTCAATTTGAACCATTTGTATCTCGTCAATGACAAACTGGACATTGGCACTCCCAAGATCCAACCTCATGGACATGGATGGCCATTGACAGACAATATCGCACAATGGAAGTGGAAAGAACAAT